>NZ_CP108880.1:4800000-7198112 GCF_036347035.1 Micromonospora sp. NBC_00821
GCTACACCTACGTGGACGACGACGACACGTACGTGGTGACCTTCGACCGCGAGCGCGACCTGGTCCGCAATCCCCTCACCAAGGACCTGCCCTGGCTGAAGCGGGCAGCGGCCCGGTTGGTCCGGTTCGACGGCGCCTACCTCCGCTTCGCCGGCCTGCTCACGATCGAGCACCACAAGGGCGGACAGGTGGTCGAGGCGTTCGCCGAGGACGCGATCTGGGAGCTCATGTACTTCGGGCACGCCCGCGCCACCGTCGCGGGTTCGTCAGTGCCCGGTCGGCGGGTCGCCCGGAAGCGGCACTGAGTCCATCGGCTGGCGAAGGCGCTCGATCAACTCGCGGGCGGCCTCGGCGTACCGCTGCTCCGATCCGCGGGGCCGGTGCCCCTGGATCGGAGGCGGGACGCTGTCGCCGGGTAACGGCACCACGTCGGCGGGATCCCGTAGCCGGCGGTCCACCGTTGCCGCCCTCTGGCCGACGGTCGCCGGCACTGCTGTCCGGTGGGCGGTGAATATCCAGCCGCCGATCGAGTCGGTGTCACGCCACAGGTTCACCCACCGCCAATCGACGCGAGAGCCGATCTCGTGCAGCACCTCGTCGTCGACGAAGGCGGGGAACAGTCGCGCGTAGAGTCGGCTCAGTGGCGACCCGTGGGTGAGCAGAGCGACTCGACTGCTGACCTGGGGCGGCAACTGGAGCACTGTCGCGGCGGCCAGGACCGCACCGTGGCTGTGTGCGGTGAGCAGCACGAGGTTGCCGCGTCCGACCAGATACGTGATTCGTCTGGTCAACTCCGGCACCGCTCGTTCGGCGTAGCAGGGTGGCGCGAACGGGTGGGCGGCCCGTGGCCAGAAGGTGCCCAGGTCCCACAGGACACCGACGTGGCGCCTGAATTCGGCCGTCCGGTAGGCGAAGATGCCGCCGATGATAAGGCCGAGGATGATCGCGGCGATCCCCCAGCTCCCGAACGCGATGGAGAAGGTGATCAGGTCGCCGGGTACCCGTGCGTACCGCTGCACAGACTCGCTCGGCAGCAACTCCAGCAGACCGAGGGTGGTGGTGGCCGTGCCGATTCCGGCCAGGCAGGCGTAGACCACCGCCAACGGAATCAGCCTTTCCGTGAAACGGGCCCTGGCTATCGCCTCCTGCACCTGCCGTAGTCGGGTCGCGGCTGCGGGCGGGCGGTCCGGAAAGTCGCAGGCCACGATCGCCGCCGCGGCACGACGTCGACGGCGTCGAGAGACGAGGACGACCGGAACCGCTACCACCAGCGTGAACAGCACTGTCCGGAGAAAGCCGAAGATCGCCCAGGTGAACGCCGGCGGCAGACCGGAGGCCAGGCCCTCTCCGGTCGGCGCGTCGCGATCCAGTAGATCCGCCACCCGGTAGACGAACTCAGCGGACACTGCCACCGCCAGACTGACCGCGCTGGCCGCCATCACCAGCGCGCCCAGCCCGAGCAGCGGGATGGCGTCCCGCCGCCGTACCCGGCGCCAGAGCAGCACAGCGCCGAGGGCGGTCAGCAGGGTCGTCTGGGCAACGAACAGCGAGGTGAGGAGTGCGCCGTAGCCGGGTAGGCCGCCCCCCTCGTGCCACGGCGCCGGGCTGGCGAGGACGTGGACCGCCACCACGATGGTCAGGGCCACGGTTACCGTCCGCACCGTGCGGGTGATTCGGTCCAGTCGCTGATCCGAGGCGGCCCGGTCGAGCAGCGCGGGCAGGCAGAGCAGGACCACGCAGCCGGCCAGCACCGTCCCGGTGGCCACGGCCAACACGATCGTGCTGGCCGAGGCGCCGTTCGCGGCTCGGGCGGCGAGCAGGGCGACGTCCAGTGTCGCGAACGCCGCCGCGACGTGAATCGAGCGCAGCCGACCCACCAGCGGCCCGGCGTCCCACTGACCGATCCCACTGAGTCGGTGCTCGGAGACCTCGTCCGCCGGAGCGCGGAACGCGTCGAACATCTTTCCCGGCCGGGTGCTGGCCCGCCAGAGCAGGCCGATGGCGACGGCCGGAACCACAGCGAGTACCGCGAGGCGCAGGCCCACAGGTTGCCCACCCAACCAGGACAACCAGGTACGCCCGGCCAGGCAACGTGACGAGCCCATGCATTTCCACGCGATCAGGTCCAGCGTGACGCCGACGAAGGCCAGCACGTACAGCGCGGTGAGGGTGAGCGCCAGCAACCGGCACAGGGATCTGACCGTCGCGTCGGAGCCAGGGCTCGCCGGTCGCATCCAGATCGCCAGGTTGGCCAGCATGAACGGCAGGAGGAACACCAGCGTCAGTGTTCGGACCACGCTTCCGGCGGGAAGGTCACCCCAGCGGTACGCCTCAGTCACCCGTTCGCCGCCGCCGCACGAACATGGGCGTCGGGGTCGGTAGAAGCCCCCACTGCGGTCGCCCGCGACCTGCTCGACCTGCGCCACGTTCAACACCTGGGCGGCGCTTGCGCTGGCGGCGCCGTGTACCCGCAGTTCCACCACGTCATCGGACGTCCCGGGCCCGCCTGACCGCGCTGATGCACCCGACATCGGCCCCTCCGAAGCACCTTCGGTGGCCAAACCGGGTGAACCCAGCCCCCGCGCCACTCGCGGCGGTGTACCCCGCCCGGCCGAGACCAACCGTGCGCCCGCCGCACGGCTGGCTCAGCGCTTACAGGTCCTCGGGCCGCACAAAATTCCTGTGTCGATCTGGTAGGCGGTGGCTAGCGTACGCGGATGAGCATCGTCCCAAGGACCGGCCTGCGGCTGCGGTTCCTCAGCGATCCGGGCGAGTTCCTGGCCGTTGCTGGTGACTACCTGCGCGCCGATCCGGTCGTCAGCACTGTCGTGACCACCATCGCGCACCGGCTGTTGTCGCAGCGGACCGAGGGGATCCCGCAGCCCGACCGCAACTGGTGGCTGGTGGTCAGCGACGACTCCGGTGCCGTGGTCGGCGCCGGGATGCGCTCGGCGCCGTATGCCCCCTATCCCCCGTTCCTGCTGCCCATGCCCGACGAGGCGGCCGCTGCGCTGGCCCACGCCCTGCACGAGCGCGGGGAGGAGGTCCTCGCTGTCAACGGGGCCCTGCCTGCCGCCGAGCTGTGCGCCGCCGCGCTGGCCCGGCTCAGCGGGGGTGACGTTCAGGTCGCCCAGCACACACGACTGCATGAGCTCGGCGAGCTGACGTGGCCACCATTGGTACCGGGCAGCCTGGTTACCGCGACCGAAGACGACGCGGGACTGGTCACGCAGTGGCTCGCCGCGTTCATTGGCGACGCCGACGAACAGGCGGGCCGCCCGCCCGGTACGAGTGCGCACGAAGCGCCCGACCACGCGGAGGTGCTGCGTCGGATCCGAGCCGGACGGCTGTGGTTCTGGGTCGACGAGACCGGGGAGCCGGTGCACCTCACCGGCGCGAACCCACAGTCGTTCGGGGTGGCCCGCCTGGGCCCGGTGTACACACCGCCGGCCCAGCGCGGACGCGGTTGGGCCAGCAACGCGGTAGCCGAGGTTTCCCGCCGAATCCAGGCCGAGGGCGCGCGGGTCTGCCTGTTCACCGACCAGGCCAACCCGACGTCAAACAAGATCTACGCCGCCCTCGGCTACCGGCCGGTCGTCGACATGGCCAACCTGGTCATCGTCCGATGAGCAACTGGCGGAGCGGCTCCACCGCTCAGGTCGAGGTCTGCTCGCGCAGTGCGCAGGCCGTTCATCACTGGGCGAGCCCGTTCGGCCAGCCAGAGTTCACTGTGCTGCTGCTCTGTGACCGCGACGACGAGGCGACTCTGTTGCGGGAGGAGATCGCCCGCGCGGACGCCGGTACGCCTCACCGAGACGGGCCCGCTGATCGTCGGCCGTAGGAGACGGTTGTCCCCACCAGCAACACCGCTCCTGCGAAGAAGTAGGTGTTGACTCCGATGCCGGTCCAGAACTCGCCCGTCGAGATGTCCACCGCCCCCACGAAACCACCGCGACGGACACCGGTGACCATCAGAAGATTCTCGACCATTCCTGGAACACCCCGGATGACGAGCAGGGTGCTGCCGAACACCAGTGGCGTCAGCAGCAACCATTGGGGAAGACGTCGGGCCGGCGGGCGGACTGTGGCCAGAACGACGGCTGCTCCGATGGCCGACATGGAGATGAGCACCACGTTGAAGATCACGTAGGCCCTCATGCCCCACGGTCCATCACCGGTTGGATCGGGCCCAGGAAAGAACACCAGGAACACGTGGGACACCACAAAGAAGATCAACCAAGCCAAGGCGCCGTACGCCCAGCGACGGCCTCTGCGAGCGGACATACCAGCACTCTCGCCAAGGCGGCACCGTGACGCCTCCCGCCCTGGGTGGGTTTCGCTCCCCCAGCAGAGCGAGGTGCGGGAGTGTCGAATGCTGCTACCGGGGTGCCACTCTCGGCATGATTCTCCGTTCGCCGGTGGCGGCCATCGAGTGCATCGCGGCGCTGGCGAGCGGAATCAGCCGAGCCAGGCCCGGCTGTCCGTTGCGTCGGGCCAGGTCGGGCCCGAGGCGAGCCATCAGCAGGGTGAGCGCCGGCAAGGGCCGGACGTAGAGGGTGATGTGCTTGATCAGGCCGTCGGCACCCAGACGCAGGCGCTGGGCTTCGTAGAGACGCACCGCGCCGACCTGCGCCTCGTAGAAGAGCGCCACGGTGCGGCCCTCGGCGACCTGGTCGGTGTAGGTGATGTCATCGATCGCGGCCAGGGCCACTTCGAGCAAGGTGCGTACCTGCTGGCGGCCTTGAAAGGTGAACTGCTCCGTGATCGGCGAGACCACTGTGACATCAGGGCTGAGGGCGGCGACCGCGCCGGCGGCGTCACCGGCCTCGCCGGCGGTCCGCCAGGCGGCGACGGCGTCATACGACTGATTCACGGGCACTCCCCCATGTTTGCTGTGGACACCGGAGGCTCTGGTACTGCATGCCGCTGTCACGTCAGGACCGCCTTGGGGAGACGGCTCTCCGCCGTCGGCACGTTCGTCCCGCAGCGATCGTTCGGCAATCAGGGCTGGGGTGCGTACGTCCAACGTAGTTGGTGAATGGCGTACACGACGTCCCGCGTTCGACAACCGGGCTCGCCGCTCGTGCAGCCAGACCAGCACCACCATGGCGACGTGGAAGGCAACCGGCGCCGCGATCGCCACTTCGGCCCGTCTACAGCCAGTCGTGTTGGCGGGCGTAGCGGGCCGCTTCGTGGCGGGTCCGGGTCTGGGTCTTGCGCATGGCGTTGGAGAGGTAGTTGCGGACGGTGCCCGGAGCGAGGTGCAGGCGTGCGGCGATGTCGGCGACCGAGTAGCCCTCGCCGGTGACCCGCAGGACGTCGGCTTCACGGTCGGTGAGGGGGGAGTCGTCGGTGACGGCGAGCGTGGACACGTCCGGGTCGATCCAGCGTTTGCCCGCGTGCAGGGTGGCGATGACCGAGGTGATGTGGGCCGGTTCGGCGGACTTGCTGACGAAGCCCTGGACGCCGAGCTTCAGGGCCTTGCGCAGCACGCCGGGGCGGGCGTGTCGGGTCAGCATGAGGACCACCTGCTCCGGTCGCTCGCGGCGGATCTCCGCGACCGCGCCGAGGCCGTCCACGCCGGGCATCTCCAGGTCGATGACCAGCACGTCGGGCCGGTGCCGCAGGGTGGCGGCGATCGCCGTGCGGCCGTCCTGCGCCTCGGCGAGAACGGTGATGTCGCCCTCCATCGGCAGCAGCGCGGCCAGGGCCGTGCGGAGCAGCGCCTCGTCGTCGGCGAGCACGATGGTGGTCATCGGCCGTCCTTCCCGGTAGCCGTCGGGGGCGCGTCGACCCGAGTGGGTGGGAAGGTCGCTGCGGTCAGGAACCGCCCGTCCTCCTGTTCCACAGTCAGCTCACCCCCGTCGCCCGCCACCCGTTGCCTCAGCGCCGCCAGGCCCCTGAGTTCCGGGGGCGTGCTGGCGGTCGCGCCGTCGTTGACGATGGTGATGCCCGACGCGGCGAGCGTGATCTGCACCTGGGTGGCCTGGGCGTGGCGCAGGATGTTGGTGGTCGTCTCGCGCAGCACCTGCCCGAGCAGTTCGCTGGCGCGGGCGTCGACCTCGGCCTCCCGGGTCACCCGGACCCGGATTCCGGCGGCCTCGAACAGGTTCTTCGCGTTCTCGATCTCGGCGGTGAGGTTGAGCCGCCGTTGCGCGTAGGCGAGTTCCTTGGTCTGCGCGATGGTGTCGCTGACCAGCGTGTACGTCTCCCGCAGTTCCTTCTCCGCCCGAGCGGTGTCGCGGAGCAGCAGTCGCTGGGCCAGGGCTATCTTCAGCTTCACCACGTGCAGGGTGTGACCCTGGATGTCGTGCAGGTCGCTGGCGAACCGCACGCGCTCCCGCACCACGGCCAGCTCCGCCTCGCGTTCCCGGGTCTGTTCGAGCTCCCGGATGAGGTCGTAGAACCGCTCGCCCACCACCGTGAAGACCGTCACGACGATGGTGAGGGCGGTCGGGATGAGAACGTAGGTGACCAGAACGTGACCGACGTCGTCCCGCTGCACCAGCAGCCGCGCCGCGCCGACGACAGCGACGTAGGTGAACAGCCCGGCCATCACCAGCTTCCGGCGTCGTCGCACCTCGCGCAGGGCAAGTGAACCTACGGCGCAGACACCCCAGTAGGCGTTGGGGCTGCCGGTCACCAGGACCCCGAGCGGCCACACCGCTGCCGCCACGACCAGACAGGGCAGCGCGACCCGGGCGAGGTCGTTTGCCGTCCACCGTTCGAACGCCACCACGGCCGCCACGGCCCCCGGGGCCAGAACGGCGAGGTGCCACCAGGCACGCGCATCGGTGTAGAGCAGGACCACGGCGGCGAACACCACCGGCGGCAGTGACGTGGCCAGGTTGAGCCGGCGCAGCCTCCCCTGCGTCGACTCGGTGAAGCGCGGCGATCGAGCGGTCACCACCTCAGTATCCGGCAGCCAGAGGCGCCGACCAGTGACACCACGTCACATGCGGTGATGACGTGGTGCCACTGACGGGTCGGCCGCGCCCGCGCTGTCATTGGTGCATGTCCACCACACCCGTCATCGACGTCGAACGGCTGAACCTCACCTACGGCGACTTCCACGCCGTCAAGGACCTCTCCTTCCAGGTACGACCCGGAGAGCTGTACGCGCTGCTGGGCACCAACGGCGCCGGAAAGACCTCGACCCTGGAGGTCATCGAGGGACACCGCAGGCCAACCTCGGGCTCGGTACGCGTCTTCGGGCACAGCCCCGACGACCGGAGAGCGGTACGTCCCCGAATGGGCGTCATGCTCCAGGAGAGCGGATTCTCCCCAGACCTCACCGTCCGTGAGTCCGTCGGTCTGATCGGCCGGCTCAGCGGGCGTAGCGACGACGTCGACCGGGTGCTCGACATGGTCGACCTCACCGGCCGAGCCGGCCGCAAGGTGTCGCAGCTCTCCGGCGGAGAGAAGCGGCGGCTGGACTTCGCCACCGCCGTCTACGGCACCCCGGAGCTGATCTTCCTCGACGAGCCGACCACCGGCCTCGACATCCAGTCCCGCGACGCCGTCTGGGCGACCGTCGACCGGCTCCGCGAGAACGGCGCGACCATCGTGCTCACCACCCACTACCTGGAGGAGGCACAACAACGCGCCGACCGCATCGGACTGATGCACCAGGGCACCCTCCACCGCGAGGGCACCGTGGCCGAACTGACCCGCACCCTGCCCGCGGTCATCCGCTTCTCCCTTCCGGCACCGGCACCGGCACCGACGCTGCCGGTGCGTGCCGCCGTCGACGCGGCCGGGAAGGTCGTGGTCGAGACCTTCGAGCTGCAGAAGGACCTGCACCTCCTGCTCGGCTGGGCGCAGGACCACGCCGTGGAGCTGCGGGACCTGGCGGCAGGGCCGACCCGCCTCGACGACGTCTTCCGCGCCATCAACAGTTGATTCGATCTTCCGCGAGGAGCCTCACCGTGTTGTCCATCGCGTCCAGCGAACTGATCCAGATCTTCCGCAACCGGCTCGTGCTGATCACCAGCCTCATCATCCCGGTCGCGGTCTGCGTGTTCTTCGTCCGTCAGCACGAGACGTACGCCGCCATCGGGAGCCTCGGCTACATCGCCGCGATCGTCACGTTCACGGTGGCCGCGTTCGGGCTCTACGCCACCGCCGTCACCACCCTGGCGTCCCGGCGACAGAATCTCTTCCTCAAGCGGCTGCGCTCCACCGCCGAAGGCGACGCCGGCATCCTCGCCGGCCTCCTGCTGCCAGTGGTCGTCCTCGCCGGGGTGCAGGTGACAGCGATCCTGACCGCCCTGGCCGTGGTCGCCGACGCACCGGCGAACGTCGCCCTGCTGGTGGTGGCGGTCCTCGCGACAGTGGCCATGATGATCGGCCTGGCGCTGGCCACGGCCGGATTGACGAACTCCCCCGAACACGCCCAGGTCACCACCCTGCCCGTTACCCTCGGGGTGATCGCCATGGCCAGCTGGGTGGGCATCACCGGCACCGAGAACCTCGCCTGGCTCAAGCGGCTGCTGCCCGGCGGCGCGGCCACCGAACTGACAATGAACGCCTGGAACGGCGGCGTCGCCGTGACCGACTCCCTGCTCCTGCTCGCGCCCACGCTCGGCTGGGTCGTCGTCGCCGTCGCTCTGGCCACCCGACTCTTCCGCTGGGAGCCGCGCCGATGACCATCGAAGCCCGATCCGACGCGCCGACAGTGGTGGAAGATCTCCTACTACTCCTCTTCCAACCCAGATCCGGGACCATCGCGGGAGAGAACACCCTCTTCTACGTCCTCGGCGGCGCCGTTCTCGCGGACCTCGCCCTCGGCGACCACCTGACCACTGCGGACCGGGGGCGGCTCAGGAGCGTGGCAGGTCACCCACCCACCGATGGCCTCCTGGGTCCCGCGTGGGACTACCTCGCCGAGAAACCGAGGGGGGTGCAGACGGCCCTGGCCGCGATCGGTCCAGCCCTGCGCCAGCCGGTGCTGGAACGGCTCATCGCGCGGGGCGACATCGACCAGGAGCCCCGTAAGGTGCTCGGCCTGTTCCGGACGACGGCGCTTCGGGAGGGCAGGACCGAACGACGGGCCCGCCTGCTCGCCGACGTTCGGCGGGTCCTGGTGGACGGCGCGGAGCCGCAAGCCCGTGTCGCCGCGCTCGCGGCGCTGCTCTCGGCGAGCGGGACGCTCCCGCAGTTCGACCGCGAGATCCCGTGGACGTCACCGGTGATCAGCCGGGCCAAGGAACTCGAGCGGGGCAACTGGGGTGCCGACGCCGCGGCGGCGGCCGTGACCCGCACCGTGACGGCCACCGTCGTCAACAGCGCCATCGCGGCCATCACAGTGCTTCCTCGAAGCTAGCTTCGAGGAGAGCGCGGGAGGCGCTGGCGGCCGTGGAGACCGTCACACGGCCGGCAAACTGGTGCTCACTGTCTCCGTCTGACGACCGGCGACCCGCTGCCAGGGTGCGGCAGCACACCGCGCCCCGGCAGCGGCCTCCGCAGGACCGACGGACGTGTGCGGTTCGGTGGAAGCCTTCTACGCTCCCTCTCGGGTGTTGGACGGGTGCGGCCGTTCGGGTGGTTTCCCCTTGGCGTGGACGGCGTCGGAGGCGGCGATGCCGGCGAGGACGATGACGGCGGTGACGGCCACGGCCAGCGGCGGCAGAAGGATCATGAACGGTGAGGCGGCGGCGAGCGCCAGAGCGCCGATGATCCGGGAGCGGGACACCCGGGCGAATACGGCATGTTCCACCAGGGCTCGTCCAATCAGGAAGAGCATCGGCCCGCCGAGGACGACGAGAACCCACGCCGCGTTGGTGTGCCCGAACGGATGTTCGATCACGATTTCGTACCCCACGGCAACGGCGACGATCCCGGCCACCATGAGTACGTGCGCGAGGAAAGCCTCCCGGATGAGGTGCGCGGGCTCAGCGGCGACCCTGATGGCTTCGGGCAACAGCTGGCCCGCCCTGAAGACGTAGACGCGAAACAGCAGCACGGTGGTGATGAATGACACCGCGAAGGCTGCCGCGGCTCCGCCGTGCCGAAACGAGGTGTCGCTGTAGGCCGAGCCGGTCGTCAAAATAAGTTCACCGAGAGCGATGATGAAGAATTGTCGGTAGCGCTCAGACAGGTATTCGGCCAGAACGGGCCACTGCCGTTGCGTGGGACGGGACCACGGCGCGGGATAGAACAGCAGCAGTGCCGCGCCGTCGATGGCGATCGCGAGCGTCCACAACAGGCTGCGGGCCAGATCCGTCACGATCGCGCCGGCGATCCACGGCACTGCCGACAACGTGAACCAGAAGAACACCCCAGCCGCTCGGCGCTGAGCTTCGTGGCCACGCAGCAGCGGCACGATGACCAGCCCACGAATGATGTGGACGGCGACGTAGGCCCCAGCGAAGGCCAGACCTCTGTCCCCGAACGCGTGCGGCACCGCGACCGCCATCACCAGCGCGCCGAGCATGGCCGTGTAGACCAGCACCTGAAGCTGCGGCCGCTGCGGATCGTAGAGGTCGGTGACCCACGCCGTGACGAACCACAGCACGATGAAGGCCAGCAGCAACAGGAGCGTCTCGCCGACGTCGATGAGGACGACGCGCTGCTCGGTAAGCTCCGCGACCAGTCGCTGTGAGACCCGATTGAGGGCGAAGATGAAGACGAGGTCGAAGAAGAGTTCCAGAAGGCTCGGACGCTGCGGTTGCCCGGGTTTTCGAAGCAGCGCTGCTGCCCTTGTCGACATGGGCCGCCCATTCCTGCCGGCTTCGCCTATCCGGGTATTGGTACCACGCCGGAAGGGTCGTCGAGTCGATACCCGAAGAATGCCGGTGGGCCACAACCTCTTTGGTAGGCGTCGCGATCCCCATTCCTCCGACGGGTTGGTCCGCCACCGGTAATGGGCACGATTCGGCGCGCTACGAGCGCGGGGTTGTATCCCCCTTCGAGGGGTACGCCCGTTGCGCCACGCGGGTGCCGTCGGATCAGCCGAGCGGGTCGGTGTGAGCCGCGTACGCGCCGGAGGGCCGGTACCGGATGGATCAGCGAGACGCTGGCGGGCGCGCCAGGGCCGACGGCTTCGTGGAACTACGGGTGCACGGGGTCTCCGCCACCGGACCGGACGACCTCCTGGATCGACAGCACGTGCAGCAGGTGGCGGGTGACCACAGGGGCGGCTTCTATCGACCCCGGCCGGGAAACCACGAGGGCGCCGAGACGGACGGGGTGACGCTGGAGGCCTACCGCTGGAACAACCTGCCCGCCGGCAACGCGGTGCGAACGCTGTCGATGGTGATCCTGTTGCCCTTCATGCTGATCAACCTCGCCATCTGGATGCGTCCGGCCACGGCCGGCTCCGACCCGGTGATCAAGGCCCTGTGCCGGTTGTTGGCGCTCACCCTGACCGGGATGTACGTGCTGAGCATGGTGGGCATCGCGCTGGATGTGATTGCGTGGAAGTGCATGTCCTCACCGGAGTGCCTGGCGGGACGCAGTTGGCTCTCCTGGCTCGGGGGGCGTCCTGCCGGACTGCGCCTGGCGGTACTCGCGCTGGTGCCGGCTGCGGCCATCAGCCTGGTGTGGGGGCTCAGCGCTCGCCCGGCACTCCCGTCTCACGTCTTCCGCTCGGCCGACCAGCCTCTTGCGGCGAATCGGCTCACCGCCGTCGGCCGGTGGGACAATGAGCCGCTGGTCGGTCGACTGCGCTCGATTCACGTCGCGGCGGCATTTGCCACGCTGGACCTCAGCCTGCTCGGTGCCCGGGCCGCACAGGGTTTGTCGATCGGCACCGTCGCGCTGGCGGCAACTTGCGGACTCCTGCTGATCATGAGTGCGGTTCTGCTCTGCATCCCACCCCTGACCAGGCCAACGGAGTGGCGGCTCGACCGGTTGGTCAGCGCACTGCGCACGATCGCCCTCGGTCTGACCGTGCTGGTCTGGATCCACGTCCTGACCAGTTCAGCCTCCTGGCCGGAACGGAACGGGCTGCCCGGCTACAACCTGACCGTCGTCGGGCTGTTCATCGGTCAGGCGGTGCTGCTGGCTGCCCTGGGGGTGGTGCTGTTCTGGCATCGGCGTCGAGAGCCGGGTGTCGCGCCCGCGCTCGGATTCGGCGCCCTGGCGACCTCCGTAGCCGCGATCAGCCTGGCGCTCACGTTCTCCGCCGAACTGGTCTATCGGGTGTCCGACGTCCTGAACAGGGGGGCGCCGACCGCGGAGGCGTTGATTACCAGCCCACCGCGTGCCTGCATCTGGGCGATCCTCGGCTTCTCGCTGGCGGTGCTGGTGACGCTTGCCGTCGCCGGTGTGGTGTCGGTGGCGTCACGACCGGGACGGATCCGGGCCGCGTCGGCAATCGTTGCTCGTGACTTCCCGGCCGCGCCTGCCGATGCCACGCCGCGGCTGCGGCAGGTGCGCAAGAGCATGGCCCGCGCCCGGTTCACCGAGCGGCTGGTGCCGCTCGCGGTTCTCTACGCCTGCCTGGCCGGGATCGGCATAGCAGCGGTCGCGCTCGGCCTGCTACCGACGCCTCCCAGCGAACTGGTCCAGCGCTACGTCGGGCTGCCGGCCGGCTTCGTCAACTTCGGCATCGGTGTCGGCAGTTATCTGATCGCCGCCCTCATCGTCGGCCTGGTCGTCGGCGGAATCTTCGCCTACCGCACCCCCGGATTCCGCCGGTACGTCGGCGTGCTGTGGGACCTGGGCACCTTCTGGCCGAGAGCCGCGCACCCGTTCGCGCCACCGTGTTACGCCGAACGGGCCGTTCCCGAACTGACCTGCCGGATCACTCACCTCGTCGACTCCGGCAACGCTGTGGTGCTCACCGGGCACAGCCACGGCTCCGTCCTGCTCGCCGCGACAGTGCTCCAACTGCCGCGACGGGTCACCGACCGGGTCGCGCTGCTGACCCACGGTTCGCCGCTGCGTCGGTTGTACGCCCGTCTCTTTCCCGCATACGTCAGCGACGAGGTGATCCACGAGATCGCCGACCGGGTGGACTGGCGGTGGGTGAATCTGTGGCGGGACACCGACCCCATCGGCGGCCGCGTCTTTCCGCCGCATGGCCCCGACGAGACGCCCGCGGCGTGCGACCGAGAGGCGACCGTGGACCGACGGCTTCGCGACCCGTACGGCGTCACGCCTCCGTCCGGCGACATCTTCCCGCCACCGATCAAAGGGCACCGGCCCTGCGAATCCGAGGAGGCGTTCACCGAGGCGGTGCGTCACCTGGCCGACCACCTCCGCTGAGGGCACCGATCGCAGGGTGCCTGGGTCTCGGTGTGATGCGGTCAGCGACAGCAGACCCGAGACGTCCCCCATGTGCTCGCACTGCGCAGAAGTGCGGTCACGAGTAGCGGACAGCCGACACCAGACCACGATGTAGCCGACTGTGACCATCAGATCACTACGCGCACACTCCTCTTCGACATGTTCCCGTCGACTGGAGGAACAGATGCGTCTCCGATCGTTCGTCACCACGGCGCTGGCCGCCGTCCTGGCCGCCAGCGCACTCGCGCCGCCGGCGCCGGCGGCGGCGGCCACCGCCGACCGCTGGGGCTTCGCGTACGTCAAGGACCCCACCGTGTCGGTCTGGACCGTGCTGGACACCAGCCGGCAGTGGGGTAGCTGGAAGACCGCGTTCCCGGCCGCCTGGGCCGACGGCATCAAGCTCGCACCGGGCCGGTTCCAGGTCCGCTTCCCGCAGATCGGCGCCGGTTCCCGGGGCGTGCCGCACGTGACCCCGGTGAACCGGACCGGTCACTACTGCGAGGTGGTCCGCTGGTTCCAGTCCGGCGCCGACGAGATCGTCGACGTGCAGTGCCACAAGCCGGGCGGCGCGCGCGATGACACTCCGTTCACAGTGCTCTGGACGACCAGCTCGGGCGTGCTTCCAGCCGGCACCGCCCACGCGTACGCGCAGTGGAGCAGCGGCCTGGTGGCGCAGTCGTACAACTCCACGGGTGCGGTGAACACTGTCGGGCCGCTCGGCGTCGGGCAGTATCTGGTGCGGCTGCCCGGGGTGGGACTGGCCGGAGTGCTCGCCGGCAACGTGCAGGTCACCGCCGTGCAGCCGAACGCCGGTCCACGTCGCTGCAAGGTCTACTCCTGGAGCGCGGTCGGCACCGGCGTGCAGGTGTACGTCTTCTGCTACGACCAGGCCGGCGCGTTCGTCAACACCGACTTCGCGTTCTCGTACCACCGTCGGCGGCCGGTGATCGGCTCGCTCGGACCGCCGTCGTACTTCGGTTATCTGGGCACCGCCGTCGGCGGGCCGACCAACGACAACTCGGTGCTCGGCGTCGGCGCGAACACTGTGGCACCGCTGGCGCCCGCCGGCCGTTACCTGGCGACCTTCCCGCAGGTCGGCCTCAAGGAGACGCACGCCCAGGTGGTGGCGCAAGGCACCGGTAACAACTACTGCCACCTCACCCAACCCTGGCCGTACACCACAAACGCCGACGTCGACGTCATCTGCTTCGACAACGCCGGCGTCGTCACCCCGCACCGCTTCCTGGCCACCTTCACCTCCCGACTCTGACACCGCATCGCGCCGCGCCGGCGGTCTCCATTGCCGCCGGCCCGGTGAATGCCCTGACGTCATCGCAGCAGCGGGGCGAGGCCATCGAGGAGGCGCTGGAGGCCGAACTCGAAGAGCGTGTCCAGGCTCCAGACCATGTCGTCGGCGGTGATGAAGCGGGCCATCAGCGGTAGCCGCCCGTCGGCCAGTACCGTTCCGATCCGTTCTCCGTGGGCCGCCATCCACTGGGTGTCGGTCAGGCCACTGTCCTGCTCGGCCTGCGCCTCCTCGGCCAGGTTCACCGCCGTGCCGCGCACGTAGTTGGCCACCGTCACCGCCGCCGTGAACTGTGCGTTGAGGTCGAGCCCGCGCCCGCCCAGGGTCCGCATCATCCACTCGGTGTGGGCCATGGCGTGCGGGGCCGGCAGTGGCCGGGTGAAGGAGAGTGCCTGGGCCAGCCACGTGTGCCGGCGGTACATCGCCCACTGCGACCGGGCGACGGCTTCCAGGCAGACCCGCCAGCCGTCGCGGTCCGGGGTGAGGGCCGGGGGCGGGTTGTCGGCCATGACCTTGTCGATCATGAACAGCACCAGCTCTTCCCGGTCGGCCACGTACCGGTAGATCGTCATTGTCGGAATGCCGAGCTGGCCGGCGAGCCGGCGCATCGACAGACCGTGCAGCCCCTCGGCGTCGGCGATGGCCACGGCGGCGGCGACCACCTGCTCGCGGTCGGGGCCGGGTGCTCTACCCGCGCCTGCGGCGGCGACCACGGTGCCGACACCCCGCATGGGCTCAGCGAGACCCCGTTCGCGCAGGGTCGCCAGGACCTTCGTCGCGGTCGCCATCGCGATCCCGTACTCGGCCATGAGCTGCCGGGTCGACGGGATCCTCGCCCCGGGCGCGAGCTCGCCCGACGCGATCCGGTCCGCGAGATCGGCGGCGATCCGGCGGTACGGCGGTTCCTCCACAGCGGCCTCCCCGTGCACTAGTGCAGTCACGGTACCCCGTGGACGAATACGGGTGCCAGCCTCACTGTCGCTAACTAATAGTGCACTCATACGCTGTACGACATGACTGACTTCGTTGCGCTGAAATCGCTTCGCGAGACCTACGACGGCCCGGTGACCGCGCCCAACAACGTCACGTACGCCGACACCGCGGTCTGGCGAGGAGCGATGTCATGACTGTGCTCCGACCTGGCCGGCAGGGCCATGCCCCGGATGCAACCGCTGAGGATACCGACGCCGCCCGGATCAACGTTGTGGACGCGTTGCGCGGGATTGCGCTGCTGTTCATCCTGCTGGTGAACGTGTGGTACTTCAGCTCCGGATACGCGTTCCAACTGGTCAGCGACCCGGCGCACGGTGCGCTCGACCGGCTGGTGACAGGTGCTGTTGAACTGCTGTTCGCGATGAAGGCGTACCTGCTGTTCTCGTTCCTGTTCGGCTACAGCTTCACCCTGCAACTCGACTCGGCGGCCCGGCGTGGGGCGGCCTTCGGCCGGTCGTTCGCGCGTCGGCTGTCCGGGTTGTTCGTGCTTGGGGCGCTACACGCGGTGCTGCTGTTCCACGGCGACATCCTCATCACGTACGCGTTGCTCGGTCTCGTGCTGCTCGCCGTTCGGCGGATCGAGCCGCGTTCCGCCCTGCGTACGGCGGCGATCATCGTGGGTGTTACCGCGTTCGTGGTCGGTCTGGCCGCGGTCCTTGGTGCCGCGGTGGTCCCGGACCAGGCCGCCGCGGTCACCGCCGGTGCGCGTTCGACGGAGGCCCTACGCGGCGGGCTCGGTGATGTCGTCCTTGAGCACGTGCGCTCGTTGCCGGCGATGCTCGGCGCCCTGGTCGTGCAAGGACCGTTGGCCTTCGCCGCTTTCCTCGTCGGTCTGGCCGCTGGCAAGCACCGGATGCTCGCCGCCACGCACACCCACGAGAACGTGCTGCGCCGATGTGAGCGGGTCGGCTATCCGGTTGGTCTGGCCGGCGCCACCGTGTTCGCGATCGGCGGCGGCACGGCGAACATGACCGCACTGATGGTCAGCATCGTCACCGCGCCGTTCCTCGCGGCGGCCTACGCCGCGACTCTGCTGCGTCTGTTCACACGGCGTCCACGCGTCGCGGACGCGTTGGCGCCTGCGGGACGGATGGCGCTGACGAACTATCTGGGCCAGTCGGTCATCTGCGTGCTCGTCTTCACCGGCGTCGGGCTGGGCCTGGCCGGCCACACCTCGCCGGCTCAGACGCTGCTCATCGCACTGACGATCTTCGTAGCCCAGGTGGCTGCCAGTTACTGGTGGATGCGGCGGTTCCGGTACGGCCCGTTCGAATGGGCGTTGCGCGCGTGGACCCACAGCAGGCGACCCGCCATGCGACGGTAGCGAGTGGTGGCTTCCGCGACGAGGTCAGCCGGTGTCGGCAGCGGGGCGGCCCGGCGATCGAAGCCCTCCGTGAGGGATTGATCGCCGGGCCGTCCCGGTGACGAGCCGCGCGCGGCGGCCCGCCGGTCAGCCGGTCAGAGGCCGGCGGCGTGCGCGGCGGCGGTGCCGCCGACCACGGGGAGGACGATGTTGCTGCTCTTCAGCGCGACCTGCAGGTTCGCGGCGGTGGTGTCCGCCTGGCTGGAGTACTGCGGGTAGCTGGCCACGATGATCACGCCGATCCGGTGGCCGGGCTTGAAGACGTAGTCCTCCGGCAGCAGCGGGAAGCTGAAGTTGTACGACTCCCCCTGCACCAGTGGCACGGCGACGCGGATCGACTGCCGGTTCTGGGCGTCCATGATGCCCTTGGTGACCAGCTCGTAGTCGGCAGTGGCCACCCGCTTCGTCGTCTGCTTGTAGCAGCCGTCGTCGGTCGGGCTGCTCTGGCCCCAGCAGTCCTCGGTGGTCAGGGTGATGATTCCCTCGCCGGAGGCCCGGTGCGCGACCCGCTCGTCGGTGCCGTAGTCGACAAGGATCGCCCCGAGGTTGGTGTCGATCTGGTCGGCGGAGGCCCGCAGTTGCACTGTGGGTGTGCCGGAGATGTGCAGCGGCGCGGTGAGCGGCGCGGAGAGGAAGGCCAGCCGGTTGGGCTGCACCACGTCCGGGTTGAGGATCATGGTGTTCTGGCTCTGCGTGCGGCTGTCCTGGAACGCGCCGGTCGCCGGCTTCGTGGTGGGCACCAGCCCGAGACCGCCCGCGCCGGTGGTGCCGGGCTGGAGGAACACCTCCGTGTCGGCCTTGCCGGGGATCGGCCAGTCGGCGTGGGTCTCCCACACGTCGGCGGAGCGCTCCAGGTCCACCCGCGGCTCATCCATGATGCCGTTGGCGACGTTCTGCAGCCAGAAGTCGAACCACCGGTGCAGCGTCGACACCCACACCGCGCGGCGCGAGTCGAACGGGTCGACGTGGCCCTCCTGCGACAGCCACAGCTTGCGCGGCACGTTGTTCTCCGCCAGGGCGTACCAGAACTTGCTGAAGTGGTCCGGCCGGACGTTGTCGTCGTTGAGGCCGTGGTAGAGCAGGACGCTGGCGGTGACGTTGGGGACCTTCTTGACGTAGCTGCGCTCGTTCCAGAAGGCCGTGTAGTCGCCGTGCTCGTCGCCGTCGGCTGCGCCTATCGCGTCGCGCACCGGCTTGCAGTAGTCCCGGCGCTCAGGGTTGGTGACCGTGTTGGCCAGCGAGGACACGTAGCTGTTGCCACGGGTGACCACGCCGTTGCTGCGCACGTAGTCGTAGTACTCGGTCGGTCCGCTGATGGGCACGACAGTGGTCAGGCCCTTCACGCCGGTCACCGCCGTGGCCATGGCCAGCGAGCCGTCGTACGACTTGCCGATCATCCCGGTCTTGCCGTTGTGCCAGTCCGCCTTGACGACCTCGCCGGCGGCGTTACGGGCGGTGGCCCGGCCGTTGAGCCAGTTGATGGCCTGCTTGGCGCTCAGGTTGTCCTGGTTGGCGTTTGTGGTCGGGCAGCCGGTGGAGTTGTTGGTGCCGACCATGTCCAGCAGGATGACCGCGTAGCCGCGCGGCACGAAGTAGTTGTCGTAGAACAGCGGCCACTTGTCGAGCAGCCCGTCGCCGTCGAGGTCCGCCTTGCACTCGGACTCGTTGCCTCGGCAGACCGTCGAGTAGTAGGGGCTGGCGTCCATCACCACGGGGGCCTTGAGCCCCTGCGCGGTGGCCGCCGGCCGCATCAGGTCGAACGCGATGATGTCGCGCAGACCATCGTTGTCACTGTCGAAGGTGGAGTCGATGAACAGGCGTTCCCGAATGGCGTCGGCGTAGCCGAACACCGGCTGGGTGACGCCGTCCTGGACGACGATCGACGGCGGGCCGTCCGCCGCCTGCGCCTGCGGCGCCGCGCCGAGGGCGGCGAGCACAGTCGCGGACAGTACGGCCACGCCTGTGCGCCAGCGCGTTCCCACTGTAGGCATGCAGTCTCCTTGATGTGTCCGAGGCTGCGTACGCTACGAGCCGGTGGCCTGCGCCACCACCTGCACCTGTAGGAACTTCGCCGGGTGTGCTTCGACGCGGGCCGTACCCGGGCGACGGGACTTACGGCGTGTCGGCCAGCACCAGTTCCCGCAGCCGCCGGTCGAGTGTCGGGGCGTCCAGACCGCCCGGCCAGCCACGGAGCAGGGCGCCACCCTTGGCCACCAGCACAACGGTCGGCGGCTCCCGCACCGCGTACGAGCGCCAGATCGTCTGCTGGTCGTCCAGGACGACCGGGTACTCCACCCGGTGAGCGCGGAGGTAGTCCTGGACCTCGTCGGCCTGGTCCGCGCCGGCCACGCCGACGAAGACCACCCGGTCCCGATAGCTGCGGGCCAGCTCACTGAGGGCGGCCTGGCTGCTGGCGCAGGTGGTGCACCAGGAGTTGAAGAAGGTGAGCACCACGGGTCGCTGCGCCCACAGCTCGGCGGCGACGAACGGTGTGCCGTCGGTCAGCGCGCCGGTGAACGCCGGGGCGGCCGGGGCGGTGCCGGGCGCCGGGCGCAACGCCAGGTCGGCGGGGACCGGCCCGGGCAGTGTCGCCGCCCCTCCGGCGGGCGTAAGAGCGGGCGCGGGCTCGGGCGTGCTGCATCCGCCCAGCAGCGCCGCCGCCAGCACCAGCGGCAGGAACACCCGCCTCATGACGGCACCACCGCCACCAGCGCCGGGCCCTCGCTGCTGTCCGGCGTCAGGTCGAGCGCCGGGCGACCGTCCACCTCCAGCCGGTAGGAGGTCCGCTGCGGCACACGCACTCCGACGGCGAACTCGCAGTAGGTGGGCAGGCGCTCGACCCCCAGATCCTCGGCGAAGGCGGCCACCGCGGTCCCCGCCGGCAGCTGCCCGCTGGCCAGCGCCACCCCGTCCGGGTCGAGCACGCGGAACGGCGCCCGGTTGTGGAAGTGCTGGTACGGGCCTGTGCCGGCGCAGTCCACGCCAGCGGCCCGGATGTTGATGTCACGAACCAGGACCCGGACGGTCGTCGGATCGCCGGCCTCCTGGGCGGCGCCGACGGTGCCGCAGCCGGTCGCGCCGGCCAGCAGCAGGGAGAGCAGAGTCACGATGCTTCGCCGCACGTCATCCTCCTTCCGTCCGCCTGCCGGGTCCGTGGCGGCCTACCGCCGCGGACCCGGCAGGAACGGGGTCAACCTCGGACGCCGGTCAGGACTTCTCGACCCGGCACTGCTTGGTCACCGTCTTCGTCGGGTCGCTCTCCGAGGTCGCGGTGAGCTTCACGAAACCGGTGTTCGCGGCGGCGGCGGTGGCACCCACCGACACCTTGACCGTGGTGGCCTTGCCGAACTGCGCGGTGGCGAGCTGGTTGGGCAACCAGGTTCGCCAGCCCTTGCCGGCCACCTCCGCCGACAGGCGATAGACGTCCGACTTCAGGTACGCGCTGACGTCCTCCGGGTGCTGCTGCCCGCCGGCTGAGTAGGAACCGGTGTTGGTCAGCTCGAACGAGCAGGTCACCCCGCGGTTGGTCGGCTTGCCGCCGCCGGTCACCTCGCCCTTGCCCAGCAGGACGTCGTGGCTGCTCGGCCCGCCGGTGCCGTCCAGCGAACGCACCGCCACCGTGTAGGAGAGCGAGCCGGCCGAGTCCCGCTTGAGGTCGATGATGTAGAAGTGCAGTCGGTTGGCCTCGTCGACGTACTCGTACTGGCTGCCGGTGTCCGCGCCGGCGTGGAACAGCGCGTCGGAGAGCTGCCGGTAGTCACCCATGGTGATCTTCTGCGGGGTGCCGTCGGGCCGATAGAAGTCGATCATGTCGATGTCCTGCGGGTTGGAGTCCACCACCCACTGGAACGGCGCGCTGTCGGCGTTCTTCGTCTTGCTGACCAGCACGCCGCTGTCCGGGGTGAAGGAGTCCGCACCCATCCGGTCGACGACCTCGACCGTGTAGTTGTTGAAGTTGCCACCGTCGCACAACGGGTCGGTGGTGACACCGCATGTCGGCGACAGGTCCTTGTTCAGCGCGATGTTCACGCCGCTCAGACCCTTCGGGCCGGCGTCGACCGCCCGGGCCGTGACCTGCGCGACCACCAGGCCCGAGGAGGCCAGCGACTCCCGCGAGAGCCGCAGCACGTGTTCCTCACCGAGTAGGCCGATCTTGAGCTTGTCCCGCACCGTGTGCAGCGAGCCCATCGAGCCGCCGTTTGTCGGCGGGATCTGCCAGCGGGTGTGCGGACCGCCCGGGCCGTTGAACGACCCGCGCGACATCATGCTCCAGATCCCGGTGTACGCCCTGCGCAGCGGCTCGCCGTACGGGTTGTTGTAGTTGTCGCCGATGCCCAGCAGATGGGTCAGCTCGTGAGCGTAGACGCCCATGCCGGAACTCTCCCCCTGCGTCGAGGAACCGCCGCCGGCGTTCGGCCACAGTGTCGCCGCCGCCTTCCACGAGGTCCAGTCCACGTAGCGGGTCTTCGCCCAGTTCGGCAGGGTGGGGTCCGGCGGGCCCCAGGCGTCCGGCACGTCCTCCTTGTTCTGGAAGATCATCTGCCCGAACTCCTGCCAGGTCGACGACTCGTCCTGGCCGGCGCTGAGGATGAACACCAGCTCGTACTGGTTGGCGACCTCCTCGCCGACGGCAGCCCGCCAGGCGCCCAGGCCGTCGGTACGGATGTTCTTGCCGCACACGTCCCCGCTCGGGCAGGCGCCCGGGTTGAACCCGTTGTCCAGCCCGTACTGGTAGGACTTGGCCGGCATCTGGTACGGCCCGAACCCGGTGAGGTCGACGCCGTAGCGACCGTTGGAGTCCTGCATCCAGTACTCGTGCAGCGTGTGGCCCTTGTTGAGGGTGTTCGGGGTGTTCAGGAAGTCCTGGTAGAACGTCGGCACGTCCGCCCGGGGAATGTTTGTCGCGACGGACTGAGGGTTGCCGAAGACCGTCGAGCGGGCCCGCTGGGACACCGCGAACGTCTCGTCCGGATAGTCGAGCGCCACCAGGGCGATCTTGAAGTTGCGGACCGAGCCGGACACGCTCGGGTCGGCCCAGTTCTTGCCGGGCACGGCCTTGTAGTCGTTCCAGGTCATCGTGTCCGGGTTCTGCCAGGCCTGCGGATCGAGGACCTGGAACGGCGCGGTGCCGCCGGCCGGGTTGGCCGGGGCCGCGGCGGCCTGCGCCGCGCCGGTCGCCACGAGCGTGGTCACCACGGCTGCGGCCAGCACGGCCCGCCTCAGCCGGGTGCGGTGGGGGGTAGCACGGTGCACGGAACCACCTCTCGTCGGAGGAAACGCGGCGCCGGCGTTCCGGTGGGGGTGGAGGGGAACACCTGTCAGCAGGCCGCGCAGCGAATCTAGGAGTACGGGCCGGTGCCGGTCACTGTGCAGATGTCGGCAGGTGGGCCGGCGACTTCCGACACCTGAATGACCCCCGCCCACCGGAGGATCAGCCAGGGCCCGTCCCGGAAGCCGGATCGGCAGTTGCCGCGAGGGCCCGCAGCACGTCGCGGCGCACCCGGTCGGCGGCAGTCCCGGACAGCGGTCCGCGCGGTGGGCGGCACCGCCCACCGAACCGTCCGGCGCACTCCATGGCGAGCTTGACGGCCTGCACGGCTTCCGGCCGGGAGGCCCAGCCGAGGATCGGGTGCAGCTCGGCGTAGAGCGGCAGCGCCCGGCCCAGGTCGCGGGCGGCGCACAGCTCGTACAGGCGCACGGCCTGGCGGGGCAGCGCGTTGGGCAGGGTGGCGACCCATCCGGTGGCGCCACACAGCACCAGTTCGAGCACCACGTCGTCCGCGCCGACCAGCACGTCCACGTGCGGGCAGAGGTCCCGCAGGCGGTGCAACCTGCGTACGTCGCCGGTGACCTCCTTGACGGCGACGATCCCGTCGATCTCGGCGACGGTCGCCAGCAGGTCCGGTGTGAGGTCCAACCGGGAGTCGTACGGGTCGTTGTGGGCGACGACCGGCAGGCCGACCGCCGCCACCTCCCGGTAGTGGGCGACCACGTCGGCGGCGCGAGCGGCGGGTCCGTCGGGTGGCCGCGCGAGCACGCCGTGGGCGCCGGCCTCGGCGGCCTGCTCCGCCCAACGGCGGGCCTGCCTGCTGCCGTAGCCACCGACGCCCGGCACCACAGCGCAGCCGGACGGCGCGGCCTGCACCGTCGCCCGCACCACTGCGGCCCGCTCATCGTCGGAGAGGGCCCGGTACTCCCCCATCGACACGCACGGCGCGATTCCGTCACACCCCTCGGAGGCGAGCCAACTGACGTGTTCCTGGAGCTTGTCGAAGTCGACCGACAGGTCGGCGCGAAACGGCGTGGCGATGGCGACCAGCACGCCCCGCCAGGGCCTACCAGCTCCCACTCGGCGATCCCCCGCCCGTCATCCCACCCGCACCGTGCGCGGCGGCGCTGGTGCGGTCCGTACCGGAACCCTAGGAACGCCCGTCGCCCCCGGTCTTCGGACAGATGCCGGAACAGTCGCGGCGCCGTCCGTCTTTTTGTCGTGACTTCGACAGTGGACCTTGCGCGATGACCCACCCGCACCGGAGGGTAAGGACTGGCGGTCGCGCGATCCCTGTCACGCAGCGCAACCTGGGGAGTTACATGCACGGTGAGCTCCAGCGAATCGTCGACGCCGTCGCCGCCCGGGTGGGGCGACCCGCCCTCATCGAGGACCGGCGGCAGCGGGTGGTCGCCTACAGCGAGCACGACGGCCCGATGGACGACGTCCGCCGGACGTCGATCCTGCGCCGGCAGACGACGCCGGAGGTGATCGCCTGGTTCCGGGACAAGGGCGTGCTCACGGCGCACGCGCCGGTCCGCACCCCCGCGTGCGCCGAGCTGGACCTGCTGGCGAGGGTGTGCGTGCCGATCCGGCACGACGACCTGCTGCTCGGGTTCGTCTGGTTCATCGACGCGGACGGTTCGATGACCGACGCCGACATCGCCACCGCGACCGGCCCCTTCACCGACCTGTCGTTGGCCCTGTACCGGGAGAACCTGCTCGGTGAGCTCGCCTCACAGCGCGAGACCGAGGCCACCCGCACCCTGCTGGTGGAGAGCCGGCAGGCGCGCGAGCACGCGGCGCGGGCGCTGGTGGAGGAGGGGGTGGTCATCGCCGACGGGTCGACAGTCGCGCTCGTCGCCCAGCTCGTGCCGGCTCCCGGGCGGCAGCCCGACGAGGTGGCCCGGATCGCATTGGAACAGGCCCTGGTCGCCACCCGCCGATGGATCGGCGTGCGGGAGACGCTGCACCTGGTCTGGCACGACCACGGGGTGCTGCTGGTCTGCGGCGACCGGGTCGCCGGCCGCCCCTCGCCGGAAGCCTCCGCCGGGCACCTCAACGACGCGTTGGGCACCGCGACCCGGGGCCTGGCCTCGGTGGGCCGGACGGTCACCGGGATCGGCCAACCTCGCGCAGGGCTGTCCAGCGCTGTGGAGTCCTACCAGGAGGCTGCGCAGGCCGCCCGGGTCGGTGTGCAACTGCCCGCGTTGGGCGGGGTGGTCTCCTGGGCCGGCCTGGGCATCTACCGGGTGCTGTCTCAACTGGACAGCCAGCAGCTCGACGTCGCGGGTGTTCATCCCGGGTTGGAGCGGCTGCTGCGCGACGATGCCCACCAGGTGCTGCTGGAGACCCTGGAGGCCTACCTTGACCTGGCGGGCAACGCGCACGCGACCGCCGAGAAGCTCCGACTGCACCGGACGACCCTCTACTACCGGCTGCAACGGGTGGAGCAGCTCGCCGGGACCGACCTCAAGGACGGCAACGAACGGCTGTGCCTGCACCTGGCCATGAAGCTCGGTCGGCTCACCGGTCACTACCGCACGCCGTGAGGCGGCCGCCCGCCCGTGGTGCCACCGCGGACAGCCGGTCCCGGGCGTTCCTCGTCAGACGAGGCGGGTCATCCAGCCGTACGGGTCGGCGGCCCGGCCGTACTGAATGTCGAGCAGATGGCGGCGCAGCCGCATGGTCACCGAGTCCTCGGCGCCGGCCTTCGGGGCCGTCACCTCGCCGCCGTCCCAGACCAGGCGCCCGACCGGCGTGACCACGGCACCGGTGCCACACGCGAAGACCTCGGTGATCGCGCCGGAGGCCACCCCTTCCTGCCATTCCCTGATCTCCACCGGGCGCTCCTCGACCTCCAGGCCCAGGTCCTTGGCCAGGATGAGGATCGATCCCCGGGTGACGCCCTCGAGGATCGTGCCGAGTTCCGGGGTGATGATCCGGCCGTCGGCCGTGATGAAGTAGACGTTCATGCCGCCGAGCTCCTCCACGTAGCGGCCCTCGGCGGCGTCCAGGAAACAGACCTGCTCACAGCCGTGCTCGGCGGCCTCGACCATCGGCGCCAGGCTGGAGGCGTAGTTGCCGCCGCACTTCGCCTCGCCCGTGCCGCCCCGCGCCGCCCGGGTGTACTCGGTGGAGAGCCAGATGGAGACCGGCTTGACGCCACCGGAGAAGTACGCGCCGACCGGGCAGGCGATCACCATGTAGGTGATCTCCTTCGCCGGGCGAACCCCCAGGAACGGCTCGGAGGCGAACATGAACGGCCGCAGATAGACGCTGTATTCGTCCTCGTCCGGCACCCACACCTGATCGGCACGGACCAGGCCCTCGACCGAGGCCATGAAGTCCGGCACCGGCAGTTCGGGCAGTGCCAGCCGCCGGGCGGACCGGGCGAAGCGCTCGCCGTTGGCTTGCGGCCGGAACGACCAGATCGAGCCGTCACGGTGCCGGTACGCCTTCATCCCCTCGAAGATCTCCTGGGCGTAGTGCAGTACGGCAGCCGCCGGGTGCATGAGGATCGGACCGAAGGGGACGATCTCGGAGTCCTGCCAGCCGCCGTCCGGCCTCCACAGCGCCCGCGCCATGTGGTCGGTGAAGTGCCTGCCGAACCCCGGATTCGCCATGATCTCGGCTCGCCGCTGCGCGCTCGCCGGGCTCGGATTCTGGTGCAACGGGAACGACAGGCTCATCGCCGGGTCCTCTCAATGGCCGCATCCCTGGGCGCTCAGGTCACCGAGAACGAACACGCCGGGGGGAAGGTTGTCGGATGACCGGTGCAGAATACCGACCGTAGTGTCTCCGGCCGTAGACCGCCGAGCCGCCGCCCCACTTCGTCGAGATCGCGCATCGCACCGGCGTCCAACTCGACCACGAGGCCGCCGCCGAGGTCACGAAATTCTGCGCCGCGGTCGTCGCACGGCGAATGGTTGGACGCGGGCGTCCTTGCCCGACTGCTGGACCGAGGACACCCGCCGGATCACCCTGGCAACGGCCCGAGCGGCGATCTACCTGCTGCATATCCGCGGCCGGGGCCCTAGTCCCTTCGTCGGTTCGGTCTACACGGGTGACCTACCCGGTGCCGGCCGACGAAACCGTGCGAGCTCGACCCTCGCGCCCTTTTCAGGCGGTGAGGGAAGCCGTACGACGGGAGGATGGTGTTCTTGCCGTGGGCGGCCACTCTCGACCCTGTGATGGACGGCCAACCTGGCGTCGAGGCAGTGTCGCGGGAGCCAGCATGGGCGGCATGGGTTTTCGGGAGGAGGCGGACGCGATCTGCTGGACCGCTATCCGCTGGCGGGTAGGTGGATGACGAGGATGACGGTGTCGTCGTGAACGTGACCGGCGGTGAAGGTGGTGACGGCGTTGTCGATCGCGTCGACGAGCCGACCGGCGGAGGTGGCGCCGTTGCCAGCGAGGACGTGGTGTAGTCGCTCGATGCCGAACAGTTCACTGCTGTCGGCGCGGCGGCCTTCGGTGACCCCGTCGGTGTAGAGGATGAGGCTGTCGCCGGGGTGTAACACGGTACGCTTGTCCCGTAGGACGGGCTGGTCGATGAGGCCGATGGCCACGCCGTGATGGCCGAAGGATTCCACCCGGCCGTCGGCGCGGCGGATCAGGGCGGGCTCGTGTCCGGCGCAGCTGATCTGGGCGCTGACGCCCTTGGGGTGCAGGCCCAGGGCGGCATAGGCGGCGGTGAGGAAACGAGGATCGTTGGTCTGCCAGGCACGCAGTGTGGTGTTTAGGGTGGCGAGGTTGCGGCTCGGGGTGATGAAGCGGCCCGCTGTCGCGCGCAGGGTGTAGCGGGCCAGCGCGGTGGTCTTGGCCGCTTGCGGACCCTTGCCGCACACGTCGCCCACGACGACGGCCCAGGTGTCGCGCGCCGACGGGAAGACGTCGTAGAAGTCGCCGAGGACTTCGGCGGTGCCGCCGGCGCCGCGCCGGTAGCGAACGGCGATCTCGACGCCGGGCACCTGTGGCAGGTGTGGGGGCAGCAGGCTTTCCTGCAGCGTGTCGGCCAGTTGTTGCGCCTGGTCGGCGGCGGCGCGTGCGTCAGCGGTCGCCTCGTTGGCCCGGGTCGTCGCGGCCTGAGCGTGGATGGTCGCCGTCTCGGCGTTCTCGACGGCTTCTCGCAGTGCGATCTCGCCGGCTGCCGCCAGCGCGAGAGTCTTGAGGACTTCGATGTCGTGGGGGGTCCAGTGCCGTGTCGAGGTGTCGACGGCGCAGAAGGTGCCCAGTACGTGACCGTCCGGGGAGCGCACCGGGAAGCCCGCCCACGCGGCGACTCCCATCAGCTCGATGGAAGGGTTGTCAGCGGTCCGCGGATCCGCGCGGGCGTCGTCGACGATGAGTTCGGCGTCGGCCTCGATGACGTATCGGCAGAACGACTGCTGCACGCTGTTCTGCCGGTCGGCGAGGTGGGTGCTGCTGACGCCGATGCAGCTCTTCCAGAATGATCGGGTCTCGTCGACCAATGTCACGAACGCGAATGGGGTGCCCAGCAGGGTCGCCGCCAAACCTGTCAGCCGGTCGAACGCCACTTCCGGCCCGGTGTCCAGCAGCCGGGTGCGGTACACCGCGGAGATGCGGGCCGGGTCGAGGACACGGGGGTGGTCCTGCGTCGACCGGGTCACCGGCCCGCCTGATTCATCACTGCGAGCTGCGTGACCAACGGTGCGGGCAGCGGGCGGTCGCGGCGCTGCCGGTGTCAGCATGATCAGCTTCCGGCATGGGGTCATTGTGACCACACCGCCGCCACTGGTGGTAGCGGCCGATCGGCTCTGCCGCTGAGCGATCTGTCACCGGTGTCGCCGGAAGTTGCCTGACCCGTACCGGCGGCTCAGGCCGTGGGCCGTGTCAGGCACTGTTCGGTGTTCTCGGAACGAATCGTGTGGTGGTGGACACGAAGCCGATGCTTCGCCGTCAAATTCGGCCGGTGCGACGTAGCGTTGAGGGCTGCCCGGGGCGGGTCCGCTTGCCGCACGCCTGGTTGACGCTGATCCGCGAGCTGAAGATGGTGAACGCCCGGTGCCCGTAACGAGTGATCCACAGGTGGTCGCGCTACCGCCGACAGCTGCCGCACCGGTGATCCCGGCGGTGTTCCGATCCTCCACGGCCCCGCCCCGCCGCACGCTGGTCGACATTCTCGACGACTCCGTGCGCGCGCATCCTGAGGCTCTTGCTCTCGACAACGGTGCTACGGCGCTGACGTACCGCGACCTGGCCGATGAGGTCGAGGCCTTACGGAGGTCGCTCGCCGGGTACGGAATCGGTGTCGGCGATCGGGTTGGCGTCCGGATCTCCTCCGGTACGGCAGAGCTGTACCTGGCTATCCTCGGCGTTCTCGCGGCGGGCGCGGCCTACGTGCCGGTCGACGCGGACGATCCCGAGGAACGCGCCGAGCTCGTGTTCGCCGAGGCGGGGGTCGTGGCGGTCCTCGGTGACGGGCTGGCGGTGTCGCTGCGCCGTACCCCCGCGGGTCGAAGCGGCCGGCCCGGCCCGGACCACGACGCCTGGATCATCTTCACCTCCGGTTCGACGGGCACCCCGAAGGGTGTGGCGGTCAGCCACGGCGCGGCGGCGGCTTTCGTGGACGCCGAGGCGCAGTTGTTCCTCACCGACGAGGCCAGTGAGCCGATCGGCCCACAGGATCGGGTCCTGGCCGGGCTGTCGGTGGCATTCGACGCGTCCTGCGAGGAGATGTGGCTGGCGTGGCGGCACGGCGGGTGTCTGGTGCCGGCCGCGCGGTCACTCGTCCGTAGTGGCGTCGACCTCGGTCCGTGGTTGGCCGAGCAGCGCATCTCGGTGGTGTCCACGGTGCCGACGCTCGCTGCGCTGTGGCCGGTCGACGCGCTGGAGGAGGTCCGGCTGCTGATCTTCGGTGGGGAGGCCTGCCCACCGGAGCTGGCGCAGCGCCTGGCCGTCGAGGGTCGCGAGGTCTGGAACACCTATGGACCGACCGAGGCGACGGTGGTCGCCTGCGCCGCGCGGATGACCGGCGAGGAACCGGTACGCATCGGGCTGCCGCTGGCCGGCTGGGAGCTAGCCGTGGTCGACGGCTTCGGTGTTCCGGTCGAGATGGGTGAGACCGGTGAGCTGGTCATCGGTGGGGTGGGACTCGCCCGCTACCTGGACGAGGCCAAGGACGCCGAGAAGTTCGCGACGCTGCCCGCGCTCGGCTGGCAGCGGGCGTACCGCAGTGGGGACATCGTCCGGGCGGAGCCAGAAGGGCTCCTGTTCGTCGGTCGCGGTGACGAGCAGGTGAAACTCGGCGGACGTCGGATCGAGTTGGGTGAGATAGACGCCGCACTGCAGGCGCTGCCCACCGTCGCCGGTGCGGCTGCGGCGGTGCAGCGCACCGCCGCGGGCAATCAACTGCTGGTGGGGTACGTGGTTCCGCACGACGGCGCCGCATTCGATGCCGCGGCGGCGGCGCTGCGGATCCGTGAGCAACTGCCGGCCGCGCTCGTGCCGCTGCTGGCCGTGGTGGATGCGCTGCCGACCCGGACATCAGGCAAGGTTGATCGAGCCGCGCTGCCGTGGCCGCTGGCCACCGCGGGCGCCACGGTGGCTGAGCTGACCGCGACGCAGGAATGGCTCGCCGGCGGTTGGGCGGAGATCCTGGGCGTACGCCCCACCGAGGCGGACGCGGACTTCTTCACCTGTGGCGGCGGCAGCCTGAACGCGGCGCAACTGGTGGCGTGGATCCGGCACCGGCACCCGCGCGTCTCGGTGGCCGACATCTACCTCCACCCGAAATTGTCGCGGCTCGCGGCCGTGCTCGACGCGCTCGACAGTTCGGCGGTGACGCGCCGTGAGGTCCGGCCGGTGCCGAGGCGCGCCGGGCTGATCCAGGCCGCGATGATGGTGCCGATGCTCGCGCTGGTCGGGCTTCGCTGGTTGACCGTTCTGGCCGCCCTCGGCAACGTCCTCGCCCTGTTCGCTCCGGCACCTTGGGCACCGGTCGTTTCCTGGTGGTGGGTGGCCCTGGGCTGGCTTGTGCTGTTCAGTCCGCCGGGCCGGATAACCCTGGCCGCCGCGGGAGCGCGACTGCTGCTTCGTGGGGTCCGCCCCGGCAGCTACCCGCGCGGCGGCGGTGTGCACCTGCGGCTGTGGGCCGCCGAACGCCTCGCCGAGCTGAGCGGCGCCACCAGCGTCGCCGGAGCATCCTGGATGATCACTTACGCCCGGGCCCTTGGCGCGCAGATCGGGGCCGACGTCGACCTGCACTCCGCGCCGCCGGTGACCGGCCTGCTGAAGCTCGGCCGAGGCGCGGCGATCGAGCCGGAGGTCGATCTGTCCGGCCACTGGGTCGACGGCGATGTCGTCCGCATCGGCAGGGTTCGCGTCGGGGCCGACGCCCGGGTCGGGTCCCGCAGCACCCTGATGCCGGGCGCTCGGGTCGGCAAGGGTGCCCGGGTCGCTGCGGGCTCGACGGTGGCCGGCGCCGTACCGCCGAACCACCATTGGGCCGGCTCACCGGCCGCCGCCGCTGGCAAGAAGGATTCGAACGGGTGGCCCGGCCGGCGTCCCCCTCGATCGCGGATGGGCGCACGCCTCTGGCCGCTCGCGTATGGGATGACCGCCCAGGTGCTGGGGCTGGTTCCGGTCGTGGCGGCCCTGCCGGCGCTCGCCCTGCTCGGCTGGACGCTCGCCGTCCGACCGACGGTCGGCGCCATGCTGGGTGCCGTCGCGGTGGCGACCGTCGCCTACGTGGTGGGCTACGCGCTGCTGGTGCTCGGAGCGGTCCGGGCGCTCAGCGTCGGTCTGCGCGCCGGCTATCACCGGGTGCAGGGGCGGGTGGCGTGGCAGGTCTGGACGACCGAGCGGCTGATGGGGATGGCCCGGGTCGGACTGTTTCCGCTCTACGCCAGCCTCTTCACACCGGTGTGGTTGCGGCTGCTGGGCGCGAAGGTGGGACGCGGAGTGGAGGCATCCACAGTGCTCGCGCTGCCGGCGATGACCACTGTGGCTGACGGGGCCTTCCTGGCCGACGACACAATGGTCGCGACCTACGAGCTGAGCCACGGGTGGCTGCGGGTCGCCCCGGCCCGCATCGGTAAGCAGGCGTTCCTCGGCAACTCAGGAATGGCGGCGCCAGGGCGTTCGGTGCCCAAGCGTGGACTTGTCGGCGTGTTGTCGTCGGCGCCGTTCAAGGCGAAGAAGGGCTCGTCGTGGCTCGGCGCACCGCCGATGCCGCTGCGCCGGACCGTGGAGGCAGCCGACACCAGCCGCACCGTCGACCCGCCGGTCCGGTTGAAGCTTGCCCGGGCGGCGATCGAGTTGTGCCGGATCGTTCCGGTGATGTGCGCCGGTGCCCTGGCGGTCGGCGTCCTGGCCGTACTCGCGCTCGTGTGGCGCGCTGTCGGGTGGTGGGCGGCCGCGCTCGGGGCCGGGCCGGTGCTGCTGGGTGCGGCGCTCGTCGCCGCCGCCATCGCAACGGCCGCGAAGTGGCTGCTGGTCGGGCGTTTCCGGGTGGCCGAGCGCGCGCTGTGGACCTCCTTCGTGTGGCGCAACGAGCTTGCCGACACGTTCGTCGAGGTCCTCGCCGCGCCGTGGTTGGTGCGCTTCGCGACCGGCACGCCACTGCTCGCGGCGTGGCTGCGCACGCTCGGCGCGAAGATCGGCCGGGGTGTGTGGCTGGAGACCTACTGGCTGCCCGAGTACGACCTGGTGCGCCTCGGCGACGGCGCGACGGTGAACCGCGGTTGTGTGGTGCAGACCCACCTGTTCCATGATCGTGTGATGAGTATGGACGAGGTGACACTGGGCGCGGGAGCCGCGCTGGGCCCACACGGCATCATCCTGCCGGGCGCGAGCATCGGCGCGCGGACCACCGTCGGGCCCGGTTCGCTGGTGACCCGCGGTGACGCCGTGCCGTGCGACAGCCGGTGGTTGGGGAATCCGATCACCACCTGGCCGGCGCCAGCGGCACGGTCGGCATGAGTCCGAAGGCGTCGGCGTCGAGCGGCGCAACGTCCGGCGCCAGCCACTCCGGCGACTCCTACCTGCCCGAGCACGGCAACGGCGGCTACCGGGTGCTGCACTACGACCTCGACCTCGACTACCGGGTCGTGTCGAACCGCCTCGGCGGGCGGGCGGACATCACCGCGGTGGCCGTGCAGTCGTTGTCGCGGTTCACTTTCGATCTCGGTCGGCTCCGCGTCCAGGACGTCCGGGTGGATGGGCGACCGGCGAAGTACCTGCACCGGCCGGACAAACTGCAGATCAAACCCGAGCGGCCGATCGGTGCCGGGGACACTTTCCGGGTGGAGGTCCGGTACGCGGGAAAGCCGGTGCCCATCTCCGGCCGCTGGGGCGAACTCGGGTGGGAGGAACTCACCGACGGGGCGCTCGTGGCCAGCCAGCCGAACGGATCGCCGTCCTGGTTTCCGTGTGACGACCAGCCGGGCGCCAAGGCCACCTTCCGGGTGGCGGTCACGACCTCCTCCCCGTACACAGTGCTGGTGACTGGCGATCCGGTGCTCCAGCGCCGGGGCGCGGGCAGCACGACCTGGCTGTACGAGCGACGCGAGCCCACCTCGCCGTACCTGATGAGCGTGCAGATCGGACGCTACGAGGTGGTGGACCTGACCGTCGGTGCGGTGGTGCAACGCGCCGCGATCCCACCCGCGCTGCGCAGGAACGTCGCCCACGACTTCGGTCGGCACGGCGAGATCATGTCGGCGCTGCAGCGGCTCTTCGGACCGTACCCGTTCCGCGAGTACGTCGTCGTGGTCGCCGACGACGACCTCGACGATCCCGTCGAAGCGCAGGGCATGGCCGTCTTCGGCCGGAACCACGTCGACGGGCGGCGCACACACGAACGGCTTGTCGTCCATGAACTGGCCCACCAGTGGTTCGGCAACAGCCTGACGGTGGCGGACTGGCGGCACATCTGGCTCAACGAGGGCTTCGCCACGTACGCCGAGTGGTTGTGGTCGGGCGTCTGCGGCGGCCTGCCCACTGACGCCCTTGCCGCACAGTGGTACGCGTGGGTCGCGGATCGTCCGCGCGAGGTCGTCGTCGCGGATCCCGGCGTCGACCGGATGTTCGACCCGCTGGTCTACAAGCGTGGCGCGCTCGCGGTGCACGCCCTGCGGAAGAGGGTCGGTGACGACTCGTTCTTCGCGTTGCTGCGAGCCTGGGTCGCCGAGCACCAGCACGCGACGGTGACGACCGAGCAGTTCCGGCTGCACGCCCAGCGCTTCGCCCGCGAGCCACTGGATGATTTGTTCGCTGCCTGGCTCGACAGCCCGACGCTGCCCCCGCCACCCCGCTGACCGGGGCCGAGACGCGGCCGCCTCGCGAAACCGGATGCCGGTCCCGCAACGACCGACGCAGCCGCCCGCGGCTGGCCGGCTGGGCCGGGACCGGCACCTCGACGGTCACTGCCGGAGCCACCAGGGGCTGGTGTAGGCCACGCCGAAGTCGTTACACGGGTGGCCGGCTGGGCCGGGGGTGCCGTTGGGCACTGACGGGTCAGAGATCCGGAGCACCACCCAGTCGCCGTCGGCGACGTTGAGTGGCACTGTGAAGTCGGTGACCTGGCCGTTGACGGTGTCGATGACGTCGACGACGGTCGGCGCCGAGGTGCCGGGGCGGAGGACCTGGATCCGCAGGGGCTTGCCGTCCCAGGCCGAGCCGCGGTCCAGGTCCAGCAGGAACCGGACGTCGCCGGAGGTCACGTTCAGCACCCCGCCCATGCGTACGCCGTTGGCGGTGGCGTCCACCCGTAGGCCCGAGACGCGGGTGGCGAAGGAACGGCGGGAGGCCATCGCCTCGAACACCGCCGCGCGGGTGTTCTCGGCGACCCACAGGCCGCTGCGGCCCTTGCCCTCGTGGAAGCCCCACGTGGTGCCGTGCTCGTCGGTGACACCGGTCAGAGCGGGCCGCCAACCGGCGTTCAGGCAGGCCACCAGCGGCGACGCCACGCCCGACGACCAGCCCTCGAACAGGAAGTCGTCGGTCCGGTTGAACATCTCCAGCCCCACGAGCTGATCGCGGACCGAGGCGTTGAGGGAGAAGTTGTTGAACCGGCCCGCCTCCCGACCGGGGTGGTTGAAGCTCGCCAGACCCCCGGGCCGGCCGGCGAGCCAGTTGTACAGGCTGCCGGGGCTGCCGGCCCGCAACAGGTCGGCGAAGTCGGAGGTGTTCCAGACGTTGATGTGGCCCTGCAACGGATGCGACCACTCGAATCCGCGGATCGCTGTGAACTGACCCGGGTCGTTGGCCGCGTTGGCCAGGTCACCGGTGGTCCGCCACTCGGACGAGCTGAGCCCGTCGATGGCGAAGAGGGTGGCGTGATCGGTCAGCGCGGCGACGTCCAGGCCGGCCTCGCGCATCGAGGCGAACGCGGCCTCGGCGCTGCCGTCGCCGTCCGACATGACCGTGTGGTTGTGCATGTCGGCGTGGACCAGCGTGGTGCCCTGGGTGATCAGGGACGACCGGCCGGCGCCGACCGCAGCGGTCGGGGCGCCGGCCATCGTCGTGTTGGTCGCCCTGGCGGCGGTCGGCAGCGCGGCCAGCATCAACGTTCCGCCGGCACCGGCCAGGAGCGCCCGTCGGCCGAGGCCCGCGGGAATCGCCACCTGGCCGTACGGCACGTCGTCGTCGGATCCGTTGTCGTGATGGCAGTGGTGTGAGTGATGTGCGGTCATGGCTATATGGATGTAGATGGATCTGGCCGAGACGTCAAGCCGAGTCGTCGGTCAGGCGAACACTGCGGTACGCGTCGTGTTGCTGGGTGAGGGTTGGTTGCCGGACCAGGTCGGACGCGGCTCGTGCGTCCCGTCTCGCCAGCTCTCTGCGCGAGGTGATGCCGAGCTTGCGGAAGATCTTGCGTAGGTGATAGTCCACAGTGCTCGGGCTGAGGAACAGTTGTGCCGCCACCTCGCGGTTGGAGGCGCCGTTCGAGACCCGCCGCGCGATGTCCCGCTCCTGGCCGGTCAGGCAGCAGCTCTGGGCAAAGTGGTTGGTCGTGTCGTGGCCGGCCAGCCTGCCGCGCAGTTCGCGGCGCGACGCGACGCCCAGCCGGTGGAACACTCCGCGTAGGTGATGTTTGACGGTGTGGGTGCTGATGACCAGGTTCGTCGCGACCTCGACGTTTGTGGAGCCGGCCGCCACCAGCAGGGCGATCTGTTCCTGCCGTGGGGTCAACACCGCACGGGGAAGGGCTCGGGCAGGCTCGGCTACGACGCAGCGCATGGTGCTCCTCGGGCGAGGGTTCGGGGTCTCGACGACCATCCGATCGCACCGCGGTGCACGACGAGTGCAGACTGAGTGCTCGCCCTATCCGCTCACGACGCGCCCCTCATCAAGCTCAAGCGGGCCCGGACATACGCGACCATTGTCCGGTATGTCTCGGCCTGCTCCAGGCCGGAGAACTCGATCAGTTCCCGGAAGCCGTTGTCGGCGATCAGGTTCTCGAACTGCTGGCACCCCCGTTCCGCGCGCACCAGGTCGCCCAGATCGAAGGCGGCCCGCGCGAGGATCGCCGCGACGGCACAGCGGGGACCGTCCGACTCACAGACGCCTTCGGTCAATCCCCACTCGGACACCTTCACCGCTCGTTCGAGCCGGCCAAGTTTCCAGGAGGACTCGGCGATGAGCTGTGCGTAGTAGATTTTCAGGTGGTCGAGGTGCTGCGCCACGGCAATGGCCAGGCCTTCGTCCGCGAGCCGTGTGCCGGTCTCGAACCGATCGGACCCCAGGAGCGCTCTGGTGAGAGTCAGCAGCGATACGGCGAGCAGTTCCTGGTGCCCCGACTGCCGGGCAAGACCCACCGAACGTTCGCCGTACGCGTTGGCGGCATCGTGGTCGCCACGCGACAACGACAACACGGCGAGGTTTCGCAGGACGTCGGCCTGTCCGGCCAGCTCTCCAGCGCCTTCGAAGATGGACAGGGCTCGACGGAGATGTTCGTCGGCCTGCGGCAGCGGGGCGAAGGCCTCACCGACGGTACGGAGAAGTTCGGCCTCCATCAGCGGCTCACCGAGCACGCTGACCAGATCGAAGATCGCGAGTACGGTCTGCGTCCGGCCCGGGGGTATGGAGTTGCTGCCCGGCGCCGAGGCGGCGAGGACCATGGCCGCCGCGTCCCGCCCCAGGCCGTGGGCGAGGGCCAGGTCGATTGTCGCCCACAGCGCGGCCCGTTCCCGTGCGTACCAGGCGGCAGCCCGTGGCACGCTGTCGAACGATTCAGGCGTCACCTCTGACGGCGGTTCGCCGACGGCGCCGACTGGCTGCCGGTGGTGCCTCGCGTACGCGGCGCGGGCCGAGTGCAGGTAATGCGTGATGAGACGCCGCTCGTACTCCGGTCGTTCCTGATCCTCGTCGAAAAGCTCACCCGCGTAGGCCCGCAACAGGTCGTGCAGCACATACCGCCCGGCCTGCAACTCATCGAGCAGACTCGCTGTCACCAGTTCCATGAGCAGCGCGCGCGCCTGTGCGTGGCCGACCCCGGCGACACTGGCAGCCGACTCCAGCGAGATCAGTGGGCCCGGGTGGACGGCGAGGGTACGAAACGCCTGCGCCGTTGCGGGGTCGAGGGCCTGGTACGACCACGAGAACACCGATCGGACATCGTCGGTCGAGTCCGTGCTGGACAGCGCGTCGAGTCTCGCGGACGGCGCCGAGACGTCGCTGACGGCCGCGCTCAACGGCAGGGCCGGATTGAGGGCCACCCGGGCCGCGACGATCGCCAGTGCGAGCGGCAGCCCGGCGCAGAGCGTGATGACCTTCTCCAACGCCTCCGGGTTCGCTGTGGCGCGACGGGCCCCGAGGCGGTTGATCAGAAGCTGGCGGGACTCGGCCCCGGTCAGCCGGTCGACCTGCAGGTAGCGTGCACCCTCCCGGGTGACCAGGCTCGTCATCCGGTTGCGGCTCGTCACGATGACCAGACAGCCGCGGGAGGCTGGCAGCAGCGGGCGGACCTGATCGGAGTCGCGCGCGTTGTCCAGGAGGATCAGCAGCCGACGACCGAAGAGGCGACTGCGGTAACGAGCTGCCTGCGCGTCGACGGTCTCCTGCGGTGACGACACCGCCGCCTCGCCCAGTGACGCGAGCAACGTGGCGAGCGCCTCCTCCGGTGACATGACGCGTCCGTCCGGATCGAGGCCCCTCAGGTTCAGGAACAACTGGCCATCGGGGAACTCGCTGGCGATCTGGTGGGCCCAGTGCACGGCGAGCGCGGTCTTGCCGATGCCACCCATGCCGCCGAGCACGGTGATCACGATGGTCGCATCGCTGAAGGCGTCAGACAGTTGGTCGTCGAGCACGGTGGCAACGTCGTTTCGGCGGACGAAGCCCGCGACCTGTGGCGGCAGCTGTGCGGGCCGGGGAGCCTCCGGCGGGCGCAGTTCCTCCTGCAGGGTCCAGCCGCTGGCGAGCAGTTCCCGGTACGCCTCCCGCAGTTCCGGCCCCGGGTCCACCCCCAGTTCCTCGGCGAGATGTTGACGGGTCCGCTCGAAGACCCGCACCCCTTCCGCCCGGTGACCGGTGGCCACGTACGCGCGCATCAGGCACGCCTGTAACGCCTCGTCCAGCGGCACCGCGGCGGCCACGCTCAGCAGCGGGGTCAACACGGCGTCGGGCATGCCGTGGGCGATCGCCGCCTCGCTGGCCGCGAGCGCCACCGCGACGCGCTCCCGTTCGATGGCGACGAACTCCGGCGACCTCAACGCGCTGGCCGGAAGGTCGGTGAACGCGGGGCTGCGGCCAAGCTCCAGAGCGGTCAGGTACGCCCGGACGCCGGGCATGACGTCCTCGCTGGCGAGCGCCTCGCGGGCCCGCCGGACCAACTCGCGGTACATGGCCAGGTCGGAGGCCTCGGTCGCGAGGGTCAGCCGGTAGCCCGTACCGGCCGGTAGAAGGTACCGACCGGTTTCGCGGACGTCCAGGTCCGGTTCGAGGATCCGCCGGAGGTTCCCGACGTGCCGGTGGATCTGGTTGGCGGCGCTGGGCGGCGGTTGTTCGTCCCACAGGCTGTCGATGATGGTGTCGAGGCTGACCGCGTCACCCCCGGCGGCGAGGAGCTTGGCCAGGATGATCCGCTGGCGGACCGGGCCAAGATCGACGTCTGAGCCGTCTCGCCGGCAGCCAAGACCGCCGAAGACCTTGAACTCGCAGTGGGACGGCGGCCCGTCCGGCAGCCTGCGGTCGGGCGTCGTCACGATTGACATCCTAGGGATGGAAGGACAGCGGCTTCGCTTTTCGGCCCAGCCTGCGGTTTGCCCCGGGTCCCCCGCATCGCCCACTTCTCGTTGTCTGTCGAGTCGGTCGCCAATAACGGGGACTACGTGGTTCGGGTGATTCGCGAAAGGGTGTCATCTCCGTACCTTCGGCATGGTTCCAACGCGGAACGCAAGCCCAAGGAGTGCGCATGCCCCATGTCACAGTTGGCTCAGAGGGAGCCGACCCGATCGAGATCTATTACGAGGATCACGGCGCCGGTACGCCTGTGGTGCTCAGCCACGGCTACCCGCTGAGCGGGCAGGCCTGGGAAAAGCAGGTCTCCGCACTGCTCGCAGCCGGTTACCGGGTCATCACGTATGACCGGCGTGGTTGGGGCAATTCCAGCCAGCCCGACGGTGGGTACGACGTCGACACGTTCGCCGACGATGTGAACGTGCTGCTCACGAAACTGGACGTCCGCGACGCCATTCTCGTGGGTCACTCGATGGGAACCGGCGACGTTGCCCGGTACCTGGGTCGTTACGGCACCGAGCGGGTCGCGAAGGCCGTGCTGATGTCGCCGATCCCGCCTTTTCTCCTGCGGACGGACGACAACCCCGACGGCGCACCGCAGTCGTTGTTCGATGGGTTCATTCAGGCCGCGCGGGCGGACCGCAACGGGTGGCTCGAGCAGTTCCTAAAGAACTTCTACAACTTCGACGTCTACGGCGGCTCGCTGGTCAGCGACGACGAGTTCCAGGCAAGTGCGAACGTGGCCGTAGCCGGATCTCCTGTCGCCGCGGTGGCCTGTATCCCGACCTGGCTCACCGACTTCCGTGCCGACCTGTCCAAGATTGACGTGCCGGTACTCGTGATTCAGGGCGACCAGGACCGGGTCCTACCCATCGGGGTGACCGGCCAGCGGGTGTCCGCCTTCGTCGGGGATTCGCGGTTGCTCGTCATCGAGGGCGGGCCGCACGCCATTGCCTGGACCCACAGCGATCAGGTCAACGCCGCCCTGCTCGACTTCTTTGCGAAGTGACGTGAAAGGAAACACAGTGACATTGTCCTTCCGGCGGCGCCTCATTTCCGTAGGCGTGGCCATCGGTGCCCTCACCCTGGTAGGTGCCGGTATCGGCACCGCGCAGGCCTCGACGAGTAACGCTTTGCATTCGCGCCCCGCAGCGGTCAAGCCGACAGTCGTACTCGTGCACGGGGCGTGGGCGGACGGGTCGAGCTGGGACAAGGTGGCGGCCAAGCTCCAGCACGACGGCTACCGGGTAGTCACGCCGCCGAACCTCCTGACGGGCGTGCAGAACGACGCCGCGAATCTGCGCGCGTACCTGGACACCATCACCGGACCGATCGTCCTCGTCGGGCACTCGTACGGCGGCATGGTCATCACGAACGCCGCTCTGGGCGACAAGCAGGTCAAGGCCCTGGTGTACGTCGACGCGTACATCCCGGAGCAGCACGACACGGTGCTGTCGCTGACGTCGGCCGTGCCGGGCTCGGTCTTCGCGGCCGAAGCGTCCACCGTCTTCGACCAGGTGGCGATCCCCGGTGACGACCCGCACAACGTCAACCTCTACGTGAAGCCGTCGATCTTCGGCAAGGCGTTCGCCGACAAGAGCATTCCCGCCAAGGACGTGGCGGTGCTGGCCGCCCGGCAGCGTCCACTGGCCTTCAACGCCCTGGTCGAGGAGTCCGGCGAGCCGGCCTGGCACACCATTCCCTCGTGGTCGGTGATCGGCAAGCAGGACGCCGTGATCCCCGCCGCTCAGCAGATCGCCATGTCCAAGAGGGCCAAGGCGCACGCCATCGAGATCAACGCCCCCCACCTGTCCATGGTCACCGACGCGGGAGCGGTCACCAACCAGATCGAGGCGGCCGCCAAGGCGACCGACTGACACGACAGCCGGCCGTGGCATCGCTCACCGCGATGCCACGGCCGGCTTCTTCGCCGTTGCCGCCGAGGGTCAGGAGACCGTCAGGCGGTCGTCCGGGCCGCCTCCAGGATGACCTCGGTGACCTCACCGGGATGCGAGATCAGGCCGAGGTGACCGGCGTCGATCCGGGTGATGTCGGCCCCCGCCCGCTTCATCATCTCCTCCTGACGGGCCGGCGGGATGACCCGGTCCTCGGTGCCGATCACCGCCCATACGGGGATCGTCTTCCACGCCGGCTCCGTGGCCGGCTCACCCAGGGCGTTCGTGGCCAGGGCGCTCTGGGACACGGCGAGCACCTCCGCCTGCCGCCGGGGCAGGCCGTTGGCGAAGCCGGTGATGAATATCTTCGGCAGGACGTACGCGTCGACAGCGCCTTCCGGGGCGCCAGGGAACGGCACGAGCTTGAAGACGCTCGTGGGGTCGGTCAAGGCCGGCTCGAGCACCGAGCCGGAGCCGGCGGTGAGTTCCTCCACGGTCTCACCCTTGTCAGGGGCGAAGGCGTCGACGAACACGAGTGCCTTGACGTTCTTGTTGCCGGTCGCGGCGTCGCTCGCCACGAAACCGCCGTACGAGTGGGCCGCGACCACGATGGGACCTTCGATGGTGGACAGGAAGTCCTTCAGGTAGCCGCTGTCGATCGACGGCCCCCGGTTGGGTTGTGGCGCGACCTGGACATCGAAGCCGCGTGCCTGGAGTCTGCTGACCTCCCCACTCCAGCTCGAGCCGTCGGCCCAGGCGCCGTGCACCAGGACGATTGTCGGTTTGGTGCGACGCCCCTCGTCCGGCGTTGGTCGCCCACCGCCGTCCGCGGACACGCCTGGGGCGGCTGAGCCGAGCACCGTCACCAGGGTTGCGGCGGCGAGCGTTGCGGCGATGCTCTTCGGCCGACGTAGCGAGATACCGAGCACGTTCTTCCCCCTCGTTGGTCAGTCGTTTGGGAACGCGGGCAGATGTGCACGGTTGCCAACGCGACCCGGTCCAAGCCGCAACCGGCCGGCCGCGCCGCTGAGCAGCGCGTGTACCGATGGCGGCAGGCTCCGCTGCCGCGATGACGTGCCTGATCGCCCGACCTCACCGTATTCGCGCCGAGGGCGAATCTCGGACAGAAGAGGAAAATAACTCAAGTTTCACCTTGCAGTAGGACACGCCGTCAAACGGGCCTGCTCAACGGACCAGCGGACGCGACGACCGGCCCCCGCGAAGAGTCGCCGCACGCAGGTTCGTGGCCACGAGGGTCGGCCACTCCCCCGACTTCCCGGTATCTGTAAACAACCCTTGATATTAAGTCTCATGAACGTCAATATGTGGAGGTCGCGGGTCATCGAAGCCTGGGGAGTGAGCCATGAGAAGCCGTCGAATATTCGCAGTGGTAGCCGGGGCGGCGATGACCGTCACGGCCGCCGTCGCCTTCGTCCCCAGCAGCATGGCGGCCATGCCCTCGGCCAACGCCGTCCCGATGGTCGCCTGCACCGCCCCCACCTGGGCCGAAGGCCCCACCTACCAGGCGGGCACCCAGGTCACCTACGGCGGCCGGCTCTACCAGGCGCTGGTCACCCACACCGCACACCCCGGCGCCGGCTGGAACCCCGCCTCGACCCCATCGCTGTGGCGTGACCTCGGCGCGTGCTCGGGAACCACGCCACCGCCCACCACGCCACCACCGACGACCCCGCCGCCCACCACCCCACCACCAACCACACCTCCCCCCACCACACCGCCGCCGACCGGTGGGACCTGTGCGGTGAAGTCGCGGCCCACCGGCAAGGTGTTGCAGGGCTACTGGGAGAACTGGGACGGAGCCTCCAACGGCGTACACCCCGGCCTCGGCTGGATCCCGATCACCGACAGCCGGCTCAACCAGCACGGCTACAACGTGATCAACGCGGCGTTCCCGGTGATCCGCTCGGACGGCACCGTCCTCTGGGAGAACGGCATGGACGTCGGCGTGAAGGTGGCCACCCCGGCCGAGATGTGCCAGGCCAAAGCGGCCGGCGCCACCATCCTGATGTCGATCGGCGGAGCCGCAGCGGGCATCGACCTGAGCTCCGCCGCCGTCGCCGACCGGTTCATCGCGACGATCGTGCCGATCCTGACGGCCTACCACTTCGACGGCATCGACATCGACATCGAGACCGGCCTGACCGGCAGCGGCAACATCAACACCCTGTCCACGTCGCAGGCCAACCTGATCCGGATCATCGACGGCGTGCTGGCCCGGATGCCGTCGAACTTCGGCCTGACCATGGCACCGGAGACGGCCTACGTCACCGGCGGCAGCGTGGTCTACGGCTCGATCTGGGGCTCGTACCTGCCGATCATCAAGAAGTACGTGGACAACGGCCGGCTCTGGTGGCTGAACATGCAGTACTACAACGGCAGCATGTACGGCTGCGCCGGCGACTCGTACCCGGCGGGCACCGTGCAGGGCTTCACCGTGCAGACGCAGTGCCTGAACAACGGGCTCACCATCCAGGGCACCACCATCCGGGTGCCGTACGACAAGCAGGTCCCGGGTCTGCCGGCGCAGATTGGGGCGGGCGGCGGCTACCTGCCGACGTCGCTTGTCACGCAGGCCTGGAACTCCGTGCCCGGCCTCAAGGGCCTGATGACCTGGTCGGCGAACTGGGACGGGTCGAAGGGCTGGACCTTCGGCGACAACGTGAAGCGCCTGCAGGGCCGCTGACGGGTGACGGCGCCGGGCCTACCGCCAGCCGGTCTTTCCGGCGGGCGGTAGGCCCGGCGCTTCGAATGGTCGGCACACCGGAATCGCACTCGGTCGTGCGGCGCGCCGACCAGGAACGAGAAGTCGTGCCACCATTGCGAACCAAAGTTCGGTGCCGCTGCGATAGGTAGGCATGACCGTCCAGGACGACGTCGGCCTCCTGGCCCTGATCGCAGGCGGCGACCGGAACGCGTTCGAGGCGTTCTACCGCCGGCACGCGCCGTGGCTGCGTCTGCGCCTGTGCTACCGCTGCGCCGACGACGCCCTCATCGACGATGTCGTGCAGGAGACGTTCCTCGCCGTGTGGACCGGCGCCGCGGCTTCCTTCCGCCCTCGCGACACCGACGCCGCTGCCTGGCTGTGGCGAATCGGGTCGCGCCGGCTCATCGACGCGCTGCGTCGCCGCACGTCCCGCGACCGGCTCGGCCGGCTTCTGGCCCGCCTGCGCGGCCGCGACGAGTCGTCCGCCGAGGAGCAGGTCCTCATCGGTCTCGAGCACGGCGACCTCGGCGGCGCCCTCGCCCGTCTCTCCCCGGAGCTACGCGCCGTCATCCGCGCCACCGTCCTCGACGGCCTCTCCACCGCCGAGGCCGCCGTCCTGCTCGGCATCCCCGCCGGCACCGTCAAGACCCGGGCGATGCGCGCCCGCCGGCAGCTGCGAGAGGAGTTGACATGACCTGGCATCTACTCGACGAGGACCTACGGGCCTACGCCACCCGTACCCTCGCCGCCCCTGGTCTGTGGTCCACGGAAGCGCACCTGGTCGCGTGCGGTGAGTGCCGCGAACGCCTCGCCGCCGCCGCGACAGTCGACCTCCGGTGGGCGGTCGACGGCGGCTGGGCCCGCCTCGACGCCACCCTGGACGCGCCGCGACCGGGGCCTGTCGAACGCTTGATGACCACGGTGGGCGTGCCTGACCACACCGCGCGGCTGCTCGCGGCGACGCCGGCGCTGCGACTGTCGTGGCTGCTGGCGATCGCGGTCACTGCCGCGTTGACGGCGACGGTCGCCGTGTTCACCGACCCGGTCGTCTTTCTCGCCGTAGCCCCGCTGTTGCCGCTGGTCGCTGTCGCGATGTCCTTCGCGCCCGGCATCGACCCCACCGACGAGATCACTGTGGTCGCTCCGATCCGCTCGTTCCGGTTACTGCTGTTGCGGTGCCTCGCTGTCCTGTCCGCGACCACCGCGCTGTCCGCCGTGGCCAGCCTCTTCATCTACGAGTACGGGCTGCGCGCGACCGGCTGGTTCCTGCCCTCGCTCGCCCTGACAGTGCTGTCGGTGCTGCTCTCGCCTCGGCTCGGCGCGGTGCCGGCCGCGGTCGTCGTCGGCGTCGGCTGGGCGGCGGTGGTCGCCGTCACCGTCGGCGACCGGCTCATCTTCACAGTGGCCGGGCAGGTCGGCGTCGTGATCGTTGGCGGGATCGCCGCGGTGGCGCTGTCCCGTCAGCGCGGCACCTACGACCGCTACCACGTCCCCAACTTCATGAGGAGGGTTTCATGACTGCCGTTCAGGCAACCGGTCTGGCGCTGCGGTACGGGCGCACCACAGCGCTGGAGGACGTGTCGTTCACGTTGCGCACCGGGGTGACCGGGTTGCTCGGCCCGAACGGCGCGGGCAAGACGACGCTGCTGCGGATCGTGGCGACCGCCCTGCCGGCCGACGGCGGATCGCTGCGGGTCTTCGGCCACGACCCGAGCACACCACCAGGGCGGCTCGCGGTCCGGCGGCTGCTGGGCTACCTGCCGCAGGACCCGGGCTTCCACCCGTCGTTCACCGCGTTCGAGTTCGTCGACTACGTCGCGATCCTCAAGGAGCTCACCCACCGGGCTACGCGGCACACCGAGGTCGCCCGGGTGCTCTCCGCCGTCGGCCTCGACGACCGACGGCGATCCCGGATCCGGACCCTGTCCGGCGGCATGAGGCAACGGCTCGCGCTGGCGGCCGCCCTGGTCGGCGACCCGGACCTGGTCATCCTCGACGAGCCGACGGTCGGCCTCGACCCGGAGCAGCGGCTGCGGTTCCGGGAGCTGATCGCGGACCTCGGCGAGCGCAAGACGGTGCTGCTGTCCACCCATCAGACCGAGGACGTCATGTCGCTGTGCCAGGAGGTGATCGTCCTCGACCGGGGCCGAGTGCGGTTCGAGGGCACCCCGGTGGAGCTGGCCGGGCTGGCCGCCGGTCGGGTGTGGACGAGCGCGGCGCGCCAGGCAGGGGCGTTGGCGTCGTGGCGGACGGGCACGGGGCTGCACCGCCACGTCGGCGACCCACCACCCGGGGCCGCGCTGGTGCAGCCGTCGATCGAGGACGGCTACCTGACGCTTGTCGGCGTCGTCACCGAGGCATCGGCGGTCGCGGGCGGCACGCGATGACCGCGACCCTGACGGTGGCCGCGTCGGCCCGTCCGACGCCGTCGTCCACGCACGGGCGTCGGCGAGCGATGCTCGCCCTCACCCGGTTCGAGTCGGTCCGGATGTTGCGACACCCGCTCACCATCGCGGCCGCGCTGCTGTTCCTCGGCCCGTGGCTGTGGGGCTCGTTGTCCGGCTCGGCCAACCGATATCCGGTGCTCCCCGACGAGCTGATCACCATCCAGCTGCTCGCGTTGCCGGTCCTCGGCGGGTCGGCGCTGATCGTGGCGAACCTCGTCACGCTACGGGCGCACCGACACCACGTCGACGCGTCCTACGACGTGCTGGTGCTGCCGCCGGCCTGGCGGATCGGCGGGTTCCTGCTGGCACTGCTGCCGCTGGCCGGCCTCAGCCTGCTGCTCGTCGGCGTCCGGGTCGGGGTCTCCGCGGCGCTGCCGGGCGCTGCCGGGTCGGTCGACGTCGCCACGTTGCTGACCCCGTCGGCGCTGACGCTGCTCCTCGGCGCCGTCGGGGTGCTCGCCGGGGTGCTGATCCGCTCCGTGCTGGTCGCCCCCCTGCTCGCCCTGCTCGTCCTCGTGCTGGAGTACGCGGCGATCATGGTGGGCACCCTGATGCTCATCGGGACCGGCTGGCGCTTCCTGTTTCCGGTCTACATCAGTGAGTTCCCGGCTCCGGTGCCCGCCGGTGTCTCCGACCGGCCCGCGGCCCGGCACCTGGTCTACCTGGTCGGGATCACCGTGCTGCTCGTCGCGGCCGCCGTGGCTCGGGCCCACGCACGGCGGTCGGTCGTCGCGGCCGGGCTCGCCGTCGGGCTGATCCTCACCGTCGGCGGCGGGCTGGCCCAGTCGCGACCCGACCCCGACATCGCGGTGGCCCGCGCGACCGTCAGAGACCGGCCGGCGAGCATCCAGTCGTGCACCATGCGAAGCGACGTCACCTACTGCTACTTCGACGGGTTCGACGGGTTCGTTCCCGGGTGGGAGTCGGTGGTCACCTCCGTACGCGCGGTCGTGCCGGACAGCGCCGCCTCGTCCGGGCCACCGCTCGCGGTGCGGCAGCGGGCCCTCGCCGAGGAGATCTCGGCCGGGGGTTCCGGGTCCGTCGCCGAGGCCATGCAGGCGGTGGCCGCTTGGAAGGTCGAGGACGCGGCGGCGGGCACCCCGGAGGCGGTCCGGGTCGACACCGCGTGGGGCGACGATCGGGCAGCCGCCGCCCTGGCCGCCGAGGTTGCCTACCGGTTGATGGCCGCGAAGACGTACGACGGGGGGAACTTCCTCTGCGGGGCGCGGGCGGCGCTCCTGGTGTGGCTGGTCGGGCGGGCGTCGCCGACCACCCTGGCCGGGATGCGTTCGCTGGACGAGACGAGCACCGGTGCGCTCGTCTTCAGCGACATATCGGGCTTGTACGGCATCCTGGCACCCGACCGGGCGGCGGCACCGGCGTTGGAGTTGCTGGAACGGCAGTCCGACGAGGTGCCACCACTCGTCGAGCGGCACTGGGCCGAGCTGACGGCGCCCGACACACCGTTGGAGCGTTTCGGCGCCATCTTCGGGGTGCCGATCCAGCCGCTCGCGCCGGACGACGAGGCGCCGCCGTGCGTCCCGTGAGCGACGTGCCCGCCGTCAGCGCGTCGGGGCCGGCGGCCGGTGGGCCCGCGCGGCGGCGGGCCGGGCGACTGCGGACGGCGGCGGCGCTGCTCTGGCCGACGCTGCGGGCGACGCGCATCTCGCCGCTGCTGGCGGCCGGGGTCGTCGGCGCGGCGATCGTGACCCCACCGGCCGTGACCGGGTCGGTCCTGCCTCCCGACGAGCACCTCACGTTGCTGCGGTTGGTGATGGCCTGCATCGGCCTCGGCGTCACGTTCACGCTCGACGACCCGGCGAAGCCGACCACGGAGACCGTGCCGGTTCCGGCCTGGCTCGGCGCGCTGATCCGAGCGGCCCTCGCCGCGGTCGTCGGCGGTGCGTGCTGGGCGGCAGCGCTGCTGGTGACACGGTCCGGGCCAGAAACGGCATCGCTGCCGTACACGGACCTGACCCGTGAGGCCGCGACCGTCGCGGCGGTCGCGTTCCTCGCGTCGGCAATCGGCTGGCGGCGTTCGCCGCGCGGGATCGGCAGTCCACTCGCCGCGCCGATGCTGCTGCTCGGGATGGCGGTGGTGGCACTGCTGCCGACCCCGGTGGCACTACTCGTCGGCGTGGGCGACGGCTGGGGCGCGGCTCACGACCGCTGGACGTACCTCCTGGCGGGGACGCTGGTGGCGAGCGCCGGGGTGCTCACCGTCCGCCGGTACCCCCGGGTGCGGCTGACAGCCGTGCGGCATTCGCCGGCAAAGTGACAGCACGGTTTGAGCGCGCATTCCCCTGTGGCCAGTTCGAATTCACCACGTCGCTCTACGGTGCCAGCGGACCGAGAACACCCTGCTCGTACGTGGAGAGATGAGGATTGATGGCAGTAAGCAAGCGGGTGGGACTGACCGCTGCGGTGGTCGCCCTGACCCTGACGCTGCCGGGCGCCGCGACAGCGGCCGCGGCCGAGCGGAACACGTGGGGCCAGGCCGAGTTGTTGAGGTTCGCCGCGCTGCCAGCGGCAACCTTCGTTCCCGGCAGCGAACCGTCCGGCTCGTCGCTCGGCAGTGCCCCCGTCAATGGGATCACCCCGCCGTTCGCCGACCAACCGATCCAGGGGTTCAGCGGCGTCCTGCGCAACACCGACGGCACCTTCGACGTGTTGTCCGACAACGGCTTCGGCAACAAGGCCAACAGTGCCGACTTCGTGCTGCGCGTTCAGCGGGTCGCGCCCGACTTCGGCAGCGGCGCCGTGGACGTGCTCGGTGGCATCAACCTGACCGACCCGTATGGCAAGGTGCGCTTCCCGCTCACTCGTGCCGACCGCGTGCTCACCGGAGCCGACTTCGACGTCGAGTCGATCACCCGGACGGCGGATGGCACGTACTGGCTCGGTGACGAGTTCGGTCCGTACCTGCTGCACTTCGACCGGGCGGGCCGCTTGCTACAGGCACCGGTGCCGCTGCCCGGGGTGTTCGCCCCCGAGAACCCAGGCCGCGGTGCGACCCCGGCCAACCTCGCCAGCAGCAAGGGCTTCGAGGGCATGGCCCAGTCGCCAGACGGTCGCACGCTCTACCCGCTGCTCGAGGGCACGACCACTGGGGACCCGGCCGGCACCCTCCGGCTGAACGAGTTCGACACCCGGACCAACACCTACACCGGCCGGCGCTGGGCCTACGCGCTCGACTCTCCCGCTCACGCGATCGGTGACGCCATCATGGTCGATCGCGACCGCTTCCTGATCATCGAACGCGACAACGGCCAGGGCGAGACGGCAAAGGTCAAGAAGATCTATCTCGCCGACAAGCGCGACCGGAACCGCGACGGACTGCTCGACAAGACGCTGGTCGCCGACCTGATGGCAATCGGCAACCCTCGGCACGTCGGCGGGTTCGGTGACCCGTTCACATTCCCGTTCCAGACGATCGAGGACGTGGTAATCCTCGACGACCGCACGCTCGCCGTCCTGAACGACAACAACTTCCCGTCATCGGCGGGCCGGACGGCCGGACAGGCGGACAACAACGAGTTCATCGTGATCAAACTCGACCGCCACCTGGACGCGGACAAGCGCGTCCTGCGTCGCTACTGACCCGATGCCAGGGGTGGGCAGCCGACCGGCTGTCCACCCCGTCCGTGGGTCATCCCTCGGCAGTGGGCCGGCTGTGCACCACCAACTCGTCGATCTCCAACCGGCCGACGCGCAACTCCCGCACGACCGCCCGGCGGATCGCCAGCCGCCCGATGACCAGCGCCCCGACGGCCACGGCTCCCACAGCCAGCGCCCCCACGGCGAGGGCACCGAGCGACGCCGCCCCCGCAGCCCTGGCGCCGGTAGCCGCCGCGCCCGTCGCCACCGCGCCGTTGGCGCGCGTACCAGTCAACCGCATCAGGCTCACGTCTCGCTTCATCGCCCCATTGTCCGGTGGTCTCCCCCCGCCGGCCTCAGCGGCACACTGCTGGGTGCCGATCAGGCCACCGTTGGCCATCAGCATGAGGACAAGGTCGTCCAGGACCACATCGGGCCGCAGGTGGCCCATGGGCCAGGCGCATCAGTTCGGCGAGCGAGGCGGGCGGTGGTGGCGGCGGCGGAGCCCTTCAACTGAATCCGCTGCACCGATCGGGGCGGTCTCTTAGGCTGCGTGGGCGGGGTGCCCGGTTCGACGAGTGCGGTTCGCGGTGGCGCTGTACGGGCTGGTCGGGTGCTCCTCCCGGCGGCCTGGCGGTACCGCTACCTCAGTCGACACGGGAGCCGCCGCGACGGCGCCTGAGGCCCCGGTTTGTTCGCCGTCAGCGGCCGAGCCTGGCTACCGGTGAGGAGCACCGATGACGCAGAGTGAACAGGACCGCCCGGAGATCGTCGTCGGACTGGTGGCAACCCCGCCGGACCACCCGGCCCGGGTGGCCGCGCGGCTCACCGCCGAGCTGACCAGCGGGCTCGCCGAGCGGGTGAACGCGGACGTGCGGTGGATCGTCCGGGAAGGCTGGGGCGACGTGGCGCCGCGCCGCGACGGCGGCGTTGAGGCGCTACTCGATGATCTCGCCCAACGGCGTGCCGACGACCAGTGGGACGTCGCCGTCTGCCTGACCGACCTGCCGCTGCATGCCGAGCGGGTGCCGCTGGTCGCGCAGACCTCCGCTCGGCGTCGAGTCGCTGTGGTGTCCCTGCCCGCGCTGGGACTGCACCAGCTGCGAGCGGCCCGCGCAGCCGTTCCGGATCTGGTGAGCCGGCTGCTGACCGACGCAACCGACCAGCGAGTGCCGCCTGGCGGCTGGGCACCGGCCGAGACGGCAAGCCGGGTTCCCGCCGTCCACCGGGTCGTCGGCGAGGCCGACACCGGTGAGCGGCGCTACGTCGCCTCGCGGCTCATCGGCCGGTTACGGCTGTTGATCGGCATGGTTCGCGCCAACCGTCCGGGGCGAGCCCTGCTGGGCCTGTCGAAGCTGCTGGTGGGCGCGTTCGGCACTGCCGCGTTCGCACTCACCACGGACACCATCTGGCAGATGGGCGCTGCGCTCGGCGGACTGCGGCTCGCCGTGATCATGGTGCTCGGGCTGACAGCGTTGGTGGCCTGGTTGATCGTCGCGCACGACCTGTGGGAGAAACCGAGCCGCGAGACGCCGACCGAGCTGGCACGGCTGTTCAACCTGGGTACGATCCTCACCCTCACTCTGGCCACGGTGCTGTCCTACGTGGTGTTGTTCGTGGGAACGGTGCTCGTCGCGGCGCTGCTGATCGACACATCAGTCCTGGAACAGACCTTGCAGCGGCCGGTCGACGTCACCGACTATCTGACGCTCGCCTGGATCACCAGCTCGCTGGCCACCGTCGGCGGCGCGATCGGCTCCGGGCTCGAGAACGAGGAGACGGTTCGGGCCGCCGCTTACGGCTATCACCCGCAACCCGATGGCTGGCGGGACGAGAAGAGCGGGCAGTCCCGCGGCGGGAGGTAAGCGGGCCGTCGGGCCCGCCCTACTCAAGGCTGATACTGACCGCGGGTGCGGGGCAACCACTGCGGATGATGGTCGCGAAGGTAGCTGACCAGCCCTTCGCGCAGATCGCAGCGCAGGTCCCAGGCGCTGGCCCCGTCGGCGGCCGAGGCCTGCACCTGGATGACCGCTGTCTGTGGAGTGAAGTCGACCATCTGGAGCACCCACTGGTCGCGATCCCAGAGCGGTGAGGACTCGACCAGCCGGCGCGCCTCCCGGCGCAGGTCGTCCAGGTCGGCGGTGTGGTCGACATGAATCTGGATCTTGCCGACAACCCGGGACTCGTTCCGGGTCCAGTTCTGGAACGGCCGCTCGGTGAAGTACGTGGTCGGCAGGATGAGCATCCGCTCGTCCCAGAGCCGGATCACCACGTTGGTCAGCTTCACCTCCTCAACTCGGCCCCATTCGCCGTCCACCACCAGCACGTCGCCGACGTGCAGGCCGTCGGCGAAGGCGACCTGGACACCGGCGAACGCGTTGCCGAGCGCGGTACGGGCCGAGAGGCCGATCAACGCGCCGACCACGCCCGCCGACGTCAGCACGGAGACGCCGAAGAGGCGTACCGGCCGGAAGGTGATGAGGATCAGGCCGATCGCGACGATCGTGACCACGGCGACCGTGAGCCGCCGCATGGGCCGAATCTGCGTCCGGGCCCGCCGGACCCGCCGGCTGGCGACCGCGTCACCAGGCAGTCGACTGAACGCGACCGCCTCGGCCACGTGCAACGCCTTGTTCACCAACCATGCCCCGGATATCACCAACGCCACCCGGGCGACGTGCCGCAGATGAGGCTGCCATTCGGCCGGACCCAACGGCAGCGCGTAGTACAGCGCCCCGACCAGCAGCAGCGCCGCCGCCGGGCGGCGGCAGGCATGCCGCAGGGGCTCCAGCAGCCACCGGTAACGGCCGCGGGCTACCCGGCGGACGACCATGCCAGAGACCAGGTCCACGACCACCGCCGTCGCCAGCGCGGCCACTACGATCAACGCGGTACGCATCAGAGGCCGCTCACCGTAGTCCCGATGCCAGCTTCCCCCGGCTCACTGCCCAGTCCACGTGCTCAGGGTGCCACCCCGTCCAGTGGCAGGCGGCCAACATCGGCGAACAACAGCTGACCGCAACCGCGTCAGCCGCTCGACGATCGCTTCACCGGAGCAGTTGCACTCGTGCGGCCGGGGAGCCGGCGCCGGCAAGCGGAGTGGTGGCGAGGCGCTGACCGCGACTGTCGCTGTGCCCGAACCTAGGAGCGAGCGCGGATGATCGTCTTTCCGGTGATCCGCTTGGTCGGGTTGAGAGCGGCGACGGCGTCGTCGAGGTCTGCGACGTTGCCGATGTTCGTCCGCAGTCGCCCGTCCCGTACCCGCTGGACGATTTCCCCCAGTTGGGTGCGATCGGGCATCACGACGAAATCTATCGCCAGGCCGCCCGCCGGCCGCGCCTCGGACGGTCCGACAACGGACACCAGTGTTCCTCCGGCTCGAATCAGGCCTGCCGACCGCTTCCCGATGTCACCGCCGATGACGTCGAAAACCAGGTCGACCCCACCGACGTCTTCCACTGCCTCGTTGCCGAGGTCGACGAACTCGTGTGCGCCGAAGTCGAGCGCCCTCTGACGGTCGGCGGCGCGCCCGGTGCCGATGACGTAGGCGCCGAACTCACGGGCGAGCTGCGTCACCATCGACCCGACTGCGCCGGCCGCACCGTGCACGAGGACGCTCTGCCCCGCCTGCAGGCGGCCGTGCTCGAACAACCCCTGCCAGGCGGTCAGGCCAGAGATCGGCAGGCTCGCTCCCACAGTGAAGTCGACGTCGCCGGGCAGCGGCGCGAGGTTGCGCGCCTCGACGGCCACGTATTCCGCCAGGGTGCCGTCGCGGGTCCAGTCCGTCAGGCCGAACACCCGCTGTCCCACCGACAGCCCCGTGGTGCCATACCCGAGAGCGCTGACCACCCCGGCCAGCTCGTGCCCGGGTATCGACGGAGTCCGGTCACGGCCGAGGCGATCGGTCCAGGTCGAGGGCCACGCCATCTCGGTCGGGACGAACCCCGACGCGTGAACCTGAACGACGACGTCGTTGAGTGCCGGTTCCGGCTCAGGCCGCTCCACCAGCGTCATCCCGGCCGTTCCCGCAGCCTCGTCCGTCACCACTATCGCCTTCATCAGATATCTCCCTGCATCCAGCCCTCGTCTGCACTGGCACGAGGAGCGCATGTCCGTTTCCCCGCATTGACGGCGCCAAGCCTCGACGCCGTGCACACCACGCTGATCGGCAGTGGTTGGGGCGCGAGGACATCGCCGAGAGGGGCGGGGACGTGTGTCGAACTGACGCCGACGGGTAAGTCGGGCTCCTCGTCGCTACCGGAGCCGCCCGTCGGTCATCCCGAACCTAGCTACGGTAAAACTGGTCTGTCAAGTCCACTGTTGGGGCGCGGGGTTACTGCTGTGGCCGAGCAGGAAGTCCCAGTTCAACCTCATCACCGGCGCGACTGCCCGGCACGGCTGGACAGGATCACGACTGGACTCAAGAGTCCAGATAGAATCGAGGGTGCGGGAATATGACCGACCAGGAGAGCGTCTGTACCTACGTGTCCAGGTGGGCTGGCACGACGACAGGCAAGGAGACGACGTGAACACCGAAAAGGCAATCCTCGCCGGCGGCTGCTTCTGGGGCATGGAGGAGTTGTTCCGCCGCCAGCCCGGCATCGTGTCCACGCGCGTCGGCTACAGCGGCGGCGACGTCCCGAACGCCACCTACCGCAACCACGGCACCCACGCGGAGTCCATCGAGGTCGTCTACGACACCGACAAGACCGACTTCCGCGCGCTGCTCGAGTTCTTCTTCCAGATCCACGACCCGTCGACGAAGAACCGCCAAGGTAACGACATCGGCATCAGCTACCGCTCGGCGATCTTCTACACCAGCGACGAGCAGAAGCGGGTCGCCGAGGACACCATCGCCGACGTCGACGCCTCGGGCCTGTGGCCCGGCACTGTCGTTACCGAGGTCACCGCGGCAGGCGACTTCTGGGAAGCAGAGCCTGAGCACCAGAACTACCTGCAGACCTACCCCAACGGATACACCTGCCACTTCCCCCGGCCCGGGTGGAAGCTTCCGAAGCGGGCGACGGCCTGACACCTCCGGCGCGCGGACCCCGGTCCGCGCGCCGGTCCCGGGGAGCCCCTTCGCGCTTAGGACCGAAGGGTCCAGGTAATTTCGCACCGATGATGATCTAGCGGTAGTGGTGCCCCCGTCCACCAAGCCATGGGAACGCGTGCCCGCCCTTCACCAGCACGCAATGCGCCATGACGCATGATGGACTCCGAGGTCCAACTCCACCTAGATCATCTGGTGTGCCGGATAGACTTGACAGATGAGCGACGAGCAGCTGGCTGCGCCGACGAACAGGCGGCGGATCAGTCAACGGGGCATCGCGACGCGAAAGCGGATCCTCGAGGCAGCGAACCGGCTCATGCTCGTACGCGGAGTGAACGCGACGACCCTCGACGACATCCGCGAGGCAAGCCAGACGAGCAAGTCTCAGCTCTACCACCACTTCGCCGACAAGCAGGAACTCGTGCGCGCCTTGGTCAAACATCGAGGCGCGCTCGTGCTTCAGCGTGAACGCGCGGGGCTCGAACGACTCAGATCGTTCTCCGGGCTGGTCCGGTGGCGTAACGCGCTGGTCCAGGCCAACTCGCTGAACAACGGCAAGTACGGGTGCGGCCTCGGGTCGATGACTCTGGAGCTGTCTGATCAAGATGAGCAGGCTCGATCGTCCCTGTCGGAGACGTTCGCGGCATGGGAAAAGCTGATCAGTGATGGTCTGCACCGGATGCGCGACAGCGGCCTACTGCGCCAGGACGCCGACCCGGAGAAATTGGCCACGGGATTGATGGCCGCTTTGCAGGGCGGCTACCTGCTGGCGAACGCCGCACACGACGTCGCTCCCATGGAAGTCGCTCTGGACATGGCGCTGGAACACATCAGATCGTTCCTGGTGCCGCCGTCCGAGGAGCCGACGCGCTAGGGCCCCGCTGTAGACCGAAAGGGCCGGCGAGTGATTCCCGCCGACCCCTCCCGGCACTGTCACTTTCCGTACAGCTCGAATTCGTAGAGTGAGAACCCGTACGAGGTGGCCCGCTTGACCCCGTACACCCGCACGTAGCGGGCGGTGACCGGGGCGAAGGTGGCGTTGTCGACGCCGCCGTTGCCGGCGGTGGTGGCGAACACCGGCGTCCAGGAGGTGCCGTCGCCGGAGACCTCGATCCGGTACGAGGTGGCGTGAGCGGACTCCCACCGCAGCACCGCCCGGTTGACGCTGCGGGCCGCGCCGAGGTCGACCCGGAGCCACTGGTTGTCGTTGTAGCTGCTCGCCCACCGGCTGCCGAGGCTGCCGTCGACCGCCTTGGCCGGGGTGTGGCTGGTCAGGAACTGTGTGCTCGACGCGGTGGCCGGGCGGCCCTGCGCCAGGTTGGTGACGTCGTCGCCCCGGCGCGCCGGGAACGAGACGACCTGCTGGTAGGTGGGGCGGTTCTGCCAGGCGATCACCGGGTGGGTGATGCCGCCGAGCCCGGAGTGGGCGATCGAGTCGGCGCACCACTGGTCGCCGGCACCGCAGGACTTGTCACCCGGGTAGACAGTGGTGACCGGCACCACGGCGGCCTCGCCGAGCGCGTCGAGCAGTGCCTGCCGGCACGCGGCGAGGTTGCCGTTGCCGCAGTACGCGCGGCCCAGCCCACCGGCCACCGGGTCGCCAAGCACGGTGCGCAGGTCCTTGTCGACGTAGCCCCACCAGCCGTGCTGGAACGACGATCCCTTGTGCGCCTGGCCCTGCAACGCCCAGCTCGCGGCGCCGTCGCGCCCGCCGTTCTGGCCGCCCGACGGCGCCTCGTTCACCTCGATGGCGTCGACCAGCGCGGCGTAGAGATCCGGCCCGAGGCCGGGGCGGAACTGCGCCGAGGCCAGCAGCGGCCACCAGGCGTCGAAGATCCGGATGGCGTCGGCGTGCTGGTAGACCTTCGAGCCGGGTGACGTCTCCACCCGGCGGGCCCCGGCCTGCTGCCAGGCGCGCAGCTTGCCCACCGCGTCGGCCAGCGCCGGCTCGGTGACCGGCGTGCTGTCCAGCACCCGCAGCAGGTCGCCGAGGACCTGCTGGCCGCGCAGGTCGGTCACCGCCGCATCCGCCGTGATCGTGACGACGTCGGCGCGGCCGAGCTTGCGCTGGGCGATCGCGGCGCGCACCGGGCCGTCGAGCAGCTGAGCCCGGTGTACGGAGCCGAAGCTGAAGTTGCCGTCCGCCGCCCCGAAGTCCCGCGCCTGCTTGTTGTTCCAGCTGACGTAGTAGTCCTGGTTGACCGACTGCGGATGCGCCGACGCCGGGGTGTAGGTGGCGTCGTTGGTGTCCGGGTTCCAGCCGGCCCACTCGTACGCCGCATCGGCCCTGGTGGGCAGGTTCGGGTCGGCGGTGGCCGGACGGACCGGGTTCGAGCCGGAGTTGTAGTACGCCGCCTCGGTCGAGTTGACGTAGAACCAGTTGAACGCGTACCCGACATCGGCCGCGGACGCCTGGAAGGCCGCGGCGCTGCCCATCGCCGACGGGTCGTTGAAGGCCTGGAAGCCGATCGCCGAGTCAGCCTCGTGCCGGTAGGTCGAGCGCAGCTTGGTGAACGCCGTCGGCTGCCCGTTCACCAGGCCCCGGTGGGCCACCAGCCCGTACTTGGTGCGCAGCGCGCGCAATGTGTACGAGCCGGCCGGGGTGGAGTCGGCCAGCGTCGGTGACCAGGAGTTGCGCTGCTCCAGCGCCTCCATGGCGAGGCACTGCCCGTGGTAGAGGTAGCGGTTGGTGCGCAGCGTCGGGGCGCTGCCGTCGGTGGTGCACAGCGGCACCGCGTACGTGTCGGTGAGGTCCTGGGAGGCGGAGGTAGCGCTCCACGCGTAGTCCTGGCCCCGGCCGAGCAGCACGTAGAGGTTGAGCCCGGCGAACGCGGCGCCCCGAGCGCTGATGCCCGGGCCCTGCAACTCCTGGAGCATCAGCAACTGCGGCGCGAAGTAGCCGGTCTGCGGCCCGAACACGGCCACCGGGTTGCCGGTGGTGGTGTGCCGTCCGGAGACCACCACCGCGTTGGACATGCCGTGAGCGCGCAGGTTGGCCAGGCCGCCGAGCAGTTCCTTGGTGGCGGTGCTGGCGCCGGTGCGGGCGGCGGCCCCGCCGGTGGCGTCGTAGGCCAGGGGTTCGGCGACCACCGAGCCGGCGTCGGGGAGCACCGCGCTGGTCGCGCCGGGCGGCGTCGCCCCGTACGGGAAGCTCTGCCCGTCGTGCAGGGTGAGCACGGTCTCCGGGTCGTTCTGCGAGCGGAAGGCCGCCCACACCCGGTCGCCCTCGGTCGCGCCGTACTTGGCGCGGGCGGCAACCCGGACCAGCGCGGACTGAATCTCGCTGCCGCCGCCCCCGCCGAAGAGTCCGCCGATCACGCCGGCGGTGGCGATCAGATCGGTCATGGTGAAGTGCTTCGGCTTACCGGCGCCGGCGAGCACGTACTCACCCGGGTAGTTGTCCTCGGCGATCGACCTGTCGATGTAGGCGTTGATGCCGGCGATGTAGTCGACCACGTCGGTGTAGAGCTGCTGGCCGCGGGCGCCCTTGGTGCGCAGCGCGTCCACCTGGGCCTGGAGGTCCGCCTCGGTGTACGGCGAGTTGGCCCAGACGCTCTGCTCCAGCTCACGGTTGCCAGGGGCGCCGCCGGCGAACGAGGTGACGTTGCCGCGGCCGACGTGCCGCAGCAGGTCCATCACCCAGAGCCGGTCCTGTGCCCCGGCGTAGCCGGCGCCGAACATGGTGCCGGCGCGGGTGGTGCCGGTGACGTGCGGGACGCCGGTGGCCTTGTCCCGCACGATGGTGACGTCCGCGCGCGGTGAGACGGTGCTCTCCACCTGTGCGGCCGGGACACCGAACGAGGCGTCGTTGTAGAAGTGGGCGATCTGTTCGTCGGTCAGCCCGGCGTAGTTGTAGACCAGGTTCGCGTACTCGTCGAGTTGGTCGCTGGAGTGCGCCGGGCGGGTGCCGAGCGCCTGGTGCGCCAGGATGGCGACCAGCGTGGCGTTGCCGTTCTGCCCAGGGGGCAGGATGTCGGCGCACTGGCCGAGGCAGTAGTCGTTGGCGGCGAACGTCGTGGCGGCCAGCGCCGGTGACGGCGGGGTCACCGTCAGGACGCTCGCGGTCAGGAGGGCGGCGCTGAACGCCGCGAGCCGGTTACGGAGAGCGGGACGGGGCATGGCGATCCTCCGGGGACGCGGAGTCGGGCCGTTCGGTCACGCCCGGCTTCCGGTGCCGACGTCTCGCCCTCCGCGCCCGGGCGTTCCGCCAGGAGGTGAGAGTGACTCGCATCTATCTTCGGGCAATGATCGACGCAGAACCCCCGCGCGGGATACCCGTCGTTCACCACGCGCCAATGCCGACGTTTCACCGCCTTTCGCCAGCGGCAACACTGTCACCCTGTGGGTTCCCGACACGATCGCGGGTGGGAGGCCTCCAGCGTCGCCAGCGGCGCATCAGCCGCGACGCCGGCTCAGGCGGTCCGCTGCGCGGTGTCGCCACCGCGGAGGCTGTCCAACTCGGCGAGGTACATCGCCTGCATACGGTCATAGTGCCGGACCAGCAGCGTGACCTCCTCGACGCTGTAGCCCTCGACGAGCCGCTCCGCCCGCTCGGCGAACCGCTCGTACGGTCGCTGCAACTCGGCCATCCGCTCCGGCCGCAGGGCGACGATCAACCGCCGCCGGTCCGCCGGATCGCGCTCGGCCGTCACGTAGCCCGCCTGCTGGAGCCGGCGGAGCATGCTGGTCACGGCCCCGGTGGTGAGGTTGGTCCGCTCGGCGACCTGCCCCGCGCTGGCGGACCCGACGTCCGCCAGGTAGTCGAGGCACTCCAGGTCGCTCACGGTGAGACCCAGCCGCTCCGCGATGGCGTACCGGAACACCATCGACAGCCGCGACGTCTCCCGTCCGGCGCGCATGAGGTCGTCGATCACGGACGCACGGGCCGGCTGGTGGGACATGCCCGCAATCATCCCTCCGGGACGGTGACCCGGTGCAGCCGAGGTAGCACGCGGGTCAGCACCCAGTGGGGTGCGGCCGCTCCCCCGGTGAGGCGGCGCATCAGCCTCGCGGCGGTGTCGACGGCGCGGAAGGCGTAGGGCACCATCTCGTCCTGGTAGCTGGCTATCGCCGCCTCCACCGGCGTGCCGCTGGCCTGGGCCTCGACCAGCCTGCGGCCGAGCAGGGCAGCGTCACGCAGCGCGGTGTTGCCGCCGTGAGCGCCGAACGGCGGCATCACGTGCACGGCGTCGCCCATCATGGTCGCCCGGGGCACTGCCCACCGGCGCGGACGCTGGCCGGTGGCGAAGAGGTTGAGCACCGTGGCGTCCAGCTCGGCCGTGCCGACCAGCCGCCGGATGACCGTGTGGAAGTCCATGCTCATCCGGGAGGCCAGTCGCCACAGCGCCAGCAGGTCGCCCCGGATGCCCACGGGCACCTCCTCCTGCCGGAGCAACAGTCCCCACATGACGTAGTCGTCGCCCGTGGGCGCATAACTGCCCGGGGCCAGGCGCGCGAACGCCTCCGGCGGGCTCTCGCCGAACCGCATGGAGGTGAAGAAGAAGGCGCGGCCCGGCTGGTCGGCGATGGCCAGGACCCCGCTGGTACGCAGCGCGTCCGGGATGACGCTCTCGCCGTTGCGCCGCAGGGGTGACCGGCCGTAGATGCCCGCCATCGGGGTGTTCGCGGGGTCCGCGTCCGGCATGATCTGCGCGCGCAGCGCCGAGCCGACGCCGTCCGCGCCCACGACGACGGTTGCCGCCGCGGCCCCGCCGTCGGTGAACAGCAGCCGCGGCCGTGCCGGGTCGCCACTGTCCACCGCGACGGCGTCCTTGCCGTAGTGGATGCGCCCGTTCAGCCCGGACTGCAGGATCGACCGCAGGGTCAGCCGGTCGACCTGGCGGGTCGCGTGCGGCTCGTCCTTGAAGGTGATGGCGAACGCGTCCCGCAGCCGGCTGTCGGTAAAGCGTAGCTGCCCACCGGGCTCGTCGCCGGTGGTCAGCGCCAGGTTGTACAGCGAGCGTGGCAGGCTCTCGCGCAGCGCCTCGATGCCGTACCGGTCGAGAATGATCCGGTAGCCCTGCCGCCGGACGAAGGGGCCCGAATCCCGCTCGTAGACGTGCACGTCGATGCCGGCGCGCATCAGGTACTGGGCGAGGCAGAGGCCGGAGAGGCCGGCGCCGGCGATCGCCACCGAGAAGTCCGTCGATGTGACCATGCGGTTTATCTTAATGACTAAGATGATTTCGGCAAGGCCGTCGCCGCGACGGTGGCTGGACCGGTCAGCTTGGTCGATTAGTGTCGATGCATGACGCCAGCCCTCGCCGCCAGCGCCTTCGACTCGCTGCGCCTCGACGCCGTGCCCGACCAGGAGGCACTGCGCCGGGCCTACGAACTTCCCAGCGACGCGGCCGTGCGGAAGCAGATGACCGAACTCACCGAGCAGACCCGGCGGTTGATCGGCTGTTCGTCGCTGGTCCTGGTCGCCACAGTCGACGCCACTGGCAACTGCGACGTCTCCCCGCGCGGCGGCCCCGCCGGCTTCGTCGCCGTCCTGGACGCACGAACGGTGGCAATACCGGACGCCACCGGCAACAAGCGTCTGGACAGTCTGCAGAACGTCGTCGCGACGGGGCGGGCCGGGCTGCTGTTCATCATTCCGGGGCGTACCACGACGCTCAGGGTGAACGGCCGGGCCTGCGTCTCCACTCGCCCCGAGCTGCTGTCGCAGCTGACCGCCGTGGGCAAGCCACCGGCCAGCGCGCTGGTGCTGGGGATCGATGAGGTCTACCCACACTGCCCCAAGGCGCTGCTGCGCAGCGGGGCCTGGAAGCCCGAGCAGTGGCTGCCGGCGGACGCCCAGCCGACCTCGGCCGAGGTGACGCTGGCCCAGCTACGAATGCCCGAGCTGACGATTGCCGACATCGAGAAGGCCGAGGCGGACTCGCTGAAGTACCGGTACGAATGACAGACATAGCTGAGTTTCGATGAAATTGGGTTTACGCCTGGTGGGTTTCCGTGGGACTGCTCTAACCTCAAGACATGGTCTCGCGTCGATCTCTTCTTCGGGCGGTCCCGCTTGCGGCCGCTGCCCTTACCGCCGCCCCAGGTGATCTCCGTTGGACCGGCACGCCGTCCACCGCGACGAATGCGGTCCGCGTACCACCCGACCCGGCCACGATGCAGGCCGCCGCTACCGCCGTTCGCGGCTTCACGGCCGACCTCTACCGCACCGTGGCATCGACCCGGGCAGGCGACAATGTGGTGTGCGCGCCGTACTCGGTCGCGATCGCGCTCGCGATGACCAGGGCGGGCGCCGGCTCGACCACGGCAGGCGAGATGGACACTGTGCTCCACGCGCCGCATCCGCGCCCTCGCGCACTCGACAGCGGGCTCAACACCGTCGAGCAGGCGCTCGCCGGCCGCTACCAGGACGGCGACGGAGTCAAGCAACCCCGGCTGACCACGGCCAATGCGCTGTGGACACGACTCGATCTGTGTCTGCGGCCCCGGTTCCGGGACGCCCTGGCCGGCTACTACGGCGCCACGCCGCGACCGGTCGACTTCCGCGGCGCGCCGGAGGTGGCCCGCCAGGAGATCAACACCTGGGTGTCCGATCGGACCAACGCGAAGATTCCGGAGCTGTTGCAGTCCGACGCCGTGAGCCCCAACACCAGCCTGATACTGACCAACGCGATCTACCTCAAGGCGGCCTGGAAGTACCCGTTCACCGCGGCGGCAACGGCGGTAGGACCCTTCACAAGGGATGACGGAACCGTTGTCGACGTCCCGATGATGCGCGGGCCGTTCGACAGAATGGGCTACCTCGAGGGGGACGGGTGGCGCGCCGTCGACGTGCCGTACGCGGGCGACGGCCTTGCCATGGCCATCGTCATGCCGACCCGGGACGATCTCAGCGCTGTCGAGGCGAGCCTCGACGCGACCTGGCTGGGAGCGTTGCTGGCCGGGTTCCAGATCACCGACGTCGAACTGCGCCTGCCCCGGTGGACGTTCCGCCTGCCGGCCGAGCTGGGTGCCGCGCTGAGCAGCCTCGGCATGCCCACGGCATTCACGTCACAGGCCGACTTCACCCGCATGAGCACCGAGCCCGCCCTATGCATCGACGACGTGGTGCACGAGACGTTCATCGGGGTGGACGAGAAGGGTACCGAGGCGGCAGCCGCATCGGCCGTCATCGTCCGACCGCCGTCGATCCCGCAAGGGCCGCAGTTCTTCGCCAACCGGCCATTCCTGTACGTCATCCACGACCGGCTCACCGGCGTACCACTGTTCCTCGGCCGCGTCCACGACCCGCTGGTCAACGGCCCAGCCTGACCCGACGACACCAGACGACATCGTCGGTGCGCGACGTCAATTGGCCCCGAGCAGGTCCCACCGGTTGCCGGCGATGTCGAGGAAGACCGCGACTCGGCCATAGGGCTCGGTCCGCGGCTCCCGGACGAAGGTGACATCGGCCTCGACCATCCGTCGATAAGCGGCGTCGAAGTCGTCGACGCGGAAGAAGAACCCGACTCGGCCGGCTACCTGGTTACCGATTGCGGCGCGCTGGTGTTCTCCGTCGCCGCGAGCGAGGAGGATCCCGGTCTGAGCGCCCGGCGGCCGAACGACCACCCACCGCTTGGCTCGACCGTCATTGGTCAGTGCTGGGGAGTCCTCGACGAGGTCGAAGCCGAGTACGTCGATGAAGAACGCGATCGCGGGGTCGTACTCGTCGACAATCAGCGCAACCAAGTCGATCTGCACCACGGCAGCGTACCTGGGACGAGGTCCTGCTGGCCTGCGGCGAGAACGGCCGGTCGCACCTGCGGGACGAGCGCCTGGTTCATCCGTCGCAGGCTCGGCGGCAGTTGCGCGCACCCGAACCTCGTGGATAAGCCGTCTCCTACCGTGACGCGCAGCGGTGGGCGCTCATCGTCGAGGCGTTGGGATACTCCCCCAGGGCCGGCAACCTCACCGACGTCCTTCACGTCTTCGGTAACTGTCTGACCGAGGGCGAACCAGGCTACGCCAGCGAGGACTTCCTCGACCGGATCGACAACTGGGACGAGATCGAGGACGTTGACCAGCCGGAGACTTATGACGGAGGGTCGATTGTGGTGCGAGGCCGGCGGATGTCCACGCGATGTGATGGCGGCTGCCCTCTGAGATCTGTCTCCCGCGGCCTTGGCGGACGCTCTGTGCCAGGAATGCGGTTGCGGCGCCCCGTAGGATTCCTGTCATGAGTTGCTTCGCCGCTTGGCGCACGCGCCACTGAGGGTCGGCTCGCCGCCGTTCCGGCCGCCGGCTGACCATCTGACGCCCGATTTGTTGGCTTTCAGAATCTCAGCTCGAGAGGCACTCTCATGCGTATCCGCTCGTTTCTTCAGCATGACCTGGCCCAGCTCACCGAACTGACCATCGAGACGTTCGGACCGTTCTACGAAGACTCCTTCCGCCCTCTCGTGGGCGAGGCCGTCTTCGCCAACCAGCACGGCAGGTGGCGCGACGACTACGTCGAGCAGGTTGCCGAGCTCCACGACCCCGCCAAGCACCGGTACGTCGCGGTAGCCGAGATCAACGGCGCCATCGCTGGCTACGTGGCCTGGGCGGTCGAGCCTGAGCGCCGAAACGCCAGCGTCACCATCCTCGCTGTGTCCGCCTCGCATCGCCGGCTCGGCACGGGCACCGTGCTGTGCGAGCATGCGTTCGCCGCGATGCGGGACCTCGGCGCCGAGGTCGTCACGATCGGCACGGGCGGGGACGGATTCCATGCGCCCGCCCGAGCCCTGTACGAAGCACTGGGCTGCACGCCGCTCCCGGTGGCCGTCTACTACCGGCAACTCTGATCAGATCCGGGGCGGGTTGCGGCGACGCAGCCCGCCCTGGTCGGTCAACGGCGCACCCGATAGCGCAGGTGAAGCACCCGGTTGCCCTGAATCACCACGTCAGGATCCTCCAACAGGTGCTGCGCGCGGACCGACCCGAAGTAGCGCTTGCCGGACCCGAACACCACGGGTACGACGTCCATGCGCACTTCGTCGACCAGGCCGGCGGCGAGCGCCTGGCCGCCGACGTCGCCAGCGGCGACCTCGACGATGCGGTCACCCGCGAGCTCCTGCGCCCTGGCCACGGCTGCCGTGACGCCGTCGACGAAGTGAAACGGCGCCTCGGGGTCCCAGCCCTCGGGCTTCGGCCGGTGCGTCACGACGACCACGTGGTCGATGCCGCTCGGAGGCTTTCCATCCCAGCCGTCCGTCATGTCGAAGACGTGGCGGCCGGCGATCGTCACCCCGATCTGGTCCCAGTACGGCCGGATGTAGTCGTGGGACGTCTGTGACACCTTCAACACGCCGCTCTCGTCCAATGGGGCGTCGCCGCTGGTCAACCAGTCGAACAGGGGTCCGGGCTGGTCGTTCTCGTCCGCGATGAAGCCGTCCACCGACACTGAGCCGTACAAGACGACGCCGCCCATGAGCGTGCTCCTCTGCTTGGGGATGCCCTCAGGTTAGAGTTTCGTGGGCTGTCGTTCTTGTAAGAAATCAATCGGTCGGCAGCGGCCAGCCGTCCAACACGTGGCCGGGATGTTCGCGCAGGAACCGCCGCCTGACCTCGACGTACCGGGTCGGTGTGAGCCCGGTGAAGGCCCGGAACTCGTGGCCGAAGTGGGCCTGGTCGAAGTAGCCGGCGCCACCGGCGAGGTCGGCCCAGTCGATCGGTTCGGCGGGGTTGATCGAGAGCACTGTGGCGGCGAAGCGGTAGGTGCGGGCCAACCGTTTCGGCGTGACGCCGATGAGCTCCTTGAATCGCTGTGCCAGGTGCGTGCTGCTGACACCGGCGGAAACCCTCAGGTCGTCGATCGCCACCGCCCCGCTGGTCGCGGCGATGATGCGGCTCGTATGTCGGACCAGCCCCAGGCCGGCCGCATCGCTCAGCCGTCGCATCAGCTCCCCCTCGAGCAGCGTCAGCATCTCGTGAGGTCCCTCGGCCGTGGCCAGCCGGTCTCGCAGCTCGGCAGTGGCGGGCCTCCCCCACACCTGCTCTACGGTCGCCGGCCGGTCACACAGCTCCGTCGCGGGCATCGGCAGGAACGGTGCCGGCCCCCACGGCTTGAAGTGCACGCCGACGGACCGGGTCCGGAGTGGGTAGCCGAATTCGAACGCGCGGGTGGGCGTGGTGACCACGCAGCCGTCGGCGTACTCGGCGGTCTCGATGTCGGTGCCGGCACGGATGCGAAACGGTGCGCCAAGGTTGACGATGAGGAACGCCGCCGGACTTGCCGGAAGCGTCAGCCGGGCGTACGGCGGCGCACCCTCCAGGTAGTAAAGGTCGTCGATCAGCCCGTCCAGTGGCGGTCGCGGCACTCGGGACACGTACTCCACGCCGACAGTATCGTCGACGTGGCCGCTGACCGGGCAGTCGCCGCTGGGTGAGGTGCTGGCGAGTCCTCCGGCCACCGAGATCGACGGGATCGCGTCGTGCTTGCCCGACGCACGGCAGGCGTACGGCGCCGGAGCTGTGCTACCGCTTCAGCCATGGCGCTGCCGGTTGGCAGGCGTCGACGGCTTGCGGTGGTGATGACTCGGACCGGCCGAGGGCTCCGAGGGTGGTGTCGAAGGTGGTTTGCCAGCCGTACTCCAGAAAGTCGGTGATCACCTTGCCGAGACGGCCGGGCTCGATCTCGGGTTACTCCTGCGGCGCGATCAGCCGGTCGTCGGTGACGTCGTGGACCGTGATCGCCTCCACCGGGCACGAGTCGGCGGCGTCGAGGATGACGTCGGCCGGGGCGACGACGTCAGCCAGCGGCGCGGACAGGCCGCCGACCAGGTGGAAGTGCTCGGGCGCGGTGCCGGCGCAGATGCTCGTGCCGATGCAACGGCGCGTGTCCACCCCGATTCGCCAGGCGGCACTCACCAGGCCACCGGCATGCCGAGCAGGCCCCGCACCAACATGCCCCGCTTCCACTCCAGCTCGGCTTCCGGTACGGCGAGCCGCAGTCCGGGCAGTCGAGTCACGACGGTGGCTACGGCGACCTGCAACTCCATGCGGGCCAACTGCGCGCCGACGCAGTGGTGGACGCCGTGCCCGAAACCCAGGTGCGGGTTCTGCTCGCGCTCGAGATCCAGCCGGTCCGGGTCGGCGAAGACAGTGCCGTCCCGATTCGCCGATGACAGTGAGCCGAGAACCGGCTCACCTGCCCGGACAAGCACCCCGCCGACCTCGACGTCCTCCTTGGCGTACCTGGCGAAGGAGGAGCCGACGCCGAGCGGCACGTACCGCAGCAGTTCCTCGACCGCGGCCGGCACCAGCGACGGGTCGGCCCGCAGCCGAGCGAGCTGGTCCGGATTGTGCAGCAGGACGTAGACGAAGTTGGGGATCTGGGTCACAGTGGTCTCGTGGCCGGCCGCGAGCAGCCCTCCGGCCAGCTCCACCAGCTCGGTCTCGCTGAGCCGATCCTGATTCTCGTCGCGGGCCCGCACCAACGCGCCGAGCAGGTCGTCGATCCCCGGCTCGCGGCGGCGCTCGGCGACCAGACCACCGATGTAGCCCCAGAGGTTGTTCAGGTACTCCTGGATCGTTTCCATGGGCAGCGAGGTGGTCGAGACGATCGCTTCGGACCAGATGTGGAAGCGGTCGCGGTCGGCGTACGGGACCCCGAGCAGCTCGCAGATCACCTGGATCGGCAGCGGCGTGGCGACGTGCTCCACCAGGTCGGCCGGAGGACCGAGCCGGACCATGTCGTCGACCAGTTCGTCGGCGATCTCCTGGGTTCGGGGTCGCAGCGCCTCTACCCGACGTGCCGTGAACGCCTTCGCCACCAGCCGGCGCAGCCGAGTGTGATCGGGCGGGTCCAGGGTCAGCATGCCGCTGTTCTGCTGGCGTGGGGTGAGCCTGGGCTCGTCGCGGTGGACGGCCGGGGCGCGACCGAACCGCACGTCGCCGAGGACCGTACGGACGTCCTCGTACCGGGTGGCGAGCCACGCCTCCTCGCCGTAGGGGAGCTTGACCCGGGTCATCGGCTCGCTCTCGCGCAGCTCGCCGTAGGTCGGGTCGACGACGAGGCGGTCGGGCACACTGAACGGGTACGACCGGGCCGGCGGAACGGTTCGGCTATCGGTGGTCTGCGCGCTCTCCGTCATCCGAGTTCCCTTCGTCGAGACGGCGTGATCCTCAGGCCGGCACCTCGTTCGTAGCGGCGCCGGACTGCCAGCGTCCGGGACGCGCCGACAGCACACGTCAACGCTCAGTAGTCTGTCGATGTCGGATCGTAGCGGCAGATATCGATGATCGCCATGGAGGCCGGTCCGCCGCCGGGGTGCGGCAGCAAAGCCACACCCCGGCAGGGACATTCATCGGAACTGGCCCCGGATCAGCAGCCGAGCCGCTTGCTCGAAAGGGCGACGTCGTCGATCCAGAGGTCGAACTCGCCCGGTGTCGTGCCGCCCTGGTAGAGCTGCCAGCCGATCTTCACCGTGTCGACGGTCGGCAGGACGAAGGGAACGTCGTTGCCACCGTGGTCGCTCGTGGAGGCTGTCAACTCCGGGTTCGCCACGCCATCGATCCATACAGCGACGCGGTTGTCCGCCGGGTCGATCTTCCACTCGAAGCACTGCCAGGTGTCCTCGACGACCGGGGCGGACTCCCGCCAGTTGGTCCAGTCGCCGGTCGGACCGCCGTCGGCGCCGATTCCCCAGAAGGTCCCGGGGACCGTTGGCGCGTACTGCCCACCGATCGGACGGACGACCTCCGTGCTGCCGGTGCCGGTCGCTTCCACCAGCGTGAAGTGCGCCCAGTCCGGTGCCGTGGGGAAGGCGTCGACGCGCAGGCGCATGCGGCCGTAGAAGCGGTTGCCCGGCGCGGCGAAGTCGTCGACGCGCAGGAAGGCGCGTCCGTTGTCAACGGTGTGGACGTGCAGCACCTGGTTGCCACGACGGGCACGTTCGACGGTGAGCGTGCCGTTCCGGGTGTCGACACCCCAGTTCAACGTGCTGGGCCCCCCGAGAGGCAGTCGCTCGAAGTCCTCACAGAAGAGCAGGCCACGGGGGCACGAGGGCGGGGAGGCCCCCGCCGCCCCGGCCGGAACGCTGCCGACCGCGGCGCCGAGGATCAGGGCGGCGCTGAACACCGCCAGAACACTGCGCATTGTCATCCTCCAAGACGGCTGGTCGCCGACCCCAGGGGCCGGGCCAGCAGGAACTGTCCGGCCATGCGACGCTGGGTGCTCCCGCCTGCCCCGTTGCGGCGCGGTTGCCTCCGCGCTGCGGCGATCCGAGCCATTCCGGCACGCCGCATCAGCTACAGCCACATTGATGAACGTCATCATATGTGACGAGGTTGGCTTCGGTCGGCCGGCAGCGTACCGCCCTGCGGCATTGACTCGGAGACGGGAAGACGTAACGCTGTGGAAGCGCTCCCATCGTCGAGCTCCTCTGCGAAAGGAATGCTCGTGCGTCCCACCACAGCTCTACTTCCGGTCGTGCTCGCCACGGCCCTCGGCGGTCTGGTCCTGCCGGAGCCGGCCCTGGCCGCAGCCGGCCCGGCACTGGCCGTGGACACCACTGCCGCCCGGCACCAGATCAGCCCGTACGTCTACGGCATGAACTTCGCCGACCAGGCCCTCGCCCGCGACCTGCGGTTGCCGGTGCACCGCTACGGCGGCAACGCCACCACCCGCTACAACTTCCGTGCCGACACCACCAATCGCGCGTCGGACTGGTACTTCGAGAACATCCCCAACGACAACCCGAGTCCGGCCGACCTCCCGAGAGGCTCGGAGTCCGACCGGTTCGTGCAGCAGAACAAGGCCATCGGCGCCGCCACGGTCATGACGATTCCGATGCTCGGCTGGATCGCCAAGGATCGGTCGCGGGCGTGTGGCTTCAGCGTCGCCAAGTACGGCCCGCAGCAGTCCACCGACCAGTGGGCACCGGACTGCGGCAACGGCATCAAGCCGGACGGCTCACCGGTCACCGGCAACGACCCGGAGGACACCAGCGTCGCGGTGGGTCCGGAGTACGCCACCGACTTCGTCAACCACCTCAAGGGGCAGTTTGGCGCTGCCGCCGACGGTGGGGTCCAGTTCTACAACCTGGACAACGAGCCGGACCTGTGGCACTCCACCCACCGCGACGTCCGCCCGACCGGGCTGGGCTACGACGAGCTACGCGACCGCACCTACGAGTACGCCGCCGCGATCAAGGCTGCCGACCCCGGCGCGAAGACGCTCGGCCCGGTCGGCTGGGGCCTGAACTCGATCCTCTATTCGGGACTCGACCAGGACACCTGCTCGCGCACCGGCTGCTGGTCTAACCCGCCGGACAAGGCCGCGCACGGCGGCCAGGACCTCGGCCCGTGGTACCTGGACCGGATGCGCGAGTACGAGCAGCAGCACGGCACACGCATCCTCGACTACTTCGACGTCCACCTCTACCCGCAGCAGTCGGGTGTTCTGGGCGAAGCGGCCGGCGACGCCGACACCCAGGCGCTGCGACTGCGCTCGACCCGCCAGCTCTGGGACCCGACCTATGTGGACGAGAGCTGGATCAACAGTCCGGTCCGGTACATCCCGCGCCTGCGCGAGTTGGTCGACCAGCACTACCCGGGCACGAAGATCGCGATGACCGAGTACAACTGGGGTGCCTTCGGGTCGCTCAACGGCGCGCTCGCCCAGGCTGACGTTCTCGGCATCTTCGGCCGCGAAGGGCTCGACCTGGCCACCCTCTGGACCGCACCCACGGCCGACCAGCCGGTGGCCAACGCCTTCCGCGTCTACCGCAACTACGACGGCAAGGGCGGCGCGTTCGGCGAGACTTCCGTCGGGGCGACCAGTGCCGACCAGGGCAAGCTGGCCGTGTACGCCGCCGAGCGCAGCGCCGACAAGGCGCTCACAGTGGTCGTCGTCAACAAGACCGGCGACGACCTGACCAGCCCGGTCGCCCTCGCCGGCGCCTCCGCCAGCACCGCCCAGGTCTACCGTTACAGCGGGGCGAACCTCGCCGGCGTCGTCCGGGAGGCCGACCTGCCGGTGACCGCCAGCGGCCTCACGGCCACGTTCCCGGCCAACTCGATCACCCACCTGGTGCTGCCGCGCAGCACCACGCCCGGCGACACCCAGGCGCCGACCGCCCCGGGTAAGCCGACCGCCGGCACGATCACCGGCGACACCGTCGCGCTGACCTGGACGCCGTCCACCGACGACACCGCCGTCACCGGCTACGACGTGCACCGGGTCGACGCCGCCGGCCCCGTTAAGGTGGGCAACGCCACCGGCACCACGTACACAGTGACCGGACTGACGCCGGACACCCCGTACACCTTCGTGGTGACCGCGCGGGACGCGGCGGGCAACGTCTCGGCGGCCTCCCCCGGCCTGACCGTACGGACCGCGCCCACCGCCCCGACCACCGTCTGCGCGGTCGGCTACACGGCGAACAGTTGGCCGGGCGGCTTCACCGCGACCGTGACGATCAAGAACACCGGCACCACCGCGATCAACGGCTGGAAACTCGCCTTCGATTTCCCCACCACCGGCCAGAAGGTCGGCCAGGGCTGGTCGGCCACCTGGAAACAGAACGGCACGAGCGTCACAGCGGACAGCATGAGTTGGAACGGCACACTCGCCCCCGGCGCGTCCACCAGCACTGGCTTCAACGGCACGTGGAGCGGCACCAACCCGGCACCGACCGCCTTCACCCTCAACGGTCAACGCTGCGGGTGAGCGAAGAGGCCCCACTCCGTACCTGACGGAGCAGGCCTGAGGGGTCCGGGGCGCAGCGGCGCCCCGGACTCCTCACTCCCGAGCGAGGGGGCCGGGGCGGGCGGGCTGCGCCTACAGGGCCGCCGTGGTCTTGCTCAGGAAACTGGCAAGTTGGCCATAGTCGACGTCTTGCCCATCCGTGATGTCGACAGTCTTGCGTTCACCGTTGCCCATCGACCGCAGGAATCCCTTGACCTCGGGGATGTCGGTCGCGTTGAAGACCATGAACGAGACCTTGGCCTTGGCTACCGCGATGACGGCGGCGTAATGGCCGTTCTTGAGGTAGTGCGGCTTGCCGTACTGAAGCCGCTCCTCGACACCTGGAACAGTTTCGTCGATCATCGCACGCAGCTTTTGGCACACGTCGATCTGCCACGGCTGCGTCTTGTTGATGTATTCGGTGACGTCGTCGTTCACGGTCATCCCCTTCATGGTGCTCAGTAGATATCGCGTGTGTGGTGGACGAGGGTGCGGTGCCGCCGCGCTCCCACCCTTCACCACCTGGGGGGCCTCGGGCTCCTGACCCGCCCGGCGAGCTCCTCCCCGGCCGGAGCGTAGGCCAGCAGGCCCACTCCGCGTTCGCCCACGGGCTGAGCCGCGAACCCAGGCATGCTCGCCCCGGCGACACTCGATGCACTGCGACAGTTCATGATCGGCGGCGCCAGGTAGGCGAGATCCACGCTCGAGACCCCACGTTCCCCGGTCGGTCCTCGCACCGCGAGATCATCAGCGAGTGCCCCTGAGTCGGAGTGTCCGACGAGCGATCAGCACGGCGGCGACCACTGCCGCGGCCCAGACGCTCACCCGCACCGGCCAGGCCATCGCGCTCTCCGGCGGCGGGGGCAGCAGCACCATCTGCAGCGCCGCACCGGCGGGCACAAGGAGGACAGCGAGCGTTCCGACCGGACCAGAGCGCTGGATCAACGCCCCGACAGTCCCGAGCGGAGGGCCGAGACACACGCTAGCGATCAGCCAGTACCGGGTCGCCACGTCCCACCAGATGCCGCCGTCGAAGATCACGTCCACGCCGTAGTACGCGATGGTGGCGGAGATCAGCGTGCACCCGCCCGCCAGGGCGCCGCGCAGCATCCCCGCCGCCAGTCGTACGCCTCGACTCACCAGCCAGCCCACCAGCACGGCCATCGCCGCCCAGGCCCATCCGGCGTCGAGGATGAGACTGGCGAACTCCGCGGCCTGTGACCAGCCGCCCCGCTCAGCACGCGCGGTGCCGACCTCGCCCAGCAGCACCGGCACATGGTTGACGATCGAGTCGACGGCACCCAGCGCCACACCGGCCGCCGGACCGACCACCACCCACCACAGCCCATCACGCCACGAGATCATCGCGATCATTGTGCCGGGACCAACGCTTGTCGTCGGGCCGATTCCAAGCCACGATCAGGTGGCCGCGCCGATCAGGCCCGATCTAGCGCCGTACGGTCGCTGGCCACTCCCGGCAGGCGGCCCTCGACGTCGCGACGGCCACCTGCCCCACAACCAGTAACGCGGCCGGCTGCTCCTGCCCAGCCTGGGTTAGGGCTGTTCGCGGCGCAGGGCCGAGGGGGTCAGTCGTCGTCCTTCTTCTTCTTGTCGCGGTTCAGGGCCAGGTCGAGCGCGAGCACGCTGCCGATGATGAGCAGAGGGTCGACGCCGGCGGTGACCTGCACGGCGTAGGTGTCCCGGATCGTCAGCCACCGCTTGGAGACCGAGGCCACCTCGGTGCCGCCGCGCTCGATCACGTACTCGTGGTCGAGCAGGTCACCCTTCATCTCCAGGTCATCAGGCCCCGGCACGTCGATGGTGAACTTGTCGCGGAACGGCGTGAGCAGCTTCTTACGGACCTCTGCGGCCTTCTCGCCGCCGATCCGGATCTCGTAGGTGGGACGGAGCGCCACCAGGTGCCGGTGCAGCGTGGCGACCTCATGGCCGGAGGCGTCTTCGATGACGACCTTGTTGCGGACGCTGAGCACCTTGCCGTCGACATGGAAGACCTTGGTGCCGTGCTCGTCGAGCACGTCGAAGTCGTCGCCGATCGAGAAGAACCGCTCCTTGATGACAAACATGATTCGATTCTCCCCCACCGCACGCGGAAGTGCCGGCCGAGCACGGCTGGCCGGTACCCCCACTCTCTGCCGCTGTCGTCGCGGTACCAACCCGGTCGGCGGGCCATGACGAGGGGACGGCCGGCGGCCGGGGCCCAGCACCAGATTGGACCGCCATGCCGCTGCGGGTCCACTCTGGCAAGCTGTCCCAGTGATGGTCGGTGATCTATTGGACGACAGGTATCAGGTCGAGAGCCGTCTCGGTACTGGTGGCATGTCGGCCGTCTGGCGGGCCTGGGACCGGGTCCTCGAACGCGCGGTGGCCGTCAAGGTCCTGGCCGGCGCGCAAGCTACCGCCCGAGGCGCACGGCAACGCATCCAGGCAGAGGCCCGGGCCGCGGCCGGCCTCTGGCACCCGCACGTGACGAGTGTGTACGACTATGGCGAGCACACCGATGCCGCCGGCCGCCAGGTCTCGTATGTGGTGATGGAACTGCTGCCCGGCCAGACCCTGTCCCAGCGGCTTGCCGCCGGTCCGCTGCCGCCTGCCGCCGCGATGCGGACGTGCGCACAGGTCGCCGAGGCGCTCGCCGCCGCGCACGACCGTAAGCTGGTGCACCGCGACATCAAGCCGTCCAACGTGATGCTGACACCGGCCGGTGTGAAGGTGGTCGATTTCGGTATCGCCACCACTGTCGGTCGGCCGGAGCTGGAGGCGGACGGACGGCTGTTGGGCACCGCGGCCTACCTCGCACCCGAACGGCTCGCCGCTGGCACTGTTCTGCCCGCCTCCGACGTCTACGCGCTCGGACTGTTGCTGTACCGAACGCTGACCAACGAGCTGCCCTGGTCGGCGGAGACCCCCACGCAGATGTTGACCGCTCACGTGTACGTCGATCCGGCACCGCTGCCTGACATCGAGGGAGTGTCACCGGAGGTCCACCGTCTCCTCGACCGTTGCCTCGCCAGGGATCCCGCGGATCGGCCGGACGCCACGGATGTGGCCACGACCCTGCACGGTTTGGCTGATGACGCCGAGCGGCGGGAGGAACAGGCGGCGCAGTCGGCATCCGTCTCCCCCGTGTCGGCCCCGACCACCGCCAGTTCCCCTCCCGGTCGGCGTCGCCGCATCCCCAACGCCGTGTTGATCCCCGTCCTCGTCGTGACGGCGGGGACCATTTCGCTCCTGCTCCCCCAGCTCATACCCGCCGATGGCAGATCCGGCGGGGTCGCCACGCGTGACGGTGCCACCCCGCCCAACGCCGCCTTCGACGTGTCTGCCACTGAGGCACCTGCTCCCCGGCAGACGTCCGCGGGGCCCGCACCAGTCTCACGACCAAGCCGTACGGTGACCGCTTCGGCTGGGCCGGCTGAGCCGACTGCCAGAGCTGGTTCCACGGCCGGCCCTGGCAGTAGAACGTCCCCCAGTGCCGAACAGCCGACGGGGCCGCCGAGTGCCGCGCCGGCACCGACCTCCCCAAAGCCAGGTACACCCATTCGGGCACTCGGTGGCGTGGTGACTGTGCTCTGCACCGGCGATCAGGCTCGCGTGGTCGACGTCGCTCCTGCCCCCGGGTACCGCCTCAAAAACTACAACCCCGGGCCCGTCAACGAGATCCAGGTGGTGCTGCTGTCCGCGGGCAACAGGAGCGAGATCAAGGCGCGGTGCGACGACGGCACGCCATTGCCGAAGATAAAGGAGAGCCGTCAGTGAGCGGACGGCCCGCGCTCACGTCCCCCACTGACACCTCGGTAACTGTATTGGCCCTCGAAACAGCCCCGAGCATGTCCGCTGGTCATGCTGCCGTACCGAAAACACCACGATCCCCGACAGGGTCTGGTTCAGGGCAGCGCGGTGACGAATTCCGCTGGCGTAGTGCGGAGTTGGGTGTCCCTGCTTGGCGGCGTGCCAAACATGCGGCGGTATTCACGGCTGAACTGGGAAGGGCTGTCGTAGCCGACGCTGAGGCCCACACCGGTGATGTCTGAGGGGCGGCTGGCGAGCAGGAGCCGAGCTTCTTGCAGGCGGATGCGTTTTTGGAACTGGATGGGGCTCATTCCTGTAACTGTGTGAAAGTTGCGGTGGAAGGCGGAAACGCTCATGCCAGCGATTTCCGCCAGGTCCTCCACACGAAACGCGGTGGCGTAGTTCTCCCGGATCTCATGCACAGCGCGGTTGATGTGGGCCAGTCCGCTGTCGGCGAGACCGAGCTGACGGATGGCGACGCCCTGCTCGCCACGCAGGAGATACCAAAGGATTTCCCGCTTCACCATGGGAGCGAGGATCTTGCGGTCTGCGGGCTGCTCCAGCAGCCGCAGCAGGCGCACGATGGCGTCCAGCAACGTAGGCGAAGCTGTGGAGACGGCGATGCCGGGTGATGCGGTGCGTGGGGTGGCCGACAGGTCTCGGGGGTCGGCTTCCAGGAGGAGTTCAGCAAGGGCTGAGGGAGCGAGAGTCATGCCGAAGCCGAGGGTGGGCTGCCCGGTGTCCAGGACATGGCCGGTGACGGGGAGGTCGGCGGAGGCGATCAGGTACTCACCGGGCCCATATTCGTAGAGGTGCTCGCCCAGGGCGAGTCGTTTGCCACCCTGGGCGATGACTGCGAGCACGGTCCCGGACATCCCGGCCGCCGAAGCATTCGGATGGTTGAACTTGCATACCTTGATGCCCTCGATCGCCGTGCTCATGTCGGGCCGCGCGTGCCGGTTGAGAAGCTCACGCATTTCGTCCAGGGCAGACATGATTCTATTCATGCACAAAACTCCACGAGGTGATGTCGGCTTGGCATGATTGGGCAGACATTCAGAGGTTCTGGCCTCCGGAGACTTCGATGTCCTGGGCGGTGATCCACCGGCCTTCCTCGGAGACCAACATGGCGATGACCATGCCGATGTCGTCGGGCTCACCGACGCGGCCGAGAGTGAAGGTCTTCGCCAGCTCCGGGATGATCTGCGGGTTCTTGCTGAACGCGTCGTCGGCGAAGCGGGTGACGGTGGCTCCCGGTGCGACCGAGTTCACGCGGATGCCGCGGGGACCGAACTCCTTGGCCATGTAACGGGTGAGCACCGCCACGGCGCCCTTGAGAGCCGCGTAGACGGAGTATCCCGGCGCGGTCACCTGGGGCAGCGTGGAGTTGCTGGTCAGGTTGACGATGGCGCCGCCGTCGGCGAGGAGCGGCAGCAGGGCCTGGGTGAGAAAGAAGGGCCCCTTGAACAGGCCGTCGGTGAGCCGGTCGAATTCCTCTTCGCGGGTGTCCTCGATCATCGCCATGCCGGCGAATCCGGCGTTGTTGACCAGGTGATCGAAGGAGTACCGCTGGAAGGTATCGCGCAGCACCTCGGCAACGGTCTGCCGGAAGATGGTGAATCCCGCCGTATCGCCGAGATCCAGGTGGAGCGCCACGGCAACGCCGCCCTGCTGCTCGATCCGCGCGACAGTGTCCTTGGCACCCTGTTCGTTGGAGCTGTAGGTCAGGATGACGCCGGAACCACGCCGGGCGATCTGCAGGGCCGCGCTCTGGCCGATGCCGGAGCTTGCACCGGTGACGACGGCTACCTTCATGATGTGCCTCCTGGGCCTGAGGATTCGTCGGAATCCGTGCGAAGTGTGTCCCTTCCAGGAGAGCGCTGTGCCGAGCCCGCGAAAAGAACGATCCTCTTCGCCTCATGCCCAATCCTCTTGGATGGCCGGGCATGGACCGCGTCGGCCGTGCCCGCCACTGCCCGCGCAGAATCGTGCAAGGATCCGTCAGGATGCCCCTAGCAGCCCTTCCGGCGTAACGGTTGACTTGCCCCAAAGCCATTTCCGTAAGGCACGAGTGAGGCAGCCGACCATGACCGACACCGCGGACAGCAGCTACGACGTGGGCGCGGTCAGGCGCGCTCTGGCAATCGGCCCGGGCTCGCCGCGCGAGGCACGCACCATCGACATCACCACCCTGGGCCGGCGCACCGGCCGCCCGAGGCGCATCGAGATCTGGTACCACCATGTCGACGGCCGTTGGTACCTCAGCGGGATGCCGGTGCCCCGAAGCTGGCACGCCAACCTGTCGGCGCACCCGCACTTCACCTTCCACCTCAAGAACGGCGTCCGGGCAGACCTGCCGGCCACCGCAGTGCCGGTCAAGGATCCCGCGGTGCGCCACCGCGTACTGTCTGCGGTCGTCGCCCTGCAGGACGAGCCCGGTTTGCGTGTGCGCGTCACCCAACGCCAGCGCCTGGAGGACTGGCTCGAGCACAGCCCGCTGATCGAGATCATTTTCGACGACGAACGGCTACGCCCCCGGCGCTGATCGACAGCGGGGCACTCTGGCAGCACTGCGGGTCGGTCGGACCTGGACACCCGCCCATACTGTGCCGTCTATGGGTGACCTGAGGGCGGACTTCGCCGAATGTGGCGTGTTCTTTCGAGACACCAACCTGCCGAGCGCGGTGCTGGCGAAGTACCGACCCGGCTTGTTTCTTCGGGAGCCGACGTTCTGCGACGCCTCGGGGCGACCGGGTGGTTTCGTCGCCCGGCATCGTTATCTGATCTTCTCCGCGAATGCGCGGACGCTTCCGCTGATGCTTGCCGATTGGGGCCTGTGTCTGTGGCCGAGGGACCGGCTGTTCAAGATTCTCGACAGGGTGACCGACGGCGTCCGTACACAGATCACCCTGCTGGAGGTCCCGGACCGCCATATCGCGGTGTTCTCGGACGAGGAGCCCAACGGCATCGAGGCCGCGTACGCCGCGCATGGTCGGGAGCTGTTCGACCAGCTTCGGCTGGCAGCTGTGGTACCCGAGCTGGACACCGACCGGTGGCGAGAGCGGCTGGTGTACCCGGTGGGTGTCGACGACGAAGCCGGCTACTTCCCGCTCTACAAGCCCGCGGAGTACACCGACGGCGCACCCCTTGCTCAAATGGCGCACGCGGTTCGGTATCAGGCGGAGCGCCTCCTGGAGGCCGGTGCGTTCGGCGATGCGCAGGCGCAGCTTCGCTCGAGCGTCGAGCCGCTGCGGCCGTTCGCCTCCCGGTTGCCTGAGGCGCTGGCGGGTCTGCTGGCGGTGCGCGCGGAGCTGCACGCGCAGTTGGGCGACGGCAACGCGGCGGAGGCCGACCTGCACGAGGCGTTCAGGTTGTGCAAGCAGCTCGACAACGATCGGCTACCGGTAGCTGCCATCCTGTCCCGCCTTGGCCATCTCTATCAAAGCGCCGGCCAACTCGACGCTGCTGAGAAGCACTACCTGCACGCGCTGGCGATCAAACGACGAGTGGCTGGGGATCGCAGCGCGGAGGTGGTCCCGACGCTCGTGTCTGTCGCCGTCCTGCACGAGCAGCGCGGCGAGTACGCGCGGGCGCAGGAACTACTCGATGACGCACGCGCCATCGCGCGGGAACGTGGTTGGGACGACGACCCGGTGATGCTGAGCAACCTTGCACGGCTGCAGCAGGCGCAGGGCCGATTTGACGACGCATCCGACAACTATCGGGCTGCGCTGGCGGCAACCCGCCCCTCCGCGATCGGGGGGCACCAACACACAGCGCTTTTGGGCAATCTGGCCGAGCTGCACGCGGCGCACGGCGACGCGGACGAGGCCCTGCGGCTGCTGACCGAGGTACTCGACCGGCAGCGCGAGATGTTTGCCGAGCTCAGTGCCTACGGCTCGCAGGAGCAGCTTGTGCAGCTGCTGAGGGCGTCACGGGTCCGCGTCGGGCAGTACGTCGCGCTGGTGATGTCACGGTTCACGGACTCACCGGAGTGTGTCCGCCGGCTGGCGGATCTGGTGGTGGACCGCAAAGGGTTGGGTATTGATTCGTTCGCGCAGCGGCGTGCCGCGGCCGCTGCGGATCCTGATCAGCGGGCGCGACTTGATCAGTTGGCTCAGCTACGCCGGTGGGTAGCCGAGCAGCAGCTCGCAGGCGCCGGCCAGAACAGCGAGGCGGGCTTCCACCGAGAGCTCCGTCGGGCTCGCCAGGAGTGTGAGGTGTTGGAGGCGGAACTGGCGCGGGACCTGCCGGGTTTCGATACGGGCCGCCTTGCCCGACGGATGGACAGTGCGACGGTGGCGCGGGCGACGCCAGCCGGCGCGGCCTCGGTGGAGTTGCTGCGGTACGGCGACTTCGACTTCGCCGCCATTCGAAGTCGGGGCGAGCAGCAGTGGCGGCCGGCACGGTACCTCGCTGTCGTCCTGCGACCCGAGCGGCCCGATGAGCCGGTGCTGGTCGACCTTGGGGTGGCCGCGGCAGTGGACGAGCTTGTCGCGGCCGTGCGGGCCCAGGTCACCGGCCGACGCGACCAACCCATCGGGGCGCGGCAGTCGATCAGCCCTGAGGCTGCGCCCCGGGACGCGTCGCAGCGCCTCCGGGCCGTCGTGTTCGACCCGTTGTGCGCTGCGGTCGGCGGCACCCGCCGGTTGTTGATCGCACCGGACGGCGACCTGCTGCGGCTGCCATTCGAGATGCTGGCGACCACTGACGGCCGGCAGGTGATCGACGACTACACCATCTCCTACCTGACCGCGACCCGGGACCTGCTCCGGCTTGGCGCACCGGCGCGACGGTCGTCTACGCCGCCGCTGGTGGTGGCCGGCCCCGACTACGACCTCGGTTCACCCGGCGGGCTGGGTGGGCCCCTGGCACCCCTGCCAGGGGCCGTCGAAGAGGGCAAACGCGTCGGCAGGCTGCTAGGTGTACTCCCCAGACTCGCCGGTGAGGCGACGAAACCGGCTGTTCAGGACACTCACGCACCGGTGGTCCTACACATCGCCACGCACGGTTTCGCCCTCAAGCGCCAACCGCCCCTGGCACCGCACGAGATCGCCGTCGGCATGACCATCCGCTTGGCTGACCCGGATCAGATGTCGCTCGTGCTCAACGGTGTCCTCGCCACTCCAGGCCCGTTGGTGGCCGCCGACGAAGACTTCGCCCGGATGGCCGGCAGCCGGTTGGCGAACCCGCTGTTGCGATCCGCGCTCGCGATGGCCGGCGCGAACACATGGCTGAGCGGCGGCGAGCCACCCGACGGTGCCGGCAACGGCATCCTCACGGCGTTGGAGGTGACCGACCTGGATCTGAACGGCACGGAGCTTGTGGTGTTATCCGCGTGCGACACCGGTCTGGGCGAGGTGGAACCCGGCGAAGGCGTCTTCGGCCTACGCCGTTCTTTCGTGCTGGCCGGCGCCCGCACCCTCGTGATGAGTCTGTGGAAGGTCCCGGACGAGCAGACGGTACAGCTCATGGCTGACTTCTATCAGCTTCTGAGAGAGGGGCAGCCCCGCGCCGAGGCGCTGCGCCAGGCACAGTTGCGCACCCGCGAGCGGCACCCCGAGCCCCGTTACTGGGCGGCGTTCATCTGCCAGGGCGACGGCGGTACCCTGTCGACATTGGCCTCACCCGCACCGGATCTGGAGCCTGAGCGTTGACCGACCGCGGCGCATTCCCGATCGACGACTTCTGTCCCGAGTGTGAGCTCACCCGTGGCAGGCACGAGACGTGGTGCTCCGCCCATTACGCAGGCGATGCCGGCATGCCACCCGAGGGCGACTCTGGTCCTGCGACGCCAGTGTGCGCCGATCCGCCGCCTGCCGACACCGAATAGGCCCGCCATGTCGAACGGACCTCGCTGGCTGGTGCGCTACCCCTTGGGCACTACCGACGCCTTCCGGTCCATGGGCACTGTCGCCGCGCCGCTGCTGGCCGGGTTCGCCCTCGCCACGCTCGCGGTGCTGCTCACTAGCGATGTGAAAGTGCGCCTCGCCGGACCTGCCACGTTCGCGCTCGCCCTCGCCGCGGCCATGTTCGTCTTCTGTGTGCAGTTCACCGTCGCCGGGCTGCTGTATTCCGCTTCCCCCGCCGAACGCTCCGGCTGGCAGCCCACCGTCGACGACACGGACGTGGCGGAGCGGATGCGGCGAGTGCAGCGCAGGGACTACCTCCTACAGGGGAAGTACCTCTTCCGCGCCCGGCTGACCTACGACGTGGGAATCGTCAGCCTGCTCGCCGCGCTCCTGGCCTTGGTCACCCCCCAAGACTGGCTGTCCTGGCGCGGCGCCGCGTTCGCGGTGGTCGCGGCGGCCCTGACGGTCGAGCTCGTCTGGGTGATCGCCGGTCGCACCCGCTACGCACCTGGCTGGCTTCTCCCCTCCTACCGCCACACCCGCCAGTAGCTTCAGGTGCGGTCGAAGACGGCAAGAGTCGGCTGACGCTCCCACCTGGCACAGACCGGAGTGTGGCATCCCCCAGACCGGCTGGGATGCACCGATTCCGGGTCCACCAGTGGCGGTACCCGAGGTCGGCATCATCGCCCAGCACCCCCGGAGCCAGGCGTCCAGCCGTGTCCAGCCGTGTCCAGCCGCGTCCAACATCGCACTCGCGGTCCCCTGCCGATTGCGAGGATTGCCGTCCCGGTCCGGGCCGTCCGGCTCCTGACCTGGCCGACCAGTCCCCTCGTGATGGGAGCGGTGAATGTCAGAACCTGTTGTCAGCCACCCGCGTACGACAAGACCAAGCCGCAGGTCCCTGCTCGCGATGGCGCTCGCCGTCGTGGCGTCGGTGGCCTTCGTTCCGACGGCCGCAGCGGCCGGGCCGGTAGACCGACCGGCCCGACCCGGGGGCGCGGCGGATCCGGTCCGCACCGATGGTCGGGCAGCCCTGGCTTCCGTCGGCGGCGTCGCCAGGGACCGGGCGGGCGGGGCGGCGGACATGGCCCAGGCGATCGCCGCACAGCGGGGTATCAGCCGCGATGCCGCCGAGAAGCTGATCAGCGCCGAGAGCGCCAATGTGCGACTCGCCAACCAGTTGACCACCGAGCTGGGTGCCAGCTCGGGTGGCGCGTACCTGTCCGATGGCGACCTCGTCGTCGCGGTCACCGACGCCGCGGCTGCCGCGAAGGTGACGGCCGCCGGCGCGAAGGCGCGCGTCGTCGCTCGTGGCGAGCGGCAACTCCAGTCCATCCAGCGGGCGCTGGAGGCTGCGGCGAGTGAGCCGAACACGACCTGGGGGGTGGACCCGGCGACCAACCAGGTGGTGGTGAGCCTGCCGGCGTCGGGGGTGAAGAACGCCGTGCAACGCTCGGTGGCGCGCAAGTTCGGCGCGGCGGTGCGGTTCGAGACCAGCGCCGGCCAGATCCAGCCGAACGTCGGGATCTCCAGTGGGGACTCGTTGGGCGGCTGCTCGGCCGGGTTCACCGCCACCGACTACACCTTCAACTACATCATCACGGCCGGCCACTGCACTCAGGGCTACCCGCACTGGACACTGCCCAACGGGCAGGACGTCGGGCCGTCGTTGGAGAGCAACTATCCGGAGAACGACTACGGCCTCATCTGGATGAACGGTTCGTCGGTCTGGGCGACCGGCGTCATCAACCTGTGGAACAACACAAGCCGCAGCATCCACGGTTGGGCGACGGCCGTGAGTGGGCTGTCGGTCTGCAACTCGGGCAGGACCACCGGATTCCGGTGCGGCTCGGTGCTCAAGACCAACGTGACGGTCAACGGCGCCGGCGGCACCGTACGCCAGATGGTCGAGACCAACATCTGCACCCTCGGCGGCGACAGCGGTGGGCCGCTCTTCGCCACCAACACCGCGTACGGGCTGAACTCGCACGCCAACCGGAACGGCAGCCAGTGCAACTCGACGCCGCGCACCTGGCATCAGCCGGTGGGAGAGGCGATCAACGCGTACCAGGTCGTCATCTATGGCGCGCCGTGACGAGCGGCGACGAGCGAAGGAGACAGGGATGAGAACCGCATTCACCAGAGCCGTACGCCTCACCGCCGCGGCCGTGATGGCGACGGCGGTGGCCCTGACCGTGGCCGTCGGCCCCGCTCAGGCGGACCTCTGGCAGCACACCGACGGGTTCGAGGGGAATCCGGCAGCGGTGTGGGAGTTCCATCGATCCGGCGCCGGGAGCGGAGCCTTCGAGTTGGGCACGGGAACGGCCCGGTCTGGTTCGAACAACGCCATTCTCACGACCTCGACCGGTGGCTGGTCCGGGGTGGGCAAGCTGCTCACAGTGGGGCCGCGTACGGCCGGGCACTCCACGACCTGTGGCGGCGGGTTCTTCGTCCGGGCGGTCAGCGGGCCGGCGGTGCTCAACATCGAGGTGATCGATCCGGCGAGCTGGACCTACCTCGCGCTGCGGACCGTCCGGATCAGCGACACCACGTGGCGGCGGCATGACGTGGCCAGCTACGCGAACGGTCCAAACAAGGTGTTCGTCCGCGTCTCCCTGCTCGGTGGCAGCGGTGCGGTGCGGGTGGACGACTTTGCCTTCCAGTGCACCTTCTTCCGCGCCTGAACAGGTCGACCACAGCGGGGCCGGCGCTCTTGGCGCCGGCCCCGCGACGCCGGCCGCCCGGTCGTCGTCGTGGCGGCGGACGGTCGACGTTCGCTTCACGGTTGTGCCAGGGCCGTATCGGTGAAGCAGACACGTGACCAGGTTCCCCCACCCAAACGGGATGGACGGAGGATCATCTGCTACGGTAACCGCGTTGCAGTTTTGATTTCCGTAGACGTTTTTCAGCGCCTGATGGGTCATCTGAACCCACCCGGCGCTTTTTCGTTTTCGTGTCGTTTCGACGCGGGTGATCAACGCGGCGGCGTAAGGGTCCGCACAGTGCGGTCTCTAACAGCCTGCGAGGAGCAGACATGACTACAGGTACCGTGAAGTGGTTCAACGCCGACAAGGGCTTCGGCTTCATCAGCCCGGACGACGGCGGCGCCGACGTCTTCGCCCACTTCTCCGCGATCTCGGCGAGCGGCTTCCGCAGCCTCGACGAGAACCAGAAGGTGGAGTTCGACATCACCCAGGGCCAGAAGGGCCCGCAGGCGGAGAACATTCGCCCGCTCTGATCCACACTTTGCGAACGGCGGCCCGACTGATTCAGCGGGCCGCCGTTCGGCGTTTCATGTGATCGCCACGGCAGACCACGCACGACTGCCGGCAGGACCGCCGGCATGTTGACTCCTGCCGGGCGTCCTGCCTGTCTCCCGGCAGCGCACGTTGCTTGACTCAGCGGCATGACATCAATACGGAAAGCGATCACCCGCACGGTGGTCGTCGGGGCACTGGTCGGCGCGACCGCGCTCACCGGTCCCACCTCCGCGTACGCGGAGTCCGACCAACCGGGGTCCGCCGGGGCCGCCAACTCCCTCCTGGACATCATCCCGGCGCAGGCCCTGGACCAGATGGTCGCCCAGGCCCCACTGGTTGACGCGGCCAATGTCATCCGCACCGCTGTGGAACGCTCGCCGGCACGCGGCTACGCCGGCATCGGCTTGGTCGACGACCACGTCACCCTGTGGTGGAAGGGTGCGCTACCCACCGACGTCGCCGCAGCCGTCACCGCCGCCCGCCGCAGCGCGCCGATCCAGGTAGCCAAGGCCACCTACTCCCGCGCCGAACTGCGCAAGGCGGCCGCCGCCCTCACCCCGGTAGTAAAGGCCGACCCGGCGGACGCCAGCCACTCGGTCCGACTGCGCACCGACGGCACCGGCATCGACATCGGCGTGGACTACACCGCGGGCGCCAAGCTGCCGAAGCTGCCGGCCACCAGCGTCCGTACCAGCCTCGTCCAACGTGACCGGATGGTCGAACGGTCACGGGCCAACGACTCCGCGCCGTTCGACGGCGGAGCGGGCATCGGGTTCACCACGCCCGGGTGTACCGCGGGCTTCGGTGTACGCAACGCGGACACCAACGCCGGTTACGTCCTCACCGCCGAGCACTGCGGGGCCATCGGCTCGCCCTGGCACGTGGGCTGGAACACGACCACCGGCACCGGCACGCTGGTCGGCTACGCGGTCGACAGCAACGACGACCACGACACGATGATCATTTCAACGTCCACGCCCGGCGGCCATCTCTACGTCGGTGGTCAGCATGACGAGGTCCGCGCCCAGGTAACCGGCTGGACCGAGGTCTTCCCCGGCCAACTGCTGTGCCAGTCCGGGTACACCTCCGCGGGGGAGATCGGCGGTCCGGTCTGCAACCTGCGGGTCGACTTCCACTACGACGACATCGAGGACCTCGTCGAGGCCACCCAGCTCGACGGCGAGGAGGCCGCCCGGGGTGGGGACAGCGGCGGCCCGGTCTACTCCGTCAACGCCAACGGCACGGTGCTCGCCGCCGGCACCACCACCCGATCGGCCGGTCGGGGCTTCGGCTTCCAGGACTTCGCCACCGCCCGCGACGACTACGGCAACATCGTGCCGGCGACGCCGATCGCCAGCACCTGCCGGGTTTCCTTCGTCGTCACCAACTCGTGGAGCACCGGCTACAGCGCCAGCGTCACCGTCTACAACGACGGCCCGGCCACCAACGGCTGGTCGCTGGGCTTCGCCTTCCCGGGTGGACAACTCGTTCAGGGCCACTGGAACGGCGTCTTCCAGCAGACCGGCGCGGCGGTGACCGTCACCAACGAGAACCACAACGCCAGCATCCCGACCGGCGGCGCCGTCAACGTCGGCTTCACCGCTAACGGCTCCCCCGCCACCCCGGCGCCGTTCACCCTCAACGGCACCACCTGCAACTGACCCCTGTCCATGCACACCGGGCCCCGCCGCATCGCCGGCGGGGCCCGGTCCGTGTCCGGGATCAGGACTCGGCCAGTTCGCGTAACAGGGTGGCACGCAGGGTCCGCACCTCCGGTGCGTCCAGTTCGCCGCACCGGTCGAGCGCCCGCTGGCGCAGCAGGCGGGCGTCGGTGGCCCGGCCCGGAGTCGAGCCGGCCAGCGCCGCGAGCGCGGACAGAGTCTGCGCCTCCCACCACGGGCAGGACAGCGCGGCATACAGGGCCAGCGCCGACCGAAGCGCCTCGGCCGCCGCGTCGACCTCACCCAACGCCTGAAGCGCGAGCCCGTACCGGTGGATGGCGTTGGCCTCGCTGAACGTCGCGCCGCACCGGTGGAACACCCGCCGGGCGCGGGAGTACTCGGCGGCGGCGGCCCTCCACCGGCCCATCCCGGCCAGGTCCGCGCCGAGACTCATCATCGCCCCGGCCCGGGCCACCGCCGCGCCAGTAGGGCTGAGGCCGTTGCCCTGGACGTAGAACGTCAGCACGTCGCGGTGCAACTCGGCCGCTTCGGAGAACCGGCCGAGCGCGGCCAGCGCTCCGCCCAGCGCGCTCGCCGCGCTGTGCTCGCCGAGGGCGTACCCGATCTCGCGAAACAGGCTGACGGCCCGGCGGCAATGGTCGATGGCCGGCCCGCCGCGGCCGATCCGGATGAGGATGGCCGCGGTGTAGGTCAGCGCCCACGCCTCTTCCCGGCGGTCCCCGATCCGCCGAGCCAGTTCCAGCGCGCGGGCCAGGGCGGCCAGCCCGTCGGTGTTGCGGTCCCGGCAGAAGTACCGGGCCCAGCCCAGGAAGCTCAGCAGTACGGCCTCGTCGCGAGGGCTACCGGCGGCCCCGGCCGCGGCCACCCCCAGCGAGAAGATCTCGTTCCAGGAGTGCCGGTGACTGTTGGCGTCCGAGTACCAGTGCAGAGCCCTGGTGACGGCGACCACGTCGGCGTGCCGACCGCTCCGGGCCGCGTCGCGCAGCGCCGCCAGCCAGTTGCCGGACTCCCGATCCAACCAGTACGCCGCCGCCCGATCGTCGTCGAACGGGGAGTCGACCCGACAGGCGACGGGTTCGAACATCAAGCCGGCCTGCCGGGTACGCCGCAACAGCCAGCCGACCATCTGATCGTGCGCCCCCGTCCGGCAGGCCTGTTGTTCCTCGGCGTCGAGGCGTTCCTGGGCGTAGAGCCGGACCAGGTCGTGGAACTGGTACCGGTCCCCCGTGGTCAGGAGGACACCGGCTTCGACCAATTCCTCCAGGGCCGCCGCTGCGGTCTCCTCGCCGGTGCCGGCCACGGCGGCGACCAGCGCGGGTTCGAAGTCGGTGCCGGGAATCAGCGAGGCCCGCCGGAACACGCGCGCGGTCATCGGGTCCAGCTGCCGGTAGGAGACCTCGAACGCCGACCGGACGCCCAGGTCTCCAGCGGTCAGCACGGTGAGCCGTCGACGCTGGTCGCGGAGCAGGTCCACCAGCCAACCGACCGACCATTGGGGTCGGCTGGCGAGGCGGTTGCCGGCGATCCGGACGGCCAGCGGCAGCCGGCCGCAGAGTTTGACGAGTTGATCGACCGCGGCCGGCTCGGCGGCGATCCGGTCGGCACCCACGATCGCCGCGAGCAGCAGTCGACCGGCCGTCGGGGCGAGCAGGTCGAGCGGCAGGCGGACCGTACCGGCAAGACCCGTTAGTGGACGCCGGCAGGTGACCAGTGCGAGGCATCCCCGCCCGGCCGGCAGCAGTGGGCGTATCTGTGCCTCAGTCGCGGCGTTGTCCAGGACCACCAGCAGCGAGCGGTCCCGGGTGAGGGTGCGAAAGAGACCACCGCGCTCAGCGGTTGACACCGGCACCCGGCTGTCCGGGACTCCGAGCGACCGCAGCAATCCGGCCAGTGCCTCGGCCGGGTCGACCGGGCCGTCCGGCGAGGCGCCCTGCAGGTCGACGAAGAGCTGTCCGCCGGCGAAGGCCGGGCTGAGTCGATGTCCAGCGGCGACGGCGAGGCTGGTCTTGCCGATCCCCGGCGGCCCGTGCAGCACCACCACCGAGGCGGTGTCCGGTCGCCCCGCGGTGATGTCGGCGGCCAGCGCCGTGAGCTGTTCCAGGATCCCCGCCCGCCCGGCCAGGTCCGGAACGGCGGCGGGCAGTTCCCCGGGTACGACCACCGCCGGGCGGTCGTGTGGCACCTCCGCGCGGTGGCTGAGCACCGGCACGCGATCGTGCGGCACCTCCGCGCGGTCGTCCGGCACCGCGAGACGGTCGTCCGGCACCGCGAGACGGTCGTCCGGCACCGCGACGCGGTCGTCCGGCACCGCCGCTCGGTCGTGCGGCTGCCGCTCGGCCCGGGCCAGGGCGACGAAACGGTCGCGGTCCGCCCCGGCCAGCCGCAGGGCGTCGGCGAGCAGCACAACCGTCCGTCGTTGCGGGCTGCGCACCCGGCCGCGCTCCATCTCCCGGATGCCGCGGACACTGGAACCGGCCGCCTCGGCAAGCTCCTCCTGGGTCAGCCGCCGCTCCAGGCGGAGGGTCCTGAGGAGGCCGCCGAACTGGTCACGCCGCACCTGACTCCTGGGCATGCTCCCCCAACCACCCAACGCCCACAATCACGTAACGTGCATCGATGCTCGCATGTGCGTGACGAGTTGCGGGCCACTGTGCAGCGAGTGTGAGTATCACCATGGCGAATCCTCGACGAGTCACCGCAATCCCGGTGGCGATCGGCGGGCCATAACCCCGCAGATCGCGCACGCCATGGCAACCGCCGCGCCCATCCGGGCCGCCGCGTGGAAGCGGCACCGGTGACGGGCGGATGACGGGTCGACCCTGGCTGGGGGCAACCTCGACCCGGCCGGGGCGGGGACGCCCTCGCCCGCGTCCGCCACCGGAGCCAGAAATGGGGTGTTCTCGTACAACAACCTAGACCAGGGCGTTTATCACCGGTCGCGCTGCCTGCCAGCCGGTGTTGCCAGGAAAGTGCGCGCAGCAAAGAAGTAGCCTGATCGGCCGGGGCGACACCCGGCGCTCCCGAGGGGTACCAGCAGTACGCGCCTTGACAGAGACTCGCAGCGCCGCCACGGCTGTGGTGAGTGCGGGCAGGTCAGCATCACGTCACCGGAGGACATCATCTTCACCGTCAACGCCATCGCCGCGCCTTCTGCCACCGAACCGCTCGTGCGCACCACTATCGAACGGCGGGACCTGGGCCCGCACGATGTTCTCATCGAGATCCGCTACGCCGGCATCTGCCACTCCGACATCCACACCGTGCGCGGCGACTGGGGCAGCGTTCCCTACCCGCTCACCGTCGGCCACGAAATCGTCGGCCGGATCACCGAGATCGGCGCCGACGTCACCCGCCACGCGGTCGGCGACCGCGCTGGTGTCGGCTGCATGGTCAACTCGTGTCGCGAGTGCGAGAACTGCCGCACCGGAAACGAGCAGTACTGCCTCAAGGGCAACACCCAGACGTACGCGGGCGTCGACCGGGACGGCACCGTGACCCAGGGCGGGTACTCGACCCACGTCGTCGTGAACGAAGACTTCGTACTGCGAGTGCCGGACAGCATCCCGTACGAGGCGGCCGCGCCGATGCTGTGCGCGGGCATCACCACGTACTCGCCGTTGGCGCACTGGAACGCCGGTCCCGGCAGGAAGGTCGCCGTGGTGGGCCTGGGCGGTCTGGGTCACATGGCCGTCAAGATCGCCGCGGCGATGGGTGCCGAGGTGACAGTGCTGTCCCAGACGCTGTCCAAGAAGGACGACGGCCTGCGCTTCGGCGCCGAGCACTACTACGCCACCAAGGACCCGGCGACGTTCGAGGTGCTCAAGAACAGCTTCGACCTGATCATCAACACGGTCAGCGCACCGATCGACATGGCCAGCTACCTCGGTCTGCTGCGTCTGGACGGCACGCTGGTCAGCGTGGGTGCCCCGCCGGAGCCGCTACCGGTGCCCGTCTTCGCGTTGTTCGGCAACCGGCGTTCGTTCGCCGGCTCCAGCATTGGCAGCATCGCCGAGACGCAGGAGATGCTGGACTTCTGCGCCGAGCGCGGCATCGCTCCCGAGGTCGAGGTCATCGGCGCCGAGGCGGTCAACGACGCGTACGAGCGGGTGCTCGCCTCGGACGTGCGGTACCGGTTCGTCATCGACATCGACACCCTGCGCTGATCTTCTCCGAAGTGCCAGGGTCCGCCGAACGGCGGGCCCTGGCGCGCAGCCGGGCCGGGGCGACCGGTGGCCGGCGCTGATCCACCTTTGACGTCATCGACGCGCGGCGTCGTCTGGCGACGCGGTCGGCGAGGATGCCGATGGGCCGCCGAGGCGCAGAGCGCGCATCGGCGGCCCACCGTCTCAGCCGTTGTCGATCAGGCTCGCGATCTCGTTGTAGATCAGGTGCGCCTTCGCGCCCTGGTTGGACGGACAACCGCCGAGGTGGTGCAGGGCGATCACCCGGTGGCTGGCGTTCAGCACGGGTGAACCCGAATTGCCGCCGGAGGTGTCACAGCTGTAACTGATGTTCCAGGTGTTGTAGTTCGCGTTCCGGACGGCGCAGGTCGCGCCGTTCTGGGTGTCCTCGTAGATCGACAGCCGCTTCGCGGTGCCGTCGCCGTGCCCGGGGACATAGATCCGGGTCCCGTTGCTGGTGGCGGTAGTTGCCAGGTACAGCGTGCCGAACCCCTGGATGGCGGCGAAGTTGTTGACCGAGAACAGGGTGTAATCCAGCTGGTTGGAGCCGCCGCTGCTCACCCTGTAGAGGGTGGCACCGCTGACCTTGGTGCCGGCGCCGGGATTCGCGCCGCCGCAGGTGGCGCACTGGTAGTTGAACTGCATCTCGCTGCCGCTCACGGCGGACTGCGTCGAGAAGCAGTGCTTGTTCGTCAGCATCCGGTTGGTGTTGCCGACCCGCCAGGTGGTGCACAGTCCACCGCCGCTGATCAGCAGCCGCGCCACCGCCCTGCCGCGGGCGTACTCGGTGGGGTGGCTGTTCTGGTAGCAGACCACGTCCCGGCGGGCGTCGGTGCTGCACACGGACTGGGTGGAGAAGTTGTGCGCGGCGATTTCCGTGCGGTCGTATCCGCGCCAGAACCGGTCGATGGTGGCGGCGCTGCCACGTGAGGGGCGGCTGCTGTGCAGTGTCACCACTGCCGTGTCGCCCTCCACCGACATCGCCCAGAAACCCGGCTGCCCGTCGGTGGTGTAGTCCGAACCGGTCGCCCGGTTCAGGTGGCGGTCGTACCGGTAGCTCTCCTTGCCGTCGCGGCTCGACACTGTGACGTAGTCGCCTTCGGCCAGTCGCAGTGCGCTGAAGTGCACCTTGACGTAGGTGGCACCGGGGTGCTGGATGATCTGTGTCCCGCCGTTCGGGGCGTAGGACAGGGAGCTGTCGACGGTGCGGAGTTCACCGATCGTGGTCACACCCTCTGCCGAGAACTGGTTCGATTCCGGTGCTCGTTCGGATTGTGGCGCGAGAGGGGCAACCGAGTACGCCTCGGCGGCGGGTACCGACAGTAGGCTCAGCCCGAGTGTGCAGGCGGCGAGCGCGACCGCCCCCGTTCGTAAGCGGCGCAGGGCATGTTTCATCTGTCGCTCCTTCTCAGGAATCAGCACCGAGACGTGCCTTCGGTCTTCCTACCTGAATTCACGCAAGACATGTAATCCCATCTATGTCATAACTGCCTGCCGCGTCGCTTCGTCCGCCTCGTCTCCGGATGACAGTCCTGACGGGCAGTGGCGCCCTGCGCCACCGCATCCCGGCCCGATGACTGCTCCGCACGTCGAGGACGAAGGCCGGTGAGGCCACTACCATGCGAGCGTGGCTCACGTTGCCCAGGTCCGCAGGCCGTACCCGCTGCTCGTCGCCGCGGCGGTCCTGGTGGCGCTCGGCGCGGCAGCGGCCTGGGGGGTCGGCGACACGCTGGGGCTGAGCCACTCCCCCGCCGCCGTGCCGCGCGAGGACGCCCTCGCCGCGCCGGCGCGGACGCCGGCACCGGTCCCGCCGTTGGCGTCCCTCGTCGTGCCCGACGAGCTTCGTGTCAGGAAGGCCGCGACCGCCGTCGCCGACGCTGTCGTCTTCCGCGGCCTGCCCCGGCCGGCGCTCGTCCCGGCCACGTCGAGCCCGGCCGGGTCCGCGACGGCCGCGCGCGCCGGCACGGCGCCGGATCTGTCGGCGGTGAGCACGCTGCGGGCGGGCGTGCTGGCCGCCCTCAGCGGGACGCCCGAGTCGTACCGGCTCGACGTGCGCGGCACCGAGTTGACCGTCCAGGGTGGCGACGTCGCGGGCGTGGCGGCCGGAATGTACTGGTTGGCCGACCGGATCCGCTCCGGTGCCGAGGTGCTTCCCACGGCGGACACGGGTCGGGTGGTCATCCCCCGGCTCGGCCTGCGGCTGACCGACGCGGGCTCGGTGGGGCGCGAGCCCGACCCGGCCGTCTTCGCCGCCGGCGACGACTATGGCCTGAACACCGACGTGGTCGGGTCGGCGGTGCTGCCTCGCGCGCCGTGGGTGGACGCTGGTGCGGTGGCCCGCATCGACGCGCAGTTTCGACAGTTCGTCGATCACTCGGTGGCGCAGGGATTCAACGGAATCGTCGTGCCCGGCTTCCTGGAGTACGTCACGTTCACGAAGGTCGGCGACGGGCGCGCGGTCTACCCGCCCGGCGACTCGCACGTCGAGCGCGCGCGGGCGATGGTCGCGGCGTTCGGCCCCGTCTTCCGATACGCCGAGGACATGGGCGTGCGGGTCTTTCTGCTGACCGACATGCTCGCGGTGTCGCCCCCGCTGGAGGCATACCTGACGCGGACCGTCGGCGGCCTGGACGTGGCCGACCCTCGGCTGTGGGCGGTCTACCAGGCCGGTCTGGCCGAGCTGTTCGAGAGCATGCCGTTCGTCGACGGCCTGATGGTCCGCGTCGGCGAGGGCGGCGAGGTGTACGCCGCATCCGGCTGGGACTACACGTCAAAGCTCGCGGTCACCACGGAAGCGTCGGTGCGCGCGATGCTGCGGGCGCTGCTGGACACCGCGGGCACAGCCGGGAAGGAGATCATCTTCCGCACCTGGACGGTGGGCGTCGGCGCCGTCGGCGACCTGCACACCAACCCGGTGTCGTACGCGCAGGTCCTCGGCGGGCTCGACGAACCGCATCTGATCGTCTCCACCAAGTACACCCTGGGCGACTTCTACAGCCACCTACCGCTGAACACCACACTGCTGGACGGCGGGCACCGCCGCATCGTGGAGTTCCAGGCCCGGCGCGAGTTCGAGGCGTTCGGCTCGCTGCCCAACGACCTCGGCCCGCTGCACCGCCAGGCGCTGCGCGCATTCCTTGCCGCCAACCCGAACGTCGAGGGTGTCTGGAACTGGACCCAGGACGGCGGGCCGTTGCGCGCCGGGCCCATGTCGCTGTACCTGCGCGCGGGATTCTGGCAGCTCTACGACCTCAACACGTACGCCGTCGGCCGCCTGGCCTGGGACCCGCACGCCGACCCGGCGCAGCTCACGGCGGACTGGGCGTACCGCACGTTCTCCGACGACCCGGGCACCGTCGCCGCGATCGGGCAGGCCATGGCGCTGTCCCGGCAGGCGGTCACCAAGGGCCTCTACATCGGTCCGTACGCCGACCGGTCGGTGCGGGCGCTCGGGCTGGAACCGCCGCCCATGATGTGGATCTTCGAGTGGGACATCCCGACCGGCGATTCCGCCGCGCTGGACAGCATCTACGCGGTGACCGGCGGCCGCGTCGACGAGGCGATCGAGGAGGGTACGCAGGCCGTCGTGCTGGCCCGGCGCATGCGCGACCTGGTCGCCGCGACCGAACCGGCGACCTGGCGCGACGCCGAACTGCGCGGGCGCTTCGCCGCGACTCTCGACTACCAGGTCGACCTGTTCGAGACGCTGAGCGCGTACCGGACCATGGTGCTGCGGCACGCGCAGTGGCTGGACACGGGTGCCCCGGCCGCCCACCGTGACTGGCGGCTGGCCGCTGCGGAGTACCACGACGCGCGCGACGCGCACCGGCAGCGCTACGGCGCCGACCTGGACCTGCCCGCGTACAACTTCACCGCCGCCGACCTCGGGGCGCTGCGCGCCAACCGGGACCCGGCGATGGCCTGGGCGGCCCGGGCGCTGCTCGGGTCGATCCTGCTGGTGGTGCTGCTCGGCCTGTACGGGCGCGGGTTCGGCGCAGCCGCCGCGCGCGGGTTGCTGCTCGGCGCGCTCCGGCCGTGGCGGGTCGCCGCGCTGCCGACGCCCGTGACGCGGGCGGACCGAGTGTTGGTGTGGTTGGTCCCGGCCGTGGTGCTGGTGGCGAGCCGGCTCGTGTTGACCTGGTTCGCCGCGCCGGCACACCTGCTGGTCACCCTCGGTGGGTGGGCGCTGTTCGTCCTCGTCGTACGCCTCGTGGTCGGTCGCCGGGATCCGTTTTACCTGTGGGCCGTGGTCGGCGGCGTCGCGCTGCTGCGCAGCGTGCTGCTGCTGGCGGCGCTCGCCGGGCGAGGACCGGGCGGTTACTGGTTCGCCTTCTGGACCGCGCCGAGTCTGCGCGCGGCGTACGTCACCGTCGCGTTCGCGGCGTTCTGCTGGCTGTTCGTGGCCGTCGCGGTGCTCCTGCGGGACCGGTACGGCCTGCGTCGCCGAAGCGCCGTCGGGCTGACCCTCACCGCCGTGGGTGTGCCCCTCGGCGTGCTGTCCGCCCTGATGTCGGTAGTGGGCCTGGAACGCGCGCTGACGGTGTGGAATGACCAGCTCGCGCTGCTGCCCTGGGGCCTGTCCCGCATCCTCGGTATCACCGTCCACCTGGGCATCCCCGCTCAACTCCCCGCATACACCGCCGCCGCCGGAATCGCCTTGGCCGCCGGCGGCCTGCTCCTGTCACTCGGCCGCCGCCGGCATGCCGCCTGAGCGCCCAACCCAACCAGCAGGCCAACCGCCGCAGACGGGGCATCCGTGGCGGCCGACCCGGCGTCTCGAGCGCCCTGGGTGTCGACATCGGCGGTCCAGGCTGGTGTCGCGCTCGTTCACCGACTGGTCTACTGCCTGTTTCACAAGAACTGGCCGCCCTTGTGAAACAGGCCTTAGGCCGGCTCGCGCACGCCGCCGGCGTTTCCACCGTCGTCCGGCATCGGTTCGGCCGGGGCTTCTGGCAGTTCGTTCGGCGCGTCGGGCAGGAGGACCCCCGCGTCGTCGGGCACCGGTTCGCGCGGGTCGATGGGCGGATACTGTTCCGGGTCGAGATCGGGTCCAGTCATCAGGCGAGTATCCGTCGTCTTCCGGGCTGCCGCTCGTCGGGCCGCGAGCTTCAAGATCGATCGCTACATCGTCAAGAGCGCCCATGGCGTCATCCTGACCCACAGCCGCACGAGGGGTTCACCCGCCTTGCGGCAGATCCGGACGTGTCGGATCGTTACGGGCGGTGCGGGTGCCCGGTAGGTTTGCCCGCATGTCACCGATCCCGACGACGCTGTTACCCGAAACCCGACGTGCGCTGGTCCACCGGCTGGCGACTGGTCAGGTAGCGGGTCGGGCGCCGTCGGTCGTCGCTGCCGTGGTACGCGATGGTCATCCTGTGTGGATGGACGGGTGGGGAACGGTGGACGGCAGGGTGCCGGATGGCAACCTCCAATACCGGATCGGCTCGATCACCAAGACTTTCCTGGCCGTGCTGGTGCTGCGACTGCGCGACGAGGGGCGACTCGCGCTCACCGACCCGCTGGCCGAGCACCTGCCCGGCACGGCGGCGGGCCAGGCCACTGTCGGCGCGCTGCTGGCGCACACCGCCGGGCTGATCTCTGAGGCGCCCGGCCCATGGTGGGAACGAACCCCGGGCACGCTGCGACCCGACCTGGCCGACGTGCTGGGCAGCGATCCGCAGGTGCATCCGCCCGGACAGCGCTTCCACTACTCCAACCCCGGCTACGCGCTGCTCGGCGCGCTGGTGCAGCGGGTTCGCGGTCAGGCGTGGGGCGAGGTGCTGCGGCGCGAGGTGCTGGAGCCGCTCGCGATGACCCGCACCACCCTGCTGCCGGTCGCGCCACATGCCACCGGCTGGGCGGTGCATCCCTGGGCCGATGTGCTCCTTGCGGAGCCCGCCGTGGACACCGGTCTGATGGCGCCTGCCGGACAGCTGTGGTCGACCGCAACGGACCTGGCCAGGTTCGCCGCGTTCCTCATCGACGGCGACGACCGGGTGCTCCATCCGGACACCGTCGCGCAGATGCGCAACCCGGCGAGCCCGCCGGAGGCGACGGACTCAGACAGCGGCTACGGGCTCGGCATGCAGTTGCTGCGCCGCGACGGCCGACTGTTGGCCGGGCACACCGGCTCGATGCCGGGCTTCGTCGCGACCGTGTGGGTCAGCCCCGACGACGCGCTGGGCGCGGTCGTCATGGGAAACGTGACCGCCGGCCTCTCTGCCGGCACCCTCGCCGCTGATCTACTGCAGACGGTCGCCGAGCGGGAGCCGCGGATCCCTGCGCCGTGGCGACCGCTGCCCTCAGTTGACCCACAGCTACTGGACCTCGCCGGCCCGTGGTACTGGGGGCCGGCACCTTATGTGCTGCGCCCGCAGGCTGATGGCTTCGTGGAGTTGGCCCCGCTGTCCGGCGGGCGCGGCACCCGCCTGCGCCCCACCGGCGACGGCGTCTGGGAGGGGATCAACGGCTACTTCGCTGGCGAACGGCTGCGGGTGCAACGCGACGCGGCTGGCGCCGTCAGCCACCTCGATCTTGGCACCTTCATCTTCACGCGGCAGCCCTACGACCCTGCGGCGCCACTGCCCGGCGGTATCGACCCCGCTGGCTGGCAGGCCGGCTGACCTCCTCAGCTCCCCACCTGCCCCCGGCCGGTTGGCAAGTGCGTTCTGAGTCATCAACCGATCGGACGACCGACGGCGATGATCGGCTATTTCCATGTGCGATGGACACCGTGCGACGCCTAGGAAGGAGGCATGACCAACGAGGTGACCGTTCCCCTGCTGCCGTGCGCATCCATCGACGACATCGAAACCTTCTACGGAGTTCTCGGTTTCCGCACCACCTACAAGCAACGCAAGCCCTACTCGTGTGTGGGGGTGCAACGAGAAGACCTGCGTCTGCAGTTCTTCGAGATCGCCGGATTTGACCCGGAGCAGTCCTATGGCTCGTGTCTCGTACTCACCGCGGACATCGAGGGACTACATCGGGCATTCGCGGCCGGCATGCGCGCCGCGTACGGCAAGGTACTGGTGTCCGGAACGCCGCGGATGACCCGGCCCAGGGCACGGAAGAACGCCGACGGGTTGGGCGGATTCAGCGTCATCGACCCGGGCGGCAACTGGATCCGCGTCTTTCGGGACGCCGCCACCGCGCCCGTGCCGGCCGCCGGGCCGGCCGGGCGACTCGCCAAGGCCCTCGCGAATGCTGTCGTGCAGGCCGACTCCAGGGGAAGCGTCGGACAGGCCATTCGGATCCTCGACAGCGCGTTGGCCCGTCCGAAAGCCGACGACGACCCTGTCGAGCAGCTAGAGGTCCTGGTCTACCGCGCCGAACTCGCGATGGTGCTGCACGATCCAAAGACCGCGGTCGAGATGCTGGACCGCGCCCGGTCCGTCACGCTCACGGAAGACGAATCCGTCAGGGCGGCGTCCGCGTTCGACAACGCCGACGAACTCGCAGCAGCACTGCGGTGACTCACCAAACGAGCGCCTCCCCCTCGACCCCGACAAACGGCCGTAGCGCGACCGCATCAGCGTCGACACCCCCGCCGGGGCCCGCTGTTTGGCAGGATGCCTCAGTTATCGGTACGCCAGTCCGATACACCTCGTGACGTGAGGGGATGCTCGGAAGGTAGTAGCCCGAACGCCAGCCCGGGCGGCGTACGCGCCGCAGCCGCCGGGAGTACTCTCACCTCAGGTGCGCCGGGAAGTCTGGTCGGCAGTCATGTCGTGCTGCGGCTCTGGAGGCTCCGATGGGCGTTTCTGCCCTGCGCACCGACCATCTGTCCAAGCGTTACGGGCGACTGCTCGCCCTCGATGACCTCACTCTCGACGTCGCGGCGGGCGAGGTGTTCGGGTTTCTCGGCCCCAACGGCGCCGGAAAGTCAACGACGATCCGGCTGCTGCTCGGCCTTGCCCGACCCACCTCCGGACGGGCGTGGATCTTCGACACCGACGCCGGCGACGTCGCCGCGGCCCACCGCAGGCTCGCCTATGTGCCTGCGGATGTGGCGCTGTGGTCACGGATGACCGGCGCCGAGGTGCTGGACCTGCTCGCCCGCATCGGCCCCGGCACGGACACCGCCTACCGCGACGAGCTCATCCAACGATTCGCGCTGGACGTGTCCAAACCTGCTGGCACCTACTCGACGGGCAACCGGCAGAAGGTCGCTCTGATCGCGGCGTTCGCCACCCGGGCGCCTCTGCTGGTGCTCGACGAGCCAACCAGCGGCCTGGACCCACTCATGGAACTGCAGTTCCGGCAGGCGGTCGACGTGGCCCGCGACAATGGGCAGACGGTGTTCCTCAGCTCGCATCAGCTTGCCGAGGTCGAGGCCGTCTGCGATCGCGTCGGCATCCTGCGCGCCGGTGAGCTGGTGGAGGTGGCCTCCGTCGCGCAGCTGCGCCGACTGCACCACACCGAGGTGGTCGCGACGTTCACCGGGGCGCCACCGGACCTCGCCGGTGTCCACGGCGTCCACGGCCTGCACACCGACGGTGCCGCGTCCGTGCGGTTCACCCTGAGCGGCTCCCCCGCCGCGGCGCTGCGCGCCCTGGCCGACGCTGACGTGACAACGATCGTCGTCCGGGAGCAGAGCCTGGAGGAGATCTTCCTCGCCTACTACGGGCAGAACGCCCGATGATCGCGACCACGGCAGCAACCCGCCCGCAGTGGGTACTGAGAGGGCTCGCAGTGCGCCAGGTGCGCCGTGGCGCCCTGGTCGTAACCGCTGTGTGCGCGGGAATGTCCGCCCTGGTGGTGGTCGGCTACCGCAGCGAGGCGCTGGATCCGGCGGCCTTGGCGGCGCTGGCCCGCAACCCCGCGATCCGCACCCTGTTCGGCGAACCGGTCGCGCTCGACCAGGCGGGCGGGTTCACCGTGTGGCGCACGGGCACCGTCCTGGCCGTCCTGCTCGGTGTGTGGGCGATGCTCGCCGCCACCCGGATCACCCGAGGCGAGGAGGACGCTGGCCGGTGGAGTCTGTTGCTGTCCGGCCGCATCACCCTCGCCGATGCTGTCCGCCAGCACCTCGGTGTGCTGGCCGTCGTTCCGGTCCTCGTGGGAGCGGCGACCGCCGCGGCGATGATCGCTGCGGGCGTGGACGCCACCGGTTCGTTGTTGCACGGCACCGGCCTCGCTGCCGTCGGGCTCTTCTTCGTCGCCGTCGGCGGCGTCACCGCGCAGCTGTTCGTCAGCCGGTCGGCGGCCAACGGTGTCGCGGCGGCCGTCCTGGTCGTCGGGCTGCTCATGCGGATGGTCGGCGACGGTATGCCCGCGCTGGCCTGGCTTCGATGGCTGTCCCCGTTCGGGCTCTTGGCGCTGACCCGCCCGTTCGACAGCAATCGAGGGCTGCCGGTGTCGGTGCTGACGTTCACCGCAGTGCTGCTACTGGCCGTCGCCGGTCGGCTCGCGGCTCGGCGTGACGTCGGCGCGGCGATTCTTGCTACGGCCGGCAGCCGGCGGGCGCGTACCGCGTTGCTCGGGTCGGTGCCCGCCTTCGCCGTACGGCGCACCCTGCGGCCGCTCGCCGCCTGGTCGGCCGGAATCGGCGCGTATTTCCTGCTCCTGGGCCTGATTGCCCGGTCCATGACCGAATTCCTGGCCGCCAACCCCGAGTTCGCGACCATGGCGGCCCAGGCTGGTTTTCCGGCCCTCGGCACGGTGGAGGGTTATGCGGCCACCCTGTACGCGCTGCTTGCCGTTCCGGTCGGGGTGTTCGTCGCCGTGCGGTTCGCCGCCGTCGCTGCCGACGAGAATGCTCGGCGTCTCACACTGCTGCTGGCCGCACCGGTAGCCCGGGTACGGCTGTTGGCCGCCGAAGCGGCCGTCGCTGGCTGCGCAGCGCTGACCCTGACAACGGTGGCGGGTGTCGCCATGTGGGCCGGCACGGCCAGTGTCAGTGCCGGCCTCGGAGTCGGCGACGCGCTCACCGGCGCCTGGAACGTCGTGCCGGTTGTGCTGCTGTGTCTGGGAGCTGCCGTCCTGGCGCTCGGATGGGCGCCGCGCGCCGTCGCGGCGATCGGTGCAATGCCGGCCGCGGGTGGATTCCTGTGGCAGGTCCTTGCCGACAGCATCGACGCGCCCTCCTGGATCCGCGCGCTGTCCCCGTTCGCGCACCTGGCCGCGGTGCCGGCCACCGCACCGGCATGGCCACCAGCGTTGGTGATGGTCGGCATCGCCGCGGCCGGCATGGTCGCCGGCACATTCGGCTACCGCCGCCGTGACCTGTGTGCCTGAGCGGGTCGCCGTCGCAACCGCTGTTCACCGCTCCAACGGGCCCAGCCGATTGTTGACGTCGTGCACTCCCGGAGTGCCCCAGGCGCGGGCGTGGCCTCAGTGCGCACATCAGCGCACGTGAGCCGTGCCGGCTGGCCGTGCCCGTCCCTCCCGCAGGGCGGGGGTGCGGCTAGCGGATCGCCGACGCCGAAGGGGGTGGCGCGGTCGCCGTCATCGCTCACTGGCGCCGCTATCCTTGATCGAGTACGACCTGTACGCATATGTCCGCTAGCTGAGGGGGAACCGTGCGCTATCAGATCGACCTCGCTCGCCTGCGGGACGTGCTCGACGGACCGTGGGCCGCAGTCCGCAACGCGCACCGGGAGCACCTCGACGCACGCTTCCTCCCGGTCTACGGCGAGACCGGTGACCAGGCACGGGAGCGGATCACCCGGCTACTCAGCGAACTCCCCGCCGAGCTGGGTATGGCCTCGGCCTTCCCCACCGAGTACGGCGGCAGCTCCGACGTCGGCGGCTCGATCATCGCCAGCGAGATGCTGGCGCAGGTCGACCTGTCACTGATGGTCAAGGCCGGAGTGCAGTGGGGCCTGTTCGGCGGCGCGGTCGCGGCCCTCGGCACCCGCCGCCACCATGACGCCTATCTCCGGGACATCGTCTCGGGCACGATCTTCGGCTGCTTCGCCATGACCGAGACCGGGCACGGCTCCGACGTCCAGCAACTGCGCACCACCTGCACGTACGACCCGCAGACGCAAACTTTCGACCTGCACACCCCGCACGAGGCTGCCCGCAAGGACTACATCGGCAACGCCGCCCGGGACGGACGGATGGCGGTGGTCTTCGCGCAGCTGATCACGAACGGCCAGCGGCACGGCGTACACGCGTGGTTGGTGCCGATCCGCGACGCGCAGGGCAACGCGCTGCCTGGCGTGCGCATCGGCGACGCCGGGCCCAAGGCCGGCCTGCTCGGCGTGGACAACGGGCGGCTCACCTTCGACCACGTACAGGTGCCGAGGGACATGCTGCTGGACCGCTATGGTCAGGTCGCACCGGACGGGACGTACTCCAGCCCGATCGAGAACGACTCCCGACGCTTCTTCACGATGCTCGGCACCCTGGTCCGCGGCCGGGTGAGCGTCGGCGGCGCCGCGTCGGCGGCCACCAAGTCGGCGCTGACGATCGCGGTGCGCTACGGCGACATCCGCCGCCAGTTCGGCACACCCGACGCCGACCGGGAGGTGCTGCTCAACGACTACCTGGCCCACCAGCGCAAGCTGCTGCCCGCCCTCGCCACCACGTACGCGCTGCACTTCGCCCAGACCGAGTTGGTCGCCGCACTCAGTGAGGTGCAGGGCGGCGACGGGCCGGTCGACGAACACCAGCAGCGGGAGTTGGAGTCCCGGGCCGCCGGTCTCAAGGCCGCGCAGACCTGGCATGCGACCCGCACCATCCAAATGTGCCGCGAGGCGTGCGGCGGCGCGGGCTACCTGGCCGAGAACCGGCTACCCAGTCTCAAGGCCGACACCGACGTCTTCACCACCTTCGAGGGCGACAACACGGTGCTGTTGCAGTTGGTGGCCAAGGGACTGCTCACTGGCTACCGGGACGAGTTCGGCTCGCTGGACGGCTGGGGGCGTGCCTCCTTCGTCGCCGAGCAGGTCCGGGAGATGGTGCTCGAACGCACCGCCGCGCGGTCGCTCATCGAGCGGCTGATCAGCGCCGTACCCGGTCGCGACGACGAAGTCGCCGTCACCGATCGAGGCTGGCAGCTCAAGGTCTTCGAGGACCGCGAGAGGCACCTCCTCGACGGCGCGGTCCGCCGCCTGCGCAACGGCGCGGCCACCAAGAAGGACCGCCCCTTCGACATCTTCAACGACGTCCAGGACCACGTCCTGACCGTCGCCGCCGCGCACATCGACCGGATCACCCTGGAGGGGTTCGTCGCCGGCATCGAAGACGCCGCCGATCCGGCGGTCCGGGCGCTGCTCTCCCGGGTCTGTGACCTGTACGCGCTCAGCGTCATCGAGGCGAACAAGGGCTGGTTCCTGGAGCACGGCCGGCTGACGCCGGCGCGGGCCAAGGCCATCACGGGCGTGGTCAACGCACTGCTCAAGGAGCTACGCCCGCACCTGCGAACGCTCGTGGACGGTTTCGCCATCCCGGACGCCTGGCTGCACTGCGCGATCCTGAGCGAGGAACCCGGCCGGCAGGACACGATGGCCACTCATGACGCCGCCGGACACCCGCCCGGGCTTGACCTCACGCGCGCTTGAGCTTGCCGGCTGGGCCCTGACGTTCCCCGGTCAGGTGGGCCGGCGCTGTAGTGCCGCGGGCGTGCAGGTTGATCCCGGCCGCGGGTCGGACGGGGCTCACGCCAATCGGGCTGCGGCTCCGCGAGGGCCACCACGGTGAAGGGGACGCCCTCGCGGAGCCGCGGTTTGCTCCGATCCGAGCCCGCTATGCCTCGTGCACGGTCATCGGCAACCCGCCGCGAACCCGCAGCGACAGCATCGGCTCGGGCACCACCCGGTATCCCGGCACCTTGGCCAGCCGCAGTTCCCGCGCGACCATCGCGACCACGAACGCCGCCTCCATCATCCCCAGGTTGTTGCCGACGCAGAACCGCGGGCCGGCGCCGAACGGGATGTAGGCGTACCGGGGTCGCGAGGCCGTGCCGTCCTTGTCGAACCGCTCCGGGCGGAACCGTTCCGGCTCCGGCCAGAACTCCGGGTTACGGTGCAGTGTGTACGGGCAGATCAGCACATCGACCCCGGCCGGCACGTCGTACCCGCCGATGGTGTCCGCCTTCTGCGGTATGCGGGAGAGCATCCACACCGGCGGGTACAGACGCATCGCCTCCTCGATCACCGTCGCCGTGTAACGCAGGCGGTGCAGGTCGTCGAACGTCGGCTGTCGGTCTCCGAGCACCGACAGCGCCTCCGCCCGCAGCCGCTCCCAGACGGCCGGGTTCTCGTCGAGGAGATGGAACGTCCAGCTCAGGGTGCTGGCCGTCGTCTCGTGGCCGGCCAGGCAGAGCGTGACCAGTTCATCGCGCAACCGCCGCTGCCCGACCGCGGCGTCGGGCTCGGCGTTAGTCGACTGGATCAGCCGGCTCAGGGCGTCGTCGCCGTCGAGCCGGCCGCCGCGCGCATCGACCAACTCGTTGACAACCGTCTGCAGGTGACGACGGGCGCGGCGGAACCGCACCTGGTGCGGCAGCGGCACCCACATCGGCACCGCGCTCATCGTGACCATCTCGAACATCGCCTGGTCCTGCATCGCCTCGAAGGACCCGCCGACGTCGCCGAGCCCGCCGAGATCCGCGTCGAGCAGGGTACGGCCGAGCACACCGAGGGTGAGCCCGGTGGCGGCGCCCGCGATGTCGACCGGACCCCGCCCGACGTGGCCACGCAACCGGTCCACGAACCGACCGGCCTCCTCGGCCACCACGTCGGCCTGCCGGGCGATCCGTTTGGGCTGGAACACCGGCTGGATGACCCGTCGCTGCTTGCGCCACAGATCGCCCTCGCTGGTGAGCAGCCCGTCGCCGAGGGCCCGCTTGGCCTGGGCCAGCCCGACGCCCTTGTGGTAGTTGTCCGGATTGTCGGCGAGCACGTGCTTGGCGTGGTTGGGGTGGTTGAAGAAGAAGAGAACCTTCGGGCCGATCGCGATGCGGGCCGCGTCACCGAAGGCGTCGGCTGCCGACGACATCAGCCCGAGCCGGTCCCGTCCGAGCTTCCACAACAGCTTCGGCGCCGCCCAGAACGGTGGTCCGGGCGGCCGCCGCCGCGACGCGGTGAGTGTCATGTCGCCGCCTCGCTCGGCTCCGGCACCGACGCCGGCTCGGTCATGCCACGGAACTGCCCGTTGACGAAGACCAACACGTCACCGCTGCTCTCCCAGCGCAGCGACACCACGCTGCTCAGGAAGATCGTGTGATCACCACCGTCGTACGTCCGCCAGACCCGGCACTCGAAGTGAGCCACCGCGTCGTCGATCAGCGGGGCGCCGGTGACGGTGCCCGGCGTCCACTCGACCGAGCCGAACTGCGCCAACCCCAGTGGCCGCCACCGATCGGCGAAGTGGCGTGCCACCTTCTCCTGCCGGTGCCCGAGAACCGAGATGCCAAGGGTGCCGGCCTCGGTGAGGATCTGATGCATGATCGCGTCGCGGCTGACACAGACCAGCACGAGCGGCGGGTCCAGCGAGACCGACGCGAACGAGTTGGCCGTCATGCCGTGTGGTGTGGCGCCGCCGACCGTTACGACGGTGACGCCTGTCGCGAAGGTCCCGAATGCCCGCCGCAACAGCTTTGATCCGGCCACCTCGCTCGGAGTGAGCAGTTCGCCGCTCATCTCGCCTCCCCGTGTGCGTACGGTTCGAGTGCACGAGCCAACGCCTCCGGCACCCGCGCCGGCAGTGTCCGGTTGTTGGGGCCGCGCATGCACGCGACCCGTTGCCGACCTCGGGCGACGAGCGTCTCGCCGCCGTCCGGGTCGAGCCGCACGTAGTCGAAGCCGAACTCGATCTGGGTCTGCGCCAGTTCCACGAGCCGCATCCGGACCGAGAGGTCGTCGAACGCCGTGATCTCGGCGAAGAACTCGCAGTCGACCTTGAGAGTGAAGAGCTTGAGGTCGTCCTGCAGGTCGGCCAGCACGTCCGGTGCCCGTTGCTTGAGGAACATCTCCCGGCACCGCCCCTGCCAGCGCAGGTAGTTGACGTAGTAGACGTTGCCGACGAGGTTGGTCTCCTCGAAGCCGACCGTGTGCGGGTACTCGAAGTACTTGCTCATCGAAGCGACCACCCGTCGGTGAGCACCGCGACGACGACCGGGTCGGCGTGGTCGCGCAGCCGGGTCACGAGCACGGCGATCCGCAGCGTGCCGGAGGCCAGGGTGAGCCAGCCGTGGGGACCGACAGCGCTCAGCGTGAGCGGCGTCTGCACCGGCAGTCCGACCTTGCGGAGGCACTCGATCGCCGTCCAGACCCGGGTGCTCGCGGTGTCGATGTCCTCGTCGGTGTCCTTCGTGAGCTGGCCGACCAGGCCGTCGTGCGGGCCGAGCAACGCCGACCAGGTCTCCGCGTCGCGCTCGGAGACCGCCTCGATGTCGCAGCTCAGCACCCCCCGACCACCGACGCAGACGGTCACACCGGCGCCGTGTGCCGCCGAGACGACCCGGTCGTCGTCGACCTCCGGCCGGCCGTCGGGCCGGTAGCGCACCTCGACCGGGCGGCCGAACACCCGTCCGGCCGCGAGGCCGGTCATGGCGCGTCGGGGCGGGTCGTCCGAGCCGTGAGGCTCGACCGCCACCGCGACCCGGGCGCCGAGCAGGTCGTCGAGCGACCGTTCGAGGTACGGGCCGAGCAGCGGCGCCGCCCACGGGCCGCGCCCGTCGCCCTTGCGCACCGCCTGCAGGCGCAGGCCCTCCCACCGTTCCACCACCTCGCCGCCCGGCGTGCGGACCGCGATGTCGTAGAGGTAGGTGTCGCCGTCGCGGCTGCGCTCGGTCGCCGTGAACCGGGCCTCGCCCTTGTCGGCGAGGACCGGGCCAGCGGCGTGTACGCGTTCGATGCCGGCCGGCAGGAGCGTCGCGTGCGGTACGCAGACCTGCAGACCGTGCATGAGCGCGTCCCGCATTCCGGGGTCACCGAGCAGCAGGTCGCCGCCGAGGAAGCTGGCGAACCAGTCGTCGGTCGCGACCGCCGACACGTCCACGTCGACGTGCCGTGCCGCCGCGCGGTGGTAGCCGCGCAGCCGCTGGAACCGCTGTCCCTGGAAGAGGATGCCCCCGTACAGGTCCGTGGCCGGGTCGAGGGGCACCAGCGGCAGGCCGGCTCCGGTCTCGTCCGGTGGGCCGTCGAGCTCTTCGCGGTCGCCGAAACGCAGCCGCGCGCGGAAGTGGTCGACAGCGAAGCCGGTGTCGCCGGCCCGGATGGCGACGTCGACGTCTCCGTCGCCGGTCACCACGGCCGCGATCCGGATCGTGGCGCTGCCGTCGACAGGTACCACGATCGGCCGGAGGAACTCGACGTCCTCCATCGCCGGCACGTCCGCGCGCCCGGTGAGCGCGGTGGCGGTCTGCGCCATGGCCTCCATGCCGAACACCGCCGGGAACAGCAGGTTGCCGTCGAGCAGGTGGTCGGCGAGATACAGGTCGGTACCGGCGTTGAGTTCGACCTCGGTCACCAGTTCGACACCGTGGTAGTGCACCAGCGGCGTGCCGACGAACCGCAGCAGCGGCAGCGTCGGCGTCTCTCGACGCACAGTGTCGATGCCCTCGGTGCGGCCACTGATCACCACCACCGGCGGGGCGTCGGGGTCGGCGATCAGGCGACGCATCAGGCGTACGCCCTCGTCGGGTGAGATCGGGACGATCCCGTCCCGCTGCAGACCCTCCACGACCGAGAGCCGCTCGCCCATACCCACGCCGGACCAGACCGACCACTCCAGGCAGAGCGTCCGGCATTCGGGGTACGCCGCCGCGAAGTCCGCGGTGATCTCGGCCAGCCAGTCGTTGGCGGTCGCGTAGTGCGCCTCACCGCGCAGGCCCGCCCGGCCGATGATGCTGCCGAAGGTGACGAGCATCCGCAGCGCGCCGGGCTCGATGGCGTCGAGGACGGCGCGCAGCCCGTCGATCTTCGGGGCGAACGTCGCCCGGAAGGCCGCCGCGTCCAGGTTGGCCAGCGTCGCCGGCTCGTTGCGGCCGGCACCGTGCAGAACCGCCGTCACCGGGCCCAGCTTCTGGCGTACGCCGTCGACCGCGGTCCTGACCTGCGCCGGGTCGGTGACGTCGGCGCGGGCGTAGTGCAGGCGCACCCCGGCGGCCGTCATCCGGTCGAGGTTGGCGGCCAACTCCGCGTCGGTCGCCGGGTCGCTGCGACCGAGCACGGCCAACGCCGCGCCGGTGTCCTGCGCGACGGCGAGTGCGCACTCGGCGGTGATGCCCTTGCCACCGCCGGTCACGAGCAGCACGTCCGACGCGTCGAGCGGCATGATCTCCCGGACCGGTCGCACCGGCATCGCCCGCAGGGTGGGCACCCGCCGCACGCCGTCGGCGTCGTAGCGCACCTCGTGGAACCGCCCGGTGGCGGCCACCTCCGCGACCAGCAACGCCGGGTCGTCGAAGTTGGCGGGTACGCGAACGATGGTGGTCCGGATCCGGGGCATCTCCAACCGCAGCGACTTGGCCAGCCCGGCGGCGCCCCGACCACGCTGCACGACCACGAACCGGTCGCGCTGCTTGTCGGCGATGGCCGCCTTGGCCCCGTCCAGTGCGAGCGCCAGGTCGGCCTCGGTGCAGTCGGCCGGCAGACAGACCAGAACCCCGCCACCGACGCCGCCGTGCTCCAGCGCCTGCCGCAGAGACTCGGCGAGCGGGTCGCCGTCTCGCGACCAGCGCCGCCAGGGGCCGTTTGCCTCCACCTCCACGCGCGGCGGCAGCGGCAGGGCGTCGAGGTCGACCGAGAACGCCCGGGACCAGGCGGCCGCACCGGCCACAGTGGCCGCCGTCGGTGCGCCACCGTCCCCGAGTGAGCCGGCCAGGTCCTCCAACGCCTGGGCCAGCTCCTCGACAGTGGCGACGGCGAAGTTCGTCGGCGTCTGGGCGCTCGGCACCGACAGCAGTTGGGCGGCCTGGTTGACCACCTGTCCCACAGTGATCGAGCTGAGGTGCAGATCGTCGAGGAGGTGGCTCTCGCCGCGTACCATCTCGATCGGAAGCTCGGCGCGGTCGGCCACCAACCGGCGCAGCAGGTGCAGCGGCGGCTCGGAGGCGTCCGTGTCGGCCTCGATCTTCTTCGCCTCGACGGCCCGCCGCACGGGCTGCACCGTCAGCGGCGGCGCGGCCTCGCAGGGGCTCGCGAAGAAGCTGAACTTCGCCCCGAGTTGCAGCGGCCGGGTCAGGCGACCCTGGAACAGCCCGTCGTCGACCCGGAACGCGCCGACGACGTACGCGGCACCGACGGCGTTGAGCAGACCGGCGACCGACTCGTCATCGGTGTCGAGGGACACCGACGGCACGTCCGTCGCCGCGGTCGCCAACGCTCCCAACACCCGACCGGGGCCGACCTCGATGAACAGGTCAAGGTCCTTCGCCGCGAAGGCCACCGCCTGAGTGAACAGCACCGGGTCGGTGATCTGGCGGCGCAGCAGGGCCGGCACGTCGGTGTCGGCCGGGAGGACGTCGCCGGTCACCGTCGACACCACCCGGCGCGACAACGGGTCGAACTGCTCATCGGTCAACCGGTCGCCGAACGCGTCGGCGGCCGGCGCCACCAGCGGTGAGTGGAAGGCGTGCGAGACACGCAGCCGGGTGGTGGCGAAGCTCGCTTCGCCGGCGCGGCGGCAGGCCTCCTCGATCCCTTCGGCAGTGCCGGCGATCACCGTCTGTTGTGGGCCGTTGAAGCCACCGATGACGACCGGGAGGTCGGCCAGCAGGGGCCGGACCGCCTCGGGTGCCGCCGCGATGCTCGCCATCGTCCCCGACGAGCTGTGCTCGGCCATCGTCTGGCCGCGGACCATCGCGGTACGAAGCAGGGCGTCCTCGTCGAACGCGCCCGCCCAGTGCAGGGCGGTGATCTCGCCGAGGCTGTGCCCCACAGCGGTGGTCGCCTCGATGCCGAGCGCCGACAGCACGCGCAGGCCCGCCAGCGAGCCGGTGACGATCCGGGGCTGGGCCACCGTCGTGGCGACCATGTCGCCGGAGGTGGGCAGGGCCGCCTTGGTGTAGACCTCGTCGACGTCGGTGAACCGGCGGCGCAGGGCACCGCCGCTCGTCCCCCGCCCCGAGCCCTGCCCGGGGAAGAGATAGCCGATCCGGCCCGGACCGCCGACGTGGCCGAGGAAGCAGCGCTCGTCGGCACTGACCAGGCTCGTCTCGCCGGCGTCCAGTACGGCGCAGAGTCGTTGCAGCCGCGCGACAGCGTCGGCCGGTGACGAGACCACGACGGCCGCCCGGTAGGGCAGGTCGCGCAACTCCCCGTGCAGCGTCGCGGCCAGGTCGCCCAGCTGGGCGTACGCGACGCCGTCGACGAACTCGACGAGCCTGTCCAGCCGCTCCCGCAGCTTCTCCCGGGAGGCGGCGTCGATCAGCAGCAGCTCGACGTCCTGGCCGGAGGAGGCCAACCGGCTGGTCCGGCTGTCGAACCCACGCCGACGTCGGGAGGGGCCGCCCTCGAGCACGATGTGCGTGTTGATCCCGCCGAAGCCCATCGCCGTGACCCCGGCCCGGACGTTCGGCAGGTCGGGCCACGGCTCCGCCTTGCGCAGCGCGCGCAGCGCCGGGTCGTTGTCGTCGGCCAGGATCTCGTGCGGCATGACGCAGCCGATGGCCGGGGGCAGCACCTGGTGGTGCACGGCCAGCGCCGCCTTGATCAGGCCGGCGACACCGGCGGCGGCCTTGGTGTGCCCGATCATGCCCTTGATCGAACCGATTGCGGCCGGAGCGGCGGTCGGGTCGGCGGAACGACGGGCGAGGGACAGCGCTGTCAACTCAGTGGCGTCACCGACCCGCGTACCCGTGCCGTGTCCCTCGAAGAGGCCTACCGTCTCGATCCCGAAGCCGGCGCGCTCGTACGCCCGGTCGAGCGCGAGTCGGTAGCCGCTGACCTCGGGTCGGGTCATCCCGCCCTTGCCGTCGGAGGAGATCCCCCACCCGGCGATGGTGGCGTAGATGCGGTGGCCGGCGGCGCGGGCGTCGTCCTCGCGCATCAGGACGACCATCCCGCAGCCCTCGCCCGGCCAGAAGCCGTTCGACCCACGGTCGTAGACGCGCATCTCACCGGTCGCCAGCGCGCCGGTCTTCGCGAACCCGATGATCTCGAAGGGGTCGATCGACAGGTCGACACCACCGGCGACGGCCACGTCGACGTCACCGTCGATGAGGGTCTTGCTGGCGGTAGCGACCGACAGCAGCGACGACGAACAGGCGCCGTCGACGGTGTAGCCGCCACCCTTGAGGTCGAAGTGGTTGCAGATCCGGCCCGCGATGGTGTTGGAGAGCCCGCCGGCCAGAGTGTCCTCGTCGACCTCGGGGAACGGACTCTTGAAGGTCGCCTCGAACGAGTCGAGGAAGGTCATCAGGTGGTCGTCGTCCCAGTCCTGGTCCTTGAGCGCCGCGGCGACCATGCGCCGGACGAAGGGCCAGCGCAGCCGCAGCTGATTCGCGCGGGTGAACTCACCGGTCAGGGTGTTGCCGACCACCACGCCGGTACGGTCCCGGGGCAGTCCCTCGGCCATCGGGAAGCCGGCGTCGGCCAGGGCCATCGCGGCCATGTCGAGGGCGAGCCAGTGGGTCAGGTCCGTCGAGCGGTAGGTGCTCCCGGCGACCTTGTAGGCGATCCGGTCGAACTCGTACCCCTCGATGACGGCGGCGTTGCGGGCGTAGAACTTGTCGGGCGTGTTCGGGTCCGGGTCCCAGTAGTCCTCGAGCCGCATCCGCTCGTCGGGGAGACGGCGGAACGCGCGCCGCCCGGCGAGGGCGTTCTCCCACAGCTCCCGGGGTGACGTGGCGTCCGGATAGCGGCACGCCATGCCGACTATCGCTACACGAGTCATGCGGGGACGACCTCCTTGCCGGTGTGTTCCTTGCCGTTGCCGTTGCCGGTGCTCGCTGGCACCGGCATCGCGGCCGTGCCGATGCTGGGCGCGCGGTCCGCCTTGGACTTCTCGATGAGGTGCAGGGTCCAGTGGAAGCCGCCGCGGATGAGGCAGACGGCGGCGGTGGCGAAGAAGATGCCGTACGCGATACCGAAGCCGGTGAGCAGGCCGTAGACCACGGCCACGCTGGCACCGAACGCCACCTGCGCGGCCGGCGCCGACGGTGAGGTGCCCGGGTCGGTGACCATGTAGTTGGTGAACAGCACGAACGCGACGCCGGTCATCATGCCCAGGGCCGCCGGGATCGACGTGTCGAGCAGCACCCCACGCACGATCGCCTGCAGAGCGAACGCGGACAGCCAGCCCATGATCAGCCACATCCGACCGGTCAGCTTGCCGTTGATCATCGTGCCGCCGACGATGATGATCGCCGGGATCAGCCAGTCCCAGAAGCCCGAGATGTACTCGGTGAAGTGGTAGGGCGGTGCGACGCTGGCCCAGGGGAAGACCATCAGGATCACCGCGATGCCGAAGTTCGACGGGTTCATGTAATGGCGCATCCGGCCCCGGATGGGGGCCTGCAGGACCCACTTGGCGCCGATGGCGACCGCGACACCGAAGAGCATCGTCCAGAGCTGGTCGTTGACGTAGATCAGCATGTTGAGCGCGAGGCTCGTAATGTGCGCCGGGTAGAGGAACTCGATCAGCCCGCGTAGCCCTCGGCCGCTGAATCGCGGGGCTCGGCCCTCGACGCGGGCACCGATGGCCTCCAGGGCGATCTCGATCGTGTAGCCGGCGAAGATCGCGATGAGGGGCCAGGTCCAGGGCTGTTCGAAGCCGAGGACCGTGAAGCCGAGGATGTTGAAGACGGTGATCGAGATAGCGAAGTTGCGAAGTGCGATGTTGACTTTCGGGTCGTGACGTGGCGGGGTTACGGTACTGATTGCCATGTCGCTCACCTCTCCTGGGCCTGGGCGCCGAGCTCGAGCGAGTGCCAGCCCGGGGTCATCGAAAGCTCCTGTTGATGCGACTGGCCGGTGCGATCACGCCAGTTCAGCTCGACCCGCACCGGGCCGGTCACGTCCTTGCCAAGTCCGATGTGGACCTCGCTGCTGCGCTTGCCGGAGTGGCCGCTGCCGCCGTCCACACGGCCGAGCAGCACCCGACCGTCCGCGGTCGTGACCTTGACCTGGGCGCCGACGACTGGCGAACCAGCGGTCCCGGTCGCGGCCGTCGCGCCGGCCGGGGCGGGATGGGTCAGGCGGAGGCCGAGGAAGGCACCGGGGTTCGGGCTCTGGTTGTGGTAGAAGACCGGCTCGTCCCACTGCCTGGCGACCGCGAAGTCGAGCCGTCCGTCGCCGTCGGCGTCGCCGGTCGCGATGCCGCGGGTCGGCACCGGCGCGTCGAGACCCAACCGCGGCGCGATGTCCACGTAACGGCCACTGTCGGACTTGACGAAGAAGTGCAACCGTTGGCTGCCGCCGATGTCGTCGCCGGGGCGCACGTGCGGCCACCAGGTCGTGTTGGTGAGCAGGTTGTCATTGGACATCGCGAGTTCCTGCAGCTGCGGCCACCTGTTGACCTCGCCCTTGACGAAGCCGGTCGTCTGCGCCACGACCAGGTCGCCGCTGTTGTTGAAGTCCGCCATCTTCACGTCCCAGCCCCACCCGGACCAGGCGAGCCCGAGCGGCGCGCTCTCGTCCTTGAACGGGGCGGTGCCGTCGTCGAGGTGGGTGCGAAGGTCCTTCTGGTCCTTTGCGGAATTGACGAAGGCGAAATGGCTCTCCTCCAGGCCGAAGGTGGTGGCGATGTTGCTGACGTACATGTCGTAGAGGCCGTCGCCGTCCAGGTCGCCGAAGTCGACGCCCATGCCCTTGAACGAGTCGGCGCCCACCCGCTTCGACTTGGGGACGAGCGGGTCACGGACGGCCTTGACCGGAGCGAAATCGATGTTGCCGGGGGTCGACCTGTTGTAGAGCATCCGGTCGGGGCCGAAGTCGTGGGCCACGTAGAGCTCCGGCCGAAGGTCCCCGTCGACGTCGTTGGCGGCCGCAGCGAGGGCCCAGCCCTTCGACGCGGCCCGCGGAAGAACGTCGCTGACCAGTTCGAAGGTCGCCGTCGGCTCGGCGCCGGCGGTGGCGCCGGTGCACCGGAAGAAGTAGTCCTCGCCGCCGTTGAACGCCTGCGACATCGAGTGGTTCATCGCGACACCGTCCTTCTTGGTGTCGTCGAGGACCGGGCCGTGCGGGAAGTAGTTGCCGACAAAGATGTCGACGTGGCCGTCGCCGTCGAAGTCGTCGACCGCGACGGTGTTGGTGTTCCACTGCGGGCCGTCGTAGCGGTCACCGGGCGACTGGGGCAACACCTCGACCGGTCGGAAGGTGTTCATCGTCAGGCCGACCGCGCCGGCCTTGGCGAGGTAGAGGATCGGCGTACGTCCCCAGAGGTAGACCAGCACGTCGGTGCGGCCGTCCTCGTTGAAGTCGCCGGGGACGCACCCCATCGGCGCCATCGTGTCGCTCATCGGCAGCGGTGCCGGATCGAGCGCGAACGGCGCGTAGCGGGGGGTGCCGGGGCGGGGCACGGGGGTGACCACCACCTGGTCGATACGAGGATCGGTGATGCACAGGTCGTTGGGCAGCCCGTCCCCGTCGAGATCGTTCATCGCGACGCCCGAGCCGACCGACGAGATCCACGCATTGATGTCCTGGTACTTCTGGTTGACCTTGCGGACGGTCTGCTGCGGGTAGCCCCCCGGCATCGCGATCGAGGCCGGCTGGAACGCGAACCCGCTCGCGGTCCGCGCCAGCTCGGATGCCGAGGCGGAGGGCAACCGCCCCAGTTGGAAGAGCAGGGCGACCAGGGCCAGCGCCACGATTGCGGGTAGCCGCCGATGCAGCCATGAACCCTTCTGCGACATCTACTTGACCTCCGATTGTGACGGACGGGTGCGGGGCCGGGAATCCCATTACCATCGGTTTGGTAATGGCATTTCACCGATGCCTGGACGGCTCCACGGAACGGGCATCAGCACCGATAGCCGCGAGCGCGAGTTTCCAGTTCCGACCCCTCGAACAGGGAGTTTGGCGACGGCCTATCACCACACATCCCGACTCACCGATTTCGGTGAACGCGCTGGATAGAGCGTCGCAGGGGCCTTTAACGATGTCTTCTTCGTCTGTGCTGGGCGCTTCTTCCTTCGTGCGGTGCGCCCAATACCCGGGCATACGCCAGTATTTCTTGGGCACCGGCCCGGGCGATAATTGTGATCTCTTGGCCGACTACCGAAGGTGTCGTCGGCCGACCGCCAGCGCGGTGGCGAAGCTGGCCCAGGCGACCGTCTCGACCAACACGGCGTCGCCCTCGTGCCAGGCCCGGAACTCCGCGATGGTCTCCTCGTCGACCTGGTACGACGCGAAGGCCGCCAGCAGGGCGAGCCGACCCGCGGACCGGTCGGGCTCCGGCAGGTCGACGATCGCCCGCTCGCACCACTCGCGACTCAGTCCGGTGTCGACGCCCTGCCAGGTGTCGAGGTGCGCGGCGACGAGCGCGCGCACCCTCGGCGGGACCGACCGCTCCCCGGCAGCGGTGAAGGCCGCGTTGGCGCGAGCCACCGCACCCGCCACCGCCTCGCTACCCACCGCCCAGCCCGCCTCCGGCGGCAGGTCGGCCGCGGGTAGCAGGGGCAGTGAACGACCGGCCGGGTGCTCCTCGCGCAGAATGGGGTGCAGCAACCGGCTGACGCCGCGCTTCATCCTCCGTTTGGCCCGGGAGCCGAGCTGCGGCGGCAGCAGGAAACTCGACAGGAAGACGTTGACCATGCGGCCCAGGTAGTGGAACGCCACCACGACGCCCACCAACTCGGCGCGCTCCGCCGGAGTGAGCGTCAGGTCGAACGCCGGGAAAGCCGCCGGTTGGTGGGCGACCCGCGCCCAGCCGGCAAGCGTACGCACCCGCGGATCCACTATGTCCTCGACCCGGTCGGCGACGATCGCCTCGGCGTCGTGCTCGGTCGACAGGTCGTACATCCCGGTGCTGTGCATGTCGACGCAGTAGGGGCAGATGTTGGCCACCGACACCGCCGACGCCACCGCCTCCTTGGCCAGCCGGTCGACGGCCCCACCGGTCATCAACGGCTCGCGCATCAGCATCCAGTAGGCGGCGAGTGTCCGCGGGGCCGGCGAGTGCAGCAGCAGTGGCGGTACGACCAGGCGCATCTCGTCGGTGGCCTGCCGGTAGACCTCGGCCACCAGACCGTCGGCCGCGGTGGGTGCGACAGGCGTCACGTACTTGACCTGGCGCTGAACGACCGACGAGACGACGCGGGCGGCGACCATGGTTACCTCCGTTGAGGGTGTGGACGTCGCACTAGCATCACGCCGGTTACGCCGCCGGCCCCACTCCGAGCGTGCCGACCCGCAGCGCCGCCTTCATCGCCGCCCAGGAGGTGACCTCGATCAGCTCCCGGTCGCCAGCTCCCGTCGCCCGCAGCGCGTCGAAGTCGGCGTCGGTCGACTGGTAGGAGCCGAACGCCGCCAGCAGGGCCAACCGGCCGGCGGCTTGGTCGGCCGGCGCGAGCGCAGAGATCCCCTCGCTCAACCAGCCACGGTTGGCCCCGGGAGGCCGCCCGTCCCACGCGTCCAGCCGATCGGTGACCAGCGACCGCACCGGGCCGGGCACCGAACGCAGGCCCGCGCGGTCGGCGGCGGCGCCGGCCCGCGCGAACGCGTCGCCGATGCTCGGGCTGCCGACGGCCCACTCCGGCACCGCTGTCGCCGGCGCGGCGGGTAGCAGCGCCAGCGCCGCCCCCGGCTCGGGCCCGCTGCCGCGCAGATCCATCAACCTCCCGAACACCTTCCGGACCGTCGTCCGTGCGGCGCCGGGCAGCCGCGGCGGGAACGGCGACTCGGGGAGGAACAGGTTGACCATGCGGTTGATGTAGTGGAACACCACCGCCACGCCCAGCACCTCGGGGACCGCCGGGGCCCGCACCGGGACCGCCGCGGCGACGTGCCCGCTGTCGCGTGCCCAGCCCGCGACCGCCCGCAGGCCCGGATCGACGAGTTGGTGCAGGTTGCCCGAGGCGATCTGCGCCGACTCCCGCCCGCGAGCCAGGCCGTGCATCGTCGAGCTGTGCACGTCGACGCAGTAGGGACAGGCGTTGCCGATGGACACGGCGGTCGCCACCGCTTCCTTCGTTCCTCGGTCGACGGCACCCCTCGCGACGAGCGTCTCCCGCAGGATCATCCAGCACGCGGCGAGTGGCTCGGGGGCCGGTGAGTGCAGGGCAACCGGCGGGGCGAGCATTCCGAAGTCGCGTTCGACCTGCTCGTACACAGTGGCCACCAGCCCTTTGGCCACGGCGATCGGCACCGGCGTGACGTGCCGTACCGTCCCCGCGGCCCGGCGGGTGCCTCGAATCATGATCATGCCCACGACGCTCTCCCTTCGACCGCAAGCCCAAGGATGTCGATGCCGACGGGCCGGGGCCGTCTCCGAACTTGCGGTATCGGGTGGATCCGCCCGGGCACCAGGTGGTGGCCGCAGAAAATCGGCCGGCTCGCCCGGGCCCGGGTCGCGGCACAAGAGCACGTCGAAAGAAATCCTTCCGTCACCCATTGACTACCGTAAGCGCCGGGCCACGCTCACCAACGAATGGAGTGTCCATGTCCGCTGTTGCGGCCCCACCGAGGTCGGGCTTCCTCGCGTCCCTCAACGGCCGGCACCACCGAGCCGCCCTGAACACCTTCATGGTGATCGTGATCGCGCACTGGGCCGAACACCTCGTGCAGGCGTACCAGATCTTCGTGCTCGACATGCCCCGACCCGCGTCGCGTGGCGTGCTCGGACAGTTCTGGCCGTGGCTGGTCACCTCGGAGTACCTGCACTACGGCTACGCCATCGTGATGCTCGTCGGCCTCTTCCTGCTCCGGCCGGGCTTCGTCGGTCGGGCACGCACCTGGTGGACGATCGCTCTCGCCATCCAGTTCTGGCACCACATCGAGCACCTGCTGCTCCTCATCCAGGTGCAGGCCGGCTTCAACCTCTTCGGCGCCGCGGTGCCGACCAGCGTCCTGCAGCTCGTCATGCCCCGCGTCGAGTTGCACCTGTTCTACAACTCGGTCGTCTTCATCCCGATGCTGGTCGCGGTCTACTACCACCTGCGGCCGAGCCGGGTCGAGGTCGAGGCGATGCGGTGCAGCTGCGCGCCGCGTCCCGTAGCGTCGCTGGCCTGACGTGGTCCGCCGAGGTGGGGCGCTGCTGCTCATCGTCCTCCTGCTGTCGAGCGTCGCGTCGTCGGCCTCCGCCGACGGCGGTCTGATCACCAGCGACCCTGCCGCGGGTGCCGCCGTCTCGGCGGCGCCCGCGGCCGTCGCGCTCACGTTCTCCGACGCGCCGGACCTGACGCTCTCCCACGTCGCCGTGCTCGACGACGCGGGCAACCCGATCCAGTCGGGCGACGCGCGACAGGGCCCGGAGCGCACGGTGACCGTGCCGATCACCGTCGTTCGTCCCGGCAACCTGACGGTCGCCTTCCACATGGCACTCGCCAACGGGGGCGAGGCCACCGGAAGCCTGCGGTTCAGCGTGGGCACCGGGGTGGCGCCTCCGGCGCCGTCCGAGGTCGTCCGGCAGGCCACCGCCGACGCGCTCGCCGCGCACCAACACTCGATCGACCCGATGAGCGCCTTCCTGCTCTTCGTCGACGGGCTGGCCGTGGTGGTCGTGCTGGCACTGCTGTACCTCCGCCGGCCGTACCAGGCCGCGTCCGACGCGCCCGACCCGCGTCCGTGATCCTTCCGGCGGCGCCGACGACCAGCCCACGAGGCCACCGGCTGATCGCCGCCCCGCAAGGGTGATCGGCGGCTGACATCACAAGCAACAAGGGGCCCCGCCGGACGGCGGGGCCCCTTGTTGCAGGTCAGCTGCCGAAGTTGGCAGCCATGGCCGCCGCGATGCGCTCGCGCCAGACCGCGAACGCCGGGGTCTCCCCGTCGGCGGGCAGGTCGACAAGCGCCTCGTCGGTGACCTTCGAGGCGCTGGCCGGCGACATGCCGCAGAGCAGCTCGGTCGCCAGCTCGGTGTGAGGCTGGACGAGGTCGGCCTTGACCCGGGACGCCGCCGCGAAGGCGACGCCCTGCATGAGCTGAGGGCGGTACGGGCCGGCCAGGTCCCGCAAACGGCGCAGTTCGGTGTCCGACGCGCCGCCCGCGTACCCCGCGGCGAGGCCGGTGCCCGCCCACAGGTCGGGTCGCCGTGCCACGGGGAAGCGGTTGAGCAGGCCGGCCACCGTCTCGGGGTCGGTGCCGCCGACGAACCACGACGCCCGGCCGATGCCCTGGTCGATGGCGTTGTTGGCGTACGCGTGGCCCGGCCACGGGAAGCGTTCGTCGCGGAACTGCTGGTGCACGTAGCGTTTGGTGACGAAGTAGGCCTGGTGGAATCCGTAGCCGTCGAGGACCAGCCAGCGCAGCAGCGGGTCCGGGGCGTACAGGGTGGACCAGCGGAAACGGGGAAGCCTGGCCATGGCCCAGCCCACCCCGACGTAGACCATGTAGACGTGGTGTCGGGCCCGCCCGTCGAGGAAGTCGGCGACGTGCCGGGTCCCTCCGCCGGGCAACCCGTCGCGCATCGCCAGGGCCATGGCGGCGCCCTCGTAGGCGAAGCCGCGATAGCCGGTCGGCACTTGTTCCAGCGACGGTTCGGCATCCGTGGGCCGCTTCGCCTCGGCCGCGACCGCGTACCCGGCGAGGAATGTGCTGCCGACGGTCTCCAACCGCTCCCGCCCGGCGGCGGACTTCACGTGGAAGCCGCGGACGTCCATCCTGGTGGCCGCGACGTCGGGGGTCAGCACCCTGCGTCGCAGGCTGCGCCAAACGCTCATCGAACCCTCCTGTCCTCATCGTGAATGTTGGCGAGGCGGGCCCGGATCCGGTGGCGCCACACCTCGTAGTCGGGTTCCTCGGTGTCGGCGAAACCCACGGCCGCGACGTCGTCGGCCAGCGCCGCGGCCTTCTCGGCGGGCAGGCCGGCGAGGATGGTGACACCCGCCTCACTGTGTTCGGGTAGGTAGCCGGCGAAGGTACGCGCCTTCGCGGCGAAGACCGAGCCCTGCCCGAGGTGGTCGCGGTGCGCACCGGCGGCGGTGCGGAGGTGCCGCAGCCCTTCGGGTGTGGTGCCGCCGGCGAACGTCGCGGCCAGACCGACCCCGCTCCACAGGTCGGCCCGCCGCTCCGGGGCGAACCGTTCGACGGCCGCCGTGACGTCGGCGGGTTCGCCGCCGTGGATGAACCACAGAGCACGACCGATTCCCTGGTCGACGGCCCGCGGAAAGTAGTCGGCGCGGCCGAGCCACGGGTACGGCGCCAGCCTGCGCTGCTGCCCCACCCACCGGTCGGTCTCGAAGTAGGCGCGGTCGAAGCCGTAGCCGTCGACAGCCAACCAGCTCATGGTCGGGTAGTAGGGGGTGCCGGTCAGGTCCGGTAGCACGTTCTTCCACAGTGGACGGGGCAGCCGGGCCATCGCGAAGCCGATCCCGATGTAGGTCAGGAAGGTGTGCGGCAGGCCGGGGCCGCTCAGCAGGTCCCGGGCCTGGTGGCGGCGCCCGCCCGGCATGGCGTCGCGGACCGTCAGTGCCATGGTGGCGCCCTCGTAGGCGAAGCCGCGCTGCTCCTGGTCGACCAGTTCCAGGCGTCGTTCCAGTTCCCACTGGTCACGCGCCTCGATACCCCACTCGAAGCCACAGATCACCGCCTGTGGGATCGCTTCCAGACGCTCGGTTGTCGGGCTCGGCCTGACCGGGAAGCCCCGGCCTTCGAACGTGACGTCGGTCAGCGACGGTGTCAGCGCCATCCGGCGGATCGCACCCAGCATCGGCATGTCGCTCGTACCTCCCAAGTTTTGTTCCATCGTGCGCGCGGGTGCCCCGGCGGTTCGTCTTCAGGCGTGCGCGGTCGACCGACGGCACGACGGAAGAACGGCACGGATCGCGACGGGAACACAATGTCCGCAGCGATGAATCTGCGGCCTGGAGGCATTTCGTGGAAGTTCCAGACAAGACCATCACGATCGAGGCTTTTGCCGACACGATCATTCCAGGAGAGAAACGCTGGCCGGACGATCGCGCGATCGCGGGCGCCGCAACCGGCGCCGGCGCGGTCGCGGCCGGCGCGCTCGCACTACTGGAGCTGCCCGCCGGAGGTCTGGCCGAAGCGCTCGATTCCCTCGCGGTGACCCTGAACGAGCACGCCGACGATTACGCGCACGAAACCGGGCTCAGCCTCGATGCGTCGGTGCCGTCGTTCGTGGCGCTGCCCTTCGACCACCGCACCGCTCTGGTGCGCATCCTTACCGACCCCGGCCATCCCGAGAAGCAGATGTGGGTGAGCCTTGCCCTCTTCTGCAACATGGCCTTTGACAGCGCGGCCCACATGAGCACGCCGACGGCCTTCGCGAGCGGCCATCCGGGGCTTCTCACCATCGGCTATTCCCAACCGAACGCCGACGGGGTCTACCGGTTTCCAGAGTTCAGCTACGGACGGCAGCTCGCCGACCACCATCCACAAACGACTGCGACGGGGAGCCCCGCATGACCGCTACGGAATCGACCGACATCCTCGTCATCGGCAGCGGGTTCGGCGGCGCGATCGCCGCCTATCACCTCGCCGCCGGTGGCGCCCGGGTGGTGGTGTTGGAGCGCGGGCCCTGGCTGCGCGCGGACGAGTTCGACCACGACTTCGAACTCGGTAAGTCGTACACCCGGATCTTCGACTTCGTCGTGGGCGACGGGATGAGCATCCTGGGCGGCAACTGCGTGGGTGGCGGCAGTGTCGTCTACTTCGCGACGATGCCACGCGCGCCTCGGTTCGTCTTCGACCGGCAGGGCAGCATCGGCCGCCGGATGTGGCCGGCGGCGATCAACCGCGACACGCTCGACCCGTGGTACGACCGGGTGGCGGAGGCGTTGCCGATCACCCAGCAGACCTGGGACCGCATCCCCTACGCCGGCGGGCTCTGGGGGGCGGCGTGCCGGCACGCCGGACGGACCGCCAACCCGGCGCCGGCGGCGATCGACGTGGACCTCTGCACGAACTGCAACTGGATGATGGCCGGCTGCCGGTTCGACGCCAAACGCTCGCTGTTGCTCAATTATCTGCCGGCGGCTCTCGACCACGGTGCCGAAATCCGCCCGCTGCACGAGGTGCAGCATCTGTCCCGGAATTCCGACGGCGGCTACCGCGTGCATTACCGGATTGTTGACGGAGAGGACTACAGGATTCTGCACGAATCCGGCGAGATCGACGCGAAGATTGTCGTCGTCGCCGCCGGATCCGGCGCCACTCCAGTGATTCTTCAACGTTCGGAGCCACACCTCGGGAAAATGCCACACGCAGTTGGTCGGTATTTCTCGGGTAACGGCGAAAGGCTGAATACCGCAATTTTCGACGAAGAAAAGGTACGCGACGTGCTCGGCCTGAGCCGATCCGACGGACGCGCGTACTCCGCTTATCAGATCGGACGCGGCCCCACTGTCGCTTCCTGGGACAAGCTCGACGGCTCACTACCCGAATACGAACGTTTCTCGCTGGAGCAGCTCTACTTCCCGCCCGGGCTCGGCACGATTCTGGCGCAGGTTCCGGGCGCGACCGGGCCGAGCTGGTTCGGCCTGGAGAAGAAGGAGATGCTGCGCCAGTGGCAGTCGTGGTTGACGATCTTCACGATGTCGGAGGACGACAACGAGGGGGTCTTCGGGCCGCCACCGGAGACCGGCAACGCGCATCGGCTGTCGCAGCAGATGCTCGGGGTGGGCTCGCTGCGCTACGAGCCGACGAAGAACACGTGGCGCGGATGGTCGCTGTCCGACGCCGAGGTAAAGGACATTCTCGAGCGGGACGGGCTGGCCCGGGTCGCTCCCTGGACCAACGACCTGGTCGGCGCGTACACCGTGCATCCGCTCGCCTCCTGCCGAATCGGCGACGACCCCGCGACCTCGGCCCTCGACGACCGACACGAATTGCGTGACCACCCGGGCATCTTCGTCACCGACGGCTCGGCGGTGCCCGGCGCCCTCACCGTCAACCCGGCCCTGACGATCGCGGCGCTGGCCGAGCGGGCGATGCCGGGAATCGTCGCCGCGGCTCGGGCGCGAGGGGTTCCGGTCAGCTACAACGGCACGTTGCCCGCCCCAGCCACGGCGCCCGCCGTCGCCGCTCCCGCGGGTTGATGCATCAGGGCGAACATTGACAATGCGGAAGATTGAACTTTACGCACCCTTTGAGCTGTCTCGACTCCTGGGCGTGTATTGGAGACTATCACTATCCACCACGGAGCCGCCCCTACTCCACGATTGCGCTCCGTATCCAAGCAAATCTGCAGTGTTGCGGCCGAGGGCGGGATCGACTAACGTCGACATGGATCTCGGTGGATCACCAACCGGACACCGGCGGTGACCGAGAGGCGTATCTCAGAAATTGATTTACGCCTTTGGTGAGACCGGCAAGCTGTTCTCACGAATTGCTGGGGAGGAATCGTGGGGGACGCGGTTGAGGAAGCAGCGAAGCGCGCAATTGAGACAATGCGCGAGAACCTCAGCGAGCAAATCACCGTAAGCGACATGGCCCGAGCGGCGATGTTCAGCAAATTCCACTTCACCAGGATATTCCAACGCGCAACCGGAGTGTCGCCAGGTCGTTTCCTGTCGGCACTCCGGTTGCAACGCGCGAAGGATCTACTGGTCTCGACGTCGCTCAACGTCGCGCACATCAGTGTGCGAGTCGGCTACAACAGTGTCGGAACGTTCAGCTCGCGTTTCAGCAAGAGCGTTGGAATGTCACCGACGGCGTACCGCAAGCTGGCCGGATACGCCCCGCACATTCCGGTGGCGCCCACGCCGGCCGCGGGCACACCATCGACGGCCAGCATCCACGGTCAGGTCCACGCGTCCAGCCAGGCCAGCCCGGGTCTCGTGTTCGTCGGTCTCTTCCCGGACCGCATACCCGAGGGCCGGCCGATCCGATGCACCATCCTGTCCGGTCCCGGGTTGTTCCACTTCACCGGCGTGCCGCCGGGCACCTGGTACCTCCTGTCCCAGTCGGTCACCGGCGATCCCACGGAGATCGCCACCGACCCGCACAGCCGTCCCATCTTCGTCGCCACCCACGGGCCACTTGCCATCGCCCACGACACCGTGCTCACGGTGGATGTCAACCTTCAGCCCGTGACGGCCCTGGACCCTCCGGTCCTGCTCGCTCTCCTCGACGCCCGCAAGGTGGCGCTCAGCGTCGTAGCCGCCCAGGAGAAGGCTCGGGCCGCCACCGTCCTCTCCGCACGCTTTCCGGCCCGGTCGGTCGACCGTCCGGCCGCCTGACCGGAATCACCCACCCGTGCCCGTGCCCCCCGCTTCCGGTGTGCACGGGCACGCGGTCGTGATTCAACGACACCGGCTCATCGAAGAGTGGTCGACATGACGGGTCTACCTGGGGGAACCGATGCGCATTTCCTATCTGAGCAAAGAGACGGGCCTACCCGTCGCCACAATCAAGTACTACCTCCGGGAACGGCTCCTTCCCCCTGGTAGACCCACCGGTCGCAACCAGGCCGACTACGACGACCGTCACCTGCGCCGCCTGCAACTCATCCGTGCGCTCACCCACGTCGGGAAGCTCGACCTGTCGACCGTCCGGCAACTACTCGCGAGCATCGAGGACCGCCAGCTTCCCCTGGCCGGGCTCTACGAGGTGACGCACTCACTCAGCGGCGGAGCCGCCAATCTGTCCGACGCCACCGCCGACGTCGACCAGTTCATCGACGAGCTGGGCTGGGCGGTGCACCCCGACGCGGCCGGCCGCGCCCAGCTCGCGCAGGTCGTCGCCGCCCTGCGCCGGCTCGGCTGCGACTGCAGCATCCAGTTCTTCGCGCCGTACGCGGCGATGACCGAGCAGCTCGTGGCACAGGAGATGGCCCTGCTGCCCGCCGACCACGCCGACGTCGATCGGGCGGCAGCGGTGGTTCGAGCGGTGCTGCTGGAGGTCGCCCTGACCGCTGTGCACCGGATGGCGCGCGAGCACTACGTCCACCAGTGGCTCGGCAAGGGCTCATCCGAGCACCCCGCTCGCGCGGAGGCCGCCGCGGACCGGGCGTGAGCCGCCGCGATCAGGGCGTGGGCCACCGCAGACCGGGCGTGAGCGGCTGCGGCGTGCGGTGAGCAGCCCGGGCAAGGGCTGACCGGGTGGAGCGGTGTGGTTGTCGTCGCCCACGACAAGGCCAGAGATCACGCGACGGTGCCCGGACACGGGCTGTCCTCCTGTCGAAGTCCCCGATCGGAATCAACTGTGGTTGTCGTGGCCATCCGAGCATGCCGCTAACAGCGGTGCGCAGTCTTCTTTGAGAATGCCGAGTTGGACGCGACCAACGCGCACTCCAGGAGAACGGAACGGCCTCTGCCAGCACTAGCCTCGGCAACGTCGGGATGCAACACCGACCGACCTCCTCGCCACCATCCAAGAATCGAGGACCAGCGATGACCACCAGTTCCTCCGCACCGTTGGTGACTGGCATCTCCGGCGCCGACCAAGTGGCCATAGCGGCGGTACCCGGCCGCCTGGTCAAAGCGTGGGCGGCTCAGGACGCGCAGGCGTTCGCGGACATCTTCGTCGACGACGGGTCGATGTTGCTACCGGGTGTCTACCGCCAGGGCAAGGACAACATTCGCGATTTCATGTCGACCGCGTTCGGTGGCCCGTTCAAGGGCACCCGGGTCACCGGCACGCCGGTGGAGATCAAGGCGCTGGCCCCGGGTGCGGTCGCGCTGATCACGGAGGGTGGTGTCATCCCGGCCGGCGAGACGACGCTGCCCGACCGGGCGGCCATCCGCGCGTCCTGGATTCTCGTCAACCACGACGGTGAGTGGCTGCTCGCCGTCTACCAGAACTGCCCCCGCGACCGCGTCGCCTGACCCGACCGGCACCCCGAACCGAACGACGCCGATGACTGCCAAGAGTCATCGGCGTCGTTCTCGGCCCCGGTCAGCCTCTGGGCGGATCGAACAGGGTGGGGAACTTCGCGGTCAGGGCCAGGTCGCCCTTGGTCTTGAGGCGACCGCGCATCACCAGCGCCACCGCGTGCGCGTTGCCCGTGACGAGGTTGAGGAAGTCGACCCCACCCAGCGAGAGCGTGAGATCGGGGTGTCGACCGTTGCCCGGTGTGCTGACGCAGGCACCGTCGGCGATGACCATCTCGTAGACGTCGACGCCGCCGTCGGGCCGGTCGCCGATCCGCCAGTGGATCACAGCGGTGAGCGCGCCGGCACGATCGGCGCGGAACACCTGGGGCATGTTGGTGAAGATCTCGTCGATGACGTCCGTCCGCCGCGGGCCGTGCATCAGCCGGCGCAGCTCGCCGTTGGGGGTCTGCTTGACGAACACCGCGAGCTCGCGCGGGCTCATCGTGGTGGGGTCGCTCATAGGGATTAGGTTGGCCGATCAGCCACCTGACGGACATCTCCGAGAGTGCGTTCAGTGGCGGATCCGCGCAGGTCGCGCACGTAGCGAGACGACGGCGCGGGGGTGACCGTCCAATGATTGATCCGACCTGCTCCACAGGCGCGCACCGCGCACCAACCGTCCGGCCGCGGGAACACCGGTGTCCCCTTGCGCGGCACGACATGAGCCCTGTAGCGGAAGGAAGAACCACATGACAGCACAGCCCGATGTGTTCGCCGATCTGGTCAGCGAGGGCGACGCGTTCGACACGCTGATCGCCGACCTGGACGACGCCGGTTGGCGCGCCGAGACGCCCGCCGTCGGCTGGACGGTGGCCCACCAGGTGGCCCACCTCTGTGCGGTGTTTCGCCTGGCGGGGCTCTCGGCGTCCGACCCGGACACGTTCAGCCGGTTCCTCTCCTCCATGAGCGGCAGCTTCGAGTCCAACGTCGCCGCCGCGATGGCCCCGTACCTCGCCGCCCCACCGCCGGCGCTGTTCGCCAAGTGGCAGGAGGAGCGGTCGGCGGCGGAGAAGGCGTTGGCGGCGCACGCGCCGACCGACATCGTGCCGTGGCTGGTCCGTCCGATGCCGGCCGCCATCCTGGCGGGCGCCGGCATGATGGAGTTGTTCGGCCACGGGCAGGACGTCGCCGACGCGCTCGGCGTCGAGCGCCGCCACACCGACCGGATCCGGCACCTGTGCGGGTTCGCCGCACGCACCTGGGACTTCGGTTACCTGGCCCGTGAGGAGGACGTTCCGGATGTGGAGTTCGGCTACACCCTCACCGCCCCGTCCGGCGCCACGTGGACGTTCGGCCCGCCGGACGCGGACCAGCGGATCAGCGGCCCAGCTGTCGACTTCTGTCTGCTGGTGACCCGCCGACGGCACCGCGACGACCTGCGCCTGAGCGCGGTCGGCCCGGACGCCGAGCACTGGCTGGACATCGCGCAGGCGTACCGGGGTCCGGCAGGATCGGGCCGCCAGCCCGGCCAGTTCGCCGCCGCGACGCGCTGACGACTGGGGGACGACGATGACGGCACCGACCCTGCGGGCGATCCGGGGCGCGATCCAGGTCGACCGGGACAGTCCGGACGTGGTCGGGGCCGGTACGCGGCTCCTGCTCGACGAGGTCGTCCGGCGCAACGAACTGGCGCCGGACGACCTCGTCAGCATCCTGTTCACCGCCACACCCGACCTGGTGAGCTGTTTCCCGGCGGTAGCCGCACGCCAGCTCGGTCTGCACGACGTACCCCTGTTGTGCGCCGCCGAGATCGACGTGCCCGGCGCGCTGCCCCGGGTCGTGCGGATGCTGGCCCACGTGCTGACCGCACGGCCGCGAGCGGCCGTGCGGCACGTCTATCTCGGAGGCGCCGAGGTGCTGCGCCCCGATCTGTCAGCGATGCAGCTCGCCGGCGTTCACGTCGAGACACTGCCCGGTGATGGCGCTGGCCAGGTCTGACGCGAGGAAGACGACGGCGTTTGCCACCTCGTCCGCCTCGGGCAGGCGACGCAGGTCGAGGCTCGCCGCCGTCTCGTCGTAGACCTGCTTCTCGGTGATGCCGCGCTCCTGGGCCAGGTAGGCGAAGTAGCCGCGGAGCCCGTCGGACCAGACGTAGTTGGGCATCACGGTGTTCACCCGTACGCCTGATGGGCCCAGCTCGGTCGAGAGGCTCTGCGCCAACGCGAGCAGACCGGACTTCGACATCCGGTACGCGCCGAACGACGGCTTCGACTGCCGTACCACCATCGCGTTGATCATGACGATGGCGCCGTTGTGTTCGGTCAGCGTCGGGGCCAGCCGTTGGGTGACCCGCAGCGCCCCGAACACGTCGGTCTCCAGGCTCGCCCGCACGGCGTCGACGTCGATCGCTGTGAGGTCGGTGAAGGCCGGCACCGCGAACGCGTTGTACACCAACACGTCCACCCGCCCGAACGCCCGCAGCGCCGAGTCGGCAAGGGCGGCGACCGCGGCGTCGTCGGTCAGGTCGGTCGGCGCCGCGAGCGCCCGCCGGCCGAGCTGTTCGACCTCCTTGGCCACCTCGGCGAGGACCGACTCGTTACGTGCGGCCAGTACGACGTCGGCGCCGGCCCGGGCACAGGCGAGCGCGATCGCCCGCCCGAGCCCAGGCCCCACACCGGCGACCACTGCGACTTTGTCCTGCAACATCAGCGCTCCTCACGTCGAGAGATCGTTGCGCGCCCACCGCAGGTGATCGAAGGACGCGAGGTCCGGCACTGTCCAGCCGTCGATGTCGTACTCGCTCATGCACTCGTCGACGAACCGCTTGTAGCCGTCTATCTGCCCCGAGGCGAGTTGCGCGAAGTACATCTCGACCCGGGTGTTCTCGTGGTTGCCGGAGTAGTTGCGCTCGTAGAGCTCGTGCCGGCCGCCGAACTCGGTGCCGACCGCGTCCCACAGCAGCTTCATCAGCTTCACCCGCTCCATCGCGGTGCTGCCGTCGGAGCCCCGCATGTACTGGTCCAGGTATCCGCGGATCGCCGGGTTCTTGAAGTCGTCGGCGCTGGAGTTGAGGTAGATGAGCCCGCTGGCCACGTCCTGCATGATGATCTCGCGGACCCGGGGATAACCCACCTGCATGAACCACCGGTACGCCTGCCCGTACTCCGGGTTCGGCAGCACCGCCCCGTTCTTCCACGGCACGGGGTTACGCGCGGCGGCGTCGGACAGCGCCCAGAAGAGATTGCGCCAGGCCAGCACCTCACCCAGGCGGCTCTGCACCCCCCGGAAGTCCTTCGTGCCGGTCAGGTCCAGCGCCTTGGCCAGCAGGCCGGCGATGAATTCGAGTTTCACCGCCAGCCGGGTCATGCCGTGGAACGTGAACCGCTCGGTGAACCCCGAGCGCCCGCCGAACATCTGCACCTTGCCAAGGTCGCCGTAGACGAACACGTTCTCCCACGGGATCTCGACCTTGTCCAGGATGAGCACCGTGTCGTTCTCGTCCAGCCGTGACGACAGTGGGTAGTCGAACGGGCTGCCCATCACCGCTGCCGTCGCGGCGTATGACGGCCGGCAGATCAGCTTCATCCCGCGGGCGCCCATCGGCACGGTGGCGATCAGCGCGAACTCCCGTCGTTTGACGGGCATCCCGTGGTGCGAGATGAAGTTGAAGTGGGTCAGGGCGGACCCGGTCGCGACGACCTTCGCGCCGCTGACGATCAGGCCGGAGTCGGTTTCCCGCTCGACGTGGACGAACACGTCGCGTACCTCGTCGGGCGGCCGGTTGCGGTCTACCGGGGGGTGCACGACCGCGTGGTTCCAGAACTGCACCTGCTCCTGGGAGCGGCGGTACCAGGCCCGAGCGTTGTCCGCGTACTCGCCGTAGAAGTCGGCGTTCGCGCCGAGGGTGCCGAGGAAGGAGGCCTTGTAGTCCGGGCTGCGCCCCATCCAGCCGTAGCTCATCCGGGCCCACGCCGCGATGGCCTTCTGGTCGGCGACCAGGTCCTCGGCGCTGTGCGGCGTGGTGAAGAACCGGTGGGTGAAGCCCGTGCCGCCGCTGTCCACCGGTGCGGTGAGCACCGGTGCGGTGGCCGGGTCGTGGAGCGAGTCGTAGAGCCGCGCGGTCATGCGTACCGCGTTGGCGAACGCCGGGTGCGTCGTGACGTCCTTGACCCGGTCGCCGTAGAGGTAGATCTCGCGATCGTCACGCAGGCTCTCGATGTACTCCGCGCCGGTGTAGGGCCTGGTCACCGTAGTTCGCTCTGCTGAGCGCTCGCGGCAGCGGCGGCGAACTCGCCGCGGGACAGGGCGGCGGTGACGGTTTCCAGGTCGTCGGCCATGTAGCGGTCGCGGTCCAGGGTCGGCACCATCGAGCGGACGTGGTCGTAGGTGGCCTTGGCGACCGGGCTCAGGTCGCCGTACCGCTTGGAGATGTCGACGGCCTGCGCCGCGGCCAGGTACTCCAGGGCCAGGATGGTGTCGTTGTTGCGCAGCACCCGACGGGCGTTGCGGGTGGAGATCAGCCCCATGCTGACCACGTCCTGGTTGTCGCCGTTGGACGGGACGCTCTGCGTGCTCGCCGGCCCGATGGTGCGGTTCTCCGCGATCAGGGCGGTCGCCGGGTACTGGGCGCCGGCGAAACCGCTGTTCAGGCCCGGATCACCGGTGACCAGGAACTCCGGCAGACCGTAGCTCAGGTGCCGGTTGAGCAGGCGGTTGGACTGCCGCTCGGAGAGCACGCCGAGCTGGGTCAGCGCGATCGTGAGGAAGTCCATGACGAACGCGACCGGCTGTCCGTGGAAGTTGGCGCCGTGGAAGATCTCCTCGCCCTCGAAGAAGAGCGGGTTGTCGTTCGCCGAGTTCAACTCGATGCCGATCTTGTTGATCGCGTGGTAGAGCGTGTCCCGCACGGAACCCAGGATCTGCGGGATGGCCCGCAGTGAGTACGCCTTCTGCAGGTAGACCTTCGTGCGCGTGACGTCCTTGCCGGACTCCTTGCCGGCGGCCACCTCCTTGCGCAGCTGGCTATGCTCCACAGTGGACAAACTGCCACGCATCAGCGTCCGCAGGTTGGCCGCCGTGTCGATCTGCCCCTGATGCGGTCGCGCGATGTCGTGCCCCTCGGGCTGGAACGGGCTCATCGAGCCCCGCAGCGCCTCGATCACCAGGGCGGTGACGATCTCCGCCTGGCGTACCTGCGTCATGGCCCGGTCAGCCACGAGCGCGCCGACACCGGTCATCGCCGACGTGCCGTTGATCAGCGCGAGCCCCTCCTTGAAACGCAGTTCCAACGGCTCGATGCCGTGCTTGCGCAACACCTGACCGGTGGGCACCTTGCCGGTGCCGTCGAGCACGTAGCCCTCGCCGATCACCGTGGACGCGATGTGCGACAGCGGCGCGAGGTCGCCGCTCGCGCCGAGCGAACCGATCTCCGGAATGGCCGGAGTGATGCCCAGGTTGAGGTAGAGCGCGAGCCGCTCCAGCAACTCGGGGCGTACCGCGGAGTGGCCCTTGGCCAGCGCGTTGAGCCGAGCGGTCACGATCGCCCGCGACTCGTCGCGGGCGAACAGCGGGCCGACGCCGGCGCTGTGGCTCCGCACCAGGTTGGTCTGGAGTTCGACCTCCTTGGAGGGGTCGACCAGCATGTAGATCATCTCGCCGTATCCGGTGGTCACCCCGTACACCGGGATGTCCTGACGCACGATGTCCTCGAACATCGCGCGGCTCTTGCCCGCTCGAGCGAGCGCCGACGGCGACACCTCGCAGGTGGTGTCGTCCTCGGCGATCCGCCGAATGCCCGGAATGTCGAGAGTGTCGCCGTCCAGCACGACAATGTTCTCGTTCGTTGTCACTGTCCTCACCTCATCACAGCCGTGGTGCCGGGTCGGGTCTGGTGGGCTCGCCGGGATGGGCGACGCCCGGTGCCTGCCGTCGTGGTCCGTCCTCGTCGCCGGCGACGCTGACAGCGTTGGCGAGGGTGCGGAGCGACGGGTTGGCGTAGAAGTCACGGATCGGCACATGCACGCCGAACCGTTCGGAGACGCGGTGGAGCAGAGCCGGGATCAGCGCGGAGCGTCCGCCGGCCGTGAAGAAGCTGTCGTCGAGGCCCGGTACGCCCGCGTCGACCACCTCGGCCCACAGGGCCGCGAGGATCTGCTCGGTGTCGGTCAGTGACGCCGTCGCCGCGGCCCGCGCCGGGCGCGACAGCTCCGGCAGCCGCCGCCGGTCGACCTTGCCCCCGATGTTGCGGGGAAGCCGGCCGTGCACGGTACGGAACACGACGGGGATCACCTTGCCGAGCCGCTGGCGCAGGTGGGCCCGCCACACCTCGGGCGAGCCCTCCCCGGCTCGGATCGGCACGACGTACGCGTCGAGGCGGTTGACCATCCCGTCCGGTCCACGGACCGCGACCACGCCGCACTCGCGGACCGAGGAGTGCGTCTGCAGCGCGGCCTCGACGTCGCCCAGTTCGAGACGCACGCCGTACACCTTGATCTGGAAATCCTCGCGGCCCCGGTATTCCAGGGCGCCGTCGAAGCGCCAACGGCCCAGATCACCCGTGCGGTAGGTGCGGATGTCGGACTGTCCACCGACCGGGGCGAACGCCGTGGACGGTTCGACAGCGCCGAGATAGCCGGCGGCCACGAAGGGACTGCGGATGACGATGGCGCCGGTGACGCCCTGCGGACAGGGCCGCTCGTCGTCGTCGAGGACGAGCACCTGCCGGCCGGGAATCGCCCGTCCGATCGGCGTCGAACCATCCACCGGTCGGTCGATCGGCTGCCAGGTGGCCGCGATCGTCTCGGTCGGCCCGTAGAGATTCGCCAGGTGCACGTCGGGCAGGCTGCCGTGCAACCGGTTGACCAGCTCGCCCGGCAGCGCCTCACCCATCAGCAGCAGGTGCCGCAGGGCGCGCATGGGCCGGTCCGCGCGGCTGGTGACCACCCGTAGCAGTTCGCGGGCGAAGCTCGGCACGGTCTGCAGGTGGGTGATCTCCCGGTTGGCCATCCAGTCGACGAGCCTCTCGCCGTGGATCCGGATGTCCGGCGCGGGCAGGCACAGCGTGCCGCCGCTGGTCAGCGTGGCGAACACCTCGCACAGGGCGGGGTCGTGGTCGGGTGCCACCCACTGCGCCACCCGGGCGCCGCCGCCCATCTCGAACTCCGCGCCGAGCCAGGTGACGAACTGGCCGAACGCCGAGTGCGGCTGGGCGATGCCCTTGGGCCGTCCGGTCGATCCGGAGGTGTAGGCGACGTAGGCGACCGCGTCAGCGTCGATCGTCGGCAGCGCCCCGGCCCCGGTCAGGGTCGCCACGTCGTGCACGGCGGTGTCGAGTTCGATGCGAGCCCAGCGGGCCAGCTCGTCGCCGTCCGGGTCACCGGCGACCAGCAGACAGGCGGGACGCAGGTCGGCGAGCACGGCGCGACCGCGATCACCCACGTCCCCGGTGCCGAACCAGCACAGGTGTCCGCCGGCGACGAGCACCCCGAGCAACGCGGCGATCTGCTCCGGTCCGGAGGGGAGTCGCACCACCACCGGCCGTCCGCCCGCACCCCGCGCGAGCAGCGCGGCGGCGATTTCCCGGGCCCGCGACCACAGCCCGGCGTACGTGAGACCGCCGCTGTCGGTGAGCACCGCCAGGCGCTCCGGGTGGGTGTCGACGATCCGTCGCACCAGTTCGTGCACCGGCGCGTCGACAGGTGGTCCGTCGGCGATCCGGTCGTCACCGCCCAGCTCGTGGGCGGCGGGGATCGGCTGGTCCATCGGCAGGGCGGTCGCCGGCGTGTCCGGCGTGGCGACCCCGGCGGCGAGGACGGTCAGCACCTGGTTGGCGATCCGTTCGATGGATTCGTCGTCGAACAGCTCCGCGCGGTAGGCGAAGGTGCCGATCGTCGCCGGCCGGGTCGCCACCCGCAGTTCCAGGTCGGCGATCGTCGCCGGAGGGTCGATGTCCTGCCGGGTCGCCGTGGTGTGCGCCAGGCGCAGGGTGGAGTGCTCCTCGGCTGTCTCGTCGACAAGCACGTTGACCAGCGGGATCGTGCGCGGGTCCCGGGGTGCGCCGAGCAGTTCGACGAGACGGCCGAACGGCAGGTGCCGCTGGTCGGACAGCGCGTCGAGACGGCCGGCGACCTGGTCGACAAGCTCCCGGAAGGTCGGCGCGCCGGTCAGGTCGACGTCGATCAGGGCGAGGTTCTCGAACGGCCCGACCAGCCCGGTCGGCGTGGTCGCGAGCCGGGTGCCGACCCGGGTGCCGACCGCGATCCGGCGCTCGCCGCTGTAGCGCGCCAGGACCACCTCCAGGGCGGCGAGCACGACCGCCAGCGGAGCCGTGCCGGCGTCGAGCGCGAGCCGGTGTACGTCGGCGGCCAGTTCGACACCCCAGTCGAAGTGGTACACGCCGGCGCGCCAGTCGACGTCGGTGCCCCGGTGCCGGTCGGTGGGCAGCTCGACCGGCGCGAGCGGGGTGGACTCCCGCCACCATTTCTCGGCCCGTCGGACGGCGGCCTCGACCGCACGTGCGGTGCGCACGTGCTCGGAGAACCGCGGTGCGGCATCCGCGCCGACCGGGCGCGCCGGTCTGTCACCCAGGGCCGCGGCATAGTGCCGACCCAGCTCGTCGATCAGGGTCGACATCGAGGTCTCGTCCGCGACGATCTGGTGCGCGACGAGCACCAGGCAGTGCCGCAGTGGGGCCAGTCGGGCCACGCCGAGCCGGGCCAGTGGGCCCCGGTCGAGGAGGAACGGGGCCGCCACCTCGGCGGCGAGGAACGCCTCGACCGTCGGTTGGCCGTGGCGTCCGCCGGTCGAGCAGTCCACCACGGACAGCACGGCGGGCAGGCTCTCGTCGAACACGGCGCGGCCGGATTCGGTGAAGCGGACGCGCAGGACCTCGTGCCGGTCGACAAGCGTCGTCCAGGCCGTCCGCAGCGCGGCGACCTCGAGCGGACCGGCGATCCGGTACGCCCGGTAGCGGTGCAGCGCCGGGGACCGGGGCGTCAGACGATCGAGGAACCAGAGGCCGTCCTGTGCCGCGGAGGTGGGAAGCACGCTCGTCGTGTCGTGAATGGACATCTGCGACCGCCCCCTTCTGCTCGGAAAAGTATGTCAATGCGGGGTTCCGGCCCTCAACTCCCGAATTGCGGTGTTGAAGGGGTTACGTTCTCGGCGCGCAGGCGCTACACGGCGAGCGACGCCAGGCTCTCGGCCCGGCTGGTGTCCTCCCAGGTGAACGTGGGCAACTGCCGACCAAAGTGCCCATACGCCGACGTCGCTCCGTAGATCGGGCGGAGCAGGTCGAGGTCCCGGATGATGGCCGCCGGGCGCAGGTCGAACACCTCCGCCACTGCCTTCTCGATCCGCTCCGGCGCGACGGTCTCGGTGCCGAACGTCTCGATCGACAGGCTCACCGGCTCGGCCACGCCGATCGCGTACGCCACCTGGGTCTCGCACTTCCGGGCCAGACCGGCCGCGACGATGGTCTTCGCCACCCACCGCATCGCGTACGCCGCCGAGCGGTCCACCTTGGACGGATCCTTGCCGGAGAACGCGCCGCCACCATGGCGGGCGTACCCGCCGTAGGTGTCGACGATGATCTTCCGGCCGGTCAGTCCCGCGTCACCCATCGGGCCACCGATCTCGAATCGCCCGGTGGGGTTGACCAGCAGGCGGAGGTTGTCCACGTCGAGGTCGAGCGGTTCCAGTTCCGGCAGCACGACGCTGTCCCGGACGTCCGGGCTCAGCATCGTCTCCAGCGAGATGCCGGAAGCGTGTTGAGCGGACACCACCACCGTGTCGACCCGCACCGGACGCCCGGCGTCGTACTCGATGGTGACCTGGGTCTTGCCGTCCGGCCACAGGTACGGCAGCAGGCCGTCCTTGCGCACGGCGGTAAGCCGACGGGACAAACGGTGGGCCAGCGCGATCGGCAGCGGCATCAGCTCCGGCGTCTGATCGCACGCGAAGCCGAACATCATTCCCTGGTCGCCCGCGCCTTGCGCCTCGCCCGCCTGGTCGACCCCGAGGGCGATGTCTCGCGACTGCGCGCCGATCGACACGCTGACACCGCAGGACGCTCCGTCGAAGCCCTTGTACGACGAGTCGTACCCGATGCCCAGGATCGTCTCCCGCACGATCGTCGGGATGTCGGTGTAGGCGCTGGTGGTCACCTCGCCCGCGACGTGCACCTGACCTGTGGTGATGAGCGTTTCGACGGCGACCCGGCTGTGCGGGTCCGTGGCCAGCAGCGCGTCGAGAATGCCGTCGCTGATCTGGTCGGCGATCTTGTCGGGGTGACCCTCGGTCACCGATTCGGACGTGAAGAGGTGGCGTCCCATGGCTTCCCCGTTTCGGGATGGTCGGATCACTTGATGGCGAGCGGGTTGATCGGCGAACCGACAGCGCGGGTGATCTTGAGCGGCGGCGCCGCGAAGAAGAACTCCCACACCCCGTCGGCTCGGCAGTCCTCGGTCAGCTCCTCGAAGTCGAGGATCTCGCCGAGCGTCAGGCCCATGTCCCGGATCAGCACCATGTGCACCGCCAGGAAGGCGCCCGGGTCCTCGCCCGGCAACACCTCGACGGCCCAGTTGTCGGCGCAGACCGCCGCGACGTCGCGGTCCCGCAGCCACTGGCAGCTGGCCAGCCCCAGGCCGGGCTCCCCGGCCATGAATCCGGCGTCCTGCCCCTGCTCGACGAACTTGCGCCGCCAACCGGTACGGACCAGCAGGATGTCTCCCGGACCGACGTCCACGCCGCCCTGCCGGGTGATGGCCGCGTCCAGATCGGCCGGGGTGATGACGTCTCCGGCCTCCAACCACGGAACGCCACGCACCGCGGGGATATCGAGCAGCACACCCCGACCGGCGATCCCCTTGCCCTGCCGGTCGATTCCGCAGCGGCCGGCGCCCTTGACGGTCAGCTCGTCGGCGGGAAAGCCGTTGTAGAACTGGCCGTCGTAGAAGACGTGGGCCAGCGCGTCCCACTGCGACGAGGCCTGGATCGGCATGAACAGGAAATCGTCGGCGTACCGGAAACCACCGGGAAACACCTGCTCCGCGCCGGTCTCCGACATCAGGTGTACGGGGTTGCTGCGGAAGCGGCCGTTCTGCGGCCCCTTGTCGTCCAGGTTGATCCCCAGGTCGAAGGTCCGTCCCGCGCGGATCAGTCGGCCGGCCGCGACCAGCCGCTCCGGTGTGATGAGGTTGATGGTGCCGCGCTCGTCGTCCGGGCCCCAGCGACCCCAGTTCCGCAGCCGCTCCCCCACCGCCCGGAAGTCGTCGACCCGGGGTTCGGTGTGGGTCACGAGCCGGCCCGTACGACGCGGGCGAACGCCCGCACGTCGCCGACGAACAGGTCGGGCTCCTCCAGGGCCGCGAAGTGGCCACCACGGTCGAACTCCGACCAGTGCGCCAGGGTCGGGAAGTCGCGCTCGACGAACCGGCGGATCGGTAGGAACACACCCTGCGGGAACACCGCGACGCCGAGCGGCTGCCGGATCGGGGCGTAGCGCACAGTAGGGTTCGAGATCGGCAGGTAGTCGACGGTCTCGTAGTAGAACTGCGCCGACGAGCCGGCCGTGCCGGTGAACCAGAAGATCGAGACGATGGCCAGGATCCGGTCCCGTTCGACAGCGTCCTCGGGCACCTTGCCGGAGTCGGCCCAGTCCTTGAACTTCTCCACGATCCAGGCGAGCTGCCCGACCGGCGAGTCACTCAGGGCGTACGCGATGGTGTGCGGCCGGGTCGCCTGCAGCTTCATCGAACCGGCCAGCACGTCGAGGAAACGCTGCGAGCGGGCCAGGCGCCGTCGATCCTCGTCGTCGAGCACGTCCGAGCCGTCGCCCGCCGGCGTGGTCACCAGCGTGTTCAGGTGAAGACCCACGACGTGCTCCGCGTCGATCTGGGCCAACGCGTACGAGATGCCGGCGCCGAAGTCGCCGCCCTGCGCGAGATAGCGGTCGTAGCCGAGCCGGCTCATCAGCTCCGCCCAGGCCTTGGCGACAGTGAGGTTGTTCCAGCCGGGCGCCGGCATCGGCCCGGAGAACCCGAATCCCGGCATCGACGGGATCACCAGATGGAAGGCGTCGGCCGCGTCCCCGCCGTGCGCGACGGGGTCGGTCAGCGGGCCGATCACGTCGAGGAACTCGGTCACCGAGCCGGGCCAGCCGTGCGTGATGATCATCGGAGTGGCGTTCGGCTCCGGTGAGCGTACGTGCAGAAAGTGCACGGGCGAGCCGTTGATGGTGGTGACGAACTGTGGCACCTCGTTGATGCGCCGCTCCATCGCGCGCCAGTCGAACCCGTCGCACCAGTAGTCCGCGAGTTCGCGTAGGTAGTCGGCGGGCACGCCGCGGTCCCAGCCGGCGTCGAAGAGCACGGGCCAGCGGGTTTCCCGCAGTCGGCGGCGGAGATCGTCCACGTCCTCCTGAAGAATGTCCACGCGGAACCGTTCCATATCGGAAATCCCTTCGACGACGGGCGCAGCAATGTCCGCTACGACGGAAGTCAATATCACCTGCCCGAACCGGAACGGCGCACCTTCCATATTGCTCCGGTTCGACTCTTGCCCCGGCCGGGAGCAGCGCACTCCGGAAGATGCGTGACGGCAGCGGTGGTGCAAGGGTCATATGGGCGTCCGCCGTCAGTTCCGACGCGCATTTCACGGACTCCCCAACCCTTCGAGGAGGATCGATGTCGATCACCGACGCTCCGCCCCGCGCCGACCTCGTCCGCGCGGCCGCGGAGCTGGTGCCGTTGCTGGCCCGGCACGCCCAGTGGAGCGAGGACAATCGCCGACTGCACGACGAGGTAGTGGAGGCGTTGAGTGACGCGGGCATCCTGCGGATGCGGGTGCCCGAGAGGTTCGGCGGCTACGAGTCCGACACTCGCGCCGTCACCGAGGTCATCGCCGAACTGGCCCGCGGTGACGGCTCAGCCGCCTGGACCGTGGCGGTCTGGCACATCAGCAGCTTCGTCGCCGGCCTCTTCCCGGACTCGGTGCGGGAGGAGGTCTTCGCCGACCCGTCGGTCCGCATCAGTGGCATCCTCAGCCCGACCGCGATGGCCGTCCCGACCGAGGGCGGCTACCTGCTCAACGGCAAGTGGTCGTTCAACACCGGCGCGACGCAGAGCCAGTGGAACGCCAACGCCGCCGTGCGGCCCACCCCCGACGGGGGTTACGAACCGATCATGACCCTGATCCCGATGGCCGACCTGCAGATCATCGACGACTGGCACACGTCGGGCCTGCGCGGCTCCGGCAGCGTCTCGACGGTCGCCGACGGCGTGTTCCTGCCCGAGGAGCGCGTCATGTCGATGGTCCCGATCATCATGGGTCAGCACCCGCTGCAGCAGGACCCGAACACCACTATGTGGGGTGGCCCGTTCATGCCGGTGGCCTGCGCGACCGTCGGCGCGACGGCGCTGGGCCTGGCCCGCGCCGCCAAGGAGGCGTTCTTCGAGCGGCTCCCCGGCCGAAAGATCACCTATACCGACTACCCCGACCAGAGCCAGGCGCCGCTGACCCACCTCCAGGTGGCCGAGGCCGAAATCAAGATCGACCAGGCAGAGTTCCACGAGTACCGGGCCGCTGACCGGGTGGACCGCAAGGGCACGTCGGGCGAACAGTGGACGCTTGAGGAACGCGCCAAGGCGCGCCTCGACCTCGGCGCCACCTGCCAGGCGGCCAAGGACGCCGTCGACGTGCTCCGCACGGCGAGCGGAGGATCCTCGGTCTACCAGCATGTGCCGATCCAGCGGATCCAGCGCGACGTGCAGACGCTGAACCTGCACGCGATCATGCACCCCAACACCAACCTCGAACTGTACGGCCGGATTCTGTGCGGAATGGGGCCGAACACGCAGTACCTGTAACAGGGGCACACCAGCCCGGCCGGGCCCGGATGCGTCAATCGCTCCGGGCCCGGCCGTCCGTTTGTCCGGGCTATTCGAATGCGCCCGACGAGAGCGCAATAGCGAAGAACACATTCGGCGATATCACCGACATCATATGCGGTGGGGGTCGCCGAATTCGCCGGCCGACCCGTGCGGCAACCATCAGCTCTTATCTCGGGAGGATTCCCATGCCGATCGACCCACCCGGCACGCTGACCGTCACCGATATCGAAAAGCAGGTCGAATCCATCTGGCGGGACGTTCTCAACGTACCCGCCGGCCAGACCGACGGAACGTTCTTCGAGCTGAACGGGCAGTCCATCTCCGCCGTGCGGATCGTCGCCCGCGTACAGGAGGAGATCGGCGTCCAGATGGACCTCGGTGACCTCTTCGAAGACCCCGACCTGGCCACTTTCACGCGCGACATCGTCGCGAAGGCCGAAGCCCGAGGAAGGTAGTCCGACCATGGTGGAGTTCGTCCGGGTGACGTCCGATACCCCCCTCGACGACGTGGTCACCGTGCTGGAGCGCGACGGCTGCATCATCATCGAGAACTTCGTCGACCAGAGCACGCTCGACGGCCTCTGGGAAGACCTGGGCCCGCTGCTCGACGGCACGCGCTACAGCAAGAGCGGGTACGACGGTCACCTGACCCGACGGGTCTCGTCGCTGTTCCGGCGTACCAGCCACCTGACCCCGATCTTCCTGCACCCGCTGTATCTGGGCGCGGCGCGGCAGATCATGGAGAAGCCGGTGCACATGTGGGTCGGTCAGGCCCGCATCGAGATGACGCCCAACATCCAGATCAGCGCGACCCAGGCCATCCAGATCGACCCGGGGCAGGGGCGTCAGCCGCTGCACCGCGACGACTCGCTGCACCTGCGGCGACACCCGGGCCCGACGACGCGGGTGCAGTTGATGCTCGCGCTGAGCGAGTTCACCCAGGAGAACGGCGCCACCCTCGTGATCCCAGGCAGCCATCACTGGGACGACGAGCGTGCCCCACGCTACAGCGAGGCGATCCCGGCAGCGATGCCCGCCGGGTCGGCGCTGCTCTGGCTGGGCGGCGTCTACCACGGCGGCGGCGGCAACGTCTCCACCGGGCCGCGGACCAGCCTCACCGTCTCCTACGACCTCGGCAACCTGCGGCAGGAGGAGAACCAGTTCCTGGCGGTGCCGCGCGACGTCGTCCTCACGCTCCCCGAGGAGGTCCAGCGCCTGCTCGGCTACGACCGTTGCCCGCCGGGCGTGGGCTGGTACGAGATGGAGGACCCCCACATCCTGCTCACCGACCCGGACGCCGACCCGGCGGTGCTCGAAAGCCCCGCACGGGCCTGAACGTGTCCGACGTGGTGGACGAAGCGGCCGCCCCGCCCGCTGCCGGTGGGGCGGCCGTCCTATTCGCACGATCAGAGATGCGTCCACCGGCAGACGGATGTGAGGGTCTGATGGTCGTCGCCCCAGCGGAGGGACCCACCCACATGACCGACATCCTGCCCGACGACCCGCGCTACGCCGCACTCGTCGAGGGTTACAACCACCGCTTCACCGGCCGCCCCGACCACGTCCGTCAGGTCCGCACCACCGCCGAGGTCGCCGCCGCCGTGCGGGAGGCCGTCGGCTCGGGGCGGCGGGTGGCGGTGCGCAGCGGCGGCCACTGCTTCGAGGACTTCTTCGCCAATCCCGAGATCCAGGTGCTGATCGACCTCGCGCCGATGAGCGCGGCGTCCTACGACGCGCAGCGGCGGGCAATCATGGTCGAGGCCGGCATCACCCTCGGGGCGCTCTACCCGATCCTGTACGACACCTGGGGCGTCACGATCCCCGGCGGCACCTGCTTCGAGGTCGGCGTCGGCGGCCACATCACCGGCGGCGGCTACGGTCACCTGTCCCGCCGCGACGGACTGGTCGTCGACCACCTGTACGCGGTGGAGGTGGTCGTCGTCGACGAGTCGGGCACCGTCGACGTGGTGGTCGCCACCCGGGAGCCCGACGACCCGCACCACGACCTGTGGTGGGCGACCGCGGGCGGCGGTGGCGGCAGCTTCGGTGTGGTCACCCGGTTCTGGCTGCGCAGCCCGGGAGTCGACTCCGACGACCCGTCGCGTCTGCTGCCCACGGCGCCCCGCCGGATCCGCCGTTGTGACGTGCTGTGGTCGTGGGACGGGATGACCGAGGACGCGCTGACCCGCCTGATCGCGAACTACTGCGGCTGGCTGGAGCGGCACAGCGCCGTCGACGCACCGGAGACCCAGCTGTGGAGCAACCTCATCGTCATGCACCGCTCGGCCGGCATCGTGGCGCTCACCGCTGTGGTCGACGACGCGGTCGAGGGCGCCGCCCGGATGCTCGACGACCAGCTCGCGGCGATCGGGGACGGCACCGGGCTGACCCCCCGCTCCGTCGACCGGGACGTGGTCGACTGGATGGCGAGCTGGATGCCCTCGTACAGCTGGCCCAGCGACCCGAAGGGGCGCTACAAGAACAAGGCCGGCTATCTGCGCCGGGGCTACACCGACAAGCAACTGGCCACGATCTTCCGCTACCTGGCCGACCCGGAGTACGCCAACCCGGCGGCCGGCATCGTGCTCACCGCGTTCGGCGGACAGGTGAACGCGGTGCCGTCGGACGCCACCGCCGCGGCACAGCGGGACAGCGTGGTGAAGGCGTCGTACAGCGCGGGCGCCTGGCAGTCACCCGACGACGACGCCGTCAACACCGCCTGGGTCCGCGCGTTCTACCGGGACGTCTACGCCGAGAGCGGCGGCGTCCCGGTGTCCGGCGACGTCAGTGACGGCTCCTACATCAGCTACCCCGACGTCGACCTGGCCGATCCGGAGTGGAACACCTCCGGCGTGCCCTGGCACACCCTCTACTTCAAGGACAACTATCCCCGCCTCCAGCGGGTCAAGCGCCGCTACGACCCCCGGGACGTCTTCCGGCACGGTCTGTCGGTGCGGCTGCCCGATTGAGCGGTCCACACCACCCAGGGAGCCACGATGGCAGGCGAGGTGTACTTCCCCCACGATCCGGCCTACGAGCACGCCACGACGGTGTTCAACCTGCACGGAGCACCCCGCCCGGCCGCCGCGCGCACCGTGCGCACCCTCGCTGAGCTGCGGGACGTGCTCGCGTACGCCCGGACGACATGCATGCCGGTGCGGGTGCACAGCACCGGCCACGGCGCCGCGGCGGCGCGGGAGATGAGCGGGTCGGTGCTGGTGCGTACCGAGATGGACGGTGCGGTGCAGATCGACCCGGTGCGCCGTACCGCGCTGATTCCCGCCGGCACCCGCTGGGGCGCCGTCGTCGACGCGGCGGCACCGTACGACCTGGCCGCGCCGCACGGCTCGTCGGCCGACGTCGGCGCGGTCGGCTACCTGCTGCGCGGCGGCGTCAGTGTCTACGGGCGGCTGGTCGGGCTCGCGGCCAACAGTGTGACGGCGGTCGACCTGGTCACCGCGGACGGTGAGCTGCACCGCGTCGACGCCGACCACGATCCGGAGCTGTTCTGGGCCCTGCGGGGCGGCGGCGGTGGGTTCGGGGTGGTGGTCGCGGTCGAGATGCGGCTGTTCCCGGCCCGGCCGGTGGTCACCGGCTCGGCGTACTGGCCGGTGGTGCACGCGGCGGAGCTGCTGAGGCGGTGGACCGGGTGGGCCGCTACCGCGCCGTGGGAGGTCACCAGCGCGTTCCAGGTGCTCAACCTGCCCGACGTACCCATGGTGCCGGTCGAGCTGAGAAGCGGAACGATGATCGGGGTGGCGGCGACCGAGGTGCGAGCCGACGACGCGCCGAGCGGGCTGACCGAGCTGTTGGACGAATTGCGCGCGGTGGCCGCCCCGGTGGTCGAGTCGTGGCTGCCGTGTACGCCGGCCGAGGTGGTCCGCGCTCAGCTCGGGCCGGACGAGCCGGTGCCGATCGTCGGCGACCATCTGCTGCTCGCGGACCTCGACGAGCGGGCGTCGGCCGCGTTCCTGGCGGCGACCGGCTCGGGATCGCCGCTGATCACGGCGGAGCTGCGGCAGCTCGGTGGGGCGTTGGCAGTGCCGGACCCTCGGGGTGGGGCGCTCGACCACTACGACGCCCGCTACTCGTATCTGGGCAACGCGATCCCGGACGGCCCCGAGGCCACCGCGGCGATCGAGAAACACTGCGCTGTCGTCCGGGCGGCGCTGGCGCCCTGGGACACCGGCCGCACCGCGCCGACGTTCGTGGAGAGCTGGCAGCAGCCGCAGCGGCACCTCGACCCGGAGCAGATCGACCGGGCGGACCGCGTCCGCACCCGCGTCGATCCCACCGGCCTGTTCCGCCTCGACGCCAGCCCCGGTACGACGATGCTGCGCTAGGGCCTGCTTCATAAGGGCGGTCGAGCCGAGGCGGAGTCCGGGCGGCGATCCGGCAAGGCGCAGTTTCGTCCGGATACCGGTGTGGTATCCGGACGAAACCGCAACGCCGCCGGTCGTCGTTCGGGCCCGCCGCAGGCCGGCCAGTTCTCATGAAACAGGCCCTGGGGCCGACGGACCAACGGCGGTCGCCCGGGGGGATGGGCGGCCGCCGTTGGCGTATCGGGGTGTCCGGCCTAGACGGCACCGGTGGTCGGCACGGTCTCCGACGACGAGGCGGACGCAGGCGACGAGGCAGGCGCTGACGGGGCCGTCGGGTCGGACCCGGACGCCTGCGCGGCGGGCTTGTTCCGCAACGTCACCGCCACCAGCACGATCAGGGCGATGACCAGCAGCGCCTCGACGCCAGCCACCACGTTCATCGCGGTGGTGAACGCCTCACCAGCGACGTCACTGAGGGCGGTGGCCAGGTTGCCCGGCAGCGAGTCGGATGCGGCGGTCGCCGCGGCGACGTTCTCCCGGGACACGTCGGCAACCTCCGGGGGTACGTCGGTCAACGGCGCGTCGGCCATCCGGTCGCGGTAGACGGCGGCACCGATGCTGCCCAACAGCGCGAGGCCCAGCGTCGACCCGAACACGTTGCTGGTCTCGGAGAGCGACGCGGCGGAGCCGGCCTTCTCCGGGGCTACGGAGCTGACCACCATGCCGGTGCCCTGGGTGAACAGCGGACCGGTGCCGAGCGCGACGAGCGCGACCGCGACGACGATCGCGATCAGCCAACCGGAACTGCCGGCCTGGGTCAGCACCAGCATCGCCACCAGGGAGATGCCGAGCCCGATCATGATCGCGGTGGCCGGCTTGAGCGTCTTCATCAGCATCGGCGTGGCCATGCTGCCGATCGCGATGCCCAGACCGGTGGGCGCCTGCCAGAGGCCGGACGCGCCGGGCGAAAGGCCCTCGACGCTCTGGATGTACTGCGTGCTCATCAGGCTGACGCCGGCGAGCGCGGCCGAGGCGAACATCATCGTGACGAGGGTGCCGCTGAAGGCCGCGTTCCGGAACATCGTGAGGTCGATCAACGGGTGCTCCAGCCGGGATTGGCGGCGGATGAAGATCCAGCCGACCACCAGGCCGAACAGGATCGCGCCGCCCGCGACGGCCGGGTTGTCCGAGTCACTCGCGGCGAACTCCTTGACGCCATAGACCACCGGCAGGATCGCACCGAGCGACAGCACCACGCTGAACAGGTCGAACTTGCCCGCGTTGGGGTCGCGGTACTCGGGCAGCAGCACGAACCCGGTGGCCAGCAGCACGATCATGAACGGCACGCCGAGCAGGAACACCGAGCCCCACCAGAAGTGCTCGACCATCACGCCGCCGACGATCGGCCCGATCGCGGTGCCGCCGAAGAGCGCGGACGCCCAGATCGAGATCGCCACGCCCCGCTGCTTCTCGTTGCGGAACATGTTGGTGATCAGCGCCAGCGTCGACGGCGACAGGGTCGCGCCGGCGATGCCCAGCAGGGCCCGCGCGATGATCAGGGTGGTGCCGCTGTTGGCGTACGCGGCGAGCACCGAGGCCACCGTGAAGGCGACCGCGCCGATCATGAGCAGTCGACGGCGCCCGACCCGGTCACCGAGGGTGCCCATGGTGAGCAGGAAGCCGGCCAGCAGGAAGCCGTAGATGTCGATGATCCACAGCTGCTCCACGCTGGTGACGCCGAGGTCCGCGCTGAGATGCGGCAGCGCCAGGAACAGCGCTCCGATATCCATCGCCACCAGCATCGCCGGCAGTGCCAGCACCGCCAGCCCGATCCATTCCTTACGTCCCGCCAGGTCGTTCGCTGGCGCCGACGTGGAGTTATCCATCGTGTCGATCCCTTCTCGGCCTCATGAGCCTGCGACGGCGGTCTTCGACGCCCCGAGGCCCCTCTACCGCCATGTCGAAGCCGACGCGCGGTTTTCGACATGTCTTTCCGGCGTACCGACGTTCTGCCGCGAACAGATGCTCGGGACGACTTCCGTCGTGCGCAGTCGCTGCCGACGGCGCGGCGTAGCACTCGCGGAGATGACCGCTCCCCGCATCGGCGGGCAACCTTTGGGCGACCCCAACGAGATGCCGGAGGACTGTTGCGTGAGGACGGACGCCGAGCCCATCAGCATCGACATCTGGCTGCCCAGCTACCCGGCCGTGCCCGACTACGTGGGCGGAATCCGGGCCCTGGCGGCGAGCTTCCACGACGCCCACCCCGACTACCGGATCCGGGTTCGTGAGTCGAGCTACAAGACGTTGCCCGCCGATGTGGACGCCGCGGCCAGACGCGGCGCCGCCCCGGCCCTCGTGCAGTACTTCCACACCTCCACGCAACTGGCCCGGGACATGCGCGACGTCAACGGCGCACCGCTGTTCCGGCCGGTCGCGACGACGCTCGCCGACCGCACCACAGTGCTCGGCGAGCCGGTGGTCACCGACGACATCGTGGCCCCGGCACGGGGGTACTACTCGGCGGACGGCCTGCTGCTCGCGGCTCCCCCGCTGGTCTCTACCACCCTGCTGTACGCCAACACCACGTTGCTCGCGGCGGCGGGAGTGACAGCGCTGCCGACCACCTGGGCCGAGGTGACGGCCGCCTGCAAGGCGGTCAGCGCGCACACCGGCGGGCCGGCGATCACCTGGCCCAACCACGGGTGGATCTTCCAGCAGGCTGTCGCCCAGCAGGGTGGCCTGCTCGCCGATCACGCCAACGGCCGCGACGGTCGCGCCGAGAAGGTCGACCTCGCCGTGCCGGAGATGGTGGCCTTCGCGCAGTGGTGGCGCGGTCTGTACCGCGACGGTCACTACCACTACACCGGCGGGCAGGCGTACGGCGAGAACACCGGCCGGGCCTGGCAGGAGAACTTCGCCGCCTTCGCCGAGCAGCGGGTGGCGTTCGTCCTCAGCTCCTCGGTCGAGGCGGAGTGGCTGATCCAGGCCGGCCGCGACCACGGCTTCACCGTCGAGGTCGGCCGGATGCCGCACAACGGCGAGGTCCGCTATGCGGGCAACATCGTCGGCGGTGACGCCATCTGGCTCACCGACAGCGTGCAGCCGGCGGTCCGGGACGGCGCGCTCGCGTTCCTGCAACACCTGCTCAACCCGCGGGCCGTCGCCGAGCGGCACAAGGCGACCTGGTTCATCCCGGTCACCACGACCGCCATCGACATGTTGGCCGGCGACGGCTGGTTCGACGAACGGCCACATCAGAGGGTCGCCATCGAGCAGCTGCTGGCGACCGACGGCTCACCTGCCGCGCGTGGGGCCGTACTCGGCGAGTTTCCCCGCATCCAGGGCCTGATGACGCACGCGATGGAAGACATCCTGCTGCACGACGCGGACCCGTCGGGCCGCTTCGCCCGCGCGTCCGAGCAGGCCCAGCATCTGCTCGACGACTACAACGCCGACTGCCTCGGCCTGCGGGCGGGTCCGCCCGGGCCGCGTCAGTTCGTCGTGGACTGACTCCGCCCATCATCTCGTGAGGAGCGCGCTCATGACCATCTCGCAGCAACCACCCCCGGCGACCGCTGATCTTCCGCTCTCCCTGCAGCAGGAGTTCCTGCTGCTGTTCGACACGGGCGAGACCACCGGCCCGTTCGGGCCGCACTACCTGATCGCCGACGGTTGGCGAGTGCACGGCCGGATAGATGTGGACATTCTCGATCTGGCGCTGGCGGACGTGATCGGGCAGCACGAGGCCCTCCGGACGTCGGTGCTGCGCGACGGTGAGCACGGGCAGCGGGTGTTGCCGGTGACCTCGCCGAAGGTGGACGTCCGCGACCTGCCGGGAATCGATCCCGCCGACCGCGAGCGCCGCGCCGAGGAGCTGATCAACGAGATCGAGGCCGGCACCCTCGACGTGCACGACCTGCCCCTGCTGCGGGCCACGCTGGGGCGCTTCGACGAGACGGACTCGGTGCTGGTCCTCACCACGCACCACTCGGCCGCCGACGCCTGGTCGATGCAGATCATCCTGCGTGACCTGGCTCGCTCGTACGCCCAGCGGGCCGCCGGGGAGACGCCCATCGCGGGCACGGCCCCGCAGTACCGCGAGTACATCGCCGCCCAGCAGGACGAGGCGGACGCTCCACCGCTGGCGGCGGCCCGTGACTACTGGCGGGACAAGCTGGCCGGTGGGCGGATCATGGTGACCGCGGCGGACCGGGAGTTGGCGGCCGACACCGTGCCGACGACCACCTGGCACCGCTTCGTCACCGACGCCGAGCTCCGGTCGACGACCACGGCCCTCGCGGCCGACACGCACACCTCACCGTTCATGGTGCTGTTGGCCGCCTTCTACGTGCTGGCGAGCCGCTGGACCGGCAGCACCGACCTGACCGTGCCGACGTTCACTCCCGGACGCGGGCACGGTCGGTTCCAGGAGACGGTCGGCTCGTTCTTCAACTTCGTTCCGCTGCGGACCGACCTGTCCGACGCCACCACCTTCCGCGACGTGGTCACCCGGACCCGCGCCACCTGCCTCGGCGCGTACTCCCACGAGGTGCCGCTGCTGCACGTCCTGCAGGAGGCGCCCGAGCTGATGGCGTCGGTCGGGCCCGGCGTCGTGCCCTGCCTCTTCCAGGTCATCCAGCCGCCGTTCGTGATGGAGCGCGAGCGGGTGGGCGACCTGGAGTACTCGGCGGTGTGGCGGCGGGTCATCTCCCAGCCGGTCGGTTCCGACATGCCCGACGGCATCCTCTGGTCGCTGCATCTCGGCCCGTCCGACGACATCGTCGGCGCGATCGGGTTCAGCGCCCACCTGTTCGATCAGAAGACGATCGACGACCTCGTCGACCGTTACCTGCACCTGCTGCGTGAGCTGCTGACCCGGCCGGACGCGGCACTGACCACGATTGGGGGAGGGCGGTGACAACGGGCCGGAAGGTGGGCGACCGTGTGGTCGTGCTCGGCGCCAGCCTCGGGGCGCTCCTCGCGGCGAAGGAACTCGCCGAGTCGTTCGACGACGTGGTGCTCGTCGACCGCGACGAGGTCGTGGACAACCCGACGTACCGGCGGGGGGTTCCGCACGGTCGGCACGCGCACGGGCTTGTCGCGAAGGGCCAGCAGATCTTCGAACGGCAGTTCCCCGGCCTGATGGCCGACCTGGTCAACGCCGGCGTCAAGCCCGGCGACTTCAACGGCGACATCCAGTGGATCTTCGGTGGGCAGCGGCTCAAGCCGTCGACCTCCGGGCTGCTCTCGGTGCCCGCCACCCGACCCGTGCTCGAATACCACCTGCGCAAACGGGTGCAGGCGATTCCCAACGTCCGGTTCCTGCAGAAGCGCGACGTCCTCGGGCTGGCGGTCACCGCGGACGGCGCGACAGTGACCGGCGCGCGGATCCAGGCGCAGACACCCGGCAGCGCTCCCGAGGTGCTCGACGCCGACCTGGTCATCGACGCCACCGGCCGGGGCTCGCGCACGCCGGCCTGGTTGGCGGAGCTGGGGTACGCGCGGCCCACCGAGGACAAGGTGAAGATCGACCTCGCCTACACGACGCGGCACTACCAGGCGCCGTACGACCCGTTCGGCAGCGACCTGGCGATCATCCCGGCGGCCACGCCGGCACAGCCACGCGGCGCCTTCTTCTACCGCCTGCCCGGCGACGACAACCGACTGGAGCTGTCGCTGACCGGCATTCTCGGCGACCACCCGCCCACCGACCCGGAGGGTTTCGGAGAGTTCGTCCGCTCGGTGCCGGTGCCCGAGATCGCCAAGGTGCTCGCCGACTGTGAGCCGCTCGACGACCCCGTGCAGTTCCGCTACCCGGCGAGCGTCCGACGCCGCTACGAGCACCTGACCCGATTCCCGGAGCGGTTCCTGGTGCTCGGCGACGCGGTGTGCAGCTTCAACCCGATCTACGCCCAGGGCATGACAGTGGCCGCCGTGGAGTCGGTGGTGCTCGGGGGCCTTCTGCGCCAGGGCGCGATCCCGCCCTGGCGGGAGTTCTTCCGTCAAATCGCCGCCGAGATCGACTCACCGTGGGACTTCTCGGCCAGCGCCGACCTCGGTTACGCGGGCGTTCAGGGCCGTCGCACCGCGAAGGTCCGCACGATCAACGCGTATGTCGCCCGGTATCAGCGGGCCGCCGTACACGACGCGGAACTGACCAACGGCTTCATCCGGGTGGCCGGGCTGATCGACCCGCCAACCAGCCTGCTCCGCCCCGACCGGATCATCCGTGTGCTGCGCAAGGCCGGTCGGCCCGTACCGCCGCCGGCGCCGACCCTGGCGGCTGCCCCGGTCAGCCGGCCACAACCCGAGAGGTAGGACGATGCGCCCGTACCAGATCGACGTTCCACCGTCCGACATCGACGATCTGCGCCGACGGATCGCCGCGACCCGGTGGCCGGACGAGATCCCCGACGTGGGGTGGAGCCGTGGCGTACCGGTCGGCTACCTGCGGGAGCTGGCCGAGTACTGGCACTCCGGTTACGACTGGGCGGCCACCCAGCGTCGGCTCAACGAGATACCGCAGTTCGTCACGGAGATCGACGGCGCCCAGGTGCACTTCCTGCATGTCCGCTCCCAGGTGCCGGGCGCCACGCCGCTGCTGCTCACGCACGGCTGGCCGAGCACCGGCTTCGAGTTCGTCGACATCATCGACGCGCTGGTCGACCCGGCCGCTCACGGTGGCGACGCGGCCGACGCGTTCCACGTCGTCGTCCCCACCATCCCGGGGTACGGTTTCTCCGGGCCGACCCGGCAGGCCGGCTGGGACACCGAGCGCGTCGCCCGGGCCTGGACCAGGCTGATGGCGGACCTCGGCTACGACAGGTACGTGGCCCAGGGCGGTGACTGGGGCTCACCGATCTCGCTGCGCGTGGGTCTGGCCGACCCGGAGCACGTACGCGGGGTGCACCTCAACATGTGCGTGACGTTCCCACCGCCGGACTTCACCGAGTTCGCCGAACTCAGCCCCGCCGACCAGGCGAAACTGGGCTTCGCGCTGGATTTCCAGCAGGACGGCATGGGCTGGCAGAAGATCCAGTCGACGCGACCGCAGACGCTGTCCTACGGGCTCACCGACTCCCCGGTCGGGCAGCTCGCCTGGATCGTGGAGAAGTTCAAGGAGTGGTCCGCCGCCGACAAGGCACCGGAGGACGCGATCAGCCGCGAGCACATCCTCACCACGGTCACGATCTTCTGGTTGACGGCGACCGCGGGGTCGAGCGCGCAGCTCTACTTCGAGTCCACGCACCGCGACGCCGACTTCGCGCGGACCTGGGGTGGCCCCTGGCCGCTGGCCATGCCGGTCGGCGTGGCGGCGTTCCCGGAGGACGCGGTACGACCGGTGCGGCGCTTCGCGGAGGGCATCCTGCCGACGCTCGCGCACTGGTCGGAGTACGACCGGGGCGGTCACTTCCCCGCCCTTGAGCAGCCGACTCTCCTGGTCACCGACCTGCGGACGTTCGTCCGTGGGCTGCCGAACTGACTAGCGGCGTCGGCGAGGGCGCGGGCCGGGCCACAGCGCGGTGGCCCGGCCCGCAGCCCCACCTCACATCTCGGTTCCGCCGATGTCCATGATGGGCCGGACCTCCATGGCGCCGCCCTCACTGGCGTCCGGCCACCGGGCCGCGATGTCGATCGCGCGCTGCTCGCTGTCGGTCTCGACGATCAGGTAGCCGGCCAGGTGCTCCTTGGCCTCGACGAACGGGCCGTCGGTGGTCACCGGGACGCCGGCGGCGACGCGGACGACCTTCGACTGCGACACGTCGGCCAGGACCTCACCGCCGATCAGCTCACCGGACTCGGACAGCTCCTTGGTGATGGCGTCGATCTCGGCGTAGACCTTCATGGTCTCGGCTTCGGACCGTCCCGTGACAGTTGCGGGGTTCGCGTGGATCAACAGCATGTACTTCACGGAAGAACTCCTTCGCAGAGGCTGTGCCGGATCGGCACCCTTCATAGTGCAGTCGGAGCCACACCGCCAAATGTGTCATCGATCCACGGCCTTTCACACTTTTCCCGCGAGCGGCCGGTGTCCGGAGGGCTCAGACGAACGCCTCGTCGGCGAGTTCGGTGACCCGCTGCACGATGTTCATCTCGATCGGGTTGAACCGGTTCTTGGTCACCGCGACGGTGACCCCGGTCGCCCGGTCGGCGAACGCGGCGCTGCCGCCGATGCCCACCATGCCGAAGACCGTCGGTCGGTCCGACGGGTCGGAGGTGCCCGGCCAGCCCAGGCAGTAGCCGAGCGCCCAGGTCGAGGTGCCGCCGGTCATCTCGTCGTCGAGGCCGGCGGTGGCCAGCGTGGTGGCCTCGCGCAGGCGTTCCGGGGAGATCAGCCGTACGCCGTCCACCTCACCGGTGAGCGCCGCGTACATCTTCGCGATCGCCCGGGCGCTCATCGTGCCGGCGAACGGCATGTCCGAGGTCAGCACGTCCGCCCTGTTGCCAAAGTCCGCGTTCGGCACGATCGCCGGCGGAACGGCCTTGAACAGCGGAAAATCCGGTGGCATCGAGGCGAACGCGGCTTTGCCGCCCGGGTCGTCGGTCAGTCGGGCCACCCGGCCGAGTTGCTCCTGCGGCACCCCGAAGAACAACTCGTCGGCCATCCCGATGGGCCCGGCGACGCGTTCGGCGAGAACTGTCGAGATCGGTTTGCCGGTGGCCCGACGGACGACCTCGCCGATCAGGTAGCCAAAGGTGGCGGCGTGGTAGCCGACCCGCTCGCCGGGCGCCCACCAGGGCTCCATGCCGGCGATGAGCTGACACATGCCGTTCCAGTCGGTGAGCTGCTCGATCGTGGTGTCAGCGGGGACCGCCGGCACACCGGCCGAGTGTGTCAGTACGTGCCGGATCCGCACCTCGCCCTTGCCGTGCGCGGCGAACTCCGGCCACAGGTCGGCGACCCGGGTGTCGTAGTCGAACACACCGTCGTCCACCAGCGCGTGGGCCACGGTGGAGGCCGCCGCCTTACCCGTCGACGCCGAGTAGAAGAGGGTGTCCGGCCGAACAGGTTGGCCGGCAGCCGTGTCCGCGACCCCTGCCACCACGTTGACCACCAGGTCACCGTTGCGATAGACGGCGACCTGCACGCCGTCCTCGACGCCGTCGTCCACCAGCCCGTCGACCAGCACCTGCACCTGCTTCTGAAGATCGCTCATCGTCTGTCTCCTACCCGGTCGTCATGGCACTCGAAGCGTGCCCCTCACCTGTAGGTCGGAGCCACTACCGGCATTTTGCCATCAAAGCCACTTTCCACTCAGATCCGACTCTCCGGGAACGACGACGAAGGCCGGCCGTACTGACGTACGGCCGGCCTTCGTCGTGCTGCGGGTCTCAGGTGCGCGGGCCACCCAGGCGACGCACGATGTCCTCGCGGAGCCACTGCTTGGAGATCTTGCCGATCGGGGTACGCGGCAACGCGTCCACGAACTCGATCCGCTCCGGCCACTTGAACCGGGCCAGGCCGAACTTCTCCAGATAGTCCCGGACGTCGTCGAGCGTCGGCAGCGGTCCGTCCGGGCGACACACCAGGTAGGCGCAGGCGCGCTCCCCCAGCCGCTCGTCCGGCATCGCCACCAACGCCGCGTCGACCACCAACTCGTGACCGAGCAGGATCCGCTCCACCTCCTCGGCGTTGACCTTCTCGCCGCCCCGGTTGATCAGGTCCTTGACCCGGCCCTCGATCGAGTAGGCGACCAGACCGTCCAGGTGGTGCGCGCGGACCAGATCGCCGCTGCGGTAGAACCCGTCGGGCGTGAACGCCGAGTCGGTGCCTACCGGCACGCCGAGATAGCCGGGCACTGTGTACGGACCACGCGCGCACAGCTCACCGATCTCCCCCGGTGGCGTCGGCCGCAGCGTGCCGGGCTCCAGCATCACCACCTCGTCCAGCGGACTGATCGGCACGCCCACAGTTGAGGCGCGCAGGTGCGGCGACGCGTCGCGTGGCGTGAACAGGAACAACCCCTCGGTCATCCCGAACGCCTGGGTGACGTGCACCCCGCGCGCCTCGATCGCGTCGAACAGCTCCCGGGGCACCTTCGCCGCGGTCAGCACGCAACTGTTGACACTGGCGAAGGCGCCGTCGAACCGTGGATGCCGCAGGTACTCGTTCATCAGGCCCGGCGGGCTCATGAACCAGGTGGCCCGCTCGTCGTCCATCAGGGCCAACAGATCATCGGCGACGGGTGTCGCGAGCAGCAGCGCGGCGCCCACCGAGTGCGCGGCGTGCAACGCGTTGGTGGCGCCGGCGTTGTGCACCAGGGGCAGGCCGAAACCGAGCCGGTCCTGCGGGGTGAAACCCCACCAGCGGGCGGTGGCGACAGCGTTGTACCAGTATTCCGGGTGCAGCCGGGGGATCACCTTGGGTACGCCGGTGGTGCCACCGGAGAGCTGGAAGACGGCGGGCGCGGCGAGGTCGGTGTTCGCGTCGATCCGCGCAAGCCGGGCCGCCTGCGCATCGGAGAGTGGGCGGTCGACGAGATCCTCGATCCGTTCCTGACCGGACGCGCCGGGCCGGCCCCCGATGGTGGCCAGCAGACGGATGCTCGGCACCAACCGGCGGATCTCGTCGGCGAACGCCACCAGGTCGAAGCCGCGCAGATCGGCCTGCACCAGGTGCGCCGAGGCGCGGGTCTGCCGCGCGATCTCCTCGATCTCGTGGCGCCGGTGGATCGCCAGCGTGCACACCGGGATCAGGCCGGCCTTGAGCAGGCCGTACCAGGTGGCCACCGCGAGAGCGCTGTTGGTGATCTGCAGGATCACCGACTCGCCCGGATGCAACCCGGCATCCAGCAGACCCGCAGCGATCACGTCGGAGTGCCGGTCCAGGTCGGCGTACGTCCACCGAACGCCCGGCGTGACGACGGCGACGCGGTCCGGGTGGGCGCGTACGGTCTCCCGCAGCGCCCCCGGGATCGTGCGTGGCTGCCACAGACCCTCGGCGCGATACCTGTCCGCGGCGGCAGCCGGGTACGGCACGGTGTCCCACTGCTGACGCACGTCGGGCGGCGGCAGTCTGTTGTCCTGTTCTGTGGTCATCGGCTCTCCTGAGCGCTACACGGGGACGGCGACGAGCAAACCGGTCGAGGCCGAGACCTCGCGTGTTTCGGCGAGCCGGAATCCGGAGCGGTCGAACACCGCCTCGAACTCGCGCTCGGTGCGCTCGCGCCCCGGATGCAGCGCGAGCATGATGATGTCGCGCAGCTTGCCGTCGTGCGGCTGGTCGTCCTCCGGGATGACGGCGTCGACGACGAACAGGCGGCCGTTCGGGTCGATCACCCGGCGCACGTTGGTCAACACGGTGACGACCTGCTCGTCGGTCCAGTCGTGCAGGATCATCGACAGGAGGTACGCGTCGGCGCCGGCGGGCACCGCGGTGAAAAAGTCCCCGCTCTCGACGGTCACCCGGTCGGTGACACCGGCCGCGTCGAGCACCGCGTCGGCGTGCGCGACGACCGCCGGCCGGTCCAGGAGCACCGCGGTCAGCGTCGGGTACGACCTCAGCAGAGTGGCCACCAGACTGCCGGTGCCACCGCCGACGTCACAGATGCGGCGCACACCGGAGAAGTCGTACGCGGCGACCGCCTGGGCGTGGAGTTGGCGGGAAAGGTCACCCATCGCGTCGCGGAAGACCGCCGCCTGCTCGGGTCGCCGTTCGAGGTGGGCCCACCAGGACAGGTCGTAGATCTGTTCGAACGGTGGGCGTTCGTCGCGCAGGCCGAGCGTGAGGGCCGTGAGGGCTGCCTGACGCTCGGGCAGCCCCCACAACCGGGCCCACGCGTCGAGCGAGCCCGGTGCGTCAGTGCGGAGGGTGTCGAGCAACGGCGTCGGACCGTAGACGCCCGGCGCCGGTTGCGCAACCACACCGACGCCGGCCAGCGCCCGCAGAATCCGGTGCAGGGCCTCCGGACGGGCGTTGGCCTTCGCGGCCAATGCCTCGACCGGCTGGGGCCCGTCGGCGAGCTGGTCGGCGATGCCCAGCTCGGCGACGGCGACCACCATCTGCGTGATCAGCGGCGCATGCAGGATCGCCATCATCCTGGTGTGCGGATCAGGCTCGGGCACGGTGGTCGTTCCCCTCTGTGGCTGCTACTTGACGTCGGCGGTCAGTTCGTCGGTCAGGTACTCGGCGACCGCCGCCACTGTCGGGCGGTTCCACAGCAGCGTCGACGGGACCGGCGTGCGGAACCGCCGCTCCAACCGCAGCTGGATAGCCACCGTCATCAGCGAGTCCGCGCCCAGCTCCGCCAGCGGCCGGTGCACGTCGAGGTCCTCCAACGGGAGGCGTACCTCACCGGCGGCAACCTCGCGGACCGCGGCGAGCACGAAGTCGCGCAACTCCGGACCGGACAGCGTCTGCCAGACCTGCTCCTCGGCGGTCTGTTCCTCCTCGGGACCGAGGTCGATGAGCACCTCCTTGCGCACCGCCCCGAACCGGACGCCGGTGAACCGGGCGGCCAGGTCCCCGTCGAGGGTCCGCACCTCGACGTCGACCTCCACCTCGTCGTCGGACCCGGCGATCAGCCGTACCGCGATCAACGCCTTCGGTGGCGGCGGCAACACCAGCGTGGCCTCGGTCAGCCAGCCCGGCATCCGCAACAGCGGGTCGCCGGGGAAGATGACCGGCGCCACCGAGAGCGCGGCATCGGTGAGCGAGGCCCAGGTCCGCTCTGACTGACCGCCGGCGGGGTCCGCGACGACCGTCGCCAGCATCCCGGACGGGTGTCGGCGTACGGCTTCCACCTCCCACGGCCAGCCGATACCGACCACCCCGATCGCGGCGAGCCGGTCCCAGACACAGGAGGGGTCCAGCGTCTGCGGGTGCGCGGCGCGCAACGTCTCCGGGTCGACCCGCTCGGCCGTCGGCGCCGCGTCGGCGATCTCGGCGCTGGCGTGGGTGAGCCAGGACTTGTCGTCCTGCTGAGTGGTGAGCCGGGAGCTGAGCCGCACGGTCCCGTCCTGCCGGACGACCTGGATCTCGTGGGGCACCGCCACGCCGATCGGCACCCGCAGCGCGACGTCGCGCAGCGGCGCGTTCTCGGCCGCCTGGAACAGTGTGTTGAGGGTCGCCGCCGCCGGGATCACCTCGGTGCCCAGCACCGCGTGCCCGCCGGGGTAGGGCCGGTTCGTGTCGTCGAGGAACGTCCGCCACATCAGCACCGGTGTGGTGCCCTGCACGGCGGTACGGGCCCCGAGCAGGGTGTGGGTCTCGACGTCGTGTTCGAGGTTGGCCGCCGCGGGCCGGACGTTGTCGATCCAGTATCGACGGTGCTGCCACGCGTTGGTCGGGGCGTCGACGAGGTCACCGCCGGGTTGCAGGCTCGCCCAGTCAACCGGCACACCCGCACAGTGCAGGGTGCCGAGGTTCTCCAGCAGGGTCGGTCGCTGCGGGCGTTCCCGGCGCAGGCTGTGCGCGATGACCCCGTCCTCGACGCCGACCACGGCGAGGATGTCGATGACGGAGTGCTGCACGATCGGGTGTGCGGAGATCTCCAGGAAGACACGGTGCCCGTCGTCGACCGCCGCGCGGATCGCCTGCTCGAAGCGCACCGGATTACGCAGGTTGGTCACCCAGTAGTCGGCCGACCGCTCGACAGTGGAGCGCGCATCGGTCAGGGCGGTGCTGTACACCGGCACGGTGGCCGGCCGGCTGACCAGGTCGGCGAGGTCGGCGCGCAGGTCGTCGACCAACCCGTCCATCTGCGGGCTGTGGAAGGCGACATCGGAGTTGACCCGGCGGACGACAAGGTTCTCGGTCCGCCAGCGGTCGGCAATCTCGTCGACAAGCGCGGACGGACCACTGATCACCGTCGACGTGGGGGACGCGGCGACCGCCGCCGCGACCCCGGGGACGTCCGCCAGCCGGGCCGTGACCTTGTCGAACGGCAGGTTGACCATCGCCATGCCGCCCTGGCCGGCGACCCGGCGCAGCAACCGGGACCGGCGACAGACCAGGAGTGCCGCCTGCGGAAGGTCGAGCATGCCGGCCGCGACCGCCGCCGCGATCTCGCCGATCGAGTGCCCGACGATCGCCGCCGGACGCAGGCCGTAGCTCTGCCAGATCCGCGTGAGCCCCACCTGGATCGCGAAGGTCATCGCCTGCACCCGGCCGACCTCGGTGAAGTCGTCCTCCAGCAGGGCTTCGCGCGGATCGAAGCCCAGCTCGGCGCGGAACACCGGCCCCAGCTCAGCCATCGTCTCGGCCATCGCCGGCTCACTGTCGAGCAGCTCTCGGCCCATCCCGACCCACTGCGCCCCGTGCCCGGAGAACACCCAGACCGCGTCGGCGGCGGCGCCACGCGCGACCGTGCCGGTGGCCACGCCCGCGGCAGCCGTGCCCGTGGCGAGCTTGCGGAGTCGGTTGACGAGTTCGGCGCGGTCCGCGGCGACGACCGCGGCGCGGGCGTTGAGCGGCTGCCGGCGGTGGGCCAGCGTGTGACCGATGTCGGCGAGGTCCGCGTCGGAACGCTCCACCCAGTCGGCCAGCGCACCCGCGTTCGCGGCGACGCCGGCGAGGGTCGCGTTGGAGAGCGGATAGACCCGCTCGCTCGCGTCGACACTCGTCGGGACGCTCGGCTGCGCAACGGCGCTCGCCTCCTGCGGAGCCTCCTCGATGATGACGTGGGCGATCGTGCCGCCGTAGCCGTAGTTGCCGGTGCCGGACCGCCGGGGGCCGGCGTTGTCCGGCCACGGCGTGAGCGTGTCGACCACTGACAGGCCGGAGGTCTCCCAGGGGATCTCGGTGTTCGGCACTGTGGCGGACAGGGTGGCCGGGATCGCGCCGTGCTGCATAGACAGCACCATCTTGATCAGGCCGGCGACACCGGAGGCGGCCTCCAGGTGCCCGATGTTGGTCTTGACCGAGCCGACCAGCAGCGGAGCCTCCGGCGCACGGTCGGCCCCGGCAACCGTGGACAGGGCGCCGATCTCCACGAGATCACCCAGCCCGGTGCCCGTGCCGTGCGCCTCCACGTAGTCGAGCGAGGCGGGCGACACACCGGCAGCCCGGCAGGCCCGGCGCACCAACTCCTCCTGCGCTTCCTGACTCGGCGCCATGATGCCGTTCGTGCGCCCGTCCTGGCAGACCGCGCTGCCCCGGATCAGGGCGTGGATCCGGTCCCCGTCGCGCCGCGCCTGCGACAGCCGCTTCAAGGCGAGGACACCGCAGCCCTCGCCCCGGCCGTAGCCGTCGGCGGACGCGTCGAACGCCTTCGACCGGCCGTCCGGCGCGAGCGCGCCGGCAGCCTCGAGCACCAGCAGGTACGCCGGGCTGGCCACCAACATCACGCCGCCGGCCAACGCCAGGTCCGTCTCGCCGAGCCGGAGCGCCTGGCAGGCCTGGTGAATGGCGACCAGCGAGGCGGAGCAGGCCGTGTCGACAGCGACGCTCGGACCGCGCAGGTCCAGCACGTACGACAGCCGGTTCGCCACACCGCACATGGACGAGCCGATGCCCATCCACGCCTCCAGCCGGGGTAGGTCCTCCAGCATGCGGCGGCCGTAGTCATCGGTGCAGACACCCATGAACACGGCGGTGTCGCTGCCGGCGAGCGAGTGCGGCAGGATGCCGGCGTGCTCCAGCGCCTCCCAGGCCACCTCCAGGGTGATGCGCTGCTGCGGGTCGATCAGCTCGGACTCGCGCGGGGAAACCCCGAAGAACTCGGCGTCGAAGCCCGCCACGTCGTCGAGGTAGCTGCCGTACTTCAGGGCCCGCCGGGTCGCCGCGGCGTGCGCCGGGCTGATCGCCGCGTAACCGTCCCACCGCTCGTGCGGCGCCTCGCGCAGCGCATTGCGCTCGGCGACGAGGAAATCCCAGTACGTCTGCGGAGAGTTGATGCCGCCGGGAAATCGCAGACCCATCCCGACGATCGCAATAGGTTCATCGCGGTCGATGTCGACGGAACTCATACCCACCACTCACCCCTTTCGGGTCCGACCGAATCGGGTGGTCCCGGGAATCGACCGGATGAGGAGATTCCCGGGACCGCACTTCATCGTCACAGCCGATGGGAGACGCGCCATCTTCGAGAGTGCGGGCTGCACTCCGAAGGTGCGGTTTCTCGGCCCTTTACTTCAGGAGGTACGCGTGGATAATCGTGAGCTCCGTCTTGTTGCCCAGGCTGTCGGTGGCGCTGGCCCGCAGCGACACGAGTCCGGTCGTCGCCGGATGGGTGACCGTCGCGGTGAAGCCGGCGGTGGTCTTCACCACGGGCGCCGACTGCCAGGTCGCGCCGTCGTCGTACGACGCGTCGAGTGTCACGTTGCCCCACTCACCGAGGACAGCGCCCTGCTGCCCCTGCAGGTACAGCGGAATCTTGAACCGCTGACCGGCTGCCGCCCGGTTCTGCTGATCGAGCGCGGGCGCGAAACGCAGGGCCGCCATCGGTAGCGCCGCCTCGTTGGCCGGGCCGCCCGCGACGTGCCCGGACCGGAACGTCCAGGCGCCCCGCACCTCGGTCGAGAACGGCGAGGTGTCCCGGGTGGACCGGGTCTCCAGGCGATAGGTGGCGGTCCCCGGTGGCACCGTGAAGATTCCAAACTCGGAGTCCTGGGAAATCAGCGGCTGCCCGTTGCGGAACATCCGCATTTCCTCGGCCAGGGTGCCAGAAAATCCGAAGTGGTCGGGATTCTGGTCGGAAAAGTGCGGAATCTCGAAGTTCATCTGGTCGCCGAAACGGCCACACCACACCACGGGCAACACGGGGCTGGTGGCGAAGGCCGGCCCGAATGGCCCGACATTCCACTTCTCGGTACGGGTGCTGCCGGCGATGCCGGCTTGTCGGGGCAGGTCGGCGATCTGCCAGTTGAGGTTGTTGTCCGCATCCAGTTCGTACACGTCCTCGAAGAACGCCGCGCCGGGTGAGGTGAATTCGGTGATGGTCGCCGGTGGCTGCACGTACGCCGAGTAGAGCTTGCGGTTGACAGCGCCGGGCACCTGCGCGGCGATGACGTTTCGTACCTTGGCCAGATCGGCGTCGCGGAACACGCGGTGCAGGTTCGCCGGTACCGTGCCGTCCTCGCTCCACTGCAGGTGGTACTGGTACGGCGAGCCGAGGAAACCACCGTTGCCGTCCGGTTTGCCCAGGTGAGCGGCGACGGTGAAGGTGAACTGGCCGGCGGCGGCCGTCCGAGACGGGCGGACGCGGATCTCATCCTGCGGGCCGTGCACGGTGGAGCCGACCGCCGCGACGCCGGTCTGGCGGCTGGGCATCACGTCGAGGATGCCGGTGGCGCCGCGCCGGTCCAGGCCGAACGTGAGCGGTTTCGCGTCGCGGGCGTCGAAGGTCAGCGCCAGGTCTCCGGTCGCCGCGATGTCCGGCTCCACGAAGAAGTCGAACGGCACCACGTCGGTGGTGCTGGCGCCGCTGACGCCCGCCTCCAGGTAGTAGTGGCCGGCGGGAACGGTCACGGTGGTGGTACCGGATTCGTGGTAGCCGCTGTATTCCTGCCGCGAAACGGTGTCGAAGAGGCTGACGAAGTAGTCGGCCGTCGGGATGCCCCGCCGGTCCAGGAAGGTGAACGTGAGCGTGACACCATCCGTGGCGACCGCCTGGCGCTTCACGGCCCGGGGCGGCAGGTCGGCGGCGCGGGCGTCGGACACACCCGCCCGGGCCAGCGCCGACACGGCGAAGAGCCGCTCATCGAGCCGCCCCGACGCGACCCGCGCGAGCTGGTCGGCGGGTACGACGTACAACTCCCCGTCCTGCCGGTACTGCCGGAACGGGGTGCCCACGCGGCCGGGCGCCGGGGTGATGGCGACAACGCGCTCCCGGTCGAGCGCCACCTTGTCGCCGGTCACCAAGGTGACCGTGCCGGTGCGTACGGGCGAGGGCGCCGGGGTCGACAGCGCAGGCGCGGCCCGCCCAGGTCCCGGTACGCCGAGGGCCAGGACGGTGCACAGGGCGACACTGCCCGCGCCGAGCCGTGAGATCAGTCGGTTCATCGTTCGGTGCTCCTTCGCGTCGCGCTGACGTCCTGCGGCTCGGCCCGGTCGGCGGAGCGGGCGTCGTCGGCGGGCGTCGTGGCGTAGCCCAGTTCCAGTGCGGAGATCGGAGCGTTGAAGACGTGCCGCAGGCGCAGAGCCGGACGCTCGATCACGTAGTAGCTGACCAGCGTGAAGAGCGCCGTGCCGACGATCACGTAGAGGACGAAGCCGACCAGCTCGCCGAAGGGCAGCGTGGGTCGGGCGTCGTTGAGCCCGAGCGGTTGGTTGCCGAAGATCGTCCCGTACTGGAAGTAGTAGTACATGACCGGGACGTTCCACAGGTAGACGCCGTACGAGAGGCGGCCGATGTAGCGGATCGGCGGGTTGGTGAGCACGGCGTCCATGAACCGTGAGCGCACCTCGGGCACTGTCAGTGGGACGACCGCGAGCAGGCCGAAGGCGAAGAACAGGACGTATTCCACCAGGTGCTGGGCCATCGCGGGCCAGGTGCCGACCACGACCTGCGGGGCGAACGGCTTGGGGATGTACAGCAGCAGTGCCGCGAGAGCGCCCAGCCACCACAGCATCGGGTGCTTGGCGACCGCGCGGTGCAGGGTCGGCACCACACCTGTCACGTCCCGGTACGCGGAGAGCGTAGCGAGTGCCATGCCGGCGGCGAAGAACCCGGCGTAGCCCAGCGGCCAGAAGACGAAGTAGTAGGTGTGCTCGGCCTGCGACGGCAGGTAGCAAAAGACCGTCCAGGCGGTGCCGATCACGGTCATGAGCACGAACGGCATGATGATGCGGCGGGCCCGCGCGGCCGGGTCGGCGCCCCGGCGGGCGCTTCGGTTGATCAGCCAGGCCAGGATCGGCAGGGCCAGGTAGTACGACATCTCGACCGGGACGGTCCAGGTGTGCTCCATGCCCGGCCACCACTGTGCCATCTCCGGCGTGAGCCAGTAGTGCAGCAGGATGAACGGCTTGATGACCTCCCACGCGCCGTCGACGGCGGAGAGGTTGAGGGTGAACATGACCACGAGCGTGAGCAGGTAGAAGGCGGGCAGCAGGCGCAGCGCCCGGCCCACGATGAACGGGCCGGGCGCGGGGCGGGGGGTGCCCGCGATGATGGCGCGCGCGAACGGCCGGTAGAGCAGCAGGCCGGACAGGACGAAGAACGGCGGAAGGAAGATCCGGAACGCCGGCACGAGGCTTCCCAGGATGGGAACCCCCTCGTGGCCGGGCAACTCGCTGATGCCGGACTGGTAGCCGATGTGGTAGATCACCACGAAGATCGCGCAGATGCCGCGGAGGCCGTCGTATCGCGCGTACCGCCGCTTGTGCTGTGTGCCGATTTCGGCGTCGGAGTGCGTCGCCTCGGTCGCTGTCATTACACGCTCCCCTCACGATTGCCTGACAAACGCCCTACGTGTTGCGTGGGCCATCCGCGGCGCAGCCGAAGATCGCCCACCGGCCCGCCCCCCCTGACTGGACGGTGGGTGGAGATGATCGAACGCCTCCATGTCCGGACGCCGCCGGGCATGAGGTCGTGAGTCGTTCGAGAGCGGAAAGTTCAGGCAGTTATTTTTCAGGCGATCATCCGCGGCTGCATCTTCCAGATTGCTGGATTCCCAGCAACCTGTCCGAAGTGGACGTCGGATCGCCGCCGGCCGTCTGCAGCGCAACGTCAGAGGTGCTTCGGCCCCGCGCCGGGTGGCAACCTGTCGGGCAGCCGGCGCGTACGCGCCTTGCCGCTGACCTGGACACGGCCGAGACGGGACGGGCACATGACCGAAACCGCGGAAATCACCTTCAACGAGCTGCTCGGCTCGTACCGAGACGCAGCCCCCCACCGGATCGACGACGCCTTCCACGACCTGGTCGGCGCAGTCTGGACCGACGGCGCGGCCCGACCCACGGCGGTGTCGGCCGTACCGGAACTGATCGACGCACTGGACAGCGTCGACGCCGACCGACGGGGCTACCTGCTGGTGCTGCTCGGGCTGCTCGCCGAGGCTGAGCACCCGGCGACCGACGGACCGGTGACGACGGCGGTGCGCGAGGGCCTCGACGGCTACCTCGACGCGGCCCGCGGCACCACCGAGCCCGACGCGCCGCTCACCCTCGCGCTGCTCTACCTCCTGGCGCACTTTCCCACCGACCGGGCGCGGATCCTCGCCGCGACCCGGCACCTCGGACTCGACGCCCCCGACCGCACCCGGCTCGAGCGCGCCCTCGACACGCTCGACGAGGCCGACCCGAACATCGGGCGGGCCTGGCCGTCCCCGGCCGAGTGGAACATCAGCGAGGCGGAGCGCGAGTTCGACAGGCGGTGGATCCGCGCCCTGACCCCCAGCCAGATCCGGACGACCTGGGACGGCGACACCCGCTCGGTGCTGGCCACGATGGGGGCCAAGGCGCTGTGGGCGCAGGGCAACGGAATGCCCGCGGCGGCCGTCGACCCGAGCCCCCACAACCTGGTCGTGGACACCAACCCCCGCGACCTCGACCCGGCCGCCTTCGAACGGCACCGCGAGGCGCTGAAATGCCCGGCCTGCCGGGGGTCGCTGACCTTCGACACCACTGTCGCCCGGTGCGGGCAGTGCGACGCCGCCTACGGGATCACCCACGGCGTGCTCGACCTGTCCCAGCGGCTGCGCCCCGGCGCCGGCAAGAGCGACTCCAGTGACGACGCCGAGGCCGACGTGCTGCAGAACGCGGCGGTGCTCGCCGGCATCGGCTTCCACTACGAGCAGGGCATGCGTCCGAACTTCCTGCGCATCATGGGCCGCAACTGGTCCGGGGAGGTCACGCCGACCGACGAGGACGAGTACATCGCCGCCCACCTCTGGCATCGGGGCGGCACCGTGCTCGACCTGGCCGCCGCCGCGGGTCGCTGGACCGCCGTCGTGTGCGAGGCGGTCGGCACCGAGCGGGTCCTCGCACTGGACCTGAACGAGGCGATGCTCTACGACCTGCGCAGCAGGTTGACCGAGGTGCCGGCCGTCCGCGGCGACGCGCTCGACCTGCCGTTCCCCGACGCCAGTCTCGACGCTGTCAACTTCTGGAACGCGTTGCAGGCGGTGCCCGACGCCGGTCGGGCTATCGCCGAGATCGGCCGCTGCCTGCGCCCCGGCGGCACCCTCACGCTCATGACGTTCCGCTGGGACGATTCACCGGTTTACCGCTACTACCAGCGGTCGCACCACTTCCCCGCCCGCCCGGACGGGTTCGTGCTCTTCGAGATCGCCGAGATCAAGCAGTGGCTCGACGACGCCGGCCTGACCATCATCGCCGAGTCGTACCCGGGCACGTTCGTCTTCGTCACCGCCGAACGCCGCCCGTCCTGACGGTCGGCGGCCCGACATGGAAAGTGGGAGAGGGATGGAGAACACCACAACCGCGCCGATCGACATCGCGACCATGTACGACGAGTCGACGCCGATGTCCAACGCGTTCAACGACGGGCAGGTTCATCTCGCGTACTGGTACGACGCGGTGGACGAGGCGTCCATGCGGGAGGCGTCACAGCGGATCACCCGCCGGGTCGGCGAATCCCTCGGCCTGCGTCCCGGCCAACGGGTCCTCGACATCGGCTGTGGCCTGGGCACGCCCGCGCTCGAATTGGCGAGCGACTACGGCGTCACAGTGGTCGGCATCAACATCAGCACGGTGCAGGTCGAGGAGGCGACCAAGCGCGCCGTCGCGGCGAACCTCGGTGACTCGGTCACCTTCCAACACGGCGACTGGAACACCCTCGACTTCCCCGACGGGTCGTTCGACGCGATCGTCGCGATGGAGACCCTGCTGTACGCCACCGACCTGGACCGGGTGCTACGCGGCCTGTTCCGCGTCCTGCGGCCCGGGGGCCGGCTGACGCTGACCGAGACGACCCGCGAGAGCAGCATGGGGATCGAGGAGGCGGCCGAGTTCGCGGCGACGTTCAACGCGCAGTTCCTCAAGTCGACAGCGGAGTGGGTCGAGGCGTTGACCGCCGCCGGGTTCGAGTTCCACGAGTACCTGCAGTGCGGGCCGCGGGTCTTCGGCAAGGGACCGAAGTACGTCGCCGAGGCGGAGAGCCAGCGCGCCCACCTCACCGAGAAGTTCGGCGCCGAGGCGGTCGACGAGCTGGGCAAGGCGCTCGGTTACTACTTCGAGGCCGGGGCGGGCAAGGTCGGCTACGCCGTCATCACCGCCGGACGGCCACTCGGATGAGGAGGCCTGCGTTGACCGATCCAGGATTCCCCCCGGTGCCCGAGCCGGATCTCACGCCGGCCGACCTGATCGCCCGTGCCGAGGCGATGGTTCCCCAACTACTGGCCCGGCAGTCCGAGGTGGAGCGTCGGACGTTCTACGGTGAGGACGTCCACGAGATGTTCCGGGACGCGGGCTTCTACCGGATCACCGTGCCCCGGCGCTACGGCGGGTACGAGTTCGAGTTCGAGACGTTCCTGCGGGTGGTGATGATCCTGGCCCGGGGCTGCCCGTCGACCGCCTGGATGTTCTGCCTCGGCGCGGCCCACTCGCTGGTGACCGCGATGCTGTTCGAGGAGAAGGCGCAGGACGAGTTGTTCCGGGGTGGTGACTTCATCGCACCGGCGGTGATCGCCCCCGGCGGGACCGCCACCCGCTCCCCCGACGGTGGCTGGATCATCGACGGCACGTGGAACTACTGCTCCGGCATCCCCTACGCCACCCACTTCATCGGCCACGCCATGGTCGCCGGCGACGACGGCGAACCACCCCATCCGCTGCTGTTCATCGCACCACGGGGCACCTGGACCCGTCTCGACGACTGGGGCGGGCAACTGGGGCTCAAGGGCAGCGGCTCGCACAGCGTCCGCTTCGACCGGGCCGAGATCCCGGACCACTTCGGCCTCGAGCACACCCACCTGGGCGAGGTCTCGGTGACGTCCGGGACCAGTGGGAGCGCGCTGCACGCCCACCCGCAGTACGGCGGGGCGCCGATGAGCTCGATGTGTCTGGAAGGCGCAACACTCGGGGTCGGGATCGCGCAGGGCGCGCTGGAGGCGTACGGCGAGGTCCTGTCCACCCGCAGGACCTCGACGCCACCGATCACCCTGCGCGTCGACGATCCGGACTACCAACGGTGGTTCGGTCAGGCCACTGCCATGATCTCGGCCGCCGAGGCGATCACGTTGAGCGCGATCCGCCAGTGGCACGACCTGACCACCCGCGAACCGGCCGCCTTCACCCTCGAGGAGGACCTGCGGATCGCGATGATCTGCCGCGAGGCGGCGGAACTGGCCTGGCGCGGCGTCGAGGCGGTCATCCAGCCCACGGCCGGGACCAGCTCGGTCACCGGCGACGGCCGCCTGGAGCGAGTCTGGCGTGACCTGTCCACCTGTCACAGCCACGCGGGCTTCGCGGTGCTCCTGACGACGGCTCTCCCCCGCGTCTACACCCAGGCGCACTTCGGTCGGCTCACCGCCTGACCGCCCATCGACGGAACGACGAATGGCCGGACGCGTCCGGCCATTCGTCGTTGCTGGCGTCGTCGACCACCAGCCCTCGGGCGAACAGGCCCGCCGGACACGACGAAAGCCGCCCCGGGGGTCGGGGGGCGGCTTTCGTCGTGGGTGGGTGCGGGGACCCTCAGGCGGGAGCGGGGTACGTGACGACCTCGGTGCCGTCCGGCGTGTGCCGGCGCTTGGCCATCCGCTCGATGATCCAGTGTGCGACCACCAGGTTGAGGACCCAGCCGAGCCAGTTGGCGAGTTCGACGATGACGCTGATGGCCAACGGCATCGTGGGCCAGATGGTGAACATGCCGACCAGGATGCGGCCCCAGGTGGTGCCCAACGCCAGCGCGAAGCTGTACGCCATCCAGCGGCGGTGCTCGGCGTAGCGTCCCTTGCGGACCATCACCAGACCGGTGATCGTCGTGGCGAGCCAGGCCACCCCCATCGTGACGATGCCGATGCTGCCCTGGTGGTCGGCGCGCAGCGGGATCAGGGTGAACACGCCCAGGGCGGCCGACGGGAGGGCCCCGCCGAAGATGTAGACGCGGCCGCTGATCCGGTGGACCTTCGGGTGGTTGCGGCGCAGCCAGCCCCAGAACTGGAGGAACACCGTGATCATCGCGATGTTCCCGGTGATCACGTGCGCGACGACCAGGCTGTAGTGCACCGGGACGCCGGGGTCGAGGATGCTGCGGCTGTTCGCCGAGTCCGTGCTGAAGTAGCGCGGGAACGCGTACAGCAGGTTGAAGACGACGGCGCCGGCGAGGACGACGAGCCACAGGTAGGGCTGACGCCAGATCGACGACGACGGGGCCGACGGTGGGACCGATGGTGATGGTTCGGTCGCCTCGTGCGTCGGCGACCGGCCCACCCGAATGGTGGCTTTCTCCGCGTTCTGCGTCATGGAGGGGTCCCTCGGGTCGTAGGTCGTCAAGGGGTTGGCGGATTGCCTGATTCACGGGATCGCCGGCGCTCCCCGAGGGGGCGGGGAACGCCGGCGAATCTTCCACCCGTTAATCGCCTACGACTCTGGCACCCGTCGAAATCGGTCGTCATCTCCGAGGATGCGGTATGCACGACCGCTGGTGCAGGTTGCTCAGGAGGGCGAGATGTTGCCGTTGAGCTTGAACAGGTTGTTCGGGTCGTACGTGCGCTTCAGCTCCACCAGCCGCGCGTACGTGGCGTCGGGGTAGGCCTCGTGGATGCGCTCGGCGGCATCGTCGTAGAGGAAGTTGACGTAGCTGCCGCCACCCGGCCGCTGCACGACCTTGGCGAACTCGTCGACCCAGGCGCGGTGCTCGGCGGCCTCCTCTGGCTTCTCGAACACGACAGCCGCCGTGAACATGATCTTGCGGTCGCGGTGCGCGAACGCGGTCGCGTCGGACGGCACCCGGGCCATCGCCCCACCGAGCGGACGCAGCTGGGCGACGGGCATGGTCGCCGACGAGGTCTGCAGCGTCTCCAGGATCCGACCGGCCGTGGCCGCGTCGACCTCGTCGACGAAGTTGGTCCGGCTGAACGTCAGCGGGTGGTAGTTCGGGTCCTCCGGCTGGTAGATGCCACTGAAGGGCATCGGCTGGACCATGTCGGCCAGCACGCCCAACTCACGGATCGGCGCCAGCACCTTCTCGCCCTCCTCCGGGTCACCGGCGTAGACGATGATCGCGAGGATCACCAGCTGACCGACCGCCTCGTCGGGCACACCGGGCATCGGGGGCGCCGGCATGATGTTGATGATGCTCGACAGCTCGTCGGGCGCCTCCAGCGAGATGCGCAGGTATTCCGCCACGACCTCCGGCGTCGCCGGCAGCACCAGCAGGCCGCCGAGCACCGTCGGCACGGAGTGCAGCCGGTAGCGGAACTTCGTGACGACACCGAAGTTGCCGCCGCCGCCACGAATCGCCCAGAACAGGTCGGGGTGGTTGTCGGCGTCGACAGTGAGGTGCCGGCCGTCCGCGGTCACCACGTCGGCGCCGATCAGGTTGTCGATGGTCAACCCGTGCGCGCGGACCAGGTAGCCGATGCCACCGCCGACCGTCAGGCCGCCCAGGCCGACCGAGGCGGTGTCGCCGAAACCGGTGACCAGGCCGTGCTCGGCGGCCGCCTCGGTGTAGGCGCCGGCGAGCACACCGGGCTCCGCCCAGGCGGTACGACTGTCGGCGTCGATCTCCAACGCGTTCATCTTCGAGAGGTCCAGGACGATCGCGTCGTCCCAGACGCCGTAGAGGCTGTGGCCGCCACTGCGAACCGCGAGCGGCAGCTCCGACCCGCTGGCCACCGAGACGACATGCGCCACGTCGGCGGCGTTGACCGCCTTGACGATCACGGCGGGTCGCCGATCGACGCCGCCCTGGAAAATCGTGCGGGCCTGGTCGTAACCGGGGTCGCTCGGCTCGATCACCTCGCCGACGACGCCCGCACGCAGCTGCGCGGCCACGGCGGTAGCCGTGTCGGTAGGCGCCACGATCTCGTCCTGCATGGAAGATACCTCCTGGTTATGGCGGTGCGGTCCCACCAGGGCCGCGTACCCTTTCGCAGTGAAGTCGGAGCCGTACCTCGTTTTTCGACATTGCCGCCGGTAATCAGCAACGTTTCTCGTCCACACGCTTCGCCCGCGGGTTCGCCGCCCAGGGCACTGGAGGAACCCCGGCACCGTGGCTGATGAGGGTAACGTGGCCTCCCGCTCGGAGGTCGAAAGTCTGCTGCGCCAGCTCGCGCCGCAGGTCCTGGGCGCGCTCTACCGCCGCTACGGCAAGTTCGAGGCGTGTGAGGACGCGGTGCAGGAAGCCCTGCTGGAGGCGGCGCTACGCTGGACGGACCAGAAGTTGCCGGACAATCCCCGCGGTTGGCTGCGCACCGTCGCCACCCGCCGGTTGGCTGATCAGTGGCGCAGTGACCAGGCCCGGCGCAATCGCGAGGTGATCGTCGCGGTGATGGGCCGCGCCGACGAGGCGGTCTCCGCCTCCGTCGACGACCTGCCCTACCAGCACGACGACACGCTGATGCTGCTGTTCATGTGCTGCCATCCCGCGCTGTCCGCGCCGTCACAGATCGCTCTGACGCTCCGTGCCGTCGGCGGCCTGACCACCAGCCAGATCGCCGCGGCGTTCATGGTGCCCGAGTCGACGATGGTGCAGCGGATCAGCCGGGCCAAGCAGCGGATCCGGTCGACCGGCACCCGGTTCCGGATGCCACCGCCGGCCGAGCGACGCGAGCGCCTGCGGGTAGTGCTGCACGTGCTCTACCTGATCTTCAACGAGGGTTACACCGCCACCTCCGGCCCGGATCTGCAGCGCGGCGAGCTGACCCGGGAGGCGATCCGGCTGACCCGCGAGGTGCACCGGCTGCTGCCCGACGACGGTGAGGTGGCCGGGCTGCTCGCGCTCATGCTGCTGACCGACGCCCGGCGCGACGCCCGTTCCCGCCCGGACGGCACGCTGGTACCGATCGCCGAGCAGGACCGGCGGCTCTGGCACCGGGAGTCGATCCGCGAGGGCATCGCGCTGGTCACCCGCAGCCTGAGCGACGGGCCGGTGGAGTCCTACCAGATCCAGGCGGCGATCGCCGCGCTGCACGCCGAGGCGGCGACCGTCGACGACACCGACTGGCCGCAGATCGCCGCCCTCTACGAACTGCTGGAACAGCTCGACCCGAACCCGATGGTGACGCTCAACCGGGCGGTCGCGACAGCCATGGCCAAGGGTCCGGAGGTCGGGCTGCGCCTGCTCGACGGCCTCGACGACCGCATCGCCAACCACCGGCTCGACGCGGTACGCGCCCACCTGCTGGAAATGGCCGGGGACCGGAGCGGGGCCCGGGTGTGCTACCTGCGGGCGGCGCAGCGCACCACGAGCCTGCCCGAACGCCGCTACCTGGAGTCGCGCGCGGCCCGGCTCAGCGGCCCGCGCTGACCGCCTGCGGGGCCAGCCACAGGTGCACGACCTGGTCGGGCTGCTCGACCCGGCTGATCGGCAGCTCCACCTGGCCGTCGCGGGTGCGGTCGAACAGCCGCACCCCGTCGCCCATCAGCACCGGGACCACGTGCAGCACCACCTCGTCGAGCAGGCCGGCGCGCAGGCACTGACGGATCACGCTGGCACCCCCGAGCACCGACACGTCCCGGCCGCCCGCGGCGGCCAGCGCGCGGCTGACGGCACTCTCGACACCATCGGGTACGAACTCGAAGCGGGTGCCGCCGGCCAGCTCCAGAACCGGTCGGGGCTCGTGGGTGACCACGAAGACCGGGAGCCCGAACGGCGGCTCGTCGCCCCACGGCTTCTCCCCGTGGTCGTACATCCGCCGGCCGATCACATGGGCACCGACGGACGCGAACCCCTCGTCGAGGATCTCCGCGTCCCGGTTGGCCCGGCCCCCGTCGAGGCCGACGCGGGCCCGCCAGGTGGCCAGGTCGTAGATCCACTGGTGCAGACGGTGGCCGTCCACGCCCATCGGCAGGAGGCGACTGTCATCAGGGCCGGTCACGAAACCGTCCATCGACACCGAGATGTCGGCAGTCACTCGCGCCATCGGGGACTCTCCATTCCCAGGAGCACGGGCAGCCAGGCGGGCGCGTTCATGGCGAACGTCCCCTGGGAGGTCAACTCGGCGTCGGGCACCGCGAGGCGCAGACCCGGAAAGCGCCGGAACAGGGTGTCCAGACCGATCTCCACCTCCAGCCGGGCCAGCGCGGCTCCGAGGCACCGATGGATGCCGTGGCCAAACGAGAGGTGCCGCTTGTCGGCCCGGCCCGCGTCGAACCGGGCCGCCTCGGGTCCGTGCACCGCCGGGTCGCGGCCCGCCCCGGCAAAGTGCATCAGGATCGGTTCACCCTTGCCGATGCGTACGCCGGCGATCTCGACGTCCTCGACAGCGAACCGGAACGGCAGGTGCGCGACCGGCGCGTCCACCCGCAGCGTCTCCTCGATGACGTCGGCCCAGCCGGCGTCGCCCGAGCGGACCCGGCGCAGTTGCTCCGGGGCGTTCAGCATCGCCCGGACGGCGTTGACCAGCAGATTCATCGCGGGCTCGGTGCCGGTGTTGAGCAGCAGAAGCAGGGTGCTGACAATCTCGTCGTCGTCGAGCCGTTCGCCCTCGTCGCGGGCGGCGATCAGGTCGCTGGTCAGGTCGTCGGCGGGTTCCCGGCGCTTGCGGTCGATCAGGTCGTGCATCTGTGCCCGCAAGCGGGCGAAGGCGGCGGCGGCCTCCTGTGGGGTGATCTTCGCGCTGGCGGTGGCGTAGCCGCCGCCACCGCCGACGATGCCCACCCGCTCGGCGACCGGCAGACCGATCAATTCGCCGATCACGTGAGCCGCCAGCGGGTGCCCGAACCCCGCCTTCAGGTCGACGATCTCCGTGGGCGGATGCCTGGCGAGGTCGTCGAGCAGGTCAACGGCCAGCCGTTCGATCGCCGGCCGCATGGTCTGCACCCGACGCGGCGTGAACGCCGTACGGATCAGCCGCCGCTGGCGGGCGTGTTCGGGCCCGTCCGAGCTGGTGAGGTTCTCCATTCGGGCCCAGGCGATCAGCGGGAAGTCGGGCCCGATCTCGCCGTTGGCGTACGCGATCCAGTGCTGGCGCGGGTCCTTGGAGAACCGGTCGTCGGCGAGGATCTCCTTCGCCGCCTCGTAGCCGGTGACCGACCAGGCGGGCACCCCACCCGGCAACATGATCCGGGCCACCGGCCCGTGTGCGCGGATGCGGGCCGACTCGGCGTGGATGTCGGCGCCACTCAGGTCGAGCCTGACGGGTGATCCGTTGTCCATGGCTGACTCCTCGACGGGTTTCTCAGACCGCGCGGACGGCGAAGGTCAGGTGCAGGTCGGTGTCGGCGAGGCGGCGTTCCTGGGTGTCGGTGACGTCGAAACCCCGCTGGCGCAGCAATGCCTCGATGTTCCCGAGGCGGCCGTCGATGTCGTGCACCTCGACAACCAGCTCGCCGATCTTCGCCCAGTCGTCGTCGGCGATGCCGGCGATCACGTCGGCCTCGGCCTTCTCGACGTCGATCTTCACGAGGTCCGCCCGTTCGGCGCCGGAGTCGCGCAGCAGCCGGGAGAACGTCATCGTCTCGCATTCCACATAGGACAACTGGTGCCGGGACGTGGCCAGGTGCTCCGCATCGCGTACCGGGACACCGCCCTCGATGAGCAGTTTCCTGGCGAGGGCGGTCTCGAGGTCCTGCTCGGTGTACAGCCCGGACTCCGCTGGGGCCTTCGGGTAGTAACCGAACCGGGCGTGCCCGTCCGCCGCGGTGATCGCGACGTTGCGGGCCAACCCGTCCGGCACGTGCCGCGCGAAGTTCTCCTCCAGCGCCCGGTAGGTGTCCGGGCCGGGCTCGGCCGCCACGATGAACGCGGCCGGGTAACGGGACTTGAAGAACATCGAGGCCAAGCCGATGTTGGCGCCGATGTCGAAGATGACACCGGGTGTCGGCCGAGTGCCACCGGGACGACGGTAGGACTCCTCGACGAAGATCTCGCGGTAGAGCAACGCCGCCTCGGCGGCATCGACCTGGGTGACATCCTGCCCGTTGGGCAGCCGACGCCGGATCAGGCCCATATCAACTCCTCGCGCTGGTCGGGACACCACCTGAGAATGGGTGCTGGCCACCGCCGCGGTCACCTTCCCGGTTGCGCAGGCTGCGCCGCGAAGCGCCAGGCGGACCACGAACTGGCAGCCATCGGGCGTGTTGCGCACCTCCACCCGCGCGCCATGCGCCTCCACCAGGGCCGTGAACGATGGCCACGCCGAGCGAGCAGTCCGGGGCGACGCTTCCCAAGTGAGCCGTCAACGGGTTGGAACGCCATCAAGCATTGACACGTCCCGCTATCCATTCCATGGTCGATGGACTCCTCACTGCGTCGAAGGGTCACAGGATGGTCGGCAACAAGCACAGCTACGTCATCGTCGGGGCGGGGCCCGCCGGGCTTCAACTGAGCTACTACCTCCAGCAGCACGGCGCCGATTACCTGACGCTCGAGAGTGGTGCCGAACCGGGCGGGTTCTTCCAGCGGTTCCCCCGGCATCGCCGGCTCATCTCGCTGAACAAGGTGCACACCGACAGCACCGACCCCGAGATCCGCCTGCGCTGGGACTGGAACTCCCTGCTCAACGACTCCCCGGATCTGCTGTTTCCGAACTTCAGCGAGGAGTACCTGCCCGCAGCCGACGACCTGGTGCGCTACCTCGCGGAGTTCCAGCGGGTCCACCAGCTCAACGTCCGGTACGGCACGACGGTCGAGCAGATCACGCGGACGAGCGACGGCTTCACAGTGCGCACCGGCCAGGATGAGGTCCGCGCGCGCTGCCTGGTCGTCGCGACGGGCTGGGGCCAGCCGTTCGTGCCAGCCATCAAGGGCATCGAACACGCAATCGGGTACGAGGACATGGTCGTGGACCCCACGGCGTACGAGGACCAGCGGGTTCTGATCATCGGGAAGGGCAACTCGGCCTTCGAGACCGCGTCGGCCATCCTCGGCCGGGCCTCGATGGTGCACCTCGCCAGCCGGCAACCCCTGCGGCTCGCGTGGAACACCAAACACCCCGGCGACGTCCGGGGCCAGTACGGCGCGATCCTCGACAGCTACCAGTTCAAGACACTGCACTCGGTGCTCGACTGCACGATCGACGAGATTCGGCCCGTCGACGGGCGCTTCCAGGTGTCGATCACGTACACCCACGCCGAGGGTGAGACCGCCGTGCTCGACTACCACACGGTGGTGCGGTGCACAGGCTTCCGGATGGACACCACAGTGTTCGACGAGACGTCCCGTCCCGACATGGTGCGGGACGGCCGCATGCCCGGCCTACGCCCCGACTGGCAGTCGAGCAACATCGACGACCTCTACTTCGCCGGCACGATCGCCCAGGCCCGGGACGTCAAGCACGCGTCGTCGCCGTTCATCGACGGATTCCGGTACAACCTCCGCACCCTGACACGGATCCTGCGGGAGCGGTACGACGACGTGCCGTTGTCGTACACGACGACGCCCGCGGAGGCGGCGTCGCTGGCCAAGCTGATGCTCGACCGGGTGAACTGGTCCTCGGCGCTGTGGACCCAGTTCGAATACCTCTGCGACGTCCTCGTGCGCGACGACGCCACCGGCGACTTCCACCACTACGAGGACCTGCCCGAGGACTACGCCGTGGAGCGTTTCGCGTCCGCCACGCAGTGGTACACGCTCGCGCTACGGTGGGGCCGCGACGACTACGGTGACGTCTTCGCCATCGACCGGCACCCGACCCCCGACCGGGCGCGGGAGAGCGCCTTCATCCACCCGGTGATCCGGCGGTACCGAGGAGCGGAACTGCTCGCCGAGCAGCACCTGCTGGAGGATCTCCTGGCCGAGTGGCGACGCCCGGACCGACACGTCGAGCCGTTGGTCGAGTTCCTGACCACAGACCTCACCAGCGGATCATGACCTCGTCGAGGGGCTTGCGGGTCAGGTCCGGGACGTGAGCGTCCGGCGTGGGATACCCGACCGGCATGACGACGTACGGGCGCTCCTCCGGCGGCCGCTCACACACCTCGTTGAGGAATCGCATCGGGCTGGGCGTGTGGGTCAGTGTGACCAGGCCGCAGTGGTGCAGAGCGGTGATCAGCAGACCGACGGCGATGCCCACGGATTCCTTGACGTAGTACGGCTTCGGGCTGTGTGGCCCCTGGTGTATCTCGAACACGACGATGACGGCCGGTGCGGTCTCCAGGAACGGCTTGCGCCAGTCTGTGCCGAGCCCGGCAATCGCATCCAACCACTCCGGTGAGGCGCGGCGATCGTAGAACGCACGCTCCTCGGCCTCCGCCGCCTCGCGCAACCGGCGCTTGCGGGCCGGGTCGGTCAGGACGACGAACCGCCACGGCTGGACATTGGCACCACTGGGTGCGGTCGAAGCGGCCCGGATCGCGGCCTCGATCACCCCGTCGGGGACGGGGTCGGTGGCGAACTCTCGCACGGAACGGCGCCGCGCCATCCGTTCCGCGAACGCCTCCGCCTCGCGCACCATGTCCGCCGGCCTCATACGGTCGTGCTGGATCGGAACCCTCGATTGCAGGTCTGCCTCGGTCACCTGTGGCCTCCACTGATCAGGTGTGCCGGTTGCCGTGGCAGGGCCAGCCGGCCGCGGCGTCCGGTTCCCCCAGCATTTCCGAGGCCGGCGGTCAGGTGTTACGCCTTCGTGCTGTCTTGACGAAAAGGCACGTTCGGGGCGGTCCGGTTGGCGATCTCGTCGACCACGTCGGTCAGGCTGCCGCGCAGTGCCGCGGCGGCCCGCTGGCGGGTCGCTCCGTCGCCGTTCGTGGCGAGGTGTGCCAGCCAGTCCTCGACCCGCTCGCAGTCGCCCGCCTCGTGCAGCGCCGGCCGGGCGAGCTCGACCAGCCGTCCGGCGAGCGCCGCGGCGGGCAGCAGCCGGCCGGTGACGACGTCGACGCCGTGCCCGCCCATCCCGTCGCGGGCGGCGCGCCAGTACGCGAGCCGCATCAGCTCGGGGACAAGTTCCGGTCCCTCGTCGCCCCGGTCGACGGCGTCACCGGCGACGACCGCCAGCGCCCGTACCAGGGCGGCCAGTGCCGCGGACTCGGCGGCGGTGACGGGCACGTCGGCCACCCGCACCTCGAGGGTCGGGTGGTTCGTCGACAGGCGGAGATCCCAGAAGATGGTGCCCCGGTCGACCAGTGCGCCCACCTCGAGCAGCATGTCCACGTGGTCGTCGTACTGCTGCGCGGACCTCAGCAACGGAGGCGCGCCGGCGACCGGCCACCGCCCCCATGTGACGCTGCGCCAACTCGCGTATCCGGTGTCGCGCTCGGACCAGTAGGGCGAGTTGGCGGTGAGGGCGAGAAACACCGGCAGGTGCTGGCGCAGGTGGTTGCCGATCAGCACGGCGCGGTCCCGGTCGGGCTCCTCCACGTGGACGTGGACGGCGCAGATCGCCAGCTCGTCGTGCAGCCCACGGAAGGTGGCGGTGCCGCGATCCTGGCGGGGCCCTTCGGTGATGGGCGGCGGCACGGCACGGCCGAGCACCGGCGAGCCGCTCGCGATCACCCGCAGACCCGCCGACAAGGCTGCGGCCTGGACGGCGGCTCGACCTTCGACGAGCTGCGCGCTCAGTGCGTCCACGCTCCGGCACGGGTCGGTACGGGTCTCGACCTGAAGCTTGGTGATCTCGCCACCCACCCGGGCGCCGAGGGCCGGACGCGCGCGGTCGACGACCGTGGCCGCCGCCGGCACGACCTCACCCCGGTCGACGTCGACGACGAGGAACTCCTCCTCGACCCCGAGCAGGGGAATGGACGATCCCGAGCGCTGTCCCGTAGTCATGCCGACGCCGACCCCTCGCTGCCGGTCGTTCGCCGGCGCTGAGCCAGACTATGGGATGTGGTCGATGGGTTGAGGTCCGAAGCGCTCCATTATGGACAATGCGTCGACGAGTCCGGCCAAAAGCGCAGTGCGCTCCGGCATCCGGTCGACACAGACGTACTCGTCGGCGGCGTGTGCTCCGCCTCCGACCGCGCCCAGGCCGTCGAGGGTCGGCACGCCCAGCGCGGCGGTGAAGTTGCCGTCGGACGCGCCGGCGGCGTGCGCACCAACGAGGTCCGGAATGCCAAGCTGGCGGGCGGTCGACTGGGCCAGCTCCAGGAGCGGCCGCGCCAGCTCGGGCGACATCGGGTAGCGGTTGATCCCACCCTGCACGGCCAGCGTGGCTTCGGGCAGGAACGGCACCAGCCCGCGGATGGCGTGGTCCACGCGTTCGAGTTCGTCCCTGGTCCAGGCCCGGACGTCGACGGCCAGGCTGGCGCGTTCGGGCACCGTGTTCGTCGTGGTGCCCGCGGAGAGCAGGGTCGGCGTGACCGAGGTGCCACCGCTGTCCGCCGCGCCGAGCGTACCCAGCGTGAGGACCTGGTGGGCGACCTCGACCGTGGCGTTGACCCCGCGTCGTGGTTCGACGCCTGCGTGGGCGGCGCGACCCCGGACAGTGAGGCGGTACACCGAGCCGCCCTTCCTGGCCACCTTCACGTGCCCGTCCGGAGTGGCCGCCTCGCAGACGAGAACCGCACCCGAGCGCCGTGCCTCACGCTCGATCAGTGGCCGTGACGTGACGGACCCGGACTCCTCGTCGCAGGTGAGCAGCACGCCGACCGTCGAGGTGTCCGCGACCAGGCGCAGTGCCGTGAACATCTGCACGATGCCGCCCTTCATGTCGCACACGCCGGGCCCGGTCGCGACGTCGTTGCGGACGGTGAAGGGCCGGGACCGGATCGTGCCAACCGGGAAGACCGTGTCGAAGTGGCCGAGGAGCAGCACCCGCTGGCTGGCGGCCGGCCACAGCAGGTGCGGCAGGCCGTCGATCACGACCCGCCGGGCGGGCCGGCCGAGAGCTTCCTCACCCCATCGGGTGAGCAGGTCGGCACAGGACTCGAGATGGAGCAGCGAGCCCGGTGCCGACTCGGACGCGACGAGCGTGCCCAGCCGGTCGACCATGTCTGCTTTGAGCTGCGTCGCGGCGTCGAGCAGACGGCGTGGATGGTCCATCGATCCCCTCCAACCTCACGGGTGACGGGCCTGGCCAGGCGTGTCCGTCGACCATCGCAGGGGGGTCGGGGTGTGGTCACCCTTGTTTGTGCTCAGGCAGCCGGTTCACCTGCCGACTGCGGGATGGCCGACCCGTAGCCGAACTCGACGATGCGACGTGTGGACTCGGCGTAGGCGTCCTGCCCCTCGGGCGCGAAGGTGCCGAGCCCGTCGACGTATCGGTTGAACATGCAGAACGCGGCGGCGATCAGGACGGTGTCGTGGATCTCCAGGTCGCTGGCGCCCTCCGCGCGGGCGGTGGCGACCAGCTCCGTGGTGACGTGGCGGCCGCTGATCTGTACCGCGCCGGCGATGCGCAGCAGCGCCCGCAGTTTGGCCGAGATCGGGGCGCTGTCGAGGTCGGCGCGCACCTGGTCGACGAGCGTCATGCCCTCATCGAGCTGTGCCGCGGCGAACGCCGAGTGCGACGCGCAGCAGAAGGTGCACTCGTTGCGCCCGGAGACGTACGCCGCGATCAGCTCGCGCTCGCCGGCCGGGAGCGAGTGAGGGGCACGTAGCAGCACCTCGGCCAGCTCGTTGAGCGGCTTCGCTGTCTCCGGGCGGTACCGCATCGGACCGGATATGCCGGGAAACTGCTTCTCGTCGATCCCCAGATCAATGTGCGCCATGGTCGTCATGCCTCTCAGCCGTGAGTCGTGGAGCGGTCGGGCAGCGCTCGTGCCGAAGACGACTGCCGGCACCTCGGATGGCGCCGCCGCCGCGTCGCGCCGCCACGATCTCATTCCGTCCGCCGGGCGTGCTTCTTCAATCGTGCTCTGTTCCAATGACGATCGCGCGATCCCCTACCCTCCACTGTCGACACTGGCAGTGGCGCGGTGCGGGGACACCCCCACGCCCGTCGGATGTCCGCCAGGAGCAGACGTATCGGGCCGATTACGGCAGCAACGAGCCGTGCGTACACCGCGGCGGTCAAGGCGTGAGCCGACGTGGCTTCGCAATTCGACAGGCCGAGTGGACGCGTCGGTAGCAACAAACCGTCTACCGGTCACGTTCGTCTCCGGATCTGCCGCCGAGCGGGCGCGCGAGCAGCGTCACCGGAGTCACCCTCCGTAGCGAAGCCTTCGAGGTTGCCTGGCCTCGATACGGCACGATGGCGGTCATGGCTCGGCGGTTGAGCCGAAGACCTGCCACGGCCAATCCGGAGGAGGCACGGTGACTCAACGCTCGGGGCCACAGCGAGGCCAATGCCCTGTCTGTAAACGTCTCGTGGCCCTCACCACCGACGGGAAGGTCCCGCGGCACAACGGCACCATCCGTGCCTACGCTCCGCCTGAGGACTGCCCGGGCGGGGGACAGCGAGCGGAAGCCACAGGCCGTGCGTGACAGCGAGGCCGTGCCGTCTGCGCCAGCGTGGGCGGCCGCAAAGAGAGCGACAGCCCGGACGCCTCGACCGAAGCCTGGCCAGGCCACGGTCGCAGGTCAATGAGACAAGTAGCCCGCTGGTCGGGCGCCCGCGAAGCGGAAGCCTCGCGCTTGACGGATAGGTCGACCATCTGCTTATGTTGATGATGTGACTAAACCCCCCGCGCCGATGCGCGAACCCACGTATTTCATCCTCGCCGCGTTGCAGGACGAGCCGTTGCACGGCTACGCCATCGTCAAGCGCGCGCAGGAGTTGTCCGACGGGCGAGTGCGGTTGACGACCGGCACGCTGTACGCCGCGCTGGACCGGCTCAACGCTGAGGAGATAGTGCGGGTGGCCGAGGAGACGGTGGTCAACGGTCGCGCCCGTCGCACGTACGAGCTGACCGAGCGTGGGTTGTCCGCACTGCACGAGGAGGCGGCGCGGCTGATCGCTGCGGCCCGGGTCGTTCGAGACCGCTCCGTACGGTCGACGGCCGCGACGGTTCGGACGGCGCCGGCATGACCGGCCTGGAGCGCCGCTACCGGTGGCTGCTGCGCGCGTACCCTCGGGCCTACCGGCAGTACCGCGCCGACGAGATGCTGGAAACGCTGCTGGTCGCGGGCGAGACGGACCGAAGGCACCCGAGGCTTCGGGAGTCCCTCGCACTCCTGGTGGGAGGTCTGCGGGTCCGCTCCGGCGTAGACCAGCTCCGCTCCCGGGACACCTTGCGATACTCCGCCCTGCGATCGACCGCACTGTCCCTGCTCGTGTGCGGCGTTGCCCTGACAGCCCTGCCGCTCACGTGGCGCTTATGGCTGCTGTTGCCGGGTAATTCTGCCAGCTTTCTCTATGAGCGAAGCTCGGTCACGCCCGCATTGCTGCTTCTCGCGCTGGTCGCCGCGGTGTGGGCTCGCTACCGCCTCGCACTCCCCATAACCGTTGTCGCCTTCGGCTGGGAGATCTGGCATTCCGCGGCGAATGACCTGAGGTACGCGGTGGAGCCATTGGCAAGGTTCGACACTGCTTTGGGGCTCCGGACAGGCCTCTACCTGATCATGCAAGTTTCTACGTGGCTATGCTTGTTAGTCGTGGTAACAATGGCGCCACTGCTTCGAGCGCGCCCACCACGGGCCACGCGACCATGGGCCTGGCTTCTTGCCGCCACGATGACAATAGCGTTCGTCACGCCCAATCCGCTCAATGGCTGGGCAGACGGTTTGACCCTACCGGTCATCATGGCCGCCGGGCTGGTGGCGGCCCTCGTGGGTGCGGCGCTTGATGTGCGGGTATCGATAGCGGCCAGCGTGGTCCTTCTGGCGCTGATGCTGCCTATGCTGGCCTATCAGCCGACAAATTGGACGCTCTACGGTTGGGACTGGAACCCGCGAAATTTGCTCCTCGAAGCCGTGGTCGGAATTTTCGCAATCAACGTCACGGTCAGCAGAATGGCCGCCCGCCGGCAAGTCACCCTATGACGGTGTGGTCGCGCGATCAGTACGAGGCGTTCCCAGTCACGACTATGCCGCCGCCGGCCTACGTGCTGTGCCGCGGGTGCGGCGCGGCGCGCTGGGACCGGACGGCAACCGGTGACCCGCACCGGCCCGGACCGGCCCTGCTCCCGGGCTGAGGCCGGTAGCAGGCACGGAGGTAAGGATCTTCACCGTGGCCGGCACACGTACCGCGAACTAGGTAGTTCTTGCCGATGTGCAGCAGTTTGCGTCTTGGCACGATCGCTTCTGCCGGGTGTGGATCTAGCGGCTCGCTCTCATGCCCGGCGATCCGATGGTCAGTGACCGCAGAGAGGCTTCACGATGGAGAACACTACTGACACCGACGAGGCCGGCATTGACGTGTCGGCACCGGTGGTCAGCCGCCACAGCGTCACGGTGACCGCGTCGGCGGACGCCGTGTGGCGGATCCTCACCGACATCGACGCATGGAGGACCTGGCTGCCAGAGATCCCGTACGCACGCGTGGAAACACCCGGTCCGCTCGCCCCGGGCTCCGTGTTCCGCTGGTCGGCCGCCGGCATGGAGATTGAGTCGACGATCGTTCAGGTACGGCCGCAGGAACGCCTCGTGTGGCGGGGATACGGTGACGGACCGGACGGCGTCCTCGGCGTCCACGTCTGGGCTCTCACTCCGGCCGGCGACGGTGTGGAGGTGTCGACCGAGGAGTCCTTCGCCGGCCCGCCTGTCGATGCCGACCCCGCGCCGTTCCAGGAGGGCCTCGACACCACCCTCGCCAGGTGGCTGGAACGACTCAAGGCCACCGCCGAGGCGGTGACCCCCTCGTGAAGAATCGAGCATTTGCCGTCGCGACGGCAGTGGTCGTGGCCGGCCTCGTGGGCACCGCAGGTGCGCCGGCTCGGGCGGAGGTCAGGCGCGATGTCGGTGCCGACCAGGCGACGGTGCGATGCGCGGGACGGACTGTCGACACCACGGCGAAGATTCGCTATCGGACGGAGACGACGATCGACGCTCCGCTACGGACCGTCTGGAAGTTGCAGACCGACGTGGAACGCTGGCCGTCGTGGCAAAAGCCCGTTTTGTCCAGCAAGCGGCTCGATCGTGGCCCACTGCGTCCGGGTTCGTCATTCCGATGGACGACACCGGTCATCGAGACCGCGCTGAATCCCGCCACGACCCTCGTCGTCACCTCCACCGTCCGGCAGCTACAGCACCAGAGGTGCCTTCGGTGGGACGGCCCGGCGGTCGGTGCAGGGCTGCGCATCGACGAGGGGGTTCACGTCTGGACGTTCACCGAGGTTGACGGCCGGGTTCTCGTGCGTACCGAGGAGACGTGGCGCGGTGACCAGGTCGAGCAGGACGTCGATTTCTCCACCGTGGCTCTCGGGGCGGGCCTGGAAACATGGCTGACGGAGCTGAAGACGCGTGCCGAACGGGAGTGTGACCGGGCCCAGCGCCCAGCGCTGACGTGACCCAGCGGCCCCGTCGGTCTCGTACCGGCGGGGCCCCTTCATCGGCCGGCCCGGCCCGGCCCGTCAGCGGAGGAGTTCTCGTAGCTGCCGGCGTGAGGTGATGCCCAGCTTGCGGTAGAGGTTGCGCAGGTGGGCGTCGATCGTTCGCGGGCTGACGAACAGCAACGCGGCGACCTCCTTGGTGCCTGCGCCGGAGGCGACCTTGCGGGCGACGAGTAGTTCCCGTGCGGTCAGCCCCGCGAGCGGATCGACGTCGTCGGCCAGGGTCGGCTCGCCGATGGCATCCAGTTCGCGGGCGGCGCGGCCGGCGAACCCGCGCGCGCCGATGGTGGAGAGCAGTTCGTGCGCGGCGCGCAGCTCCACCCGCGCCTCGGCGCGACGGCCGACCCGTCGCAGCCACTGCCCGTAGAGCAGTCGGGCACGCGCGTAGTGGACTCGCATCCTGCTCCCGGCGAACCGGCTGATGGCGGCACGGTAGTGGTCCTGCGCGCCGAGCCCCGGGTCGAGCAGCGCACTCGCCAGCAGATGCGCACCGGTCGTCCACGCGTTCGGGTTGACCCGTGCGACATCCCCGATCCATTTAGCCGATTCCTTGGCTTCTTCGGGACGTCCGACGTACGCGGCGGCTTCGACCATCTCGTGGTGGAAGACGGAGGCGGCGTACGCGCCGCGCCGGTGCTGGTCCCGCACGAGCAGCAACGCGTCGAGCGCGGCCCCATGGTCGCCGCTGCCGTTGCACAGCACGCCTTCGGCGTAGTGCAGCGCGGTGAAATTCACCCCCACCCAGCCGCGCAGCTTCTCCCGGATCTCGCGGAACCGGTCGACGTCCCCGCTCCAGGCGGCAAGCATCAGGTCGGACCCGACGAGGTTGGACGTCCCGGCGGCCTCGTCGACCGCACGCGCCTCGATGATGCAGACCTGCGCGTCGGCGAAGCGGCCCACGATCGTCCGGGCTGTCGCCTGGAAGCGCAACGCATGGGGAAGGATCGCGTAGGCGCCCTGCACCCGGGCGAGTTCGACCTGACGGTCGGCGATCTCCTCCATGGCGTCGCTGTCACCGAGGTCGACGCTCAGCACGCAGGCGCGTTCCATCCACCACGGATCCGCGTCGGGCGTGCGGGCGTGGTCCCGGAAGGCGTCGACCGTGCGGCGCATCAGGGGCATCGCCTCGTCCACCGGGCGGAGGTTCTGCTCGACCAACGCCTGCAGCAGCAGGTCGACCGGGCGTGGTGGCTGACGCTGGGGCACCCGTTCCCCGATGTGCAGGGCGAGCCGCCGCAACCTCCCCGGCTCGTCGACGCTGAACATGAGCGATGCGAACGCCTCCAGGTAGGTCTCGCGGACCTCGTCGGGCCCCACGCCGTCGGCCGCCTCGATGAGCGCGATCGTCGCCGGGATGGTGCGTGCCACGTGATAGTCGATCGTCGCGCGTAGCAGTCGTGCGGCGCGGCGGTCGACGGGGTCCGGGTGGAGACGCTCGGCCTCGTCCACCAACTCCCGGGCGGCAGAAGGTGCGCCCGAACCCAACCGCGCCCGGGCCGCGGCCAACAACCGGCGGGCCTGCCGCGACCGGTCGGGTGTCAGTCGGGCCGCGCGCTCGAGGAACGCGGCCACTGCCGCGAACCCGCCGCGGCGTTGTGCCCGCCCGGCCGAACGCTCCAGCTCGGCCGCGGTCTCCTCATCCGGTCCGGTGATCGCGTTCGCCTGGTGCCAGGCGCGACGGTCGGGATCGACGTCGACGTCGGTACCGGCGGCGAGCGCCGCGTGTGCCTGCCGTCGCGCCCCGACGCCGGTCGACAGGTACACCGCGGAACGCGCCAACGGATGCCGGAAGTGCACCCGGGCCCCGGTCACCAACAGGCCGCTGTCCTCGGCCGCGGTCAGGTCCACGGCGTCCAGCCCCTGGATCGCCATCGCACGCCGCAGCAGAACGAGGTCACCCGTCGGCTCCGCCGCGGCGAGCGCCAGAACCGAGCGCGTGGGTGCCGGCAGCCGCAGGAACCGACTCACGAACCGGTGCTCCACGGCGCGGTGCCCGGCGTCCCCGGGTAGCCCGAACGGTCCGGCGTCGCGGGCGAACTCCACCAGGGCGAGAGGGTTGCCGGCCGCTTCGGCGAGGATCCGTTGCACGATCGGTGCCTCGTGGCCGAAGGGTGCCCGATACCGCAGCAGGGTGAGGGCCTCCGAATCGGAGAGCCCGGTGAGTGTGAGGGCGGGTAGGCGACCGAGCTCCGACACCGAGGCGGCGTCGCGGGCAGCGAACACCATGGCGACCCGCTCCACCGCCACCCGTGCCGCGACGAAGGCCAGTACCTGCCGCGAGCCGGCGTCGATCCACTGCACGTCGTCGACCGCGCAGAACACCGGCCTGCGCCGACCTGCGGCACTCAGCAGGCCCAGGACGGCCAGCCCGACGAGCATGGGGGTCGGCGTGACCCCGGCCTGCAGCCCGAACACCGCGTCGAGCGCGCTCCGCTGCGGTACGGGGAGCCCAGCGCGGTGGTCGAGCACGGGCGCGCACAACTGGTGCAGGGCCGAGTAGGGCAGCTCGCTCTCGAACTCGACACCACCGGCCCGCAGCACCTGCCATCCGTCGAGCCGCGAAGCGGTCGCATTGATGAGCGTCGACTTGCCGATCCCCGCGTCACCGAGGACGAGCATCGCCCCGCCACGGCCCCGCGCCGCGGCTGCCGTCACCGAGGCAAACTCGCCCAACTCCGTCTCGCGAGCGACGAACAATCCCGACCTGGTATCTGTCATCAGCTTCTGCGTGTCGCCGGACGAATGGTGCCCTCCGGTTGATCGGCCCCACCGATGGTAACCACAGCAGCGCACCGACCGGGACGGCCGCCGGGTCCGGAGTCGACGCCCCTACGAGGGCAACTCGAACAGTTCCAGCTGAATGCCGTCGGGGTCACGCAGGTAGAGGATCTTCGTGCCGGCCAGCGCCCCCGCTTCGACGCCATCGCCGTCCTGGAGCACGACCGGATCGGCGTTGACGTGCACGCCCCGCCGCACCAGGTCGCGGTGCGCCGTGTCGAGGTCGTCGACCTCGAAACAGAGGTGCATCACCCCAACGTCAGAGTTGCGCCCGGCGAAGGGCCTCGGCTGCGGGCTGTCGTACTGGATGAGTTCCAGAAGGACGTTGTCGCCGGCCAGCGCGAACGATGCCCGCATCGACGCGTTCTCCACCTCGACAACCGCACCGATCGCCGGGTTCGTCGCCGAGATCGTCACTCCGTTCGGCGTGATGCCGAGGACGTCCTCGTACCACCTCACCGACCGTGCCAAATCGCTGACCGGCACTCCGATGTGGTGCATCCTGGTCACTTTGCTCATGATCCCCATCCTGAGGGGCGACCCACCACTGTGGAAGACACAGATCTTCCGCGTACCGCTGGTACTACCCAGCGATGGCGGATCATGGGTTCATGAATGACCTCGGCGCCGCGCTGCGGGCCTGGCGGGATCGCATGGATCCGGCCGCGGCCGGTTTAACGGACGCATCACCTCGCCGCGTCGCCGGGCTACGGCGCGGCGAGCTGGCAGCACTGGCCGGCATCTCCCCCGAATACGTGGCACGCCTCGAACAGGGCCGGGCGGCCACACCGTCGGCGCAGGTGTGCAGCTCCCTGGCCCGCGCGTTACGACTGTCCGACGACGAGGAGGCGCACCTGATGCGCCTTGCCGGCTTCGCCGCGGCCCCGGACCGGATACCCCACCTGATCCCCAGCAGCCTGCACCGCGTCATCGACCACCTCGGCGACACCCCGGCGGCCGTCTACGACGCCGTGTGGCGGCTGCTGCACTGGAACCGACTGTTCGCGGCCGTCTTCGGCGACCCGGCGGGCGCCATCGCCGACGACCGTAACGCCTTGATCGTCCAGTTCGAATCCCGAAATCCCCGAGTCCGCCAGACCGACACCGAGCGCGCCTACTTCGAGCAGTCGTTGGTGGCCGACCTGCGCGCCACCAGCGCCCGCTATCCGAATGATCCCGACGTGGCGGCACTGATCTCGCGGATGGCCGGGAACGACAGGTTCTGCCGCCTCTGGGCCCTCCGCGCGGTGGCCAATCACGAGAGCGCGCACAAGACCGCCGTACATCCGGACGTGGGGGCCATCCCGCTGGACGCCAACGTTTTGACCACCCAGAACACCGACCTGCGCCTCGTGGTCCTCACGCCTCGGCCCGACACTGCCGCTCGCGAAAAGCTGGATCGACTGGGTTGACGACGCCGGACCCGGTCTGGGCCAGGGGACGTCGAGGCCGCCCAGGCAACAGGCGGCGTCCGAACTCGTCCGTCACCGCAGGTGAATCCCGATAGGTAACGGCGGATCGGACGCCGGCCAGCCCACCCCGGCCCGAATAGGCAATTTCCACCGATGCGGTGCGGGGCTCCGCTGCCGCATCGTCTCCGTGATCCCGGTGGCGGGCGACGAGGTCGGTCTGGAGGATCTGACGTGGGCGTGGTGCGCAGGCGGCTGGCCGCGATCATCGCATTGACGACGGTGTCGACGTTTCTGTACGCCCTGGAACCCCCGACACCGGCGGTAGCGGTGCCGCAGGACCGGGTCACCGCGTCCTGGAACCTGCAGGGCCAGCACCAGGGGGGCGAAGAGCCTCCGGAGTCGCGGTGGGTGGCCGCTGTGCAGCAGATGTTCCACCAGGAAGGGGTGCAGGTCGCCGCGCTCCAGGAGGCGGGCAGCCAACCTCCCCCCCGGGCGGTGTGGACCGATCGTCAGTTCACCGAGGCCGGCGTCACCGAGCATCTGTACAACATCGGCACGGGCGACCGCCCGGACCTGTTGCAGATCTACTGGGCCGACACCGGTCAGCAACGCAACGGCCTGGCCATCGTCACCCGGGAGACGGTGACCGACGCCGTGATCCTGCCGGTGGGCGGGCGGTTCAACTCGCGGCCGATGATGGGCGTCCAGATCGGCTCTGACTGGTACTTCACCGCCCACGCGCTGTCCAACGGTCGGAACAGTGCCAACGACGCCCCCGACATCATCGAGACGGCTCGGCAGTTCATGGCCGGTCGCCCCACTGGCGAATGGATGGTGCTGGCCGACTTCAACCAGGATCCCGCACGGATGCCGGCCGCGTTGCAGAGCCGCATCGTCGCGGCGGGCCAGCCCACCCACGAGGGCGGCGAGGAGCTGGACTTCGCCTACGCCAGCATCGGAAACAACAACACCATCAACGCTGAGGTGCGCGGCGGGAACTCCGACCACAGGTATGTCCGTTACGTCGTGAACGCCGGCTGTGGTTCCGGCGGTGGTCTCGCGCCCCGGACGACCGCCGAGCGGGACTGCTACGCCCCGGTCCCCGGCGACACGTACCGCTTCTTCGCCCGCCACCTGGAGCACGCGGTGATCGCGTTGAAGACGAACGACGGCGATGACATCGGACCACACGTCAGGACGCCGCGTGGCAGCCTCGACGAGGCCCTCCAGGTGCGCTTCAGCACGGCGGGAGGCCAGTACCAGCTCGCCTGGCCGCAGGCCGACCCGGCGACCGAGCGGTGCCTGTCCTGGGACGCGAACTCCCGGAGCACCGGCAGTACCCTCTGCTCGGAGCAGGCCGAGGTGTCCCGGTGGCAGTTCAAGGACGGGCAGATCTTCACGCCCGGGCTCGGCGGCTCCCTGCAACCCTCCGCCAACGCTCTCAGGGCGCGGCTGGTGGTCGGGCAGGACTTCTACCAGTGGCGGCCGGAGCCCCGCAACGGTATCGGCCCGCGCTGGGACCCGATCGGTGAGTTCCGGGACGCCACCCCGGCCGGCTCGGAGACCCACTTCCCCGACCTCGACGGCGACGGCGACGCCGATCACGTCATCGTCCAGCCCGACGGTCGGCTACCGGCGTGGCGCAACGACGGCGTCCGATCCACCTGGACCGCCCTCGGTGACATCAGCCCGCCGGACCGGGGTCTGCCCGGGACGGTGCACTTCGGCGACCTCGACGGCGACGACCGGGACGACTACCTCCGGTTGCTGACCGCTGACGAGTCGCCCACCGGGACCCGGGTCATCTGGATGTCCCGCAACGAGTCCGACGGCGCGCAGAAACGATGGGGATCACCCACCACCGTGGCCAACAACCTGCTCTACGAGAACCCGCGCTTCGTCGACATCGACGGCGACGGAGACGACGACCTGATCAACTCGGATCGGCTGAGCCACGCCAGCCTCTGGGAGAACCGGTCCCCGGGCCGGATGCCGGTGCCGGGCGACTGGCACTCGGTCAGCGGCTTCGCGACCCCCGCCGACGGCTATTACCAGACGTCGTTCTCGGATGTCACAGGTGACCGTCGGGCCGACGTGCTGCGCGTCGACTACCCCAGCGGCAAAGTGCTGGCCTGGGAGAACACCGGGGCTCCGTGGAGCGCGACGACCGGCTGGCGGTCACTGGGCCCGATCCGTGACGATGGCCCGTTCGCCGGCACCACCGGCCTGTTCGCCGACCTCGACGCCGACCTGATCGGCGACTTCGTCCTGGTCAGCGCCGTCTCGGGTGGTCTCGACGGTTGGCTGCTGCCCCGGTACGGCAGCGCGGATCCCGGCCCGGGACAGCCCGGCCAGGGCGGCGGGCAGGACCTGCCGGCGGGAACACTGCCGGCGTACGGGGGTGGGCCACCCCGGCCGCAGCTCGACGGCCGGCTGTTGCAGAACAGCACGTTCACCGGCACGGACAAACCGTGGTGGGTGAACGCCGGAATGACGCCGAAACTGGACGGCGGGACCTTCTGCGTGACCGCGCCCGCGTCCACCAACCCGTGGGACGTCCTGGTCGGGCACAACAGCATCTACCTGCCCGGCGGCGCCACGTACACGCTGCGGTTCCGAGCCCGGACGAACACGGCGGCGAACCCGCTGGTCTACCTCGCGCCCTTCGACAACCCCACCAATGTCACGTACCTGAACAAGGGCTTCACCACCGGCACCGCCTGGAAGGAGTACGAGTACAGCATCACCACGACCTACCCGGAGCCGTACCGGTTGGCCCAGCTCCAGTTCCGGCTCGGTAAGTCCACGGCGCCGTACGAGTTCTGCATGGACGACGTGACGCTCACCGGCGCCGAGTACGCGTACCGGGCCGACGCCGGGCCGGACCTCAAGGTGAACCAGCACGGCTACCTGCCCAACGGGCCCAAACGGGCGACGTTGCTGTACGGCGCGTCCCACGCGGTGCCGTGGACGCTGCGCCGGGCCGGCGGCGGCGCGACGGTGGCGACGGGTCGGACCACCCCGACCGGCTTCGACGCGTCGGCAAGCGCCAACACCCATGTGATCGACTTCAGCCACGTCACGACCACCGGCCGGTTCGAGTTGGTGTACGACGGCTGGGTCGACCGCCCCAGCCACCCGTTCGACGTCCGCGCGGACCTGTACGACCGGCTGCGCGCCGACGCGACCCGCTTCTTCTACACCAACCGCAGTGGCATCGCGATCGACGGGGGCATCGCCGGGGCGGTGTACGCCCGCCCGGCCGGGCACGTCGCGGAGTCACCGAACGGTGGCGACACCCAGGTGCCCTGCCAGCGGCCGAAGTCGTTCCTGAACAACTGGACCTGCTCCTACCGTCTGGACGTCACCGGCGGCTGGTACGACGCCGGCGACCACGGCAAGTACGTCGTCAACGGCGGCATCGCCACGTACCAGCTCCTGTCGACGTGGGAACGCAACCGGCCGGCGGCGCTCGGCGACGGCACCCTGGCCGTGCCGGAACGCGGCAACGGCGTTCCGGACATCCTCGACGAGGCCCGCTGGAACCTCGACTTCATGCTGAAGATGCAGGTGCCCGACGGTCTGCCGCTGGCCGGCATGGTCCACCACAAGGTGCACGACGAGACCTGGACCGGGCCGCCGATGCTCCCGCACCAGGACAAGAAACCCCGGGAACTGCACCGGCCGTCGACCGCGGCCACCCTGAACCTGGCCGCCGTCGCGGCCCAGGCGGCAAGGATCTACCAGGCGCACGACGCCGGCTTCGCCGCCCGGCTGCGCGCGGCGGCCGAACGCGCGTACGCCGCGGCCCGGGCCAACCCGGCGCTCTTCGCACCGTACGAGGACCGCAGCGGTGGGGGCCCCTACAACGACGGGGACGTCTCCGACGAGTTCTACTGGGCCGCGGCCGAGCTGTACCTGACCACCAAGGACGCCACCTACCTCACCGCCGTCCGGGTCAGCCGGTTCCACACCGCCGGTGCGGCCTTCAGCCAGAACGGTTTCTACTGGGGTTCGGTGGCCGCGCTGGCCCAACTCGATCTGGCGCGGCTCGGCACCGAGCTGAGCGACCGTGAACAGATCGAGGGATGGGTGGTCGCCGCTGCGGACCGGCTGATCTCGTTCCAGAAGGCCGAGCGCTTCGGGCAGACGTACTCCCCCACCACGGGACGCTACGACTGGGGCTCGAACGCGTCGATGCTGAACAACCAGGTCGTCCTGGCCACCGCCTACGACCTCACCGGCAACGACAGGTACGCCGACGCCGTCTTCGAGGGGCTCGACTACCTGTTGGGCCGAAACGCCCTCGGGCAGTCCTACATCACCGGCTACGGCAGCAACGACGCGAAGAACCAGCACAGCCGGTGGTACGCGAAATCGTTCGACGCCCGGTTGCCGAACCCGCCGGCGGGATCGGTCGCCGGTGGGCCCAACTCCAGCCTCCAGGACCCGCTCTCGGCGAGTTGGTTACATGGGTGCGCCCCACAGCTCTGCTACGTCGACAATCTCGAAGCCTGGTCGGTCAACGAGATCACCATCAACTGGAACTCCGCACTGACCTGGGTTGCCGCGTTCGCCGCCGACGTCGCTGGCCGTCGATGACCGGGCTGACGGCGCGGGGCAGCCGATGGATCTGAGGCACGATGCTGACCTCCGTCAATCTCCAGGATTTCTGATCGGGCGTGTGGCCGAACTCGCGGAGCTGTGGGACGCCGTGCAACGGCTGCGTCTCGGCGCCGGCGGCGTGGTCTGGATCGAGGGCGAGCCGGGGATCGGCAAGTCGTCCCTCGTGGCGGCCGCTGCCCACGTTGGCAGAGAGCTGGGCTGCCAGGTGTCAGAGGGTGTCGCCGACCAACTGGCTCATCCGCCACTCCTGGGCGTTCTACTCGACTGCCTGGAGATCAGGCCGCGCTCGACGGATCCCCACCGGGCGCGGATCGCGGCGTTCCTGAGCGACAGGCGATCCGTCCTCGATCTGGCCGACGCCGGTCACGCCGCGGCGGCCGTGGAGATGGTCGTCGCTCTGGTCGACGAACTGTGCACCGCCGGCCCGATGATGCTCCTCGTCGACGACGTGCAGTGGGCCGATGACGCGTCCATCGATGTGTGCCGCCGGCTGGCCTCGGTCGCCGCGTACCTGCCGTTGCTGCTGGTCCTCTCCTACCGTCCCGGCGTTCACCGGTCGACCGTGCGGCGGTTGCGCGACGTCGCTGTCCGGCGGGACGTGGTCCGCGTCCCGCTCGGCCCCCTCGCCCCGGAGTCGGTCCGCGATCTGCTCACCACACTCGTGGGCGTGCCACCGGGGGGCGGACTCGCCCGGCTCGCCGCTCAGGCGGTCGGCAATCCACTCTTCCTGCGGGAACTGGTCGAGTCACTGGTTCGCGAAGACCTGCTGGACATCGGCGCGCAGGCCGAGGTGCGTGACTCAGCTGTCGGCGTGGTCCCGAGGTCGCTGGCCGCGGCCCTCGAAGGCAGGCTGAGTGCCGTCCCGGCCGGCACCGTCGAGCTGATGCGGACGGCCGCGCTGCTCGGCGGCGAATTCGCGGTCACCGAACTCGCCGCGCTGCTCGGCCGTCCGGCGATCGACTTCTCCGCCGACCTCCAGGAGGCGGTGACGGCAGGCATCCTGGTCGAGGCCGGCCCTCGGATGCGGTTCCGGCATCCGTTGCTCCGGCAGGCCCTGTACGACGGGGTGCCGGCCGCGTTGCGCGCCGCACTGCACCTGGAGGTGGCACGGGCCTTGGAGTCCACCAGCGTCGAACCGCAGCGTGTGGCTCAGCATCTCCTCGCCTCCGGCGTTGTCGGGGACCGCTGGGTGCGGCGGTGGCTGGCCGAGGCCGGACCGGTGCTGGCCGGATGGGCGCCGCACCTCGCGGCCGAGCTGCTCCGTCGCGAAGTGGACCACGACCCGGGTGACGAGGACGTACGGGTAGGGCTCTGCATGAACCTCGCGCGGGTCCTCATCGCTGGCGGCGAGCACGAGGAAGCCGCCCATCGGGTGCGGCAGACCCTGGGGTTGGTCGTCGACCCGGACGACCGTGGGCAGCTCCACTGGATGCTCGCCCGCGCGCTGTTCAGTGGCGGGCACAACACCGCGGCGGTGGCCCACCTGCACCGGGCCCTCGCCCGAGCTGACCTACCTGACGCCTGGCGGGCCCGGCTGCTCGCCTCGCTGGCGATGTTCCAGCGGGCGGGCTCCGGGGACCTGGCGGCGGCGGATGCCACCGCTCGGGACGCGCTGCGCATGGCAGCCGTGGCCGGAGACGCTTTCGCGACGGCGTACGCGCTGACGGGTCTCTGGGCCAGCCACTCCGTGCGCCGGCAGCACCGGCTCGCCCTGCACAGCGCGGAGGGGGCGATCGAGGCGCTGGGCTTCGTCGCCGACCACGTCGACCTGAGGGCGTTCGCCCTGCACGGACGGATCTTCTCGCTCCAGAACCTGAGCCGGTGGACGGACGCGGAGGCGGCGCTGCGTGAAGCCCGGGACTTTCTGGGCGCGGCCAACCGCATGGACGACACGACCGCCGGGGTGACCGCCGCCGTGTTGCTGTTCTGGCTGGGGCGGTGGGACGACGCCCTGGCCGAACTCGACGCGGTCGCGCAGGACACCTCGGCGTCGACATACCGTGGGCTGCGCGAAGGCGGCCCGGGGCGGCTCTGGCACGGTGTGTCAGCGCTCATCGCCGGCCATCGGGGCGAGCGGGTCAGGGCCGCCGCCCATCTTCGCGCGGGATTCGACCGCCCGGTCGTGACCGTCGCCGATCGGGAAAACCTCGACTTCCTGCTCGTGGCGCGGTCCCTCGCCGCCGAGCAGGACGGCGATCTGCGGATGGCGTTGGATCATTTGGGCGCTCTTCTCGACCGGCGGCCAGGGGAGATGACCCTGACCCACCAGTGGCTGCCCCGGTTCGTCCGACTCGCTCTGGCGGTCGACGACCGGTCGGCGGCGGAGGCCGGGGTACGCGCCTGCCTGGCGGAGGCGGCGGCAGAGCAGGTGCCGGCCCGAGCTGCCGCGTCCGCCGACAGGTGTCGCGGCCTGCACGGCGGCGACCCTGGGGCGCTTCGTTCGGCCGTGGCTCACTACCGGGCCAGCGGGGTGCCGGTGGAACTCGCCGGGACGCTGGAGGATCTCGCCGTCGTCCTGGCCGAGCGGGGCGACACGGCGCAGGCGCGGACCGCCCTGAACGAGGCGGTCGACCTGTACGGCGGGTTCGGCGCGACCTGGGACATCCGTCGGGCCGAGGCCAGGCTGCGCAGTCGTGGGGTTCGGCGTGGGGTGCGCGGTGCCCGGAGCAGACGGGCCGGACACGGCTGGGACGCGCTGACCCCCACCGAGCGCAGGGTCGCCATGCTTGTCGCGGCGGGTCGGTCGACGCCGGACATCGCGCAGAGCCTGTTCCTCACCCGCCGGACGGCCCAGACGCACATCTCGCGGATCCTGGCGAAACTCGGCATGCGCAGCCGGGTGGAGATCGCGGGCGCGGTGCTGCGTCGCTCTCCGGAGGACGTCGTCGAGCGGTGACCGGCGCTGCCCGGGCGGTGGCATCCGGGTCGGACCCGGATGCCACCGTCCTCGCGTCAGCTGGCCGGGCCGATGAGCCGCCAGGGTTCCAGGTCCGAGTTGGCCCCGGTGCCGGGCACGTTGCCCTGGGTCCACCACTTGGCCTGCCAGACCTTGCCGGCGTACTTCACGGTGATGCTCTCCACCGACTGGGTCGCCGGGTTGTAGACCTTGCTGGCGTCCCAGGCCGGCGCCGAGCATCCGCCGGTCGCCGGGATGACCTTCGCGGCACCCCGGTTCTGCTCCGGCACCGAGGCGAAGGTGGTGCCGCCCAGCTTGAGTGTGGTGTTCACCGGCCCGGTCGCCGGGATGTAGTAGATGATCGGCACGTCCAGGCTCTGCCCGGCCGGGATGATCTGGCAGTAGTCCAGGGTGAGGCTGACCCGGTGGAAGGCGCCGGAGAGCCCGGTGCCGACATTCGGGCCGGTGTGCCCGGCCTGCACCTTCCACCGGCCGCCCTGGGCGCCGGTCTGCCAGTTGCCGTCCTTGATCAGCGGGGGCGTCGAGGTCGGCAGGTCGAAGGAGATGACGTTGTCCCTGCCGCCACCGATGGTCACCCCGGTGTTGTTGCTGATCCGGACGGTCGGGGTCAGCGGCCACAGACTCGCCGTGTCGGTCGGGTAGCGGATCAGGTCGACTGTCACGTCGACGGCCAGTGCCGGACGCTGCACCGAACTGCCGGCGGCGCGGCTGTCGCCGTACGCGGCGGCGCCCTGGAGCCGCTCGTGCAGCCGGTTGGTGAGGGTGTAGCCCATCACGCAGGGGTTGTCCGGGGCCGCCTCGGCCGGGCACTCGTAGTCACCGGAGAGTTCCCACATCATCACGCCACCCGCGCCCTTGCGGTTGACGTAGTCCACGACGTGGTCGAGGCCCTCGGTGTCCTGGATGGAGAGGTAGGTCTTCTTCTCCGGGTTCCACAACCAGGCGGTGCGGGTGGTCGCGTCCCAGTGCCGGTCGTACGTGCCGGTGCGCCGGTCGTTCGGGTCGCTGTCCGGGGTGAGGCCGACCGCGTTGGCGTAGCGGGGGGTGAGGTCGCGTTCCAGGTTCTTGGCGTGCCACATCGGGTTGACCCCCGCACCGACCTCTCGACCGTTCGCGTCGCGGTCGTGCCAGATGTTGTCGATGCCGACCGCGCCGTCGCCGCAGGGGCGGACCAGGCCGGTGCCCGGCTGGCAGGTGCTGCCCACGGCTCTGCCCCACATGCCGTTGCTGCCGCCGGTGACGTTGCGCCAGCCCCGGCTGTAGTACGGGATGCCGATGTTGATGCGTCCGGCCTGCATCGCGCCGCGCAGGTGGTGGAAGGCCCAGTCGGTGTTGAAGTAGCCGGTCTTCTGGTACTCCGGCGTGGAGTAGAGGTCGCTCAGCTCCGGGTCCTTGCCGTCGTCGTGCAGGGCGGCGTTCGGGCCGACCACCTCGTTCCAGGAGCCGTGGTAGTCGTACGCCATCAGGTTCGTGTAGTCCTGGTAGCGCAGCGCCTTCTGGTTCTCCATGCCCCGCACGAGATAGCCGGAGGCCGACGTGGCGGAGGTGAGCAGGTAGTAGCGACCGTTGGTGGCGGACGTCCGGTCCAACTTCTCCCGCAGCGTCTTCATCAGGGCCGTGTACGAGGTCGGCAGTCCCTTGCGGCGCGACCGCGCATCGCCCCAGTCGTTCGGGTTGCCGGTGTCGTCCAGCACCGTCGGGTACTCGAAGTCGATGTCGACGCCGTCGAAGCCGTACCGGCCGAGGAAGTCGACGACCGAGTCGGAGAAGGTGTTGATCCCGGCCTGGTTGGTCGTACCGTCGGCGTTGGTGGTCATGCCGTAGAAGCCGCGGCTCTCCGCCCAGCCGCCCACCGAGATCAGCGTCTTCACCCGGGGGTGCAGACGCTTGTAGGTGGTCAGCAGGTTGAAGTGCCCCCGGTACGGCAGGCTCTGGTCCATCTCGGTGCCGGGAACGTTCCAGGTCATGCCGGTTGCCGGGTTGTTCGGGCCATCCGCGCCGACCGAGATCCGGTTGTTCTCGACTCGGGCGAAGGCGTAGTTGATGTGGGTCAGCTTTGACCACGGCATGTTCTTGACCAGGTAGGAGGGCTTGCCGTCGGCCCCGGTGCGGCTGCCGTTGAAGTAGCCGATCACCCGACGGCTCCGGCCCTGGCCGAGCCACTCCCGGCCGTCGCCCTGGTAGACCCGGCAGTAGGGGGTGCTGGTGCCGGCGGTCGGGATCATGCCGTCCGGGCGGCACTGCGCGTGGTCGGTCGGCACCACCGGTCGGGTGCCTCCGTTGTCACCGCCGGCATGCTGCTCCATCGGGTCGCCGGCCCCGCCGTTGCGACTGCCGCCGGCCCGACCGGCGGGATTGCGGGCGACGATCTCGTCGATCAGCTTTCCGCCCGGGAAGTCCATCATCACGATGCCGAGCCGGTCCATGGTCTGGCGTCCACCGAAGTTGCCCGCCCGGTTCGGGTAGAACTCCGGGCACCTGTCGTTGCTGGCCCGCAGGCACTGGATGAGGAACTCGTTGACCCCGGTCGCCGTCGGGGTGCCACCGGCGACCGTGTACGGATGGGCCAGGCCGCCCGTGCCGCTGGTGAAGTTCATGTAGAGCGAGCCCGGCTCGTGGTCGTGTCGGGTCTGCTCGCCACGGTTGGCGTCCCACACCCCGTTGGTCTTGCGCAGGTGCGTGCGAACACTCTCCCACTTGTCGTCGATGTCGCTGACCTGGGTGACGGTGAAGTTGTCCTGCACGTAGCCCTCGTAGGAGCCGCCGGCGGGGTAGAGCTGCCCGATGCCGTAGCCGCCGTAGATGCCGCCGGCCGGTCCGCGGAACCCGAGCAGGACGATCTTCCCGCGTACGGCGCCGAGGGTCGGCGTGGTCGTCTGCTCGACACCGTTGACGGAGTTGCCCCAGAACAGGCTTCCCCAGGCTCTGCCCTGCCTCGTCTCGTCACCGTTGCCGGTGTGGTAGCGGCCGGTGAGGTACGAGTCGAAGACCTTCCGGCGCCACTCGGTGCTGTCGTAGCCCTCCGCGTCGACGCAACTTCCATCGCTGCCCAGGCACTCGGCCTTGAGGTTCAGCAGCACCGTCTCGGTCGGGTTCGCCCGCAGGAACGTCTCGATCTTCGTGAGCACGTCGGTGAAGTTGGCCCACTGGTAGTAGACACCGTGGTGGACGGTGAACGTCAGTCCGGCGTCGCCTCTGTCCACCCGGACCCTGATGTCGATCGACCGGATGCCGGCGTCCAGTTGGGTGGCCAGGGTCTCGGCGCTGTACCCGTGGCGTTCCTGCGTCTGGGTGAGGCTCGTCGAGATGAATTCGCAGTCGCCGTTGCCCGCCGACTGGCCGCAGAGCGCGAGGGTGTCGTGGGTGCCGGGAATGGACAGGTCGGCCAGGCTGGCGTCGTCCGACACCCGTGCCATCCAGTCCCGGTTGGCCTCGGCGGCGGATTCGATGGTGCTGTAGTGGTCGTTGGCGAAGGCCGGCGTGGCCGGACCGGCGACAGCTGTCGCGGTCGTCGCAACCAGGGTCATGACGAGCAGGGCGATCGCTGGCCTCGGCTGTCGGGAGCGCCGTGGCCACCGGAGAATCGGCTTCTTCGCCGGACCCGGTGGGGCGGATGCTGAGTGTGTCGTCGGCATGGCAGACCTCCGGCAGGCGTGATCGCGCGTGCGAGCACGCATCGATGGAACTACCTGCAGTCTTGGTGCCGCGCCGCGTCGAGACATCTGTCAGATGACGACGTTGTTGACTGGTGCGATGTTGCCGTTTTGGCGGACGAAGCCCGGCAGACCTCCGGCCTGGAGCAGCGTCCCCCATGCCACCGATCAACATCAACGTCCGTCACAGGCAGGCCGACGACCACGAGCTGGACTCGATTCGCCCACTGCCGTTGCAGCATTAATCCTGCCCTCAGGTTGATCGGGGAGGATGAGCGCAAAACCATCAACTGGAGGGAGCGGACCGGCGTGCGGATCATGATCGTCGACGACGAGGCGGCCATCCGTGAGTCGCTGGAGCGGGTGCTTCAGGTCGAGGGTTACGGCACTAGCACCGCCGCCAACGGTCTCGCCGTGCTCGACGGGATCGGTGGCGCGGCGCCGGATCTGCTGATCCTCGACGTGATGATGCCCCGCCTCGGCGGGTTGGAGACCTGCCGGCGGTTGCGGGCGGCGGGTCGGGATCTGCCGGTGCTGATGCTGACCGCCCGGGATCAGGTCTCCGACCGGGTCGCGGGGCTGGACGCGGGCGCCGACGACTACCTGCCCAAGCCGTTCGCCACCGAGGAGTTGCTGGCCCGGGTCCGGGCTCTGCTGCGCCGCCGCGCGCCGGGCGACGACGAGTCGCAGATCCTGTCGTTCGCCGACGTCCGGCTCGATCCCGACAGGTTCGAGGCCTGGCGGGGTGGGCGGCCGCTGTATCTGACCCGGACCGAGTTCTCCTTGCTACAGGTTCTCGTGCGCAATGCGACCCGGGTGTTGACCCGCGACGTGCTGTTCGAGGCGATCTGGGGCTTCGACATGAGCACCACAGCCAACAACCTCCAGGTGTACGTGAGCTATCTGCGCCGCAAGATGGAGGCCGAGGGTGAGCCGCGACTGATTTACACGCTGCGCGGCTTGGGGTACACGCTGCGGGAGACTCCTCCGTGAGCAGACCCGCCGGCCGGGAACCGCGACGGCCGACCCGATGGTGGCGCCGGCGGTCCCTGCGGACCAGGCTGACGGTGATCGCGGCGACGGCCATCGCGGTCAGCGTCTTCGTGGCCTTCCAGGTGGCCAGCGAGCTACTGGACTCGGAGCTGCAGGACAACGCCGAAAATCAGTTACGCGCGGACTCCCGCGTCCTGGCGACGACCGTGGAGCCCACCGGTCTGGCGCAGGTCCACCTACCGCCGTATCCCGGGTCCGGTCGGCTGGTGCGGGTCATCCTGCCCGACGGCTCGACCCGGACGCCGGCCGGCCAACCCGCGCTGCCCCCCGTCAGCGGGCACGCCGGGCGCGTGGCGCAGGGGGCGTCGGCCGACCTGATGGAGTCGAACGACAGCGACGACGACGGCTACCTCATCTACACGCTGCGGGTGGGCGACGGCGCGGTCCAGGTGGCCCGCAACAGCGACGACACCCCGATCAACCGATTCGGGTTCGGCATGCTGCTGATCGGACTGCTCTGCGTGGCCGGGGGCGCCCTTGTCGGGCGGACCGTGGCGCGGACCGGACTGGCACCGATCGACCGGCTGACCGCCGCCGCGGTTCGTGTCGCGCAGACCCGGGACCTCGACGCCGACATCCCGGACGAGGGCGGCGGGGAGATCCGGAGGCTGATCCAGTCAATCAACGACATGCTCGCCGCGCTTCGGGACTCCCGGCGAGCCCAGCGGCTGCTCGCCGAGGACGCCGCCCACGAACTCAAGACCCCGCTCACCAGCCTACGCCTCAACGTTGAGCTGCTGATCCGGCTCGATCGGCGCGGCACCCTGGACAGCGCACTGCCGGCGGAGAGTCGGACCCGGCTGCTCAACGATCTCGGCGCCCAGGTGGCCGAGTTGAGTACCCTTGCCGCCGAGCTGACCGACCTGGCGCGCGGCGACGTCAGCGACGAGAGCACCGAGCTGCTCGATTTCGCCGACGTGGTGGTGGCCGCCGCGACCCGGGCGCGTTCCCGCGTGCCCGACATCGAGGTCGCGCTCGACGTGACCTCCGTCTGGGTGAGCGGGCGTCCCGCTGCGCTCCAGCGGGCGGTGCTCAACCTCATCGACAACGCCGGCAAGTGGTCCCCCGCTGACCAGCCGGTCCAGGTCCGGCTCCGTGCCGAGGGCACGTCGGCGGTCCTCGAGGTCGACGACGCCGGGCCGGGCATCGACGCCGCCGACGTACCGCGGGTGTTCGACCGGTTCTACCGTGCCGACAGCGCCCGGGCGCTGCCGGGATCAGGTCTGGGCCTGTCGATCGTGCAGCGGGTCGTCGACGCCCACGCTGGCCGGGTCACCGTCGCCCGGTCCGCACGCGGCGGCGCGCTGCTGCGCATCATCCTTCCGGCCGCCGCCCCGCCCGCTCGGGTCACCCGGCTCAGCGCGGGGGTGGACACGGTGGCGCTCTGACCCTCCGCAGCACGGCGCCGGGACCGCCACCGCGCGCGGTGCCAGGACCCGCCGCAGCGGGCGGCGCAGGACAAGGGCGGCGGACACGGTGACGGCCGCCGGGCCAGGACAAGGATCCGGGACGGGCAAGGGCCCGTCCCGGATCTCGACTGTGCCGCCGCGCTCACCGTTGCGGCGCGGGCCCCTCCACGAGCGGCCGTTGATCGTCCGGCAACTCCACCGGTCGGGACAACCGGCTCGGCCACCACATCCGCCGGCCGATCAGCAGGGTGAGGGCGGGCACCAGGACCGACCGCACCAGCAAGGCGTCGAGCAGCACGCCGAAGGCGACCAGGAACCCGACCTCGATCAGCATCACCAGCGGAAGTGAGGCGAGAACCGCGAACGTGGCCGCTAGAACCAGGCCTGCCGAGGTGATGACGCCACCGGTGGCGGAGAGGGCTTTGAGCATGCCCTCTCTGGTGCCGAGGCGCACGCTCTCCTCCCGGGCCCGGCTGGCCAGGAAGATGTTGTAGTCGATGCCGAGCGCCACCAGGAACAGGAATGCCAGCAGCGGCACCGAATAGTCGACGCCCTTGAACCCGAGGACCGTGTCGAAGACGAACACGCTGCCGCCGAAGGCCGCGGCGAATGAGACGATCACGGTCGCCATCAGGACCAGCGGGGCCACGATCGCTCGGAGCAGTAGCCCGAGGACGATCAGGACGACGGTGAGCACCAACGGGATCACCAGCTTCTCGTCGCGGGTGGTGGTGACCTCGGTGTCGAGGTTCTCCGCGCTCGGCCCGCCGACGATCGCCTCCGCCCCGTTCACCGCGTGCACGGCGGCACGCACCCGCTTGATCGTGTCGTACTCCGCGGCGCTGTCCGGCGCGTCGGTCGGGAACACGGAGATGTCGGCCCAGCCTCCGCTGGTCTGCCCCGGGACGACCAGGGCCACACCGCGAATGCCCTGGACAACGTCGAGCACCCGCTCCTGGTGCGCCGGCCGCGTGAAGATCGTCATCGGCTGACCGCCGAGCTCCGGGAAGTGCTGGCGGAGAACGGTGAAGCCGGTGACCGACTCCGGCGCGGACAGGAACTGGTCCTGCTCCCGCAGGGCGCCGGTGTTGCCCACCAGCCCGATGGCGAGCACGCCGAGGACTCCGAGCGAGCCGAGCGTCGCCACCCACCGGCGGCGACTGATGGCGGTGCCGAGCCGTCCCCACAGCCCCGGCTTCTCCTGCACGGCCGTGTTGAACCGCGGGATGGCCGGCCAGAAGATCCGCCTGCCAAGCACCACGAGCACCGCCGGGAACAGCGTCAGCATGGCCACCAGCGCGCACATGATGCCGGCCGCGCCGATCGGGCCCAACCCGCTGGTGCTGTTCAGGTCGGCGACGAGCAGGCAGAGCAGGCCAGCGATCACGGTGGCCGCGGACGCGACGATGGCCGGCGCCGCGCCGCGGAGCGCGTGGACCATCGCGACCCGGACGTTCTCGTGGTGGTGCAGTGTCTCCCGGTACCGGGCGATCAGCAACAGCGCGTAGTCCGTGCCGACACCGAATACCAGGATCGTCAGCAGCGCCGAGTTCTGGTCGTTGATCACGATGCCGAAGCCCTTGACGAGCAGGTAGACGGTCGCCATCGCGGTCAGTGCGGCCGCGCCCACAGCCATGAGCGGGATGAACCACAACACCGGACTGCGGTAGGTGAGGATCAGCAGGAGCGTGACGACGACGACGGTGGTGAGGAAGACCTGCAGGTCGACGCCGTCGAAGACGGCGTCCATGTCGCCGTCGACCGCGGCGGGTCCGGTCACGTCGAGTTCCAGGCCGGCGGGGCGGTCCTTCGCAGCCTCACGCAATGGGCCGACGATGGTCTCCGGTGCGCCGTATGTCGTGCTCACATCCAGGGTGAACATCATCGCCTTGCCGTCGGTGGAGGGTCTCGTCAGCGGGCCCTCCTCGTCCTCGCCGCCCGCCGCCGTCACCTTCGGCGGGTACCGCTTGGCAAGGGTGTTGTGGTGGCGCTCGACCGACGCGCGGTCGGCGTCGGTCATGCCGCTGGCGCGCTGGTACACGAAGACGAACGTGTTGTCCTCACCGCCGGGGAGGCTGTCCTCCAGCACCGCCACCCTGGTGGACTCGGCGCTGGCCGGCAGGGTGTCGACGGCTCTGTCGGTGGTGACCGAGCTCAACTTCCCGCTCAGCGGCACCATGACCGCCGCCAGCGCCAGCCACAACCCGATCACCAACCATGGCACCCAGCGGCCTGCCAAGCGACCGGCCGGCGCTCCCCCGGGCGGCGCTGCCTTGACTGCCATCACTGCTTCCTCCATACGGGTCAGTTCGCTCATCTGATGCCGACTTCGTACCGAGCGAATCTGAGACGACCGTTAATGCGCCGCTCAGGCCGGGTGGCCGAACCAGGTGCCGAGCGCACGCACCAGCGCGGCGGTGTCCAGATCCTGCGCGGTGGGCACGGCCCAGGCGACGCAGCGTCGGTCCGGATCAGCTACGCGTCGACGTCCATCCGGTCCGTGCGGGCGGTGACGGTGTCGACCCGTCCAGTCCACGCGGCCGCGGCGTCGCGGACCTTCGCGCGGTCTGATCGTCGACGGACCCGGCTCAGGCGCGGCGCGCGTCGCGCCTCACCGGTCATCCCGCGCCATACCCCTCGAGCCGACCCTGTCTCAGGCCAGTCTGGTCGTGCGCGCTCGGGCCGCCGGAACCGCACGCTCACCGAGGCGCCGGATGCGGGGGCAGGCGAGGTCTGCGCCTGTCGCGAGTGGGTAAGCGCGGTCGACACCGGTTTCGTCCGCGCTGATTCGTCGTGAGGTCAGGATGCCGAAGTTGCCGCCACCCGGCACCGGGCGCGAGTCACCGCGTCCCCCGCCCCGCGACGTCGTGGAACTGCGGGTGTACGGCGTGTCGAGTGCCGACGCGGACGCCGTCCTCGATCGGCCGCAGCTGCGCCGTGTGGCCGGCGACCACAAGGGCGGCTTTTATCGTCCGCGGGAGGGGAACGGTGCCACGGGAGGCGCCTGCGGCTCGGTGCTGGAGACATACCGGTGGAGTGAGTTGCCAAGCGGAACTGCGGTGAGGACGCTGTCGCTGGTGTTCCTGTTGCCGTTTATGTTGTGCAACGCGGCGGCGTGGATGCGGCCGCGAGCGAACGTCAGTGGGAGTGTGGTCCGGGTCGGTTGCCGGCTGGTTGGTCTGAGCCTTACGGCCCTGTACGTCCTGTCCTTCGTGGGTGTGGGGTTGGACCTGCTTGCTGTCAAGTGCATGTCCCGGGCTGAGTGCTTGGGCGGCCGAACCTGGTTGTCGTGGCTCGGTGGTCAACCGGCCGGTTTGCGTTTGGCGGTGCTGTCGCTGGTGCCTGTGGGCGCTCTCTGGGTATTGCAGCTCGCCGGACCCCGCTGCGGACACTGGTACAACAACTTCATCCCGCCGACGGCGACGCGAACGAAGGCGGACACGCCTCTCGGCGCGATCGGAACGCCCGACGCGTTTCCCGGAGCGGAACGACTGCGGTTCATCCATCTGGCGACGGGCCTCGCTGTGATCGACCTCAGCCTCGTCGCGGCGCTGTGGTCGGCCCGCGGTCCTGACGTGCTTGACCTTCTTCTCGGAGTGACGGCGTCAGCTGTCACAGTGGGCTGTGTTCTGTTATGCGTGTCCGAGAGGGTCGTCGCCCGATCGGGTCTGGCGGTCGACGTCGTCGTTCGTGTGCTACGCCTCATTGCCGTGGTGACGACGGTCGTCGTCATCTGTCGTGCGGCGCTCGATCGGACCGCGTGGCCCCCCGTGGAGGGTCTGCCCGGCCACGCCCGGGCGGTGGTCATGGTGTTCGTGACCCAAGGCGTGCTCCTGGCGCTGCTGGGGACAGCGGCACTGGTGGGCCGTTATCGCGCAGGCGGTGGTCGCGTGCTCCTACACGGTTTGGGTGCACCGCTGTTCGCGTGCCTTGCCGTGGGGCTGGCGGTCATCTACGCGACCGAGTTCAACTACCGGGTCTCGGACTACCTCGATCGTGATTTGCCTACACCTGACGTGCAGCCCACCAGCCCGGTGCTGCCGTACAAGTGGACCATGTTCGGCTTCTTTGTGTCGGTCTTCGCAGCCGCAGCAACCGGTGCGGTCATGGTCGTGCTGTCGCGACGTCACCGGAGGCGGGCGGCGGAAGAGATCGTCGCCCGAGACTTCCCCTGTGCGGATGCGCGGGCGAACGGACGACGGGCAGAGGTGCGTGACGCGATCGCTCGGGCTCAATTCACCGAGTGGCTCGCTCCGCTCGCGGCAATGTACTGCTGCATCGTCGCGCTGAGCTTGGGTTTTTCCGCGCTGGGTCTGGTCGAGCTGCAACCCAGTTTCGCCGCTGAGCACCTGGCGAGCCTGCCGCCCGACTTCGTGAGCGCCGGTACGCACTTCGGCAGCTACCTGATGGCGCTGGTCTTCCTCGGCTTGTTGATTGGAGGATTGTTCGCGTATCGAACGTCGGTCTTCCGCCGGTACATCGGGGTGCTCTGGGACCTCGGTATGTTCTGGCCTCGCGTCGCCCAGCCCTTCGCCCCACCGTGTTACGCCGAACGCGCCGTACCCGAACTCGCTCGCCGGATCACCGTGCTTGCGGGTAGAGGGCACGGTGTGCTGGTCGCGGCCCACAGTCACGGGTCCGTGTTGGCTGTGGCCAGCATTCTGCAACTTGAGCCGCAGGTGCTCGACAGGGTCGCACTGCTAACCCACAGTTCCCCGTTAAGACGCCTGTACAGCGCGCTGTTCCCGGCATACGTCGGCGCGGAGGTATTGCGCGAGGTGGGCCGTCATGTCGGCTGGCGGTGGGTGAACCTGTGGCGGGATACCGATCCGATCGGCGGCTGGATCTTCAATAGTGCAGATGCCGGTGAGCGCGGCGCGCGACAGGCCCCCGACATGACCGTGGACCGCCGGCTCAGGGATCCGCAGTGCCTTGACGCGCAGGGCGAAGACACCGTATGGGCGCCGATACGGGCCCACCGGCCCGGTGTGACGGACGATCGATACGACAGGGCAGTCTGCGACCTTTCCGAACGCCTTCGAAACGGTTGAAGACGCCAGCTCACCTGCGAGCAGGGCCCGCGAGACCATCGCCGTCGGCGATCATCGGCGGGGCAGCGCGGAAACACCCCGCCCGTTCATCACCGTGCTGGCACGGGATCAGTGATCGTCAGGGTCGATATAGCGGTCGGGGTTGGTGGAGATGTTGTGGGGGCCGTGGTCCGACGGCAGATCGTGCAGCCATCGGCGCAGGCCGGGGTCGGTGGTGAGGGTCCAGGCCACCAGTCTCGAACAGTGACACCGCGTCACTTGTAGCCGTGACGTAGTTGCACTGACGGTCGGCCGCCATCGCTGCTGTCATGGGGACATGACCACGACCCCCGTCATCGACGTCGACCGGCTGAACCTCACCTACGGCGACTTCCACGCCGTCAAGGACCTCTCCTTCCAGGTGCGGCCCGGAGAGCTGTACGCCCTGCTGGGCACCAACGGCGCCGGAAAGACCTCGACCCTGGAGGTCATCGAGGGACACCGCAGGCCGGCCTCCGGCACGGTCCGTGTTTTCGGGCACAGCCCCGACGACCGGCGCGCGGTACGTCCCCGAATGGGCGTCATGCTCCAGGAGAGCGGATTCTCCCCAGACCTCACCGTCCGTGAGTCCGTCGGTCTGATCGGCCGGCTCAGCGGGCGTAGCGACGACGTCGACCGGGTGCTCGACCTCGTCGACCTCACCGGCCGAGCCGGCCGCAAGGTGTCGCAACTGTCCGGCGGAGAGAAGCGGCGGCTGGACTTCGCCACCGCCGTCTACGGCACCCCGGAGCTGATCTTCCTCGACGAGCCGACCACCGGCCTGGACATCCAGTCCCGCGACGCCGTCTGGGCGACCGTCGACCGCCTCCGCGAGAACGGCGCGACCATCGTGCTCACCACCCACTACCTGGAGGAGGCACAACAACGCGCCGACCGCATCGGACTGATGCACCAGGGCACCCTCCACCGCGAGGGCACCGTGGCCGAACTGACCCGCACCCTGCCGGCCGTCATCCGCTTCTCCCTCCCGGCCGGGGCGCCGGCGTTGCCGCTGCAGGCCGCGGTCACCGTCGAGGGCAAGGTGGTGGTCGAGACCTACGGTTTGCAGAAGGACCTGCACGTCCTGCTCGCGTGGGCCCAGGACCACGCCGTCGAGCTGCAGGGCTTGGAGGCTGGGCCGACCCGCCTCGACGACGTCTTCCGCGCCATCAGCAACTGACCCGTTATCTCGACAGGAGCGCCACCGTGTTGTCCATCGCCGCAAGCGAGCTGATCCAGATCTTCCGCAACCGACTGGTGCTGATCACCAGCCTCATCATCCCGGTAGTCGTCAGCGCGTACTTCGTCCGCCAGCACGAGACCTTCGCCGACATCGGCAGCCTCGGCTACATCGCCGCGATCGTGATGTTCACAATCGCCGCGTTCGGGCTCTACGCCACCGCCGTCACCACCCTGGCGTCCCGGCGACAGAACCTCTTCCTCAAGCGGCTGCGCTCCACCGCCGCAAGCGACACCGGCATCATCGCCGGCCTGCTGCTGCCCGTCGTCGTCATCGCCCTGATCCAGGTGACCGCGATCCTGATCGCCCTGGCCGTCGTCGCCGGCAAGCCGGCGAACGTCGCCCTGCTCGTGGTGGCGACCCTCGCGACACTGGCCATGATGATCGGCCTGGCCCTGGCCACCGCCGGGCTGACCAACTCACCCGAGCACGCCCAGGTCACCACCCTGCCAGTGACGCTCGGCGTGATCGCCGTGGCCACCTGGGTGGGCATCACCGGCACCGAGGACCTCGCCTGGCTCAAGCGGCTGCTGCCCGGCGGCGCAGCCACCCAACTGACCGTGAACGCCTGGAACGGCGGCGTCGCCGTGACCGACTCCCTGCTCCTGCTCGCACCCACGCTCGCCTGGGTCGCCGTCGCCGTCAACCTCGCCATCCGACTCTTCCGCTGGGAACCCCGCCGATGACCACCGAACCCCGGTCGGGCAACCCGACCTTGGGCGAATGGGGCGCCGACGCCGCGGCGGAGGCCGCTACCCGCACCGTGACGGCCGCGGTCGTCAACAGCGCCATCGCGGCCATCACAGTGCTTCCTCGCAGCTAGTGCGACCGAGTGGAACTACGCAGGGGCAGCCCCACCACATCGTCCGCCGGTGCCACCACACCTGTGACGACATCGACACCCACCCGAGGTGTACGGCGCTTTGCTCGCCGAGCTCAGCCTGCTCGGGCTGCGCCGTGCCTGGCGCGGGACGACTACGACGCCGGTGGCGGCGTCGGGCTACCTCAGCTATCCGGCATACCCAACCCCACGCCGCGCCGTGTCGACATCCACTAGACGTCCCGTACAAGAAAGGAGACGCGCGTGACCTCCACGCCTTCCGCGCCGGATGCCGACGCCGAACCCACCCGTCCTCGGCGACGGCGGTGGCTCCGGATCGTATCCGGCATCCTCGCCACCGTGGTGGCCGCCGTCAGCCTCGGCGTCGCCGCCCTTCAGCTCGGCCTGCCCTGGCAGGTGGGCGACGGCGACCGCAACCACGTCTACCAGGGCGATGCCGGTTCGCAGCGCTACCAGGTCCACCTTCCGCCCCAGCACAAGGGGACGGCCCGGCTGCCGGTCGTCATGGCAATCCACGGCTGCGGCATGACCGGCTACGGATGGAACTCCATGAAATCCACGACGCAGTTCAACCGCTTGGCCGACCGGAAGGGCTTCATCGTCGCCTACCCCACACAACTGATCTCCCGCAACCTGATCGCCTGCTGGAACTCCGCTGACCCACGGCATCAACACCGGCATGCCGGCGAACCCGCGCTGCTCGCGGGCGTCGCCCGCCAGGTCGTCGAGAAGTACGACGCGGATCCCGCGCGGGTGCACGTGGCCGGCGCCTCGTCGGGCGCGGGAACCGCGGTCATCCTCGCCGCGACTCACCCCGACGTCTTCGCCACGGCGACCTCGGTCGCCGGCGGCGAGTACGGGCTCAACCAGGTCGACCCGGACGACCCGGACTCGACGTCGCCGCTGGACACGGCCCGTCAAGCCTGGGCCCAGATGGGTGAGCGGGCCCGGCGGGTGCCGCTGCTGGTCATCCAGGGCGAGCAGGACGAGGTCGTGCCACCCCTGGTCGCCACGCGACTCGTCGCACAGTGGACCGCCGTGAGCGATCTCGTCGACGACGGACTACCCAACAACAGCCTCAACCCGACCGAGGAGACCGTGTCCGTGCCAGCCGCTGCGGGCCGGCACGCGTACACGCGTTCGACGATCACCGCGCCGGACGGCTCGCCGATCGTCGAGTCGTACCGTGTCCAGGACATGGGGCACGCCTGGCCCGGCCCCGACGGCGACGGCCGCTACACCGATCACGCGGGCCCCGACGCCAGCCAGATCGTATGGGAGTTCGCCGAGCGCCACCCGATGCCGTGAGGACTCCGCCGGCCCGGTCGCGCCTACCGGGGATGCGGCCGGGGGTTGACCCACACGAGTTACCAACCAAAGGAGTGGTTCACGGTGCGGAGTTCGCAATCGGCTGAGACCGGCGTGACCCGGGTGCTGGTGACCGGCGTCCGCGGCAAGACAGGCCTACCACTGGCGGAGCTGCTCGTGGCACGACGAGACGTCGAGGTGCTCGGCGGCAGCAGCGATCCGTCCACCATCGGCATCGACGGCGTTCGCCCTACCGCCTTCTCCTGGGACGAGCCGTCGGGGTGGGCGGCGGCGACCGAGGACGTCGACGCCGTGTACGTGGTCCGGCCGGACCGCGCGGACGCGTCGGAACTCGTCGCTGCGTTGCTGGCCGGAACGTCGCCCAGGGTCCGGGTGGTCCTGCTGTCCGACCAGGACGGTGGCCACCCGGGCCCGGACCATCCGGGGCCCGTCGGTTGGGCGCCGCGCGTCGAGCGTGTGGTACGCGACAGCGGGCGCCCCTGGACGGTCCTGCGGCCGGGCTGGTTCATGCAGGTGCTCACCGATCCGCGCTTCTACCGCGACCAGATTGTCGGTGCCGGTGAGCTGCCGTTTCCCAGCAGCGGCGCAACGGTGGCCTGGATCGACGCCCGGGACATCGCGGCAGTCGCCGCGCGGGCGCTGCTCGAGGACGGGCATTCCGGCCGGACGTACCGGATCTCCGGTCCGGAGGCACTGTCGTTGCCGCGCACCGCGGAGCTGCTCTCCGCCGCGGCCGGGCATCCCGTGACCCACCGGGACGTGACCGTCGACGAGGCTGTTGCCGGTCTTGAGGGCTTCGAACGAGACCTCTCCGCGCTGACGTTCGAGCGGGTGCGCGCCGGCGGCTTCGCGGAGGTGACCGACACCGTCGAGCAGGTCATCGGACGGCCGGCGCGTACGCTGTGGAGCTTTCTCGCCGACACCGAGCCGGCGTTGCGGCGCAGGGATCGCTGACACCCGGGACGGCCGACCGCGGTCGACCGCGCCCTTGGTTACGGCCTGAAGACGACCGAGGGGTTCGATCACACACATCTCGGTCGGATCGGGAAGGCCCGCCGGGCTCAACCAGGCGGGCCCGGTCTTACCTCTTCGGGCGCGCCGAAGAGGTCTCCAGCCTGAAGGGCCCGCTCAGGATGATGCCCGTGGGATCGGTGTCTCCGATGACGGACGCGCGGCGGGCTTCAGCCGCTCCCCCGCAACGCTGCACATCGATTCACACCACACCTGCAGGCGCGGCGTCAGGCGACCCGAGACGCCGGTCGGCGCCAGCCATCGGCCCGTACGAGTCCCTGGTTCGCCGGGAGCCAGGGAGATCCGCAGCGGTCAGCGCGTCGGCCAGGCGGCCATGGCCAGTTCCGCGGTATCGGTGAGCTCCGCCGCCGTGGCGCCATCCCGGGCGCGCTGGGACATGCCGTGCATGACGGCCGTGAAATACGCGGCAAGCTTGCGGGGGTCGGCTGCCGCCGGTAGTTCGCCCTCTTGCCGGGCGGTTGTCAGGCGCTTCTCGAAGGTGCCGACGCTGGCGTTGCGCAGGTCGCGCATGTAGGTGGCGACATCGGTGTCGGCCGCGGCCGCGCTGCAGAGCAGGTTTCCGGCCGGCGTCTCGGCGTCGGTGTACATCGCCGCCGCGTCGAGCAGGATGCGGTGGAAGGCATCGAAGGCCGTCGGCTCCCTGGCCATGGCTGCCCAGACGAACTCGCCGGCCGGGGAGCGACCGTACGCCTCGATGACCTCGTTGAACAGGGACCTCTTGTCGCCGAACGCCGCATAGAGACTGCCGGGCCGGATGCCCATCGCCCGGGTCAGGTCGTTGATCGAGGTCCCCTCGTACCCGTTCTCCCAGAACAGGCGGGTGGCGGCCGCCAGTGCCGCCGCCCGGTCGAAGGTCGGCGGCCGGCCTCGCCGTACCTCTGGTGTGTCCATGACCCCATTCTAGAGCGATCGCTCAAAAGCGGGCTGGAGATTTGTTGGTGGATCGCTCAAGAAGGAGCTACGGTTCCTCTTGAGCGATCATTCAACAAAGGAGCGGTCATGTCAGGAGCACTGCAGAACAAAGTGGCCGTCGTCACCGGCGGCAGTCACGGAATCGGCCGGGCGACCGTCGAGCGGTTCGCCCGTGACGGGGCGACGGTCGCCGTCGGCTACGGCCACGACGAGGCGGCGGCCCGCGACACGGTGGAGCGCATCCGCAAGGAAGGCGGACGTGCATTCGCCGTGCACACCGAGCTGGGCACACCCGGCGACGCGGCTCGCTTCTGGGAGACCTTCGACACGGCGGGCCGGGAGCTCGTGCCCGACGGGAAGATCGACATCCTCGTCCACAACGCCGGCAAGGGAAGCTTCGCCCGACTGGCCGACCTCCCCGAGGACGAGTTCGACCAGGTGATGGCCGTGAACGTGAAGGCGCCGTTCTTCATCACGAAGCACGCGCTGCCGCGACTGCGCGACGGCGGCCGGATCATCAACGTCTCCAGCACCGCGGCCAGAGTCGGAAGCCCGGATCTGCTGGCCTACGGCGTCAGCAAGGCGGCGCTGAACTGGTTCAGCTACGACATGGCGCTGGATTTGGGCCTCCGCGGGATCACCGTCAACGCGGTGTCACCCGGCATCGTCATGACCCGGAACAGCCAATATCTGGTCGACAATCCGGAACTCGCGGCGCAGCAGACGGCGCGCGTCGCCCTCGGCCGGCTCGGCGAGACGGACGACGTGGCCAGCATCATCGCCTTCCTCGCCTCGGACGAGGGGCGCTGGGTGACCGGTCAGGTCATCGACGCTTCGGGCGGCACCGCGCTCTGAGGACAGGTCCTAGCGGACGCGAAGCCCGGCCACGAGGAGGTCGACCAGGCGGCGTGCGTCGTAACGAGGATCGTTGCCCGCGCCGATGCAGAGGTTGCCGACGCCGCGCAGCAGCCCGTAGGCGTCCATGTCGGGGCGGATCTCTTGAGCGGCGACGGCGGCGTCGAGGAGTTGGTCGCAGACCGGGACGAGCCGGTCGAGGAAGTAGGCGTGCAGGCTCTGGAAGGCGGCGTCGTCGGACTGTAGCGCTGCGGCGAGACCGTGCTTGGTGACCAGGAAGTCGACGAACAGGTCGATCCACTGCGCCAGGGCGGCGTGCGGTGTGTCGCTGTCGGCCAGCAGGGCCGGTCCCGCCTCGGCGCACGCCTCGATCTGGTGCCGGTAGACGGCGACGATGAGGTCGGCCCGGCTGGGGAAGTGCCGGTAGATCGTGCCCACGCCAACGCCCGCCCGTACGGCGATGTCGCGCACGGGGACGTCGACGCCGGAGGTGACGAACGCCGCGGCGGCAGCGTCGAGCAGGGCCCTCTCGTTGCGCCGGGCGTCGGCCCGCTTGCGCGGGACCGGTCGCTCCGAGCCGCTGTCGATGTCGGCCACGTCGCGTTACCTCCGTCACTCCGCTTGGCATCCGGAACGCCGTTCCGTATGTTGACTATCGGAACCTCGTTCCGCTTACCCACCATACTGACCGGGCGGGCTGCCACCAAACCGTGGACCGCCGGACGCGAAGGAGAAACAGTCATGCAATACCGCACCCTGGGTCGCACTGGCGTGCAGGTCAGCACCCTCGTACTCGGCGCGATGAACTTCGGCAAGATCGGCAACACCACCCAGGAGGACGCCACCGCCATCGTCCACGCGGCACTCGATGCGGGGATCAACCTCATCGACACCGCCGACGCCTACAGCGGCGGCCAGTCCGAGGAGATGGTCGGCAAGGCCATCGCCGGCCGCCGCGACGACGTCGTTCTGGCCACCAAGGCGACCCTGCCGATGGGCGACGACCGCAATCAGCGGGGCGGCTCGCGCCGCTGGCTGGTCACCGCGCTGGACAACAGCCTGCGCCGCCTCGGCGTCGACCACGTCGACCTCTATCAGATGCACCGGTGGGACCCGACGACAAGCGACGACGAGACGCTGGCGGCGCTGACGGACCTGCAACGCGCGGGCAAGATCCGCTACTTCGGCTCCTCGACCTTCCCCGCCTACCGCATCGTGCAGGCGCAGTGGGCCGCCCGCGAGGGACATCTGAGCCGATACGTCACCGAGCAGCCGAACTACTCGATCCTGCAACGCGGCATCGAGACCCACGTGCTCCCCGCGACCCAGGAGTACGGCATGGGCGTGCTCGCCTGGAGCCCGCTGGCATCGGGCTGGCTCTCCGGCGCGATCCGCGCCGGCCAGGACATCAGCACGAACCGCTCGGGCTTCATGCGGCAGCGCTACGACATCAGCATCCCCGCCAACCGCGCCAAGCTCGACGCCGTCGAGCGACTCGCCACAGTCGCCGACGAGGCTGGCCTGAGCATCATCCAACTCGCGCTCGGCTTCGTCACCGCACACCCGGGCGTGACCAGCGCGATCATCGGCCCCCGCACGACGGACCACCTCCACTCGCAGCTTGCCGCCGCGGACACGGTGCTCCCCACCGACGTACTGGACGCGATCGACGCGATCGTGGCTCCCGGCGTCGACCTCGCCGCCCACGAGAAGAACGACACCCCGCCCGCTCTACTCGACCCGACGCTGCGCCGCCGCTGATCACCCGGCACGTGTCAGTGACCAGGCGGCAGCCGGAAGTGCGCCCGCGCGTCCGCCTGCCGCTGACCCGCCGCACAGCCAGACCTTCCAGCTCGGCGCCGAAAGGACGAACGGACCCATGCCAAGCAAGCCCTCGCCCAGCTTCGGGCTCATGACCGCCCCGATGCACGTCGACTACCAGGACATCCTGCGGGTATGGCAGGAAGCGGACGCCATCGCCGAGATCGAGCACGCGTGGCTGTTCGACCACCTCATGCCCATCGGTGGCGACCCGGGCGGACCGGCGTACGAAGGCTGGACCCTGCTCTCCGCCCTCGCCGCGCAGACCGAGCGGCTGCGACTGGGCGTGATGGTGACCAGCAACCGCTTCCGGCCTCCCGCGATGCTCGCCAAGATCGCCACGGTCGTCGACATCGTCTCCGGCGGACGCCTCGACTTCGGCATCGGCGTCGGGTCACGGCCTGGTCACCCCCTGGCCCGGCAGGAGTACGCCGCGCACGGCCTTCCCTTCGCCGACACCAACGACGCCGTGGCCAGCCTCGCCGAGGCGCTCACGGTCATCCGTCGACTCTGGACCGACAACGAGCCGTTCGACTTCCACGGAACGTACATCGACCTCACCGGAGCGTTCGCCAGCCCCAAGCCCGTGCAGCGCCCGCACCCGCCGATCGTTATCGGTGGCCGCTCCGCCGCCACATTGCGGGTGGTCGCCGAGCACGCGGACATCTGGAACATCGCCAGCGGGGACGTCGACGACGCCGTCAGCCGCAGCACCCTGCTGGAACGCTACTGCGCCGAGATCGGCCGCGACCCCGCATCGATCACCCGCTCGATCAACCTGCCCGTCTCCTATGACCAGCCCAGGCTCACCCGCGACGCCATCGGCAGGGCGATCGGTGCCGGCTTCGGGCACATCGTGCTCACGCTGCCGGCGCCCTACCCCGCTGCCGTCGCGCGTTGGGTCGCCGATGAGCTCATCACCCCGTCCACCGCATAGCGGCCCTGGCGGGTCGGTCTGAATTGACATCCGACCCGGGCGGCCGGGGTTGCGTCAGCCACGCCACCACCAAGTCCCCGATGAGTCGTCGGCTGACACGGTTCACCATTTCGGCGGTTGTACGCCCGGCTCTTTCCCGCCTACATCAGCGACGAGGTCATTCGCGAGATCGTCGTCGCCCGGCTTGAGGCCGCACCATTCCCGGGCGGCTACTGGCAGATGTAGAGCTCCCGGGTGCTCCAGGCCACGTCAGCTCCTCCCCCGTGGTACGGCTGGCTCCACGCTTGCATCGGCGAGGCGGCGTTCGCGTCGGTGAAACACCCTTACGTAGCGATGGCCAGTAGAACCTGGGTACCAATGGCGGGCCGGTAATGCCGACCGCGGTACCACGATGAGGGCTGTGCCCGGACCTAGCGTGGTGAGCATGATTCAGGTACGCGAGATAACCAAACGATACGGTGCGAAGACGGTCGTCGACCGCCTGTCGTTCACCGCGAAGCCCGGACAGGTCACCGGCTTCCTCGGCCCCAACGGCGCCGGCAAGTCGACGACCATGCGGATGATCGTCGGTCTCGATGCGCCGACCTCCGGCGACGTGCTGGTCAACGGCAAGCCGTACGCGTCGTCGCAGGCACCGCTGCGCGACATCGGCGTTCTGCTCGACGCCAAGGCCGCACACCCGGGCCGGACGGCGGTCGGCCACCTTCTGGCATTGGCTCGCACGAACGGCATCCCGCGCTCGCGCGTGGACGAGGTGCTCGACCTGGCCGGTCTCTCGGCCGTCGCCCACAAGCGGGTCGGTGCGTTCTCCCTTGGCATGGGCCAGCGACTCGGCATCGCCGCCGCGCTGCTCGGCGACCCGGCCGTGGTGATGCTCGACGAGCCGGTCAACGGCCTCGACCCCGAGGGTGTCCTCTGGGTGCGCAACCTGCTCACCGGCCTGGCCGCCGAGGGCCGCACCGTGATGCTGTCCTCACACCTGATGAGCGAGGTGTCGCTGATCGCGGACCACCTGGTCATCATCGGCCGGGGCAGACTGCTGGCCGACACCACAGTGGCCGACTTCGTGACCGCCGAGGGCGTCCGCGTCGTCACTCCCGCCCCCGACGCGCTGCGCACGACGATTGCCGGCCCTGGCATCACGGTCACCTCGACCGGCGCTGAGGAACTGCTCGTCGCCGGCACCTCCGCCCGCAAGATCGGGCTGGCCGCGGCGAGCCGCGGCATCCCACTGTTCGAACTCACCCCGCAGAACTCCTCCCTCGAAGAGGCGTTCATGGACCTGACCCGCGACGCTGTCGAATACGAGGCCTCCCGATGAAGATCACCCCTGGTGGCGTCGTCGCCGCCGAATGGACCAAGTTCTCTTCCCTGCGCTCCACCTGGATCACGACCGGCATCTCCGTCTTCCTCCTGATCGCCTTCGGCATGGTCGCCTCGGCGTCCTTCTCGGGTGAGGGCCCGACTTCGGTCGATCTGGCCCTGTCGGGCAGCATCCTGGCCGCCCTGTCCGTCGGTGTGCTCGGCGCGTTGCTGGGGGCGAGCGAATACACCACCGGCATGATCCGGGCGACTTTGGCCGCGGTGCCGCGCCGGTTGCCGGTGCTGTGGTCAAAGGGCCTCGTGGCCGGGGCAGCCGCCTTCGTGACGATGACCATCGGCGCCTTCGCGGCTTTCGCCCTGGGGTCGGCCGTGCTCAACGAGAAGGTCGACGGTCTGGGCCTCGGTGACGAGGGCGTCGTGCGGGCCCTGTTCGGCGCCGGCCTCTATCTGGGGCTGGTCGCGGCGCTCGGCGTCGCGCTCGGCATGCTCGTCCGCTCCAGCGCCGGCGCCATCGCGATCCTGTCCGGCGCGCTGCTGGTCGTGCCCGTTCTGGCCCCGCTGCTGCCGGACTCGATCGCCGATGCCGTCACCCCCTACCTGCCCAGCAACGCGGGCAGCGCCGTGATGGCACTGGCCCCCACGGACGGCACGCTGGGTCCGTGGGCCGGAATCGCAGTCTTCGCCGGGTACGTGGCCGTGACGCTCACCGCCACCGCCTATCGGCTCAAAAAGACCGACGCGTAAGGGAGACTCGGGCGATGAGCACGCAGGGATGGCTCGTGGACCGGCAGGCACGGCTGCGGGCGTTCGACCGGCGCCACCCGTGGGTCATGGACACCCTGGTAGCCGTCCCGATCGTGCTGTTCAGCATCCCGAACATCATCGAGAAACCCCTGTCGGCGACCATCGCGACCCTGGTGCTGCTGCCACCGCTCTACTGGCGGCGGCGGTACCCGTTCCCGGCGTTCCTGGCCACCGCGACCATCGAGTTGATCGAGGGACTGCTGGACGTCGGCGTCGGCGCCGGAGTGATCCTGCTCGTGATGCTGTTCGGGGTGGCCTCCCGCGGTTCGTGGCGGGCGCTGGCCTGGGCCTCCGGGATCGCCCTCGCGCTGCTGGTCGCCGAGATCTACCTGATCAACCCGGTGACGGAGAACCGCGTCACCACCCTGCTCCTGGCGATCGGCACAGAGGCGGCCGCGGTCGCGTCCGGCGTCGCGGTGCGCACCCGCCGGGCGTACCTCATCGCCCTGGAGGACCGGGCCGCCCGCCTCGAGATCGAACGGGATCAGCAGGCCCGCCTGGCCGTCGCTGAGGAGCGGGCCCGGGTGGCCCGCGAGATGCACGACATCGTCGGCCATCACGTGTCGGTGATCGTCGGCCTCGCCGACGGCAGCGCCGCCCTCGCCAGATCGCGGCAGGAGCAGACCGCCGAACCGCTCCGGCTGATCGGCGAGACCGGCCGCCAGGCGCTCGCGGAGCTGCGCCGGGTGCTGGGCGTGCTGCGCGAGGGTGACCCTGGTCCGCAGCTGAGACCGCAGCCCGGCATCGACGATCTCGACCGGCTGCTGCCGAGCGTGCGGGCAGCCGGGCTGCCAGTCACCTACTCCACCTCGGGCGAGCTGCACACCCTCGGCAAGGGGCTGCAGCTCGCGGTCTACCGCATCGTCCAGGAAGCGCTCACCAACACCCTCAAACACGCGGGGCGCGGCGCGTCCGCGACGGTCACTCTCGCTGCCTGCCGCGGAGAGGTACGGGTACGCGTTCTCGACAACGGCCGTGCCATACCGGCCCCTCCAAGCCACGGCCTGCTCGGCATACGCGAACGCGCCGCCATGTACAGCGGGATAGTGACCGCCGGCCCGGTGGAGAACGGCTGGCTCGTTGACGTAGTCCTCAAGGAGCCCTCATGACCACCGTCCTGATCGTCGACGACCAGCAGTTGCAGCGAATGGGCTTCAAGATGCTGCTCGACGGCACCCCCGGCATCACCGTGGTGGGTGAGGCCGCCACCGGCGCCGAGGCAGTGCGGAAAGTCGATCAGACCCGGCCCGATGTGGTGCTGATGGACGTGCGCATGCCCGGCATGGACGGCATCGAGGCCACCCGCCGCATAACCGCGGCCGGCTCACGCACCCACGTGCTGATCCTGACCACATTCGATCTGGACGAATACGTCTACGCCGGACTTCGAGCCGGAGCGAGCGGCTTCTTACTCAAAGACGCGCGCCCGGAGGAACTGATCGCCGGCATCCGCGCTGTCGCGAGCGGAGACTCAGTGGTAGCCCCCAGCCTGACCCGCAAGCTGATGGACGCCTACCTGCAGGAACCGGCGCCGGCCACCTCCGAGAATCCCCGCCTGAGCACGCTGAGCGAGCGGGAGCGGGAGGTGCTCGAGGCGATCGGCCAGGGCGCCACCAACACCGAGATCGCCGAACGCTTCACGCTGACCGAGTCGACCGTGAAGAAGCACGTCGGACGGGTCTTGTTCAAGATCGGAGCCCGTGACCGGATCCAGGCGGTGATCTTCGCGTACGACAACGGCCTGGTCCAGCCTCGCTGACGGGCGAAAGGGCATGGATCGCCCCGTACGACCGCGTTGCTGGCACCGTCCTCGCACGATGCGGCGGCGCCACGCCGCCGGAGATCGCTCTGGGCGGTCTTCCTCTCGGTGATGAGCGGGCCGTCGCGGGTGGACTGCCCGCTCGGTCCCTCGAAGTGGTGGATCCGTCCGGTGACGCCGACCAGCTGGGCCTCCGGCACCGAGGCGAGATCCGATTCATCGGCGCAACCGACGTGGCCTGGAGCACCCGTGAGCTCGCGGAACTCGCCGGCACCACGGTGAACACGATTCGGCACTACCACCGGCTCGGACTGCTCGACGAGCCCGAGCGCCGACCGAACGGATACAAGCAGTATGGGGTACAGCATCTCGTCGTCCTCCTGCGCATCCGGCGGCTCGTAGAGCTGGGTGTGCCCCTGTCCCGGATCGGCGCGATCACCTCGGGCGGCGCCCCCGCCCCGGAAGTGCTGCGTCAGGTCGACGCCGACCTGGCGGCCGAGGTCGAGCGTCTACGCCGAGCTCGCTCCGACATCGCGATCATCCTGCGCGACGGGGCGCCAGCCGACGCGCCCGCGGGCTTCGAGTCGGGCGCGCCGCGGCTGACCGTGTCCGACACCTCGCTCATTGACGTCTTCACCCAGCTCTACGACGAGAACGTGATGAAGGACCTGCGGCGCATGGCGGACGCCGACACGGATCCCGTCAGCCACGACATCGACACCCTGCCGCCCGACGCCGACGAGGCGACCCGCCAGAACCTCGCCGAGAAGCTCGCCGCGCGCCTGGCGCAGCATCTGGTCGACTATCCCTGGCTGCGTGACCCCGCCCGACATCTGTCGAAGAGCGAGCACGTCACGCGCCAGACGTTGATCGACGCCGGCGTCGGTCTCTACAACCCCGCCTAGGTCGATGTGCTGGGCCGGGCCAGCATCCTCGCTCAGGAGCAACTGCGTCGCGAACAAGGGCTCGACCCTCCGGCCTGAACTCGTGCGTAGCATCCCGAATCGAAAGGAAGGCACAATGGCTCCGATCGCGAGGCCGAGGAGCGGGCGCTGGCCCGACCGACGGTCCGGCCAAGGTCAGTCACCTGCTCTCAGGGCATTGAGCACGGCCGTCACCTCGGGGCGTGACGCGGCCGGTCGCCGGGCCCCGGCGGTGATGCGCCGGGTCAGCGGCGGGCTCAGCGGTCGGGTCACCACCCGGTATCGCGGGTCCACCGCCAGCTTCGGCAGCATGGTGATCGAGCGGCCGTTCTCCACGTGCTGGAGCGCCAGCATGTAGTTGTTGAACCGACAGATCACCACGGGCTCGAAGCCGGCCTCCCGGCACAGCCGGGTGGACAGCTCGGACATGTACGAGCCGTCGACGTCGAACGTCCAGGGCTGCTGCGCGCACGCCTCCAGGGCGACCGACTCGGCGCTGGTCAGCGGATGCTCCGGGGGCAGTACGAGCACGATCGGGTCGGTGGCGAGCGGCACCAGGTGGATCTCCGGGGAGAGCTCGGCGCCGGCGAAGTCGGCCGTCGTGATGATCAGGTCGACGTCGCCGCGACGCAGCGCCGGCATGCTCTCGTGCGGCTCCAGTTCCAGCAACACCACGCTCAGATCCGGGTGTCGGGCCGCGAGACGGACAAGCGCCGGTTCGGCGAGGGCTTGCACCGCACTCTGGAACGCGGCCACGGTAACCGTGCCGGCGGGCTCGTCGGCGAGGCGGCGCAGCTCCGCCTCGGCCGCGTCCATGGCAGCGAGGATCTCCCGAGCCCTGCCGGCGAGCAACATTCCGGCCGCAGTGAGCCGCACCCGCCGCCCGGTGCGTTCGAGCAGCGCGGTCCGGGTCTCCCGTTCCAGAGTGGTCAGTTGCTGCGAAACCGCCGACGGGCTCAGGTTGCCGCGCTGCGCAACGGCCCGGACGGTGCCGTAGGTCGCCAGGTCGGCGAGCAGGCGCAGTCGCCACGGATTCAGCGTCATGACCGCCGACTGTACGGCTTTGCTTAACAGCGACAGCGGAAATGTGCGATGGACGTGCCTGTCCGGGCTGCCTAGCGTCGATCCATGGCTGATTCGTTCTGGTCCGACGCCGATCGTCACCTGGTCCGCTACATCGGCGCGGGCAGCTTCGTACGCGAGATCATCGACCGCGCCGAGGGCAGTTTCGTCTTCACCGCCGACGGCCGCCGCCTGCTCGACTTCACGTCGGGGCAGATGAGCGCGATCCTCGGTCACTCCCACCCGGCCGTCGTAGCCACGATCCAGCGGCAGGCAGCCACTCTCGACCACCTGTTCAGTGGCATGCTGAGCCGGCCCGTGGTCGAGCTGGCACGCCGCCTCGCCGGCTCGCTGCCCGCGCCGCTGGACAAGGTCCTGCTGCTCACCACCGGCGCGGAGTCCAACGAGGCGGCGATCCGGATGGCGAAGCTGGTCACCGGCCGGCACGAAATCATCTCGTTCGCCCGGTCCTGGCACGGGATGACGCAGGCTGCGGCGAGCGCCACCTACAGCTCGGGGCGCAAGGGGTACGGGCCCGCGGCGCCCGGCAACTTCGCGATCCCCACACCGAACGCCTACCGGCCCGACTTCACCTTTCCCAGCGGCGAGCTGGACTGGCGGCATCAGCTGGAGTTCGCGTTCGAGCTGTTCGACGCCCAGTCGGTGGGCAGCCTGGCGGCGTGCCTCGTCGAGCCGATCCTCAGCTCCGGCGGGGTGATCGACCTACCGCCGGGATACCTCGTGGCGCTGCGCGACAAGGTGCACGAGCGGGGCGGGCTGTTGATCGTCGACGAGGCGCAGACCGGTCTGTGCCGCACCGGAGAGTGGTACGCGTTCCAGCGTGACGGCGTCGTGCCGGACATCCTGACCCTGTCGAAGACGCTCGGCGCCGGCCTGCCGCTGGCCGCTGTGGTGACCAGCGCGGAGATCGAGCAGACGGCGCACGAGCGCGGCTTCCTCTTCTTCACCACGCACGTCTCGGACCCGCTGGTGGCCGCGGTCGGCAACACGGTCCTGGACGTGCTGGAGGACGACCGGCTCGACGAACAGGCGGCGCAACTGGGCTCGTACCTGCGGAAGGGCCTTCAGGAGATCAGCCAACGGCACCCCGTGGTCGGCGACGTGCGTGGCCGCGGGCTGCTGGTCGGGCTCGAGCTGGTCAGGGACCGGGAGTCGAAGCGACCGGCCGACGCTCTGGGCGCCGCGGTGACAGGGCGTTGCCTGGAGCTGGGCCTGCACATGAATGTGGTGCAGCTGCCGGGCATGGGCGGCGTCTTCCGCATCGCGCCAGCGCTCACCTCCAGCCACGCAGAGCTGGACCTGGGCCTGGAAATCCTCGACCATGCACTCGCCGACGTGGTGCCGCAGTTCATACCCTGATAGACGGGCCGAGGACCGTGATCCCGGTTGGATGAATGACCATGTCGCGGCACCGTCGAACAGTGTCAAGCGCTCCATCGCGCGGGAAATCTTCGGAGCCGTCCGCGCGATCATCACGCCAGCCGTGGCTTGAATCAGCAACTCTCCAGCGAGGAGCCCAGCTTCCGTAATCGGCCATAGCACGGTGCAGCACCCCTCGGGCAGTGCGAAGCCTGCACGAGCGCACGGCGGGTGCTATGCAGGGGCGTCGTCACGCCGGGCCGGCCCGAAGAGAGTCATGACGAGCGCCACAATGCTGAAAAAGCCAGATCCCAAGGCCAGCAGAAGCGAGGGCACGAAGGCGGATGGCGGTGGCACCCAGCCACCAAGCACCCAGGGAAGCGTCACAAGGACGACAACCGCTGCCGTGGTGGCGACTTCGTTGACAACGAACGCAGTCGATATGGCCGAGCCGCCGCGAGAGACTGTGCGGTAGGTCGTGTCGACAGTTGAGGCAACCAGCACCACCGAGAGCGCGATGAAAGTAAGAGCACCCCAGATCGGCTTCAGGCCGGCGAGTGTGAGCGACACGATGAGCGGCACGGCCGAGACCAAGAAGATCCACCGCACTCCCGAGCGCATGTAGCGGTCGGCCGCAGCTGAGCCCTTGCGGGTCTTGTGCAGGTCGGAGTCGAGGTAAAAGAAGACTCCGACGAGAAGTGTGCCGACAAGAGCACCAGAAACTTCTGCCATAGTAAAGAAAAACTCGTCGCTGATTTCTCGCATCGCGACCGACTCCCCTTCAGCATGGAAGATGTCCCGACGGCAGTCTCTCGGTCACCATACGGCCGACCGCCGAGGGCGTGTGCGCATTCGCAGTCTCGGCATTTCGAGCGTCAAGTCCATGCGTTCAGGCGTGAGTTGTCCGAGGCACGGAAGGCACAGTGAGCACCATCAGCACGCTGAGAGCGCGTTTCGCATTCGTGTCATTCGGGTGTTCAAGGTGCGGCGTTGTTGGCGGGTGGCGGGTTTGCCTCGGGTGAGGGCGGAGCGTGTCGCCGAGGGCGGACCACCGATTCATGGCCTCTGGTGTGCCGGGGTAGGTCTCGTATGACAGTGTGCGAGCGAACTGGGGTCCGATCTGGGCCTCCCACGGCGTACGAATCCTGCCCGGCCCGTCCTCGATGTGGCTCGACGCGCATGGGCGCCGGCTCCCGGTGCCGCTCTACCCCGGATTCGACCCGAGCGCCGCCGACACGGGCGAGCGTGATTCACCTCGCACAAGTTTGCCCCTGACGTCAACGTGAGGTTTTAGCGTGGCGATATGCAAATCAACGGCTCAACAGCTCTCGTGACCGGAGCCAACCGCGGCCTCGGCAAGGCCTTCGCCGAAGCCCTCCTCACCCGGGGCGCCACCGTCTATGCGACCGCCCGTCGCCTGGAAAGCATCGACATCCCCGGCGCCATCGCGCTCCAACTGGACATCACGGATCCCGCGTCAATCGAGGCCGCCGCAGGCAAGGTGGGGGACCTCGACATCCTCATCAACAACGCCGGCACCTCCACTGAAGCCCCGCTGCTCGGCCCCTCCACGGAGAACATTCGCCGCGACCTCGACACCAACTTCTGGGGCACCCTCAACGTCACCCGCGCCTTCGCGCCCAGGCTTGCCGGTGGCGCCATCCTCAACGTCATCTCGGCGCTGAGCTGGTACACCTTCAGCCCCGGCAGCAACGGCTACGCCGCCTCCAAGGCCGCGGAGTGGTCCCTGACGAATGGCATCCGACTCGAGTTGGCCGACCAGAAGACTCTGGTCACCGCCCTGGCGCTGGCGATCGCCGACACGGACATGATGGCTGGCGTCGACATCCCCAAGCTCGCGCCCCACGAGGTGGTCGCCCAGGCCCTCGACGGACTGGAAGCAGGCAAGATCGAGGTCATCGCTGACAAGCCCACCGCCAACGTCAAGGCCTCCCTCTCCCGCGATCCCGCCGACTTCTACGCCGACATCACCGGCAACCTCTTCGCCTGACCACACCGGTAATCCGCCTGCCGGAGTACCGGATCTACTCCGACGAGCCGTCCGTTGCCGCGGAGGCGGCGCTGTCCGCCACGCGGCGTTCGGTGCTGTATTTCCTGTACACCCGACATCACGATGGCCGGGTACGGCAACGGCGGCTGGAGCGGGTGGTCGGCTTGATCCAACCGTGGGTGGTGCCGTTCGCGGTGCAGTTGATGGGCGAATTCGTGGACGAGATCCTGCTCGTCATTCGGCGAGTTTTCGCACCGGAGCTGGTTGTTCCGCATAGCCCCACGGACGCCGTCTACGGCCGATTTGCCGCCGGGAACCCGGCTTTCGTGGTGGTCTGGGCCGCCGCGGCAGATCCGGATACTCGGCGACGACCTGGAGGATCCAGGGAAGCATGGGTCCATGACCGAGCGCGTGGAACCGACCGGGCTGATCGAGCAGACCGGTAAGTGGCTGCTACCGGTCGGCGACGGCGTCGTGACACAACTGCGGATCGACTTTGCATTCACGCTCATAGTCGAGGCCTGGATCGAGATCCGTATCGAAACTGAGTTCTCCTACGGCGCACCCGGTGCCGAAGGCCGGTTCGACCCCTCGACGTCGACAGGTCTGGCACCGTTGCTCGACAGGCACCAAGCGCAGATCACGGCCGCCGAGATTCGCAAGGACGGTCGGTTGACTCTGACCTTCGCCGACACCGCAGTCCTCGTCGTGGAGCCGGACGATCAGTACGAGGCGTTCACAGTCACGAGTATGCCGCCGCCGGGGCTCCCGGGATTCCGCTTCGTCGCTGTCCCCGGCGGCGGCCTCGCCCACTGGGTGGCCGAACACAGACAGTGATGCACACGCCTTCACGACCAGCGGCAACGTGACGGACTCCAGCAGGCAGAACCGCGGAGGACTCCACGGGAAACGGGACGCCGCCCCGCTGCCTCCAACCTGCTCCCCCAAACCGGGCTCGCACCAGGCCGCCGACCCCCCGTGCCGGTGCTCGGAAGCTCCACCGTTCACAGTTGGCCGCCGAGCAGGCCTTCCCGGCCCGGACCAGGAGGCAGCGCGGTGACTTCCGCCTCCAGATCGGCGACTGGGTCTGTCGGGTTATCGGCCAGCCACTGGAGGATCGGTTCGGCGAGGTAGCGGCGTTCGGGGCGCCCGGCCGTTCCGGCGTCCACCACTGATGGCCCCGCCTCCTGGCCCGCGTACGGCCCGGCCCGGCAAGGGATCCGGGACCACTGGCGTACCTGAACCCCGACAGGCCGACCGGTGGGCACATCAACCTCGGGGCTCCGTGACCCTCAGGCCGCAACGGACTGCGTTGACCCGGCAGCGCACCGTAGTTAGCGTTAACAGCTCCGTCCACCTTAGAGAGAACCTCACCCCGATCAAGGAGGATCAGTTGAGACTGCGACAGCGAAGGCCACGTCTCGGGCTGAGTCGCAAGGGTAGAGGTGTCGCGGTCCTGGCACTGGGTGCGCTTCTTTCGGTCTCGTTCGCGGCGACGCCCTCGCACGCTGCCGAGGAGCAGCTCAACGAGGGTCTGGTGCACCACTTCGCCCTCGACGAGACCAGTGGGACGACGTTGGTCAACTCGGGTAGCGCGGGCGCGGCGGCGAACGCCACACTCGTGAATCCCGAGGAGGCGTCCCTGACCGGCGAAGGACTCAGGTTCAACCCCGACTCCTACGAGAGCGCCCTCGACGGCGCATACGTGGCACTGCCGAACGACATCACCGCCGGCATGTCCAACCTCACCGTCGACTATGACGTGTGGGTCGATCCGGCAAACGTCGGCGAGCACCAGATGTGGGGTTTTGGCCGTAAGTCCGGGTCGTGCGACGTCGACACCGGCGCAGAGGGCTCCATCTTCGCGTCGAACACGCAGCGGTTCCGCGTCGCCGTGGGTCCGGCGAACCTCCAACAGAACCGGGTCCGCATGCTCGAGGGAGCGTGGACCCACGTCACCTACACCCAGTCACTGAACTCGAACGGCACGAGCTGGACCGGCAGGCTCTACCTCGACGGCGTGCTGCACGCGACGTCGACTGACCTGACCACGGCGCCGTCGGTGAACGCTGCGGGGACCAACTGCAACTTCCTCGGTCGCTCGCAGACGTCGGGCCACTACTCGTTCCGCGGAACCATCCGGGACTTCCGCGTGTACGACCGGGCAGTGAGTCTCGACGAGACAATCGTCCTGGCGGAGAAGACCGTCTCCGATGGCGTTCGCGCCGACGCCGCGGCCATCGACCTCGGCCTGACCAGTGCGGTCGTACGAGATGTCGTTCTGCCCAAGGTGGGTTCGGTGGCGGGCTCGGCCATCACCTGGAGTAGTTCGGACCCGTCGGTCGTCGAGGTCTACACCCCGCCGGCCCTCGCCAGCGCGCGCAAGGTTGCGGTGACCGGCAAGATCACCCGGCCGGGCCAGGGGCAGCCCGACGCGACAGTCATGCTCACGGCGACTGTCCGCAAGGGTGCCGAGGAGGTCACCACACGGGAAATCCCGGTGGTGGTGAAGGCCGAGTTCGACAATGGGCAGGCGGTCGACCGTGACGCCTCCGACCTGACAGTGGACGCTACCGACGACGTACGCGGAAACCTCGACCTCGCTGCCAGGGGCGAGTTCGGATCCACGATCACCTGGAGGTCGACCACAAGCCTCGTCACCCCGACGGGTGAGGTAACCCGCCCGGCCTTCGGCCATGAGGACGTTGCCGCCACCCTGACGGCGACCATCACCAAGGGTACGGCCTCGCGGAAGAAGTCGTTCCCGGTGACCATCACCGCCATGCCACGTTCTGAGGAGTACGAGCGGTACTTCATGGGGTACTTCAAGGGTGAGGGAATTGCCGACGGCGAGCAGATCATGTTCGCCACATCCAACGGAAACACCGCCCTGGACTGGACCGGTCTGACCGGAGGTCGGCCGTCACTCATCTCCCAACTGGGCGACCAGGGGCTTCGTGACCCGCACATCGTCCGCTCACCTGACGGCGACACGTTCTACATGATCGCCACCGACCTGAACTGGTACGACCAGGGTGGATACGCCATCAACGACACCCAGCACATCGAGGTGTTCGAATCACACGACCTTGTGAACTGGACCCCTCAGCGGCACGTGAAGGTCGCGCCCGGCAACGCGGGGAACGCCTTCGCACCAGAGTCGCTGTGGGTCGAGGAAATCGGCGCCTACGTCGTGTTCTGGGCTCAGTCGCTGTGGAGCGACCCCGTGAACCGCACCGGTCAGGGCAACGCGCAGATGTGGTCTGCCACGACGCGAGACTTCCAGACGTTCTCCGCTCCCCAGGTCTGGCAGGATCCGGCTCCGCTGTCGCGAATCGACACGACCGCGATCCGGGTCGGTGACCACTACTACCGGGTGACCAAGAACGAGGCTGGCAACCAGGGCTCGGACATCTTCTCGGAGAAGCACACCGATTTCCTGGACAGCAACATCGACAACTGGACGTTGGTCGCGCCGGCACTTGGCCGCACGACGTGGGTCGCCAACCAGGGGTACGAGGGACCGGTCATCTTCAAGGCGAACCCCGGTGACACCTCCTGCCCCGGCCAGTTCTACCTGTGGGGTGACCGGTACACGAACGGAGGCGGATACCAGGCCGCGTGTCACGAGAACGTCGAGGCCCCGACCTGGAACGCCAAGGCGATCACGATGACCAACGCGGGTGTCGTCCGTCCACGTCACGGCACCGTGATCCCGCTGACCGTTCGCGAGTGGAACGATATCCGCGGGATCCCGAACAGCGACGTCACGACCACCACCGAGGTGGCGGTCGAGCCATACGCGAGCGGCGCCCAGACGACCACGGCCACCGTGACAGTCACGGCATCTGACGGGTTCGAGACCGGCGGTCAGGTGCGGCTCAGCATCGGCTCGTGGTCGAAGCTCGCCCACCTGAGCGACGGCGCGGCGACGGTCACCCTGCCGACAGGTCTGCCGGCGGGTGCCCGGACGGTCAAGGCCGAGTACCTCGGCTTCGACTACCTGAAGGCGTCGGCGGGTACGGCATCGTTCGGGGTGCCCTCCGGCCCGGCCGCCGTCAAGGTCCAGGCGAAGGCCGCGCCCACATCGGTCGTCCGCGGGGGCACGTTCAGATTGAACGTGACTGTTGGGCCGGCGGGCAGGCACCAGCACCGCCCTCCGACCCCGACCGGCGAGGTCACCGTCACCTTCGGCGGCACCGTGCACGTCGTGCCACTGGCGGACGGTAAGGCCGTCGTCGAACTGCCGACCGCCGATCTGCAGCCCGGCGCCTACCGGGTCCACGTTGCCTACTCCGGCAACCCGACCTACCAGTCCCACGCCGCCGATTACCAGAAGTTGACGGTGCGGAAGCCGCATAGGCACCGCTAGGCGTGCTGAGATGGGGCACAGGTAGGAGCGGGCGAGATCTGTTGATCTCGCCCGCTCCTCCTGCACGACTTAGCAACCTGACTATCGAGTGAGCATGCCCTTCTCGACGGCCAGGTTGTAGTTCTCCCCGAAAACGTTCAGTTCGTGGACTCCGACCTTGACGGTCTCGGTCGTACCCAGGACCTTCAGCCTGACTGCGTTCGTCAGCACCCGGTCGAAGGTGACGTAGTCAGCCGTGTACGCGGTGGAGTTCGTACTCCTGTCGACCAAGGGCCGCCACGTGTTGGTGGGGATGTCCTTGTACTCCAGCGTGTACCGCACCGCGTTGTCCTTGGTAAACGTGCGTCCGAGCTCCTTCCACTGAATCTGCGCGGCGGAGATGTGGAAAACGGTCCCGAAGCCCCTGATGTACGCGGGCGCGGTATCGCTGTCAGCCGGCTCCCACCAGGTGGATAGGGAGCGGTCGCTTCCGTAGTACGGGTTGCGCCCGGGCGCATAGCTGCTTGCCCAGTAGGCCTGGCTGTTGGTGGCCACGTTGTAGAGTCCGGTGTCGTCCCTGCCCGAGATCTTCTTCCCCGGGGCCAGTTGCGGCGTGTTGGACAACTCGCAATCGATTGCGCCCCGTTTCGGACCGGCGGGAATCACGTTGCAGATGTCCATCCCCAGTCGCCGCTCGAAGAACTCCTCGTACGCGATGACATAGGTGTAGAAGAACACCAGGTTGCCGGACTTGTCGAGTACGAAACTGCCGTGCCCAGCGTTCGGATATACCGCACTCGGGTGGTTGTTTCCGTAGCCGATCGGGTTTTGCTGGGTGACTTTGAACCCGGATAGCGGTTTGTTCGACGTCATCACACCGGTCGCGTACGTGGTGAACTCCGTGCCACCGGATGCGACCGAGAGGTAGTACGTGTCCCTCACCTTGAACAGCTGCGAACCCTCCACGTACCCATGCGTGTAGGTCGCCTTGTTGTCACCGATGTGCTGCCACTCCTGGCGCGGGTCAAAGGTCCAGAGCACGACCGGGTCGCTGATGAGCTGTCGAGGATTGTTCGGGTCGAGCTCGGCGCCCATGATCGGCGAGCCGATGTTGTACGTCAAGTACAGCCGGCCGTCCGTGTCCGGGAAGAACTGCACGTCGCCAACGCTAAGGGTCTGGCCGCTCGGGCGCAGGAAACTTCCCATGCTGGTCCACGGCCCGATGGGCGAGTCCGCTTGATAGACCGGCGTGTTGTTGCCGGCCATGTAGAACCTGTCGCCGACCTGTACGACGGTTGGTGCGACCAGTCCCAGGTTCATCTGATGGGGCGTCCACGTGAGGTAGTCGGTGGTGGACCAGACAGTGCGGTTGTTGTTCGGTGCGTTCTGCATGGCACCTGATGCGTAAAGATAGATGGTCCCGTCGACGTTCAGGGCGGACCAGTCCGCCCCGGTCCGTGCAGAGTTCTCGGAAATCCTGGTGAACCCGGCGTTGGATCGGCTCGCGAGAGTCCGCCCGGACGCTGCCGTCCACGTCTCCACGTTCAAGCTGGCCGGTATTTGCGACGTGTCTGCGACTTTCTCGTCCGTAGGCGGCATCGTCCCCACGATGTTGCGCACGGCCATTCCGGGCAAATTGATCGGGTTGACGTACGTCTGCGCCATGTCGACGCCGGCCAGTGGCACCTTGGCGGACGGGGTTTGAGGTCCGGCGCCGGGTGCCGCCGGCGGCACGGGTTTCTCCGCCGAGGCCGGCACGATCGGCGTCAGTTGACCCACGCCCACTCCTACCGCGAGAGCAAGGACAATAGCCGCTAAACCTCGACGTCGATTGCCGGCAGTCTTCTCGATAACCATTAGGTCCCACCTTTCGTCTGGGCGTATTTAGCGCCAACAACGGGCAGAAGCGTCCGATTTCACGAATAGCCGGCCTGATGTGGTTAATTGCTGGATGTGAGGCATCGCTCGACGGTGATCACGAAGGGTGGGAGAAAACTTTCCGCTCGACCGGTTGGGCTTCCAGCGCACACGCAATCGACTCGGCCTCGTCCGGCGCGGATCAGCGACCGGCGGCTGTTAGCGCTAACAACGTTTCGGTGATGTTAACGGTGCTATTTGGAGCGTGTCAAGAGCATCAATGCGATGCGACCAGGATGATCATGTCAGCCGGACCCGCCTTCCCGGTGAAGACCTTGCCATCGTTACGCACGCTGGTACGGGAGGCCGTAACGATTCTGATCTTCCTCGTGAGTGTCGGGTCCGCCGTCGCCGCCGCGCTGAGCCTCAGCCGTCCCACTCCAGCCACCTGGAGCGATGCGGTCGCCGCTGCCTATGACGACCACGGCAACTGGCTGCTTACACCGCCGCTCGACCGGTGGACGCTAGCCGCTTCGACAGACGTTCCCGCACCCGAAGACGACCGATTCGCCGCTTGGCTGGCGGCGCTGAGCCGTGTACTGGGTGAGGTGCAGTACTTCGGGACTCATCGCGTCGTGGACCATCGCGGGTGGGGGCACGCCAGGGGCGGCGTCGTGGAACGAGCATTCGCCTACCTCGGCGAACGCGGCGAGGTGCTGTTCGACGTAGGCGAGCGCACGTTCGAAGAGCACGCGCTCGGGGCTGGGGCCGCCTACGACGAGGACGAACCGTGGGACGACGATGACGAGACTTCGCCGTGGCCGGATGAGGAAACCGTGCTCACGCTCGCAGGTCAGTGGAGCAGGCTCACCTCCCAGTCGACCCGTCGAACGGTCCGCCGCATCCGCACCACCGGGGAGTTGGCGTCCTACCGCTGCTGGTCACCCCACCTCGTCCCGCTGCATCACCTGGTCGGCGTCGCCGCAAGCGGTGGAGCATCGAGGGCGGATCTCCTGCTGGAGCATTAGCCAAGTCGGCGGATCTGGTGGGGCATGATTTATCAGCAAGGGCAGTAGTCCCGCCCGGAGCAGCGAAGACTTCCCCGCACCAGATGCGGCGAAGACCGTGAAGAAGTAGTTGCCAGCAATTCTGGCACGCAGTTCTTCGACCAACTTCGCGCATCATCCGAGTGGAAGGTTGACAGGCCAAGGCACGGCACGTGTGGAGCGTCGTTCCCGCACGACCCCGAACTGCCCTAGCCGTGCAGCGATCGCCTTCGTTTTTCCCACTCCCGAACATCTCCGCCACAGACCGCCACGCAGGAAAGAGTCACCGGCAAACTGGGAAGCGCCTGGCCGCCCGCCGCCTCGGACAGTGCGGTCACGGAGAGGTGCACGCGTCTGGACATCTCCCGATAGCTCGGCTGCCCCGCCGCCATCCGCATCGCCCGCAGACCCAGAGCGATGCGCTGCGGTGCCCCCCGGCGGGGTCAAGACGCCGTTCAGGCCGTCCCACCTGCCGCCCCCCAGGTTTGTTTGTTTGTTTGTTTGTCCTGCCCGCGAAAAGGCTGCTGGACAATCCACAGCAGACTATACAAGACAACGTGGCCGGGCCCAGTCCACACGAGTCGGATCAACGTTGGTGAGCAGCAGATTTCCTGCGCACAGCTCAGCGATCCGACAGTAAGGAATTCATTCGATACCACCAAGGGGAGACGCATGAACCGCTCTGTGAAATCGGCATTTGCTCTGGTCTTCGCGACAGCTTTTCTGCTGACCGGCGCACCGGCGAAGGCCGAGGTGAGTGCCAGGATCGCCGCCGACGGCGAGGCCATCACCCTGACGAACGCGAACAGCCGCAAGTGCCTCACCGTCGCCGGCGGCAGCACCGCGAACCTCGCTCGCGCGGTTCAGTACAACTGCGACGGCCACGCATCGCGTACCTGGGTCGTCAGCGGCTCGCTCGGCGGCAACTTCCGCCTCGTCAACCTGAACAGCGGCCGGTGCCTGACCGTCGACGGCGGAAGCACCGCGAACAACGCTCCAGTCGTCCAGTACACCTGCGACACCCACGCCGCGCGCTACTGGCGGGTCATCAACAACAACGGCAGCACGCTTCAGGTTCGGAACGTGAACAGCGGCAAGTGCCTGACCATCGCCGGCGGTAGCACAGCCAACAACGCCGCCGCCGTCCAGTACACCTGTGACACCCACCTGTCGCGCCGTTGGTACTGACATCGCCCGCCATCGGCTAGCAGGAAGGCCGAACTAGTCGTCGGCGCCGGCCAGGGACACCCGGCCGGCGCCGACTCATGACCTGGGCGGCGGCGAACGACTTCGCGTCAAAGAACCGCAACTCGGGCGCGGGAAACCCCGTGCCCGAGTGGACATTGCCTCCCGAGCCGACAGCGTCGTCGTACACGAACTGACCTCGGCCCCAGGGCACCGGTACGCGGGCGGCACGCTCGCCGCCCGCGTACCGGACCGGTCAGTTGCCGCCGATCACCACGACGGCGTCCGTGGCCGCCTCGACGCGGTGGATGGGCGTGAAGTCGGCCCGGCTCGAGCTGTTGCTACAGGTGATGATGCCCTCGGCGGTGAGGTCGTTCGTCGCCGAGGTGGCGGTGTTCCATCGCGTGACCGGCCCGCCCGAGTCGCCGCCGAGCACCGGACCGTCGCTCGGGTGCCCGGTGACCGTGTCGACGACAACCGTCGGCGTGCCGTTGCAATCGGTGTTGTTGGTGTCCCGGACCAGGCCGTACACCAGACCACCGTTGGCACCGGACAGGTAGACCGCCGACCCGATGGCGGGCCATCCGGTCAACTTCGCCGTCACCGGGTGTGACGTGCTGGTGTCCCGCCCACCGAACCAGGAGTGCCGGCTGAAGTAAGCGCCGTTCTCCCCCGCCAGCATGGCGACGTCCGTGCCCAGGCTGTAGTAGTTCGAGCTGACCCGCAGGTTCCAGCCGCCATGCCAGAAGTTGCGCTGGTTCGGGCCGCAGTGTCCGGCGGTGGTCACCCAGTTGCTGTTGGTCCCGCCGCGGGTCATCCGGAATCCGGTCGTGCAGAATGCGTCCGCGGTACGGGCGTTTCCGGGAACGCTGTTGAACAGTGCCAGCCCACCGTAGTAGGGGACGCTGTCGACCCGGCGGCTCGCCTCGACGGTTCCGGTCTTCGATAGAGACACCCTCGGAGTCAGGGAGGTGGCCTTGACCGCCGCCGCGACGAGGGCCTCGGCGTCGCCGGAGGCGTCGATGACGATCTGCGGTGTCAGGCGGTCCAGCCATACCTGGTGCACACTCCCGGCGCTGCCGCCGGCCCAGGCCCGGGAACTCTTCAACGCCTTCGTGGCGGTCTCCAGCCGGTGCATTGACACCGTCGTGGTCTCGAACCGGACCGGCACCTCGCCCGCCTGTCGCGAGCGTGCCGCCACCTCGGCCCGCAGTCGCGCGCCGTCGGTGTTCGCCACCTGCCGGACGACCAGTTGCCCGGTCTTCTCGTCGAAGTACGTGCCGCCCGAGCCCTCCGGACTTCCGGCGGCAATGGCTTCCAGGTGGTGGAACTGCCGGTTCATCGCGTCGACGTCGACGGCCGGGGCGAAACCGGCGAGCGACGGTTGTGCGGCCGCTCGGTCCGGGGACACCGCTGCCTGGGCTGCGGACGTCGTACCCGCGACCGCTACGAGTACACAACTCACAAACACCATGCATCTACGCACGGAACCTCCTTTTTGGGGCGATGGGCTCGATGCCGCTACCTTCGCGCGGGATGCCCGCAGTCCGCTTGCAGTCGCCTGCAGTCCGCCTACCGCCGGATCGCGGTGGCCCCACCTCGGCCTGCGGAACGCACGAATGCGGGCCCCTCCCGTGGAGGGCCCGCATCCTTTCCATGTCCTCTTTGACGGCCGGTCGGGCGGCCAGGGCCTGCGACGGTCAGAAGATGTTCATGGCGATGCCGTTCGTCAATGAGGTCGTGCTCTGGACCCCGTCGATCTTGATCGGATTGCCGGAGACGTGTCTCACGAAGATCCGCATGATGAAGGTCCGGGTTCCGCAGGCCGGGTCGATCGGCACGCCGGTGAGGGCGAAGTTCGCGACGTAGTGGTGGGCGTCGTCGCGAATCGTCTTGCGCGAGGTTGCGGTGCTCGTCGTGCGGCAGGTGTGGGCGGTCGGGTCGAGTTGGATGAACTCGAAACGCACGTCGACCACCGCATTCGTCCCGCGCGGCTGCTCGTACGCGTCGATGGCGCTCTTGCATGACGCGGTGCCCGTGTAGCAGGTGGTCAGTTCCAGCGTCGCCAGCGCCTGAGCCGAGGTCGCATTGGCTGCGGCGTTCCATTTGTGCACGGGGGTGCCGTCGTCGTAGAACACCCAGGCCGTAGACGTACCGGCGCCGACGTAAGTGCAGGTGCTCGACGTGCCGGTGCTGCTGCACGCCGGGTTCTGCCACCACCGCGCACCCACCTGGTTGGTGTCGCTCACCTCCAGCCAGGTGTCTGTCGCGACGGCGGTCAGGTAGTAGCCGTCGAGGGAGGTGGAGGCCGTGTACCCGTACATGCCGCAGGTGTAGGTGCCCGCCGATGGCGCGGTGAAGAGCAGGTCGGCGTAGATCGGCAGGTGCCCAGGCTTGGCGTAATAGGTGGTGTCGGAGCCCTCGTGGTTTCGCGAGGACGTCGACGTGGTGCCGACGACTGCGCCGGCTGGGTTCACACACTTCAGGGTGTTGTTCATCGACACGATCTGCTGCACGCTGCTGGTCGCCTGGAGGCGTCCGCGCACGTGCCGGGATTCACCGGCCGCGAGGGTGACCGTCCTGCTCAGCAGACGCTCCTCGACCCGTGAGTGGAAACTGTTCGCGCTGGTCAGCGTCACCCGGGTCACGGGCCCGTCGTCGGCATGCGCGACTGTCGCCGCGGACATGACGACTGACAGAACAGTCAAGACCAGGCTGAGGATCTTCCGCACGTATCGGCTCCTGCCAGTTGATGGGCGAGTCCGACCACTGTCACGTGACGCGCTTGCAAAACCCCTGCACTCGTCCGCCTCGGCTCGCAAATCGACCTCGACTAGGCCTTCCGCCAACGCGCGGTGTTCGGGTCTGACTGTTGCGGCGGGCGATGGCCGTTGACGACCGCGGCCTGGCCGGATTCTGCTGCGTGTTCGGCGTCGTCTGATCCTACGGCGACTGCGGACTGCGGTTTCTTGCCTGTGACGACGGGCTATTCGCGCTGTCGGCGTCGTTGCGCCTCGCATCGGCCAACGTTTGCGCTGATGGTGGCAGCAACGGCTGCTGCACTGCTGTATCGATGATTGCGGCCTCAATACGCAGGCCGATCCCTGCCAGGACAAGGAGGCCCGCAATGACATACGTTTCGGCATGCCCGGAGTCGCTCGCCATCGTGAGCACGCAGGCGAGGAAACCTCCAGCTATTGCCATGGTTCCAAGTACACGCTTGCTGGCAGCTCGCCGAGATCGAAGGTCCACAGGGCGACCGTACCCGGAGACTTCGCTTTTCACCCTCGCCTGCGCCATCACCTGCGCCATCACCTGCTGGCGCCGACTCGACCACTACCATCGTTCTACCTGAACGTCGGGTGACACCAGCAGCCCTGCCCGGCTACTCCTTCACCGACTTACGAGTTGCCCCATCTAGCCTCGCCCGGATCTCGGCGAGGGCGTGCGATGCGCGGGCCTCGACGAGCCGGTACCCGGCCCGGTGAGCGAGGTCGATGGCGAGCGTGGCTCGGGCCTGGGCTTCGTCGAGGACGTCGAGGTTCAGCAGCGCCATGGCCGAGCCGCGCAACGCGTCAGCCTCACACCAGCGGAAGCTGGTCGAGCGCGCCACCTGCAGGGCTCGGTGGTGATGGTCTGCGGCTTCGGCGGGCAGGCCCAACCGCAGACAGACATCACCGAGGGCGTTGAGCGCCCACGCTTCGGTACCGCGGTCACTGATCTTCCTGGTCAGTTCGACTGCCGACCGGGCGTCGTCGAGGGTTTGCTCCGATGGGCCGGTCTGGCAGTGCAGCAGCGCACGGCCGGACAGCGCGGTCGCTTCGCCGTAGTGATACCCGAGTTCACGGTTGGCGACCAGCGCCCGGGCGTAGAACTCCTCGGCCGTGTCCGGGTTGCCGAGGTCACGGTGCACGTTCCCTAGATCCACGAGCAGGACGGCGACGCTGAAGCGGGCGCCCTGCTGTTCCCCCAGTTCCAGCGCCCGGCCGAAGTGATCCAGCGCTTGGTCCAGCAGGCCCAACTGCCAATAGGCGAAGCCGAGATTCGCCAGCGTCATGGCGCTCCCGGCGCCATTGCCCAACTTGTGTTGAAGGTCCAGTGATTCCAGCCCGCAGTCGATCGACGCGTGGGGGTTACCGAGGCGCTGGTGCACCGCACTGAGATTGTTCAGCACGGCGGCGCGGCCTTCGTGCCAGCCGTCGGCTGCGTTCCGCCGTAGTGCACTGTCGAGATGGTCTTGTGCCTCGACGTAGTGGCCCATGTTGACGTAGGCGAGCGCGATGCTCTGGTGCATCGCAGCTTGCGCCCGTTCGTCGCCCTCGCCGTGCGCGGCTTCCAGCCCCAACGAGGCCATCTCCACCCATTCCGTCCGGTGACCGCGCTGGTGGAAATAGGCGCGGAGGGCGTCGGCGATGTGCCATGCCAGCGGTCGTGGACCTCGCGCCGCTGCCTGACCGACCGCGGCGGCGAGAGTCGGCCACTCGGCGTCGAGCCAGGCGAGCGCACTGTCGTTGTCCGGGAAGCTGATCCCGCTCTCCACCTTCCTCGGCAGCCGCAGAAAGTGAGGAATGAGCTGCCTGCCCGCCGCGTCAGCCGTGTGCAGGTAATGGTCCAGGACGAGTCCGCGAGCGTGTTCGAGCTCGCCAGCGGTGTCTTCTACCAGCGCCCGGCCGACCGCATACCTTCGGAGCAGGTCGTGGAGCCGGAAGCGCCCGCGTGTGTATTGCTCGATCAGGTGTGCCGCGGCCAGTGCCTTTATCAGTCGGTCAGTCCGAGCCGGGGGCAGCCCGGCGGCCACGCTCGCCGGCAGCGCAGTGAAGGTCGGTCCCGGCAGCAGCCCGAGGCGACGGAAGAGCAGGCGATGGTCCGCCGGAAGCGCCCAGTAGGACGAGGCGAACGCTCTCGTGACAGCACTTTCCTCGGCGCCGTCCACGGTGAACCCGGCCAACCGGTCGCCGTCGGAGAGTTCCTGCACCAACCCGGTGATCTCCGCCTTCGGGACAGCGACGATGTTGGCCACCGCGATCCGCAGTGCGAGCGGCAGGTGACCGCAGAGATCCGCCAGCCTTCCGGCTGCGGCTGCTTCGGTGGCGACCTGGTCGACGCCGAGCGCGGCCTCCAGCAGCCGGCGAGAGTCGGCGGCGGTGAGCACGGACAGCGACAGTGTCTGCGCGCCGGTGCGGGCGATCAGCTCTCCGAGCCGCTGCCTACTGGTGAGGATGACCGTGCCCGCCGACGGGATCAGCGCGTACACCTGAGCGGCGTCGCGCACGTTGTCCAGTACCAGCAGGACGCGTTGGCCGGCCAGCAGTGAGCGGAACAGGGCGGCCCGGCCCGCCGCATCCGCCGGGATCAGCCGGTGATCGACACCGAGGCTGCTGAGCAACTGGAGGAGTGCGGCGGACTCGCTGAGCGGGTCGTGCTCGGCGTCGAAGCCACGGAGGTCGAGGTAGAGCTGCCCACCCGGGAACCTCTCCCGGTGGCGGTGGGCCCAGTGGAGGGCGAGCGCCGTCTTGCCGACGCCGGCGGTGCCACTGATCACCCAGATCTTCATGCCCGACGCGGATTCCAATCCGGTGTCGAGCCGGGCGAGTTCTTCTGCGCGTCCGGCGAACCCGTGGGCGGCGGGCGGTAACTGCGCCGGTCGTACCGAATCGGGTGGTGATGTGTCGATGGGTCTCGCGGCCGGATCCAGAGCCGGGTCCGCGCGCAGGATCGCGGATTCCAACCGCACCAGTTTTGGTGCCGGATCGAGGCCGAGGTCGCCGGCCAGTCGCTTCCGCAGCGTGCGATAGACGTCGAGCGCGGCGGCGGTGCGGCCGTCGCGGTGCAGGGCCAGCATGAGTTGGCCCACGAGCCGCTGCCGCAGCGGGTGGTCGGTCACGAGCCGGGTGAGCTCGGCGAGCAGTCGCCGGCCGTCGCCCAGCCGCAGTTGGGCGTCCAGGCGGTCCTCCAGGGCGGTCCATCGGGCTTCATCGAGGTGACCGCACAGGCGTTCGGCGACTTCGGTGGACGCCACGCCTGCGAGTGCCTCGCCATGCCAGAGGGCGAGCGCCTGGTCGAACAGCTCGACCGCGCGCTCGTCGTCCGACGAGCGGGCCGCGAGAATCAGGTCCGTGAACCGATGCGCGTCGATCACGAGCGGATCCACGTGTATGACGTAGCCTGCTCCCCGGCCGACGATGGCGGGCCCGTCGCCGACCTGCCGAAGCGCCGCACGTAGCCGGGATACGAGCGTCTGGATCGAGGCTCGTGCGGACGCCGGCACATCCTCGCCCCAGACGAGGTCGACCAGCCGGTTCAGCGGCACCATTCGGTTGGGTTCCAGCAGCAGGACCGCGAGCACCAGGCGCTGCTTGCGCGAACCGAGATCGACCTGTTTCCCGCCCGCCCATGCCTCGACTGTGCCCAGGATCCGAAACTCCACGATCCTAACCCCCCGATTGTTCGCCGTTGTGCCGCGATCGATTGGATCGACCTGGCATTGGACGCGCTGCAGGTTGCGATCCGGCGCGGGCGCTTCAACGTCCCACCAGCCGAATACGAGGCGTTACGCGCGATGACCCAACCCAGGCGCCGTCGTCGCGTGTTCGATCATGCGGTTTGGACGGTGAAGGCCAGCGTCGCCGAGCAGATGACCAACATGGCCGTCGCGTTCAGGAACAGGTTGCGACCGAAATCGCGGGCGCGGACGTGCGCCGAGACCGCCACCGCGAAGTAGCAGACCAGCGCCGCAGACACGAGCACCGCCAACGGCGGAACCCAGATCCCGACGATGAGCCCAGCCGCTGCGGCAGCCTTGAGCGGGGGGAGAAACTTCCAGAAGCGTTCGGGGAACCGGACGTCGGTCAAACATTGCCGAATGAAGGCGACCGGCTTTACGCATAGCAGCGCGTCGCAGAGCTGGATCACTGCCAACAAGGCCAGCGGCCACCAGGGTTGCACCATCTCGAAGGACTCCTCAGGTGAAGGGGTCACGATCAACCACACTGGACGTGAGTGGAGCCACACCATGCCGGGCACCGGTGACCCACCATCGTCTACGGCCCGTTCTCGACTTCTGCTGCCGTGCCAGTCAGCCACCCTGCCTCAGGGGAGAGGCTCAGCCCTCCTCCGTGTCTTGGCCTTCTCACGTGCCCGGCTGTCGTCGGGTGGCGGCAGCGGGTGGGGGGTGCGCGCCCGCGCCGAGGACGTGCTTGGCCACCGCGTCGGCGCAGGGGGTGTGTGCGCGCCAGTGGAGGTAGCCGTCCGGGCGAATGAGCAACGCTGTGCCGGGCTTTGCTCGGTAGGCCCGGCGAAACGTCCCGTCGCGGTCGATGACCACCCGGCCGGAGAACGACGTCGACCGCGCGGGCATGATCAAGCAGGTGCGCACCTCGTCGGGAAGAGCATCACAGTCGAGGCGGCCGGCGGCGGCGTCGCCGACGAGGAGCAGCGTCCATTGTGGCCCGCGCAGTAGGTCGAACAGCCGCAGCGGCTGCCCGGTTGCGGTATCGACGAGGCGGGCGTCGGGGGCCCGATCGCCGGGTCGGACGCGGCCGCCGGACAGCTCGTCGTCTGCCAGGGGCCCGTCGTGGTAGCCAATGTCGATCTGGGACACACGAGCGGTGAGCCTGCGGTTGATCGAGGGTCGGCTGAGTAGCGGCAGGAGCAGACGTTGCACGGCGAACCGGACGAGTGGATTGCGGTTGGTGATCACGTCGAGGATGTTGGTGCTTTGCGCCAACGCACGACGGGCGACGGGAAGGCGTTCGGCCGGGTAGGTGTCGAGCAGGGTGTCGTCGTTGCCGTTGAGGCACGCGGCCAGCTTCCATCCCAGGTTGTAGGCGTCCTGGATGCCGGTGTTCATTCCCTGCCCTCCGGTGGGCGGGTGCACGTGCGCGGCGTCGCCGGCGAGCAGGACTCGGCCGCGGCGGTAGTCCTCGACCATGCGGACGTTGACCCGGAAGTTCGACAACCAGGTCGCGTCGGACAGGCGGACCTGCGGATGGCCGGTGCGTTCGTTCCATAGCCGCTGGAGGGCCTCCAGGGTGGGCTCGAGGTCGTCGTCGGCGGTGATGCTCGCGCCGATCTGCCACTGCCCGGTTCCAGGCAGGCCAGCCAGACCGAGGAATGACCCGTCCGTGCCGAGCCATGCGTGTGAGCGAACGGCTCCGTCGACTTCGGGGTGCCAACCGGGAACGGTGATGTCACCGAGCAGGTAGCGCTGCGTCTCGTCGGACGAGCCGGCGAACTCCAGGTCGAGTGTGCGGCGCACGATGCTGTGCGCGCCGTCACAGCCGACGAGGTAGCGGACGGTCAGATCCTCCCGGCCGCCGTCCGGTGTGGTCACCACGGCGCGCACCGCGTCGCTACCAGCGGTGAACGACTCAAGGCGGGTGTCGAACCGAATCGCGGAACCGAGTTCGTGCAGCCGCCGTGCGAGCAGCGTGGTGGTGCGCCACTGGGGAATCATCACGATGTTCGGGTACGGCAAGTCCGCGCGCGGCTCGGTGAGGCCGGCGGGTATCCGCGCAAGGCGCCGGCCATCGCGGTACAGGGTGATGTCCTGGCGCGATTGGCCGTGTCCCAGAACCGCGTCGACAACACCGAGATCGTCAAGCACCTCCAGGCTTCGAGGTTGCAGGCCCTTGCCTCGGGACTGACGAGGCAGTGCGGGCGCGGCCTCGATCAGCACCGCGCGAACTCCACGGCGGGCCAAATCGACAGCGAGGGTGAGCCCGGTCGGGCCGGCCCCGACGATCAACACATCGACGGCGGGCATCTGTCTCCTCCTTCTAGGCGATGAACCCCGGTAGCAGTCACGATGCCCAGCACGAGCGCAACAGCGACGGCAATCACGGGGCCCGCCCGCAGGCGGGGCGCCCGAGTGGGACCTCAGACATGGGGAATCAGGTCTGGCAGTAGGTCGAACACCGCACGTCGACTGGCAGCGTCGAGCGGTGGGCGGATGGCGTTCGCTCCGATCAGGAGAAGATGCGGCAGCAAGGCGGCGGCACGCGCCCGGGTCGGGTCAGACACAACGCGGTTCCAGAGGGTCTCGAGGAACGTGAGCCGTGCGCTGTCGACGCGTTCGACCACGCCACGCGCACCGTCGTTGCCGATCGCCCACGCCCGCAGCGCCCGATCCAGCTCGGCGTCGAACAGCTCGTCGAGCCGCGAGGGAAGGGCCCGCAGGGCGTCGACCGGATCCACGGTCGCGAGCTCGCCTGACAGCCCATCCAACAGGGCGACCTGTCCCCGCTCGATATGAGTCAGCAACGCCGCGTGGTAGTCGGCGACCCCCGTGAAGTGGTGATGGAACGACCCCTTCGTCAGACCGAGGCGGGCGGCCAGACGGTCGATCCGCAGACCCACCGGCCCCTCGTCGGTCAATACCGAGACACCCTCGCCGAGCCAGAGATCACGTGTTCCCATCAATCGAGCATACCATACGGTATGGTATGCAGTCTTGAGGATCACGTACCCAAGGCAGCGGGGAGGGACACGGACCCGCGCTCGTAGGGCGTGATGTCGATGCTCGTGACGAGGCCGTCGTGGACGCCGATCCGGATCAATGCGAATGGGTGCCCACCAGGGGCGATCACCGCTCCTGGGTGACCCTCAACGAGGACCGGGGCGGCGGCCGCGATGCGGTCCACGAACGCCCTGGTCTCCTCCGCGACCGCCCAGGCGCCCCGGACGACAGGCGCGGTGCCGGCCGCGAGGAATCCGAGGTCGGCCGTACGGACGACGTCAGGCGCCAGGAGCGTGACGAGCCGCGCGATGTCGCCGCCACGCGCCGCGGAGAGGAACGCGTCGATGATCTCCATCTGGTGGGCGGATCCCGGCAGGTCGATCGCACGAGCGTCCCTGAGCCGGATCCGCGCTCGACTCGCGAGCTTCTTCGCCGCGGCCACCGTCGTGTCGAGCACGGGTCCGATCTCGTCGAACGGGACCGCGAAGAGGTCATGCAGCACGTAGGCCACCCGCTGCGGAGGAGACAGCTCGTCGAGCACGACCAGCAGTGCCCGGGAGACGTCCTCACGGCGGATGAACGCCTCGTCGGCCGCGAGCTGCTCGCCGGGGATGTCGTCGGCCGTGAGCGGGACCTCACGCCGGCGATGGCGGGCGCGAAGCTGGTCGAGGCACAGGCGTGCCGTCACCGTGGTGAGCCAGCCCTCGGGGTTGGTCAGTTGCGCCGGGTCGGCCGACCGCGCGCGCAGCCAGGCGGCCTGCACCGCGTCTTCGGCATCGTTGTGCGAGCCGACGATGCGATAGGCCAACGACATCAGTCGGGCCCTCGATGCCTCGAAGTGTTCGACGAGTTCCACGTCTGGTCACCTTTCCTGCGTGCCGGGCGTCAGTAGGGGCGAGAGACCACAACCTGATGAACCCGCGCACGTGGAGGCACCTGTGAGCTTACCGATTGCTCGATCGCGCCGGCGCGCGTCATGATCGCCGTACTGGAGGGAGTCCTGGTCGTCGCGACCATCCTTTGCGCCCTCGCCAACGCCATCGAGGTGACCGCCAAGGTGATCAAGGCCGACTTCGTGGTGCGCAACTGCGCCGAGGTCGGGCTGTCCGCGCGGTGGATCCCCTACCTCGCGCTGGTCGAGGGGGCCGGCGTCGTGGGTCTGGTGCTCGGCCTTCTCGGCGTACGTCCCTTCGGATTGGCCGCAGCCCTCGGCCTCGTCCTGTTCTTCGTCGGCGCGCTCCTGGCTCACGCCCGCGCGCGGGTGTTCCACAACATCGCGTTTCCCGCGGTCTTCCTCGTCTTCGCCGTCGCCGCCGTGGGGCACTTCGCGTCGACGAGCGCCTGATCAATCGCCTATCGGCGTTTGCGGTGCAGGGGCTGAGGGTCCGTGTGCCGGGGCTACCGAGCCGTGCCGCCGAAGGAGATGAGGCGGCTGCACACCCCTGCCCATGACGCGCGTCACCCCGGCTCATGACGCCGCCGAACAGACGGTCCACAGTGGCGTTCACGGGCTCTTCCTCTCGCCGTTGCCGGATTGGACGAGTCGGAAGAAGAGCCGGGCGGCGCTCCGCTGCGCTGCCCGTTGCAGGCGCGCGGCCACCCGATGGTCGGGGTCTGGCGTGCTGCCGGTGGCCAGGCGCGGGAAGAGGGCTTCGGCGTTGGTGCGGTTGACCGCTCGCAGTTGCCCGAGTTCGAGGCAGGTGTCGATTCCGTTGGCGAAGTACTGCCCGGCCGGGATGGGCGCGAAGGGCCAGTCGCTGCCGAAAAGCACACGCCCGGGTCGGGCGAAGGCAAGCAGGGTGGGCAGGGCGGCCGGGCTCGAGGACAGGGCGGTGTCAAAGTAGAAGGTGCGGAAGTCGTCCAGGATGTCCAGCGGGCTGCGTGCGGTGTCGGCGGCGATGGCCAGGGCCATGCGGTGTGAGGCATAGGGCAGAAAGCCTCCGGCGTGGCTGAGGACGAACCGGATTCTGGGGTATCGCCGGAGGACGCCGGTTCGGACGAGGAGGTAGGCCGCTCGGGTGGTGTCGAGCAGGAAGTCGGCGGCGAACGGTGGGATGCCGTCGATGGCTGGTCCGGGCAGGTCAGCGGGGTGGACGAAGACGACGGCGGCGCGCTCGTCCAGGGTCTGCCACAGTGCATCCTGGTCGGGGCCACCGAGGTAGTCGCCGTTGCTGTTGGCGAGCAGAGTGACGCCGTCGGCGCGTAGTTCGTCGAGGACGCGACGGGCCTCGGTGGTGGCGGCCGCGATGTGGGGCATCGGCAGGGTGGCGAAGTACCCGAATCGGGTTGGATGCTCGGCGGCCAGCCCCGCTGCGTAGTCGTTGAGCTGCCGCGCAAGGTCGCCGGCTTCGGTCGGGCTGGTGAGGAAGCTGGTGCCGGGGGTCGAGACGGACAGCAGGGCCACGGCGGTGCCGAGCAGGTCCATCTGGTCCAGTGCGGACTCGGGTGTCCAGGTGGGCAGCGCCCGACCGCCCGCCGCTGCGATGCCGGCCTCAGCGAGTAGGGCGCGGTAGAAGGGCGGCAGGATGTGCTGATGGACGTCGATCCTGGCTAACTGGCCGGTCATGCTGTGGTTCCTCTCGACGCGCTAGACACCACCACCACCGCTGACCTCAGCTAGGGCTTGGCATGGTCATGGGAAGCCCCTGGGGCCATCCGGAGGGCCGCCTCGTAGACCAGCCGCGCGTGCAGCTCGAACATCGCCGCGAGATCGACGGCATCGCCGTGGATCTCGCGCTGCAGGAACAGTCCGTCGGCCCCGGCCAGGGCGTACGTCACGACGGTCCGCACGTCCCCCGGATCGAGGTCCGGCAGCAGCGTCTCGATCATCTCGATGAACCTCTGTCGGGCGACCTCGCGGACCTGGAGAAACACGGCCCGCCCTCGGGGCTCCTCGGGCCGCCGCTCCAAGGCGAGCATGAGACCCAGGCGCAGGAAGTCGGGGGCGTTGACAAGCGACGCGGCCACCGCCGCACCGACGGCGACGAAACGCTGCAGCGGCGTACCGGTTTCCTCGCCGGGCAGGTCGACGGCCGCCAGCCAGGTCTCGAAGCTGCGCTCGATCACTGCGGCGAGCAGGTCGTCCTTGTCCTTGAAATGCCAGTAGATCGAGCTCGCGGGCAACCCGCAGCGGGCACTCACCGCCGCGATCGAGGTCCCCTCATACCCGCGTTCACTCGCGATCTGCACGGCGGCGTCGAGGATGCGTTGCCGCGACTCCACGCCGTTGGCGCGCTTCCTGCGCGTTGCCCGTGTCCCTGTCATTCCGCACACCTCTCGCCTCACCGCGACCTTGACGATGCCGGGGCCACGAATCTACCGTAACGATCACTCTAATTGTAGTGAGCACTACAGGATCCGCCGGCAACTCCCACCCTGGACAGTCCTCGGCGGGGGAGGTGGTCGTGGCTGTCACAAGACGGGATGAAGCTTCGTCCAGTGCGTGTGGTGAGACCACGATGGAAAGGCAGGAGCCGGGCATAGGCCGGCACAACCGACGCGGCCCGGTCCGAACAACGGCGTGCACTACCACCTGTTGCGCCACCCCGGGGTCCACTCGCAACCAACCGCATCGACCGAGAACGAGGATCATGACCAAGCTCCGTCAATTCCGATGGCAGGACGCCTCCCCCAGCTCCAGCCGAAGGCTGGCCCTGAGCGCCGTACTCACCCTGGCAATGGTCGGGTGCGAGGAACCGTCGAATAAGGACTCCCCGTCCCCGCCCGCTTCCAACACTCCGGCAGCCACCGGCGGCGCCAGCACCGGCGCGGCGTTGGCCGGAACCCGCAGCACCATGACCGAGAATCTCAAGGTCGAGGTCGTCGGCCTCAACCGCGTCAAGGGCAAACACCTCATCGCCCAGATCCGCCTGTCCAACACCGGCACCGAGAAGCACCTGTCCTGGCCCGGCGAGATGGGCGACCACACCCGCCCGCTCGGCGAGATCAGATGGGCCTCCGGCATTGGCGTCCTCGACGCCCAGGCCCGGACCTGGCTCCTGCCCTACAAACCCGCCAGCTCCCCCTGCCTGTGCAGCGCGGTGGACCGCGACGTCCCCAGCCGCTTCATCCGCCCTGGTCAGTCGATCAGCGTCTACGCGGTGCTGCCCGCGCCGTCGGGCAACCCCGCGACAACAACCGTCGTCACCCCCGTGGGCCCACCGATGCTCAACGTGCCCATCAGCGACGACGCTCCGGCCGGCGACTTCCCCGACCCCGATGCCGAACCCGTCACCCCCGTCACCCGCCGCCTCGTCCTCCCCTCCGAATCCCTGGACAAGTCCGAGGAAACCGCCGACGACGGCAAGGACCTACAGGTCAACCTCTCCGCCGACGTACTGTTCGCGGTGGACAAGGCCACCCTCACCCCCAAAGCCAGGTCGGTCATGGCCCGCACGGCGACGCTCATCGACGCCTCGCCCGCCACGGTGGTGACGGTGGCGGGCCACGCCGACTCCTCCGGCACCGACGCCATCAACAACCCACTGTCGCTGCGCCGCGCCCAGGCCGTACAACACGCCCTGTCGGCCCTGCTGACCAGGAACGGGGTCCGCTTCCAGACCGAGGGGTACGGCTCACGCCGCCCGCTCTACAGCAACGACAGCGACGAGGGAAAACGCCGCAATCGCCGCGTCACGGTGACCTTCCCCAAACCTCAACCCGCTGTCCAGGAACCGGTGACCACGACCACCACCGGCTCGACCGACCTGACCGGCAGCGCCCAGGCCGACGGTCAGCCCATCGCGATGGAGGTCACCGGCCTGCGCCGGCTACCCGGAGGCCTCGGCCTGCTCACCTACAAGATCACCAATAGGGGCTCGTCCGAGGCCTGGTTCAGAGACCTGCACCATGCTCAGGACTGGGAGGCGTACAAATACCAGGCCGCCAGCAACGTCCGCCTGACCGACCTCGCGGCCCGCCGCCAGTACCGGCCAGGCCGCCTCGAGGTTCCCACCGACGGCGGCGTGGACAGCTACTGCGCATGCACAGCCGTCTCCGGCGTCCGCATCAACACCGAAAAGTTCGCACCAGGCCAGACCCGTGAGTTCTGGACCCTCTTCGCCCTACCCGACACCGCCGACACCCTCAGAGTCAAGATCGGCCCGTTCCGCGACCTCGACGTCCCCACTCAGTAACGGCATCCCGCGCTGCCTGCCCACTTCGATCCATCCGGGCACTCACCCTGTTGACCATCAGGAAGAACCTCGTGAATCTCGACGCGTCCTGTCCGGACTGGTCGCTGCGGTGCTCGCCGCCGTCAGCGTGCGCCACGACGTCACCTCCACGATGACGACACCACTGCCGGGCCTTCCCCTCAGCGCACCGGGCCGGAGTGGCGCAGGCGGTACACCGTGCTGCGACTGATCGCCTCCTTGAAGCCTATGGCGGACCGGCCGGTGAGTACCGCACCGATCGGGGAGTCATCGGCTCGGGTGAACTGGGTGATCCCGTCCCGTCGACCGAGGCTGATGTTCTGCCAGACGTAACGGATCCGAAGCGGCCTCGGCGTCCGTCCGTTCAGAACGGCCGCGATCGCGTCCGCCGCGTGCAGACCCATCGGAAGGCCGGTCTGGCAGGACATCCGGGTCTCGCCGCCGAGTGCGGGTGCCGCTGCGGCGTCACCGATCCCGTACACCTGCGGGTGCGACACCGATCGACAGGTCTCGTCAACGATCATCCGGCCACGGCCGTCGACGGCCAGGCCGGCCCGATCGGCCAGCACGGACACCCGGAAACCGGCCGTCCAGACGACGACCTCCGCGTCGAGATCTCGCCCGTCGTCGAGGCGCAGGCCTGCCGCCGAGACCGTCTCGACCCGCACACCCTGGTGGACGCCGATGCCCATCCTGTCGAACGCCCGGCCGAGGTGGCGCCGCGCGGGCGGAGACAGCCAACCACCGAGGTCGTCACTCGTCACCAGTTCGATCCGTAGCCCCGGATATGCCTCGGCAAGCTCGGTGGCGGCCTCGATGCCGGTCAGGCCACCGCCGACGACGGCAACGACATCGCCGGCCGAGGCACCGAGCAGATGCGACCGTAACCGCTGCGCCTGAGCCGCCTCCGCGATCGTGAACGCGTGCTGCCGTACCCCCGGCACGCTGCCAACGTCCGCGCCACTGCCCAGCGCGTACACCAAGGTGTCGTAACCGACCGTGTACGGCTCGGCGTCCAGTCGGACGATCCTGGCGTCGACGTCGATGGCGGTGACCCGGGCCACGACGAGTTTCACGTCGGTGCCGTCCAGCATGGCTCGCAGCGGCCGGTCTCGCAGGGTCTGCCCTGCGGCGAGCTGGTGCAACCGGATTCGTTCCACGAATCGGTCGGTGGCGTTGATCAGCGTCACCTCGACGTCGGTGCGGCGCAGCCGGCGGGCGGCGCGCCTGGCGGCGCCGAGGCCCGCGTACCCGGCGCCGAGTACCACCAGGCGGTGAGTCATGGTCGTCTCCTTTGATATGCGCTGGTTGACGGGTGACGGGGCAGATTCGTGACCGTCTAGCGCCCTGAACGGTTCCGACACGGATGTCGTGCGCCCAGGACAGCGCAACGTCGGGGCCCTACTCGTTACCTGTCGATCCAGCCGAGCTCAACTGCCTGCTCACGCATGACGTCTTCCATCACGGGTAGCGTCAGGAACGAGACGGCATACAGGACAGCGATGAGTCCGATCGGGACGATCCAAGCGCGAGGACGGCTTGCCCAGGAGCGAGGACGGATCTCCAACGGCCCGAAGCCACCCGGTCCAGCGTCGGCAGGGCGGGCCCGACGGAGCCGCGTCTCCGGAAGCCGGCGGTCGGCTGGCCTCAGCACCCACGAGGCGATCGCGCATGCACCGAACATCAGCGGCACCCCCCACGATTGAAGGCCGTCACCGACTGACAGGTGCGACGCCACGGCACCGGACCACAGGAAGAAGGCGCCCACGTACGCCCATTCCTTAAGCAGCCGGAGCCCGGGCGCGACGATCGCGACGGCCGCGCCGGCCTGCCACGCGCCGAGAATGTAGGCGAAGAAGTGCGGGTACCCCAGGTGGTGCAACTGCACTTCCACCCATTCGATCGTCAGCAGGTTCCACACCGATCCAGCAGCCAACTCGAGGGCGATTACCAACGTCGTGGTCCAGAAGGCGATGGGGCGGATCCGGCTCCAGTTCCAGCCGCTTCGTGTGACGGTAGCCGGCTTCTCGTCGGTCGCTTCCTGGAACTTTCTGGTCGCTTGAGTTCGCATCTCAGTCGCCTCGTCAAATCGGTCTGATGTGTCGGTGATTGCCAGGATCGCGCAATGGAGGTAGACCGCCGGGGCCGGAAGAAGCTGTCCACGCCGGCGGTGTGATCGGTGCCGTCGGGACGGGCCAGGGTTCCGGTCAGTTGCGATCGTCAGGACGGAGGGAAAGGCCACCGTCTCACTGCGCTTTGGGCCGGCTGGGTGGCTGATCGTCTCAGTGGTACGACAACAGGGCGCCTCGGAATGTGAGGCGACGCGCGAACCTCACAGTTCGGTGTGCTGTCTTGTCGAACCACGTGAGGGCAGACGCGACCAAGGGGAGTCGGCGACACCATGACCAGACCAACCGAGCCAGGACATGGCCGACCCGATCCGAGCCTGACCGCGGTCATGAACGAACGGCGTCAGCTGATCAATCTCGCCTACCGGCTCCTCGGCTCCCTGGCCGACGCCGAAGACGCCGTCCAGGAGACCTATGCCCGCTGGTACGCCATGTCCCACCAACAGCAGGAGGCGATCCAATCCCCCGGCGCCTGGTTGACCACGGTCGCCAGCCGGATCTGCCTCAACCTGCTCTCCTCGGCGCGGGTTAGGCGGGAGACCTACGTGGGCGAATGGATCCCCGAGCCGCTACCCGAACCCACAGAGTGGATCAGCGGACGGGCCGACGCCACCACCATCGACCCGGCCGACCGCATCACCCTCGACGAGTCGATCACCATGGCCTTCCTCGTCGTACTCGAATCGATGACCCCGGCCGAGCGCGTCGCGTTCATCCTGCACGACGTCTTCCGCTACTCCTTCGCGGAAGTCGGCGACATCGTCGGTCGTACCCCTGCGGCGTGCCGCCAGTTGGCCTCCTCGGCCCGTCGGCGCGTACGCGCAACACAGACCCCCGCGACCTCGACAGCCCCACGCGCCGACATCGTCAGGGATTTCAAACAGGCCTGGGAAGCCAAGGACATCAGCGCCCTCATCGGCCTTCTCGACCCCAACGCCACGGCAATCGCCGACGGCGGCGGCATTGTCGGCGCCGTGCTCCACCCGATCGAAGGCGCCGAGCAGATCGTCCGCTCCCTGATCCACCTCGAGGGAAGACTTCGAAACCTGACGATTCTGGAGCGTACGGTCAACGGCCAACCCGGCCTGATCGCCCAGCAGGACGGCGTCACCGTATCGGTGTACGCCTTCGACGTCGTCGGCGACCGGATCAAGCGCATCTGGGCGGTACGCCACCCCGACAAACTCCGGCCATGGACGGTGGGACGCCTGTAAGCGCTCCCCGCTTCGGCACGGCTTTGTCGACTGAGCACTGAGGAATCCCCATGTTGCGGAAAGTGATGACCTTGCCCAGTGGCAGGATTGCGAAATGGGCAATCGTGGCCGTCTGGGTCGCCCTGATGGTGCCGGCCTTCCTGCTGGCCGCCAACCTGGGCGATGTCGAGAAGAACGACAGTTCGGCCTGGCTGCCCAGCAACGCGGAGGCGACAAGGGTCCTCGACCAGGCAAAGAAGTTCCAGCCCGCCGAGACCCTGCCCGCGATCGTGATCTATGACCGGCCCGAGGGCGTCACCTCTGCGGACATGGCCAAGGCCCAAGCTGACGCCGAAGCCTTCCAGGGCATCGAAAAGGTCGTGGGGCAGCCACAGGGGCCGTCGAAGTCCCAGGATGGCAAGGCCATCCTGACAGTGGTGCAGGTCGACGACGGCAGTGAGGGCTGGGACGGTGCCCACGCGGTGGTCGGCGAAATGACCACGATAGGTCAACAGAGCGCCAACGGTCTCGGGTTCCACGTCACCGGGCCGGCCGGCTACGCATCCGACTCGATAACGGCCTTCAGCGGAGGAGGCGCCCTGGGGATGATCACGGCGTTGGTAGTGGTGGTCATCCTGCTGTTCACCTACCGCAGTCCACTGCTGCCACTGCTGCCGCTCCTGACCGCGGGCGGCGCCCTGGTCACGGCAGAAGCGGTGATCTACCTGCTGGCAAAGAACGCCGGACTCGTCGTCAACACGCAGACCAGCCTCATCCTGACCGTACTGGTGTTCGGCGCCGCCACCGACTACGCGCTACTGCTCATCTCCCGGTACCGGGAGGAGTTGCGGCGACACGAGGACCGGCACGACGCGATGGCGGAAGCCCTGTACCGCTCCGGTCCCGCGATCATCGCCAGCGCCGCGACCGTCGCCGTCAGCCTGCTGGTGCTGCTGCTGGCCACTCTCAACTCCACAAAAGGCCTCGGCCCGGCCTGTGCCATCGGTATCGTCGTCGGGCTACTTGCCATGCTCACCCTGATGCCGGCCCTCCTGGTCATCTGCGGCCGTTGGATCTTCTGGCCGGTGAAACCGTCGTACGGGTCGGTCGGAACGGCCAGGGACAGCATCTGGACGCGGATCGGCACCGCGATCTCCCGCCGCCCGCGGATCGTGTGGGTCGCCACCTCGCTCGTCCTCGGCGTCATGGCGATCGGGATGACGGGGCTCAAGGCCGATGGGATCCCGAGCAAGGGTCAGTTCACCAACGAGCCGCAGGCGGTCGTCGGCGAGGAGATCCAGTCCAGGCACTTTCCGGCCGGGTCCGGTGACCCCATCTACGTCGTGGCCAAGGCCGCCTCGGCCGAGCAGGTCGTCACCGCGCTGTCAGGCGTCCCAGGGATCACCGACGTCGCGGCACCGATGGTCAAGGATGGTGACGTCTTCGTTCTCGGGACGCCCGAGGACGCGCCCGGCAGCAAGGCCGCGATGCGCACAGTCGAGCAGGCCAGAGCCGCGGTCCACAAGATCGAGGGTGCTGATGCGCGGGTCGGAGGCAGCACGGCGATCGCACTCGATACACAACAGTCGGCAGCCCGCGACGCCAAAGTGATCATCCCCGTCGTACTGATCGTGGTCTTCCTCATCCTCGCACTGCTGCTACGGGCGATCGTCGCACCGCTGCTGCTCATGGCGACGGTGGTGCTGTCGCTCGGAGCGTCCCTCGGCGTGAGCGCGCTGGTGTTCAATCACGTGTTCGACTTCGCCGGGGCAGACGCGAACTTCCCACTCCTAGTGTTCGTGTTCCTGGTCGCCCTCGGCATCGACTACAACATCTTCCTGGTCAGCCGGGTACGGGAGGAGGCACAGCTACACGGCACCCGACAGGGTGCCCGGGCTAGACTGTCCGCCACCGGCGGTGTGATCACCTCAGCGGGTCTGGTCCTGGCCGGTACCTTCGCGGCGCTGGGATCACTGCCCTTGGTGTTCGCGGCGCAACTGGGGTTCACTGTGGCGTTTGGCGTACTACTGGACACCATGATCGTCCGCTCGGTGCTGGTCACCGCACTAACAGTGGACGTTGATCGATGGATGTGGTGGCCCAGCAGACTGTTCACGCATCACGACGACCCCCGGCCGCCGGCGGGCACGCCGGAACCCGCTGTCCTGAGCGCACGCAGCTGACAACCGTCGGAACTGGGCCGTCCGGCGAGGGCTGGAACGGCCCAGTATGGCTGAAACCTGACCGCGTGGTTCCGGCTGAATTCGGTGGGTGACACGTTGACCGGGCCGGACGCAAACCGAGGGGAACGCGCCCAGCGGACAAGCGGCGGCGGCCGAAGGGCGCACACTTCCGCACCGATATCAGGCATGGGCGCTCCTCCTCGACTGGTGCCCGGACAGGGGGGCAGCACCCGCCGCGGCCCCTGGGCAGCGCAGGTCTTCACGTATCTCCAGGAGCGGTAGGCCCGCCGCGTACCGCCGAAAGAAGCTGGCGGTCGGGGTGTCGGCTGTCGCGACGGCCTCCGGGGCGCCCGCCGCGACCACCGCGCCCCCATCCGGACCGGCTCCCGGCCCCAGGTCGATCACCCAGTCCGCGGACGCGGCGACGGGGATGTCGTGTTCGGCCACGACGACGGTGTTGCCCGAGTCCAGCAACACGTCGAGCGCGTCCACCACACGCTGGATGTCAGACGGGTGCAGGCCCGAGACGGGCTCGTCGAGAACGACGAGACCAGCCTTGCGGCTCGCAGCACCGCGTTGGATGGCGGACGCCAGCTTCAACCGCTGCGCCTCGCCGCCGGACAACTCTGTGGCGCTCTGCCCGAGTTGGAGATAGCCGAGCCCGACCTGGTTCAGAGCTCCCAGGGTTTCTGCGAGTTGTCGGGGCTCGGAGAACTGCTCCACGGCCTCGGCGACGGTGAGCTCCAGCACCTGATCGATGGCCAATCCCCGGTACGTAACCTCCAACGCATCAGGCTTGTAGCGGCGGCCCTCGCACGCGTCGCACACCACCCACACGTCCGGCAGGAAGTGCATGTCGACCAGTTTTCGGCCATAACCGGTGCAGGTTTCGCAGCGGCCACCGCCTGCGGTGTTGAAGCTGAACCAGGAGGCGTCGACCCCGCGCCCGCGCGCGATGTCGGTCTCGGCGAACAGCTTGCGGACGATGTCGAACGCCTTGCTGTACGTCGCCGGGTTGGATCTCGGCGTCCGCCCGAGCGGTTCCTGATCGACGACGGCGACCCAGCTGAATCCCTCGACGCCGGTCACCTCCCGCACCGCGTCGGTCGCCGTTCCGTCCAGGGCGGCCCCCACGCTCGCCCCGAGCGCGGCGAGGAGGCTGCTCTTGCCGCTGCCGCTCACGCCGGTCAGGCAGGTGAGCCGACCGGCGGGGAACCTCACCAGGCTCGCGGTCACGTTGTGCGCACGCAGGCCGTGCAGCTCCACCCAGTCGGTGTCGTCCCCGGCCGGGCGGCGGGTCCGGTGCAGCCGCGGCCCTTCGCCGGCCAGATAGCGCCCGGTCAGCGACGTGGGATGAGCGGCCACGTCGGCGGGAGGCCCGGACACGAGGATCTCACCGCCAAATCGGCCGGCGCCGGGCCCCATGTCGATCACCCAATCGGCTCGGGCGATCAGCTCCGGGTCGTGCTCGACGAGGAGTACGGTGTTGCCGGCCTCGCGCAGCTCCAGGGCGATGTCGAGCAGGTGTGCCTTGTCCGCCGGATGCAGCCCGGTGCCGGGCTCGTCCAGGACGAAGATGATGCCGCTCAGTTCGGTGCTGAGCTGCGCGGCGAGTCGGGTGCGCTGCAACTCACCCCCGGACAGTGTCGCTGCGCTCCGGGACAGTTGGAGATGGGCCAGGCCGAGCCGGTCAAGGATTCCGAGCCTGCGGCCGAGGTCCTGCAGCAGCGGTTCGCCCACCTCACGCTGCCGGGCGTCCAGCTCATCCGCGACGCGTTTAGCCCAGTCGCGTACCTCCCGCACCTCCACCTCGAGCAGGTCGGGGTAGGTCAGTCCGCCGAGCCGCACGGACCGGGCCACCTCGTCGTATCCGCTGCCGCCGCAGGTGCCGCAGGGCTGCTTGCGCATGTACGGCAGGTAGCGCTGCTTGGCGCTGGACGTCTGGGCGTTCACGAACACCCGCTCCACCTCGGCGAGCGCGCCCCGCAGCGGCTGGCTCGAGGTGTAGGTCACCAGGGCCCGCTCATTCCTGTTCGTCATGTCGACGGTCGCCTCGATCTTCTCGTCACCCGTGCCGTGGAGCACGCAACGGCGGAACTCCTCGGGCAGCGACTGCCACGACCGGCCGAGGTCGACGCCCCGCTTCTCGGCAAGCGCCGGCACGAACGCGTGTTCCCCCGACCGCCATTTCGCGTACCAGGGCGAGGCCCCCTCGAAGAGCGGAAGCTCCGGGTGGGTGATGACCAGGTCCTCCTGCGCCTGCCAGCGCCCGCCCACCCCGTGGCAGTCCGCACAGCTCCCTTCCGGCGTGTTGCGGTCGAAGTGAGCGGTCGTCAGATGCTCGTTTCCACTCCCCACCGCCGGGTCTGCGCCGATCCCTGGAAGGCGCGAGTACAGCAGCCCCAGGTGCCCGTCGATGCCGGTGATCGTCGCGACGGTGGAACGGGGGTTACGGTTCAGGCGGCGTTGGTCGACCGCGAGCGTCGCGCCGAGGCCCAGGATGCGGTCGACCTTCGGCCGGTTGCGCTGCGTTATGTACTGCCGTACGAACGGCGAAAGCCCTTCCAGATACCGTAGCTGGGCTTCGTTGTGCAGGGTGTCGATGGCCAGCGAGGTCTTGCCGCTGCCGCTCACTCCGGTGAAGGCGACGAGCTGTCCTTTGGGAATGCTGACGGACACGTCCCGCAGATTGTTGGTACGAGCCCCCACCACGTCGATGGTGTCGCGTCCCATCCTTGCGACGCCCGATCCGATTTCAGTCAACCTTCGTCCACCCTCTCGCCCACGAGGCAGGGCATGGGCGCGCAGCCCCTGCCCCTGCCCCTGCCCCTGCCCCTGCCGAGCAACCGAACACGCGCTTCACCGCAGGTCGCCGTCCAGGGGACCTGCGTGGATGCCTCACCGATCTCTCATGACGTGGCTGGTCCCGATCCGGCCACTGCTGGGGGATCAGGGCTGGGACAGCGCAGTGAGCTTCGCGACGTCGGGCGCGTAGGCGGCCATCCAGTGCGGTTGCAGCCGGTAGTAGACAACGTCGTTGTCCCAGTCGAAGAGCTCCTCGCCATAGAAGTCCTTGAGGTACGCGAGCAGGTCCGGCCAGTCCTCCGCCGGCTCGCCGTCTTGGGGGTTGAGGATCTCGGCCCTTCCGTGCGTGAACACGCCCAGGTCCTCACCGCGCATGTGCGCGGCGCTCACGGCGGGCCGCGCCGAGAGGTGGCGCGCCTTGGCCGAGTCGCGCGCCGTACCGAAGAGCCACTTGCCGTGCAGAAAGTGCCCATCGACACCACTGATCCGCGGCTCGCCCTTCGCCGTCACTGTGGACAGGGCGAGGGTGCACATGCCACTGAGGACGTGGGTGAGCTGCTGCGCGGTCAAGGTGCGCTCGGTGCTGATGATCGAGCGGAGGTGCGAGGTGGAACGGGACAGGGAGGCATCAAGGAGAGCCTGAAGCCCGGTGAGTTCCTCCGAAGTTTCACGCACGAAAGTCCTTATCTGTTCGTATCTATCCGAGTTTCCGGTTTACGCCGCACCATCGGCGTCGACCAGCAACCCATGCTCGACCCAAAACCTGACACCTTGTGTCTTGATTTCTTCATCGGTTTCGCGCACACCACGTGAACGGCACAGCCGGACTGACGACGCTCGCAGGAAGTCCTGCCGGTCGACCTACCCACGTCGGCAGACCCGAGGCCCCGACGACGGCTCGCCGGGCGCGAGTGGGATGCGTCCGCCGCGCGGGGGTCGACGTAGGTGTCGCGGGCCACCTCGACGTCGACGACGTGGCAATGGGTCACACCGGCGTGATGCGCTGGAACGTCCGCGACAAATGGGTGGTCTCCAAAGGACATCACCCATGAGTCACTCATCGACGACGCGACCTTCGAGCAGGCCCAAGCGATACTGCAACGACGCGGACGGGGAACCGGCGGACAACACGTCCGACAGCGCACCCGCAACCCGTCGGCCCAGTGGTTGTCACCAGCGAGGTTAGGTGGAGAGGTCAACGGACATCTTGCGGTGCCGGTGCGGCTGACCTTCACTTGCCAGCCGAGCGCGGCAGAAGCCGGATCCTCACTATGCGACGCCGGGGGTGGGGACACCGGTCCGAACCGCCTCGATGAAGCCATCAGGTGGCAGGTAGGGATGCTCTTCAACGTAGTGGCCGATCAGCACCGGTGCAGCGAAGTTCGTCCCGTCCACTCCGGTGAGCCAGATCTCGCCGTTCCCGCGCGCAATATCGGGAGCTTCGTAGAGCAAAATGTCGGCCCGAATCACGCGCAGAGGCTCGACCGCTGCCTCGCAGAACTGGCAGTAGTGGTACCCACGCATGAGCCGCACTGGTCTGGCACCGAGCCTCACCAAGCGATCTCGAACGTCTCGGGGGCAGGCTCCTGCAGTAAAGGACCTGCTCGAATCCAGCCAACCAATGGCAATGGCGTCCGGGGCGCCCGGGTAGTAGTCATAGGGCGCCAGGTCCGGGATGTACGTCACGCGTCGATCATCGCAATCAGGCACGGGCCGCGCGAACAAACAAAACGACGGTGCGGGCCGCCTGGAGGCGGCCCGCACCGTTACCGAACGCCGGGCCGAGTTACGCCCGTCTGCCGGAATGCTGGCGGATGGGAGTTCCCGGCCTACAGGTCGGCCTTCGTCACGCGGGAAGATTCGTACGTCGTGGAGGCCTGCGGGAGGCCCGGCACGGTGGAGACGTCCTTGACCAGCATGCCGGTCTTGGCGTCAATGGTCAGCACCTCGCTGCCCTCGCCGCCGAACACCTCGGGGCCGGCGGTGATCGTCAGCGTGGCCTTGCCGTGGGTGGTCGAGTTCTTGACGCTGACCGCGGATATGGTGGACAGCAGACGCAGCACACCGGCCCGGACCTGCGTGTTGCCGTCGCCAGCGGACAGCGCTTGGGTGCTGTACGTCCACAGGGCGTTGTCGAAGTGCCGTTGAACGGTCTGGGGGCTGTACGGCTTCGGCTTGGCGTTGCCGCCCTTCTGCTTAATGATCACCTGAGCGGCCGCCTGCTGCTTGTCCCACACCGCCTTTTGCGCCGCGGGGTCGAGGCCCACCAGCGGATCCTTGGCTGCCTTGAGCATCTGGGTCCGGCCGTCGGCTGGGCTGCTGTCCGCCGCGGCGACGGCTGCCTTGAGGAGCGGAGCGTAGCCGCCGTCCGTCATCTGGTCCTGGTGACGGGCGATCGCACGCTTGATGTCCTTCACGCTGTTGCCGGTATAGATCGCCTGACCGTCGGTGTAGAGCGTGTAGACGACCTGCATGGTCTTGGTGCCGTGGACCTGCGTCGCCTTCACCAGCCACGCGTCGCCCGCCGACGGGGTGACCGTCTTGATGGACCCGGCCAGGGTCATCAGCGGCGCGCGCTCGGCGGACCCGTCGACAGTGGTCGAGCCCGAGGTGGCGGCCGACGGATCCTTGCCGGCCTCCATGCCCCCGGTCGCCGGCGAGTTGAGCACCACAGCGACGACTGCCGCCGCGGCGGCAACCCCCACCCCGGCGCCGATGCCCAATCGGCCCGCGATACCAATCCGGCGGCGGCGTTGAAGCGCCGGGCTGGATTCGTGGTCCCGCGTGGTTGTCGTCGTTTTCATGGTTGAAGTCGCCTCCATAGTCGTGTCCGCCGCTGATATCGCGCCCAGCAGCCGCACGGTTCCGGGGTCGGCCATAGCCGCCCGCAGCACCGCCCGCGCCCGCTGATACGCCTCCGGGCGTAGTGGTTCTGCGCTGCCCAACGCACCGACCAGATCGAGCTCGTCGGTCATCGGTGTCTCTCCTTCGCGCTGTTGCGGTCCTTCAGAAGCGCGGACACCCCCGGGGCGTCGCGCAATGCCGTCCTGGCTTGGCTCAGCAGCCGCCGCGCGGTGCCGGCCGGTATGCCGAGTGCCCGCGCGGCGTCGGCTGCGGTCAGGTCCTCCCAGGCGACGAGCCTCAGGACCTCCCGCTCTTCGGGTTTGAGCCGCGTCAGGGCCGACCGGAGCACCGCCCGGGCGTCCACGCCGAGGTCCACCGCCGACCACGGATCCCATCCAGTAGCCACGTCCGGCACGTCCGCGACCAGGTCCTCGGCGGGCCGGGACCGCCAGTAGCGCCGCAAGCGATTCAATGCCACCCCGTACAGCCACGGCCGCGCATCGTTGTACGACCGGTCGTACGATCGCCGCGACTCGAACGCCGCAACCCAAACCTCGCCCAGGAGGTCCTCAGCCGCATCCCGCCCCGCCCGGCGAACGAGGTACGAACCGACGGCGGCCTCATGACGCTCGACCACCTCTACGAAGGCGTCGACATCGCCATCCAGCGACCGGCCTATCAAATCCGCATCCGAAGCCATGGCCCTCCTCGGCAAAGTCCGCGCTTCACCCTGACATTGCCGATCAGGCGGCGAAGTGTTCAGGCCCCGAGGTCCGCCGGCAAGCGGCCGCCCAATAGCGACCTCTCGGCGGCATGAGCGGCTGCGGCGCGGTCAGCGTCGGGGCCAAGCGTGGCGCCCAGGCCAGGGCCGAGGGCCGCGCCCTACCGCCGTGACCTGCGCGCACTCCCCTGCCAGGATGCATAGGGCACTGTCAACTGCTGCCCGTGGCTCCGAAGCACTCCGTTGTCTCAGTCGCTTCCCCAAACCGGCTCGAGTCAGACCGGTGACCACCGACTGATCGTGAGCTGGCACCCCTAGACCATGCTGTTACCAGCGTTGGCTTCCGCGCCCACATTGGTCGCTTGGAAGCACCGTCACGGACGCTGCGCCCTACCAGCGGCAGATCCGTGCACGCGGTCAGCGCGTGACGCTTCGAATCGGAGGCAGCCCACCTCTGTCATGATCTCGGTGCAACTGGATCCGACGACGGCACTGCGTCCAAGGCCATCGCCCCCGCCCTCAACGACCTCCGGCACTGCCGCTTCGGATCGACTACATCAGCTGGCATAGCTGGAGGTGCTTCATGCGAGAAAACCATCCCATCGATCGACTCGTGGTCGCGCTCGAAGACGAGGTATCCGCATCACTCGTCAGCACGATGCAAGCGTCGATCGAAAGGCTTGCTGGCCGGCGGACCTGGGTCCTCGGTCCGCCGGTCTTCCTTGACCAGTCAGTTGAGCACGGCTCTCACTGGGTGGGGTTCGGGCTGATGCTTTATACAGCTCTGCCCCCTTGGGGAGAGCAGATCGATCCTCAGGTGGACAGGGCGCATCTTGAGGAGATCAAGGAGCTGCTCGGCGAAGTCTGTCGTATCTCGGATGAGTATGGTGCCTCATTCCAGGCTGAGTACGCCGGCGAACTTGTAGGCATGGTCGAGTCTGGTCAGATGGACTCTGGGCTTGAGGTCACACTGATAGGCGAGTGGGAGCGTGTTCTCAACGCCGCGAGCCCCCGTGGAATGACACCGGGCAGCAGCGCATGACGTGGTCGATGGGTGTCCCGCAGACACGCCCTCGATTCGGCAAAGGCGCCAGCCTGGCTACGTCCCGGAGGCCATGTAGGCGGCGAGGATGTAGTTGGGATGCCGGTCGAGGTTCTTGCGGGCTCGGTCGTAGCGCATGGTGGTACGCGGGTCGGCGTGACGAGCGGCGATCTGCACGTCGCGCAGGCTGACGCCGGCGTCGAGCATGGTGGTCACGAACGTGTGGCGCAGCATGTGGGGGTGCATCCTCGGCATCCGGATCCCCGCGATGTGGGCCAGGTGCTTGAGCCGACGAGTGGCGGCGTGTCGGTCCATTCGCCGACCTTGGGTGTTGCGCAGGAGCGGCCCGCTGGTGCGCTCATCGACGGCCCGGTCGATGGCTCGGGCGACTGCGGGTGGCAGCGGGACGAGCACGACCTTGCCGCCCTTGCCACGCACCCGTAGGACCCGGTGGCCGTGTTCCTCTCCCAGGCCGGCGATGTTCGACCCGCAGGCTTCGAAGATTCGTAAGCCGAGCAGGCCCAAGAGGGCGACCAGGGCGAAGTCGTTCGGGTTGGCCGACAGCCGGGCGGCGGTGATAAGGGCCTCGAACTGCAGGTGGCCCAGTCCGAGTGTCGGTGACTCGGCCGGCACTGTGGGCCGGCGGACGTAATCGGCTGGCGAGTGCTCCAGGATCGCGTCGATAACACAGACCCGATAGAACCCGACCACGACCGACAGCCGACGGGACACCGTCGAGGGCTGGTACCGGCGAACGTCTTGCAGCCAGCGCACGTACCGCTCGATATCCACCCGAGCTGCGGAGAGCGGGTCAAGTTCGTGGTCGCTGCACCACCGGAGGAAGACCCGTAGGTCGGACTCGGTATGCACGCGGGTCTGCCCACGGTAGCGGCCCAAGAAGGCGGACACCGCGGCGCGCACGACAAGTTGGTTGGCAGGTACGACACTGGAAGCCGAAGCAGGAGAGGTAGCCATACATCACCGTGCGTCACCACCAACGATGAACGCCAGCCCTCCCGGAGCGGCATTTCCGGGCGTCGCGGGACAGCATGGGTAACACAGAGCGTGACGGCCCCGCAGGCGCGCGAATAGCTCACCGAAGAGTTGCGGACTTCCGCGCAGCGGTCGCAGTTGTCGGCGCCGACTGTCGGCCCCAGTGGCCCGCACGGCGGGCGCAGGATCCGCCGGCCGAAGCGGGGGTTACGGTGGATAATTAACAATCCGACGATGAGGCTGCGAATGATCAATGTCCAGGAGTTCGCGCGACGGCTGAGTACTCTCGGAGCTGATGCGTTCACCAGCGACGACGTCGTGGACCTGGCGACCGCGGCCGATGTTCGCATCAGCGCAGACGTCGAGATCGACGCCACCCTGGCGCAGCGCTTCCTCGACCAGATCTCGCCCACCCTGCCGGTCACCGGGGCCCAGATCGCGGCGTCGCAATGGCCGCCACCGAAGTCTTCCCGTCCTGCAGCGCCTTCGGTGTCGTTCTCCAGCCCTGGTGCCGTCGACGGACCGGCTGATCAGCCGACCCGACCCCGCAGTTCTGGGTCTGCGGGTAGCGGTCGGCGACCCGGCTCCCGACGAACTGGCAGGTGAAACTGCAGTCCCAGCTTTTTCAGCAACCGCCAGACTGCTCGCCGCAGCCGTCGACTACGACGCGAGCTGCGAACCCAACTCTCGCCGCCATCATCGGCTGAACTTCGTCCTCCTGTCCGGATCCGTACGCCCGGGCATGCTCGACGCACGATGACCCCGGTAAAGCATGCGGATCGCGGCATGAGCGGGCACCTGATCAAGCGATGCTGGCAACAAGCTGACAGTACGGCTGGAGTTGAGACAAGGTACCTCACAATGCCAACAGCGATGTCAGGGGTAGCAGCCTTGTGCTGCCGGTAGGGGCAGGTTTGATCTGATGTCGGCGTCGACGCCATTCGAGCACGGCTACGACCAGCGGAGATTTCGCCGTGGCTGTCGTCAGCAATAACGCACGATTGCGGTCTTGCCCGCCCTTAGTAAGCTGCGGTCCACACTAATGTCGGAAAGGGATCCGTATGTCGGTTTGTAATGTGCGCTCCTTTCCGGTATCTCGGTACCAACTCGCGCCCACCCGGCCCGCCATCAACGTCAGCCCGAAGGCATAAATGGACGACAAAGAAGACGTCGAGCTAACGTCGATCGATGAAAAAGTTAATCCGCACTCGTTCAAGCTAGCTATTGGCATAAGCACCACGAGCGCCATCGCTGGGGCACTCGGTCTTGTGGCGGACGCGGGTCAGTTCGCCTCCCTCACCCTCGACATCGCGCTCGTTTGCGTCGGCGCCGTTTCGGCGGCCTTGTGCGTCGTGGGCCTTCTGCGAAAGGGGTTCAATGATTCCAGGCGGCGAGTGACTGTTGTGGTGACGATATTGTTGATCTCGGGCGCAGCTATAGGGGTCGGGACAAAACAAAGGTTCGGAAGCGACCCCGAGTCTCTGCCGGCGAGTACCGCACAAGTCGAACCTGAACAGGTGAGAAGCCCCATTGCCGAAGGGCACTTTCTAGAACCGCATGAACCCTTGCCAGCCTGCGCTCTGGCAAAGATATATATCGAGGGCGGTGTCCCGAAGACCGGATGGGTATACGTCGTGGGGCACCGGGACCACGAGACCAGTCGCATATATTTCGTTACCGTCGAGAGAGCTTCAAATGGAAAGTGGGCCAGCAGGGTTCCCACTGGCAGCAATGCGGCGGAAGTGTGGCTCCTTGCCGTGGCGGCCGACTGGGTCAACTACCTCCCAGAGTTGGCGCCGTCAGCTCAGTCAACTCGATGGTCCTCCGAGAATTTGCCGCCGGGATCTACGTCGCTTGACCACGCAACGTTTCCACTGGCTGCCGGTTGTTAGCATTTGTGGCAGCTCGATCGGGTGTCACCAATCGGTAGTTCCGGATCATCCGCGCGCCTATCTATGCAGCTTCTATTTTGAGTGAAATGCCTTATCCTGTGTATTCATCTCAGCGTGATCGAGTGCACTGACATCGATATGAGCGGACGTCGCCCGGCTGATGACTGGGAGCACCATGACTAACATCTTCGGATCCACCGAAAGGGTCTCCCGGCAGGCATCATCATCGTGTGAACGCCCGCCGAACGATCGTCATGGTTGATGACCTGCGTTCGTTTGCGGATGGCCGTATCGCCGAGGTGGCCCGCACCAGCGACGCCGGGGTTGAACTCCTCGGTCGGTACCGGGACCGGCGCTTGGATGAACTGTGGCTGGACCATGACCTCGGCGGGGACGACACGATCTGGCCGGTCGTGGAGGTCCTGGAACGGGCGGCCTTCGACAAACGCCCCCTTGACGTCGGTGTCATCAACGTCCACTCCGCCAACCCGGCCGGCGCCGCGAAGGTCGCCCTGGTCCTAAGACGCTGGGGTATTACGTCCGTGTCGCGTCGGGCTCAACCGAGGTCGGCTATCTCGACGGCCAAGCAGTGAACCGCTCAGCTCCTGGTTGATTCCTGCGAGGCCCCGATCATCCGCAACAGGGTGCCGCCGTCATGCATCGGTGGAGTCTAGACATGGACAAGGCACGCGACCACCGCGAACATCAGCCCATCGGCTACATGTTTCATTGACGTGCGATCGTGGCCCGGCCAGGCTTCGGTCGAGGCGCCCGGGCTGTCGCTCTCATTTCGGCTGCCCACGCTGGTCGTGTGGCTCTCATTTGGCCTGCGCGGCCCGGGCGTCGCCCCCAGGGCGGGGAGAGGCTCAAGAGGGGTTTGTCCGGCTCGAAGTAGCGTTGCCCTCCCGGCTCGACAACCCAGGTGGATCGAGCATCGGAGGACGCGTTGAGTGTCACGTCAGATCGTGTGGTCATCGGTATGGACCCGCACAAGCGCTACGCGCCTACTTCGACCGGAAGAAGACCACCGGCAAGACGTCGATGGAAGCGATGCGGGCGGGAGGACAACGGGAACGACAACTGGCTCCAGCGTGACCGACTCGCATCCCCAAGCCGGCTCTTCGGAGAAGTCACTTCCCGGACCCGCCGAGACCCGGGATAGAACTCTCCTCCCGGCGGTGTCCTGACACAGAGGGGAGCCAGATCAGTACACCGGTATGGACCTGCTGGCTTAAAGCGCAGCGGTCGGCTGAGGCCGACGGATGAACTGTCTGTCGCGGGCGGTCACCGAAGCCGTTGGGCTGGCCGCTCGGAGGACGACATCGAGGACCAGGTCTGGATCCGCTACGTAGGCGCCGCTGGCCCATGCGGCATTCGCCTCGATCACGGCCCAGTGGCCATCGACCAGTCCTACGTCTACGACGATGGCGGAGGGCAACGTGTGCCCATATCCGGCGATGAGATCGGCGCCGAAGGCTAGCGCGTCTGGCGACGGAGGGCCGAGGTGCAACCGGCTGTGCGCGGCGTACTGGCTGCCGGTGTGAACCACACCGTCGAGCAGGTGCAGCCGGTACTCGGCGGTGAAGTCGACGATGTCGCTGACGAGCACTGGAGTCTGCCGGTCGACAGCGTCCGGGCCGGGCAGGCGGGAACCATCGGTGTAGATCATCGCCGAGATGTTCTTGTCGTTGGGCGACTTGATGAACGCCGGTCGACGGAGTTCGTAGGCCTCGCCGATGGCGACCATGGTGATCTCGCGGCCGGTGAGTTCACGAGGAAGGCTAGTCAGCCAGCCAGGTTCCGCCTCCAGGGGCGCGATCCCGAGCACCGGTGCGACGACGTCGGCGAAGCTCGGTCCCGCGTGAAGGTGATCAGCACGCAACCCGGCGGGTACTTCGAAGGTGTGCAGCTGGACGGTGCGTAGTCCGCGTCGATGAGCGGCGTCGCGCAAGCTCTGAGCCGAGGCTGTCAGGCGCGGCGGCAGGACGAGTGTCACGGCCGATGATCCTGCCTGAATACACCGTCGCAGTTACAGCGGTTTGCTGCTCGTCGGCGACCTCGACGATGAAGACGCAGAGATATCCTCTCGAGCACCTGTTGGAGGAGGCGTCAATGGGATTGTCTGGCAGGGATTGCCCTGACTGTGGTCGGCGCGTGAGCAAGCCGTTCGAGAAGACCATCACCGGCCGGCAAGTTTGCCCGGACTGCGCGAACGCCCTGTTTATGGGCTCGGCCGCTGGCACGATCACCGGCAACGTCGGTTCCGGATACGGAGTGTGGGCGATGCTCATGCGAAAGATCCGACACTCCGGCTGACCCCGATTGCTGAGAGCATCGCATCATGGGCATCGCCGGATTCCGCTCGAACATGCGTAGCCTGATCGGGCTGGCGGCCGTCTGCCTAGCCGTCGCGGCGGTCATCAGCGTCGCCCCGAACCCTGTACCTGAACGCGACTGGCGACCACCAGCTGGCTATGTCCTGGCCGACACGGTCTCGCTCGACGACGAGCACACGTTACGGCTCTGGACCGGGCCGTCCGGCTGGTATGTCGAGAGCATGCTGTCCGGTCGGCACCAGGCAGCCGTCGGAGCAGGCAGTGGCGGCGACCAGTCCAGCGTGAGCGAGGTCCTCAATGGGCTAGTGGGCCAGTTGTCCCTTGCTGGCGCGACGGCCGTCGCGGTCGGGTCGCCTACACCTGTGCGCGCCCGGGTTCACTCCGGAGTGTTCCTCGTCTCTACGTCGGTGATCCGATCGACCGATCGGGCAGTTCCGGTGACGCCACTCGACGTCAACGGAAAACCCCTCGCTCCGGAGACTCTCGTAGAGGTCGCCGGCCGCGGCTGATCCCTACGATCCAAAAGTTCAGCACTCGTAGCCCAACGGATGGTGATCATGGGCTGGGCTGAGGCACTCAGTTGGTGGGTTCGTGGGGCAGGTACCAGCCGCCGAGTGCCTGTCGTAGTCCGCACAGGAGGATTCTCGCCGCGATCGATGTCGCGATCGCGATGAGCAGACCCCCGTACCACCGGTCCCGCGGGTCGCGGCCGATCGAGTCCGCCGGGGGCGGAACTGCGGGCTGCCGGCCAGTGTTTGGTTGGCGCCAGCACTGCTCCCGCAGCCACATCGGTCGATCGGGCAGCATGCTCACGATCGCCGCGCCATGTCAGCGGAAGATCCGTGCACCGATCGTGACGACGATCCGTTGGTCCCCAACGCCGCAGCCGGATTGGACTACGCCAATTGGCCGGACAAGCCTGCGTAGCATGTTCCGCCATGCACCGCATCGTCATCAGGCCACGCATCCAGATCCCGGTCCTAGTCGTGATCTTCGCTGTATGGACCCTGCTGGGCGTCACGTACTTCACCTCCGGGGACGTACTGGCCGAGCGCGACTCGTTCGGCATCGTGCTGGGATGCCTCCTCGTCACGAGCGGCCTGGCCGGAATCTGGCGAGCTCTTCGACTCGGCGTGGTAATCGGCGGAGAGGGTGTCCGTGTCCGCGGCTTCGACAGCCGTGACCAGGTCACACCCTGGAGCGCGATCCAGTCGGTCGACTGCGAACAGATCGACATACGGGCAGGCTTGCCGCTCTACGCTCCCGTCCTCCACCTCGGCGACGACGCCATGCCTCTCTCAGCGCTCGGCTCATACTCACGGCAGGACGCCGAGCGCAAGGCCGCACAGCTGCGGAGCCTCAAAGCCAGCGCCGCGCGTTCCTGACCGAGACGCAGAGGCGGGCGCCCGACCAGCGGCATGAGAGTGCGCTTTGGGTCAGCCCTGTGGGCGCCGATCGCGTACCTTGCAGGCATGCCAGTGGCATCCGCCGACGCGCTGCAAGCTGCGGTCGCTACCCCGCCAAATCGTCGCCTCGCAACGATTGCGTTCTCCCTAGCGCTGGTCGCCGTAGGGCTGGTCGGCGGCTTCGGGGCGGCCAAGCTTGCCGACGATCCGAACACCGCCAAGCCGGAGCTGCTCGTTGGGACGGTCACCTGGTCGAACGACCAGACCAGGTCCATCGCCTTTGAGGAAGACGGGGCCCTACGGGGCCCTCTCGATGGCGACACGATCTACTCAGTAATCGCCGAAAGCTGGCAGGACGTTAGCGGGACACTGCACAACGACGGTACCTATCCAACCTGCCTGGCCGGCGAGAAGGACGACCCCGTCTCAGAGGACCGGCACCGAATCGAGCTTGAGGTCCTACACCAGGACACGGGCGATCAGCCACAGCACATCGTCGTCCACGTCCACTGCCTCGATTGATGGCATGAGCCGGGCCTGCGCTTCTGGCTTAACCTCGGCCACGAGACCGGCCCAGAGTGATCGTTTGGTGACACCCACTCAATTCGGCATGAGCGGACGCCGCTCGACTGACGACCGGGAGCAAACGGGCCGACCTCTTCGGGTCCGCCGAAGAGGTCTCCAGGCTGAAGGGCCTGCTCAGGACGTTGCGGGTGGGATCTGCGCCTCGAATGACGGAACTGCGGCGGAGTCCAACAAGCTCACCCGCAACGCTCCACATCGATCTGCAGCATGCCTGCAGACGTGGCCTTAGGCGAACCGAGACGCCGGCCGGCGCCAGCCATCCTGGGCGCAGCAACGCCTGACCACTTCGACCTCTACTGGGAGGTCACGCCGCACCGCGCGACCTCCATCACCCCAGGTCAAGGCCCCTCGCCTCTCCGGCATCGGTGAGCACGCCGCGGCCAGGAAGAGCACGAAGGGCCGCAGGTCGGCCCCGGGACGACCCGCGCAGCTCAGCCGGGTTGAGCGCGGCTCGGCACCAGGACGCCTGACCGCGTGGTGGAGTTGCGATGGTGTTGTGGTCAACCGCGCGGCGCTCGGTCCGTAGGAGCGTCGAGACGCCGAGCTGCACGGCTCGGGGGTGCGGGGATGGTGCCGTCAGCACGAGTCGTGGCCGCCGCAGTCGCAGCCGCAGCCTTGGATGTGCGGCGGTGGAGCGTGAGAGTCATGACGAGCACGACCAGCGCTCCGACGATCAGCCCGAGGATCGCGCTGGCCACCGTGTTGACGAGCCAGCCGACGAGCCCGCCGAGAACACCCGTGGCGTCGTGGGCGGCGACCTCCACGTGGTGCACGGCCTCGTACAGGAAGTGCAGGTTCAGCTCGTTCGTGCCGAGCAGCAGGATGTGCCCGCCCACCCACAGCATCGCCGCGGTGCCGACTACCGTCAGCACGGTGAGGACCACCGGCATCGCCCTCACCAGACCGCGGCCGAACGTGGCGACGGCGCCGGAACGTTGCGACAGGCGCAGCCCGGCGTCGTCCATCTTCACGATCAGGGCCACCACGCCGTACACCAGGACGGTTATGACGACGGCGACGACAGCCAGGATCGCCAGGCGGGACCAGAACGCCTCATCGATCACCTCGTTAAGGCTGATGACCATGATCTCCGCCGAGAGGATCAGGTCGGTTCGTACCGCCCCAGACACCAGTGTCGTCTCGTCCTGCACCTTCTCCTCGCCCGCGCCGGAGGCACCGTGATGGGCGACCTTGGCCCACACCTTCTCCGCGCCTTCATAACAGAGGTAGGCGCCGCCGAGCATGAGGATCGGAGTGAGCATCCAAGGCACGAACTGACTGAGCAGCAGCACCGCCGGCAGGATGATGAAGAACTTGTTGCGCAGCGACCCCACGGCAATGCGCTTGATAATCGGCAACTCGCGCTCGGCCGCCAGGCTCCGCACGTACTGCGGCGTGACGGCAGCATCGTCGACGACGACACCCGCAGCCTTGGCGCCGGCCTTCGCGGCGGCCGCCCCGATGTCATCAATCGACGCGGCAGCGGCCCGGGCCAGCACCGCCACGTCATCCAGCAGGGCTACGAGTCCACCAGCCAAGGGAGGGTCCTTCCAGGGTTGCGCAGAATTCGAACTGGCCCATTCTCGCTCAGGTCCCCGCGCGCGGCATGTCACCGCCCCGTCATGTCAACCGATGCGTGGTCTACGTGGTGAGCCGTCTCCGTGTCGTCAACAAGCAGCGGCGCGCCTGTTGCGGCGCTGCTCCAGCAACGTGGCGCGACCCGGCCTATCCCGGTCACGACGACTGGGCGATGCTCGGCGCCGGCGCATGCGGCGCGAGCCCGGTGCATGTCGAGGCGACGCCGATCCGCTTCGACGTCGCCCGCTCACAGACGAGGTTCTGCGGGAGGTGGAGGCGCAGCTTGGACGCAAGCTACCCGCTGCGTACATCGACCTGGCCCAGCGACACAACGGCGGGGTGTTGGCCCGTGACGCCCACCCCTCGCCCAGCCGAACCTCGTGGTCCGCAGACTATGTGGCTGTGTACAGACTGGCGGCCACCGGTCGGACTGCTTCATTCAGCCTGTGCGGCGAACTCGGGAACGCGTTCTGGATAGCGGAGTGGGGCTACCCCGACATCGGCCTCTACATCGCAGACTGCCCCTCAGCGGGCCACGACATGATCGCCCTCGACTACCGATTCCCCGGCGAGCCGACAGTCGTACACGTCGACCAGGAGTGGAACTACCAGATCACGGTCATCGCCCCCGACTTCGAGACGTTCCTAGGCGGCCTCGTCGACGAAAGCGGGTTTGATGGAGACGATTGATCGCCCGCTCGGCACCGGGCCGAGGCGCTAACGGATGGTGAAGGTCAGCGGGTTCGAGATGCCGAGGCCGCCGTGGGAATCGTGGACCCGCACGGTGAAGGTGGACGACGTGCCGGCCGACAGGGCCGTCTGGAACTGGTAGCGCTGTCCGCTGTCGGTCGGCGTCACGGCCAGCCGGGTTGCGCCGAGGTAAAACTCCACCCGGCTGACGAGGTCACCGGGATCGGTGTCGGCGACGTCGGCGACGTCGGCGACCAGCGTGACGGTCGTCGGCTCGAGGAAGTAGGTCTGCCCGCCGGGGGTGCTCAACGCCACCGCCGGCGGGTGGTTGGTGCCGGTGGACGCCGGCGTCACCACCGTGACCAGCAACGGTGGCGCAGCGCCAGGTAGCGACTGGTCGGTGCCGGCCGAGACGTACAGCACGAAGGTGGTGCTGGTGCCGGGCTCCCCGATCGGTGGTGTCCACAGCGCCTCGAACCGGTCACCGGCCGTCCTCACCCCCCGGGCCACCGTGACGCCGTCCACCCGGAACGACACCGAGGTGATGCTGTGTCCGCCTCCCACGGTCGCGGTCGCCGCCAGCGGGACGGTTCCCGGCGTGGTGTACACCGCGCCGGCGGTCGGGCTGAGCCAGGTGACGATCGCCGGGTAGTCAGCGACCGGCGGTGTGGTCGTGCGGGTCGGCGTCACGCTGGGCAGGACGCCGCCGGTGCACGTGACGCCGTTGAGCGTGAACGACGCCGGTATGGGGTTGCTGCCCGACCAGACGCCAACGAAACCGATGTTCGCGGAGCCATTGGTGCCCAGGGTCGCGTTCCAGCCCAGATTGGTCGCGCTGACCTGCTGGCCCGCCTGCGCCCAGGTGGCGCTCCAGGTTTGCGTGAGCCGCTGGTCGATTGCAGGGAACGCGAACCGCAGCGTCCACCCGTTGACTAGGTCACCCACGTTGGTGACCGCGATGTCGGCGTGGAAACCACCGGTCCACTGGCTGGTGACGACGTAGTTCACCCGACACCCGGCCGCCGCGTTCGCCGCACTGGCGTGTGAGATCGCGGCCATCATCGCGACCATGGCAACAGCGATGGCGGCCACAGCAGTCAGCGACTTCCGCATCGCACACCTCGCCGCAGAAAGATGAACGTCAATGAATATGTCGACTGTCCTGCTGCTCCGCCTTCCTGTCAAGGCACGCACGGCAGTCCTGCCGCCCGCAGGACAACGGACAGCCCGCCCATAGCTGATCGGTAGCGGCCACAGCGCCGAGCAGGCAGAAGAGTGGATAGCGCAGCTTCCTGCTCAACGGCAGCCAGACAGCATTCACGTTGGGCCGGCGCGCCTAACCCGCGTTCAGCAGATCAGGCCCTCTGGCTCTTGCCAGATTCGCCGAAGAGGTCTTCAGGCTGAAGGGCCTGGTCAGGGCGCTGCCCGTGGGATCGATGCCTCAGACGAGGGAACTGCGGCGAACGCTGGCGAGCTCACCCCGCAACGCTTCACATCGATCTGCGGCAAACGCGCAGACGTAGCCGTAGGCGAACCGAGACGCCGGCCGACACCAGCCATCCCGGGTGCAGCAACACCGGACCACCTCGACCACTACTGATAGGTCACGCCGCACCGCTTGACCGCATCACCACAGGTCGAGGTCCTCGCCGCTCTTCCGTGAGGTTCGTCAAGTACGCCGAACGGCCGCCCGTCTTGGGTGCGCCAGATGTGGGCGGGTACTGGACGCGGTTCACGCTGCCCAACTGAGCCGGGTGCTCTCAGTTCGCCGGGATGCCGGCCCGGTGCGCCAGCAGGCCCGCCTGGGTGCGGTTGTCGCAGCCGAGCTTCTCCAACAGTCGGGAGACGTACCCCTTGACCGTCGCCTCGGAGAGGTGCAGTCGTCGGGCGATCTGCTGGTTGGAGCGGCCGGCGCCGAGACAGCCGAGGACCTCGACCTCCCGGGTTGTGAGCGTGGCGACCAGTTCGCGGACCCGTTCTCCGTCGTGCCGGCTCGCCACCAGCCGCTGGGTCGCGGTCGGGGACAGCACCGTGTGCCCGGCGGCGGCGACCCGTACCAAGTTGACGAGATCCTCCGGCGCCGTCGACTTGAGCAGGAAACCGACGGCACCCGCCCGCATCGCCCGAAGCACGTACTCGTCGAGGTCGAACGTGGTCAGCGCGACGATCCTCGGCGGCGCCGAGGCCCGGGTGAGGTGCTCGATGGCGGTGAGCCCGTCGACGTCCGGCATCCGCAGGTCCATCAGGACCAGGTTCGGCCGGTACCGGGTAACCGCCTCCACGGCCTCTGCGCCGTCGTACGCCTCGCCGACGACCTCGACGTCCGGGGCTGCTTCGAGAATCGTCCGCAGGTAGGCGCAGACCATCCGTTCGTCGTCGACGAGCAGGATCCGGATCATCGCGTGGCGGTGGTCGGCACGTGCCCGGGCAGGGTGGCCCGCACCGCGAAGCCGCCCTCCGGGGTCACCGCCGCGGCCAGGGTGCCGCCCAGCACGTCGACCCGACTCCGAAGGCCAGCCAGGCCGGAGCCTCCGCCGGCGGCGGCGAGGTCCGGGTCGGGGGCACGGTCGGGCCGGTCGTTGGTCACGGTCGCGCGGACCAGATCCGGCTGGTAGCGGATCAACACGGTCACCTGCGAGCCCGGCGCGTGCTTGTGGACGTTCGTCAGGGATTCCTGTACCACTCGAAAGAGGGTGCGCCGCACGGCCGGTGCCAGTGCTGACGGGTCACCCTCCTCGTCGAGACGGACCGGCAGACCGACCGCGCGCGAGTCGGTCACGAGATCGTTCAGGTCGCCCTCCGCAGCCCGGTCCTCCGCTGCGACGCGGGTTGTCGGTGAGTCGCCATGCCTCAGCACACCGACCAGGTCGCGCAGCTCGGCCAGCGCCTGGCAGCCCGTCGTCCGCAGCTCTTCGGCGGCGCTGCGAACAGCGGGATCCGTCGCGCTGGTGCCCAGCGCCCCCGCGTGCAGCACCATCAGGTTGATCCGGTGGGTCACCACGTCGTGCATCTCGCCGGCGATCCGGAGCCGCTCGTCGCTACGGGCCTGCTCGGCAAGGAGCAGCCGCTCCCGCTCGGCGCGTTCGGCGCGGTCGAGCAGCTCCGCGACGAGCCGGCGGCGGGCACTCACGTAGAGGCCGAGCAGGGCCGAGATGGCCAGCAGTCCGGGCCCGCTGAACGGGTCGTCAACCGTCCAGAGCCGCGCGCCGAGCAGCCAGCACACCCCGAGCACCGCGATCACCGCCCAGGACCGCCGACGGTCGCGTCCGTAGACGATCAGCGCGTACGGCGCGAGGAAGACCGCCGACGCTGGCACCAGCAGGCTGACGCCGGCAATAACCAGGGCCATCGAGTACGGCCGGCGTCGGCGCAGCAGCAGGGTGGCCGCCGCGCCGACCTGCGCCGCCGCGCAGACCCAGACCGGGGCCGGGAGATGCCTCGTACCGGCGCTCGGGAAAGCGACCTCACGGGCCACGCCGGCCGCCGCCGCGAGGACGACCAGCAGCACGTCGACGGCGAGTGGCGGCACCTTTCGGCGGTCCACCGCGCTCATGCGTTGCAGGTTAGCCGGGCTGGCCCGGATCGGCGCGGCGAGCGGCATGAGTACCAACGAAGGGACCGGAGAACGCGACGAAGGAAGGTTGCGGAGGCGACCTCCGGGCCTGTCCCGACCGGGTACGACTGCGGTGGCATTGCCGGATGGCACACTCGACCGATCCCGTGGCGCAACCGGCTGGGCCCCACCGCATCGACGAACTTGACGCGCTGCGTGGGCTCGCGCTCCTCGGCATCGTCATGTTCAACATCGTCCAGATGACCCACCTGACCCGGGTTTCCGGACCGGCCGGTGAGCACCTCGGCGCGTACGTCTGGGAGCTGCTCTTCGTACAACGGCCTTTCCCGATCTTCTCGCTGCTCTTCGGGATCAGCTTCTCGCTCTTCCTGCGTACGGCGGCTCGACGCACCGATCGCCCCCGGCTGGTGCTGCTGCGCCGGCTGCTCTGGCTGGGCCTCTTCGGCGCGCTGCACACCCTGATCCAGCCCGGCGAAGTGCTGAAGTTCTACGCCGTGTTCGGGCTGGTCGTGCTCCTGCCGGCGTCGTACCTATCCCGCCGCTGGGCGCTCGGGCTGGGCATCGTGTTGACCCTCGCCGCCGCGCTGACATTCAACGGTCTCTTCATCATCCCGGGCCTCTTCCTGCTCGGCCTGGCAATCGCGGAGTACGACATCCCGGACACGCTGCCGTCGCGGGGCCGGCAACTCGCGGTCGCACTCGCCGTCGCGGTGCCGGTCGCCGCGGTGACTGGGTGGTTGCAGTTCCGGGCTGGAGTCGGCCCGACCGCCAACTACCGGATCCTGCCGGCCGGGCTCGCCTTCGCCTTCCTCTTCACCGTCGGGTTCCTGCTGCTGATGCGAACCGCCCTGCGACGCCCGCTCGGCGCGCTGCTATCGCCGCTCGGTCGGGTGGCGCTCACCAACTACGTCGCCGCGTCGTTCCTGATCGTGACCGGCGATGCGCTGCTCGGCATCGGCTCCCGATCCTCCTACGGCGCCGTGGTCGGACTGGGCTTGGCGATCGGGGTCGTGCAGGCGATTTTCAGCGTGCTCTGGCTGCGGTCCTTCCGGTACGGCCCGCTCGAATGGCTCTGGCGGTGTCTCACCTGGTGGCAGCGGGAGCCGATCCGCCGCGCCTGACTCGCCGCGCTTGATGAGCTGTCAGCCATTAGCCGACGCTGGCGATGCGGGCAAGTAGGTACATGTCGTGCGAGCCGTCCGCATGGCGGGCCTCGCTGCGGTTCGTACCCGCGGCGGTGAAGCCGGCGTGCCGCGCCATCCGGCAGGGCGCGACGTTTGCCGTCGAATGCGTCAGCTCGACGCGGTCCGCGGGACGAACGTTATTGCACGGCCCTCACCGAGCACCACATCCCATTGCCGAGCGCTGGTCACGGTCATCGGCCCGACGCTGCGTCAACCGTTCCCACCAGCGCCTGCGGCCAACATCGTCCGGTAACCGTCGAACGTTCGGTCGGCGAACCGCTCGTTGATGCGAAACGCGCAGCCGTCATCGCCAACGCATCTCGCGGCCATGGAACGCTCGGCCCGCTGCCTCCCAGTGACACAGCCGTACAGCATCGTGCCGCCACGCGACTGACGCTGCCCGTGCTGCTGTCGGTCCGACAGCAGCACGGGCGGAATAACGGGAGCCACAGAATGCTCAGCCACGACAACCGCCCCCGATCGAGACAGGCTCGGTCGAGGGCGTCGCTGAGATCATTTGCGTGGTCAAGCGCGCTCGACCACCAGTACGCGATACACAGCATGGATGCTGAGATTTTGTGTCCGAGGGGGGATTCGAACTCTTGTACGTATCATCGGTGCTCCATTTCGGGTGCACATGCTCATAGATTACGGCACGTTCGGGGTTGGCTCAACCTCGCGCGCCCATTACCGGGCGTGAGCATGAATCGAAGTCGGGCCGCGTGTGGTCCAATCTTGCCAGCCAGCTGGCTCGGTTATCGACTGACCGAAATGAACGTGCAGGCATCAAGCTTGAGCCCCACCGCAGGGGTCCTGGTGAGTTTCAGTCGACCGGCGTTGACGGCAACCCGTGCCGCTCGCGTTCTTCGGTAGCGAGCGCACCAGGTTCACCGCCTTCGTCGAACTCTGAAATTCACCACAACCGCGCACAGCGCACAGCGCATCCGGCGTCGACCAACGCCATGCAACGAGGTGTTCCCGCAACGCGCAGATCTGCGCTCGCACCGCCAGGGCGAGGGTCTGGATCCGGATGAGTCGCCGGACCGCCGCGGTGTCGGAGCTGGGGTAGACAGTCATGGCGACGGCATAAGCCCTGACGAGCAGGCTGGCATACCAGGCCGGGGCAGGCCTCGAGGCCACCCCGCACCTGCTTCGCGCCAGAGCATCACTCCACTTGACCCTACGCACTCTGATCGATACTTTCCGTGCATGACTCAACATGCGTTGTCCCTGAGTAGAGGGACCTCGATCGGGCTTCGGGCAGCATCCGCTCATGGCTCCCCCGCGCATCAGCCCTGAAGCGTTACAGCGAATGCAGTGGCAAATCCCGTCTGGACGCCGATCGGTGCCGGGAGCGTCCGACACGGGAGGTCGCCACCCTTGGCTCACTGTGACGCCAGTTGTCTGCGTCTGAAGCTCACGAAGATCAAGACTTTGCCGAAGCATTACGGTGAAGAGACGTACGGCTTGTTCAGCTACGGCGCCCAGAAGGAATGCAATGGCTCGGGAACGACTCGTCACACTGCGGATCGTGATATCCCAAGACAGTGCAGGCGTCCACGCAGCCGGCAGATCTGTCCATCCTGCCGTCGCACGTCCCTGACGCTGAACAGGAACGGCAGATTCCCGAAGCACCTCTCCCCCGACGGCACCAACTGTTCCATGTCCGAGGCGAACAACCGCAGATAGGATTCTGAGCAAGCGCCGCGCTTGACGGTCACGTTTCACGCGCTTTTGGCGGACACGTGAGGATCCTGCTTAGAGGCCTGAGCCATCGGAAGTGATCACATTGACCGCCGCGCTGCCAGGGGTCCGAATCATCCGAAAAGTTCGCGGATAACTCCCATTGCTCGTGGCGAGATCGCTTCGTCGGGGCAGAAGTCGCTGCACAGACGTATAGCGTCGTCCACCGTCGTTACCTTGGCCAGCGCCGCCAGGGCGCGAAGGTCGTCCACGTCGCGGGTTCGCGCCGCGAGCGCTTTCATCGCGAAGATGTGCTCCGGCGAGGCGGCCATCACGCGCAGGCCAGGGTGGTCGAAGACTCGTCGCTTGCCCGGGTCGTCCTTGCCGGAGACATACACGCTGGCCTGCTCGTTGAGCCACCACGGCGGTAGGCCCAGTTCGTCGGCCACTGCACGCGCCTCATCGAGGACGACTCCGTGCGGGACGAACATCGCGTCGACGCCCCTGGTCACCCGTTCCGCGTCGTAGGCGAGCGCCATCGCGGCACCACCCACGATGAAGATGTCAGCGACGACTCCGCGGCGGACAAGCCGGTTCGCCCAGGTGGGTGAAGGCGCGTTCGAGTTCCGCGCGCCCCATGAGGACGCCGTCTGATCCGCTCACGCCGCGGCCAGGTCGTGCACGGAGAGGTACACACCGTGCTTCCGGAACGCAGCCGGGGCCCATGCCAGGGCGTCGGCCCGGTGGATGGCCAGTTCGGCCGGGAACCATGCCCGGCGCAGAACACGTACGTCGACCCATGCGGGCGGGGCAAGATCTGCCTGAGCTAGCAGGTGCTCCGCGAGCGCGGCAAGCAGCGCGTCCCACCGTGGGTCTCCGGTTAGCCCGGGCTCATCTCGTAACAGGTCGACCCTGGTTTCGGCGGGTTCCCAGCGGTACTCCTCCAGAAACTCCCATACGAGTTTCCAGCGAGTCTGGTCGGTGTCCGCGGATGCCAGATGGGTGGCCAACCTGGCCAGACTCATCGGTTCGTAGCTGGTACCCATCGGGCAAGCCTCACCTTCGAGCCGACGGCTTCATCCGTTGCAGACTATCGCGGCGCCGCCCGCGAACACCGCAGAGGTGAGGTGGCGACGGGTGCCCGATTTTGGGCCGCGACCCTGCTCGGAGCGTTCACTCATGGTGCGCGCACGGCATCACCCTTGTGATCTTGGTTGTAGGCAGCGCAGTCTGTGACGTTGCCTGTCAACTAACAGGGGGTGCATGCGAGCGTGACTCTCAGTCAGGATGCGATCGAGAAGGCGACAAAGTTGGTCGAGTTTCTCGCTGAGGTGACGGCCGCAGTCGAGCGGGACCCAGTGTGCGACATTCTGGAAGACCCGGACGCGCCTGATCCCGTCATCTGGCTCGATGCCCTACCGCGGGGCGTTCAGTGGATGGCTAGCCCTGCCGATGATGTGATCATGCGGCTGCGTCCGTCTCGGCCACCGACGGAGCCGACGCCGCCGGAGTTGCTGCACGAGTGGATCGACATGGACCCCGTGGGCAGGTCCGCTGGTTCTGCGCCGCGCCTGTTGGACGCTCGACTGAGCGGTGATGACAGTCACGAGGCACCGCCGGGGCGGATTGTGCGTGCTTTCGACGCTTGGGTTGAGCAATGGCAGGCATGGTCCGACGAGGCTCGACGCCTGCACGCCGTTGGGCAGTTGTATGAGCAACTTGAGCGCGCTGCCAAGACGATGGAGCAGCAGGACGACGAGTACGAGTTCGTTCTCGGGATCGGTCTGCTTCGGTGGACGGCGCCGGACGGCACCCGTTTTCGTCGTCACCTTATGGCCGAAGGTGTAGTCGCTCGCCTGGACAGAGCGACGGCCGAGGTGTCGGTGTCGTTGGGGACGGGACGCAGAAGGGTCGAAGACCGGGAAGTCCTAGGCGATCAGGAGCTGTTCCGGGGTGAGCGTGGGAGGTATCGCCGTCAGGAGATCGTCGACGGGGATCTGCCATGGCTGGCTTTGCTGCCTCCGATCGTGGGCCTTCTCGAGGAATGTCTGGATACTGCGGTGCACCAGGAAGCCCACCCCGCGGTGGCGGGTGAGGAGTTGCCGCGCATCCCGGTGGTCAGCTTGTCGCCGGCGCTGTTGGTACGTCGGCGCAGTCGGGTGCTCCTCGCCGAGGCTTATCAGCACATCCGGGAGGCGCTGCGACAACCTGACGCACAGGTTCCCGTTGCGCTTGCTCAGCTTGTGGTGGACACGGAGCCCGAGCAACGTAACGGATGGTTGAGGAGTCAGGGCGCTGTCAACGGCGACGTGCTCGGTGGCGACCCTCTCTTTCCCAAGGCGACGAACGATGAGCAGATGCGCGTCATCGAGCTGCTTCGCTCCGAGACAGGGGTCGTGGTTCAGGGGCCGCCGGGCACCGGCAAGACGCACACGATCGCCAATCTGGTGTCGGCGCTCCTAGCGCGCGGTCAGCGGGTGCTCGTCACGAGCCAGAAGGATCAGGCGCTACGCGAGCTTCGCGAGAGGGTTCCGGCGTCGTTGCGTGATCTCTGTGTACTGATGACCGATGGCAGAAACGCCGCTACCGAGGTCGGCTTCGGTCTTGACGCTCTGTCCCACCTGACCGCGTACGCCCATACGGAGGAACTGACCAGAAAGGTTGAGGCGCTTCGCGGCGAACGGCACGAGCTGCGGTCTCGATCCGCCTACCTCAACCAGCGCTTACAACAGCTGCGTGAGGCGGAGTTCATCGCTCACGACCCGGTCGTGCCCTGGTTCAGCACCGAGCTCTACCGGGGATCACTTGGTCAGATCGCACGTCAGGTCAAGGGCAACGCGAAGCAGTTCGACTGGATGCCGACGGCCGTACCCGACCTACCCGACAGGCCACCCTTGACGACCGCGGAGGCTACCGAACTGGTGCATCTGCTACGAACGACGAACCCAGCTCGACGTGCCCGCCTCGCCCAAGTGATCCCTGACCTGTCAGACCTACCTACGCCGGCCGCGCTCGCCGAGGCGTTCGACGCCGAACTCGACGCCACGGCCGCCGTTCAGGAACACACCACTGTGTGGGCGCCCCGTTTGGCGGCTGCCGGTGAGGACATGCTGAAGGACCTGGACCTGCTCGGGCAGCGCTTCACCGCCATCGTGGAGCGTCTCGGGTTGGACCCGGACTCTGACTCGTCGCGGAACTGGGTGGCACGTGCCATCGCAGATCACTTCTCGGGACGGCGGCAATCCCTGTGGCGGCACGTGGCCGAGGTCGCCGGACGCGCCGAGCGCCTGCAGGCCAAACTTCGGGTGCACACGTTGGGTGCGGAAGTGCGTTTCACGAACGCTGGTGAGCTCGACCTGGGGCAAGCCCGTCACATGCTCGCCGTGGGCCGCGAACTCCGCACTTACCTTGCAAGTCTGACCTGTCGCACGCTTCTCGCCGTGCAGCCGGCCCGCATCAAGGCCGCCGCACTGATCAGCGGCATGCGTGTCGATGGAAGGCCACCGACTACGGTGCCTCTGCTAGACGCCGCACTTGATCATCTCGAAGTTCATATCGAAACCACTCAACTCCTGCGGCTGTGGGCCGACGTCGGGGTAGTTATCACGCCCGGCCGCGTCACCGCGACCCTGTCCGAGCTGCAAGATTCGTACCGCCACCTTCAGCACGTCCAACAACTCGCCGGGGTCCACACCACCATCGGCGACCGCCTGGAAGCTACTGGTCTGCCGAGAAGGATGCCCACCACTGACGACGTCATCGCGGTGACCTCGTCCACCGCAGCCGCCCGCCACCACATCCGCCTGCGAGCAGCGCAGGCCGCCATAGCCGGACACCGTGACGCAGTCCGAAGGCACATGACGCGCGAGAACCCTTGCCCTGAGGTTGAACTCCTCATCGCCGCCATCGACCAGCGATCCCTTGAGGAATACCACCACGCAGTCGATGCACTGGACACCGCGCGTCGCGAGCAGCACGCCGAGCGACGCCTCCTCAGCCTCAGCCATCAAGTGGACAGTGCCCATCCGCAACTACTTCGCCTGCTGCAAGACAGCTGCCTGGATTCTCACTGGGACGACCGCATGCGATATCTGCCTGCGGCATGGGCCTGGTACCACGCGGACCGTTTCGTGCGCGCCCAGCGCACAGCTGGCACGGAACAAGTGGTCAGACGGGACTACGACGACGTCGAGGTACACCTAGCCCAGGTCACCGAGCAGCTCGCAGCGGCCGAAGCAACTCGGGCGTTCGTCAATCGCCTGACTGACGCCGATATGCGCGCCCTTCGCAGCTTCCGCGGGTTCCGCAAGCAGATCGGGGCTGGCGGCGGCCGCAAGGTTCGCGAGCTGCGTCAGGCAGCGCAGGCGGCGATGAGTAAGGCCCAGAGCATCGTGCCTGCCTGGGTGATTCCCCTGCCGAGCCTGCTCGAGAATCTGACCGTCGAACGCAATGCCTTCGATGTGATCATCGTTGATGAGGCGAGTCAGGTTGGCCTGGAACATCTCTTTCTTTTGTGGCTGGCACCAAGGATCATCGTTGTCGGCGACGACCAGCAATGCACCCCGGCACCCAATCGGATGGGCAGGACCTTCGACGAACACTTTCGGGCTATTGGGGACCATCTCGGCGACCTTGATCCCGAAATTCGATACCACTTCACCCCTAAAGCTCACCTGTACGGTCTCCTCTCGGCGCGATCCGGAAGAGACGCCGTCGTCCGTTTACGGGAACACTTCCGATGCATGCCTGAAATCATCAACTGGTCGAAGGAGCAGTTCTACCGCGGCGCCAGTGAGATCATCCCATTGCGCGAGAGGAAAGCTGCCGATCTGGAGCCGCTGCGCGTCGTTCATGTCGAGGGTGCCTACCAGGAGGGATCTGCACAGGCAGTCCGCAACCCGGTAGAGGCGAAACGCATCGTGTCACAACTGCTCGAATGCCTGAACGATCCCACGTATGCGGGCAAGACGTTTGGCGTTATCGTGCTGCAAGGCCACGGACAAATCAAACTCCTTGAGCACGAGATCAACGCGGCTATCGCACCGGAAGTCCGCGCCGCCCGTCAGATCAACGTTGGCTCGGCGCCCACCTTCCAAGGAGCAGAGCGTCACGTCATTTTCCTGTCCACTGTCGTCACTGCGGCGCCTCGACGGGTCGGCGAGAACCTGTACCAGAACTACAACGTCGCCGCCAGTCGCGCTCGTGATCAACTCTGGCTCTTCACCTCCGTTGCGCCCAAGGACTACAAACACGATGACCTTCGCGCATCACTGATCAACTACATGCTGAACCCGCCGTCCGTGTACGGACCCTCGCCAGACCTCAAGAGTGTCAGCGCCGACCGCCAGTGTGCTCCGTTCGAATCCTTGCTCGAACAGCGCGTGTTTCGGATCCTCAAACGTCGCGGCTACCACGTCGTGCCCCAGTTCAAGGTCGGATCGCGCACGCTTGACCTCGTGGTCGTAGGAGACGGCGGCAGGCTCGCAGTGGAATGCGACGGCCACCGCTGGCACACCCGACCGACGGACGTCATCTCCGATGGGCGTCGCGACCGAGAACTGTTCCGCATGGGTTGGGAAGTCATCCGCATACGCGAAAGCGAGTTCGAGCTCGACGCCAACAAGGAGCTAGCGACCCTGTTCACCCGGCTCACGGAACGTGGGATCGCCCCGCGAAACGCATCGGACACACCTGCCAATGCCTGGAAGCCGATCGAGTTGCTTTCCGAACATGAGGAGCAGAACCTATGACAACTGATCCCATGAACAACAGGAGCGAGGCCACTGTCGACCTCGACGGCAACGTCCTCGACCGACTCGCAGACCTCATCTGCGGCGACGACAGCACCCCCTACTATCGGACCGGCCGACAGATCACCGCCCTGTTCGAGGCCGCAGGCTGGCGCCGCGTAGGCGACGTCAACGGCGGTCGCCGTGAATGGGTCCTCCATACGTTGCGTCGCCGCCGCGACCCTGATGGGCTCCGCCGGCTGCTACTCCGCCTCGCCGACCCCCGCGAATATCTCGACGACGACGAGGCGCGGTGTCACCTCGTCGACGACCTCAACGGGCTACTCGCCGTGGAGGGCTACCAAATCCGCTACGCATCGGGCCGGCCCGAACTCGTCACGCAGACCCCGACGATGACGCGACCTACCATGCAAGTGCCGCTGGAACTCACCGCGAGCCTCGCCAACATCCTGAAAGACCCAGACTTCGGTCGCCACCTCACCGCCCGACTCAACGAGGCCCACATCTGCTGGCAATCCGGTGCCTGCACCGCCGCCGTCATCATGCTCGGAAGCCTGCTCGAAGGCGTCCTCTACGACGTGGCGCTCGCTCAACACACCGGAGGCCCGCGCCCCACCGATAACCTGGAGTCGCTGATCGATTTGGCTGCCGAGAAAAAGTGGGTTGCTCGAGACGTGACCGACTATGCCCACGTATTGCGCAACCACCGCAACCTGGTACACCCAAAGAAGCAGATCAAGCAGCACTACTCGCCCGATGACGACACTGTCCGGATCGCCTGGAACGTCGTCGTAGCCGCACTCAACGACCTCGAACAGCTCAAGGCATAGACGCTGTTCCAACCGGGATCGGATCAACATGGCGCACGGGACGATCGGGCCATCCGGGGCCGCGCGATCGCCATGCCGGCACCCCATCAACGCGCTTGGCCCGAGCGCCTCAGCATCCCAACGCGACCGCTTGAGACGCCGCACGAAACAAACTCAACGACGGGGCAGCCGTGACGTGCTGCCGAAGAACTTTCCGCTGGGACCGAGGGCTGCAAGGCCGGTCCGCTCGCCTCGCCGCGTGCGATGCATTTGGAGGTGGTTCCCCCGACACCGCACGCGGCGACTTTCCCTACTCGGACGTGGGCGATACGACGTGGTTCACCTGCGACCACGTGCCGCGGGCGTGATCTGCCGCCCGGGCCAGTGGATGGGGCTGGCCGGTCATGGCCGACAAGGCGTTGGCCACGTCGTGCAGATCAGCCTTGATGTAGGTGGTGGTGGAGGAACCAGGGCTGTCGGTGTGTCCGGCGTAGGCGCGGGCAATGCCGTAGCCGAAGTGCCGTTCGACCCAGGTCAGCGTGGTGTGCCGCAGCCAGTGGGTCGAGATGCCATGCACGGCTACCCAGGGCAGGCGCTCACCTAAGCGCTTCCACAGGTGGTCGTAGCGGCGGCTGGTGATCGGTTGGCCGTTGCGTGCGCGCAGGAGCGGATCGGTCGGCAGGACCGCGCCGCGGGCGTCGGCGTGCTCTCGCAGGTGTCCGGCGAGATCGAGGGTGACGGGCTGCCAGCGGACAGTGGGTCCTTTCTCGATGAGGCGGACGAGCCCGTTGGTGGTATCGAGGTCGACCAGCCGTAGGGCCAGGGCGCCGCCGCGGCGGCACGCGGTCTCGGTGTGCAGGCGCAGGAGCAGCGCGTCGAGGATGACGTCGTTTCCGCTGGTGCGCGCCATCGCGTTGATCTCCTCCAACTCGTATGCGGTCAAGGCGCGGCGGGTGCCGGGTAAGCGTCGGGGTTTCGCGACGCGGTGCGCGGGGCTGGCGGCGGCGTCGATCAGCCCGTCGGCGATGGCACGTCGGTAGAACGCGCGGGCGGCGGCGATGAGGTGCTCACCAGCGTGCCGGCCGTTGCGGCTGTTGCGCCGCGACGCGGCGCTGGCGATCATCGCCTGTTTCAGAGCCTCGACATCACTGGCGGTGACGGAGTCCACGGGCCACTCGGGCCACGCGGCGGCCATCCGCTCCCAGTAGGTGCCGTAGGTGCGGCGTGCTCCAGGCCCGGCAGCGGCGACAACACGGGGCAGGTACTCGGCGACCGTCGGCACAACGGACGGCGTCGCGGGATGCGATTGCAGGTCGGTCAGCGTGACGCCCAGGTGAGCCAGAACCTGTCGTGCGGCAGCGACGGCGGCGGGGTCAGCGGTCATTGCCGACTCCCGCCAGGTGAGTGTGCAGGTCGGCGAGCAGGCGTACGACGGTGCTGACGGAATGCACAACGAGTAGGTCGTGCGTGACGATGGCGGCGAGCAGCACGGGTTGGCCGGGCTCTATGCGGCACATGTGCCGGGCATTCGCCGGCAAGGGTAGGTCACCTCGGCTGCCCACCCGGTGGAGGCCGTCGCTGGCCGAGCAGATGACGAGCATGCCGTGGCGCGTCTGAACGTCGAGGCGGTGGTGCGGGGGCCAACCCAGCGCTCGCAGGAGGTGCTGCGCGCTCACCCGGCCACAGCGTGCCGGAAGAGCCATCCACAGCAACAGGGGCGCGTCCGTGATCGCCGACGGACAGACTCGGGCAGGTAGAGCGGGCATCGGCATCGGGCTTGGACCCGGACGCGCGGGCAGGGCAGCAGGTACGAGTGGACCGACGAGATGTTCCTTCGGTCGGATAAGTTGTGTCATGACCGAACAATCACATTCAGGCAATACGTGACGAGGCACGATCCGTTCGGCCGCCTCCTACTGGCCCTTCACCGGCCGCTGCTGACATCAAGATCACGCGCAACAACAGAGGGCCGGGAAGGTATGAATGAGCGGACCAGGTTCCTGCCCAAGACTCGGTCACGTCCGCGTTGGTGGTGTAGGAGACGACCATCGGAATCCGGTCTGATGCTATGCGTCGATTCGGGTGGGTCGGCCTGGGCGGTGTTGTGTCGGTCGGGCTGGACTGGGCTGGGCTGGGCTGGGCTGGGCTGGGCTGGGCTGGGCTGGGCTGGGCTGGGCTGGGGCGAGCTTTGACCAGTAGTTCCACGCCCATGTAGCGGCGTCCTTCGGTCCACTCAGGCGCTCCCAAGTGGAGAAATTTATCGCTGGATAATTTCGGGAACGCCAGCTTCGTCCAGCATCTCGAAGAAGTCGGCGACGCCTCCGCCACGGGCGTGTGGCGTAGTAGCACCCCGGACGTGGACATCGTGGCTGATACCTGGCGCCACACCGGGGCCAGCCCGCGGGGTTGGGCGGCCAGCGGCGTAAGCGACGGTCTCCAGCATCGCCGCGCCGGGCACCACCACCCGGCCCGCGACGACGTGGTCGGCCAGCCACGGCTGTGCGGCCACCGACAGAGTCCCGTGGAGCAGCAGGTCACCGGTGCTCGCCACCGGGAGCTCGACCGCCAGTACCGGGTGCGCTCCCGGTGCCGCGACCGGTGCGGCCCGCCAGGATCGGGCCCGGCGGAACGGAAACGTGGGCAGGTCCGCGGGCTCCGCGTTCGGTACGGCGGGCGGCGGGACGTGGCCGGTGACGTGCAGCCGGGCCAGTGCCGTCGCGTACCTGGTCGGCTCCCCCGGTCCGCCGTCGTCCGCTGGGCGACCGAGCAGTGACACGGTCGCCATGGGAGTCTCGTCCGTGCACTGGTGCACCATCGCAATGAGCGCACCGGTGCCGCCCAGCTCGGCGAACGTGTCGACGCCGCGGTCCAGCGCGGTGCGGACGCCGTCGCGGAACCGGACGGCCTCCCGCGCGTGGCGCACCCAGTAGTCCAGCGACGTCAGCTCAGCCGCTGTGGCGACGGCGCCGGTGACGTCGGAGACGACGGTGCGGGTGGGCGGGGCGAACCGCAGCCCGTCGGCGACGGCGCGTAGTTCGTCCAGGGCAGGCTCGACCAGCGCCGAGTGGAAGGCGTGGCTGACCCGCAACCACGAGGTGCGGATCCCGGCGCCACTCCATGGAGGCCCTGGGTGGGAACGCGCCGCGCGAGATCCGGGTTCGCGGCAGATGCTCGGCTGAGCAGCCGGCCGGCCCAGCCGAGCGTCCGGGGACAGGAGGACCGCCGCCCCGGACGCTCGGCGCCCGGTCAGCGGCGGGCCTGGATCTTCAGATCGCCGCGGGTCTGCGCGCGGATGTGGTCACTGGCGAGCATCGCGTGGGGGAAGCCGAGGTCGATGGCGCTGACCTCGTTCAGACGGGCCAGGTGCGACGGGCTGAGGTCGACCTCCAGGGCTCCCAGGTTCTCCCGCAGTTGCTCGGTGGTCCGGGCCCCGATGACCGGCGCTGTCACCCCGGGGTTCTGCAGGGTCCAGGCGAGCCCGACCTGAGCCGGCGTGCGGCCCAGCTCATCGGCGACCTCCTTGACCACGTCCACGATGGCCAGGCTGCGCTCGGTCACTCCCCCGAGGGCCACGTTGAAGCTCTTCCGGACGCTTCCGCTGTCGGTGTTCGGCGGGGTGGCCAGGTCCTCACGGCTGTACTTGCCGGTGAGCACACCTCCCGCCAGCGGCGACCACAGGACGGTGCCCAGCCCCAACTCCTGCGCCATCGGGATGAGGTCACGCTCACCGGTCCGCTCCACCAGGTTGTACTCCAACTGCAGCGCCACCAGCGGCGACCAGCCCCGCAGATCGGCGATCGTCTGCATGCGCGAGATCTGCCAGGCAGGGGTGTTGGAGATGGCCACGTACAGGATCTTGCCCTGCCGGACCAGGTCGTCCAGTCCGCGAAGGATCTCCTCCACCGGCGTGGTGGGGTCCCACACATGGAGGTAAAGCAGGTCGATGTAGTCGGTGTTCAACTGTCGCAGGCTGGTTTCGACCGCCCCGAACAGGCTCTTGCGGCTCGCGCCCCCGGAGTTGGGGTCGTCCGGCCGACGCAGGGTCGTGTACTTCGTGGCCAGCACGAGGCTGTCGCGCTGGTCCTGGGCGAACTCACCGAGCATGCGCTCCGACGTGCCGTTGGTATAGGTGACCGCCGTGTCGATGAAGTTCCCGCCGCGCTCGACGTAGAGGTCGAACAACTTCCGCGCTTCGTCCCGCTCCGCCCCCCAGCCCCATTCGTTGCCAAAGGTGGCCGCGCCCAGCGCGAGCGGCGAGACCCGCAGGCCGGAGCGCCCCAGTTGCCGGTAGGTGTCAAGGGTGAGTGCCATGGTCTTCTCCTGTGGTTGTGGTTCCGGACGTTCAGGGAGATGTGCAGTGCGCCGGGTGTCAGGAACCGAGTCCGTGGCCACCGGCCACGACGATGTCCTGACCGGTGACGTAGCCGGCCGCCGCCGAGGCCAGGAAGGCGACGACCTCCGCAACCTCCTGGCTGGACCCGAACCGCTCGAACGGAATGTTCGCGCGCATGGCATCCCGGCCGCTCTGGGGGACTCCCAGCTTGTCGAGCAGCGGCGTGTCGGTCGCCCCGGGACTCACGGCGTTGACTCGGATCCTGCGCGGAGCCAGTTCGAGCGCGAGCGAGGGGAGCATCGCCAGGAGAGCTCCGCGGGTCGCTGCTCCCACCGTCGCGCCGGGGCTACCGCGATGGGCTGCGATGCCCACGGTGAGGACGATCGATCCGCCGTCGTTCATGAGCGGCAGAGCCTTCTGGAGGGTGAAGTACTGGCCCTTGAAGTTGACGTCGGCCTGTTCGTCGAACGATTCCTCCGTCACGCCGGCCACCGGTGCGGGGCGGAAGATCCCGGCGTTGAGGAACAGCAGGTCGAGATGCCCGAGACGGTCGGACACCGTTGTCATGAGAGCGTCGGTGTCGGCTAGGACGCGGGCGTCGGCACGGACGACGAGGACGTCGTCGGGTAGCTCCCGCCTCGCTCGCGCGAGGGATTCGGGGTTCTGTCCGGTGACCGCGACCTGGTAGCCACGGGCGTGCAGCAGTTCGGCAGTCGCCCTGCCGATTCCGGTCGTGCCTCCGGTGATGAGCGCTGCGGGCATGGCTTGCCTTTCGTCGAGAGGACGGTTGTCGCCAGTTAGCGGGGAGGTCCCCGCTTAGACCACCGTACACTAACCGGGGAAGTCCCCGATTCGAACCAGCAACTGTGAGGGCCCATGACTCCTCGACCGACCGCCCTGCGCGCAGATGCCCAGCGCAACCGCGCACACCTGATCGCTACCGCCGCCGAAGCCTTCGCCTCCGGGCGGGCGATCTCGCTGGACGCGATCGCCAAACGCGCGGGTGTGGGCAATGCCACCCTCTACCGCCACTTCCCCACCCGGGAAGATCTGGTGGAAGAGGTCTACCGGGACCAGATCCGCCCGCTACGCGAGGATGCGCGAGCATTGCTGGCCACCGAGCAGCCCGCCCAGGCTCTGCACGCCTGGATGCGCCGCTTCGCCGAGTGGGCGGGCGAACGGCGCGGCATCTGCGAGGCCCTGGTCGCCATGAGCGCTTCCAACCGTTTCGGCACCGGACCGGTGTGCGACGAGGTCCAGCAGGTTCTGGGAATGGTGCTCGCGGCCGGCGCCGAAGCGGGGGAACTGCGCAGCGACATCGATCCGGTCGACGTCGGCGGCATCCTCGCCGGTGTGCTGTCCGTTGCGGGTGGGGCCGACCAGCGCGCCCAGCTCGACCGCATGCTAACCATCGTCGTCGACGGACTCAGGTCCTGCTGAGAAGGGGTGTTGGTGAGAACCCATTCGACGCCTACGCCAACCTCGCCGACGCTGCTCGGCGACCAGATTTGGATCGCCGTCACACCCGCCCGGCGAGTACGACGCCGACCTCGGCGACGTGGCCATCCGCCGATGGAACCACCCGTGGCCCTCTACTCCGACGAACTCGGCTGGCTGCGCGAGGCCCCGGCAGTCAACGCCGAGGGCCGGCTCTGCAGCGTCCATCAGCAGCCGGCACACCTCGCGGACGGCCTCTGACGATCAACCGCCCTCCCCTTCGACCACACCCTTGGGGAGACCACGTTCGGGCCGACCGACGTCCCGAGTGGAGCGAGCCCTGGCCTGGATCACCGACCACCGCCGCCTGGCCCGCGATTACGAGACCTACCCCAGCACCTCCGAGGCCATGATCCGGTGGGCCGCCCTCGGCGGCATGCTCCGCCGTCTAACAGCCCGAGGCGAACCCGCCACCCGCCAACAACGCCGCACCTTCAGCACACCCGACTGCCAGCAATGTGAAACGCTCTGTAACAAAGCACTATTAAGGCCTATGTCACCCAGGCGGGATCAACCACACGGCCTCGACGCTGCGCGACATCGGGAACTCTTCACCGATAGAGGCGGATCAGCCAATTGCCGACATGATGCGGCTGGCGTCAGCGTTCTCGCTGTCCGCCCCGATACTCTCGACGGTTCACGCGCACCCGTAGTCGTACGAACTTCGCGGCTCGCAGCGCATAGCGGCACGCGCTGACGAAGGCCAAGCTTGCCCGGATGGGCTGACGGCCGGCGCGGTCTATCCGTCATGGCAGCCGTCGCGGCTGCGCACTCGTCAAATCTTACGACAGTGTCAGCATCGCCGTGACTTGACTGATGCGGATCCCTTTTCGCGCCCTGCTCAGTCCTCGTCCTGCCATCTACGCACATCCGTCTGGTCATGATAGGGCATACGGTCCGGAGTGGTGATGAATTCCATCGTCGTGCCCCAGGGCATGCGGCAGTAGCAGACCTTGTTTCCAGGACCTTCTTCGGTTGTATAGGGAATAGCGCGAGGCGCGGTGAGTGGCGTGCCTCCGGCCCTTTCGAAGCGCTCAACCGATGCGTCGATGTCGTCGGTGTAGAGACCGAAGTGCGTGATGCCGAAGTCGCTCGCCCGGATCGGCTGGGCTTGTTCGGGACCGTGCATTTCGAAGAGTTCGAAATCGGGTCCGTTTCCGATCTTGACCATCGCCTGCGCGCGCACGACCGTTCCCGGGAAAGCGCCAACGGCCCGCTCGAATTCGGGTCCCTGCCGAGGCGGATCATCCGGTCCGAAGGACTGATAGATCACCTGGGCGCCGAAAGCTTCGATGAAGAACGATTTTGCGGCTTCGATGTCGGGCACCGTGATGCCGATATGATTAACGCCGCGAATGACAGGTGCGGTCATGACGGTTTTTCCTTCCTTATCGAGCGCCATCAGTACAGGTGTTGTCCCAACTTGCCCCCGGTGTCGCTGCCCGCCCGGCCCCACGACGGCGCCGGTCGCAGAGTTTCACTTGGCCTTGAGGAACTCGATCAGAGCGGCCGCGACTTCATCCGGCCTCTCGTCCGCGACAAAGTGGCTGCACCGCGCAATCGAGCCGCCCGTCACAGTGCTGGCGAACTCTCTGAGCATCGGCACCATCTGTGCACCGAAGCGCTGATCCCCGCCCAGACCTAGCACCGGCATCTCGAGCGGTTGCTTCTTGTACTCGAGCGCGGCCGCATGGTCGACGGTGAGGGTCCGATACCATTCCATGCCGCCGCGGGTGCGGCCAGGAAGCGCCATCGCTTTCGCGTAGACGTCGATGTCCGCCGGATCGAAGGTGCTGTGATCGTAGAACCGCTCAGACATGAAGGTCGAAATATAGTCATATTCACGGCCATGGATCAGGCGCTCGGGTAGATCCCGGTTCATGTGGAAGCTGAAGTGCCAGAGTCTTGCGATCGCCGCCTCCCATCCGGTCCAGCCGGGGAGCGGAGCGTCGAGGACGGCCAGGTGGGTAACAGCCTCTCGATAGATGACGGCCTGCGACAGGGCGACCATTCCGCCGAAGTCATGTCCGCACACGGCGTAGCGCTCATGCCCAAGGGCAACCATGACTTGGTGCGCGTCGCGCGCCATCGTCGCCTTGTCATAGCCGTCGAGCGGGCAGTCGGAGAAGCCCGCGCCGCGCAGATCGATGGCCACCACGCTGAAATGCTCGGCCAGCAGCGGCATCACTTTGTGCCATCCCCACCACGTTTCCGGCCAGCCGTGAGACAGAAGGATCGGCGGGCCCGAACCTCCCGTGACGGCGTTGATCTTGATGTCATTCACCGGCACCAGTTGCTGGGTGAACCCCTTCAAAGTTGCGATCATGATCGCTTTCCAGTCGAGAAATGTTGACGTTCACACAGAGCTCGCCGCCAGCGCTCAGGGGCTGGTCGAAATCGGTGGCAATCATGATGTCGCACCAGGCGTCGATATCGCTGCGGAAAGCCAGCCAGCTTCGCTCAGCGACCGAGTGCGCGATCGGGCCGAGCCGCAGATAAAGCGGGGCTTCATCGGCGTCGACCGCCCGATAGTGCTTGCGCGAGCCCGCGGCGCATTCCGGCATAACGTTGTCCGCCATCGTGATCGAACGGCCAAGGAAATCGGTGCGGAACGGCCCGGGCTCGACGATCAGCACGCGTATGCCGAACAGTTTCAGCCCGTCGGCGAGCGCTTCGGGTATCCCCTTCCGCGGCGAATTTGGCGGCGCTGTAATAACGTCCTCCGCCGCCGAACGATGCCGGCGCCAGAAGACCGAAGACGTCCGCCTCGAACATCGGCCGATATTCCTCGGGCGTGCCTTACTCGATCGCGCCGAACAGGCCGTCGCCGGCCTTGTTCACGAGCACGTCAAACCCGCCGAAGGTCTCGACCGCCGTTGCGACCGCCACCTTGGCAGCCGCCGCACCGGTCACGTCCAGTGGCAAAGTGATCATCCGGCCACCGAGAGGCTCGGCGATTTCCTCGATCGTCTTGTCATCGTGGGCCGTCGCGATGACCTGATCTCCGCGCTGTGCTCCAGCGAGCGCGAGCCGCCGGCCGAAGCCGCTCGAGCAGCCTGTGATGAGCCAAGTCTTCAATACCTCCTCTCCGAGTTTTTTCAGACGATGCAAAGCGGTCGCCGCCACGAACCGTCATCGGCCATGATCGACAAGTCCTTACGCGTCTGAGACCAAGCTACCGCGACCAGGTAAGCTCCGGGCACGTAACTGGTCAGGTCCCGTGATGCCATCCTCGTGGCGCGGAGCGGGGGTCCTCGACGTTCCATGTGACCTATCGCATCAAGGCATGCCAAGGTCAAGGGCGGCGCTTTCTACGAGGCTTCGCAGCGTGCCACTGCTGAAGTCGGCGTCGGTGGCGACTATCAGCGAGGCTTGGGCGTCGCCGATGAGTCCGCCGTTGGGCTTGATGTTCACCCGGAGTACGTCGTCGATGTGGTCCGGCCGCACGAACCAGAACTCGACCCCACCCGACAGGTCGTCGTGACGTTTCTCAAGAAGCGCTCCCGCGCTCTGGGTCAAAGCCGAACATGCGCGTGGTCCACGGATCGACGGCACAGTTCACCCATCAGCGCGGCGACTGTACGACTGGGCCAGCACTGTCATCACCACGGTCGCAGGTTTCCCCGGACTACCGACAAGCCCAAGACAAAGCAGAACGCCCTCCCCTGTGAGCTATAAAAAACACAAAAGAGACTTGACATGAAGATCGCGGCCGTAGAGACCGGCACACCGCCGGTAAGCTGGTCACCGCGGTCTCCGTCTGATCGACCAGCGGCAGGCGAAACCGGTCGCATCTACTCCGGCGGGCCCTGGTCGACGGAGAGGCCGAGATGCGTCCCACCGGAGGCGTCGATCACCTGGCCGGTCACCCATCGCCCGGCTGGAGAGGCAAGGAAGGCGACAACGTCCGCGACATCCGCCGGCTCTCCGACACGACGTAGGGCCGAGAGCCCGGTGACGACCTCGCGCATCGCCGGTTGGGCGTCGAACCAGGCCACGTTGTTCTCGGTGGCGGTGGTCCCGGGCATCACCGCGTTCACCGTGATACCCCGACCGCCCAGTTCCTGTGCCAGCGTGACGCTGAACGTGTTGATCGCGCCCTTCGTCATGGCATACGCAAGAGTGCCGGGTATCGCGACTCGGGTGGCGACGGACGAGACATTGACGATCCGGCCACCGTCGCGGAGTAGGTTCAGGCCACGCTGGACCACAAAGAACGGCGCTTTCACGTTAATCGCGAACAACTCGTCGAAGTCATCCGGCCGTGCGGTGGCCAGCGTCGGCGTGGCCCCGCCGATCGCCGCGTTGTTCACCAGCACGTCGATGCCGCGACGCGCGCCGCGTTCGGCCAACCCGGCCTCCACGCCAGCCCAGAGCCGATCGGCGTCACCCGCCACGCCGAGCTGCGCGCCGACCGCGAACGCCGCGCCGCCCGCCTCGGTGATCTGCGCGACGGTCTCTTGCGCGGCTGACTCGCTCGTGCCGTAGTGCACTACCACCAGCGACCCAGCCGCGGCGAGCCGCTGGGCAATCGCCCGACCGATGCCCCGGCTCGCGCCGGTGACGAGGCTTGTGGTGCCGTCCAGTGTTTCCATGATCTCCCCTTCGTTTGCGTGTCGGTGCAGGAACCACGGTCCGACCCTCGTCGTGCGCCCGGCAAAGGACTGAGGAATTGCGGCGTACGGTTGTTGCACTTCCTCAAGCGGAGAAACGTCCGCGCGTACGCTCATTTGATGCGCTGGGACGCCGAGGAGAAGCGACACCGAATCCTGGCCGCGGCACGGCGCGCCTTCGCCGAGAAGGGCGAGGACGTCACGGTGGCTCGGATCGCCCGCAGCGCCGATGTGTCCGTCGCCACCGTCTACCGGCGTTTTCCCACCCGGGACCGCCTTATCACCGACGCTTACGCCGACCAATGGAACGATTGCGCGGCCATGCACGCCGAAGCCCTGCGCGACCCGGATCCGGCGCGTGCGCTGCGGGAACTGATTCGCACACTCTGCGCATACCAGTTGCAGGACAGAGGTTTCACCAGGGCCTACGTCGAGGCGGTGGTCACCGGACGCGGGCTCGACCACGAACGACAGGAGACCGAACGGGTCATCGCCCGGCTGCTGCAGCAGGCACAGGCGATGGGCACCGTCCGCGCCGACCTGACCGTCGCCGACTTCCGGCTGCTGATCGCCGCCCACCACGGCGTCGTCCTGGCCGCTGGGCCCGACGCTGCGACGGCTTCCCAGCGCTATCTCGCACTGATGCTGCGCACGCTCCAACCCTGAAGATCCGAGCCACGAGGTCGGTCAGCCCGGGGTGGTGGTGCGCGCCGGCCGCGGAGCTGCCGCAATGTGCGGCAATGCGGCGACGCCTCAGTCGGGGATGCAGGAACGCATTTCGCGTCCGCGTCAGTTCCCTTTCGCCACCGTGCGGTTGAGCCACAACGCCGAGACGAGGAAGAAGACGCCACCCGCGATGGCATAGCCCGCCACGTAGGCCAGCGTCGGGTTGTCGGCGCCGGCAAGCGAGATGAATGCCGCACCCACCAGCACCGAGAGGCCGCCGCTGATGATCACTGGCAGATGGCCGCCCACCTTGCGGCGGGTGACACTCACCATGAGCTGAACCAGGCCGGCCACGATCGCCCACGCGCCCCACACCCGCAGGACCGCCGGAATGCCGGACGCGGCGGCGACACCCACGCCGACGGCGGCGATGAGGCTGACCGCGATGTTCACGTACAGCAGGGCCGGTGAATCGGCCTTCCGCGACGAGCGGAGGTCGTAGATGGCGGCACCCACGTCGAACAACGGGTACAGCACGAGCAGGATGGCGGCGAGCGGGCCGATGTCCTTGGCGGTCGTGAACAGGATGAGCGCCCAGACGACGGCGAACACGAAGCGGACGAAATACAGCCGCCGCAGGGCGGAAGCGGTCCCCGAATGGCCAGGCGAAGCAGCAACGGAACTCACGATGGCCCTTTCAGGAACTTCTCGGACGATCAGGACTGCTTTCAGGCACACACTTGGCGGTGTCAGCGAGCCACGCCCCGAGTGGACGTGCGGGTGGGCGTGTCAGCACCTCCAGGTCGTCGCTCGGGGTAGGTCCTGCGGCCTGTCACGCCCGAAGGGAGGCGGACGGCAACCTGCCTTCGTCAACCAGATGACCGCCGACGGTACCGGTCGCGCCGGTGACAAGGAACGTCATCTACTCATCATGCGACCGTCCCGCTCCTCGCGGGAGAGACTCCGGGGGATAGGGATCGCTAGCCACTCCCCTCCCCTCCCCGACCGCCGCCGCCGGGGGAAACTGATCGTGGTTGCCGCAACCTCAGCTGATGTTCGGAATGCGCGCGGCAGTGCCGCTGCCGGCGAGTCCCGGGGTCTGCCGGCGGGTGCCGGCGGTGAGGCCGACGTCGGCTGAGGAACCCCGGGCGTAGGCGTCGTTTCTGCCTACGCCCGGGGAGCTTGTAATCCTTAAGCCTGCTCGATGTCCGAGAACAGCCCCTTGAACGTGACCTGCGTCCCCACGAGGGTGCCGAAGACATCAGCGGCAAAGGTCGTCGCGACCGCTGCGGAGGCGTCCTCGTAGCTGTCGAAGTAGAGGTCGAGCGTCCGGTACGCGGGGGTAGCGGTGCCATCCTCCTTCGGCCACACTTTCGCAGACTCGAGTCGCCGCAGCTTCGGGAACTTCGCTGCGGCAGCCTTCACGTCCGCGTAGGCCCGCTCGAAGTCGTCGGGGCTTGCAGGGTTATCGATGACGATAGTGATCTTGGTGGGCAAGGGACTCTCCTCGAAGTGGAAAGAAACCTGGATTGGGAATACCGAACGTTCTTTTTTGCCGGTAACGGCAGCTATTCAGGAGCCAGCTCAGTGGCTCGCCTCCGGAGTTCAGCGGCCGTAGGTCTCCAACAGCCGCAGCCACACCTCGCTGACGGTCGGGTAGGCCGGAACCGCGTGCCACAGCCGGTCCAGCGGGACCTCGCCGACGATGGCGATGGTCGCGGCGTGGATGAGTTCCGCGACGTCCGGGCCGGCGAGGGTGAGGCCGATGATCACCTTCCGGTCCTCGTCGACGACCATGCGGGCGTGTCCCTTGTAGCCATCGGCGTGCAGGGAAGCTCCGGCGACGGCCCCGAGGTCGTAGTCCACGACCCGGATCCGTAGCCCAGCTGCCTCGGCCGCAGCCGCGGTCAGCCCGACCGACGCGATCTCTGGGTCGGTGAAGATCACCTGCGGCACCGCTCGCTCATCGGCCGTCGCCGCGTGCCGGCCCCACCGGCCGTCCTCGACCTTCTCGCCCTTCGCCCGGGCCACGATCACGTCGCCCACCGCCCGCGCCTGGTATTTGCCCTGATGGGTCAGCAGCACCCGCCGGTTTACATCGCCCGCCGCATAGAGCCACTCGCCGCCGCCGACGACGCGCAGAGTGTCATCGACCGCCAGCCAGGCACCCGGCGCCAGCCCGACCCGGTCGAGGCCGATGTCCTGGGTGTTCGGTGTACGACCGATCGCCACCAACACCTCGTCGGCCTCGACCCGCTCGCCGGAGGCGGTCCTGATGTGGACGGTTCCGCTGTCGTCGCGGTTGACGGCGACGGCCTCCGCGCCGAGGCGTACCGACACACCGGCCTCGCGCAACGACTCAGTGACCAGTTCACCGGCGAACGGCTCCGCCGACGGCAGCACACCGTCACGGGCCAGCACCGTCACCGACGATCCCAGAGCGGCGAACGCGGTCGCCATCTCGGCCGCCACCACACCACCACCGATGATTGCGAGCCGACGGGGAACCGGCCGGGCCGAAGCCGCCTCGCGGCTGGACCAGGGCAGGGCTTCCCGCAGCCCCGGGATATCCGGCAACAGAGCGCTGCTTCCGGTCGCGACGACCACGGCGTGCCGGGCGGTCAGCGTCGTGGTGACACCGTCGACGCCGGTCACCTCGACGACCCGGGCGGAACTGATCCGCCCCTGACCGCGGTGCAGCGCGATGCCAGCCGACTCGAGCCAGGACACCTGCCCGTCGTCCTGCCAGTGCGACGCGAAGGAGTCCCGCCGGCCAAGCACCGCCGCGACGTCCAGGTCGCCCGTCACCGCCTCCCGCGCACCGGGCAGATGACGAGCCGCCCGCAACGCCGACGCGCTGCGCAGCAACGCCTTGGTCGGCATGCACGCCCAGTACGAGCACTCACCACCGACCAACTCCCGCTCAACGATCGCGGCGGTCAGCCCGCCCTGCACGACCCGATCGGCCACGTTCTCACCGACCGGACCGGCACCAATCACGATGACGTCGTACTCGGTTGTGGTCATGTCAGTTGCCCTTCGCGGCGCGGCCGAGGCGGATGGCGGCGATGAGGAAGAAGATGGCACCGGGAATGGCGTAGCCGGCAGCGTTGGTCAGCGACGGGTTGTCCGCGGAGGCACCGGCGATGAAGGACCCACCGGCCAGAATGGAGATGCCGCCACTGATGATCATCGGCCACTGTCCGCCCATCTTTCGACGAGTGACCCCCACGATCAACTGAACCAGACCAGCGACGACCGCCCAAGCGCCCCACACCCGCAGGACAGCGGGAATACCGGACGCCCCGGCGACACCCACGCCGACCGCCGTGACCAGGCTTACCGCGATGTTCACGTACAGCAGGGTCGGCGAGCCCGTGCCCCGCGACGCACGGAGGTCGTAGATGGCGGCACCCACGTCGAACAACGGGTAGAGCACGAACAGCGCCACCGCGAGCGGACCGATCTCCTTAGCGGTAGCGATCGTCACGCCAGCCCAGACGATGGCGAACGCGAAGCGGACGAAGTACAGCCGCCGGAGCGCGGAAGCCGTCTGGGAAATACCGGGCGAAGCAGCAATGGTGGTCACGGGTGACCCTTTCAACGGAGGGGGTTGAAGAGACCGATCGTTCTGTCTTGTCTAGCATGACAGGCGCAACCCGTATCGTCAAGACCGAACGTTCTGTCCACTCCGGTGGCCCTGCTCGGCTGCTGCACGCAACGCCCCCGCTGGCGGCCAGCCGACCGAGTTGATCGCCGCATCACACGCGCCCTCGCCGCCGGCGCTGGCGGCGAGGGCCGGCACGATCAACCTGCCCCGGCGTCGCTTCCCACCCGTCGCCATCGACTGGTGCTGTCGAGCCTGCGGCCGCTCGCGCCCCTTAGACCGAACGTTCTATCCGCTACGATGACGATATGACGCCCACCGCACCCGGTGCCCGCCCCTCCGAGGCGCGCCAACGGCTCCTCACCACGGCAACCAGGATCTTCTACTCGGAGGGCATCCATTCCGTCGGCGTAGATCGGATCATCGCCGAGGCGAAGGTGACCCGGGCCACCTTCTACCGGCATTTCCCCAGCAAGGACGATCTCATCCTCGCCTACCTGCGTGAAGTCCATGAGATGGATCGCGGCGCGGTCGACACGGTCATCACCACCAATTCACGGCCGGTCGCCCCACTCCTGGCCATTGCCGACTCCATCGCGGAGAGCATCCAGTCCCCGGGGTTCCGTGGATGCGCGTTTCTGAACGCTGCGGCGGAGTATCCCGACACGGAACATCCCGTGCGTCAGGAGATCATCGCCCACCGGCAATGGTTCCTGGACACGCTCACCACGCTGATGGCGCAGGTCCAGGAGGAGACGGCAGAGTCCGCCGCGCGTCACTTCGTCATGCTCCGCGACGGTGCCATGGCAGCCGGGTGCCTCTTCGACCCCGCGAAGGTGTCCGAGACCTTCCTCCACGGCGTCGAAGGACTTCTCCGAATCACTGCCGAGCGCCAGCCGACCGAATCCGCAGGCTAGTCCACGTGGCCGCGCGCGGTCAGGCTTCCGCGTCGGGATCGCCGGCCGTCGCCCGCCCGACCGGCGAGGACGCGACCTCCAGCGGCCGTCCCCGGCTTCGCAACGCGTCGAGGAGCGCGACCAGGGCCAGCACGGCGGCCACCACACTCAGCCCGACCATCGGCGCCCACCGCGCCAACAGCGGCGTGAACAGCAACAGGACGACCAAGCCAATCACCCGGGACCAGGAAAGCCGACCGAAGATCTCATAGTCCAGCCGTATGCGAGCGACGAGAAACAACACCGGACCGCCCACCACGAACAGAAGCCAACTCGGCTGCGACGGCCCATACGGATCATCGATCACCAACTCGTAGCCGACCGCCGTGACGAGCACGCTGAGCACGATCAGCAGATGCGTCCGTTCCGACGCCGTACCCAAGCGCCCAGGCATCACCGCCCGGGCCAACGCATCACTCAGCAGCAGACCCGCGCGGTAGAAGTAGATTCGCCAGAGCAGCGCGCTGGTGGCGAACGCGACCGCGAAGGCGCATGCGCGCTCGGCGGAATAGTCCGCGCCGCTGAAAACCGCGCCGATGACCAGAATCGACTCACCGAGGGCGATGAGAAACATCTGCTGGTAACGGTCGGCGAGGTGAGTCCCCGCGATCCGCCAGTGGGACACCTTCGAGACCCCGAGCCACGGCAGCGGCCAGCCCAGGCCCCAGGCGAGATAGTCGACGGCGAGGGCGGCAGCCCACAACGGCAGACGAAGACGGTCCGGACCCAACGCGCCGGCCAGCCACAGAGGCGCGCTCACCAAAGCCCACCCGGCAAGCCGGAACGGCACCAACCGCCGCGGGTGGCCACGCAGCGCGGCGGCGATCACCAGCGGCCGCACCACCATCACCACCAGGTACGCCACCGCGAACGGCAACGCACGCTCCTCCATGGCGCGCGGCAACGTCACCGCCATGATCAGGCCGGCGAACATGGTGCCGACCACGACGGCCTGGATGATCGGCTGCTCTGGTTCATACCGACTGGTGATCCAGGTGGTATGCGACCAAATCAACCACAGTGCCAAGAACAGCAACAGGGTACGACCAACCCCCCCGACCAACACCCAGCCCGTGTCATCACCCACGTCGGCGAACCGCTGCGACACCCGAGTAAGAGCAACAACGAACGCCAGATCAAAGAAGAGCTCCAGGAACGTCGCCCGACCCGAACTCGTGGCAGGACGCAGCAGCTCGGCACCCCGCCCCGCCGCCATAATCCGCCTCCGTCCGCCCCTTGCCGCACCAACGAGCCGCCCGCCAGAGGGTTGCGTCGGCCCCCATCACCGCAGGGACACCTGGTGGGCACCCGAAGCCACCTCATTGAAGCGACCGAAGACCCTCCACGTCCGAGATAACCACCTACTCGACCGCATTTGTCAGTACGCCGCCTCAGCCGACACCACCCCGCGTCGCGCGACGCCGGGCATACGGAGTACCACCGCGGGTACGCGCCGGGCGTGGCGAAGATCAGTGATTACGCACTTCTCGGCGACTGTCACAGCGCGGCGTTGGTCTCCTCGGACGGGTCCGTGGACTGGTGGTGCCCGCCCCGGTTCGACGCGCCGAGCGTCTTTGCGCAGTTGCTCGGCGCTACCGGCGGCTTCTGGTCGATCCGACCGCTCGGGCGGTACACGACCTCCCGTCACTACCTTGACGGCACGATGGTGCTCCGCACGGAGTTCCAAACCCAAAGCGGCGTGCTGAGGTTGACGGACGCCCTCAGCCTCGGTGCCGGGGAACGTGGTCACCGGATCGGCTACACGTCCCCGCACGTCCTGTTGCGGCAGGTCGAGGTGGTCGCTGGCGTGGTGGAGGTGGCGGTCGAAATCGCGGCCCGGCCGGAGTACGGATTGGTGAGCCCCATGGTTGCCGAAACGCCGATGGGGATAGAGATATCCGGGGGCGCCGACCGCTTGGTCCTGACCGCTGATCGTGATCTTGCCGTCGACGGTTCACTGGTGACCGGGCAATTCACTCTCGCCGCAGGCGATAGCGCCGTGTTCTCGCTGCATCACCGTCGGGCGGCTGACCCGCTGACCGTGCCGCTGGACGGGCGCGCGGCACTGCGGGACACCATCGCCGGCTGGCAGTCCTGGGACGGCATCCACCAGGACTACCAGGGCGCCTACCGGGAGGCGGTCCGGCGCAGCGCCCTGGTCCTTCAGTCGTTGACGTACCAGCCGACCGGTGCGGTGATCGCGGCAGCCACCACCTCGCTGCCGGAAGACGTCGGCGGAGAGGCGAACTGGGACTACCGGTTCGGCTGGCTCCGCGACGGCAGCTTCACCCTCAAGGCGCTGTGGGTTGCCGCCTGCCCCGACGAGGCGCACCGCTTCTTCGACTGGATGGCCGCCTCCTTGGGATCAGTGGACGCGGAGGATCACGTGCCGATCATGTTGGGGGCGGGTGGCGAGCGGGACCTGACCGAACACACCCTGGAGCACCTCGATGGCTACCAGGGCAGCCGACCGGTGCGGATCGGCAACGACGCCTGGCAGCAGAAGCAGCTCGACGTCCTCGGCGAGATCCTGGAGTGCGCCTGGGTCCTGCGGGACGAACTCACGGACCTGTCGCCCGCCGCCGCGGACCTGCTGCGGTCGCTGGCCGACCGGGCAGCCGCCACGTGGCGGGAGCCCGACGCCGGCGTCTGGGAAGGACGCGAGGGGCACCGGCACTACCTGACGGCGAAGCTGATGTGCTGGGTAGCCCTGGACCGGGCCGTCAAGCTGGCAGGAACCCTGGGCGCGCAGGCGCAGGTCCCGCACTGGTCGCAGGCCATGAAGGAGATCCACGCGGCGATTCTCACCGACGGCTGGAGCACCTCGGCCGGGACGTTCACCGGTGCGTTCGGGTCCGACCACCTCGACGCCGGGGTGCTCATCATGTCGATCATCGGGTTCCTCCCCGGCGACGACAGTCGAGTCCTCGCCACCTTGGACACCATCAGGCGTGAACTGGGGCGAGACGGCCTCATGCAGCGCTGGACAGGGGCGGGATCGGAGGGCGCCTTCATCGTCTGCTCGTACTTGCTGGTCCAGGCTCTGGCCCTGGCCGGAGAGATCGACGAGGCCAAGCAGATCTTCGAAAACGTCACCGACCGGGCAAACGATCTTGGCCTGCTGTCGGAGGAGATCGATCTCCGCGACGAAAGCCTGATCGGGAATTTCCCCCAGGCGCTGTCCCACATCGGTCTCATCAACGCCGCCTGGGCCATCGATCAGGTGGAGTCCGGCGCCAAATCCTGAGGGCGGACGTGCCGCCACCTCCGCAACGAGGATGCCACTGGCCAGGCTTGCAAGCGGCGTGATGCAGGACCGCAGTCACGCCACCACCCGAACGTCCGGATTGACCCAGCTGATCGCGCTTGGTTGAAGCCGGAGCAAGTGGGTACGCCCGCAAATCGCCGGCATGGTGGTCTAGACGCTTGGCTAAACGCAGGGATTCCAAAATCGGCAATGACTACTCCAATGCGCACTCGGGTGCTTAACTGCTGCAGTAGTCGACAGGGCTTCACCGCCTCACGAGACCAGGCGCGCCTCGACAAGTCGTCAAATAACCTACACGGCCCGGCTTTCCAGATTCTGCTGACAGCAGCCTAGCCGGCCTTAAATACTGGATACTGGAGCACCGCTCCCGCGTCGGCAATTGCGGACCGTTACACGGCTGCCAGCGGAAACGCCGCCGAACATCCTCGTCGCCGGCCTGCGCTACCACCCTCAGTGGACAGTGGGGCCCTTTGAAAGGAACCGCCGGATGAATGCCGCTTCTGACAAGCCTGCCCAGGACGCAGGAATGCCCACCGTCGTACTCGTCCACGGCGCTTTCGCCGACTCATCGAGTTGGAATGGGGTGATCGCCAATCTCAAACGTCGAGGCTACCCGGTCATTGCCGTCGCAAACCCGCTCCGCGGCGTGCAAAAGGACGCCGCTTACGCTCGAGCTGTTGTGGACTCGGTGTCCGGCCCGGTCGTGATAGCGGCTCATTCGTACGGCGGATGTGTGATGACCGAGGCTGCGGATGGCGCCCCCAACGTCAAGGCTCTGGTGTACGTCGCCAGCGTGAGCCCGGACGTCGGCGAGAGCGTGGCCGACTTGATCACCAAGTTCCCGGGAAGTGCGCTCCTCACGTCCGTCAAGATGGTGCCGACCCCTCTCGACGACGGCGGCACGACCATGGCGCAGTACATCCACCAGAACCAGTTCCCGGCGGTGTTCGCCGCCGACGTCGACCCCGACGCCGCTGAGCTGATGGCGGTAACGCAGCGGCCACCCACTGAAGCCGCCCAGACCGAGAGCGTGACCAAGGCTGCCTGGAAGACCATCCCGTCCTGGACCCTGATCACCACCCAGGACAAGGGCATTCCGCCGGACCTGCAGCGCTTCCTGGCCAAGCGGGCCGGGTCGACGACGGTCGAGATCGACGCGTCCCACGCCGTGGCAGTCTCTCAACCCGGCCCGGTCGCCGACCTCATCGACACAGCCGCCCGCGCCACCGCCCAGTAGCACTATGGCGGTAGGCGACTCGTGTTCGTAGATCTGCGTGTGGCGGACGTTCACATGCTCGGCAGCCCGAGCGGGACAGGTGCCCGACGTCTCCTACCGAACCCCACACGGTCAGCCGGTCTTGGTGGCGAAGGGGCCACCGTCGCCGAACGCGAGCCGCGCGAAGTTCTCGGCGATGCGCCGATGTCCAGCAGGGTCGGGGTGGACCTCGTCGGGTAGCGGGAGTTCGGCGTAGTCCGCCTCGCCGTAGAGGTTACGTCCGTCGAGGTAGTGCAGGTTCGGGTCGTCGGCCGTGCGCTGTTCGACGATCCGGGCGAGTTCGCCACGGATGACGTTGAGAGTCAGCCGCCCGGCGCTGCGCTCGGCCGGATCGCCCGTGGCCTTGAACCGCAGGGTCCCGCCCTCGAAGTCCGGGGCGAGGGGGCCGGGCGTGTCCTCCTGGACCGGGCACAGGATGGCGGACACGACCAGCAGTGGTGTGGTCGGGTGCCCTTCGCGGACAGTGTCGAGGAAACCGTGGACCGCGGGAGCGAAGGCGCGCAGACGCATCACATCGCTGTTGACGATGTTGATGCCGATCTTGACACTGATCAGGTCCGCCGGGATGTCGCGCATCGCGCGGGCGGTGAACGGGTCGAGCAACGCGCTCCCGCCGAACCCCATGTTGACCAACTCCACACCGCCCTCAGCCGCGGCCAGGGCCGGCCAGATGGCGCTGGGATGAGCGGCGTTCGAGCCGTGACTGATGGAACTGCCGTGGTGCAGCCACGTCCTGCGCCCGCTGGGCGGGGCCTGCTCAACGGGCGCGTCGGTGCGCAGCGCGATCAGTTCGGTGATCTCCGTATGCGGGAGCCAGATCTCGATGTCCTTCTCACCCGCCGGCAGATCCGCGAAGCGGGCGGTGCCGGCCGGCCCCTCGGTCAGCACCGAGGTTTGGGTGAACATGTCGGTAACGGTCCGGACGTTGCCCCCGGGCACCGAGGCCTGCGCGGCCAGGCGGCCGTTGATCAGCAGGTCGTAGACGCCGTCCGCCGGTGGTGGGAAGCCCTGGTAGACCCGTTTGGTGGGCAGCGTGTCCAGTTCGATCGTGGTGGCCCGGGTACGGAACGCCAGCCGCACCCCGGAGGGCTGGGCCTCGGCCATGGCCAGTTGGTCGTCGGGGATCTGCCGGCGCGCCCGGGTGGTCAGCCGATGCGGCAGCAGACCGCGCGCGGTCGCCTCCACGTCGACAAAGCCGCGCAGGAGGTCCGCGGTGACCGGGGTGATCCATTGTTGTTCGGTGGTCATTGCCTCAAGCCTTTCGACCGAATCTCGGTGTTCACCGGCGCGCCGCGCAGCGAACCGCTTGCGGCGGTGCGGCCGTTGTCCGGGTCAGGTAGTGCTGCGGTTGCGTAACAGCGAGTCGAGCGAATCCACGATCCAGTCCCAGGATTCCTGCGCAGCGGGGGCGCTGTGTTCGAAACCACCGGCCAGCTCCAAACTGACGTAGCCGTGGAAGACGCTGCCCAGCATCCGGACCGCATGCGTCGCGGCCGGCTCGTCCAAGTCGTAGCCCCGCAGGATCGCCCGGGCCATCTGGGCGTGCCGGACGCCAGCGCTGGCGGCCGCTGTTTCCGGGCCGAGCCGGAGCCTGGCGGCCGCATACCGGCCCGGGTGCTCCCTGGCGTACTCGCGGTAGGCGTCAGCGAACGCGGCCAGGGCGTCCCTGCCGGCCCGACCAGCGACGGCGTCGGCGACGCGATCGGCGAGTTCCTCCAGCGCGAACAGCGCGATGCGGATCCTGAGGTCCTGCGAGTTCTTCAGGTGCGAGTACAAGCTCGGGACCTTGACGTCGAACCGCCGGGCGAGCGCCGAGATGGTGACCTCGTCGAAGCCGACCTCATCGGCCAGCTCCGCCCCCGCTCGGGTCAGACGCTCCGGCGTGAGCCCTGGTCTCTCCATCACCCTCCCCCTAACTGCCTACACCTATTATGCTCCTGCCTAATAGTTATAGGCAAACTCGCCCGCAGCTCGGGAGTAACGGACCGAACGAGAGATCTGGAAGGCGTGCGCCTGGCGCCGTGTCTCTTGCGAACCGAACGCCCTGCGCCACCTCATCAGGCAGCGGCGCATCCTGAGAAGTAGCAACCGGAGTAGACGATCAGGACTCGCGCACGCGCTCGGCAATTGCGTTGGCCAGTTCCGCCGTCGTGCCGGTGCCGTCCAGGTCGGGGGTGAGCGGGGCTTCCCGCGGACCGTACGCCAGGACGTCCTCGACGGCACCGAGCAGGTGCGCTGCCGCCTCGGGGTGACCGAGGTGCTCCAGCATCATCGAACCGCACCAGATCTGGCCGACCGGGTTGGCGATGCCCTTACCGGCGATGTCCGGCGCGGAGCCGTGCACCGGCTCGAACAGGCTCGGATGATCGCGCTCGGGGTTGATGTTCGCGCTCGGGGCGATGCCGAGCGTGCCGGTGCAGGCCGGGCCCAGGTCGGACAGGATGTCGCCGAACAGGTTGCTGGCGACGACCACGTCGAACCATTCGGGGTGCAGCACGAACTGTGCGGCCAGCGCGTCGATGTGGAACTTGTCGAGACGTACGTCGGGGAACTGCTCGCCCATCGCGGCCACCCGCTCGTCCCAGTAGGGCATGGAGATGGAGATGCCGTTGCTCTTGGTGGCCGAGGTGAGGTGCCGTTTCGGGCGGCGGAGCGCCTGTTCGAAGGCGAAGCGCAGCACGCGGTCGACGCCGACGCGCGTCATGATGGTCTCCTGGAGGACGGTTTCCCGCTCCGTGCCCTCGAAGATGCGACCGCCCACGCTCGAGTACTCGCCCTCGGTGTTCTCCCGGACGACGACGAAGTCGATGTCGCCGGGTTCGCGGCCGGCCAGCGGACTGCGGACGCCTGGCATGAGCCGGCAGGGGCGCAGGTTCACGTACTGGTCGAAGACCCGCCGGAACTGCAGGAGGCTACCCCACAGGGAGATGTGGTCGGGCACCACTGACGGCCAGCCGACCGCCCCGAAGTAGATGGCGTCGTAGCCACGCAGTGTCTCCTCCCAGTCGGGCGGGAGCATCGTGCCGTGCTGCTGCCAGTAGTCGGCGCTGGCGAAGTCGAAGCTGTCGAAGGTGAGGCTCAACCCGAACCGGTCGGCGGTCGCGCGCAACGCCTCGATCCCCGCGGGTACGACCTCCTTGCCGATGCCGTCCCCGGGGATGACGGCGATGCGCTGTGACGTCACGCCGTCTCCCTCAGCGCGGCGAGACCACCCTGCGCGTCCTCGGTGGCGAGGCGTTCGGCGGTGGCGGAGTCGCCGGCGCGCAGGGCCCGGACGAGGGCGCGGTGACTGGTGTACCGCTCCAGGCCGAACGTGTCGTCCGAGGCCACTTTCCGCAGCAGCAGCTCCCGGCGCTGGGGGCGGGAGAACACGCGGCTCTGCTCGAGCATCCGGACGAGGACGGGGTTGTGGGCGCACGCGTTCACGGTGTCGTTGAACTCCTGCATCGTGTCGAGCAGCTCGGCGAGGTGCCGGTCGACCGCCTGCCCGTGACGGTGTCGTTCCTTGAGCAGGATCAGCAGGTCGTCGGCCCGGTCGAGGATCGCGTCCAGGGCGTCGAGCTGACCGGCGGTGGCGTGCCGGGCGGCGAACCGGGCGACGAGGCCGCGCAGGCCGACCTCCACCTCGGCGAGGTCGTCGATGGCCGCGTCGCGGATCGCGGCCACCAGAACGGTACGCGGCCCGATCCGTTCGATGAGGCCGTCGAGTTCCAGGCGGCGCAGCGCCTCACGGACGGGCGTCGGGCTGATCGCGAGCCGCTCGGCCATGCCCCGCTCGGTCACCTTCTCCCCCGCGGCGAGGTCGCCGGTGGCGATGGCGGTGCGGACGTGACGGTACGCCTGGTCGGCGAGCGTCTCGGTAACGGTCATGTTCGGACTCTAACCCATGACACAGCAAAGCCTGTTGCAACTATTGACGAGTTTGCTACAGCAAATTAGCGTGACGCCGGACACATGGAGGTGACATGACCGAAACGCAGGTCCGCGACAGCGCGGTGTCCCACCGGAAGATCACGCTGCTCATCGCTCTGGTGCTGTTCGCGCAGGAGTCGACCTGGAACTTCTACGACAACCAGGTCCCCGCGCTGCTACGCGACCACGTCGCGAGCGCGGCGGTCGTCGGTCTCCTGATGGGAATGGACAACCTGCTGGGGATCTTCGTCCAACCCTGGATCGGCAACCGGTCGGACAACACCCGTACCCGGTGGGGACGCCGCGTGCCGTACCTCGCGGTGGGCATGCCGGTGGCCGCCCTGCTCTTCCTGCTCCTCCCCTGGACCACGTCGCTCGCCACGCTCGTCGTGGTGATGGTCCTCTACGCGCTGGTCGCCAACACGATCCGTCCGCTGGCCGAGTCGATGGTGCCGGACTTCATCGCGCCACAGCGGCGAAGCCGGGCGAACGCCGTCGTGAAGATCGCGACCTCGCTGACCATCATCGTGGCGTCGCTGATCAGCCTGTTCGTGGTGGACGAGCATCCGCGCGGCGCGTTCGTCATCCCGGCGGTGATCCTGTTGCTCGTCACGGGGGTGCTGATCCTCAAGGTGCGTGACAACCGATCAGCGGCATATCAAGCCGCCCTGGCCGAGGACGCCACCGCGAGCAACGGCGGAACGGACGTGCCGTTCCGGCGGATCGTCGCGGACCTGGTCACCGATCGCGACCGCCGACGACTTCTGCTCCTGCTGACCGTTCTGCTCTTCGGTGGCGCATGGTTCGCCTCGCGCTCGCTGATCACCCCGTACGGCATGGAGGTTCTGGGCCTCACGCGTGGAGAGGCGGGCGGGCTCAGCCTGCCCAGCGGCGTCGCCTACCTGCTCGCCGCCTTCCCGGCGGCGCTGTGCGCCGAGCGCTTTGGGCGACTGCGTACCATCGGCGCGGGCATGGCCCTGTTCGCCGTCGCGATGGCTGCCGGATCGATCGTGCGGACCCCGACCGGGACCGTCGTCGTGTTCTGCCTCGCCGCCGTCGGCGCCGCCGCGTTCACGATCAACGCGGCGGTGGCGTTGTGGAACATGGCGCCGTCCAGTCGGGTGCTCGGCACCTACACCGGCCTGTACGCGGTCACCTGGTACCTGGGCGGCTTCGGAGGACCGGCGATCATCGGCGCCGTGGTCGACCTCACCGGCTGGACCGGGATGCTGCTCGACATCGCGGCACTGGCCGCGCTTGCCGTCCTCGTCGTCGTGTACCTCGGCCGCCTGCAACGACGCCGCACGACCGCTCTCCTGTCATGACACGAAGGAATTCGATGCCGACCGTTCTCATCACCACGGACTACCTCGCCCCCGGCGACGAGGTGGACACATACCTCACCGGGCGGGGTTTCACGACCCGGCACGACCCGATGCGGGGACCTCGCCGGCCCGAGCAGCTGATCGCCGCCCTGGCCGGGGTCGACGGCGCGTTGATCGCCAACGAGCCGATGACGGAGGAGGTGCTGCGGCAGGCGTCGAGCCTGCGCGCCATCGTGCGCACCGGCGCCGGCTACGACACCGTCGACGTGGCCGCCGCTGCCCGGTTCGGCATCAGCGTGAGTAATCTGCCGGGGATCAACAGCAACGCGGTGGCCGAATACACCATCGCGTTGCTGCTCGCCCAGGCACGGCATCTGGTGCCGATGGCCGCCGACGTCGCGGCCGGTGGCTGGCCCCGCCGCGACGGCCACGAGGTACGCGGCAAGACCATCGGACTGATCGGGCGGGGTGCCGTGGCACGGCGGGTGGCACCGCTCGCCTCGGCCTTCGGCATGACGGTGTTGTGCACCGGCAGCCTGGCCGCGCCGACGATCCAGGTCACGCTCGACCAGCTGCTTCGCGACTCCGACTTCGTATCCGTGCACACCGCGCTGACGTCGCGCACCCGCCACCTCGTCGACGCCGCAGCGCTGGCACGCATGAAGCCCAGCGCACATCTGATCAACACCGCACGAGGGCCGATCATCGACGAGGCAGCCCTCGCCGAGGCCGTCCGCGCCGGCCGCCTCGCCGGCGCGGCTCTCGACGTGGTGGACGTCGAGCCGCTGCCCGCCGACAGCGTCCTGCGCGGCGTCGAGGGCATCACCGTCTATTCGCACATGGCCGGGCAGACCGCCGAGGCGCGGCTGGCCGCAGGGATGGAGGGTGCCAAGGAACTGGTCGCCGCCCTCGATGGCCGCCCCGCCCACTCGGTAACCGCAGTACGGGAGCTGGCATGACCAACAGGACAGCAGAAGCGGACGTGATAGTGGTCGGGGCGGGCCTCGCCGGGTTGGTCGCCACTGCGGAGCTGGTCGCCGCCGGTCGATCCGTCCTACTGCTCGATCAGGAGCCCGAGCAGAGCCTCGGCGGCCAGGCGTTCTGGTCGTTCGGCGGGCTGTTCCTGGTTGACTCGCCCGAGCAGCGCCGGATGGGCATCCGCGACTCCCTGGACCTCGCGTGGCAAGACTGGCAGGGCAGCGCGGGGTTCGACCGGCCCGAGGACGACTGGCCGCGGCGCTGGGCCGAGGCGTACGTCTCGTTCGCCGCGGGCGAGAAACGCTCGTGGCTGCGAAGCCTGGGCATCAAGCTGTTCCCGATCGTCGGCTGGGCCGAGCGCGGTGGCTACGACGCCACCGGGCACGGCAACTCGGTGCCGCGTTTCCACATCACCTGGGGTACCGGTCCCGGCGTGCTCGAGCCGTTCATCGCGATCGTGCGGCAGGCCGCCGAGCGCGGTCAGGTCCGGCTGGCGTTCCGCCACCGGGTCGACACGCTGACCACTCGCGCCGGCGTTGTCACCGGCGCGGCCGGGACGATTCTGGAGCCCAGCGACGCTCCCCGTGGAACCGCCAGTTCCCGCGTCCCGGCCGAGGACTTCGCCTACACGGCGCAGGCCGTCCTGGTCACCTCCGGCGGCATCGGAGGCAACCACGACCTCGTACGCCGCAACTGGCCGGAACGGCTCGGGACGCCGCCCGCTCACCTGATCACCGGTGTCCCGGCGCACGTGGACGGTCGAATGCTCGACATCACCACGGGCGCGGGCGGCGCCGTGATCAACCCGGACCGGATGTGGCACTACGTCGAGGGCATACAGAACTGGGATCCGATCTGGGCCTCCCACGGCATACGAATCCTGCCCGGCCCGTCCTCGATGTGGCTCGACGCGCGTGGCCGCCGGCTCCCGGTGCCGCTCTACCCCGGATTCGACACCCTGGGCACGCTCGCCCACCTGCGTTCGACCGGATACGACCACAGCTGGTTCGTGCTCACCCAGAAGATCATCGAGAAGGAGTTCGCGCTCTCCGGATCGGAGCAGAACCCGGACCTCACCGGCCGGAGCGTTCGTCAGGTCCTGGGCCGCCTCCGTGCCGGGGCGCCGGCACCCGTGGAGGCGTTCAAGCGCCGCGGCGCCGACTTCGTCGTGACCGACGACCTCGACGAACTCGTCAAGGGCATGAACGCCCTCACCGGCGAGCCGCTGCTGGACCCGCTCGACGTGCGCCGCACGATCGAGGCGCGCGACCGACAACTCACCAACGACTTCACCAAGGACATGCAGATTGCCGCGATCCGCAACTTCCGCCGATACCGCGGCGACCGGCTGATGCGCACCGCGCCGCCGCACCGGCTGCTCGATCCCGCCGCCGGACCGCTGATCGCCGTACGCCTGCATGTGCTCACCCGCAAGACCCTCGGCGGCCTGCACACCGACCTCGACGGCCGGGTGCTCGACGGCACCGGGCAGCCGGTGCACGGCCTCTACGCCGCGGGCGAGGTCAGCGGGTTCGGCGGCGGTGGAATGCACGGGTACCGCGCCCTGGAAGGCACCTTCCTCGGCGGTTGCCTGTTCTCCGGACGCCAGGCCGGCCGCGCGCTCGCCGCCACCCTCACCTGACCATGGAAGGAACCACCATGACCGCACGCCGCGACTCCGTTCGCGTCCTCGCGCCGACCGGCATGCTCGGCGCCGGATTTCCGCCCGAGACCGTCACTCGCGGCCTGGACCTCGGCGCCGACGTCATCGCCGTGGACGGCGGCTCCACCGACTCCGGCCCCTATTACCTCGGTTCCGGTATCGCCAAGACCGCCGCCGCAGCCGTGGCCAGAGACCTGCGGCTGCTGCTGCGTGCGGCAGCCACCGCCCGCATCCCGCTGATCATCGGCTCCTGCGGCACCAGCGGCACCGACTCCGGCGTCGACTGGGTCGCCGGCATCACCCGCCAGATCCTGGCCGAGGAGAACCTTGACCTGCGGGTAGCGACGATCTACAGCGAGCAGCAGGCCGGCGACCTCAAGGGGCACCTCGACCAGGGCCGGGTGCACCCGCTGCCGCCGGCCGGCGACCTCGACCTGGCAACATTGGAGAGCTGCGAGCACATCGTCGCGATGATGGGCCACGAGCCGATCGCCGAAGCGCTGGCCGCCGGCGCCGATGTGGTTCTGGCCGGACGCGCCACCGACACCGCCATCGCCGCCGCCTATCCGCTGATGGCCGGCATGCCGGCCGGCCCGACCTGGCACGCCGCCAAGATCGTCGAATGTGGCGGGCAGTGCACCACGAACCCGCGCGCCGGTGGCGTTCTCGCCACCATCGACGCCACCGGCTTCACCATCGAGCCGCTCGACCCCGCCGTCGCCTGCACCACCACCTCGGTCGCCGCGCACATGCTCTACGAGACGGTCGACCCCTTCTCGATGCGCGAACCGGCGGGCACCATCGTGGTCGCCGACGCCACCTACCGGGCCTTGGACGACCGACGGGTACGCGTGGAGGGCTCCCGCTTCGAACCCGCCGCGCAGCACACCATCAAACTCGAGGGCTCGCGCATCACCGGCTACGAGACTATGTCGTTCACCGCCATCCGCGACCCCCACATCCTCGGCCAGATCACCACCTGGGCCGCGCTGTTGCGCCGGATGATCGGTGAGTGGGTCACCAACGCGCTAGGACTGAACCCCGACGAGTACGCCTTCGACATCCGCCTCTACGGCTACAACGCCGTCCTGGATGCCATCGACCCGGCCACCGGACCGCCCCGCGAAGTCGGCGTGATGCTCCTGGTCAACGCCGCCGACCAGCAGACCGCCACCGCCATCGCGAAGATAGCCAACCCGCTCATGCTGCACCTACCCACCCCCGACATGGACTACCTCCCCAGCCTCGCCTTCGCGACCTCGCCCGCCGAGACCGAACGCGGAGCGGCGTACGAGTTCGTCCTCAACCATGTCGTCGACGTCGACTCCCCCACCAGCCTGTTTCGCATCAACGTTCCGGAGGACACCGATGACTGAGACCGTTGCGGACCTCGCACTCGAGGTCCGGTCGAAGAACGCCGGCCCCTTCTGGGTCACTATGGAGGTGTTCCTGCGCGACGCGGCCGGCTACGCCATCGTCGGCGATCCCGAATTCCTGAACGCGCCGGTGATCGCGCGTCTCTACGGCGTCGCGGCGGACACCGTCCAGATCTACCGGATCCCCGAGCTCAACGTTGTCAAGATCTCGTTCCCGCGCCCCGTGGCACAGGGCAGCCTGCACGACCGCGACATCCATGCCGGCCAACACCACGTCCCGCTGGCCTTGCTGCGGGTGACAGCCACCGAGGGTGCGGGAAACGCCGTCCTGGACCGACGGTGAGGCTGGCCGGGTTGGCCCGTACGTGATGGGCTGATGGTTGGCGGCAGTGGACGTGACCCTTGCTCTGACTGGCTTCGCGCCTCCGAGGCGACGTGTCCGTCTGCTGCCGCCGCCTCCTGCCGCAGCCGGACCTGACCGCGACCCCGGGCCACCCCGCAGCCAAGGCCGCCTAACCAACCCGGCGAACGTTTGTGGTCAGGGCACTAGATGACGGGAACGGGGGAAGGGTCGACCAGAGTGCGGTCACCGTCGAAACCATGATCCAGCGCGGCGGTGACGTCCTCGTGTGGGGTTCCTGGCCGGATGGCGCTGACCTCGTCCAAGTGTCGATAGTGCTGATCGCTGAGGTCGAGTTGCAGCGACTTCAGGTACTCCTCCAGTTGAGTCAGGGTGCGCGGGCCGACGATCGGGATCAGGGCCGTGGGGGCCAGTGCGGCCCGGCTACGCAGCCAGGCCAGGGAGACCTGGACCGCGCTGACGCCGAGTTCCTCGGCAATCGTCAGTACGGCGTCGACGATGGCGGTGCGCTGGGCACTGCCCTCGATCGCGTCGCCCCGGGCGGTCAGCCGGCCTTGTTCACCCTGCCGATACTTACCAGTGAGCAGTCCGCCGGCCAGCGGGGAGTAGAGGACCACGCCCAGACCGTGAGCCTGCGCCATCGGCAGTAGCTCCCGCTCGGCAGATCGTTCGGCCAGGCTGTATTCCGTCTGGATGCCGACCAGAGGGGCCAGGCCGCGCAGGTCGGCGCGGACGGCGGCGCCGGCAACCCGCCAGGCCGGGAAATTCGACAGGGCGCCGTGCAGGATTTTGCCGGAGCGGATCAGGTCGTCGAACCCGGCCAGGATCTCCTCGATCGGGGTGAGGCCGTCGGGAAAATGCGGCATGAAGACGTCGACGTAGTCGGTGTTCAGGCGGCGCAGACTCGCTTCGAGAGACCGGACCATGATCTTGCGACTGTTGCCGGTCGTGCCCGGGCGGGGCTGGGCCTGCCTGGTCCCGCTGTACTTGGTGATGATCACAAAGTCGTCCCGCTGAGGCCCGAGCAGCCCGCCGAGCACAGTTTCGGCCTGTCCATCCTGATACAGGTTGGAGGTGTCGAACGTGGTGCCGCCGGCGGTGACGAAGGCCTCGAAGATCTGGCGGGAGGCCTCGGGGCCGGCGCCGGTGTTCGAGGTGCTGAAGTTCGCCGTCCCGAGCGCGTACTGCGACACACGCAGTCCGCTCAGACGGCCGAAGGTCTGGTAGCGCACGGTGGCTCCTGAGGGTCAGTGCGGTGAGGTAGGCTTCCGACAGTAGCAAATAAAGCGAGGGTTCACTCTTTTATGCCTAAGGTCAGTCAAGCTCATCTCGACGCACGCCGCCAGCAGATCGTGGATGCCGCCCGGGCTCGGTTCGCCAGTCACGGCTTTGCCCACACGTCGATGGCCGACATCGTGACCGAGTCCGGGCTCTCCAACGGGGCGATCTACCGGTACTTCACGAGTAAGGATGAGATCGTCATCGCGGTCTGCGAGCAGGGAACCGAAGCGCTGCCGAGGGCGCTCACCGCCGAGGCCGTGGGTGGTTTCCTCGACCATGTCCGGGCCCGGGCCCGTGACACCCATCATGCCCGGCTGGTCGCCCAGATCTATGCCGAGGCCGCAGTATCACCACTGCTGGCAGCCGTTGTGCAGAGACAACTCGCCGCGATGCGGGCCGCGATTGCCGAGCTGGTGCCCGACTCCCGGCGCCCGCAGGCCGGGCAGATCGCCGAAGCGTTCGTGGCCCTCAGCATCAGCTACAGCCTGCAACTGGCGATTCGTGGCGACCTGGATCCCGCACCCTTCACCACCGCGTTGATGGCGATCATCAAGGGCTAGTACGAGCGTGACCCGACCGCCTTCCGCCGGTCCGTGGACGCTCGACCGGCGTCCGTGATGCCGGCCGGCCTCCCTCTCGGACGGCTTGAACCAAAAGAGAGTGACGCGTCGTTTTGGGTGCTAGGGTAGGTCACTGTCGGCCCCTGACGAACCCGCTCCTTGGAGGACCCATGCCGGTAGCTCACATCGCTGCGATCAACCTGGAGTGCCCGGACCCAGCCGACCTGACCCGCTTCTGGGCCGCGATGCTGGACGGTGAGGTCACGGTCCAGACCCCGGACTTCTGTGCGGTCAAGGCGGGTCCGCTCTACCTCGGCGCGGTTCGCGTCGACGACTACCGGCCACCGACCTGGCCCACCGGCGAACGATCGCAGCAGATCCACTTCGACCTGGCCGTCGACGGCCCCGATGACCTCGATGACGCCGAGGCGCGGGCGATCGAACTCGGAGCCGTCAGAGAAAGACAACAACCGGCGCCGGAACGCTTTCGTGTCCTGCGCGACCCGGCCGGCCACCCGTTCTGCCTGCGCGGCTGAGCCGCACGACCCGGCCGCCGCCAGCGACGAGTCACGGACGGTGAGCTGCTCGTACTAGGCGAAGTTGTCGGCTTCCTCCCCAGGTGTGAAGGCCTCCGGTCACAGCTGCATCGCGAGCACGAGATCGACCTGCTCGACGAGCCACTTGCGGTAGATGTCGAAGTACGGGAAACGCAGCATCAGCGGGTACTGGCCGAGCAGGTCTCGAGGCGTTTCCGAAGATCACAAACCCTCTCCGACCGAGTGATCACCTGCGTCTCGCAAAAGGGCGATGACGTCCCCGGCCGCCCGGCGGCCCTCCGGGGTCGGCATGATTGGCCAGTCATGGATCATTCCCTCACCGATGTGCAGGTGAAGATCGGTTCCGGTCGCGTTACCGGCCCGGTCCCTGAGCACGACGGCGTCGGGGAAGAGGACATCGCGTGTCCCGCCGTACACGTGGACGAGTCCGAGGTGGTCCAGGCGGCCGTTGAGAGGGCTGGTCTGAGGGTTTGACGGATCGGCCGGGGCGGCCCAGCGGGTCGCGAGAACTCGGATGTGCTCGAGATTCAGCAACGGATCGTGCGGTGCGATGTCGGTGATCTTCGGGTTGGTGAAGGTCAGGTCCAGGGCGGGTGAGATCAGGACGGTGACATCCGGCCGCTCGCTTCGCGAGGTCAGAGCCTGGAGCACGGACAGTGCGATGGTCGCGCCCGCTGAATCACCGGTCAGCGCGGTCGGCCCCTGTTTCTGGACGTGCTGGAACAGGCGCAGCATGACCGGAAGGACGTCGGCGTGGGTAGCGGCGGGAAGGCGCGGGTACAGGGGCAGGACAACTTCGCGGCCGGCTTCGACGGCGATCCGGGCGGCCAGCCTCCAGTGCTGCGTGGTGATGGGGGCGGCCCAGGCGCCGCCGTGCAGGTAGACGGCATAGTGCCGTACCGGATCGACGGGCGTCAGCCGATAGACCGTCCAGCCTTCGAACTCTTCCCGCCGGAGCGTGACACCCGGCAGACGCGGTGGAGCCGGGTTGGCCACTTCGGCGAGGAACCGGCTGGGCTTGAACTGGCGCTTCTTCACCCCGGTCACGCGCAGCAGACCGACAACGGCGTGGCTGGCCAGGCTGGGGCTCACGGGTTCACCACCTGGTAGGAGCCGGAGCGCACATCGTCCGGCAGAGCGGGACCGCTGGTGCTCCACCCGAACGTGTCGTGCGCCTTCTGGGAGGTGATGCGCGCCGAAGACTGAATCAGCGCGGCCATCGGCCCCATGGCGCTCTCGGCCTGTTCGGCGGTGATCGAGGTCGCGGTGGTTCCGGTCAGATCCGCGATCGCCTCGGCAAGTTCGCGGAAGGTGAACTGCCGCGGCCCGGCCGCGTTGTAGGTGCCCGCCGTCGGGCGCTCCAGAGCCGTCAGGTACAGGCGGGCGAGATCGTCCACGTGCACCGGGGTCCACTCGTTGTCGCCGGCACCGATGTAGATGGCTGCGCCCGAGCCGGTCGCGGCCCCGATCAAACTGGTCAGCAGCATGGTGCCGCCTCGACCGTAGACCAGACTGACACGGATGATCATGGCGTTCAGACCCGCCGCCTCGCGCACCAGGCGTTCGCCGACGAGCTTGGCCGGCACCAGGCCCGGCTCCGGCAGTTCTGCGTCTTCGTCCTGAGATTGGGCGGGATCGAGCCCGTAGACCAGGTTCGTGCTGGTGTAAATGAACGGCTTGCCCGTCCCAGCCTTACCCGCCCCACGGATCAGCGCCTCCACGGCAGCGGCCTCTGCCCTGACTGCGTCCTCGCCACCGGCATAGTCGACTGCTGCGGCGTGCACCACTGCGTCGGCTTGCGCCGCAGCCGTTTCCAGGAGCGCGGTGTCGGTCAGGCTGCCGAGCAGAGGACGCGCGCCCGCCTGCGTCGCTGTTGCTGCTGCCTGCGGGGACCGGGTCAGCGCTACTACTTCGTGACCTGCGGCAACGGAGTGTTCGACAAGCACCGAGCCCAGGTAGCCGGTGCCGCCGGTGATGAGTATCTGCATGTTCTCTCCGGGGGCCGAGCGGACGATGGAAACGGATGAGTTATCCGCTTCCATGACCGTAGCACGAAACGGATGAGTTATCCGATCTACCGTCCCGAGCCGACGTGCGGAAGCCCCTGACGCTAGTAGTGATTTGTCTGTTTCTGTGGCGTTTGTTGCCGCGTCACGTGTTCAAGGTTGGTGGCAGGTGAGGCAGGCGTCGGTTCAGGTCGCGAGGACATTGCAACTCGCGGATGACCGTCTAGAGAAGTCAGGCCGGCGCAGCCGCTTTTGGGTCCGGCGCAGTTCGGGGACGACGTAGCCAATGGACCACTCGTCCAAGGCGCCACGGAACTGGCCGTTGTCGGCCGTAGCAGGCGTCCGCGGCCAGCGACAGCGGACGAAGTCAGTGCTCAGCCAGCTCGTCGAGCATCTCCACCACCATCGACCACTCGGCCGGTGATGCTCATCGGCAGGTGTCCCGCACCAGGCCCGGCGAGCGAGCACATCGGGGCGGTCAGCCTGGCCAACAGCCTGGTCGCCCTATGACTTCGGCACGAACTTCCGCCAGTCCAGCGGGCACGACGCGGTGTCGGTGACCGCGCGGACACCCACCCCGATCTGACAGTTCGCCACCGTGCCCGACCTCCCCGTATACCTCCTGGCCACAGCCGCCCTTCGGGGAATCGGTGTCATCGACCACCCGCACCACCGGCCCGAGATCCGCCGCGCGACGGGTCAACCGCATCCGCACCGCCTTGGTGTCCCACGTCGAGGTCTTTACGAAATGCTGCGACCCCTGATGATCCCCCCGAGCCGATCCGCCATCGGCTGCATCGACTTACGCCGCCCGTCCAACGACAGCCCCAGTTATCCATTTATGCTGAAGTAGTGACCGCTTCCCCGCTCCGTAAGGACGCAGTACGCAACCGCCAGCGAATCGTCGAGATTGGCCGGGAGCTGGTCGCGGACGGCACCCCGATCCAGCTGAACGAGGTGGCCAGCGCGGCCGGCGTTGGCGTCGCCACGGTGTACCGGCACTTCCCAACGCCACAGGCGTTGATCGAGGCGGTGTCGGTGGACGGACTGGAGACGCTGATCCATGCCGCCAAACGGGCTGCGGAACAGGACGACGCATGGACGGCATTTTGTGATTTCCTGGTCAGGTTCGTGGAAGCGCAACTCACTGACGCCGCCCTATCCCCGGTGCTGTCGGCGCCCACAGCCGCCCTACCGGGCACAGCGCATCTGCTCGATCAGTTGGCCTCACTGTTCAATGAACTATTCGTACGGGTCAGGACCGCGGGGCGGCTGGCGCCCGGCATAACGCTCGCCGACATGACGCCATTGATGTGCGGAATCGCCTTCTCGGCCAGGATGCACTCAGCCACCGATCCTCAGGAGCAAGCTGCAGCCGGCCGCCGCTACCTCGATGTCTTACTGAACGGGATGCGGGCCCGCTGAGCATTCGACACGACAGCTGCCTCCGTCGGCACTACCCGGCGATGCGCGACCAGGATCCAGACAGCGTCGCTGGCTACCTGCGGCTCGACGCCATGATCATCGTGTGCGACCACGACGCCTGGACCATCGAAACTGACACTGCCGTCTTCCCGCTCACCGCCCCGACGACCGTCCTGGCCCGCGCAGTAAAATCCCCGCCCAACGGGACGGGGATCGTTCGAAACGCGCGAAAAAAAATCACGCTTTGTGGGGAACGATATGTCCGAGGCCATTTCACCACGACGACGGGATGCCAGCGACGGCTCCGCGACGGACAAGTCCTCGCCTCGGTGGGTAAACGCGAGTGCGCATTCCGCCTTCCCCCATCGGGACGCCACCTGATCCGCTCACGCCGCGGATAAGTCGTGAACGGACAGGTACACACCATGTTTCCGAAACGCGGCCGGCGCCCATGCCAGCGCGTCGGCCCGGTGGATCGCCAGTTCGGCTGGGAACCACGCCCGGCGCAGGACACGCCCGTCGACCCATGTAGGCAGGGCAAGATCCGCCTGGGCGAGCAGGTGCTCCGCGAGCGCCGCAAGCAGCACGTCCCAACGCGCGTCCCCAACTGCCCAGGCTCATCCCTCAATAGACCGGCCCTGGTCTCGGCCGCCTCCCAGCGGTACTCCTCCAAGAACTCCCACACCAGCTTCCAGCGGATTTGGTCGTGTCCGCGGATGCGAGATGCGAGGCCAACCGGACAGACTCATTGGTTCGTATTTTGTACCCGCCGGGCAAGCCTCACCTTCGACCCAACGGGCATCTGTGGTTGCAGGCTATCGCGGGTGCCCCCCCGGCGATCACCAAGGGACTGTGGATCTAACGGCACCTCTCTTGTCAACCCGCCGGCAGCAGAGAGGTCTCCGTTAGCGAAGGCAGCCCACACATAGCCGATGACAGCGTGCGAGCGGTGCCATCTGTTGCCGCCGAGGGCACCCGAGCCCACCGTCGTGTCCGGGGCCGCGTGAGCGGTTGCTGCCGCCGTCACCGGTGGGAAGCGGCGCTCTCAGCGCCCCGGCAGCGTCTTGAGCGCCTGGGACCGTTGCGCCACCAGATCGGCGTAGGTGCCGTCGCGCTCGGCCCAGCGGTGCTGCAGCACGGCCTGCACGAGGATCTCGTCCGGCGTCGGGTCCTGCCCGAGCAGCCCCAGCACCTCGTCGAGGTAGTCCTCGAGGTCCAGCGCGCGCGGGTTCAGCCGCTTGTGCTCCGGCGTGGTCGCCACCGCCGGCGGCACCAGCTCGGTGACCTCCACGCCGGTACCGGCGAGTTGCGCGCGCAGCGCCTCCGTGTACGCGTGCACGCCCGCCTTCGTGGCGGCGTACGTGGGCAGGAGCGGAAACGGCAGGAAACCGATGCCCGAGCTGACTGTGAGGAAGGTGCCCGCGCCGCGCCCGAGCAGGTGCGGCGTGAACGCGTCGAGCACCCGGATGGTGCCCAGCAGGTTGGTCTCGACGGTCGTCTCGGCGGTGGCGAAGTGCTCGGGGTCGCGCAGGTCCTCCGGAAGCTGGACCCCGGACATGGTGACCACGACGTCCAGGCCAGGGTGGCTTTCCAGCACGCTGTCGCGGGCGCGGCGCACCGAGTCGGCATTGGTGACGTCGATCTCGACGGTGGTCAGCCCATCGAGGGAAGCGGCCCGGCGCCCGCCGACGATGACGGTGCCGCCTGCGGCGGCGAAACGGCGGGCCAGGCCCAGGCCGATGCCGGAGGTGCCCCCGGCGATGAAGACCGTGCGGTTCGTGATGTCCATGAACCCAAGGTCGCAGCATCGCCGGGGCCTAGGAAGTGCTTTGCGAATCCGGGGAGTGACAGGACCCCCTGTCCGCGCCCGCGCCGGTATTAGCCTCGGCCTCATGCGCGACGACGACGGCACCAACCGGCTGGGTGACTACCTGCGGGCGCGGCGTGAGCTGGTCACGCCCGAGCAGGCCGGCATCCAGCCTGGCGCCCGCCGCAAGGTCCGGGGCCTGCGCCGCGAAGAGGTGGCGCTGCTCGCCGGGATCAGTGCTGACTACTACCTGCGGCTGGAACGCGGCCGCGACAAGAACCCGTCGCCGCAGGTGCTCGAGGCACTCGCCCGGGTCCTGCACCTGGACGACGTTGAGCGCCAGTACCTGCTCGACCTCACCGCGCCCCGGCCCCGGGCCCGCGCGCGCCGCCGGCCGGAGCGCGTGCCCGCGCGGCTGCACCACCTGCTGGCCGCGGTCGGGGTGCCGGCCTTCGTCGAGGGCCGCTCCTTCGACGTGCTGGCGGCCAACGCCCTGGCCACGGCGCTGTCACCCCGATTGCGCCCGGGCGAGAACCGGCTGCGCTCGATGCTGCTCGACCCGGAGGAACGCGAGTTCCACGCCGACTGGGAACGCTCCGCGGCGAGCTTCGTCGCGGCGTTCCGCCAGACCAACGGCGACGCGCCCGACGACGCCCGGGTCGTCGAGCTGGTCGGCGAGCTGTCGCTGTCCAGCGCACGGTTCCGCTCTTTGTGGGCGCGCCACGACGTGCGCCAACTGCAGGGTGGTACGACCACAGTCCGGCACCCGGTGGTCGGCGAGCTCACGCTGCACCGCGAAAAACTGCCGGTCGACGGTCTGTTATTGGTGCTCTACTACCCGGACGAGACCGGCGACAACGCCGAGAAGCTGCGCCTGCTAGCCTCGCTCGCCGCGTCCTGAAGGTGACCCCGCCGCGGCGTCTGCGCGCCAAGTCCGATGCTCGCCGAGCATTAATGCTTTGCCGTGATCAGACATCCGCTAGGCGTGCAACCGGTGGCCGCCGTTCTCGCGGCCATCGCGCAGAGCGCCGCGCTGCTCCTGCTCCTCGTCCGGCTGCGTCAGGCGACCGCACTGCAGTTCCTGGCCGTCGCGGTGTTCGCGGTGGCCGTCCCGCCCGGCGCGTGGTCGACATGGCCGCTCACCGTGCCAGGACTCCTCACGCTGATCGCACACGTCGGCCTGGCGGCGGCCCGCTACAGCCAGCGGGCCGCGTTGGTGACCTGGTGGTCGAGCGTCCTGCTGATCCCCGCCCTGGTGCTGCTCGATCCACGGGGCCGCTCCGTCGAGGACGGGCTACTGATCATGATCCTCTACCCGGCGGTGTCGGCGGTCGTGCTCGGTGCCGTGCTGATGACCCGCCACTGGCGGGACATTCGCCGGGAGCTCGCCGACGCGCGCCGCGATGTCGAGGTTCAGCAGAGCCAGCGGGCGGTCGCCGAGGAACGCACCCGGATCGCCAGAGAGCTGCACGACGTCGTCGCGCACGGCATGTCGGTGATCCACATGCAGGCGACCTCGGCGTCGTACCGGATCAAGAACCTGGACCCGGAGGCTGAGGCGGAGTTCGTGCGGATCGCCGCCGACGCCCGGTCGGCGATGCGCGAGATGCGGCAGCTGCTGTCCGTGCTGCGGGCCGAGGACGCGGGCGTCGACCTGGCCCCGGTACCCGACCTCAGCCAACTGCCAGACCTGGTCGAGTCGGCGAAACGAGCGGGTGTGCCGGTGGAGGTGCGCGTGGCCGACACCGTGCGGACGGCCGTGCTGCGGGAAAATGTCGCCCTGGCCACCTACCGGATCATCCAGGAGGCGCTCAGCAACGTCATCCGGCACGCGCCCGGCGCCCGTACGGTGATCTGTCTTGATATCGAAGGCGGCGATCTCGTGTTGTCCGTCGTGAACGACGCGGCAACGCGCTCGGCTGAGCCCCTGGAGCTACCCGGACTGACCGGCCACGGGCTGCCCGGGATGCGCGAGCGGGTCCGGCTGGTCGGCGGGTCGCTGGAGGCGGGCGTCCGCGACGATGGCGGCTTCGGGGTGACGGCACGCATGCCGATCGGGGACCCGCAGTGATCCGGGCGCTGATCGTGGACGACCAGTCGATGATTCGCGTGGGCATCCGCGCGATTCTTCAGGCACAACCCGACATCGAGGTCGTCGGCGAGGCGGAGAACGGGCAGCTCGGCGTGGAACGCGGCCGCAGCCTGCGCCCCGACGTCGTCCTGATGGACGTCCGGATGCCGGTGCTGGACGGGCTGGCCGCGACGAGGGCCCTGCTCGATCCGGAACGCGCCCAGGGGCACACCCTCCGGGTGCTGATGCTGACGACCTTCGACCTCGACGACTACATCTACGCCGCGCTGCAGGCGGGTGCCAGCGGCTTCCTGCTCAAGGACAGCGAGCCCGACGATCTGGTTCGGGCCGTCCGGATCGTGGCCGGCGGCGAGGCCCTCCTGGCACCGAGCATCACCCGCCGGCTCATCGAGAACTTCGTCGAGGCACGGCCACACCGACCCGCCCGCGCCACGGCACTCAACGCCCTGACCGACCGCGAGCGCGAGGTGCTGCGCCTGATGGCGCTCGGCATGTCGAACACCGAGATCGCCGCCACGTTGTTCATCGCCGAGCAGACCACCAAGACGCACGTCAGCCGGATCCTGCAGAAACTCGGCCTGCGCGACCGCGTCCAGGCCGTGGTCTTCGGCTACGAGACCGGCCTGGTCACGCCCGGCGGCCCGACCAGGTAGTGCTTGGCGAGATCTGTGCCAAGATCGGCCGATGCCCCAGATCCCAGGCTATGAAGACGATCCCTTGGTCGATGGGGCGTACCTGGTAGACGAGCCGCTGTTCTGGGCGAGCCACCTGTTGCAGTGCACCAATGGCCTCGAAGCGCCGCTGTGTGCGGGATTCGGGGTCAGCGAGGCAGACCTGTTGCAGTTCTTCGAACGGGTCAGCGATGAGCGCCGGTGGCCAGTGCTGTCAGTCCCACTTTCGGCAGGGCACCTGCTCCATGTCGTCTACCGCAACCTTCCCGGAGAACATGGGTTCGACTACCTGCTGCACCATCCCGGATGGAAGGCGGCGGTGCCCCTGGCGACTGTCGAAGGTTGCTTCCGGGGACCTGGGCTGTGCTGGCCGGAGTTGCTATCTGTCGCGCATACGGCGGCCGACGCCGGATCGGCCCCGCGCCTCGACCCCCACACCTTCCTTCTGTTGCTGCCGATCATGAGCGACGCGGAGCTCCCCTTGGACGCGGACGTCGTCCTCGCTGCGATGTTGACCGCCTGCGGCGCCGCTGGGGAGACCGGGGTGCTGGCCCGCGTACTCCTTGAGGAGCAGGGCTGCTGGGGCCCGCAGAACTGGACTCTGACCCCGGCCGGACGAATCAGCGAAACCAGGCATGCGTTCCGCCGCCCCGGGGCTATGGCGCCAGACACGTTGGCTCAGGTCAGCTTGCTGCTCGGGCCAGGTGGCAACGTTTGACAATCGCAGGGCTCGGTCGACCGGCTCGACTTCCTTCTATACGCGGAGGGGTCGGCGGCGGTCGGTGCGCTGACGTCGACGTCGTGATCCGGCACCGCCCGCCCGTTCCGGCGTCAGGCTCCGCCCTCGTAGTGGCCCACGATGCCCCGCCAGAAGGAGGCGAAGAGGACCACCCCCGCCGCGACCCAGGCGACCGCCAGCAACCGTCCCGCACCCGAGACCGCGGCACCCAACCGAGTCCGACGAGGACGAACTGGACACCGACGAGGCCGGCCATGGGCAGCAGTAGATGCCGGCCCGGCCGCACCTTGCCCTCGGCACCATCGTGCCGGCCGGTGAGCAGCCACCACCGGACGGCCAGGCCGAGCGCGCCAGCATCAGCGGCTTCGGGTGGCTCTGCAGCGCCCGCAGCTCCCTTCCGGCCTGGCTGCGCACCTTCTGGCTGGCGTCCTTGAGGTTGCGCCCCCAGCAGACACCCGCTCACCGATCGCGCCCGTGCCGCCCTCCGGCAGGCCCAGGTCGTTCGCCAGGTCGCGACGTGAGCCTTGTCGACCGCGTGTGGCGCACGCGCTCGGACGCGGAGGAGACGATGACGTCCGCGGTGGCCGGGTGGCCGGGTGGACGGGCTCACGGCACGAACGTGCCGAGCTGTTCGTCGAGCCAGGGGTAGAGCTCCTCGGCCGGGGTGTTCAGCCGCGACTTCATGTACCGGGTCTGATCGTCGGCGAGCACCTCGATCGAGCCGTTCGCGATCGCGTCGTAGGCCTGGGCGACCACGTCGGCTGGGCTGACCTTGGGCACGTCCCAGCGCGCCGACATCGGGGTGTCGATCATCCCGACCAGCAGGGCGACGACCTGGGTGCCCTGCGCGCGCAACTCGAAGCGCAGCGCGTTGGTCGCTGACCACATCGCCGCCTTGGACGCCGCGTACCCCGTCGGCACGTTGACCCAGGCCGCCGAGGACAGGATGTTGATCATGGCGCCACCGCCGTTGCTCACGAGCACCGGGGTGAACGCCCGGGCGACGCGCAGCGTGCCGAAGAAGTTCGTCTCGAAGATGCGGCGCAGCTCCTCCTCGGGCCCGGAGATGGAGTCGCCGGCCGGCGCAATCGCCGCGTTGTTGATCAGCAGGTCGACGTCGGGCGCGGCCTGCGCGGCCCGGGCGGCGTCGTCGACGCTGGTCAGGTCGAGGGTCAACGGCCGCACCCGGGGGTCGGCCCACGAGCGGGGCGTGCGGGCGGCGGCGTAGACCCGGGCCGCGCCACGGTCCAGGGCCTGCTGCACGAACTGCTCGCCGAGACCGCCGTTGGCGCCGGTCACGAGCACGGTACGACCGTTCATCTAGACTCTCCTCAGTAAGTGGGGACTTCCCCCGGAAACCACTATATGGGGACTGTCCCCGGATAGCCAAGGAGGAGTGTCCATGGCTACACGGCCGCTGCGTGCCGACGCCCAGCGCAACCGGGAGGCGATCCTCACTGCGGCTCGCGAGACCTTCGCGGCCGAGGGGGTGCTCACCTCGCTCGACGGGATCGCCCTGCGCGCCGGGGTCGGCAACGCCACGCTCTACCGCAACTTCCCCACCCGCGACGACCTACTCGCGGCGGTCATGGCCAAAAGCATCACGGACGCGTTGGCCGAGGCCGACACGCTGGCCGCGACGCTGTCCCCGCGGGCGGCGCTCACCGAGTGGCTCAAACGGCTCACCTGGCACCTGCGCATCTGGCACGACCTGCCGTACTGCCTGGCGACCGCTCACCAGAACGCCGACTCGCCGATGAAGCCGGCCTACGACCCGCTGCTGGCCCGGACCGGCACCCTGCTCGACGCGGCCAAGGCGTCCGGCGACGCCGCCGCGACGACCACCACCGACGAGGTGTACGAGCTGGTCCTCGCCCTGTCCTGGGCCGTCGACAGGTTCCGCGACGACGAGTCCACCGCCCACCGCCGGGTGACCATGGCCACCGCCGGGATCTTCACGGCGTGAGAGCGTCGTGGCGAACTGCACGCCACGACCTCGAGCGACGACGCGGCGGGCGGGCGGGCGGGCGGGCGATCCAAGATCACGACCGGGGACCATGGCGCAGCATGCGCCAACCAGCACAAACAGTTCCGAAACAGCCGAGCACCCAGCGAGTACCACGCTCCCACTAGACGGGAGTTCGGGCTCGAAAATGGGAACGAAAAAGGCCGTGACCTTAGTTCTTGCTGGTCACGGCCTTGATCTTTTGTGCGCCCGAAGGGACTCGAACCCCTAACCTTCTGATCCGTAGTCCAAAGCTCCGAACACACACTCCTACGGCGAGCACTCTACCTAAAACTCGTCCGCCGCAAGCCTTCCAGTTCATTCGAGTACAAGTGCGTCCTTCCAGGTCCGCGCCTTGCACGGGCTGACAATCCGCTGTTGTTGATATGTGAACGGGCGTCGCGCTTCCTGGTGGGTCCGGTTGCGTAGCGCTAAATCCACTTCAGTCCCCCGTCGGCTGAGCAGCCACCGAGCAACCACGATCGCCGCGGACCAAACCCGCGCCGGGTCCCCCGCCACCGTTCGAGCGGATGTCATCACCTGCACGTGCTGCCGGCATCGTCGGCTCGAAGGCTCAGCCAGGGCCGAACGCTCATCAATATCGTCTCCGGCAAGGACGACCTGGCCGCGTACGGCGACGGCGAGAGCGACCCGGCCCACCGGTACGCCCGTACCCGGGAGTTCCTGCAGATCGTGCGCAGGTGTGGGCCCAGGAGAGCGTCACCTACCAGGGTGAGCACTTCGCCGTCACCGGCTCCACCCTGGCGCTCCGACCGGTCGTGCGAGGCGAACGCAGACACCCCCGGCTCTACTTCGGTGGCGCCTCCCCCGCCGCCGAGGAGGTGGCCGCCGCCGAGGCCAACGTCCAGCTCTTCTGGGGCGAGCCACTCGACGGCGTGGCCGAGCGCATCGAGCGACTCACGCACCTCAGCGAGAAACTGGGACGCGAGCAGGCGCCGCTGGAGTTCGGGCCTCGGGTCACCACGCTGGTGCGGGAGACCACCGAACAGGCGTGGGCCGATGCCGAGGTCAAGGTCGCCCAGATGGCCAAGGGCGCCAGTGCCGCACGTGACCAGAACTGGCGGGCCGCCGTCGGTCAGCGTCGACTGCTCGACCTCGCCGCACGCGGGGAGGTCCTCGACGGCAACCTCTACACCACGCCCGGCACGTTCGGTGGCGGCCGAGCGGGCACCACCTGGCTGGTCGGCTCCCCCGAGGACGTGGCGAGTTCGCTGCGCAAGTACCAGCGGCTCGGCGTCACTCACTTCGCGCTCTCCGACACGCCCTACCTCGGCGAGATCAGGCGTGAGGGCGAGCAACTGCTGCCGCTGTTGCGCACCCGAGCACGCCGCCCCGCCGGTGATCTCCGCAATCAGTTCCTACCGGCCAAAGAGCCTGAAGCGGTTGACCCGTGGAGACCCTCCGACTGCCGGTGCGTCCGCATTCGAACCGACGACCCCAGCACTGGCATCCATAACGACCACCCCAGCCATGCTCGGGAGTCCCGTGACTGCCCAGCCGACCAGGTCAGCCAATAATTCGAATTCAGTGGCGTGAATCCGACTGATTTCCCCGGTGATGGAGGCCATTGGTTTCTCAACACCGCGTGGCCGGGATCGGCCCATCAGGGCCAAACAGGACACGACATCACCCGGAGACGCTCTCTGCCGAAGAAGGGTGCGAGGTGCAGGTCGCGGAGCATGAACACCGTGACAATGGGCATGGCGGCCATGATGCCGCCGCCGAAGATCACGGCGTTGATGAGCAGGGCCCGTAGCCCTGGGTGCGGGAATGTAGCGCCAGCCCTCGACGGTTTCCCGCGAGACAGCTCACCGATCGCCGGCTGCCCGCACCACGGCTTCTGGAACAGCCGCCGGCGCCGCAGCGGGGCGTCGCTGCGAGATCGGCCACCTGCTGCCGCCGATGGCGCCGCTGCCCGCCAGCAACGACGCCGACGGCGGCGCTTCACGACCCGTCTAGCGGCGGGTTTCACCGCGGTGTGCGGCCGCTCCCGTCCTCCGCGTCCTGGGCGGGGAACCGTTGCTCGCGCTCAGCTACAGCCAGCGGGTGTGGCTGACCGGTGAGGGCAGCCAGCGCGGCGGCGACGGCGTGCAGGTCGGCTTTGATGTAGGTGGTGGTGGCGGGTCCTCGGCTGTCGGTGTGGCCGGCGTAGGCGCGGGCCACACCGTAGCCGGAGTGGCGTTCGACCCAGGTCAGGGTGGTGTGGCGCAGCCAGTGTGTGGTGATGCCTTGGGCGGCGACCCACGGTAACTGTCGGCCGATGCGTTTCCACAGCAGGTCGTAGCGCCGATTGGTGGCGGGTTGGCCATTGCGGTAGCGCAGCAGCGCATCGGTCGGTGCGACGGCGCCGCGGGCTCGAGCGTGATCGTTTAGTCGGCTGGCGAGCATCGGGGTGATGGGCTGCCAGCGTTGCGTGCCGCCCTTCTCGGACAGGCGGATCAGCGCGTGGTCGCTGTCCAGGTCGATCAGGCGCAGCGCGAGAGCCCCGCTGCGTCGGCAGGCCGTTTCGGTGTGCAGGCGCAGGATCAGGGCGTCGAGCACGATGTCGTTACCGCCGCTGCGGGCGGCGGCGTTGATGTCGGACAGTTCGTCAGGGGTGAGGGCGCGGCGGGTGTTGGGCAGCCGGCGGGGTTTGCGCACCCGGTGGGCCGGGCTGTCCACGACGGTGAGGTAGCCGTCGGCGATGGCGCGGTTGTAGAAGGCGCGGGCTGCGGCGATGAGGTGCTCGCCGGCGTACCGGCCGTTTCGGGAGTTGCGGCGAGGGCGGGCGCCTGCGACGGCCTGCCGCATGAGGGCTTCGAGGTCGCTGGCCCGCACCGCGTCAATGCGCAAATCGCCGAGGGCTGCGGCCATTCGTCGCCAGAAGCTGCCGTAGGTGCGTCGGGTGGCCGGGCCCGCCGCAGCGATAACAACAGGAAGGTACTCGGCGACTGTCGGCACGGCGGGCCGGTTACTGTCGGTGAGGTCGGCTGCGGTGAGGCCGAGGTGCTCGAGCAGCGCTCGGGCGGTGGCGACACGATCGGGATCCATGGTCATGAGGGCTCTGCGAGGATGCGGGCGTGCAGGTCGGCCAGGACCGCCGTGATGGTGTTTGAGGGGTGCACGACGATGCGGTTCTGGCGGGGCAGGGCGGCCAGGAGCACGGGTTCGCCGGGGGCGATGCCGCACAGGTGTCGGGCGGCGGCCGGTAGGGGCAGTTCCTCGCGGGTGCCCACGGCGTGCGCGCCTTCGGCGGCCGGGGTGATCAGGATTGCGTCGGTCACGACGTCGACGTGCAGGGTGAGGCCCGGTGTCCAACCCAACGCCCGCAGCAGTGCACGAGCGGTGACGCGGCCGGCGGCGTCGGGGCGGCCCACATCGAACAGCACGCCATCACTCGTGCGGGCGGCGGGCGCGGGCAAGGTCGGCAGCGGCGCCGGCTCCGGCGATACGACCGGCAGCGGGGTGGGTACGAGCGCCTCGACGAGCTGCTCGTCGGGCCGCCGAGAGCGCGGCCTGCCGGGGCTCACCTACGCCCCCGCCAGCGAGGGTGCAGTGGCGTCAGCGCAGGTGGCACCGACTCCCGAGGGTTCGGTGTGCACACATGCCACAGGCGGACACGAAGATCCAAACGAGGGAGTTGATCTCGCGTGGATCTCCACACGTACTGGTGTCCGAGGGGGGACTTGAACCCCCACACCCTATACGGGTACTAGCACCTCAAGCTAGCGCGTCTGCCATTCCGCCACCCGGACCTACTCGTTCAGCCTACCTCGCCGACCAGATGATCTTCCATCCGGTAGTCAGCACAGCGGGCCGCACGGGGAGTTACTGTACACGCCGCTCGTGGATCATGCACATCGCCTTCCGGCACCTCTCCCCCGGCGCTTCCGCCACTGCTCAAGCCGCCTCAAAACACCCGCACCGACACGCTGTCGGAGCGTGTCCGGGTAGCGTCCGGCGGCCCTCTGACGGCAGCATTGCCACGTGTCCCATCCCTCCCCCCTGGCAGCCACCCAGCACCGAGCCCTCGCCCTGCGCGCCGCGGGCGACCTCAGCGCCGCCCGGCAACTGCTCGCGGAGGCCGTCGAATCCGCTCCCCCGCCGTACGGTGACGACCATCCCGAGGTGCTACACACCGCGCACCTGCTGGCACGGCTGCACCGGGAGGGGGACGACCCGCTCGCCGCCCGCCGGGTGTTGGAGGAGGCCTTCGCGGCGGGCGAGCGGCGCTGGGAGCACTCCGACCCGCTGATGCTCGCGCTCGCCTTCGAACTCGCCGAGGTGGCGGAGGAACTCGGCAACCGGCACGAGGCCCGCCGCAACTACACCCGCGTCGCCACCGCCGGGCCCGCCGCACTGGGGGAGAACCACCCGGCGGTACGCGCAGCCCGCGACTACCTCGGCCCACCTCCGTCGACGCCGGGCGAGCAGCACCCCACGCCGACGCCCGGTCCGGCCCCGGTCGACCCGGTGACCGAGCCGGGCACCCGGTCGGCGCTTGCCGGCCCGACCCTGTCGCTGGCGACCCTCGCGGCGATGCGGCCCTCCGCCGGTGGCCCGCCGCCCGCCGTCTCGCCCTGGGCGCCGCAACCGCCGGCCGCGTCCCCACAAACTCCTCCAGCGGTACGCGCGCCAGCCACACCCACGCCACCCCGCGACGTCACGCCGGCACCGGTCCCAGCCCCTCGGGCGACGCCCGTTCAGCCGGCAGCTTCCTCGATCGCGCCAGCGCCGCCCGACCCACTGACGGCAGCACCCCGACCTGCGACGGCGCCCCGCCCGCGCGCCGACGCGCCACGGCCGGCGATTGCGATGCCACCCCGTCAACGCCTCGACGAGCAAGCGTCTGGACCGCCTCGGCCGATGCCCCGGCCGAGGGCTGAAGACCCGCCGACGACGGCCGGGCAGCGGTCACCAGACCGACCGCCGTCCGGGCCGACCGTGGCACCACGTCAGCGGGTTGGTGGTCACGCCACCCCGCCGGTGGTCGACGTGCCGCCTCCACCGTCGACACCGACCGCCCCGGCGTCGACCGCCCCGCCGGCGACACCGGCGGTGGTGGCACCTCGCTGGGACGACCCCACCATCCGGGTACGGCAGATCGAGCCGCTGCTCGCCGAGGAGGCCGCCCGAGCCGCCGAACGGCCAACGGCGCCGAGCGAATCGCACAACGTGTCCGGCACCGAGGCGACGTCATCGGGCCGACCCTCCTCGGCCGTTGGCCACCCCGGGCCGGCGTACCCGGTGAGCGGGCCACCGGCCCAGCCCATCAGCGCCCCGCCGGTGACCCCGCCTCCGATCTCCGCGCCCCCCAGCCAGCCGTACCCGGTCTCCGGACCACCGGCCCAGCCGTACCCGGTCTCCGGACCGCCCGGCTACGGCCCACCCGTCTCCGCACCACCCGGGCACACCTACCCCGTGTCCGCACCGCCCGGCTACGCCCAACCCGTCTCCGGGCCACCCGGGCACACCTACCCGGTGTCGGCGCCGCCTGCTTTCGGGCCGTCCGTCTCCGGGCCGCCCTACGGAGCACCCGTCTCCGCGCCTCCGGTGAGCGCACCACCCGTGCCGCCCTGGGGGTTGACCGCACCGCCCTGGAGCAGCAGCGCCCCACCGCAGCACCTGCCAACTCCAGGTGCCGACTCCCCCACCCAGATCACGACGCCGACCACTACGGCTGCCCAGGCCGCCACCACCGAGCAGGCCCCGGCGGCTGGGCACACCACGATGGACGTGGGCGGTACCGGCACGATGGGTGACTCTGGCTTGGGCATCCTCGACGCCCCGGTAGTGCCGACTCAGCGGGCTCCTGGCGCGCTGTCCGACCAGACAGTGGTGTTGCCGTCCGTACCGGCGCAGGGCGGCCCGGCCGAGGTCCAGACCAGCCTGGGCTGGCCCGCCGCCTCACAGACCAACCCCACCGCCACACAAACGCACCTCACGGCCGCCCAGGCGAACGCGAGCATCGCCGAGGCAGGCCCCATTGACGCGCAGCCGAGCCCCGCTGCGCAGCCAGCCTGGCCCCCGCGCGTCGGCGCCGACCCGGTGCTGGCGCCGCCAGGCGCGCCGCCACCGGTCCAGCAGTACCACCACCAGCCGGCCCAGACGCCGTACCCAACCCCGGCGCCCCAGGCGCCGTACCCGACCCAGGACCAACAACGGGCGCCGTACCCGGGTCAGCAGTACCACCCGGTGCCGGACGCGTACCGGCCGGCGTACGCCGATGACGGTGGGTCGACGGGCCGCAACCGGGCGGCGCTGATCGGCGCGGTCGTGGCGGCCGGGGTGGCCGTCGTAGCGGTGGCGGGCCTGGGTGCGGTGATGCTGTCCCGCGACGATCCGCCGCCGTCCGGGACCGCAGCGCCGACGGGGGCGGCACCGACGGCGGTCGGGCTGCCGCCGGGCGACCTGAAGCTGCGCGACGATTCGGCCACTATTACGTTGACCTGGACGGACCCGACCGGCGGCGCGGTGCCGTTCATGGTCGCCGCGGGTAGGGCCGGGCAGGCCCTGGGTGTGATGGCCACCGTGGACCCGGGCCGGACCAGCTACACCGTCAACGGGTTGAACTCCCGAGTGGATCACTGTTTCACCGTGTTGGCTGTCTACTCCACTGACAGCTTTGCGACTTCCGGGCAGGTTTGCACCGCGCGGGAGCGTGAAGCCACGTCGAGCGGGGAGCCTTCCGGCCGGGCGTCGCCGCGCTGAGTCGAGCCGAAACCGCGCCGTGTCGAGCGCGAACCGGGCTGAGCTGGACGTCCACAACGCACACTCTCGGTATCCACAGGGGTGACGGTGCGGGTTCCCCCGCCACCACCAGCGCCATATGATGGCACCCGGCTCAGGGGAGGGGTCGCCGGAAGGCGCGCCACCTGCCACGACTCAGGGGAGGCAGCCGGCTGTGGCCAGCATCGACGACGCCGTACAGACCGAGGCCCCCCGCTCCCGGTCCCGGCTGCGCGGCGGGCTGGTGACCGTCGGCACGGTGGCCGCGCTGTTGGCCGCCATGGGGCTGACCGTCCTCGGGTTGGGCGCTGCGGACAACGCGGTGGCCAACTACGACGCGAGTTCCTGGCTGTGGAGCGCGGCGCGCAGCGAGCTGGCCCGGGTCAACGGGGTCACCGCCCGGGTGGACACCCGCACCGAGATCCCCGGGGCCCGGCAGCACCCGATGCAGATCACCCAGACCGACCGGCTGCTGATCCTGCGGGATTTGCAGACCGGGCAGGTCAGCTCCCTGGACCTGGCCACCCTCCAGCTCAGCGCGACCACCCGGACCACCCCCGGCCTGGGCGTCAGTGTGGCCCTGCACGAGGACGCGGCGTTCGTCGTCGACGCCGTGCAGGGCATCGTCCGGCAGCTCGACCCGCGATCGTTGACGCCGGTGGGTGAGCCGGTGCGCTATCCGCCGGGCATCACCGGCGGCACCTTCGACGGTAAGGGTCGACTCTGGATCGCGGTGCCCAGCCAGGGCACGGTCTCGGCGATCACCGCCGCCAAGCTGCCGTCCGCGCCGGCGTCGGCAGCGCCCGCGGGTGCCGGGCTCAGCCCGCAGCGGGTCGAGTCGTACGACGTCGCCGACGCCAGCCACGAGCTGGTGGTCTCCACCCTGGACGACGGGGTGGCGGTGCTCGACCGGACGGCCGGGAAGCTGGTGCGGGTGCAGCGCGGTGAGGTGCACCCGACGCCGCTGACGCTGTCCGGTCCGGCGGCGCTGCCCGCGCGCACCAGCGGCCCACGGGTGCCGGTCACGGTGACCGCCGACCGGCGGGTGCTGTTGGTGGGTGACGGTGGGCAGGAGAGCGGGTTCACCGTGCCGGGTGAGGGGGATCGCCTCAGCCCGGCGGTGGCCTGGGCGAACCGGTTCTACTGCGCCGACGAGGCCACCGGCACCATCTACTCCTTCGACGCGGCGGGTCAGCTGGTCGAGACCATTCGCGGGCGGGCCAACGGGCCACTGGAGCTGGAGGTCCGGGAGAACCACCTGTTCATCAACTCCCCCGACTCGGCGACCGCCCGGGTCGTGGACGACAAGCATCAGGTGCGCGAGGTCAACAAGTACGCCAACGACGTGCTCGGTGGCGACCCGCCGCCGGTTCCCCCGCCGCCGCCCCCGCCGAAGAAGCCGCGGGTGGGTAAGCCGAGCGCGCCGCGCAGCGTCACCGCCGCCGCCGGCAACGCCCAGGCGCGGGTGAGTTGGCGCCCGGCCGCCGCCAACGGGGCCGAGATCATCAAGTACGTGGTGGAGGGCGCCGGCCAACGTGTGCAGGTGGGCGCGAACCAGCGTGCGGTGGAGGTCAAGGGTTTGACCAACGGCGAGACGTACCGGTTCGCGGTGCACGCCGTCAACGCCAAGGGCGACGGCCCGCCGCGCAACAGCAACCCGGTGACCCCGACCGCGGCGGTGCCCGACCCACCCGCGAGCGTCATCGCCCAAGAGCGGCCGGACGGCACGGTGCTGGTCAAGTGGCCGGCGGCGAACGGGCAGGGCAACACCATCGCGAGGTACGCGGTGACGGCCAGTTCGGCAGGGACGAACGCTCCGGCCGGCGAGTCGACGAAGACGGAGCTGGTGGTGCCCGCCGGTGAGTTGGAGTTCGGCACCCAGTACGCGTTCACGGTGGTGGCGGTCAACAGCAAGGGCGCCGGTTCGGCGGCGTCCCCGGTCAGCAACACCGTGGTGCCCTTCGCCGCGCCCGGTCGACCGCTCAACCTGCGCGCCGGGACCGTCGCCAACCAGCCGGGCGCGGTGACGGTGCAGTGGGCACCGGCCGAGGCCAACGGTCGGCCGGTGACGAAGTACCTGGTGGACGTCGGTGGACGGGTCAGCGAGGTGACCGACACCCGCACGACAGTCACCGGGCTGGGCAACGGCCAGAACGTCACGGTGAAGGTGAAGGCGGTCAACGAGGCGGGGCCGGGCCCGGAGGCCACCGCCACCGCCCGCACTGTGGCCGAGCCACGGGTCACGGTGACCGGCTCGTCGTCGACGGCCACCGGGGCGACTGTCACGTTCACGGTGGACGCCGGTGGCGGTCAGGCCACCTGCACGCTGACCACGACGGGCGAGCCGACGAAGGCCGGGGCGTGCTCCAGCATCACGATGACGGGCCTGACGCCGGGCACCAACTACACGTTCACGGTGACGGCGAGCAACGCCGCCGGCAAGGGCACCGCCAAGAGGGCGCAGGCAACCCAGGCGCAGTACGGGATCGCGACCTGCCGCAACGGCGCGTCCGGGCCCGAGTCGACCTACTGTGACCGGGACCGGGATGGCCGCAACGGCAACGAGATCTTCTCGGTAGCCCGACAGGACAACGACAAGCAGGTGGGTTGGGCGAAGCCCGGCAGCCGGCTACAGGCGTACTGCAAGAAGTCGGGCGAAGAGGTGTACGCCTACATCTACAACAACGAGAAGCGCAGCACCTGGTGGGTGCAGGTCAACTACGGGGGGAAGAAGAACTACATCCCCTGGGCCTGGCTCAACCTGGAGGGCGGCGACACCATCAACGTCCTGCCCACCTGCTGAGGACACCAGGCGAGGAGCACCACCGACCGTGAACACCCACGAGCCGCTCACCCAGCCGGAGGTGCAGGGCTTCGCCGCCCTGGCCGCCCGGCTGGCCGAGAACGTCAACGCGGTGGTGCTCGGCAAGCCGCAGGTGGTGCGGCTGGCGCTGACCGCGCTGTTCGCCCAGGGTCACGTGCTGTTGGAGGACGTGCCCGGGGTCGGTAAGACGACCCTGGCGCGGGCCATCGCCGCCACTGTCAAGGGTGAGTGGCGGCGCATCCAGTTCACGCCCGACCTGCTCCCCTCGGACGTGTCCGGCGTGACGATCTTCAACCAGGCGACGCGGGACTTCGAGTTCCATCCGGGGCCGGTCTTCGCCAACATCGTCATCGCCGACGAGATCAACCGGGCGTCGCCGAAGACCCAGTCGGCGCTGCTGGAGGTGATGGAGGAACGGACTGTCACAGTGGACGGGGTCCGGCACCCGGTGCCGTCGCCGTTCCTGGTGGTCGCCACCCAGAACCCGGTGGAGATGGATGGCACCTACCGGCTGCCCGAGGCGCAGTTGGACCGGTTCCTGGTGAAGCTCTCCGTCGGGTACCCGGACGAGGCAGTCGAGGTCGAGGTGCTGCGCGGCGCGACAGTGCGGTCCCCCGAGGCGCTCGCCCCGGTCACCGACACCGCCACCGTCGGCGAGATGGTCCGGATGGCCCGCCGGGTTCACATCGCCGAGCCGCTCTACGCGTACGCGGTCCGGTTGGCAGCGGCCACCCGCACCCACCCGCAGGTGCGTGTCGGGGTCAGCCCCCGGGGCGTGATCGCGTTGACCCGCGCGGCGTGCGCGTACGCGCTGATCGACGGGCGGGGCTGGATCATGCCGGAGGATCTGAAGGCGCTCGTCGAGGCGGTGTTCGCGCACCGGCTGCTGCTCACCCCGGACGCCCAGGTGCGCGGGATGACCCCTGCGGAGGTGCTGCGTCAGGCCGTCGCCTCGGTGCCGGTGCCGCTGCCGTCGGGGCAACCCGCTCCGGTGCAGGGCTGACCGGCAGCAGCGCGATGGGGATCACCGCCCGTGGGGTCGGGCTGCTCGTCGCCGCCGTGGTGCTGCTGGGGGTGGGTTTCCGGTTCGCGTACCCCGAGTTGACGTTGCTCGGCGCGGCGGCCGGCGCGGCCGTCGGCTACGCCGCGCTGGTCGCGGCTTGGCGGCCCCGGCTGACGGTGACCCGCCGCGCGGACCCGGACCGGGTGGCGCGCGGTGAGCCGGCGAGCATGACAGTGACGGTGCGCAACACCGGGCGGCTGCGCTCGGCGAACCTGCTGGCCGAGGACCGGTGCGGGCAGCGGACCGTGCCGGTGCCGGTGTTGCGCCTGCGACCCGGCCGGGACACCGAGGTCCGCTACGACGTGCCGACCGACCGTCGTGGGGTGGTGCCTGTAGGTCCGCTGCGGGTGACCCGACGTGACCCGCTGGGGTTGGTGGCGCTGGCCCGCCCGTACGGCGCGGCGGTGCCGGTCTGGGTGCACCCCCGGATCCATCCGCTGACGGCGGTGCCCCGAGGCGCGGGGCGCAGCCTCGACGGCCGGGTGGACGGGGTCCCGCACGGGTCGATCACGTTCGACTCGCTGCGGGAGTACGTGGTCGGCGACGAGCTGCGCCGGGTGCACTGGCGCACCAGCGCCCGGGTGGGTGAGCTGATGGTGCGGGAGAACGTGGACACCAGCCTGCCGCGCCTGGTCGTCCTGCTGGACAACCGTGCCGCCGCGCACCCGCAGCGGGTCGGCGGGGTGGCGGAGTCGTTCGAGTCGGCCTGCGAGGCGGCGGCGTCGGTCGTCACCGCCGCGCACCGCGCCGACCTGCCGGTGCTGTTGCTGGTGGCCGCCACGGAACCGGCGGAGCCGACTAAGCCGGCGCAGCCGGCCGAGGTCACGGGCCCCGACGGCGAGGCCGACGGTCCTCTCGGGCCGCTGGACCGGCTCGCCGCCGCCGACCTGTCCGACGACGGTGACGCGGTGCGGGCGGCCACCACCCGGCTGCGGCAGGACCGACTCGGCGACACGTTGATCTTCCTGACCGGCCCGGGTGGCCGCGACGAGCTGGGGCACGTCGGGGCGCTGCGCGGGGCGTACCCGTCGGTGCTGGTCGCTGTGTTCGGCGCGGCCGAGCCGACGCCGCCGGGCACCGCCGGCCTGGTGGTCGTCGACGCGGCCGACGGCGCGCAGTTCGCCGCCGAGTGGGACGGGGTACGCCGGTGGTGACGGTCGCCGTGCGGATGCTGCGGGCGGCGGTAGTGCCGCTGGCGCTGATCGGGCTGACGGCGCTCGCCGGGGTGGTGCTCGGCCGGGTGTACGCCGGCGGCCTGCTGACCTTGCTGGTCGTCGGCGCGGCGGCGGGTTCGGTGCTGGTCAGCGTGGCCGCCCGGCGGCTGCCGTCCTGGCTGGTGGCGCCGGTGTCGGTGGCCGCGATGGCCGGCTGGACACTGTGGTCGCTGCGGCTGGCCGCCACCCGCGCCGAGTTGCCGGGCGGCCTGCTGGAGGTCACCGCGGACGCCGCCCGCAACGGCATTCCCCGGCTGCTCACCGCGATGATCCCGGTGGAGCCCACCCCGGACACGGTGCTGGTGCCGGTCGTCGCGGCGTGGCTGGCCGGGCTGACCGGCGCGGAGGTCGCGCTGCGCACCGGTCGGGTGCTGTTGGGTTACCTGCCGGCGGCGGGGCTCTACGCCGCCGCCCTCTACGTGGTCGGCCCGAACGCCGAACCGGCGCTGGGGTCGACGCTGGTGTTCGTCGCGGTCGCGGCCCTCGGCCTGGCCACCCCCACCCGCACCGCGCCCGGCGGCGGCGATCCGACCGCCGAGCTGACCCCCCGGGTACGCGCGGCGGTGCGACTGCGCCTGGCCACCAGCGCGGCGCTCGGGGTGGCGGTGGTGGTCGGCCTCGTCGCGTTGCTCGGCCCGGTCGTCGCGCAGCAGGTCGACGGCCGACCGGTGGACCCACGCCGGTACGTGGAACCGCCACAGGTGCAGACGCTCGACGAGAACCCGTTGATCCGGATCTCCGGCTGGGCGCTACACCCGGAGCAGAAGCTCCTCGACGTGAGCACGCAACGCCCCGACGCACCGCCCGCCGACGCCCCGCCCGAGGCCGACCCGGCGGCGGACACCACGCGCGGTGTACGGATCCGGTTGGCGGTGCTCAGCGACTACGACGGGGTGACCTGGCGCGTCGGCGCGACGTACCGCAACGCCGGGCGGATCCTGCCGGCCGCGACCGCAGCCCGGGACAGCACAGTGCAGACGGTCCGCCAGCAGATCAGCGTGGCCGAGTTGAGCGGCCGGCTGCTGCCCGCAGTGGCGACGCCCCGGGAGGTCAGTGGGGCGCGGGTGGCGTACGACCCGGCGAGCGGGACGCTGATCCGGCCGGAAGGGCTGACGCCGGGGCTGCGGTACACGGTGACCTCCGCCGAGGAACGCCCCGATCAGAACCTGTTGGCCAGCGCGAACGTGCCCGCCGGCGACGAGGTGGCCCGGGTGCTGCGGGTCGCGGACGGGGTGCCCGATCCGATGCGCCGGCTGGCCACCCAACTCGCCGAGGAGAACGGCGCTCCGTACGCGCGGGCGTCGGCGATCGAGCAGTTCCTGGCCGAGCACTACCGGGTGGCTGCGGACGCCCCGAGCGGGCACGCGTACCCGAACCTGGGTTTCTTCCTGTTCGGACCCCGCGACGGCGGCGGGCAGGAAGGCACCTCGGAGCAGTTCGCGGCGGCCTTCGCGGTCCTCGGCCGGCTCTCCGGGCTGCCCACGCGGGTGGTGGTGGGCTTCCGAACCAGCGGGCAGGGGCCGGTGCTGGCCGGTGACGCGCACGCCTGGCCGGAGGTGCTCTTCGACGGGCTGGGCTGGGTGGCGTTCGACCCGCTGCCCCGCCCCAACGACGAGCCGAGACCGGTGGAGGAGGATTTCCGCCCGACGCCGGAGGACCCACCGCCGTCGGAGGCGCCGGCACCGACAGCCGAGCCCAGCGCCTCACCGGAACCGGCGACCGCCGCCGACGCCCCACCCGGCCCGGACGGGGTCTCCACACCGCTGCTGGTCGCTGGCGGCAGCGGCGGCCTGCTGCTGGTGGTGGGCGCACTCCTGCTCACCCTGCTGGCGATGCGCCGCTCGCTGACCCGCAGCCGACTCGTGCGGGGCGACCCCGGCCAGCGCATCGCCGGCGCCTGGCGGGAGGTCACCGACGCGCTCCGGCTGGCCGGGAGACCGGTCGGGGACGACCTGGCCGCCACCGAGATCGCCGGGCACGCCCGCCGGACCCTCGCCGACGCCCGCGCGGGCAGGTCCGGCAACGACCCGACCGCCGACCCGGAGCCCGTCGCGCCCACCGGCGGCACGGCGGCGGCAGACGCGTCCAGCCCGGCCGTCGACGAGTTGGCGGCCCTGCTCAATCAGGTGGGCTTCGCCCCCGGCGCCGCCACACCCGAGCAGGCGGCTCGCGCCGCCGAGGTCGCCACCGCCTACGTGGCCACCCTGCGCTCGGCCCGCCCCTGGTGGCGTCGCCTGCTCTGGTCGGTGCACCCGTCTCCCCTGCGCCGCGCCCGCCGCTCCCCGCGCTGATCAAGAGCTTTGCGTCGACTGCGGGCCCACTTCTGACGCAAACCTCTTGATCACCGACGGCGAGGGCCGCCCGGGGGGTGGGGGGGAAATCCGTTGGCCCACGCGCCGCATACCGGTGACCATCGGAGCGTGGATCAGCATTCGAGCGACATCGTCGACTACTACACGCAGCGCTATCGCGAGGACCAGCGGCTCAGCGCCCGCCCGCAGGCGCGACTGGAGTGGATCCGCACGACGCAGCTCCTGCGGGATCTCCTGCCCGGGCCGAGCGCCCGGGTGCTGGACATCGGTGGAGGCACCGGCGAGTACGCGCGGGCCCTCGCCGTCGCCGGCTACCACGTTCGCCTCGTCGACCTGGTGCCGAGCCACGTCGCGCAGGCCCGCGACGGGCACCCTCCGGTCGACGCGCAGGTGGGCGACGCGCGTGCGCTCCCCGACCCCGACGGTGAGTATGACGCCGCGCTGCTGCTGGGCCCGCTCTACCACCTGGTACGCCGCGCCGACCGGCTCCAGGCCCTCCGCGAGGCGGTCCGGGTCACCCGCCCCGGCGGTCTCGTCGTGGCCGCCGTCATCTCCCGCTTCGCCGGCCCGTTGGACTTCGCGGCCACCGGACGGCTCGACGAGAGGCTGCTCGACGAGGCCAGGGCGCTGCTGAGCGACGGCGTCAACGATGCGCGGATCGGGTTCACCCACGCCTACTTCCACCGAGTCGAGGAGATCACCGACGAGTGCGCGGCCGCGGGGCTGACCGATGTCGTCGTCCACGGGGTGGAGGGTCCGGCCTGGACGGCGGCGGAGGCGGCGGCGAACGGGCCCGCGCAGGACGCGGTCTTCGCCGCGGCGTTGGACCTCGCCCGGCTCTACAGCAGCGAGCCGGCGCTGATCAGTGCCAGCGCCCATCTCCTGGCCATCGGGCGCGTTCCGGTGCGGTAGCGGGTCAGGTGGTCAGCCGGCGGATGAGTTTGCGCATGCCGGCCTGCCAGCCGTCCGGGTCCTCGGCGCGGCGGCGCGCGTAGTCGGCGACCTCGGGGTGCGGCAGGATCAGGAAGCGTTCCTCGGCCAGCCCGGCGATGGCCGCGTCGGCGACCTGGTCCGGGGTGAGCACCGCACCGGACGCGGCGACCACCCGGGCGCCGAGGTGACCGTCGGCGAGCCCGTCGGCGAGCATCGGGGTGTCCACCCCCTGCGGGCAGAGCGCGCTGACCCGGATGCCCCGGTCCCGGTAGGTGATGGCCAACCACTCGGCGAACCCCACCGAGGCGTGCTTCGTGGCTGTGTACGCGGCGTCGCCCACAGCGGTCAGCACACCGGCCGCGGAACAGGTGTGCAGCAGATGCCCGCCGCCCCGGGCCAGCATTCCGGGCAGCACCGCGCGGGCCGAGTAGACGTGGGCCAGCACGTTGACCCGCCAGGAGCGGTCCCAGCCGGCGTCGTCGACCTCCACTCCCCCGCCGGTGGTCACCCCGGCGTTGGCGCAGAACAGGTCGATCCGGCCGTACCGCTGCTCGGTGTCGGCGACCAGCGCGCGGACCTGCTCCTCGTCGGTGACGTCGAGGGCGCGGGCGTGCGCGACCGGGCCGATGCCCTCGGCCACCGCGCGGGCCGCGTCGGCGTCCAGGTCGGCGACCACCACTGCGGCGGCACCCTCGGCGGCGAACCGGCGCGACAGCGCCGCCCCGATACCTCCGGCCCCGCCGGTGACCACAACGATCCGGTCGGTGAGGTTCACGCGGACGCCTCCACGGAGTTGGCGCCCAACCGGGCGATGAGGCTGAGCAGCGCGCTCGCGCCGCCGGCGGTGACCTCGGGGGTGGGCAGCAGCGCGACGATCGGCACGTCCACCCCGTTGTCGGCGTAGCGGCGCACCTCGGCGCTGCACCGCTCCGCTGAGCCGTGCAGCACCAGGGCGTCGACCACCTCGTCGGGCACCGCCGCGCTGGCACCGCGCCGGTCACCGGCGGCCCAGGCCGCCCACATGGGCGCGAGCGTCTCGTCGCGGCCGAGCCAACGGTGGAAGTCGGCGTACGCCGGGACGGTGAGGTAGCTGGTGATGAGCCGGCGGCCCAGCGCCCGGGCGTACGCGGCGTCCTCGGTGGGGCAGACGAAGATCCGGGCGGCGACCTCGAAGCCGGTGCGGCGCTCGCCCAGCTCGGCCAGGGCGCGCGGCACGTCGTCGGCGCTGAGCCAGTTGAGGATGACCCCGTCGGCTTCCGCGCCGGCCAGCCGGAGCATCCCGGGGCGCAGCGCGGCGAGCAGGATCGGCGGCGGCACCGCCGGCGGTCGTTCCAGCGTGAACCGTCGGACGGCGAACGTGTCGTAGGCCTCGTCGACGGTCTCGCCGGCCAGCGCGGCGCGCAGGAAGCGCAGCACGTCGCGGGTGCGGCGGAACGGCTCGTCGAACGGCACCGCGTTCCAGTCCCGCACGAGCACGGGTGAGGACGCGCCGATGCCGAGCGAGAACCGGCCCGGCGCGGCCTCGGCCAGCGCCGCCGCGCTCATCGCCAGCAACCCGGGGCCCCGGGTGAAGACCGGTGTGATCGCGGTACCGAGCCGCAGCCCCGGTTGCCAGGCCGCGGCGAGCGCCAGCGGGGTGAACGCGTCGGTGCCGGCGACCTCGGACGACCAGACGTCGGTGAACCCGGCCCGGTCGAGGGCCGCGTAGGCCGCGTCGTGCTGCGCCAGCGCGATTCCGCCCAGCGGCACCGTCATGCCCCATCGATTCGTCACCGGTCGATCGTGCCCGTTGACGCGGGCCCGAGCAAGATCCCCGGGTTGGGCAGAATCGCCGGTTTCCGGCCGTGCGCGCCGGTGGAAAGTGCTACCACTTCGAGGTGGACCGGACCGACGGCGCAGGCCGCTGACCATGGCTTCCAGGGCAGCGGGACACCTGGAGCCGGTCCCGGCGGCGGCCACGCCCGGTCGGGCGACGTTCTTGGAACTCTTCTTCGACCTGGTGTACGTCTTCGCGCTCACCCGGATCTCGGCGCGCGCGTTCGAGGATCTGACTCAGGTTCCGGGCCGGGAGCACGGTTGGGGGACGGTCACCGGCGGCGGCAAGACACTGCTGTTGCTGCTGGCGCTCTGGGCGGTCTGGCAGGGCACCGCGTGGACGACCAGCCGGTACGACCCGTACCGGGTGCCGTTGCAGACCGTGGTGATCACCGCGTTGGTGTGCAGCATGGTGATGGGGGTGGCGGTCCCCCGGGCGTTCAGCGAGACCGCGCTGATGTTCGCGGTGGCGTACGTCATCGCGCAGGTGACCCGGCCACTGATCCTGTCACTCGCGCTCGGAGCGCACCCGTACCGCCGGTTGAAGGTGCGCATGGCGGTGATCTTCGCCGTCAGCGGGGTGCTCTGGATCAGCGGCGCGATGATGAGCACCAACGCGCAGGTGCTGCTCTGGTCGGCGGCGCTGGCCTTCGAGTACCTGGCCGCCCGCTGTGGTTGGCCGGTGCCCGGCCTGGGCCGTTCGACGATCTCCAAGTGGGAGATCGCCGGGGAACACCTGGCCGAGCGGTACCAGCAGTTCTTCCTCGTCGCGCTGGGCGAGACGATCCTGGTGGCGGGTTTCGCGTACAGCGCGGGCCCGTTCGAGTCGGGGCACGTGTGGGCGTTCGGCCTGGCGCTGGCCACCTCGATCATGCTGTGGCGCATCTACGTGCAGCGGGCCGGGCGGATCCTGGGCGAGGCGGTGATGAAGGCCCGTCACCCCGCCACCATCGGCCGGTCGGCGGCCGACACCCACCTGCTGATGGTGATCGGTCTCGCCGCCACCGCGATCGGCTACGAGCTGATCATCAATCATCCGCTGGAGCGGATCCCGGGGGCGTGGCTGGCCATGGTGCTCGGCGGACCGGCCCTGTTCCTGGCCGGGCGGGCCCGCCTGGAGTACGAGGTGTTCGGGCGGGTCTCCCCGTCCCGGTGGATCGCCGTCACGGTGCTGGTGGCGTCGTCGGTGCCGTTGCTGTACCTGCCCGGTGTGATCGCGACCGCGGTCGGGGTGGTGGTGCTGGCCGCGGTCGCGGTTGCCGACGCCCGGCGGGCCCACGGCGCCCCACCGGAGGCCGCCGCACCACCGTTCTGAGCCTCGCGCGTCGATGTCACGTCGGCGTGGACGGTTACCCTCGGCCGGTGACCTTCTCGCTCGTCGCCCGCTCCGCCGACGGCCGCCTGCACGGTGTGGCCGTCGCCAGCAAGTTCCTCGCCGCCGGGGCGTTGGTGCCGGCCGCCGCCGCCGAGGTGGGCGCGCTGGCCACCCAGGCGCACGTCAACCTCGCCTACCGCCCGCAGGGCCTCACCCTGCTGCGCACCGGGGTGGCCGCCGCCGACGTGGTGGCCGGGCTGATCGCCGCCGACCCCGAGCGGGAGCACCGCCAACTCGGCGTCGTGGGGGCCACCGGCGCGGGCGCCACCTGGACCGGGCCGGCCTGCCATCAGTGGGCCGGCGGGCGGAGCGGCGATGGCTGGGCCGCGCAGGGCAACGTGCTCACCGGCCCGGAGGTCGTCGACGCCCTCGGCGAGGCCTGGCTGGCGGGAGCGGCGCTGCCGTTCGCCGAGCGGCTGGTCGCCGCGCTGCGCGCCGGCGACGAGGCGGGCGGCGACCGGCGTGGCCGGCAGAGCGCCGGCCTGCTCGTGGTCGAGCGCGGCGGCGGGTACGGCGGCACCAGCGACGTGGTCGTGGACCTGCGCGTGGACGACCACCCGGACCCGGTCGCCGAGCTGGGTCGCCTGCTCACTGTGCACACCATGCTGTTCGGCCGGCCCGACCCGGCCACATTGCTCGACCTGAGCGGCGCGGTCGCCGCCGAGGTGGCGGCGTTGCTCGGCGCGCTGGGCCATCCGGTGCACGAGGGCGGCACGGAAGCGGCGTTGATCTCCTGGGCCGGGTTGGAGAACCTTGAGGAGCGGCTGGTGCCGGGGCGGATCGACCCGGTGGTGCTGACGCACCTGCGGGGTGTCGCCCCGCACGTCCCCGCACCCCGCGCCGCGAGCTGACCCCGGCCGGCCGCCCCCGCGCGAGGCGGCCACGCCGGGCGGTTCAGCCCTTGACCCGGGGCACCAGCCGGTGCACGACGGTGAGCGCCAACGCCATCACCACCGCCATCGTGCCGGCGATCCCAGCGGCGCTGCCCGCGTAGCCGACGAACAGGGGGCGGCGCGCCAGCTCCTCCGGCCCGGTGTCTCGCAGGTCGAGCAACCAGGCCAGGGAGAGCCCACAGGCCACCAGGGCGAGCACACCGCCGAGGCCGAGCACCAGCGCCGCGACCCGGTGCGCGTCGCCGGGGGCGATCTCGGCCTGCTCCCGCTGGGTGACCAGCAGCAGCAACCCGGCCAACGCCGCCCACACACCCACCACCAGGTACGCGGCGACAGCGTCACTGGGTCGGTGCCAACCGGCGGAGAGGGTGGCGACCCCGGCGACGGCGGCGTAGGCGGCACCGATGAAGGCGCCGACGGCCCGGACCTTGCGCGGCAGCACGAGCATCAGCGCGACGGCCACCGAGGCGGCCACCGTGGCGTGCCCGCTCGGGAGGCTGTTGCCCACCGCCGCGCGTTCCGGGTCGACACCGAAGTCGGGCCGGTTCAGCCCGTACTTGAGAAGCTGGGTCGTGACGTTCGCTCCGGCGATCAGCAGGGTCGCGGTGATCGCCAGGGCGATCCGCCCCCGGATCAGCGCGATGAACCCGATCGTCGCGGTGGCGGCCAGCAGGGAGACCACCGACATCGCGTTGAGGATCCGGTCGACCGGACCCTCGATGGTGTCCTGCCCGATCCGGTTGCCGGTGAGGGCGACCGTGTCCACCCACTGACCGATCTCGGAGTGCACGGCCACCCGCCACACGGCGAGGAAGGCGGCCGCCTGGACGAGGGCCAGTACGACCAACCAGACCGCGGTCCAACCCCGTGCCGTCGCGCGCATCCGCACACCGTAGCGGCAGGTGTCGGCGGTCCGACCGGTGGCCCGCCGCCAATCGCCGGTTAGGTTGTGCCGGAGGCGAGGAGGCGGTGGTGAGCGGAACACCGGAGCGCGACAGCGGCCCGGCCGAACCCGGTCCGGAGCAGCGTGAAGGCGACGATCCGGCGTCGGAAGGGCCGGTGCGGGCCGGCGCCGACACCGGTCCGGACGGGCCAGCGCGGGCCGAGTCGCTGACGGATCTGCTGGGCGGACGACGCGGCGCCGTCGACGCCACCCTGCCGCCGCTGGCGTTCGCGGCGGGCTGGCTGCTCGGCGGCGAGTCGTTGTGGGGCGGGGTCGGCACGGCGCTGGCCGTGGGGGCGGTGGTGGCGGGCGTACGGCTACGTCGGGGTGACCGGCCGCGCTCCGTGCTGATCGGGCTGCTGGCCGTCTGCGTCGCGGCGTTGATCGCGGTGCGCACCGGCCGGGCCGAGAACTTCTTTCTGATCCAGGTGCTGTCCAACGCCGCGAGCGCTCTGGCGTGGACGGTCAGCATCGTGGTGCGGTGGCCACTGCTCGGTGTGCTGGTCGGCGCGGTGCTGGGCCAACGGGCCGGGTGGCGACGCGACCCGGCGCTGCTGCGCGGGTACGGCCGGGCCAGTTGGGTGTGGACGGCGACCTACCTGCTGCGGCTGGCCGTGTTCGTGCCGCTCTACCTCGGTGGGCAGGTGCTCGCGCTGGTGGTGGCCCGGGTGGCGCTGACCTGGCCGCTGGTCGCCGCGGCGCTGGCGCTGAGCTGGGTGGTGCTGCGACGCTCGCTGCCGGCCGGGCACCCGGGGCTGCGTCACCCGGTCGCGCCGCCTCGCTGAAACCCGCCCCGCGCGGCCGGACTCGGGCAGGGAAGCGGCCGGACTGGGGGCAAAAAAGTGGAGAGGCCGCCACGGGGGGAGCGGCCTCTCCGGTGACGTACGTTACTCCGTCACGGACCTCGGTGTGATCCCGCGAGGGCCCGAATTTCTGGGCTTTTTCGCGGCTGGCTCCAGTCCGGGCGGTGGGGTGGGCCAGCCGATCCGCTGCGTCGGCCAGATGGCCGGCCCACCCCGGCCTGACCGTGGGTGTCAGGCCGTCCCGCCAGCCCCGGTCCGTCGTTCCCCGGACCCGGGCCGGATCCCGGGGTGGGCGGTCCACGCCACCCACCCCGGGTCGTCTCAGCCGTTCGGGAACATGCTGCCGTAGTCGGCGTACGCCATGGCGACGTCAGCCTGCGCCCAGAACCGGTGGTAGTTGAAGCTCGGCTCCGGACCACCGTCCAGGTACGCCTGCACCTTGGGCCAGTCCGGGTCGTTCTTGTAGAAGGACCGGATGTCGAGGAAGCTCTTGCCGGCGGCGATGGCGTCGCCGTTCGGCATCGTCCCGGTCCAACCCGGCGGGACGTAGAGGCCCTGCCCGGTGGACGCGTTGTAGACGTCGTCGAAGCGCCGGTAGTCGCCACGCTTCTCGGTGGTGGAGACACCCTTGGCGTCGCTGGCGGCCGACAGCGCGTCGAGCAGTCCCTTGGCGGTGTCCTTGGCCGCCACGTTGCCGGACTTGGCCGCGTACGCGATCAGGATCCGGGCGTAGGCGGCGGTGACACCGACGTCCTGACCCTTGCTGATGACCTCGACGTGCAGGCCGGTGTTGGGCTGCGGGTTGGACGGGTTCCAGGTGGTCGGCTGACCGGTCCACGCCATGTCCGACGGGATCGACCAGTTGGTGCCGAGAGTGGTGTTGGCGATCGCCCAGGGCACCCACTTGTCCAGCAGCGCCTTGGCCTTCGCGTTGCCGGTCTGCTGGTACAGCTCGGCGATGCGCTGCATCGACCAGGCCTGCATACCGAACCACTGGTTCGACGGCGGGTCGTTGTAGACCGGGTCGACGTCGTAGAACATGCCGTAGAAGGTGCTGGTGCCGGCCGGCGGCTGGGCGTAGCTACCGTCCCAGCTGTTGGTGGCGCCACCGGCGATGCCGCCCTCGGCGGACTGCAACCAGGTGTAGAACTCCAACTGCCGCTCGAAGCTCTTGGTCCAGTCGGCGACAGCGGTCGACGACTGCGGCTTGAGCTCCGGCGTGTTGGTCAGCGCCCAGGCCGCGAACGGGTTCTGGTAGCCGAAGTGGTTGTGGCTGGAGCCGATCCGCCAGGACCAGTTCTGGCTGGCGTCGTACGCGCCACCCCAGGCGTAGTACCAGGACAGCAGGTAGTGCGCCGAGTCCTTGCCGCTGCCGGCGGGGCAGGTGCTGGCCCCGACGCAGTTGCCGATCTTCTTGAAGTACTTGTCGAACATCGCGTACCGCAGGTAGTCGCCCATCTTCGCGGCCTTGGCGATGGTGGCCGCGACGTCGGCCTGCTTGTTCTGCGCCTTGGACCAGGTCAGCGCCCAGTACGCGGCCTGCACGGCCCGGGCGTCGGCGTCCGGGGCGTTCGTGTACTTCCACTGCTTGGCGGGGGCGCCGGTGTCCTTGACGAACAGGTCGAGGTAGCCGTACTGACCGCCGTGCTCGAAGGTGTCGCAGGAGGGCTGCGGAACGGTTTCCCACACCGACTCCTGGGTGCCCCGCTGGAAGGTGTTGATGTAGGCCGGCTTGGTGGTGCCGTCACCGCAGCGGCCGAAGCCGTAGGTGTTGTCGACGTCCATCAGCCAGTGCATGCCGTAGATGTCGCCGGTGCCGTAGGTGGACTGCAGCTCCGAGCGGAGCGGGTCCTGGCCGACCGAGACGTTCGGGTTCAGCGCCGACGGGTACTGGCTGGGCAGGTTGTACTCCGCGGCGTACTGCGGGGTGCCCGCGGAGCCGGCGGTCGGCTGGTCGGCGTGCGTGGGGATGATGTACTTCTCCATCACCGTCCAGGCGTTGTTGAACGGCGCCCAGTTCTGGGTGACCTTGCCGTAGTAGGCCTCCAGCCAGAGCCAGAAGCTGAACGCCTCCGAGGTGGTCTCGTGGCCGTGGTCGGGCGCCTCGACGATCAGCGTCTCCACCGAGTGGTACGGCACGCCCTCGGGGCTGAAGTAGCCCGAGTTCTTGATCTTGCCGTACTGCTCGAGGAACTTCGCGGTGTAGGCGTTGTCGCCACCGGGGGTGTCGTTGTCGATCTCGGTGGCGCTGACCGCCAGCGAAGCGAGACCGGTGGCGGAGGCGGTGATGGTGGCGGCGCCGCCGGCGGTGTCGGTGTCCTCCGCCGCGGCGACGGTGACGGTGACCCCGGTGTTCCAGTTGCTCGGGGTCAGCGTGGCGGTGGCCGGCGAGACCGTGACGTCGGTGTCACCGGTGCGGGTGAGGGTGACCGGCACGTTGGCCGTCGGGGCGGCGCTGAGCTTCAGGTTGAAGGTGGCGCTGCCACCCTCGGTGACGCTCACCGCGGACGGGGTGGCGACCAGTGTCGGGCCGTTGGCGGCCCCGACGGTGAACGCCTTCTCGTCGACCCCGATGCCGTTGCCGTTGTCGTACGCCTTGGCCTGGACGGTGTAGCTGCCGGCCGGCAGGTCCTCCTGCGTGTACGCGTACGGAGCGGAGGTGTCGGTGTTGATCAGCAGGCCGTTGCGGTAGAACTCGACCTTGCTGATCGTCCCGTCCGGGTCGCTGGCGGTGGCCGTCAGCGGCACGTCGGCCGGCGCGGTGAACGGCCCGGTCGGCAGGCCGAGGGAGACCGTCGGCGGCTGGTTGGCCGGGGTGCCGTTGCAGGGGGTGCCGTTGAGAGTGAACGAGGTGGGCTTCGGGTTGCTGCCCGAGTGGGCGCCGTTGAAGCCGATGGTGGTGGAGGCCCCGGTGGCAAGGTTGCCGTTGTACGACTCGTTGGTCGCGGTGACCTCGCTGCCGGTCTGGCTGAATCTGGCCGACCAGCCCTGGGTGACCCGTTGACCGCTGGTCGGGAAGGTCCACTTGAGCGTCCAGTTGCTCACCGCGTCACCCAGGTTCTTGATGGTGACGTTCGCGGTGAAGCCGGTGTTCCAGTCGTTTGTCGCGTAGACCACGTCGCAGGCGGGTGCGGCCTGTGCGGCGCCGGCCGGCAGGGTCACCCCGCCGACGGCGAGCAGCGCGGCGGCGGCGAGCGCCACGCGCCGGCGTATTGCCAGTTGTCTCATGTGCGCGGTGTCTCCTCGGACCAGGCCGGGATGGTCCCCGGCGAGGCGCCTGCCCGCGAGGGTGGTGGTGGTCCGCGGGGATGTCGAGGCGCCGGGAAGGTGGTCTTCCCCGGGCCCGGCCGGGGTAGGGCGTGCGGCCCGCACGGGAGGGGGTCCCGTCGGCTGCGCTCGGGTGACCGTGCCGGAGCTGGTGCTGCCGGTTGCCCTCGGTGGACCCGCACTTCACGCGATGTGGCTCCTGTCGCGTCGAATCGACAGTGTGCCATGGAAGCGCTCCCACAACAAGCGCGCGGAGCGCCGGATCAGCTCCTTGTTTCGATCTCGTTTTGGGTCTTTCACAAAGGCGTGACGGGCGTTACAGTCGCAACATCGGTCGATGGGAGCGCTTCCATCGACAAGGTTCCAACAAGAAGATCGCTGGGGTCGTCCTGACGAGCCCAGGGAACCAGACCGAGGGCCGACGACGGGCCAGCCCGGACGCCGTCGTCAGCCATCGTCCCGCCACAGGGAGGGAGGTGGAACCAGAGCCACTCGCGTGGCCCGGCTCCCGCGCGACACGCACGGCAGGACCCAAATTCCGCCCGTGTGTGTGCAGTTACGGTGGGGACGGGGGTTGCCCTCCCCCGTCCCCACACTAAACCCCCGTACACGATAGGAAAAGAGGCCGACGGGACAGGCGCGCCGCGCCGCCCGGACGGCCTCGTTCGCTGCTCGGGGCCACACCCGTCTCCCACCCGCCAGCGCCGGCCGTTCTGACGGCCGGCTGACCGGCCGGCAGCGTCTGCCCTATCATGGGAGCGCTCCCGAATCTTTCGGCGGTGGCCCCGTATCCATGAGGAGAATCCATGTCGATACCTATTGGGCCCGCCGGCCCGCTGCGCTTCCCGGACAACTTCGGCTGGGGCGCGGCCACCTCCGCGTACCAGATCGAGGGCGCCGCCAAGGAGGACGGGCGCGGCGAGTCGGTCTGGGACACCTTCAGCCGCGTCCCAGGTCGCACCCGTAACGGCGACACCGGCGACGTGGCCATCGACCACTACCACCGCTACGCCGAGGACCTCGACCTCATGCGCGACCTCGGGTTGCGCAGCTACCGCTTCTCCATCTCCTGGCCCCGGATCCAGCCCGACGGCACCGGCACGCCCAACCAACGCGGCCTCGACTTCTACCGCCGCCTCCTCGACGGCCTGCACGAGCGCGGAATCACCCCGATGGCCACCCTGTTCCACTGGGACCTCCCGCAGGCGCTCCAAGACGCCGGCGGCTGGGAGTCACGCGACACCGCCCACCGCTTCGCCGACTACGCCGACGTGGTCTTCCGCGCCCTCGGCGACCGGGTGCCGGCCTGGCTCACCATCAACGAACCCAAGACCGTGGTGCAGAACGGCTATCTCACCGGCCACCACGCCCCCGGGCGGCAGGACCCGGACGCCGCCTACCTGGTCGCCCACCACCTGCAACTCGCCCACGGGTACGCCGTCGCCGCGCTGCGGGCCACCGGCAGCGACAGCCGCATCGGCCCCGCACTCAACCTGCACCCCTGCTACCCCGCCGACGACTCCCCGCAGGCTGCCGCGGCCGCTGACCTCTACGACGCCTACGAGAACCGCCTCTACCTCGACTCCCTGCTCAAGGGCAGCTACCCGGAGGACCTGCTGGCCGACCTGGGCCCGCAGAGCCGGATGGTCAAGGGCATCCGCGACGGCGACCTGAAGACCATCTCCGCGCCGATCGACCTGCTGGCCGTGCAGTACTACACCCCGATCTACGTCACCGGCGACGGCGGCACGGCGCACCGCTGGGCGACCTCCGAGGCCGAATGGCAGCAGATCTACCCCGAGGGGATGTACGACCTGCTGACCCGGATCACCCGCGAATACGGGCCGATCCCGCTCACCATCACCGAGAACGGGCTGCCCACACCGGACACCCTGGGCGCGGACGACACCGTCCAGGACTCCGGCCGGATCAGCTTCCTCCGCGACCACCTCACCGCCGCGCACCGGGCCATCGCCGACGGAGTGCCGCTGGAGAGCTTCCACGTCTGGTCACTGCTGGACAACTTCGAGTGGGACCAGGGCTACGACCAGCGCTGGGGCCTGGTCTACGTGGACTACGCCACCCAGCGTCGGGTGCTCAAGAACTCCGCCACCTGGTACCGCTCCGTCATCGCCGACGGCGGCTTCTGACCGCGCCGCCACCCGGATGGCCGGGCCCGGACGGCTCGGCTCCGGTGAGCCGTTACCGTCCGGGCCTCGGCCGGCTCACTCAGCGGGGCAGCGCCTGCTGCAACTCCGCCCGCAGGGCCGGGGTGAGCATCTCCCCCGCCTGCTTGGCCAGCCGGGCCATCTCGTAGCCCACCACGCCGATGTCCGCGTCCCCGGCGGCCAGCGTGGCCAGAATCGAACCGTCGCGGATCTGCATCACCAGGAAGTAGCCACGGCCCATCTCGACCACCGTCTGCTTGACGACATCGCCGTCGAACATCGAGGCCGCGCCCGCGGTGATACTCATCAGCCCGGAGGTCACCGCGGCGAGTTTGTCCGCGTTGTCGCGCGGCAGGTGGTCGGAGATCGCCACCAGCAACCCGTCGGAGGAGACCACCACCGCGTGCGCCACACCCGGCACCCGCTCCGCGAACGCGCTCACCAGCCAGCTCAGGTCACGCGCCTCCTGGCTCAACGTCGTCACTGTCGTCGTCCCCCTTCGTCGTGCCCCCCGGACGGTGGCACGGGTATCTCGGTGGTGTCCTCAGCCTCGGCGCGCCGTACTCCGCTGTAGAGCCGCGAGAGCATGCCGCCGACCGCCTCCGGGTCCGGGTCGGTGCGGGTCGGTGCCGTCATCGGTTGTGCCGAACGGGTGACAGCGCTCAACTGCGCCATGGGCACCCGCACCGGCAATCCCCGCTCATTGGTGCCGGCGGTCACCGGGATCGTCGGTGGCGCCGCCGCGGCGGGCACCACCGGCGCGGTCGGGCCCTGCCGCGAATACCAGCCCCCGCCGGCACCGCGAGCAGCGGCGGGGGTCAACACGTCCTCAGCGCGTACCGGCACCGGGCGGCCCTGACGCGGCACGCCGACGCCCGGCGGGCGGCCGGCCACCGGCAGGTCCCGCACCGCGCCGTTCGACATCGGGGCAGTGGCCTGCCGGGCTGCCCCCGGCTGCGGCACCAGCCCCCGCGCCGCGCTGGCCGCCAGCATCCGCGCCGACGGGGGCGCGTCCAACTCCACACTGCCCGCCGGCGCCAGCAACACCGCGGGCAGGGCGAGCCGGGCGACCAGGCCGTCCTCGCCGCCCTCCAACCGCACGCGGACGCCCAACCGGGCCGCCAGGTGACTGACCACGAAGAGCCCCATCCGCTCCACCGCCGCGACGTCCGCGGCCGGAGGGCTGGCCAGCACCTCGTTCGCCTGCACCAACGCGGTCGGGCTCATACCCAGACCCCGGTCGACGATCTCGATCAGCGCACCCCCCGCCTCGACCCGGGCGGTCACCACCACGACGGTGTCCGGGCGGGAGAAGGCAGTGGCGTTCTCCAGAAGCTCGGCCAGCAGGTGCACCGACTCCCCCACCGCGTGCCCGACCACGTGCACGTCGGCGACCGACTCGATCCGGACCCGCTGGTACTGCTCGATCTCCGCGGCGGCGGCCAGCAGCACCGCGCCGAGCCCGACCGGCCGGTTCCACCGGCGGGTCGAGTCGGTGCCGGCGAGCACCAGCAGGCTCTCGTCGTTACGGCGCATCCGGGCGGCCAGGTGATCGAGCTTGAACAGGTTCTCCAGCTGGTCCGGGTCGCTCTCCTCGCGCTCCAGGTCGTCCAGCAGCTCCAGCTGACGCTCCACCAGCACCTGGCTGCGGCGAGCCAGGTTGACGAACATCGCGTTGACGTTGCGCCGCATCAGCGCCTGCTCGACGGCGACAGTGACCGCGCTGCGGTGCACCGCCACGAACGCCTCGGCCAGCTCGCCGATCTCGTCGAGTGAGCGGACCACCGCCGGCGCGACATCGATGCGCGGCACCCCACCGGTGACGGTCTTCAGGCGGTCCAGGGCGTCCGGCAACTCGACCTGGGCGATCCGCAGCGCCTGGCTGCGCAGCAGCCGCATCGACCGGGCGACCGATCGCCCGATCAGCAACGAGATCAGCAGGGCGGCCAGCAGGACCGTGACCACCCCGCCGACGACCAGCAGGGTCGTCCGCAGCTGATCGTCGCTGGCATCCTCGGCCTGCCGTACGGCGTCGTCGAGCACACCCGCCTCAAGCTGACGCAGCAGCTCCTGACGCTGCTGGCTGGCCGACCACCACTGCTCCGACGGCAGCACCTGCGGCGACGCGGCGCCGGAGGACAGGCTGCGCTCCTCCAACCCGGTGGCGACCAGGAAACTCGGCGACACCGAGGTCTCGTCGTAGCGGCGGATCTGCGCACTGGTCGCTGCCACCCGGAACGCGCCGAGCGCGGTGAGTTGCTGACCGCGCAGGTCGGCGAGGACCACCCGGTCCTCGGTGCCGTACGCACCGGCGCGGGCGGCGGCGTAGAGCTGGCCCCGCACCCGGGAGGAGAGCTCCTTGACCCGGGCCAACTGGACGTAGCGCAGCACCGCGTCGTTCAACGCCGGCTGGTTCTGCCCGGGCGTCGGTTCGGCGAGCAGGTCGAGCAACGCCCCGACGGCCCGGTGGTAGTTGCTCAGGATGGTCTCGGTGCTGAGCACCGCCGGCGGGATCGCCGAGCGGATGTCCACCACCTGGTCGTACGCCTCCAGCGCCTCGGAGAAGGCCACCCGCCAGGACGCGTCCGCGTCCGCCAGGGGCTCGGCGGCCCGGCTCAAATCCACGATGGCCTTGTCGGTGGCCGCCTGCAACGGCTTCAAATCGTTCGCGGCGGCCTGTCGGTCACCACCCTTACGCAGCTCACCCAGCTCCCCGGCCGAACGGTCACGCTCCTGCTGGAGCTGGTGCACCGCCGCGGTGATCTGCCGGCCGATGCCGACCTGACTGGAGAAGTCGTTCAACGCCGTCGTCCGCCCCACCAGGGTGCTGGTCTGCACCCCGGCGAGTAGGAGGAACGCCATCGACGGCACCAGCAGCACGGTGGCGAGCTTCGTGCTCATCCGCCAGTCGCGCAGCCGGAACGGCGACCGCCGTCGATGCGGAACGACTCGGACATCGAAGCGGCGTCGGCGATGGTTCGACACCGCGCCGTTCGCCGGGTCGGGACCTGCCGCCACCCTGCCTCCTCCGTCCTACCGCGTCCACCGCGGTCGGGGGAGCGCAGTCCATCCAACCAGGCTCGGTACCGCTGTCAACGGCCCGGGCGAGGCCGAGGTTCAGGAAGGATACTGCGGGTGGGAACGTCCTGCCGTGGTCGGTAAAACCAGCTCGTCCGTCCGGCCGATGTCGGCGAGCTCGATCGCGTCACCGAAGCGCCCCAGCGCCACCAACGCGGCACCGGTGGCACCGATCTCCGGGTTGCGTTGATGCGACACCGGTCGCGGGGCGAGCGCGGTCGCGAAGGCCTGCCGCCACCACACCGAGGCGGCCACCGCACCGCCGCCCAGCACCACCCCGACCGGTTTGTCGATTGTGGACTCCAGCACCCCGAGATCCTCGGCGACCAGCTCGCACAACCCCTGCATCAGCCCGGCCAGGATGTCGACCGAGGTGGTGCTGAAACTCAGACCGCGCAGCTCGCCGCTGCCCGCCGGCGCCAGCCCGGGCGCCCGGTCGCCACCGAAGCGGGGATCCGACGGCCGGCCACCGCCCGCCGGCACCAGCGCCAGCGCCGCGTCCAGCTCGGCTCCCCGAGGCAACCGCAGCTCCCGGTCCGCCCAGGCGAAGAGGTTGCCGCCGTTGGCGTACGCGGCCCCGGTCACCACGTGGTCGTGGTCGACCCGGTACCGCCACAACCGTTCGGGCAGGCGCGGCATGGGCTCGCCCGCCGGAATCCGCTGCATCAGCCGTACGGCCGCGGAGGTACCCACTGTGACCGCGGCCCGGCTGGGGTCGACGCAGCCCGAGCCGACGTTCGACGCCCCACCGTCGCCCACCGGAGGTGACCACCGGGCCTGCGCCAACTGCGGCCACCGACGAGCCAGGTCGACCCGGAGCCGGCCGTGCCAGTCCAGCTCGCCCAGCGCCGGCAGCTCCGCCTGTCGCGCCTCGGCCAGCGTCAGCGCCTCCTCGTCCCAGCGCAGGGTGCGCAGATCCAGCAGCCCGGTCCCGGAGGCCTGGGAGATCGACATGGGCGCCGAGTCGAGCAACTCGCCCAACACGTACTCGGGCAGACCCACGAACCGGGCGATCGGGGTGCCGGACTGCTCACGCAACCAGGGCAACCGCATCGACCAGTACGAACGGTGCCACCAGCAGCCGGTGCGCTGGTGGAAGCCGTCCGGGTCGGCCGGCCCGGCGGTGCGCCCGACCGGGGCGGGCCGGGTGTCCAGCCAGGTGACCACCGGGCCCATGGGGGCGCCGTCGCGGTCCAGCGGGAGCACCGAGTGCCACTGGGCGGAGACCGCCACCAGGCCGACGTCGTGCAGGTGCCCCGAGTCGGCCAACTCGTCCAGGCACTCGACCAGGCTTGCCAGATAGTCCCGACCGGACAGCGTGCCGGTGCCGTCGTCGCCGATGGCGAGGTCGACCTTGCGGCGGGCCAGTGCGCCGGGCAGCGGCTGGGTGTCCGCGTCCAGCACCAGCCCGCGTACCGAGGAGGTGCCCAGGTCGAGCGCGAGAATGTTCATCGCCGGTCAAGTTACCCCGTGCCAGCCGGCCGACGGGCGCGTAGGGTGGATCACATGCTCGCGCAGTTGACCAGTTGGTGGCCCGCCGACCCGGCGGCCATCTCCCGCGCGTAGCTCCATCCACGCGGCCGCCATCGAGGCGGTCGCCGGATCTCCCGGCTCCGGGGCCGCCCGACGGCGGCACCCAGCCCGACGGAGACTCCGATGACCCACCTGACCGACCTGCTCGCCGCCGTCGCGCGCGGCGTCGACCCCGGACCCTTCGCACTGCTGCGCCGCGAGGGCGCGGACGACCTGGACCTGTTCACCGGCCCGGTCGGCACCGTCGAAGCGCTCACCGACCTTCCGCTGCCGGCGGGCGTGCCCGGGGCACGGACGCTGGCCCTGGTGCCGTACCGGCAGATCACCGAACGCGGGTTCGCGTGCGTCGACGACGGCGCCCCACTGGAGTTCCTCCAGGTCCGCGAGCACCAACGGATCACCCTGACCGACGCCCTCACCGCGCTGCCCGACGAACCGGTGCACACCACCGACGCCGGCTTCGACGTCAGCGACGAGGAGTACGCGCGGACCGTGCAGCGGGTGCTGTCCGAGGAGATCGGCCGCGGCGAGGGCGCGAACTTCGTCATCCACCGCGCCCTGCACGCCACGGTGCAGGGCCCACCGCTGGGGGCCGCGCTGGCCGCACTGCGCCGGCTACTGATCGCCGAACGCGGCGCGTACTGGACGTTCGTAGTGCATACCGGCACCCGGACGCTGGTCGGCGCCAGCCCGGAGCGGCACGTCAGCGTCGACGACGGACTGGTGATGATGAACCCGATCAGCGGCACCTTCCGCTGCCCCGGTGGCGTCGTGGACCGGGCTGCCCTGCTGCGTTTCCTCGCCGATGAGAAGGAGATCGAAGAGCTATACATGGTGCTCGACGAGGAGCTGAAGATGATGGCCACCGTCGCTGAGCACGGCGGGCAGGTGATCGGCCCGCAGCTGAAGGAGATGTCGCACCTGGCGCACACCGAGTACCTGCTCGCCGGGCGGGGTACCCGCGACGTGCGGGAGGTGCTGCGCGAGACGATGTTCGCCCCCACCGTCACCGGCAGCCCGATCGAGAACGCCTGCCGGGTGATCGCCCGGCACGAACGCCGGGGCCGGGGCTACTACGGGGGCGTGCTGGCGCTGCTCGGCCACGACGAGGCCGGCCGGCAGACGCTCGACGCCCCGATCTTGATCCGGACCGCCGAGATCTCCCCCACCGGCCGTCTGCGGGTGCCGGTCGGCGCGACACTGGTCCGGCACTCGACGGCGGCCGGCGAGGTGGCTGAGACGCACGCGAAGGCTGCCGGGGTGCTGGCCGCGCTCGGTCTCGGGCCGGCGGCGTCCGTCGGCGACACCGGGCCGGTCACGCGGCTGGCCGACGACCCGGCGGTACGCGACGCGCTGGCCGCGCGCAACGCGCCGCTGGCACGGTTCTGGCTGGACCAGCGCTCACCGGACGCACCCGGACTGCCGGGACTGGTCGGCCGCCGAGTGTTGATCGTGGACGCCGAGGACACCTTCACCGGAATGCTGGCCCACCAACTGAGCGCGTTGGGCCTCGCGGTGACCACCCGTCCCTGGCACGCGAGCGGCCCGGTCGACGACTACGACCTGGTGGTCGCCGGTCCCGGGCCGGGCGATCCGGGCAGCGCGGACGAGCCGAAGATGGTGGCGCTGCGCAAACTGCTGACCGGGCTGCTGACCACCGGCCGCCCCACCCTCGCGGTCTGCCTCGGCCATCAGGTGCTGGCCGGGCTGCTGGGGCTGACACTGCACCGCCGGGACGCGCCCTACCAGGGGTTGCAGCGGGAGGTGACGCTGTTCGGCCGGATCCGCCGGGTCGGGTTCTACTCGACGTTCACCGCCCGCGCCGACGCCGATCGGCTGACCACCGCGTACGGGCCGGTGGAACTGGCCCGGGACCCGGACGACGGCGCCGTGCACGCCCTGCGGGGGCGCGGCTTCGCCGGAGTGCAGTTCCACGCGGAGTCGGTGCTCAGCCCGGACGGGCTCGCCGTACTCAGCGAGCTGTTGACCGGGCTGTTGCCCGCGTCGCGTCCGGACGAGCTGTCCGCGACGCGCCCAGGCGCATAGTCGCCCCGGCCCGGGGGTAGGGCTGGATGGACCGGTGGCGCGGCCGGGTCGAGAGCCCCCGCCCGCGCCGCCGGTCGCCCTCGTTTGTCAGCCGGTCAGCCGGCGAGGCCCGCCTTCAGCGCGGCACCCAGCTGCACGGCGCGCCGGGCGGTCAGCGCGCAGGCCCCGAGCGCCACGGCGTCCGGGGCGATCTCCCCGTTGTTGCTGGTGTGCGAGGCGCCATACGGGTTGCCGGCGATGAACTGGCTGGTGTCGGTGTAACCGGGGGTGACCACGACACCGCCCCAGTGGTAGAAGACGTTGAAGAGCGAGGTCAGCGTGGTCTCCTGCCCGCCGTGCGAGGTGCCCGTCGAGGTGAAGGCGGAGTAGACCTTGTTGACCAGCCCGCCCTGGCTCCAGAGCGGGCCGGTGGTGTCGATGAACTGCTTCAACTGGGCGGCGATCATGCCGTACCGGGTCGGCGCACCAAAGATCGCCACGTCGGCCCAGGTGAGGTCGTCGAGCATCGCCTCGGGCACGTCCTGGGTCTCCAGGTGGTGCGCCTGCCAGCCGGAGTTGGAGCGGATCGCCTCGTCCGGCGCCAACTCGCGCACCTTGCGCAGGCGCACGTCGGCGCCGGCGTCCCCGGCGGCCTCACACACGGCCTGCGCCATCTGGTAGGTGGTGCCGGTGGCGCTGTAGTAGATCACCGCTACCTTGGTCTGGGCAGCCATCAGAGTGTCCCCTCATCGTCTCGGATCAGCTCCCGCGACTACCCGCTGCGGACGCGCTCTAACGACAGCCTCCGGCGCTGCCGGCTACCGGTCCGCCGGCTCAAGTTTTCCGCAACTTCCCGGTCGTTCCGGCCCGACGTCGCGCCCGGACGACGATCCTGATGCCATCGGTGCCGGCGGGATCGAGCCGCCGCCCCGCACCGGGCACCTGAACGGGGGATCGCGCTCCGCCGGCAACGGCGCTGGCGTAGCGCGATCAGGGGACGATCACCGCTCCCGCACCCGCTCCGGCTCAGTGGACCAGGGTCGCCATCAGCCGGTCCAGTTCGGCCGCCGGGTCGGCGGTGAGACCGGTGTGCACCGGTCCCGTCTGGATCATCGTGCTGCGCGGCGCGGCCAGCCAGTGGAAGCGCTCACCGAGCCGCATCCGGGTCGCCGGCCCGTCACCGGAGCAGGTCCGGTCCCAGGAGTCGAGCACCGCGGCCACCGCCGGCAGGTCGACGTCGGGGGCCAGCGCGCGAACCCGGTCGGCGTCCAGGTGCGTCCGCGCGGCCAGGAAGTCGCGCTGCTGGCAGTAGAGCAACACCCCGACGTTGATCTGCTCACCGCGCTCGATGCGGGGCACGAGCCGGATCAACGCGTACTCGAAGGGTTTCCTCATGCCCCGCTCCCCGATGGCAGCCAGTCGGCCGTGCGGGCGACGCGGCGGGACAGGTGATCCAGGTACGCGCCGCGCGCCGCGTCGGCCGTCTCGAAGTCGGCGGCGGTCAACCACTCCCCCGGCACCAGGGCCAGCACCTCGGTGAGCAGCTCCGGGGTGACCTGGGGTGCCAACTCGGCGTCGGCCTCGGCCAGCCGCGACGCGTACGGCGCCAGCACGTGGTCCTCCGCGCGGTAGGCCCGGTGCACGGCGGCCTCGGCGCGCGGCCAGTTGTGGTGGAAGTACAGCGAGGCGCCGTGGTCGATCAACCACAGCTCCCGGTGCCAGACGAGCAGGTTCGGGTTGCGCCAACTCCGGTCGACGTTCTCCACGTACGCGTCGAACCACAGCACCCGGGAGGCCAGCGCCGGGTCGACGGGGTGCGCCACCGGGTCGAAGCCCAGCGCCCCGGGCAGGAAGTCCATTCCGAGGTTGGCGCCGCCGCTGTTGCGCAGCAGCTCCTGCACCTCCTGGTCGGGCTCGGCCCGCCCGATCACCGGGTCGATGTCGAGGACCACCAGCGGCGGCACCCGTAACCCCAGCCGGCGCGCCAACTCACCGCAGATCACCTCGGCGATCAGCGCCTTGGGGCCCTGGCCTGCGCCTCGGAACTTCGCCACGTAGGTGCCCAGGTCGTCGGCCTCCACCACGCCCGGCAGCGACCCACCCTCGCGCAGCGGGGTGACGTAACGGATCGCGGTGACCTGGCGGAGCACGCCGCCCACCTTACTGTGGTCGGCCGGGCCGGGTGGCGGGCCGGCCCAGACCGGCACGCGCGGTCAGTCGATCTTGTCGCGCAGCTTGTCGACCTGGGTCTGCAGGCGGTCCACGGCGTTCTCGTTGTTGACGAACGTGGTGATGCCCGCGGCCAGACCGAGCCCGATCAGCACCGCCAGGATGCTGAGCACCAGGCCGCCGATCGACACGCCACGACCGGTGACCCCGGGTCGGCGCGCCATCTTGAGGCCGACGATGCCGAGGATGATCCCGATGATGCCGAGCACCAACCCCAGCCAGGCGAGGATCGCCGTCAACACACTGAACAGACCGGCCACCCCGAACACCAGGGCGAAGGTCGCCGCGGCGCTCGTCTTCGCGCGGGCGTCCCCCCGATGGCCGCGGGACCCGGCCGTTACGCCGGCGCCCCGCGCCGGCTCGCTTGCGGCAGTCATGAGATTCCCTTCCGTACGCGCGGCGCGCACTTCCGGCGAGGCGCATTCCCACGGCGACCGCCGTTACGCCTCCCACCAGCAGGAGTGTCGGTGGTCGGCCCTAGGCTGGCCGCCCGGTCACGAAAAGGAGCGCAGGATGCCTGTCGATCTCAGCGCGGCCGACGCGCTGGCGCTGCGGATGACCAGCCTGCTGCTGCGCCCGCACCCGAGCACCCAACCCGGCACCGTCGCCGAGGTGGTCGAGTGGTTCGGCGCGATGCAGGCACAGGACCTGGCCAGCGGGCTGTGGTCGTTGGGCGCCCGGTTACCCGGTCGCAGCGTGGCCGACGTGCAGGCGGCGTTGGAGCGGCGTGAGGCGCTGCGCACCTGGCCGATGCGGGGCACAGTGCACCTCGTCCCGCCCGCCGACGCCCGCTGGATGCTGGAGCTGACCGGCGTACGATCCCTGGCCGGCGTGGCGACCCGGCGGGCGCAGCTCGGGCTCACCGAGGCCGACGCGGATCGGGCGGTGGACGTCCTCGGCGCCGCGTTGGCCGGCGGCGGTCGGCTCACCCGCGCGCAGTGCCTGACCACCCTGCGGGCGGCCGGCCTGGGCACCGACGGGCAGCGTGGCTACCACCTGCTGTGGTATGCGAGCGTTCGCGGCGTGACCTGCGTGGCGCCGAACGTCGGCACCGAGCAGACCTTCGCCCTGCTCGACGAGTGGGCGCCCACGTCCCACCGGCTGGAGCGGGACGAGGCGCTGGCAGTGCTCGCCCACCGCTACGTTCGCGGGCACGGCCCGGTCACCGACCGCGAGTTCGCCGGGTGGAGCGGCCTCACCCTGACCGACGCCCGACGCGGCCTGGCCGCCGCCGACGACGCCCTGAGCACGGTACGCGTCGAGGGCACTCCGATGTACGTCGACGCGACGGTGGCCGACGCACCACGCACCGCGCCGGACGACGTGCTGGCGCTGCCCGGCTTCGACGAGTACCTGCTCGGCTTCCGGGACCGCACGTTGATGCTCGACCCCGCCCACCAGGCGGCCGTCGTGCCGGGCAACAACGGCATCTTCCAGGCCACAGTGGTCCGCTCCGGGCGCGTGGTGGGCGTGTGGAAACGCAAGGTCGGCCGCACCGCTGTCACAGTGACGATCCAGCCGCTCACGACCCTCGACGTCGCCACGCGGGCCCGGGTGGAGCAGGCGCTCGGGTGCTACGCCGACTTCCTCGGGCTGCCGGCCCGCTTCGACTGGCTGACCTGACCCGGCGGTGTCACTGCTGCGGCGGCGCCGGGTCGGCCGGTCGTGGGCGGGCGGCGCTGAGCAGGTCGACGATCCGGGCCACCCGGGGGTCAGCGCGGATCTGCGCCACGCTGGCCGGCAGCGGCAGACGCCAGTTCGGATACTCGTCGACGGTGCCCGGCATGTTGGGTTGGCGCACCTCCCCCAGCACGTCGTAGAGGGAGACGCCGAGCAGCCGGGTCGGGCTGGCCGCGAGCGCGGCGTGCATCGCCACCACCACCTCACCGTCGTCGGGCGTCTTCGCCGGTTCGGCAGGCTCAGACCCGGGCGTCGGCGCGGGCAGCAGGTTCTCGGCAGCCAACATCGTGAGCAGCCGGTCCCGGTCGGCGGCGGCGCGGGCCCGCTCCACCGCCACGTCGGTGCCGAGCAGCTTCAACTCGTCACGCACCCGCACGTGCTCACCGGTCAGGAAGCCCGGCGCGGTGGGCAGGTCGTGGGTGGAGATGGTGGCCAGGGCGTTTCGCGGCCACCGGGCCGGCGGGACGAAGTCACCGGCCTCGTCACGTGCGAACCACAGCACTGTCGAGCCGAGCATGTTGCGCCCCCGCAACCCTCGGGTCACCGCGGGTTGGACAGTGCCGAGATCCTCACCGACGACCACCGCGCCGGCCCGGTGCGCCTCCAACGCGAGGATGCCGAGCATCGCCTCGGCGTCGTAGCGCACGTAGGTGCCCTCGGCCGCACCGCCGCCCGGAGGCACCCACCACAGTCGCCACAGGCCGGCGACGTGGTCGACCCGCAGGCCACCGGCGTGCCGCAGGACGCGGCGCAGCATGTCCCGGTACGCGGCGTACCCGGTGGCGGCGAGCCGGTCCGGGCGCCACGCGGCGAGCCCCCAGTCCTGACCGAGCTGGTTGAAGTCGTCCGGCGGCGCGCCCACCCGCACACCCTGGGCCAGCACGTCGGCGAGCTGCCACCCGTCCGCGCCGCCCGGGTCGATGCCGACGGCCAGGTCGTGCACGACACCGACCGGCATCCCCGCCGAGCGGGCCGCCGCCGTGACGGCGTCGAGCTGCTCGTCGCAGAGATGTTGCAGCCAGGCGTGGAAGGCGACCCGGTCGGCGAGACGCCGACGCTGCTCGGCGACCGCCGGCGCGTCGGGGTGGTGCAGCTCCGCCGGCCAGGCACGCCAGTCGTTGCCGTGCCGCTCGGCGAGCGCGCACCAGGTGGCGAAGCTGGTCAGCGCCGGGTCCGCGGCAAGATCCACCGGCTGGGCGTACGGGTGCAGCAACTCCAGGGCGCGCCGCTTCGCCGCCCACACCTCGTCGTAGTCGATCAGGTGCCCCCGGTCGGGACGCAACGCGTCGACCACCGCCCGGGTGGCCGCGTCGGCCTCCCGGTACGCGGCGGTGTCGCTGACCCGCAGGTACAGCGGATTGACGAAGCGTCGACTGGCCGGCGAATACGGTGAGGTGGCCACCGGGTGCGCCGGCCCGACCGCGTGCAGTGGGTTGAGCAGCACCAGCCCCGCCCCGGTGGCACCGGCCCACCCGGTGAACTCGGCGAGGTCACCGATGTCGCCCATGCCCCAGGATCGCTCCGAGGTGAGCGCGTAGAGCTGGAGCATCCACCCCCAGCTCGACGGCGGCACCGGCAGCCGGCGCGGCACCACCACCAGTGTCACCTCGCGGTCGGCGCAGGCCAGCCGGTGCCAACCCAGCGGCAGGTCGGCCGGCAGCTCACCGTCGACCGCGCGGCGGCCACCGTCCTCCAGGGTCACCACCCCCGGGCCGGGCAGCGCCCGGCCGCGACCGTGGGTGAGCACGACCGTCTCCGGCAGGGCGCTCCGGTCGACCGCACGGGCCGCGGCGAGTGCGTCGGCGATCGCCGACGGGCTGGTGGCGTCCACGCCGAGCAGCCCCAGCACACCCACCACGGTCTCCGGCGCGACGGCGACGCGGCGGTGCCGCCAATCCTCGTACCAGGTGGAAACACCGTGCGCGTTTGCCAGCGCGGCCAATCGTCGATTCATCCCGCCCCCGCTCCACGACGAAACCTGCGACCACCCTGCCACGCCAGCCCACACGCCGCAGGACACGGCGCCCCGCGCGCCCTCGCCGCGCCGATCTTGCACTTTCTGTCCCGACAGAAGGGGCAATCCATCTCATGCCGACAACCGAAAGTGCAAGATCGGCGCGAAAATGGGGCGTCAGTCGGCGAGCGCGCCGGCGGCCCGACCCTCGTGCAGGGTCAGGTTGCGGCCGTTGGCCGGGTCGAACAGGTGGATCTTCTCCAGGTTGAACCAGACTCGGCGCGTCTGCCCCTCGGCTACCGGGGACTCGGCGGACAACCGGGTCACCAGGTTGCCGCCGGCGCCGGCGAAGTCGGCGGCACCCGCGTCGGCGGCCAACTCCTCCAACTCGGCGGCGCTGGCCTTCTCCCCCTCGACGGTGAAGTAGACGTACTTGTCCGAGCCCATCGACTCGACGATGTCCACCGGCGCCTCGAACTCCATGCCCCGCCGACGGGTGTCGTCGTCGACCAGTTCGGCGTCCTCGAAGTGCTCGGGTCGGATGCCGAGGATCAGCTCGCGGGGCGCGTCGGCCGCCTCCAACTCCCGGCGGACCCGGTCACCGATCGGCACCGTGCCCAGGGCGGTGTGCAGCTCGCCGTCCTGCACTGCGGCGTGCAGAAAGTTCATCGACGGAGAGCCGATGAAGCCGGCCACGAAGAGGTTCTTCGGGTGGTCGTACAGCTCCTGTGGCGGCCCGACCTGCTGCACCGCACCCCCGCGCATGATCACCACACGGTCGCCGAGGGTCATCGCCTCGGTCTGGTCGTGGGTGACGTAGACGGTGGTGGTGCCGAGCTGCTTCTGCAGGCGGGACACCACTGTGCGCATCTGCACCCGCAGCTTGGCGTCGAGGTTGGACAGCGGCTCGTCCATCAGGAAAGCCTTCGGCTGGCGGACGATCGCCCGGCCCATCGCCACCCGCTGACGCTGGCCACCGGAGAGGTTGGCCGGCTTGCGGTCCAGCAGCGAGGTCAGCTCCAGCACCTTCGCCGCCTCGTCGACCTTGCGGTCGATGGTCTCCTTGTCGAGCTTCGCCAGCCGCAGCGGGAACGCCATGTTCTCCCGCACTGTCATGTTCGGGTACAGCGCGTACGACTGGAACACCATGGCGATGTCCCGGTCCCGGGGGGCCTTGTCGTTGACCCGCTGCCCGGCGATGCGTAGCTCACCGGAGCTGATGTCCTCCAGCCCGGCGATCATGTTGAGGGTGGTGGACTTTCCGCAGCCCGAGGGCCCGACCAGGATCACGAACTCGCCGTCGGCGATCTCCAGGTCGACGTCCTGCACGGCGACGGTCCCGTCCGGGAAGCTCTTGCTCACCTTGTCCAGCACGATGTCAGCCATGACTACCCACCTATCCCTTGACCGCGCCGGAGGTCAGACCGGACACGATGCGACGCTGGAAGAAGAGAACGAACAGGATGATCGGAACGGTGATCACCACGGCGGCGGCGCAGATCGCCCCGGTGGGGTCCTCGAACTGCGACGCGCCGGTGAAGAACGACAACGCGGCCGGCACCGTGCGGGACCGCTCGGTCGAGGTCAGCGAGATGGCGAACAGGAAGTCGTTCCAGCAGAAGATGAAGACCAGGATCGCGGTGGTGAACAGCCCGGGCGCGGCCAGTGGCGCGATCACCCGCCGGAACGCCTGGGCCTGGGTGGCGCCGTCCATCTTCGCTGCCTTCTCCAGATCCCACGGGATCTGCTTGAAGAACGCCGACAGCGTGTAGATCGCCAGCGGCAGCGCGAAGGTGATGTACGGCAGGATCAGCCCCAGCCAGGTGTCGAAGATCTTGAGCTGACGCTCGATCTCGAACAGCGGCGACACCAGTGACACCTGCGGGAACATCGCGATCAGCAGGGAGACGCCGACCAGCAGCTTCTTACCGGGGAAGTCCAGCCGGCTGATCGCGTACGCGGCCATCGCGCCGAGCACCACAGCGATCAGCGTGGCGATCAGCGCGACGCCGATCGAGTTGACCAGCGCCCGGACGAACTGGTCGGTGTCGAAGATGGTCCGGTAGTTGTCCAGCGTCCATTCGCGGGGGATGAAGTTCCCGTCGGTGAGGGTGGCCGGCGTCTTGAACGACAGCGACGCGATCCACAGCACCGGGACCAGCGCGAAGACGACCACGAGGACGTCGAGCAGACCCCAGCGCAGCTTTGCCCTGGTAGTGGTTTCGACAGCCATGTCAGCGCCTCTCTCCGTCGTCGCTGCCCGGAGCAGCGGTGCCGAACAGCTTCACGAAGACGAAGGCGATGATCGCCACGGTGATGAAGATCAGCACCGACATCGTCGAACCGATGCCGAGGTTGAGGCCCCGGATCAGGTTGTTGTAGGCGAGCATCGACACCGACGACGTCTCGTTGCCTCCGGCGGTCAGCACGAAAATGTTGTCGAAGACCCGGAACGCGTCCAGGGTGCGGAACAGCAACGCGACAAGGATCGCCGGCTTCATCACCGGCAGCATCACCTTGGTGAACTTCTGCCAGGCGGTCGCGCCGTCGGTGGAGGCCGCCTTGAGCAGGTCCTCGGGGACCAGCGCCAGGCCGGCCATCAGCAGCAGCGCCATGAACGGGGTGGTCTTCCAGATCTCCGCCAGCATGATGATCGCCAGGGAGCTGGCCCGTTCGGTGAGCGGCGCGCCGTCGCTGAACAGGTCGGCCAGGTAGCCGGTGCCGGGCGTCCAGGCGTACCGCCAGGAGAACGCGGCGACCACTGTGACGATCCCGTACGGGATCAGCGCCGAGGTCCGAACCAGGCCGCGCCCGACCAGGGTGCGGTGCATGATGATCGCCAGGCCCATGCCGAGCACCAGCTCGATGGCCACGGTGACCACCGTGATCAGCGTGGTCACCCCGAACGCGGTCCACCAGAACTCGTTGGTGAGCACAGTGACGTAGTTCTCCAGCCCGATGAACTCACGCTGGTCGGGGAAACGCAGGTCGAAGCGCTGCAACGACAGCCAGACCGAGTAGATGATCGGGTACGCGGTCACCGCGATCATGACCAGCGCGGCCGGCGCGCAGAGCAGCAGACCGAGCCGGCGTTCGGCCTTCTTGTTCTCGCTCAACGGGGGCTTGCGACGGCCACCGCGTTGCTTCGGTACGGCGGCGGGCCGGCGGGTCTCTTCTGCGGCGACGTCGGCGCCGGTCGGCGTGGCGTTGATGCTCACGGCAGGACCCCCTTGGATTGGAGGGCGTCGGCGATGGCGTCGCGCAGCTCGTCGGCGGTCTGCTGCGGGCGGATGCCGGACGGCGGCGACAGGATCGCCGACATCACTGTGGAGATGCTCTGGTAGGCGGGGGTCAGCGGACGCGTCGCCGGTTCCTTCAGCTCCTCCAGGATGGTGTCCTTCATCGGGTACGCCTCGGTCATCTCCGGGTCGTCGAAGACCGCTTCGATGGTCGGCGGCACACCGTCGTTGATGGCGGAGAACTTCTGGTGCTCGGCGCTGCGGATGCACCGGGCCGCTTCGAAGGACTGCTCCGGGTGCTTGGAGTAGGAGCTGACCGCCAGGTTGACCCCACCGATGGTGACCTTGCTGGGGGTGCCCTCGTCGATGCCCGGAATCCGAGCCCAGCCGACCTGCTTGGCCAGCTCCGGGTTCGCCTCCTGAAGAGCCGGGTAGACGAACGGCCAGTTCACCTGGAACGCGCCCGCGCCGGACTGGAACTCCAGCCGAACCGGGTCCTCGGTGGCGTTGCTGAACGACGGCGAGGTCACGCCCGACGTGGCGAACGTCTTCAGTTGCTCCAACGCCCGGACCGTGCCCTCGTCCATCACGGCCTTCGTACCGTCGTCGTTGAGGATCTTCCCGCCGGCGCTCTCGGCCAGGGTGTTGTAGAGGACGACCAGACCCTCGTACTGCGCGCCCATGGTGAGCACCTGGTACGGCTTGCCCTGGTCCTTGAGCTGCTGGGCCGCGCTGATCATCTGGTCCCAGGTGGTCGGCGGCTGCGGCACCAGGTCCTTGCGGTACCAGAGCAACTGGACGTTTGTGTTCTTCGGCGCCGCGTACAACTTGTCCTCGTACCGGGCGGTGTCCAACGGCCCGGCGAGGGTGCCCTGCTCGACCTCGGCCTTGTCCTGACCGGTCCACTCGCGGATCCAGTCGGCGCTGGCGAACTCCTGGGTCCAGGTGACGTCCAGCCCGAGCAGATCCATCCCGCTGTCCTCGGCGGCCAGCCGGCGCACCATCTGCACCCGCTGGTCGTCGGCCTGCCGGGGCAGCACCCGGTAGGCGATCTCGTACCGTCCCTGGGCCTGCGCGTTGCAGTCGTCGACGACCTTCTGCAGGTTCTGCTCGGGCGGGTAGTACAGGTTGATCGTCGGTGGGCCACCAGCGTCGTCCGCGCCGCACGCGGCCAGCGGTGCCACGAGTGCCAGCGCGGCAGCCGCCGCGCCCAGCCGAACAACTGGCCGGCGTCGGTGTCGAGCCGTTTCGGGGTCCGTCATCGCCCTCCCCCTCTCCTCGGCGAAAGACCGGGGAGGGCATCCGTGCCCCGGCGCACGGCGAGCCGGTTCCGAGTCGGCAAGCTGCGGAAACTCCGGCCCGGATGCTCTGTAGCGGCTACTCTGCCCCACCCGTGAAGTCGCGAAACCTGGCTGTCACAGCGGAAGTCGACGCCGGTATATCGTGACGCCGAATAGCAAGGTAGTATGTGTCGCATGGTAGCGGCGGAGAGCCAGTCCATCGACGACAACGACCGGCAGACCCAACTCCTGCGGGGCGCGCTGGACATGTGCCTGCTGGCGCTGCTGGCACGCGAGCCAGCGCACGGCTACGAGCTGGTTCGGCGAATGGAGACGGCCGGCTTCGGCGCCATCAGCTACGGCACCATCTATCCCCTGCTGACTCGCATGCGCCGACTTGGCCTTGTCGCTCACGAACAGCAGGTGAGCCCAACCGGCCCACCCCGAAAGGTCTACGCGCTGACCGGGTCCGGTCGGATCCACCTGGATGCCTGGCACAACCAGTGGAACCGCTTCACCGACACCGTCGACGCCGTTCTCCGCCCGCTCGACCACACCCCCACGAGGAGTTGACCCATGGACACCATCGACCGCCTTCTGGGCGAAGCCGACCAGGCGTGGCGCGGGGACGGAGTCGGCTCGGCCGATCGGGCGGCACTCGCCGCGGACCTGCGCCTCGACCTGCGGGCAGCGGCTGCCGACGGGGGCGATCCCGCACAGTTGATCGGCGGTGACGTGGCCGGCTTCGCGCGGCGGCTCGCCGACGAGGCTGGCGTCCAACGGGTGCGTGGCGACTACGGCCGCATTCTCGGCACCGCGCTGATCGGCGCGGTGCTCGGTGTCGTGCTCGGCTACGGCCTCCTGATGGCGGCCTACCCGGTCTTCGTCCGCATGGTCGACATCCCCCGCTCGATCGACGTACCGGTCCAGCTCGCCGTCGCCGTCTACTACGGCATACCGGCCGCCGTGGTCGTCACGGGAGCGGTCATCGCGGTGCGGACCCGGCTCCGCGACCTGCCCAGGATCCGGCGGACGGCTCAGTTGATGAGCGTCCTCCTGCCGGTGGCCGGCATCGTCATCACGCCGATCACCGTCACCTTCGCCTGGACCACCGACTACAGCGCGGCACCACCGGTGGTGGTCACGGAGATCGCCATGGTCCTGGCCGCGCTCGCGGGCGCCACGGTGCTGGCGCGTCGCTTGTCACTGCGCGAGGGCCGGACCGCCGCCGACAGCCCGCACCCGGACGCCACCAGAGTCAAACCCGCCTGACGGTACGAGCAGCGCCAGGCCGGAGTATGACAGGTGTAAGCTGCGCGTATGACAGAGCCCCAGCGCCGCTTCACGATCTCCGTCCCCCCAGACGTGAGTCAGATCCTGGAGAGCCAGGGCAACCGCATGGCCAGTGCCTACGTCACCGAGTCGGTGCGTCGGCGCAAGCGGGTGGAGCAGCACAAGGAGTTGTTGCTCGCCGCCGGCATTCACATCACTGAGCAGGGTGTGGCCGAGGCTCGGGCCCGCCGCCTGGGCGTGGAGGCTGAGTGGCCTGCGGAGCGGTTCGAGGCGGAGCGCGCCAAGATCCGCGCCGCCATGGAGGCCGAGATGAACGGTGACGACACCGCGCCCCGCGCCGACGCCGCATGACCTCGGAGACAACACCACCAGTTCGGCTCATCCTGGACCGGTCGGCCCTGCTGGGATACGCCGTCCTCCGGACGGTGCACGTGGGCGAGCCCGTCCACGAGGTGATTGAGGACGGGGTGCGGTTCGGGGTGCCGGTGGTGGCAGCGACCGAAGCGTTGACCATGGCGACCGGCAAGGACCTGGCCCTGCTGCACAAGCTGCTGGCCTTGACTTCCTGCGCGCTTCTGCCCGAGCAGGCGGAGGATCTACCGGAGCTGACCTTCTGGCAGCGCAGGACCCGCCGTTTCGACCTGGCCGCAGCCGCCGTGGCGGGCCTGACCCACGACGCCGCGGTGCTGACCAGTGAGGGGCCCGGATACTCCGACGGGGTGCCACTGATCCCCTTTCCGGGATGAACGACGGCTGCCCGAGCGTCAACCCCGGGCCCTGGCCCAGGAGAGGAAGCGCTCGGTCATCCCGGTCGGCGGATGATCCGGGTGGAGTTGGGTGAGCTGGTTCGTCGCCTCGTGCATCACAGTGCCGAGGTAGATCAGCAGCGCGGTCCGGCTGGTCCGGTACTCCGTCAGCAGGGCGAGCTTGGCCGGTTGGCAGGGCCACTCGGCGCCACAGTTGCGGCACCGCCACAGCGGGCGCATGGCGACATGCGGGACGGGCGGCCGAACCACCATCACCGCCACCACGTCGAGGGCTGCTGGCCTGTCGGGGTGAGCACATCGACCTCCTCGGGGACGGGGACGGGGCCGCTCCCGCAAGGGGGAAACGGGAGCGACCCCGGAGGGCAGGGCCCACCGCCGCCATTCCGGCCACCAGCGGACCCGCCACTGGTGACAGTCTGGTGATGAGGCGACTACCGTCGATACGTGCTCGCGCCATCTGTGCAGCTCAGCGGTCCAGGTGAGCACCCATGACGGACACGCCGAGCCAGACTGAGCGAAGGTTGGGGAATCGATGGGGACCGTCACCGACTACGTGCTGGAGGAACTGCGTCTGTTCCGGACGGGGTCCGGGCTCAGTCAGGACGACTTCGGCCGGGGCATCGGCTATTCGGGTTCGCACGTCAGCTCTGTGGAGACCGGCGGGCGACCGCCCACGAAGGAGTACATGAGGGCTGTCGACACGCACCACCAGACCGGCGGACGCTTCCTCCGCATGCTGGACGGGTTGGCCCGGCTCGACGCCGAGCCGGCCTGGCTGCGCGAGTGGATCGAGTTCGAACGGGAGGCGACCACGCTGCGCTGGTTCGAGTTGGCGTACGTGCCGGGCCTGCTCCAGACCGAGCGGTACGCCCGCGCGACGTTGGCCGGTGGACGGTTCGACGTCGAGGACGTGGACCGGATCGTCGCCTCCCGGCTGGAGCGGCAGGCGATCCTGCACCGCCCACGCCCGCCGCAGCTCATCGCCGTGCTGGACGAGGCGGTGCTGCGCCGGCCGGTGCTCGACCAGCCGGGCCTCATGGTCGAGCAGTGCGAGCACCTGGTCCAGTTGGCGACGGCGGAGCATATCCAGGTGCACATCGTCCCAACGGATGCTGGGATGTACCTGGGGATGGGCGGTCAGTTCATCATCGCCGAGATGCCGGACGGTGAACGCGTGACCTATGCCGACAACCAGCTCACCGCGCAGATCGTCGATGCACCGGCCGACGTCGCTAAGCTGGCGAAGACGTGGGAGATCGTGCGGAACGAGGCGCTCCCCCGCCGGCAGTCAACCGAGCTGATCAAGGAAGTGGCGAAGTCATGGGCATGCTGACCCCACAGTGGCGAAAGTCGACCCGGTCCGGCGGCAACGGCGGAGCTTGCATCGAGGTCGCCGACAACCTGCCGAGCGTGGTGCTGGTGCGCGACACCAAGGACCGCGACGGCGGCACCCTGCACGTCGACCCGACGGCCTGGAAAGCGTTCGTCGCGTACGCCAAGCAGCACTGAACACGAAGCTCGGAGAAGACCCCTCGACCTAGGGCACTCTGAGATCTTGGACAGTTTCCGTTATAACAGAACGGAAACTGTCCAAGATCTACCCGGAAAGGTCCCGCGACCGCCGGCAGTCAGTTCGATGACGAACTACCGCCCCGGCCATCGGACAGCAGCGGCCTGAGCCTCAGCTTGCTATCGCTGCTTCCTGCGTTTCCGGCTGGGTGCCCGGACGGGCGAGCCGGGTCGCGGCACCCGCGAGCACGGCACCGGCGATGGCCAGGGCGAGAATCTGCCAGGCCGGCCCCAACGGGTAGTAGGGGCCGGGTGTGAATGCGCTGTGCACGGTGAAGACCGGACCGACGTCGCCGTGATCTCGGAATGTCCGCAACACGTTGCCGTACAGGGCTACTGCCGGCAGAGCGAGCGCGATCAGAGCGACGGCCCAGAGCCCGGCGGAGGCGCGTCGCCGTTCGGCCGACGCCTCCACGATCCGGTAGGCGAGTGCCGCTGCGAACAGCCATCCGACGACAAGTCCGATCAGGATGCCCATCACGATCAGAGGTAGGAACAGGGGCCTGCTCTGCGCCCAGCCGTCGTTGAGTTGCGCAACGGAAGGTCGGCGAAGGACCTTCTGCCCGGACACGTTCGCCCGGACCAGGCATGCTGGGACGATGATCGCGCGCTTCAAGGACCTCTGCCTGGACGCCACCGACCCGCTCGCGCTGGGTGCCTTCTGGGCCCGGATACTCGACGGCGACGTGGCCGATGCCGGTGACGACGACACCCGGGTGGACCCGCGCTCGGCGCGCTCGAACGCCGAGTCCATCTGGGTGAACAAGGTGCCCGAGCCACGGGTCGGCACGACCCGCGTACACCTGGATCTGCGGTTGGCCGGCGCGGACCCGGCGGCGTTGCTCGCGGACGGCGCCCGGCTGGTCCGCGAACCGGGCGGCGAGGCGACCTGGTGGGTGCTCGACGACCCGGAGGGCAACGAGTTCTGCGCGTTCCCGGCCCGAGAGGGCACCCGACCGGGCCCGTTCGAGCTGGTGGTGGCCTCGACCGACCCGGCGTCGCAGGCGACCTGGTGGGCCGGGATGGTCGGCGGCACCGTCGAGCACGAGTCGAGCACCTCGTCGGTGGTCGGCGCGTCCGGGTTCCCGTGGGACTACTGGGTGTTCGTCGGGGTGTCCGAGCCCAAGGTGGTCAAGAACCGGCTGCACTGGGACGTCGACCTGGTCGACCCGGAGCCGATGGCACTGATCGCGGCGGGCGCGACGCTGCTGAGCGAGCCTCTCGACGAGACGCACTGGTGGTGGGTGCTGGCTGACCCCGAGGGCAACGAGTTCTGCGCCTTCGCCCCACGCCCCACCGGGTGAACGACCGACTACCGAGCGCGGGCGTCGTCGGCTAGCGTTTTCCTAGCGCCGTAGCCGGCGCGTTCGCCGCCGCCGTCGACACGCCTCCGGCCGGCCCATGCCTGCCCGATCGGTTGGTAATCGCGGGAACGTCCCACCGCCACTCCCCCGGTTCGGCAGGATCGTCCCAACGAGGAGGTGCCGTCGTGCAGGACACCCGCGCTCTCGCCCTGACGTTCGAGGTGAGCGGCCTGCCACCGGTCAAGACCGAAGCGTTGTCCATCTTCGCCGCCGGGCACCGGCAGGCGACGAGGGTCCGCACCCTGCTCCAGGCCGCCCTCGCCGCGGCCCAGCGCACCGGCTGGACGCCGTTGCCCGGGCCGATCGAGGTGGACCTGGTGTTGCGTTGCCCGCCCGGGCACCGTACGTCCGACGCCAGCACCCTTCTCGGCGGCGTCTGCGCGGTGTTGCAGGACAAGAAGCGGGTGTCGAACATCGGCCTCGCCCACCTCGGCGTGCTGGTGGACGTCGCCCTCTACGACGACGACCGGCAGATCCGCCGGCTGTCGTACCACGAGGAGCCGGCGGAGGAATTCTCGTACCAGGTGCGGGTCGCCGCCGTACCGACCGGGGTTTGACCGACGTCCGCGGTGGGGTATCGCGGACGCCGACGAAGGGAGCACCGATGTCGGAGCCACATGTCACGCTCGACCCCCGCGGGCTCGATCCTGTGCAGCAGAAGCTGCGCGGCCCGCTGGAGGAGCAGCTGACCTCGGCGCTTCAGGCGGCCACCGATCGGGTCCGCTCCGGCTACGCCGGCGAACCGGTCGAGCAGGTCTGCCAGCGACTGTTGGAGGAGACCCGCTCCGGGTTGCACCCCGACATCGCTGCCGGGTTCAACCCGGACATGGACGAGTTCTGCCGGGTCGCGGTGGCGATCGTTCGACGCGAGGCCGGCTGAGCCGGGGCGGCTCTCAGTATCGGCTGAGCTGGGCGTACGGGCTGAGCACGATGCGGGGTGACAGCGCCGGGTCCAGCCAGTTGAGCACGTCGACCAGGTGATCGTGGGCGAGGGAGACGCAACCAGCCGTGGCGTTGCCGGCGCTGGTGCTGAACTGGTGCAGGAAGATCCCGCTGCCCGCGTTCGGCACCGGCTTCGGCACGTTCGGCGGCATGTTGTAGGTGATCACCGCGAAGTGCGTGTACGCGGGGACCTCCTTCCACAGTGCCTCGCTGGCCCCGCCCGGGTTGGTCGCACTCTGCTGGAAGGTGTTGTAGAGCGGAGACGATGGGTTCTCGTTCCACCAGTCCCCGCTGACCAGCCGGTGGTAGGGGAATCGCAGGCCCGGGTTGGCGGCGATGCCGTACATGGTGGGGCCGATCGAGTAGACGCCGGTCGGCGTGGTCGGCACACCCTCCACGTGGTTGTCGCTGAAGCCCTTCGAGCCGATCCGGGCGGGCAACGACGCCGACGCCGGCCACCAGTTGCTCCGGACCCGCACGAACGCCTCCAGCGTGGCGTAGGTGGTGGTGTAGCTGCTCGCGCCGACGATGATCACCTGCTTCGTCTCCGCCGGCAGCGTGGTCAACGCGCTGGCGCGGGCCCGGGGCTGCCACTTCGGCAAGGGTCGCTTCGCCGAGGCCGTGCCCCAGCCCGGCCGCAGGGGCCGGTCCGCCGCGAGCGCGGGCGCGGGCGGGGTGAGCACGGCCGGGGTGACCAGACCGGCCGCCGCGCCGAGCAGGAGAGATCTGCGCTTCATGCCGCCATCCTGACAGTCGAACCGCGTGCGGTCTGCCCCGCTCGCAGCCGTCGAACGATTCGCGGGCCGGGTCAGGACCGGGTCCGCAACTACCCGGCCCTGACCCTCGGCCGTCCGGCAGGGAAGCGGACAGCTCCGGCACCCCGCCGCGCGGGCGTGGCACGACGCCACGCGCGAGAACGGGGTGAGCCAGCCACTTCGCACTCAGCTCCACGGTGCTCACCCGCCGAACGCCGACGCGCCCCGACACACCCCGAGGGGCCGTGAGCGCCGGACCAGGTTAGGCGCGCTCCTACCGGCCGGACAAGCCGCGGCGGACGAACGGCGGCAGGACTGATCCCACGCTGAAAATCGGGCAGGTTGGCGTAACGCGACCATGATCGCCGACGCTGTTTGCCTTCGGTACGGTCAGAAGTGGCGCAGCAGGTCCCGGAACGCGGCGAGCCGCAGTACCCCGCCGTCTGTCGGGTCCAACTCGTCGTCCTCCAGCACCCAGGTGTTCGCGTTCGGAATGAACACCGCGTTCAACCCAGCGGCCCGCGCCGGCAGGATGTCCGACTTCGGGGAGTTGCCGATCATCCAGGCGCCGTCCGGAGCGAAGTCGTGCTCCCGAGTGAGCCACCGGTACGTGTCGACGTTCTTCTCGGCGACGATGTGCGCGGCCCCGAAGTGGTGCAGGAGACCGCAGGCGTCCAGCTTGCGCTGCTGCTCCTCCCGGTCGCCCTTGGTGAGCAGCAGCAACTCGTGCCGGCCGGCCAGCTCGTCGAGCGCGTCGGCCACCCCGGGCATCAGCTCCACCTGGTGCTCGACGAGGGCAACCGCCAACCGGCCGATCTCCTGACGCTCGGAGTCGGTGGCCGGCCGCTCGCGCAGCCGCTCCAGGCACTCCGCCAGGCTGCGCAGGAAGACCTTGCTGCCGTACCCGTGCGCCACCGCGTTGGCCCGCTCGATGTCGTCGAGGACGGCCCGCAGCGCGTTCCGGTCCAGGGTGGGGTGGTCCAGCCAGCCCAGGAAGTCGTCGATCACCCGCTCGAAGACGACGTTGTTCTCCCACAACGTGTCGTCCGCATCGAAGATCAACACCTGCGCCTGTCGTCGCGCCGCCACGCCAACCGTCATGCCATGCCCTCCCCGTGCCACCGCCTCCAAGGCCGAGAGACAGGATAGGTGGGAGATCGATGTGAGATCTTCCGGATTTTCGTGAACCGCTCCAGAGCGGCCGTCGTCAAGCGGAGGCGACATCCATGATGATTCCCGCCAGGTTCGGGACGGCTCTTGAGGAGTACGGCATGGTCACCATGAAGTGGGTCACCGGCGCGGCGATGCTGGCCTGCACCAGCGCGCTGATGGCCTGCCAGGGCGGTGCGGACAAGGCGCCGGACACCGCGGCGGGCACGCCGACGCCGTCGGGCACCGTGACCGGCGCGCCGACGCCGACGGCAGCGGCGCCAACCACGTCATCGGCAGCGGTGACCGACCCACTGCTGTCCGGCAAGCGCGAGGTCACGATCACCCGGGTCCGGGGTTCGGGGCAGCCGTTGGAGATCAGCGGACGGCTCGAGGAGGGCGGCGACACGGGCGGTCGCATCCTGTTCGTGCCGACACCGATCGGCGGCGACCGATACGTGATCCGGGCCTTCGGCACCAGGGACGACCACCCCGCCAATGACGACCCGTCCTGCTGGCAGGTGAACGGCCTGGATATCGAGCCCGAGCTGACCATCGGGGCCGTCGTCTGCGACCAGGACGACCCGATCCAGCGGTTCACCATCATCGCCAAGGGCGACGGCACGTACGCGATCGGCAGCGAGACCCGATTCCTGCAGCACCTCCCCGGCAACGGCCTCGTCCTCAAGGAGTTGGGCAACGCCAAGCTGAACACCACGTTCCGGTTCACCGACAAGGGCCCGGCCGACCGCCAGCCCATCAACTGACCACGACCGGGGGCGTCGGCGGCGGCCTGGTCAGGGCCACCGCAGCAACCGTTGCGCGATCAACGCTTCGCGGTCCTCCTGCCCCTCGGGTCGCAGCCGGCCACCACGGGTGAGCATCACCACGCCGTGCAGCAGGCTCCAACCCACCTCGGCCAGGGTGTCCGGGTCCCGCCCCTCGGCCAGCGGGGTCAGGGCCGCCCGCAGCTCGGCGAAGACCGCCCGCGGCGCGGCCGGCACACCATCCACGCCGAGGGCCAGGTCAGGGGTCAGCGCGAGCATCGCGTCATAGACCTCAGGATTCGTGTACGCGAAGTCGAGGTACGCGGTCGCGACCGCCGGCCAGACCCCCTCGGGGCCCCCGGCGGTCTCCGCGTGCGCCTCGGCGAGGTCGGCGGCCAGATCGGCGAAGGCGCACACCGCGACGGCGGCGATCAGCGCCTCCAGGTCGGCGAAGTGCCGATAGATGTCGCCCATGTCGATCTCGGTGCGTTCGGCGAGCCGTCGGGTGGTCACACCCGCCCAGCCCTCCGTCTCGGCCAACTCTCGCGCGACAGTGACGATGAGGTCACGCCGGTCCTGTTCAGTGGCCTTCTCGGCAGGTCCGGGCACGCCCACGAGCGTAGAGGCGTACACCTGCCGTAGCGGCCGGGTGACGGATTGGTGACTCATGTGGTGGGCCGGCTGCCTCGCTCCACGTGCCACAGCCGCCCCCTGGCTCGTTAGGCGAGGAGATCACCGCGACGGGAGGGGCCCGTGATCGTTCGGCGGCACCGGCGCGTGACGAGCCGATGAGGAACACCCCCGACAGACTGTTGCGCAGCGAAGTCACTCGCCAGCGGGCCACCTTCCTGGAGCTCTTCCTCGACCTGGTCTTCGTCTTCGCCCTCACCCGGATCTCCGCGCGGCTGATCGCTGACTTCACCGACGGCCAACGCGGCGTGTACGCGGGCCTCGGCCAGGCTCTGCTGCTGTTCCTGGCGCTGTGGGCGGTCTGGTCGGTGACGGTCTGGTCGACAAGTTGGCTGGACCCGGACGCCCCGATTGTCCAGACCGTCATCATCATGACGTTGGTCGGCGCCATGACGATGGCCGTCGCCGTGCCGCACGGCTTCGGCGCACGGGCCTCCCTTTTCGCCATCACCCTGGTGACCCTCCAGATCGGCCGAGTGGTGTTCTTCCACGTCGCCGGGCACGGCCGGCCGGACCCCCAACAGTCCATCCGGGTCCTGTTCTGGTTCGGCCTGAGCGCACCGCTCTGGGTCGTCGGCGGGCTGGTCAACGACGGCACTCTTCGCGGGGCACTCTGGACCCTCGCCATACTGACCGACTACACCGGGCTGTTCCTCGGCTGGCCGACCCCCCGACTCGGCGCGCACCGGCTCGGCGTCCAGATGATCGCGGCCGAGCATCTGGCCGAGCGGTACCAACAGTTCCTCCTCATCGCTCTCGGCGAGGCGATCTTCGTCATCGGCCTCGCCTTCAGCGGCAGCGAGTTCCACACCGACCAGACCTGTGGGTTCGTCCTGGCACTGGCGAGCACCGTCCTGCTCTGGCGGATCTACTTCCACGTGGCGGGAGGGATGCTGGGCACCGCCGTCGACCGTTCCCGCAACCCCGCCCGACTCGCTACCGACATGGCGTTCGCCCACATGGTCATGATCGCGGGGATCGTGCTCACCGGCGTCGGCTTCGAGCTGTTCATCGCCGAGCCGCTCGGGCACCTCCCGGCGACCTGGCTCATCGCCATCTTCGGCGGCCCGGTGCTCTTCCTCGCCGGACGATCGGCGCTCGAATACCAGGTCTTCGGTCGGGTCTCCCGGTCCCGGCTGGCCGGCCTGGTGGCCTTCGGCCTGCTGATCCCGGCAGCACTGCACCTCCAGCCGCTCAGCGCCGGCGCGGTCGCCGCCGTGGTGCTGCTCGGCGTCGCCGCGGCGGACGCGCGACGCTCCCGCCACCGGTCGCCGGAGACGCCCACGCCCCCGTACTAGGAGCTGCGTCAAGGCGAGAGTCAGCGGAACCCAGCGGTCGATCAGCGGCGCAGGGCCGCTTCGCTTCGCATGTGCGACAACTTCTCGGGGTTCCGCACGGCGTAGACCCCGCTGATCAGACCGTCGTCGATACGCAGCGCGAGGACCGTGTCGACCGCGCCGTCGAGCCGCAGAACCAGCGCCGGGTGTCCGTTGACCTGGGCTGGGTGCAGCGACATGGTCGCGACCCTGGCGTGTGTGCTGCACAGTAGGCGGGCCACCTTGTCGGCCCCCGCGACAGGCCGCAGCACGGCCTGCTTGATGCCGCCGCCATCGCCGAGGAGCACGACATCCGGCGCGAGGACGTCGAGCAGGCCCTGCACGTCGCCGGTCTCGACCGCCAGCCGGAACGCGTCCAACGCCCGCCGGGTGTCCGCCGGGGAGACCATCCCGCGCGGCCGGCGCGCGGCGACATGCGCCCGCGCACGGTGGGCGATCTGACGGACCGCTGCCGAACTCTTGTCGACCGCCCCGGCGATCTCGTCGTATCCAATGTCGAAGACCTCACGGAGGACGAACACCGCCCGCTCGGTCGGCGCCAGCGTCTCCAGCACCAGCAGCATCGCCATCGAGACGCTCTCGGCGAGTTCGACGTCGTCGGCGACGTCGGGCGCTGTCAACAGCGGCTCGGGTAGCCAGGAGCCGACGTAGGACTCCCTGCGCCGGCCGACCGCACGCAGCCGGTTGAGCGACAGTCGGGTGGTGATCCGGACCAGGTACGCGCGCTGGTCCCGCACCGTCGTGAGGTCCGCGTCCGCCCACCGCAGCCAGGTCTCCTGGAGGACGTCCTCCGCGTCGGCAGCCGAACCGAGCATCTCGTACGCGACGGTGAAGAGGAGGTTGCGGTGGTTGACGAACGCGTCGACCGCACCGTCCCCCCGGCCGTCCTCACCCACGATTCCGCCTCCCGCATCCATGCGTCCTCCAGTCTCGCCGAACTCGACCGCGTCGCCCACCAGACACCGGCCTCCCGACTTCTGTGACACCGGGCGTCGGTGCTCCTCGTCACTTCACGAGCTGTCACAGCGCACCGGCCGGCGGTGTCTCCTGTGCGAACCGATACGGAGGCAAATCATGAACCTGGCACTGTGGATCGTGGCCGGCCTGTTGGCCACAATTGCCCTGGCCGGCGGCATCACCAAGACGTTCGTACCCAAGCAGAGGTTGTCCGCCGCCAACGGCGGCGGGTGGACCGGCGACGCCAGCGTCGGCTTCGTCAAGACCCTCGGAGTTCTCGAACTCCTGGCCGCTGTCGGCCTCATCCTGCCCGGCGTGCTCGACATCGCACCGGTGCTCGTGCCGGTGACCGCGATGTGCTGGATTCTGCTGATGGTCGGCGCGATGATCACCCACCTGCGCTACGGCGAGGCGAGGTTCATGGTGCTGAATCTCGCCTATCTCGCGCTGGCCGCGTTCGTGGCCTGGGGTCGCCTCGGACCCGAGCCCTTCACCGGCTGACCCGGGCCCACTCCCGCTCCGGCTGGCCGACGGTGCCCCGCTATCCTCGCGCGATGACGTCGCGGACCGCGCCGAGGAGGCGCACCAGGCGCACCCTCGTGGCCGTGTCCGTCACGCTGGGCCTGCTGTCGTGCCTGTGGTGCCTGTCGTTCCTGTGGTTGCAGATGTCCAAGACCGAGGGCGCGTTGCCACCGGAGTCACGGACGCCGCGGGTGCCATCCGGAGCGACGGTCGCCGACGAGAGCATGGAGTGCGCCTCGGGCGGATGCTGGCGGACGATCACGCTGGTGCCGGCGGCGGGGCAGTCTCCGGAGGACCTGGCACACGAGATGGGTCTCTCCGAGGGCCTGCGCCTGCCGCCGACACTGCTCGACCCGGCGACCGTCTACGTGGGGGCCCGCCCCAAGGAGGGCAAGCTGATCGTCCACGTCGGTTATCAGTGAGTCCTTCCGGGCCTCGGCGGTGCCGCTGGATGGGCGAGCCCGCTCCACCGCGCGGCGCTCAGGAGGGTGCGGCGGCGGGGAAACCGTCGGTGAGCGCGCCGATCACCCGCTGGATCCGGTGCTCCGCTGTCGAGTCGGTGGGGCCGGTCAGCGCGACGTGGTGCAGCACGCTGACCACCGCCAGGGCCAGTGCCTCGGTGTCGACGCCGGCCGGCACCCGCCCACGGCTCTGCTCGGCGGCCAGGTAGTCGGCGACCGCGCGTTCGACCCCCCGCAGCCCCGACATCCCGCTGCCCAGGACCGCTTCGACGTTCGCCGTCAACTCCGGGCGGAAGGCGGTGAGCCGGGTCAACGCCGTCAGCGTGCCCAGCGGTGTCGCCAGGACGGCCTGGCGCAGGTTGTCGGCGACAGTGCCGGACCCGGCGCGCTCCGGCAGGTTGGCCACCTCGCCGGTGATGTGGAAGACGCGATCGACAGCGAACCCGGTCAGGAAGTCGTCGAAGTTCGCGAAGTGCGCGTAGAGCAGGCCGGTCGCGACGCCGGCCTCGCGCGTGACGGCTCGGCCGGTGAGCCGGCTCGGCCCCTCTTCCACGATCAACCGCTCGACGGCAGCGAAGAGCTGCTGTCGAAGCGCTGGGATGGCGACTCCGCGCGGCATGGCTGAAGTCTAGGCGGTTCCGCAGCCGCCGTTTGCGCCAGTATGAACACACGCTCATACTGGTTTGAGCAGATGCTCATTCCAGTGGTGAGGTGCAGGATGAAACGTGCGGTGATCGTGGGCGCGGGGATAGCCGGGCTGGCCACAGCCCTCCGACTCGACCAGGACGGGTGGCAGGTCCTCGTGGCCGAACGGGCGTCGGCCCGGCGCAGCAGCGGCTACATGGTGAACCTGATCGGGCCGGGCTACGACGCCGCGGAACGCCTCGGCCTGCTCCCCGCGTTGTCCGCCGCCGACCTGGGGCTGTTCACCACAGTGCTGGTCCACGCCGACGGGCGGCCCAAGTTCACAGTGCCGTCCGCCATCGCCGAGGCGGCACTCGGCAAGCGAGCCCTCTCGGTGTTCCGCGGCGACCTGGAATCCAGCCTCTACGAAGCGGTGCGGGACCGAGTCGACATCCGCTTCGGCACCACCGTCACCTCCGTCGACCAGGACACCGACCAGGTACGCGTCGAGTTGAGCGACGGCACCGTCGAGCAGGCCGACCTGCTGGTCGGCGCCGACGGGGTGCACTCGGCCACCCGTACCGCCGTGTTCGGCCCCGACTTCCGGGTGGACCTCCCGTACCTCGTGGCCGCCTTTCCGCTGCCCCACCCGGTGCCCGGCGTGCCCGAGTCGTCCGCCACCACCTACATCGGCCCCGGACGCACCGCGGCGATGGTCAACCTGGGCCCGAAGCGGTCATCGGCGTTCTTCACCTACCGCAGCGCGGAGCCCACCGCCGACCTGGGTCGCGGGCCGGTCGACGCGCTACGGGCCGCGTTCGGAGATCTGTCGGGTGGCGTGCCCGACGCGATCGACCACCTGGAGGCCGACCCGGCCAGCGCCTACTTCGACGCGGTCAGCCAGGTGGTCATGCCGCGCTGGAGCAGCGGACGCGTCGTCCTGCTCGGAGACGCGGCGTGGTGCGTGACGCTCTTCGCCGGACACGGCGCGGCCCTCGCCCTGGCCGGCGCCGACCAGCTCGGCGCCGCCCTACGCCGACACGCCGCCGACCTCCCGGCCGCACTCGCCGAGTGGGAGACCGGACTGCGCCCGGAGGTCAGCAAACGACAGGCACTCGCCCGCCGGGGAATGGCCCAGTACGCGCCGCCCAGCCGATTCCACGTCTGGATGGGCGATCTGACCATCCGGGCGATCACAGTGCCCGGCGTCAGCGGCCTCGTCCGACGAGGAATCGAACGGGCGAACCGCTGAGTGGTGCTCCGCGCCACATCCCTTGACTTGAAGCGCTTGAAGTTGGGGACGCTTCACCCATGGCAGCGACGAAGGAAGGCCATGAGCAGGCCGAAGGGCCTCTGACCATCCAGGAGATGGCCCAGCGGTCAGGCTTCAGCGAGCCGACGCTGCGCTACTACGAGAAGGCCGGGCTGCTCGGCGCGGTGCCCCGCGACGACAGCAGCGGCCACCGCCGTTACGACACCCCACTCGCCGAGCGGGTCGACGCCCTGGCCTGCCTGCGGTCCGCCGGGATGAGCGTCGCGGACATGCGCCGGTACCTGACGCTGCTCGACGAGGGCGACCTGGCGGCCGCCGCCGAACAGCGCGACCTCTTCGCCCGGCACGCCGACCGGCTGTCCGCCGAGATCGAGCGCCTACGGGTACGCCAGGCGTACCTGCGCGCCAAGGCGGACATGTGGGATGCCCGACACCGAAGCGACACCGCTGCGGAGACCCGCGCGCTCACACACGTCAAGCGCGCTCTTGAGAAATTCTGAGCAACGATGGGACACACCATGCCAAACGATCTACAGCTTCGCTCCACCGACGATGCCCTGGTGCTGGTGACCGGTGCGACCGGCCATCTCGGCGGGCATTCCGTCGCCCGACTGCTCGACGAGGGCTACCGGGTACGGGTCACTGTCCGCGAGCCGGGCCAGGGCGACGAGGTGCTCGACCGGATCCGGCAGTCGGGCGTGAACCCGGACGGCCGGGTCGAAGTCCGCACCGCGGCCCTCTCCGCCGACGAGGGCTGGGCCGAGGCGGTCGCCGGGGCACGGTACGTGCTGCACCACGCGTCGCCGTTCCCGTTCACCCCGCCCGCTGACGACGACGAGGTGGTCCGGCCGGCCCGCGACGGAGCGCTGCGCGTCGTGCGGGCCGCCCGCGAGGCCGGGGTACGGCGGGTGGTGCTGACCTCGTCGTACGCGGCGGTGGGCTACACCGTCAGGCCCGACGGCCGCTACAGCGAGGCGGACTGGACGAACGTCGACGACGACATCCCGGCGTACCACCGGTCGAAGACGCTCGCCGAACGTGCGGCCTGGGACGACGTCCGAAACAACGGTGGGGTCGAGCTCAGCGTCGTCAACCCGACCGGCATCTTCGGGCCACTCCTGGGGACGCGGACGTCCGCGACCATCGGCCTGGTGCAGGGGTTCCTCCAGGGGGCGACGCCGGTCGTACCCCGGATGTACTTCGGGGTGGTCGACGTCCGGGACGTGGTCGACCTGCACCTACGCGCGATGCTGCACCCGGACGCCGCCGGTGAGCGGTTCATCGGGGTCAGTGGCAAGTCGATCAGCTTCCTCGACATGGCGAAGATGCTCGCGCGGCACCTGCCGAGCCTGGCCGACCGGGTTCCGGCCCGAGAGTTGAACAACGAGGAGGTCCGGGAGGGCGCGAAGACCGAGCCGGCGCTGCGTGAGGCCGCCGTCCTCGGTGGTCAGGTCCCGGTGATCAGCAACGACAAGGCCCGCACCGTTCTCGGCTGGCGGCCCCGCCCGGTGGAGACGACCATCACCGACACCGCGGACAGCCTCATCAAGCTCGGCGTAGTCACCACCTGACCGTCGCCCGTCGCCCGTCGCCCGTCGCCCGTCGCCCGTCGCCCGTCGCCCGTCGCCCGTCGCCCGCATGATCGTGCTCGATCCAGGATCGAGTGGCCTCCCGATGCCAGCGACACCACTACACCAAGGATCGAGCACGATCATGCGGGCCTGAGCCACAGGCCGGGCTCGGGCACGCCCGCGAGCGAGGGCGTGAGCGGGCGGGGTCAGCGGCGCAGGGTGAGGATCAGGTCGGCTACCAGGGCGGTCCAGCCGGTCTGGTGCCAGGCGCCCAGGCCGGCCCCGTTGTCGCCGTGGAAGTACTCGGGGAAGGCGATCAGGTCGCGCCAGTCCGGGTGGGTCTGGAACATCTGAGCGGCGCCGTAGATCGGCCGTCGACCCCAGTCGTCCTGGGTGAAGAGCGAGATCAACCGGGCGGAGAGGTCGTCGGCGATCTCGTCCAGTGTGTGCTTCACACCGGAGCGGGTCGGGTACTCCACCTGGAGGTCGTCGCCGAAGAACGCCGCGTAGTCGCGCAGCGCGCTGATCAGCAGGAAGTTCGTCGGCATCCAGATCGGACCCCGCCAGTTCGAGTTGCCGCCGAACAGCCCGCTGGTCGACTCGGCCGGCTCGTAGCCGACGGAGAACTCCTGCCCGCCGAGGGTGACCGAGAACGGCTTGTCCAGGTGCGCGCGCGACAGCGTACGGAGGCCGAAGTCGGAGAGGAACTCGTCGGGGTCGAGCATCCGGGCGAGCAGGCGGACCACCTGCTCCGGGCCGACCATGGACAGCAGCCGCTGCTGCCGGCCGTCGGGGCCGAGTCGCCGGGTGCCGATCACCTGGGCGTACTCCGGGCGGTTGGTCAGGAACCAGCGCAGCCGAGCGCCCAACTCCGGTAGGTGGTGCAGGGTCCGGGCGGTGAGCCGGGTGGTGGCGGCCAACGGCAGCAGCCCGACGACGGAGCGGACCTTCAGTGGCACCTTCGTACCGTCGGCGAGGCGCAGCACGTCGTAGAAGAAGGCGTCCTCCTCGTCCCACAACCCCTGCTCGTACGCGGCTGCGGCGATGTAGGCGAAGTGCTCGAAGAACTTGGTGGCGGTGTCCACCCAGGTCCGGTCGTGTTCGGCGAGCACGATCGCCATGTCCAGCAGGTTGAGCGCGTACATGCCCATCCAGCCGGTGCCGTCGGACTGTTCCAGCACACCGGCGACCGGCAGCGCCGCCGAGCGGTCGAACGGCCCGACGTTGTCCAGCCCGAGAAAGCCGCCCTCGAAGACGTTGTTGCCGCCGGTGTCCTTGCGGTTGACCCACCAGGTGAAGTTGAGCAGCAGCTTGTGCATCACCCGGGCCAGGAACTCGTAGTCCCGGCCGCCGTCGATCTCGAACACCTTCAGCGCCGCCCACGCGTGCACCGGCGGGTTCACGTCGCCGAAAGCCCACTCGTACGCCGGGATCTGCCCGTTGGGGTGCAGGTACCACTCGCGGAGCAGGAGCAGGATCTGCTCCTTGGCGAAGCCCGGGTCGACCCGGGCGATGCTCACGCAGTGGAAGGCCAGGTCCCAGGCCGCGTACCAGGGGTATTCCCACGGGTCGGGCATGGAGATGACGTCGAAGCTGGTCATGTGCCACCAGGCGCTGTTGCGCCCGTGCCGACGTCCGGCCGGCGGCGGGGTCGAGCCCGGGTCGCCTTCGAGCCAGCGTTTGACGTCGAAGTGGTAGAACTGCTTGCCCCACATCAGCCCTGCGATGGCCTGCCGGGCGACCAGCGCCTCGTCGGGTGTGGCGGCCGGCGGGATCACGCCGGCGAAGAACCGGTTCGCCTCGGCCCGCCGGGCCCACACCACTGCCTCGAAGCCGTCGCTGAGGTCGGCCGGGGGTGGCGGCGCGGCGGCCGGCGGCGACGCGGTGCGGGTCAGCCGCAGCCGGATCTGGCGCTGCTCGCCGGCGGGCACGTCGAGCACGTAGTGCAGCGCGCCCTTGGTGCCCTCCCGGGCCGGGTTGACGGTGGCCGCGCCGTTGACGACGTGGTCGTTGATGCCGTCCTTCGGGTATGGGGAGCGGCCGGGCAGGCCCCACAGCCGTTCGGCGTTGGTGTCGTTGTCGCAGAGCAGCGGCACCGGGCCGCCGTCGCCCTCCAGCAGCAGTTGGCCGAGCACCCGGTGCTCGCCGACGAGTCGGGTGCCCTGGCCGGTCAGCCGGGGGATCCGGTCGCCGCCGGGCAGGCCCCAGGACCAGGTGTTACGGAACCACAGGGTGGGCAGGACGTGCAGGGTGGCCGCCTGGTCGCCCCGGTTGGCGACGGTCACCACCATGCAGAGGTCGGTCGGGGACGCCTTGGCGTAGTCGACTGTCACCGCCCAGTACCTGTCGTCGTCGAAGATCCCGGTGTCCACCAGCTCGTACTCGGTGTCGTCGCGGCCGCGCAACGCGTTCACCGCGACGAGTTCGTCGTACGGGAAGGCTGCCTGCGGGTAGTGGTAGCGCCAGCGCATCCAGGAGTGGGTGGGTGTGGAGTCCTCGTACCACCAGTACTCCTTGACGTCCTCGCCGTGGTTGCCGCCGTCGCCGCCGAGGCCGAACATCCGCTCCTTGAGGATCGGGTCCTTGCCGTTCCAGAGGGCCAGGGCGAACGCGAAGGTCTGTCGTTCGTCGCAGACGCCGGCCATCCCGTCTTCGTTCCACCGGTAGGCTCTGGACCGCGCGTGGTCATGCGGGAAGTAGTCCCAGGCCGTACCGTGCTCGCTGTAGTCCTCACGTACCGTCCCCCACGCCCGTTCGGACAGATAGGGACCCCATGCACGCCAGTCCTGCTCCCCCGAGTCGGCCTGGGCGAGCCGGAGCCGCTCAGCGTCGGGTGGCGAGGCGTCGGAGGACGATCGGTCAGTGATCACGTGCACATCTTTGACGTCGCCGCGGTACTTGACCACAGCGGCCATTCTCGTCGTGGCGTGTTACACCCCGCCGCCGGTGGAGGAAAGTTGATCGACATTCACTTCGGCCCGCAGATCTGCGGCGACCTGACCAGCGCGGCCAGCCGGGAGTGGCTGGTCCCCGACGGCCTCGGCGGCTACGCGATGGGCACTGTCGGCGGGCTGCGGACACGTCGCTACCACGGTCTGTTGGTGGTTCCCGGCGAAACGCCGGCGTCCCGCCAGGTGGGACTGGTCAGCCTCGATCCGGCGGTCACCCTGCCGTCCGGCGCGCGGGTGCGCCTCGGCGCGCACGAGTGGGCCTCCGGCGACGTGGACCCGCGCGGCTTCGAGCTGTTGGAACGCTTCGACCTGGTCGACGGGCTACCCCGGTGGCGGTGGCGGATCGGCGCGGTCGTGATCGAACGGGAGCTGGCCATGCTGCCCGGCCGCTCCTGCGTCGCCGTGGTGCACCGGCTGGTCGCCGGTGGTCCGGTCCGGCTGGAGCTGTCGGCCGCCTGCACCTGGCGGGACGCGCACGGCGAACGGCGGGCCGACGGCCCGATCCCGCAGGTCGAGGCGGTGGCCGACGGCGCTGTGGTCGAGGGCGCGTACCGGCTCGCCGGCCCGGGCTGGGCGCCCGAGGGGCAGTGGTGGCTGGGCGTGCACCACCGCGAGGAGGCCAACCGTGGCCTCAACGCCGACGAGGACCTCTGGTACGCGGGCCGCTTCTCCGGTGAGCTGGAACGCCCCGGCGACACGGTGTCGGTGCGGGCCTGGGCCGGTCGACTCGACGAGGAGCCGCCGCCGGCGGAGGAGATCGTGGCGACCGCGAGGCGGCGTAACCGGCGGGTGGTGGCGACGGCGAAACCGGCCGACGACGTGGACGCCACACTGGCGCTGGCCGCCGACGCGTTCGTGGTGCGCACCAACCAGGCGGCGGTGGACGTGGTGGCCGGCTACCCGTGGTTCGGGGCGTGGTCGCGGGACACGATGATCTCGTACGAGGGGTTGTTCCTCTGCACGGGTCGCGTCGACGAGGGTCGGGAGCTGCTGCGGGCGTACGCGGCGACGCTGTCCGAGGGGATGCTCGCCAACACGGCCGACACCGGTCGGGTGGAGTACAACACCGTCGACGGGACGCTGTGGTTCCTGCACGCGGTGAGCCGGCACGTCACCGTCACCGGCGACACCGACCTCGGCGACGAGCTGCTGCCAGCGCTGCGCGCCGTGATCGACGCCCACACCGCCGGCACCCGGTACGGGATCCGGGTCGACCCGGCCGACGGGCTGCTCACCCAGGGCGCCGCCGGCACCGCGCTGACCTGGATGGACGCCCGGGTGTACGGGGTGCCGGTCACCCCCCGGACCGGCAAGCCGGTCGAGGTCAACGCGCTGTGGATCAACGGGCTGGCCGGGCTCGCGGAGCTGACCGAGCTGGCCGGGCAGGACGCCGACGAGCTGTGGCGACACCACCGGCAGGCCACGGCCTCGTTCCGGGAGCGGTTCCCGGCCCCGACCGGCTGGCTGCACGACGTGCTGGACGCGCCCGCGCCGGCGTACCCGTTGGGTGGCGCCGCCCTGCACGACGACGACGCGTTGCGCCCCAACCAGTTGCTGGCCTGGTCGCTGCCGTACGCGCCGATGGAGCTGGACGAGGCGACGCTGCGGCGGGTCGGGGGCGGGCTGCTCACCCCGCTCGGGCCGCGCAGTCTGGCCCCGGATTCCGCGGAGTTCGTGGGCCGGCACCGGGGCGGCCCGGCGGACCGGGACGGGGGCTACCACCAGGGCACGGTCTGGCCGTGGTTGCTCGGCCCGTACGTGGACGCCGCACGCCGGGGAAAGATGTCCGTCGATGACGTTTTCGTCGGCATTGAGGCCCATTTGATGGAATATGGGTTAGGCTCGGTAAGCGAGACGGCCGATGGCCTCGCGCCGCACACCGCTACCGGGTGCCCGTTCCAGGCATGGTCGGTGGCCGAGCTGCTGCGGGTGCGGCGAAAGAGCCAGTAGCGCTTTACACGACCGCAACGGTGGTGTCGCCGCTGGTTATCGCGATCCCGGCAGGATTGGCCTCGATCCAGACGCGACGGCGACATCGATTCGGTGTCGGTCGGCGCGCGCCCGGGGACAACTCAAAGGGGGCCGCATGTCACTCGATGCCCACGTGATCGACATCAACCCCGCCCGACAGCTGCGGGTGCTGATGCTCTCCTGGGAGTACCCGCCGGTGCTCGTCGGCGGTCTCGGTCGACACGTGCACGCCCTCTCCATCGCCCTCGCCGCCGCCGGCCACGAGGTCACCGTCGTCACCCGTCACAGCGACGGCGCACCCCTGGAGGAATACGCCGAGGGCGTGCGCATCCTGCGCGCCCCCGAGGACCCGGTCACCTTCCCCCTCGCCACCAACTCGCTGCTGGCCTGGACGATGGCCTTCAACCACACCCTCACCCGCACCGCCCTACGCGCCACCGAGGCCGGCTCCTACGACGTCATCCACGCCCACGACTGGCTCGTCGCCCACACGGCCGTCACCCTCGCCGAGCACCTGGATCTCCCCCTGGTCACCACCATGCACGCCACCGAGGCCGGGCGGCACCAGGGCTGGCTGCCGGAGGAGATGAACCGCACCATCCACGGCGTCGAGCACTGGCTCAGCAGCTCGTCCATTCGGGTGATCACCTGTTCCGGGTACATGCGCGACCAGGTGACCGCCCTGTTCGACGTACCGGCCGCCCAGGTCGACGTGGTGCCCAACGGGGTCGACGACAGGGCATGGCGGGCCCGCCCCCGAGCTGTCGCGTCGGCCCGAGCACGGTTCGCCGGGGACGGCCCGCTGGTCGGGTACGCCGGACGGCTGGTCTACGAGAAGGGCGTCCAGCACCTGGTACACGCCGTACCCCGGCTGCGCGAACGACACCCGGGGCTACGCGTGGTGATCGCCGGCGACGGCCCGTACCGCGCCGAGTTGGAGGCCGAGGCCCGACGGCTGGCGCTCAGCTCGACCGTCCGGTTCACCGGGTTCCTCGACTCCACCCAACTACCGGCGATGCTCGGCGCCACCGACGCGACAGTGGTGCCCAGCCTCTACGAGCCGTTCGGCATGGTGGCGCTGGAGGCGGCGGCCGCAGGAGCGCCCCTCGCGGTGGCCCGTACCGGCGGCCTCGCCGAGATCGTCGAACCCGGCGTGACCGGGGTGACGTTCCCGCACAGCGACCCGGACGCGCTCGCCGGCGCGGTCGGCCAACTGCTCGGCGACGAGGTCTTCGCCCGGCGGTTGGCCCGCCGAGCCCGCACGATGGTCGGCGAGCGGTACGGCTGGGCCACCATCGCGGCCCGCACCGCCGCCAGCTACGCCACCGCTCGCCGCGAACACGGCCCGGTGCAGGCCAGGCGCGCCGCCGCCCGACTGAGCGGCGGGCGGACCCGGATCGCCATCCCGGAAGGGAACCTGCTCGCCGCCGCCGCCGACCACGCCGCCTGCTGAGCCGAGTCGGACGACCGATAGGTGACTTCCGATCCGCTGGTTAGGGTGTAGCCCGGACAGCGGCTGAGGAGGAGCGTGCACAGGTGCTGATCGCCGGTCGGTACCGACTGCTCGACCTGGTGGGTCGCGGGGGCATGGGTCGGGTGTGGCGCGCCCGCGACGAGATGCTGCACCGCGAGGTGGCGGTCAAGGAGATCGTTCCACCGAGTTGGTTGGCCGATCATGAACGGGCCGAGGTGCGCTCACGCACCATGCGGGAGGCGCGCGCCGCGGCCCGACTCAACCACCCCGCCGTGGTCCGGCTCTACGACGTCGTCGCGGTCGAGGGCAGCCCATGGATCATCATGGAGTACGTCCCGTCCCGCACCCTGCAGGACGTCGTGGACGCCGAGGGGCCGCTGGAGCCGGCCCGCGCGGCCCGGATCGGGCTGGCCGTGCTCGACGCGTTGCAGGCCGCGCACACCGCCGGGGTGCTGCACCGCGACATCAAACCGCAGAACGTGCTCGTGGCGCACGACGGGCGGGTGATGCTCACCGACTTCGGGCTCGCCACCTTCGACGGTGGCGACGGCGCGATGACCCGCCCCGGCATGGTCTTCGGCTCCCCGCAGTACGTGGCCCCCGAGCGGGCCGCCGAGGGGGTGTCCACGGTGGCCGCCGATCTGTGGTCGCTCGGGGCGACCCTGCACGCCGCAGTGGAGGGTCAGTCCCCGTACGCCCGCAGCACCGCGATGGCCACCCTCAGCGCGCTTGCCGCCGGCCCGCCAGACCCCGCCCCGCACGCCGGGACGCTCGCACCGGTGCTGGACGGATTGCTGCGCCGCGACCCACACGAGCGCCTCGACCACGAGACGGCCCGTCGGTTGCTCAAGACGGCCGCGACCGGCCGCGCCGACCCGCCGCCGGCGACCGACCGCCCCTCGGCCGACCGGCCGGGGCTGGTTGGCCAGCCCGCCACGGGGGACGACCCCGACGACCAGGACCCCACAGTTCCGCTGCCCGACCCGGCCGCACCCGGTGGCGCCTCCCCCACGCCGGCCCCACATCCGGCGGCCGCCGGGCGTACCGCGCGTCGGGTGGCGGTGGTCGCCGTGGCGCTGCTGGTGGCCGTCGTGGCCGGCGTCGGCACCGCGCTGACCCTCGCCGGCGACAAGCCCAGCAACCCCACCGGCTGGTCCACCCCGCCGCCGAACCGTCCCCCGGACGAAGGGCCGTTCGGCCCGGGCCCGCCGCCCGGCCCTCCGCCGAATGGGCGCAACGTCCCGCCGCCCCCGCTCGCCTGTGTCCGCCCGGACGTCGGCGGTTCACCGGTGCGGGCCGGCACGCCGAGCCCGGGCGAAGAACTCCGGCCGCCGCCCGGCTGGGTCTGGCACGCCGACACCGCCGGCTTCCGGGTCTCCGTACCGGCGACGTGGCTGACCTCCCGCGACGGCACTGTGGCGTGCTTCCAGGACCCGGCGACCGGCCGGGCCTTCAGCGTCGCCGAAGGCGGCGCCGCCGATCCCCTGGAACTCCTGCGGACCGCCCGCGACGCGGCGGCCGGGAAAGGCTCCCTGCCGGGGTACGACGAGATCCGGCTCGCCGCGGGTGAAGGCGGAGCCGAGTGGGAGCTGCGCTGGCAGACGCCGCACAACACGTGGCTGCACGCCCGACAACAGGTCCTCGGCGCCGATCGCTGGACGTTGGGTTGGATCACCCGGGACGAGGACTGGGCCGGGGCCGCCGCCGACTGGGAACTGGTGCGAAAGAGTTTCCGACCACCCCGCTGACCTGCACCGTATGGCCATGATCGGGACCACCGTCCGTCGTGGATCGAGGCCGCTCAGTGGATGAGAAAGCCGGCATTGGTGGCTATCGTGGATCCCGGGGTGACCGAGGGGGAGCGACCGTGCATCAGTTGCTGATCGCGGGTCGGTACCGGCTGCTCGACCTGGTCGGCACCGGCGGGATGGGCCGGGTGTGGCTTGCTCGCGACGAGATGTTGCATCGCGACGTGGCGGTGAAGGAAGTCGTGCCGCCGTCCTGGCTGGCCGAGACCGAGCGTGAGGAGTTGCGGCTCCGAACCCTGCGTGAGGCACGCACCGCCGCCCGGCTCAACCATCCCAACGTGGTCCGCCTCTACGACGTGGTCCACGACCGGGAGAGCCCCTGGATCGTGATGGAGTACGTGCCGTCGCGGTCGGTGCAGCAGATCATCAGCGCCGAGGGGCCGCTGAGCCCACAGCGCACCGCCCGGATCGGGCTGGCGGTACTTGCCGCGTTGCGGGCCGCGCACGCCGCCGGGGTGCTGCACCGCGACGTGAAGCCGCACAACGTGCTGGTGGCCGACGACGGACGGGTGGTGCTCACCGACTTCGGGCTTGCCACCTTCGATGGCGGTGAGGGTGTGATGACCGGGCCCGGCACGGTGCTCGGCTCGCCGCAGTTCGTCGCCCCCGAACGGGCCCGCGAAGGGGTCTCCGACGCCCGCACCGACATGTGGTCGCTGGGCGCGACGCTCTACGCGACGGTCGAGGGCCAGTCACCGTACGCACGGTCGAGCGCGATGGCGACGCTCAGCGCGCTGGCCACCGAACCACCGGATCCGATGCGTCGAGCAGGCCCGATGCGTCCCGCCATCCTCGGCCTGTTGCAGCGCGACCCCTGGCGGCGGTTGACGGCAGCCGAGGCGGAGCCGCTGTTGCGCAGCGCCGCGGCAAGCGACGAGGAGCCCGCCGGGTCGGTCCGCTCGTCGGCGGTCGCGGCGATCCGCAGCGCCGGGCGGGCCATCGCGCCGCACCCGGTCGCACCGGTGGCCCCGTCGGGCGAGCCGGCCACGCCAGCCCGGAGCCCGCGCCCTCGGCGCCCACCTGGCCGGCGAGGGCGCCTGATCGCCCTGGGCTGCGTGACCACCGCTGTGCTCGCCGCGGGTGGCGTCGCGCTGGCGCTTGTCAACCGGCACGACGACCGGACCCCACCGTCCGGCGCGGGCGGTGGCGCCCCGACCTCCCGTCCGGCGGCGTTCGCCTGCACGTCGTCCCCGCCACCGTCGGCGACCCCGGTGGTGGCGGTGTCACCGCCACCCGACGTGAAGTACGGGCTGCGCGAGGGCTGGACCTGGTACGACGACCCGACCGGGTTCCGGATCGCCGCGCCGGTCGGGTGGGCGCGCTGGACCGAGGGCTCGGTGACCTGCTTCCGGAAATCCGGCGGGTCCCGGGTGCTCAGCGTCGAGGTGGGGCCGGCCCGCCCGGATCCGGTGGCGCACTGGAAGGCCGAGGAGGCTCGGCTGACAGCGAGTGCCGCTCTGCCGGACTATCGCAAGGTGGACATCTCCGCCATGGACATCTTCGAGGGTGGCGCTGTGTGGGAGTGCGGCTGGCAGAACGCCGCCGGCGTTCCGGTGCACAGCTTCCGGCTGTTGGCCAACACCTCGGCCGACCGCTCCTACACCGTCTCGTGGTTGACAGAAGAGTTCGACTGGCAGGTCAACGCGGCATACTTGCCGATGATCCGGCAGAGCTTCACCCCCACCCAGTAACACAGTCCGATGTGGACTTCCCGGGTGATGCCCCTGCGGCGCCGACGCTGACTACAGTGGCGTAGTTTTGGGCGCTCAAGATCCCTGGGGAGGGTGAGCCGAGATGATGGGACCGCAACACGCGCTGTCCGGCGCGGCGGTGTGGCTGGCTGGCTCCTGGGCACTGGAGCAGTTCGCCGACTACCACCAGTCGCCGCTCGCGTTGGCGGTGGGCACCGCTGTGTGCGCCGGCGGCGCGCTCTTTCCCGACCTCGACATGTCGGGCAAGGTGACCAAGAACCAGGGTGGGGCCACCGTGGCCCGCACCTTCGGAGTCTTCTCGCTCTTCGCCGCCGAGGTGATGGAGAAGATCTCTCTCGGGGTCTACTACGCCACCAAGCTCAGCAGGGACCCACGCCGCAGCAACGGGCACCGGACGCTGACCCACACGCTGCCGTTCACACTGCTGGTCGGCTGGGGCACCACGGCGCTCTGCGCCGCGTACGGCAAGTGGGCGGTCATCACCATCCTGTTCTTCATGTTCGGCCTGGCGCTGCGCGGGCTGTTCGACGAGTGGGCCGAGCGGGCCGGGTGGGTGATCATCACTCTCGCGTCGGCCGGGGCGGCCTGGTTCACCTTCGCCAACCTGCCGGGCGGACGCGGCTATCCGCTGATCGGCACCGCGCTGGGCGTGGGCTGCTTCGTGCACATCCTCGGCGACATGATCACCAGAGCGGGCGTGCCGATCCTCTGGCCGATCCCCATCAAGCGGCGCATGTGGATGATGATCGGCCTGCCGAACAGCATCGCCCTACGCGTCGGCAGCAAGGCCGAAGTGGTCGGGATGCGCATCGCGCTGACGGTCGTCTCCGCGCTCGCCACCGTCGGCCTGATCGCGCCCTCGGTGCTGAGCCGTTTCGACATCGACATATGACCGATCCGGCGTCGGCGATCCCGCCGGCTGAGGACGACCGCGTACCGGAGTTCTGCCGCGCCCTGGGGCTGCCCGGCCTCGCCGACGTGCACGTGCACTTCCTGCCGCCGCGCCTGCTGCGCCGGGTGTGGGCCTACTTCGACGCCGCCGGGCCACTGGTCGGCACCGAGTGGCCGATCCGCTACCGGTGGAGCGACGCCGACCGGGTCGCGCACCTGCGCCGGCTCGGGGTGCTGGCGTTCAGTGCCCTGGCGTACGCGCACCGACCGGGCATGGCGGCGGAACTCAACCGCTGGACGCTGGACTTCGCCCGCGACACCCCCGGGTGCCTGGCCTCGGCCACGTTCTACCCCGAGCCGGACGCCCCCGGGTACGTCGAGGCGGCCCTCGCCGAAGGCGCACGGGTGTTCAAGTTGCACCTACAGGTCGGCGGTTTCGCGCCGACCGATCCGGCGCTGGACCCGGTGTGGGGGATGCTGTCCGACGCGAATGTGCCGGTGGTGGTGCACGCCGGGCACGCCCCGGTGGGAACCGCCAACACCGGCCCGGACCCGTTCGCCGCCCTGCTCGCCCGCCACCCTCGGCTGACCGCAGTGGTGGCGCACATGGGCGCCCCGGACTACCGGGCCTTCCTGGCCCTCGCCGAGACGTACGAGCGGGTCCGGCTGGACACCACAATGGCCTTCACGCCCTTCTTCGACCAGTTCGTGCCCTTCCCGGCCGAGGAGTTGCCCCGGTTACGCGAGTTGGGTCTGGCCGGCAAGGTGCTGCTGGGCAGCGACTTCCCGAACATCCCGTACCCGTACGCCGACCAGGTGACCGGGCTGGCCCGACTTGACCTGGGCGACGACTGGCTACGCGCGGTCTGCTGGACCAGCGCCGCCACCCTCTTCAACCTGCCCTGACCCGCGCCCCGCCCCACGGCGCCGGGCACTCACCCGCGCCCTCGCGCCCCGCGCCCTCGCGCCCCGCGCCCTCGCGCCCCGCGCCCTCGCGCCCCGCGCCCCGCGCCCTCGCGCCCCGCGCCCCGCGCCCCGCGCCCTCGCGCCCTCGCGCCCTGCGCCCTCGCGCCCTGCGCCCTCGCGCCCTGCGCCCTCGCGCCCTGCGCCCTGCGCCCTGCGCCCTGCGCCCTGCGCCCTGCGCCCTGCGCCCTGCGCCCTGCGCCCTGCGCCCTGCGCCCTGCGCCCTGCGCCCAAGATCGTGCTCGATCCTTGATGTAGTGGCCTCCGCGACGATCCGAGGGAACTACATCCAGGATCGAGCACGATCTTGCCGTCGCACCCCTTGATCGGCGGCCAAGATCCGCGCAACTTCCCGGATGTAGCTGCCTGCGGCGGCTGGGAGGCCGCAACATCCCCGATGTTGCGCGGATCTTGGCCGCGACCATCACCGACCGACCGAACCGGGCGCACCGCGGCGCGGCGCGGCGCGGCTGGATGAGCGCCGCACGCGCCCGCTGAATTGTTTTCGACATCGGCTATTGACGTCGCCGTAACAGGTGGCCTAGCGTCCTGTCGAACCGCTTCGTCGAAACGCTTCGACGACGTTCGGGAGCGGTCCCACCCCAGGCCGGAGGAGGTGCGCGGTGGCCACCATGCACGACGTCGCCCGCCTCGCACAGGTCTCGGTCAGCACCGTCTCGTACGTGCTCACCGGCACCCGGCCGATCTCGCAGGCCACCCGCAACAAGGTGCTCGCCGCGATGGCGCAGCTCGACTACCAGCCCAACGCGATGGCCCGTGGGCTGGCCAGTCGTCGCAGCCGGATCCTCGGCCTGCTGATGCCGATGGACGAACGCGGCCTCGGCGCCACCGAAACCGCCTTCGTCACCGGTGCCGCCGCGGCGGCCAGCGTCGCCGGCTATCACCTGGTGCTCTCGCCGGTCGGCGGGGGCGACCTCGACGACCTGCGTCGGCTGGCCAGTCAGCGGATGCTCGACGGCGTCGTGCTGATGGAGGTCCAGTTGGCCGACAAGCGGGTCACAGTGCTCCAGGAGACGGGGGTGCCGCTGGTGCTGATCGGCCGTACCGGCGACACCAGCACGCTCTCCTACGTCGACATCGACTTCGACCAGACCGTCCGGGAGGCCGTCGCGCACCTGGTCGACCTCGGGCACCGGCGCATCGTCTACGTCAACCACTCGGCCGCCACGCTGGCCAGCGGTTACGGGCCCGCGTTGCGTACCCGGGACGCCTTCACCGCGGCGATGACCGGACACGGCCTGGAGCCGGTGATGATCGCGGCCGAGGACAGCGCCGCCGGCGGGCGGGCCGCCCTGGCCGCCGCGTTCGCGCAGGCCCCGGAGCTGACCGCGGTGCTGGCCATGAACGAGACGGCGATCTTCGGCATCCTCGGCGAACTGACCGGCCGAGGGTTGTCAGTGCCCGACGACGTCTCCGTCGTCTCGATGGTCACCTCGCCGCAGGTCGCCGAGTTGGCCACCCCGGCGCTGACCGCCATGACGTCGCCCGGTTCGGCGCTCGGCCGGATCGCGATCGAGGCGCTGACGCGCCACCTGGACGGCCCCGCAGACCTTCGTCACCAGCAACTGCTGCCGTGCGCGTTGGAGATCCGGGGGTCGACCGCCGCGCCCCGAAGCCGCCAGCCAATGGGGGCCGATCAGTAAATGGCCCGCCGCCGCGCTGCAACGCGACGACGGGCCCCGTGAAGTACCGGCTAGTACTCAACGAGGAGGATGCTAATGCAGCGATTCCGCCGGCTCGTCGCCGCGATCGCCCTGGCGGCGACAGCGACGACCACCGTGGCCGCCTGCGGCAGTGGTGACAACGGGGACAACAGCGACGCCAAGGTTCTCAAGCTCTGGCACTACGAGAGCGAGAACAGCGCCATGGGCATCGGCTGGGACCGGGCGATCGAGATCTTCAAGTCCGAGCACCCGGGCGTCGAGGTGCGCTTCGAGCGCAAGGCGTTCGAGCAGATCCAGCAGAACGCGGGCATGATCATCAACTCGTCCGAGGGCCCGGACATCATGGAGTACAACAAGGGCAACGCGACCGCCGGGCTGCTCTCCTCCCAGGGCCTGCTGGCCGACCTGAGCAGCGAGGCCGACAAGCGCGGCTGGGCCGGCAAGCTCAGCTCCAGCCTGCAGACCACCGCCCGGTACAGCGACAAGGGCGTGATGGGCTCCGGCAAGTGGTTCGGTGTGCCTAACTACGGCGAGTACGTCACTGTCTATTACAACAAGGACCTGTTCCAGAGCAACGGCGTCAAGGTCCCGACCACGATGGCCGAGATGACCGCCGCGATGGACACCTTCGTCGGCAAGGGCGTCACCCCGCTGGGCATGGCCGGCGCCGAGTACCCGGCCGGGCAGCTCTTCTACCAGCTCGCCCTCTCCAAGGGCGACCGGCAGTTCGTCGACAACTACCAGCTCTACAAGAACCCTGTCGACTTCAAGGCCGACCCGCTCAAGTACGGCGCGGACACCTTCGCCCAGTGGGTGCAGAAGGGCTACGTCGCGAAGAACTCGGCCAGCCTCAAGGCCGAGGACATGGGCACCGCCTTCATCGGCGGCAAGGTTCCGATGATCGTCTCGGGTAGCTGGTGGTACGGCCGGTTCAAGACCGAGATGAAGGCCAACTGGGACACCTTCCTCTTCCCCGGCAACACCCTGCAGGCCGGCTCCTCCGGCAACCTCTGGGTGGTCCCGGAGAACAGCAAGGCCAAGAGCCTGGCGTACGACTTCATCGACATCACCCTGCGTCCGGAGATCCAGGACCTGATCGGCAACAACGGTGGCGTTCCGGTCGCCGCTGACGCGTCGAAGATCAGCGACCCGAAGGACCGCAAGCTGATCGAGGACTTCAACACGGTCAGCAAGGCCGACGGGCTCGCCTTCTACCCGGACTGGCCGGTCCCCGGCTACTACGACGTGCTGGTCTCCGGCTTCCAGGGCCTGATCAACGGCTCGAAGTCGCCCGACCAGGTTCTCGACACGATCGCCAAGCCGTACGCCGATGGCGTCAAGGAGATCACCGGCAAGTGACACGGCGAGCGGCGGGCGCGACCGGCACCACCGGCGCGCCCGCCCGCCCCGCCGGGAAGGATCTTCCATGGCAGTCTCCGAGACGGTCGCCGCCACACCGCCGGCCGCGACCCCCACCCCGCCCCCGCCCAGCCGCAGACGCCGCGGCCGCAACGCGGCGTACTGGCTCTACCTGCTCCCCGGAGCTGTGCTCTTCCTCCTGGTCATCGGCGCGCCGCTGGTCGGCACCCTCTACCTGTCGCTGACCAAGTGGTCCGGCATCGGCGACCCCCGGTGGGTCGGCCTGGACAACTACCAGCAGTTGCTGCAGGACGACGTGTTCTGGGCGTCGTTCCGCAACACCGTCTGGATGCTCGTCGCGATGGTGGTGGTGCCCACAGTGCTCGGGCTGCTGCTCGCCGCTGTGCTCTTCGACGTCATCGGCCGCCGGTTCAAGCCCCGCACCGCCGCCGCGCTGCGGGCCGCGTTCTACCTCCCGCAGGTGCTGCCCGTGGTGGTCGCCGGCATCGTCTGGGGTTGGATCCTGCGCCCCGACGGCGCGTTCAACAGCCTCCTCGACGCGGTCGGTCTCGGCGCGTTACGCCACGACTGGCTCGGCGACCCGGGCACCGCCCTGCCGGCCGTGATGGCGGTGATGATCTGGGTGCAGATCGGCTACCCGGTGGTCGTCTTCATGGCGGCGTTGCAGCGGGTCGACCCCGAGCTGTACGAGGCAGCCGAGGTCGACGGCGCGAACTGGCTGCACCGGTTCCGGGCGATCACCCTTCCGCAGATCCGGCCGGAAACCTTCGTGGTGGCCCTGACCTGCACGATCGCCGCTTTGAAGGTGTTCGGGCCGATCTTCGCCCTGACCCGGGGTGGCCCGGACAATGCCACGAACGTGCCCTCGTACTTCGCCTACTACACGTTCTTCAAGAAGCTGCAGGTCGGCTACGGCTCCGCGATCTCCATGGTGCTGACACTGATCATCGTGGTGGTGGCCGGGATCTTCATCTGGATGCAGGCCCGCAGCGAGCGCCGGGACCGGGGGTTCTGACATGGCCGTCACGCTCACACCGAGCACCGCGCCGGTGCGGCCGGCCCGGCCCGTACGCGATCGACACCACCGCGGCGTCAGCCGCTGGGTGGTGCTCGCCCTGGTCACCCTCGGCGCGCTCGTCATGCTGGTGCCGTTCGCGTTCATGCTGCTCAACGCGTTCAAGTCGCCCGGCGACTACTCCTCGGGCGGCCCGCTGAGCTGGCCGACGGAGTTCTACACGAAGGGCCTGCGCACGTACTGGACCGAAGTGAACTTCCCGCTGAAGTTCTGGAACTCGGCGATCATCGCCGGCTCGGTGGCAGTGTTCGGCGTCGCCGTGTCACTGCTCAACGCGTACGCGCTGGGTATCGGCCGGGTCCGGGGCCGGCTGTGGATCGTCGGTCTGTTCCTGCTGGCCAACATGCTGCCGCAGGAGGCGCTGATCTACCCGCTGTACTACGCGGCGAAGCAGGTCGGCCTCTACAACACCCAGCTCTCGGTGATCATCATTTTCACCGTGATCCAGAGCGCCTTCGGCACGTACCTGCTCGCCTCGGTGATGGGCACGTTCCCGCGCTCGCTGCTGGAGGCCGCCGCGCTGGACGGCGCCGGCAAGTGGACGGTGCTGTGGCGGGTGGTCTTCCCCAACCTGCGACCCACCCTCGCGGTGCTGCTCATCTTCTTCTTCATCTGGACGTGGAACGAGTTCCTCATCCCGCTGGTCATGCTGATCGACAACCAGACGCAGACCATTCCGGTTGCGCTCGCGTCGTTGCAGGGCGACCGGCTGATGGACGCTCCGACCACAAACGCCGGCGCGCTGATCAGCCTGGTGCCGGCCATCCTCTTCTTCCTCATCTTCCAGCGCACTCTGGCGCGCGGCATCACGGCAGGAGCCGAGAAGTGAAGTTCACCGACGGGTACTGGCAGCTGCGCCCCGGCGTCAGCGTCCTGCGGCCCGGCACCGTGGAGTCGGTCGAGCCGGACGAGCGCGGCTTCACCGTCTTCGCACCGACCGGTCAGATCACCGGCCGCGGCGACACCCTCAACCGCCCCCTGGTCACCGTCCGGTTCTTCTCCCCCGCCCCCGGCGTCATCGGGGTGACCGTCGCCCACCACACCGGAGGGCTGCCCCGCGAGCCGCACTTCGGGCTGAGCACCGACGAGACGCACCCGGTCACCGTCGACGTCACCGGGCTCAGCGCGACCCTGACCACCGGCGAGCTGACCGCGCGGGTCGCGCTCATCGACGGGTGGCGGGTCGACTTCCTGCACGGCGACCGGCTGCTCACCGCGTCCACCGCCCGCAGCATCGGCGTCGTCACCGACGCCGAGGGCCGCCGGCACGTACACGAACGGCTCGCCCTCGGTGTCGGTGAGACGGTGTACGGGTTGGGCGAGCGTTTCGGCCCGTTCGTCAAGAACGGGCAGACCGTCGACATCTGGAACGCCGATGGCGGCACCGCCAGCGAGCAGGCGTACAAGAACGTGCCGTTCTACCTGAGCAGCGCCGGCTACGGGGTCTTCGTGGACCACCCGGAGCACGTGTCGTTCGAGGTCGGCTCCGAGGTCGTCACGCAGACCCAGTTCAGCGTCGAGGGCCAGTCGCTCACCTACTACGTCGTCGACGGGCCCCAACCGAAGGACGTGCTGCGCCGGTACACCGCGCTCACCGGCCGTCCGGCCCGAATTCCCGCCTGGTCGTACGGCCTGTGGTTGTCCACCTCGTTCACCACCTCGTACGACGAGAAGACGGTGACCGAGTTCGTCGACGGGATGGCCGAGCGCGGGCTGCCGCTGTCGGTGTTCCACTTCGACTGTTTCTGGATGCGTCAGTTCCACTGGGTCGACTTCATCTGGGACCCGGCGACCTTCCCCGACCCGGAGGGGATGCTGCGCCGGCTGCGCGAGCGCGACCTGAAGGTGTGCGTCTGGATCAACCCGTACATCGCGCAGCGCTCGTACCTCTTCGAGGAGGGCCGCGAGGCTGGTTACCTGGTGCGCAACCCGGACGGTTCGGTCTGGCAGTGGGACAAGTGGCAGGCCGGCATGGCGCTTGTCGACTTCACCAACCCGGACGCGGTCCGCTGGTTCACCGGCAAGCTCAAGGCCCTGCTGGACATGGGCGTCGACTGCTTCAAGACCGACTTCGGCGAGCGCATCCCGACCGACGTGGTGTGGCACGACGGCTCGGACCCGCAGCGGATGCACAACTACTACTCGTACCTCTACAACAAGGCGGTCTTCGAGCTGCTGGAGACCGAGCGCGGCGAGGGCGAGGCGGTGCTGTTCGCCCGCTCGGCCACCGCCGGCGGGCAGCAGTTCCCGGTGCACTGGGGCGGCGACTGCGAGTCGACGTTCGTCGCGATGGCCGAGTCGCTGCGCGGCGGGTTGTCCCTGGCGGCGTCCGGCTTTGGCTACTGGAGCCACGACATCGGCGGCTTCGAGGGCACTCCCGACCCGGCGGTGTTCAAGCGGTGGGTCGCCTTCGGGCTGCTCTCCTCGCACTCCCGGCTGCACGGGTCCGGCTCGTACCGGGTGCCGTGGGCCTACGACGAGGAGGCGGTGGACGTGCTGCGGCACTTCACCCACCTCAAGCTCGGCCTGATGCCGTACCTGGCGGCCGCCGCCCAGGAGGCACACCGCGACGGGACTCCGGTGATGCGGCCGATGTTCCTGGAGTTCCCGGACGACCCGGCGACGGCGCACCTGGACCGGCAGTACATGCTCGGCCCGGACGTGCTGGTCGCCCCGGTGCTCAGCGCCGACGGCGACGTCACGTACTACGTTCCCGCCGGCACCTGGACGCACCTGGTCACCGGCGCGCAGGTCACCGGTCCGGCCTGGTTGACCGAGAAGCACGGCTTCGACAGCCTGCCGGTGCTGGCCCGACCGGGCGCTGTCATCCCGTTCGGCTCACGCACCGACCGACCGGACTACGAGTGGGCCGACGATGTGCGGCTGCGGGTGTACGCACCGACCGAGGGGCAGCGGACCCGGGTACGGGTACCGTCACCCGGCAACGGGCCGGGCGCCGAGTTCGACGTGCGCTACGAGGGTGGGACGGCCAGCGCCGAGCTGGTAGCCGGCACCTCGACGGGTTACATCTGCGAGATCCAGGGGACGGAACGATGACGCAACACCACTTCCCGGAGAGCTTCGTCTGGGGCTCGGCTACCGCCGCGTACCAGATCGAGGGCGCGGCGACCGAGGACGGGCGCGGGCCGTCCATCTGGGACACCTACAGCCACACACCGGGTCGGACCCTCAACGGTGACACCGGTGACGTGGCCGCCGACCACTACCACCGGTGGGCCGACGACCTCGGGCACATCGCCGACCTGGGGCTCGGCGCGTACCGGTTCTCCATCTCCTGGCCCCGGGTGCAGCCGGGCGGCTCGGGCCGGTTCAACCAGGCCGGCATCGACTTCTACTCGCGGCTGGTGGACGGGCTGCTGGAGCGGGGCGTCCGCCCGGTGGCCACCATGTACCACTGGGACCTGCCGCAGGAGTTGGAGGACGCCGGCGGGTGGGCGGCGCGGGAGACCGCGTTGCGCTTCCAGGAGTACGCGGCGGGCATCGTCGGCGCGCTGGGCGACCGGGTGCACACCTGGACGACGCTCAACGAGCCGTGGTGCTCCGCGTACCTGGGCTACGCCTCCGGCGTGCACGCGCCGGGTCGGACCGAACCGGCGGCGGCGCTGGCCGCGGTGCACCACCTCAACCTCGCGCACGGCCTGGCCGGTCGGGTGGTCCGGGAGCTGGCCCCGTCCGCGGAGCTGTCGGTGACGCTGAACCTGCACGTCATCCGGGGCGCGTCCGACTCGGCCGCCGACCAGGACGCGGTCCGGCGGATCGACGCCCTGGCCAACCGGGCGTTCCTCGGCCCGATGCTGGACGGGGAGTACCCGGCCGACCTGCTGGCCGACACCGCCTCCGTCACCGACTGGTCGTTCGTCCGCGAGGGCGACGAGAAGCTGATCGCGGTGCCGCTGGACGTGCTCGGGGTCAACTACTACTCCAGCACCCTGGTCCGGGCCTGGGACGGGGTGTCGGCCCGCTCGGACGCCGACGGGCACGGCGCGTCGACCTCGACGCCGTGGGTCGCCGCGGAGAACGTCGACTTCCTGCCGCAGCCCGGCCCGTACACGGCGATGGGGTGGAACATCGACCCGCCGGCGCTGACCGAGCTGCTGCTGCGCCTCCAGCGTGAATACCCCCACCAGCCCATGATGATCACCGAGAACGGCGCGGCGTTCGACGATGTGGTGTCGGCCGACGGCCGCATCCACGACGAGCGGCGGATCGACTACCTGCGTCGGCACATCGGCGCGATGGCCGACGCCCGCGCGAAGGGCGCGGATGTGCGCGGCTACTTCGTCTGGTCGTTGCTGGACAACTTCGAGTGGGGCTACGGCTACGACCGTCGCTTCGGCATCATCCGGGTCGACTACGACACCCAGGTACGCACCTGGAAGGACAGCGCCCACTGGTACCAGCGCCTCGCCGCCAGCGGTGAGCTGGACCAGGCACAGGACTAACTGAGGAGCGTGATGTCTGTGAGTCATCGTGATGACTCACAGACATCACGCACTTCGGGGAGCCCGGCAGGACGCGTCCTCAGACCCCGACGCGTTGCGGCGGGACGGTGAGCCCGTACATCTCCATCAGCTCCGGAGTGTCGACCCGGCTGCCGTCGGCCACCGAGTCGCAGGCGATGTCGACGATCTGGTCCTTGTGCGCCAACAGGTACGGCCGGGCGCCCACGTCGGCGCTGGCCAGGGTGGCGATGCCGGGCCAGTGCCGGCGGCCGAACAGCATCGGGTAGCCGCGCAACCCGTCGTAGGTGGCGCAGACCAGCACGTCCGGGTACGGCAGCGCGGCCACCCGGCTGACCGCCTCGGCGGTCAGGCCCGGCATGTCGACAGGGACCACCACCACCGCCTCGATCCCCTCGTCGTCCATGGCGGCCAGGCCGGCCCGGATGGACGAGCCGACTCCGGTGCCCCACGCCTTGTTGATCACAACGGTCGCCTTGCCCAGGTCGGCGGTTTCCTGGACCTGCTCGGCGGCAGCGCCCAGGACGACCACGATCTGCTCGCAGCCCGCCTCGGTCATCGTGTCGATCATCTGATTCACCAGGGGCTTGTCACCCTGGTGCAGCAGCGCCTCGGGACCACCGATCCGTCGTCCCCCGCCTGCGGCGATGATCATTCCTGCGATCCGGTTCAGCTGCGCCCCCTCCAGCACGGGACGGACCGTGACCGTTCCGTCCCCTCCTACGGACACTGCAACGAGGACGGCCAGCCGGGGGTGGCGGGGCGAAAAGGAGAAATAGCACAACCGTTACACGACCGGCATCCGCCGCCACGGACACTGCGCAGGTCAGGCCGCGTCGGCGTAGCAGTCGACGATGGACAGGTCCAGTGGAAAGCGGACCGGCGTCGCACCGAAGAGCAACGCGGAGGCGCGCTCGCCCGACCGATTGACAGCCTCGGCGACCGCATCGGCCTGATCGGCGGGCGCGTGCACGACCACCTCGTCGTGCTGGAAGAAGACCAGCTCGGCGTCGGTGCCGGACAGCTCCGTGCGCAGCGTGGCCAGCAACGTGGAGGCCCACTCCGCCGCCGTGGCCTGAATGACGAAGTTGCGGGTGAAGCGCCCCCGGGACCGGGCGGCACGCGCCCGCGGACTGTGCGGGTCACCCGCCCCCTCCGGATCGGAGGGCTCGTCGTCGAGATCACCGAACCCGGCCGAGCCGGGCGGACACGTCCGCCCCAGCCACGACCGCACCAGCCCGCCGTTCTCACCGGTACGCGCCGCCGCCTCCACGTAACCGAACGCCGTCGGGTAGCTGCGCTTGAGCACCGCCAACGCGGGCACCGCGGCCCCGCCGGTCTGCCCGTACATCGCGCCGAGCAACGCCACCTTGGCCTTGGCCCGGTCGCCGCCGAACGAGTCCCGGGCCAGGGCCGCGTAGAGGTCACCGGCACCACCCGCCGCCGCCAACCGCGCGTCGCCGGAGACCGCGGCCAGCACCCGGGGCTCCAACTGGCCGGCATCGGCGACCACCAGCCGCCAGCCCGGATCGGCCACCACCGCCCGCCGGATCACCTTGGGGATCTGCAACGCTCCACCACCCCGGGTGGCCCACCGGCCGGAGACGACACCGGCCGGCACGTACTCCGGTTGGAACCGGCCGCCCCGCGCCCACTGATCGAGCCAGGACCAGCCGTGCGCCGTCCAGATCCGGTAGAGCTCCTTGTATTCCAGCACCAGCGGCACCGCCGGATGGTCCACCCCGCGCAGCACCCAGGCCCGGGTGTTGGGCAGCTCCACCCCGACCCGGGCGAACGCCTTCAGCAGCTCCGCCGGGGAGTCGGTGTGCAGGCCGCGTACGCCGAGCGCGTCGGCGATCCGGGCGGCCAGCTCGGCGAGTCGGCGTGGCGGACCACCGACCGGGGACGCCTCGCCGAGCAGCTCGTGCAGGATCTCGTTGTGCACGTCGGCACGCCAGGGCAGCCCGGCGGCGCCCATCTCCGCCGCGATCAGCGCGCCGGCCGACTCGGCGGCCACCAGCAACCGGAACCGGCCGGGGTGCTCGGTCGCGGCGACGCGGGTGAGCTGGTCGGCGTACACCTGGGTCAGTGCCTCGATGCCCGGGCCCGACGGACCGGGCAGTGTGTCGAAGAGCGCCCCCTGCCCGTGCCCGGGCGGCGCGGCGGCGCGCGGCGGCGGGTCGGGCGGCACCGCCGCGCCGGTCAGCCGGGCCCAGGCGGCGGCCAGCGAGCGGGGCTCACCCCAACGGCCGACGTGCCCGAGCAGCAACGCCTCGGTCAACTCCACGTCGTGACACCGATCGACCCGGACGCCGGCGCGCAGCAGCGTCGGGTAGATCGCCGTGGCGGTCGACCAGACCCAGCGCGGGTGCTCGGCGGCCTCGCGGGCGGCGACCGCGGCGACCAGATCGGTGACGACCTCGGGCGGGCCGGTCGGCCGGCCGGTGGCGTCCAGCGGGCACAGCACTCCCCCACCCCGCTCGTCGGACACCACCGCCACCAGCACGAACGTGATTCTGCCTCTCCCGTCCGACAGAAACGGAGGCGCACCTCACCATGATCGGGCCGGTGGGGTGTCAGGGCCGGTCGGTAGCGTGACCGGGTGCCTCCGCAGATCCCGCATCCCGATCCTGGCACCCCCGACGCCCGCGGTCCGATGCGCTACCTCTGGTGGCTGGTCCGCTGCCAACCCTGGCGGGTGCTGCGCGGCAGCCTGATCGGCACGGCCTGGATGATCGGGCTCTCGGTGCGGCCCTACCTGATCGCCCGCGCCGTCGACGACGGGCTGCGCGCACGCGACACCCAGGCCCTGGCGCTCTGGGTCGCGGCCATCGTCGTCGCCGGCGTGGCCCTGTCCTACCTCGGCATCATGCGGCACCGCACGATGACCTTCCTCCGGGAGGACGCCAAGGCCCGCTCGGCGGAGGTTCTGCTGCGTCACCTGTCCCGCATCGGCGCGGTCCTACCCCGTCGGGTCGGGGCGGGCGAGGTGTCCACCATCGGCGGCTCCGACATCGACTGGACGGCGCAGGTGCTGACGCTGACCGGGCCGGGCGTCGGCGCGGTCATCGCGTACGGGGTGATCGCCGTGGTGCTCTGGTCGATCTCCCCAATGCTCGCGCTCTGCGTGCTGGTGGGGGTGCCTGTCGTCGGTCTGATCGTGGGGCCGCTGCTGCGCCGCCTGGAGCAGGTCGAATCGGTCTACCGCCGGCAACAGGGCGCGCTCACCGCCCGATCCGGTGACATCGTGGCCGGGCTGCGGGTGCTCGCCGGGGTGGGCGGCCGGGACCTGTTCGCCCGGCGGTACGCGGCCCGGTCCCAGGAGCTACGCGCCGAGGGCTACCGGGTCGGCGCCGTCAACAGCTGGATCGACGCGGCGACGGTCGCCATCCCCGGGTTGTTCCTGGCGGCGGTGGTGTGGCTGACCGCCCGGATGGCGGTGACCGGTGACGTCACGATCGGCGAGTTGGTCGCCGTCTACGGCTACGTGGCGACCCTGATCGTGCCGGTCTGGTTTCTGCTGGAGGGCAGTTACCAGCTCATCCGCGGTCGGGTCGCCGCCCGACGGATCACGGACCTGCTCAACGTGACACCGGACGACGTCGGTGGCCCGGGCCGCCGGTGGCCGGGCGCCGTACCCGAGACACGCCGGCCGGACGACCCGGCCGGGCCGGAAGACCCGGCCGACCTGCACGACCCGGTGACCGGCCTGACAGTGCGCGCCGGCCAGCTGACCGCTGTGGCGGCAGACGACCCGGCGGCGGCCGTGGCGTTGGCCGACCGGCTCGGCCGATACGTCGCCAGCGACGTCACCTGGGGCGGCGTGCCGCTGCGCGAGGTCGCCCTGGACGAGGTCCGCGCGCGGATCCTCGTCGCCGACCACGACTCCTACCTCTTCGCCGGCACGCTGCGCGACATCCTGCGCGCCGGGGCCGACGGCGACGACCAACGGATCGGCGCGGCCCTGCGGACCGCCTCGGCGCAAGACGTCGTCGACGCCCTGCCCGCCGGGCTGGACACCCCGATCGACGCCCGAGCCCGGACGCTCTCCGGCGGTCAGCGCCAACGGCTGCGCCTGGCCCGGGCGCTGAGCAGCGAACCGGAGGTGCTGATCCTCGTCGACCCGACGTCGGCGGTGGACGCGCACACCGAGGCGCGGATCGCCGAGCGGCTGCGGGCAGCGCGGGCCGGGCGGACCACAGTGGTGATCGCCACGTCACCGCTGCTGCTCGGCCGGGCCGACGTGGTCGCGCTCCTGAGCGCCGGCCGGATCACCGCCACCGGCAGCCACGCCGACCTGCTCGACGACGACCCGGCCTACCGGCACCTGGTTGCCCGCGGCAGCGAGGAGGCGTACCGGTGAGCCGGCTGCCCGTCGCCGACCGGGGCACCGTACGCCGGGCCCTGCGGGACATGATCAGCCGGCATCGACGCGCCGTCGGGGTCGTGCTGGCGCTGCACAGCGCCGCCGCGGTCGCCGGGCTCGCCCCGCCGTGGCTGCTGGGCACCATCGTCGACCGGGTCACGGCGGGCGCGAGCGTGGCCACTGTGGACCGTCTGGCGTTGGCCATCGCCGGCTGCGTCCTGGTCAGCGCCCTGCTCTCCCGGTACGCCCAGTACGCCGGCCACCGCTTCGGCGAACGGGCCGTCGCCGAGCTGCGCGAGGAGTTCGTCTCCCGGACTCTCGGGCTGCCCGTCTCGGTCGTCGAGCGTGCCGGCTCCGGGGACCTGGCCACCCGCAGCTCGGTCGACGTGTCGACTGTCGGCACCACCGTCCGGGACGTGGTGCCCACCATCGTCATCGCCGGGGTGCAGTTGACGTTGCTGTTCGGCGCCGTCTTCCTGCTGCACCCGCTGCTCGGGCTGGCGGCGCTGGCCGGGCTCCCGTCGATCGTGGCGGTGACCCGCTGGTACCTGCGCCGGGCCAGCTCCGCCTACCTCACCGAGGGCGCAGCGGCGGCCGAGCTGACCGAGACGCTGACCACCACCGCCGAGGGCGCGCGCACCGTGGAGGCGCTGCGGCTGGCCGACGACCGGATCCGGCACGGCACCACCCGCGTCACGCTGGTGTGGCGGGCCCGTCGGGCGACCCTCGCGCTGCGTACCGTGTTCTTCTCGGTCGTCGAGGCCAGCTATCCGCTGCCGGTCGCCATGGTCCTGCTCGTCGGGGGCTACCTGCTCTCCCGCGACATGGTGTCGCTCGGCGCGGTGGTCGCCGCCGCGCTCTACCTGCAACAGGCGATCGACCCGTTGGACCGGCTGTTGCAGTGGACCGAGCAGGCGCAACGCGGCTTCGCGTCGTACGCGCGGCTGCTCGGCGTCGGCATGGTCCCGCCCGAAGCACCCGGCACGACCGCCTCGTCGCGAGGCGAGCGGCTCGTCGTCAGTGGCGCGCGGTTCTCCTACTCCGACGGGCCGGACGTGCTGCACGGCATCGACCTGGAGGTGCAGCCCGGTGAGCGGCTGGCCGTCGTCGGCCCGTCCGGCGCCGGCAAGTCCACCCTGGCTCGGCTGCTGGCCGGGATCGACGCGCCGCGCCAGGGCGTCGTCAGCATCGGCGGCTGCCCGGTCACCGACCTCGACCCGGCCGAGCGACGCCGCCGGATCGCCCTGGTCACCCAGGAGCACCACGTCTTCATCGGCTCGGTACGCGACAACCTCTCCTTCGCCGCGCCCGACGCCTCCGACGACCAGATGCGCGCCGCGCTGCTCACAGTGGGCGCCGATTGGTTTGCCGAGTTACCCGACGACCTGGACACCCAGCTCGGTGACGGGGCCCGTCAACTCGGTGCGGCCGAGGCCCAACAGGTCGCGCTGGCCCGGTTGGTGCTCGCCGACCCGCACACGCTGATCCTGGACGAGGCGACCGCCGCGCTCGACCCGTCCACCGCCCGCCGGACCGAACGCGCGCTGGCCGCCGTACTGGTCGGGCGGACCGTCATCGCTATCGCGCACCGGCTCAACACCGCCCACGACGCCGACCGGGTCGCCGTGCTCGCCGACGGTCGGATCACCGAGGTCGGCAGCCACGACGAGCTGGTGGCGGCCGGCGGGGCGTACGCGGCCCTGTGGCGCTCCTGGCACACCCGCGTCGACGAGCGGTGAGACGCCCTACTTCACCGCTCCGGAGGTGAGGCCGGCCTGGATCTGACGCTGGAACACCGCGTACACGAGGATCATCGGGAGGATGGCGATGGTCAGCGCGGCGAACAGCCCGGACCAGTCCGCCTCGTAGCCGGCGTTGACGGAGATGTCCGCGATGCCCTGGGTGAGCACCCACTTGTCCTTGGCGTTGGAGAGCAGCACCAGCGGGAGCTGGTACTGCGCCCACTGGCCGATGATGTTGAAGATCGCGACGCTGATCAGACCCGGCTTCGCCATCGGCATCATCACCTGGAAGAACAGCCGGCTGTGCCCGCAGCCGTCGATCATCCCCGCCTCGGCCACCGACGACGGCAGCGTCTTGAAGAACGCGGCCAGGAAGAACACGGTGAACGGCAACGAGTACGCGGTGTAGACCAGCACCACGCCGGTGTGGGTGTCCAGCAGACCGAGGTTCTTCACCACGAAGAAGAGCGGCACCAGCGCCAGGAAGACCGGGAAGGCCAACCCCGAGACGAAGAGGAAGTAGACCGCCCGGTTGCCCCAGAACTTGTAGCGGGCCAGCACGTACGCGGCCATCGAGCCGAGCAGCATGGTGAGGAACGTGCTGCACGACACCACGATCACGCTGTTGAGGAAGTACCGCCCGACGTGCGCCTTGGTCCAGGCCCGCCCGAAGTTCTCCCAGCGCAGCTCGGCCGGCAGCGTCCACGGGCTGCTGAAGATCTCGCTGGTGTTCTTGAACGCGGCGAGGAAGGTCCAGAGGATCGGCACGATCACGATCACCGCCCACACGGCGAGCGCGACGTGCCCCAGGCCGGCGAACAGCTTGACCTCCGAGCGGGGGCCCTTGCTCCCCGACCCGGCGGGGCCGGACGGGTCACCGGTCTTCGGCGGCAGCGCCGCCGGCGTCGGCGGCAGCGTCGACTGCGGATTCATCAGTACTCCACGCTTTCCCGCTTGGTGAGCCGCAGCGTCAGCGCCGCGAACGTGAGGGTGAGGAAGAACAGCGCCACGCCCATCGCCGAGGCGTAGCCGTACTTCGAGTAGACGAACGCGTTGCGGTAGATCTCCATGGCGAGCACCGTGGTGGCGCCGTCCGGGCCGCCACCGTCCACCGAGAGCACCGCCACGATGGCGAACGCGTCGAACGCCGCGATCCCGAGGTACACCCAGGCCACCTGGAGGGTGTCCCACAGCAGCGGCAGGGTGACCCGGAAGAACAGGGTCACCTTCGTCGCCCCGTCCATCTCGGCGGCCTCGTAGATCTCACCGGGGATGGAGGCCATCCCGGCCGAGAAGAGCACCACGTAGAAGCCGACCGCCTGCCAGACCAGCACCGCGATGATCGACCAGAGGGCCAGGTTCGGCTTGACCAGGAAGAGGATCGGCTCGATGCCGAACTTCATCAACACGCCGTTGATCAGTCCGGACTCGTTCGGCCGGTACACCATCTGGAACAACACGGCGATAATGGCCACCGCCAGGACCTGGGGGAAGAAGAACACCACCCGGTAGAACTTCGCCCCCCAGACCCCCTGGCGTTGACCACCGCTGCTCTTGCCACCCACGTTGAGCAGGAAGGCGAAGAACAGGGCGATGGCAATGGTGATCAGCGGCAGGGCAAGCAGCAGTACGCCGTGGTGCTGGACCGCTTTCCAGAAGGCCCCGTCGTCGAGCAACCTCCGGTAGTTGTCGAAGCCCACCCACTGCGGGGCCGACAGCCCCCGCCAGTTGGTCATCGAGATCTGGAACGCCTGCGCGTACGGCCAGATCACGAATGTCACGTACAGCGCGACCGGGGCGAACAGGAACCCGATCACGAATGGATACTTGCCGTGCCGCATGACCCTAGCTCCGATCGATCAGCGCTTGAACTTGGTGACGGAGCTGTCCTTCTTGATGGCGTCGGCGCGCTTCTGGATCCGCTCCACGAAGGCGTCCGCGTTGATCCGGCCGAACATCAGCTCGTTGGTGGCGGTACGCGCCTCCGTGTCGAGCTCCTTGTACCAACCGTCGAAGTACAGGTTGAACACGTCCTGGCCGGCGGCCTTGAGCGCGGCCTGGGAGCTGGCCACACCGGGCGGGAAGGCGAAGCCCTCCGAGCCGGCGGTGACCACGGTCGGGGCCTTGACCACCTCGGTGAAGCCCTTCGCGCCCGCCGTCGAGAGCATCTGACGCATGTACTCCAGCCCGCCCTTGGGGTTCTTGCTCTTCGCCGAGACAAAGTAGCCCTCACCGGCGGTGGCGCGCAGCGCGGTGGCCGGCAGCTTGTCCGAGGCGGACAGGCTCGGCACCGGCATGAGCTGGTAGTCGAAGCCGGCCGGCGTGTCCTTCTTCTGCTCACCCTCCAGCCAGTCACCGCTGGGGTACATGGCCACCTTGTACTGGTTCTGCCGCAGCTGCACGTCGGTGTGCTTGAGACCCTCGAAGCTCTTGTCGCTGAACTTCGCGCCGACCTCGGCCCACGCCGCGGCAGCCTGCTTGACGGCGTCCTGCTTCCAGGCGCCGTCCTCCAGGTTGTCGATGTTCTTCAGCACGTCCGTGCCGCCGATCTTGGCGGCGTGGGTGAGGATCACGTTCCACTGGTAGTAGGCGGCGTTCGCCCCGGCGTAGCCGTACGGGGTGATGCCCTTGGCCTTGATGTTCGTGAGCAGGGCGATGAACTCGTCCCAGTTCTTCGCCGGCGCCCACCCGTTGTCCTTGAACAGCTTGCCCGAGTACCAGATGCCGAAGACGGTGGAGACGTAGTACAGGACGAACGGCTTGCCGTTGAACGAACCGGCCTCGATGGTCCCCGGCACCACCGTGTCGCGGACCTTCTTCGTCGGGTCGTCGACCGACGGCGCGTCCCACAGCTCGGTGAGGTCCTGGAGCTGACCGTCGGCCACGAGCGCGCCGAAGTCCATCAGCTTCTCGCCCGAGTTGTTCACGAACTCCGGCGGGTTACCGGAGGCGAACCGCGGCTGGAGCACAGTGGAGACGGCCTGGGTGGCCTGGTGCTTGACCTCGGCCTTGGGGAACGCCTTCTTGTACAGCGGCTCGTGCACGTCGGTGGCGTACTTCTCGCCGTAGCCACCGTTGAAGATGACCACCTCGATCGCGGCGTCCTCCTTGACGCCCAGCGGGTTCTTCTCGCTCTTGGTGCCGCCGGCGACCTGCTCGTTGTCACCGTCGCTGCCGCTGGTGGCGCAGGCGCCGAGCAGGCCGATGGCCGGAGTGGCGAGCATGCCCACGGCGGCGGCGCGACGCAGCACCGTGCGACGGTCGAGTGCGGCCGGGTGTTCGGGGGTAATCGACATCGTCGTCTCTCCTTGTGGAATTCGGGTCATGCGGTACGCCGGAGACGTCCGGCGTACCGCGACTCGAGGGCGAGGTTGTGCTCGTCCCCGCCGGGGACGTTGGCGGAGAGGTAGATAGGGGGTACCTCCCCGGCCTGGTGGAACCGTCGTACGACCTCCGCGGTCAGCAACTGCGCCAGCAGCGCCGTGGTGACCGAGGAGACCGCACAGACCGCGCCGCCGCCCTCGAGCGGCAGCAGTGCATCGCCGTACGGCGCGCCGTTGTCCAGCACGACGTCGGCGAGGTCGGCGAGCCGGTGCCCGGACGGGTGCCGTGGGGCGACCCGCGCGGTGTGCTCGACCGAGGTGACCGCGATCAACGGGTGACCGCGCTCGGTGACCAGCGCCGCCAGCTCGACCACCGAGCCGTTGATGCCGGATTGGGACGCCACCACGAACACGTCGCGCGGCTGGGGCGCCGCGAGCGCGTAGATCTGGTGGGCGATGGACGGATCACGTTCCAGCTTGGGGTCGGCGAGCACGTCACGCGGGGCGTCACCGTGCATCACCAGGTCCCGTACCGAGAGCCGGTTGGTGGGGACCAACCCGCCGGCCCGGGCGACCAGCTCGGCGGCGAACGCCTCGGAGTGCCCGGCGCCGAACGCCTGGAGCACGCCGCCGTCGCGCAGGCTGTCGGCGATCAGGTCGGCGGCCCGGGTGATCCCGTCGGCCTCCGAGTCGAGCAGCCGGTCGAGCACCGGGCGGACGGCGTCCGCGTACCCCTGGGCGCTGATCATGAGTGGACTCCCTTCGCTGCCTTGTGCCCGTCGACGGCCTGCGCTGTCCGCCGGAAGGCCGCGTGCGCGCGGTCGTGCGTGCGCTGGGCGACGGCGATGTAGAGCAGGTCGAGCACCACCAGTTGGGGGTGCCGGGCGGAGAGCGCGTCCGGCCGGAAGGTGGTCGCCTGGCTGGCCGTGAGCAGCACGATGTCGGCCAGCTCGGCCAACGGGGAGCGGGGGAAGCCGGTGAGCGCGAGAGTGGTGGCGCCCCGGCTGCCCGCCTCGGCGAGCATCTCGATCGTCTCCCGGGTCTGCCCGGTGTGCGAGATGCCGAGCGCCACGTCCCCCGATCGCAGCAACGCGGCGCTGGCCAGCCCCTCGTGCACGTCGTTCCACGCCCACGCCGCCACACCGATGCGGTGCAGGCTGAACTGCATCTCCTCACCGACCAGGGCGCTGCCGCTGGCACCGAAGATGTTCACCCTGCTGGCCCCGGCGATCGCCACCGCGGCCCGCTCCACCTCGGTGAGGTCGAGCAGGGTGGCGGTGTCGTGCATGGCCCGGGTGTCGGCGGCCATGATCTGGTCGAGCACCCGGGCGAGCGGGTCACTCGGTTGGATCTCCCGTCCGATGTCGACGGTCCAACCCGCCGAGCGGGCCCGGCCGGTCTCGGAGGCGATGCCCAGTCGCAGGTCGGCGTACCCCTCGAAGCCCATCGCCCGGCAGAAGCGGGTGATGGTCGCGGGTGACGTGCCACTGCGCTCGGCAAGCTCGACGATGGTCGAGCGGGCGGCGGCCTCCGGGTCGCTGAGCACGTGCTCGGCGACCCGGCGCAGGGCGCCGGTCAGCTCGCCGAGCCCGTTGCGAACCCGGGCCAACACCCCGTCGGAGGCCGAGCTCCGTCGCTCGATCACGTCGGCGTCGACCACCGCGGTCCCCGCGGCGGTGTCCACCTCGTGATCAACCATGAGACGCCTCAGCTTTCCGAAAAGACTGTTAACTGTTAGTGGTAAAAGTTCTTACTGAACGACCCTCTGTGTCAAGACTGTGGGCGAAGTTTTCAAACTGTTACCTGGCGCACTGCCCTCAACGGCCCCCACAACTTGCCCCGCACGACCCCGCCGACCAGCATGAACAAGCCAGATCGCCGTTTCGCCCAAGGAGACCCGTGCCGATGTCCGACAGCGTCGTGGTGGGTCTCGATATCGGCGGTACGTCCACCCGAGCGACCGTCCTCACCCTCACCGGGCACCGCGTCGGCACCGGCCGCGCCGGCGGCGGCAACCCCACCAGTCACGGCGCTGAGCGCGCCGCCGCCGAACTGCTGACCGCGCTCCGGGAGGCGCTCGCCGACGTCGACCCCACGCGGGCGGCCGCGGGCACCATCGGGCTCGCCGGAGCCGGCCGGCTGCTCGCCGACCCCGCCGGGCGGGCCGCCTTCGACAGCGCCTGGCACGACGCCGGACTGCGCTGCCCGTACGAGGTGCACGGCGACGCCCTGGTCGCGTACGCCTCCGGCACCGCCGCCACCGACGGAACCATCCTCATCGCCGGCACCGGCGCGATCACCGCCCAGGTCCACGAACTGCGGCTCGGCCGGATCGCCGACGGCCACGGCTGGCTCCTCGGCGACGCCGGCTCGGGCTTCTGGCTCGGTCGGGAAGCCGTACGTCGGCTGCTCGCCGACCTCGACGCCGGCCGTGGGCTGGGCGCGCTGACCACTACCGTGCTCACCGAGATTCTGGGCAGCGCCGACATCGCCACCCGCCCCCGGGACACCGTCGACGCCACCATCCAGACGGTGACCCGTCGACCCCCCATCGAACTGGCCCGGCTCGCGCCGCTGGTCGTCGACGCCGCCACCCACGGCGACCCGGTCGCCACCGCCCTGATCACCGAAGCCGCCGGGCACCTCACCGAGAGCGTGAGCCGCATCCGCCCCGCCGGGGCGGTGACGCCGATCGTGCTCGGCGGCGGGCTGCTCACCTCGGACACCCCGCTCGCGGTCGCCGTCCGGTCCGAGATCGCGCGACACTGGCCGGACGCGCCACTGCGCACCGCCGGAGACGGGGCCGCCGCCGCAGCCTGGCTCGCCGCCCGTGGCCTACCCGAGGTGACCGACCCGGCCGCCCTGCACGCCCGCCTCTTCCCCACCCCCTGAAGCCCTGGGCGCTGGACGCGTTGCCCCGCCCCGCCCACGCGGCGACGCTTCCGGCCACGATCGTGCTCGACCCAGGATGGAGTGGCCTCGCGCCGCGAGGAGGGAACCACATCCAGGATCGAGCGCGATCAAGGCGCTGGTCGGCACGCCTGGGTGGTGATCGGGATCGGTCAGAGGTGGGTGAGTCCTACTTGAGTTGACCTGCGGTGAGGCCGGACTGCACCTGCCGCTGGAAGGCCACGTAGACAGCGAGCACCGGCAGCACAGCGATACTCAACCCGGCGAAGAGCCGAGCGTAGTCGCCGGCGTAACCCTGGCTGACCGACAGCGCGAACAGCCCCTGCGCCAGCATCCACTTGGACTCGTCGCCCTGCAACAACACCTGCGGCAGCAGGAACTGGTTCCAGTGGCTGAGGAAGTTGAAGATCGCCACGCTGATCAGTCCCGGACGCGCCATGGGCAGCATCACCCGGAAGAAGAGCCGGAAGTGACCGCAGCCGTCGACCAGTGCGGCCTCCGCCACCGAGGTCGGCAGGGTCCGGAAGAACGCGGTCAGGAAGAACACGGTGAACGGCAGCGAGTAGGCCGCGTACACGAGGATCAGCCCGAGCCAGGTGTTGAAGAGACCGGCGTTGCGGACCACGAAGAACAGCGGCACCAGGGCGAGGAACACCGGGAACATCAGGCCGCCGACGAACAGGTAGTAGACGACCTGGCGGCCGCGGAACTCGTACCGGGCGAAGACGTACGCGGCGGTGGCGCCCATCAGCATGGTGAGGCTGACCGAGCCGGCCACCACCACCAGGCTGTTGATGAAGTACCGGCCGATGTGCGCGCCGGTCCAGGCCCGCGCCCAGTTGTCCAGGTGCAGCGCGCCGGGGAGCCCCCACGGGTCGGCGAGGATCTCACCGTTGGTCTTGAACGAGCTGATGAACATCCACAACAGCGGCAGTACGGTGAGCAGGCCCCAGAGCAGCAGGAAGCCGTGCGAGAGGGCGTTGGCCACGCCGAGTTCCCGGCGTACCGGGCGGTCCCCGCTGGTGACCGGGGTGGGGGCGGTCGCGGTGGGCTGATCCAGAGTGGTCACGAGTACTCGATCCGTTCGCGCCGGCCGACCCGCAGCGACAGCACCGCCACCGAGAGGGTCAGGAAGAACATCACCACGCCGATCGCCGAGGCGTAGCCGAACTTGGTCTCGCTGCCGAAGGCGGTGTCGTACATCCGTACGCCGATCACGTCGGTGGAGAAGTTCGGCCCGCCGTTGGTCATCAACTGCACGAGGATGAACCCGTCCAGGGCGAAGATGGCCAGGTAGACCCAGGCGACCTGGACGGTGTCCCAGAGCAGCGGCAGGGTGACCCGGCGCAGGGTGGTGAACCGGGACGCGCCGTCGAGCAGCACGGCCTCGTAGATCTCCTTCGGCACTGCCGACATCGCCGCGCCGAACAGCACCACGTAGAAGCCGACGTTGCTCCAGACCATCACCGCCAGCACGCACCAGAAGGCGGTCGCCGGGTCGCCGAGCCAGGTCGGCGCGGGCAGGCCGACCGCGTGTGCGGCGCTGGTGAGCAGCCCCTGGTTGGGGTGGTACACCTCCTTCCACAGCAACGCGATGATCACCACGGAGAGCACCTGCGGGAAGAAGTAGACGGTGCGGTAGAGCGCGCCGCCGCGTACGCCGGTGACGCCGGCGCTGCCCTTGCGCCCGCCCATGGCGAGCATGGTGGCGAAGAAGAGCCCGAGCACGATGGTCAGCACCGGGACCAGTCCCAGCAGGATCGCGTTGTTCTTCAGCGCGTTCCACACGTAGTCGTCGTGCCAGAGGGTCTTGAAGTTGGCCAGGCCGACGGAGTTGGCGTCGGCGGAGTAGCCGAGCCAGTCGGTGGTGGAGATCTGGAACGCCTGGAGGTACGGCGAGACGACGAAGAACACGTACAGCAGCACCGGTGGCACCAGGAACGTGACGATCAGCGGCCACTTGCCATGTTTCACGAGAGGGACCTCTCCGTTGGGGTACGGCCGGTGGGGGCGGATCTCTCCCCCACCGGCCGGGCGGGTCAGGCCGCTCGCTTGTACTTCTTGATCGAGCTGTCCTGGGCGATCGAGTCGGCGCCCTTCTGGCACTGGTCGAGGAACTCGGCGGGGCCGATCCGGCCGCTGAAGAACTCGCCGCACGCGGCGTCGACGAGGTTGCGCTCCAGCTTGCGGTAGAAGTTGTTGTAGACCCAGTTGAAGCCGTTGGCACCGGATGCGTCGAGGGCCTTGACCACTGTGCTCAGCCCGTACGGCAGCTCGACGCCCTCGGTGGCGCCGGCGACAACGGTGAGGCTGGCGACCTTCTTCGTGAAGTCCTGGGCGCCCTTCTTGGAGAGCATGGTCCGGAAGTACTCCAGGCCACCGGCGACGTTGCGGGCCTTGGCGGGCACCATGAACGGCTCCCCGGCGGTGCCCCGGATCGCCTCGAACGGCAGTTTGTCGCCGCTGCCCAGGCTCGGCGTCGGCGCGATGGTCATGTTGAACCCGGCCGGAGTGACGTCCTTCTGCTCGCTCTCCAGCCAGGAGCCGCAGGAGATGAAGGCGGCCTTGCCCTGACACCAGGCGGTCTGCGACTGCTTGTGGTCCAGGCCGGGCGAGCCGTCCAGGATGTACTTGTCCTTGACGATCTGGTGCCAGGCGTCGGCGGCGGCACGCATGGAGTCGGACTTCCAGGCGTTCGGTTCCAGGTTGTCGATGGCGGTGGCCACGGACGGGCCGCCGAACTTGATGGCCGTGGAGATCAGCGGCCAGCTCATGTAGCGCGGGTGCAGGCCGGCGTACGTCCAGGGGGCGATGCCGGCGGCCTTGATCTGCTTGCAGAGCGCGATGTGCTCGTCCCAGGTCTTCGCGTACGACCAGCCGCGGTCGGCGAAGAGCTTGGCGGAGTGCCAGATGCCGTAGGCGGTGTAGGTGTAGTTGAGCACCAGGAACTTGCCGTCGTAGGAGCCGACCTCGACCGCGCCGGGCAGCAGGGTGTCCTTGACCGTCTTGCCGGGGATGTCGAGGCTCGGGGCGGCCAGCAGTTCGTCGAGGCCGGCGAGGGCGTTCTGGCTGACCAGGCCGTTGAAGTCGATCTGGCTGGACCCGGAGTTGTTGACCACGTCCGGCGGGGTGCCGTCGACGAAGCGCGGCTGGAGGGTCTTGCTGATCTCCTGGGTGGAGGAGTGCTTGATCTTCGCCTTCGGGTACTTCTCGGTGTACATGGCCTCGTGGGCCTTGGCGTACTCCTCACCGAACCCGCCGCCGAAGATCACCACCTCGAGTGGGGCGTCCTCCTTCACGCCGAGCGGGTTCTGGGCGCTCTTGGTGCCCTGGTAGGTCTCGGCATCCTTCTTGTCACCGCCACCGCTGGTGGCGCAGCCGGACAGCAGGCCGGCGGCGGGGGTGGCCAGGAGGCCGGCGGCGGCGCTGCGCCGCAGGATGTCACGCCTGTTCATGGGTTCTCCTCGGGTCGGGTCGGGCGGATCGCCGGTCTGTGGGGGAGGCGTCCGCCGCGCGAGGGACGGTAGTTCTCTTCAGTTCATGCTCTGTTGCTGAAGAATTTCTACGACAGCCGGGCTCGGACTTCAAGTCCTGAGGGCCGAACCGTTATCACCACCAGCCGCCGCCGGGTCGCCTAACCTGAGGCGATGCGCCGTCTGCGCCAGCTGGCCGAGCGCACCCCGGCTGGGCGGGAACGGTACGTCGACCTGCTCCGCGCGCTCGCCATCACCATGGTCATTCTCGGACACTGGAGCGTCACGGTGATCGGGCGCGACCCCGACGGGCAGGCCACCGGGCACTCCGCGCTCGGCGACCTGCGCTGGGCGTACCCGCTGACCTGGCTGGCCCAGGTGATGCCGGTCTTCTTCCTGGTCGGGGGGTACGCCAACGCGGCCTCGCTGACCCGGCTGCGAGCCCGCGGCGGCGACTCCGCCGGCTGGCTGATCGACCGCAGTGCCCGCCTGGTCCGCCCCACCAGCACGCTGCTGCTGGTGCTCACCGCGGTCGCGGCGGTCGCCTGGCTGCGCGGCGCCGACCCGACCCAGATTCGCGAGGTGTTCTGGTTCGCCACCATTCCGCTCTGGTTCCTGGTCGCCTACCTGGCGGCGGTCGTGCTCACCCCACCGATGTACGCGCTGCACCGCCGCCTCGGCCTGGCCGTGCCGCTGGCGCTCGTCGCGGTGGTCGGCCTCGGCGACCTCGGCCGGCTGAGCGGGCCGGAGGAGCTGAGTTACGGCAACTACCTGTTCGGTTGGCTGGCCGTCCACCAGCTCGGCTTCGCCTGGCACGACGCCCGCGCCACGCCACCACCTGCCGACCCGAAGACGCCACCGCCCGCGAAGGCCGGCGCAACCGCGCCACCACCTGCCGCGACCGATGCTGCCGGGCCGCCGACTCCCGACCGTCCGGGGGTACGCCGACGGCGGCTGCCCACCTCCCACCGGGCCGGTCTGGCCTTCCTGGGCGGCGGGCTGGGCGCGGTGCTGCTGCTCACCGTCCTCGGCCCCTGGCCGGTGGCCATGCTCAAGGTGCCCGACGAGCGGCTCGACAACGCCGCACCACCCAGCCTCGCGTTGCTGGCCGTCGCCGCCGGCCAGCTCGGTCTGATCGTGCTGCTGCGCGGCCCTGCCGAACGACTGCTGCGCCGCAGCGGGCCGTGGCAGGTGGTGATCGGGATCAACCTGGTGGTGCTGACCGTCTTCCTCTGGCACCTGACCGCCGCGATCCTGCTGATCGGGTTGCTCGACGCGGTCGAGACGCTGCCCACCCCGGCGGTCGACACGGCCGCCTGGTGGGCCTGGCGGGTGCCCTGGTTGCTGCTGCTCAGCGCCGTTCTGGCGGTGCTGGTCGCCATCTTCGGGCCGGTGGAGGCGCGCAGCGGCCGCCACCGCACCGGACGGGGGACCCCTCGGGGCACCCCGGCCCGGGCGGCATTGGCGGTGGCCGGCTACGCCGCCGTGGTGGCCGCGCTGCTGATCAACAGCACCACGCCGCAGCAGGCCCCGGAGCCGCTCGGCACGCCCGTCCCGGCGCTGGTGGCGTACCTGGCCGGGGCGGGCGTGCTGCGACTGCTCAGGTCTGGGTGGGGAACCCGAGGTTGACCCCGCCGTGGCGCGGATCCAACCAGCGGCTGGTGACGACCTTGCCCCGGGTGAAGAAGCGCACCCCGTCCTCGCCGTGCGCGTGCAGGTCGCCGAAGAGCGACGACTTCCAGCCGCCGAACGAGTGGTACGCCATCGGCACCGGGATGGGCACGTTGATCCCGACCATGCCCACCTCCACCTCGTGCTGGTAGCGCCGGGCCGCCCCACCGTCGTTGGTGAAGATCGCCGTGCCGTTGCCGTACGGGCTGGCGTTGACCAGGTCAACCGCCTCGTCGTACGAGCCGACCCGCACCACGCTCAGCACCGGCCCGAAGATCTCGTCGGTGTAGATCGACATGTCAGGGGTCACCCGGTCGAACAGCGTCGGGCCGAGCCAGAAACCGTCCGGATCGCCGTCGGGCGTCACGTCCCGCCCGTCCACCACCGGCACCGCGCCGGCGGCGACACCAGCGTCCACGTAGGAGCGCACCTTCGCCGCGTGCGCGGCGGTCACCAACGGGCCCATGTCGCAGCCCCGTCGGCCGTCGCCGATGCGCAGACCGGTCACCCTCGCCGCGATCCGCTCGACCAGCGCGTCCGCCACCGGCTCCACAGCCACCAGCACCGAGATGGCCATGCACCGCTCCCCCGCCGAGCCGAACCCGGCGTTGACCGCCGCATCGGCGGCCAGGTCCAGATCGGCGTCCGGGAGCACCACCATGTGGTTCTTCGCCCCACCGAGCGCCTGCACCCGCTTGCCGGCGGCAGTGCCGCGTTGGTAGACGTACCTGGCGATCGGGGTGGAGCCGACGAACGACACCGCCCGCACCTCCGGGTGATCCAGCAACGCGTCGACCGCCTCGGAGTCGCCGTTGACCACGGTGAGCACCCCGTCGGGCAGGCCCGCCTCGGCGAACCACTCGGCCAGCAGCAGCGCCGCGCTCGGGTCCTTCTCGCTCGGCTTGAGCACCACCGCGTTGCCGCAGGCCACCGCCACCGGCACGAACCACAGCGGCACCATCACCGGGAAGTTGAACGGGGAGATCACCGCGACCACCCCGAGCGGCTGCCGGATGGTGTACGAGTCGACCTCGGTGGACACGTTCTCGCTGAACGCGCCGCGCAGCGCCGACGGCAGGCCGCACGCGTACTCGATGACCTCCAGGCCGCGCTGCACCTCGCCGGCGGCGTCGGCGAGCACCTTGCCGTGCTCGGCGGTGATCACCTCCGCGAGCCGGTCCCGCCGGGTGTGCACCAACTCCCGGAAGGCGAACAGCACAGCGGACCGCCGGGCCAGCGACGCGTCCCGCCAGGCCCGCGCCGCGCGGACGGCGGCCCGCACCGCCACGTCGACGTCCGCTGCCGAGGCCAGCTCGACCTCGGCGGTACGCCGACCTGTCGCCGGGTCGAACACGTCACCGCGCCGCCGCGACGTGCCGTCGACCCGCTTGCCGTCGATGAAGTGACCGATGCTCATGCCGCCACCCCCGCCGCCGAACGGATCGCGTCGACGAGGATCGCCAGGCCCTCACGGGCCTCCTCCTCGGTCAGCGTCAACGGTGGACCCATCCGCAGCACGTTGCCGTGGAGGCCGCCCTTGCCGGTGAGCAGGCCACCGTCGCGGGCGGCTTCGAAGACCCGGTTGGTCAGCGCCGGATCCGGCTCACTGCCGCCCGGCCGGACGAACTCGACGCCGAGCATCAGCCCCTTTCCGCGTACCTCGGCGACGCAGTCGAGCCCGCCCACCGCGGACCGCAGGCCGTCGGCGAGGATCGCGCCGACGCGGGCAGCGTTCGCCTGGAGGTCGTGGGCGATCAGGTAGTCGAGCACCGCGTTGCCGGCCGCCGTGGAGATCGGGTTGCCGCCGAAGGTGGAGAAGCTGATGGCCGGCACCGACTCCAGCACCTCGGCCCGGCCGACCACCCCGGCCAGGGCGAACCCGTTGCCGATGCCCTTGGCGAAGGTGAGCAGGTCGGGGGTGACGCCGTGCGCCTGGTAACCCCAGAAGTGCTCCCCGGTACGCCCCCAGCCGGTCTGCACCTCGTCGGCGATGAACAGGATGCCGTGCTCGTCGAGGACCTTCTTCCAGCCGGCGAAGAGCCCGTCCGGCGGGTGCACGAAACCGCCAACGCCCTGGATCGGCTCGGCGATGAGCGCTGCCACGTCACCGGCGGTCTGGGTGGCCAAGACCTCGCGCAGGTCCTCCACCGCCGCGTCGACCTGCTCGTCGGCGCTGAGCCGGGCCAGCAGACCACGCACCCGGTCACCGGAGTGCAGCCAGGCCACCTGGAGCGGGTTGAGGCCGCTGGCCGACCAGTTGCGGTTGCCGGTGACGCCCATCGCCGCGTACGACCGGCCGTGGTAACTGTTGCGCACGGCCAGGATCTGGTGCGAGCGGCGGTGGTTGGTGGCGACCAGCAGCGCCGCCTCGTTCGCCTCCGTGCCGGAGTTGGTGAAGAACACCCGGGCGTCCGGGATGCCGGAGCGCTGGGCGATCTTCTCGGCCAGCTCCACCTGTTGGCGGATCAGGTAGAGCGTCGAGGTGTGCGCGATGCCGGTGGCGAGCTGCCGCTCGACGGCCTCCCGGATCTCCGGAATGTCGTACCCGATCATGTTGGTCAGTACGCCGCCGAAGAAGTCCAGGTAGCTGCGCCCCTGCGCGTCGGTGACCCGGCGGCCCGAGCCGGAGACCAACTCGAGCGGCTCGGCGTAGTACAACGGCATCCAGGACGGGAGCACGGCCCGATGCCGGGCCAGCAGGTCGTCGGTCATCGTGGCAACCCTTCAGCGGCGTTCGTGGATACCGCACGCTCCCACCACCCGCCGACGCGAACAACTGTCAGCCTGTAGCGCATGGCCGCCCCGACCTGACAGCACGTCAACGGTTTCCACGGCAAGAGCTGGCCTTCACCCATGATTTCCGCAGCAATCATGGGAGATACCCACTCGATCCGCAGCCTGGCCACCTACCGCTACCCTCGGGTTGGTCCACTGCCGCTGGGGAGGCACACGGTGCCTATCGAAGAGACGATCGCCGAGCTGGAGCGCGTCGCCGCACGCGAGGTGGGCCGGGGCAGCGAGGCGCTGGCCGCGCCCGCAGCGGGTGGGCTGCTGGCCGCCGCCCGGTCGCTCGCCGCCGCCGGGGTGCCCGACGCCGCGGTGTTCACCGGGTTCTTCATCCCCGGCGCCGAGCCACCCGCCGCGGAGACCGACGGCCCGCTCGGCGCGGTGCAGATCGCCGCCGCGCTACGCGTGCTCGGTGGCCGGTGCCGGATCGTCACCGACGAGCCCTGCGCCCCGGTGGTCGAGGCGGCCGTCGCCGCCGCCGCGCCGGGCCTGCCGGTCGACGTCGCGCCGCTGCGGGGGTACGAGGAGTGGGCCGCCGCTCTGCTCCCCGAGTACGGCCGGCTGACCCACCTCATCGCCTGCGAACGGGTCGGGCCCGGGGTGGACGGTCGGCCCCGCAACATGCGCGGCGAGGACATCGGCGCGCACACCGCACCCCTGGACCGGCTCTACGCCTCCGGGTCGGCCTACCGGATCGGCATCGGCGACGGCGGCAACGAACTCGGCATGGGTCGGCTACCGGCGGACCTGATCGGACGGGTGGTCGCCTCGGGCGAGCGGATCCGGTGCGTGGTGGGCGCTGACGCGCTGCTCGTCGGCGGCACGTCCAACTGGGCCGCAGCCGCCCTCGTCGGCGCGCTGTCACTGCTCCGCCCGGATGTGCCCCAGCTTCGGACGCTGCTGGAGCCCGCCTGGTCGTACGACCTGCTGACCGCGACAGTGCGCGCGGGCGCGGTGGACGGCGTACGCCGACGCCCCACGCTCAGCGTCGACGGCCTCGACTGGCCCGCGTACGCCGAACCGCTCACCCGGATCGCCGAGCTGGTCAGGGAAGCCCGGTAGGTGTCTGTGGCTCGGTAGCCGGCCGCAGTGACCTCGGCGGGCGGCTCGCCGCTCGCGCGTGCGCAACCTGTCGGGGGCGCAACGGCAGGTGCAGGGCGGCTGCGACCACAGCGAAGGCCGCCCAGCCGGCGCCCAGCGCCGCGGCCGACGAGACGTCCTGGAGGTAGTGGTACGCGGTGAGGAAGCCGACCAGCGCGAGGCTGTTGCGAGCGAAGTGCCGACTGAACTCGGCCAACTGCCGGCGGGCCTCGACGGCGACCAGCACCCCCGAGTACGGGAACGTCACCACCATGCCGCGCAGCACCGCGCCGAGCAGTTGGGTGAGGACCGCCCCAACGAAGATCACCACCAGCTTGAGCAACGCCGGCAGCCCGTCCGGGCGGGTCTTCGCGACGGCGACCGTCTCCTCAGTGGGAGCACCACGTCGGCGGGCACGGCGGCGCAGCCACAGGATGGCCGCCAGCCAGAGCACGAGCGTGCCGGCGAGGGCCACCTCGAACGGAATGTGGACGGCCAACAGGCCGGCGCTCAGCGCCACGTAGACGGCGATCCCCGCGACGTCGGCGAGCAGGATCGGCCAACGCCACCGCTGGTGGGTGACCGCCACTGTGACGAAGAAGAGGTTGAGCCCGAGCACACCGAGCACCTGTGCGCCGTCCACCCGATAGTCGGTGGTGAGCAGGGCGAGCGTCATCGGCAGCGGCAGGCTGTAGACCAGCGCGCGGAGCCGGACGGAGCGGATCACGCTGACCGCCCACACCACGGCCGTCACCAGCAGGACCGCGCTCCACGTCATGGCACACCCGTTCCCGCCCCGGTGGGGCCGTCAGTCCTGGAAGGTCGCGGCGTTCGCGCAAAGGTCGAACACGCGGGTGAGCCGAGCGACGTCCGTCCGGTTGACCGAGAACTGATTCTCGCCGATCTCGCCGTGCGCGGTCATGTGGGCCTCCCAACAGCTCGACCCGTCCCAGAGCGTCAAGTTCACGTGCAGGTGCGGACTCACCACCCCGATAGGCAGCAGACCCACCCGCGCCCCGGCCGCGCGCTGCTTCTCCACCAGGGCGGACAAATCGTCGGTCAACCTGGCGTAGACGAAGACCCGGGTGATCTGGACACCCCGTTGCAGGGCCTCCACGTTGGCCTCCCAGTAGCGCCGGCCGATCTCACTGCGCCACCAGCTCAACTCCCCGCTCACCCGAGGCATCACGTTGGTCAACCCGTCCAGCCGACGTACGCAGGCGCGGGTCGCGCCGACCAGATCCTCGTCCTCGTCACCGCGCCGGATGATCCGACCGTCAGCGAGCTGCTCGGCCTCCAACCGGAACTGCTCGTAGCGCCGCTGCGCCTCCACCGCGACCCGGGTGCCCGCGTGCTGCTCGGCCGCCTCCCGCATCGCCCCGGCCAGCTCAGTGGTGGTGCGGACCAGCCAGGGCGGGCCGTCCAGCAGCGTGCGCAGATGGAAGCGACGCTCCGCGCGGGCCAGTGAGTCGACCAACAGCGAGATGGTGATGCCCATCAGACCGGCCAGCAGCGACTCCACCCCGGAGGCGGCGTTGCTGAGGTCGAGCACGACGCTGAGGGTGATCGACAGCGTGATGCCGACCAACGCCACCGGGTCGGTGTGCGCCACCAGCCGGACGAAGCCGGCGGTGGAACCGCCGCCCTCCCGTAACCGCTGACGGGCCACGTCACGGTTCATCGAGATCCCCCAATCAGCCGCTCTCGCCAGCGTAGACAGCAACCACAAGCACCCGCCCCACCGCGGCGGGCCGGTAACATCCGGCTGTGCACAGAGCGGACGCGGCGCCGTCGACCGGAACGGACGACGAGCGGATCACGGCGGAGATCCAGACCTGGGTCTGCTCCACCCCGCTCCGCGGCCTCGTCGCCCACTTCGGTGGCCGCTGGCCCGGCGGTGACCTCACCGACGTGCTCCGCTTCCTCGACGACTTCTCCGCCCGCCACTGGGACTTCCGGGGCGGCCGGGAACGGCCCGACGCCCGGGAGCCCGACCTCGACCCGGCCACCGCTGCACTGGTGCTCGACGCGGCTGCCGCGCTCGGGCTGATCCACCCGGTGCCACCGGCCCGGTCGGCGTACGCCCACCTGGTGGTGCTCGGCGGCCTGGCGCACGCCTGCGTACGCCGCGTCGGCTACGCCGCGCACCTGCTCCGCGCCGGCCTACCGGTGAGCGGCGAGGTCGCCGTCCTGGGCAGCTTCCGGCCGCTGTCGAACGGGGAACGACGCACGCTCGCCGAGGCGGGCCTGCCGGCCGACGAGACCGAGGTGGACGTGCTGGACACGGCCGTCCGCCGGGTGTTCGAGGTGGCCGCCCCGGCCGAGCAGGACGGCGTCGACGCCGGCCACCCACACCACTCCTGGTCGTCGCGGACCTACCGACCGGACGGGCTGCCGCCGATCCGGGTGCTGGCCGCGCCGTCCAGCGAACCCGACCAGCGGCGGGCCCACACCGCCGACACCCAGCGGTTCTGGGCCGGCCACGTCCGGCTCGCGCCGGGCGACAAGGTCCTGATGGTCACCGCGCCGATCTACGTGCCGTTCCAGCACTGCGACGCGCTACGCACGCTGGCCGTGCCGTACGGGTGCGCCATCGACACGGTCGGCGTGGACCCGACGCTCGCCGACCTGGCGGTGCTGCCCGAGCAGACGCTCACGCCGGGGCGCTACCTCCAGGAGATCCGCTCGGCGATCCGCTCGATGCGTGCCCTGCACACCGCCGCCAGCCAGCCTGGCTGACCCCCACCGGGTCACCACGCCGATTACAGTCGCTCGCGTGTCCACCGCCGAGATCCATCAGTTCCTGACGGCGCTGCATCGGATCCACGACCGGCTCGACAAGGCGATGGACGATATACACGCCGTCAGCACAGCCGGCGAGCACGCCGACATGGGGCCATCCGTCCGCCTCGAAGAGACCGAGACCGGCATTCGCGTCGGCAGCCGCTACGTTTGCCGGGTCGCCGGCGCCTCGCCCGACCCGGACGGGTGGGATCTGGATACGCGGGACGACGTGTGCGAGCTGAACGTCGCAGCGACGGTGCTGATCGAACCGACGGGGTGCGCGGCCTCGGTGACGGTCACGGCGATCATGCGCGATGCTGCGCTGTCGCCGTACCCCCTGGGGGAGCATTCGCTGCACGACGCCCGGCAGGTCCACCCGGACAGCGCGGCGGCCATCGATGCTCTCGTCGCTATGGTGGAGGAACTGGAGTCCCCGGTCACGTTCCTCGAGCGGGTACACCTGGTGGTGACACGGTGACCGCTGTCGATGCCGACCTGACCCGGCTCCTCACGGCGTTCCTGCACGCCCACCGTCGGCTCGTCGCGTACGCCGTCACCCAACTCGTCATCAGAGAAAGTGACGCGGAGCCGGGCGGCCACCCCTACCTGACCGATTTCCAGACCGGCACTGTGCTCTTCAGCAGCAGTGGAGTCGCCACGCTCGATCCCGACAACGACCTCTCCGAGTTGCGCGTCGAGGCCGGGGTGCGGCCGGACCCGACCGGGTTCGAGGTCTGGGTGGAGTTGGTGCTCTTCGCTGGCGCGGAGTCGAACAGCGGCTGGCCGGAGGGCCGCCACCTGCTGCACGAGGAGCGACAGCGCTGCGCCAACGTATCCGAGACGGTGCGCACCCTGACGGCGTACGTCGACCGGCTCGTCGCCGTCGAGGACCCGTTGGCCTCGGTGGCCTGGACCCGCCGCTGAGCCGGGCTCAGCGGGCGGTGTCGGCGACGGCCTGGGCGAAGACCTCGGAGCGGTGCTCGAAGTTGCGGAACCGGCCGTAGCTGGGCGCGGCCGGGGACAGCAGCACCACCCCGCCGGCCGGGGTCACCTCGCGGGACAGCCGGACCGCGTCCACCAGGTCGTCGACCAGTTCGGTACGCACCTTCGGCAGGCCGGCGAGCACCTCGACGATCCGGGTGCCGCTGTCCGGAATCCCGATGACTGTCAGCTCCCGCTCGGCCAGGTGCTCGGCCAACGGCGTGTAGTCCAGCCCTCTGTCGTTGCCTCCGACGATCACCGTCAACGGCCGCCCGTCGTACGCGTCGATGGCGTGCATGGCCGCGTACGGGCTGGTGGCCAGTGTGTCGTCGACGAACGTCAGCCCGGACGGGTCGGTGATCTCGGTGAGCCGGTGGGCCAGCCCCTGGAACTCGGCGACCGCGACGGCCAGGTGGTCCTTGCCGGCTACCACGTCCACGCCGAGCGCGTCGAGCACGGCGAGCGCGACACAGAGGTTGCCCTCGTTGTGCCGGCCGACCAGCGGCAGCACGGCACGCGGGAAGAGCGGCTGGTCACCGACGTGGAACCACTGCGTGCCGTCGACGCCGGTGGCGACGTGGGTGGTGTCGGGGCGACCGGCCCGGATCGCCGACAGCTCACCCAGCTCCGCGGCGAGCCGGGGGTCGCCGCCGTTGACCACGATCGTCTGCGGGTCGTGGGCGAGCAGGTTGAGCTTGTCCCGGTAGTACTCCCGTTCCCCACCGTGCGCGTCCAGGTGCTCGGGGAAGAGCGCGGTGACCACCGCCACCCGGGGCGAGTCGGTGAGGTCGCTGCACTGGTAGCTGGACAGCTCCAGCACGTACAGCTCCGCGTCCGGCAGGTCCAGGGTCGGCACCCCGATGTTGCCGCCGAAGACGTTCGGTTTGCCCATCGCGGTGAGCAGGTGACTGATCAGGCTGGAGGTGGTGCTCTTGCCCTTGCTGCCGGTGACCCCGACGGTGCGCGCGGCGTGGTCGGCCATCCACAACGCGGTGCCCTGGGTCACCAGGATCCCGCGGCGACGCAGCTCGATCAGCCACGGGTGGGTCTGGGGCACGCCCGGGGAGCGGACCACCACGTCGGCGGCGGCCAGCCGTTCGAAGCCCGCCTCGCCGGTGACCAACGGCGCCGCCTCGGCCAGGGGGCCGTCCCAGGGCAGCGACAGGAAGTTCGCGCTGTCGTCCACGGCGACCAGCTCGGCCGGGCCGTGCGCGGCGATGGCGGTCACAGCGGCCCGGCCCTCCCGACCGGTGCCCCAGACGGCGACGGTACGTCCGCGCAGGTCAGAAAGGCGCACGGGGCTCTCCTCGTGGGTCACGGCGGCGGCAGGGCGGGCCCGGTCCGGACACGGCCGGACGAACCAGGGCCTAGTATGGCGTGTGCCCAACGAGCAGCTCCGGCGGATGGACGCCTTCACCTTCCCGTCCTACTCGATCGACTTCGCCACCGGCGAGGTGTTGTTCGACTACGCCCTGACCGGCCCGGCCGGTGAGCAGCGGTTCACCGAGGTGATCACGCTCCCGCTGCCGGCGGAACCGCCCTCCGACGAGACGGTGGCGACCCTCGACCGGGTGTTGGAGGTGCTGCACCTCGTCGCCGGGGTCAGCTACTACAAGGCCGCCGCGCCGCCCCGACTCGTGCTGCCGGCGCCGCTGGGCGCGGCCACCGTCGACTACGTCACGACCGTCTACACCAAGGGCCTCGCTGAGTACGCGTACCGCAACCAACTGCCGCACGTGCTCGAGCTGCGCCCGGAGGTTCCGGCCGGCACCCCGGAGTCGCCCCGGGTGTACGACGACTCGGACCGTCGCCCGCTCTCGGCGGTCGGCGGCGGTAAGGACTCGATCGTCAGCCTGGAGGCGCTGCGCCGCGCCGAGCTGGACCCGGTGCCGTTCTCGGTCAACCCGAACCACGTGATCGTCGCTGTCAACGAGGCGTCCGGGCTGGTCCCGCTGGCCGCCCGGCGGCGCATCGACCCGGTGCTGTTCGACCTGAACGCGGCCGGCGCGTTGAACGGGCACATTCCGGTCACCGCCATCAACTCCCTGATCGCGGTGGCCACCGCCGTCCTGCACGGGCTGGGCCCGGTGGTGATGTCCAACGAGCGTTCGGCGTCCGACCCGAACCTGGTCTGGAACGGCCACGAGATCAACCACCAGTGGTCCAAGGGCGTCGAGGCGGAGGGGCTGCTGCGCGCGTCGCTGGCCGAGCACGCCGGCCTGACCGACCCGTACTTCTCCCTGCTGCGTTCGTTGTCCGAGCTGCACATCGCGCGGCTGTTCGCCGAGTTCACCAGGTACGACGACGTGGTGACCAGCTGCAACCAGGCGTTCAAGCTGCGCGACGCGAGTGAGCGCTGGTGCCGTGACTGCCCGAAGTGCCGCTTCGTCTTCCTGGCCATGGCGCCGTTCATGCCGCGCGAGCGGGTGGTGGGCATCTTCGGGGGTGACCTGCTGGCCGACGAGTCGCAGATCCCCGGCTACCGCGAGTTGCTGGGCGTGGACGGGCACAAGCCGTTCGAGTGCGTGGGCGAGGTCGAGGAGTCGGTGGTGGCCCTCGGCCTGCTCGCCGAGCAAGACCAGTGGCGCGACGCCCCGGTGATCCAGGCCCTGGTCGACGCCGTCCCGGAGACGGCCTGGTCCGCGGTGGCCCACTCGGACGTCTTCACCCCCGGCGGCCCCAACCACATCCCACCCACGTACGCCAAAGCCCTGAATTCCCTCACCTGACTCGGAAGTGGGCCCACTTTCCCCAGTCGGCCCCGCCCCGCCCCGCCCCGCCCCGCCCCGCCCCGCCCCGCCCCGCCCCGCCCCTGGGGAGTGTGCCCCTGCTCCTTTGGAGCTGATGTCGTAAACGAATCAGGGCGCGGTTGAGCCGAGCCGGGCCGGGCCGACCCGAGCCGACCCGAGCCGAGCCGAGCCGACCCGACCCGACCCGAGCCGAGCCGAGCCGGGCCGGGCCGGGCCGGGCCGGGCCGCGCGATTCGTTCACGACATCAACTCGATAGCGTGCCGGCCCTCTATGCCACCACTACGCCAGGCCGACCCCGCCCCCGTCGATCATGGCGTTCTGGTGGGCGCAATAGACGTTTTCGCGCCTTCTGCCGCCCACCACAACTCCTTGATCGACGCGGGCGGGGCTTGGGTGGGGTGGGGTGGGGTGGGGTGGGGTTAGGGGGTGCGGACTGCTTCCAGGGCAAGTAGGGCTACGTGTAGGGAGAGGCTGGCCTCCACCGAATCCAGGTCCACGTCGAGGATGCGGGCGATGCGGGCCAGGCGTTCGTAGAAGGCCGGCCGGGACAGGTGGGCGGCGGCGGCGCCGGCAGACTTGTTACGGCCCTGCTCCAGGTACGCGCGCAAGGTGTCGAGCAACTGTTCCCGGGGGTGCCGAGCGTCGTACTCCAGTAGCGCGCCGAGTTCGCGTTCCACGAACGTCTGCAGGCGGGGCTCGTCGCGCAGCAGGTGCAGCAGCCCGGCCAGGCCGACGTGCGGCAGCCGGAAGGTCGGTAGGTCACGCCGGTCCCGACGGGCCGCCTCGGCGATCTGCCGCGCCTCGACCAGCGACCGGCGGGCCTCCCGCAGGGTGCCCACCCCGGAACCGGCGGCCACGATCACGGCACCCGGGCCAGCGCCCCGGAACGGGTCGACACCGACCCCCGACCGAGCGGCCTCGACACCGGACGCCGCGCGGGACGCATCTACGCCGAAGCCCGTACGGGCCGGATCGGCGCCGACCGCCGCACGGGAAGCGTCGGATGCGGGACGGGACACGTCGACGCCGGAGGCGGCCCGCGCCGGTTCGACACCGGGCGCCGGTCGGCCGGTGCCGGCGTCGAGGCGTACCCGACGAAGGGCGCTGGCGAACGCGGACAGCGCGCGATCCTCGGCGGCCGGGTCCGGCAGGGCCAGCAGCGCGCCCACCGAGTGGTCGTCGACGGCGCTGGTCAGCGCGGTCAGCTTCGCCTCCCGCAGGGCCTGGCCGACCGCCTCGGAGAGATCACGTAGCCGGGCCTGACCGGCCTCGGGGCCGACCTCCCCCGCAGGGTCGTCGGCGCGGTGCCGGACCATCACGCCGACCAGGTGCCGTCGGTCGAGCACCACGCCGAGCGCCTTGGCCCGCAGCCCCACCTCGTCCACCGGACGGGAGTGGTCCAGCAGCGCGGTGAGCAGGGTGCGGTGGATCTGCCGTTCCAGGCCCTCGGCGTCGCGGCGGATCAGCCGGCCCAGCGCGAGGGTGGACGCGGCCCGCTCGATCAGGATGGTGAGCCGGGTCGGCGAGCCCGCTGCCGGTTCGACGGCCCGGGCGCTGGGCACGTCCCCGCTGGCCGGCCAGCGCAGCAGCAGCCGACCCCAGTCCTGCCCCCGAGCGCCGACGGTGGTCACCAGCCAGCCGCTGTCCGCGTCGTACGCGGTCCGCCCGGCCGGGCGGATCCGCCGGGAGTGCTGCTCCCAGCCGTCCAGCAGCAGCTCAGCGCTCTCGCCCGCCGGGTCGTACCCGAGCACCTGCCGGGACAGGTTCTCCAGCACCACTGGGCAACCGGACAGCTCGGCGGCCTGGCGGATCACCTCGGCGGCGTCGGCGCCCTCGACGGACAGGTCGTTGAACCGCTGGTGGATCTCCTCGGTGGCGCGCAGCTCGGTGAGCTGCGCGTCGACGATGAGCGCGTGCACCGCCTCGGTGATCCGGACGAACGGGGTGGCCCGGCGCAGCTCCACCAGGGGCAGCCCACGCCGTTCGGCGGCGGCGGCCATCACCCGCGGCACACCGCTGACGTACCGGCGGCCCAACTCGACGACGAGCCCGGAGACTCCGACGTCGGCGAGGTCGCCGATGAACGCGCGCAGCCCGGCGTCGTCCCCGGGCAGGCCGATGCCGGTGGTGAGCACCAGTTCGCCACCGCCGAGCAGGGTGGCGATGTCCGGCACCTCGGCGACGTGCACCCAGCGGACGGGTCGGTCCAGCCCTTCGTCGCCGGCGACGACGCGTGGCGCGCCGTGGCGGACCGGGTCCAGGGCGAGGACCTCACGGACGGTAGGGAACACGGCCGCCACGCTACCGTCCGTTACGCCGGAACTCGACTTGGCACCGGCGCGAGGGGTCAGTCGACGCCGAACTCCATGGCGGCGCGGTCGAGCGCCTCGTCCTCCGCCGAGGCGACGCCCCGGGACGCGATGGCTTCCGCGCCACCCTCGGGCATCGCGCCGATCAACCCGGTCGAGGCGGCCTGCGCGGCCCCGATCATCCGCTGCGGGTTCCCGCCGCCGACCAGGCCGAGGGAGGCGTACTGCTCCAGCTTCGACCGCGAGTCGGCGATGTCCAGGTTGCGCATGGTGAGCTGACCGATCCGGTCCGACGGGCCGAACGCCGAGTCCTCGGTACGCTCCATCGACAGCTTGTCCGGGTGGTAGCTGAACGACGGGCCGGTGGTGTCCAGGATCGAGTAGTCCTCGCCCCGGCGCAGCCGCAACGTCACCTCGCCGGTGACCGCCGTGCCGACCCACCGCTGCAACGACTCGCGCAGCATCAGCGCCTGCGGGTCCAGCCAGCGGCCCTCGTACATCAGCCGACCGAGGCGGCGACCCTCGTTGTGGTAGTTCGCCAGGGTGTCCTCGTTGTGGATGGCGTTGACCAGCCGCTCGTACGCGTAGTGCAGCAGCGCCATCCCGGGCGCCTCGTAGATTCCCCGGCTCTTGGCCTCGATGATCCGGTTCTCGATCTGGTCCGACATGCCCAGGCCGTGCCGGCCGCCGATGGCGTTGGCCTCCAGCACCAGGTCGACGGCGCTGCCGAACTCCTTGCCGTTGATCGTGACCGGGCGACCCTGGTCGAAGCCGACGGTGACGTCCTCGGCCTGGATCTCCACCGACGGGTCCCAGAACCGCACACCCATGATCGGGTTGACAGTCTCGATGCCGGTGTCGAGGTGCTCCAGGGTCTTCGCCTCGTGCGTGGCGCCCCAGATGTTGGCGTCTGTCGAGTACGCCTTCTCGGTGCTGTCCCGGTAGGGCAGGCCGCGTTCGAGCAGCCACTCGGACATCTCCTTGCGCCCACCCAGCTCGGTGACGAAGGCGGTGTCGAGCCACGGCTTGTAGATGCGCAGCATCGGGTTGGCCAGCAGGCCGTACCGGTAGAACCGCTCGATGTCGTTGCCCTTGAAGGTCGAGCCGTCGCCCCAGATCTGGACGTCGTCGGCGACCATCGCCCGCACCAGCAGGGTGCCGGTCACGGCGCGGCCCAGCGGGGTGGTGTTGAAGTACGCCCGCCCGCCGGTGCGGATGTGGAAGGCGCCGCAGGTCAACGCGGCCAGGCCCTCCTCGACCAGGGCGGCGCGGCAGTCGACCAGGCGGGCGACCTCGGCGCCGTAGCTGAGCGCGCGGCCGGGCACCGAGGCGATGTCGGGCTCGTCGTACTGGCCGATGTCGGCGGTGTAGGCGCAGGGAATGGCGCCCTTGTCGCGCATCCACGCGACCGCGACCGAGGTGTCGAGGCCGCCGGAGAAGGCGATGCCGACACGTTCGCCGGTGGGCAGGGAGGTGAGAACCTTGGACACGGGGAAAATTATGCAATAGAACGCATGGCCATGCAAGCCGAAGGGGTCTACTCGCCGCCGAAAGGCGGATCCTCGCGGCCCAGCTCCCAGAACGCCACCGCCGCCGCGGCGGCCACGTTCAACGAATCCACGCCACGCCGCATCGGAAGGACCACCCGCACGTCGCTGGCGGCCTGGGCCGCCGCGGTGAGCCCTGGCCCCTCGGCGCCGAGCAGCAGGGCCGCCCGCTCACGCTGCGCCGGGGTCAACCGCTGGATCGGTACGGCGTCCGGCGCGGGCGTCATGGCGAGCACCGTGAAGCCGGCCTCCCGTACCTGGTCCAGGCCCTCGGGCCAGCGGTCGAGCTTCGCGTACGGCATCGCGAAGACCTCACCCATGCTGACCCGGACACTGCGCCGGTACAGCGGGTCGGCGCAGGACGGCGACAGCAGCACCGCGTCGATGCCGAGCGCGGCGGCGCCCCGGAAGACCGCTCCGAGGTTGGTGTGGTTGTTCACGTCCTCCAGGAGCACGACCCGGCGCGCGGCGGCGAGCACCTCGGCCGCCGTCGGCAGCGGCCGGCGGTGGAACGACGCCAGCACCCCCCGGTGTACGTGGAAGCCGGTGGCCCGTTGCAGCACGTCCTGTGTCGCGGCGTAGACCGGCGCGTCGCCGGTGTCCAGGTCGGCGAGCTGGTCGACGCGCTTGGCGTCGACCAGGTACGACCGGGCCGGGTAGCCCGCGCGCAGCGCCCGGCGCAGCACCAGCTCCCCCTCGGCGATGAACAGGCCGTGCGGTGGTTCCCAGCGGGTGCGCAGCTCGACGTCGGTGAGCGCTCGGTAGTCGGCGATCCGGTCGTCGTCGGGGTCGGTGATCTGGTGGACGGGCACCCGACGATTCTGCCGGACGCGGAGCAGTGCGCTTCGACGCCCGTCCGGCGGGGTGTTTTGTCCGAAGAAGAAGGGGAATGACCGGCGGGCATCGGACGGAACGGGAAGGACCAGCCAGGTGAGCGCAGACGACACCACGGCGGGCGAAGCGGGCACTCTGCCCCGGCGTCCGACCGTCGCCGACCACATCGTGTCGCGACTGTTCAGCTGGGGCGTACACCGTTACTTCGGCTATCCCGGCGACGGCATCAACGGCATGACCTCCGCGCTGCAACGCACCAACGGCCGCGCCCAGTTCATCCAGGTCCGCCACGAGGAGACCGCCGGCTTCGCCGCCTCCGCGCACGTCAAGTACGGCGGCGGGCCGCTGGGCTGCGCGCTCGTGACCAGCGGACCGGGCGCGATCCACCTGCTCAACGGCCTGTACGACGCGAAGCTCGACCACCAGCCGGTGATCGCCCTGGTCGGGCACACCGCGACCACCGCCGAGGGCGGCGGCTACTACCAGGAGGTCGACCTGCTCGCCCTCTACAAGGACGTGGCAGCGGCGTTCCTGGCCCAGCTCGACCACCCGGCGCAGGTACGCCACCTGGTCGACCGGGCGTGCCGGACGGCGCTGGCCCGGCGCACCGTCACCGCCCTGATCCTGCCCCTGGACCTCCAGGACGAGCCGGCCGTACCGAACCCGCCGCACGCGCACGGCTACTACCAGACCAGCAACGCGCCGAGCAGCACGCCGACGGTGCCGCCCGAGGCGGACGTACGCCGGGCGGCCGAGGTGCTGCGCGGCGGGCAGCGGGTGGCCATGCTGGTCGGCCAGGGTGCCCTCGGCGCGCGCGACGAGGTCCGCGAGATCGCTGATCGGCTCGGGGCCGGCGTGGCCACAGCGCTGCTCGGCTTCACCGCCGTCGACCACCGCGAACCCTGGGTGACCGGCGCGATCGGGCTGCTCGGCACCCGACCGAGCTGGCAGCTGATGAGCGGCTGCGACCGGCTGCTGATCGTGGGCAGCAACATGCCGTACTCGGAGTTCTATCCGCAGCCCGGGCAGGCCCGCGCGGTGCAGATCGACCTGGACGGCACCCAACTCGGGCTGCGCTACCCAACCGAGGTGAACCTGACCGGCGACGCCCGCCCCACGCTGCGGGCGTTGCTGAACGAGCTGGGCCCCGGCCCCGGGCCGACCGCCTGGCGGGCGGAGGTCACCGAGGCCACCTCGGCGTGGCGTCGGGTGCAACACGACCTGGCCGAGCAGGCCGCCGACCCGGTCAACCCGCAGTTGCTCTTCCACACGCTGAACGAACGGCTGCCCGACGACGTGCTGCTCACTGTCGACTGCGGCACCACCACCGCCTGGTACGCCCGACACATCCAGGTACGCCCCAGCATGCTGGCCAGCCTCTCCGGCACGCTGCTGTCCATGGGCGGCGCCATGCCGTACGCGTTGAGCGCCAAGTTCGCCCACCCGGACCGGCCGCTGGTCGCGCTGATCGGCGACGGCGCCATGCAGATGAACGGCGTCAACGAGCTGATCACCGTGGCGAAGTACTGGCGCAGCTGGACCGACCCACGCTTCGTGGTGCTGGTTCTCAACAACCGGGATCTGGCGTTCGTCAGCTGGGAACAGCGCTCCACCGAGGGGACGCCGATGTTCCCGGACAGCCAGCAGTTGCCGGACATCGCCTACCACCAGTGGGCGGAAGTGCTCGGGCTGCACGGCGAGTTGATCGACTCACCGGATCAGGTACGCGACGTCTGGGACCGGGCGCTCACCGCCGACCGGCCGGTGGTGATCAACGCCCTGGTCGACCCGGCGGAGCTGATGCTGCCACCGCACTTCACCGTCGAGCAGGCCCGCAAGACCGCCGCGGCGGTGCTGCGCGGCGACACCGACTGGGCCGGAATCATCCGCCGCGGCCTGCCAGCCACCCTGGCCAGCTACCGCCCCCGCCGCCGCGACCGCTAACCCCGGCCCCGGCCCCGGCCCCGGCCCCGGCCCCGGCCCCGGCCCCGGCCCCGGCCCCGGCCCCGGCTCCGCGATCTTGCACTTTCTGCACCGACAAAAGAGGGCAAAAGGGTTCTTGTCGACGACCGAAAGTGCAAGATCGCGGGGGTGAGGGCGGGAGGGGCGGGAGGGCGGGAGGGCGGGCGGGGGGTTAGCCTCGGCGGTCTAGCCAGCGCTGGAGGGCTGAGCGGGGGTCGTCGGTGGTGGGGTCCTGCCGACGTTCCGGGACCTTTGGGCGCTCCACCGGGCGGTGCGGGTCGCCGGCCAGCTCGTGGCTCGGGGCGGCGAACGCCTTCTCCGGCTGACCCTTCACGGCCGTGGCGATGACCCGGGCGACCGCGTCGATCACCTTCGTCTGCACCGCCGAGCCCACCGAGTCGGCCGGGTCGTCCGGGTTGGCGGCGATACCGGCAACCGCGACCTGCGGGGTGAAGCCGACGAACGTCTCGGTGGAGTTCTGCTCCGAGCTACCCGTCTTACCAGCCACCGGTCGGCCGTCGAGGATGTCGTTCACACCGGTGGCGGTGCCGCCGTTGCACTGCCCGAACGCCGACTGCTGACCCACCGGGCAGCGCGCCGCGTCGGTCGCGGCACGGGCGACGTCGGCGTCGAGCACCCGCTCGCAGGAGGGCTGCCCCACCGGCACCTTCGTGCCGTCCGCGCCGGTCACGGAAACCACCGGCACCGGCGTGCAGTAGGTGCCCTCGGCGGCCACCGTGGCGTACGCGTTGGCCAGGTCCAGCGGGGTGGTCGCCGCCACACCCAGGGTGAACGAACCCCAGTTCGCGGCGTTGTTCTTGGCGAAGGCGGCGTCCGAGTCGGCGCGGAACGTGATGCCGAGCCGCTGCGCCATCTGGACCACCTTGTCCTGGCCGACCTGCTCGGCCAGCCAGACGAAGTAGGTGTTCACCGAGCGGCCGAAGCCGTCCCACATCATCCGGTACCCGTCCATCCAGTCCGGGTTGGCGTTCGCCGGGCACCAGCGGCCGTCACAACTGCCCGGCCCCTCGGCGGCGTACCGGGTGGGCAGCTTGGCGGGCGCGTCGAAACCGGTGGAGAGGGTACGGCCCGACTCCAGCGCGGCGAGCATCGTGAACAGCTTGAACGTGGAACCCGCCTGGTACCCGTCGACGCTGGCACCGCCGGAGATCAGCGGGTTGACGGTGTTCGGGTAGTTACCCTGCCCGGCCGGGTTGTCGGCGAGGCTGTAGTGCCTGTTGACCGCCATCGCCAACACCCGCCCGGTGCCCGGCTGGACCGCCGCGATCGGCAGGGCGCGCTTGTTGTCGTAGGAGTAGACCTTGGTGGCCTGCTGCTGCGCGGTGGCCTGGATCTTCGGGTCCAGCGAGGTGACCACCGTGTAGCCGCCCGAACGCAGTGCCTGCTCGCGCTCCGCGACGGTGGCCCCGAAGGCCGGCTGGGTCAGCCACCACTGGCGCAGGTAGTCGCAGAAGAAGCCCCAGTCGTCGTGGCCCTGGGAGACAGCGGTGCAGCCGTTGGGCTGAGCGGTGGCGTGCAGGGCCAGCGGCTCCGCCTTGGCCTGGGCGGCCTGCGCGGCGGTGATCGCGTTGGTGGCGACCATCGAGTCCAGCACGTACGACCGGCGGGTCAGCGCCTCGTCCTTGTCGCCGCTGATCGGGCTGTAGGCGTCCGGGGACTGCACCAGACCGGCCAACAGGGCCGACTCGGCGAGGGTCAACTGCGCCGGGGGCTTGCCGAAGTACCGCTGGCTGGCCGCCGCGATCCCGTACGCGCCGGAGCCGAAGTAGGCGATGTTCAGGTACCGGTCGAGGATCTCGTCCTTGCCGAGGCTCTTGTCCAGCGCGCTCGCGTACCGGATCTCCTGGATCTTGCGGCCCACCGTGGGATCGGTGGCGGCGGCGCGCTCCTCGGCGGTGCGCGTGGGGTCGGTCTTGAGCACGTTACGGACGTACTGCATGGTCAGCGTCGAGCCGCCCTGCTCGGTGCCGCCGCCCTTGACGTTGGCCACCAGCGCCCGGGCCAGACCGCGAAGGTCCGCGCCACCGTGGTCGTAGAAGCGTCGGTCCTCGGCCGCCACGATCGCCTGCCGCATGACCGGGGCGATCTCCGAGAGGGGGACGTCGGTGCGGTTCACGTCGTAGAACGTGGTGATCAGCGTCTTGCCGTCGTTGGCGTAGAGGTACGAACGCTGCGGCGTGGCGGGGGTCTTCAGCGAGGCCGGCAACGCGGCGTACGACCCGAGCGCGGAGCGGGCGGTGAGCCCGAGCAGCAGGTTGCCCGGCAGCGCGGCGACGGCCAGGACAAGCCCGGCCAACACGCCGGCGAGCAGCACTGTGAACAGCCGCGACAGCGGCGAGCGGGGGGCGGCCATGCTCCCCAGGATTGCCATGAAAGCCGCCAACCGACCACCCCCACCCCGCGATTGTCAGCAACTTCACGCCCACCCACCAGCCAACTCCCACCCCCGCGCCCTGCACCAGTTGCTCAGGGTGATCAAGAGGTTTGCGTCAGGAAAGGGCCTTCGGCTGACGCAAACCTCTTGATCACCGGCCAGTAGGCGAGGCTTAAGGCAGGTGGGTGGGTTAGGGGTTGGGGGTACTTAGGCTGGCGGTGGCGGCGTCTCTGGCGGTTTCGCGGGGCATCAGGCGGCCGGAGCGGTAGCCGATGCCGATGCCGGCGATCAGCACGAAGATCGCGCCGAAGGTCTGCAACGAGCCGATCAGGGCACCGCCGAGACCGAGCAGCGGTGCGGCGATGATCAGCATGACGCCGTCGCCGAGGCTGAAGGTGCCCGAGCGGGCCACCGCCCACCCGGTGAGGAACCAGCCCGCGCTGTAGAACGTCGCGCCGAGCAGGACCAGCGACCGCGCGGTGGCGCCGAAGACCGGCGTCTGCTCCTCGAACCCGGCGAACGGCAGCATCAGCACGGTGCCGGCGATGCTGACCAGCAGTCCGGCGGCGGCCACCCGGCGGCTGCGGGTCGCGGCCAGCAGCCCGGTGAGGGCCAGCAGCGCGAGCAGGCCGAGCCAGACCGCTGCCACCCAGCCGATCAGGTACACCGCCTGGCCGTCGGCCGGGTAGGGGTCGTTGCCCACCCCTCCGTCGCTGGCCATCGCCACCGCGCCGTAGAGGATGGCGTACGCGGGCAGCAGCCAGACCGCCGCGCGTGCGAACCGACGTACCGAGAAGGCCCAACTGGCGTTCGTGGCGGGGGCGCCCGGGGTCGGCTCGCCGACGAAGGGCAGTACGCCGAAACCGCCACCGCTGCGGCGGGAGCCCAGCGGGGCGACCGGGTCGTGCGCGCCGGGCACCGGGGCCGAGGACCACATCCGATTCGCCGGATCCTTCATGCGTCACCTCGCTCGTCGTCGAGCGGTGCACCGACGCGCCGGGGCGCCCCGATTGCCTGGTCACCACCCGTCCTAGGACCGATCGTGGCAGGCGTCGGAGCGCCCCATGAGTCTTTCTCGTATTTAGCCGACCGGGCGGCCCGCGTACCGGATCAGCCGCGCTCGCGCTGGTCGGCCGGGTCCTCGGTCAGGCTGGCCGGAGACACCGGCTCCGGTGCCGGCAGCCCCTGCGGCTTGTTGCCGCCGGTGGCCTGCGCCTCGGCGACGCGTACCTCGTCGTGGATCTGCTGAGCGGCGTCCGCCGCGGCCTGCGCCGCCTCCGCGGCCTCGCGCTCCACCTGGCTCGCGTGTTCGGCCGCCTCCGGAGCGGGCAGGTCCCCCACCATCTGGCTCAACCCACCGAGCGCGCCGCCCATCCCCTCCAGGGCCTTGGTCAGCTCGGCCGGAACGATCCAGACCTTGTTGGCGCTGCCCTGGGCGATCTGCGGCAGAGCCTGCAGGTACTGGTAGGCGAGCACCTTCTGGCTCGGGTTGGCCTGGTGGATCGCGTCGAAGACCGTACGGATCGCCTTCGCCTGACCCTCGGCCTGGAGGATCCGAGCCTGCCGGTCACCGTCGGCGCGCAGCACCGCCGACTGCTTGTCACCCTCGGCGGTGAGGATCACCGACTGCTTGTGCCCCTCGGCGGTCAGGATCGCCGCACGGCGGTCCCGCTCGGCGCGCATCTGCTTCTCCATCGAGTCGCGGATGCTGGCCGGCGGCTCGATCGCCTTGATCTCGACCCGGGTCACCTTGATGCCCCAGCGGCCGGTGGTCTCGTCCAGCACACCCGAGAGGTGCCTGTTGATCTCGTCCCGGCTGGTCAGCGCCCGCTCCAGGTCGAGCGAACCGATCACGTTACGCAACGTGGTTACGGTCAGCTGCTCGATGGCCTGGAGGAAGCTGGAGATCTCGTAGGTCGCCCGGACCGAGTCGACCACCTTGAAGTAGAGGACCGTGTCGATCGAGACCACCAGGTTGTCCGAGGTGATCACCGGCTGCGGCGGGAAGCTGACCACCTGCTCCCGCATGTCGACCTTGGTACGGACCGCGTCGATGAACGGCACCAGCAGGTTGAGGCCGGGGCTGAGGGTGCGCTTGTACTTGCCGAGCCGTTCCACCACGTCCTGGCGTTGCTGCGGAACGATCCGCACCGCCTTGGCCAGCGTTATCACGGCGATCAACGCCACCGCGATCACCACCACCCCGATTAAGGTCATCCCGTTCACCCTCTCGATTCCGGCAGCTCGCCGGAGGAAGAAACATCGTCCTGCCACACCAGGGCGGTCGCGCCCCGGACCTTTATCACCCGAACCCGTTGACCGGGGTCGTAGACCTGCGTCGTGTCGTACGACCGGGCGCTCCACAACTCACCGTCGATCTTGACGAGGCCGTGCTCGGCGTCCACCCGTTCCAGCACCAGCGCCGTGGAGCCCTCGATCGCCTCCACGCCGAACGGCTGCTCACCGCTCTCCAACGCGGAGCGGCGGTGCCGCCGGATGACCGGCCGGACCACCACCAGGCTCAACGCCGACACCACGGCGAAGACCAGCGCCTGCACGGCGACCGGCGCGCCCAGGGCGGCCGCACCGGCGGCGGCGAACGCACCGGCCCCGAACATGATCAGAAATAGCGTCGTCGTGAAAATCTCGGCGACGGCCAGCAGCACACCCAAAACGATCCACACCACGGCGTCCACCCCCCGATCGTGACACGCAAATGCACGCGCGGCCTCCCCACGAAGATCAGTAGGCTCTGCGGGACCCTTTCCGGCCCGTCAAAACACCACGAATCGGCGGCCCGACCCGAGGAGATCCCGTTGACCCTGTTACCCGAGACCGCCCGACAGATCGACACCCGGGCCGCCCAGGCACAGGCCGACGGTCACACCCCGTCGCTGGTGCTGGGCGTGGTCCGCGACGGCACGCTGGCGCACGTGGCAGTCGCCGGCGAACACCCTCGCCCAGATGTCGACCTGCAGTACCGGGTGGGCTCGATCAGCAAGACGATGACCGCCACCCTGATCATGCAGTTGCGCGACGCCGGACGACTGGCCCTGGACGACCGGCTGGAGCAACACCTGCCGGGTACCGGTGTGGGCGCGCTCACAGTACGTCAACTGCTCGGCCACGCCAGCGGCATCCAACGCGAACCCGATGGCGACTGGTGGGAGCGGGCGGCGGGCGTCGACCTCAACACCCTGCTCGCCGCTGTCGACGCCGACAAGATCGCCTACCCGTCGCACCGCGCGTACCACTACTCCAACCTGGCGTACGGACTGCTCGGCGGGTTGCTCGAACGGCTCACCGGGACACGGTGGGCCGACCTGCTCGACGAACGGATCCTCACCCCGCTGGGCCTGCGCCGCACCACCTACGCGGCCACCGAGCCGTACGCCCGCGGCTACGTCGTCCACCCCTGGCACGGCACGTTGCGTGAGGAACCCCGTACCGACACCGGCGCCATGGCCCCCGCAGGCCAGCTCTGGTCGACGATCGAGGACCTGGGTCGCTGGGCCGCGTTCCTGGCCGACCCGGACCCGTCGGTGCTGGCCGCCGAGACGCTGACCGAGATGTGCGCCCCCGTGGTGATCAGCGACCTCGACTCCTGGACCGGCGGACACGGCCTGGGGCTGGAGCTCTACCGCGACGGCGAGCGCGTGTACGTCGGGCACGGCGGCTCGATGCCCGGGTACGTGGCCGCCCTCATGGTGCACCGGCCCACCCGCACCGCGGTGGTCGGCTTCGCCAACTCGTACGGCTTTCCGATCACCGGGCTCGGCCGCCAACTGCTGACCACAGTGCTCGACACCGAGCCGGCGTTCCCGCAGCCGTGGCGGCCGACCACCGCCGCGCCTGATCCCGAACTGGCCGAGCTGACCGGCCGCTGGTGGTGGATGGGCACGTCGCTGGACCTGAGCTGGGACGCGGGTGACCTGGTGGCCCACGTACGCGGTGAGCGGGTGAGTCGGTTCACCGCCGAGGGGACGGACCGCTGGCGGGGACGCTCCGGCCCGGAGAACGGCGAGATCCTGTCGGTGCTGCGCGACGACGACGGACGGGCGCGAGCGGTCGACATCGCCACGTTCGTCTTCACGCGCAGCCCCGACGAGGTTCCCTGACCAACGGAGGGCGGCCCGGAGGAGCAGGCGGTCAGGCCGGTTCGGTGACGAAGTCGATGAGGCGTTCCATCGCGTTGATCAGCGGGGTCTCCACGTCGGCGAAGCTGTTCACCCGGGACAGGATGTGCCGCCACATGTCGGCCGGCTCGGCCACACCGAGGGCCGCGCAGACCCCCTCCTTCCACGGCCGCCCCGGCGGCACCACCGGCCAGGCAGCGATGCCCAACGCGGCCGGCTTGACCGCCTGCCACACGTCCACGTAGGGGTGCCCGGTCACCAGCACGTGCGGCGAGTTCACCCGGGCGACGATCCGGCTCTCCTTGCTGCCCGGCACCAGGTGGTCGACGAGCACGCCGAGTCGTCGGGTCGGGCCGGGGCCGAAGTCGCGTACCTCGGCGTCGAGGGCGTCGATGCCGTCCAACGGCTCGACCACCACGCCCTCGATCCGTAGGTCGTCGCCCCAGATCCGCTCGACCAGCGCGGCGTCGTGGATGCCCTCCACCCAGATTCGGCTGGCCTTCGCCACCTGGGCCCGGACATTGTCCACGGCGACCGAACCGGACGCGGTCCGCCGACGGGCCGCCGGCACCGGGGCGCGGGTCGGACGGCGCAGCGTCACCGGGCTGCCGTCGAGCAGGAACGCCGCCGGCAGCAGCGGGAAGTTGCGCCGTCTACCTTGCCGGTCCTCCAACACCACAGCGCCGGCCTCGAAGCCCACCACCGCTCCGCAGAACCCGGAGTCGGCGTCCTCGACCACGAGATCCGGTTCGGCGTCCACCTCGGGGGTGACCTTGCGCCGTCGCCAGTCGCCCGCCAACACGTCCTCGCCGTATCGCCCCGCCATGTCGATCACGCTAAACCCAGCCCGCGCCCACCCGGGCCCCCGACACACCGCTCCGCCCTCCGACCGCCGACCACACACCCGCGCCAGGGAGCGGGGATTGGGGCGAACAGGGCAGTTGGGGGCAGGCCGGGCGACCGGAGCGGCAGCCGAGACAGGGCCGGTCGTGACCACGTACCCTTTCGGCATGTCCACCCCCGCAACGGGCGCGGCCACACTCGCGCCGCGCCGGTCCAGCCGGTTCGTTGCCTGGGTGCGCGCGTGGCGCGCCGGGTTGGTGCCCTACGACGAGGTCGCCGACGCCATCGCCGGCGACGAGGAACACCTCGTTGCGGACGCCCCGGGCACCTGGACCGACGTGCCGCTGGGCGCCGCGCTGCCCACCCTGGCCAAACTCTCCCCGGACGAGATCCGCCTGGTGCTGCCCGCGCCGGGCGACCCGAGGGGTTTGCCCGGCCCCGGCGACTTCGCCGGTGCGGCGCTGGTCACTGGCGAGGCGGTGGTCGCCGGCGGGCTCGGGTTGATCCCCCAGGTGCGGCTGCACACCTCCGGCTCCGGGGACTGTTTCGAGACGGTGCTCTGGCGGGTCTACCCGCTGCCGGCCAACGCCGCCGCCGCGTCACTCTCGTTGCCCGGCGCCGCCGAGGCGGAGGCCGAGTTGGCCGCCGCGCTGGCCGAGACGACCGCCGTGCTGACCCGCCTCGACGTCGCCCAGTGGCGGCCCGAGCTGGCCGGCGCGCTGGCCGCGCTCCGCCGCCCGGACGGCACCACCGACCTCCCACCGGGCTTCGACCCGCGGGCCCGCCGGCTCTTCGCCCGGGCCGCGGTGCTCGACCGGGTGCTGGCGTTGGCCGGGCACGCCGCCCCGGGCGGCGCGATCAACAACTACGAGGCGCAGCAACGGGACGCGGCACTACGGCCACTCACCGCAGCCTGCCGACAGGCGCTGGTGGCCGCCTGCAACGCCCCCCTGCGCCCCTGACCAGACCGCGCCACGGCACCGCCACAAGCGCCACGGCACCGCCACGAGCGCCACGGCACCGCCCCGCCGCCCATGATCGTGCTCGATCCAGGATGTAGTGGCCTCCTACGGAACGGTGACCACTACATCCTGGTTACAGCACGATCATCATCGCCAGCGCGGCACGACCATCAGCGCCAGCGCGGCACGATCAAGCAAGCGCCGCCCGACCAGCGCCGCCCCGACCAGCGCCGGCACCACACGGCCGCGCGGCGGGCCGAGGGACGAGGGGCGACCGGGGCTGGTCAGATCTCGTCGAGCAGGTCCGCCACCGAGTTGATGATCCGCGACGGGCGGTACGGGTAGCGCTCCGCCTCGGTGCGGCTGCTGATCCCGGTGAGCACCAGGATCGTCTCCAGCCCAGCCTCCAGGCCGCACAGGATGTCGGTGTCCATCCGGTCACCGATCATCGCGGTGCTCTCCGAGTGCGCGTTGATGGTGTTCAGCGCCGAGCGCATCATCATCGGGTTGGGCTTGCCGACGAAGTACGGTTCGACCCCTGTCGCCTTGGAGATCATGGCGGCTACCGAGCCGGCGGCGGGTAGCGCGCCCTCCACGGACGGGCCGGTCACGTCGGGGTTGGTGCAGATGAACCGGGCGCCGTCGTTGATCAGGCGGACGGCCTTGGTGATCGCCTCGAAGCTGTAGGTGCGGGTCTCGCCGAGCACCACGTAGTCGGGGGCGAAGTCGGTCAGCACGTAACCGACGGCGTGCAGCGCCGTGGTCAGCCCGGCCTCACCGATGACGTACGCGGTGCCACCCGGCCGCTGGTCGGCGAGGAACTGGCCGGTGGCCAGGGCGGAGGACCAGATCGACTCCTCCGGCACGTCCAGCCCCATCCGGCTGAGCCGGGCCGTCAGGTCCCGAGGTGTGTAGATCGAGTTGTTGGTCAGCACCAGGAACGGCTTGCCGGAGGCGCGCATCCGGTTGATGAACTCCGGCGCGCCGGGCACCGGCTGGCCCTCGTGCACCAGCACGCCGTCCATGTCGGTCAGCCAACTCTGTACGGGCTTACGGTCATGCATGATGATCCTCAGAGGTCAGGGGCGACGGGTCGGCACGCAACAGACGGTGGGGCAGGTGTCCCACATGGGCAGCTCGCCCAGGCGGCGGCGCAGCTGCGCGCCGTCCGGGTCGGTCCGCTCGGTGACCAGCTCACGCACCATGGTCACGAAGCGCGGGTCGGTGCCCGGCGTGCCGGCCCGGACGAAGTCCAGGCCGAGCTGCTTCGCCGTCTCCAGCGCTTCGGTGTCCAGGTCCCACACGACCTCCAGGTGATCGGAGACGAACCCGATCGGGCTGACCACCACACCGGTGGTGCCGCCCTGCGCGAGGGCGGTCAGGTGGTCGTTGATGTCCGGTTCCAGCCACGGCACCTGCGGCGGGCCGGAGCGGCTCTGCCAGACCAGGTCGTACGCCAGGTCGGGTGCGGCGGCCGCGGCGACGAGCCGGGCGGTCTCGTGTAGCTGCGCCTCGTACCGGCCGCCGTGCGGGCCGGCGTTCGCCGCCATCGAGGTGGGGATGGAGTGGGCGGTGAAGACCAGCCTGGTGGTGTCCCGCTTCGCCGGGTCGAGCTGGCCCAGCGCCGCCCGGACGGCGTCGACGTGCGGCTCGACGAAGCCGGGGTGGTCCCAGAACTGACGCAGCTTCTCGATCACCGGGGCGTCCGGGCCGACCGCGGCACGGGCTGCGGCGATGTCCTCCTGGTACTGCCGGCAGGACGAGTAGCCGCCGTAGGCGCTGGTGACGAAGGCCAACGCCCGGGTGATCCCGTCGTCGCGCATCTGGGTCACGGTGTCGGCGAGCATCGGGTCCCAGTTGCGGTTGCCCCAGTAGATGGGCAGGTCGACACCGTGCGCGTCGAAGTCGGCGCGGACGGCGGCCAGCAGGTCACGGCACTGCTGGTTGATCGGGGACACCCCACCGAAGTGCTGGTAGTGCTCGGCGACCTCGACCAGTCGTTCGGGAGGCACACCCCGGCCCCGGGTCACGTTCTGCAGAAACGGCATCACGTCCTCGGGCCGCTCGGGACCGCCGAAGGACACCAGCACCACCGCGTCGTACGACATGGGGTCATTCTTGCCCCTCGGCCGGGACGTCCCGGCGACGCCCCCTGGTCCGGATGCGTAGATCACGCGGACGGTGACCAGGGAGCGTCACGGCACAGCGTCAGGAGCCGATGGCGTGGTAGCCGCCGTCGACGTGGACGATCTCGCCGGTGGTGGCCGGGAACCAGTCGGAGAGCAGCGCCAGGCAGGCCCGCGCGGCGGGCTCCTGGTCGGTGAGGCTCCAGCCCAGCGGGGCACGCTCGGCCCAGGCTTCCTCGAACTGGTCGAAGCCGGGGATCGACTTCGCGGCGATGGTGCGCAGCGGCCCGGCGGCGACCAGGTTGCTGCGGATGCCCTGCTTGCCCAGGTGCATGGCGAGGTAGCGGGACGCGGACTCCAGGCCGGCCTTGGCCACGCCCATCCAGTCGTAGACCGGCCACGCCTTCGTCCCGTCGAAGGTCAGGCCGACCACCGCGCCGCCGGGCGACATCAGCGGCAGCGCCGCCATGGCCAGCGACTTGTACGAGAAGGTGGAGACGTGCAGGGCGGTCGCCACGTCCTCCCAGGGCGCGTCGAGGAAGCCGCCGCCGAGGCAGCTCTGCGGGGCGAAGCCGATCGAGTGCACGACACCGTCGAGGCCGTCGACGTGCTCGCGTACCCGGTCGGCGAGGCCGGCCAGATGCTCGGTGTTGGTGACGTCCACCTCGATGACCGGCGCCGGCTCGGGCAGCCGCTTGGCGATCCGCTCGACCAGGGAGAGCCGGCCGTAGCCGGTGAGCACGACCTGCGCGCCATTTTCCTGAGCGAGCTTCGCCACCGAGAAGGCGATCGAGGCGTCGGTGATGACACCGGTGACGAGCAGTCGCTTACCGGCGAGCAGTCCGGACATCGCTGATTTCCTCCGTAGTCAAAAGGGTTAGTGGCCCATGCCGAGGCCGCCGTCGACCGGGATGACGGCGCCGGAGACGTACCCGGCGCTGTCCGAGGCCAGCCAGGTGACCACGGCGGCGACCTCGTCCGGGCTGGCCATCCGGCCCGCCGGGATGGACTTGAGGATCTCCGCCTTGCGGTCGCCGGTGAGGCCGGCGGTCATGTCGGTGTCGATGAAGCCGGGCGCCACCACGTTCGCGGTGATGTTGCGGCTGCCCAGCTCCCGGGTGATCGAGCGGGCGACGCCGACAAGGCCGGCCTTGCTGGCGGCGTAGTTGACCTGCCCGGCGCCACCGGCGAGGCCGACCACCGAGGAGATGAAGATCATCCGGCCCCACTTGGCGCGGAGCATCTTGCCGGACGCCCGCTTCGCGACCCGGAACGCGCCGGTGAGGTTGGTGTTCACCACGTCGGTGAACTGCTCCTCGGTCATGCGCAGCAGCAGCGTGTCGGCGGTCATGCCGGCGTTGGCGACCAGCACCTCGACCGGACCCAGCTCGGCCTCGACGGCGGCGAACGCGGCGTCGATCGAGGCGGCGTCGGTGACGTCGGCGCGGACGCCGAACAGCCCGTCGGGCGCCTCGCCGCTGCGGTGGGTGACCGCCACCCGGTCGCCCTGCTTGGCGAAGGCCTGCGCGATGGCCAGGCCGATTCCCCGGTTGCCCCCGGTCACCAGCACGGTACGGGCCACTGTTCCCCCTTGCGAATGGTCAGCACGGACGCGTCGGAGCCTAGGCGTTACCGGCAGGTAAGCGCTAACGGGAGTCGCGTCACACTGGGGTACGACACCGGGATCAACCCCTGGTGGCACGCCTCGTGGCGGGGTGGGCCCGTAGCCTGCGGATGGTGAACCGGCATCCGATCGCGGTGGCAGTGCGGGCCCTGCGGCAGACAGTGCTCGGGCCCGACGTCCGGCCCGAACGGCCGCTGCTGGCGCGTTGGCCCGGGCCGGCCCGCTACGCCGCGCCGGCCGGCCTGCTCGCCGCGCTCGGCCTCTTCCTGATCACGTTGACGGTGGAGAGCGACTGGGGCCTGCCGCCACCGATCGCGCTGCTGTTCGCGGCGATGACGGTGGCGCCGCTGCTGGCGCTGCCCCGGCGTCCACTGCTGGCCTGGCGGCTGACGGTGCTGGCCCTGCTGGTCTGCACGTTCAACGCCCCGGACGACCAGGCCTGGCCGTGGACCCCGCCGCTGGCGCTCGGGTCGGTCGCGGTGCTGGCGGTGGTCGTCGCACGGGTCGATCGACCGGTGCTGGTCTGGGTGGTGGCGATCAGCACCGTGCCGGTGCTCACCCTGGTCCACCCCGACAACCGGGTCCCCGTTCTGCTGCTGGTCGGCGCGCTGGCGATCGTCGGCGACCTGATCCGGCGCAACCGGCTGTCCCGGCACGCCCTCGACGCGCAGGCCGAGCTGAGCGAACGGGAGCAGGAGCGCCGCGCGGTGCTGGAGGAACGCACCCGAATCGCCCGGGAGCTGCACGACGTGGTGGCCCACCACATGTCGCTCATCGCGGTGCAGGCGGAAACCGCCCCGTACCGGCTGACGGACGTGCCGGCCCCGGCAGCCGCGGAGTTCGTCGCCATCGCCGCGTCGGCCCGCGACGCGCTCACCGACATGCGGCGGCTACTGGGGGTGCTGCGCAGCGAGACGAGCGGGCCGCAGACCGCGCCGCAGCCGGACCTGACCGACCTGGGCGCGATGGTGGACGCGGCACGCCGGGCCGGGCTGCCGGTCACAGTGGACGCCGAGCCGGTGGACGACGACCGGGTGCCCGCGCCGGTCGGACTGGCCGCGTACCGCATCGTGCAGGAGGGCCTGGCCAACGCGGCCCGCCACGCGGCCGGCGCCGCGGTGCGGGTCACCGTCCGCGCCGGCCGGTCCGGTCTGGGGGTACGCGTCGAAAACTCCCCGGCCGACGTCCGACCGACCGCCGACGGCGGCTCCGGGCACGGGCTGACCGGCATGCGGGAGCGGGCCACCTCGCTGGGCGGTACGTTCACCGCCGGGCCGCTGCCCGACGGGGGTTACGCGGTGGCGGCCGAGTTGCCGTACGACGCGGAGGGCGGGGACCGATGATCCGGGTGCTGATCGCCGACGACCAGGCGATGGTCCGGCAGGGTTTCGGCGCGCTGCTCGCCGCCCAACCGGATCTGCTGGTGGTGGGGGACGCCGCCGACGGCGCGCAGGCGGTGGCCGCCGCCCGCCACCTCGACCCGGACGTGGTGCTGATGGACGTGCGGATGCCGGTCATGGACGGGCTGGAGGCCACCCGCAAGCTGCTCGGTGACCGGTCGACGCAGCGACCCCGGGTGCTCATCCTCACCACCTTCGACCTGGACGACTACGTGTACGAGGCGTTGCGCGCCGGGGCCAGCGGGTTCCTGCTCAAGGACGCCCCGGCGGCCGACCTGGTGCAGGCGGTGCGGGTGGTGGCGGCCGGCGACGCGCTGCTCGCCCCGGGGGTCACCCGCCGGCTGATCGCCGAGTTCGCGAACCGTCCGGACCGCCGCCGCCCGCGCCCCACCGACCTGGCCGGGCTCACCCCGCGCGAGACCGAGGTGCTGCGGTTGATCGCCCGGGGCCGCAACAACGCGGAGATCGCTGGTGACCTGGTGGTGGCCGAGCAGACAGTGAAGACGCACGTCGGGCGGATCCTGGCCAAGTTGAGTCTGCGCGACCGGGCCCAGGCAGTGGTGCTGGCGTACGAGACGGGTCTGGTGGCCGCCGGCGAGTAGCCCCGTGGAGCCAGCCCGGCAACGGCTCTGCGGGCTGACGACCGGGCCCCGCCCCTGGGCGCACTCTCCCTCCGGACGACATTCCGGAGGGAGACCGTGATGCGACGACGAGGTGCCAGCCGGGTGGCGATGGCCGCGCTGCTCGGCGTGAACCTGGTTCTGCCGACCCGACCCGAGCCGGCCACGGCGGCCGGGTTCGTCGAGGCGTACCCGGTGATGGCGGCGGCGATGCGCGCGGCCGGCCCCCCGTACGCGGACTGGGCTGCCGACGGACGCCGGTTCCTGCTGTTCGACGAGCGCGGTGACGGCCGCGCTGTCGAGGTTTTCGGCGACCTCGCCGACGCGGACCGGATCGCGGTGCTGGTGCCGGGGGTCGGCAGCACCCTCGCCGACTTCGACAGGGGGTTGGGCGGGGTGGCCCGGCGGGCGCCGGCGGTGCAGGCTGGGCAGCTCTACCGGGAACTGCTGGCGACCGACCCGGCGGCGCGGGTCGCGGTGCTGGCCTGGCTCGGCTACGACCCGCCCGACGGGGTGTTCACCGCCGCCGGCGGCGTCAGCGCCCGGCGTGGCGCGGCCGGGCTGGCCACGCTGCTGAGGGAGTTGGCCGGGCGGCGTCCGGCGGCGACGATCACCCTGGTCGGGCACAGCTACGGGTCGCTGGTGGTGTCGCTGGCGGCGGCGGACGCCCCGACCCAGGTCACCGACGTGGTCAGCCTCGGCGGCGTCGGCGCCGGGGTGCAGCGCGCCGACGACCTGCCCGGCGGACGCCGGTTCTGGGCGGCCGAGGCGCCGACCGACTGGATCCGTCGGGTACCGCCGGTGCGGCTGCCCGGCCTGGGTTTCGGCCGGCGACCCGGCGATCCGGCGTTCGGCGCCCGAGCGCTGCCGGTGGGTGGGGTGGCGGGACACGACGGCTACCTCGCGCCGGGCAGCTCCGCGCTGGTAGCGGTGGCGGCGGTCGTGCTGGGCGGCGTCGACACCGACCGGATCGGGGACGCCCGGTGAGCCGGGACCGTGCCGTCGACGCGCTGCGGGCGTACGCCATCGGCGGTGTGGTGCTGGGGCACTGGCTGGTCACCGGGTTGGTGCTGGCCGGAGACGGCGGGCTGCACCAGGCGAGTCCGCTGACCGCTCTGCCCGACCTGGCCCCGGTGACCTGGGTGTTGCAGACGCTCGGGTTGTTCTTCTTCACCGCCGGGTTCGGCTCGACCCGGTCGCTGGCCCGCTACCCCGGCGGCGCGGGCGGTTGGCTGGCCGGGCGGCTGCGCCGGCTGCTGCTGCCCACCGTGGCGCTGCTCGGTGTCGGTGCCGCGGTGCTGCTCGCCGCCACAGTCGTCGGCACCTCGGACGACACGCTCGCCGTCGCGCTGCGGCTGGCGGTCAGCCCGCTGTGGTTCCTGCTACCGCTGGTGGTCCTGGTCGCGCTGACCGGCCCGCTGCGCGTCGCCGTACGCCGGTGGGGGGTGGCGCGGTGCGGGGCGCCGGCGGTGGTCGTGGTGGCCGCTGTCGACCTGGCCGTCCGGCTGCTGCCGGCCGGCACCGACCTGCCCCCGGTCACCGTACTGGCGGCCTGGTCGGTGCCGTACCTGCTGGGTGTGGCGCACGCCGACGGGCGGCTGGACGGCCGGCGGGCGGGCGGCACGTTGGCGGCCGGTGGGGCGGTCGCGCTGGCGGCGCTGCTGGCGCTGGGCTACCCGGTGAGCGCGGTCGGCGTGCCCGGGGCCGGGGTGTCCAACCTGAATCCACCGTCGCTGCTGGTCGTGGCGCTGGCGGTGACCCAGGTCGGGCTGGGACTGCTCGCCCGGCCGGCACTGCACCGGCTGCTGACCCGGCCGCTGCCGGGCCGGGCGGTGACCGATGTGAACCGCTCCGCCGTCCGGATCTACCTGTGGCACCAGCCGGTACTGGTGGCGGTGACAGCGCTCACCGCCCGCGGCGGGCTGGCAGTGCCCGGTCTGCACACCGCCCCGGACGGCCCGGGGTGGGTGCTGGCGCGCTGCTGCTGGCTGCCGCTGCTCGCCGTGGTGCTGGTCAGTGTGGTGCGGGTGGGGCAGCCGCGCTCGTCACCCGAAGGCGTACGTGCTGGTGGCGAGCGGCGTCGCCAACCGGGCGGTGGAGGGGTCGCCAGCCGGTCGGCCGAGTGCGTTCCGTCGGCACCGCAGGTGTACGATCATCGACGTTCCGGCCCGCCCGACTTGCAGGAGGTGATCGCTGTGCGAGATAGCGATCCTCCCAGTCGTGGCCGGGCCGATGGTCAGTCCCGCTGAGCCACGACTCAGTCTGGTGAGCTGACCCCGCTCCGCTCCCCACCACCTCGGCGCCTGCCGAGGTGAGTGTGCCGCGCCGCCCGATCCCGGGCGGTCGCCGGGAGCCGCCCGGTCACGACTTCGTGTGCGCGTCCCCACCCCCTGCGGTCCGCCCCCGCACGCGGACCGTCCAGCCGCCACCCGGAGCCGTCATGAGCCGCTACGTCGCCCCGCTGGGCTTCACCCTCGCCGCCGTCTGGGTGGCCATCGTCTTCGTGCTCGCCGGTGGCGGTCACTGACCGCTCCGGGCCGTCCGCGGTCGCCGACCGCTGGCTGACGCTGCCTCGTGCTGGTGCCGGCGGCGGTCGTCGCCCGCCGCCGGCGCACCGGTTCACAACATCCGGGACGACCAGAGCAGACTGAACGCGCCCGCGCAGAGCGCCAGCAGCAACGCCACCCCGGCGTACCACTGGGTCACCTCCCGCGGCTCGGTGCGGAACCCGATCGAGCTGCCCATGTCCTGGTAGACCTGCTTCAGCTCGCTCACCGAGGCCGCCTCGTAGAAGTAACCCTCGGTGGTCTCGGCCAGCTCGGCGAGGGCCAACCGGTCCACCGGCACCCGCTGCAACTGCCCGCCGATGTCGACCTGGCCGGTGTCGGTGCCAAAGGCGATGGTGGAGACCGGAACGTTCGCTGCCTGCGCGGCTGCCGCCGCCTCCTCCACCGCCCGACCGGAGGTCCGGAAGCCGTCGGAGAGCAGCACGATCCGTGCCGGCGGAATGCCCGCCGCGCCATCGGTCGGCACCGACCGGATCGCCTCCAGGCAGGTGAACACCGCCTCACCGGTCGCTGTCGCCTCGGCCAGCACCAGCCCGTCGATGGCGCTGGTCACCGCGTCCCGGTCCTTGCCCGGCGGCACCAGCACGTTGGCCGCCTTGGCGAACGACACGAGACCCAGGTTGTAGCTCTCCGGCAGCTCACTGACGAACTGCTTGGCCGCCTCCTGGGCCGCCTCCAGCCGATTCGGCGCCACATCGTCGGCCTGCATCGACAACGACACGTCGATGGCGAGCATCACTGTGGCCCGCTCCAGCGGCTCCTTGGTGTCCACGGCGGGACGGGCCAGCGCGGTGGCCAGCACCAGCAGGCAGAGCAGGAACGCGGTCGCCGGGACGTGCCGACGCCAGCCCAGGCCCTTCGGCGCGACAGTACGCAGCAGGTCCACATTGGTGAACCGCATCGCATACGCCCGACGGTGCAACTGCCGCCAGACGTAGAACGCGGCGAGGGCGAAGACCGGCAGCACAGCCAGCAGCCACCACGGTTGCAGAAAACGGATCATCGTGTCGTCCCCCTGGTACGCGCGTGCCGCTGCGCGGCCACGAATCGCACCATGTCCAGCAGCCAGTCTCGGTCGGTACGCAGACGCAGGTGGGCCGCGCCAGCGCCCCGCAGGGCGGCGGCGATAGCGGCCCGTTGGGCGGTGGCGGCCTCGGCGTAGCGCTGCCGCAGCCGCGGGTCGGCGGTCTGCACCTCGTGCAGCTCACCGCTCTCCGGGTCGACCACCGGCAACACGCCCACGTCGGGCAGCTCCAGCTCACGCGGATCGACCACCTCGATCGCCAGCACGTCGTGGCGGACGCGCAGCTTGCGCATCGGCCGCGCCCACTGCTCGGCCGGCGCGAGGAAGTCCGAGACCACCACTGCCACCCCACGACGACGGGGCGGACGGTTGAGCATCTCGATCAGGGCGCCCAGATCACCACGGCCGGGCTGGATGGCGGTGCCGGCGACGGCACGCAGCAGGCCCTGCGCCTCCTTGCGCCCGGAGCGGGCCGGCAGCCGGGTGAGCACCCCGGGGCCGGCCGACGGTGGTCCGCCCCGCCACCGTCGCGCCGGCGCGGACGCCCCGCCACCGGTACCGATCACGGCGCCGATCCGGTTGCCCCCGCGCACTGTCAGGTGGGTGATGGCGGCCGCGGCGGCCACCACTACCTCCCGCTTGAGCCACTGACCGGTCCCGAAGTCGAGGCTGGCGGAGAGGTCCAGCGCGAGCCAGGTCTCCAGCTCCCGGTCGGCGACCGTACGCCGCACGTGCGGTGTGGTGGTCCGGGCCGTGACCGGCCAGTCCATCCGGCGCACGTCGTCGCCGGGGCGGTACTCCCGGGACTCACCCGCCTCACTGCCCGGTCCGGGCAGCAGGCCGGCGTAGTCGCCCTGCAGCAGACCGTCGAGCTTACGGGTGACGAGCAGCTGAAGCCGGGACAACACGGCCTCGCTACGGTCGCCGAGGGGGGCCGGACGAGGGGTGGGTGAGGTCACGGGCGCTGCCCGGGCCAGCCAGCGCCCGGCGGCGGCGCGATCGACGGCGGGGTGGCCTGCTGCCGGGGAGCGACCGCCGGGAGCGGGATCGTCGACATCACCCGCTGCACGATGTGGTCGGCGGGTACGTCGTCGGCGAGCGCGTCGTAGCTGAGCACCAACCGGTGCCGCAGGATGTCCGGTGCGATGTCCTGCACGTCCTGCGGCAGCGCGTAGTCACGCCCACGCAGCAGCGCCAGGGCGCGGGTGGCCCGGACCAGACCGAGCGAGGCACGCGGGCTGGCCCCGTACTGGATCAGTTGCGCGACGTCGGGCATGCCGTGCTCGGCCGGGGCCCGGGTGGCCAGCACCAAGCGGACCGCGTAGTCGACCAGGGCGTTGTGGACGAAGACCTGGTCCGCCTTGCGTTGCAGGGCGATCAGCTCCGGGGTGTCGAACACCGCTGTCGGCTCGGGCGCGGCCACGCCCATCCGGTAGACGATCTCCCGTTCCTCCGCGTCGGTCGGATAGCCCACCACGATCTTCATGAGGAACCGGTCCCGCTGCGCCTCTGGCAGCGGGTAGACACCCTCCTGCTCGATCGGGTTCTGGGTGGCCATCACCAGGAACGGGTCCGGCACCCGGTGGCTCTCCCCACCGATGGACACCTGCCGCTCGCTCATGACCTCCAGCAGCGCGGACTGCACCTTCGCCGGCGCCCGGTTGATCTCGTCGGCGAGCAGGAAGTTGACGAAGACCGGGCCCAACTCGACGTCGAACTTCTCGCTCGACTGCCGGTAGATCCGGGTGCCCATGATGTCGGCGGGCACCAGGTCCGGGGTGAACTGGACCCGGGCGAAGGACCCACCGACGACCTTGGCGAGGGTCTCCACCGCCAGGGTCTTGGCCACCCCGGGCACGCCTTCGAGCAGGCAGTGACCGCGGGCGAGCAGCGCGACGAACATCCGCTCCACCATCCGGTCCTGCCCGACGATCACACGTTTGATCTCGAACAGGCCCTTCTCCAGCAGGGTGGCGTCCTGCGCGGGTGTGGTCACCGGGGCAGGTGCCGCTCCGTTCGGCGTCGGGGCGTCGGGCATGGTCGGCTGGGCCACCGGTCCTCCACAGCGTTTGTCGGTCGTCGCGGCTCGTGCGGTATCAAGACTCGCACGCCTTGCTGAGTGTCGAGGTGGGGAGAAGCCGATTTTGACAGCGCCGTCCCCAGCGGCCGATTCACGCATCGCGGGTGTGCACGGACCGGCCCGCCGCGTGTACGATTCACCCCGTCGCCGGGCGGCTCCCCCCGTGGTCGCCCGGCGCTCAAACTTTCCATCCCGCCGCCCTAGACTGGCCGGGATGAGCATCCCCTCCCCCACCGACGAGGCCCTGATCTGTTCGGCCCGGGGCTGCCGGTCCGCCGCCGTTTGGGCGCTGGAGTGGAACAATCCCCGCCTGCACGACGCCGATCGGCGCAAGACCTGGTTGGCCTGCGACTCCCACCGGGGCAGCCTCGGTGACTTCCTCGACGCTCGAGGCTTCCTGCGTGCCGTCACTCCGGTGCCCGGATCGCCTACGCTCGACCTGTGAGCGGCGACCCTCCGGCTTCCCCCGGCCCCACCTCCCCGTCCTGGCCGCCCACCCCGGCCACCGCACCGCCCGGCGTCGACCCGCCGCCCGGCGCGTTCCCGGCACCCGGCACGCTCGGCCCGGAGCCCACCGCGCCGGATGTCTCGACGCCCGCCCCGCTGCCACCGGGCGCGCTGCCGCCCGGTCACCGGCCGGCACCAGCCGCCGACCACCGCGCTCCCGACCTGCCCCCGCCCGGCCTCCTGCCGCCCGACCCCGGCGCGCTGCTGACGGCTGCGCCGGCTGGTCGGGGTCCGTTGGAGCCCTGGCCGGACACTGTCACCTGGCAGCCGATCTCCACGGACCTGATCTGGGTGGAGCTGATCCGGCTGGCGATCGTGGTCGCCGTCGGGCTGGCGGTGACCGGTGTCGGCTGGGCGCTCAGCGGTCACTGGTTGTTCGGGCTCGCCGTGGCCGTCGTGCTGGTGCTCGGCGCGTGGCGGGCCGTCGCGATCGTCCGCGCGGTCCGCGCCTGGGGGTACGCCGAGCGGGAGAACGATTTACTGGTCCGGCACGGGCTGCTGGTCCGCCGGCTCTCCATCGTGCCGTACTCGCGGATGCAGTTCGTCGACGTGAGCGCCGGGCCGTTGGAGCGCGCCTTCGACCTGGCCACCGTGCAGTTGCACACCGCGGCGGCGGCGAGCGACGCCCGGGTGCCCGGGCTGCGTCCGGCGGAGGCGTCTCGGCTGCGCGATCGACTCACAGCGCTCGGCGAGGACCGGGCGGAGGGGCTGTGAGCGCCCGCGCGGGCAGCCGCCGGCCGCGCCGAGGGCCGCTCCGATGAGCGACGGGCCCGCCGAGCCGAGCACCGTGCCACCCACCGGCCCGACGCCACCGGGGCCGGCGCTGCCCGCTGACTCGGCATTCGCTGGCGCGGCAGCGCCTGGGCCGGTGCCGACCGGCGTGGCGCCTGGTGGGCCGGTGCCGCCCGGCACGCCCGCGCCGTGGCCGGCACCACCGGGCGGCGGCGAGGGCGAGCCCCGGCAACGACTGCACCCGCTCAGCCCGGTGCTGCACGGCGCCAAGTCCCTGGTCGTGGTGATCGCCGGGCTGTCCTGGTCGACGCTGTCCCGGGTGGGCTTCGGCTGGTTCGCCGCCATGGTGGCGGTGCTGGCGCTCGGCGCGACAGTGCTGTCGGTGATCAGCTGGTACAACACCGGCTACCACGTCGTCGGCCGGGAACTACGGGTGTACGAGGGGCTGCTCTGGCGGCGTACCCGGGCCATCCCGTTGGAACGGTTGCAGGCCGTGGAGGTGGTCCGGCCGCTGCTCGCCCAGCTCACCGGCCTGGCCGAGCTGCGCCTGGAAGTGGTCGGCGGCGGCAAGACCGAGGCGCCACTGGCGTACCTCGGGGTGGCCGACGCGGCACTGTTGCGCGAGCGCCTGCTGGCGCTGGCCGGGCGGGTGGCGCAGCAGCCCGCGCCCGGCGACGCGGCGACCCCGGTGGCCCCGGGTGCGACGGCGCCACCGGCTGCCGTGCCGGGCCGGCCACTGCACGCGGTACGCAACCAGAACCTGCTGATAAGCCAACTACTCACCCCGCAGGCGTTCCTGCTCCCGTTCGGTGTGGCCTTCGTCGTGGTGCAGTTCCTCACCGCCGGTTCGTGGTCGTTCGTGGCGGTGGCGAGCACCCTGACCGCGATGGCGGGTGTGCTGCTGCAACCGATCCGCCGGGTCCTCGACGACTGGAACTTCCGGCTGGCCCGCGACGGCGGCACGCTGCGGGTGCACAACGGCCTGCTGGAGACGCGGGCGCAGACCGTGCCCCTGGAGCGGGTGCAGACCGTGCGGGCCACCTGGCCGTTGCTGTGGCGGATGAAGGGCTGGCTGCGGCTACGGCTGGAGGTGGCCGGTTACTCCGTCGCGGAGGCCGACGACCGCAACCGGCCCGATCGGCTGCTGCCGGTCGGCGACCTGCCGACGGCGACGATGATCGTCGCCGAGGTGCTTCCCGGGGTACGCCTCGACACGCTCACGCTGAGCCCGCCGCCGCGCCGCACCCGTTGGTTGCACCCGCTGGGCCGTACCGCGTTCGGCGCGGGGCTGTTCGAGCGGGTGTTCGCCACCCGGTCCGGGCGGCTCACCCGGCAGTTGGTGATCGTGCCGTACGCCCGGATCCAGAGCGTGCGAGTGGTCCAGGGACCCCTCCAGCGCCGTCTCGGGTTGGCCACCGTCCACGCGGACACCGCCGGGGGCTCCGGCGCCACCGCCCAGGACCGCGACCTGGCAGAGGCCTGGGCCCTGGCGGCCGACCTGACCGAAAGAGCACACCAAGCCCGAACCCAATCCTGACCCCCACCCACCCCACCCGCCCGCGCGCCCGCTCCCCCCGTGCGCCCCACTCCCCCGTGCGCCCCCACTCCTCCCTGCGTTGATCATGAAGTTGTTGCCCCGACACGCCGCGCGGGAGGGCAATAACTTCATGATCAACGGGCCGGAGGCCGGGGGTCGGAGCCCGAGGGCCGGAGCCCGGGGGCCGGAGCCCGGGGGCCGGAGCCCGGGGGCCGGAGCCCGGGGGCCGGGGTGGGGTCAGTGGTCGGCGGGGACCGCGGGGTGGGTGGTGGTGGTGTCTGGTTCCCGTGGCGTTGGGGGCTCGGGTTGGCCGGGCGGTGGGTCGGCGGGGTCGGTGGGCTGCTCCGTGGACCGAGCCGCCTTGGCGCTCGGGTGGCGGGTCCGCCAGGCCGCCCAGCCGCGCTCCGCCAGACCGACCACCAGGAAGGTCAGCCCCACGTAGGCCCAGCCGACCAGCACGTCAATCACGTAGTGCTCACCCGAGTAGACCAGGGTGAAGGTCATCGCCAGCGGGTACGCGAGCAGCAGCGGCCACCAGCGACGACGGGTGGCGGTCAGGAAGAACAACACCACGAACAACGCCCACGCCGTGTGCAGCGACGGCATGGCGGCGACCGGGTTGGAGGCGATCTGACCGGCGTTGAGGACGTTTCCGGCGCCGTGCATGCCGAACGCCTTCCAACCCCGTGTCGAGATCCGGGCGACCTCGGTGAGCAGGCCGTTCTGCGCCGCCCACCAGGGCGGGGCGGCCGGGTAGATGAAGTAGGTCACCAGGCCGGCCGCGCAGAGGAAACCCCACCGCCTCATGTACGCGGCCCACCGGTGCCGGTCGCGCAGCCAGAGCACAGCGGCGGCGGCCAGCGCCACCACGAAGTGGGAGAAGTACACCCAGCTCGCGGCGACATCCCACCAGTGCACCTGCGGGTGGTAGAAGTGCTGCTGCAACCAGACGGTGGGCACCTCACCCCCGGTGGCCCAGCCGAACATGAACCGGTCGGCGACGATCAACTCCATCGCGTGCGGCGTGGCCCCGTTGTCGGCGAACCCGCGCGAGAGGTTGTAGATCACGAACAGCAGCACCACCGGCACCCAGTCCCGGGCGAAGCGCAGGTGGCTACGCCACGGCCGTTCGCTGTTCCAGGCGATGGTCGCGAGCCAGATCCAGACGAAGGCGTACGCGGGATCGGTGGGCAGCCCGATGCCCAGCCACGCACCGACGAAGGCGACCGCCCAGACGGTCATGGCGACGACGCGCCGACGACCCCCGTCCGGGGACGCGGGCGGGTCGGTCCGGGCGGGGGGCTGGGGGTCAGTCACGACGGCCATCGGGGTCAAGGTTAACGACGGGTACGGCATCGACGGACGGGGACCACCCGTTGCACGTCGGGGGTGGTCGCGTCCGGATCGTCGGGCGCGTGCTCGTCGCGTCCAGCGAGCACCTAGGCTGACGACCATGCAGGAGCAGCCCGAGCCGGCCTTCGCGCCGGGTCTGACCGCCCAGATCGAGTTGACAGTCACCGACGCGGACACCGCCCAGGCGGTCGGTTCCGGTGACGTACCGGTGCTGGGCACTCCCCGGGTGCTGGCACTGGCCGAGGCGGCCACCGTCGCGGCGACGGCGACCGGGATGCCGCCCGGTTCGACGACAGTGGGCACCCGGGTCGAGTTGGAGCACCTGGCGCCGACAGTGGTCGGCCGGACGGTCCGCGCGCAGGCGCTGCTGGCGACCGTCGACGGTCGCCGGCTGTCGTTCGAGGTCACTGTCAGCGACGGCGACCAGACGGTGGCTCGGGGCCGGGTGGACCGGATCCTGGTCGACCGGGGACGCTTCGTCGAACGGGCCGGGCGGGCGTCGTGAACGCCGGTTTCGTCGAGGTCGCCGACCGGGTGCACGTGCTGGCCGAACCGCTGCTGCGGGTCAACGTCACTCTGGTCGTCGGCGACGACGAGGCGCTACTGGTGGACACGCTCTCCTCGGCCGCCCAGGCCACCGAGCTGGCCGCTGCCGTCCGGGCGGTCACCGACCGTCCGTTGACGCTGGTCAACACCCACCACCACTACGACCACTGCTTCGGCAACGCCGTCCTGGCCGGCGACCCACCCCGCCCGGTGTACGCGCACGACCTGGCCGCCGCCGCCCTGCGCGAGGAGCCGGAGCGGCTGCGCCGGGAGGCGTACGAGGAGTTGCGCACGGAGCACCCGGCGCTCGCCGCCGAGCTGGCCGACACCCCGCTGCTCGCCCCCACGCACACAGTGCACGTCGAGACGGTCCTCGACCTGGGCGGTCGACGGGTGCTGCTGCGCCACCCGGGGCGGGGGCACACCGAGGCCGACCTGGTGGTTCACGTGCCGGACGCCGACGTGTTGGTGGCCGGGGACCTGGTGGAGCAGAGCGGCCCGCCCGCCTTCGAGGACTCGTACCCCCTGCAGTGGCCGGACGCGGTCGCGGACCTGCTGCGGCTGACCACCGCGCGCACCGTGGTGATCCCGGGCCACGGCGACCCGGTGGACGTCGACTTCGTCCGGGCCCAGCACGCGGAGCTGGCGAAGCTGGCCTGGCTGATCCGGGCCGGGCACACCGGCAGCGCCCCGCCGGAGCGGGTGGCCGCCGAGGCACCCTTCGGGGCCCGCCCGGCCCTGGTCGCCGCCCACCGCGGTTACCAGGAACTGACCGGCACGGGCTAACCCGGTTCTACGCCGCGGTACGCCGCCACTGCTGGTGGGTGCCGGTGCCGCACGTCCACTGGGCCAGGCGGGCACCGTCGGTGGTGGCGGCGTTGAGCACCTCCAGGCACTTGCCGCTGTGCCGGGCGACGAGCTGCACGTACCCCGAGCCGACATCCTGTACGCGCCACTGCTGGTTGGTGCCGCCGTTGCAGCCCCACTGGATCACGCGGACCCCGTCCGCGGTAGCGGTCGCGCCACCGTTGACGTCGAGGCACTTGCCGCTGTGCACGCTGACGACCGTCTGGTAGCCGCCGCCCGCGTCCTGGAAGCGCCACCGCTGGTTGGGCTGACCGTTCGCGGCCCACTGCACCATCTCGGCACCGTCGGTGGTCGCGTTGTTGTAGACGTCCAACAGCTTGCCGCTGTGCCGCGCGGCGAGGGTGTGGGTGGTCGGCACCGGCACAGTGGTGTCCGGGGTCAGCCGGTACAGCCCGGACCCGTGGGCGGCAAGCGACCGGGTGAGGGTGCCGGTCACCGTGCCGAGGGCCGTGCCGGACCACAGGTCGGTCACGGCGGCCGCTCCGATTCCGAGGTCGGCGAGGTTCACCGACACCTGCGCCGCGCTGCCGTCCCGGTTGAACAGGGCGACGTACCGATCGTCGCTGCCCGGCACGTCGGCGACCCACACCTGCCGGCTGCCACCGTACAGCTGACGGTTGTTAGCGCTGTTCTGGTTGACCCCGATGACCGCGGCGTTGGTCATCAACGCCAGCTCCGCGGCACGGTTCTCGACCAGGTTGCCACCCCACATCAGTGGTGCCCGATTGATCGCCCAGAGTGACATCAGGGTGCGCTGCTCGTCGGGGGTCAGGTTGGAGTATCGCGGCGAGCCGACCGGCCCGTACTTGGAGAGCCGGCCGATCGGGATCATGTCGGCGTCGGGCCAGGCGCCGGTGGTGCGGTACGGGGTCCAGTTGCGCAGTTGGTCGAAGAGCGCGTCCACCGACGACCAGTTGTCCCACAGGTCGTTGACGATCCGCCACATGTGCGCGTTGGCCTGGACGTGTGCGCCGCTGGCCAGCGAGGTCGGGCCGGGCGACAGGCTCAGCACCATCGGGCGGCCGCTGCGCTGGATGGCCAGTCGGTATCCCTCGACCTCCGACTGCCGGTACGTCGGGGCGGCGATGTCGTCCACCTTCACATAGTCGACCCCCCAGGACGCCAGCAACTGGAACATCGAGTCCAGGTAGGTCTGCGCGCAGGGGTTGGACATGTTCAGGCCCCACATCAGGTTGAGCCAGTTCGCGGTGGTGGTGTTGTTGATCTGGTTGGCGCGGCAGGTGGTGCCGAGGATCGGGACGTTGTCGGCGACCGCCTGGCGGGGAATGCCGCGCATCAGGTGGACGCCGAACTTCAGCCCCTTCGCGTGGACGTAGTCGGCGAGCGGCTTGAACCCGTTCTCACCGGCGGCGGAGGGGAACCGGGTGGTGTCCGGCAGCAGCCGTCCGTTGGCGTCCATCCGGAGCCGGGGTTGCAGGTTCGCGTCCTGGTTGGGGCTGTTGTTGTGCCGACCGGGGTAGTACCAGGCCCAGTCGATCACCACGTACTCCCAACCGAACTGCCGCAGGTTGGTGCCCATGTAGTCGGCGTTGGCCCGGACGTCGGCCTCGGTGACGCTCCAGTTGAACGAGTCGTAGCTGTTCCACCCCATCGGCGGGGTGTCGGCCACCCCGTTGTCCCACGCGGCTGCCCGCTCCGGCGGGTCGGCGACGACCATCCCGGCGGCCACGAGAAGCAGGGCCAAAAGGGCCGCGACGCGGCGGAACACCAGAGGTACCAGAACCACCCGCATCAGAGCCTCCCGACGATGCCCACGTTTCCATCGTGATTCGTCGATGTTAACGCTCACAAACCCCGAGGTCAACCAACGCTCCCCGCCCCACCCCGCCCCCCTTGCTGCCGCGATCTTGCACTTTCTGCGCCGTCAAAGGCGAGCAAAGCGGACCAAACGTCGACCGAAACTGCAAGATCGACGCGCGGGTGGGGGTGGGGGTGGGGCGGGGCGGGGCGGGGCGGGGGGTTAGGTGTTGAAGCGGTTTTGGACGGCGGTGCGGGTGGGCATGGCGGTGGCACCGCCCGGGGATTCGCAGACCAGGCCGGCGACCCGCAGCGCGAAGGCGACGCGGTCGGCCCAGCCCGACGGGACCGCCGGCTCGCCGTCGCGGAGCAGGTCGGCGATCAGCGCGGCCATCACGGAGTCACCAGCGCCGGTGGCGTCGATCGCGGTAACCTTGGGGGCGGGCACCCGGACCGGGTCGGCGTCGGCGGCGGCCAGCACCGCACCGGCCGCGCCGAGCGTCACCACCACGGTGGCCGCCCCCAACTCCCGCAGGTACGCCGCCACCCCCTCGACCGGCTCACCGGGATAGAGCAGCACAGCGTCGGCGGCACTCAGCTTGACCAGGTGCGCGCCGGCGGCGAACTCGGCCACCACCTCGCGCAGCCCTTCCAGCGCGGCCGGCCCGTTCAGCAGCCGAGGGCGGACGTTCGGGTCGAAGACCCGCAGGCCGGGGGCGAGCGACCAGGCACGGCGGGCGGCCGCCAGCGTGTCGGGTCGGAGCAGCACTATCGAGCCGCAGTAGAGCACGTCGGCACCCTCCAGCAACGCCAGGTCCAGATCGTCGGGGCCGAGCAGTCCGTAGGAGGCCGGCTCGCCGTAGAAACGGAAGTCCGGTTCGGGCCCGGCGTACGTGACCACAGCGAGCGTGGTCGGCGCGGGGACCGTGATCGCACCTGCCACCCCGACGTCGGCAGCGGTGAGGAAGTCGCGGATCCGGCCGCCCAGCGCGTCGTCACCGAGCGAGCCGACGAACTGTGCCGCACCGCCGAGTCGGGCCACCCCGACGGCGACGTTCAGCGGCCCGCCGCCGATGGCCTGCCGGTAGACCCGCTCCCCGTCGAGCTCGCTGTCGAGCAGGTCGACGAGCGCTTCACCGATCACCACCGCGTATCCCATGCCGATCCTCTCGTCGTCGCCACCGGCCGCCGGTCGCCGAGCCGATCTCCGTGGCACCAGGCTGGCACAGCGCGCGCCCCGATGGGCGCCGAAGGCCAGGCACCGACGTGCGCGCTACCCCGGCTGGTGGATCGGCCCGTCGAGCACCGCGAGGGGGCGGCCGGTACCGCCCCACCGGGCCGCGACGATCTGCGCGGCCACACTCACGGCGGTCTCCTCGGGGGTACGACCACCGAGATCCAACCCGATCGGGGAGGCGAGCCGGGCGAGCTGCGCCGGGCTGAGCCCCGCCTCGCTCAGCAGCTTGTGTCGCTCGTCGTGGGTGCGCCGTGAGCCCATCGCGCCGACGTACGCCAGCGGGTGGCGCAGCGCCAGCTCCAGCAACGGCACGTCGAACCTGGGGTCGTGGGTGAGCACGCACAGCACCGTCCGCTCGTCGAGCCGATCGGCCGCCAACTCGGTACGCAGGTAGCGGTGCGGCCACTGCACCACCACCTCGTCCGCCTCGGGAAAGCGCCGCGCGGTGGCGAAGACCGGCCGGGCGTCGCAGACGGTGACCCGGTAGCCGAGGAACGCGCCGATCCGGGCCACCGCGGCGGCGAAGTCGATCGCCCCGAAGACGATCATGCGGGGCGGGGTGGCGTACGCGGTCACGAAGAGGCTGACGCCGCCGCCTCGGCGCTGCCCGTGGTACCCGTACCGGAGCATGCCGCTGCGTCCGGCGGCGAGCAGCCCGAGAGCGTCGGCACTGGCGGCGTCGTCGAGCCGGTCGTCGCCGAGCGAGCCGACGGACCGTTGGCCGGTCAGCACCAGCCGACGGCCACGCCGTCGGGCCGGGTCGGTCGGTCCGGCGCCCGGAGACGTGCCGGCATCGGCGGGTGGATCGTCGTTGGCGTCGGCTGCCACGCAGGTGACGATCGCCGCCGGGCGGCCGCTGCGGCGGGCTGCGGCGACCGCGTCCAGAGCCGGCAGGGCGCTCGCGTCGACGCGCTCCACGAACACGTCGAGGATGCCGCCGCAGGTCAGGCCCACGGCGTACGCGTCGTCGTCGCCGATCCCGTAGCGGCACAGCTCGGGTTGGCCGGTGTCGAGCACACGACGGGCCCGTTCGTAGAGATCCGCCTCGACGCAGCCTCCGGAGACACTGCCGGTGACGGTGCCGTCGGTCGCGACCACCATGGCGGCACCGGGTGGCTGCGGGGCGGAGTGCCAGGTGGCCACCACTGTGGCCAGCGCGACCGGCTCGCCGTCGCGGCACCGGCGGTGCACCTCGTCGAACACGTCCGGCACCGGCTGCCGCCTCTCCGTTCCCGCTCCCCGTACGCAGGATATGGCGTTCAACGACGACCGGCGGGTGTTCTCATGCATCGAGGAATGCCTATTGCGCTCGGCCGCCCGGCGTGATGGGATGACGCATACCGGGCGGTGCGAGGGCTGCGGGCGCCCCCCGGTTGCCGGGTTGGTTAGACGCGAGGGCACCGGTCCCGGACAGGACCGTCGACGGCGCACGTCCACTGGCTGTTTTCCGCCGGGGCACGTCGCCGTGATCGTCGCACCGCTCACGACAGCGAGGCGATCACGCCACATCCCACCCGATTGCGGCGGGGCGGCTCAGCCAGCGCCCCTCGCGAGTCAGGAGAACCCGTGAACCGTTCCCGTATGGCCGTATTGCTCACCGCGGCCACGACCCTCGCGCTGGGCGCAGTCGCCCTGGCGTCCAACCCTCAGCCGGCCGCCGCGCACGGCGCGGCGATGACGCCGGGCAGCCGCACGTACCTGTGCTGGCAGGACGGCCGCAGCCAGACCGGTGAGATCAGGCCGAACAACCCCGCTTGCTCCGCGGCCGTGGCCCAGAGCGGGGCGAACTCGCTGTACAACTGGTTCAGCGTGCTGCGCTCCGACGCTGGCGGCCGGACCACCGGCTTCATCCCGGACGGGCAACTGTGCAGCGGCGGCGCAACCGGTTTCCGCGGCTACGACCTGCCGCGCACCGACTGGCCGCTGACCCACCTGACCGCCGGGGCGCGGTTGGACTTCAAGTACAGCAACTGGGCGCACCACCCGGGCACGTTCTACTTCTACGTCACCAAGAACAGCTGGAGCCCGACCCGGGCGCTGGCCTGGAGTGACCTGGAGGAGCCGTTCCTGACGGTGACCAACCCGCCGCAGCGCGGCTCGGTCGGCAGCAACGACGGGCACTACTACTTCAGCGGCAACCTGCCGTCGGGTAAGAGTGGCCGGCACATCATCTACTCCCGCTGGGTCCGCTCGGACTCGCAGGAGAACTTCTTCGGCTGCTCCGACGTGACCTTCGACGGCGGCAGCGGCCAGGTCACCGGTGTGGGCCCGGGCGGTACGCCGACCGACCCGACCGATCCGCCGACCGATCCGCCGACCGACCCGACGGATCCGCCGACCGACCCGACCACCCCGCCGCCGTCCGGCGGTGACTGCATGGCCACCTACAAGGTGTCCAGCACCTGGCAGGGCGGTTTCCAGGGCGATGTCACGATCATGAACCACGGCAGTACGCCGTTCTCCGGTTGGACAGCGAACTGGACCTGGCCCAACGGGCAGGCGATCAGTCAGATCTGGGGTGCCACCCAGACATCGTCCGGCTCGACGGTGACGGCGACGAACGTCGGTTACAACGGCACAGTCGCACCGAACGGCACCACAACGTTCGGCTTCCTAGCGAGTTCCACAGGAACCAACGGGCTCCCCACAGTCACCTGCGCCCGCCGCTAACACCCACCACCACCACCTGCCCCACCCCGAAATGATCAAGAGGTTTGCGTCACCGGAAACGCTCCGGATGACGCAAACCTCTTGATCAACAGGGTGGGGCAGGGGTCAACAGGGTGGGGCAGGGGTCTGCGGGGTCAGGGCAGGGGTCAGCGGACCATGGAGCCGACCACCGGCTTGGTGAGCAGGGCGGACTGGTTGCGCTGGATTCCCGGGTCGAGGGTCTTGGCCACGAAGATCGCGTGCCAGATGCAGAAGATCAGCACGGTCCACACCTTGCGGGAGTGGTCGGCCTCCTCCCGCTTGTGCTCGTCGAGCAACCGCAGCGCGTACGACAGGTCCAGCAGGTCACCCGCGCCCGAGGTGCTGAGCACGTGCCGGGCCCACTCGTACATCTCGCCGCGCAGCCAGACCCGGGTGGGGGTCGGGAAGCCCAACTTCTTGCGGTTGACGATGGCCGGCGGCACGACACCCTGCAACGCCTGACGCATCGCGTACTTGGTGGCGTCGGAGCGCGGCGGCAGCTTCAGATCGACCGGGATCTTCGCCGCCACGTCGAAGACCTCACGGTCGAGGAACGGCACCCGCACCTCCAGCGAGTGCGACATCGAGATCCGGTCGGCCTTGACCAGGATGTCGCCGCGCAGCCAGGTGTAGAGGTCGACGTACTGCATCTTGGTGACGTCGTCGAGCTCGGTGCACTCGGCGTAGATCGGGGCGGTGACGTCGGTGTAGCGCACCGAGGGGTCGTAGCGGCGCATCAGGTGCTGCTTCTCCTCCTCGGTGAACATCCGGGCGTTGCCGTAGTAACGCTCCTCGATCGGAGTGGTGCCACGCTCCAGGAAGCTCTTGCCCTTGACCCCCTGCGGGATCGCCTTGGAGACCGCGCGCAGCCCCTTCTGCACACCGCCGGGCAGACCGTTGACGGTGCCCAGCGACAGCGGCTCGCGGTAGATCGTGTAACCGCCGAAGAACTCGTCCGCGCCCTCACCGGAGAGCACAACGGTGACGTGTTCGGCGGCCTTCTTGGCCACGAAGTAGAGCGGCACCAGCGCCGGGTCGGCCACCGGGTCGTCCAGGTGCCAGACGATCTTCGGCAGCGCGTCGATCATGTCCTGCGGACCGATCTTGGTGGGAATCGTGGTGACGTCGAGGTGCCGGGCCGAATCCTGGGCGACGTCGATCTCCGAGTAACCCGGCACGTCGTAGCCGACGGTGAAGGTCAGGATGTTCGGGTTGAACTCCCGCGCCAGCGCCACCACCGCTGTGGAGTCGATGCCACTGGACAGGAACGAGCCGACCGGCACGTCGGAGCGCATGTGCATGCGCACGCTCTCCCGCAGCGTCTCGCGGATCTCGTGGTAGAGCTTCTGCTCGTCGTCGACCGGCGCCGGCCGGAACACCGGCCGGTACCACCGGCGCACGTCGATCCGGCCGCCCGGGGTCCAGTTCAGGTACTCCCCGGAGCCGATCCGGCTGATGCCCTTGTGCAGGGTGCCGGGCTCGGGGACGTACTGCAGGGTCAGGTAGTGGCTCAGGTTCGCCGTGTCGACGCCCGCGTCGCCCTGGTAGTTGCTGTGCGCGAACGGCAGCAGCGCCTTCTTCTCCGAGGCCAGATAGAGGCCGTCGGCGGTCTCCAGGTAGTGCATCGGCTTGATGCCGAAGTAGTCGCGGGCACCGAACGCCCGGCGCTCCTGCCGGTCCCAGATGACGAAGGCGAACATGCCCCGAAGTCGGGTGAGCACCTGCTCACCCCAGAAGTGGTAGCCCGCGACGATCACCTCGCCGTCACCGGCGGTGGCGAACTGGGCACCAAAGTTTCTGATCAGCTCCTCGCGCAGCTCGATGTAGTTGTAGATCTCGCCGTTGAAGGTCAGCAGGTAACGGCCGTTCGCGTAGGGCAGTGGCTCGTGACTCGACGCGACGTCGATGATGGCCAGCCGCTTGTGGGCGAACACGCCGTCCGCGTACCGGCCGGAGGCGTCGCCGACCACCTCGACCCCTGTCTCGTCGGGGCCGCGGTGGTGCAGGCATTCCAACGCTCCGGCGATGTGGTCGCGATGCGCGGCGGCGTTGCCGTTCGCGCTGAAGAAGGCCAGAAGTCCGCACATGGTGGCCATCTTTCCACGCGCGCTGTCGGCCCTCGCAGCCGTCCGTCGATCCACCCGACTCACAGGGGGCGTCAGCGCCAACCGGACGCGCGGTACCGTCGGGACCAGCAACGAAGCGGAGGGAGCGGCGCAATGACCGAGGGACAGACCGACGGTACGCCGACGGACGGTACGGAATCGCACGATCCGGACTTCCCGGAGGCGTTCCTGTCCTTCATGCGGCAGGGCTGGAGCGACACCGCGCTCCCCGTGACGCCCCGCCCGGAGACGCCCAACTACGCCAAGCGGCGGGCGGCCCTCTCGGCGGCCTTCCCCGGCGAGACCCTGGTGATCCCCACCGGCACCGAGAAGGTCCGGGCCAACGACACCGACTACCCGTTCCGGCCGGGAAGCGACTTCGCCTACCTGACCGGCGACCACGACGCCGACAGCGTGCTGGTGCTGCGCCCGAACGGCTCGGGGCACGACGCGACGCTGTACATGCGGCCCCGGTCCTCCCGGGAGACCGACGAGTTCTTCCGCAGCCGCAACGGCGAGCTGTGGGTGGGCCGGCGGCACACCCTCGGCGAGAAGTCGACCGAGCTGGGCCTGCCCACCGCCGACCTGACCGGCCTGGAGGCGACGCTAGCCGACCTGGCTCCGGGGCGTACCCGGGTGTTGCGCGGTTTCGACGCCCAGGTGGACGCGGCCGTCCGCCAGTACGACGGGCCCCGCGCCGAGGGCCAGCCGGCCCGGGACCGCGAGCTGGCGATCGCCATCTCGGAGATGAAGCTGGTCAAGGACGAGTGGGAGATCGGCCAACTCCAGGACGCGATCGACGCCACCGTACGCGGCTTCGAGGACGTCGCCCGGATCCTGCCGGCCGACCGGGCGGTCTCCGAGCGGCTGCTGGAGGGCGTCTTCGCGCTGCGGGCCCGCCACGACGGCAACGACGTCGGGTACGGGTCGATCGTCGGTGCCGGCGAGCACGCCACGATCCTGCACTGGGTGCACAACCACGGCGCCACCCGACCGGGTGACCTGCTGCTGATGGACATGGGCGTCGAGGGCCGCAACCTCTACACCGCCGACGTCACCCGGGTCCTGCCGGTGAGTGGCCGGTTCACCGCGCTACAGCGCCAGGTCTACGACATCGTGTACGCCTCGCAGCAGGCCGGCATCGAGGCCATCCGCCCCGGGGTCAAGTTCAAGGACGTCCACCTGACCTGCATGCGGGTGCTCGCCGAGGGCCTGTCCGAGTTGGGTCTGCTGCCGGTGAGCGTGGACGAGGCGATGGACGAGAAGTCGACCGTCTACCGGCGGTGGACGCTGCACGGCTTCGGCCACATGCTCGGCATCGACGTGCACGACTGCTCCAACGCCCGCAAGGAGACCTACCGCGACGGCGCGCTGGGCGAGGGCTACGTGCTCACCGTCGAGCCCGGTCTGTACTTCCAGCCGGAGGACGAGCTGGTCCCCGCCGAGCTGCGCGGTGTGGGCATCCGGATCGAGGACGACGTGCTGGTCACCGCGACCGGCGCGGTCAACCTGTCGGCCGGGCTGCCCCGCACCTCCGACGAGGTGGAGACCTGGCTGGCCGAGCAGCGCGAAGCCGGCCCCCGCCTGCCCGGCTGAGCCGGCTGTTCTGCCGGGGCTGACGGATCAAGCCCCGCTCCCTGGCCCGCCCACCCCTGGCCCGCCCACCCCTGGCCGCCCGCCCCTTCTTGAGGGCTGGCGGCCAGGGGTTTCTGTCGTGATCAGCCGAGGGGGCCGGCAACGTTCGGTGTGTGCGCTGCACGGGCCCTTTCTGCCGGCCCGGACTGGTTGGCCGCCCTCGCCTGACCTGCGCCAAATGCGTGGTTGTCTCGGATAAGTCCGCATCGCGAAGATGGTTCTCATACGGTGTGGATCAGAGGCTACAACCCATTTGTAGCTGGTCGTGGCGCCTGGGGCGGTGCGATCCCGTCTGGTAGCAGGAAAGGGCGGAAGGCTCTGATGTCCAACGACGTAACGAGTACCGACGGCGGGGCCTCGACGGCTCCGCCAACACGGCGAAGGCGAGCGCTCTGGGTCGCCGGCGTAGCCGGGCTGACCGGCGTGGTCGGCCTGGCGGCCCTCGGCGGCGTCGCCGCTCGGGACGACAAACCGAAGGCCGACCAGGTGTCGGACGCGCAGCCGTCGACCAACCGGCAGAACGCCAGCGACGACGGCGGCGCGGACAAGGGCGGCGCCAAGGACGACGGCGGTCAGGACGACGACTGGAGCGGCGACGACTGGAGCGGCTTCGACGACCGGTCCGGCAAGAATGGCAAGGACCGCGAGGACGGCAAGGACGGCAAGGACGACGAGAAGGACCGCACCAAGCAGATCCCGTGCGACTCCGACAAGCTGATCCAGGCGATCACGTTCGCCAACAACGAGAACGGCGGCGTGTTGGAGCTGGCCAGGGGCTGCACCTACACCCTGACTCGCAACCAGGACGGCAACGGCCTCCCGGTGATCACCGAGCACATCACCCTCAAGGGTGAACACACCACCATCGGTCGCGAGGCCACTGCCGACTACTTCCGCATCCTCAACGTCGGCGCTGGCGGGCACCTCACTCTCAAGGGCCTGAGCATCAGGGGTGGCCAGACCCTCCAGTCCCCGATGACCGCCGACCCGGCGACGGTCTGGGCGCCGTACTCGGCCCAGGTTCGCTCGACCGTGGCCCAGCCGCCGGCAGCGGCGGCGCCCGCCGCGAAGTCGGCGATCGCGACCGCGGCCGGCGCCAAGCCAGCGGCCGCCAAGCCGGCAGCAACCGCCGCCAAGCCGGCCGCGAAGACCGCCGCCACGGCAGCGCCCGCAAAGGCCACCGCCAAGGCAGCGCCCGCAAAGCCGGCCGCGAAAGCAGCGCCGGCCAAGCCCGCAGTGGCAGCAACCAAGGCCGCCCCGACTGCCACCAAGGCCGCCACTGCCAAGCCGGTAGCCGCGGCGGCGAAGCCGGTGAGTGCCGGTACGGCGGTCGTGCCGCTGGTCGAGCAGCCTGGGTTCACCGACGGCGCCGGGGTGCTGGTGCAGCCCGGTGGTCGCGCGGAGATCCTGGACAGCGAGTTGCTCTACAACCAGTCCGGCGGCAACGGCGGCGGGCTGGCCAACTTCGGCAGCACCAGGCTCAGCAAGACGACTGTTGCGCACAACACCGCCTTCTTCTTTGGCGGCGGCATCTTCAACGCTGGCGTACTCCAGGTCGACGAGTCGAAGATCAAGGACAACACCGGCATCATCGGCGGCGGCGGCATCTCCAACGGCGCTGCCGACATCTTCACCGAGAACGTCGACGGCGGCTCGGTCTGGGTCTACAAGAGCGAGGTCACCGACAACGAGACGCTCGGCTTCGGCGGCGGCGTACTGGATGTCGAGGGCACCACGACGTTGCACCAGACGACGGTCAGTGACAACACCGCGCTGCTCGACGGTGGTGGCGTCGCGGTGGTCGACAGCCAGCTCAACCTCAAGGACGCCACGGTGGTCAGGAACAGCGCCGGTCGCTCGGGTGGCGGCCTGGCCGTGACCAACGACAGCGTTGCGACGATCGAGAACAGCAGGATCAACGACAACACCGCGGGCTTCTCCGGCGCCGGCCTCTTCAACGAGGAGAGCGTCACCACGCTGCGCGACAGCGAGGTGTCGGGCAACCGGGCCGTCGGTCCGTTCGGCCGCGGCGGCGGCATCCTCAACACCGAGGGCGGCGAGGTCACGCTCCACCGGACGAAGGTGGCGCACAACTTCTCCACCCTTGAGCCGGGGGGCATCTTCAACAGCATCGGCGGCACCGTGACGCTGGACGACGAGTCCGCTGTCACTGCCAACCGCCCGACCAACTGCTTCAACGTTTTGGACTGCTTCGCCTGATCGGGTGGGGCTGAACCACATAAAACGCCCCTCCGAGCCGTCACGGCTCGGAGGGGCGTACCCATTTGGGCAGGTCAGGAGCGTGCAGGCCGGCTTGGGGGCCGGTGTGTCGGTCCGGGCCCCGCTGGGGGCAACATGAACCGAATGTGGGCTTCTCTCGGATAAGCCCGCGAGGCGAGGAACCTTCTCATACGGTGGTTTTGGGAGCTACAACCGATTTGTAGCAGGGGACACCCGTCTGACGGCGGCGACCCTGTCTGGTACGAGGAGAGGGCAGAGAGCTCCGATGTCCAACTACCTAACGAACAACGAAGCCTCCGGGCGGGCGACGGCCAAGAGCCGCCGCAAGCTCTGGCTCGCCAGTGGCGTGGCCGGTTTGACGGGCGTGATCAGTCTCGCGGCGGTGGGCGTCGCGGGCAGCGCCGGAGCGGTCGGCTTGAACTGGAACACCGCGCAGGTCAGCAAGGATGGCGACCAGCGGGGTGACGAGGCGCGCGACTGGGACAAGGACGAGGACCGGAACAAGGACCGGGACAAGGACAAGGACCGGGACAAGGACCACGAGCGCGGGAAGGAGGTGCCCTGCGACACCGACAAGCTGATTCAGGCGATCGTGTTCGCCAACAACAAGCACGGCGGTGTGCTGGAGCTGGCCAAGGGCTGCACCTACAACCTGACCCGCAACGACTACGAGGGCAACGGCCTGCCGGTCATCACCGAGCGGATCACGCTCAAGGGCGAGCACACCACGATCTCTCGGGAAGCCACGGCGGACTACTTCCGTATCCTCAACGTGGGGGCCGGTGGTCACCTCACCATCAAGGGCCTGACCATCAAGGGTGGCCAGACCCTCGAACTGGAGAACGGTGTGGAGCCGGCCGCGGTCTGGGCGGCCTACTCGGACTCCGAGGCGCTCGCCGCGCAGGTAAAGGCGGGCACCCCGTTGGCCCAGGCGCTCACCGCGCGGCAGGCCAACCCGAAGGCGGGCCTGAAGGCCGCGCCGAAGGTCACCCCGAAGGCCACGCCGGGCGTCGTCACGCCGCTCGTCGAGCAGCCGGAGGAGAACGACGGCGCCGGAATCCTGGTTCAGCCGGGTGGCACCGCCGAGATCCTGGAGTCCGAGGTCGTCCTGAACCAGTCGGGCGGCAACGGTGGTGGTGTGGCCAACTTCGGCACCACGAAGATCTGGCACAGCACGGTCACCCGTAACACCGCCTTCTTCTTCGGTGGCGGCGTCTTCAACGCCGGGCTGCTCAAGGTCGAGGAGTCGAAGATCAAGGACAACACCGCCGTCATCGGTGGTGGCGGTATCTCCAACGGCGCCGCGGAGATCTTCACCGACGACGTCGACGGCGGAACTGTCGAGCTGAAGAAGGCCGAGATCACCGACAACGAGACGCTCGGCTTCGGTGGTGGCTACCTCGACATCGAGGGCAACACCACGGCGTACGAGACCAAGTTCGTCTCGAACACCGCGGTTCTCGCCGGTGGCGGTCTCGCTGCGGCGGACAGCCAGCTGAACCTGCACAACGTCACTGTGGAGCGCAACAGCACCGCCGGTGTCGGTGGCGGTGTGGCCATCGCCTTCGACAGCGTGGCCACCTTCGAGAAGAGCAGCATCAAGGACAACACCGCCGGCTTCTTCGGCGGCGGGCTCTTCAACGCCGGCAGCGTCACCACGCTGCGCGACAGCGAGGTTGTCGGCAACCGGGCCGTGGGCCCGATCGGAGTCGGCGGCGGCATCTTCAACATCTTCGGCGAGGTCAACCTGTCGAAGACGAAGGTCGCCCACAACTTCTCCACCTTCGAGCCGGGCGGCGTCTTCAGCTTCTTCGGAGACGTGAACCTGGACGACAAGTCCGCCATCACCGCGAACCGTCCGACCAACTGCCTGGCCATCCCGGGCGGCACGATCGACAACTGCTTCGCCTGATCGATCACCCTCGGGTGACGACGGCGTAGCACCAGCACAACGGGCCGGCCCCCTTCCGCGAGACGCGGAAGGGGGCCGGTTCACGTCACCTCTGGACGAAGACCGCCACGCTGCGCGCCGGTACGGTGAACGTGCCCGCCGCCCGGTCGAACGAGGCGGTACGCAGCACCGGGTCGGCCGAGTCGACAAGCACCGGGTGCAGTGCCACGTCCGCACCGCGCAGTCCGGTCACCGTCTGGTCGGCCGCCGACGGCGTGCTGTTGAAGACGACTGTCAACGACTTCCACGGCCCGCCCAGCCCACTGGCGTCCAGGGTCATCGTCAGCACGCCCGGCGTCTCCTGCGCGCCGGACAGCGGGAACGCCACCCGCCGCTGGACCTGCTCGGCGGTGGCCAGCCCGAACACCGGCGACGACGCCCGGATGCGCAGCAACTCGGCGTACCGGGCGTCGGTGGTGTTGATCGCCGCGCAGTCCGGCACCAGCGCCGGGTCGGCCAGCAGCGGCCTCGCGTACGACCACTTGTCCTCGTTGTCGGGCGCGGGCGGCAGACCGATGCCGAACCCGTTACCCCGTTCACAACCCCAGCGGATCTGGTTGAACCAGTCACCGGAGTTGTACGAGTTGCGGTCCAACGACTTCGACCGCAGCCGCTCGGTGCCGGAGGTGACGAACCCGGTGCCCTGTCCCAGCACCACGGTGCCCAGCGCCAGCACCTGCATCCGCGAGCGGTCCGCCGCCGTCGTGGCCTGCGGCAGTTTGTACGCCAACGCGTCGTACAGGATCTCGTTGTCGTGCGCGTCGGCGTAGGTGACGGCCTCCCCCGGCGCGGCGGTGTAGCCGGCCGGGGAGCCGTTGTAGTCGACCTGCGCCCCGGTTACCGCACGCCCGGCGGTGTCGGTGAACCGGTAGCCGCGCAGGTTGCCGGTGAGCCCCACCTTGATCAGGTCGTGGGCGTGCAGCAGTCGGGCCTTCTGCTCGGCCGGCGACCCGTTGACCGCGTCGCCGTTCGGGTCGGTGTAGAGCCCGGAGGCGAAACCCTGCACCCGGGGGTTGGCGTCGAACGGTCCGCCACCGCGCACCGCGTCGCGCAGCCGGTCGTTGAAGGTGCCGACGCCGGTGCCGGCCATGTTGGCCTGGGTGGCCTGGACGAAACGGGCGTCGTTGGCGACCTCGCCGAAGTTCCAGCCCTCGCCGTAGAGCATGATCGCCTTGCCGTCGACGCCGTCGCGGGCGACGGTGAGCCGGTCCAGGGCCGCCCGGACGGCAAGGATGTTCGCTTTCGGGTGGTGACCCATCAGGTCGAAGCGGAACCCGTCCACCTTGTACTGCCGGGCCCAGGTGACCAGCGAGTCGACCACCAGCTTGCCCATCATGGCGTGCTCGGGGGCGGTGTTGGCGCAGCAGGTGGAGTTGGCCACAGTGCCGTCGTCCAGCAGCCGGTGGTAGTAGCCGGGCACGATCTGGTCGAGCACCGACTTCGCGTCGGTGCCGGCCGCCGACGTGTGGTTGTAGACCACGTCCATGACCACCCGCAGCCCGGCGTCGTTCACCCCGGCGACCATCCGCCGGAACTCGGTGGTCCGTGCCGCGCCGACCGGGTCGACGGCGTAGCCGCCCTCCGGCACTGTGTAGTGCAGCGGGTCGTACCCCCAGTTGTAGCCGTCGGTCTCGGCGACCGCCGCCACGCACTTCTGCTGCTCGGCCGAGTCCGGTGGCAGCGCCGCCAGGTCGCAGGCCGGCTGGCGCTGGTCGGCCCGCTTCTCCGGGATCGTCGCGAAGTCGAACGCCGGCAGCAGGTGCAGGTGGGTGACGCCGGCGTCGCCGAGCGCCCGCAGGTGGGTCATGCCGGCGGCCTTCGGGTCGGTGAACGCGAGGAAGGTCCCCCGCCGCTCGGCCGGCACCGTGTCGTCGGCGATGGAGAAGTCCCGCACGGACAGCTCCGTGATCTGTGCCTTCGCGGGCGGCACCGGTGCCGGTTTGCGCAGCGTGCGCCACCCGGGGGGTGCCAGCGCACTGTCGTTCAGGTCGACGAGCTGGCTGTGCGTGGAGTCCGCGGCGAGGGCCACCGAGTACGGGTCGGTGACCGCCGCGGTGACCATCCGCTGCGCCGCCGGCTGCCACGCCCGCACCTCGTACCGGTAGAACCTGCCGGTCCAGGTGTGGTCGCCGCGCACCGACCAGACGCCGGTGCGGTCGTCGCGGCGCATCGGCACCGTCTTCGGCGCGGCGGCGGGCGAGTCGAACAGGAGCAGGCGCACGCTCTGGGCGGTCGGCGCCCACAGCGCGAGGCTCGGCGTCCGCCCCGCGAACGTGGGCCCGAGGGTGGCGTCGGCCGCCCGGGAGTAGACGTCGTCGAGCACGCCGGGGATCTGCACGCCGGTCGCGGCGAGCAGCGCACCCTCGGCGTCGCGTTCGGTGACCAGCAGCTGCCCCCGCAGCGCCGCCGGGACCTTGGCCAGGTCCGCCCGGTCCAGGGCGAAGCTACGGTACGACCACAGGTGCGGGAACCCGTCGCGTTGTGCGTCGGTGAGCCCGTTGCGCTGTGCCCGCAGCGGCAGTGTGGTGTACGTGCCGGTCAGCTCGCCGTCGACCACGCTGACCCCGCCGGTGGGCGCGGTGACCAACGCGTACGTCTTACCGTCGGTCGGTGGGGTCTGCCAGGCCACTGTGGATCTGTCGATCCAGTGCGCCTTCTGCTTGCCGATGTCGGTGTCTCCGCTGGCGGTGGTGGCCGTCGACGGCAGCAGGCGGCCCGGCGTGGCGGCGAGCAGCCACACCTCCCGGCCGGCGCTGGCGAAGTCGAGCCGCTGGTCGTCCGGCAGGTCCTTGGTGTCGCCCTGGTGGATGATGTAGTTCAGGCCGGTGGCGCCGGCCGCCAGCGGCACCCGGAACACCGCCCCGAACGCGTCGACGGACGTCGGACGCAGCGGGGCGGGCCACTCGGTCGGGTTGGCCGCGCCGTCCCACAGGTGCAGGCCCCAGCCGTCGTAGTTGCCGTCGGCCCGCCGGTAGTGGAGCACTGCGGTGCCCTCCTCGACCGGCGGCTCCGGTTCACCGGCGGCCGCCTGCCTGCTCGGGTAGATCGCCGGGTCGCCCTGCTTGAGCCAGATCTCGCCGGTCCGGGTGACGTCGATGCTGCGGTCCTGGGCGACGTCCTTCGTACCAGCCTTGTCGACAACCAGGAAGTTCACCGACGTCGCGCCCGGCTTGAGTTTCACCCAGGCGAACCGGCCGTAGGAGTCCTCCCCGGCGAACGGCTGCCCCTTCGGCCACTCGGTGACGTACGCCGGGTCGATGTCCCCCCAGGCGTACAGCCCCCAGTCGTCGTACCCCCCGGCCGGGCGCTGGTAGTGCACCACCGCCCACTCCCGGGAGCTGCCCTGCGGCGGGGTCCCCACGACGGCTGTCGACCGGGCGGTGGCGGTACGGCCCCGGCCGTCGCGGACCACTGCCTTGTACTCGACAGTGGTGCCGCCGGCCAGGCCGGTCAGGTCGTGCTGCACCGTGTACGGGGCGTGGTCGGCGCTGCCCAGCAGCGTCCACCGGCCGCCGGCCACCCGCGCCGCCACGGTGACGGTGGCCAGCGGGTCACCGGTCACCCGGGCGGTGACCGCCGCCCGGGTGGCGACCGGCGCGTCCGGAACCGGGCTGCTGATGGTGATGGTCGGCTTGTCGGCCGCCGGTGCGATGGGGTTGCCGGCCCGGTACACCGCCGCCGACAGCGGCGGCACGGTGAGGGTCAGCTCGCCGTCGTCGCCGGCTTGTTCAGTGTCTGAGTCGCCGTAGATGCCGGTGAAGGTGGCGCCGGCCGACCAGGTGTCCACCGTGACAGTCTGCGCGGTGTCGGCGTTGTTCACGGCCACCACGTACTCGGTGCGGTCGGCCGGGGCGATCCGGGAGGCGGCGAAGACGCCCGGCCCGTCGTCCGCGTACCGGGTGACCTGCACGCCGTCGCGCAGCGCCGGGTGGGCCTGGCGCAGCCGGCCCAGCTCGGCGATGGTCCGATACAGCGGGTGGGTCCTGTCGAACTGGTCGCTGGCGTGCGTGCGGTCGGTGCCGAGCAGGTCGTCGTCGAGGTAGTCGGGAACCGTCGACGCGAACATGTCCTGGCGGGCGTCCTTGTCCCCACCCGGGCCGGTGAAGCCCTGTTCGTCGCCGGAGTAGACCACCGGCTGACCCCGGGTCAGGAACATCAGCTGGTGCGCGAGCTGGTCACGGCGCAGGTGGCTGGCCGGGTCGCTGCCACCACCTGCGATGAACGATCCGATCCGGCCCATGTCGTGGTTGCCGAGGAAGGTGGTCAACCGGCCAGCGTCGGTGTCCCGGGCCGCGTAGAGGTCGTCGCGGGCGTACACGTCGGCGAGCGCCTTGGCGGAGCCGGCGCCGGCGGTGAAGCCCCGCGCGGCCTCCTGGAAGGCGAAGTCGAGGGTGGCCGGCAGGCCACCCTGGCGGACGTAGCTGGAGCTGATCTCCGGATCGGCGCTGTACACCTCGCCGAACATGAAGAAGTCCTTCTTGCCGGCCTTCTCCGCGGCCCGCTCGATGCCCTGGCTGAACTGCGGCCAGAAGTCCATGTTGACGTGCTTCACGGTGTCCAGTCGGAAGCCGTCGACGCCGGTCGCGCCGATCCAGTCCCCGTACGCCTTGGTCAGGCCGCGGACCACCTCGGGACGCTCGGTCCACAGGTCGTCGAGGCCGAAGAAGTCGCCGTACTCGCTGTTCTCGCCGGCGAAGGTGGAGTCACCCCGGTTGTGGTACAAGGTGGCGTCGTTCAGCCAGGCCGGGACCTTGACGCTCGCGTCCTTCGGCTCGGCGAAGGTCGGCGTGTACGGGAAGGACTCCTTGTCGACCGGCGGGAACGCCCGGGAGCCGTCGGCGTAGTTGCGGTCCTCGAACGCCCGGCCCTGCGCGTCGGTGTACGGCGATGTCGCCTTGTCCACGTACGCGTACCTGTCCTCGGCGTACTTGATCACGTCGGCGGTGTGGTTGACGATCACGTCGAGATAGATCTTGAGACCGCGCTGGTGGGCGAGCTTGACCAGCCGCTTCATCTCTTCCATGGTGCCGAAGTGTGGGTCCACCTGGGTGAAGTCGGTAATCCAGTAACCGTGGTAACCGGCCGAGATGTCGTTACCGGCGCCCTGCACCGGTCGATTCTTGAAGATCGGGGCAAGCCAGATGGCAGTGGTGCCCATCCCCTGGATGTAGTCCAACTTGTCGATGACGCCCTTGAGGTCGCCGCCGTGGTAGAAGCCCTTGTCGGTCGGGTCGAGGCCGGTCCGCGACCGGTCGCCGGTGAGGCCGCCCCGGTCGTTGCGGGGGTCTCCGTTGGCGAACCTGTCCGGCAGGACGAAGTAGAACTGCTCGGCCCGGGCGGAGTTGCCGCCGGCCTTCAGCAGCGCCTCGGCGGTGGGTTCGGCACGCCACTGGGCCGCGCCGCCGATCGCGAGTGGGGCGCCGTCGGACGGCCGGGGGCTCGCGGCGGCGGGGTGCACGGCGACCGGAGCGCCGACGAGCGTGACGGTGAGCAGGGAGGCAAGGGCCAGCAGGGCAGTGCGCGGTATCGGCGGGGGTTTCATCGACGCCTTCCTCTGGTCGCTGATTGGCCGCACGCTAACCCTTGCCGAAACATTCTGCAATACCTTGCAAACATGGTCGCAACACAGCAACATCCTTGCGGAAGTTGCGCTCAGAGCCCGCTGCAGCGGGCACCATCCACCGTGCACTCCCGTGGCGTGCTGGACGCCCGCTCCATGTGGAACCGCAACGACACCGAACCACCGGGTGACACGTCGACCCCGCTGACGTACGTGAAGCCGTCATCGGACTGACGGATCGTTCCCTGCGGAACGCCCTCCACCCACGCGGTCACCAGCCGTCCACCCAAGAACTGCAACCGCACCGTCCAACCACGGCTCCGGGTGGACGTGTTGACCATCGCCACCTCGCCGATGAAACCCCCGTCGAAGCTCTGCACCACCCGGTACCGCCCGGTCATCGCCGGCTGCCCGGACGCGGCCCGGCTCGGCGACCGCGTCGCCGTCGGCTTCCCGATCGGACCGGCCGTCGGGTCGGCCGATGGTGACCCGGACCCGGCCGCGACGCTCGGCGGCAGCCCGCTCGCACGGCCGGATATCCCCGGCAGCACCGGCGCCGGAGACGGCACCGAGGTGGGCACGCTCGGCGCCGCCACCGCGGACGGCACCGGCAGTGCCGGCGGTCGCGCGCCGTCCGGCGCGGGGCTACGTCCCCGGTAAGCGCCCAGGGCCACGATGAGCAGGACCACCATCACGACGACACCGGCGCCCACCACGATCCAGGGCGACGTCGCGATCGCCACCGGACCGTGTGGCGGGCGCGGAACACGGCGCATGCCGGACATGTACCTCCTTCAGCGGACCGTCCGCGCAGCGTAGCGATCGACGGCCCGACCCGAAAAGCCTTGGCGGTGCGGCGGTCACGCGGCGCCGGGCGGCTTAGCGGCGCCGGGCGGTCTAGCGGCGAGGCGGCGGAACGCTGGCTCAGCCGATGCGGCAGTCGACCCCGTTGACAGTGCACTTGACCGGTCGCTGCGCCGAGTCATTCCAACCGACGCGCAGCCGCAGCGTCCGAGAGTCACCCGCATCCAGCGAACGGGTGCCGCGCAACACGAACTCCCCGTGCCCGCGCCCTCGCACCGAGACGCCCGAGTCATCACCCACTCGCAGAGCCCAGGTGTCATCGTCGAACACCAACTCCACCTGCCAGTCCATCGACCGACTCGACTCGTTGGCGATCGCCAGCACCGCCGCGTCGCCGTCCCAGCCGTCCGATCCGACCTCGTACCGGGCGCTGACCGTGTCCTCCGCCGACGGCGCCATCAGGACGCTGGTCCGCCCCGGAGTCGGCGAGCCGGTGACGGTGGCCCGCGGTGACGGCGTCCGGCTACTACGGGACGGTCGCGGCGACACCGAGCGTCGCTCCACAGCGGCCGGAGTCGGTCCCCCGGTTGCCGACGCGGCGGCCGGCACGGTCGGCAGGAACGCCGGAGGCGCGGCCTGCGGCGGCGCGTCCCGCTCCCTGGTCCGGAACGACAACAGCGCGATCACCAGGAGCACCACCAGCGCGCACACACCGAGCAGCACCACGATCCACGGCACCGACGCCAACACCCGAGCCGCCCGCGAATCTGCCACACCGTCCGGCCGCACCGCCATCAGGTCTCCCCTCGTCCCCCACCGACGCGACAGCGTAGCCAGCGCCGCACGAACCGGAAACCGGGCGGGTACGGATCGGGCCGACCGGCCCCCGTCGGTCAGCCCGTCCGGACGACGGTGCAGATCAGTGGTCCGTCATCGGTGATGCGCAGCAGGTAGCGGTACCGCTCCCCCGGCACCGCCTGCCCCCGACTGTCCAGGAACTCCCACTCCACCGCCACCATCGTCAACAGCGCGGACACGGGCTGCACGTCGTCGATCTGGGCGTGGGCCGCGACCAACTCCCGGTCCTGGTAGTCGGGTGCGGCGCCCACGAAGGACAGCGCCACCGCCGCCGCGGACGTGAACGAGAAGCTGTAGGTGTCGGCCACCACCAGGCCCGGCAGGGCGTAGCAGCCGGCGATGGCCGGCAGGTCGCCGGAGGTCAACGCCACGCCGTACCGGTCGAAGAAGTCGGCCAACGTGTCAAGATCCGTGGAGGCGTTCACGGTCACAGCAATTGCCGGTCACCGCCCAGGTCAAACCTCAGCGCGGCGGCACCTGAACCTCGATCTCGGAACCCAACCGGGCGTCGGCGGCCAGACCCAGGTCGTCCCCGCTCCAAAACCGCCCCGGGTCATACCAGTTCGGACGCCGACCCGCCGGCAGCAACCCCATTGCCTCATAGGTCACCGCCACCACCTCGGCGCAGTACGCCGTCTCCAGCGCCCGGTCCCGCTCCCCCGCCGACCGGGCCGGAGTGGCCGGGCCGGACGGGTTGGCACGGTCGGCTGGGTTGGCACGGTCGGCTGGGTTGGCACGGTCGGCCGGGTTGGCACGGTCGGCCGGGTTGGCACGGTCGGCCGGGTTGGCACGGTCGGCTGGGTTGCGACGAGGTGTCTGCTGGCCGAGGCGTGCCAGCGCCGACAGCCGATCGAGGTGCGGCAGCGCGGGAAGCCGGCCGGGGCGCGGCAGCGCCGGCACCCGACCCCGCACCCAGCGCCACGCCAACTGGGCGGTTGACGGGAACGGCGTGCCGTCCAACCGCGCGATCGTCCGCAGCACCGCCCGCTCCATCTCCGCGTCGGCCGGCGGGTCGAGCTGCCGCAGCCAGGCCCGTTGGCCGTACCGGTTGGCCCAGACGCAGACCGCGTCCCGCAGGTCGTGCAGCTGGACGCCGCGTTGGTGGCCGCCCGACCACAGGTCCGGCAACGACCTGCCCAACTCCGCGTGCCACATCAACGGCGGCATGTCGTCCAGCACCACCGCCATCCCGACGTGGTTCACCGGGCTGTTGGTGGTGAACTGGATCGCCCGGTCCGGCACGCTGCGACCCCGGAACACCCACACGTCACCGGTGCGGGTCAGCTCGACGGCCTCATCCAGGCTGATGCTCATGAGGGTCTAGCCTAGGCCGATGCGGCAACGAATGCGGTGGTGGAAGGTTCTCGGGCTGGCCGGGCTCGCCGGCGTCGCGGCCTCCGGTGTGGTCATCGCGCGGGCCGAACGGCGTCGGCGCGCGTACACCCCCGAGGAGATCCGGCAGCGGCTGCTGGAGCGGCACGCCCAGGCCAGCGACGCCGCGAAACCCGGCGACCCAACCTGACCCATCGTCCTCTGTAGATCGTCCTGGGGCAGCCGGACAGGTCGATGATCGATACGATGAGACGATGACGACGCCCGTCGCACAGCGGCCCTTCGTCCTGTCCAGCCCGACCGCGCCTGTCGAACGACACGACAACGTCGACCTGCACCTGCCCACCCGCACCGGCCCCTCGCCCGCCGTCGTGGTGGTGCACGGCGCTCCGCTGCCACCCGACGCGCCCGACCCCCGTGACTGGTTGCTGTACCGCGGCTACGGCGCACTGCTCGCCGCGAGCGGCGTGGCCACCGCGCTGGTCAGCTACCAGGTGTCCGACCTGTCGGCACTGCCCGCCGCCGCCGACGACATCGCCGCGATGGTCGAGCAGGTCCGCGCCGATCCACGGGTCGACCCCGAGCGGGTCGTGCTGTGGTTCTTCTCCGGCGGCGGCCTCTTCGCGGCCGACTGGCTACGCGTTCCGCCGCCATGGCTACGTGGGATCGCACTGACGTACCCGCTGCTCGTCCCGTTCCCCGGCTGGGAAGTCGACGCTCGGTTCCTGCCGGTCGAGGCACTCAGCTCCGGCGCAGGCGTGCCACTGGTGCTGACCCGCGCCGGCCAGGACATCCCGCCGGTCCTGGCCGGCATCGACGCGTTCCTCCCCGCAGCGACCGCCGAGGGCTGGCCGATGCAGGTGATCGAGGTGCCGGACGGCCAGCACTCCTTCGAGATTCTCAACCACGGCCCGCAGTCCGAGGCAGCCGTCCTGGCCGCCCGCGACGCGGTCCTGAAGCTGCTCGACGCCGGCTGACCCACCCCGGCCGGCCGAACACCCTCTCCACGCGCGGAGGCGCAGGCTTCCGTCGGTGCCGCATCAGATTGGGGATCTCCCGCACCCGAGGTTCGCCGCCGTACGACGATCGTGAGAGAGCCGATCGGTGGTGGGGGGTGAGAGGTGCGCGGCAGACGTCGGGGCGCCCGACCGGCGGAGAGTGCGCTGCGCGAGGGCCGAGAGGCCTATGAACGTCTTCGCACCTACCTCATCCTCGCGGTGCAGGCTGGTGTGGCCGCCGGGTTGGCCTGGTTTGTTGCCAGCGACGTGCTGCACAATCCGCAGCCGCTGTTCGCACCCGCCGCCGCGGTCGGCACCATCGCGGCGGCCGTCGGCAATCGGGCCCGTCGCACTATCGAACTTCTCGCCGGGGTGATCCTGGGCGTTCTGGTTGGAAACGGGATCATACGGTTCATCGGGGCGGGACCAATACAGACCGGCGTGGTCGTAGCCCTGACCATTTCGGCGGCAGCCGTCTTCCGGGGCACCGGAGCGGTCATGGTGCAGGCGGGAAGCACCGCCGTCCTACTCGGCACGGTCTCTCCGGACCGGCCGGACCTGGCCGTGCCCCGGACGGCGAATGCGCTGGTCGGCGTGGTGGTGGCCATCGTGGTGGCCTTGCTGATCCTGCCGCTGAATCCGGTGCGGATCGTGCACCGCGCCGCTGGTCCGACAGTCGATGCCATCGCCCGGGAGATGACCGCCATCGCCAATGCGCTGGCTCACCGCGACGCGCGACAGGCCGAGGAGGCCCTACAGCGATTGCGTGCGGCAGAGGCGGCACGACGGAACATGGCCGACGTGGTCGCCGCAGCATGCGAAGTCGCAATCCTCTCACCGTGGCGCAGGAGACGGCTGGGCATCATGCGTCGGTACGCGCGGGCGACCGAGCACCTTGAACTCGCCTACACCAGCAGCCGCGAGATGGTGCAGTGGGCGGTGTCGGCACTACACGCCCGGGAGACGCTGCCGGCCGGCCTCTCCACGGCGATCGAGCACTTCGGCCAGGCGTTCAGGCTCCTGCATCGTGACTTCCTGGCCGGACGGGAGCCGGACCGCGCGCGGGAGCGAGCGCTACAGGTGATCAGTGACATCAACGAGGCATGCGCCGAGGGTGTCGGGTCCTCCGGTGACGTCGTCGTCTCGCAACTGCGGGTTGTCGTCAGTCAACTGCTCCAGATCTCCGGGCTTCCCCAGACGGAGGCGAATCAGCGGGCCGGTTTGAACGCCGACGTGTGAGCGTTCAGGACAGCGGGCCGTCGGTCTCCGCCGTCAGGTTGAGGCGGTCCCGGATCAGCGCCAGGACGGTGTCGGTGGTCCGGTCGAGGTGGCTGCGCCCATCGGGCAGGCGGGCCTCCGGGGCGATGTAGCTGCGGGGACCGATGTGCGTGGCAGGGTCGAGCCGGTGCACGGTGATCTTGCCTTCGCGGTCGGCCCGGTTCCATCCGCTCCAGCGGAACAGCCGCCACCGCTGCGGGAAGATCCAGGTGCCGACTCGCTCGATCCAGTCGCCGGCACTGGTGAGCTGGTAGAGGTGCTGGGCATGGGTGATGTCGTTGGCGCCGTTGTGGAACCCGCCGAGAGTGATCAGCCAAAGCGGGGTACGCAGTTGGGACCACAGTTCGTTCACCGCACCGCTGGCGACCTGGGCGCCCCCGCTGTAGCTGAGCAACACCACTGGTATGCCGCTGTCCGGCCGGTAACCGGCGACCTGGAGTTCGGTGGCGATCTGCGCACCGACGGCACGGTTGTACAGGGGTCGGTAGCGGCGGTCGGCGGCGACGAAGATCTGCATCACGTTGTGCAGGAACAGCAGCAGGCCGATGCGGCGGCGCACCCAGGTCCAGACCGGCCGGTCGGCGAGCGGCACGGCGAGCGGGGAGTAGGGCTGCACCTGGCCCAGCACCCGGAGCTCCGGCGCTCGGTTGATCAGGGCCTTGACCAGTCGGCCACCATCGCGGGTGTCGTGGAAACGGCGCTTCCCGATGCCGTCCAGATAGACCAGGTAGGCGTCCGGAGGGCGGTCCGGATCAGCCCCTCGGGCGTAGGACATGCCCTCGGGGCGGGAAATGGTGGGTGTGCGCCAGCCGGCGGCGTAGACCAGCACCTCGTAGCGGGCCAGCAGGGCCTCGGCGATCAGCACCAGTCCCAGCCCCCCGAGCAGCAGCAGGAGCGCCAGTCCGATCACGCGACCGACTCCGGTGCTCGTGTCGTGTTGAGCTTCACGACGAGGCGGCGGACGGCCTCGACGGTGACGCCGAGCCCGACTCCCGCGACCGCTACGCAGCCGGCGGCCTCCCACCATCCGACTCCGGCCACCGTGGCGAGTGCACCGGCGAGGCCGGCGCCCACTCCCACCATGAGCAACAGGTGCAACAGTGGCCCAAGAAGCGGGAACGCGAGGACCCCGGCAAGCACCAGCGGAGCGGCCAGCCCTGGTGTCCAGATCAGTGCGTCGGACGGCGCGGTGGGCAGCACCAGACCGGCAACGGCCCACGCGGACAGCGGCCAGAGCGCGAACACCGCGCCGTCAACGATCGCGCCGCCCAGCAACAGGCTGACCACCCTCACCTGCGCCACGCCGGACAGGCGTGCCACCACCGGCAGAAGACGCCCGGCGGCCTCGGACAGCCCGCCGACCAGCAGCAGGATGACGACGAAGGGAGACATCGGTCAGCCCTGTGGTGGCAGATCGGCGATACCCGGCCGCGTCACCGAGCCGGTCTGCTGCACGAAGTGCTCAATGACGTCGGCGGCACGCGCGTAGCCGCCCGCCTGACGCTGGGCGACCTGCAGTGTGCTCGCGGCGGCCCGGAATCGAGGCTCGTCGAGCAGGCGCTGGGCGAGGGCCCGCACCGCCTCCACCGTGACGTCCTCGGTGCGGATCGACAGGCCGGCATCGAGCTCGACGATGCGGGAAGCCACCAGCAGTTGGTCAGCGCCCTGCGGGACCACCAACATCGGGGTGCCGGCGTACAGGGCCTCGTTGACGCTGTTCACCCCGCCGTGGGTGATGAACAGCGCCGCACGGGCCAGCACCTCCAACTGCGGGACGGAACGGTGGGCGAGCACGTTTCCCGGTAGCGGGCCAAGCGCGGCGGGTTCGGTGTGTCCGGTGGAAATGACCAGGGTGCCACCCAGCGGGGCCAGCGCGTCGGCGAAGGTGCGCAGCAACTGCGGGGCGTCGAACACGGTGCCCATCGAGGCGTACATCACCGGGTCCCGCAATCGATCGACCGGGAACGACGAGTCCACTCGGCGGGCACCGATGCTCGGGCCGACGAACTGATAGGACTGGTCGAAACTATCCGCCTCGGGGTGGAACGCCCGCGAGGTGTAGACCAGGTTGAGCGGCTGACGGATGTTGGCCAGGTCGATCAGGGGCAAGGCGCGTGTGTCGTACCGGCGGCGCAGCTCCCACCGCGATTTCAGGTATCCGGCGGTAGAGCGGGGAAGGGCCGCGGCCGCGCTGAGCAGCTCCCAGGAGCCCCGGGTCGGGCTGGGCACGTGCCGGTTGAAGGCGAACGTGGTGAACGACGATGCCGGCGGCACGCCGAGTTCCCGGGCGACCACCGGCCCCCACGGGCAGAGGGAGTCGTGCACGATCAGATCGGGCCGGGCGCCCCGCAGGTCGGTGAGGACGGCGGGCAGCACGCGTACGGCGGTACGCGCGAGCTGCTCCATCACCGTGACGGGCGTCGGCGGGCCGGAGAGCGGTAGGTCGTCCCCGGGGTAGAGGAACACCCGTGCCCCGGTGGCCGCGATCTGCTCGGCGTAGGCCGGCGTCGTGTGATAGGTGACGGAGTGACCACGACGAACGAGCTCACCCACAACGGGCAATGTCGGGTTGATGTGCCCGTGCATGGCGATGTTCAGGAATGCCACTGCGCTCATTGGCCGGCCCTGAGCCGGGAAGGAGCCAGCGCCTGGCACGTTGCAGCGTCCATGATCCACCCCTCTCGGTCAGAGCCTAGATGTTGCCTGGTGGCAGTGCGTCGTGGACCAGGTAGTCGACTCCTCAGCGGCCGGTTCCGCCTGATCGTGCTCGATCCTTGTTGTAGTGGCCTCCCAAGCCCGGGCAGGGGCCCCTTTCCCGGATTGAGCACGATCTTGTGGACCTGGCACTGCTGGGCCGGCGCCGCTCGGTTCGAATTCCCCGTGGAGCGGCCTAAACCTGACACGTCGGATCGGGCCCGTGCGACGTTCAGCCCGCGCCTCGTGCCGGACTGGGCGCGCAGCCAGCGCAGACCGACATGATCCACTCGGGTCTCCTGTCGGGGTATCCCGGCACCCGGACACGGCAGTTTCCGTGAACCCGAGTCGATTAGGCCATCCCTGGCCGCCGTGTCCGGTTGGCCGACTGGGCGGGGTGGGTTGTATGTCGGGGTTTGGCGTGGGGTGTCGGGTGGTGGGGGCCACCCCGGCGGCGGAATCGGCGGCCGGCCGGGGTCGTTATACCTGGCATGCCACCGCGACTCTCGGGTCGTGAGGCGCGGCAGCCGCCGGGAACACCCGCCAGGCCGCCCCGGTTACACCCCCCGTCCGGCCGAGCACCGCAACAGGCCGACCCCCCGCGGGAATGACCCGCCACCGCGAACGGTTACACCCTGTCCCGACGCCGACCCCTCGTTGCGGGTCGCCGGGCACAAGCTTTCCCGCACGGTCGCACTACCCCCCTGTTGAGTGCCGTGCGGGCACACCCCCGATGCAGAGGAGCACGCCATCATGCGTACCGATCTGATCCGTAAGACCGCCCTGACCGCCGCCGGCCTCGCCTTCACCGGAGGCGCCATCGCCGGCCCCGTCACCACCGCGTTCGCCGCCCCCACCAGCGGCAAGCCGGCCACGCAGACTCAGACCGACCGCAAGGGCCACGGCGAGCGGGAACTCGGTGTGCGCTACGAAGCCCAGCCGAACTTCTACTACTGCGGGCCCGCCGCGACCCGTAACGCCCTGAGTGTGCAGGGTAAGAACATCAACGTCGATGACATGGCCAAGGAGATGGGCACCACCGAGGCCGGCACCAACTCCATCAACGACATCACCCCCGTCCTGAACAAGGAAACCGGCAAGAACGACGCCTACCGGTCGGTGGAGATCAGCACCCCCGACGCCGACGCCACGCAGACCGACAAGCTGCGCGCCGACATCGTCAAGACCGTTGACGACGGCCGGGCCGTGGTCGCGAACATCGCCGGCACCAGCACCGACACCGACGGTGTCACCCACTCCTACGAGGGCGGGCACTACATCAGCGTCGTCGGCTACCGCGACAACGGCAACACCGTCACGATCGCCGACTCCGCCGACCCCAACCAGGCCGCCTACCAGATCAGCGTCGAGCACCTCGCCGACTGGATCGCCACCCGCGGCTACGCCACCAGCTGACCCCACACCAGCAGCACATGACCGAAGGGCCGGACCCCCACCAGGGTCCGGCCCTTCGGCATGCCTAGGTCAGTGCTCGCCCCTGCGGGTCGGCTCAACGCCAGGGGCGACCACAGCCGGCTGACCGCCCGAAGCCACCTCAACGGACTGACCGCCGGAAGCCATCTCGACCTCAGCCACGCCGGAGGCACCGTCGGCCGACTCGATGCGGTGGGCGCGGCGGCGCAGCCACCAGGTGCTGCCGAGCCCGGCGAGCACCGCGAGGACCAACCCGGCCCAGGAGATGTCCTTCAGCCAGTGTTCGGCCGCCCGGCCCACCGAGTAGAGCAGGTACGTCGTGCCGAAGGCCCAGACCAACCCGCCGGCCGCGTTGGCCACCAGGAAGCGGCGGTACGGCACGTGCAGCGCCCCGGCGAGCGGGCCGGCCAGGATCCGCAGCAGTGCCACGAACCGACCGAAGAACACCGCCCAGACGCCGTGCCGCGCGAAGCTCTGTTCGGCACGGGCAAGCTGCGCCGGGCCGAGGTGCTTGGGGAACCGTCTGCCGAGGCGGGCTAGCAGCGGACGACCGCCGCGTCGGCCGACGGCGTACCCGACGGAGTCGCCGACGATGGCGCCGAACGCCGCCGCGCTGGCCACCCACTCTGGCTCGACCACTCCGGTGGCGGCGAGCAGGGCGGAGCTGACCAGGACGATCTCGCCGGGCAGCGGGACGCCCATGCTCTCCACGCCGATCACGCCGGCGACGAGCAGGTAGACCACGCCCGGAGGCAGCGCCGAGAGCCAGTGCTGAACGTCGATCACTCGGCACCCCTTCCGAATCGGCCCCGACCCTACCCCGCCGACCCGACGGCGCGGCGCGGTCGCGGGTCACCCGAGCCGTGATGTCAGGTTGCGCAGATAGCAAGACGGACGTACGGTTTTGTTGGAAGCGGAATCGGACGGTAAGTGTCACCTAACCTCGGCGGCACCCGGACCGGTGCGACAGACTGCTCAGGACTACTCACGGTCGCTGGTGTGAAGGAGTACGACGTGGCGAGCCTCGACACCTTCGGTGCGAAGACCCAGCTACGCGTCGGAGACGCGAGCTACGAGATTTTCAAGATCGACAAGGTGGACGGCCACGCGCGGTTGCCGTACAGCCTGAAGATCCTGCTGGAAAACCTGCTGCGGACCGAGGACGGCGCGAACATCACCGCCGACCACATCCGCCAGCTCGGCGGTTGGGACTCCACCGCCGCCCCGAGCGTGGAGATCCAGTTCACCCCGGCGCGGGTCCTGATGCAGGACTTCACCGGCGTGCCCTGCGTGGTCGACCTGGCCACCATGCGCGAGGCAGTGCGTGACCTGGGCGGCGACGCCAGCAAGGTCAACCCCCTCGCCCCGGCCGAGCTGGTCATCGACCACTCGGTCATCGCCGACCTGTTCGGCCGCGAGGACGCGTTCGCCCGCAACGTCGAGCTGGAGTACGAGCGCAACAAGGAGCGCTACCAGTTCCTGCGCTGGGGTCAGACCGCGTTCAACGAGTTCAAGGTCGTCCCGCCGGGCACCGGAATCGTGCACCAGGTCAACATCGAGTACCTGGCCCGCACCATCATGGAGCGGGGCGGCCAGGCGTACCCCGACACGGTGGTCGGCACCGACTCGCACACCACCATGGTCAACGGCCTGGGCGTGCTGGGCTGGGGCGTCGGCGGCATCGAGGCCGAGGCCGCGATGCTCGGCCAGCCGGTCAGCATGCTGATCCCCCGGGTGGTGGGCTTCAAGCTCTCCGGTGAGATGCCGGCCGGCACCACCGCCACCGACCTGGTGCTGACCATCACCGAGATGCTGCGCAAGCACGGTGTGGTCGGCAAGTTCGTCGAGTTCTACGGCCCCGGTGTGGGCGCCGTGCCGCTGGCCAACCGGGCCACCATCGGCAACATGTCCCCGGAGTACGGCTCCACCGTGGCGATCTTCCCGATCGACGCGGAGACGATCCGCTACCTGGAACTGACCGGCCGCGACGCCGCGCAGGTCGCGCTCGTCGAGGCGTACGCCAAGGAGCAGGGCCTCTGGCACGACCCGGACGCCGAGCCGGACTACTCCGAGCGCCTGGAGCTGGACCTCGGCACCATCGAGCCGTCGCTCGCCGGCCCGAAGCGCCCGCAGGACCGGGTGCCGCTGGGCGCTGCGAAGACGCTGTTCCGCTCCGCGTTGACCGACTACGTTGCCGACGACTCCGTCGGTGAGCGTGACCTCAAGCCGGGTGTCCCCCGCGAGGAGCTGCCGCGCGGCGCCAACGGCCCGGCCGACGAGGCCAGCGCCGAGTCCTTCCCGGCCAGCGACCCGCCGGCCAACGAGTTCAGCGACCCGGCCGACGAGCCGCGTGACCTGGAGACCGCTGCGGTGGGCGCGGGCGGCCGAGCCAGCAACCCGGTCCGGGTCACCGGCGCCGACGGCGTCGAGTACGAGCTGGACCACGGCGCCGTGGTGATCGCCGCGATCACCTCCTGCACCAACACGTCCAACCCGCAGGTGATGATCGGTGCCGCGCTGCTGGCCCGCAACGCCGTGGAGAAGGGCCTGACCCGCAAGCCGTGGGTGAAGACCACCCTGGCCCCCGGGTCGAAGGTCGTCATGGACTACTACGAGCGGGCCGGCCTCACCCCGTACCTGGACAAGCTCGGCTTCAACCTGGTCGGCTACGGCTGCACCACCTGCATCGGCAACTCGGGCCCGCTGCCCGAGGAGGTGTCCGCCGCGGTCAACGAGCACGACCTGTCGGTGGTCTCGGTGCTCTCCGGCAACCGGAACTTCGAGGGCCGGATCAACCCGGACGTCAAGATGAACTACCTGGCGTCACCGCCGCTCGTGGTCGCCTACGCCCTGGCCGGCACCATGGACATCGACCTGGCCAACGAGCCGATCGGTGAGGACTCCGAGGGCAACCCGGTCTACCTGCGCGAGATCTGGCCGAACAGCGCCGAGATCCAGGACGTCATCGCCCAGGCGATCGGCGCCACCGGTTTCAGCGCCGCGTACGCCGATGTCTTCGCCGGCGACGAGCGGTGGCAGTCGCTGCCGACCCCGACCGGCGACACCTTCGCCTGGGAGAGCGACTCCACCTACGTGCGTAAGCCCCCGTACTTCGAGGGCATGCAGCAGGAGCCGAGCCCGGTCGTCGACATCTCCGCCGCCCGGGTGCTGGCCAAGCTTGGTGACTCGGTGACCACCGACCACATCTCGCCGGCCGGCGCGATCAAGGCGGACTCCCCGGCCGGCTCGTACCTGGCCGAGCACGGCGTGCCGCGCCACGAGTTCAACTCGTACGGTTCCCGCCGGGGCAACCACGAGGTGATGATCCGGGGCACCTTCGCCAACATCCGGCTGCGCAACCAGCTGGTGCCCGGGGTGGAGGGCGGCTTCACCGTCAACCACCTCACCGGCGAGCAGACCTCGATCTACGACGCCTCGGTGGCGTACCAGGAGGCCGGCATCCCGCTGGTCGTGCTGGCCGGCAAGGAATACGGCTCAGGCTCGTCGCGGGACTGGGCGGCCAAGGGCACGATGCTGCTGGGCGTCCGGGCGGTCATCGCCGAGTCGTACGAGCGCATCCACCGCTCGAACCTGATCGGGATGGGCGTGCTGCCGCTGCAGTTCCCGGTGGACGTCACCGCCGAGTCGCTTGGCCTGACCGGCACCGAGACGTTCACCATCACCGGGGTGACCGCCCTGAACGACGGTGAGACCCCCCGCACCGTGCTGGTCACCACCGACACCGGCGTGGAGTTCGACGCCGTGGTGCGGATCGACACCCCCGGTGAGGCGGACTACTACCGGCACGGCGGCATCCTGCAGTACGTGCTGCGCCGCATGATCGCCAACTGATCGCGTACGGCTGATCGAGGGCCGCTCCCGCTTCGGCGGGGGCGGCCTTCGCCGTCCACGCCGAGGAGGGCTTGCGGTCAGAGCGCCCGGAGTCGCTCGTCTATCGCCGCATCCACCTGCCGAACGTCGTAGCCACGTAACCGCCGTCGCAGGGTCGCCGCCCGCAGCGCGTCTCGCGCGGCAGCCCGTGCCACAGCGCTGTCGGTAGCCAGAGCCCCATCGACCTCGGCCAAGAGACTCTCGACCTGACGCATGTCATAACCGCGCAGCGCAACCACGAACGGCAATTCCATGCGGCCACCATATCGGTCACCGGTCGCGCCGACGGGATTGGCGACGGGGGTGCGACGTCACCAGGCTCCTTTCCGCCCTCGGCGGGAAGGAGCCTGTGTCGTTCCCGGGTCGTTCCTCGTTCCGGGCCCCGCCACGGGCTAACCTCAGCTAAAGAGGTGGCTCGGTGGCCGGTGAAGCTGCGGCGCAGTTCAACATTCACGATGCGAAGACGAACCTGTCACGCATCATCGAACGGGTCGAGCATGGCGAGGAGATCGTGATCAGCCGGGCTGGCAACCCGGTCGCCAAGGTCGTTCCTCTTCGTCGTACGACACGCACCGGTCGCGGGTCTCTGCGCGGTTCGCTGGATCTCACCGGTGACTGGGATTCCGACGAGGTCAACGATGAGGTTGCTCGTGGCTTCGGGCTGTCCGGATGAGGCTCTTGCTCGACACGCACGTGGTGCTCTGGTGGCTAACCGACGACCCGCTCCTCGCTGCGGACATCAAGGACCGCATCGACACCGAACCCGATGTGTACCTGAGCCCGGTCACGCTGTGGGAGGTCGCGATCAAACAGTCGCTCGGCACGTTGGCCGGTCCGGCCAACCTGACCGAACGGCTCCGTGACGCCGAACTGCGGGAACTCCCCATCCGCCACGATCACGCCATCGCGGCTGGTCGGCTGCCGGCGATCCACCGGGATCCCTTCGACCGGATGCTGGTCGCGCAGGCCCTACACGAAGGGCTGACCCTGGTGACCCGGGACGACCGCATCCAGAAGTACGACGTGCCGATCCTGGTGGCGTGACTCTCGCTCGCTCGCTGATGGGGTCCTCGACCCGGTCGATCAGGGCCCGGCACCCGTCGGGGTGACCGCTCAGCGCAGCCGCGGCGCGACCGAGCGGGCCTCCTCGTCGGTGAGGAAACGGCGGACGATGGCGACCGGACCGGGGCCGCCCGGCTGGCCGCGCAGGTCGCGGATCGCCCGGCGGGTGATCCGGAAAAACTCCGGCGGCCTGGACCCGGTTCCTGGTGTTGGCCAAGAGCGGCTGACCCTCTCCGCGGTCAACCATGCGGCCCTACCGTGCAAGTCAGCACCGTTGCGTCAGGACGGTGGCGGCTCAACCGAGAAGATCGCGCCGATCTTGCAGTTTCGGTCGTCGACATGAGCGGTTATGCCCCTTGCGTCGGGACAGAAAGTGCAAGATCGCGGAGCGGGGGACGGACCCGGCACGTCGATCATGGAGTGGTGGTGCCTGGTTTGGCAGTTCACCAACTCCCTGATCGGCGAGGCGGTGCCGGTCCAGATGACCGACGTACCGCTCCTGGTGGCGTGTTGCCGCTCCGCTACCGGGTGAGTTCGTCGGCCCGGTCGAGCAGCGCACGGCGCTCGGCTGTTGAGCCCACCGCTGCCGCCGCCTCCCGGAACAGTCCGGCCGCACGCGGCCGGTCGCCCTGCCGGGCCACCAGATCGGCCTGCACCGCCACGGCGAGCGGATAGCCGTCCAACCCGCCACCGGCGCGCGCCGCGTCGAGCAGTACCAACCCGGCGGCCGGCCCGTACGCGTAGCCGTGCGCGACAGCGCGGTTGAGCGCGATCACCGGTGAGGGGCGGAGGTCGGCGAGCGCGTCGTAGGCCCGCGCGATCGTCGGCCAGTCGGTCGCGTCGGCCGAGACGGCGGTGGCGTGGCAGGCGGCGATCCGGGCCTGCCACGCGTACGGCCCGTCGTGGCGTACCCGTTCGAGGGCGGCCAGCCCCTCGGCGATGGCGGCCCGGTCCCACCGGTCGCGGTCCTGCCGCTCCAGGGTGAGCAGGTTGCCGTCGGCGTCGCGGCGGGCGTCTCGACGGGAGTGTTGGAACAACACCAGGGCGAGCAACGCGGCGACCTCGGACTGGTCGGGCATCAGCCGGTCGAGCAGGCGAGCTAGCCGGACGGCCTCGTCGGCGAAGGCCGGCTCGCCGTCGGCGACGTAGCCCCGGGTGAACAGCAGGTACAGCACGGCGAGGACGCCGGGCAGCCGCTCGGTCAGCGCCGGCCCGCTCGGCACCCGGTACGGGATACCGGCCTGGGCGATGCGGGTGCGTGCCCGGGTCAACCGCCGGGTCATCGTCGACTCGCTGACCAGCAGCAGGCGCGCGATGTCAGCGGTCGGCACGCCGCAGACGGTTCGCAGCGTCAACGCCACCCGGGCCTCCATCGCGAGCGCCGGATGGCAGCAGGTGAAGATGAGGCGCAGCCGGTCGTCCACCACGTCCTGCCTGATCTCGGGCTCGGGCTGCGCCTCCTCTGGTGTGAGCAACGCCAGGTCGTGCAGCTTGCGCCGCTCCACTGTGGCCCGGCGCAGCACGTCGATCGCCCGGTTGCGCGCCACCGTCATGAGCCAACCGCCAGGGTTGGCCGGCACCCCGTCGGTGGGCCACCGCTCCAGCGCGACGGTCAACGACTCTTGGGCGCAGTCCTCGGCCAACGCCCAGTCCCCGGTCACCCGGATCAGGGTCGCGACGATCCGGGGGTACGCCTCGACGCTGGCGGCCGCGACGGCCTCCGCCGCCGCGACGGCCGGTGCCGGGGTGCGCACCGGCCGGCGCTGCGAGGTGGACAACTCGGTCAGTCGGACAGGTCCGCGAACGGACGCAGTTCCAGTCGCCCTTCGCGGGCCATCGGGTGGGTGCGGGCCACCTCGATCGCCTCGTCCAGGTCAGCGCAGTCGAGCAGGTCGAAGCCCACGATCACCTCGGCGGTCTCCGCGAACGGCCCTTCGGAGACCAGCAGCTCACCGTCGCGAACACGGACGGTGGTGGCCGCGCTGGTCGACGCGAACACGTTGCCGGTCAGGCGGCGGCCACGAGAGTCGTTCTCCGCCACCCACTTGTGGATGTCGGGAAGCTCGGTGGGGTCGGTGTCCGGCTCGGTGTCGCTGCAAACGAACATCATGTACTTCATCTGGTCGCTCCCTGGTTTCTCGGGGTGTCGCCAGCATGACGATCGGCGGGCGGCGTTCCGGACACCCTCCCCCGAAAAACTTCGGTCAGTCTCCGTTGGCGGCGCGACGACGGGCCTCGCGGGTCTTCATGGCGTGCTCCATCAGCGTGACGAGCACCTCCTTGCTGGACTCACGCTGCCGGGCGTCGCAGAGCAGCACCGGCACACCCGGGTCCAGGTTCAGCGCGGCCTGCACCTCGTCGAGCCGGTACTTCCGGGCGTCCTGGAAGCAGTTCACCGCCACCACGAAGGGCGTGCCCCGACCCTCGAAGTAGTCGATGGAGGGGAAGCAGTCGGCGAGCCGGCGGGTGTCGGCCAGCACCACAGCGCCGATCGCCCCCAACGCCAACTCGTCCCAGACGAACCAGAACCGGTCCTGCCCCGGCGTGCCGAAAAGGTACAGCACCAGATCATCGCTGATGGTGATCCGGCCGAAGTCCATGGCCACGGTGGTGGTGGTCTTGCCCTCCACCCCGGACAGGTCGTCGATGCCGACCCCCGACTCCGTCAGCACCTCCTCGGTGCGCAACGGCCGGGTTTCGCTGACCGCGCCAACCATTGTCGTCTTGCCCACGCCGAAGCCGCCCGCGACCAGGATCTTGATCGCGGTGGGCAGTGGCGTCGCTCCCGCCGGCCGGTCAGAGTGCCCGTAGTCCATTGATTACCGCCTCGAAGATGCTGTTGTCGGGAAGACCGGCCGTGGTCTGCGGCTCGCGGACCTGCACCAGGCTGCGGGCCGCCAGATCACCGAGGAGCACCCGGATGGTGCCCACCGGCAGGTCGAGATGGGCGGCGATCTCGGCGACGGACTGTATGCGTTGGCACAGCCCGACGATCGCCAAATGCTCGGGACCGAGACCGACCTCGGGCGTGACCTCGGCTCGGGTCGCCGTGACCAGGGAGATCAGGTCGAATGTGCCGGTGACCGGGCGGGCCCGACCACGCGTCACCGCGTACGGACGCACCACCGGACCCGCGTGGTCATCCACCCACTGATGGTCTGCCGACTCCCCCTGGACGGTCATCGCCGCTACCTCTCGCCGACCTGCTGATCAGTGCCCCGCGACGGTGATGCGACGTACTTGCCGACGCGGGTGACCAGCATCGCCATCTCGTAGGCGATCAGGCCGACGTCGGCGTCCTCGCTGGCCAGTACCGCCAGGCAGGCATTGCGGCCGGCCGCGGTGACGAAGAGGAACGACGACTGCATCTCGATGATGGTCTGCTGCACCTGCCCACCACCGAAACGCTTGCCGGCGCCTCGGGCGAGGCTCTGGATGCCGGCGGCCATCGCTGCGAGGTGCTCGCCGTCGTCCCGGCTCAACCCCTGGGAGGAGGCCATCAAGAGGCCGTCGGTGGAGAGCGCGACCGCGTGTTCGGCCTGCTTCACCCGGCCCACCAGGTCATCCAGCAACCACGTCAGGTCGGCGCTCGAAGCCGTCTTCTGGGTCACTTCGTCGTCCTCTTCTCGCCCGGCTGTGCGCCGTTGTTCGTCTGGGCTCGACCGTCACACCGCGCGGCAACCCGCGTCGTCGGTGCTCGGTCAGGTCGCTTGTGGATCCTCGTCGGTCGGCTCGGACGGCGTCGCCGCCGGGGTGCCGGAGGCGCCGCCGAGCAGCCGAGCCGCGTCGGTCCGCCCACGCCGGGTGCCGGTCTGGTAGGAGCTCATCATCCGGCGAACCTGCTCCGGTGGGCGCACCACATCCTCGTCGTCGGTTTCGGACACCGCCGGGTCGTCTCGCAACTCGGGAACGATGTTCGCCTGTCGGACCCGGACGGGCAGGCCGGAGTCGGTCCGCTCCGCATCGGCGCCGGCGGGCACCGGGCTGTCGTCGCCGGCCGCGGCCGGCTCCGCGTCGGGGGTCTCCGGGCGGGTGCGGTCGACGGCGGGCAGGCCGGTGGGCACGGTCGGGGCTTCCAGCGCTGGTTGAGCCGGCCCGCGCCGGGCGCGGGTGGGCAGGTCGGGGACGCCGGTCGCCGGGGTGGTCCGCTGTCGGGTGGGGAGAACGGCGTCCGCCTCGGCCTCCTCGTCAGTGGTCGGCGCGGTGGCGTCGGACGGCATCGGGGCCGCCGAGGTCACCGCCACCTCCGACGCGGTGGTCGTCGGTGCGGCGAGCGCGACCGGTGCGAGGGACGCCGGACGGCCGGTGTCAGGGGCCGGCGCCGACGGCATCGCGATGGCCGAGCCGGTCCGGAACGAGCCGGAGTCCTCCGGGGAGGCGCCGGTCTCGGTGACCAACTCCAGCGGGATCAGCACGACAGCCGTGGTGCCGCCGTACGCGGACTCCTTGAGCCGTACCCGCACGCCGTGCCGTTCGGTCAGCCGGCTCACCACGTAGAGCCCGAGGCGGGCGGCGTTGGCAAGGTTCAGCTCGGACTGGTCGACGATCCGGTGGTTCGCCGCGGCCAGGTCCTCCTCGCTCATGCCGAGGCCCCGGTCTTCGATCTCGATGGCGAACCCGTTGGAGACCAGTTGGCCGCGGACCTCGACGGTCGTGTGTGGCGGGGAGAACGACAGGCCGTTCTCGATCAGCTCGGCGAGCAGGTGGATCACGTCGCCGACCGCGCGGCCGGCGAGCGAGACCGGCCCGAGCGGCAGCACGTTGACCCGGGTGTAGTCCTCCACCTCGGCCACGGCGCCGCGCACCACGTCGACAATGGGGACGTTGCGCCGCCAGGCCCGACCGGGGGTGGAGCCGGAGAGCACGATCAGGTTTTCCGCGTTGCGCCGCATCCGGGTGGCCAGGTGGTCGACCCGGAACAGGTCCTCCAACTCCTCCGCGTCGTGCTCGCGGCGCTCCATCGCGTCGAGCAGGGTGAGCTGGCGGTGGACGAGCGCCTGCGTGCGTCGGGCCAGGCTCAGGAAGACCTCGCGGACGTTGCGACGCAGGTCGGCCTGCTCGACGGCGGTGCGCAGGGCGGTTTCCTGGACGGCGTTGAACGCCTTGCCGACCTGGCCGATCTCGTCGGTGCCGAACTCCAGCGGGGGCGCCTCGGTGGCGACGTCGACCTCCTCGCCTCGGCCGATCCGCTGGACGACGCGGGGCAGCCGCTCGTCGGCGAGCTGCCAGGCGGCCTGCCGCAGCCGTTCGAGCTGGCGCAGAAGCGTCCGGGCCGTGGTGATGGAGACGACGACCGAGGCGATGACGGCGAGCAGGCCGAGGCCGGTGGCGAGCACCAGCCGGACGACGACCATCACGGCGACGCCGGTGGCCCGGTCCACGATGCCCTCGCCGCCGGTGGTCACCGTGTCGTTCACCTCGGCCAGCGCCGGCTCGACGGTGCCCCGCCACTGCTCGGCGCCGACCGGCAACTGGGTCGACGGCCGGCCCTCGCGGATGATGCTGTCCTGCACGGCCCGCAGTCGGGTGAACGCCTCACCCTCGACGAGCTGCTGGTAACGGCGCTGGTCGGCGTCGGCGAGGCGGACCCGGACCTCCTCGCCGAGGAACCGCTCCGCGGCGACCAGGCTGGTGTAACGGACGTACTCCGGCCCACTCATCCGGCCGTTGCCGAAGAGGCCGCTGAGCAGCGCGTCCTCCTGGGAGATCAGCTCCTTCATCCGGTTGAGCTGGATCAGGGCCCTGGCCTCGCCGGCGATCTGCTTGTCGTCCAGGCTGCCCGTCACGTCGTAGATCTGGAAGATCGACTCGATCGCGTCGGTGTACGACTCAGCGGCGGCGATCCGGTCGATCTTGCGGTCCAGCACCTCCGCGCGGGTCCGCTCCAGGGTGTTCACCTGGGCGATCGTCATGCCAAGCTGGGTGTCCAGTGCGGAGCTGCCGGCGACGTCGACCTGCCAGTTGCGCACCGAGTCGGCGAAGTCGGCGGCCAGCTGCACGGTCTTCCGGTGTTCGGCCTCGAGAGCCGTCCGCTGCGCGGCCTCCGGGTTGCTCAGGTACGCCTGGCTCAACCGCCGCTCCACCTGGAGCTCCTGCAACAACGGCTCACTCGGCGCGTAGACCTTGCTGTTGATCAGCTGGACACCGAGCAGGTTGAAGCCGTCGCGCAGGGTCACCCACGCCGCGAACATCCAGAGCGCGACCAGGGAGAGCAGCAGGGCGACAACCTTGGTGCGGATACTCGTACCGCGAGAACGCATTGAACCGTCCCAGGCCGGGCGTTGACTCAGCTCATCAACGAATGATCAGAGGGGGCGACGTCCCACCACAGCGGGCCATCCGGGGCTGAGGCTCTGCGTACGCTAGCAGTGTCCACACAACCCCTCAAGTTGCTGTTTTTGTTGACCGGTAACCGCAATCCACCACCGATCGGTCCACGCCGGAAGCACGGATGCTGGCCAGTCGACAGGCGGCGAGCACCGCGGCGCTAACGATGACGGTCGGACAGTACAGCTCCTTGCCGTACCACAGTGGAGGGTGCTCCCGGTCAGCGGATTCGTGTAGGTAGGCGTGTCCACGCGCCACGGCGTCGTCGACCCGTGGCACCGTCGTCGGCACCGTCAGCAGCACCTGGAGGGCGTACGCGGTCTCCTCGGCGGTGCCGTCCCAGCGCCCCCACGAACCGTCCGGGCGCTGGCTGTTCAACACCCAACCGGCCGCCCGATCCACCGCCTCGGCGGCGGCCGCACCCCGCCCGAACTCGGCCAGTGCCAGCACGCAGCAGGCGGTGGCGTAGTACGGCGAGGCGTGCCACCGGTCCTGCCAGGCGCCGTCAGCGCGCTGGTGCCCGGTCAGCACCGCGCTCAGCCGGTCGACCGCCCGGTGATAGCGCTCCCCCGCGTCCGGGTGCCGGGTCAGGCGCTGACCGAAGGCGTCCAGCACGTGGGCGTTGGTGGTGACCGAGAAGCCGTCCTCCCCCGGCCAGGTGCAGAAACCGTCAGCCGTCTCGTACGCCCACAGGCTGGCCGGGTCCGCCGGACGGCCGAGCCGGGCCAACGCGACGAGGCTCACCGCTGTGGTGTCGGCGTCGGTCGGCAGCCCGTCGCCGGTGGCGATTCCCTGGCCGGCGGTGGCAGCGGTCAGGCTCTCCAGGACGGAGGCCGGTGGGTTGATCGTGATCCCGGCCCGGTGCAGGCCGCTGAGCACCCAGGCCCGCTCGAAGACGGTGATCGGCGCCGGGCAGGGCACCGGACCGCCTCCGTCCCGGATCAACGCCCGCAGGAAGGCGTGCGCGGTGGGGCCGGCGGCCGGGCCGGCCGCGGTCAGCCAGGCCGCGGTCGCGGCGGGTGACGCGCCGACCGCTGTGAGCGTGGGGCCGGCGTCGGTGGGTACCGCGTCCAGGATCTCGTAGAAGTGGGCCAGCTTCGGTGGCAGCGTCATTCCGGCGGCGACCGCGGACCGCACCGCGTGCAGCCGGTCCCGGGTGAGCCCGGTGGGCAGCGGCAACGGTGGGCGGGGCAGTCGGGCGGCGGTGGCCCGCTCCAGCCCGGCGAGCCGGTCGTTGATCGCGTCGACCAGCGCCGGGACGATGAGGTCCAGCGCGGGGGTGTCCGGCAGATTCCGGGCGTCGCCGGGGAGCAGCGTGCCGACGAGCGCGCCGAGCCCACGGGCCACCGGAGCGAGCAGCTCCGTCCCGGCCCTGCCGTCCGCCAGCGCCGCGAGCAGCGCGTCGGTGGCGCTCAGCGTCGGTACCAGGGCGTACCCCTCGGGTGGGCCCCACGCCCCGTCCGGGCGCTGACCGCGCAGCAGGAACGCGATCCGCTGGTGGTCCCCGGTCAGCCAGGGAGCGACGGCGACCAGCCGCCCGGTCTCGTACACCGACGCGGCGACCTGCCCCCACGGCCGCAGGCCAAGGCCGGCGATCAACTCGCGGGCGGCGTCGGCGACCGGGGCGGTGGTGGTGGCGACTGCGGCAGCGGTGGTCGCCGCGTCGGCGAGCACCCGGGTGGCGCAGTCACTCATCGCGCTCCCCCCAGAAGTCCGACAGTTGGTAGAAGCCGCCGGTGAAGGAGATCTGCCGGTTGAGGTAGTCCGCCTGGCGGGGGCACCGCTCAGCGAGGGCGGCCAGATCTCCCCGGGACCGGGCGGTCAGCTCGGCCAGCCGGTCGTGCACCTGCGCCGGGTCGTCGACCAGCGAAAGCGCGTTCAGGTCACCCCACTCGGCGTCGCGCTTCTGCGTGGCGAGGTCGTTGACCAGCCGCAGCACCCGCTGCACGCCACGTCCGGCGTCCAGCAGGTCGGTCAACTGGGCGAGGGTCTTCTCGTCGCCGGTGGCTATCCAGTGGGTGACGTTGACGAAGGAGCTGCCGGAGTTGTCGGCGTTCTCCAGGTAGCGGTCCAGGTCCGGCAGGCGTCGCCCGGTGGTCGGGTCGGTCGGCAGGTTCTTCCAGTCCCACTCCCGAGCCCCGGCGGCGAGCATCCGCGCCAGCTCGTCGCGCCAGATCGGGCGCAACCGGGCGAACGCCGGCACGGTGGCCAGTTCGTCGCGCAGGTCGGCCAGCAGCCGGGCCAGGTGTCGCCCCGGTGGCGGCGCCGCGCCGTCGGCCACCGCCAGGCAGTCGTTCACCACCTGCCGGACGTCGTCCACCGACCGGGCGAGGTAGTCGACCTGCCAGTCGGCCGCGAAGACCCAGAGCACGGTACGGGTGGTGATCCGCAGTTCGGCGGCGGTGTGCCAGGGTGCGATGAAGGCGACCACTGTGGCCACCGAGCTGAGCAGCGCCGGGTCGAACGGCGCGGCGTCGAACAGCTCCGGGTGGGCGGCGGTGACGCCCTGGAGGTCGCGTACGCCGCGCACGGCGAGCGCGCACACCCGACCCTGCTCGGCGACCGCGTCCTGACCGGCCCGCGCCGGAGGCGGGGTCTCCATCACGATGCGGCCGGTCGCTCGACCGGGGTGAGGATGACCTCGGCGCGCTGCTTGGGTTGCAGCGAGGCGCCCATCCGAGGTGTGAGGTCGGCTGGTTCGCGCAACCGGAAGCGGTAGCGGCTCAGCACGGTGCTGACGATGAGCTGCGCCTCCAACAGGAACAGGTACTGCCCGAGGCACTGGTGCGGGCCCCCGCCGAACGGGAAGTAGGAGTAGCGGTAGCGCCGCCGGGGCAACTCCGGCGCGAACCGCTCCGGGTCGAAGAGCGCCGGGTCGGTCCAGAACGTCGACATCCGCTGGGTGACGTACGGGCTGACCAGCACGGTGCCGCCGGCCTTGATCCGCACCCCGCCCAGCACGTCGGCACCGACAGCGGTGCGCGGGATCATCCAGCCGGCCGGGTAGAGCCGCAGCATCTCGTCGAGCACCATCCGGCCGTAGCGCAGGTGGGGCAGGTGTTCGCGGCCGACCCGTTCGGCGCCGACCACCCGTTCGATCTCGTCGGTCATCCGCTCGGTCACGTCGGGCCGGGACGCCAGGACCGGCCAGAGCCAGGAGAGCAGGGCGATGGTGGTCTCGGTGGCGGTGGAGAACATCGCGACCACGTCGCCGCGGATCGCGTACTCGTCGGGTTCGCTGCCGTCGGCGCGTGGCCGGCAGAGCGTGGAGATGATGTCGTCGCCGTCGGTCGGATGGGCCCGGGCCTCCCGGATGATCGGCAGCACCACCTCGTCGATGGCGCGCACCGCGTCGCGGAAGCGCCGGTCGCCGGGGATCGGGACCGCGTACGGCACGGCGGGCATCAGTAGCCGGGGGAGCATCGCTGTGGTGAGGGTGTTCAGCGCGGCGCTGATCCGTAGGGCGTCGGGGACCGAGATCCGGTCGGCGAAGAGGACCCGCATCGTGGTGCGCAGGACGATCCGGGTCAGCTCGGCGCCGCCGTCGATCGGCCGACCGGCGAGCGCCGGTTCGAGCCACTCGTCGACCGCCTCGTTGATCGCCTCGGCCATCTTGTCGACGAGCGTCTCGGCCCGCTTGGCGGTGAACAACGGTTGCAGCGCGCCTCGGCTGGACTCCCAGATCTCACCCTCGGCGACCAGGATGGCGTCACCGACGATTCGGCGCACGGGTCGCCAGAGCAACCCGTCGCCGTCCCGGGTGTAGTTGGCAACGTTGTCGCGCAGGACGCGTTGCAGGTGCTCAGGATGGCTGACCAGATAGGGGCGGAACGAGCCGAGGTTGAGCCGGACGACGTCGCCGTCGGCGTCCTGGGCGAAGTCGACCAGCGCGCCCAGCGGATCGCGGACCAGTGCCGGTAGAGCGCTTCGTAACGGGATCGTCCGGGGCTCGGTGCTGACGGTGACAGGGCGCGCCTCGGACACCTGTGACATCGAACCACGTCTCCTCGTCGTCCCGGCGACCGCAGCGGTCCACTTCGGTCGCGCGGGTTGATGAAAACTTTCACCTTCTGGGCCGCCGGAAGCATCTCACCAAACGAGGGGCACCTCCAGACTTGCGGACGGCGCAATTTCCATCTAAGCGCGTGCACGTTCGTCGATGTATGAACCTTGCGGGAATCCTGAATGGATACTCAGGAACGACACCACGCCGGGTGCGCCGACGACCCAGCGCTGTGGGCGAAACGGCCGCGATGCCGCCGACCTGGCTGCGGCATCGGCACCGGACGGGCGGCCTCGGGCTGGCCGGTGCGGGCGGTGACCCAGGACGCACCGGTACCCCCGAATCCGGGCGATGCCCGGCACCCTGTGCCAGGCTCTGTGACATGGACGACAAGACCATCCTGAACCGGATCTCCGAGCTGGTCGACGAGGAACACAAGCTGCGTGCCGACGCCCAGGCCCACGAGTCGGGCACCGAGGGCGAGACCAGCGAGCGACTGCGCGCCCTGGAGGAGTCCCTCGACCAGTGCTGGGACCTGCTGCGCCGCCGACGGGCCGCCCGGGAGACCCACGGCGACCCGGACGCCCAGGGCGAACGCCCCAAGCCCGAGGTGGAGCGCTACCTGCAATAGCCGGCATGGCGGGTCGGGCGGTGTGGCCGCCCGACCCGCTCCGATCAGCGCAGGCCCGCCTCGCGCAGCAGCTCTCCGGTCAACAGGCCGGGGTCCACCTGCTCGGCGGGAAGACCCCGGGCCGCGAACCAGGCGCCGACAACCCGCACATCGCGGGCCAGGAACTCCGGCCCCTGCGGGTTCGCCACCACGTCGACCACCTGCGGCAGGTCGATCACGACCAGCCGACCCTGGTGCACGAGCAGGTTGTACGGCGACAGGTCACCATGCGCGTAGCCGGCCCGCGCCAGCACCCGCAGCGCCTCCACCAGTTGGGCCCACAGGTCACGCAACTCGGTCGGGTCGGGGCGCAGTTGGGCCAGCCGGGGCGCCGCCTCCCCCGACTCGGCGTCACCGACGAACTCCAGCATCAGCTCGGTGCCCCGCACCTGCACCGGGTACGGCACGGCGATCCGGTCGTGCCCGGCGCCGATCTCCCAGAGCCGGCTCAGCGCGGCGAACTCGGCCGCCGCCCACTGCCCGGCGATCATCTGCCGGCCGAACGCCGTCCGCCCGGCCATCGCCCGGTTCTCCCGGGACCGGCGCACCCGACGGCCCTCCAGGTAGCCGGCATCGCGGTGGAACAACCGGTGCTCGGGATCGCGGTAGCGTTTCACAGCGAGCAGGCAGGACCGGTCGGTGTCCGGCACGGCCCGACGGACCAGGTGGACGTCCGCCTCCTTGCCGGTCTTCAACACACCCAACTCGGTGTCCTTGGCGGCCAACTCGGTGACCAGCCAGGCGGGGTGCGGCTGTGGCCCGTGCACGGCGTCGTCCCAGGACGACCAGCGCTCGCCGGTGTCTGGGTCGGGCTCACTGTCCGGGTCGGCGAGCGGCTCGGTGGGCCGCCCGCGCTTCAGAAACTGCGGTTCGTCGTCGTCGAAGCGGCTCTTGCCGCGGCGGCGCTCGAGCGCCGGAAGGTCATGATCGCGCACTGTGGTGAGGTTCCCTTGGTCGAGGCTGAGATAGGCAGCTGGAAGCGACCTGCAAAGACGGCCATGACCGACCCCCTCTCCTCGACCGGGCCCACGCCCGGGATGCACCATGCGCGGACAATGCTCGTACCACCACGTCCGCCGGTCAACCGAATTACCGAACGGTCGCTCGGACATCCGACCGGCGGCGCGAAGACCCTCAGCGGGCCAGGACGGTGGCGACCGCGGCGATCAACCCGTCCACGGTGCGGCTCGGCGCGAACCGGACGTCCGACCAGGTACGCCCGCGGTGCAGCCAGACGCTGGGCAGCCCGACGGCGGCGGCGCCGCCGATGTCCGCCTCCGGGCTGTCGCCGATCACCCACGCCCCCCGCAGCGGCATCCGGACCCGCTGGGCGGCGAGCGCGAAGATTCTCGGGTTGGGTTTGCTGACGCCGGCCTCCTCGGAGATCACCCAGTCCGCGACGTACTGGTCCAGCCCGGTCTGGCGAATCTTGGCGTCCTCGACGCGTACGGTGCCGTTGCAGACCACCACCGGCACCCAGCCGGCGTCGTCGGCTATCCGCAGCGCGCAGGCGGTCAGGGGGTCGAGCCGGGTCTGCGCCACCACCCCGTCGTGCAGCTCCTCGACGAGGTCGATCGAGGGAATGCGCAGCTCGTAACGGTCCCGGATGGCGTCGGCGAGGTCCCAGCGGTCGGTCAGACCGTCGGCGTCGATCGACAAGAGCCAGTCGATGTCGGTGTGGGGCGCGCCGATGCTGTCCAGGAAGCGCTCACCCCAGCGGCGGAACGGCCCGGCCCGATCCAGCAGGGTGTTGTCCAGGTCCAGCAGGAGCAGTGGCACTCGGGCACCCTACGGGACCGACGTGTCCGCCAACAGATGCGGCGGGTATCGAGCTGACGACGGGCTCAGCCAGGCATCGACAGCCGCGGGCCGCCCTGGTCCGACAGCCGATCGACGAGCATCGAGTGGGCCGTGCGGGTGGCCGCCAGCACGACGGGATCCAGCGTCGCCACGAGCACCGCAGTGCCGTCGTCCGCCCCGCGGGCCAGCACCCGTCCCTCGGGGTCGTAGATGGCCGCACCGCCGTTGAACCGCCACGGGTCGACACCGCCGACCGCGTTGGCGAAGACCACGAACATCGTGTTGTCCAGGGCACGTGCGGCGTAGTAGAGATCCCGGCGGTGCTCGGAGCCGGCCAGGTATCCGCTGGGGCACAGGTAGGCGTGTGCGCCGTCGAGGGCGGCGGCTCGGCCGTGCTCGGGGAAACAGCCGTCGTAGCAGATGCCCAGCCCGAGCCGCCAGTCGTCGACGAGCAGCGTGGCACCCCGATCGCCGGGGGTGAACAGCTCCCGTTCGTCGCCCCACAACTGCTGCTTGTCGTACCCGACCCGCACCTCGCCGGTCCGGTCCACCACCAGCGCCGCGATGGTCCGCCGAGCGTCCGGGTGCCGGACGGCCGCGCCGACCAGCGCGGTCACACCGGCCTCTCGCGCCGCGACGCGCAGCGGGTCGAGCCGGGGATCCGCGACCATCCCGGCCGGATCGGCCGCGACGTCGGTGCCGGCCGGGTCGGCGGCGAGGACCGGCGGGTGGTACGCGCAGAGGAACAGCTCCGGCAGGACGGCCACCCGAGCACCCCGCTCGCCGGCTCGGCGGACCAGGTCGGCGGCGATGACCGCGTTGCCGGCGACGTCGCCCGGCGTGGGGGTGGCCTGGACGGTGGCCACTGTCAGCGGGGAGCTGGGCACTGTGCGGGGCTGGGTCACCGGGCGATGGTAATCGGCGACATCCCAAGCCGTACGTACGGTTTGCATGCCCCCGTGTGACCTGCGACGATCGACGTGTGCCCAGAGTAAGCCAGGACCAGCTCGACGCTCGCCGGCAGGAGATCCTCGCCGCGGCCCGGGCGTGTTTCGCCCGGCTCGGCTACGAAGGGGCGACAGTACGCCGCCTCGAGGAGGCCACCGGCCTGTCCCGTGGCGCGATCTTCCACCACTTCCGCGACAAGGACTCGCTCTTCCTCGCTGTCGCCGAGGACGACGCCGCGGCGATGGTCGAGACGGTGGCCCGCAACGGCCTGGTGCAGGTGATGCGCGATCTACTCGCCCGCGCCGTCTCGCCCGACACCACCGGCTGGCTGGGCAGCCAACTGGAGGTCTCCCGGCGGCTGCGCACCGACCCCGCGTTCGCCAGGCGGTGGGCGGAGCGGTCCGCCGCGATAGCGGAGGCGACCCGGGACCGGCTGGCCCGCCAGCGCGACGCCGGCGTGCTGCGCGAGGACGTACCCATTGACGTGCTGGCCCAGTTCCTGGAGCTGGCCTACGACGGCCTGGTGTTGCACCTGGCCATGGGCCGGCCGGCCGGTGACCTGGGCCCGGTGCTCGACCTCGTGGAGGAGGCGGTCCGCCGCCACTGACCACGCGCACACCGGTCGGAGGCCCGTGGCGAGGCTCCTCCACAATGGGGCCGCCGATCCCCTCCGGTGACAGGAGCAGTCGATGAACGTCCACGCCGCGTCCGGCGACACCTGGGGCATCTCCGGCCCGACCTTCCTCCGGTACTACGTCGCGGCGGCCATCCTGGTGGTGGCGATAGCCGCGTACTACCGGATCCGCCTGCTGACCACCCCGGCGCACACCACAGTCGATCCACTCGGGGCGCAGCAGGTCGCGTACCTCAACGGTGGCCCGCAGCTCGCGGTGCACGCCTCACTGGGCGGGCTGCGCGGCAGCGGCGCGGTCGGCGTACGACCGGACCGTCGGCTGACCACCGGCGGCGCCCCGCCGACCGGGCTCACCCCACTGGATCAGGCCGTCCACTGGGCCGCCCACCAGCACTCCCGGGTCCGGGACCTGCCGCAGGACGAGCGCGTACGCACCGCGTTGGACCAGATCCGCAACGGCCTGGAGCAGCGCGGGCTGTTGACGAACGACGCGCAACGCGCCCGCGCCCGCCTCTGGAGCCGGTTCCTGCTGGCCCTGCTGGGCCTCGGCGTGCTCCGGGTGATCTCCGGCCTGTTCAGCGGTCGTCCGGTGGGTTACCTGCTGCTCACCCTGGCGGTGCTCCTCGGCGCCGTCCTGCTGCTGGCCCGGGTACCCGTCCGCACCCGGGCCGGTCGTGCCGCCCTCCGTTCCGTCCGCGGCGAACACACCCACCTCGCGCCGGCCTCCGCGCCGGCCTACGCCACCTACGGAGCGGCCGGCGCGGCGATGGGCGTGGCCCTGTACGGCACCGCCTCGCTCTGGGCTCTCGACCCGGGCTTCGCCGAGCAGGCCGAGATTCAGCGCCAAGCCCTCTCCGGCAACGGCGGCTGGACGGGCGGGTCCGACGGATCGTCCGGTGGCGGAGGCGACAGCTCCGGTGGGGACGGCGGCGGAGGCGGCGGGTGCGGGGGCGGCGGCGGGTGCGGCGGATGACCGGCCCGTCCGGGGTCGGCATCGGCTGGCGTCCGGAGATCGCCGGCTTCGTGGCCGAGCTGCCCGGCCTGCGTTTCGTCGAGGTGGTGGCCGAGGGGGTGTCCGCCTCCGGGCCGCTCCCGCCCGGTCTGGCGCAGCTGCGGGACCGCGCGGTGACCGTCGTACCGCACGGGGTGCGGCTCTCCCTCGGCGGCGCCGAGCCGGTCGACATGGCCCGGGTCGCCCACCTGGCCGCTGTGGCGCAACGGCTGGACGCCCCGTTGGTCAGCGAGCACATCGCGTTCGTCCGGGCCGGCGGCCTGGAGGCCGGCCACCTGCTGCCGCTACCGCGCAGCCGGGAAGCCGTCGACGCGGTCTGCGCCAACGTGGCGCGGGCACAGGCCGAGCTTCCGGTGCCGATCGCGCTGGAGCCGATCGCCGCGCTTGTCGACTGGCCCGACGACGAGTTGACCGAGGCGGACTTCCTCACCGAGATCCTCGACCGGACCGGGGCACTGCTGCTGCTGGACGTGGCCAACGTGCACGCCAACGCCCGCAACCGGGGCGCCGACCCGCTGGCGTTGCTGGACCGCCTGCCGCTCGACCGGATCGCGTACGCACACGTGGCCGGCGGCGCCGAGCACGGCGGTTTTTACCACGACACCCACACCGACCCGGTGCCGACGGCGGTGCTGGAGCTGGTCGGCGCGCTCTGCGCCCGACGGCGACCGCCGGCGCTGCTGCTGGAGCGCGACGGCCACTACCCGCCGGCCGCCGAACTCCGCGCCGAACTGGACGCCCTGGCCACCGCCGCGGGTTTTCCGGCCGTGACATGACCGGCGCACCCTCCGCGCAGACGCCCCGCGCCGGGCTGGCCGAGCGGCAGGCCGAACTGGTCGCGGCGCTGGTCGCCGGAGGGCCACCCCCGCCCGGGTTCGCGCCGGGACCGCTGGCCGCCACCCGCGCGGCAGTGCTGCGTAAACGCGCCGGCGACGTGGCCCGGCACTGGCCACTGCTCGCCGCCGGCCTCGGTGCCAGGTGGTCGACCACCTTCGCCGACTGGGCCGCCCGGCGACCCACCGCCGGATCGCTGCGCGACGGTTGGGACCTGGCCCGGGCGCTGCACGCCCAGCACACGCTTCCCCCGGCGGCCGCCGAGGAGTTGGCCGTCCGGGAGGCACGCCTGCGCTACGACGGGCTTCGGGCGCCGCGTCCGCGCCGGGCGCCGGCGGTGGGCCGCGCCGGCGGCGCCGTCGCGGTGCAGATCGCCGGCCGGGTACGCCTGCTGCGCCCCGCCGCACGGGGATCGGGCCCTGCTGGCGACGCCGTACCGGATGCGGCAGGATCGGAGTTATGGATCTCGGACTGACCGACCGCGTGTACGTCCTCACCGGCGCCTCCCGCGGTCTGGGTTACGCGACCGCGCAGAGCCTGGTCGCCGACGGTGCGCGGGTGGTGCTCTCGGCCCGCGACCCGGACGCGGTGGCCGCCGCCGCCCAGCAGCTGGGTGGCCCGGAGCACGCCGTCGGGCTGACCGCTGACCTGACCGACCCGGAGACCCCGGGAAAGCTCGTCGCCGCCGCGCAGGAGCATTTCGGCCGGCTCGACGGCGCGCTGATCTCGGTCGGCGGGCCACCGCCGGGCAATGCCGCAGCGGTCACCGACGAGCAGTGGCGGCTCTCCTTCGAGACCGTCTTCCTGGGCACCATCCGCGCGGTCCGCACCATCGCCAACGCCCTGCCCGAGGGCGGCGCGATCGGGCTGGTGCTCTCCACCTCGGCTCGCGGCCCGGTGCCCGGCCTGGGCATCTCCAACGGCCTGCGGCCCGGCCTGGTCGGCGCGGCCAAGGACATCGCCGACGACTACGGCCCACGGGGGGTCCGAGTGGTCGGGCTGCTGCCCGGCCGGATCATGACCGACCGCAACCGGGAACTGTTCGGAGCGACCGGCGACCCGGAGCGGGCCCGCGCCGAGGCGGAGGCCGGCATCCCGCTGCGCCGCATCGGCGACCCCGCCGAGTTCGGCCGGGTGGCCGCATTCGTGCTCTCCCCCGCCGCGAGCTACCTCACCGGGATCACCCTGCCGGTCGACGGCGGCGCGCTGCGCGGGCTGTGACCCCCGACCCGCTCCGCCCCTCCGGCATCCGGCATCCCCGACCCACCCGGGCTGATCTGGCGGCGGCTGCGGACCGGACCATTCCCGACGTGCTGGCGCCGGAGCTGGAGGTGCTCTTCGTCGGCATCAACCCGGGCCTGTGGTCAGCCGCGACGGGCTGGCACTTCGCTCGACCCGGCAACCGGTTCTGGCCCGCCCTGCACCGGGGTGGGTTCACCCCTCGGCTGCTGCACCCCAGCGAACAGGACGAACTACCGGCGCTCGGGCTCGGCATCACCAACATGGCCGCCCGGGCCAGCGCCCGCGCGGACGAGCTGAGCGCCGAGGAACTCCTCGACGGCGCGGCGATCCTGACCGACAAGGTGGCCCGGTACCGGCCGCGCTGGGTGGCAGTGGTGGGAGTGACCGCGTACCGGATCGGTTTCCAACGGCCCAAGGCCACCTTCGGGCCGCAGCCGGAGTCGCTGGCCGACGCCCGGCTGTGGGTGCTGCCCAACCCCAGCGGCCTGAACGCGCACTTCACCCCGGTCACCCTGGGCCTGGCGTTCGCCGAGCTGCGGGCGGCGACCGAGCTACCAGACCCTCGGCCCGCCGGACCAGCCGACCGTTGATCGACACGGTTTCAAGGAAGTCGGGCGGTCACTGCGACCGGGACGCCCCGACTTCCAGGAACCCGAGATGATCAGCGCGGCGAAGACGTCAGTTGGCGGCGGCGGGCGGCAGCACCTCGTCGGCGCGGTAGGTGCCCAGCGGCATCACCACCGGCTCGGGACCTGTCGCGTCGACGAACGGGGTGGGCGAGTCGGCGACAGCGAACTGGGTGCGGTACAGCTCGGCGTAGAGCCCACCGACCGCTACCAACTCCTCGTGCCGCCCCCGCTCGACGATTCGCCCACCGTCCAGCACCAGGATCTGGTCGGCGTCGCGCACTGTGGAGAGCCGGTGCGCGATCACGAGCGCGGTACGTCCGGCCAGCGCCACCGACAGCGCACGCTGCACCGCCGCCTCGCTCTCCGAATCCAGGTGTGCTGTCGCCTCGTCGAGGATCACGATCGACGGGGCCTTGAGCAGCAGTCGCGCGATGGCGATGCGCTGCTTCTCGCCGCCGGAGAACCGGTAGCCGCGCTCCCCCACTGTGGTGTCCAGACCGTCGGGTAGCGCCCGAACCAGATCGGCCACCTGCGCCCCGGCCAGGGCGGCCCAGATCTCGTCGTCGGTGGCGTCCGGCTTGGCGTAGCGAAGATTCTCGGCGATCGTCTCGTGGAACAGGTGCGAATCCTGGGTGACCACACCGATCTCGTCGCGCAGGGAGGCGAGCGTCGCATCTCGCACGTCCACCCCGCCGACGAGCACCTGCCCGTCACTGACGTCGTAGATCCGGGAGATGAGCATCGACAGTGTCGACTTGCCCGCCCCGGACGGGCCGACCAGCGCGACCATCTGCCCCGGCTCGACGCTGAACGAGACCCCCTTGAGCACCGGCTCGTTGACGGTCCGGTCGAGCGTGGCGACCTCCTCCAGGGAGGCGAGGGAGATCTCGGCGGCACTCGGGTAGCGGAAACGCACGTCGCGGAAGTCGACGCGGCCAGCGCCCACCGGCACCGGCACCGCGTCGGGCTTCTCCACGATGCCCGGCTTGAGGTCGAGCACCTCGAAGACCCGGTCGAAGGAGACCAGCGCGCTCATCACGTCCACCCGGACGTTGGAGAGCGCGGTGAGCGGCCCGTACAGGCGGGTGAGCAGCAGCGCGAGCGTCACCACGGTGCCGGCGCTGACGCCGCCGGTCACCGCGAGCCAGCCGCCCAGGCCATAGGTCAGCGCCTGCGCCAGTGAGGCGACCAGCAGCATCGCCACGAAGAACGTGCGGGAATACATAGCGGACTGGATGCCGATGTCGCGGACCCGCTCGGCCCGGTCGCCGAACCGGCGGGCCTCGATCTCGGGCTGGCCGAAGAGCTTCACCAGCAGCGCGCCGGCCACCCCGAACCGCTCGGTCATTGTCGCGTTCATCTTGGCGTCGAGGTTGTACGCCTCGCGGGTGATGTCCGCCAGCCGTCGACCGACCCGGCGGGCCGGAATGATGAAGATCGGCAGCAGCACCAGCGACAGCGCGGTGATCTGCCAGGAGAGGGTGAACATCACCGCCGCGGTGAGCACCAACTGGATGACGTTGCTGACCACGCCGGACAGGGTGGAGGTGAACGCCCGCTGGGCGCCGAGCACGTCGTTGTTGAGCCTGCTGACGAGGGCGCCGGTCTGGGTACGCGTGAAGAACTGCAACGGCATCCGCTGCACGTGGTCGTAGACCCGGGTGCGCAGGTTGAAGATGATGCCCTCGCCGATGCGGGCGGAATACCACCTCTGGGCCAGCGACAGCAGCGCGTCGGCGACCGCCAGCGCGGCGATGAACAGGGCGAGCCGCACCACGAGCCGCCCGGCCTCGGTGCCGCCCCGGTTGATCGCGTTGATGACGTCACCGGCGAGCACCGGAGTGGCCACGCCGATGATGGCGGCCAACACCACCGTGGCCAGGAAGACGATGATGTCGCGCCGGTAGGGGTGGGCGAAGGCGACGATGCGGCGGGCCACCCCCCGCTTGAGCCGGTGGCTGGAGACCTCGTCGCGGTTGCGCATCGACCGGAGCATGCTCCACCCGGCCATGCCACCGCCGGACATCGGGTTGGACATCGCTCACCTCCGGGTTGCCGGGCGGACCGCACCGTCAGGTCAATTCTCCCGACGAGTGTGACAACCTCGGTCGTAACCCGGATCTTCCCGTGCGGTCCTTACCTATTCTCCAGTGCCGGCGAGGTCACGCAGCCGACGGGTCTGCGCCTCCCGCTCGGCGCGCTGCTGGTCGGCGTGCGACCGCCCGCCCGCACCGGCGAGCAACGCCTTGATCTCGACCACCGCGTCGCGGGCCCCGGAGAGCAGGCCGGCGGTCAGGTCCCGCACCGCGTCGTCCAGCTCGGCCGGGGGTACGACAAGGGTGGCCAACCCGATCCGGTCCGCCTCGGCGGCGTCCAACCGGCGGCCTGTCGCACAGATCTCCAACGCCCGTGAATAGCCGACCAACTCGACGAGGCGTTTCGTGCCAGCCAGGTCGGGCACCAGACCGAGGGTCACCTCGGCCATCGACAGCTTCGCGTCCGCTGACAGCACTCGCAGGTCACAGGCGAGCGCGAGCTGGAAGCCGGCACCGATCGCGTGGCCCTGCACGGCCGCGACGGAGACGACATCCGGCCGGTGCAGCCAGGTGAAACCGGCCTGGAACTCCGCGATGCGCTCGGCGCACTCCTGCTCGGGCAGCGTGGCCAGCTCAGCGAACGACCCCGGGCCGGAGGCGCCCGCCACCGCGAGATCGAGGCCGGCTGAGAACGCGCGACCCTCACCGCGGACCACCACCACCCGCACGTCGCCGGGCAGATCGCGAGAGAAGTCGCTCATCGCCTGCCACATCGCGGGCGTCTGGGCATTGAGCACGTCGGGCCGGCACAACGTCACCGTGGCGACCGGCCCGTCGCAAGTCAGCCGAACCCCGGTCGCCTCGGCGGTCACCGGACGTCCCGGGGCGCGGCGCTGGTGGACGACGCTGAGGGGCGGGTCACGCCTTCTTGCGGCGCCGGGCGCCACCGCGCTGACGCAGCTGCACGCCGGACTCGGTGAGCACTCGGTGGATGAACCCGTAGGAACGGCCGGTCGAGGCCGCCAACGCGCGGATGCTCTCCCCCGAGGTGTACCGCTTTACCAGGTCCTTGGCGAGCGTCTGACGCTCGGCTCCGACGATCCGGCGACCCTTCTCAGTGCTGGTGGCTGTGCCAGTGGCTGCCATGCTGTGTCCTCACGTCCCAGACTGTGCGGTTCGGATACGGTCCCACCTATTAGACCGCCTCGAACGATCATGCGCCAGATATCAACTCTTCGCCAACCGACACGCTATGCAATGTCAGCTTCCCGATAGAGTGATCCTGGCGATCCGGCCCGTCACGGCGTCCGCGCGTACCACCGCCGGGAGCTGGCGGCTGCCGACGGCCCGTAGCCTTCGCTCGTGATCGACCTGTTGAGCACCGCCGGCGCGGCGGCCGTGGTCTTCGCCGCCACCGACATCGACGACATCGTCATCCTGACGCTGTTCTTCGTCGCGGCGCGCACCACCGGCCAACCCCGCACCTGGGAAATTGTCGCCGGACAATACCTCGGCATCGGCGCGCTCGCGTTTGCCAGCGCGGTGGTCGCGGGTGGACTCCTGGTGGTCCCCGACCCGTGGACGGGGTTGCTCGGCCTGCTGCCGATAGCGCTCGGCGTACGCGCGCTGCGCAGTTCGGGCGACGACGAGGCACCGGCGGTCGTCACCGGAGCACTCGGCGTGGCCGGGGTGACGATCGCGAACGGCGCCGACAACGTCGCTGTCTACGTACCCGTCTTCCGGGCCCTCGGTGTGGCAGACAGCGCCGTGTTCCTGCTGGTCTTTGTGCTGCTGATCGCGCTCTGGTGCGTGGCCGGGGCCTGGCTGGGCGGGCACCGGAGGGTGGTCCGGCTGGTCGAGCGCGCCGGCGCCTGGCTGGTGCCGACGATCTTCATCGCCATCGGGCTGGTGATCCTGGTCAGCTCCGGCGTGCTCGACCGACTGGCCGACCTGCTCGGCTGAGAGCCGACCGAGCAGCCTCGGTCAGGCCAGCTCGACCAGTTCAAGAAGGTCGTCGCTCCACGCGTCCTCGTCACCGTCGGGCAGCAGGATGGCCCGGTCCGGCTTGAGCGCCAGCACCGCACCCGGGTCGTGGGTGACCAGGACGATCGCGCCCGGGTAGTTGGCGATGGCGTCGAGCACCTGCTCCCGGCTGACCGGGTCGAGGTTGTTCGTCGGCTCGTCGAGCAACAGCACGTTGGCGCCGGAACAGACCAGAGTGGACAGCGCCAGCCGGGTCTTCTCGCCGCCAGACAGCACGCCGGCCGGCTTGTTCACGTCGTCACCGGAGAACAGGAACGCGCCGAGGATCTTGCGCAGGTCGGTGTCGGACTGCTCGACGGCGGCGGCGCGCATGTTCTCCAGCACCGTCCGCTCCACGTCCAGCGTCTCGTGCTCCTGGGCGTAGTAGCCCAACCGCAGGCCGTGCCCCGCGTGCACCTCGCCGGTGTCCGGGCTGAGCAGCCCGCCAAGCATCCGCAACAGGGTCGTCTTACCCGCGCCGTTGAGCCCGAGGATGGCCACTCGGGAGCCCCGGTCCACCGCCACATTGACGTCGGTGAAGATCTCCAGTGATCCGTACGACTTGGAGAGGCCGGTCGCCGTGAGTGGGGTCTTGCCGCACGGCGCGGGACTGGGGAAACGCACCTTGGCCACCCGGTCGGAGACCCGCACCTCCTCCAGGCCGGAGATCAGCTTCTCGGCGCGGCGGGCCATGTTCTGCGCGGCAACGGTCTTGGTGGCCTTGGCCCGCATCTTGTCGGCCTGCGCCATCAGCGCGCCGGCCTTCTTCTCCGCGTTGGCCCGCTCCCGGCGGCGGCGTCGCTCGTCGGTCTCGCGCGCCTCCAGGTACGCCTTCCAACCCAGGTTGTACACGTCGATGACCGACCGAGTGGCGTCGAGGAACCACACCTTGTTGACCACCGACTCCAGCAGCGCCCCGTCGTGGGAAATCACGATCAGGCCGCCCTTGTGGTTGGCGAGGAAGCCCCGCAACCAGGTGATCGAGTCGGCGTCGAGGTGGTTGGTGGGCTCGTCGAGCAGCAGGATGCCGCCGCCGTTCTCGCCGGCGTCGCGGAACAGGATCCGAGCCAGCTCGATGCGGCGACGCTGACCACCGGAGAGGGTGCCGATGGTCTGCGCGAGCGCCCGGTCCGGTAGGCCGAGGTTGGCACAGATCCGTGCGGCCTCAGCCTCGGCCGCGTACCCGCCGAGGGCAGCGAACTGGTCCTCCAGCGCGCCGTACCGACGGACCAGCTTGTCGGTGGCGTCCTCGGCGAGACGGGCCTCGACCTCCTGCATCTGCGCCATCAGCACGTCCAGGCCGCGCGCGGAGAGCACCCGGTCGCGGCCGGTGACCTCCAGGTCACCAGTGCGCGGGTCCTGCGGCAGGTAGCCGATGGCACTGCGCTGGTCGATCTGGCCGCCGTACGGTTGCCCCTCGCCGGCGAGCACCTTCAGCGTGGTGGTCTTTCCGGCGCCGTTGCGACCGACCAGGCCGATCCGGTCACCGGGCTGCACGCGCAGGGTGGTGTCGGACAGCAGGATCCGGGAACCGGCACGCAGTTCCAGGCCGGTGACAGTGATCATGTTTGCGGGCTCGCTCTCGGGGTTCGGAAGGCTGACTCGGGGCACGCGAAACGGCCGGCGGGCTCAAGGGGCCCGACGGCGCGGGGCGGTTCAGCCTTCGCAGCGCAGCACCTGACAAGTGTACCGGGCGCCGTCGGACGTCCCGCCCGGATTACCGATCAAGATCATCGGGTATCGGAACGCCTGTCCGGACCCCGTCCGGCACTCGATGGACGAAACGACACACAAAAGACACTCACCGGCATACGGCGATCGGGGTCACCATGGAACTCAACGAGCGGGCCGAGCTCGACACCTCCCAGGCCAACGACCTCGGGCGTGGATCCGGCGGTGGGGGCGGCGGCATGGGCATCCCCATCCCCGGCGGCGGTGGCCGGGGCGGCATCATCGGCATCGTGGTCGCCGTGCTCGTCGCGCTGCTCGGCGGCGGGTTCGGCCTGAACGCCATGACCAATGGCGACGAGGGCGGCCAGGCCGGGGGCAGCGACCTGGAGCAGGTGTGCTCCACCGCCAACCCCGACCGGCTCGACGACGCGCGCTGCCGCAACCTGCTCTACGTCAACAGCATCCAGGCCTACTGGCAGAAGGCGTACCCGGAGTTGGGCAACGGAAAGTACGAGGCGACCGACACCAACTTCTTCCAGGCCTCCGTGAACACCGGCTGCGGGCAGGCCGACTCGGGCGTCGGCCCGTTCTACTGCCCCGCCGACAAGCAGGTGTACATCGACCTGAGCTTCTACGACGAGCTGGCCTCCCGGTTCGGTGCCAAGGGCGAGTTCGCCCAGCCGTACGTGCTCGCCCACGAGTACGGCCACCACGTCCAGAACCTGCTCGGCACCAACGCGAAGGCCGGCCAGGGCGACCAGAGCGGCCCCCGCTCCGCCTCCGTACGGCTGGAGCTGCAGGCCGACTGCTACGCCGGCGCCTGGGCCAAGCACGCCACCGAGAGCAAGGACAAGACCGGCCAGGAACCGCTGTTCACGTCCATCACCCAGACTGACATCAGCGAGGCCGTGCAGGCCGCGGAGGCGATCGGCGACGACAGCATCCAGGAGCGCTCCGGCGGGCAGGTCAACCCCGACCAGTTCACCCACGGCACGTCCGAGCAGCGCAAGCGTTGGTTCAACCAGGGCTACGACCGCGGCGACCCGAAGACCTGCGACACCTTCGGCACCGACCAGCTCTGACATCCGCTCCGAGATCGTGGCAGGCCCTCGGCGAGGCCTGCCACGATCGTCATTTCCGCCGAAGCTCCCGGGTCAGGTGAGCCGCGAGACCTGGTAGTGGCCGATGAGCCAGTCGTCGTCGACCCGCCGCAGGAGCACGCCCAGGTTGACGGTCAGGGCCGGTCGGTCGGTGAAGCCGAACTCCACCTCCAGGTAGCCGAGGACCACGTCGTCGGCGAGACGACGGATCTCCCTGATGTTGTACGCGGCGGTCAGGCCGAGCGGCTGTCCGGCGTAGTACGCGGCGACGCCGGCAGGACCCACCGTGTACGGCTGCAACCCCTGAAAGATCGCGTCGTCGGTGAAGCACGCAGCGACCCGATCGGGCTCGTGGGCGTCGACAGCCGATTTCCACCGGTCGAGGACGGTACGCAGAATCTGGGCCTCGGACATGATGATCTCCCTGCTGACGGACGTGCCCCGTTGTGTGCCTGTCGAGCCGGCGTGCCCTCGCAGGGTCAGCGAGGCGGCTGACCCGGGTCGTTCGGGTGCGGTGTCAACGGCGTCGCGGTCTCGCGCCGCCAGGCGCGCAGCGGCATCGACGCGAGGACGGCTTCCAACTCGTCCGCGTCGGCGGCCTGGAACAGCCCCCACGTACGCCACTCCCCCGGCGACAGCGGCGGCCGCCACAGCCGCAGAAGGTTGCCCTGTTCCGTCAGCTCGGCCGAACGAGCCGCCTCTCGCGCACGCATGTCGGCGACCCCGTCCTCCGACGTTCCCTGCGGCACCGTCGTCACCATGTCAACCAGAAACTCCACGCGCCCATCCTCCGGCGGCCGGCCGGGCAGCACGCCGCGAACCCCGTTTTGGGTGGCGATCATCTCCCCACCGACGCCACCGGCGACGGCGTCAGTGAGGGCGACGGCGACGGCGTCAGTGAAGGCCGAGGTCAGTCGGGGTCGCGCACCAGGATCCGTACCGCCCGGGCCGCACCCACCGCCGCGACCAGCACCGCGTGTCGCGGCTCCGGCACGTCGAGCAGCCGCTCCGCCCGCAACGGCACGAGCGGGGCCAACCGCCGGTCGGCCAGCACCCCGTCCACCGCCCGCCGGTCACCGCCGCAGACCAGCGCGGCGAGCGTCGCCACCTCCGGCAACAGCAGCCGTACGGCCAGGTCCGCCGCGTCACCCAGCGCAGCCTTCGCCTGGTTGTCACGCCGACGGGCGAACCGGTGCTGCGACCATCCCCCCGCGGCGGTGCGCCCCTGGACGTACCGGGTGTCCACCTTGGAGACGGCGAGGTCGCCGCCCTCGGCCACCCCGAGCGCCACAGCGCCCTTGCGCGCCAACAGCAGGCCGATGCGGCGGGGCATGACGGCGGAGGCCACGAACCCGGCCACATCCACCCCGGTCGGCGCACCCGGTGGGGCGTACAACTCGGCGGTTGCCCCGTCCGGGGCGGCGAGCAGCAGGCCGTACTCCTGTGCGCTGGTGGTGGGCGGGCCGTGCCGGTCGGCGAAGCCCTCGACCCAGCGGCCGACGCGGGCCGGGTCGACCTCGACCCACCGGCCTCCGCCGGCTGCGGGTCGACTGGTCATCGCCCGACCGTACGGCACAGCGGCCCCGCGCGGACCCCCGGGCGGCCCGCGGGGCCCGGCACGCTCCGACGGGCCCGGCACGCTCCGACGGGCCCGGCACGCTCCGACGGGCCCGGCACGCTCCGACGGGCCCGCTAGCTCGGAAGCAGCGCGGCCACCGCCAGCGCGGCGATGAGCGCGCTGGAGAGCAGGCCGGTGACCAGCCGGCCGCGCGGCCCGGTCAGCGCCCGGCCGACCACTGTGCCACCGCCGGCGATGACCAGTTGCCAGCTCGCCGACGCCACGAACACCCCGGCCACGAAGAGCGCCACGGCGAGCACCCCCGAGTCGGCCGTGTCCCGACGGCCGAGGACCAGCGCCGTGAAGTAGAGGACCGTCATCGGGTTCAGCAGTGTCAACCCGAGCAGCGCCGCGTAGGCACGGCCCGGAGTGCCCATGCCCCGACCGGCCCGTGCCGTCGGCGTCACCCGTGAGCGGTGCGCGGACCACGTTCGCCACAGTCCGTGCCCGGCGAGACCCAGCAGGACCACGGCAGCGACCACCCGCAGAGGCCCCGCGACCGGCGCGATGATCCCGGCCAGGCCAGCGCCGCCGAGGACGGCCACCACCGCGTAGAGCCCGTCGGCGGTAGCCACCGCGAGCGCCGCCGCCGCACCCACCCGAAACGAGGTACGGGCGCTGAGGCCCAGAATGAGAATCGCGATCGCGCCGACGGGAATGGCGACGCCGTAGCCGGCGACCAGGCCGGCGAGGAACGCCCGGGTCACGGACGTCGGTGGCGGGTCGAGGTTCGTCCCCGGAACGGCCGCTGTCGGCGCACGGCAGTCGCCGCACGGACAGGAACCTGCAACGGGTACGCCTCAATCACACGCGCATCCTCCGCGCCGGACCCGCGCCCCCGCCACCGATTTTCCCCCGCGCCCCGCGCCCCGCGACGCACAGCGCCGCCGAGACCGGGAGGGGCTTGGGACGTACGCCTCGAACCAGGATGTAGTGGCCTCGGCGCTGCGCCGAGGCCACTACATCAACGATCGAGCACGATCTTGACCTGTTCAGGGCCGATCAATGACGCACCCGGGTCAGCGGGGGTCGCGACCGAGGTAGGAGAGCAGGGCCGCGACCTCGTCGGCTTCCGCAGCGCCGTCGATCGCCGGGGCGTACGCGCCGTAGGCCCGCAGCGGCTCGACGATCTGCCGGGCCACCACCAGCAGGGGGCGGGCCAGTTCGACGCCGAGCGGGGACGGCTGGCCGGTGGCCACCGCGATGTCCCAGGCGTGCACTGCGGCATCCAGGGCGCACGCCACGGCGCCGACCTCGGCGGGCAGCTTGCCCTGGGGCAGCGGCGTGGGCACCTCCGGATCGTCGTCGGCGACACGGTTCCAGGCCCTCGCGGACGCGTCGAGGGCGGCGCGTAGGCCAGCGAGTTTGTCACCGTCGATCTGACCGGACGGCGCGAACGGGTCCTCCACCGGCCCCGGCCCGCCGTCGATCGCCGCCGCGAAGGCGAGCTGATCGCCGACCGCGTGCTGAAGCACCTGGGTGACGTTCCACCGCTCGCACGGGGTGGGCCGCTCCCAGGCGTCGGCCGGAACCCCCTCGACTGCCGTCCGAAGCGCCTCGTGCGCCTCTTCGAGCACGATCCGCCACTGCCCCGCCGCCATCTCGCCCATCGTCCTGCCCTCTCCGCCGGCTTCCAGCGAGCTGACCCACCCGCTGCCGGAGCGGAATATTCCGCTCCGTTTGATGAGTTCAGCTTAGCAGACCGGAACGATCCGTTCCACTACTTTCGGTCGGCCTGGAAACGCGTCGAGCGCGGCACCCGGACGGGTACCGCGCTCGACGACGTGGGATCAGGTCAGACGTTGAAGCCGAGGGAGCGGAGCTGGTCCCGGCCCTCGTCAGTGATCTTGTCCGGGCCCCACGGCGGGAGCCACACCCAGTTGATCCGGATGTCGTTCACCAGGCCGCCGCCGGGGCCGGTGGTCAGCGCCTGCCGGGTCTGGTCCTCGATGACATCGGTCAGCGGGCAGGCCGCCGAGGTGAGCGTCATGTCCAGGGTGGCGACGTTCTCGTCGTCGACGTGAACGCCGTACACGAGGCCCAGGTCGACCACGTTGATGCCGAGCTCCGGGTCGACGACGTCCTTCATCGCCTCCTCGATGTCGGCGATCATCGCCTTGCTGACGCCGCCCGCGGGAGCAGCGGCGTCACCGGTGCCATCGGTCGTCGCGGCGTCGGTCTGCGGCACCACTGGGGTGTCACTGGCCTCCGGCGTCGCCTCAGTTGCGGTGTTCTCGCTCATGCCGTCCCTCCGCTTCGCTCCGTGACGCCATGAGGCACCAACGCGCTGAACCACTGATTCGCTCGCTGACGCTCGCTCATGCCGTCCCTCCGCATCGCTGCGTGATGCCACACGGCACCACTGTGTCATTCGCTCGCTGACGCTCGCTCACGCCTTCACCTCCGGGCTCACACCCACACCGGCGCGTGCCGCGGCGTCCTTGAACGCCATCCACGGCAGCAGCGCGCACTTGACCCGGGCGGGGTAACGGGCCACACCCGCGAAAGCAACCCCGTCACCGAGCACGTCCTCGTCCGGCGTGACCTGGCCACGTCCGGACATCAACTCCACGAACGCCTCGTGCACCTCGAATGCTTCCCCGGCGCCGCGACCACGCAGCAACTCGTGCAGCACACTCGCCGATGCCTGGCTGATCGAGCAGCCCATCCCGTCGTACGAGATGTCGTGCAGCACCGTGCCGTCGGTGGCCACCCGGACGGTGACCTCGTCACCGCAGGTGGGGTTGACGTGGTGCGCCTCCGCGACCTGGTCACCCGGGTCGTCGGCATCGCGCAGGCCACGCCCGTGCGGGCGCTTGTAGTGGTCCAGGATGATCTCCTGGTAGAGCTGGTCGAGCTGCATCAGTCGAACACCTTCCGCACCTGCTCCAGACCGGCCACCAGAGCGTCGATCTCCTCGGTGGTGGTGTAGAGGTAGAACGACGCCCGGGTCATGGCCGGAACACCGAACCGGCTGCACACCGGCTTGGCACAGTGGTGACCCACCCGCACCTGCACGCCGAGCGAGTCGAGCACCTGACCCACGTCGTGCGGGTGCACGTCACCGAGTGCGAACGAGATGGTGCCGCCCCGGCCCACCGGCACTGTCGGACCGAAGATCCGCAGGTCCGGTACCGAGCCGAGAGCGTCCAGCGCGTACGCCGTCAGCTCCTTCTCGTGCCACTGGATGGCCTGCATCCCGATGCCGGTCAGGTAGTCGACCGCCGCGCCGAGCGCGACCGCCTCGGCGATCGGCGGGGTGCCCGCCTCGAAGCGGGCCGGCGGCGCGGCGAACGTCGAGCGGGCCATGGTGACCGTCTCGATCATCGAGCCGCCGCCGAAGACCGGCGGCATGGCCGCCAGCAGCTCACCCCGACCCCAGAGCACACCGATGCCGGTCGGACCGCACATCTTGTGGCCGGTGAACACGATGTAGTCGGCGTCCAGGTCGACCACGTCGATGGGCAGGTGCGGCACCGACTGCGAGCAGTCCAGCAGCAGCAGCGCGCCCACCTCGCGGACCCGCGCGGTGATCCGGGAGGTGGCGTTGACGGTGCCGAGGATGTTCGACACGTGCACCAGCGAGACGATCTTCGTCCGTTCGGTGACCAGATCCTCCAGGCCCGACTCGTCCAGCCGCCCCTGGTCGGTGACGGGGAACCAGCGCAGGGTCGCGCCGGTGCGCTCGCAGAGCAGCTGCCACGGAACGATGTTCGAGTGGTGCTCCATCTCGGAGATCACCACCTCGTCGCCGGGGCCGAGCCGGAACCGGGGGTCGGCGTCCGGGCGCAGCGAGGCGTTCGAGAAGGCGTACGCCACGATGTTGATCGCCTCGGTGGAGTTCTTCGTGAACACCACCTCGTCGACGCTTGGCGCGTTGATGAACGCGGCGATCTTCGCCCGCGCCCCCTCGTACGCCTCGGTGGCCTCGGTGCCCAGGGTGTGCACCGAGCGCGACACGTTGGCGTTGTGCCGCGCGTAGTGCTCGTCGAGCACGTCGAGCACCTGGCGCGGTTTGTGCGAGGTGTTGGCGCTGTCGAGGTAGACCAGCGGGTGCCCGTTGATGTCCCGACCCAGGATCGGGAAGTCGGCGCGCACCCGGGCCACGTCGAAACGCGGCACGTCGTCGTACTGCGGCATCCCCGAGGGGATCGCGATGCTGGTCATCTCGGCAGCGCCTCTCCCGCTCAGGCCTTGGCCGTGCCGGCCCCGGCGGCGTACCGCTCGTAGCCCTCGGCCTCGAGCTTGTCGGCAAGCTCCGGGCCGCCCTGCTCGACGATCCGGCCGGCCACGAAGACGTGCACGAAGTCCGGCTTGATGTAGCGCAGGATCCGCGTGTAGTGGGTGATCAGCAGCACGCCGGTGTCACCGTTGTCGCGAACCCGGTTGACGCCCTCGCTGACCACGCGCAGCGCGTCCACGTCGAGACCGGAGTCGGTCTCGTCGAGGATGGCGATCTTCGGCTTGAGCAGCTCCAGCTGGACGATCTCGTGCCGCTTCTTCTCACCACCGGAGAAGCCCTCGTTGACGTTGCGCTGGGCGAAAGCCGGGTCCATCTGGAGACGCTCCATCGCGCCGCGCAGCTCGCCACCCCAGGTACGGAGCTTCGGCGCCTCGCCGTCGATGGCGGTCTTCGCGGTCCGCAGGAAGTTCGCGACCGAGACACCGGGCACCTCGACCGGGTACTGCATGGCCAGGAAGAGGCCGGCGCGGGCGCGCTCGTCGACCGTCATGGCCAGCACGTCCTGGCCGTCGAGGGTCACCGTGCCGCCGGTGATCTCGTACTTGGGGTGACCGGCGATCGAGTACGCCAGGGTGGACTTGCCGGAACCGTTCGGGCCCATGATCGCGTGGGTCTCGCCCGACTTCACGGTCAGGTCGACGCCGGCCAGGATCGGCTTGAGCTCACCCTCGGGCAGCTTGACCGACACCTTCAGGTCGCGGATCTCCAGGGTGCTCATTATCGGGTCACTCCATTACTCGGCGTCAGGCTGAGGTAGATGTCGCCGTCGCGGACTTCGACGGGGTAGACGGGGACGGGTTCGGTGGCGGGCAGGCCGGTCGGCTCGCCGGTGCGCAGGTCGAAGCGCGAGCCGTGCAGCCAACACTCGAGCGTGCAGCCGTCGACCTCGCCCTCGGAGAGCGCGACCGAGGCGTGCGAGCACTCGTCGTACGCGGCGTAGAAGCCGCCGTCCTCGCCGTGCACCAGGGCGATCGGCGTGCCGTCGACGTCCGCGCTGATCGCGGTGCCCTTCGGCACGTCCTCGGTGGAGCAGATGCGGATCATCAAGCGCCCGCCTTGGTCAGCCGAGCCTCGATCGCATCTCCGAGGCTCTCACGCAGCGACTCCACCGGGATCTTGTTGATCAGCTCGGCGAAGAAACCGCGGACCACCAGCCGGCGGGCCTCACTCTCCGGAATGCCCCGGGCCATCAGGTAGAACAACTGCTCGTCATCGAAGCGGCCGGTCGCGCTGGCGTGGCCGGCACCAGAGATCTCGCCGGTCTCGATCTCCAGATTGGGTACGGAGTCCGCCCGCGCGCCGTCGGTGAGCAGCAGGTTCCGGTTGATCTCGTACGTGTCGGTGCCGGTCGCCTCGGCCCGGATGAGGACGTCGCCCACCCAGACGGTGTGCGCGCTCTCGCCCTGCAGAGCGCCCCGGTAGCCGACGTAGCTGCGGCAGTCCGGGACGCTGTGGTCGACGAGCTGCCGGTGCTCAAGGTGCTGGCCGGAGTCGGCGAAGTAGACGCCGTACAGCTCGGCCTCGCCACCGCGCCCGGTGTATTCCACGCTGGTGAACTGCCGGACCAGGTCGCCACCCAGGGAGACCTGGATGTGGATGGCCTTCGCGTCCCGGCCCAGCTTGATCTTCAGGTGCTGGGCCTGGACCGCGTCGTCGGCCCAGTCGGCGACAGTGACCAGCGTCAGCTTCGCGCCGTCCGCCACGGCCACCTCGACGTTGTCGGCCAGGGTGGCCGACCCGACGTGCTCCAGCACCACTGTCGCCTCGGCGAACCGGCCCACCTCGACGAAGGTGTGACCGAAGGCCGGCTGCGCGATACCCTCGCCGACCACCCGCAGCCGGACCGCCTCGCCGAGCACCACGTCCGGGGCCACCCGCAGCAGCAGGGCGTCCGCGGCGGCACCGTAGGCCAACGCGCTGACCCGGTCGACCGGAGTCAGCACGCTGCCGACCCGCTCGTCGTCCCGGCCGATCCGGGTGATGGCGACGCCCTCGGGCAGGTCACCGTACTCGTGTCGGACCGAGCCGGTCGCGGCCGGCGCGTCACTGGTCAGGCCGCGGAGGCGCTTGAGCGGGGTGAAACGCCACTCCTCTTCCAGGCCGGTGAGGGCCGGGAAGTCGGCGACGTCGTACGAGCGCAGCGCCTGCGACTTGGTGCTGGGCGGCGGCGCGGAAGCCTGGGTAGTCATTTCTTCCTTGGTCTGTCTGTTCCGTGACGACGAGTTGGGGCCAGGTGTGACGGGCCGAGGTTCCGGCCCGCCACGGGGAGCGGCGGCGTCAGCCGACCGCGCCCTCCATCTGAAGCTCGATCAGACGGTTGAGCTCCAGGGCGTACTCCATCGGGAGCTCCTTGGCGATCGGCTCGATGAAGCCGCGCACGATCATGGCCATCGCCTCGTCCTCGCTCAGGCCCCGGCTCATCAGGTAGAAGAGCTGGTCGTCGCTGATCTTGGAGACGGTCGCCTCGTGACCCATCGACACGTCGTCCTCACGGATGTCGACGTACGGGTAGGTGTCCGAGCGGGAGATGGTGTCGACCAGCAGCGCGTCGCACTTGACGGTGCTCCGGCTGTGGTGCGAACCCTCCAGCACCTGCACCAGACCCCGGTACGAGGTGCGGCCGCCGCCACGGGCGATCGACTTCGACACGATGGTCGAGGAGGTGTGCGGCGCGGCGTGCACCATCTTGGCGCCGGCGTCCTGGTGCTGACCCTCGCCGGCCATCGCCACCGAGAGCACCTCGCCCTTGGCGTGCTCGCCGGTCATGTAGACCGCCGGGTACTTCATGGTCACCTTGGAGCCGATGTTGCCGTCGACCCACTCCATGGTCGCGCCCTCGTGGCAGACGGCGCGCTTGGTGACCAGGTTGTAGACGTTGTTCGACCAGTTCTGGATGGTCGTGTAGCGGCAGCGCGCGTTCTTCTTGACGATGATCTCCACGACCGCGCTGTGCAGCGAGTCGGAGGAGTAGAGCGGTGCGGTGCAGCCCTCGACGTAGTGCACGTACGCACCCTCGTCGACGATGATCAGCGTCCGCTCGAACTGGCCCATGTTCTCCGTGTTGATCCGGAAGTAGGCCTGCAGCGGGATCTCGACCTGCACGCCCTTCGGCACGTAGATGAACGAGCCACCGGACCACACCGAGGTGTTCAGGGCGGCGAACTTGTTGTCGCCGACCGGGATCACCGTGCCGAAGTACTCCTTGAAGACGTCCTCGTGCTCGCGCAGCGCCGTGTCGGTGTCCAGGAAGAGAACGCCCTGCTCCTCAAGGTCCTCACGGATCTTGTGGTAGACGACCTCCGACTCGTACTGCGCCGCGACACCGGCGACCAGCCGCTGCTTCTCCGCCTCCGGGATGCCCAGCCGGTCGTAGGTGTTCTTGATGTCCTCGGGCAGGTCCTCCCAGCTGGTGGCCTGCTTCTCGGTCGACCGCACGAAGTACTTGATGTTGTCGAAGTCGATCCCGGTGAGGTCCGCGCCCCAGGCCGGCATCGGCTTACGGCCGAACAGCCGCAGGCCCTTCAGCCGCAGGTCGAGCATCCACGCCGGCTCGTTCTTCTTGGCCGAGATGTCCCGCACCACCGCCTCGTTGATACCGCGCTGGGCGACCGCCCCGGCGGCGTCCGGGTCGGACCAGCCGTACTCGTACCGGCCCAGGGCGGCGAGCTGCTCTTCCTGGGTCAGGGGCTGGACGATCTGCTCGGTCATCTATCTGTCCTCACAGTGGTTACGGGATTACCGGATTGAGCGCGGCCCGGCTGGGTCGGGATGTGCGTGGTGCACACCCCGTCGCCGTGCGCGATGGTGGCCAGACGCTGCACGTGGGTGCCGACCAGACGGGAGATGACCGCGGTCTCGGCCTCGCACAGCTGAGGAAACTCGGCGGCCACGTGCGCCACCGGGCAGTGGTGCTGACAGAGCTGGCCGCCAGAGGCGATCGTGGTCGCACTGGCAGCGTAACCCTCGCCGGTGAGCGCCGCGGCGAGTGCCTCGGCTCGGGCGAGAGGCTCGTCGCCAGCGTCCTCCATCGCCGTCCGACAACGGGACTCGAGAGCCGACACCTGCTCGGTGGCGAACGCCTCGACCGCGTCCGAACCGCCACTGCGGGCGATCCAGCGCAGCGCGGCGGTGGCCATGTTGTCGTAGTGGTGTGTGCCACAGCGGACCCGGGCGGCCTCGGTCAACAGGAACACCTTGGCCGGGCGCCCCCGACCGCGACTGCCCTGCACGGGCTGCTCGCGGGCGTACACGTCACCGTCCGCAAGCATCGCGTCGAGGTGCCGGCGGATCGCCGCCGGGCTGAGCCCGAGCGCCGCGCCAAGCTGCGCGGCGGTGGTGGCACCCTGCTCCAGCAGCAACTGCGTGACCCGATCCCGGGTGGAGACCTCGGCCGCCGCCGGGCCGGCGAGGCCCGCCGACGTGGTCACGACAGGCGCGGACGCGGACGCACCGAGGGCCGGTACGGCCGTCGGTTGGTGCCCGGAGAGCGCCGCCGCGTTTTTCACAACGCCAACGTTACGTAATTACCCGGAGGGTCGCAAACCCGGGCCCCGGTGATCCCAACCACCGACCCGACGGAGTCGGACGAACCTCGATCACTACGGTGCGTAGGATTTGCGCCGTGAACCGAATCGTCCGTCCGGTCTCCGGCATCCTGCTGCGCCGCCTCGCGCTCGCCTCGATCATCGCGAACGTGGGCATCGTCGTCACCGGCGGGGCCGTCCGGTTGACCGCCTCGGGCCTCGGCTGCCCCACCTGGCCCCGGTGCACCGACGATTCCTACGTCACCACGCCCGAGATGGGCGTGTACGGGGTGATCGAGTTCGGCAACCGCATGCTGACCTTCGCTGTGGGTCTGATCGCGCTGGCCACCGTGCTGGCCGTACTGCTGCACCGGCCCCGCCGACCCGGGCTCCTCGCACTGGCCGTGGCAGTCTTCCTGGGCATCCCCGCCCAGGCGGTGATCGGTGGCATCACAGTGCTGACCAACCTCAACCCGTGGGTGGTCGGGCTGCACTTCCTCGCCTCGATGGCCGTGATCGCCGCCGCGTACGCCCTCTGGCGACGCATCGGCGACCCCGACGGCCCGACAGTGGCCGTGGTGCCCGCACCGCTGCGCGCGCTGGCCCGGGTCACCACCGGCGTCACCGTCGCCGTGCTGGTCGTCGGCACCTGGGTCACCGGCAGCGGCCCGCACGCCGGCGACCACGGCGCCGCTCGCAACGGGCTCGACCCGGAGACGATCTCGCAAGTGCACGCGGACGGGGTCTTCCTGCTGATCGGTCTCTCGGTGGCGCTGATCTTCGCGTTCCGCGCCGTCGGCGCGCAGCGGGCCACCCGCGCCGCGATCATCCTGGTCGCCGTGGAGTTGGGTCAGGGTCTGATCGGCTTCGTGCAGTACTTCACCCACGTGCCGGCGCTCCTGGTCGGCGCGCACATGCTCGGCTCCTGCCTGGTGTTGCTGGCCGCCCTGTCGGTGCAGTGGTCCACCCGGGAACGCCGCCCGGTCGCGCCGGCCCCCCAGGCCACCCCGACCGACGCAGCCCCGGTACCAGTCACCGCCTAACCGCAAGGCCGCCCCGGCCCGGATCACCCGCGCGCCGCAATCACCGCGCACCTGGCCGGCAACGCCTGCCCCACAACGAACGTCACCCCGCAAGCGCGCCCCGCGCCCCGCGCCCCGCGCCCCGCGCCCCGCGCCCCGCGCCCCGCGCCAAGATCTCCGCAACTTCCCGGATGTTGCTGCCTCCGACACACGGGGAGACAGCAACATCCCTGATATTGCGCGGATCTTGACGGCGAACCCGCCCCCGGGAAGACCGGGACCCGGGTTTGGCCGCCCACGGCCGCCAAGATCGCACTCGAACCAGGATGTAGTGGCCACGGACCGCCGGGAAGCCACTACAACCAGGATGTTGCGCGATCTTGCGGGCGGCGGCACGCCGGCACGGGCGGCACGCCGGCACGGGCGGCACGCCGGCACGGGCGGCACGCCGGCACGGGCGGCACGCCGGCACGGGCGGCACGCCGGCACGGGCGGCACGCCGGCACGGGCGGCACGCCGGCACGGGCGGCACGCCGGCACGGGCGGCACGCCGGCACGGGCGGTCGTTCGGGGGTGAGGGGTTAGGCGTTGCGGGCCAGGTGCGTGGTGATCGCGGTGGCGAGGCGGTCGGGGGCGCCGTCCGCATACCCGATGAAGAGCGACGGCTCGGTCAGCTCCAGCTCGACCAGGACCGGCTCGCCGTCCGGGCCGGGGATCAGGTCGACCCGGGCGTAGAGCAGCTGTCGGGTGCCGCCGGGCACCGTCGCAAGGGTCTGCTCGGCCACCGCCAGCTGTTCGAGGCGGGCGGTGCGGGCGGTGATCTCCTCGGCCTTGTAGAGCCCGTCCGGGCCGAGGTCCGGCCCGGACAGCATCGGACCCTTGCGGATCGCGTGGCTGAACGCGAGCCCCTCGGGGCCGGCCAGGAAGAGCAGGGCCGTTTCGCCCTCGGTGTCGACGGCCCGCAGGTACGGCTGGACCATGGTGACCCGGCCGGCGTCGGAGAGCCGGCGAACATGTGCGGCGGCCAGGTCCCGGTGTTCCGGGTCGGCCAGGTCGTACCGGCCGGTGTCCTGGCTGCCGGCGCTGACCGCGGGCTTGAGCACGTACTCGCCGGTTTCGGCGGGCAGCTGCCAGCTCTCCCCCGGCTCGATCCACGACGTCGGCGCGGTTGGCACCCCGGCGGCGCTCAGCTCGGCGAGGTAGCGCTTGTCGGTGTTCCAGCGGACCACGTCCGCCGGGTTGACCAGCGTCGGCACGGTGGCCGCCCAGGACACGAACTCGTCGCGGCGGAGCGCGTAGTCCCAGGGTGAGCGGAGCACGACAAGGTCGTAGGACGACCAGTCGACGTCGGGGTCGTCCCAGACGGCGGTCTGGACGGCGACGCCACGGGCGGCGAGCGGGGCCAGGACCAGCCGGTCGTCCGGGTCGAGGTCGGCCAGGTCGGAGCAGGTGACGAGAGCGACCCGGGGTTCCCCCCGGGTCGACTGGTGATATGTGGTCAATTCAGCTGTCTATTTCAGCGGGCCATCGTGCGCCGGGCCATCGACCGCCAGAGGTCGTTGCTCGGACGCATCTGGTCCATCAGTTCACGCTCCCAGGCGTTCTCGACGGTGACTCCCGCCTTGGCGCACGCTTCCCGGGCGGTGACGGTGTCGTCGGCGAACTGGTCGCCCCACTCGCCGTCGGAACCCACCAGGACGATCCGCGCGCCACGCTTGCCGACGTACTCGATGACCGCCTTCGCGCCGCCGTGTCCGGCCGCGAACGCCTTGAGGCCCGCGACCAGGCCTTGGGGCGCCTGCTCGCCGGTGGTCTGCTCGGCCGTCAGCGTCGTATCGGAACCATCTGCCATGACGCGAAGCCTAAGCAGAGTTGCACCCCGTGGGGCGAGAACCATGAACCTTTTGTGATGCCAATTACCTACAGGTTTAAGGACGACCACAGGTTCACTGTCCGTTTATTTACTGACTTTTACGCTCAAAGCACGTCGGGAAATCACCCTCGAACCACCCCAGGTTGAGCCCATCCGACTCATGCTGAAAGTTACTCTGATGTGACGTTAAACCCGGACAACTCATCCACGTCCATGATTAGTCAGGAGATCATCGGTGCCGCTCGCCAGTCAGAGCCACGGCGTGACTACTGACAAACGATGCGAGGGCCGACGAGCCGGGGCCGCTCCGCGCGGGGAAGCCGACAGCCAGGCGAAGCAGACAGGCGGAGGCCACTGCCGTGGACGTGAAGGGCCAGAGCCGGACCGTGCGGGACGGGTCAGATCAGCGCGTCGAGCGCGACGGCCACGAAGACGATCGTCAGGTACGTCGTCGACCAGTGGAACAGCCGCATCGGCTTGACCGCCTCGCCGCGCGTGGCGCGCCGGCAGAGCCGGTGTGCCTCGACAACGAAGATGGCACCCACCACCAGTGTCGGCACCCCGTAGATCGCGCTGAGCCCCAGCGGCCAGACGGCCAGGGAGGTGAGCACTGTGAGCCACGCGAAGATCAGGATCTCGGCGTTCACCCGGCGGGTCGAGGCCACCACGGGCAGCATCGGAATGCCGGCTCGGGCGTAGTCGTCCTTGTACTTCATGGCGAGCGGGTAGAAGTGCGGCATCTGCCAGAAGAAGACGACAGCGAAGAGCCCCCAGGCGGCCGGCGCCAGCGAGCCGGTCACCGCAGCCCACCCGATCAGCACCGGCGCCGCCCCGCAGGCGCCGCCCCAGAAGGTGTTCGTCGGGGTGGAACGCTTGAGCCACAGGGTGTAGACGAGGTCGTAGTAGGCGATCGCGGCGAGGGTCAGCCCGGCGGCCAGCAGGTTGGTGAACGCCGCCATCAGGGCCACCGACACGGCCGCCAGCACCAGACCGAAGATCAGCGCGCTGCGCGGCGACACGGTGTGCGCCGGCAGCGGGCGACGCTTGGTACGCCGCATCAGCTGGTCGATGTCGCGGTCGATGTAGCAGTTGAGGACGCTGGCCGCGCCGGCGGCGAGCGAGCCGCCGATCAGCACGATGGCCATCAGCCACAGCGACGGCAGCCCACCCTCGGCGAGCATCATCGCCGGGATGGTGGTGACCAGCAGCAACTCGACGATCCGCGGCTTGGTGAGCGCCACGTACGACGACAGGACCGCGCGTACGTCCCGCCGGGCCACCGGGCCCTCGGCCGCCCGCGCCGGGTGTGGCCCGGCCGGGTTGCTCGCGGGGCGCTCGGTGATCATGCTCACGGATTGCCACCTTCCGGCATCGGGCACGGGGAGATCGGATTGGTCGGGACCGCACGGGCCCGCATACCGACCCACACACTACGCGTCGTCGTTTTGGCTGCCCGGCCGACCCGACAACGGTGCGGGCCGTCACACCACAGGGTTGAACCGAGCATCCGGATCGTCACGTAGCGCACACCATGCTGAGATCCCCGGGCGCGCGTTTAGGGACGCTCGATAAGGTCATCGGTGAGGGTTCCGCCCATCTGCCGAGGAGCACAACCATCGTGGCTGTTAAACGACCCGAGCACTCCGCACTGAACTGGTCCGACCTCGATCGCCGGGCCGTAGATACCGTCCGCGTGCTGGCCATGGACGCCGTAGAGAAATCCGGCAACGGCCACCCGGGCACCGCGATGAGCCTCGCGCCCGCGGCGTACCTCCTCTTCAACCGCGTCATGCGGCACAACCCGGCCGACCCGAACTGGCCCGGCCGCGACCGGTTCGTTCTCTCCGCCGGGCACTCCAGCCTGACGCTCTACATCCAGCTGTTCCTCTCCGGCTACCCGCTGAGCCTGGACGACCTCAAGTCGCTGCGGCAGTGGGGCTCGCAGACGCCGGGGCACCCCGAGCACGGGCACACGCCGGGCGTCGAGACCACCACCGGCCCGCTCGGGCAGGGTCTGGGCAACGCCGTCGGCATGGCCATGGCTGCCCGCCGCGAGCGCGGCCTGTTCGACCCCGAGGCCGAGCTCGGCGCGTCCGTCTTCGACCACGACATCTGGTGCATCGTCTCCGACGGTGACATCGAGGAGGGCATCAGCCACGAGGCCAGCGCCCTCGCCGGGCACCAGCAACTGGGCAACCTCACGGTGATCTACGACGACAACGAGATCTCCATCGAGGACGACACCCGGATCGCCAAGAGCGAGGACGTGGCCGCCCGCTACGAGGCGTACGGCTGGCACGTGCAGACCGTCGACTGGCGCAGCGGCGACGCCGACCAGGGCGACTACCACGAGGACGCCGAGGCGCTGTACGCGGCGCTGGTCGCCGCCAAGGCGGAAACCGGCCGACCGTCCTTCATCGCGCTGCGCACCATCATCGGCTGGCCCGCGCCCAACAAGCAGAACACCGGCAAGATCCACGGCTCGGCGCTCGGCGCCGACGAGGTGAAGGCCACCAAGCGGATCCTCGACTTCGACCCGGAGCAGACCTTCCAGGTCGACGAGGACGTGCTCAGCCACGCCCGCACCGTGATGGGCCGGGGCTCCGACGCCCAGCAGGAGTGGACCACCGCGTTCGACGCCTGGAAGAAGGCCAACCCGGAGCGCACCGCGCTCTACGAGCGGCTGGCTGGTCACGTACTCCCCGACGGCTGGACCGACGCGTTGCCGGTCTTCCCCGCGGACGCCAAGGGGGTGGCCACCCGGGCCGCCTCCGGCAAAGTGCTGGAGGCGCTCGCGCCGGTGCTCCCGGAGCTGTGGGGCGGCTCGGCCGACCTGGCCGAGAGCAACAACACCACGATGAAGGGCGAGCCGTCGTTCATTCCGGCCACCCACGCCACCAAGGACTTCCCGGGCCACGAGTACGGCCGCACGCTGCACTTCGGCATCCGTGAGCACGCCATGGGCGCGATCCTCAACGGCATCGCCCTGCACGGTGGCACCCGCCCGTACGGTGGCACGTTCCTGGTCTTCAGCGACTACATGCGTCCGTCGGTGCGGCTGGCCGCGCTGATGAAGCTGCCGGTGACCTACGTCTGGACGCACGACTCGATCGGCCTCGGCGAGGACGGCCCGACCCACCAGCCGGTGGAGCACCTGACCGCGCTGCGCGCCATCCCGGGCCTGGACGTGGTCCGTCCGGCGGACGCCAACGAGACCGCCTGGGCCTGGCGGCAGGCGCTGGAGCACACCGACCGGCCGACCGCGCTGGCGTTGAGCCGTCAGCCGCTGCCGACCATGGACCGCGACGTCCTGGGCGGCGCGGAGGGCGTGGCCAAGGGCGGCTACGTGCTGGCCGAGGCGTCCAACGGCAAGCCTCAGGTGATCATCGTCGGCACCGGTTCCGAGGTGCAGCTCTGCCTGACCGCCCGGGAGCGGCTGGAGGCCGACGGCACCCCGACCCGGGTCGTCTCGATGCCCTGCCAGGAATGGTTCTACGAGCAGGACGAGGCGTACCGGGAGTCGGTGCTCCCGCGCGGGGTAAAGGCACGGGTGAGCGTGGAGGCGGGCATCGCGATGTCCTGGCGCGGAGTCGTCGGTGACCTGGGCGAGAGCGTGAGCCTGGAGCACTACGGAGCGAGCGCCCCGCACACCGTGCTCTTCGAGCAGTTCGGGTTCACCCCCGACCGGATCGTGGCGGCAGCACACGCCTCGCTGGCCCGGGTGGGCGACATCACCGGTTTCACGACCGGCAACTGAGGGAGCGTGGATGGCATGACGGACAAGCTGAATGAGCTCACCGCCGCGGGTGTGGCGGTCTGGCTCGATGATCTTTCCCGGGTGCGTTTGAGCTCCGGCGGGCTGGACCAGCTGCGCCGCGAGAAGCACGTGGCCGGCGTCACCACCAACCCGACGATCTTCGCCAAGGCGCTGAGTGACGCCGACGAGTACAACTGGCAGCTGCACGACCTCGCCACCCGTGGCGTCGAGGTCGAGGAGTCGGTGCGCATGCTCACCACGTACGACGTGCGGTGGGCCTGCGACGTGATGCGCCCGTCGTACGACGGCAGCGACGGTGTCGACGGCCGGGTCTCCATCGAGGTGGACCCCCGGCTGGCACACGAGAGCGACCGGACGGTGGCCGAGGCCAAGGCCCTGTGGTGGCTGGTGGACCGCCCCAACCTGTACATCAAGATCCCGGCCACCGAGGCCGGCCTCCCGGCGATCACCGCCACCCTGGCCGAGGGGATCAGCGTCAACGTCACGCTGATCTTCGGTCTGGACCGCTACTCGGCGGTCATGGAGGCGTTCCTCACCGGTCTGGAGCAGGCCAAGGCGAACGGCCACGACCTGTCCAAGATCGGCTCGGTGGCGTCGTTCTTCGTCTCCCGGGTCGACTCCGAGGTCGACAAGCGGCTCGAGAAGGTCGGCTCCGACCAGGCGAAGGCCCTCAAGGGCAAGGCCGCCGTCGCCAACGCGCAACTGGCGTACGAGCGCTACACCGAGGTCTTCTCCTCCGACCGCTGGAAGGCGCTCGCCGCCGCCGGCGCGCACCCGCAGCGGCCGCTGTGGGCGTCCACCTCGACGAAGAACCCGGACTACCGGGACGTCATCTACGTCGAGGAGCTGATCGCGCCCGGCACCGTCAACACCATGCCGGAGTCGGTCATCCACGCGTACGCCGATCACGGCGAGACCCGCGGCGACACCATCACCGGCGCCTACGACGCGGCTCGGAAGGTCTTCGCCGACCTGGAGTCGGTCGGGGTGGACATGGACGACGTGATCGTCACCCTGGAGCGCGAGGGCGTGGAGAAGTTCGAGGCCAGCTGGCAGGAGCTTCTTGACGGGGTCCGCAAGTCCCTGGAGGCGGCGGCCAAGGGCAAGGGTGCCCCGAACAAGGCGGCCAAGGGCAACGCCAAGGCCGCCGAGAAGGCCGGTGGTAACGCATGAGCGAGCGCAGCGAGCGAAGCGGAGTGACGGCATGAGCGACCTTCTCGCCGGGCCGGTGGAGGCAGCCGCCGGGCTCGCCGTGTACGGAGCCGACGCGGTCGACAAGGCCGCGCCCGCCTCGACTCGGGACGCGTTGGTCAAGGCCGGCGTCCCCGGCAAGCTGGCGGGCAAGGACGCGAGCCTGTGGGGTCCGGACGCCGAAGCCGAGGCGAAGATCCGGCTGGGCTGGGTGGACACCCACCGGCGCAGCCGCGAGCTGCTCGTCCAGTTGGCCGAGCTGACCGCGGAGCTGGCCGACCTGGATCACGTGGTGCTCGCCGGCATGGGCGGTTCGTCGCTCGCGCCCGAGGTGATCACCCGGACGCTGGGTCGCCCGTTGACAGTGCTGGACACCACCGACCCGGGTCAGGTTCGGGCGGCGCTCGGTGACCGGCTGGAGCGCACCGTCGTGGTGGTGGCCAGCAAGTCCGGGTCGACGGTGGAGACCGACAGCCACCGGCGCGCGTACTGGCAGGCGTTCCTGGACGCCGGGATGACCGAGGCGGAGGCCGGCCGGCACTTCGTCATCGTCACCGACCCGGGTTCGCCGCTGGAGACCACAGCGGCCGAGATGGGCGCGTTCACAGTGCTCGCCGACCCGAACGTCGGCGGCCGGTACTCGGCGCTGACCGCGTTCGGTCTGGTGCCCTCGGCGCTGGCCGGGGTCGAGGTGGCGGAGCTGCTCGACCAGGCCGACGCGCTGGCCACGTCGCTCGGCGCGGACCAGAACAACCCCGCGCTGGCGCTGGGCGCCGCCCTGGGCGCCGCGGCAACGCTCGCCCGCGACAAGGTCGCTCTGCTCTCCGATGGCACCGGCATCGACGGGCTCGGCGACTGGGCCGAGCAGTTGATCGCCGAGTCGACCGGCAAGGCCGGGGTGGGCATCCTCCCGGTGGTCGTGGAGTCTCCGCAGAGCCCCGGCGCCACCGGCGCGGACGTGCTGACCGTCAGCTACGGCGGCGCGCTGGCCCCCGGTGACATGCCGGGCGGCGGGACCAACCCGGACGTGGCCGTCAACGGCCCGCTGGGCGCGCAGTTCCTGGCCTGGGAGTACGCCACCGCGGTGGCCGGCGTGGTGCTCGGCATCGACCCGTTCAACCAGCCGAACGTCACCGAGTCCAAGGAGAACACCAACAAGATCCTGGCCTCGGGCCTGCCGGCGGAGACGCCGTCGTTCACCGAGGGCGCGATCGAGGTGTACGCCCCACAGGGCGCCCCCGGGGACCTGGCCGGTGTGCTGCGCTGGCTGCTCGACGGGCTGGGCGACGACGGTTACCTCGCGGTGATGGCGTACCTCGACCGGTTCGCCGACGCCGACACGGCCCGGCTGCGGTCGCTGCTGGCGCAGGCGGGCGGCCGGCCGGTCACGTTCGGCTGGGGGCCGCGCTTCCTGCACTCGACGGGCCAGTACCACAAGGGCGGCCCGCAGGTGGGCAGCTACCTCCAGGTGACCGGCGCGGTCGCCGAGGATCTGGAGGTGCCGGGCAAGCCGTACACCTTCGGTGAGTTGCAGGCGGCGCAGGCCGCCGGTGACCGGCAGGCTCTCGCCGGTCGGGAGCGGCCGCTGCTGCGGTTGCACCTGACTGACCGGGCCGCCGGTGTCGCCCAGCTACTGGACGCGGCCGGTGATCTGCGGGCGTGAGGATGGACGACGTGACTGAAGCGGAAGCGAGGGGGCGCCGTGAGCGCGAGGAGTGAGTCGGGTTTGCGAGCCCCGCAGTCGCGAACCGACGATGGCTCGGTGAACCCGCTGCGCGACCCGCAGGACCGCCGGTTGCCCCGGATCCCGGAGCCCTGCGCTCTGGTGATCTTCGGGGTGACCGGCGACCTGGCCCGCAAGAAGCTGCTCCCCGCGGTCTACGACCTGGCCAACCGAGGGCTGTTGCCGCCCGGCTTCGTGGTGCTCGGTTTCGCGCGCCGCGACTGGGGTGACGGCGACTTCGAGACGTTGGCCTGCGAGGCTGCCCGCAAGCACGCCCGCACCCCGTGGCGGGACGAGGTGTGGGCGCGGCTGGCCGGCAACATCAAGTTCGTCGGCGGGTCGTTCGACGACGACGCCGCCTTCGACACCCTCGCCTCCACGCTCGACGATCTGCGTCAGACCCACGGCATCACCGGCAACGCGGCGTTCTACTTCTCCATCCCGCCGGCCGCGTTCCCCGTCGTGCTCAAGCAGTTGGCCCGCACCGGGATGGCCGACAACGACAAGTCCGGCGGTTGGCGCCGGGTCGTCGTGGAAAAGCCGTTCGGTAACGACCTGCCCTCGGCGAAGGCGCTCAACGACCTCGTCGACGACGTGTTCACCCGGCAGGACGTCTTCCGGATCGACCACTACCTGGGCAAGGAGACGGTTCAGAACATCCTCGCCCTGCGGTTCGCCAACAACCTGTTCGAGCCGCTGTGGAACTCCAAGTACGTCGACTCGGTGCAGATCACCATGGCGGAGGACGTGGGCATCGGCACCCGCGCCGGCTTCTACGACACCGTCGGCACCGCCCGCGACGTGCTGCAGAACCACCTTCTTCAACTCCTCGCCCTGGTGGCGATGGAGGAGCCGACCAGCTTCGACGCGGACGAGATCCGGACCGAGAAGCTGAAGGTGCTCAAGGCCATCACCCTGCCGAAGGACGTCGCCCGGGACACCGTGCGCGGTCAGTACCTGCCGGGCTGGGTCGGCGGCGAACGCGCTGTCGGTTACCTGGACGAGCGGGACGTCCCCGCCGGCTCCACGACGGAGACGTACGTGGCGGTGCGGTTGGGCATCCAGAACCGCCGCTGGGCGGAGGTGCCGTTCTACATCCGGGCCGGCAAGCGGCTGCCCCGGCGGGTCACCGAGGTCGCCATCATGTTCAAGAAGGCGCCGCACCTGCCGTTCAACGACGCCGACATGGAGTCGCTGGGCAACAACCAGCTGGTCATCCGGGTGCAGCCGGACGAGGGCGTGGTGCTCAAGTTCGGCTCGAAGGTGCCGGGCACGACAATGGAGGTCCGCGACATCGCCATGGACTTCCAGTACGGCGAGGCGTTCACCGAATCCAGCCCCGAGGCGTACGAGCGTCTGGTGCTGGACGTGCTGATCGGCGACCGCACCCTCTTCCCGGACGCGGCCGAGGTCGAGCAGAGCTGGCAGGTGATCGACCCTCTGGAGCACGCCTGGGAGGGCACCACCCCGGAGCCGTACCGGGCCGGCGAGTGGGGCCCCCGGGCCTCCGACGAGATGCTGGCCCGTGAGGGCCGCGCCTGGAGACGAGCATGATCGGGCTGTGGGACACCACCGGCAACGAGGTGGTCAAGGCGCTCGCCGCCGAGCGGCGCAGCGCCGGCGGGGTGGCCAGCGGCATGGCGCTCACCCTCATCGTGGTCGTGGACGAGAAGCGGGTCCGGGAGGCGGAGGCCGCGGCGACGATCGCGGCCGCCGCGCACCCGTGCCGCCTCCTGGTGGTGGTCCGCTCGGAGATCGAGCGGGACCGCAACCGACTGGACGCGGAGATCGTGGTGGGTGGCCGGCTCGGCCCGTGCGAGGCGGTTGTCACCCGGATGTACGGCCGGTTGTCCCTGCACGCCGAGTCGGTAGTGATGCCGCTGCTCGTTCCCGACGTACCGGTTGTCACCTGGTGGCACGGCGAGCCACCGGCGGAGATCGCCACCGACTTCCTCGGGGTGGTGGCCGACCGGAGGATCACCGATTCCGCGCAGGCCGCCGACCCGGTGGAAGCGCTGCGGCAGCGTGCCCGGGACTACGCCCCGGGCGACACGGACCTGGCGTGGACCCGGATCACCCCGTGGCGCACCCTGGTCGCCGGGGCGTTCGACACCACCAGCGAGCGGGTCACCGAGGCGACCATCGTCGCGCCTCCCACCGACCCGACGGCGGCGCTGATGGCCGGTTGGTTGTCCAGCCGGCTCGGCATCACCCCACGCCGGGTGGACAGCGACGAGTTCCCTCGGATGCGGGAGGTACAGCTCAGCTGCGCCAACGGCGACCAGCTGACGTTGACCCGCGAGGACAGCCTGGCCGTGTTCCGACGGACGGGCCAGGACGACCGGGCCCTGCCGCTGGTGCGCCGCCCACTCGGCGACGAGCTGGCCGAGGAGCTGCGCCGGCTCGACGCCGACCAGGTGTACGCGGAGGCGCTGGGCGCGACGGTCGGGCTGCGAGGGCTGGAGCAGCGCCCCCCGCAGCGGGTCCACGTCTGGAAGGATCCGGCCACCGCGCAGCGCGCCGAGGCCGGGGTGACCGCGCACATCGGCACGAGCGGCGAGGGCTGAGCCCTCAGCCTGGGCACACCGTCGGGCAGGGCCGGTACGCACCGGCCCTGCCCCGCAATCTCCGGGGTTCTCGCCCCGACCACCTCGGGCACACCGCCCCGGGCACGACAGCGACCGCCTCGCGGTCCGGAAACGAAGGCGCAACCATGAGTGAGGCGAGTGTCGCCGTCCACGCCGACGCCGACCTGCTGGCGCAGGCCGTGGCGGCCCGGTTGCTGGTGAAGCTGCTCGACGCCCAGGCCGACCGGGGCGAAGCCTCGGTGGTGCTCACCGGAGGTCGGGTCGCCGCGGCCGTGTACCGGGCGGTGGCGACGCTGCCGGCCCGCGACGCGGTGGACTGGTCCCGGGTCGACGTGTGGTGGGGCGACGAACGGTTCCTGCCCGCCGGTGATCCCGACCGCAACGAGACGCAGGCCCGCGCCGCCCTGCTGGACGTGGTGCCACTGGATCCGGCCCGGGTGCACGCCATGCCGGCCTCGGACGGCCCGGCCGGCAACGACCCCGAGGCGGCTGCTGCCGCGTACACGGAGGAACTGGCCCGCGCCGCCCGGCCCGGGCACGCCACCCTGCCGCACTTCGACGTGCTGATGCTGGGCGTCGGCGAGGACGGCCACGTGGCCTCGGTCTTCCCCGAGCACCCGGTGGGTTACGAGACCCGGCCCGTGAGCGCGGTGCGGGGCAGCCCGAAACCGCCGCCGACGCGGACCACCCTCACCCTGCCGGCGATCAACACCGCCGAGGAGGTCTGGCTGGTGGCCGCCGGCGCCGACAAGGCTCGCGCGGTGGGTATGGCGTTGGCGGGCGCCGGGCCGGTGCAGTTGCCGGCGGCCGGCGTACACGGCGTGAACCGTACCCGCTGGCTGCTGGACCGGGCGGCCGCAGCCGACGTACCCGTCCGACTGCGCAGCCTGCGCTGAGCGCGGGGAGGAGCCCGCTACTCGCCGCGTCGACGGCGTAGTGCGGCGAGCGCCTCGGCGAGCAGGGCCTCCCCCTCCTCGGCGGTGCGCCGCTCCTTCACGTACGCCAGGTGGCTCTTGTACGGCTCGGCGCGGACCCGACCCGGCGGGTTCTGAGCGTCCCGACCGGCGGGTAGGCCACAGCGGGGGCAGTCCCACACAGGTGGCGGTTCGACGTCCGCGGCGATCCGGATGTCGACCCGGTGGTCGTTACGGCACCAGTAGCTGACGTCCTGTCGGGGGGCGGGTTGGTGCCGCTCGTCCGGGCGCATCGGTGCGGACCCGACCCGGGCTCCCCGGATAACGTTGCCATTCGGCACGGCTGCTCGCTCCTGTCGTCGGAGGGGACCCGCCGTCTTCGGGGGTGGAGCGGCGGGCGACGCGGTGCAGCGGAGAAAAGCCTGCGCGCGGCCCGTCGAGTGACGAACCGCGCGCAGATTGTACGACTTACTGAGCCTGCTCAGGCGCCGCTGTTCATTTGGAGGCGCAGCCAGAGCCCGAGGCCGACGATGGCGGCGAACCAGACGACGCTCACCAGAACGGTGTAGCGGTCCAGGTTTTTCTCCGCGACCGAGGAGCCGGCAAGGCTGGAGCTGACGCCACCGCCGAACATGCTCGACAGACCGCCACCCTTGCCGCGGTGCAGCAGGATCAGCAGGGTGAGCAGAATGCTCGTGATGACCAGCAACACGATCAACGTGTATGCGAACCAGATCGGCATGGCTGGGGTCAGTTCCTCTCGTAGCGATCCTCGCCCGGTCTGATCGGGCACGGCGGCACCGACCGGCGGACGGGCGGTGTCAAGGATACCGAGCGATCAGCGGGCGAGGTGCTCCGGGAACCGGCAGATCTGAGCGAATTCCTCGGCGTCCAGGCTGGCGCCCCCCACGAGGCCCCCGTCCACGTCCGGTTGGGCCATGATCGAGGCGATGTTGGACGCCTTGACCGAGCCGCCGTAGAGGACCCGAACCTGGTCGGCGGTCTCCTGGTCGAAGCGTTCCGCCAGTCGCTGACGCACCGCCCCGCAGACCTCCTGGGCGTCGTCCGGGGTCGCGGTCTTGCCCGTGCCGATCGCCCAGACCGGCTCGTACGCGATCACGACCTGCCGAACCTGCTCGGGGGTGAGCCCGGCCAGGCCCCCGTCGAGCTGGTCGGAGCAGTGCGCCACGTGGGTGCCCTGCTCGCGGACGTCCAGCCCCTCCCCCACGCACAGGATCGGCGTCAGGCCGTGCGTGAGCGCCGCCTTGACCTTGGCGTTGACCAGCGCGTCGTCCTCGTGGTGGTAGGCCCGCCGCTCGGAGTGCCCGACCACCACGTACGTGCAGCCAAGCTTGGCCAGCAGCGGCCCGGAGATGTCCCCGGTGTACGCGCCGGACGCGTGCGGGGAGAGGTCCTGCCCGCCGTAGCCGATGAGCAGCTTGTCCCCGTCCACAGCGGTCTGCACGGTGCGCAGGTCGGTGAAGGGCGGCAACACGACCGTCTCGACGTCGGTGAGCTGCTTCTCGGTGAGGCTCGCCGCCAGCTTCTGCACCAGCAGGTTGGCCTCGAGGTGGTTGAGGTTCATCTTCCAGTTGCCGGCCATCAGCGGCCGGCGGGTGGTGCTCGACATTCAGTTCTCCAGGGCCGCGATGCCGGGGAGGGTCTTGCCCTCGAGGTATTCCAGGGAGGCGCCACCGCCGGTGGAGATGTGCCCGAAGGACGACTCGTCCAGCCCCAGGGCACGGACGGCCGCCGCCGAGTCACCGCCGCCGACGACGCTGAACGCGTCGGCCTTGGTGATCGCCTCGGCGATCCCCCGGGTGCCCGCCGCGAAGGCGGGCATCTCGAACACGCCCATCGGGCCGTTCCAGAAGATCGTCTTCGCCTGGGACAGTGCGGCACTGAAGCCCGCCACCGTCTCCGGGCCGACATCCAGGCCGAGGCGGTGGCTCGGGATGCCGTCGACCCGCACCGTGTCGTGCGCCGCGTCCGGAGCGAACGCGTCCGCGACCACCACGTCGACCGGCAGCATGATCTTGCCGCCGGAACGCTCCAGCAGGTTCCGGCAGGTGTCGACCATGTCCTTCTCGAGCAGCGAGGTGCCCACCTCCAGGCCCTGGGCCTTGAGGAAGGTGAAGCACATCCCGCCGCCGATGAGCAGCCGGTCGACAGTGGGCAGCAGAGCCTCGATCACGGCGAGCTTGTCGGACACCTTCGACCCACCGAGCACCACCACGTACGGGCGCTCAGGGTCACCGGTGAGCTTGGAGAGCACCTCGACCTCACGCAGCACCAGCCGGCCCGCGACGTGTGGCAACCGGGCCGGCACGTCGAAGACACTGGCGTGCTTGCGGTGCACGGCACCGAACGCGTCGTCCACGTACGCGTCGCCGAACGCGGCGAGCTGGTCGGCGAAGGCACCCCGCTCGGCCTCGTCCTTGCTGGTCTCACCGGCGTTGAAACGCAGGTTCTCCAGAAGGGCGACCTGACCGTCGGCCAGGTCGGCGACCGTGGAGCGGGCGGAATCACCGACGGTGTCGGTGGCGAAGTGCACCGGCGCGCCGAGCAGCTCACCGAGCCGCCCGGCGACCGGGCCCAGGCTGAACTGCGGGTCCGGAGCGCCCTTCGGGCGGCCCAGGTGCGAGCAGACGACAACCTTCGCGCCGGCCTCGACCAGTGCGCCGAGAGTCGGCAGCACCGCGCGGATCCGGCCATCATCACTGATCGCACCGGTCTGCTTGTCGAGCGGGACGTTCAGGTCGGCGCGCACCAGCACGCGCCGACCCGACACCCCCTCGGCGAGCAGGTCGTCGAGGGTCCGGATGCTCACAGCGACGAACCGACCAGCTTGACGAGGTCGACGAGCCGGTTGGAGTAGCCCCACTCGTTGTCGTACCAGCCGACGACCTTGACCTGGTTGCCGACGACCTTGGTCAGCGGCGCGTCGAAGATGCACGACGCCGGGTCGGTCACGATGTCGCTGGAGACGATCGGGTCCTCGTTGTAGACCAGGATGCCCTTGAGCGGGCCGTCCGCGGCGGCCTTCAGCGCGGCGTTGACCTCGTCCACGGTGGTCTCGCGACCCACGTTGACGGTGAGGTCGGTGACCGAGCCGGTCGGGATCGGCACCCGCAGGGCGTACCCGTCGAGCTTGCCCTTGAGGTCCGGCAGGACCAGGCCGATCGCCTTGGCGGCGCCGGTCGAGGTCGGCACGATGTTCAGCGCGGCGGCCCGGGCACGACGCAGGTCCGAGTGCGGCGCGTCCTGGAGGTTCTGGTCCTGGGTGTACGCGTGGATCGTCGTCATCAGACCGTGCTGGATGCCGAACGTGTCGTGCAGGACCTTCGCCATCGGGGCGAGGCAGTTGGTGGTGCACGAGGCGTTGGAGATGATGGTGTGCTTCGCCGGGTCGTAGGTGTCGTGGTTGACACCCATGACGACGGTGACGTCCTCGTTCTTCGCCGGGGCGGAGATGATGACCTTCTTGGCCCCGCCGTCGACGTGCGCCTTGGCCTTGGTGGCGTCGGTGAAGAAGCCGGTCGACTCGATGACGACGTCGGCGCCGACCTCGCCCCACGGCAGCTTCGACGGGTCCTTCTCGGCGTACGCCTTGATGGTCTTGCCACCGACGGTGATCTCGTCGGCGGTGGCCTTGACCTCGTACGGCAGGCGGCCGAGGATGCTGTCGTACTTGAGCAGGTGGGCGAGCGTGGCGTTGTCGGTCAGGTCGTTCACCGCCACGACCTCGATGTCGGCGTCAGACGCCAGCACTGCCCGGAAGAAGTTACGGCCGATTCGGCCAAAGCCGTTGATGCCAACCCGGATGGTCACAGGTCCCATCTCCTCGCGTTCTGGTCCGCCGGCTTCAGACAACGGGCCGGCGGGAATGGTGTGCGCCGACCGTTGGAGCCGGCCGTCGACGGTTCATCTCGGCCACCCCGCCGCGCGGTCTGAGGACCTGACCGCCCGAGGCGGTGGGGCACGACGAGGAGTGCCGGTGTCGGCCCCCTTGCCGTACGCAGCGACCCTATCCGAGCGTGCGAGACCACGCTGCGCCGGGTAGTGCTCCCGGGCGCACCGTGCGGCCCCACCGTCCTATCAGACCACGAGCATGTCGGGCGTGACGGCTGCTTCCGTATCCGGGATGCCAAGGTCGCGGGCCCGCTTGTCGGCCAGCGCCAGGAGCCGGCGGATCCGCCCCGCGATGGCGTCCTTGGTCAGCGGGGGGTCGGCCAGGGCCCCCAACTCCTCCAGCGACGCCTGCCGGTGCTCCAGACGCAGCCGACCAGCGTCGGTCAGGTGGTTGGGCGCCTCGTCGGCGAGGATCTCCAGCGCACGGGTGACCCTGGCGGCAGCGGCGACCGCCGCCCGCGCCGACCGGCGCAGGTTGGCGTCGTCGAAGTTGGCGAGCCGGTTGGCGGTGGCCCGCACCTCGCGGCGTACCCGGCGCTCCTCCCAGGCCAGCACGCTGGAGTGCGCGCCGATCCGGGTGAGCAGCGCGGCGATCGCGTCACCGTCCTTGACGACCACCCGGTCCACCCCGCGTACCTCGCGGTTCTTCGCGGTGATGCCGATGCGGCGGGCCGCGCCGACCAGCGCCAACGCCGACTCCGGCCCCGGGCAGGTGATCTCCAGCGCGCTGGAGCGGCCCGGCTCGGTGAGCGAACCGTGGGCCATGAACGCGCCCCGCCACGCGGAGACCGCGCAGCAGACGTTGGCCGCCACCACGTGCGGGGGCAGCCCGCGCACCGGGCGACCCCGCACGTCGAGCAGGCCGGTCTGCCGCGCCAGGGCCTCGCCGTCCTTCACCACCCGCACGATGAAGTGGCTGCCCTTGCGCAGCCCACCGGAGGCCAGCACGTGGATCTCGCTGGGGTAGCCGTAGACCTCGGCGACCTCCCGGCGCAGCCGCCGGGCCACCGCCCCGGTGTCCAGTTCAGCCTCCACCACCACGCGGCCGGAAACGATGTGCAGCCCGCCAGCGAAGCGCAGCAGCGCGGCCATCTCCGCCCGCCGACAGCAGGGCTTGGGCACGTCGACCCGACTCAGCTCGTCCTTGACCGCGGCCGTCATCGCCATTGTGCGTCCCCTCACGGACCTGTTCCGGCGTGTCGCCGGAGATTACGTACGTGTCTAACGATCGGCACCCAGGACAGGCACCAGCGCGGCGCCCAGGGCAGCCGGATCATGGCGGGGAGTCCCGTCGACAACGGCGACGGGGGCGAGGACCAGGCGGGCACCCAGCGATTCTGCCGCACGTTCGACCGGTTCGGGGTCACCCACCGCCTTGGCATCGGCGAGCACAAGATCGACCTTGAGTTCGGGCAGGTACCAGTGCAGCGCCGCGAGATGATCGGCGACGGAGAGCCCGAGGGTCTCCTTCTCCGCGGCGAGGTTCAGCGTGACCAGCCGCCGGGCCGAGGTGGACACGATCGCGTCGGCCAACTGCGGCACCAGCAGGTGCGGAAGCACACTCGTGTACCAGCTGCCCGGCCCGAAGATCAACCAATCGGCCGCCCGGATCGCCTCGATGGCCTCGGCGCACGCCGGTGGGGCGCTCGGGGTGAGGCGCAACGACTCGACCCGGCCGGTGGTGACGGCCACCTGGTGCTGGCCACTGACAGTGCGCACCTCGTCGGGGGCGGCCGGGTCGGCACCGCGTACCCGCGCCTCGATGCCGACCGGTTGGCGGGACATCGGCAACACCCGGCCCACAGCGCCGAGCATGGCGCCGGCGTGCTCCAGCGCGGCCACCGGGTCGCCGAGCAGCTCCATGAGGCCGCAGAGCACCAGGTTGCCCACGGCGTGCCCGGTCAGACCGTCGGTGCCGGCCGACGCCCCGTCGGTGCCGCGCGGGGCCGCGCCGTCCCGGTCCGGGTCGCCGCCCGCCGCCGGGCCCGAGCCGGTCGCGCCGGGCCCGGGTACGCCCACCGGTACGGCGGCGAAGCGGTGCTGGAACAGCCCGGCGCTGCGCCGGGTGGCCGGGTGGTCCCCGGCCAACGCCACCAGCGCCTGGCGCAGATCTCCGGGCGGCAGGCCACCCCGCTCGGCCCGCAGCCGACCACTGGAACCACCGTCGTCACCCACCGTGACCACCGCGGTGATGTCGAGGTCGATTTCGGGAGCGCAGTGGCGCAGCGCACGCAACGAGGCGGACAGGCCGTGCCCGCCGCCGAACGCCACCACCCGCCGGGCCGTCATTCCCGCCCCAGGTCGCGGTGCTGGGCGTTCGCCGCCAACCCGGAGTGACGCAGTCGGCTGGCCAACTCCTCGGCGATGGCCACACTGCGGTGCTTGCCGCCGGTGCAGCCCACGGCGACGGTGAGGTACCGCTTGCCCTCCCGCTCGAAGCCGGTAGTGGTGGCGTTGACCAGGTCGGCGTACGAGGCGACGAAGGCGTCCGCGCCCTCCTGGCCCAGCACGTACGCGCTGACCGCCTCCTCCCGCCCGGTGTGCTCCCGCAGTTCCGGCACCCAGTACGGGTTGGGCAGGAAGCGGGCGTCCAACACGAAATCGGCGTCCGGCGGCAGGCCGTACTTGAAGCCGAACGACAACACCGTGACCCGCAGCCGGCGGGCGTCCTCGCCGCCGAACAGCTCCTCGATGCGGCGCCGGAGCTGGTTGACGTTCAGGTGGCTGGTGTCGATGATCACGTCGGCCTGGTCACGCGCCTCCTCCAGCAGGCCGCGCTCCACGGCGATGCCGTCGGCCAGCCGCCCGTCACCCTGCAACGGATGCGAACGCCGAACGCTCTCGAACCGCCGGATCAGCACCTCGTCGTCGGCGTCGACGAAGACCACCCGGGGCGAGAATCCGCGCTCCTTGAGCTCCCGGATCGCCCCGGCCAGGTCCGTGGAGAAGGCCCGCGACCGCACGTCCAGCACCATGGCGGTACGCCGGGCCGCGCCGCCCGCCTTGAACGCCAGCTCGGCCATGTCCAGCATCAGGGCCTGCGGCAGGTTGTCCACGACGTAGTAACCGACGTTCTCCAACGCCCTGGCCACAGTGCTGCGGCCACCCCCGGAGAGGCCGGTGACCACCACCAGGGTGGTCTCCGACTCAGCCGTCATCTGCTCGTCATCGGCATCCGGGCCGTCGATCCGGTCACCGGCTGTGCGCGCCTCGCTCACCCGTACCCCCAAGCCGTGGCGCCGCGGCCGCCCTCGGCCGCGATTGGTCAATCAGCGACTCTATCCCGCCGCCAGGTCGCGGCCCGGCACCCGTGGCCGGACGGCGACCGCGGACCGTTTCGAGGGTCGCCCTCCCGACAGCGCACACGCTTGATGACGATCAGTAGTTGTCAATACGCTCAACGTGATCGTCGCAGGTCAGACCGACATCTGGAGGATGCGATGCACGACCTGGCGGACAAGAACAAGTACGTCGGCTTCCTGTTCATGCGAATCAGCCCCGAGTACTTCGCCCTCGGTCGCGAGGGCATCCACGAGATCTCCGCCGAGCACGCCCGCGACCTGGGCCGCTTCGCCAAACAGCTCACCCACGTCGTGTGCACCGGAGTGAACGGCAAGTACGACCAGGTCACCATGGTCGAGGCCGACACCCTCGAGGAGATCAACGCGGCGGCCACCGCCTTCCGCATGGGCAACAAGGCCCGCTACATCGAGATCGTCGACATCGTGGTCGGGATGAAGGCCCCGCCGCGCGGCCTGGCCAACAGGTCCCGCCAGCCCGGCTGACCGCCTCGCCCGTCCGGCCACCCGACCCGGGTGCGCCGGACGGGCGCTGTCGGCGTCGGCTCGTAGACTCCCCGGATGGCCTCTCCCACCGACCTGCGTACCGCCTCCGACGCCCTGGACGTGCTGGGCCGGGTCTTCGGCTACGACGCGTTCCGTGGTTTCCAGCAGGACGTGATCAACCATGTGGTCGCTGGCGGCGACGCGCTGGTGTTGATGCCCACCGGTGGCGGCAAGTCCCTGTGCTACCAGATCCCGGCCCTGGTCCGTGACGGGGTCGCCGTCGTCGTGTCCCCGCTGATCGCGCTCATGCAGGACCAGGTGGACGCCCTCACAGCGGTCGGCGTACGCGCCGGGTTCCTCAACTCGACCCAGACCCTGGACGCCCGGCGGCGGGTGGAGGCCGCCTTCGTCGCCGGCGAACTGGACCTGCTCTACCTGGCCCCGGAGGCGCTCGGCGTCCGATCCACCCTCGCCCTGCTCGACCGGGGCCGCATCTCCCTCTTCGCGATCGACGAGGCGCACTGCGTGTCCCAGTGGGGGCACGACTTCCGCCCCGACTATCTCGCGCTCTCGATGCTGCACGAACGCTGGCCGCAGGTGCCCCGCATCGCCCTGACCGCCACCGCGACCAGCGCCACCCGCACCGAGATCGCGACCCGGCTCAAACTCGACGACGCCCGGCACTTCGTGGCCAGCTTCGACCGGCCCAACATCCAGTACCGGATCGTGCCCAAACGGGAGCCCCGCAAGCAGTTGCTGACCCTGCTGCGCGACGAGCACCCCGGCGACGCCGGCATCGTCTACTGCCTGTCCCGGGCCTCGGTCGACAAGACCGCGGAGTTCCTCACCGCCAACGGGGTCGCCGCGCTGCCGTACCACGCGGGGCTGGACGCGGGCACCCGCGCCCGCAACCAGCAGCGCTTCCTGCGCGAGGACGGCCTGGTCATGGTGGCCACCATCGCCTTCGGCATGGGCATCGACAAGCCCGACGTGCGGTTCGTCGCCCATCTCGACCTGCCCAAGTCCGTCGAGGGCTACTACCAGGAGACCGGCCGCGCCGGCCGGGACGGCCTGCCGTCCACCGCCTGGCTGGCGTACGGGCTCCAGGACGTCGTCCAGCAACGCAAGATGATCGAGACGTCCGACGGCGACCTCGCCCACCGCCGCAACCTGGCCGCGCACCTGGACGCGATGCTCGCCCTCTGCGAGACGGTGCGCTGCCGGCGGGTCCAACTGCTCGAATACTTCGGCGAGACGACCACGGCCGCCTGCGGCAACTGCGACACCTGCCTCACCCCACCGGAGTCCTGGGACGGCACCGTAGCCGCCCAGAAGTTGCTCTCCGCCGTCTTCCGCCTCGACCGCGAACGCAACCAGCGCTTCGGCGCCGGGCACTGCGTCGACATCCTGCTCGGCAAGCAGACCGACAAGATCAGCCAGTACGGTCACGACTCGCTGACCGTCTTCGGCATCGGCTCCGAGCTCAGCGAGGCCGAGTGGCGGGGCGTGGTCCGGCAACTGCTCGCCGAAGGGCTCCTCGCCGTGGAGGGCGACTACGGCACGCTGGCGCTGACCGAGGCGAGCGCCGACGTCCTCGCCCGCCGCCGTACGGTCACCATGCGCCGTGAGCCGGAGAAGCCGGCATCGAGCCGATCATCGAAGCCGCGCGGCGCGTCCACCGTCGTGGCCGAGCTGACCCCGGCCGCCGCGTCGCTGTTCGAGCGGCTGCGAGCCTGGCGCGCGACCACCGCCAAGGAGCAGGGCGTCCCGGCGTACGTCATCTTCCACGACGCCACGCTGCGACAGATCGCCAGCGACGCGCCCAGCACACTGGCCGACCTGTCCCGGGTCAGCGGGGTCGGCGAGAACAAACTCGCCAAGTACGGCGAGCAGATCCTGGCCGTCCTCGCCACCGACTGAGCTCACGCCGAAGGGCCGGACCCCGTGATGGGGGTCCGGCCCTTCGGTCATGTGCTGGTGGTGGTGTGGGGTCAGCTGGTGGCGTAGCCGCGGGTGGCGATCCAGTCCGCGAGGTGCTCGACGCTGATCCAGTAGGAGGCGGTGTTCGGGTCGGCGGAGTCGGCGATCTTCACCGTGTCACCGTTGTCGTGGTAGCCGACGACGCTGATGTAGTGCCCGCCCTCGTAGGAGTGGGTGACACCGTCGGTGTCGGTGCTGGTGCCGGCGATGTTCGCGACCACGGCCCGGCCGTCGTCAACGGTGCGGACGATGTCGGCGCGCAGCTTGTCGGTCTGCTTGGCGTCGGCGTCGGGGGTGCTGATCTCCACCGACCGGTAGGCGTCAGCCTTGCCGGTTTCCTTGTTCAGGACGGGGGTGATGTCGTTGATGGAGTTGGTGCCGGCCTCGGTGGTGCCCATCTCCTTGGCCATGTCGTCGACGTTGATGTTCTTACCCTGAACACTCAGGGCGTTACGGGTCGCGGCGGGCCCGCAGTAGTAGAAGTTCGGCTGCGCCTCGTAGCGCACGCCGAGTTCCCGCTCACCGTGGCCCTTGCGGTCGGTCTGCGTTTGCGTGGCCGGCTTGCTGGTGGTGGGGGCGGCGAAGGCGGTGGTGACGGGGCCGGCGATGGCGCCTCCGGTGAAGGCGAGGCCGGCGGCGGTCAGGGCGGTCTTACGGATCAGATCGGTACGCATGATGGCGTGCTCCTCTGCATCGGGGGTGTACCCGCACGACACTCAACGGGGGGTGGTGCGTGCGGGGGAAGTTCGAGGGGTTCTGCCCGGTGACCCGCAACAGGGGGTCGGCGTCGGGACAGGGTGTAACCATCCGCGGTGGCAGGCCATTCCGCCTACCGGCGGGGGTCGGCCGTGGTGGTGCTCGGCCGTTCGGGGGATGTAACCGAGGCGGCCTGGCGGGTGTTCCCGGCAGGGCCGGCACGCGCCGTGACCTGGACTGTTGCGGTGGTCTGCCAGGTATAACGACCCCGGCCGGCCCACGATTCCGCCGCCGGGGTGGCTCCGACCACCCGACACTTCACACCAAACCCGACATAAGACCCACCCCCGCCCAGCCGGCCAACCGGACATGGCGGCCAGGGTGACCTGATCGACTCGGGTTCACGGAAATCGCGGTTTCCTGATGCCGGGATACCTCGACATCAGGAAACCCGAGTGGACCAAGCCGGTCTACTCCGTGAGCACCCGAGCCGACCCATCCCGGCACGACCCACCCCGGCCCGGCCCGGCCAAGATCGCGCTCGATCCAGGAAACAGTGCCTTCCCCATGCCAACGAGGCCACTACAACAAGGATCGAGCACGATCATGCGGGGTCGCGACCACCCGACGAGGGCGAGCGCGAGCCGCGCTCAGGTGCTGGGCTTCGCCTCTGTGCCGTCGCCGACCTTCGTGTCCTCGTCCAAGGCGGCGAGGATCGCCTCGGCGGTGCGCCGTCCCACCCCCGGCACCTCGGTGATCTCTTCGACCGTTGCGGCCGAGAGTCGCTTGAGCGAGCCGAAGTGCCGCAGTAGCGCCTTGCGACGCACCTCGCCCAGGCCGGGTACGTGGTCCAGCGCCGACTCGGTCATCCGCTTGGAGCGGCGCTGCCGATGGAAGGTGATGGCGAACCGGTGGGCCTCGTCACGCACCCGTTGCAGCAGGTAGAGCCCTTCCGAGGTGCGCGGGAGGATGACCGGGAACTCGTCGTCCGGGAGCCACACCTCCTCCAGCCGCTTGGCCAGCCCGCACAGGGCCACGTCGTCGATGCCCAGGTCGGCGAGGGCCTGCGCGGCCGCCGCGACCTGGGGGGCGCCGCCGTCGACGACCACCAGCTGCGGCGGGTACGCGAATTTTCGGGGCCGGCCGGTGGTCGGGTCGATCAGGACGCCGACCTGGGGCTCGACCGCGTCCTGGGGGGCGGCCGAGTCGTCGCCCGACTCCACGCCCACCTCGCCCGTCTCGGCCCTCGCGTCCAGGTAGCGGGCGAAGCGGCGACGCAGCACCTCGGACATCGCGGAGAGGTCGTCGGTGGCGCCCCGGACGATGAACCGCCGGTACTCGCTCTTGCGGGGCAACCCGTCCTCGAAGACCACCATGCTGGCGACCACGTCGGTGCCCTGGATCTGGGAGATGTCGAAACACTCGATGCGCAGCGGCGACGTGCTCATGCCGAGCGCCTCGCTGATCTCGTCCAGTGCCTTGCCCCGGGTGGTCAGGTCACCGGAGCGCTTGAGCTTGTGCCGGGCCAGCGCGTCCTTGGCGTTGCGCTCCACCGTCTCCATCAGTGAGCGTTTGTCGCCCCGCTGCGGCACCCGCAGCGACACCCGGCTGCCGCGGTGGTTGGAGAGCCACTCGGCCAGCGCGTCGGCGTCCGCGGGTAGCTCGGGGACCAGCAGTTCCCGAGGAACGTCGGCCTCGCCGTGCTCGCCGCCGTACACCTGGGTGCAGAAGTGGTGCACCAGGTCCCCGGTGGTCAGATCCTCGGTCTTCTCCACCACCCAACCGCGCTGGCCGCGGACCCGGCCGTCGCGGACGTGGAAGACCTGGACAGCCGCCTCGAGCGGGTCGTCGGCGAACGCGACGACGTCCGCGTCGGTGCCGTCGCCGAGCACCACTGTCTGCTTCTCCATGGCCCGGCGCAGCGCGGCCACGTCGTCGCGCAGCCGGGCGGCCCGCTCGAACTCCAGCTGCTCGCTCGCCTCGGTCATCTCACGTTCGATCTTGCGGACCATGGTGTCGGTGCGCCCGGCCATGAAGTCGCAGAACCCGTCGACGATGGCCCGGTGTTCGTCGGCGGAGACGGTGCCGACGCACGGCGCCGAGCACTTGCCGATGTAGCCCAGCAGGCAGGGACGACCGACCTGACCGGCCCGCTTGAACACCCCGGCGGAGCACGTCCGCGCGGGGAAGACCCGCAGCAGCAGGTCGAGGGTCTCCCGGATGGCCCAGGCATGCGAATAGGGACCGAAGTAACGCACGCCCTTGCGCTTGGCGCCGCGCATCACCTGCAGCCGGGGGTACTCCTCGTCGAGGGTGACGGCGAGATAGGGGTACGACTTGTCGTCGCGGTAGCGGACGTTGAACCGCGGGTCGTACTGCTTGATCCAGGTGAACTCCTGCTGGAGCGCCTCGACCTCGGTGCCGACGGTGATCCAGTCCACCGACTCGGCGGTGGTGACCATCTGCCGGGTGCGCTCGTGCAGGTTCCAGACGTCGCCGAAGTAGGAGTTGAGCCGGCTGCGCAGATTTCGCGCCTTGCCGACGTAGATCACCCGGCCGGTGCCGTCGCGAAAGCGGTAGACCCCCGGTAGCTCCGGGATGGTGCCGGGTGCGGGGCGGTAGGTCGAGGGGTCAGCCACGCCAACAAGCCTAGTCCGCAGCACCGACAGCCCACCGCGAGCGTGATCCACTCGGCGTCCCGGCAGTCGGGGTGTCGGCACACCGCTGACACCCCGACGTGCCGAAACGCGAGCCGAGCCTGCGACGCCGGGCCGCCGACCGGCCGGTCAGCATGCGGCCGGGCCAGCCCGCCGGCCCCGCGTCGGATCAGGCCAGCGAGATCTGGTCGCCGGTGACCTTGATTTCCTTCGGCGGCAGCGGCTTGGTGGCCGGGCCGGCCTTCACCGAGCCGTCCTCGATCGAGAACTTGCTGCCGTGGCAGGTGCAGTTGATGGTGCCGCCGTCGACGTTCGTCACCGGGCAGTTCTGGTGCGTACAGATCGGGCTGAAGCCCTTGAACTGGCCTGCCGCGGGCTGGGTGATGACCACACCTTCGGCGGCGAGGACCTTGCCGCCCCCGACCGGGATGTCGGCGGTGGTGGCCAACGACTGGGCGTTCTGTCGGTCGCCGCCGCCGGCGTCACCGGTGCTGGGTACCGCCGGGCCGCCACTGGTGGGTGCGTCACTGCCGCTGCCGCCGTCGTCGCTGCCGCAGGCAGCCAGGACGACGGCCGCGCCGACCGCCCCGACGCCGGTGAGCAGGGTACGACGGGTCTGCACACCCGGACCGGTCAGCGCCTGATCGTCACTCATGCCTCGCCTCTCTCTAGCCCGCTGCCGGTCGAAAGCCGGCCACACTTCTCCACACGGGCAACTGTGCCGGATGGTTCATCGCGCGACTCGTCCGACCCGGCAAATGGGGCGGGGCGGGTCGTCAACCGACCCGCCCCGCCCCGCGAACACGCACCGAAAGGTCAACGCGCGGCGGCCGGCACCTTACGGCTGGTCCGCGCCTTGGTCACGCCGTTGGCCTTGGCGGCCCGGGTGGTGGCGGCAGCCGCACCCTTGGCCTTGCCGTCGAGCTTGAGCACCTGGCGCAGGAACTCGCCGGTGTGGCTCTCGGCCACCTCGGCGACCTCCTCGGGGGTGCCGGTGGCGAGCACTGTGCCGCCACGGTGGCCACCCTCGGGACCCATGTCGATCAGCCAGTCCGCGGTCTTGATCACGTCGAGGTTGTGCTCGATCGTGATCACCGTGTTGCCCTTGTCGACAAGCCCTTCCAGCACCATCAGCAGCTTGCGGATGTCCTCGAAGTGCAGACCGGTGGTCGGCTCGTCGAGCACGTAGACCGTCCGCCCGGTGGAGCGCTTCTGCAACTCGGAGGCGAGCTTGACCCGCTGCGCCTCACCACCGGAGAGGGTCGGCGCGGGCTGGCCGAGGCGGACGTAGCCCAGGCCGACGTCGACAAGGGTCTTCAGGTGCCGGTGGATGGCCGGGATGGCGGAGAAGAACTCGGCGGCCTCCTCGATCGGCATCTCCAGCACGTCCGAGACGGTCTTGCCCTTGTAGTGCACCTCCAGGGTCTCCCGGTTGTACCGGGCGCCCTTGCATACCTCGCAGGGGACGTACACGTCGGGCAGGAAGTTCATCTCGATCTTGATGGTGCCGTCACCCGAGCACGCCTCGCAGCGCCCGCCCTTGACGTTGAAGGAGAACCGACCCGGGCCGTACCCGCGCACCTTCGCCTCGGTGGTCTCGGCGAAGAGCTTGCGGACGTGGTCCCAGACGCCGGTGTAGGTGGCCGGGTTGGAGCGCGGTGTGCGGCCGATCGGCGACTGGTCCACGCCGACGACCTTGTCCACGTGCTCCAGCCCGGAGACACGGGTGTGCCGGCCGGGCACCAGCCGGGCGCCGTTGATCTGGTTGGCCAGCACCGCGTACAGGATGTCGTTGACCAGCGTCGACTTGCCCGAGCCGCTGACCCCGGTGACCGCGATCAGCTGGCCCAGCGGGAACGAGACGGTCAGGTTGCGCAGGTTGTGCTCCCGCGCGCCGTGCACCACCAGCTCGCGGGCCGGGTCCTGTGGGCGGCGGCCCGTCGGCGTCGGGATCGACCGCCGACCGGACAGGTACGCCCCGGTGATCGACTCCTTGTTCTTCAGCAACGCCGGCACCGAGCCGCTGTGCACGATCTTGCCGCCGTGCTCACCCGCGCCCGGCCCGATGTCGACGATCCAGTCGGCGGTGCGGATGGTGTCCTCGTCGTGCTCCACCACGATCAGGGTGTTGCCGAGCCCACGCAGCCGGATCAGGGTCTCGATCAGTCGGTGGTTGTCGCGCTGGTGCAGCCCGATCGACGGCTCGTCGAGCACGTAGAGCACGCCCACCAGGCCGGAGCCGATCTGGGTGGCCAGCCGGATGCGTTGTGCCTCGCCGCCGGAGAGCGTGCCCGCCGGGCGGTCCAGGGAGAGGTAGTCCAGGCCGACGTCGAGCAGGAACCGCAGCCGGGCGTTGATCTCCTTGAGGACCCGCTCGGCGATCATCTTCTGCCGGTCGGTCAGCTCGATGCCGGCGAGCAGGTCGGCGCACTCCCCCACGGACAGGTTGCAGACCTCGGCGATGCTCTTGCCGGCCAGCGTGACCGCGAGCACCTCGGGCTTGAGCCGGGCACCGCCGCACGCCGCGCACGGCACGTCGCGCATGTAGCCCTCGTACTTGTCGCGGGACCACTCGGACTCGGTGTCGGAGTGCCGGCGCTCGATCCACTGCACCACGCCCTCGAAGCCGGTGTAGTAGGAACGCTCACGGCCGTACTTGTTGCGGTAGCGCACGTGCACCTGATCGTCGGAGCCGTGCAGGATCGTCTTCTGCGCCCGCGCTGGCAACGCCCGCCACGGGGTGTCGATGTCGAAGTGCTGGGCCTCGCCGAGCGCCTCCAGCAGGCGCAGGAAGTATTCCAGGTTGTGCCCTGTGGACCAGGGCTGGATGGCGCCCTCGCGCAGGCTGCGCTCCGGGTCGGGGACCAGCAGCTCCGGGTCGACCTCCTTCTTCGTGCCCAGGCCGGTGCACTCCGGGCAGGCGCCGTAGGGCGCGTTGAAGGAGAACACCCGAGGCTCGAGATCCTCGATGGCGAGCGGGTGGTCGTTGGGGCAGGCCAGGTGCTCGGAGTAGCGGCGCTCGCGGTCCGGGTCGTCCTCGGGAAGGTCGACGAAGTCGAGCAGGACCAAGCCGCTGGACAGACCCAGGGCGGCCTCGACCGAGTCGGTCAACCGCTGCTTGGCGCTCGGCTTGACGGTGAGCCGGTCGATCACCACCTCGATGGTGTGCTTCTCCTGCTTCTTGAGCTTCGGCGGCTCGGTCAGCGGGTGCACCACGCCGTCGACCCGGGCCCGGGCGTAGCCCTTGGCCTGGAGCTCGGCGAAGAGGTCGACATATTCGCCCTTGCGGCCACGGATCACCGGGGCGAGCACCATGAACTTGGTGCCCTCGGCCATGGCGAGGACCCGGTCGACGATCTGCTGCGGGCTCTGCCGGGAGATGCGCTCACCACAGACCGGGCAGTGCGGCTCACCGATGCGGGCGTAGAGCAGACGCAGGTAGTCGTAGACCTCGGTGATGGTGCCGACGGTCGAGCGCGGGTTACGCGAGGTGGATTTCTGGTCGATCGAGACGGCCGGGCTCAGGCCCTCGATGAAGTCGACGTCTGGCTTGTCCATCTGACCGAGGAACTGCCGGGCGTACGACGAGAGCGACTCGACGTAGCGGCGCTGCCCCTCGGCGAAGATCGTGTCGAAGGCCAGGCTCGACTTGCCCGACCCGGACAGCCCGGTGAACACGATGAGTGCGTCCCGGGGCAGGTCGAGACTGACGTCACGCAGGTTGTGCTCGCGCGCGCCACGGATGATCAGTCGGTCGGCCACTGTGCGTGTACTCCCGGAAGAAGATGAAGCGAAGGATCTGTCCCGCTCTGGGTGGTCTTGAGCGGTCGTGCGGGCGCGGAAAACACGCCTCGGCAACTCTAGCCCCGAGGTATGACAGTTTCCCTCGCCCGCACATTCCCCCAGCTCAGCCCGGTCGGCCGCGCCGCCCATACGCCCCGCGTACCCGCCGCCCACACGCCCGCCAAAGCGCCGCCCACAAACCCCGCGCACGCGCGGTCCGCAGGCGCCGGTCAGAAGCCGCCGGGCGTCGGCGGACGCGCGGCCCGACGCCGGGCCGAACGCCACCCCCCGCGTCGCTCCGCCGCCACCCGGGCCTCCCGCCGTCGGCTCTCGTGGGCCACCTCACCCTGCAGCCGCCGCCAGCTCTCCCACCGACGGGTGGAGAGCTCGCCGGTGTGCAGCGCCTCCCGGACCGCGCAGGCCGGCTCGCCGTCGTGGCCACAGTCGGCGTACCGGCAACCCTCGGCCAGCCCGGCGATGTCGGCGAACGCCCGGTCGAGCCCGGTTGCGCCGTCGAGCAGGCCGACCGCCCGGACGCCGGGCGTGTCGATCACCGCACCGCCACCGGGGATGGGTACGAGGGCCCGCCAGGTGGTGGTGTGCCGGCCCTTGCCGTCCACCCGCCGGATCGCCTGGGTGGGCATCATCACCGCCCCGACGAGGGCGTTGACCAGGCTCGACTTGCCCGCACCGGACGGGCCGAGCAGGCCGAGGGTGCGGCCGGGCGTCACCTCGGCGCGCAGCGGTTCCAGCCCGAGGCCACGTTCGGCGCTGACCGGCAGCACCGGCACCCCGGGGGCGACGGCGGCCAGCTGGCGGGCCAGCGCGGCCGGGTCGGCAGCGAGGTCCGCCTTGGTCAGTACGACAAGTGGCCGGGCGCCGGACTCGTGGGCCAGGGAGAGCAGCCGCTCGATCCGGCCCACGTCCGGCTCGGGGTGCACCGGCTCCACCACGGCGGCGGCGTCGAGGTTGGCGGCCAGCACCTGACCGCTGGCGTCCTTGCCGGCGGTACGCCGGATCAGCGCGCCTCGCCGCGGCAGCACCGCCTCGACTGTGACGCGGCGGTCCGGCCAGTGCGTGAGCAGCACCCAGTCCCCGGCGCAGGGCAGCGCGGACGGGTCCCGGGCGGCGACGGTCAGCACCGCCCCACCCAGGCTGGCCCGGACCGGGCCGACTGCGGTGAGCACCGTGCAGACCCCCCGGTCCACCCGGGCCACCCGACCCGGCTGGTGCTCGCCGCGGCGCGCGGCGTACGCCGTCCGCTCGGCGTCCCAGCCGAGGGCGGTCAGATCGATCGTCATGGCATCCTCATCGGTGTCGAAGCTGGTGATGGCGGAACACGCGTGCCACGTCCGGCATGATCACCACCTCCGTCCGATGTCCCGGTGCCGCGTCTGCCGCTGACGGTAGGTCCCGCACCGACGCGCCGAAAGCGATTTCCGCGGCGACGGCGCGACGGCGGACCGCTAGGGTCGACGGGTGACCACGGATCCGCTGTTGCTGATGGGCGAGGTGGACGCGGCGACCAGCCGACTACTGCGTAGCGCCGCTTCCCTCGACACCGCGGACCTGGCCGCCGCGTCGCTGCTGCCGGGCTGGACGCGCGGCCACGTGCTGGCGCATGTGGCGCGCAACGCCGACGGTTTCGTCAACCTGCTCACCGCGGCCCGCACCGGGGCGGCGCTGCCGATGTACGCCTCGCTGGACGCCCGCACCGCGGACATCGAAGCCGGTTCGGACCGGCCACCGGCCGCGCACCTGGACGACCTGCGACGCACCGCGGACCTGTTCTCCGAGGCGGTCGCGGCGATGCCGGCCGACGCCTGGGCGGCGACGGTGCAGGCGCGTAGGGGCCCGTGGCCGGCGGCGCTGCTGGTCTGGGGCCGGCTGCGGGAGATCGAGGTGCATCACCTCGATCTGGCCGTCGACTACCGGGCCGCGGACTGGTCGGAGACGTTCGCCCACCGTCTGCTGCGGGAGGCGGCCAGTCATCACGCCACGGGGCCGACACCGCCGTCGATGGTGCTGCGCCTCGACGGCAGCGAGCATGAGGTGGTGATCGGGGAACGCGTGGACGCCCCGGTCGTCGCCGGCACCGCCCCCGACCTCGCCGCCTGGCTGATCGGCCGCGCCGACGGCGCCCTGCTCTCCGTCATCCCTGACGGTCCCCTGCCTACTCCACCGGAATGGATATAGAAAACGTCATGACATACAGCGGAGACGTCACGCACGGCGGCGCACCGGCGGTTCGGGAGCTGGACGGGCTGACCATCAGCAAGCTGTCGGTGGGTCCGATGGACAACAACGCCTACCTGCTGCGCTGCACGGGCACCGGTGATCAGGTGCTGATCGACGCCGCCAACGAGGCGCCCCGGCTGCTCGAACTGATCGGTGACGGTGGGCTCACCGCCGTGGTGACGACCCACCAGCACATGGATCACTGGGTGGCGCTGGAGGAGGTCGTCGCCAAGACCGGCGCCCGGGCGTTGGTGCACGCCGATGACGCGTCAGGGTTGCCGATCGAGGCGGAGCGGCTGGCCGACGGCGACACCGTGGCGGTCGGCGACTGCGCGCTGGAGGTCATCCACATCAAGGGGCACACCCCGGGTTCGATCGCGCTGCTCTACCGCGACCCGGCCGGCACCCCGCACCTCTTCACCGGCGACAGTCTCTTCCCCGGCGGGGTGGGTAACACCGACAAGGACCCGGAGCGCTTCGCGGCGCTGATCGGCGACGTCGAGCACAAGCTGTTCGACCAACTCCCGGACGACACCTGGTTCTACCCGGGCCACGGCAAGGACAGCACCCTCGGCGCCGAGCGTCCCGCCCTCCCCCAGTGGAAAGCCAGAGGCTGGTAACCCACTACCCCACCACCAACCAGAAGACCCAACGTCGACCAAGAACAACCAAGATCAAAACCCACCGGCGAAGGCGGCACCCTCGCACAAACCGGAACCACGACGGGGCGGGGGCCCGCCGTGCCCGGCGCAGGGATCAAGCCTGACCGCCCGGAGCCGGGCACGGCGGGCCCCCGCCCCCCACCCACCGCAACCCGGCCCAAGCGCCCAAGCGCCCCCGCGCCCAAGCGCCCCCGCGCCCCCGCGAACGAAGAAAGCTCAGCCAACGACGGAGAACAACCGCCGCCGCGCCCCCAGCAACGCGATGGAGGCGAGCACCAGCCCGACCCCCATCGTGACCAGCAGCGGGCTGGGGTCGCCCGGCAGCAGCCCGGCCACCGACCGCGACGCGGTGCCCAGGGCGAGGTAGAGACCGGCCCAGGCGGCCGCGCCGATCGTCGCGCAGCCGAGAAATCGGCCGTACGACATCCGCAGCCCGCCGGCGGCCAGTGGCAGCAGCGCGTTGAAGACCGGCAGGAACGGCGCGACCATCATCATCCGGCCGCCGCCGCGGCGCAGGATTCCTTCGGCCGCTGTCCAGCGTGCCTCGCCGATCCAGCCGCCGACGCGACTGTCGCGCAGTCGGTCGGAGTAGCGCCGGCCGACCAGGAAGCTCAGCGACCAGCCGGCCAGGCAGCCGACCAGCACCGCGGTGAAGGTGGCCAACCCGGCGCTGGGGCGGCCGACGCCGACGGCGGCGAGGATCGCGACGTCGCCGGGGACCAGGACACCCAGCAGGGGTACGGCGTCGAAGAGCATGACGAGCCCGAGCGCACCCATCAGCAGCAGAATCGGTAGTTCTCCGATCTGGGCCAGCCATTGCGTCATGCGTCGACGCTATGGCCGTGGCACCACTTCGGACATCGGGTCGTAGCCCTTAGTGACCCCTGGTATCCGCCTCGGGGTCGCCCCTGAGTCGGGGTCCGCCTCAGGCGGGGCGCAGCACCTGCACGTGGCGTAGCGACGAGTCGACCGACGGTTCGGTGGTGGGTACCGGGTAGTCGGCCAGCACGGTCAGGCGGTCCGTGGGTAGGTGTCCACGGCCGGGGTCGCCGACCAGCACGTCGGCGCCTGCGGCGGCGACCCGCTGCAGGAAGGGCAGCATGCGGTCGGCCATCGCGCGGTCGTAGAAGACGTCTCCGGCGACGACCAGGTCGACCTTCGCTTCGGTGCTGTCGAGCAGGTCGTCCCCGGTGGCGTCGACGGCGACGTGGTTGGCCCGCGCGTTGAGGGTGACGGCCGCGACGGCGTACGGGTCGATGTCGTTGGCGATGACCTCCGCGGCGCCGGCGAGCGCGGCGGCGATGGCCACCAGTCCGGACCCGGCGGCGAGGTCGAGCACCCGGCGGCCGGCTGCCAGCTCCGGGTGGTCCAGGAGGTGGCGGGCCAGGGCTTGTCCTCCGGCCCAGGCGGACGCCCAGTACGGCGCTGGCAGCGCGTGTCCGGCGGCTGCTTCCATCCGGGCCCACCAGACGATCGCGTCCTCGGCCAGGTGCAGCCGCACCTCGGGGACGAACGGAGTGGGCATCAGCCGGAGCCGGTCCAGACCGGCACCGGGCGCGTGGATCTCGCGTTCCAGCTCGGTCAGCGCGTCGGCTGCGGCATCTCTCATCGGCGCAAGCATGCCCCAGCGGCGGTTGGTCGGGGCGGGTTTCGCATGCCGCCGCGCAGAGTTCACCCGAGTTCAGTCAAATACCTACGGCACTTCGGCCAGCGGATCGGGGTTTTGCCCGTTACTGTCGAACAGGTACGGGCGATCATCGGCCAGAGGCCGAGGGTCAGCCGCTTTGAACAGGGAGAGATGCATGGCAACCGGCACGGTTAAGTGGTTCAACTCGGAAAAGGGCTTCGGCTTCATCGAGCAGGACGGTGGAGGGCCGGACGTGTTCGTCCACTACTCCGCCATCGCTTCGAGCGGCTACCGGGAGCTCAACGAGGGCCAGAAGGTCGAGTTCGAGGTGACCCAGGGGCAGAAGGGTCCGCAGGCGGACAACGTCCGCCCGATGTAGCTCCGTGCCGGTGACGGCGGCCGGTCTCCGGCCGCCGTCGCAGCGCACTCAAGACGCCGCCGGGGCGGCGGGCAGGTCCCGCCGCCTCCGGATTGGCCCGACCAGCAGGATCAACGGGGTGAGCGCCAGCCAGGCGGTCATCACGACAATTGCCGTCTCGACGCCGTAACGTGCGCCGATGGCACCGGCCAGCACGGCCGCCAGCGGGATCGTGCCGTAGTTGAGCAGATGCATGCTCACCGTCACCCGGCCCAGCAGGTGGTGCGGCGTGTAGGTCTGCCGGAAGGCACCCTTGACCACGTTGCCGATGGCCACCCCGAGACCGATCAGCAGGCCGCCGAGGGCGGGCCAGGCCAGCCCGACGCCGGGTGCGGCGAGCGGGATGAGCAGCGCGGGCGGGCCGGTGAACGCCGCCGCGATCAGTAGCGCCCGCGCGGTGCCGAAGCGCCGGGCCACAGTGGTAGCGAGCAGCGCGCCGATGATTCCGCCGGCGCTCATCACCCCGACGAGCCCGCCCACCAGGCCCGGCTCGAGACGCAGTTCGCGGACCAGGAAGACCACCAGGACGGCCTGGTATCCGGTCAGCCCGATGTTGCTGGCCGCGCCGAAGAGCGTGAGCACCCGCAGGTACGGGTCCCTGATGACGAAGCGCAAACCTTCGCTGATGTCGCGGCGCAGCGATCGGGACCGCTCCGAGGGGCGTACGCGTGGTTCGCGGGTGCGGATGCGCAGCAGGAACACCGCGGAGAGCAGGAACGTGAGCGCGTCCAGCAGCAGCGCGGCGACGGCACCGACGAGTTGGGCGATCAGACCGGCGAGGCCGGGTCCGACGACGTAGCTCACTGTCTGGGTCGCCTGGAGCTTGGCGTTGCCCTCCGGCAGTTGCTCGGGTCGCAGCAGCACCGGCAGGTAGACCTGGTCGGCGGTTTCGAAGAAGACGCGCGCGGCGCCCGCGCTGAGGGCGACCACCAGCAGGTGCGCGACGGTGAGCCGGTCCACCAGCGCGGCCACTGGCACGCTGAGGAAGGCCACCGCGCAGAGCAGGTCGCAGATCACCATCACCGGTCGGCGGGGCAGCCGGTCGACCCACGCGCCGGCCGGCAGGCCGATCAGCAACCAGGGCAGCCAGGCCGCGGCGGTGAGCACCGCCACCTGGAAGGTGCCGGCGTCGAGGACGGCGACCGCGACCAGGGGCAGCGCGACGGTGGTGACGTTGCTGCCGACGCTGCTGACCGCCTGGCCGGCCCAGAGCAGCCGGAAGTCGCGGTGCCGCAGCAGCCCTCCGGTCGGACGGACGTCGAGGGTGTCGTCGCGGGTGGCGGTGGTCACGGTTTGGCCGGTATGCCGTGGACGAACACGAAGACCGGCCTGCGGTCGGCGTCGTCGTCGGGTGGCTCCCGGTCGGCCCAGCGCGCGAGGACGTCGATCATCTCGCGGCTCAGCTCGGCCAGTTCCTCGGGTGTGAGGCGTAGCCAGTGGTCGGTGGAGAACGGCGCGTCGTTCCAGGTGGCCTGGGTGCTCTCGTCGGCGGCGTGCCAGGCCCGGGCCAGGGCGACGTGCCGGTCCAGGTTGAGCGAGGTGGCGGCGTCGGCGACCGCTCGGGCCGCCGGGTCGGCGTCGAAGTCGGCGTTGGACCAGCTCAGCGCTCGGGTGACCAGGCGCCACCACCGCTCGCGCCGGTCCCGGGCCAACTCGGGCGCCTCGGTGACCAGGTCGGCGGCGGCGAGGACCTTGAGGTGGTGGCTGACGTTCGCGGGGGCCTGGTCGGTGCGCTCGGCGAGCAGCCCGACGGTGGAGGGCCCGTGGACCTTGAACACGTCCATCAGCCGGCGGCGCAGCGGGTGGGACATGGCGGCCAGCACCCGGGAGTCGGTGATCTGGCGTACGTCGGAGCTGTCCATGCCGACAGGATGGCATCCGCAACAGCTCTTGCGCAATAACTATTGCTCAAGAGCCGTTGCGGATGCGCCAAGAGGGGCGGCTCGGCGGCCTCGGGCCGCCCCTCGCTCAGGCGACCAGCCGGCGGGCCAACTCGTCGGCGACCTGCTTGGCCATGGTGGGCGGGATGGCTGCGGCGATCTTCTCCGGCGTCAGCGACGCCAGGACGCCCTGGACGATCGCCGGCTCGTCGGTGAAGTCCCGGTTGGACAGCGCGGTCAGCGCCGCCTGCAACGCGCTCACCTGGGCGGCGAGCGACGTCAGCGTCGGGTGCGCCGAGACGAAGTTCGGGACGGTGGCATCCTCACCGACCGCCATCCGGGTGTAGATCTGCCCGATCGGGTTACGGCCGTCCAGCACTGTGAGGTTCTTGTGGACGGTGGCCAGCCAGTTGTGTTCTTCGGGGGTCATGTCGTCGTCCTCCAGGAGTCCGATGGAGCTGAGGTACCGGCGGAACAGGGGCCGCTGGTCGCGGCCCGCCTTGATGGCGTCGCGGAAGAAGCTGAAGTGGGTGTGCCAGCGGTGGGAACTGTCGCCACTGGTGCGCTTGCCGAGGCGGTCCCACCGCCGCACAGTGGTGCCGTCGGGGCTGTAAATGATCTCCCGGATGTCCCGGGCGTCGGCCGCGTTCGCGACGCACTGCGCGACGCACCAGACCGAGAAGCTGGGCAGGGTGTTCGTACGACCACCGGAGCGGACATTGAACTGGCCGACGTCCAGCGCCGCCGCGTCGAGGGTCAGCCCGGCCCGGTCGCGGGGCGACTCGACCACCGAGTAGTCGTTCGTGACCACCCGGTCCGATCCGCAGTGGTAGCCACCCCGGTGGGCCGAGTCGCCGACGATGCCGACCTCGCCCGGGTCCAGGTCGTCTGGCCCGGGGGCGTTGTCGAGGTGAGTGAGGAGCAGGCTTCGGACGGCCAGAAGATTAGCCGGGGCCCGGGTCATGGGGGTCCCCCTTTCCGAGAGGCGGGGACCGGGCACGACGTCACACCGCGTACGCGGTGCTGGGCTTCGGACGAGCCCGGTCTACTGGTGCACGGCGCCGGGCGTTGACTCAACCATAGCCCGCGTTTTGGACAAACGCCCAGCTCAGAGCAGGTCAGTGCAAACTGGAGACTGCCGCGGGTCAGAGTGGACGATTGGCAACAGCAGCGCCGAGGGATGCGCCGGATCGTGCAGAACCTGTCGCCAACCGGCACGCAGCGTCACCGCCGTACCGAGGGGTTCCCCGGTGCCGGGGTTGCGGGCCCACCGTGGATGGGCGCCACCGGAGACCTGCACCCGCAGTCGGTGCCCGGCGGCGAAGCGGTACGCGGTCGGCCAGAGCCGCACCGGAATCCGCAGTGCCCCGGAAGGGTCGGGCGGGAAGCGCTCGGGCGTGACCCGCACCAGGCCGTCGCACACGTTCCACGAGCGACCCCGGCGGTCCACGTCGCACAGACGAACGAAGACGTCCAGGTACGGCAGATCGCTGCGGAGGTGGATCTCGGCGCGGACCGGGCCGATCACCTCGACCGGTGCGGTCAGTGGGGTGCTGGTGTAGGTCAGCACGTCGGCGCGGGCCTCGACAGGTTGGTTGTCGACCGGGCCGGCCCGTTGGGCGACGAGCAGTGGACCGCCCAGCGACGGGGTGGGGTCGGCGGGGTCGTAGCGGAGTGCGTCCGGTGTCGACGCGACAGGTGGGCGGGCCGCCAGGTCGCCACCGGGTTGCAGGTGCCAGGCGGTCTGGACGGCCGGGGGTGGCCAGTCCGGCAGGTCGCGCCAGCCGCCACCGGCGCCGCCGACGTAGATGTGCACGCGGGGCCAGGCTGGTCCCGCCACGACGGGCGATCGTGGCGCGGCCGGCAGGTGCTCGTCGAGCCAGGCGAACCCCTCGCGCAGCGCGGCCACGAACAGTCCGGGGCTGCCGTGCGTCCACGGACCGATCACCAGGCGCGGCGGTGTGCCGGCGGCGCGCAGCACGGCGTAATCGTCGAGCTGGGCGGGCAGGAAGATGTCGTGCCAACCGCTGACCATGATCACCGGCGCCCGCACCTTCGCGACCTGGTCGGCGAAGACCCGCGTCCGCCAGTACGCGGCCTGCGGTGTGTGGTGGCTCAGCCACTCCTGAAAGAACGGGATGGTCACGCCGGTGGCCACCCGGTCGGCCTCGGCCAGGGGAAGGTGCTCCAGCGCGGCGGCCAGCCGGGGTTGCCCGCGCTTGAGCTCCCACTGCCGGGCCAGCCACGGCACGGTCTGCGCGTGCAGCAGCTCCGCCCAGGTCAGCACGGTGTCCAGGGCGAAGGACTCCCCCGCGTACGTCGAGTCGCGGGTGGCCGAGGCGGTCACCACGGCGACCATCGCGCGCAGCTCCTCGTCGGCGTCGGCGGCCAGGGCCCACTGGGCGAAGCCCTGGTAGCTGACCCCGAACATGCCGAGTCGCCCGGACCACCAGGGCTGGCGACGCAGCCAGTCCAGCGTGTCCGCGCCGTCGTCGCGCTCGTGCACCAGCGGGGCGAACGTTCCACCGGAGCCACCGGCGCCCCGGCACGACTGGATCACCGCGTGTCGACCCCGGGCGGCGAGCAGCCGACCGAGCAACCGCAGCGGTCCACCCCGCCCGTAGGGGGTGCGGATCAGCACTGTCGGCGCGCCGATGACGGCCGGGGCGTAGTGGTCGGTGCGCAGCACCACACCGTCGCGGGCCCACACCGGGAGGTCACGGCTGACCCGCACGGGGCCGGGGCGGGTCGGTGGCAGGCGTAGCGCGGCGCTGGCGAGGCGGGTGACGAGGTCCGGCACCGGTCAGCCCGTCGGGCGGCGGGGCGACTCCGGCCGGGCGGCGCGCACCGCGTCGCGGTGCCCGCGCAGCGACTCACTCATCTCCGCCATGAACCGGTGCACCACCTCCAGTTCGTCCTCGCTGAAGCGGGCCATCACCGTGTCGGTACGGGCGCCCAGCGGGCGGAAGAACTCCATGGCCAGGGCCGCGCCCTGGTCGGCGTAGTGCAGCAGCACCTTGCGCCGGTCGACGGTGTCCCGGTCGCGGCGGATGTGTCCGGCCCGTTCCAGCCGATCGATCAGGGCCGTGACCGAGCCGGAGGACAGGTTCAGCTGCTCGCCGAGACGGCCGGGGGTGATCGGGTCACCGAGCAGTTCGGCGTCCATCACCGCGATCAACGCCTGCAGGTCGGTCGGGTTGAGGCCGTGCAGGTTGGCGAAGGCGTGGCCGACCTGTTGGGCGTCCACCGCGTACCGCCGGAGGTTGTTGGTGATCTCGGCGACCAGCTGCTCGCGGCGCGTGTCGCGCCGTCGGTACATGCCGTGAGTCGCCACCTCGCGCCGCTCTTCCCGTCGTCGGTCTCTCGGGTTGCAGCATAGAACAGCCCCGGATAATCTCGGCTATCAAGATACTCGGCTTCCGAAAGACCTTGAGGTCACCTGATGTCTGTGTTCACCAGAGTCGCTCGTGGCCGACTGGCCGCCTGGCTCACAGTGGCCGCCGCGATCGTCGTGGGCGCGGCCGTCTTCGGCACACCCCAGCCGGACAACCCGGCGCCGGTCTCCGCCACCGGCCTGTCCGCGCAGTGGCAGTCGACCCAGGTGCAACGTCTCCAGGATCAGCTGCCCTCCAGCGACGTGCAGCCGGCCATCGTGGTGATCAGTCGTGGTGACGGCGGCGCGCTGAGCGAGGCCGACCGGGCGACCGTCGGCGCTCGCGCCGACGGTCTGCGCCGATTCGCGGTGGGTGGGCAGGTCAGCCCCGCCCAGATCTCCCCGGACGGCGCGGTGGCCCTGGTCGCCGTGCCGCTGGACACCGCTGGCGGGCAGGAGGTCGTCACCGACGCGGTGACCCAGCTGCGCGCCACCCTCGCGGACCTGCCCGACGGGCTGACCGCCCAGGTGACCGGCTCCCCGGCGTTCACCGCCGACCTCTCCTCGGTGTTCGACGGCGCCGACGTCACACTGCTCATGGTGACCGCCGCCGTGGTCGCGCTGCTCCTGCTGATCACCTACCGCAGCCCGTTCCTGTGGATCGTGCCGCTGGTCGTGGTCGCCGCCACCGAGCAGCTCACCCTGCGCGCGGTGGACGTCATCGTGCCGGGCGTCGGCATCAACCTCCAGCAGGGTCAGGTCACCGGCATCGCCAGCGTGCTGGTCTTCGGCGCCGCAACCGACTACGCGCTGCTGCTCATCGCCCGCTACCGGGAGGAGCTGCGCCGCGAGGAGGACCGGTTCGCGGCGATGCGCGCCGCGCTGCGCCGCACCGCGGAGCCCATCCTCGCCAGCGGCGGCACCGTCGTACTCGGCGTCCTCACCCTGCTGCTCAGTGAGCAGGAGACCAACCGCGCGCTGGCCGTGGCGTGCGCCACCGGTGTGGTCTTCGCCATGCTCTCGGCCCTGTTCGTGCTCCCCGCCGTGCTGGTGCTCTTCGGTCGCGGCCTGTTCTGGCCGTTCGTACCCCGGGTCGGCGGCCCGGTGCGCGAGGGTCGGCTCTGGGGTCGACTCGGCGCCGCCGTGCAACGCCGCCCGGTGGTGGTCGCGACGCTGGCCACAGTGCTGCTCGGCGGCCTGGCACTGGGTGGGCTCGGCATCCGAACCGGCCTGTCCGAGACCGAACAGTTCCGGGCCGAGCCCGAGGCGGTGACCGGGGCACAGACCCTGGCCAGGGCCTTCCCCGCCGGCAGCACCCAGCCCGTCGCCGTGATCACCACCCCGGCGGCGGTGCGGGCGGTCACCGACGCCGCCACCGCGGTACCCGGTGTCGCCTCGGCGCGCCCCGGCGACGCCGGCGCGGCCGTCGCCCAGGTCGACGTGGTCCTCGACGCCGAACCCGGCACCACCGCCTCGGACCGCGCGATCGAGGCGCTACGGGCGGCGGTCGCCGCCGTTCCCGACTCCGCGCCGCCGGCCGCCGCCGGCTTCGACGCCCCGTCCGGGGCGATCGTCGGTGGTTCCGTGGCCGCCACGTACGACTCCGACGAGGCCAACGACCGGGATCTGCGACTCATCCTGCCGATCATCCTGCTGCTGGTCGGCGCCGTGCTCGTGCTGCTGCTACGCGGTCTGCTCGCGCCGCTGCTGTTGGTGCTCACCGTGATCGCGTCGTACTTCGCCAGCCTCGGCGCGGCCTGGCTGCTCTTCGACCACGTGCTGGGCTTCCCAGCCCTGGACAGCGGTGTGCTGCTGCTGGCCTTCGTGTTCCTGGTGGCGCTCGGGGTGGACTACAACATCTTCCTGGTCACCCGGGCCCGGGAGGACGCCCGCAACGCCGGCACCCGCGCCGGGATGCTCTCCGCCCTGCGGGTCACCGGCGGTGTGATCACCAGCGCCGGAGTGCTGCTCGCCGCGGTCTTCGCCGTGCTCGGCGTGCTCCCGCTGATCACCCTGACCCAGATCGGGATCATCGTCTGCATCGGTGTCCTGCTCGACACCCTGCTGGTCCGTACGGTCCTGGTGCCGGCGCTGGCGTTCCTGCTCGGCGACCGCTTCTGGTGGCCCGGCCGCATCACAGGCGACCCGGCGCAGGTCACCCCGCGCTCACCCGAGCCGGTCGCCGCGCACGACTGACCGACTCGACGGGGCCCGTGGCGGATCCGCCACGGGCCCCGTCGAGGTCAGTACGCCAGGCAGACGCACTCGCTCATCAGCGCCCGCACGTTGCGCACGTACGACGGGTTGGGGATGGCCAGCGGCTTCCCCTCCTGAGCCACCGCGCCGTGCCCGAAGTTGTACGCGGCGATGACGGCGTTGAGCAGGCAGGAATTCAGCTCGCTGGTGCACAGTGCCGGGTCGAGCCGGAAGTCGGACTCGAAGTACATGTCACCGATGTACTTCGTCGCCCAGGCCAGGTAGGTGGCGCCGAGGTAGGCGTTGTCCTGGTAGTCGTCGATCTTGTAGCTCTTCTCGAACCGCTGGTTCATCCAGGTCGCGGTGGCCGGCATCACCTGCAACAGCCCGACCCCACCGTCGCAGGCGTAGATGTTGGACTGCCAGCCGCTCTCCTGCCACGCGGTGGCTTTGAGCAGGTTGAGCGGGATCGTGATGTCCGGCGCCGACACCGGCCAGTAGGTGCGGTTGGCCGCATCGGTCAGCGCCGCCTTCACCTCGGACCGGCTCGCCTGGCTGCCCTTGTAGGTCGGCTTGCAGGAACTCGGCGCCGGCTTCGGCGGCGCCGGCGGAACCTCGGTCTCGGTGGGTGGCTTCGGCGTCGGGCGCGGCTTCGGCGCCGCCCGGGTCGGCTTCTTCGTCGTCTTCGGCTTCGGGGTCGCGCTCCGACTCGGCGCGGAACCCATCGACTCCACGGCGCTCACCGACGGGCTCGGCTCCCCGCTGACCTCGTCGGACGGGGCATCGGTCGGCCCGTCGGTGACGGCGGCCGGCGCGGCCAGGCCCGATGGGCTCTCCCCCTTGGCGGCGCAGCCGACCAGCGCGCTCGCCAGCAGAAGCCCGGCGAGCACTGCGGCGCCCAGCCGATCGGTGCGTCGAACCATGCCGTTGCCTCCCCGATGTGATTGTCGCCGCACCCTAACAAGGTTCGACCGGGCGGCGTTGCCCCTGCGACGGCCGCTGGGGGGCCTCGTCCACCGGGGGCTGACCATTGCCCACCGCCCGGTCCCGAGTCGCCCAGGCGACCATGAACACCACAGTCCAGAGCACACCGAGCAGCACCGCCGCGGCCGTTCCGCTCGCCGTGTCCAGTCCGAGGTAGAGCCGCGCGCCGCCGATCCCGAGCACCCCCGCCGCCGCGGCGGTCCAGGCGGCCACCGCCACCGGCCAGTGGGCGCCGCGCGACACCAGCCACGCCAGGGTGCAGAAGCTCGCCGCGACCACGGCGTTCTGGGTGGAGAGCGGAGCCACCTCACCGCCGCCCGGGGCGGTCCCGTTCGGGCCGGTCAGTTCGGCCACCACGGCCAGCACCACCAGCGGCACGAACGCGCCCACAGTGCCGACGACGCTGAGCAGGTCGGCCCGCCAGGGTCGGTTGCGCCACGCCAGCACCGCCGCCACCAGGGCCACCAACAGGATCAGCACCCACCCACGTACCACCGACACCACTACCAGTGTGGCGTCGGCGGCGTCCGGGGTACGCCGGGCGGCGAACCACCCCGCGATGGCGCCGTCCAGCGCGGCCAGCCCGCTGTTGCGGACCGCCACCGCGAGCAGACCGGCGATGGCGAGCCCGGCGGCGAACAGCAGCAGCAGCCCGGCGGCCAGATTGAGCAGCAGCGTCCAGGCCGGGCCGATCCGCATGGTCACCAGGAAGAACAGCACCCCGTAGCGGGCGGTGAGCCACCGCACCGGCGGCAGCGCGCCGGCCCGGGACAGCAGCGCCCGCACCGGGTCGGGGTTACGGCCCAGCCACCGGCCCACGAGCACCACACCCACCAGGCCGGCCAACAGCAGGAACGCCACCCCGGTGGCCCGGCCGAGAAGCCGGGAGACCGTGTCGTACGACTCACCGGCGAGGTGACCGAGCAGCACCGAGCCGCCCACCCAGGTCACCACTCCGGCCAGGTTCCAGAGGGCGAACCGCCGGTACGGCATGCCGGCCGCACCGGCCAACCGGGGCACCAGGGTCCTGGCGAAAGCCACCCATCGGGCGGCGAACACCCCCCGCCCACCGAGGCGGGCGAGCATGGCGTCGGCCCGGGCCCACCGCTGCGGCCCGACCCGGTGACCCAGCCCGGCGCGCAGCCGGGAGCCGTACCGCCGCCCGGCACGAAAGGCCAGCCCATCGCCGAGAACCGCCGCGACGATCATCGCGAGCAACGCCGGCCCGAGCCGCAAGGTACCGTTGTAGGTGAGGAAGCCGACGAGCAGCAGGGTAGCCTCACCCGGCACGAGCAGGCCGAAGATCACCGCGGTCTCGCCCGCCACGATCAGCGCGGCGACCAGGTAGATCCACAGGGTGGGCAGACCCTGCACCCAGGTCAGCAGGTCGTGCACTCAGGCCCCCGGGACACGGGTGCCAGCATGCCAGCCGGGAGAACCACCGGCACAGCGGTTTCACCATAGATCAGGGGCACCTGGGGGTGACCCCGACGCAGCCTGCGCGAGCGCAGGCGGAAGGATAGAGGGTATGCAGCTTCGCACCGACCTCCGCAACGTCGCCATCATCGCTCACGTCGACCACGGCAAGACCACCCTGGTCGACGCCATGTTGCGGCAGGCCGGCGCGTACGGCGCACGCGGCGAGAACACCGAGCGGGTGATGGACTCCGGTGACCTGGAGCGGGAAAAGGGCATCACGATCCTGGCCAAGAACACCGGCGTGCGTTACCTGCCGGCGGACGGCTCCGACCCGGTCACCATCAACATCATCGACACCCCCGGCCACGCCGACTTCGGCGGCGAGGTGGAGCGCGGCCTGACCATGGTCGACGGTGTGGTGCTGCTCGTCGACGCCAGCGAGGGCCCGCTGCCGCAGACCCGCTTCGTGCTGCGTAAGGCGCTGCGGGCCCGGATGCCGATCATCCTGGTGATCAACAAGGTGGACCGTCCGGACGCCCGGATCAAGGAGGTCGTGGACGACACCTACGAGCTCTTCCTCGACCTGGACGCCGACGAGGAGCAGATCGACTTCCCGATCGTCTACGCCTGCGCCCGCGACGGTGTCGCCTCGCTGACCCAGCCCGCCGACGGCTCGGTGCCCGACGACAGCACCTCCCTGGAGCCGCTGTTCCGCACCCTGCTGGACACCATCCCGGCACCCTCGTACGAGGACGGCGCGCCGTTGCAGGCCCACGTCACCAACCTGGACGCCTCGCCGTTCCTCGGCCGGCTCGCGCTGTGCCGGGTCCGCCAGGGCACCATCAACAAGGGTCAGACGGTGGCCTGGTGCCGCACCGACGGCAGCACCCAGCGGGTCCGCATCTCCGAGATGCTGATGACCGAGGGCCTGGAGCGCACCTCGGCCGAGACCGCCGGCCCGGGCGACATCATCGCCGTCGCCGGCATCCCGGAGATCATGATCGGTGAGACCCTCGCCGACGTCGAGAACCCTGTCGCGCTGCCGCTGATCACCGTCGACGAGCCGGCCATCTCGATGACCATCGGCACCAACACCTCGCCGCTTGTCGGCCGGCTCAAGGGCTCCAAGGTCACCGCGCGGATGGTCAAGGACCGGCTCGACAAGGAGCTGATCGGCAACGTGTCCCTGCGGGTGCTGCCCACCGAGCGGCCGGACGCCTGGGAGGTGCAGGGCCGCGGCGAGCTGGCGCTGGCCATCCTGGTCGAGCAGATGCGTCGGGAGAGCTACGAGCTGACCGTCGGCAAGCCGCAGGTGGTCACCCGGGTCATCGACGGCAAGACCTGCGAGCCGGTCGAGCGGCTGACCATCGACGCCCCGGAGGAATACCTGGGAGCGATCACCCAGCTCCTCGCCACCCGCAAGGGCCGGATGGAGCAGCTGGTCAACCACGGCACCGGCTGGATCCGGATGGAGTGGCTGGTGCCGGCGCGCGGCCTGATCGGCTTCCGCACCGAGTTCCTCACCGACACCCGGGGCACCGGCATCCTGCACCACGTCTTCGAGTCGTACGAGCCGTGGTTCGGTGAGCTGCGGACCCGTAACAACGGTTCGCTGGTCGCCGACCGGGCCGGCGCGGTCACCGCCTTCGCGATGACCAACCTGCAGGAGCGCGGTCAGCTCTTCGTCGAGCCGACCACCGAGGTGTACGAGGGCATGATCGTCGGGGAGAACTCCCGCTCCGACGACATGGACGTCAACATCACCAAGGAGAAGAAGCTCACCAACATGCGGCAGTCGACCTCCGACGAGACCGAGAAGCTGGTCCCGCCGCGCAAGCTCACCCTGGAGCAGGCGCTGGAGTTCTGCCGCGAGGACGAGTGCGTCGAGGTCACCCCGGCCACGGTGCGCATCCGCAAGGTGGTGCTCGACCAGCAGCTGCGGGGCCGGGCCACCGCCCGCCGCAAGCACGCCGGCTGACCCACCAGCACCCGACGACGGGCGCGTCGGCCGCTTGCGGCCGACGCGCCCGTCGTCTTTCCCCAGACGGCTACGCGAGCCCACCCCTACTTGATCCGCTACGGTCACCGGCATGACCTGGGATGATCTCGACGCCCACCTGGACCGGGTGCCCGGCACCGTCTCCGCGTACGTCGGGCGACTCGACGCCCCGCCGACCTGGACCCGCCACGCGGACGCCGGCCACTACGCCGCGAGCACCATGAAGGTGGCGGTGCTCGCCGCGCTGCACCGCGCCGCCGAGGCCGGCACCCTGGACCTGGACGCCCCGGTCCCGGTCGTCAACGACTTCGACTCCGCCCAGCCCGGCGCACCCCGCTTCGCCAACGCGCAGCCCTACGACAACGACGACGCGGTCTGGGATCGCATCGGCGGCACCGCGACGCTGCGGTGGCTGGCCGACCGCATGATCGTGCGCTCCAGCAACCTCGCCACGAACCTCGTCCTCGGCCACGTCGGGCTGCCCGCGGTCGCCGAGGTCTGGGCGCTCGCCGGTGCCCGCAACAGCGTCACCGGCCGCGGCATCGAGGACTTCGCCGCCCGCGAGGCCGGCATCACCAACACGGTCACCGCCGCCGACCTGGCCGCCCTGCTCGGCGCCCTGGCCACCGGGGCCACCACAGCCGGCCCCATCGCCTCACCGGCCGCCTGCGCCACCATGCTGGACGTCCTGCTCGCCCAGGAACACCGCGAGGACCTCGCCGCCGGCCTGCCCAAGGGCACCCGCATCGCGCACAAGAACGGTTGGGTACGCGGCGTCCGCCACGGCGCCGGCCTGGTACTGCCCGACGACGCCCCGCCGTACCTGATCGCCGTCTGCACCACCACCGACCTGGCCGGAGGCGACGACCAGGTCGAGGACGACGCCTGCCTGCTGCTCGCCCACATCTCGGCGCGGGTCTGGGCCGCCCGCCACCAGCTCTGACCCGACAGCCCCGGCCGCGAGGCCAGCGCCGCCGACTGCGGCTACGCTGCTCGCACCCCACCCCGGAGCCGCCGATGCCCCGCAGTCGCACCGTGCTGATCGCCTTCCTCGTCGTGACGGCCGCGAACCTGCTGGCCAACGCCACCGGCGGCGGCCTGGCCTTCCTCCTGACCAAGCCGCTGCTGATGCCGCTGCTGGCCGCGTACCTCTGGCGGGTCAGCGCCGAACGCGCGGCCCGACCGGACCGGTTGTTGCTCGCCGCGCTGGCCTTCGCCACCGGCGGCGACGTCGCCCTGATGATCGACGGCACCGGCTGGTTCCTCGCCGGCATGGCCTGCTTCCTCGGCACGCACCTCTGCTACCTCGCGGCCTTCACCCGACACGGCGCCGCGACAGCGCTGCGCCGCACGCCGCTTGTCGCCGTCCCCCTGGGGTACGCGGTACTGACCGTCGTCGCGCTCACCTGGATGTGGGCGGGGCTGACCGACGTCGGGCTGGCCCTACCGGTGGCCGGCTACGCGATCGCGCTCGCCGCCATGGCGAGCACCGCAGCCACCCAGGGCTGGCGGGTCGGTCTCGGCGCCGCGCTCTTCCTCGGCTCCGACCTGCTGATCGCCGCCGGGGTGGCCGAGGTGGCCCAGCCACCCGGCGCGCCGGTGCTCGTCATGGCGACCTACGCCGCCGGCCAGGCACTGATCGTCACCGGCCGCGCCGCCCACACCGGCCCACCCACCGACGCACCTGTCACTCCAGCAACTGCGCCCGCAACGCCCTGAGGTCGCCGTCGGTGAGCCCCAGCCCGTCGCGCAGGTACGCGTCGAACGAGCCGTGCATCCGACGCACCTCGGCGTAACCGGCGTCGAGATACTCGGCGCGGACCTCCAGCACCGGCACCACCGCGTCGACGTCCAATTCGGGATTCCGCCGACGCATCGCCTCGACGATCACGGCCCGCAGGCTGTCGGTCAGCTCGTTGTTGCGCAGGTAGTCGGCGCGAATAGCCGCCTCGTCCACCCCGAGCGCCGTCAACAGGATGACTGTCAGCCAACCGGTGCGGTCCTTGCCAGCGGAGCAGTGGTACAGCAGCGGCAGATTCTCCGGCCGGGACGCCAGCCGCACCGCCTCGGCGAAGCCCACCCGCGCCGACTCACCGGTCACGAACCAGCGGTAGATCGCCGCCATCGCCCCCGCCGTGCCCTGCCGGGCCAGCTCCGCGTACGCGTCCAGGTCGTGACCGAGCAGCACCGCCGAGACGTAGGTGAAGACCGGGTGCTCCGCGTCGTGCACCGGCAGGCGCACCACCCGTGGCTCACCGGCGAACCGGTCCTCCGGCGCGACAGCGATCTCCGAGGCGTCGCGCAGATCCACCACGCACGCCGGCCCCAGCTTCGCCAGCACCGGTAGGTCCTCGTCGGTCAGCCGACCCAGCGCCGGAGTACGGATCAACTGGCCGACCCGGACCCGCCGCCCGTCCGCGCCGACGAGCCCGCCCAGGTCACGCGCGTTCGGTGCACCCACCAGCTCCCAGCCCTGCCCGGTCATCCGGTCTCCCCTCCCATCGTGAACCTTTGTATAGGGTGCCTCACATGACGATCTCGGCGGTACGCACCCACCGGGTTTCCGCCCCCTTACACACCCCGTTCGTCACCGCGCTGCGCCGTACCACCACAGTGGACACCCTGGTCGTCGAACTCGTCGACAGCGACGGCCGGTCCGGCTTCGGTGAGGCGCCCCAGGTCTGGCAGGTCACCGGCGCGTCGGTCGCCGGCGCGCAGGCGTGCGTCCGCGAGTTGCTCGGCCCACAGCTGATCGGCCGTGACCCGGACGACCTGGTGACCCGTTGCGCCGAGGTACAACGCGCCGTGGTCGGCAACGAGGCCGCGAAGGCGGCGGTGGACGTCGCCCTGCACGACCTCGCCGCGCGGCGGCTTGGCGTACCCCTGGTGCGGTTGCTCGGGGGCACCACGCTGCGGGTCCCGACGGACGTCACCCTCGCCGCGGGCGACGCGGTGGACCTGGCGACCGCCGCACGGCAGCGGCAGGCCGACGGCTTCGGCGTGCTCAAGTTGAAGGTGGGCACCGACGCGGCCGGTGACCTGGACCGGGTGCGCGCGGTACGGGCGGCCGTCGGCCCCGGCACCCGGATCCGGCTGGACGCCAACCAGGGCTGGACGCCCCGGGAGGCGGTCCGGGTGATCCGCGGCATCGAGGACGCCGGGCTCGACGTGGAGTTGGTCGAGCAGCCGGTGGCCCGCTGGGACCTGGACGGGCTGGCCTGGGTCAGCGACCGGGTGTCCGTGCCGATCCTGGCCGACGAGGCGGTCTTCGGGATCCGTGACCTGGTGGAGGTGATCCGCCGCCGGGCGGCCGACCTGGTCAACGTCAAGCTGGCCAAGTGCGGTGGACTGCATCCGGCCCGCACCCTCCTCGACCTGGCCACCGCGCACGGGCTCGGCACTGTGGTCGGCTCGATGATGGAGAGCCAGGTCGGCATCGGGGCAGCCGCGAGTCTGGTCGCCGCGTACGGCACCACAGCGGTCCCCGACCTGGACGCCGCCTGGTGGCTGGCCTGGTCACCGGTGCAGGGCGGCATTCGCTACGACGGGGCGACAGTGGTGCTGCCGGACGCCCCTGGCCTGGGCATCTCCGGCCTCGCTGAAGCAAAAGTGCAAGCTCGTGGTTGATGACCGTCGGTTTCTTTCATAGGGTTCCCCTGGACAGCCGACACGATCTGGGGGTTGACGTGGAGCTGCGACCGGGCCGCGAGGCCGTCGTCCGGGTCGCCGTGGCGACGCTGTGGACCTCTCCCGAGGCAGTCCGCCCAGTCGACCGTCCGGCGCTGACCGCCGGTGCCGACATCCCGACCTGGGTCTCGGGAATGGACACCGACCAGCAGGTCGGTGACTGCGTGCTGAGCCAACTCCTGCTCGGCGAACGGGTCCTCGTCAGCGAGCTACGCCCGGACGGCTGGGCCCGGGTCGTCGCCGTCGAACAACCAGCCGCCAAGCTGGACCCCCGCGGCTACCCGGGCTGGCTCCCCGCCGAGCAGTTGGCCGTCCTCGACCCGGCCCACACCAGCATCGACCACCCGCTGGTGGTGGACGCCACTGTCACCGGGCTGCACGCCGCCCCGAACGGGCCGGTGGTGCTGCCCGGCGTCGTCGTCGGCACCCGGCTCGTCCCGGCCGGCCCCGCGCTCGACGAGTGGCGGCCTGTGCACGTCCCCGGCCGGGTCACCCCGCTCTGGCTGCCCGACCGCCACCTGGTCCCGTCGGCGGCCGTGTCACCGGCCGCCGCGCAGGCGCTCGCCGTGGCACAGCGCCTGCTGGACGTCGTCTACATCTGGGGCGGTCTCTCCGCCCACGGCATCGACTGCTCGGGGCTGGTGCATCTGGCCTGGCGGCGGTTCGGGGTGCTGCTGCCCCGCGACGCCGACGATCAGGCAGTGGCCACCACCCCGCTGTCGTTGGGCGCGGAACGCCCCGGCGATCTCTACTTCTTCGCCCGACCAGGCCGCAAGATCCACCACATCGGCATCGTCACCGCAGCCCCCGGCGACGGCGGCCAGCGCCGGATGCTGCACGCCTGCTACCGGCGGCGGCGGGTCATCGAAGAGGAACTGCAGGCCGACCGGACCGCCACGCTGGTGGGCGCGCACCGGGTCTGACCGGTTACCGGCCGGGCGCGTGTGCGCACCCGGCCGGTGACGGATCAGTGTCGGGCGTCGGCCAACTCGCGACGCCGGTCCCGGGAGGACTTGATCAGGCTGGCGGCGGTGGCGACGCCCAGGGTGCCGATGATGACCAGCAGCGACAACCAGATCGGGATGTGCGGCGCCCAGCCGACGTGCTCGCCACCGTTGATGAACGGCAGTTTGTTGTCGGCCAGTGCCTCCAGCACCAGCTTGACCCCGATGAACCCGAGCACCACGGCCAGGCCGTAGCTCAGGTAGATCAGCCGGTCCAGCAGGCCACCGAGCAGGAAGTAGAGCTGCCGGAGGCCCATCAGCGCGAAGACGTTCGCGGTGAAGACCAGGTACGGCTCCTGGGTGATGCCGAAGATCGCCGGGATCGAGTCCAACGCGAAGATCAGGTCGGTGGTGCCGATCGCGATCATCACGATCAGCATCGGGGTGAACAGCCGCTTGCCGGCAACGTGGGTGGTGAGCTTCGCCCCGTCGTAGTCCTTCGAGATCGGCAGCGCCTTGCGGCTCCACCGGATCAGCACGTTCTCGGAGAACTCGTCCTCGTCCGGCTCACCCTGCCGGGCCAGGTTCACCGCGGTGTAGATCAGGAACGCGCCGAAGATGTAGAAGACCCAGGAGAACTGAGTGATCAGCGCCGCACCCGCGGCGATGAACCCGCCGCGCATCACCAGCGCCAGCACGATGCCGACGAGCAGCACCTTCTGCTGGTACTGCCGAGGCACCCCGAAGCGGGCCATGATGATCACGAAGACGAAGAGGTTGTCCACCGAGAGGCTGTACTCGGTGAGCCAGCCGGTGTAGAACTGGCCGGCCGCGCTGGCCCCAGAGGTCAGCCACACACCCACACCGAAGAGCAGGGCGAGACCGACGTAGAAGCCGACCCAGAGGCTCGACTCCCGCACACTCGGCTCGTGCGGGCGCCGACCAATGATCAACAGGTCGACGAGCAGGACCGCAGTCAGTGCGACAAGCGTTCCCGCCCACACCAATCCGGACACGTCCAACGTTCATTCCTCCGGCAGACACGCGGCGTCGGGCACACCGTACGCCCCTGCGGGAGCCGGCGTGCCGCTGTCGCTCACTCTGGTGACTGTCGGAGGTCTCTTCCGCCGTCGCCCCGGAGAGGGGCGGCGACCTACGGGGCCGGGTCGGGCACCGTGGTTCCGGCGATCGACCGTGCTGACGACTCCGTTGCGGGGGAATACTCCCCTCCTCGGTGACCATTGTTGCCCACCACGCCCCGTGATCACACCCCGGGCACCCCGTGGCGCTGGACACCGCTCGACGCGCCACACCCCCTACGCCTTCCTAGGAGGCTAGTGCACGTCTGGTGCGGCGATCGGGTCGACGAGCGACCACCCGGCGGCGAGCAGGTCGTCGCAGGCCCGCACCGCCCGGGCCAACCGATCGGCGTGCGACCCGGACAACTCCACCACCGGCACCCCGCACCCGGCCAGCTCGGCCCGGAAGCGCTCGGTCATCCAGGCCCGCAGGTGCTCACCGTCGCGCAGCCCGTCATCGGTGAACGGCACCCCCCGGTGGTCGGTCAGCAGATACAGCGACGGCCGACGCGCCGCCGCCCGTACCTCCTCCGACGCACTGCCGAGGTAGCGCTCCTCCCACACCGCCGTCGCCCGCGCGTCGGTGTCGCAGACCAGCAACGGCCCGCTCGTCCGGGCCGCCGCGTCCTCGGCCGCCTGCTGCTCGCGGACCACAGCGCGGAAGTCGTCCCGATCCCAGGCGACGTCGAAGACGGTCGCCTCCGGCGTTCGGTCCCGCAACCGGGCCAGCTTGCGAGCTGTCAACTCCCGCCCGTACTCCGGCACCCAGGACGTGCCGTAGTGCCCGGCGAGCGCCGCCGCCATCGTCGTGGTCCCGGTCGACTCGGCCCCGACCACCACCACCCGCCGGACGAACCACTCCCGCACCGGCGGGCTCAGCCACCGCCAGTGACCCGCCGGGTCCGCGCGCACCGCCGTCCCGGACACCGGCACGGTCCGCCGATCCGGATCCACCGACACGGGTACGGCGTCGAAGCGGCGCGCCAACTCGGCCCCGTACGCCTCGGAGGAGAAGACCGCGTCCACCGACCCCGGCCCGACCGCCTCGCGGAACACCGCGCAGTGCGCGTCCCAGACCGCCGGATCGGCGTAGTCCACCGGGTGGTCGTCGTACCGGCCGACGAAACGGACCCACGGCGTGTCCGCGTGCACCTCGCGCAGCCAGTCGAGGCGCAGCGGAAGCGGAACGGACTCTCGACGCGAGGGCGCCACGACGACTGTCACCTCGGCGCAGCGGGCGGCGGCGGCCCGGATCAGCGCGTGGTGCCCGGCGTGCGGCGGATAGAACTTGCCCACCACCATCCCGTGCCCGAACTCCGCGGCGGCCGGACGCGCCGACCCGCGTGGCGCCGGCGCACGGCCGGATGTCTCGGCGTTCACGCGGTGACCGGGGCCGGGCCGGGCGGGACCGCGCTCGGCAGGTCGGCCCGACGCAGGTCGGCGCGCCAGGCGCGCAACCCGAGTACGCACAGGGCGAGGAAGACCAGGTAGAGCACTGCCGTCAGGTGCAGCCCCTTGTACGCGTACAACGGGATGTAGATCAGGTCGGCGGCGATCCAGAGCCACCAACTCTCCACCCGCTTGCGGGTCTGCCCGTACGTGGCCAGCAGGGAGAGCGTCGTGGTCAACGCGTCCGGCAGCGGCACTGTCGAGTCGGTGGCCCGGTCCAGCAGCACCCAGAGCGCGCCGGTGAGCAGCAGCCCGGCGGCGGCCAGCGCCAGCCACTCCCGCCGCCCCGTCCGGCTGACAGTGAGCCGGGTGCGCCGCTCACCCCCGAACAGCCAGTACCACCAGCCGTAGCAGCCGAGCGCGACGTAGACGACCTGAAGTCCCGCGTCGGCGTACAGCCCGGCGGTCCAGAACAGCACCATGAGCAGCAGCACGTTGGCGATGCCGATCGGCCAGTTGGCGATCTTCTGTCGGGCCACCAGCCACACGTTGAGCACGCCGGTAACGAACCCCAGCAGCTCCGCCCAGGTGGTGCCCGTCCCGGCCACCCGAAACGCGGTGCCGGTGAGCCAGTCGATGATCACGAAGCCACCCTAGGGTCCGTGTCAACGTCCTCCGCCGAGCCGAGAGGGGTCCAGGCAGTGGTCCGGCACAGACCCGCGACACCGACTGCCCCGACCGCCGTGGGAGGCTGTCCGACATGGTGCTTGAGGTCGCGCTGATCGACGTACTACCCGGACACGAGGACGCGTTCGCCGCCGCGTACGCCGAGGGTCACCCGGTGCTCGCCGGTGCGACCGGCTGCCGGTCCGTGCGAATGACCCGAGGAATCGAGTCACCGGCCCGCTTCGTGCTGCTCGTCGAATGGGACTCGGTCGAGGCGCACGAGAAGAACTTCCGGGCCACCGAACGGTTCGACACGTGGCGGGCGCTGATCGGGCCGCACTTCGCGGGACCGCCCATTGTCGAACACTTCCTCGACGTACCGGCCTGAGCCGAGCTGTCGTACCCCACGGTTATCGTGCCGGGCGCACGCGCCGGCCGCCGGTCCCGACGGGCTCGGGGGCGCCGGGCCCGGTGGCCGCGCGGCGCGTCACCATCGGGCACCGGTCAACCGTCACTCGCCGACGCGGCGGGCCAGCGCTGTGACCGTCTCCTCCGCTGACAGCGCCGCGGCCAGCAGCGCCGCGGTCATCCGCTCGTAGCGGTCGACGTCGATCACCGTGGCCAACCGGACATCGGTGGTCAACGCCTCGAGCATGACGGTGCGCGGGTCCGCCGGGTCGGGAAAGGCGTAGCAGGAATACGGTGTGAGCGGATGCAGCCCGTCACCGGCCGCTCCGCGTGGCAACAGCCGCACCGTGACGTGGGACAGGCCGGTCACCGCGACCAGATGACGCAGCTGTTCACGCCAGACCGCCACCGGCAGGTCACCCGGGTCGCAGACGGCCTCGGCGAGCACCGCCGTGTAGCGCGGCGGGTAGGCCCGCCGCAGCACCTCCTGCCGCAGTGCCCTCGCGCGCACCTCGGCCTCCACATCGACCTCCGGCGTGAGCTGGGCGCCGGCCGCGACCAACACCCGGGCGTACGCGGGCGTCTGGAGCAGCCCCGGCACCACCGACGGCTGGTACTCGACGATGTCGGCGGCGCCCGCCTCCAACTCGGCGTAGGTGCGCTGCCGTTCGCTCATCTCGCCCAGCGTCTTCCACCAGCCTCGACTGGTGGCCGCGTCCCGGGCGATGACGATCAGCGCCTCCCGGGCGGGCGTGGGCACCTTGTAGACATCCAGCAGATCGAGCACGTCGGCGAGGTCAGGGCGACTCTGGCCCAGCTCGATGCGGGACAGCTTCGACGTCGAGGCCCAGCCCAGCCGGTCGCAGACCTGCTCCAGGGTCAGCGACTCGCGCCGACGGAGTTGGCGCAGCTCTGCGCCGAGACGTGCACGTCGAATGACAGGACTTGTTGGCAGCGGCATCCCGGCCTCCCCACCGAGGGAGACTACGCAGGACGATCACCCAGTGCAATAGCTCGCTCGCGCACCGCAATCAGGGCATTCGACACCGTCGGCCGGCCGGGTCAGCTCGAACACACCGTTTCCGCAGGTCAGTGCGGCTTCAGGCCGCGAAGGCTGATCCCGGCGGGCCGGCCGTCCCCGGCTGGCGTGGCCGGACTCAGGGTCGGTAGGTGCCGAAGGACCAGACGTTGCCGGCCAGATCGCGGGCTGCGTAGTCACGGGAGCCGTAGTCGGTGTCGAACGGCTCGCGGATGATCTCGGCACCGGCCACCCGGGCCTGGGCGCAGTGGGCGTCGACGTCCGGCACGGACACGTAGACCGACCAGTCGTCGTCGGCCGGCCGGGGCCGGGCGTCGGCCCGACCACCCAGCATGATCATGCCGGTGTCGAGGACCAGCTCGGCGTGCGCGACAGTACCGTCCGGCGTCTCGTGCACGGCATGCACCTGGAAACCGAAGGCGGCACCGAGCCAGTCGATCGCGGCGCGAGGATCGGGATAACGGAAGATCGGATAGATGGTTCGCATGACCCGATTCTGCGGCCGGCGGCGCGGCCCCGGATTGGACGAATGTGACCTCGGCGGGTCGCCGACCCGGCCCCGGCCGGCCGTCGTCAGCGGGCAGCGAGAAGCGCGGCCGGCGTGGCCCCCGCGAACTCGTGGAAGTCGCGGATCAGGTGGGACTGGTCGTAGTAGCCGCAGCCCGCCGCCACGGCGGCCCAGTCGGCTCCCCTCCCGACCTCGCCGGCCTGCGTCGACGCGGCGTGGGCCTGCTGAAAACGCAGCAGCCGGGCGGCCATCTTGGGCGGCAGCCCGACCTCCTGCCGGAACCGGGACGCGAGGTGGCGGCGACTCCAGCCCAACTCGTCGGCGAGCACACCGACGCTCCCCCGCCCACCACTGGCGGTCAGCCACCGCCACGCCCATTCGAGCCGCGGGTCCACCGGCGGGGACGCCGCCAGCCGGGCGGCGAGCACCCGGTCGAGCAGGTCGAACCGCGCCGACCAGCCAGGGGCCTCGGCGAGCCGGCCACGCAGCCGATCCAGCCAACGGCCCGGGAGCTGCCCGACGCCGACGGCCCGATTGGTCAGCTCACTCAGGGGAAGACCGAGAAGCCGGCGGGCGGTGAGGGGGGCGAGCAGCAACTCGACGCCCTCCCCCACGCCCACGGTGCGAGTGGTGCACCACCTGTCGAAGGTGCCGGCCACGAACGAGTCGACAGCGGTGACGCCCCGCTGCGCGTCACGCGGGTCGGTCACGTCCAGCGGAGCGCCCCAGCCCAGGATCAGCACCACGAAGACGCCCGCCGACTCCCGGCGGACCAGTGGCACGTCCGCCCGTTCCCGGTAGCCCACGTACCTGTCGACGAACGGACGCAGGCGGGCGTCGGGCAGCCCGAGGACCATCTCGCCGACCGGTGCCACCGCCGTCAACAGCGCCCGCCCTTCGCGTGCCCCGGCCGGCCGGGCCCGAGCGGTGCGCTGGGCGGAGCCGACCCGATGACCGTCACTTCACGCCGGCGGCGTCCATGCCGCGCAGCTCCTTCTTCAGGTCGGAGACCTCGTCACGGATCCGGGCCGCCAACTCGAACTGAAGCTCGCGGGCGGCGGCCAACATCTGGTCGTTGAGCTCCTGAATGAGCTGGGCGAGGTCCGCGCGGGCCATCCCCTCCCGTGAGGTGGTGGTCGCGGAGGACCGGCTCCGGCTGCGGGTCTCCTTGACCGGCGCCTTGCCGCGGGAAAGCTGACGCACCGCTCCCCCGACCCGGGAATTCTCGGTGTCCTCCGCCTCGCGGTAGATGTCGTCCAGGATGTCGTGGATCTTCTTACGCAGCGGCTCCGGGCTGATGCCGTGCGCCTCGTTGTGAGCGATCTGCTTGGCCCGACGCCGATCGGTCTCGTCGATCGCCGCCGCCATCGACGGGGTGATCTTGTCGGCGTACATGTGCACCTGGCCGGAGACGTTACGGGCGGCCCGCCCGATGGTCTGGATCAGCGACCGGCCGCTGCGCAGGAAGCCCTCCTTGTCGGCGTCGAGAATCGCCACCAACGACACCTCGGGCAGGTCCAGACCTTCGCGGAGCAGGTTGATGCCGACGAGCACGTCGTAGTCGCCCTTGCGCAGCTCGCGCAGCAGCTCCACCCGGCGCAACGTGTCGACCTCCGAGTGCAGGTAACGCACCCGGATGCCGTTCTCCAGGAGGTAGTCGGACAGGTCCTCGGCCATCTTCTTGGTCAGCGTGGTGACCAGCACCCGCTCGTCCCGGTCGGTCCGCAGCTTGATCTCGTGCATCAGGTCGTCGATCTGGCCCTTGGTCGGCTTGATCACGACCTCCGGGTCGACCAGACCGGTGGGTCGGATCACCTGCTCGACGAACTCGCCCTGGGCCTGCTCCATCTCCCAGGTGCCGGGGGTCGCGGAGAGGTAGACCATCTGGCCGACCCGCTCCAGGAACTCGTCGAAACGCAGGGGCCGGTTGTCGGCCGCGCTGGGCAGCCGGAAGCCGTGGTCGATGAGCATCCGCTTGCGCGACGCGTCGCCCTCGTACATGCCGCCGATCTGCGGGATCGTCACGTGCGACTCATCGACCACAGTGAGGAAGTCGTCGGGGAAGTAGTCGAGCAGGGCGTGCGGCGGGCTGCCGGGCAGCCGCCCGTCCATGTGCATCGAGTAGTTCTCGATGCCGGAGCAGAAGCCCACCTGCCGCATCATCTCGATGTCGTAGGTGGTGCGCATCCGCAGCCGCTGCGCCTCCAGCAGCTTGCCCTGCCGCTCCAGCTCGGCGAGCCGCTCGGCCAACTCCACCTCGATGTCACGGATCGCCCGTTCCATCCGCTCCGGTCCGGCCGCGTAGTGGGTGGCCGGGAAGATCACCAGCTGGTCGACCTCGCGGACCACGTCACCGGTCAACGGGTTGAGGTAGTAGAGCTTCTCCACCTCGTCACCGAACAGCTCGATCCGGATCGCCAGCTCCTCGTACGCCGGGATGATCTCCAGCGTGTCGCCGCGGACCCGGAAGGTGCCCCGCTGGAAGGCCATGTCGTTGCGGGTGTACTGGATGTCGACCAGCCGGCGCAGCAACTGGTCACGGTCGAGCTCCTGCCCGACCTGCATCTTCACCGCCCGGTTGAGGTACTCCTCCGGAGTGCCCAGGCCGTAGATAGCCGAGACGGTCGCCACCACGATCACGTCGCGGCGGGTGAGCAGCGACATCGTCGCCGAGTGCCGCAGCCGCTCCACCTCCTCGTTGATCGAGGAGTCCTTCTCGATGTAGGTGTCGGTCTGCGGAATGTACGCCTCGGGCTGGTAGTAGTCGTAGTACGAGACGAAGTATTCGACAGCGTTGTGCGGCAGCAGCTCGCTGAACTCCTTGGCCAGCTGCGCGCAGAGCGTCTTGTTCGGGGCGAGCACCAGGGTGGGGCGTTGCAGCCGCTCGATCAGCCACGCCGTGGTGGCGCTCTTGCCGGTGCCGGTCGCGCCGAGCAGAACGGTGTTGCGGTCGCCGCGCCGAACCCGACGCTCAAGGTCATCGATGGCTGCCGGTTGGTCGCCGGCCGGCTGGAAGTCACTGACGACCTGGAAGCGGCTGTCCAGCCGGGGAATGTCGAGCGCCATGCCATCAACGGTACGCCGCAGGTCCGACAGGAACGGCCGTCACGCCAGGTACGTGATCGGCTTCAATATTCCCATTGTGTGGCCCATGTCACCGGGACTACCCTCTTCATGTAGGCCGCTCGCGGCGGCCGACCGGGCCGGTGGCCAGGCCAACATCACGGCCGGTCACCCCCGGCACTGCGGTCGCAGCACCCGGCTCGTCCGGCGTGCGCACCCGTGTGGTCGCGCTCGAGGCGCAGACCGGCCGCCGCGAGCGCCCCTGCTCGTCACTCCGGTGCCTCCCCGCCCGTTTCATCTCCGTGGACACCTCTCCGACCCCGGCACCCGACACCGCCCGCACCGCCACACCCCGGCCCGAGGCCGGGAGCACCGGCAGCGGCCCGGCCAGCGGCAGCGGCCCGGCCAGCGGCAGCGGCCGGCACCGCACCGGCTCGGCCGCCGGTGCCTCGGCGGCCGGCCGAACCAACGACGCCAAGAACACATCCAGGGCCAACCGAACCAACGACGCCAAGAACACATCCAGGGCCAACCGAACCAACGACGCCAAGAACACATCCAGGGCCAACCGAACCAACGACACCGGAGGCAGGTCCACAGCCGGCCGGTCCGCGGGCGGCGCGCGCCGAGCCACCGGCGGCCGCAAGACCGGCGACACGCGGCGGGCCGCCGCCGAGCGAAACCTCGCGGAGAACCGCGAGACCACCCGCCGCGACGACACCCCGGACACCACCGAGGCCGCCGAGACCACCGGGCCGCCCTCGGCCAGCCGTCGTCGGCGTACGGTGCTGCTGTTGCTCGGTCTGACGGCGGTGACGTCCGCGACGGCGCTGGTGCTCGGGTTGTTGAGCTGGGCGCCCGACCCGCCCGAGCCGGCCCGGCCGCTGACCCTGGCGGAGGGCGAGAGGCTGGCCGCCGTGCGGGTCACCAACCTGCGGGACCTGCGCGCCGGCGTACGGGTCACGGCCGGCACCGGCGCCGCCCGCATCGAACTGGTGGGCTGGGTGGACTGGTCCCGGTCCCTGCTGTACCTCGACGTGGGCGGGCCGGGAGCGGGCGCCGAACGCGGGCTGTTGCAGAAGAGCGGTCCGGTGCTGGTGATCCGGCCCGATCCGGCGGCGGTGCCCACTCCCGCCGCACCACCACTGACGCCCCCGGCCGACCGGTGGCGGCTGCACCGACTGGCACCCGGGGCGCACCTGGCACCGGTGCTCGACCTGCTCCTCGATCTCGCCGCCGACCGCCCCGACACCACGACCCGGACGGCACCGTCGGACGGGGCGCGCTGGATCGCCCGCGAGGCCGTCCCGGCCGGCCCACTGGACGTCATACAGGCACCACTGCCCAGCGGCGCGCCAGCCGCCAGCACGGCCATCGGCACACCCAGCGCCGCGACGCCCGCCCCGGACGGACAGACCCGGTACTGGCTCGATCAGGACGCCCGGCTGCACAAGCTGGTGACCCTGCTGCCCGGCGCCGGTCCGGTCACGATGATCCTCAACCGCGCGGACCGGCCGACACTTCGACCGGTGGACGCACTCGGCGGCCGCCCCGGTCTGCCCCGCGCGCTGACCGACGCCGAACAACGTCGGCTCGACCGGCTGCCGGCCCGGCTCCGCGCCCACGGCGGTGCCACCGTGACGCTGACCGCACCGGTGGGCACTGACACGAACCTGCGGGGCACCGGCTGGTTGAGCTGGACCGCGCGTACCGCGTACCTCGCGGTCGCCGACCTGGGCGTACCGGATCGCCGGACCCTCCTGCGCCGCGACGCCGCCGGTCTGGCCCGGGCGGACCTGCCGGCGGCCGATGCCGGCGGCGGCACCGCCGAATCGCCGGCCCGGCCGCCGCTGCCGCCCCCGGCCGAAGGTTGGCGGGTCTCCCGGCCCGGCCGCGACGACCTGGGCGTGCTGGTCGACGCCGCGATAGCCGCCGGGTCGGTCGTGCAGCGCGGCGCGGCCGTGCGGGTACGCGAGGACGTCACCGCCGGACGGACGGTGGACGTCGTCGAGTCGGGTCCGGCCGACGCGCGGCTGCGTTACTGGCTCGACCGGGACGGGTCGCTCCGCCGGCTCGAGTTGCGGACCGACGCCGGCGCGTGGGCACACCTGGATCTCCAGCCCGCCGTCGTGCCCCGACTGGCTGCCCACCCTCGGCCCGCCGTCCCTCGACCTGCGGCCCCTCGGTCCCCGGCCCCTCGGCCCCGTGCCCGCTGACCGATGCCTCAGGGGTGCCAGCCGGTCTGCGCGGCCCACTGCTCGGCCCGCAGGTACTCCTCGTCGAACCACGGGTTGCGGGCCGTGCCGGAATCGCCGGCCACCGGTGCCGCGTCGACCAGGTCCCGCTTGAGCTGCAGGTACGTGGCCCGTTGATCCGGGTCGGCACGCAGGTGATCACGCATCAGCAGCGCGTACCGCCAACCCGGCGAATCCGCCACCCGCACGTGCAGACGAACCGGGCGGGCCGGGTCCGCGCTGCCGTGCAACCGTTTCTCCCACCGGCCCCTGCCGGCCGGGCGCGGGTCGTCCCACCACTGCCCCGGCACCCGTGGAAACCCAGCGCTCGCCAGCCGATCGGCCAACGGCCCGTCGGCGTCGGCGAGGCTGGCGACCGCCACCTGCACGTCGATGACGTTCTGGGCGGCCAGGCCGGGCACCGCCGTCGAACCGATGTGATCGATCCGTAGGGCGTCCGAGCCGAGCGTGTGCTGGATCCGGGCGGCCAGCCGCGCGTACTGCTCCGGCCAACTCGCGTCCGCCCCGGCCAGCTCGGCCGCGTCCGGCGGGACCACCCGCCGCTGACGCAGGTTGTCCTCGTAGGGCACCAGCCGCTGCTTCCAGAGCCTGTCGACGGCGTCGTGCAGCGCCGTCAGGCTCCCGTCGTTCGTCAGCACCACGTCCGCCGCCGCCCGGCGGCGGGCGTCGTCGGCCTGGGCGGCGATCCTCCGTTCGGCCTCCGCGCGGCCCATCCCCCGGTCGCGCGCCAGCCGCTCCAGTCGGGTCGCCACGGCCGTCTGCACCACGACCACCAGGTGGTACGTCGGCGCGAGACCCACCTCGACCAGCAGCGGTACGTCGTTGACGACAATCGCGTCGGGTGCCGCCGCGGCGGTCAGCTCCGCGGTGCGGGCCCGGACCCGGGGGTGGGTGATCGCCTCCAGCCGACGGCGGGCGGTCTCGTCGGCGAACACCACAGCTCCCAGCGCGGCACGGTCCAGTGCGCCGTGGGCGTCCACCACCGAGTCGGAGAAGGCGGCAACGATCTCGGCCAGCCCGTCGGTACCCGGCGCCACCACCTCCCGGGCCACCCGGTCGGCGTCGATCAGCACCGCGCCCCGCTCGACGAGCCGCGCGGCCACCGCGCTCTTGCCTGACCCGATCCCGCCGGTCAACCCCACCCTCAGCACCCGAACAGTCAACCGGATCGACAAGCCCGCCGCCAAACCCACCCACGGCCCGGCGGCCTCCCAACCACCCCGCCCCGACCGCGTCCCGACCGCGTCCCGAGGCCCGGCATCCGGCCCCGCGCCCCGCGCCCCGCGCCCCGCGCCCCGCGCCCCGCGCCCCGCGCCCCGCGCCCCGCGCCCAAGATCATGCTCGATCAAGGATGTAGTGGTGTGCGGCGCCCGGGAGGCCCCTACATCATGGATCGAGCACGATCTTGGCCGTCCGGACCAGCCGCCGCGCCCCGGCCGCCGCCGCGCTCCGGCCGCCGGCGCGCTCCGGCCGCCGGCGCGCTCCGGCCGCCGGCGCGCCCCGCGACTCGCCCGGGGTACGGCGAGGGCCCCGCCCCCAGCGATCCGGAGATCGCGGGGACGGGGCCCGTCGTCGTTCAGCGGGTCACTTACCGCCGGCGAGCTTCTCCCGCAGTGCGGCGAGCGCCTCGTCGGTGGCCAGCGTGCCGGCCGGCTCCTCGGCCTGCCGGCTCGGGGCCGGGCTGGACGAGGAGGTGGTGCCACCGCCACCGCCGCCGCCAGCGGCCGGAACGGCCGGAGTCGGGTTGGCGGCAGCCTCGGCGTCGGCGGCCCGAGAGGTCTGCACCTGCTTGGTGTGGGCCTCCCAGCGCAGACGAGCCTCGGCGTACTGGTTCTCCCAGGTCTCGCGCTGCTTGTCGTACCCCTCGAGCCACTCGCCCGTCTCCGGGTCGAAGCCCTCGGGGTAGATGTAGTTGCCCTCGGTGTCGTACGTCGCGGCCATGCCGTAGAGGGTCGGGTCGAAGTGCTCCTCGCCCTCGACGAAGCCCTCGTTGGCCTGCTTGAGCGACAGCGAGATCCGGCGGCGCTCCAGGTCGATGTCGATGACCTTGACCATGACCTCGGAGCCAACCTGGACGACCTGCTCCGGGATCTCCACGTGGCGCTCGGCCAGCTCGGAGATGTGGACCAGACCCTCGATGCCGTCGTCCACGCGGACGAACGCACCGAACGGAACCAGCTTGGTGACCTTACCCGGCACGATCTGCTGGATCGCGTGGGTGCGGGCGAACTGACGCCACGGGTCTTCCTGGGTCGCCTTCAGCGACAGCGAGACGCGCTCGCGGTCCAGGTCGACGTCCAGGACCTCGACCTCGACCTCCTGGCCAACCTCGACGACCTCGGACGGGTGGTCGATGTGCTTCCAGGACAGCTCGGAAACGTGCACCAGACCGTCGACGCCGCCCAGGTCCACGAAGGCGCCGAAGTTGACGATCGAGGACACGACGCCCTTGCGGACCTGGCCCTTCTGCAGCTTGTTGAGGAACTCGGTGCGCACCTCGGACTGCGTCTGCTCCAGCCAGGCCCGGCGGGACAGGACCACGTTGTTGCGGTTCTTGTCCAGCTCGATGATCTTGGCCTCGAGCTCCCGCCCGACGTACGGCTGCAGGTCGCGCACACGACGCATCTCGACCAGGGACGCGGGCAGGAAGCCGCGCAGCCCGATGTCGAGGATGAGGCCGCCCTTGACCACCTCGATGACCGAACCGCGGACGACGCCGTCCTCGTCCTTGATCTTCTCGATCGTGCCCCAGGCCCGCTCGTACTGTGCCCGCTTCTTGGAGAGGATCAGACGACCCTCCTTGTCCTCCTTCTGGAGGACCAGGGCCTCGATGTGGTCGCCAACCGTCACAACCTCGGCGGGGTCCACGTCGTGCTTGATCGACAACTCCCGAGAGGGGATGACACCCTCGGTCTTGTAGCCGATGTCGAGCAGGACCTCGTCCCGATCGACCTTGACGACGGTGCCTTCGACAATGTCGCCGTCGTTGAAGTACTTGATGGTCTCGTCGATCGCGGCGAGGAATGCCTCCTCGGAACCGAGATCGTCGTGGGTGACCCGGGTGGCGCTCGAGGGGGCCTCGATGCTGCTCGTCATGTGGGCGGTTGCTCCGGTCGGTGGGTTGTCACAGCAGGCTGGTGTGTCGCAGTGACCTGTTCGCGCCAGCGGATCCGTCGCCGGGCACACCGAACGATCGCCTAGTGAGATCATGATGTGGCTCCGTCGACCGCGCACCTGCTCCCTGCCGAGGCAACGCGATCCGCGAGCGCATCGTCTAGCCTACCGTGCGCATTACCACAGCGTGCAAGCCCTCCCGGGTTCTCTTCGTGCGATGACCTGCGAAAGCCGAACAATCGCCCGGAAAACACCCCTGCTGTCTCCTGCGTCACAGCGGCACCTCCCGCCCCGCCGGCTCGCACACCGCGACGCCACCGAAGACGGGCCGATCAAGCCGGCCGAGCGAGGAGTCGCACAGATCGTGGACGCGCCGCCGCACCCAACGGGGTGGGTGGGGCCTAGCGTGAGCGCGTGGATGACGACAGCCGGGTTACCCGGCGCCGGGTGGGTGACGCCGAGGCCCGGCGCGCCAACCGCGGCTGGTGGGACACCGACGCCGACGACTACCAGGCCGAACACGGCGCGTTCCTCGGCGACGTGGACTTCGTGTGGTGCCCCGAGGGCCTGCGCGAGGCCGACGCCCGGCTGCTCGGCGACGTGTCGGGGCGGCGGGTGCTGGAGGTGGGCGCCGGCGCCGCGGCCGCCGCCCGTTGGCTCGCCACCCAGGGCGCCCGGCCGGTCGCCTTCGACCTGTCCGCCGGCATGTTGCGCCACGCCGCCGAGGCGGCCGAGCGCACCGGGGTACGCGTACCGCTGGTGCAGGCCGACGCGCTCGCCCTGCCGTTCGCCGACCGGTCGTTCGACGTCGCCTGCACCGCGTTCGGCGCGATCCCGTTCGTGGACGACTCGGCGGCGCTGCTCGCCGAGGTGCACCGGGTGCTGCGCCCGGGCGGCCGGTGGGTGTTCTCGGTGACCCACCCGATGCGGTGGATCTTTCTCGACGACCCCGGCGAGGGCGGCCTGACGGCCGTGCACTCGTACTTCGACCGCTCCCCGTACGTGGAACAGGACGACAGCGGCGTGGCCACCTACGTCGAGCAGCACCGCACCCTCGGCGACCGGATCCGCGAGCTGGTCGGCACCGGGTTCCGGCTGTTGGACCTGGTGGAGCCGGAGTGGCCGGAGGGACACGAGGGGATCTGGGGGCAGTGGAGCCCGCTGCGCGGACGACTCTTCCCCGGCACCGCCATCTTCGTCACCGAGAAGCCCGCCGACTGAGCGCGCCGCACCCGTTGTCCGACGTGTGCCCCATCGATCGCCGGTAGGCTCGTGCCCATGAGCGCCGAGCCCGTCCCGACATCACCTGGCCCCTGGTGTCCGGATCCGATGCGGCAGCAGCGTGCCGACTACACGCTGGAGGACCTGCTCACCCTGCCGGACGACGCCCCCCGCGTCGAACTCGTCGACGGAGTTGTCCAGGTGACACCCTCCCCCACCCTGGGCCATCAAGACATCTCGTTCCTCCTACGTCTTTGGCTTCACTCACGTGTGCCGGGCCATCTCCGAGTCGCCCAAGCGGTCGGAGTGGGGCTCAGCCGCAACACCAGCCGACAACCAGACCTGTTGCTCTGCCGCGCCGACGTGCCGTCCGACCGGTCCACTCTGCGGCCGTCGGACGTCGTGCTCGCCGTGGAGATCGTCTCGCCCGGCACGCGACGGATCGACCGGTTCGCGAAGCCGGGTGAGTACGCCGCCGCCGGCATCCCGTTCTACTGGCGGATCGAGCAGGATCCGGTGCACGTGTACGCGTACCGGATCGGCGACCGGGTGGGGCCGGGCGGTGAGCGGCAGTACGAGCTGGTCGCCGACGGCGCCGAGGTGATCGAGCTGACCGAGCCGTTCGACATCAAGCTGCCGATCGCCGAGATCACCCCGTAGTCGTTTCGCAGTGGCCGCCCCGGGTAGCCGAGGACCATGGCCGAACAGAGATTCCGCAAGGGCGACCATGTCTCCTGGTCGGCCCACGGCAGCCGCGCGTACGGCGTGGTGCGGGGGACGATCACCGAGCGGACACGGATCCGCGGGCGGGCCGTGAACGCGGGCCCCGACGACCCGCAGTACCGGGTCCGCAGTGACGGCACGGGCCGCGACGTGGCCCACCGCCCCGAGGCGCTGCGCCATGAGCAGAGGTGATGACGGCCGGGACACCTACCGGGAGTTCACCGAAGCGGTGAACATGAAGCCCGGTGAGCTGTCCACCTGGCTGGAGACCGACGAGTCGAAGCAGGTCGGCTGGCACAAGGGCGGTCGAGCTGGTGGTGGCGAGTCCGTCGGACACGAATCCGGGCGGAAGATCATCAACCTGCTCCGTCGCAAACGCGGTGACCTGTCCGACGGCGACTACAAGCACATGCGCAAGGTCGTCGGCTACGTACGCCGGCACATGGCGCAGCGCCCCTCCGGCGACGTCCGCGACACCAAGTGGCGCTGGTCGCTCATGAACTGGGGCCACGACCCTATGAAGTAGCCGGCGCAGCCCGGCGACCCTTGATCCACCACGCGAACGGCCGCGACCAGGACGACCCGGTCAGGGGTTCCGGGGCAGCCCGACCCACGCAGGGATCGAGCCTGACCGCCCGGAGTGGGTCGGGCTGCCCCGGAACCCCCACACCGCAACGCCACATCAGTGATCGGCGCTGTTCCAGTCCCGACCCAGGCCGACCGACACCTCCAGCGGCACCGACAGCGGGTACGCCCCGCCCATCTCCCGCCGGACCAGGGCCTCCAACGACTCCCGCTCACCCGGGGCGACCTCGAAGACCAGCTCGTCGTGCACCTGCAACAGCATCCGTGAGCGCAGCCCAGCGTCGCGCAGCGCGGTGTCGACGTGCAGCATCGCCACCTTGATGATGTCGGCGGCGGAGCCCTGGATGGGGGCGTTGAGCGCCATCCGCTCGGCGATGTCACGGCGCTGCCGGTTGTCGCTGACCAGGTCGGGCAGGTAGCGGCGTCGGCCGAGGATGGTGGAGGTGTAGCCGTCCTGGCGGGCCCGGGCGACCACCTGCTGAAGGTAGTCGCGCACCCCGCCGAAGCCGGCGAAGTAGTTCTCCATCAGCCCGCGCGCCTCTTCGGTGCTGATGCTGAGCTGTTGGGAGAGGCCGAAGGCGCTCAGACCGTACGCCAGGCCGTAGTTCATGGCCTTGATCTTGCGGCGTTGGTCGGGGGTGACCTCGTCGAGCGGCACCCCGAAGACCGACGAGGCGGTGGCGGCGTGGAAGTCGGCGCCGGAGTTGAACGCGTCGATCAGTGCGTCGTCCGAGCTGAGGTGCGCCATGATGCGCATCTCGATCTGGCTGTAGTCGGCCGTGAGCAGACACTCGTAGCCCTCCCCCACCACGAAGGCCCGCCGGATCCGACGGCCCTCCTCGGTGCGGATCGGGATGTTCTGCAGGTTGGGCTCGGTGGAGGAGAGCCGACCGGTGGCCGCCACTGTCTGGTTGAAGGTGGTGTGGATCCGGCCGTCGTCGGAGACCGACTTCAGCAGCCCGTCGACTGTCGACTTGAGCTTGGCCACGTCCCGGTGACGCAGGAGGTGGGCCAGTACCGGGTGCGGCTGCTGCGCGTAGAGCCACTGCAGGGCGTCGGCGTCGGTGGTGTAACCCGTCTTGATCTTCTTGGTCTTCGGCAGACCCAGCTCGGTGAAGAGGATCTCCTGCAACTGCTTGGGCGAGCCGAGGTTGAACTCCCGACCGATCTCGGCGTAGGCGTTCTGTGCCGCGGTCTTGACCTCACCGGCGAAGTGGGCCTCCAGCTCGTGGAGGTAGTCGTCGTCGGCGGCGATGCCGGTGCTCTCCATGGTGGCCAGCACCCGCATCAACGGCAGCTCCACGCCGGCCATCAGCCGGGCGGACTGCTCGCCGTCGCGGGACAACTCGGCGTCGATCGCGTCGGCCAGGTCGAGGGTGGCACGGGCCTGGAGCATCAGGTTCTGCTCGACCACCCCTTCGTCGCCGAGGCCGTCGAGGGTGAGCTGGCCGGACTCCGGGACGTCGACCCGCAGCTCCCGGTGCAGGTAGCGCAGCGCCAGGTCGGTCAGGTCGTAGGAGCGCTGGTCGGGGCGGGCCAGGTACGCGGCGATCTGGGTGTCCCGGACGATGCCGGCGAGCTGCCAGCCGTGCGCGGCGCAGGCCAGCACGGCCGGCTTGCTGTCGTGCAGCACCTTGGGGCGCTGCTCGTCGGCCAACCAGCCGGCGAGGGCGCCCTCGTCGGTCGGGTCGAGCTGCGCCGGGTCGACCCAGGCCGCCGCGCCGCCGGCGGTGGCCAGCGCGAGACCGGTGATCGAGGCGGTGTGCCGGCGGTTGGGGCCGGTGTCGAGCTTGACCGCCAACCCGACCGGGGTGCCGGTCGGGACGTGTGTGGTCAGCCACCCGGCGAGCGCGCCGGGCTGGGTGAGCACCTCGCCGGTGAGGTCGAAGCCGGACTCGGCCTCCGGCTCGACCGCCTCCAGGTACTGGTAGAGACGGTCGCGCAGGATCCGGAACTCCAGGGTGTCGAAGACCTGGTGCACCGCCTCCCGGTCCCAACCTGTCCAGCGGCTGTCCTCCGGGCGCAGCGGCAGCTCCAGGTCGGAGACGAGGCAGTTGATCTCGTAGTTGCGGATCACGTCGGCGAGCCGCTCCCGCAGGCTGTCGCCGGCCTTGCCCTTGATCTCGTCGGCCCGGGCGATCACGCCGTCAACCCCGCCGTACGTGGTGATCCACTTGGCCGCGGTCTTCGGGCCGACGCCCGGGATGCCGGGCAGGTTGTCACTGGTCTCGCCGACCAGCGCGGCGAGGTCCCGGTACTGCTGTGGCGGCACACCGTACTTCGCCTCGATCGCCGCCGGGTCCATCCGGGCCAGGTCGGAGACGCCCTTACGCGGGTAGAGGACGGTGATCTGATCGTCGACCAGCTGGAACGCGTCGCGGTCACCGCTGCTGATCAGCACCGACATGCCCTGGTCGCGGGCCTGGCAGGCGAGCGTGGCGATGACGTCGTCGGCCTCGAAGCCCTCTTTCTCCACCACCGGGATCTGCAGCGCGGCCAGGACCTCCTTGACCAGGCTGACCTGGCCCTTGAAGTCGGTCGGGGTCTCACTGCGGCCGGCCTTGTACTCCGCGTACTTGTCGGTGCGGAAGGAGTGGCGGGAGACGTCGAAGGCCACGACGATGTGGGTGGGCTGCTCGTCGCGCAGCACGTTGATCAGCATGGAGGTGAAGCCGTACACCGCGTTGGTCGGCTGCCCCGTCGTGGTGGAGAAGTTTTCCACGGGCAGGGCGAAGAACGCCCGGTATGCCATGGAATGTCCGTCAACGAGGAGCAGGCGCGGTGTCGTAGCTGTCACGGCAGCGACTCTAGCCCGCCGCTACGACAGGACGGGACACCGGCACGACGCCCGGCGCGGCCGTTCGGGACGGCCACGCCGGGCACCGGCTCAGAGCACCTTGGCCAGGAACGCCTTCGTCCGGTCGTGCTGGGGGTTGGCGATCACCTCGCGCGGCGCGCCGGACTCCACCACCACGCCGTCGTCCATGAAGACCAGCGAGTCGCCGACCTCCCGGGCGAAGCCGATCTCATGGGTCACCACGATCATCGTCATGCCGTCGCGGGCCAGGTCCTTCATCACGTCGAGCACCTCGCCGACCAGCTCCGGGTCCAGCGCGCTGGTGGGCTCGTCGAAGAGCATCAGCTTCGGCTGCATCGCCAACGCCCTGGCGATGGCCACCCGCTGCTGCTGCCCGCCGGAGAGCTGCGCAGGGTAGTTGCCCAGCTTGTCGCCGAGCCCGACCCGCTGGAGCAGCGCGGCGGCCCGGTCCCGGGCGGCGGCCTTGCGCTCCCGGCCCGACAGCACCGGCGCCTCGGCGACGTTCTGCAGGGCGGTCATGTGCGGAAAAAGGTTGAACCGCTGGAACACCATGCCGATCGAGCGGCGCTGGGTGGCGATCTCCTTCTCCCGCATCTCGTGCAGCTTGCCGCCGCGCTCCCGGTAGCCGATCAGGTCGCCGTCCACCCGGATCCGGCCGGCGTTGATCTTCTCCAGATGGTTGATGCAGCGCAGGAACGTCGACTTGCCCGAGCCGGAGGGCCCGAGCAGACAGCAGACCTCGCCGCTGCGGACCTCCAGGTCGATGCCCTTGAGCACCTCCACCGACCCGAACGACTTGTGCACCTGCTCAGCGCGGACCATCACGCCGTCGCCGGCCGTTCCCGCGGCATCCGCCGGTGTCGTCACCTGCTTCATCACCGACCCGCCTCGCTCGCGCTACCGCCGGCCTCCGCGGTGATCCCGCGCAGTCTGATCTTCGCTTGGGCGCTCTTGCCGAACCCCTTGGAGAAGTGCCGCTCCAGGTAGTACTGCCCGACGAGCAGCACGCTGGTCAGCAGCAAGTACCACAGGCAGGCCGCCACGTACATCGGGAAGACCTGGAAGGTCCGGTTACCCACGGCCTTGAGCTGGAAGAACAGCTCGGTGGAGACCGGTACGAAGGCCACCAGCGAGGTGTCCTTGAGCATCGCGATGGTCTCGTTGCCGGTCGGCGGGATGATCACCCGCATCGCCTGCGGCAGCACGATGCGGCGCAGGATCTGGGTACGGCTCAGGCCCAGCGCCTGTGCCGCCTCCGTCTGCCCCTCGTCCACCGACTGGATCCCGGCCCGAACGATCTCGGCCATGTACGCCGCCTCGGAGAGCCCGAGCGCCAGCATGCCGGCGACGAATCCCGTGAGGATCTCCAGCGCGGAGAAACCGAACAGACGTGCCTCGAAGTCGTCGACGCCGAAGAGCGCGCCGATCTGCCGATCGAACGGGAGCCCGAACTCGATCCGGGCCCAGAGGATGCCGAGGTTGCCGAAGAGGATCGCCAGCACCAGCCGGGGCACCGCTCGGAAGAACCAGGTGTACGCCCAGGAGACGCCCCGCAAGATCGGGTTCTCCGACAACCGCATGATGGCGACGACAACGCCGAGACTGACGCCGATCACCATCGCGAGCACTGTCAGCGCGAGCGTGCCGCGCAGACCCTCCATGATCGGCGGCCGGAACATCTCGTCGACCATGAACGCCCAGTTGAACGCCTTGTTCGTCACCAGCAGGTGGACGAACATGGCCACCAGCACCCCGATCACGGCGACCGCTACCCAACGCCCGGGATGCCGGACGGGCACGGCCTGGATGGGTTCCGGCCGTGCCCGTTCGGTTGTGTCCGTTTCCGACGACATGCGTCAGCTGGCGGGGTTCAGCGCCGAGGAGGTGATGGCGCCGCCCTCGACGCCCCACTTCTTCAACGCGGTCTGGTACGAGCCGTCAGCGATGACCGCCTGGACGGCCTCCTTGAGCACCTCGGCGAAGGCGGTCTGGTCCTTCTTGACGGCGTAGCCGTACGGGGCGGACTCGTAGATCTCGCCGACCAGCTCCAGCGAGCCGTTGCTCTGCTTCACCGCGTACGCCCCGACCGGCGAGTCGGCCAGCATGGCGTCGTTCTTGCCGCTGAACACGGCGGCAGTGGCGTCGCTCTGCGCCTGGTACTGGTCGATGGTGATCGCCGGCTTGCCGCCGGTGGTGCACTTCTTCGACCGGGCGGTGATGTCGTCGAGCTGCACGGTGCCGGTCTGCACGGCGATCTTCTTGCCGCAGGCGTTCTCGGTGTCGATCTTGGCCGCGTTACCGGCCTTGGTCACCCACTGGGTACCGGCGGAGAAGTAGCTCACCATGTTGACGCTCTTGAGCCGCTCGGCGTTGATCGTGAACGACGACACGCCGATCTCGTACTTGGCGGAGTCGACACCGGGCAGGATCGCGTCGAAGGGCGCCGACTCGTACTCGGCCTTGAGACCGAGCTTCTGCGCCACCGCGTTGAACAGCTCGACGTCGAACCCGACCACCGTCTTGCCGTCCTGGTCCAGGAACTCCGCCGGGGCGTACGTCGAGTCGGTGCCGACCTTGATCACACCGTCGGACTTGATGGCGTCGGGCACCTTCCCGGCCAGCGCCGAGTCCGCCGCCGCCGTGACGGTCGGACCGGCACCGGGCGATCCGCTGTTCTCCTTCTCCCCACACGCCGTCAGCGAGAGGGCGAGCAGCGCCGCACTGGCGGCACCGAACGCCGCCCGGCGGGCACCGTTGGTATTGAACATGTCTCTGCACTCCTTGCGTGAGGGGTGTGACGGCCGCTCAGGCCACGCCGAGGTATGCCTCTTTGACCGCCGGGTCGTGCAGCAGCTCGGCGCCGGTTCCGGTCTTGACGATCTTGCCGGTCTCGAGCACGTACGCCCGGTGCGCGCGGGCCAGCGCCTGCTGCGCGTTCTGCTCCACCAGCAGGACTGTGGTGCCCTGCTCGTTGATCTCCTTGATGATGTCGAAGATCTGTTGGATCAGCATTGGCGCCAAGCCCATCGAGGGCTCGTCGAGCAACAGCAGCTTGGGCCGGCTCATCAACGCCCTACCGACCGCCAGCATCTGCTGCTCGCCGCCGGAAAGGGTACCTCCGGCCTGCTTACGTCGCTCCGCGAGCCTGGGGAAGAGGTCGAGCACCCGGGCCAGGTCCTGGGCGATCCCGGCGCGGTCACGCCGGGTGTACGCCCCCATGTCCAGATTCTCGAGCACCGACATGCCGGGGAAGATCCCCCGGCCCTCGGGCGCCTGGCAGAGCCCTCGCCGGACCCGCAGGTCCGCCCGGAGCTTGGAGATGTCCTCGCCCTCGAAACGGATGCTGCCGGTGGCGATCGGCCGAATGCCGGAGATCGCCCGCATGGTGGTCGACTTCCCGGCGCCGTTGGCGCCGATCAGCGCGACGATCTCACCCTCGGCCACGGTCAGGCTGATGCCGTGCAACGCCTGGATCCGCCCGTAGAGCAGGCTCACATCCTCGATCTCAAGCAACATCGTCCGGCACCCCCAGGTACGCCGCGACCACCTTCGGGTTGTCCCGCACCTCGGCGGGCAGCCCTTCGGCGATCTTCTTTCCGAACTCCAGCACGACGATCCGGTCAGTGACGCCCATGACCAGGCGCATGTCGTGCTCGATCAGCAGCACGGTCACGCCGGTGTCCCGGACCTGCCGGATGAGCTGGAGCAGCTCCTCCTTCTCCGCCGGGTTGAAGCCGGCGGCCGGCTCGTCCAGGCAGAGCAGCACCGGATCGGTGGCCAGCGCCCGGGCGATCTCCAACCGCCGCTGCTCCCCGTAGGAGAGGTTGCGGGCGAACTCGTGCAGCCGGTGCCGGATGCCGACGAACTCCAGCAGCCGCTCGGCCTTCTCCCGTCCCTCACGCTCCTCGCGCCGGTGCCGAGGCAACCGGAACAGAGCGGAGAGCACGCTGGTCTTGTGGTGCGCGTCCGCGCCGACCTGGACGTTCTCCAGGGCGGTCATCTCCGGGAACAGGCGGATGTTCTGGAACGTCCGGGCCATACCCATCTGGGTGATCTGGTGGCGCTTCTTCCCACTGATCTTGCCGCCACGGAACCGGATCTCACCCTTGGTGGGCTGGTAGATGCCGGTCATCGCGTTGAAGCAGGTGGTCTTGCCAGCGCCGTTCGGGCCGATCAGCCCGAGGATCTCCCCCTTGTAGAGGGTGAAGTTGACGTTGTCGAGCGCGACCACGCCGCCGAAGCGCAGCGTGACGTTGTCGACCTCCAGCAGCGGCTCCCGGTTGGGGACCGCCTCCATCGCCGGCGCGCCGGCCTGCGCCGGAACAGCCGGCGTCTGATCGGTGTCACTCACCGACGATCACCTCCTTGCGACGGTCTTTGAACTCCGCCGCCCGTCGTCGGTTCGGAATCAGGCCCTCCGGCCGGAAGATCATCATCACCACGAGGACCAGACCGAAGATCAGGAACCGGTACTCGTACAGCTCCACGCCGAACAGCTCGATGCCGCGGAACCGCTCGATCATGTACGCCACCAGGCCACCACCGACGATCGCGCCGACGATGTTGCCCGAACCACCGAAGATCACCGCCGCCAGGATGATGATCGAGTTGAGCAGCTCGAAGTTCTGCGAGTTGACGAAGTTCTGCTTACCCGCGAAGAGCGCGCCGGCCAGACCGGCGATCGCGGCACCCGAGGCGAACGCCCAGAGCTTGAACTTGAACGTCGGCACACCCATCAGCTGCGCGGCGTCCTCGTCCTCCCGGATCGAGATCCAGGCCCGACCGACCCGACTGTGCGTCAGGTTCCGCACACCGATCACCACCAGGATGATCAGCGTGAGCACCAGCCAGTAGTACGGCCGGGCGTCCAGCACGCCGAAGAACGGCTTGCCGTCGGCGTACTTGCCGGGCGGGTGCGGGATCTGGTTGAAACCCCGCTGGCCCTTGAGGAACTCCGAGCTGACCGCGGCGATCCGGATCATCTCGGCGAAGCCGAGCGTCACGATCGCCAGGTAGTCACCGCGCAGACGCAGCGTCGGCGTACCGAGCATCACACCCGAGAGCATGGTCAACCCGATCGCCAGCGGCACCACGAGCAGCCACGGCCAGAGCGTCTTGAGGTTGCTGCTCGGCGAGGTCAGCACCGCGACCGTGTACGCCCCGACGGCGAAGAAGCCGAAGTAGCCCAGGTCGAGCAGGCCGGCGAAACCGACAACGATGTTCAACCCGACGGCCAGCAGCACGTAGATCGAGACGGTGAACAGCACCTGCGTGAAGTTCGCACCAGGCGTCGGGATCGGCCCGAGATACTGGTAGAACTCCCTGTTCGGCAGCGCGTAGAAGAACGCGATCACCGCGACCAGCAACGCCCAACGCACCCAGCGCGGCGCGCCGCGCCACCGTTCTCCGGCCGCCTCGCGGCCAGAGCGCACCCTCTCCAGGACGGTCGTCATGCTCGTGCCCTCCCCAGCGATTCGCCCAGCAGACCCGTCGGCCGGAACATCAGCAGCACCACCAACACCGCGAAGGCGGCGAAGTCCTTCCACTGACTGCCGAACAGACCAGCGGCGTAGTTCTCCACCACGCCCAGCAGCAGGCCACCGATCAGCGCGCCGCGCAGGTTGCCGATACCACCCAGCACCGCGGCGGTGAAGGCCTTGAGCCCCAGCAGGAAGCCGACGCTGTAGGTCAGGGTCTGGATCCGCACGTCGTAGAGCAGACCGGCCACGCCGGCCATCGCACCACCGGTGATGAAGACCATCAGGATGATCCGGTCCTTGTTCACGCCCATCAGCGCGGCGGTGTTGGCGTCCTGGGCCACGGCCCGGATGCCCCGGCCGGTACGGCTGCGGTTGATGAAGAGGTCCAGCAGGACCATCATCAGCAGCGCCGCGCCAATCGTCAGCAGCTGGATCGAGTCGATCGGCACGCCGAAGAGGTGGAACAGCGGTTTGCTGCTCACCAGACTGGGCGCGCCCTCCGGCAGTCGGCGGGTCCAGATGCCGAAGGCCTCGGAGATCGCGATCGAGGCACCGATCGCGGTGATCAGGAAGGCCAGCGGCGGAGCGTTGCGCTTACGCAACGGCCGGTACGCCACCCGCTCGATCACCGTCGCGGTGCCCGCCGAAGCGATGGCGGCGACGATCATCGCCACCAGCAGATAGAACAGGATCGATCCAATTCCGCTGACCTGCGAGTTCTGGTCGAGTCCAAAGCCGTTCCAGGTCCAGATCGCCGCGAACGCGCCGGCGATGAAGACCTCGGAGTGAGCGAAGTTGATGAGTCTCAGCACGCCGTAGACCAGCGTGTAGCCGAGCGCGACCAGGGCGTAGATCGCGCCCTGGGTCAGGCCGGTCGTGGTGAGTTCCCCGAAGTTGGAGAACAGTCCATTGAAGTCCAAGGGAGGGACGCTCCATCACGTCTGGAGAGAAAATTGGGGTGCGGCCGGGAGCGAGCAGCTCCCGGCCGCACCCGCGATCACAACTCAATCGCCGAAGCAGCGACCAACATCAGGACTTCGGGATCTCCTGGTCCGGGACAACCTTGCCGCCGGTGACCTTGAAGGCCCAGACCTTGACCTGAGCCGGGTCCAGCTCGCCGGTCTCGGTGAACTTGTAGCTCGCCGCGACACCCTCGCCGCTGTAGCCCTTCACGAACTCCAGCAGGCCCTCACGGGTGGTCTTGCCAGCCTTGATACCGGCCAGCAGGATGTTCGCCGCGTCGTAGGCGGTGTCGCTGTAGGTGCCCGGGTCGGTGCCGTTGAGCGCCTTGAACTCCTGCACGAAGGTGCCACGGGCCTCAGCGGCCGGCTGGCACGGGCAGGTGAGGATGGTGCCCTCAGCCGCCGCCTGACCAGCGGAGGTGATGTACGCACCGTCGTTGACGCCGTCGCCGGCGACCAGCGGCGCGGTGACCCCGGCAGCGGTGAGCTGCTTACGGATCAGGCCGGCCTCCTGGTAGTAACCGCCGTAGAAGATCGCCTTCACGTTGGCGGCCTTGACCTTGGTGACCACGCCGGAGAACTCGGTCTGCTTGCCCTCGCCCTGGACCTTGTCCGAGCCGACAACCGCCGGGCCGAGCAGCTTCTTGACCTCGTCGGCCAGGCCGGCGCCGTACGCGGACTGGTCGTCGATGACGTAGACCTTGTCGGCCTTCATCACGTTCTTCATGTAGTTGCCGGCCGCCGGGCCCTGGCTGAAGTCGTTACCAACCGCGCGGAAGAAGGTCTTCCACTTCTGGTCGGCCAGGCTCGGCCGGGTCGCGGACGGGGTGATGGTCACCAGGCCGGCCTCGTTGAACAGCGGGCCGGCGGCCTCGGACTCACCCGAGTAGGCCGGGCCGACGACGCCAAGGATCTTGGTGTCGTCGATCGCCTTCTGCGCCAGACCAGGCGCCTGGTCGGGGCTGCCCTGCGAGTCCAGGGAGGCCAGCTCGACCTTGCAGTCGGCGTTTTCCTTGTTGTACTTGTCGACGGCGAGCTTGACACCGTTGTTCTCGTTGATGCCGAGCGCGGCCGAGCTGCCGGTCAGCGCGCCGAAGAATGCGATCTTGCTGCCGCAGGCGTCACCGCCCCCGCCTGCCGCATCGTCGCCACTGGAGCATGCGGTTCCGCCGGCGACGAGCGCCACCATGGCGACCCCACCGATAACGCGCGCGAGCTTTTGCCTCAAGGCCCGAACCCTCCTCGTCCCATGGTCCGAACCACCCGCTGGCTATTGGCCCTTGCGGGGGCGGACGAACCAGACCGTCGTCGCCGGTCTGGGGCCGGACGTTATCCCACCGTGGAGCTGTGACGTAAGCCCCAAGCGAGCGGGTTGACCGAACCGTTACACGCCGTGGCGGATTGGAAACGATCCCTGTAAGAACCTTCGGTCGTGAAGCCTTTTCACCTTTGTTTCGTCGGCACCGGCCAGCGGGCTTCCGTCAGCTACCGATCGAGGTCTGAAACCCCCGCCCACCAGGCACGCGACGTTTTCCCATCGTCCGCCACCAGCAACAGTCGATCTCCCGTCGAGGTCACCGCGACCGCAGTGTCTCCGCTGTCCGGCACCGGCTGCGGCAAGATCATCGGCCGCCATGACTCGCCCACATCGACCGAGAGCCACAGTGCGTGACGGTCCCCGCCCCTCGTCACCGCCACCAACCTCTGCCCGACGGCCACCAGCCCGGCCGCCGACGCCACACCCGGTCCGGCCGCCCCGAATCCGCCCGCCCGCCGCCAGCCCTGCGCGGTCAGCCGCCAACTGCCGAACCCAGCCCGCACCGGCCCCACCGCCACCGGCACGTCGCCAAGCACCGCCACCCGTTGCGCCTGCCCCCGCCCGTCCACCACCGGCAGGGCAGCCCGCCGCCAGCTCCGGCCGTCAGTCGAGGACCAGGCCAGCGGCGTCAGCGCGGTACCCCCAGGCGGCAGCAGCGCACCCACCACCAACCAACCCGACGGCACGGCGACCACGTCGTACGCCGCCGTCCGCCCCCGCTCATCACCGGCCAACTCTGGTGCGCCCTCCACCAGCGCGAACCCGGCCCCGTCCGGGGAGATCCACACCGCCGCACCGTCGATCCGACTACCCGCGATCAACCAGCCCTGCGGCCCCGCCGCCAGCCGGGCCACATTGACAGCGCGCGGCCCGCCGTACCGCTCGAAAGGCGCGTCCACCTCGTGCAGCGTGCCGTCCGACGCCTGCCTCCAGGTGCCAGTACGGGGATTGCCGTGCGCGCCCCCACTCTTCGCCCCGACCGCCACCAGGCGCCCATCCCGGCAGGCCGCCGCGGAGAGCACATGCTGCCGGCCGTAGAACGTCACCGGCGCCGTCGGCAGCGGCACCCAGGAACTGGCGTCCGGGCTGCTCCAAGCGGCCGGGCGGGTCTCCCCGGCCAGATCGACCACGCCGCCGACCACGTACCACCGGTCGGCACAGGCGGTGGCGTCACGCAGCACCGATCGACCCGGCACACCCGGCGTGTCCGGCAGAACCACCGACTGCCAGGCAGGCCGGACCGGTAGCGGCCCCGCACAGTCGGAACAGGCCGAGGACTCACAGGCGGCCACCAGCACGGCGAGAACGCCGAGCACTGCCCCCATCCGCCTCGACACGGGTCGATGCCGATCAGGGTGCCGGCAGAGTCACCTCGCCGCCGGCGGTCTCCGCGAGGATCCGCTCGGCAACCTCTTTCATTGTCATCCGGTGGTCCATCGCCGTGCGCTGGATCCACTTGAACGCCTGCGGCTCGGTCATCCCGTACGTGGTCATCAGCGCGCCCTTGGCGCGCTCCACCGACTTACGGATCTCCAGACGGTCCGTCAGGCTCGCGACCTCCGCCTCCAGGGCCGCGACCTCCGAGTACCGCGACAGCGCGATCTCCACCGCCGGGACCAGGTCGCTCTTCTGGAAAGGCTTCACCAGGTACGCCATCGCGCCGGCCGCCCGCGCCCGCTCCACCAGATCACGCTGGCTGAACGCGGTCAGAATGATCACCGGGGCGATCCGGGCACCGGCGATGCGCTCGGCGGCGGCCAACCCATCCATGATCGGCATCTTGATGTCGAGGATGACGAGGTCGGGCTTCAGCTCCTCGGCGAGGCGTACGGCTGTCTCGCCGTCGCCGGCCTCCCCCACCACCTCGTAACCCTCTTCGACCAGCATCTCGGCGAGGTCCAGCCGGATCAGCGCCTCGTCCTCGGCGATCAGTACGCGCCTACGCTCGGCATCCGTCGGCATCTCAGCCACCAGCCCTACCCCCACCAGTCATAAGCCGACACCAACCCGACCGGGTGTCGCCGCCCTCAGCGTAGTAGGTAACCTATGGGAGGCCACCAGAGCATTCGGCCAAGCGTCCCCGTATTCCAACCGGCAGAGAAGCGGAGCTCAAACCTCCGACAGTGTGGGTTCGAATCCCACCGGGGGCACCAAAATTGTCGTACGGCTGTTCCAAAATCGTGCTGTGCACCCACCTGAACTGCGCCTACGAGCACGGCGTCAGCACCTCGCCGGCAGCACGGTCGCTGAGGTCGCCCGAGGACTGAGACTTCCCTATCCAACCGTTCGCGGCTGGTGCAGGGGGCCGGCTGAGCCACAACAGCAAGGCACCGAGTCCCGCTGCTTCCGCTGCCGACCCAACGTCAACATTCAGACAGATCCGTCGTCATACCTGTACCTACTTGGCCTCTACCTGGGCGACGGTCATCTCGTCACGTCCACCCGGGTCCCGGTGCTTCGCATCGCCTGCAGCGACAGCTGGCCAGGCCTGATCGAGGCCTGTGACGCCGCTATGCGAGCAGTGCTCGCCGCGAGGGTGCAGCGCGTCCAGCAGGTCGGCTGCGTCAGCGTGCAGAGTTCCGGCAAGCACTGGCCCTGCCTGCTCCCTCAGCATGGCCCTGGCAAAAAACACGAACGCCCGATCATCTTGGCCGACTGGCAACGCGAACTCGTGACGGCACACCCGGGCGACTTCCTGCGTGGACTGTTCCACTCCGACGGCTGCCGGTTCGCCAACCGGGTGACGGTGCGCGGCAAGGCGTATGTCTACCCGCGCTACATGTTCGTCAATGAGTCGGCCGACATCATGCGGCTCTGCCAGTGGAGCCTCGACCTGCTCGGCGTCGCCTGGCGGATGAACCGACGCAACTCGCTGTCGGTGGCGCGACGCGACGCCGTCGCCACACTGGACCGGCACGTCGGCCCCAAATCCTGACCTGGCGCTCAGGCGCGGGCCATGGCTGGCGCGCCGATGAAGTCCATGATCGCCTTGTTGACCTCGTCGGCGTGCGTCCACGGGATGCCGTGCGGGGCGCCCTTGAGGGTGATGAGCTTGCCGTTGGGCAGCATCGGTGCGAGCCGCTGGCCGGTGACCGGGTAGGGCAGCACCGCGTCTTGGTCGCCCTGGACGATGAGAATCGGCACGTCGACGCGGGGCACGTCGGCCCGGAAGTCGGTGGCGATGGCGTCGATGCACTGGTACATGGCACTGGCGGAGGCGAGCCGCCCGATGGCCCAGTGCGCCTGGAACGCTTCCTCGCTGACCTGTTTGCCCTTGGTCTTGTCGTAGTTGAAGAAGCTGGTGCAGAAGGCGGCGAGGTAGGCGAACCGGTCTGCCGCGACGGCCTGTTTGAAGCCGTCGAAGACGCTTCCGTCGACCCCCTCGGGGTTGTCCGAGGTCTTGCGCAGGAACGGCGCCAGTGGGCTGAGCAGTACGCCTTTGCTGACCCGCTCGGAGCCATACCTGCTGAGGTAGCGGGTCACCTCACCGGTGCCCATGGAGTGACCGGCGAGGATGGTGTCGCGCAGGTCCAACTCCGTCATGAGGGTGTCGAGGTCCGCGGCCAAGGTGTCGTAGTCGTACCCGGTGTCCGGTTGGCTGGAGGCGCCGAAGCCACGGCGATCGTAGGTGATCACCCGGTAGCCGGCGTTCAGCAGTGGGTTGGTCAGCTTCTCCATGGTGGCGCCGTTGAACGGGAAGCCGTGGATGAGCACGACCGGCTGGCCGGAGCCGTGGTCCTCGTAGTAGATGTCGATGGCGGTGCTGTTCTCGGTACCCACGGTGATGAACGGCACGTTCGTCCCCCTGCCGGTGTGGTGGATTCGGTCGGCGGGGCTTTCCCCAGCCGTCGCCGGTCATGCCGATCGTGGGAGCCTGCGAGGACGTGAGTGGCGAGGTCGACGACAGGGGTGCGATCTGATGCGGTGGTTGTCTTCGGTGCGACCGGGATGGTCGGTCAGGGCGTGTTGCGCGAGTGCCTGCTGGCCGATGACGTGCGGGAGGTGCTGACTGTCGGTCGGCGGCCGACTGGTGTGCGGGATCCGAAGCTGCGGGAGCTGGCGGTCGCGGACGTGGGCGAGTTGGGCGCGGTGCGGGCCGAGTTGACCGGTGTGGACGCGTGTTTCTACTGCCTGGGGGTGTCCTCGTTGGGTCTGGACGAGGCCGCGTACACGCGGGTCAGCTACGACTACCCGATGGCGGCGGCGCGGTTGTTCGCGCAGGTGAGCCCGCAGGTCACCTTCGTCTACGTCTCGGGGCAGGGGACCGATTCGTCGGGTCGGGGTCGGGTGATGTGGGCGCGGGTCAAGGGGCGTGCCGAGAACGCGATCATGGATCTGCTGCCCAACGGTTACGCGGCGCGGCCGGGGTTCATCCAGCCGACGTACGGGGCGGTGTCGAAGACGCGGTGGTACCGGTTGGGGTACGCGGTCACCCGTCCGCTGTTTCCGGTGCTGAGTCGGTTGCTGCCGAATCAGGTCACCACTACCGACGGGATCGGTCGGGCGATGCTGCGGGTGGCTCGGCAGGGTTCGCCGGTGCGGGTGTTGGGCAACCGCGAGTTGCGCTGAGGGTCAGGCGATCGTGTCGAGGGCGTGGGCGAGGTCGGCGCGGAGGTCTTCGGGGTCTTCGAGGCCGACCGAGAGGCGCAGGAGGGCGGCGGCGGGTTTGGCGTCGCCCTGGACCGGCCGGTGGGTGAGTGAGGCGGGGTGCTGGATGAGGGTGTCGACGCCGCCGAGGGACACCGCGTGGGTGATGAGGCGGCAGGCGTCGGCGACGGTGGCCGCGGCGGGCGCGCCGCCGTGTACCTCGAAGGCGAGCAGGCTGCCGGGTCCGGACATCTGCCGTCCGACCAGCGCCGCCGGGTCGTGCACCGAGGGGTGGTGCACCCGGTGTACGGCGGGGTGGTCGGCGAGCCAGCCGGCGAGTTTCTCGGCGGTGGCCTGTTGGGCGCGGACCCGCAGCGGCAGGGTTTGCAGGCCGCGGTGCAGGAGGTAGCCGCCGAGGGGGTGCAGGATCGCGCCGGTGACCGCGCGGACCTGGCGTAGCCGTGCGGCCCAGGTGTCGTCGCAGGCGACGACGCCGGCGAGGACGTCGCCGTGTCCGCCGATGCTCTTGGTGGCGCTGTGCAGGACGAGGGTGGCGCCGTGGCGGGCGGGTTGTTGCAGTACGGGGGTGGCGACGGTGTTGTCGACCAGCAGTGGGGTGTCGCCGGCCGCGGCGGCGAGGGCGGCGATGTCGACCAGGTCGAGTGTGGGGTTGGCGGGTGTCTCGACGATGATCAGTGCGGTGTCGGGGCGGATGGCGGCGGCGACCTCGTCGGGGCGCGTCCAGGTGACTGTGGTGCCGAGCAGGCCGGTGGCGAGGATGTGGTCGGTGCCGCCGTAGAGGGGTCGGACGGCGACGACGTGCCGGCGGTCGTCGCGGGCGGCGGCGAGCAGGGTGGCGGTGAGGGCTGCCATTCCGCTGGCGAAGGCGACGGCTTGGGCGGTGCCTTCCAGTTCGGCGAGGGCGGTTTCGAAGCGGGCGACTGTGGGGTTCCAGAGCCGTTGGTAGACGGCGCCGCCGTCGGTGGGGAGGGTGCCGCCGGTGGCGAGTTGCTCGTACGCGGCGCCGCCGTCGTCGACGGAGGGCAGCGGGTTGGTGGTGGACAGGTCGATGGGTGGTACGTGCACGCCGAGGGTGCGCAGGTCGTCGCGGCCGGCGTGGACGGCCCGGGTGTCCATCGTTGTCATGGCGGTAGCGTCGAACATTTGGTGGCTGGTGGGCAACGGTTCGGCAGATGATTCTGTTAATCGGGTTGGTGTCCGTCGCGGGTTCGGGCGAGGATGGCGCGATGCCCAGTGAGCCGAATGATCTGCGGCCGTATTCGGCCCTGGATGAGGTGGACCGCGCGATCCTGACCGAGCTGGCGGCGGACGGCCGGCTGCCGAACAACGCCCTCGCCGAGCGGGTGGGTGTGGCGCCGTCGACGTGCCTGACGCGTACGCGGGCGCTGCGTGAGGGTGGTGCGATCCGTGGTTTTCACGCCGAGGTGGATCCGGCGGCGCTCGGTCTGCCGTTGCAGGCGTTGGTGTCGGTGCGGTTGACAGCGCACGAGCGGGCGGCGGTGGACGCGTTCCGGGCTCGGTCGGTGCGGCTGCCGGGGGTGGTGTCGGTGTTCCACGTGGCGGGCGCGGAGGACTACGTGCTGCATGTGCGGGCGGCGTCCGGCGACGCGTTGCGGGACTTCGTGCTGGACCATCTGGCGGTGGACCCGGTGGTGCAGCACACCCAGACCAGTTTGATCTTCGAGCAGGCGCGTGGGATGGGCTGAGCGGCGGGTGAGGTGGCCGACGAAAACCCGTATCCCGGAACAAAGCCGGTCGGTGACGGGTTGGCTGACCGTGTGATCACCGTACCGTTGTCTGTTCTTGATCTTGCCCCGGTCGCCAAGGGCACCACCGCTGGCCAGGCGTTGCAGGCCACCACCGAGTTGGCCCGTCGCACTGAGGAGTTGGGCTACCACCGGTTCTGGGTGGCCGAGCACCACAACATGCCGGCGATCGCCAGTTCCGCCCCCGCGGTGCTGCTGGCGCACCTGGCGGCTAACACCTCGACGATCCGGCTGGGGTCGGGCGGGGTGATGCTGCCCAACCACGCGCCGCTGGTGGTGGCCGAGCAGTTCGGCACCCTGGAGGCGTTGCACCCGGGTCGGATCGACCTGGGCATCGGGCGGGCGCCGGGCACCGACCAGGTGACGGCGCTGGCGTTGCGGCGCACCATGGAGGGCCTGTCGGCGGAGGGTTTCCCGCGCGAGCTGACAGACCTGATGAACTACTTCAGCGGGGAGAAGCCGGGGCAGATCATCGCCACGCCGGGTCGCGGTGAGCAGCCGGCCGTGTGGCTGTTGGGCTCCAGCGGTTTCAGCGCCCAGCTCGCCGGTCTGCTCGGTCTGCCGTTCTCGTTCGCGCACCACTTCAGCTCGCAGAACACCCTGCCGGCGTTGGCGCTGTACCGGCAGAACTTCCGGCCGTCGCAGTGGCTGGACAAGCCGTACGCGATGGTGGCGGTCAACGCGGTGTGCGCGGAGACCGACGAGCGGGCCGAATGGTTGGCCGGGCCGAGCGCCCTGTCGTTCCTGAAGTTGCGCTCCGGGCGGCCGGAGCCGCTGTCGACGCCCGACGAGGCGGCGGCCTACCCGTACTCGGAGGTCGAGCGGGAGTTCGTCGTGGCGCGCCGTGACGGGCAGGCGATGGGCTCGCCGGAGACGGTGCGGCGGCAGCTCACCGAGCTGGTGGAGCGCACCGGCGCGGACGAGCTGATGCTGACCACGCTGGTGTACGACGTGCAGGACCGGGTGCGGTCGTACGAATTGATCGCCGAGCAGGTGGCGGGCGGTCTACGCCAGAACGCGTGAAACACGATCTTCACGTCAGCGTCACCCTGCCGACCCGGACGGTGCCTAATGTTGGTGCCGGTGGTGGTACGGCATTCCCGGTCGGGACGGGTTGGGAATGCCGCGGTGTGGCGCACCGGGCCGGAGCTGAGCGGATTCCGCGGCTGCGGCCCGGTGCCTGCCACCCTAGGCGACCCCACTCGGGACCGCTAGGGGTTGCATCAACGTAGATAGATGTCTGGCGTGGGTGGGGTGCCCATTCCGTTGCCGATGAAGAACCCCGGGTGCGGCGGTTGGTTGTAGGCGGTGTTCTGCCACGCGATGGCCACCCGATACTGCGGGTCGTGCATCAGGGTGTAGATCCGGGTGCTGGTCGGCGTGGGTGTGCTGTAGATGCGCAGCGCCCGGCTGTCGGTGGTCCGCCAGATCACCTCCTCGCGCCAGTCGCCCAGGATGTCGCCGGAGAGCGCCGGAGTGGACTTGGTGCCGTTGTTGGACGCCACCTGACTGCCGTCGAGCAGCCGGGTCTCGCCGCCGGTGCCGTACTTGTCGATCTTCGTGCCGTCGAGCAGTTCTCGCACCGGGTCGCCGTCCCACCAGGCGAGGAAGTTGGCCGAGGACGGCTTGCGGCCGACGTTCTGCCCTCTGGTGTTTGCCAGTCCGGCGACCGCTGACGACCACGACTCCGCGCCGGGGCTGCCCGCCCAGATGTCCGCGGAGACGCCCCGGCCGTTGTCGCCGGACGCCGGCGTGGACCAGAGGACCTGACCGGTACGGGCGTCGGCGAAGTAGGAGCTGGGCTTGCTGGCGTCCTCGTCGACCTTGAACACCTCCAGGCCGGCGCGGCCCGGGTCCAGGTCCCCCACGTGCAGGGCGTCGCCGTGGCCGTTGCCGGTCGAGTGGAGCAGCCGGCCGTTGTCGTCGATGGTCGCGGCCCCGTACACGATCTCCTGGCGACCGTCGGCGTCGACGTCGGCCACGGAGAGCTGGTGGTTGCCCTGGCCGGCGGCGGCGCCGTTGCCGGAGGAGTTCGAGTCGAACGTCCAGCGCTTGGTCAGCGTGCCGTTGCGGAAGTCCCAGGCGGCGATCACCGCGCGGGTGTAGTAACCCCGGGCCATGATCAGCGAGGGGCGCTGCCCGTCCAGGTACGCGGTGCCGGCGAGGAAACGGTCCACCCGGTTGCCGTACGAGTCGCCCCAGGACGACACGGTGCCGCGCGGCGGGTCGTAGGTGACGGTGGAGGCGATCGCGCCGGTCTGCCCGTTGAACATGGTCAGGTACTCCGGGCCGGACAGCACGTAACCGCTGGAGTTGCGGTGGTCCGCCGACGACGAACCGATGAGCTGACCGGTGCCGGAGCGGGTGCCGTCGGCGGTCTTCATTGCCACCTCGGCGCGGCCGTCGCCGTCGTAGTCGTACACCTGGAACTGGGTGTAGTGGGCGCCGGCCCGGATGTTGCGGCCCAGGTCGACCCGCCACAACCGGGTGCCGGTGATTGTGTACGCGTCGACGTAGACGTTGCCGGTGTAGCCGGACTGGGAGTTGTCCTTGGCGTTCGACGGTTCCCACTTGAGCACGATCTCGTAGGTGCCGTCACCGTTGAGGTCACCGACGGAGGCGTCGCTGGCGCTGTACGAGTAGCTCTCGCCGCTGGGGGTGCTGCCCCCGGCCGGGACCTGCAACGGCACGTCCAGGTAGCCCGCGCCGAACTGCAACGCCGGCGCCGACGCCGCCTGCTCGGTGCCGCCCACCACGGCCCGCACCGTGTACGCCGAGCCGGCCGCCGCGCCGTTGTCGAGGTAGTTGGTGGCGCCGGCGATCGGGCTGGCGTTGACCTTTGTGGATCCCCGGTAGAGGTTGAACGCCACCCCGGAGGTCTCGGTGCCGAGCAGCCGCCAGGAGACCAGGTTGCCGCTGCCGGAGCGGACGCTGATCAGCCCCCGGTCCAGCTTCTCCATCTGCACCACCCCGGCCGACGGCGGTGGCGTGGTCGGAGGTGGGGTGGTGGGTGGCGGGGTGGTCGGCTCGTCGGTGGGTGGCGCTCCGGTGCAGGTGGTGCCGTTGAGCATGAAGCCGCCTGGCACCGGGTTGCTGCCGGTCCACGAACCGTTGAAGCCGAACGAGGCGCTGCCGTTCGTGGCGATGGCGGTGTTGTGGTCGACGTTGCGCGCTGTCACCTGGGCGCCGGACTGGGTGACGGCGGCGTTCCACGCCTGGGTGACCTGCTGGCCCGCGGCGTACGACCAGGTGACGGCCCACCCGGTGACCGGGTCGCCGAGGTTGGTGACTGTGACGTTGGCGCCGAAGCCGCCCTGCCACTGGTTGGTGATCTGATAGTCGACCCGGCAGCCGACGGCGGCGGCCGAGGCGACGACCGCGCCGAGGGTGCCGGCCACGACGGTGGCCGCCGTCGTGGCGGCGAGCAGGATCAGCCGATGTCTGGACGGGTGCATGCACTGCCTCCGGGGATCCGGTGATGATCGCCACGACCCACCGGCCCTGCCCGGGAAGCACAGTGGACCGCACCCACCGCGACGGCGGCGGACGGCGATCTGATCGGGGTGAAACGCCCTGGAACTCACGGATCCGACTCACCGCGCATCGTAAGGCAAGCGCTTTCCGCCCCGCAACATCGACGCTTGCTGATCTTTCCGGTCTTGCCCTCGCGATCAATGCCTGATCAACTCGTCCGGGTGAGCGCTCACCACATGGACCCTGACGAGTTTCGTCGAGCCGGCCACGCCGTCGTCGACTGGATCGCCGACTACTGGGCGACAGTGGAGCAACGACCGGTCGCCCCGGCCGACCCTCCGGGCACGGTGGCCGCCGCCCTGCCCACCGAGCCGCCCACCACCGGCGGCGAACCGGTCGAGGCGATCCTCGCCGACCTCGACTCGATCGTCGTACCGGGGCTGACCCACTGGCAGCACCCGGGCTTCTTCGGCTACTTCCCCGGCAACACCTCCGGCCCGAGCGTGCTCGGCGACCTGGTCAGCTCCGGGCTCGGCGTCCAGGGCATGCTCTGGGCCTCCAGCCCGGCCTGCACCGAGCTGGAGACGGTGATGATGGACTGGCTGGCCCACCTGATGGACCTGCCACAGCGATTCCGCTCCACCGGCGCCGGCGGTGGGGTCATCCAGGACTCGGCCTCCTCCGCGACGCTGGTGGCCACCCTGACCGCACTGCACCGGGCCAGCGGCGGCCGCTGGCGGCACACCGGCATCGACCGGCGCTACCGCGCCTACACCTCCATCCACGGGCACTCGTCCATCGAGAAGGCCGTACGGATCGCCGGGCTGGGCAGCGACGGAATCCGGGCGATCGATGTGGACCCGGACACCCAGGCGATGCTGCCGGGCGCGCTGCGCGCCGCCATCGAAGCCGACCTGGCCGCCGGTGACGTGCCGGCCCTCGTGGTGGCGACCATCGGCACCACCTCCACCACCGCCGTCGACCCGCTGCCGGAGATCGGGGCCATCTGCGCCGAGTACGGGATCTGGCTGCACGTGGACGCCGCGTACGCGGGCTCCGCCGCCGTCTGCCCCGAGCTGCGGTGGACGCACGCCGGCCTGGAGTACGCCGATTCCTACTGCTTCGACCCGCACAAGTGGCTACTCACCGGCTTCGACTGCGACGCGTTCTGGGTGGCCGACCGGGCCGAACTGATCGAGGCGCTGACCGTACTGCCGGAGTTCCTGCGCAACGCGGCCTCCGAATCCGGCGCCGTGATCGACTACCGGGACTGGCAGGTGCCGCTGGGCCGGCGGTTCCGGTCCCTCAAGCTGTGGTTCGTGCTGCGCTGGTACGGCGCCGAAGGGCTACGGGCGCACATCCGCTCCGGGGTGGCGCTTGCCGAACGGTTCGCCGAGCGGGTCCGCGCCGACGACCGGTTCGAGTTGGCCGCGGCGCACCCGTTCTCACTGGTCTGCTTCCGACTGCGCGCCGACGACGACACCAACGCCGCATTGCTGGCCTCGGTGAACGCCACCGGGCGGGTGCACCTCACGCACACCCGGGTCACCGACCGCTACACGCTGCGGCTGGCGGTCGGTTCACCCCAGACCACCGAAGCGCACATCGACGAAGCCTGGACCCTGCTCTCCGAGGCAGCCAACACTCTGCCTACCCCCTAACCCGCCGTAGCCCCGCCCACTCCCCCGCGCCCCGCACCCCCGCGCCCCGCGGCCCGCGCCCCGCGCCCCGCGGCAAGATCTGCGCAACTTCCCGGATGTTGCTGGCTCCGACGCGCGAGAGACAGCACCATCCCTGATGTTGCGCGGATCTCGACGACGAACACCAGGCCCGACCGACCGGGACAGGGTTCAGGGCGCCCACCACCGCCAAGGTCACGCTCTATCCACGATGTAGTGGCCACGACGGGCCGCGATGCCACTACATCCGGGATGTTGCGCGACCTTGACCGCGGTGGGCACGGCGCGAGGCACCAGGGGACGCGGGACACGGCGGGCCCGGACACGACAGGCCCGGACACGACAGGCCCGGACACTGCGGGCCCGCCCACGGCAGGCCCGGACACTGCGGGCCCGGACACGGCAGGCCCGGGACACGGCAGGCCCGGGACACGGCAGGCCCGGGACACGGCAGGCCCGGGACACGGCAGGGCGGGGCGAGGCGCGGAGTGAACGACGCCCGCCGCCATCAAGATCACGCTCGAACCAGGATGTAGTGGCCACGGAACGCCGGGAAGCCACTACATCCGGGATGTTGCGCGATCTTGGTGACTCAAGCTCGGCGATGGCGACGTTTGGCCGGGCATCGGCGGGTGGGTGGGCCTGACGAGGGGTCAGCGTGGGGTGGGCGTACCCGTTGCGGCCAGATCGGCCGGGACCTCGCCGGCGGATGCGGCGTCGGGGGCCTCGGCGGGTGTCCCGGCAGCGGTGGCGAGAGCGGCGGTGGCGGCGTCGGCACGGGCACGGCGGGTACGGCGTAGGGCGCGTACGGCCAACACCAGGGCGGCCAGCCAGCCGACGGCGAGCAGGGCGTACAGGGCGGGGCGGGTCGGACCGTCCAGTTCGGCGGAGCGGATCAGGGTGCGGGCGTTGGTCAGCACGATCACGCCGCCGACTGCCGCGCCGAGCAGTTGGGCAGGCACGATTCGCACCAGCCAGGCGGCCAGTGGGGCGGCGATGAGGCCGCCGATGAGCAGTGCGGCGACGGTGGGGAGCAGGAATCCCTCCGAGCCCAGCCCGATCAGGAAGCCGATGCTGGCCGCGCCGGCCACGACGAACTCGGCGGTGTCCACCGAGCCGATCACCTTGCGGGGTTCCATGCGGCCGGAGACCAGCAGCGCGGGGGTGGCCACCGGGCCCCATCCGCCGCCGCCGGTCGCGTCGACGAAGCCGGCGACCAGGCCCAGGGGGCCGAGGAAACGGCCGCGGAGCCGTCCGCCGACCCGGTCGGTGCGCAGTGGTCGGGCGAAGCGGATCAGGAGGTACGCGCCGAGCGTGAAGAGAATGCCGGCCATCCATGGTGCGGCGGCCTCGGTGGAGATCGAGCTGAGCAGTGTGGCGCCGGCGAAGGCGCCGATAGCGCCGGGGAGGGCGATGCGGGTCACCACCCGCCAGTCGACGTTGCCGAACCGCCAGTGCGCGAACCCGGCGGCGAGCGTGGTGCCGATCTCGGCCAGGTGCACCGAGGCCGAGGCTGCGGCCGGGGCGACCCCGGCGACCAGCAGCAATGTGGACGAGGTCAAGCCGTATGCCATGCCGAGCGAACCATCGATCAGTTGCGCGACGAGCCCGACCAGAGCGAGGACCAACAGCTTGCGCACGAGCGCCCCCAGACTTTTCGGCATCTCCTATCGACTTGGTCGACAATGCGGGATGGGGCAGCCGGGGTCAAGCCCCCGATCGGTGGATGGGACGCGGCCGGGCGGTGCGCCGGGTCAGCGGCCGGTGACGCAAGGCCGGGAACCGAGCGGCGGCAATCCCGGGCGCGCAGGGCCATGGACGAGACGACGTCAGGCCGGAAACCCAGCGGGCACGCAGAGCCGGAGGCCAGGGCGATGCCAGGCCGAAAGCCAGCCGGCACGCAGCGCCACCAGCCAGGCGATGCCAGGCCGAAAGCCAGCCGGCACGCAGAGCCGGAGGCCAGGTGACGCGAGACCGAAAGCCAGCCGGCACGCAGGGCCACCCGCCAGGCGATGCCAGGCCGAAAGCCAGCCGGGACGCTGGGGTCAGGGACCAGATGACGCCAGGCCGGGAACCGGCCGGCAGGCAGGCAGGCAGGCAGGCAGGCAGGGTCAGGTGACGCCAAGCCGGAAGCCTGGCCGGCGTACGGGTCCACGCGAAGCAGGCGGCGACCAGGTGACGTAGAGCCGGGGAGGTGAGCTGAAACTCAGATCCAGGCGCGCGGGTCGGCGGCCAGCTCGGTGACCCGCGCGGGCAGGGTGCCGGCGGCCACGTCGGCGACGCTGACCAGCTCCAGGATCTCCCGCTCGCTTGCCCGTAGCGCGATCCAGACCTCCTGAAGAGCGTGCGCCGGGCCGTGGTAGCCGAGCTGCTCGGGGCGCTGCCCGCGTACGTGGGCGAGGGGCCCGTCGATCACCCGGATGACCTCGGCGAGGGAGATCTCCTCGGCGGGGCGGGCCAGCCAGTAGCCGCCCTCCGGGCCACGCTGGGCGTGCACGATGCCGCCTCGGCGCAGCTGAAGAAGGATGCTCTCCAGGAACTTCGGCGGGATCTCCTGGGCGCGGGCGATCTGGTCGGCCGTCACCGGCCGGCCGCGCCCGGGGCCGCTGGCCGTCGCGGCAAGCTCGGCGGCCGCGCGGAGGGCATAGTCGACCCGAGCGGAGAGGCGCATGTCGGCAAGGTTAGTCGCTGGTCAACCGGGCGGGCGGGCGACCCTCGGCCGATCGGCCACGCATCGATGGGAAGTAGCGCCGCTGGCGCCCGTCCGGACCGCCGGTCGGAACCGATGAACGGCCGCCGGTGGGGACCGGTGAAGTGCGTCATGATCCACCGTACGGTGGCGGCCGAAATGCCGGTCCGGAGCGTCCCTATGCTGGGCGTGAGTACGAATGTCTGGCCGTTTACCCGGCCGCCAGCAACATATTGATAAACACCCGGGCGCGCTCGGGGGGAAGGCAACACGATGACCGATATCGCCACACGTACCTGGGACGGCATGACCATCCCGGTGGCCGGCACCTATCTTCTCGATCAGGCGCACAAGCGGATCGGTTTCCTGTCCCGGCACATGATGGTGAGCCCGGTGCGCGGCGAGTTCGCCGAGGCCACGGCGGAGATTTTCGTGGCGGAGGACCCGTTGCTCTCCTCGGTGACGGCCACCATCAGGTCGGCCAGCATCACCACCGGGAGCGTCGACCGGGACACGCATCTGAAGAGTGCCGACTTCCTCGACGTGGAGCGTTTCCCCACCCTCGAATATCGAAGCACCGGCATTAAATGGCACGGCAACGAGGACCCCATATTCCAGTGGGCACGTCTGCGCAACCATCGGTTGGGCGGACGAGGCCGAAGTCACATTGTTCCGCCGCAGTCCGACGGTATTCCCGGACGATTCGTCCTCACCGGTGAGTTGACAGTGAAGGGGATCACCCGGGCCGTCGACCTGGAGGTGAATTTTGGTGGTGCTCGCCAGGATCCGTACGGGCAGAACATCTTCGGGTTCAGCGCGACGGCCGAGATGAACCGTGAGGACTACGGCCTGCTCTGGAATGTCGTCCTGGAGAGCGGCGGGGTGCTGGTCGGCAAGACGGTGCAGATCGAGATCGCGGGCGAAGCGATCTACCAGGCCTGAAACCACGTCATCCCCGCCAGCTGCCTGGCGGGGACGAGCGACGACTACTCGGCGGGGACGAGCCGGAGCGTCAGGCGCCGACGCGGCGCAGCAGACCCTCCTGGACGGCGCTGGCGATCTGCTGGCCGTCAGTGGTGAACATCCGGCCGGTGGCCAGCCCACGCGCGCCGGACGCCGACGGGCTCAGGCAGTCGTAGAGGAACCACTCGTCGGCCCGGAACGGCCGGTGGAACCACAGCGCGTGGTCCAGGCTCGCGCCGACCAACCCGCCCGGCCCCCACACCTCGCCGTGCGCGGAGAGCACCGAGTCCAGCAGGGTGAGGTCCGAGGCGTAGGTGAGAGCGCAGGCGTGCAGCAGGGGGTCGTCGGGCAGTTTGCCGTCGATACGCATCCAGACGCGCTGGTGCGGGTCGGCGGGCCGGTCGCCGGGGCGGACCCAGCCGGGCTCACCCACGTAGCGCACGTCGATCGGTCGCGGGATCTGGCCCCAGATGCCCAGCCGCTCCGGGTAGCGGGAGAGCCGGTCGGTCATCGTCGGCACGTCCTGCGGCGGGGGTACGTCCAGCGGGGCCGGGGCCTGGTGGTCCAGCCCCTCCTCGGCCCGCTGGAAGGACGCCGACATGAAGAAGATCGGCTTGCCGTGCTGGAGGGCGACCGCGCGGCGGACCGAGAAGGACCGGCCGTCGCGGATGTTCTCCACCTCGTACGCGATCGGTTCGACCGGGTCGCCGGGGCGGACGAAGTAGCCGTGCAGCGAGTGCACGAACCGCTCCGGGTCGACGGTGCGGCCGGCGGCGACCAGGGCCTGACCGGCGACCTGGCCGCCGTACACCCGTTGTGGACCGACCGGGGGGCTCATCCCCCGGAAGGTCATCTCGCCGGTCGGGTCGAGGTCCAGCACTTCCAGCAGCTGGTCCACCGCCGCCTGGCCGACCGCGACCCGACCGTCGCTCACTGCAGGGCCCGCGCCGACGCGGCGTCGACCAGCGAGCCGAGCTGGTGTACGCGCAGCGTGTTGGTCGAGCCGGGGGTGCCGGGCGGGCTACCGGCCACGATCACCACGTAGTCACCGGGGTTGGCCCGGTCGAGGCCGAGCAGCGCCTGGTCGACCTGGCGGAACATGTCGTCGGTGTGCTGCACGAACGGCATCAGGAAGGTCTCCACGCCCCAGGTGAGGGCGAGCTGGTCGCGCACCTCGGGGACCGGCGTGAAGGCCAGCAGCGGCAGGTCGCAGTGCAGGCGGGACAGCCGTCGCACGGTGTCGCCGGTCTGCGAGAAGGCGACGAGGGCCTTGGCGTTGATGGCCCGGGCGATCGACGAGGCGGCGACGGTGAGGGCGCCACCGTGGGTACGCGGGTCGTGCTGCAAGCGCGGCACGCCGATGGATCCGGCCTCGGTGGTCGTCACGATCTTGGCCATGGTGCTGACGGTGAGCACCGGGTACTTGCCGACGCTGGTCTCGCCCGAGAGCATCACCGCGTCCGCGCCGTCGAGCACGGCGTTGGCGACGTCGGAGGCCTCCGCCCGGGTGGGGCGGGAGTTCTCGATCATGGAGTCGAGCATCTGGGTGGCCACGATGACGGGCTTGGCGTTCTCCCGGCACAGCTGCACGGCGCGCTTCTGCACCAGCGGGACCTCGTCCAGCGGCATCTCGACACCGAGGTCACCGCGGGCGACCATGACGCCGTCGAAGGCCAGCACGATGGCCTCCAGGTGCTCCACCGCCTCCGGCTTCTCGACCTTGGCGAGCACCGGGCGGAACACACCCTCCTCGGCCATGATGTTGTGGACGAGCTTGATGTCCTCGGCGGAGCGGACGAAGGAGAGCGCGACCAGGTCGACGCCGAGACCCAGGGAGAAGCGCAGGTCCTCGGCGTCCTTGTCCGACATGGCGGGCACGCTGACCGCCACGTTGGGCAGCGACACGCCCTTGTTGTTGGAGACCGGGCCGCCCTCGGTGACGAGGCAGCGGATGTCGTTGCCGGTGACGTCGGTGACCTCGACGGCGACCCGACCGTCGTCGATCAGCAGCCGGTCGCCGGGCTTCACCTCGTGGGGCAGCTTCGTATAGGTGCAGGAGACCCGCTCCTTGGTGCCGATGACGTCGTCGCCGGTGATCACGACCGAGTCACCGGTGCGCCACTCGTGCGGGCCGTCGGCGAACCGACCGAGCCGGATCTTGGGGCCTTGCAGGTCGGCGAGGACGGCGACCGGCTTACCTGTTGCCTCCGACGCCTCCCGGACCAGTCGGTAGACCGCCTCGTGGTCGGCGTGGCTGCCGTGGCTGAAGTTGAGCCTCGCCACGTTCATGCCGGCCTCGACGAGACCCCGGATGCGCTCCGGGGACGAGGTGGCGGGACCAAGAGTGCAGACGATCTTCGCGCGGCGTGTCACGCCCATCAGGCTAGTCTCTCCTTCAGGTCGGACTCGGGGCCGACCCCTTGCAGGCAGTGGAACAGGTGTCCAACGACGCGCGGTGCGCGTCGGGCCGGCGGGCGGAACCGCACCGGGAACGTTGTGGCGACGGGCATCAGCGACCGCGCGCCGGGAATCGTACGCCTCTGTTGGCGTGCGCTGTCGGGGTGCTCCCGGCGGCGGCTCACTCCGGGTGCCCCGAGGGCGGCAGGCGGCGGCTCGTTTCGGATGCTCCGTGGCCGCGGGCGGCAGCTCACTCCGGGTGCTCCGGGGGTGGCAGGGTGGGCACCGCGTGCAGCAGGTAGCGGGGGTCGTAGCGGCGCTTGGCGTGGCGCAGCCGCGCCCAGTTCGCGCCGTAGGCGAGTCGGACCCGGTCGGTCTCCTCCGGGGCGAGCAGGTTGGGGTAACCACCGGGCAGGGCGTGCGGGGCGAGCGCCGCCGAGGCCCGCTCGGCCCACTCGCGGTGCGGGCCGGCCTGGTCGCCGGGCGCCCACACCGCGATGATCTCGGCCATCAGGTGATCGGTGCGCAGCCCGAACGCCGTGTCGGCGGGTCGGACCCGGGTGGCCGCGCCGTGGAAGTGGTGCACGGCCAGCGCGGAGAACGGCGAGGTGACCTGCCGGGCCGCGTCGACGAGCGTGTCCACCGTGCCGTCGGTGAGCGCTGGCAACCACCGGGTCCGCAGCAGGTAGTGGTTGCCGTCGACCATCCCACCGTCGAACATCCGCAGCGCGTCCGCGTACGGCATCGGGCCGATCTGGTCGACCAGCGGGGTGCCCAGCGCGCGCAGCCGGTCGATCCACGGCGCCCCGGCGTGCAGGTCGGAGCCGCTGTAGAACGGGCAGACGAAGATCACCGGCTCGCCGGCCGGGCCGGGCAGGAAGCCGGCCATCACTGTCAGCTCGTCCGGCGCCTCGGCGACCAGCGCGCCGTAGCCGCGCAGCACGGCCGGCGCCTCGGAGAGCGCGAACATGATCATGCCGGCCAGCACGCCGGGCAGCCGGTGCGCGCGGAAGCGCAGCTCGGTGACGATGCCGAGGTTGCCACCGCCGCCACGCAGCGCCCAGTACAGCTCGGCGTCGTGCCGGGCGTCGGCGGTGACCCGGCGGCCGTCGGCGAGAACCACCTCCGCGCCGAGCAGGCTGTCCAGCGCCAGACCGAACCGGCCGCACAGCGGGCCGTACCCGCCGGCGAGGGTGAGCCCGGCCATCCCCACGGCGCCGACCACGCCGGTGGGGACCACCAGGTCGTACGGGCGGGCGGCGGCGAGCAGATCGGCCGCCGTGGTGCCGCCGCCGATGGTCACCGTTGCCGCGTCCGGGTCGACCAGAACGGAGCGCAGCCCGGTCAGATCGAGCGCCAGAGCGCCGTCGCGCAGCGCCCGGCCGGCCCAGTCGTGCCCTCCGGAGCGGACCGAGAGGGGCAGGTGGCACCGGTTGGCGATGCGGACCGCCTCGGCCACCTCGTCGGCGTCCTGGCACCTGGCGACCAGCGCGGGCGTGCGCGCCACAGCGCCGTTCCAGAGCCGGGTGGTGGTGGCGTAACCGGGGTCGCCCGGCTCGTGCAGCCGGTCGCCGAGCAGGGCACGCAGTCGGGCGGCGGCCGACGCGACATCGGGGGTGGCGGCGGAGATCATGGCGACTCCTCGACCGGGGCCGACCCACGACACCGGGTACGCCCCGGCGGCGGCCCGCGCTGGGCGCGACCGTAACACCGGCAGGCGGGCGAGCGCCGTCACCATCACGACAGCCACCGATGGAGCCGCGGCTCAGCTGCCCGCCTTGACCAGCGGGAACTCCAGGGAACCCGCCGGGCACAGGAAGGTCAGCACCTCCACCCGGTAGAGCCCGGCCTGCACCGCCGGGTCGGCCTCCAGCACGCTGCGGACATCGTCGACGCTGCCGGTACGGGCCAGCCCGAAGCCGATCGGCGGATCCGGCTCGCGCGCCGGCCCGTCCACCGAGCCGGCGACAAGGACGATGCCGCGTCGCTGCAACGCCTGCATGTGTTCGGCGTGCTCGGCCTGCAACCGCTGCACGGTTTCCGCGGGCAGGGCCCGCCCGGCCGCGCCGGGATAGATCACGATGCACTCGTACGTGTCGAGCGCGAAGTTGACCTGCGGCACTCCCATGGGTGCTCCCTTCGCCGTCGCGCCGGAACGCACCGGCTCCGGCCAGCGTCGCACGGACACCCCGGTCGTACCGGGCGCTTCCCGGCAACTCGGTTCGGCGCGCTGACGGCGTGTCAGCGCCCACAGTCGGCCGACCGGCGGCATGGCGGCGAGGTTCCGGGGGATGATCCATCGGTGGCGGGTGGGCTCTTCATGCCCGCGCTGTCCACGCCCGCCACGACGAGACGATTGGGGATCGGGCAATGGCGACAAACATCAGTGAGCAGCCCGCGAAGGCGTCCGGCACGTACCGGATCGGTGGCGATGTCACAGTCAACCGGCTCGGCTACGGGGCCATGCAGATCACCGGCCCGGGTGTCTGGGGTGACCCGAAGGACCCGGCCGAGGCGGTTCGCGTGCTGCGCCGTGCGGTCGAGCTGGGCGTGACGTTCATCGACACCGCCGACTCGTACGGGCCGTTCGTGTCGGAGTTGCTGATCCGGGAGGCGCTGCACCCGTACGCCGATGACCTGGTGATCGCGACCAAGGCCGGGCTGAGCCGCTCCGGCCCCGGCGACTGGCGTGCGCTGGGCCGCCCGGAGTACCTGCGCCAGCAGTGCGAGCTGAGCCTGCGTCACCTCGGCCTGGACAGCATCCCGCTGTACCAGCTGCACCGGATCGACCCGAAGGTGCCGCTCGCCGACCAGCTCGGTGAGCTGGCCCTGCTGCGCGAGGAAGGCAAGATCCAGCACATCGGGCTGTCCGAGGTGAGCGTCGCGCAGATCGAGGAGTCCCGGGCGATCACCACGATCGCGTCGGTGCAGAACCTGTACAACCTCGCCAACCGCAGCGCCGAGGACGTGCTGGAGTTCTGCGAGCGTAACGACCTCGCGTTCATCCCGTGGTTCCCGATCGCCACCGGTGAGCTGGCCCGCCCGGGTGGCCCGCTAGACGCCATCTCCACCGCGCACGGCGCGTCGCCAGCGCAGCTTGCGCTGGCCTGGCTGCTGCGCCGCTCGCCGGTGATGCTGCCGATCCCGGGCACGTCCTCGGTGGCGCACCTGGAGGAGAACGTGGGCGCGGCCGACGTGCGGCTCACCGACGACGAGTTCGAGGCGCTCGCCAAGGCGAGCTGACCAGCCGCTCCGGACGCCGTCGGGTCAGCCGGCGGCGTCCGGACCGGGCTACGGGGCGGCGTCCGGACCGGGCTCCCGGGGGCCGTCCGGACCGGGCTCTCGGGCGGCGCGTAGCGCCTCGGTCGCCTGGGCCAGCAGGCGAGCGGAGTCGGTGCGCCCGCTGACCTGTAGTTCCACCTCGGTGTCCCCGGTCTGGATCCGGATGCTGGCCTCGGTGCGCTGCTGGTCCACCCAGGACTGCAACAGGTTGAACAGCCCCGGAAGCAACCCCTGAGCCAGCACCGCGATGATCACCGCGTCGCTGAAGCCCGGCCGGCCTCCGCCGCCGCCGGCCGGGCGGACTCCCGGCCGGTACTCGGGGCGGCGGTGGATCCACGTCAGCAGGTCGACCGACGGGGGCTGCCGCTGCCGGGGGTTGATGGTCAGCCGGACGGGCAGCCGGGCTGCGGTGTCGCTGTCGGTCACTGTCTGTCTCCCGGTCAGTCGGCGGCGGGTCGGAACGACACGTCGTCCCCGTCGGCGGTGGCGACGCCCGTGACGGTGAACGCGTTGTCGTCCTTGAACGGTGAGCTGCCGCCGAAGTAGGTGGTAGTGCCACTGGCCTCCACCCTGCCCTGGGTCTCGGTCGGGGTGGAGACCTGGGCGCTGGCCGGGCCGGTGAGTTCGACGGCGAGCTTCGGGTACTCCAGGATCTTCCAGGTGATCTTCTGGGTGGCGCCGCCGTAGTAGCGGAACGGGCAACCCGGCGGGGCGGCGACGGCCTGCTTGGCGCACTCGTCCAACCAGGCGCGTACCTGCGCCTCGACGGCCTCGGTCGCCGCCGGCTTGAGCACCGGCGCCAGTTGCAGGACGGCGGCGGTCTCCCCCGGGCCGACCAGCATTGTCGTGCTCGGCGTCTCACTGAGCGCACTGGACGGGCCGGTAGCGGTGTAGCCGCCGGGCAACAGCACCAGCGGGGCGCCCTCGGTGGCGACCGGCAGCTCCACCCCGTTGAGCCGTACCCCGGGGTCGGCGATCGCGGCGTTGAGCGGGGTCGGACCGCCGCTCAACCGCCAGCCGTGGAACAGGCCGGCGGTGCTCTCGTCCTCGCGGCGCAGGGTGAGGGTGGTGGTCTCTCTCGCGTCACCCAGCCGGTACGCCACAGTGGCGGTGGCGCTGTCACCGTCGCGCTCCAGCTTGCTGATCTCGACGTCGGTCGGTGGTTGGTAGCCCTTGCCGCGCAGCAGTTGAGCGAGCAGCCTGGTGTCGGCGTCGCTGCCCTGGTCGGTCAGGTAGCCGAGCGCGGCGTCGCTGTCCCGGTCGCCGAGCGCATCGAAGTAGCCGTCGATCGCCGCCTGGGGCCGGAAGAACGCCCACTGCACCACGCCGAGTCCGCTGGTGCCGAGGCAGGCGACCACTGTGAGGGCGCCGACCAGCAGCCAGGTGCGGCGGGTGCCGACCGGGCGGGCGGAGTTGAACAGCCCGTCGACTGTCACAGGCTGGCCCGCCCCGGCGGGCGCACCGGTCAGCGACGCGCGCTCCAACGCGTCGAGCCGCAGCTCGTGCGGCGGGTGGGTGGCGCAGACCGCCTCGTCCCAGCCGCTGCGCCCGGTCTCGAAGGACAGCCGCCGTTCCAGGATGCGCCGCAGGCCGTCGACGTGCCCGGTGAGCACGGCGCCGAGGTCGGCCCGGTACTCGGCGGCCCGCACGTCACGGGCGTGCAGCGGCAGCACCACGTACCGCATGGTGAGCAGCACCGGCCAGAAGAACACGAAGACCACGAAGTTGGTGCCCGGGTGCGGGAACGTCCGCATCAGCCAGGTCGGCAGGGCGTGCGCGAGGGTCAGCGGCAGGCCGACACCGCGGACGAAGGCGCTGGTGATCTCGTCGCCGGTGCGCCAGTGCACCAGCTCGTGGCTGAGCAGCGCGGCCACCTCGTCGTCGGGTTCGGTCAGCACGGCGGTGGTGACCACCACGTGTCGGGCGTAGGTGCGGGCGTTGCTCAGGACCGGGTCGTCCTCCATGAGCAGCCGGGGCACGCTGGGCAGGCCGAGCCGTCGGGCGCAGTCGTCGAGGATGGGGCGCAGCCGCGCGTACTCGCGACGGCTGGGCTGGCGCGCGCCCGAAACCACCAGCAGGCGGGGTTCGAGCAGCACCCGGTAGAGCGTGTACAGGACCCCGATCAGCGCCGCTGCGGCGACAGTGCCGATCAGGCCGGTGAGCAGCGCGAAGGGCTCGTCGGCGACGCCCATCCAGGGCAGGGCCAGCACGGCGAGGAAGCCGACCAGGAAGCCGATGGCGAAACCGGCGACGCCGCCGAGCAACCCGCCGGAGCGGGTCAGGAACGCCTCGACCAGGGAGCCGATGAGCGGGGCGTCGCGCAGCACCTGGGGCACCTGGTCGTCGGCGCCGGTCCCGACGGCGAAGAGCCCGACGATGCCGAACGTGAGGCCGCCCCAGAACGCCAGGAGCAGCGCGACGGGCAGGTAGAACCAGGTGGCGAGGAACGCGCCGAGCACGCCGCGCCAGTCCCGCAGGATCCCGGCACGCAGCCAGACCAGCGCGCTGGGGTAGCCCGGTGGGCGGTCGGCGAACCCGCCGGTGGGCGGCGGCGTGTCGGCCGACGGCGGTTGGGCGGCCCGGACGTCGAGCTGCGGCACGGTCGGCGGGGTGTTCTCCGGCGGCACTGCGGGCGGCTCGGCCATGAGACCTGCTCCTTCTCGGAGGATGGCGTCCACTGTCGGGATTGGACAGCCGGAGCAGGCTATCGAGGACATCTGATGTCTGCCACACCGTTTGGAGGGATCGTCGCGCACCCGACACTCACCGTCGCGGGTCCGGTGCGGCGGCCCCCTCCGAGGCCGCCGCACCGGAGCGGATCAGAGCGCGAGGCAGTTGGGTCGCACCGGGCCGTCGACCAGGGCGCCGCGCACGATGGTGTACGCCGTGCCGTCGAGCACCAGACCGAGGTGCCCCACCACCCGCAGCGGGCAGTACGCCTGGATCAGCACGTTCGTCGCGCCGTCGTTGACGGCGGCGTTTCCGGTCGGCCGGACCAACTCGTCCTGCAGGGTGCGGATGGTGGTGTAGCGCACCGCGCCCGGGGTGTCGTCGCCGGCGTTGAGGTCGGCGAGGAACGCCGAGCCGATGGTCATCTGTTGGCAGGCCACGACGCCGGCGCAGCTGCCCAGACCCAGGAACGCCACGATGTTGGCGACGTACGTGCCGTACTGCGGTGTGCCCAGGCTGACGTAGCGGCCGACGGTGGTGGTGCCGCCGAGCCGCTTGAGGTAGTAGCGGCTGACCAGGCCCCCTTCGGAGTGGGCGACGACGTCGACGCTCGCCGCGCCGGTGCTGGCGCGGACCTGGTTGACGTAGCCGGCGAACGCGCGGGCCGAGGTGGGGATGTCACCGAGGCCCAGTCCGGGCAGCTGGTAGATGAAGGTGCGGTAGCCGTCGGCGCGCAGGCGGGCGGCGATCGGCTCATAGGCGACGGCGACGCCGCTGAGCCCGCCGACCACGATGACGGGGTTGGCCGCCGCGGCGGCGAAGGGTGTGGTGGGGGCGGCGGTGGCCGGGACGGGATCGGCGGGGGCGGCGGTCGCCGAGGCGGTGGACGCGAGCAGCGCGGCGGTGGCGAGGGCCAGGACGAGGGCGGTCTTTCGGAGCAGCATCGCTGCACCTCCGGGGGAGGCACCCGGCGAACCGGGCAGGTGGGTGGGGGTGTCCGGTCGACCGTGCGACGATCATCCCCGCAACAATTCAGAAACGTCAATGACTTGTTACGCGCCGGTAACCCGTTGTTCCGGCGGAGGCGTAAACGGTCATACCGTCACGCTCCATATCGGACGCCCAACGCCGACTGGCATGCTGTGGCCGTGGCTGTCGACGAACCCACCGAGCGCGAGCTGCGGGTGATGCCGTGGTGGCTGGTCCTGGTCGGCCTGCTGGTCGCCATCGCCCTGGGCTGGCTGGTGCTCGACCTGCTGCTCACCGAGGCCGACCGGGCCAGCCAACCCGACACCCGCGCCACACTGCGCATCGACGCGATCCGCACCGGCCTGACCGTCGTCGCCGGCACGGGAGGAGGGCTCGCGCTGCTACTCGCTGCCCGCCGCCAGTGGATCACCGAACGCGCGCAGCGGCACCAGGAGAGCGTCGCCGCACGGGACCAGGTGCACCGGGACCGGGTGCAGGCGCACGCCGAGGCGGTGGCCGAGGCCGCGCAGCGCCACCAGGACCGGCAGTCCGGGGCCGCCGAGCACGACGCGGCGGAGCGTCGACTGACCGAGCTGTACACCCGGGCGGTCGAACTGCTCGGCAACGACAGCGCTGCGGTACGCCTCGGCGGCCTGCACGCGTTGGAGCGCCTCGGTCAGGACAACCCGGGGCAGCGCCCGACGATCGCGGCGGTGCTCTGCGCGTACCTGCGGATGCCGGCGCCAAACGGCGAGCCGCGCGAGACGGAGGTCCGACGCAGCGCGCAGCGCGTGCTCACCCGGCACCTGCGCGCGGACGACGCGGCGCACTGGCCGGAGCTGAGGCTCGACCTGGCCGGCGCCACGCTCGTCGACTTCGACGCCGCGGGCTGCACGCTCGTCGACGCGACCTTCACCGAGGCGGTGTTCACCGGTACGACCACCTTCGCGGGAGCGACGGCGCGGGGGCGTCTCCTGCTCGGGGCGGCGACCTTCGGTGACGTGGTCTTCGAAGGGTTCCTGGCCGAGGACGAGGTCATGCTCGACGGCGTTCGCGTCGGCGGTGAGATCAACGTCGATGACGCCGCGTTTGTCGGCGGCCTGTCCTGCCGGCGAGCCAGCTTCACCGGCCCGACCTCGTTCTGCCGGGTGACCTTCGGCCAGCCGACCAGCTTCGACGCCACCCGCTTCGAGGACGCGGCCACGTTCCGGGACGCCGTCTTCGACGGCGCCCTGTCGATGGAGCACACCGAGTTCGGTCGGTCGGCCACCTTCCACTCGGTCCGTTTCACGAACATGGCGCTGTTCCGCTGGACGGTGTTCGGCGCGGAGGCACTGTTCGACAGGGCCCGCTTCGTCGACGCCGCGAACTTCGGCCGGGCCCGGTTCCACAGCATGGCCAGCTTCCGTGACACGCAGTTCAGCCGGCCACCTCAGGTCGAGCAGGCCCGGGCGGTGGCCGACAGTGGTCACCGCTGGCCGGCGGGCACGACAGTGGAACGCCTCGACGACGAGTGGCTGCTGCTGGTCGACCGCTGACCGGTCGTCAGTGTGGCGTGGCGGGCTGGGCCGTCAGCGTGGCGTGGCTGGCGGGCGCAGGCCGTCCAGGGCCACGCCGAGGACCCTGTCACGCTGCTCGGGCGACGGGAACTGGGCCATGGTGAGACCACTGATCAGCCGCACCACGTCGTCGAAGCCGATGTCGTTCCGGACCACCCCGGCGGCCTGTGCGCGGCGCATCAGCGGCTCACCGGCGGAGAAGATCTCCGCCCGGCAGCTGGTGAAGATCTCGGAGTCGTGCAGCAGTTGCTCGGCGAGCGCCCGCTTGGTGGCGACGTACGCGACGAAGCGGTGCAGCCAGGCGACGAGCGCGTCCCAGGGTGGCAGCTCGGCCAGCCCCTCGGCGGAGTGGCACAGCGCTCGGACCTCCTCGACGTAGACGGCCTCGAACAGGTGCCGGCGGGTCGGGAAGTTGCGGTAGAGCGTGCCGATGCCCACGCCGGCCCGGCGGGCCACGTCCTCCAGGGAGGCGGCGGCGCCGTTCTCGGCGAACGCCTCACGTGCCGCCGCGATCAGGGCGTCGTAGTTACGCCGCGCGTCGGCCCGCTTGGGCCGCTGGGCGAAGACCTCGGGCGCCTGCCCCGCACTGGTCATGACGTGCGTCACCTCACTCTACTTGCATCCGGAGGATGCCCTCCGCTAGCTTAGCGGAGGCACCCCTCCGGAATCCCGGAGGCCTGCCTCCGGTTACTCTACCTCGGGACCCGCCCGATCGCCGCCTGGCCACCCGATCGCCCGGACCCCGACAGACCACCCCGTCGCAGACGACGGGCGACAAGACTTCATTCCCGTACGTAATCAGGGAGCTTTCTCTCGTGGCAGTGACCTCCCGACGCAGCTCGCGTCGGCTCACCTTCACCGTGCTCGCGGCCGGCGCCGGGTTCTTCGCGATGCTCCAGTCGCTGATCACCCCGGTGCTGCCGACCATCCAGCAGGACCTGCACACCTCCCAGAACACAGTGACCTGGGTCCTGACCGCCTACCTGCTCAGCGCGTCGATCTTCACGCCGATCCTCGGACGCGTCGGCGACATGGTCGGCAAGGAGCGGATGCTCGTCGTCTCGCTCGCCGCCCTCGCCCTCGGCTGCCTGCTGGCCGCCATCGCGCCGAACATCGGCATCCTCATCCTCGCCCGGGTCGTGCAGGGCATCGGCGGAGCGGTCTTCCCCCTGTCCTTCGGCATCATCCGCGACGAGTTCCCGGCCGCACGGGTCTCCACCGCCGTGGCCGCCATCTCGGCGATCGTCGCCGTCGGCGGTGGCCTGGGCATCGTGCTGGCCGGTCCGATCGTCAGCACGCTGGACTACCGCTGGCTGTTCTGGATCCCGATGGTCGTGGTCGGGCTGACCGCCGTGGCCGCGCACCTGTTCGTGCCCGAGTCGCCGGTCCGTACACCCGGTCGCATCGACTGGCGCGCCACACTGCTGCTCTCCGGCTGGCTTGTCGCGTTGCTGCTGCCGATCAGCCAGGGCGCCGCCTGGGGCTGGACCTCCACCCGGGTGCTCGGTCTGCTGGCACTGGCAGTGGTGCTGCTGGTCGGCTGGCTGGTCACCGAACTGCGGTCCAACAACCCGCTGATCGACATGCGGATGATGCGCCTGCCCGGCGTCTGGACCACCAACCTGGTCGCCCTGCTCTACGGCGCGTCGATGTTCTCCATGTACGCGTTCCTCCCGCAGTTCCTGCAGACCCCGACCGCCGCCGGTTACGGCTTCGGCGCGAGCATCAGCCAGGCCGGACTGCTCATGCTCCCGATGGTCAGCGCGATGTTCGTCGCCGGGGTCATCGCCGGGCGACTCCAGGCCGTCTTCAGCGCCAAGGCGCAGCTCGCCACCGGTGCCACCTTCAACGTGGCCGCCTCCGCGATGCTCGCCACCGCACACGACACCCGCTGGGAGGTCGCCATCGCCGGTGGCCTGGTCGGCCTCGGCATCGGCCTGGCCTTCGCGTCGATGGCCAACCTGATCGTCGCCAGCGTGCCGGCCAGCCAGACCGGCGTGGCGACCGGTATGAACGCCAACATCCGCACCATCGGCGGCGCGATCGGCGCGGCAGTGGTCAGCGGCGTGATCACCGCCCACCCGCAGGCCAACGGCCTGCCCCGGGAGGCCGGCTTCACCATGGGGTTTCTCGTCCTCACGGCGATCGCCCTGGCCGCCGCGCTCGCGGCCCTCGCCGTCCCGTCCGCCCGGCGGCCGTCGGCCGGTCGCCGGCCGTCCGCCGCGACGATCGTCGAGTCGGAGCTAGCCGGCGAGTTCGCCACCATGCCAGCGACCCGCTGAGGCAACGTGCAGCAGCCCGGGCGGTTCGCCGCCCGGGCTGCTGCCTGTCCGGGAGTACGCTGGCCGCTCCCCCACCCACCGACAGTCGTCTTTCAGGATGCGCCCATGTCCGAGTTGCTGACCGCCGACCGCATCGAAGAGATCGGCGCCCTCGGCTTCGAGAGCCCCGACCCGGCCACGCTCGTCGCCGAACTGGTGGGCGCCGTCGACGAGGGGCGGGTCGCGGATCCCGCCGACACCGGGTACGCCCTGCTGGTCGCGGCGGACATCCTGGAACAGGCCGGCGACCTGGCCGACGCACTCGCCCTCGCCACCCGCGCCATCGCCGAGCAGCCGGACGACAACGCGTACGCCCGAGCGGTGCGCGGCGGTCTGCTGCTGCGCCTCGACCGGACGGACGAGGGCATGGCCGAGCTGACCGCCCTGCGTCCGCTGCTGGAGACCGACCCCGCGGCCACGTACGTGGTCGACGAACTGGCCGAGTCCGACCGCAGCGACACGGCGTTGGAATGGCTCACCGGGGCACTGGACGCCATCCTGGAACGGACCCGGACCCAACAGCACGAATCCGAGGACGCCCAGGACGAGGCCGCCGCCATGATCTACGGCCTGGCCCAGCGGCGGCACAACCTGCGCGAGGAAATGGGCCTACCCCACGACGATTACGACACCCTCGCCGACCGGCTGCGCGCCGCGAGCACCCACGCGCTCGACGCCCTCGACGACGGCCCGGCGACGCTGCTGTTCTGGCCGCAAGCGGAGTTCACCGCGCTGCTGCTGCGCTGGCCCACCCTCGTCGACAGCTACCCCGCCACCTGGGACGAGCACCGCGCCCAGATCGAACGCGCCCTCGTCGACGCCTCCGGGATGGGCGGCGCCGACCTGGGCGTGGTCGTCGGCACCGTCGCCGACCTGGCTGCCTTCGCCGAACGCACCGGCAGCGACCCCACCAGCGAGGAAACCCTCGACGAGTACGCCGACAGCCTCGACGAGTCGGGCGTGACAGCCTGGCCGCCCGGCCGCAACGACACCTGCTGGTGCGGGTCCGGCGCCAAGTACAAGAAGTGCTGCCTGCCGCGCTCACGCGGCTGACCCTTCCCCGCCGGTTCGGTCCCTGCGGTTCCGGGAGGCCATGTCCCTGGAGAGCCTGATGCCTGTGAGTCATCACGATGACTCACAGGCATCACGTTCCACCACGACCGCCGGCACCCTCTTGAGCGCCGGCCACCGCACAAGCCCCGCGTATGATCGACACCCCGTTCGACCGTCCGGGCTCGACGATGGAGGCGATGGTGTGACCACACACGAGCAGAACGAGACGGTCGAGGACAGCCCGGTCGGCTGGGTCGCCAGCCACATCCGGCGCTACGTGCGGACCGACGGCGCGGATGGGGGCACCTTCCACGGCGTACCCTCGCTGCTGCTCACCACCCGCGGACGCCGATCGGGCACGCTGCGCCGCACGGCCCTGATGTACGGGCGCGACGGCGACAACTACCTGCTGGTGGCGTCCAACGGCGGCGCGGCCACGCACCCCGCCTGGTACCTGAACCTGAGCGCCGACCCGGCGGTGGAGATCCAGGTCGGCGCGGAGCGGATCACGGGCCGGGCCCGGACCGCGACCGGCGAGGAGCGCGTCCGGCTGTGGCCGGTGATGACGAAGGTCTTCCCGACGTACGCCCGCTACGCGAAGGAGACCGACCGCGAGATCCCGGTCGTCGTCATCGAGCAGACGCCTCGGGAAGAATCTCCCGCCAATTGATCTCCGTCACTGCCGGAGAGGGCTAGGGTGACTCCAGGTAAGCACCCACTCCGGCAAGGAGAACCGTCGTGCGCCGCATCATCACCACCATCGCACTACTCGGGCTGTCACTGTTCGTGGTGCTGGCGCCCACCCCGGCCAGCGCGGCAAGTGACGGCGAGGTCACGTCCGCGACCCTGGTCGCGCGCGGCGTCGCCGTGGACGTCAGCGTCGCCGTGACCTGCCAATCCGGCCTGTCCGGTGGCGTCGAGCTGATCATTCGGCAACGGTCGGGCGACAGGGTCGCGTACGCCTCCGGTTGGGGTCCTGTCCACTGCACCGGCCAGCCGCAGATCGCGACCGGGCGGGCGTGGGTGGAGGGTGGCGGCCTCGTCATCAAGCCCGGTGTGGCCCTGATCAGCGGAGGCTTCGACCTGTGCGGCGACGTGGGCTGTGGCGGACCGCGGTTCGAACAGACGTTCCGCATCACCCGCTGAACCGGCAAGTCGAGGGCTCCAGTCAGGAAAGCGGATGGCCGGAAGGTCGCCGCCATCGCCGTACGCCTTGACCTCGCTGGTCAACACCCCGTCCAGCTCGCCACCGTCGCAGGTGACCCGCGCAGGCACGCCGGTCACCCCGCCGCCTCAATGGCTGCCTCCACCTTGTCCAGGTAGTTGAACCACCCGTGGTCAGTTTCCCAGCGCTCGAACCTTGGCGATCGTCTCCTGCACATGCTGCTTGGCGGGGTCGCCACCCTGGGAAGCCTGTGCGAGCGCCTGACGGTACGAGTCGATCATGCCGACCAGCGGACCGGCGGCTACGCCTTCCAGCGCACCGGCGACGAGTGCCCGCGCCTCGGCCGCGTCCTGTGCTGCCGCTGCGGTCTTGGCCTTCGCCTCGTCCAGCTTCTGCGACGCCGCCGCCAACCTCGCGATGATCTGTGCTGCGCTCACGCGCACCTCCCCGTGGTCCACCATCGCCTCCGCCACCGCACCGGCGGAGACCACATGGGAGCGTACGAGATCGGCGCACCCAGCGCGACCATCCACTCGCTCCCGGGTCACCTCATGGACAGTGGTCACCCCAGCCAGGGGCTTCGACGGATTCTGTTCCCTGAACCCTGACTGGGACGCGTGCCGATCGAGATCTTGGACAGTTTCCGTCAGCTCGTAACGGAAACTGTCCAAGATTTGGAGTGACGCCACGAAATCGGGGCGGTTCAGCGCTCGGCGACGAACACGCCGACGCCACCGACGCCCTCGACCAAGCCCTCGACCAAGCCCTCGATCTTGAGCGCGTTGATGGCCTGACGAACGACGATGGCCGAGACGTCGTGCTGACGGCACAGCTCAGACGTCGACGGCAGTTTGTCGCCCGGCGCAAGTTCGCCGGACGTGAATTCCGGAAAGCCGAGTGGATCATGCCCGGGACCAGCCGAGCCGGGGTCGACGCGTAGGCGCGGCAGAGTTCTCGCCCTACAGCAGGCTCCCGTGGGCGGTCACGATCAGTCGCCACTCCGGTGTTCCGAGGGTTCGCAGATCCGGGGTTACGACAGGTTCGGCGCCGGGCGCGCAGACCCCGTACACCTGCGGCGCGACTGCCTCGGTGAGGAGGTGCTCGAAGTGGAACGAGCCTTCGAAGCCGAGCCAGACCACTGTGTCACCGGCGGCGCAGGCGACCCGCAGGCAGTGGGCCAGATAGCGGTGCAGGAGCGGTGGCAGCTCGTCGAAGACCAGGTCGTACTCGGTGACGCGGGCATACGGATCGTCCCGCTCAAGGGGATACGTGCGCACGTCGAGCGGCACGGTGCCACCATCGGCGAACTCCGGCACCCCGGCTGGGACGCCCGGCACGAATACGCTGACCACCGGCTGCGCGGCGAAGCGCAGACCGGATGCCAGATCGGTCATCAGCGCAGGCCGCGGACCATCAGCAGGTACGCGCAGTAGGCCATCGGCACCACCAGGAAACAGATCAGGAACCCGAGCGGCAGGTACCGCGGCGGGGTGCCGGCGACCATCGCCGGCCGCCCCCAGCGGCCCAGCACCAGGTACCCGGCGAAGAACGCCACCGCCGGCAACCCCGCGCAGATCCACGCGCCGAGGGTGAACCCGTCCACCAGACCGACCCCGGAGGCGAGCACCAGCATCAGCACGAGCACCCCGGCCGCCGCGCCGCACCCGGCGTAGACGGCGACCGCCCGCGCCAGTGGCGACCACGTCGGCAGCAGCGCCGGCCGCTGGGCCAGCAACTCCGCCTGCTGCCCGTGCCGGTCGGCCTCGTCGGCCATCCGCCGGGCCAGTTCCAACTCCACCGCCGGGTCGGCCGCCGCCGCGCGCTGCGCGGGCACCCCGCCGCCCGCCGGGCTGACCGCCGTCGGCAGCGCCAGCCGCGCCTCCCCCGCCGGCAGCTGGGGGTACGCCCCGACCCCCGCCCGCCCCGGCGCGCCGGCTGCGCCGGCGGGTTCCCCGTCCCCGGTTCCGGGCACTGTGGGAGCGCCGGCAGCGAAGGGCGGGCCGGAGCTGGAAGCGGAGGGCGGGCCGAAGCCGGCAGCGGGAGACGGACCGGAGCTGGGAGCCGAGGACGATCCGGCGCCGGACGGCGGGCCGGGCCAGGCGGCGGTCTCGCCTGGCGTCCCCGTTCCCTGTCCCGGGCCTGGGCCTGGGCCCGCACTGGGGCCCGCACTGGGGGCAGGGGATGGTTGGTCGATTCCGATGGCTCGGCCGAGCTGGTCGAGGCGCTGCCCCTGGGCGGTCAGCCGCTGCTGGAGGTAGTCGACGGCGGCGTGCAGGTCGCGGCGGCGCGCGGACTCGGCGGCGGCGTGCTGTTCCCCGGCGCGGTGCTGGGCGGAAAGTTGCCGGGCCAGCGCCGCGTACTCCTCGAAGGACACTGTCACCGCTCCCCGTCGGGGTCGTGCCCGTCGCCGACGAACGGGACGATCAGCCGGGTGCGCTGGTCGTGCCGGTCGATCAGCAGCGCCCGGTCGGGGCGGGGCGTGTAGGTCAGGTCGTGCGCTCCGAGGTGTAGGGCCAGTTCGGCGCCGGGCACGTTGAGCGCGACCAGGCAGGCGACGTCGTCGCGGTTATGGGTGCCGCCGAGGTCGTCGGCGAGTCGGCGCAGCCCCCGCCACCAGCCGAGCAGGTGCACCCCGTGCGCGGGGCCCTGGCGCAGGACGGTACGCAGGTCGTCGAGGCCGGAGCGGAACGTGCCGGGGTCGGTGGCAGCGAGGACGGGCGCGGCGGCGTCCATGCCGAACACCACAAGGTATTCGCGGCCGGTGGGTTCGGCGGCGAGCGCGGCGATCCGGTCGCGTAGCCCGGCCGCGTCGAGGCGTTGCACCGGGTGACCGGCGGCCCGCAGCAGCGTCTCGGTGTCGTCCGCGACCGGGTCGGCGGCGGTGACCAGGCAGGCCAGGTGGAAGCGGGCGTCGCCGGGGATGTGCTGGCGGGCCAGGCTGAGCGTCGCGGCGCGCAGCACATCCGCGCCGGTCGGTGCGGTGCCCACCACGGCGAGGTGCCGGCCGGGTGTGGTGTCCATCAGGAACAGTGCTGTGGTGCCGTGCACGTCGACGGTTCGGCCGACCAGGGCCATCGGGCGTCGACCACCGGGGCGCAACCCGGCGTAGGTGCTGTCGTCCTCGATCCGCGCGGCTTCGTACCCCTTGAAGACCGCTGGGGCCCGCGAGCCTGGCGGGCGGGCCTGCCACAGGTCGTGGCGCAGGGCGGCGAGGTCCGCAGTGGCGGCGTGCGCGTCGGGGAAGCGCAGCACGGTGTCGGCGCCGACCGCGCCGGCAGCGGTGTTGACGACGGCGGAGCCGATCGGCAGGGCCGCGGCGGCGTCGTTGAGCTGGTCGAGCACCCCGCCGCCGCCGGGCAGCGCCACCCGCAACGCGAACTGCCCGAAGATCGCCTCGGCCCGCCCGTAGAGGGCTTCGATGCCGGTCATGCTCTGACTGGCGAGCACCAGGTGGATGCCGTACGAGCGGCCCTTACGGGCCAACTCCTCCAGCAGGTCGACCGACTCGCGGGCCAGCGCGTCGTTGCCGGCGAGCAGCACGTGGAACTCGTCGATGACAGTCACGATGCGCGGCAGCGGATTGTCAGGGGGCAGGTCGGCGAGCTTGGTGACACCGTGCCGTTTGAGTGCGGTGGCCCGGCGCTGCGCCTCCCGGCGCAGCTCGCGCAGCACGGCGAGACCGTACTCTCGGTCGGACTCGATGCCGACGGCGCGGGCGTGCGGCAGCCAGGACGGATCCCGGCCGGTGGGCACGAACTCGGTGAAGCTGACGCCCTCCTTGAAGTCGAGCAGGTAGAGCTGCAACTCGGCCGGCGAGTAGCGGGCGGCCAACCCGTAGAGAACGTCGAGCAGGAAGACCGTCTTGCCGGCGCCGGTGCGCCCGCCCACCAGCCAGTGCGGGGTGGCGTCGTCGAAGGCGAGCGTCAGCGCGGTGCCGCCGGCCCGGCCGATCACCGTCCGCAGGCCGTTGCCGGCGGACTCAGCCCAGCGCTGCTCGGGCAGCAGGTCGGTGAAGGGCAACGCGTCGGCGCGCCGGGTGGCGGTGCCGAGGTGCTCGGCGAGGGCGCGTACCGAGGCCGGCGGCGGGTCGCCGTCGAGCAGGACGGGTGCGGCGAGCCCGCTGCCGTCGGCGCTGAACGGCGTGCCGGGCGGGTCGCCGACGTGCGCGTACCCCTGGTTGAGCCGCACCGCTGTGGTGCCGCCCAGCGGCGGCGCGGTCTCGCCGGGCAGCCGGGACGGGTGGCCGGCGAGCAGCACACACACGGCGGCGGCCGGGCCGGCGTGAGTGAGCGCGGCGAGGCGGGCCAGCTCGCGCGGCGGCGGCGCGGCGGTGGCGACCACCACCAACAGGCGACGGCCGGTGGGCTGGTCGTGCTGCGCGGCGCGGGCGTGCTGCTCGGCGGCGTCCACCAACGCGGCCACCTCGGCCTCGCTGGTGGCCGGCGGGTCGAGCACCCCGGCGTCGAGCAATGGTCGCAGCGGGCCGAAGGTGGCCCCGAGCGCGGCGGTGTCGATGCCGGCGACGCGGACCTGACCGGGCGGCGCGGTGGCGACCAGCCGCAGCACCAACGCCCGCAGCAGCCCGGCGACCTGCGGGTCCCGGGCGTCGGTGTCCACTGCGAGGTGGTGGCCGCCGCCGAGCGGGACCAGCACCGGAAAGGAGCCGTCCGCTGTGGTCGCCTCACCGATCCGCACCGCTGCCGGCTCGTCGGTCAGCGGCGTGACGCCCGGGGCGGGGGTGGCCAGGGCAGCACCGAGGCGGGCGAGGCGGGCGACCAGGTCGTCCCCGCCGACCGGGGTGACGGTGGTCGGTGCCGCCCCCAGGGCGCTGCGGGCGGTGTCCAGATGCGCGCGAGCCGCCCGGTGGGAGTTGACCGCCTGCCCGTACGCCGACGCGAGCCTGCCCACCCTCTGCCCCCAACGCCACGGCCGCCTGGTCCCAGGAACCCTAACGGACACCGGCGGCACCCGGACAGTCCTGCGAGGACGTGTCACGCCGGACCGGTCAGGCGGGGCCGCACGCCGCCGGGCCGGACGCGTCGGCCGCCCCGCAGCGGAACACCTCCACCGGCGCCCTCGCCACGTCGGGCACCTGCTCCACCCGCATCAGGGCCAGCCGCTTGTCGACCGGCTCCCCCGAGTCGGGCGTGAACCGGATCAGCCCGGCCACCCCCGGGTAGCCCTGCCCGGCGTTCTGCCGGAGCACCTCCGCGTGCACGCCCACCGGGTTGACCGAATCCGGTTCCCACCGTTGCCGGGGGTCGGCGTGGTGCAGCCGGGCGGCGAGACTCTCCACCGCCCGGACCAGCATCATCGACGCGTCGTAGGCGAGGCTGACCCGCTCGCCGACCTGCTCCTCCTCGGCACCCGGCCGGCAGCGTGGCGGGTCGAGCAGGTCGTCGGCCTGGATCCAGGCCAGGAAACTGGCCCGCGCGTCGTCGTCGCGCCGGTCCTGGGCGGCCCGCAGCGCCGCGCAGGTGGCCAGGGACGCCTTGGAGACGTACGTGACGGGCAGGTTGCCGGGCGCGGCGGCGCGTAGCCCCGGGTTGGCCATGTACCGGTTGGCCGAGTCGTCGGCGACGAGGTGTCGGGGCGGGTTGCCGCCGCACTCGCGCAGCGCCCGTAGGAAACCGTCGAACTCCGACCATCGGCCCGCGTAGAAGAGCATCCCGGCATAGCCGCACTCGTCGGTCAGCCGCTGCCCGGTGCGCCACTCGTCGAGGCGGGTGATCCGGGGGCCGAACTGTTGTCGGAGCCCGTCGACGAGGGTGCCCACGTAGAGGTCCTCGGTGAGTGTGCTGCCCTCCAGTGTGGTGTAGAAGACGTGCGCCTCGTTGACCTTCAGCACCTGCTTGGCGTACGCGTCGACAAGCTTCACCTGGTCCTTGTTCGGTGCGGAGATCTGGAGGTAGAGGCGCGAGTTGGCGTCCATCTTGTCGGCGGAGAGGGTGGGCGCCAGCACCGGCAACCCGACCTGGTTCAGTTCACGCAGCGCGCGGGCGGTGCTGGTGCGGCTCTCCACCAGCCCGACCACCCCGAGCAGCGTGGGGTCGTCCCGGGCCAGCTCGGCCAGCATCGCCACCGCCCGGTCGGCGTAGATCATCTGGCGGCCACCGTTGGCCACCACGATCCGCAGCAGCGCGGCGCCGTCGGCGCCGGCCGACTCCTTCAGCAACGCGTACTGGGCGGTGGCCATCCCTTCCAGCTCCTCCCGCTCGGAGACGTACGACTCCTCGTCCGCGCGGGTCAGATTGCCGGTCAGGGTGCCCAGGTAGACCAGGGTGAGGAAGGGACGGCGCTGGTCGCTGCGCTGCCAGACCTCCTCGGCGGCGCGGTTCTGCGCGAAGATGCGCCGCTGGACGGTCCGCAGCCCCTCCTGGCCGGGGTCGTTGTTGAACACCTGCGCGGCGCTGTCGCTGTAGCCGACACACTCGCCCTTGCCGACCACCTCGACCGAGATCCGGCCGCCGGTGAGCGACGGGTGGCAGCCCGGCCCCCACCGGCTGCCCACCCACACGCCCAGCGCCGCCACCAACAGCAGGCAGAGAGCCGCCGGCAGGAAGCGCCGTGACCACCAGGGCGGGTCGGGCGCGGAGAAGGGCCGCACTCCGGCGCGGGAGGGTGGGCCGCTGTCGGTGTCGTCGGGGCGCAGCGCCACGAGCCAGGCGGCCGGGCGGCGCAGGCGGCGCATCTCCGGCAGCGCGTCGACCCACTCGTCGAACGCCTCGTCGGCCTCGGTCAACGGGTGCGGCTCGGGCAGTTCCGGTGGGGGCTGCCCGCCGGACGCGATGACGAGCAGTGGGTCGTTGCGGCCGGTCTCGGTACGGACGTCGCCGATCAGGCGGACCAGCTCCCCGCCGACGTTGCCGGGGGCGACGTTGTCGATCAGCAGAGCCGGGTACGCGGTGCGCCGCCAGTCCGACGGGCGCCACGGCCGACGCCGGTACGCCTGCCGCAGGTCCTCCAGGAACGCGTGCAGCAGCAGTTTGTTGACCTGGTCGGGTTGCTCCCCGTCGCGCCAGCCCGCGGTGAGGCGCTCGGCGAAGCCGAGGAAGGTGACCGACTGCCGGGGCGCCAGGTACTGCTGGCGCATGAACCAGTTGTAGTGCCGCCCGAGCACCGGCACCCGACCGGAGACGGCAGCCCGGAAGACCACCCCCGGCACGGCCCGACGGACCAGCCAGAGCAGCACCTGGGAGACGATGCTGACCGCGTCGCCGCCGGAGGGCAACGCCTCCGGCGTGCGCGGGCCCCTGCGGTCGCGCAGGCGGCGGACCAGGGCGGCGCGGCTGTCGTCGGCGTCGATGCCCAGGCTGAGGCTCTGCTGCATCAGCCATTCGGCGAGCGGATAGTGCCGGAAGCGCAGCCGGGCGGCGCCGAAGGCCTCCAGGGAGAGCTGCCGGTGCAGCTCGCGCAGCAGCGCCGGCACGTCCCCGGCGCCGGGTGGCGCGTCGGCGTCCAGCACGGCATGCGGAACCCGCCGCCGGGGGCCCTGGCCGAGGAACCGGCGCAGCGGCACCATCAGATCCGCTGTGTCGGAGCGGACCAGCCACAGCAGCGGCAGCCGACGGTCACCGCGACGGGGTCGCCGCAGCAGCCGGGCGAGCAGCGCGAACAACTCCAAGCCGCCGGCCGGCAGCCGTTCCCGGCCCGCCGTGGACTGCCGTTGGCCGATCAACTCTCGCTTGGGCAACTCCGAGCGCCGCACGTGTCACCTCCGATCAACACAGTGTGACCTTGCGGTGCAAGGCACGCCAGAGCGCGACGATCGCCGATGGGTGTGGCGGGCCGGCGACGTTCACAGTTGTCGATTAGGTTGACCTGGCGAACACCCGATGGAGGGAGTCCACCCCGTGCGACGAGTCCTCACGGCGGCCACCACCGCCCTGACCCTCACCACCGCCGGCACCATGCTCGCCGGCACCCCCGGCCAGGCCGCCCCGACGGGCTGGGGCCGTCCCGTCGTCTCGGCAGCGCCGCAACCCGGCGCGCCCGGACTGGGCGACAGTTACTTCCCCGACTACGGCAACGGCGGCTACGACGTCGAGCACTACGACGTCCGGCTGCGCTACGAACCGGCCACCGACCTGCTCACCGGCACCACCACCATCCTCGCCACCGCCACTGCGGACCTGTCGACGTTCAACCTGGACTTCCTGCTCGACGTCGAGTCGGTCCGGGTCAACGGTTGGGCGGCGAGCACCAGCACCGCTGGTGCGCACGAGTTGGTGGTCACCCCGGCCCGCACCGTTACCCGGGGCCAGCAGCTCACCATCGTCGTGCGCTACTCCGGTATCCCGTCGGAGGCCCTGGTCAACGGCTACACCGGCTGGACGCGCACCGACGACGGCGCCCTCGCCGTCAACGAGCCCGAGTCGGCATGGTGGTGGTTCCCGAGCAACGACCACCCGCTGGACAAGGCCACCTACGACATCTCGGTGTCGGTGCCCACCGGCGTCGAGGTGATCAGCAACGGCGTGCAGCCGAGGCCGCCGCTGGCCGAGGCCGGCAACCGCACCCGGTGGATCTGGCGGACCACCTCCCCCACCGCCACCTACCTGGCGTTCATGGCCATCGGGCAGTACGACATCGTCACCGACACCGCCCCGAGCGGCCAGCCGGTGATCAACGCGTACAGCACCTCGCTGGGCGCCCTCGGGCCGGCCGCGCGGGCCAGCATCGAGCGGACCGCCGAGATCGTCGACTGGGAGAGCGGGATCTTCGGCCCGTACCCGTTCGAGGCGCAGGGCGGCGTGGCCGGGCCGGTCGACGGCATCAGCTTCGCCCTGGAGACGCAGACCCGCCCGGTGTACGGGCCGGGCTTCTGGCGACGCGGCGCCAACACCTACGTGGTGACGCACGAGCTGGCCCACCAGTGGTTCGGCGACTCGGTCTCGGTGGCCGACTGGCGCAACATCTGGCTCAACGAGGGCTTCGCCTCGTACGCCGAGTGGCTCTGGTCGGAGGAGCAGGGCGAGGGCACCGCGCAGGAGGTCTTCGACTTCACCTACGCCAGCTACCCGGCCGACGACGGGTTCTGGCAGGTGCTGCCCGGCGACCCGGGCGCCGCCCGGGTCTTCGACAACGCCGTCTACGACCGGGGCGCGATGACCCTGCACCAGCTGCGGCTGGCCGTCGGCGACGACGCGTTCTTCGAGATCCTGCCGACCTGGACCGCCGAGCGCCGCTACGGCAACGGCACCATCGAGCAGTTCCAGGCCCTGGCCGAGCGGATCTCCGGGCTGGACCTGGACGACCTGTTCACCACCTGGCTGTTCACCGCCGGCCGACCCGATGTGGCCAGCGCCGCCCGTAAGGCCGCCCCGCCGGCGGAGCCCAAGTCCTGGGCCAAGATCCGCGAGTCGCACCACCTGATGTCGCACTAGTATCCCACGCCGGCCGGAGGCGCCCGCCCTGCAGGCGGGGGTCTCCGGCCGCGAGGTGCAGCCGCCTACCGGGACGCGCTCACTGCACCGCTGGGGCGCCTGTCGCCGCCGCCGTGCTCGCCTCGATGGCGCGGATGTGCCGGTACGCGAACCAGAGCGGCGGGAACGCCCCGACCGCGAAGGACAGGTCGATGAGCGTCCAGAACCAGGGGATGTCCCGGATCGGGCCGCAGATCAGCGCCAGCGGGATGATGCCCGCGCAGGCGATCATGCCGACCTGCACCACCCAGACGTTGCGCACCGGGTCGCGCAGCGGCCCCCAGAAGGCCACCGCCAACACCAGGTGGGCGAAGGCCAACCAGTCGGTGCCGTAGAGCAGGAACGGGTAGTCCTCGCCGGCCGTCACGAGCCCGGTGTGCACCCGCTCGATCCAGGCGACCAGCGCGGGCAGTTGGCCGGCGAGCGGATCCAGTACGCGCAGCAGCCAGCGCACCTCGATCTCCAGCGGAAACGCGGTGACACCACTCAGGAAGAGCCCGATCAGCACGATCCACAGCCATCGGCGGGTTCGCCGTAGCCGCTCCTCAATGTCCATGATCGCAGCGTAACGATGATCTTCAGGTCGCCCTGGCCGCCGGGGGGTGACCGCCGTCTCAGCGGTTCGCCACCGGCCCGGCGGTGACCAACTCCCGGAGCCGGACCCCGCCCGACCGCACCGCCGCGGCTTCGGCGGGCCCGATGACGCAGACCGCACCGGCGGGTCGGACGATTCGGGCGGCCCGGAACGCCGCTCGTCGTACCGGGTGGCGGGGTCGCGGGACGACAAGCGCGAGGGTCGCCGTGCGGCCGCGCTGCCGGTCCAGGGCGACGCCCGCCGCCGTCGTGGCGATCGCCGCCGCAGCTCCGGCGAGGACGAGCGTCTGCCGAGGCCCGGCGTGTTCGGCGAGCCAGCCGAGTAGCGGGGCGCCGACCGCGGCGGAGACCGAGCCGGTGACCGCCAGGGCGGCGAGCACCCGGCCCCGCATCGCGCCGTCGGTGTCGAGCTGGGCGCGGGTGCCGACGGTGGTGTCGATGACCACCGCGGCGGCGGCGATCGGCAGGATCACCGCGGCGAAGCTCCAGGTGCCCGGTGCGAGGCCGGCGACGATCTGCAACCCGCTGGCGAACAGGCCCGCGACGACGAGCGTCCGGTAGCCCAGGGAACGTCGCCGGGCCGCGACGAGCGCGCCCACCACAGTGCCGACCGCGAACACCGTCGACAGCAGGCCGTACCCGGAGGCGCCGGCGTTCAGCGGCCCGTCGCTCATCGCGGCCATCGTCACCTGGTAGTTGCGGCCCAGGCTGCCGAGCACGAACGACAGGGCGAGCGCGAGGAGCAGCACCGGCTGCCCACGCAGGTAGGCGAACCCGGCCCGGACACCGCCCCGGGCCCGGCCGGCGTCCGGGACCGGAAGGCCGGGCACGGCTCCCGGGCGTACGGCGAACAGCGCCACCACCACGGCGGCGAAGCTGGCCGCGTTGATGCCGAACAGCAGGGCGGGTCCGATGGCGGCCACCACCACGGCGCCGAGGCTCATGCCGAGGATGCGGCCGGCGGAGTTGGTGAGCGAGCCGAGCGCCAGCGCGTTGCCCAGCGTCTCCCGGTCGACGAGGCTGGCGGCCCAGCGCCCCATCACCGGCCCTTCGATGGCCGAGACGGCACCGGTGGCCAGCGAGATCGCGAAGATCAGCGGCAGGCCGCCGACCCCGGTCAGGGCGACCGCCGCCAGTCCGGCGGCGAGCACCGCGTGGGCGCCCTGCGCGGCGATCAGCAAAGGGCGGGCGGGCAGCCGGTCGGCCAGCACGCCACCCCAGACGCTGAGCAGCAGCGTGGGCGCCGCCTGGAGCAGCACGGCGAAGCCCATGGACGTCGCCGAGCCGGTTTCCTTCAGGACGTACCAGTTGACCCCGAGGACCTGCATCCAGGTGCCGATGACGGAGACGAAGCCGGCGAGCGCCCAGATCCGGTAGTTGCGGTGGCGCAACGCGGCGAAGGTGGCACCTCTGGCCACGACGAACCTCCAGCGATCGGCAGCATGATCATTCACACCGATCGCGGCGCGGTTCGGCAGCCGGCAAGTCTTGCCGGCTTAAACCTTTTTGCCCACATTTGTGAGCGGCTTCACCACCGGGAATGTCCGGCCGGTGCGGCGGCGGACCTACCGCACCGACCGGACGCCCGCACCTCAGCGAGCGGCGAGAGCCTGCGTTGCCGGGCCCACCGGGGCTGGCAACGCACCAACACCGCCCAGATAGCCGTGGATGGCGGCGGCGACCGCCCGTCCCTCGGCGATCGCCCAGACGATCAACGAGGCGCCCCGGTGCATGTCACCGGCCACGAACACCCCGTCGGCGTCGGTCTGCCAGTCGTCGCGGGCATCGATGGCGCCCCGAGGGTTGCGCTCCACGCCGAACTGGGCCAGCAACGGCTGCGGCTCCGTGCCCTCGAAACCGATCGCCAGCAACACCAGATCGGCAGGCAACTCCCGCTCCGACCCCGGCACCACTGTGACGACCCGCCGGCCGTCGCGCTTCTCCACCGTCACCTCGGCGATCCGCACCGCCCGCACCTGGCCGGTGCCGTCGTCCACGAACTCCTGCACCGCCACGGCGAAGACCCGCTCGCCACCCTCCTCGTGCGCCGGGTAGCTGCGCAGCACCCACGGCCAGGTCGGCCACGGATCCCGTGCCTCGTCACGCTCCTGCGGCGGCTGCGGGTACAGGTCGAGCTGGTGCACGCCCGCGGCACCCTGGCGGTGCGCGACGCCGAGACAGTCGGCCGCCGTGTCACCGCCACCGATGATCACCACGTGCTTGCCGGCCGCGTCGATCGGGGTGCCGTCCGGCAGCACCGCCCGCGCCAGCCGACGCTCGGCGGTGGCCACCACGCCGGCCTGGTCGGTGGCCGCCGTGGCGACCGCGTGATTCGCCGCGACCAGGTGCGCCATCGCCTGGTGTACGCCCCGAAGCGCCCGCCCCGGGGTCTCCGGCGTGTCCCGGCCCTGCAACGCCCCACAGGCCAGCAGCACCGCGTCGTGCTCGGCGCGCAACTGCTCGGCGGTCACGTCCACCCCGACGTTCACGCCGGTGCGGAAGCGCACCCCCTCGGCGGTGAGCTGGGCCAGCCGCGCATCGATGTGCCGCTTCTCCAACTTGAAGTCGGGAATGCCGTACCGGAGCAGGCCACCGATCGCGTCGTCGCGTTCGTACACCGTCACCGCGTGACCGGCGCGGGCCAACTGCTGGGCGGCGGCGAGGCCGGCGGGCCCGGAGCCGACGACGGCGACCGACCGGCCCGACGGCGCCGGCACCGGACGGGGGGTGAACCCGCGCGCCGCGGCGGCGTCGGCGATCTCCACCTCGACCTGCTTGATGGTCACCGGTTGACCGCCGGAGATGCCGAGCACGCAGGCCGCCTCGCAGGGCGCCGGGCAGAGCCGGCCGGTGAACTCCGGGAAGTTGTTCGTGGCGTGCAGCGACTCCACGGCGGCGTCCCAGTTGCCGGTACGCACCAGGTCGTTCCAGTCCGGGATGCGGTTGCCCAGCGGGCAGCCGTCGTGGCAGAACGGGATGCCGCAGTCCATGCATCGGGTGGCCTGCTCACGGACCAACTCCTCGCCGGCCGGCGGGTACACCTCCCGCCAGTCGCTGATCCGCACCGGCACCGGGCGGCGGGCCGGCAGCCGCCGGTCGTAGCGCAGGAAACCGTTCGGGTCAGGCACGTGCCACCTCCTGGGCAGCCACCCGCGGGGCGGGCGGCACCGGCATCGCCGGCACAGCGGGCGCGGTCAGTTCTGTCATGACCGCGTCGTCGACGTCGCGGCCGGCTGCTTCGGCGGCCCGCATGATCTCCAGCACCCGGCGATAGTCGCGGGGCACCACAGCGGTGAACTCGGCCACCGCCTCCGGCCACCGCTTGAGCAGCTCCTCGGCGACCGCCGACCCGGTCTCGGCCACGTGCCGTTGGATCAGCTCGTGCAGCAGCGACTGCTCCTGCTCGCCGAGCGGCAACAGGTCGACCAGCTCCGCGTTGACCCGGGCCCGATCCAGGTGGTGCACGAACGCCGTGCCGCCGGACATGCCCGCCGCGAAGTTCCGGCCGGTCGCGCCCAGCACCACCACGGTGCCGCCGGTCATGTACTCGCAGCCGTGGTCTCCGACGCCCTCGACCACCGCGATAGCGCCGGAGTTGCGCACCGCGAACCGCTCCCCCACCCGGCCGCGCAGGAAGACCTCGCCCGCCGTGGCCCCGTACAGGATGGTGTTGCCGGCGATGATCTGATCCTCGGCCCGCTGCCCCGGCGCGGCGTCCGGGTCGAGGAACGGCGCGGCGGCGTCCGGACGGACGACGAGCCGACCCCCGGAGAGGCCCTTGCCCACGTAGTCGTTGGCGTCGCCGTGCAGGCGCAGGGTCACCCCGCGCGGCAGGAACGCGCCGAAGGACTGCCCAGCCGTGCCGTGCAGCACGAACTCGATGGTGTCCTCGGGCAGGCCGGCACCGCCGAAGCGACGGGTCACCTCACCGCCGAGCATCGCGCCGACGCTGCGGTGCTCGTTGCGCACCGCCACCTCGACGCGCACCGGCGCCCCGTCCGTCAGAGCCGGACGGGCCAGCGCGATCAGCTCGTTGTCGAGCGCCTGATCCAGGCCGTGATCCTGCGCGCGGACCCCGCGTCGGGCCGCGCCGGCCGGCAGCTCCGGCAGGTGCAGGACGGGCGCCAGGTCCAAACCGTGCGCCTTCCAGTGCGTCAGCGCCGGGGCCACGTCGAGCACCTCGGACTGCCCGATCGCCTCCTCGATCGACCGGAAACCCAGCTCGGCCAGGTACCCCCGGACCTCCTCGGCGAGGAAGAGGAAGAAGTTCTCCACGAACTCCGGCTTGCCGGTGAAGCGCTCCCGCAGCACCGGATTCTGCGTGGCGATGCCGACCGGGCAGGTATCCAGGTGGCAGACCCGCATCATCACGCAGCCCTCGACGATCAGCGGCGCGGTCGCGAAGCCGAACTCCTCCGCGCCGAGCAGCGCCGCGATCAGCACGTCCCGGCCGGTCTTGAGCTGGCCGTCGACCTGCACGGTGACCCGGTCGCGCAGCTTGTTGAGCAACAGCGTCTGCTGCGCCTCGGCCAACCCCAGCTCCCACGGGGTGCCGGCGTGCTTGAGCGAGTTCATCGGAGAGGCGCCCGTGCCGCCGTCGTGCCCGGAGATCAGGATGACGTCCGCCTTGAGCTTCGCCACCCCGGCGGCGACGGTGCCGACGCCGACCTCACTGACCAGCTTGACGTGCACCCGGGCCGCCGGGTTGACGCACTTCAGGTCGTGCACGAGCTGGGCGAGGTCCTCGATGGAGTAGATGTCGTGGTGCGGCGGCGGCGAGATCAGACCCACGCCGGGGGTGGCGTGCCGGGTCCTGGCGATCCACGGCCACACCTTGTTGCCGGGCAGCTGACCGCCCTCGCCCGGCTTGGCGCCCTGGGCCATCTTGATCTGGAGGTCGTCGGCGTTGACCAGGTATTCGCTAGTCACACCGAAGCGGCCGCTGGCGATCTGCTTGACCGCCGAACGCCGGGCCGGGTCGTGCAGCCGCTCGACGTCCTCCCCGCCCTCGCCGGTGTTGGACTTGCCGCCGAGCCGGTTCATGGCGATGGCGAGCGTCTCGTGCGCCTCCGCCGAGATCGACCCGTACGACATGGCGCCGGTGGCGAACCGCTTGACGATCTCGGTGGCCGGCTCGACCTCCTCGATCGGCACCGCCGGACGGACCCCGGTGCGCAGTGTGAACAACCCGCGCAGCGAGCCGGCCTGCGCGGCGAGCGCGTCGACCTTCGCGGTGTACTGCCGGAAGACGTCGTACTGCCGGCTGCGAGTGGCGTGCTGCAGCAGGAAGACCGTCTCCGGGTTGAACAGGTGCAGCTCACCCTCGCGGCGCCACTGGTACTCGCCACCGACCTCCAACCGGTCGGAGGTGGCGGTGCCGGCCGGCGGCCAGGCCAACGCGTGCCGCGCGGCCACCTCGGTGTGCACGCCCGCGAGACCCACCCCGCCGATGCGGCTGGGGGTGCCCCGGAAGTAGCGCTCGACCAGCCGGCTGTCCAGGCCGACCGCCTCGAAGACCTGCGCACCGCAGTACGAGGAGACCGTCGAGATGCCCATCTTGGACATGATCTTCAGGACGCCCTTGCCGAGCGCCTTCGCGTAGTTGCGCACCGCGGCGGCGGGCTCCACCCCGGCCAGTGTGCCGGTGGCGATCATGTCCTCGACCGACTCGAACGCCAGGTACGGGTTGACCGCCGCAGCGCCGTAGCCGATCAGCACCGCCGCGTGGTGCACCTCCCGGCAGTCCCCGGACTCGACGATCAGCGCCGCCCGCGTACGGGTCTGCTCGCGGACCAGGTGCTGGTGCACGGCGGCGGTGAGCAGCAGCGACGGGATCGGCGCCAGGTCGGCGTTGGAGTCCCGGTCGGAGAGCACCAGGATGCGCACGCCGTCCTCGATCGCCTCGGAGACGTGCCGGCAGATCTCGGTCAGCCGCGCCTTGATCCCGGCGGCGCCCTCCCGGATCCGGTACAGCCCGGAGACCCGGACCGCCTTGAAGCCGGGCAGGTCGCCGTCCTCGTCGATGGAGAGGATCTTCGCCAGCTCGTCGTTGTCGATGATCGGGTGCGGGAGCACGATCTGCCGGCAGCTCGCGGCGCCCGGGTCGAGCAGGTTGCCCTCCGGCCCGATCGTCGACGCCAGGCTGGTCACCAACTCCTCGCGGATGGCGTCCAGCGGCGGGTTCGTGACCTGGGCGAAGAGCTGGTGAAAGTAGTCGTAGAGCAGCCGCGGCCGGGTGGACAGCGGCGCGATCGGGGTGTCCGTACCCATCGAACCGAGCGGTTCGGCGCCGGTGCGGGCCATCGGCCCGAGCAGGATCTTCAGCTCTTCCACCGTGTAGCCGAAGGTCTGCTGCCGGCGGCGTACCGAGTCGTGGGTATAGACGGTGTGCTCGCGGGCCGGCAGGTCGTCCAGCTCGATCAGCCCGGCGTGCAGCCACTCGCCGTACGGCTGGGCGGCGGCCAACTCGGACTTGATCTCCTCGTCGTGCACGATCCGCCCGGCCACTGTGTCGACCAGGAACATCCGGCCTGGCTGGAGGCGCCCCTTGGCGACCACGTGGGCCGGGTCGAGGTCGAGGACGCCCGCCTCGGAGCCGAGCACCACGAGCCCGTCGTCGGTCTGCCACCAGCGCCCGGGGCGCAGCCCGTTGCGGTCCAGCACCGCGCCGACGATCTCGCCGTCGGTGAAGGCCACCGACGCCGGACCGTCCCACGGCTCCATCAGGCTGGCGTGGAAGCGGTAGAACGCGCGCTTGGCCGGGTCCATCCCCGGGTCGTTCTCCCAGGCCTCGGGGATCATCATGAGCACCGCGTGCGGCAGGCTCCGCCCGGCCAGGTGCAGCAACTCCAGGACCTCGTCGAAGTTCGCCGAGTCGGAGGCGGCCGGGGTGCAGACCGGGAAGACCCGCCGGATGTTGCCCGGCACGTTCGGCGAGCGCAGGAGCGCCTCGCGGGCCTGCATCCAGTTGCGGTTGCCCCGGATCGTGTTGATCTCGCCGTTGTGGGCGATGAACCGGTACGGGTGCGCCAGCGGCCAGGACGGGAAGGTGTTCGTGGAGAAGCGGGAGTGCACCAGCGCGATCGCGCTGTCCACCCGCTCGTCGCGCAGGTCCGGGTAGAACGCCGGCAACTGGTCAGGCGTGAGCATGCCCTTGTAGACCATGGTGCGGCTGGACAGCGACGGGAAGTACGCCGGGACGCCGCGCTCGGCGGTCTCCCGTTCGGCCTGCTTGCGCAGGCAGAACGCCACCCGGTCCAGCTCGATGCCGCGCAGCGGGGAGCCGGCGGGCCCGTCGGGCGTGTCGGTGAGCCGGTGCGCGGCCAGGAAGAGCTGCCGAACCCGGGGCATCGCCGCCAGGGCCGTCTCGCCCAGGTCACTCGGGTCGATCGGCACGTCCCGCCAGCCGAGCAGGTCGGCGCCCTCGACCACCGCGTACTTCTCCACCACCCGGCGGGCACGCGCCTCGGCGGCATCGTCGTCGGGAAGGAAGACCAGCCCCGTGGCGTACTCGCCAGCCGGGGGAAGCGCGACGTCAGCCACCGCGCGCAGGAACGCGTCGGGCACCTGGATCATGATGCCGGCGCCGTCGCCGGTGTTCGGCTCCGCGCCACGGGCGCCCCGGTGGTCCAGCCGACAGAGCGCGCCGAGCCCGTTGGCGACGACCGAGTGTGAACGCCGGCCGTGCAGGTCCGCCACGAAGGCCACGCCGCAGGCGTCGTGCTCCTGCGCTGGGTCGTAGAGGCCCTGGGCGGACGGACGGGGGTGGGGCGTCGGGGACGCCTGCGGGCTGTGCGGATGCGGCTGTTCTGTGTCCGCGTACGGCTGAGCCACCGGGCCTCCTGTCGTCACTCAGGTTGGATCATGGTGGGGACGACGTCGGCCCGTGGGTCTATTGAGTCTACGTTAGGGCCGGGGCCGCACGGCCACCCGAGATTGATCACACCGTCCACTGGCTGGGACGTGTAGTCTCGCGCGGTGGATCCGCGACACAAGAACGTCTTCGACCGGTTGGAACGCTTCTACGACGCGGTGCCCCGCGACGTCTCCGGTGCGGAGGATCATGGCGGGCTGGTGCTGTTCGTCCGCGAAGGCGCCGGCTGGCCGTTCTACGCCCGCCCCCGGATCGACGCCACCGAGCCGCCGTCGCTGGCCGACGTGACCTCGGTCCGCGAGCGCCAGCGGAAGCTGGGCCTGCCAGAAGCCTTCGAATGGGTGCACGAGACGGCCCCCGAGCTGCTGGCGGTGGCCCGCTCGGCGGGGCTCAGCGTGCTGGAGGCACCGCTGATGGTGCTCGACCCGAGCGCGCTGCCCGACCCGGCGACGCTGTCCGACGCGGCGGTGCGGGTGCTGGCGGCCGACTCCCCCGGCTTCGCCGCCGACGTCGCCGCACGGCGTGCGGTGGCAGCGGTCGCGTTCGCCGCCGCCGGCACCGCCCCCGGTGACGCCGGCCCGGCCGAACGCGACGCGGCCGTCACCGAACTCGAACTGGCCGCGCTCGACGAGGAGCGCGTCCGGATCGCCGACGGCCGACGGATCTCCGCACTGGCCGGCACGCCGACCGAGGGCGCGCTGGCCAGCGGCATGGCGATGCGGGTGGACGACGTCGCGGAGATCGCCGGGGTGGCCACCCTGCCGTCCGCCCGACGACGCGGGCTGGGCGCCGCGCTCACCGCCACCCTGGCCCGGGAACTGCTGGCGGCCGGCACCGAGCTGGTCTTCCTCTCCGCGGGCAGCGAGGAGATCGCGCGGGTCTACCTGCGGGTCGGCTTCCGCCGGATCGGCACCGCCTGCATCGCCGAACCCGCCGCCCTCATCCCCTGACCTGGCTCGCTGCGCTGACCTGCCGCACGGCCGAGGTCAGGTCGGTGGGCGCCACTGGGCGGCGGAGGCGACGGCGCTGGAGAGCAGTCGGGAGTTGATCGTGCCCAGTGCGGCGTCCCGGGCGCGCAGCGCCAACCGGCCCCTGGTCTGAAGCACCGCCGACATCCGCCGGGTCTGCCGGACCACCGTCGCGGCCCGGGGGCGGCGCACCCGGTCGTACGCCTGCACGGCGTCGGGCAGCCGGGCCTCCCGCAGCAGCGACGCGAGCGTGGCGGCGTCCTCGAACGCGAGGCAGGCGCCCTGCCCGAGGTGCGGCGGCATGGCGTGCGCCGCGTCGCCGAGCAGCACCACCCCACCGGGCCCGACCGGAAAGCCGTATGCCCGGGGCAGCGGGCGCAGCTCGCGAACCTCCTGTTGGACCAGGTCGGCCGGGTCGGTGGCGTCGAGCAGCGCGCCGACCGGCGCGGGCCAGCCCGCGTACCAGCGGCGCAGCAGGGCGAGCTGGGTCTCCGGTGGTTCCGGGCGGGGTGCGCCGGCGGCGGTGGCCACCCAGTAGATGCCGCCCCGGCTGGACCCGCCCGAGGAGCCCCGCTCGCCCAGCGACGCGGCCACGAACCGGTAACCCGCGCCGAGAATCTCACCGGCCAGCGGCTGATCGTCGGGCAGTCGAGGTGCCTGGTACCAGGGGATGACGGCCCGCCAGGCGGCGCACCCGGAGCTGACCACCCGGGACTCGGGCGCGAGTTGGCGGCGGATGCCGCTGTCCGTGCCGTCGGCGGCCACCACCAGATCGGCCTCGATGGTGTGCCGCCCGTCGCTGACTCCCGGCCGCTCGCCCGGCTCGACGCGAACGTGGCGCACTGTCACCCCGGTCCGCAACTCGACCCGCTCGCCGAGGCCGGCGATCAGCGCGTCGTGCAGATCCTCCCGGTGCACCACCACCGGCATCCGGTCGGCCGGGATGGGCCGGGGCTGCACGAGCCAGTGCCCATCCGGACGACGGACCCCGCCGTCGCGCAACGGGGTGGCGATGGCGGCCAGGCCGGCGCCGAGGCCGAGGGCCTGGAGCGCGCGGACGCCGTTGGGCCAGAGCACCACTGCGGTCGGCTCGGGGCGGACCCGTTCGGCGCGTTCCAACACTGTGACCTGCCAGCCGGAACGGGCCAGCGCGCCGGCCACCGCGAGGCCACCGACCCCTGCGCCGACCACCACCGCGCTTCGCATCGGTGCCGCTCAGCTGTCCCGGTCGGCGGGACGCGCGCCCGTGGCGTCGGCCCGGTCGGTGCGAGCGGCGGACGGATCGTCAACCGGCTCGTCGTCGCTGGACGTGAGGTCGGCGGCTGCCGTGTCGTCGGACGGCTGGCCATCATCCGGTCGGGAGTCGTCGTCGTTCGCTGGCGGCACGACGCCGGTGTCCTGCCAGGCCGCGTACTGCTCCTCACTCACCACCCGGTAGCCCTCCGGCGCGGCGGCCCGCGCGGGGGTCTCCCGCTCGGAGAGGTCGACCTGGGACAGGTCGGACGTGGGGGGCGGGGTCGTCGTCGCCGGGCCGAGCGGGATCAGGTAGTCCCGAGGGCCGCGCACCCGTACGAAGTAGATCAGGGCGCCGAGGAAGACCAGGGCGGCGGTCCAGACGTTGAGCCGAACGCCGAGGATCTGGTTGGCCTCGTCGGTGCGCATCAGCTCGATCCAGAACCGGCCGACTGTGTAACCCATCACGTAGAGCGCGAACGCCCGGCCCCGGCCCAGCTTCAGCCGACGATCGAGGATCAGCACCAGAGCTACGACGCCCAGGTTCCACAGCGCCTCGTAGAGGAAGGTCGGCTGGTAGAGACCCGGCTCGAGGATCGGCTGCCCGGCGTCGTCGCGCAGCGCGTGCCCAGGATTGTCCGGGTCCATCCGGTGGATCTCCAGACCCCACGGCAGTGTCGTCCGGCCACCGAAGAGCTCGTTGTTGAACCAGTTGCCGATCCGGCCGACGGCCTGGGCCAGCGGCAGCCCGGGGGCCAGCGCGTCGGCCACCACGCCGAACGGAATGCCGAGCTGTCGGGCCGCGATCCAGGCACCGAGCGCGCCACCGGCGACCGCGCCCCAGATGCCGAGACCGCCCTCCCAGATGGCGAATGCCTTCATCGGGTCCCCACCAGCGCCGAAGTACTTCTCGGGTGAGGTGACCACGTGGTAGATCCGGGCGCCGATGATGCCGGCGGGCACCGCCCAGACGGCGATGTCGAGCACCGCGCCGGGCGCGACGCCGCGCTGCCGCAGCCGGCGCTCCGTCACCCAGCAGGCCAGCACGATGCCGGCGATGATGCAGAGCGCGTAGGCCCGGATCGGCACCGGCCCGAGCTGCCAGACCGCGGTGCTGGGGCTGGGCAGGGCCGCCTGGGGGGAGAGCGAGGCGAGGGTCACGGGTGCACACGCTACCGCTGCACACCCCCGCAGCGGCACCCCGGGCCGCTGGAGGGCGCATCCCGGTGACTTCTGGTTTGCGCCGCCGTAGGCTCTTTGTCCATGAGCGCGCTCACCTGGGCGGTCGCCGCTGTCGTCACCGACGACGCCGGTCGGGTGCTGCTCTGCCAGCAGGGCCGGGGGACCCGCCGCTACGCGTTGCCCGGCGGACGGCTGCGCCCGGCCGAGGACCCGGTGCGGGCGGCGCTACGGGACATTCGCGCGGAGACCGGCTGGGACATCGAGCTGATCGACCTGGTCGGGATCTACCACCTGAGCGTCCCCCCGGGAGAGGCCGCCGCCGGCCGCGCCGGGCCACTGCCGGACGTCCTCGTGCACGTGTTCCGGGCCCGCACGGCCGGGGTCGGACCCGCCGGCGACCCACCGCCGGGCTGCCGGTTGTCCTGGCACTCTCCCGACGCGCTGCCCGAGGTGGTCACCCCGCTCACGCGGGTCGCCGTCACCGACGCGACCGCCGGCCGCTCCGGTGTGCTCCGCGACGTCCCCTGCGGGCCCGGCACGGTCGCCTCCGCGCCACTACCGGCGGCTCGTCCAGCCGAGGACGGCCGCCCGGCACGGTCCCTGCGCCCCTGACGGGCCGCAACCCGTCCCGAGGTCCGCCGCGTGGTCACTGACAGCCCCACCTGCCGGCCACACCCGATCAGGCGGGGCCGGGCTCAACGGCTGGGGTTACGGACGCCCTCGGCGAGTTCGGCGCTGAGCGTGCGCAGGGCGGCCAGCCCGTCGGCCTCGGTGGGCGCGTCGAGCACACACCGGACCAGCGCGCTGCCCACGATCACCCCGTCGGCGTAACCGGCGACGGTGCCGGCCTGCGCGCCGGTACCCACACCCAGGCCGACACCGATCGGCAGGTCGGTGACCGCGCGGGCCCGGGAGACCAGCGTCGGGGCGGCGTCGGAGGTACGCGCCCGAGCGCCGGTCACCCCCATCACGGCTGTCGCGTAGACGAAGCCTCGGCAGTGCTGCACCGTCATGGCCAGCCGAGCGTCGGTGGACGACGGCGAAACCAGGAACGTGCGGTCCAGCCCATGCGCGTCCGAGGCGGCCAGCCACTCGTCGGCCTCGTCAGGGATGAGGTCCGGGGTGATCAGACCGGTGCCGCCGGCCGAGGCGAGGTCACGGGCGAAGACGTCCACGCCGTACCGCTCGACCGGGTTCCAGTAGGTCATGGTGACCACCGGAGCGCCGGTGGCCGCCACCGCCTCGATGATGCGCATCGTGTCCGCTGTGCGTACGCCCCCGGCCAGCGCGATGTCACTGGCCCGCTGGATCACCGGCCCGTCCATCACCGGGTCGGAGTAGGGGATCTCCACCTCGATCACGTCGACGCCGGCCTCGACCATGGCGGTCATCGCGGCGATGCTGCCCTCGACGGTGGGGAAACCGGCCGGCATGCAACCGACCAGCAGTGCCCGTCCGTCGGCGCGGGCCTTGTCGAAGGCCACCCCGATCCGGCTCATCTCACCGCTCCTTGTCGAGGATGCCGAAGTAGTCGCCGGCGGTGTGCACGTCCTTGTCGCCCCGCCCGGAGAGGTTGACCACGATGGTGGGCTCCCGGCCCAGCTCCGCGGCGAGCTTCGGGGCCAGCGCGACGGTGCCGGCGAGCGCGTGTGCGCTCTCGATCGCCGGGATGATGCCCTCGGTACGGCAGAGCAGCTCGAACGCGGCCATCGCCTCGTCGTCGGTGACCGGCAGGTAGTTCGCCCGGCCGGTGTCGTGCAGCCACGCGTGCTCGGGCCCGACGCCCGGGTAGTCCAGGCCGGCGGAGATCGAGTGCGACTCCAGGGTCTGCCCGTCGGCGTCCTGGAGCACGAAGGTGCGGGTGCCGTGCAGGACCCCGGCTGACCCGCCGGTGATGCTCGCCGCGTGCCGGCCGGTGGCCACCCCTTCGCCACCGGCTTCGAAGCCGTACAGCCGCACGGCCTCGTCACCAACGAACGCGTGGAAGATGCCCAGCGCGTTGGAGCCGCCGCCGACGCAGGCAGTGACGGCGTCCGGCAGCCCGCCGGTGAGGTCCAGGCACTGCTGACGGGCCTCGTCACCGATGCCCCTGACGAAGTCGCGCACCATCGCCGGGAACGGGTGCGGGCCCGCTGCGGTGCCGATCAGGTAGTGCGTCTCGTCGACGTTGGCCACCCAGTCGCGCATCGCCTCGTTCATCGCGTCCTTGAGGGTGCGCGAGCCGTTGGTGACCGGGATGACCGTCGCGCCGAGCATCCGCATCCGGGCCACGTTGAGCGCCTGCCGCTCGGTGTCGACCTGGCCCATGTAGACCACGCACTCCAGGTCGAACAGGGCGGCGGCGGTCGCGGTGGCGACACCGTGCTGGCCGGCGCCGGTCTCCGCGATCACCCGGGTCTTGCCCATCCGCTTGGTGAGCAGCGCCTGGCCGAGCACGTTGCGCACCTTGTGCGCACCCGTGTGGTTGAGGTCCTCGCGCTTGAGCAGCACCCGCGCGCCGACCTTCGCGGAGAACCGTCGGGCCTCGTACAGCAGCGAAGGCGTGCCGGCGTAGTCGCGCAACAACGCGCCGAACTCCGCCCGGAAGGACTCGTCCTCCATCGCCGTACGCCACGCCCCGTCGAGCTCGTCCAGCGCGGCCACCAGGGCCTCGGGAACGAACCGACCGCCGAAGCGGCCGAAGTGGCCGGCGGAGTCGGGCTGCGGGCCGGCCACCGGGGCCAGCGCGTCGGCGCTCATCGGGAATCCTCTCGCTGGGACGTCAGACCGGCGCGGGTCAGCGCACCGGCCGGGGCGTTGCCGGGTGGTTGCCCGCGTTGACCAACTCGGCGACCGCCTCGCGGGGGCTCTTCTGGGTGACCAGGCCCTCGCCCACGAGGACCGCGTCGGCGCCCGCGGAGGCGTACCGGATCAGGTCGTGCGGGCCGCGAACGCCGGATTCGGCGATCTTGACGACGCTGCTGGGCAGGCCGGGCGCGATCCGCTCGAACACCGACCGGTCGACCTCCAGGGTACGCAGGTCACGGGCGTTGACCCCGATCACCTGCGCGCCGGCCTCCAGCGCGCGGTCGGCCTCTTCCTCGTCGTGCACCTCGACCAGGGCGGTCATGCCCAGCGACTCGATCCGCTCCAGCAGGCCCATCAGGACGTTCTGCTCGAGGGCGGCGACGATCAGCAGCACCAGGTCGGCGCCGTGCGCGCGGGCCTCGTGGATCTGATAGCTGGAGACCACGAAGTCCTTACGCAGGACCGGCACGGTGACCGCGGCACGGACGGCCGCCAGGTCGTCCAGCGAACCGCCGAACCAGCGGCCCTCGGTCAGCACGCTGATCGCCCGCGCCCCACCGGCCGCGTAGTCGACAGCGAGGTCGGCCGGATCGGCGATCTCGGCCAGCCGGCCCTTGGACGGCGACGAACGCTTCACCTCGGCGATCACGGCCACGCCGGGCTTGCGCAGCGCCGCGTACGCGTCCATGGGCGGCGGCGCCGCCGCTGCCAGTTCACGGATCCGCTCCAGCGGAACCTGCTCCTGGCGTCGGGCGACGTCTTCACGCACGCCGGCCAGAATCTCGTCGAGCACGCTTACGGACGCTGCCTGGCCGGCCTCGTCCCCCTCCGCGTGCGCATGCTCAGCAGTCACGAACGGACTCCCCTCTCCGGGCGTCATGGGCCGATGCTAGGGGCAGCCGACCGACGCCGAATGCCGGGGGTATGGCGCTGCTCACGAAAAGGGCTGCGGCATAATGGCCGACTTGCCGTGAAGGGGTTGTCACGCAGCGCCACCTCCGGTATCGACCACCGTCACGCGGTATGGAGCCTGGCGGCCGCGGTCAGACCGGGCCGGTCCATCGATCATGCCACCAGTTTCCGCTCGCCGCCCGGCCGCAGCGATGTCGATCGATGCTGTGAGCAAGCTCAAGGCCGAACGGACGGTGCCTGGTCACGGCCGAGGCGAGACAGTTGACCGGGCGGTCACCGTGGCGAAACGTCGACGGGCGAGCATCGTCCTCGGGCAGACTCGATGGCGCGCCTGCCCCGACCGCAGCAACTCCTCGTGCGAGGTGACCATGAGCATTTCCGAGTCGAACCCGAGCATCGGACTGACCACCATCTCGCGGACTGTGGCATCGCTCGCCGTCGGAGTGGTGCACACCGTGGAACGGGCCGTGGTGGGCGAGGGGCGGATGCGGACGGCACGGGGCAACGCCTGGGAGGCGGTCTGCGCCGACCGGGCTCGCGCCGACCAACGCGCCGAGCTGAACCGCCTGGTCGCCGAGCTGACCGCCGCCCGCGCCGCCAGTAGCCGCGCCGAGTGGGAGCGCCAGCCGGTCGGCTGACCGCCCGCCCGCCGGCCGTCGCGTCAACCGGCCGTCGCGGCCGTCGCGTCAGCCAGCCGTCGCGTCAGCCAGCCGTCGGGTCAGTCGTCCGTCGGGTCCTCGCCCCGGTCCAGCGCGTCCCACGCCTCGGTGGTCCGCCGCCCCGCCAACGGCGTCGGCGGCACGGCCGGGTCGCTCTGCGGCGGCGCGGCCTGCGGCGCGGTCCGCGCCGGACGTTCGTACCGGGCGCCCATCGCCGGCCAGTCACCGCCACGCACCGCCGTCCACCAGCCTCCCCCGGCGGCCAGCAGGCCGCCGAGCAGGCAGAGCGCCGGCCACTGCCGGCTCGCGTCGCCGCCCACGTCGGCTACCAGCCCATACCCGCCGCCGGCCGCCACGGCCAGACCGAGTACGCCGAGTAGCGCCCCGAGCACCCGACGCAGGCGGCCCCGGGTGGCCAGCACCGCGCCGCCCCCGGCCAAGGTCACCAGGGCCAACGCCGGCAGCCAGGGCAGCAGGCTCGCACCGCTGCGGGTGTCACGCACCGGCGGCAGCGGCGCCGGACGTACCGTCAGCTCGACCGACCAACTGCGCGTCGCGGCCCACAGCGCCAGGCCCGCGCCGGCCAGGCAGAGCAGCACGGCGTACGTCAGCGCGCGCCGGCCGACGACGGACCGCTCCCCGCCGCTCACGAGCTCATCCCTTCGTTCGCGACTGCGGGGTTCCGCCTCGCCGCACTCCTCACGCTCACCGGACTGGCCCTTCGTTCGCGACTGCGGGGCTCCGCTTCGCTGCACTCCTCGCGCTCACCGGACTGGCCCTTCGTTCGCGACTGCGGGGCTCCGCTTCGCCGCACTCCTCACGCTCACCGTGCCGGCCGGAGGGTTTCGGCGGCCGCGATCGCGGCCAGCACTGCCGCGGCCTTGTTCCGCGTCTCCTGGTCCTCGGTGGCCGGGTCCGAGTCGGCGACCACCCCGGCCCCGGCCTGGACGTAGGCGCGGCCGTCGCGGATCAGCGCGGTCCGGATGGCGATCGCCATGTCCAGGTCGCCGCCGAAGCCGAAGTAGCCGACGGTGCCGCCGTAGAGGCCACGACGGACCGGCTCCAACTCCTCGATGATCTCCATGGCGCGCACCTTGGGCGCCCCGGAGAGCGTGCCGGCCGGGAAGGTCGCGGCCAGCGCGTCGAAGGCGCTCTGGTCGTCACGCAGCGTGCCGGTGACTGTGGAGACGATGTGCATGACGTGGCTGTACCGCTCGATCGTGGCGAACTCGGGCACCTCCACGCTCCCGGGCTGACAGACCCGTCCCAGGTCGTTGCGGCCGAGGTCGACCAGCATCACGTGCTCGGCTCGTTCCTTCGGGTCGGCGAGCAGCTCGGCGGCGAGCGCGGCGTCGGCGGCGGGGGTGCCACCCCGCGGCCGGGTGCCGGCGATCGGGTGCAGCAACGCTCGGCGCCGCCCGTCCGCGGCCCCGGTGACCTTCAGGTGCGCCTCCGGGGACGAGCCGACGATGTCGAACCCGTCGAAGCGCAGCAGGTACATGTACGGGCTCGGGTTGCTGGTGCGCAGCACCCGGTAGACGTCCAGCGGGTCGGCGTGGGTCGTCCGCTCGAACCGCTGGGAGAGCACGATCTGGAAGCACTCACCGGCCCTGATCGCCTCCTTGGCCGCCTCCACCGCCTTCGGGTAACCACCGTCGGGCGTACGGCATTGCACCTCGCCGGCCGGCGGGCGCTCGACCGTGGAGATCATCGGCGGGATGGGCCGGGACAGCGCTGTGGTCATCGCGTCCAACCGGCCCACCGCGTGGTGGTAGGCGGCGGCGACCTGCGGGGCGCGGTCCGGGGCGTCCAACGGCGGCAGCACCGCGTTGGCGACCAGGATCGCCGAGCCGTCGTAGTGGTCGAGCACCACCAGGTCGGTGGCGAGCATCATGCCCAGCTCCGGGACACCCAGGTCGTCCTCGGTCAACTCGGGCAACCGCTCGAAGCGCCGGATCAGGTCGTAGCCGAGGTAGCCGACCATGCCCCCGGTCAGCGGCGGCAGACCGTCGGACGGGTCCCCTACCGGGCCGGCCAGCGCCGCCACCGTCTCCCGCAGCATCCGCACCGGGTCACCCTCGGTGCTCAGCCCGGCCGGCGGCTGGCCGAGCCAGGTCGCCACACCGTCGCGCTCGATCAGGGTCGCGCTGCTGCGTACGCCGATGAACGAGTAGCGCGACCAGGCCATGCCGGCCGAGCCGACGCCCTGCTCGGCCGATTCCAGCAGGAACGTGCCCGGCCCACCGGCCAGCTTCCGGTAGACCCCGACCGGGGTCTCCGCGTCGGCCAGCAGCCGCCGGGTGACCGGCACCACCCGCCAGTCGGCGGCCAGCGCGGTGAAGGTGGCCAGGTCGGGGCTGAGGGTGCCGTCGGTCATCAGCCGACCCGCCTTTCGGTAGTGACTGCGGTGCTTCGCCGGGTTGCGCTCCGCGTGCTCACGGCGCCTCCGTCCCGGTCACGGGCAGCTCGGTGAAGAAGCAGGTCCGGTGCCCGGTGTGGCAGGCCGCGCCGACCTGCTCCACGGTCACCAGCAGCGCGTCCCCGTCGCAGTCCAGGGCGACCGACCGCACGTACTGGTGGTGCCCGGAGGTGGCGCCTTTGACCCAGTATTCGCGGCGGCTACGCGACCAGTAGGTGGCCCGGCCGGTGGTGAGGGTGCGGTGCAACGCCTCGTCGTCCATCCAGGCGACCATCAGCACCTCACCGGAGTCGTGCGCGCGCACCACCGCGGCGACCAGACCGTCGACGGTGCGGCGCAGCTGGGCCGCGATGGCCGGGTCGAGCCGGGACGGGCGTGCCGGCGCGGGCGCGGCCAGCTCGTTCGGATCGCTGGGGACGCCGGTCACCGGCGAGTCAGGTACGGGCACAGTCGCCAATTCTCCCGCACGCGGCACGGGCACCGCCGACCGCTCCCGCCAGGGCTGCGGCGAAGGCTCCGAGAGCCAGGGCTGTGACAAGGGCCGAGGCTGCGACGGGGGCCCGGCCGGCCGGGCCAGCTGGGCGACGTAGCGATCCAGCCGGCCGTCGACCAGGGCGGCGGCCAGGTCCGCGCCGGCCGTGTCGGCGATCTCCTCGGCGTACGGCCGGATCAACGGCAGCGTGCCGGCGACCAGCCGTACGGCGGCGGCCCAGAGCTGCCCGGTGGCGCCCGGGCGCAGCCCGAGGCAGAGCAGCATGTCCGTCCGGTAGCCGGGTGGAGCCACAGGCAGTTCCAGGGCCGCCGCGAAGGCCGCCCGGCGGGAGTGGACCCGCACGGAAGGGTTGGCCGGGCGCAGCACCGAGGGGCACAGCCGCGCCAGGTCGGCGACGGCGAGCCGGACCCCGAGGCGGTCGCTGGCCGCGCGGGCGGCGGCGGCCTTACCCAGCGTGGCGATCATCTCTTCCAGCCGGGGTGGCTCGGCGGGCTGGCAGAGCACCGGCAGGTCGATCCGGGGCCGCCAGTGCGGGTCGGCCCAGAGCAGCCGCGCCGGCGCGGTGACCGGCAGCCCGAACGCCCAGTCGGCCGGTTCGCCCAAGCGGTCCACCCAGGACCGGATGTCCCGGGCGGCCACCGAGACGTGAGTGACCTGGCCTGCGGACTCGTCGAGGTAGGCCCGGCGGGCCGCGTACGGGGCGCCGCCGACCAACACGTCGAGGTCCACGTCGCTGTGCGCGGTGGCGGCACGGCGGGCGTGGCTGCCGCGCAACAGGATGCCGACGACCGGCCGCTCGGCGGCCTGCCGCAACCGCGCGGCCCAATCCTCAAGAAAACCGCTATCCGGTAACGGAGCGTGACCCACCGCGCCATCGTGCCGTACGTCCGATCGGCGCGCAATGCCCGTTGGCGGACTTCGTGTCCGGTCCGGAGCCTACTGCCCGTTCTCGCGCTCCGCGCCACGGCGGGCCAGCCGGACACCGGTGCGGGCGTTGCGCCCGACCCGGTATTTCATCTAGCGTTGAGTTCAACAGGTGATGAGTTTAGGTGGAGGTGTGTGATGGACGATGCGATAGCCGTCCGAGACCTGGTCGTGGACCGGGGTGGGCGGCGGGTGCTGGACGGCATCAGCTGCCGGGTTCCGCGCGGTGCGGTCACCGGGCTGCTCGGCCCCAGCGGCAGCGGCAAGACCACGTTCATGCGCGCGGTGGTCGGGGTGCAGGTGGTCAGCGGCGGGACGGTCACCGTGCTCGGCCAACCGGCGGGCACTCCCGCGCTGCGGCACCGGGTGGGCTACCTGACCCAGGCGCCGAGCGTCTACGCCGACCTGACCGTCCGGGAAAACGCCCGCTACTTCGCGGCCCTCTACGGGCGTGGGCGCGCCGAGGCCGACCGGGCGATCAGCGACGTCGGGCTGGCCGAGGCCGCCGGTCAACTGGTCGGCACCCTCTCCGGCGGTCAACGCAGCCGAGCCTCGCTGGCATGTGCCCTGGTCGGGGAGCCTGAGCTGGTCATCCTCGACGAGCCGACAGTCGGCCAGGACCCGGTGCTGCGGGCCGACCTGTGGGCCCGGTTCCACGCGATGGCCGCCGCCGGCACCACCCTGCTGGTGTCCAGCCACGTCATGGACGAGGCGGCGCGCTGCGACCAACTGCTGCTGATCCGCCAGGGGCGGTTGATCGCCGACGACAGCCCGGCCGCGATCCGCGCCGCCGCCGGAGTGGACGACCTCGACGAGGCGTTCCTGCGGCTCATCCGGGCCGGCGAGGCCGCCTCCACCAGCACCGACGTGACAGCCGCACGGGAGACAGCATGAACGCGCGAATTCTCGCCGCCACCACCGGGCGCATCCTGCGTCAGCTCCGGCACGACCGGCGGACCATCGCGCTGCTCGTGGTGGTGCCGGCCGTCCTGCTCACCCTTGTCTACTTCATGTACGCCGACCAACCGACACCGCCCGGCCAGCCGACCACCTTCGACCGGATCGCGCTGGTGATGCTCGGCATCTTCCCCTTCGTGATCATGTTTCTGGTGACCAGCATCGCCATGCTGCGGGAACGCACCTCGGGCACGCTGGAGCGGCTGCTCACCACCCCGCTGGGCAAGCTCGATCTGCTCTTCGGGTACGGCATCGCGTTCGGGCTGGCCGCCGCCGTGCAGGCAGCCGTCGCCGCCGCGGTGGCGTACTGGATCTTCGATCTGGAGACCGCCGGCAGCATCGGGCTGGTGCTCGGGATCGCCGTGCTCGACGCCGTGCTCGGCGTCGCCCTCGGGCTGCTGTGCAGTGCCTTCGCGCGCACCGAGTTCCAGGCAGTACAGTTCCTGCCAGTCGTGGTGGTCCCCCAACTGCTGCTCTGCGGGCTGTTCGTGGCCCGCGACCAGATGGCCGGCTGGCTCCAGGCGCTCAGTGACGCCTTCCCCCTGTCGTACGCCATCGAGGCGTTGCAGGAGGTCGGCGCCCACGCCGAACCGACCGGCCGGCTGTGGCGCGACGTCGCTGTGGTGTTCGGCGCGGTCGTGCTGGCGCTGGTGCTCGCGGCGGCCACCCTGCGGCGACGCAGCGGCTGACCGCCGACGTCGGGGGCGGCGGCCAGCGCGGCAGCCGACCCCGGCGTGGGCGGGCCGGTCCACGACGGGCCGAGGCGGACGAACGAAGGGCGGCGATGACGCGGCGGACCGGCCGGCGACCCGGCAACCCGGGCACCCGGGAGGCGATTCTCGACGCGGCGCGGACGGCGTTCGCCGAACGTGGCTACGACGCCGCCTCGATCCGGGGCATCGCCGGTACGGCGCAGGTCGACCCGGCGCTCGTGCACCACTACTTCGGCAGCAAGGATCAGCTCTTCCTTGCCGCGATGAACTTTCCGGTCGACCCCGGTCAGCTGGTGCCGAAGGTGCTCGCCGGCGACCGGGACGGCGTCGGTGAGCGGATGGTGCGCATCTTCCTCGGCGTCTGGGACTCTCCGACCGGCAGCGCGGCACAGGCACTGCTGCGCTCCGCGGTGAGCAACGAGTGGACCGCTCGGCTGCTGCGTGAGTTCGTCACCACCCAGGTGCTGCGCCGGGTGCTGGAGAACCTCGACGTCGACCCGGTCGAGCTACCGCTGCGTGGCTCGCTGGTGGCCACCCAGATGATCGGGCTGGCCATGATGCGGCACGTGGTGCGCCTTGAGCCGGTCGCCTCGGCGGATCCGGAAACCCTGGTGGCCGCGATCGGCCCCACGATCCAGCGTTACCTCACCGGCCCGCTACCGAGCTGACCCGACGGCGCCGCCGAACCCCGACCCCGACGCGATCTTGCACTTTCTGTCCCGACCAAAGGGAAATACCACGCGTACCGACGACCGAAAGTGCAAGATCGGCGGGGTGGGGCGGTGCGGGGCGGGGCGGGGCGGTTAGCGCGGGGGGCGGGCGTCGGCTGTTAGTCGCAGCGGCGGCAGCACTTGGGGCAGCTCGGCCGGGTCGTCCACCGGGCCGGGGAAGGCCAGCCGGACGCGACGGCGGGCGCCGGGTTGGCCGAGGGCCACCACCAGCCCGTAGCGGTCGATGCGCACCACCCGGGGCGGCCCGTCCGGGGTCTGCCCGGTCAACCCGAGCTGCCGGCGCAGGTACTCCGTCACCTGGGCGCCGTGGCACTCGGCGAGGTCGGCGAGCAGGCGGGCCTCGACCGGGTGCACCGGGTCGGGCTCGGCCTCGGCGTACTCCACCGGGTCGATCCGGTGCACGACGCCGGCCCGCTCCCAGCGGACCTCGACCACCTCGAAGCGGAACAGCCGGAACCGGGTGCCCAGGTCGAGCAGGTCGCCGGTCGGCTCCACAGCGGCGAACTCGACAGCCGCGTGGCGGGCCTCGTCGCCGCGCAGTTCGGCCGCCCAGCCGGACACCCAGGCCCGACCCAGGCCGGGCGCACCGGCGGCGGGCGGCAGGTCGAGCACGTCGAGCACCACGGCGACGTCGCTGCCCCCGGCGGCCGGTTGCAGGGCGGCGGCCAGGTGGCTGGCCACCGGCACCAGCAGCAGCACCCGCCCGTCCGAGTCGGTGACGTGCCGGGCGTGGTGCGGGCCCGGCCGGTGGGCCAGGTGCACGAGGCCGGGCAGGCGCCCGGCGACGAGGGTACGGACGATCTCGGCGGAGTTGGGCCGCATGGGCGCGACCTCCTTCAAAGGTTAGGCTTACCTAACCGGAGCCTAGAGCACCCGCCCGTCGGCGTCCACCACACCGCCGCACCTCACCGGGTCTGCTCCAGCCAGGAGGCGTAGAGCAGGCCGTACACCGAGTCGGCGTCGCGAACCAGCTCGTCGTGCGAGCCGCGCTGCACCACCCGACCACGGTCCACCACGATCACCTCGTCGGCGGCCTGCGCCGTGGAGAGCCGGTGCGCGATGGCGAGGGTGGTCCGACCCCGGGTGACAGCGTCCAACGTGCGTTGCAACCGCACCTCCGTCGCCGGGTCCACAGCGCTGGTCGCCTCGTCGAGCACCAGCAGGTCCGGGTCGGCCACGTACGCGCGGGCCAGCGCGACAAGCTGCCGCTCCCCGACGCTGAGCGCCTCGCCGCGCTCCCCGACCGGAGTGTCCAGGCCCGCCGGCAGACCCTCCAGCCAGTCCGACAGGCCCAGCTCGGTGAAGGCGGCGCTCAACTGCTCGTCGGTCAACTCCGGGCGGGCGAACCGGACGTTGTCCCCCACCGTCGCGTCGAAGAGGAACCCGTCCTGCGGCACCATCACCACGCGGGAGCGCAGCGAGCCGAACCGGACGTCGGTCAGCGGCACCCCGGACAGCAGCACCGCCCCGGCCGACGGGTCCATCAGCCGGGTCAGCAACTTGGCGAACGTGGTCTTGCCGCTGCCGGTCTCACCGACCACCGCCACCCGGCTCTTCGCCGGGATCTCCAGGTCGATGTCGTGCAGCACCGGCGGACCACCCGGATAGGCGAACCGCACACCGGAGAACCGGATGTCCAGCGGCCCGCCCGGCAGCTCCCGCCCCTGCTCCCCCGGGTCGGCCACGTCCGGGGCGACGTCCAGCACGTCCAGCACCCGACGCCAACCGGCGATCGCGTTCTGCGCCTCGTTGAGCACCTCGGTCGCGATCTGCACCGGCTGGATGAACAGCGTCACCAGGAAGAGGAACGCGGTCAGCTGGCCGATCGACAGCGTGCCGTCGACGCCCAACAGCACGCCGAGCACCACCACACCGGCCAGCGCCAGCCCCGCCGCCAACTCGCCGACCGAGCTGCCCACGATGCTGATCCGGATCGCCCGCTGCTGCGCCAGCCGCTGCCGGTCGATCGCCTCGTCCAGCCGCCGCTCGGTGCGCCCGGCGATTCCGTACGCCCGGATCACGGGCGCGCCCACCACGCTCTCGCCGATCGCGCCGAGCAACGTCCCGGTGCGTTGGCGCACAGTCGCGTACGCGCTGCCGAGGCGACGTTGCAACTGCCGGATCACGAACACCGCCGGCAGGAACGCGGCCAACACCACAAGTGTCAACTGCCAGGAGTACGCCAGCATGACGGCGGTGGTGACCACCAGCTGACCGAGGTTGACCAGCAGGATCACCCCGCCCCACTGGAGGAACTGGGTGATCTGGTCCACGTCGCTGGTGACCCGCGAGACCAGCGAACCGCGCCGCTCCGACTGCTGGTGCAACATCGACAGGTCGTGCACGTGGCGGAACGCGCGCGTCCGCACGTTGGCCAGCGCCGTCTCGCTGACCGTGAAGAGCCGGCGCATCATCAGGTAGCCGCAGATCGTGGTGATCGTCAGGATCGCCGTGGTGATCGCCACCACCGTCCAGACCACGTTCAGATTCAGACCACCGACGAGGCCCCGGTCGATGCCCTGCTGCACGGCGACCGGCACGGCGACCCGACCGACCATGTAGACCAACGCCAGGGCCAACGTACCGGCCAGACCGATCCGTAGTTCCGGCGAGAGCGCCAGGCCCCGACGCAGGGTCTGCCAGGTCGTCTCCTGCCGGGTCTCCGGCGTGTCACTCGTTTCCGTCGTCGCGCTCACCGGGCCCGCCTTTCGTTCGCGACTGCGGGGCTCCGCTGCGCTGCACTCCTCGCGCTCACCGGTCTGGCCTTTCGTTCGCGACTGCGGGGCTCCGCTGCGCTGCACTCCTCGCGCTCACCGGTCCACCTCGATCTCCAGGCCCGACGGCAGCGGTGCCACGTCGTCGCCGTAGGAACTTTCCTGTGCCCGCTCCACCTCGGCCTGCTCGTAGGCGGTGACCAGGTCGACGTAGCCGGGCACGGTGGCCAACAACTCGCTGTGGGTGCCTCGGGCGACCACCCGTCCCTGCTCCACGTAGATGACCTCGTCGGCGAGGGCGATGGTGGCCCGGCGGTACGCCACCACCAGGATCGACGCGGCCGGAACTCCCGCCTCCGTGGTCGACGACCGCAGCCCCGCCAGGATGGCCGCTTCCACTCGAGGATCGACAGCGCTCGTCGCGTCGTCGAGCACCAGCAGGCGCGGGCGACCGGCCAGCGCGCGGGCCAGGGTGAGACGCTGCCGCTGCCCGCCGGAGAGCGAGGTGCCCCGCTCGCCGACCATGGTGTCCAGACCATCGGGCAGCGCGGCGACGAAACCGTCCGCCTCAGCCAGCCGCAGCGCCGCCCAGACCACCTCGTCGTCGACACCGGGCCGGTCGAGGGCGATGTTGGCGCGGACCGTGTCGTCGAAGATGAACGGCACCTGGGCGACCAGTGCCACAGTGCCGGCCAGCGACGCGGAGGTCAGCTCGCGCACGTCCACGCCGTCCAGGTTCACAGTGCCGGAGTCCGGGTCGACGAGACGCACCGCCAGCGAGGCGATGGTGGACTTGCCGGCGCCGGTCGGCCCCACCAGGGCCACCGTCCGACCGGCGGGCACCGTGAAGCCGACCTCGCCGAGGACCTGCGCGCCGGGCGGGTGCGCTTCGGCCGGCGGGTAGGAGTAGTGCACGTCGTCGAAGGTGAGGGTGGCCGGGCCGGCGCCGGCCGGGTCGAGCACCCGCTGCCCGTACGGCATCTCGCCGGTGGCGTCGAGGACCCGGCGCACCCGGTCCCAGCCGGCGACGCTGCGCGGCAGCTCGGCCAGCACCCAACCGATGGCCCGCACCGGGAAGGCCAGCACAGTGAAGAGGAAGGCCACGCTGACCAGCTCGGTGACGCTGATCGCGCCCTGGCGCAGCCGGAACGCCCCGACCACCAGCACGGCCAGGGTGCCGAGGCTGGGCAGCGTCTCCAGCAGCGGGTCGAAGATGCCGCGCAGCCGGCCGACAGCGATCAGCGAGTCGCGCAGCTCACCGGCGCGGCCCGCGAACCGGGCGGTCTCCTGGGCCTCGCGGCCCATCGTCTTGACCACCAGTGCGCCGTCGAAGCTCTCGTGGGCGATGCCGCTGACCTCGGCGCGCAGGCGCTGTGCCCGGGCCTGCCGGGGGGCCATCCGGCGGGAGTAGACGACGTTGAGCGCGAACAGCGCGGGGAAGACCGCGAGCCCGACCAGGGCGAGCGCCCAGTCGGTGGCGAAGAGCGACACGATCGCGCCGACAAGCATCACCAACGTGCCGACGGCGAACGGCAGCGGCGCGATCGGGTACCAGGCCGCTTCCACGTCGGAGTTGGCGTTGGACAGCAGGGTGCCGGTGGAGTTGCGGTGGTGCCAGGACAGCGGCAGCTCCAGGTACCGACGGGTCACCCGGCGGCGGTAGGAGGCCTGGAGGCGGTACTGCATGTAGCCGGCGCCGAGCCGGCGGCCGAAGATGCCCGCCACCCGCAGCACGCTGATCCCGAACAACGCGGCCGCGGCCAACGCCAGGGTGCCGGCGCCCACCTCGCCGCGTTCGATGGCCGGAAGCGCCACCTCACCGATGACCGACCCGACCACCCGGGCGCTGACAATGATCATCCCGCCGAAGAGCACGCTGCCGACGACCGCCACCGAGAAGATCCGCGGTTGCTCACGGATCGCCTGCCGCAGGACCCCCAGCCCTCGACTGAGAACGTCCCGACTTGTCTTGCTCGCCACGCTCTCCCCCGCCGTAAGCCGCAATTATCTCCCTCATCCTTACCGGTCGGGGCCAGTGCCGCCGACCCTGACTGGATATGTCGACCATCACGTACCGGACGGCGGCGTGCCGTCGGCGTCGACCGGCGTCCGCTGTCGCGCGCCGACGGGCCGCCGGGCCTACGATCGGGCCATGCCGCGGTACGCCCGAGCCGAGCGCGAGGCGCTGGCCGATCTTCTCCTGGCCCTCGGGCCGGACGCCCCGACCATCAACGAGGGCTGGGCGACCCGTGACCTCGCCGCGCATCTGGTGCTGCGGGAGCGCCGTCCGGACGCGGCGGGTGGGATAGTGCTGCCGCCGCTGCGCGGCTACGCCGAGCGGGTCCGTCGGCGACTCGCCGCACGGCCCTACCCCGGGTTGGTGGCACAGGTGCGCCGACCGCCGGTGTGGAGCCCGGTCAGCAACCCGCTGACCGACGAGTTGGCCAACACGATGGAGTTCTTCATCCATCATGAGGACGTCCGGCGGGCCGGCTCCGGGTGGCAGCCGCGCGATCTGCCGGTCGGCCTGCAGAGCGCGCTCTGGAAGCGCGCGGCCCCGATGGCCCGGCTGGCGCTGCGGCGTTTTCCGGCGGACCTCTACGTGCAGGCGCCGGGCCACGGTGAGGTCTCCCTCGGCCGCGGTGGTGAGCCACTGCGCCTGGTCGGCGCCCCGGCTGAGCTGGTGCTGTTCTTCTCCGGCCGGCAACGGGTGGCCCGGGTCCAACTGAACGGTTCGGCGGAGGCGGCTCAGCGGCTACGCACCGCCCACCTGGGCATGTAACCACCTGTACGTAAACGGTCACCGAACGACTGTGGAATTTCCCACACCCAGCGAAACATGCTGATACCTCCTCCCGTACGCTTCACCGCGCCGCTCCGCGCCGGGCGGCACGGAGTGGGGGCACACTGTGCGGGACTTCGCGATTTCGGCGCTGCGGGAACCCCCGTTTCCCACGGGCCGCCACGGGGCCACGGACCAGGTGGCGAGTGAGAGCATCGACTGGGCGCGCACGTTCGGGCTGGTCGATTCCAGCCAACGCGTGCACCGCCTGGAGCGGGCCGACGCCGCCGGACTGGCCGGACGCGCCTGCCCGGACGGCTCAATCGAGGGCCTGCGGCTGCTCACCGACCTGATCAGCTGGCTTTTCGTGATGGACGACGCCTGCGACGAGGACGGCCTCGGCGCCGACCCGGTCCGACTGGGCCCGGCGATCAGCACCCTGCTCGACGTGCTGGACCGGTGCGGTGACCCGTACGTCGCGCCGCCCGCCGTCGGGCCACTGGGTGACGCGCTGCACGACCTCTGCCGCCGGACCCGACTGCACGATCACGCCGGACTGCTGCTGCGGTTCGTCAGCCAGATGCGCGAGTACCTGTTGGCGCTGCTCTGGGAGGCGGGCAACCGGGAACGTCGGCGCGTACCCGAGGTGGCGGAGTACGTGCAGCTACGCCGGCACATCGGCGGCGTGCATCCCTGCCTCACCCTGACCGACCTGGCGTCGACGCGGCCCTCCGGGCCGACCCAGCGCGCCAACCCGGGGCTGGTCGCCCTGGACCTGCTGGCGGTGGACCTGGTCTGCTGGTGCAACGACCTCTTCTCCTACGGCAAGGAGAGCCAGGCCGACCCGGACGCGCACAACCTCGTCACTGTGCTCGCCCAGGACAGCGACGCGGACGAGGTGACAGCGCTCCGCAGTGCGGCACACCGGTTCAACCAGGGTTTGGCGACGTACCTGGACGCGGAGGAGGCGCTGCGCGCCGCCGGCGACGACGGGATCCGCGACGCCCTGGCCGCCCGGCGCAACTGGGTCCGGGCCACCTACGACTGGTCAGTGGTGGCCGCCCGGTACGCCTGATCGGCCGTACCGGTTGATGGGACGGGCCGGCCGGACGATCACCAGGGCTAGCCGATGCACGGCAACAGGCAATACTCTTCGGTAACCATCATGACGTGACGACCGTCACGCCACCACCCCCGAAGGCGGCTACAGCGATGGCTCTCGATGTACCGTACCGCTCCATCCCGGACATGTTCCTCAAGCGCGTGGCGGCCACCCCCGACCGGTTCGCGTTCGCGTCCCCGAACTCCGACGACTCGGGACCAGTCTGGCTGACCTGGGCACAGGTCGGCCAGCGCGCCAAGGCGGTCGCCGCCGGCCTGCACGGCCTGGGCGTCGGCCAGGAGGACCCGGTCGCGATCCTCGCCAACACCCGGCTGGAATGGGTGATCGCCGACCTCGGCATCATGTGCGCCGGCGGCGCGACCACCACCGTCTACCCGACCACCGAACCGGCCGACGCGACGTACATCATCGCCGACTCCGGGTCGAAGGTGCTGTTCGCGGAGAACCCGGCCCAGGCGGCGAAGATCGGCGGGGCGTCCCTGCCCGCGCTCACCCACGTGGTGCTCCTCGACGGCGCCGTCGACCCGAACGCCGCGATCGCGCAGTTGACACTCGCCGACCTGGAGGCACGCGGCACCCAGGCGCTGGCCGCCGAGCCGGAGCTGATCGACATGCTGGTGGCCGGCATCGGCCCGGACCACCTGGCCACCCTGATCTACACCTCCGGCACCACCGGCCAACCCAAGGGCGTCGAACTGCTGCACGGCGGCTGGTGCTGGGAGGCCGTGGCCCAGGCCGACGTCGGGCTGCTGCGCGACGACGACCTGCAGTACCTGTGGCTGCCGCTGGCCCACTCGTTCGGCAAGACCCTGCTCTGTGGTGCCATCCACGTCGGCCTGCCCACCTACGTCGACGGGCGGGTGGACAAGCTGGTCGATCTTCTCTCGGTCATCCGCCCAACGCTGATGTGCGGCGCGCCCCGGGTGTTCGAGAAGGTCTACAACAAGGCAGTGACCACCGCGCAGGGCGCCGGCGGCGCGAAGGCGAAGATCTTTGGCTGGGCCGTCGGCGTCGGCAAGGAGAAGGTCGCCCTGGAGCAGGCCGGCAAGCCGGTGCCGGCCGGGCTGAAGCTGCGCTACGGGCTGGCCGAGAAGCTGGTGTTCAGCAAGCTCCAGGCTCGCCTGGGCGGGCGGATGCGGGTGCTGGTGTCCGGCGCCGCGCCGCTCAGCCCGGAGATCGCCACCTTCTTCGCCGCCGCGAACCTGCCGATCTCCGAGGGCTACGGTCTGACCGAGACCAGCGCCGGCAACTTCGTCAACCCCCCGGCCGGGCTGCGCATCGGCACCGTGGGTCGGGCGATGGGCGACCTGGAGTGCAAGATCGACACCGACGGGGAGATCCTGGTGCGGGGTCGGCCGGTGATGCGCGGCTACCACAACCTGCCGGAGGAGACCGCCGCCTCGTTCACCGAGGACGGTTTCTTCCGTACCGGTGACATCGGCAGCCTGGACGAGCAGGGCTACCTCCGCATCACCGACCGCAAGAAGGACCTGGTCAAGACCTCGGGCGGCAAGTACATCGCGCCGTCGCACATCGAGGGCATGTTCAAGGCCATCTGCCCGTACACCTCGCAGGCGGTCGTCGTCGGTCAGGCCCGCAACTTCTGCACGATGCTGGTCACCCTGGACCCGGACGCCATCCGGGGCTGGGTCGCCGGCGGCCCTCTCGAAGGGCGCAGCTACACCGAGATCGTCGCGTCGGCTGAGGCCCAGACGATGGTCGAGGAGTACGTCGCCCAGCTCAACGCCAAGCTCAACCGCTGGGAGACGATCAAGAAGGTGGCCATCCTGCCGCGCGACCTGACGATCGAGGACGGCGAGATCACCCCGTCGTTGAAGATCAAGCGGCGTGGGGTGGAGAGCAACTTCGCCGCCGAGATCGACAAGATGTACGCCGGCACCCTCGCCGAGCTCTGACGCGTCGCCGGTGGCCCCGTACCCGAGCGGGTGCGGGGCCACCGGCGTTCGTGGCAGCGAGGCCGCTCAGGCGATGACGGCCGGCTCGCGCCACCGCTGGCGGCCGGCCCGGTCCAGGTCGTAGCGGATCGCCGCGATCCGCCCCACGGCCTCCACGAGGTCCGCCGCGGGCAGGGTGAAGGGCAGCCGCAGGAAACGCTCCAGGGTGCCGTCCAGGCCGAACCGGGGGCCGGGGGCCAGCCGTACGCCGACCTCCTCCGCGGCCCGGGCCAGTGCGCTCGAGACCGGGCCGTCCAACTCGGCCCACAGCGTCACGCCACCGCGTGGCACTGTGACCCGCCACTCCGGCAGTTGGTGCGCGAGCGCGCCGAGCAGGGCGTCCCGCTGGACGGCCAACTGGACGCGGCGGTCGGCGACGATGGCCTCGGCGTCGGCGAGCAGGTGCACCGCCACCAGTTGGTCCAGCACCGGGCTGGCCATGTCGACCCCGACCCGCACGGCGGCCAGCCGCTGCACCTGCGGCGCTGACGCGCGCACCCAGCCGATCCGTAGACCACCCCAGTAGGGCTTGCTCATCCCGCCGATGCTGACCACCCGGCTGTGCCGGTCGTAGGTGGCGACCGGGGGTGGCACCTCGGTGCCGTCCATCGACAGGTCCACGAAGGACTCGTCGATGATCAGATCGGTGCCGACCGCGTGCGCGGTGGCGACCACACGCTCGCGGAGTGGGGCGGGCATCAGATGTCCCGTCGGGTTCTGGAACTCGGGAATCAGGTAGGCCAGCTTGGGTCGGGTCTGTCGGAGGCTGCCCAGCAGGAGGTCGGCCTCCCAGCCGGCGTCGGCGGCCAGCCCGTGGGTGCTGATCCGGGCCCGCCGGCCGGCCAGCGCGGCGAGGGCGTTGGGGTAGGTCGGGGACTCGACCAGCACGGTGCCGCCCGGGGCCAGGGCGAGCCGCAGCACCAGATCCAGTGCGTGCTGGGTGCCGCTGGTGACCATGATCTGGTCGGCCGAGGTGGGCAGACCCCGGGCGGTGTACGCGTCGGCCACCGCCTCGCGCAGCTCGATGATGCCGGTCGGGTGGTAGCCGGCCCCGCTCAGGTAGCGGGGCAGGTCCTCGGCGGCGGCCCGCGCGGCCGACAGCAGTTGCGGCGGTGCGGCCAGCGCGGCGACGCCGAGGTCGAGCATTTCCCGGTCGTCCAGCGGGGTCCACAGGCCGGTGCTGGCCACCCGGTGGTTGCCGGGCAGCATCGTCCAGCTACCGGCGCCCCGCCGGCTGGCGAGGTGCCCGGTCTCGCGTAGCTGCCGGTAGGCGGCGGTGACAGTGGTCCGGCTGATTCGCAGCGCCTCGGCCAGCTCCCGTTCGGCCGGGAGGCGGACGCCCAGCGGCAGCCGGCCGTCGGCGAGCAGCCCGCGCACCGAGCCGGCCAGCGCGGCGTAGTCGGGGCTGCGGCGGCGGCCGGGCAAGGAATGCCACTGCCCGAGCAGACGGGCCAATTGGACGCCGCGAACCTGCCCGCTCATAGCCACTCCTCGAATATTGGCTTCTTCCTCGACGAGGATTGGCACCTAGGGTGGCATGCATGGCACTGCTTGGCAATCTGCGGCACCGACCGGTTCGACGGTTGGTCCAGCTCTACCTCGGGCTCACGGTCTACGGCGTCAGCATGGCCCTGATGATCCGCTCCGACCTGGGCCTCGACCCGTGGGACGTGTTCCACCAGGGGCTCTCCGAGTTGACCGGGCTCTCCTTCGGCACCGTCACCATCGGCGTCGGCGCGCTGGTCCTGCTGCTCTGGATCCCGCTGCGGCAGCGGCCCGGCCTCGGCACTGTCAGCAACGTCGTGGTGATCGGCCTGGTCGTGGACGCCACACTGGCCCTGCTGCCCGCGGGTGGCCCGCTCAGCGTCCGGATCGCGATGCTGATCATCGGAATCGTCGCCAACGGCGCCGCCACCGCTCTCTACCTCGGCGCCCGGTTGGGGCCCGGCCCCCGCGACGGTCTGATGACCGGGTACGTGGCCCGCCGGCCCGGCCGGTCGATCCGACTGGTGCGCACCGTCATCGAGGTCACCGTGCTGGCGCTGGGCGCGCTGCTCGGCGGCACTGTCGGCGTAGGCACCGTCGCGTACGCGCTGGCCATCGGCCCTCTGGCCCAGTTCTTCATCCCGCTGTTCGCCGTGCCGCAGGGCACCGCCGCGGACAGCGCCGCGCCCCCGCCGGGCGACCCCGCGCCGGCCGCCCCGGCCGGCTGAGCCCTCACCGACCGTCCGCGAACCGGTACGTGGCGGTGGTGCCGCGCACCGGTTCGTGGGTGGGTGTTCCCTTCCGTGACGCGCGCCGTCATCATCTCTGCATGGGGGAGAACGGTTGGCGCTGGAACGACGCCTGGATCTTCGTGTCGCTCGTCATCGCGAGCGGGGCCGGACGGCATCGTCGATCGGCGACAAGCCGACGGCCGGAGGGCGTCCGCCTGACCGACGTGCTCTCCACCGCCGACCACCTCAACCACGCGATTCCGCAGCGACACGAGGTGGAAGCCGCGGTCCAGCGGCTGGTCGGCGCCGGGCTGGTCAGCGTCGCCGACGGCTGGTTCCGGATCACCGCCGAGGGTGAGCAGCTCTGGCGTACCCGCCCGCGCGCGGGGGTGGCGACCATGGTGGACACGGTGCAGGGTGTGTTGACCCGCCGGCACGCGCCCGGCAGCGCGGACTGGATCCTGGACGAGGCCGACCACGCGGCTGCCGTCCAGGAATACGCGGTGCGGTCGATCCCGTCGCCCCGGCGGTCACCGGAGGGGCACTCCGGCGAGCGCTGAGCGGCTCAGCGCACCGGATGGCCGCCGAGGCGCAGTGCGTCCTTGACCTCGGCGACGGTCAGCTCGCCGAAGTGGAAGACGCTGGCGGCCAGCACCGCGTCCGCGCCGGCGCCGATCGCCGGCGGAAAGTGGGCCACCTCGCCGGCACCCCCACTGGCCACCACCGGCACGTCCACCACCGCGCGCACCGCGGCGATCAACTCCAGGTCGAAGCCCGCCTTGGTGCCGTCGGCGTCCATCGAGTTGAGCAGGATCTCCCCCGCGCCAAGCTCGGCGCCCCGGTGCGCCCACCACACGGCGTCGATGCCGGTGCCACGCCGACCCCCGTGGGTGGTGACCTCGAAGCCGCTGGGCGTGCCGCCGTTCGGCGAGCGCCGCACGTCGAGGGAGAGCACGAGCACCTGCCGGCCGAACCGGTCGGCGATCTCGGCGATCAGCTCCGGACGGGCGATGGCGGCGGTGTTCACGCCGACCTTGTCCGCGCCCGCGCGCAGCAGCGTGTCCACGTCGGCGACCTGCCGGACCCCACCGCCGACGGTCAGCGGGATGAACACCGACTCGGCGGTGCGGCGCACCACGTCGAGCATGGTGCCCCGGTCGCTGGAGGACGCCGTGACGTCGAGGAAGGTCAACTCGTCAGCGCCGGCCCGGTCGTACGCGGCGGCCAGCTCCACCGGGTCGCCGGCGTCACGCAGGTCGAGGAAGTTGACCCCCTTGACCACCCGCCCGGCGTCCACGTCCAGACAGGGGATCACCCGTACCGCCACCGTCATGCCGCGAGCCTATCCTCCGCACACGGCACGGCGGTCGACCCGATCGGGTCGACCGCCGCGAGAGAGGCCTGGGTCACACCTTGACGAGCATCTTGCCGAGGTTGTCGCCGCGCAGCACGCCGATGAACGCCTCCGGGGCGTTCTCGATGCCGTCCACGATCGTCTCGTCGTAGGACAGCGTGCCGTCGCGCAGCCAGCCCGAGACGTCGCGCACGAACGCCGCCCGCACGTCGTTGTGGTCGTTGACCAGGAAGCCGCGCAGGGTGAGCCGCTTGCCGATGACCAGCGCCAGGTTGCGCGGGGCGGCCGGCGGCTCGGTGGCGTTGTACTGCGCGATCATGCCGCAGATGGCCACCCGGCCGTGCAGGTTCAGGGCCGAGATCGCGGCCTCCAGGTGGTCACCGCCCACGTTGTCGAAGTAGACGTCGACGCCGTCCGGGGCGGCCGCGCGCAGCGACTCGCGGACCCCGTCGTGGTAGTCGAAGGCGACGTCGAAGCCCAGCGCCCGCAGCCGCTCGACCTTGGCCGGCGAGCCGGCACTGCCGATCACCCGGCCGGCGCCCTTGAGCTTGGCGATCTGGCCGACCAGGCTGCCCACCGCGCCGGCCGCGGCGGAGACGAAGACCGTCTCGCCGGGCTTCATCGCGGCCACCTCCAGCAGACCGGCGTACGCGGTCAACCCGGTCATGCCGAGCACGCTCAGGTACGCGCTGACCGGGGCGATGCTCGGGTCGACGGGGCGGGCCGCGGTGGCGTCGAGCAGCGCGTACTCCCGCCAGCCCAGCCCGTGCAGGACTGTGGTCCCGACGGCGATGTCCGCCGCCTCGCTGGCCACCACCTCACCGATGGCGGCACCGTCGAGCGGCGCGTCGAGCGCGAACGGCGGCACGTACGACTTGACGTCGTTCATCCGCCCACGCATGTACGGGTCGACGGACATGTACTGGTTGCGGACCACGATCTGGCCCGGTCCGGGCGTCGGAACCTCGGTCTCGACGAGCCGGAAGGTGTCTTCGGTGGGCCAGCCCTGGGGGCGGCTGGCCAGGTGGATCTCGCGGTTGCTGGTCACGGGGTGGTCGTCCTCTCGTCCGCGGATGGGTGCCTGGGGCCGCGAGGTCACGCGGACAGGGTCTCGCGGACGGTCAGGGTGACGTCGACGTTGCCACGGGTGGCGTTGGAGTACGGGCAGACCTGGTGGGCCTGCTCGACGATCTGCTCGGCGACCTCGCGGGGCGCGGCGGGCAGGTCGACGACGAGCTGCACGGTGAGCCCGAAGCCGCCGTTGCCGTTCGGGCCGATGCCCACCTCGGCGCCGACCACGGAACCGGTCACGTCGGCCTTGGCGCGTCGGGCCACCAGCCGCAGCGCGCTGTGGAAGCAGGCCGCGTAACCGGCGGCGAAGAGCTGCTCGGGGTTGGCCGCGCCACCGGCGCCGCCCATCTCCTTCGGCACGGCCAGGTCGAGCGTGAACGTGCCGTCGGAGGTCTCGACGTGGCCGTCCCGGCCGTCGCCGGTGGCGGTCGCGGACGCGGTGTAGACAACCTGCATGGTGGTCACTGCTCCTTCTGTCGGTGGATGGTGTCGGTGACCCGGGTGAGGGTGTCGCGCAGCGCGACGAGCTCGTCGAAGCCCAGCCCGGTGGCCTGCGCGATCCGCAGCGGGACGTCGCAGACCCGCTCGCGCAGCGCCCGGCCCTGCTCGGTGAGGCCCACCTCGACCCGCCGCTCGTCGCGGGCCGACCGCCGCCGCACCACCAGGCCCGCCCCCTCCAGCCGCTTGAGCAGCGGGGAGAGCGTGCCGGAGTCCAGCCGCAGCTCGGCGCCCAACTCGGACACCGTGGGGGCGTCGTCGGGACGCTCCCAGAGCACCAGCAGCGCCAGGTACTGCGGGTAGGTCAACCCGACCTCGTCGAGGATCGGCCGGTAGACGTCGGTCAGTGCGCGCGACGCGGCGTAGAGCGCGAAGCACACCTGCCGGCGCAGCACCAGGTCATCGGTCACCGCTGAACCGTAGCCCACAATTAAGTTGTGCACAACTTATCGGGCCGAGGGACGGCCCAGCAGGCCGCCCGCCGCAGCACCTCAGCGATCGCCGAGGTACGCCTCCAACTCCACCTCGACCAGGTGCTCCGGGTCCAGCAGACCCGCCACCACCACCAGGGTGGCCGCCGGCCGGACCGCGCCGAAGACCACGTTGTGCGCCCGGCCCACCTCGTCGGCGTGCAGCCGGTCCGTCACGTACATCCTGGTCCGGACCACATCGCCCGGCTCCGCACCCACCTCGGCGAGCGCGGCCAACCCGATCCGCAGCGCCTGCGCGGTCTGCGCGGCCGCGTCACCGACGTGCACCACCCGGCCGTCCACAGTCGACGTGCAACCGGCCGTCCAGGCCCGCTCACCGGCCCGGACCACCCGGGAGTACCCGTAGCGCTGCTCCCACGGGCCGCCCGACCCCAGCCGGGTCGTCGTCACGCCTCGGCCAGCGTCCGCAGCGCCTCGGCCACAGTGAAGGCACCCGCGTAGAGCGCCTTGCCGGCGATCACACCCTCCACCCCGGCCGACTCCAGGGTCGCCAGCGCCCGCAGATCGTCCAGGGTGGACACGCCACCCGAGGCGATCACCGGCCGGTCCGTACGGGCACACACCTCGCGCAGCAGATCCAGGTTCGGCCCACGCATCGTGCCGTCCTTGGTGATGTCGGTGACCACGTACCGACTCGCGCCCGCCTTGTCCAGCCGCTCCAGCACCTCGTACAGGTCACCACCGTCGCGGGTCCAACCCCGCGCCGACAGGGTGTGACCCCGCACGTCCAGCCCGATGGCCACCCGGTCGCCGTACTCCGCGACCACCCGGTCACACCAGACCGGGTCCTCCAGCGCGGCGGTCCCGATGTTCACCCGGGCCGCACCGGTGCCCAGCGCCGCACGCAGCGACTCGTCATCACGGATGCCGCCGGAAAGCTCCACCTTCACGTCCAACTGGCGCACCACCTCCGCGAGCAGGTGCGCGTTCGTGCCCCGACCGAACGCCGCGTCCAGGTCGACCAGGTGGATCCACTCCGCGCCGTCCTGCTGCCAGGCCAGCGCCGCGTCCAACGGGTCGCCGTAGATGCTCTCGCTTCCGACGGCGCCCTGCACGAGCCGGACGGCCCGGCCGTCAGCGACATCCACGGCGGGTAACAGGGTGAGGCTCAAGGTCTTCTCCTCGATCAGGTACGACGGTCCAGGGCGATCACCACGATCGCCGGCAGTACGAGCAGCAAGAGCACGATCAGCGCGATACGCAACGCCAGGTTGTCGACGAACGTCCAGATCAGCAACAACGCCGCGCCGGTGAGCAGCACGATCGCGGCCCGCTCACCCCGAGTGTGCCGGGCCAGCCGCCCGGAGCGACCCCGCCGCAGCCGCGGCGTCAAGGTGCGGACCACGGCGCGGCGGCGTTGCCGCCGGGCGACCTGGCGCTGCCGGACCGCCCGTTCCCGGGCCTGCTCCGCCTCCCGCTCCGCCCGCCGGCGGGCGCGCTCCCGGCTCACCGCGACGCCCGTCGCTCGGGCACCGCGCGACGGCGCTCAGTCACCACTGGGCAACGTGGCGAGCCAGTTGCGCAGCAGCGCGGCACCGGTGTCGGCGGACTTCTCCGGGTGGAACTGGGCCGCCGACAACGAGCCACGCTCCACCGCCGCGACGAAATCCGTGTCGTGGTGGGCGGTGGTCACCGTGGCACCGGCAGCCGCCAGGGCCGCCGGGTCGCCCATCGCGTACGAGTGGACGAAGTAGAACCGGCTCCGCTCCGTCAACCCGGCGAACAGCACCGACTCCCGCGGCGCCCGGACCGTGTTCCAGCCCATGTGCGGCAACCGGGTGGCGGCCAGCCGGGTCACCCCGCCGGGCAGCAACCCCAGCCCCTTGGTCACCACTCCATGCTCGTCACCGTGCTCGAAGAGCACCTGCATGCCCACGCAGATGCCGAGCACGGGCCGGCCGGCAGCCACCCGTTCGGCGATCACCGGGCCAGCGCCCAGCGCCTCGATCCCCGCCATGCACGCCGCGTACGCGCCGACACCCGGCACCACCAGACCATCGGCGGCAGCCGCCGCGGCCAGGTCGTCGGTCACCCGGACGTCCGCTCCGGCGGCGGCCAGCGCCCGCTCCGCCGAGCGCAGGTTGCCCGAGCCGTAGTCGAGCACCACCACGCCACTCATGTCGTCACCCCGATCACCCGTTCTCCGGCAGCAGCCGCAGCACCCCGGCGACGGTGGCGAGCACCGCGAGCGCCGCGGTGATCAGCACGGCGGCCTTCGGCGCGCCCTGCCGGTAGAGCGACCAGGTGCCGCCCACCAGCACCCCGGCCAGAATCAGCAGCAACGTCGGCAACGCGGCACCCATCAGAGCCACCTTCCAGTCGCGACTGCGGGGCTCCGCTGCGCTGCACTCCCCGCGCTCATCAGAGCGCGCCCTTCGTGCTCGGGATGGCCCCGGCCGACCGCGGGTCGATCGAGGTGGCCTCACGCAACGCGCGGGAAACCGCCTTGAACTGCGCCTCCACCACGTGGTGCGCGTCCGGGTGACCACCCGGCCGGGCCGCCCGCAGCACGTCGACGTGCAGCGTGACCCGGGCCGCCTGGCCGAAGGACTCCCAGATGTGCCGGGTCATGCTGGTCGCGTACACCGGCCCGATGTACGGGGCGAGCACCGGCTCGTCGTGCACCACGTACGGCCGACCGGAGAGGTCCACCGCGGCCCTGACCAGCACCTCGTCCATCGGCACTGTCGCCGAGCCGTACCGCCGGATGCCGGCCTTGTCGCCCAGCGCCTGGTCGAACGCCGCACCCAGGGCGAGCGCGGTGTCCTCGATCGTGTGGTGCGCGTCGATCTCCAGGTCACCCACTGTGCGCACGGTCAGGTCGAAGCCGCCGTGCCGGGCGATCTGGTGCAGCATGTGGTCGTAGAAGCCGACGCCGGTGCTGATCTCGGCGGCGCCGGTGCCGTCGAGATCGATCTCGACGAGGACCTTGGTCTCCTTGGTGATCCGTTCCACCCGGGCGGTCCGACTCATTGCGAAGTCTCCATTGCAGAAAGGAAGGCGTCGGTCTCGGCGGCGGTGCCGGCGGTCACCCGCAGCCAGCCGGGCAGGCCGACGTCACGGACCAGCACCCCCTGCGCCAGCAGGGCGTTCCAGACGATGGTCTGGTCGCCGCCCACCTCGAAGAGCACGAAGTTGGCGTCGCTGTCGGCGACCCGCAACCCCCGCTCGCGCAGCGTCGCCACGATCCGGTCCCGCTGCGCCATGATCGCGCTCACCGTACCGAGAAGGGCGTCGCGGTGGGCTACCGCCGCGCGTGCGGCGGCCTGGGTGAGCGCGGAGAGATGGTACGGCAAACGGACGAGCTGCACCGCCCGCACGACCGCCGGGTCGGCGGCCAGGTAACCCAGCCGGCCACCGGCGAAGCCGAACGCCTTGCTCATCGTCCGGGTGACCACCAGCCGTGGGTGGCCGGGCAGCACCGCGAGGGCGCTGACCGTCCCGGGTCGGGCGAACTCGGCGTACGCCTCGTCGACGACCACCATGCCGGGCGCGACGTCGAGCACCGCGGCGATCACCGCCGGGTCCAGTGCCGTGCCGGTGGGGTTGTTCGGCGAGCAGAGGAAGACCACGTCCGGCCTGTGCTCGCGGACCTGGGCGACCGCCTCCTCGGCGGTCAACCCGAAGTCGACGCCGCGCGCGGCGGGCACCCACCGGGTGCCGGTGCCGAGGGCCAGCAGCGGGTGCATCGAGTACGCCGGAACGAAGCCGAGCGCGGTGCGCCCCGGCCCGCCGAACGCCTGGAGCAGCTGCTGCTGGATCTCGTTGGAGCCGTTGGCCGCCCACACCTGCTCGACGGTGAGCCCGTGCCCGAGATATTCGGCCAGGTCGGCGCGGAGCGCCACAGCGTCCCGGTCCGGGTAGCGGTTCAGCTCGCGCAGCTCGGCCGCGAGCGCCTTGCCGATCGCCTCGACCACCGGCTCCGGCACCGGGTGGGAATTCTCGTTGGTGTTGAGCCGCACCGGCACGTCCAACTGCGGCGCCCCGTACGGCGACAGCCCCCGCAGGTCGGCCCGGATCGGCAGATCGTCCAGGCTGGTCACGCCGCCCCTCCCGGGAAACGGGCCTGGACCGCCTGGCCGTGCGCGGGCAGGTCCTCCACGTTGGCAAGGGTGACCACGTGCGGGGCCACCTCGCGCAGCGCGGCCTCGGTGTATTCGATCAGGTGCACGCCGCGCAGGAAGGACTGCACCGACAGGCCGGAGGAGTGCCGGGCGCAGCCGCCGGTGGGCAGCACGTGGTTGGAGCCGGCGCAGTAGTCGCCGAGCGACACCGGCGACCAGGCGCCCACGAAGATCGCCCCGGCGTTGCGGACCCGCAGCGCCCACTCCCGGGCGTCGACCGTCTGGATCTCCAGGTGCTCGGCCGCGTACGCGTCGACCACCCGCAGCCCCGCCTCGAGATCGTCGACCAGGACCACGCCGCTCTGCTCACCGGTCAGCGCCGTGGTGACCCGCTCGGCGTGCTTGGTCGCCGGCACCTGCCGGGCCAACTCCGCCTCGACCGCCTCGACCAACGCCACCGACGGGGTGACCAACACGCTCGCGGCGAGCGGGTCGTGCTCGGCCTGACTGATCAGGTCGGCGGCCACGTGCGCCGGGTCGGCGGTGTCGTCGGCCAGGATGGCGATCTCGGTCGGCCCGGCCTCGGCGTCGATGCCGACCACGCCGCGCAGCAGCCGCTTCGCGGCGGTCACCCAGATGTTGCCGGGGCCGGTGATCAGGTCGACGGGGTCGCACCGCAGCTCACCCGCCGGGTCCACCGCCGCGCCGTACGCCAGCATCGCCACCGCGTGGGCCCCGCCCACCGCGTACACCTCGTCGACGCCGAGCAGCGCGCACGCGGCGAGCACCCGGGGATCGGGCAGGCCGCCGTTGTCCTTCTGCGGCGGGCTGACCACCACCAGCGAGCGCACCCCGGCCGCCTGGGCGGGCACCACGTTCATCACCACAGTCGACGGGTACATCGCCAGGCCACCGGGCACGTAGAGGCCGACCCGGTCGACCGGCAGCCACCGCTCGGTGACAGTGCCGCCGGGCACCACCTTCGTGGTGTGGTCGGTGCGCCGCTGGTCGTCGTGCACCCGACGGGCCCGGGCGATGGACTCCAGCAGCGCGGCACGCACCGCCGGGTCGAGCACCCCCTCCGCCTCGGTGATCGCCTCGACCGGCACCCGCAGCACCTCCGGGGAGATGCCGTCGAACCGTTCACTGGCCTCCCGGATCGCTGGGTAGCCATGCTCACGGACCGCCTCCACCAGGGGCCGGATGCGCTCGACGGCGACGGACACGTCGAGCTGGGCACGGGGCAGCAGGCGGCGCGGGTCACCGAGACCGTCGCGCAGGTCGATCCGATTCAGCACCCTTGCGAGTCTAGGCGGCCGGCCCGACGTCCACCCGAGCCGCCCGTCCGCCGGGACGGTGAGCCGGGCCACGCCCCCGGGGGCGAGATTGGTTAGGCTCGACCATGTGACCGCACGGCTGCCGGTTTTCCCGCTCGCAACGGTGCTCTTTCCCGGGTTGGTGCTGCCGCTGCACATCTTCGAGGAGCGCTACCGGGCGCTGGTCCGGCACCTGGTCGGCCTGCCCGACGGCGCCCCGCGCGAGTTCGGCGTGGTGGCCATCCAGGCCGGCTGGGAGGTCGCGCCCGCCGGTCCCGCCGGCGCCCCGGCCGGGTCGAGCGCCGGCGAGGTGACGCTGCACGAGGTGGGTTGCACCGCCGAGCTACGCCAGGTGACCGAGTTGACCGACGGTGGTTTCGACATCGTCACTGTCGGCCGCCGCCGGTTCCGCATCGCCGACATCGACGACAGCGCCGAGCCCTACCTGACCGCCGACGTCGAGTGGCTGCCCGACCCGGGCGGCCCGGACGAGGTGGCCGATCTGCTGGCCGCCCGGGTGATCGCGGTCTTCCGGCAGTACCTCGGCCTGATCCGCTCCGACCCGGAGGAGATCTCCGAGCAGTTGCCGGAGGACCCGACAGTGCTCTCGCACCTGGTGGCGGCGACCGCGGCGCTCACCGTCGACGACCGGCAACGGCTGCTGGCCATCGACGACACCGCCTCCCGGCTCCGCGCCGAGCTGCGGTTGCTCAACCGCGAGGCGGCTCTGCTGCGTCAGGTGCGGGCGGTTCCGGTGCCGCTGTCGGAGCTGGCGTCCCCGCCGACACCCAACTGAACTCCCCCGGCTCGGGCTCCGGGCGTAAACCCGGCCACCGCGACCAACCGGCCAGCAGGGTGTACATCACCGCGGCACCGAACGCCGGCAGCAGCAGGTTGCCGTGCGGCACCGGCAGCACGCCGAGCAGCCAGTCCACTCCCCCGGCCCGCAGGTCGGCGGGTTTGCTGAAGGCCTGCCCGGCCGGGGCGGTCGCCAGCAGCCGGTCGAAGGCGGCCAGACCGATCCGCCGTCCCACCTGCCAGGCCACCGGCGCGGCGACCAGGGTGCCGAGCACCGCGGCGAGCAACCCGACCGGGCCGCGCCACCGACGCAGCACGAACCACAGGGCGAATGCCACGAGCAGCCCGAAGGCGAGCCCGAGCAGGCTGAACCAGCCGTCGGCGGCGATCGGCTGCTCCGGTTGCGGCTCGGCGTAGATCGCCCCCTCGGCGGTCTTGAGCACCGGGGTGTCCGGCGCGAGCGCGGCCCAGAGCAGCCCGAGGGGAACACCCAGCGCGGCCAGCGCGAGTACGACGCCCAGCACCGCCGCCAGGGCACGCAGCGGACGACGCGGCTCGTCGAACCGGAGCTCCAGCGAGCTCTGGTACGCCGCCGGCAGGTGGCCCGCACCGAACTCGCCCGGCGCCGTCCCGGTCGACCTGTCGACCTCCGGCTGTTGCGCGTGCGGCGTACGGGGTGGCGCGGGTTGGTCGGGCTCGTCGACGGGCCGCTCACGGTCGGGGTTGTCCGGGCTCACCCGATGATCCTCTCAGGCCCGGTGCGCGGCCGGGCTCCGGTGGCGGCAGACCAGCTCACCGGGCGAACGGCTCCACCATCATCGCCGCGGCCCGCAGCCACGCCTGCCGGGTCTCCGGTTGGAGCTGGTGGTACTCGATCGACGACCCGGTCTCCAGAGCCGGGTCGTACGGCACGACGGCCACGCCCCGGGTACGGGTGGCGAAGTGCCGCTCCAGGTCGTCCTGGAGCGTCGAGCGACCCGGGGTCGGGCAGGAGATGAGGGTGATCGCGTTGTCCGCCAACTCGCCCATGCCCTCCTCGTGCAGCAGGTCGAGCATCCAGTCCGCGCTGAACGCCGCGTCCTCCCGGGGCACTGTGGTCACCACCAGCTGGTCGGCGGCCTGCATCACAGTGCGCCAGTTGGGGCTCTCCACGTTGTTGCCGGTGTCCACGCAGACCACGTCGTGGGTGCGCCGCAGCAGTTCCAGCACCCGTCGGACGGTGAACTGGTCCAGTCGCTGGGCGAAGCGCGGGCTCTCCTCGCCGGCCAGCACGTCGTACGAGCCGTCGGAGGCGTGCCGCAGGTAGTCGTCCAGCCGGTCCAGCAGGGTCGCGCCCTCCAGGATCTCGATCTGGGCCAGGTCGCTGATCAGGTGCCGGATCGTCCGGGCGTGCCGGGCGCTGCCGGCGCGCAGGCCGAGGGTGCCGCGCAGCTCGTTGTCGTCCCAGGCCAGCACGCCCTTGCCGCGGACGCTGCCAACCGTCGCCGCGGCGAGCACTGTGGCTGTCGTCTTGTGCACCCCGCCCTTGGGGTTGGCGAAGGCGAACACCCGGGGCGTGCCCAGGTCCCGTTGGAGCACCCCGTTGGCGCGCTCCTGCTCCTGGTCGACGGCCGGTGGGCGCCATTCGATCCGGGTCGGGTAGGCACGTTCGGCGACCGCCGAGCCGACCGCCGGGGCGGGTGGTGGCGGGACGGGCGGTGTGACCGGCACGGCGACCGGCGGCGCGGGCGGTGGGGCAACCGGCGGGGGCGGAGCGGCCGGGTAGCCGGTCTCCGGCTGGTAGCCGGTCTCCAGCAGGGCGTACCGCGACTCCAACGGCGGGTCGCCCGGTCGGTAGCCGTTGTCCAGCAACGCGTAGCGCGACGGGACCGGGTCGGGGTCGCGTGCCGGCGGCTCGGGCTCGGCCCGATACGTCGGCTCGGCCCGATAACCCGGCTCGGCCCGGTAGTCGGGCTCGGCCCGGTAGTCGGGCTCGGCCCGGTAGTCGGGCTCGGCCCGATAGCCGGGCGGGGCGAGGTAGCCCGGCTCGGCACGGTAGCCGGGCTCGGCCCGATAGTCCGGCTCGGCGCGGTAGCCCGGCTCGGCCCGGTAGCCCGGCTCAGCCCGATGGTCCGGCTCGGCGCGGTAGTCCGGCTGCTCGGTCCGGTACGCGGGCTCGGCCCGATAACCCGGCTCGGCCCGATAACCCGGCTCGGTCCGATACGCGGGCTCGGCCCGGTAGTCCGGCTCGGCCCGGTAGTCCGGCTCGGCCCGGTAGGCGGGGTCCACCCGGTAGGTCGCCTCAGCCCGGTAAGCAGGCTCCGCGCCGTACGACAGGTCGGCCGGATGCCCGATGGCGGGTGCCCGCCCGGCGTAGCCGTTCGGGGCCGCACGCCGTGGCAGCGGGTCCGGCGGCGGTTCCTCGCCGCGCCGCTCCGGCTCGGTCTGCTCCGCGCCGCGACCGCCCAGCCGGGCACGGTCCAACAGCGCGCGCCACCGCGGCGCTGGTTCGGCCGGCCGGCCCCAGCCGGTCTCACTGCCCTCCACGGCCCGCCCTCCCAGCGCCATCGATCTCTGTCTGACAGGCTACGAACCCAACCCTATTCGGACCACACCTCAGAGCGCACACCAGCCGGCGCAGATCACGACGACGGCGATGGCGGCGACGGCTCGGCGAGGGTGGCGTCCGGCGAGGTGGTGACACTCGGCGCTGCCGACTCGGTGGGCTCCGGCTTCGACGGTTCGGGTGACGGAATCGTCACGACTGGTGCGGGTTCCGACGATTCGCCCACTGGGGTCGACGGCGCCGGTGCGCTGATCATCGGTGCCGGCCGCTCGGACCGGGTCGGTGCGGGGCTCGGCCCGGTGTCGGCCGGCGGACGCACCACGTCACGCTGCTCGGGCAGCGGCGGCGTGAAGACCGTCCGGTCCAGCCGGTACACCTCGGGGGCCGGGTCGACCGCCCGTACATCCGGCCGGGCCGCGACACCACGCAGCGCCACCGGCGTCGCGCGAACCACCGCCGCGTAGACGCAGGCGCAGCCGGTGCGGTACGCGGCCGCCTCGGCGGCGGCCACCTCGGCGCCGCCAACGTACTGCTCCCGCAACTCCCGCTCGCCCACCCCGTCGCCGTCGACCGCGGCGGCCCTGGCCCGATAGTCGGCAGCCTCGGTCTCCTTGCGCGCCGCCACCTGTTCCATTCCGGCGACCACGTCGTCGGGCACTCGCAGCGCGGGGATCTTGACGATCTCGGTCTGCCGGCCGGGCAGCGGAACCCGCCCGAAGACTGTCGAGACCCCGACGTCGCCGAGCACCGTCGCCAGCCGCTGCGGAGGAAGGTACGCGTCGAGCGTGACCAGCGCGTACGTCCCGCCCTCGGCGGCCGGCGGCGACGCGGGCAGCGCGGCCAGGTCGGCCGCGGCGGACCGCAGGTAGCCGGGGACGGAGTCGCCGTCGGCAACGCCGACCCGGGTCACCTCGCCGACCGTCCGGTCGCCGACCGGAGTGTCGTCGACGGCCCAGACGGCGGTGCCCAACACCGCCGCCGCGGAGAGGACCGCCGCCCAGCTGAGCACGCCGGAGCGCGCCGACCGGTCGCCCAGCCGGGCCACGGCCCGGGTCAGCGGCGGCAGCAAGCGCTGGTCCAGCTGCCGCAGCAGGTTGCCGGCGCGCACGGGCGGGATCCCCTCTGTGGAACGGTGTCGGGCGGTCGCCGCTCAGTCACGCAGGATCTGAAGCGCACGGTCCAGGTCGTCAGGGTAGTCGCTGACGAACCGGACCTCGTCCCCCGTTCGGGGGTGCAAAAAGCTCAGTTCGCGGGCGTGCAGCCACTGTCGGGCCAGGCCGAGACGGGCCGAGAGGGTCGGATCGGCGCCGTAGGTGAGGTCACCCACGCAGGGGTGCCGCAGTGTGGAGAAGTGCACCCGGATCTGGTGGGTCCGGCCGGTCTCCAGCCGGACGTCGACCAGACTCGCCGCCGGGAACGCCTCCAGTGTGTCGTAGTGGGTGATGCTCGGCTTGCCGCCGGAGACCACCGCCCAGCGGTAGTCGTGGGTGGGGTGCCTGTCGATCGGCGCGTCGACGGTGCCCCGCAGCGGGTCCAGGTGACCCTGCACCACCGCGTGGTAACCCTTGTCCACCTCGCGGTACTTGAAGGCCCGCTTCAACGCCGTGTACGCCTGCTCGCTCTTGGCCACCACCATGATCCCGGTGGTGCCCACGTCGAGTCGGTGCACCACGCCCTGGCGCTCGGCGGCGCCACTGGTGGAGATGCGGTGCCCGATCGCGGCGAGCGCGCCGATCACCGTCGGCCCGGTCCACCCGGGGCTCGGGTGCGCGGCCACCCCTACCGGCTTGTCGACCACGACGATGTCGTCGTCGGCGTAGACCACCCGCAGGCCGGGCACCGCCTGCGGCACCACTGTCGGCGGTGCCACCGGAGCGGGCAGCGTGACGTCCAGCCAGGAGCCGGCCTTCACCTTGTGCGAGTTGGGCCGGGCGGAGCCGTCGACCAGCGCGTCCCCGGCGTCGACAAGGGCCGCGGCGGCGGTGCGGGAGAGCCCGAACAGGCGGGACACGGCCTGGTCCAGGCGCATGCCGTCGAGGCCGTCCGGAACCGGAAGGGAACGGTGGTCGCCGCCAGCGGCGAACGCGGAGGTCATGCCCGCTCCCGCTGCTCGGCGCCCGACGTGGCGTCCGTGGTGGCCGGGTCGCCGTCGCGCCCCGCCCGTCGGCCATCACGTTGGCGGCCGGTCAGCTCCAACAGGACGGCCAGCAGCACACCGCAGACCAGCGAACTGTCCGCCAGGTTGAACACCGGCCAGACCTGACCGTACGGGTCGAAGAGGCTGATCATGTCGACCACGTGCCCGTGGAACGGGGACGGCGCCCGGAAGATCCGGTCGACGAGGTTGCCCAACGCGCCACCGAGCACCAGGCCGAGCGATACCGCCCAGGGCAGCGAGCGCAGCCGCAGTGCCATCCAGACGATCCAGCCGACCACACCGATGGTGATCAGTGGGAAGACCCAGGTGTGGTCCGCGCCGATGCTCCAGGCCGCGCCGCTGTTGCGGGTCAGGCTCAGGTAGACGAACCCGCCGAGCAGGCGGACCGGCTCCCGGTCGGTCAGCGCGGCCAGCGCGAGGTGCTTGGTGACCAGGTCGGCCACCAAGGCCACCAGGGCGACTCCGGCGAGAATCGCGACGGCCCGGGGCCGGCGGGTCCCGCCGCCCGGATCGGTGCGGCCGGGTTCGGCGGACGGTACTGCGGTCATGCGCTCCCCATCGACAGTCTTGGCGGTGATCGCTCACCGTCTCATCGCCGCCGGGGAACGGACCTCAGCGCCGCTCCTCCAGCTGCTTGCACGTCACACACAGGGTGGCCGACGGGAAGGCGGCGAGGCGCTCGACCGGGATCGGGTTGCCGCACCGCTCGCACCAGCCGTAACCACCCTCGTCGAGGCGCTCCAGCGCGCGCTCCACCTGCGTGATCCGTTCCAGAATGCTGTTGGCGAGAGAGATCTCCTGCTCCCGCTCGAGCGTCTTGGTGCCCGTATCGGCCTGGTCGTCCCCGGCCGAGTCGGTCAGCCGATCGCGCTGCAGCTCGGTGATCTCACTCAGCGTCTGATCGTACTCGGCGCGAAGCTCGTCCCGCCGCGCCGCCAGCGCCGCCCGGATCTTCTCGGTCTCCGCGGTGCTGCGGGTGGCCTTCGCTGCCGGCTTGCGCCCGGCGGTCCTGGTGTCGGATGGCTTCGCCATGGGTCGCTCCCTCGGCCGGGGAGCCGCGCGGTCCGCGGCGCCTGGTCAGGGGGCGCCGACCAAGGCGTCCCCTATGTACGAAAAGGGGCGCACGGCGACGATGGCCGCGCACTCCGGAGATTGGCAAGAATACGGAACGTACAGGCGTCCGACAACGTGCCGCACCGTCGCTCCGTCTAACAGCCCCTAGCCCTGCCTAACTGGGGCAAAGGGAACGCTAGCAGATCAGTTGGGCACCTCATCCCCGTACTCACCAAACCATCGGGCCAGACGACCCCGCCGACTGACCGCCCGCAACCGCCGTTCCGCCGCGTCCCGCACCCCGGCGGTCGCCACGATCAGCAGACTGTCGCCGGTCTTCAACCGGGTGTCCGGCGCGGGCACGAAGCCCACGCCGTCGCGCAGCACCAGGGTCACCGACGCGCCCAGCGGAAGGCGCAGCTCGTCGACGTGCACGCCGGCCAGCCGCGAGCCCGTTGGCACCTCCACCTGGAGCAGGTCCGCCCGCATTCGCTCCAGCGGCGCGGTCTCCACGTGGATCTCGGCGGCCTCGGCCGGCGCTGTCACCCGCAACCGGCGGGCGAACGGCCCCAGCGTCCCGGTCTGCACCAGCGTGAAGATCACCACCAGCACGAAGACCACATCGAAGAGCCGCTCCGCGCCGGGCACCCGTTCGGACAGCGGAATGGTGGCCAGCACGATCGGCACCGCCCCGCGCAGCCCGGCCCAGGACAGGAACGCCTGTTCTCGTAGGCCGACCCGGAACGGCAAGGCCGACACGGCCACCGACAACGGCCGGGCCAGGAGCACCAGAGCCAGCCCAGCGACCACAGCGGGCAGCACCGCCGCGTCCAGCCGGCCCGGCGAGGCCAGCAACCCGAGCAGCACGAACAATCCGATCTGGGCTAGCCAGGCCAGCCCGTCCGCGAAACCGAGGATCGCCTGCCGGTGCGACAGGCGGGCATTGCCCAGCAGCACCCCGGCCACATAGACGGCGAGGAAGCCCGAGGCGTGCAGAACGGCCCCCGCCGCGTACGCCAGCACGGTGATGCCCACCGCGGCGATCGGATAGAGCCCGGCCGAGGGCAGCGCCGCCCGACGCAGCGCCCAGGTGCCGGCGACACCAGCGGCGACGCCCACCGCCACGCCGACGCCCAGCTCGTAACAGACCAGCGCGGCCTCGTACCACCACGGGTGCGCGAAACCCTTGTGGGAGAGCAGCACCACCAGCAGCACCACCGGGGCGTCGTTCATCCCCGACTCGGCCTCCAGGGTCGCCACCAGCCGGGGCGGCAACCGCAGCCGGCGCAGGGTGGCGAAGACGGCCGCCGCGTCGGTGGACGAGAGCACCGCGCCGTAGAGCAGCGCCAACCGCCAGTCCAGCCCCAGCAGCAGGTGCACGGCCACGCCGACCACCACGATGCTGACGATCACGCCGACAGTGGAGAGCGCGGAGGCCAGCCCGAGCACCGGGCGCAGCGTGGTCCACCGGGCGGTGAGGCCGCCCTCCGCGATGATCACGATCAGCGCGCAGAAGCCGAGAGTCCGGGTCAGCTCGACGTCGTCGAAACGGATGCCCAGCCCGCCCTCGCCGATCGCCACGCCCAGGGCCAGGTAGACCAGGAGGCTGGGCACACCGAGCCGGGTGGAGAGTCGCACAGCGCCGACAGCTACCAGCAGCACTGCCGCACCGAGCAGCAGCGCGATGTCCAACCCGGGCGTCACGGCTGCCTTGCCTGGGCTGTCCTCACTCGGCGGATCCGTCGCGCAGGCGGCGCAGCACCTCGGGCAACTCCGGGCTGGGCCGATCGACGAGGAAGAGCTTGTCCCGGCTGGCCGCGCCGGCACGCAGTGACACCGCTGCCGGTCGGACGCCCAACGCGCCGGCCAACGCCCGGCGGGCGGCCTCGGTTGCCCGACCGTCGACGGCCGGGTCGTGGACCGCGATCACGAGGGCGGGCCCGTGCGGGCCGTCGAACCGGCCACCCACCCGGTCCCGGGAGGCGCCGGGCTTCACCCGTACCGCCACGGTGAGCGTGTCCTGCGCGGGCACCGGCAACGCTTCAGATCGGCCGGGCGTCGGCGAGGAGAGCGGTCGCCGGCGCGCAGTGCGCGCACGGGGTGAAGCCGAGTTCCACGGCCTCGGCGACCGGCAACGTCTCGGGCTGCCAGCCGATCAGGTGGGGACAGCCGTCCAGGTGGTATCGGGGGCGGCCGTCGACGACCTCGACGGCGTCGAGCAGTCGGGCCACCCGGGCCGCCTCGGCGGCCGTGAGCTGCTGGGCGGCCGGCTCGTCGACCGCCGCGACCGCCGGGTCGAACACGTCGTCGGTCGACGCCGCGAACGGCGACGCCGGGCTGACCGGCCGGGCCCGCGCGGGTGCCTCGTCCGCCGCACTCACCAACGGCGACGCGTCATCGACGTGCGGCGGGTCGACCGGCGAAGCCTCATCGATCGGCGGCGCATGGTCGATCAGCGGCGCATGGTCGACCGGCGGCTCGGGTGGTTGCCGCCACCCGGTGCCGCCGGTACCAAACGTCGTGGGCACGTGCTGGACCGGCACCTCCGGCTCGACCAGCGGCGGTCCGTACGCGACACCCGGTGTGGCCTGGCTGGCCGTGTGGGGTGCGTCGGGGTGCCGTCGGTCGGTCCGGCCGGGATCCGCCATGGCGCGGTTGGCGGCTGCCTGGCGGGCGCCCACCACCAACGCCACGGCGGCCAGCAGACTGGCCGCGATGGAGATGACCAACAAGAAGCTGGAACCACCGGCCAGGCCGAGCACCAGTAGCACCACCGCGACGAGGATGAGCAGGAGACTTGCGACTATCACGGCTCACCCCCGCCGCGTCGAACCGTCCAGGCCGGGCCGGCGACCGTCACCATTGGCGGACAGCGATCGCCGGCCGGTGCTCAGCGTCCGGCTTCGAGGGCGCCGGAACGCCCGCCGCCGCCGTACGAACCAGCGAGACCTGCTGCGGCCAGCCCGTTGCCGCCAGCGACCCGGCCGGCTTCGGAGCGGGTCATCTCGGCCTCGAGGCCCTGGCCACGACCGTCGAGGTCACGCAGCTGGCTCTCCAGGTACGCCTTGAGCCGGGTGCGGTACTCGCGCTCGAACTGCTTGAGCTCCTCGATGTGCTTCTGCAGAGCCGTGCGCTTGGCGTCCAGGCCGCCCATGGCCTCCTGGTGCCGCTGGCGGGCGTCCCGCTCAAGGGCGTCAGCCTTGGCGCGCGCCTCCCGGGTCACCTCCTCGGCCTTGCTGCGAGCCTCGGACAACAGCGAGTCGGCCTCGCGGCGAGCGTCGGACACGTGGTCGTCGGCGGTGCGCTGGGCCATCATCAGCACGCGCAGGGCCTGCTGCTCACCGTCACCGGTGACGCCGCCGGCCGGGCCGCCGGTCGCGCGGACCTGCTCCAGCTCGGCCTGCATCGCGCGGGCAGCCTGCTCGGCCGCCGACTTGTCGCGCTGCACCCGGTCCAGTTGGGCCTTGACATCGTTGAGCTCCGCCGCCAGTCGGGCGTCGCCGCCGGGGCCGGCGGGGGCACCGCCACGGCCGCCGCGCTCCACCTGGGCGCGCAGCTCGTTGTTCTCCTCGATGAGACGGGCGAGCTCGCGCTCGACCTCATCGAGGAAGGCGTCGACCTCCTCCTCGTCATACCCCCGTTTGCCGATCGGCGGCTTTTTGAAGGCGACGTTGTGGACGTCGGCCGGGGTCAGCGGCATCGAAACTCCTCGGGTCAGTTGCGGCCGCGAAAGCGCGTCGGTCATCAGGCAGATGCCCTGATCGACGGCCCTAACACGAACTCCATCAGCACGAACAGGATAACCAGGAGCACAAGGGAGGCCAGGTCGATGCTCACGGTACCAATTCGCAGCGGAGGGATCACACGCCTCAACGCGTTGAGAGGGGGATCAGTGACGCTCCACACGGATTCCAATCCTGCCGATGCTCCACGCCCCGGTTGCCAGCGACGGCCGTACTGCAGGACGGCGCTCAACACGAACCGGGACAGAAGAAGGAGCAGGAAGACATAAAGGATCAGATACAGCACTTGCAGTAAGATCGACAACACGGTCAGCGACGTCCCTCGGGTCGGGCGGGATCAACTCAGACTGAAAAAGCCGCCCTCAGCGATCTTGGCTTTGTCCTCTGCGGTGACCTGGACGTTAGCCGGTGAGAGCAGGAACACCCGATTGGTCACGCGCTCGATCGTACCGCGCAGGCCGAACGCCAGTCCGGCGGCGAAGTCCACCAGACGGCGGGCATCGGCCTCATCCATCTCGGTGAGATTGATGATCACCGGGACGCCGTCGCGGAAGTGCTCGCCGATCGTGCGCGCCTCCCGGTAGGTGGTGGGGTGCAGCGTGGTGATCTGGTAACGCTGCTCCTCCTCGGGCAGGGCCCGCTCACGCGACGTGACCTGCGGCGCGAGGGCCAGGTTGTCCCGAGTGTGGTAGGTCAGCGCACCGGAGGTGTCGCCCGCCGACGACCGGGTGATCGACCGGACGCTGGACCGCTCGATCCGCTCCGGCCGCTCACCGTCCCCGCGCTCGGACTCGCTCAACCGCCCGCTCGACCGCTCGGAGAGTCGACCCCGCCCACTGTCGCGCGGCCGGGGAGCCGGCGGCTCCTCGGCGTCATCCTCGTCGTCGTCGGCGAACTCCTCGGCGTACCGGCTCTGCCGGTAACGCGAGTCGCGGTAGCCACCCTTGTCGTAGCCACCGTCGTCGTAGGCCCGCTCGTCGTCTTCTTCGACCAGACCGAGCCAGACCCCCGCCTTGCGCAGTGCACCCATCCCGCGCCCTTCCGTCCGCCGTGCGGCACGCGCCCCCGTGCCATGTCGCCCGTCGCGAGTGGACAACCATGCCCATCGGACCGGAACGGCAATCCCCCAAGCGCGCGATTCGCGTCGCGCGCCACGACCCCCGACTAGGAGACGCCCGCCCCTGAAACAACACTGATGTAATTTGCTTGTCTCGCGGTCAGGCTACCGCAGCGTGGGACGCATTCCGAGCAACGCGCTACCGACGCGGACATGTGTCGCGCCGTAACGGATCGCGATGTCGAAATCTCCGCTCATACCGGCGGACAGCGCGGTGGCTCCCGGATGGACGGCCCGAAACGCGTCGGCGACCTCCGCGAGCCGGGCGAACGCCCGCTCCGGCTCCCAGCCCAGCGGAGCGACCGCCATGAGACCGACCAGACGCAACCCCGGCGCGTCGGCCACCGCCTCGGCCACCGGCTCCAGGCCGGCGGCCGGATCCGCCGAGCCGGGCAGGGCTCCGCCCCGGGCCGCGTCGCCGTCGATGCTCACCTGGACCAGAGCGTCGAGCGGCTCCTGCCGGTCGGCGGTCGCGGTGGCCAACGCCCGGGCCAGCCGGACACTGTCGACGGAGTGCACCACGTCGGCGTAGCGGACCACCGAGCGGGCCTTGTTGCGCTGCAACTGGCCGATGAAGTGCCAGCGGGGACGCACCCCGGCGGCAGCCACCTCGGCGGCCTTGCCGGCTGCCTCCTGGTCGCGGTTCTCCCCCATGTCGGTAACCCCGAGCCCAGCCAGCGCCAACACGTCGCTGGCCGGGTAGGTCTTCGTCACCGCGATCATGGTTACCTCGGCACGGTCCCGGCCGGCCTGCGCGCAGGCGTCATCGACCCGGGACCGAACCTGAGCCAGACCGGCGGCGAGTTCGGCGTGCCGATCTGGACGTACCGTGGCTGAGCTGTCGGTCATCGGCGGTGCTCAGGACCCGTTCTTGAGGAAGTCGGGAACGTCCACGTCATCGAAGAGCACGCGACGCGGCGACTGGGCCGGAGTCGGGTTGGTGGCCGGCGTCGGCGCCGGGCTGCTCTGCGGTGCCGGCTGGTTGGTGTTGGACTTGCGGGTCGGCTCGGCCGCCTTGTACGCGGGCGTGCCGCCGTCGAAGCCCGCCGCGATGACGGTCACCCGCACCTCGTCACCGAGCGCGTCGTCGATGACCGCGCCGAAGATGATGTTGGCGTCCGGGTGGGCCGCGTCGGTGACCAGCTGGGCGGCGTCATTGATCTCAAACAGGCCCAGGTCGGAGCCGCCAGCGATGGACAGCAGCACGCCCCGCGCGCCGTCCATGCTCTGCTCCAGAAGCGGGCTGGAGATGGCCGCCTCGGCCGCCTCGACCGCGCGGTTCTCGCCGCGGGCGCTGCCGATGCCCATCAACGCGCTGCCGGCGCCGCTCATCACGCTCTTGACGTCGGCGAAGTCCAGGTTGATCAGACCCGGGGTGGTGATCAGGTCGGTGATGCCCTGCACACCCGAGAGCAGCACCTGGTCGGCGGTGCGGAACGCGTCCATCATGCTGATGTTGCGGTCGCCCAGGGCCAGCAGCCGGTCGTTCGGGATGACGATCAGCGTGTCGCACTGGTTGCGGAGTTCGTCTATCCCCGTCTCGGCCTGCACCTGGCGACGCTTGCCCTCGAAGGAGAACGGCCGGGTCACCACGCCGATGGTCAGCGCGCCGAGCTTGCGGGCGATGTTGGCCACCACCGGCGCGCCGCCGGTGCCGGTGCCGCCGCCCTCGCCGCAGGTCACGAAGACCATGTCGGCGCCCTTGAGCACCTCTTCGATCTCGTCGCGGTGGTCCTCGGCGGCGTTCTTCCCGACGTCCGGGTTGGCACCGGCCCCCAGGCCACGGGTCAGCTCCCGACCGACGTCGAGCTTGACGTCGGCGTCGCTCATCAGCAGCGCCTGCGCATCGGTGTTGATCGCGATGAACTCGACGCCCTTGAGCCCAACCTCGATCATCCGGTTGACGGCGTTGACGCCGCCACCCCCGATGCCGACGACCTTGATGACCGCCAGGTAGTTGTGCGGAGGTGTCATCTCCGGTCCTTTCCTTCGAGATTGGCTTCGGCCGACCGGTTACGGCGTGGCCAGACCAGCGGCCGACGACAGCTGTCACCAACGAGGATCAGGGGTAAACCCTAACCCTCTACTAGAGGCTTACAGTTATGTCAACCACTGAAGCTCTTCGAGGCAACGTAAGCGCCACCACGCGATGAGCCAAGGACCCGGACGGCGTGTCGCCGCGCGGAGCGCCACGGGTCACGTCCGCGCACGCTCACCGGTCAACGAAAGGTCACCACATCCGGCGCGCTCACGTCGATGCGGTCGGTGTCCTCGTCGAGCAGCGCGGTGGCCACCCGAGCCTTGTCCGTACCCCGGGTGGCGTCGCCCCAGACCACCGTCCGGTCGCCTCGCAACCGCAGACTGATCCGGGCCAGACCCGCCACGTTCACGTCCACCAGCTCCGCGCGTAGCTGCGGCGTCAGCGCGACGAGCACCTCCAGCGCGGCCCGGGTGCCCGGGTCGTCGGCGGCCGGTCGGGCCACAGTCACCTGTGGCAGGTCGGCGGGGCGTCGCTCCACCGTCCGAAACGCCACTCCGCTCCGGTCGATCAGGGCGAACACCTCGCCCTGCGGCACCACCGCCACAGCGGTCCGCTCGGTCACCCGCACCACCAGCGCGCCGGGCCAGTCCCGGGAGACGGTGGCCCGTTCCACCGCCGGCAGCGCGCCGACCCGACGGGCGACGGCGGCCAGGTCCACCCGGGCCAGCGGCACACCGTCCGGCACCCCGACCGCGTCGTGCACCTGCACCGGAGTGACCAGGTCGGCACCCTCCACGCGCACCTCCCGCACACCGAACAGCCCAGTGCCGAGCACCGTCCACGCGACCAGCCCGGCCAGGGCGAGCACCCCGGCGGCCACCGCCCACGGCAGCGCCGCACGCATGCGACGCTGCCGGGCACGAGCCATGAACCGGCGGGTCGAGGGCGGTACCGCGTCGCGGCCCGCCCGGACCAACTGCCACCGCCGGGCCGGACCGCGGCGCGGGGCGCCACCGTCGGCGGCGCTGGTCCGCCCTCGAGCCGGACCGGGACTCATCCGGCCGCGGGCGCCGAGCCGCCGGGCACGGCGGTGCCACCGAGAGCCGCGCCGTCGCCGCCGGCCGTCGCCCCACCCGGCACCGGATCACCGATCGCCGGGGTGGTGGCCACCGGGTCGACGGTCGCGGTCGGTGTCGAGCCGGCCGAACGCTCACCCAGGGCGGCCAGCAGCTCGTCGCCCATCAGCGAGATCGGCGGGGCGCCCATGGTGACCACCACGTCCCCGGAGCGGGCGCGACGGGCCACCTCGACCGGCGCCTGCTCCCACGACTCCACGAAGACCTTGCGGTCGGCGGGCAGATCCACCGCCGCGATCAGCGCCGCCGAGCCCTCGCCGGGCTGACGCAACTCACCCGGCCCGAAGACCTCCAGGAGCACCACCTCGTCGGCGATGGCCAGCGCCTCGGCGATCTCCGCCTGGTTGTCGCGGGTGCGGTACAGCCGGTACGGCTGGAAGACGACGATCAGCCGGCCGTCCCCGGCGACCTCGCGCAACGTCTGGTTCGCCAGGGTCATCGAGGTCGGGTGGTAGGCGTACTCGTCGTAGACCAGCACGCCGTCCGCGACACCCTTGCGCTCGAAACGCCGTCGCACCCCGGGGAAGACCGCCAGCGCGGCCTCCGCCGCCTCCAGCGGCAGTTCCAGCAGGTACGCGGCCAGCACCGCGGCGGCGCTGTTCAGCCCCATGTGCCGTCCCGGCACCGGCAGCCGGAACTCGCCCAGCGACCGGCCGTCGACAGCGGCCAGGTAGCGCACCCCGCGCGCGGAGGACACCATCTCGGTCAACCGCAGGTCGGCGTCGGCAGCCTCGCCGTAGGTGAACACCCGTCGCCCCTCGGACCGCAGGCTCTCGGCCAACCGTCGACCGCCCGGGTCGTCGGCGCAGGTGATGATGAACCCGTCCGGGTCGGTGAGGCGGGCGAACTCCACGAACGCCGCCTCCAGCGTCGCGTAGTCGCCGTAGGTGTTCAGGTGGTCCGCCTCGACGTTCGTGATGATCGAGACGTACGGGCGGTAGATGAGGAACGAGCGGTCGCTCTCGTCCGCCTCGACCACGAAGTGCTCGCCGGTGCCGTGGTGGGCGCCCGAGCCGACCTCGGAGATCTCCCCACCGATCACGAAGGACGGGTCCACACCTGCCTGCTGGAGCACCATCGTCACCATCGACGTGGTGGTGGTCTTGCCGTGCGTGCCGGCGACGGCCACCGCCCGACGGCCGGTCATCGCCGCGGCGAGCGCCTCCGAGCGGTGCAGCACCCGCAGGCCGCGCCGACGCGCCTCGACCAGCTCCAGGTGGTCCTGGGGGATGGCCGACGAGTAGACGACGGTGTCGACGCCGTCCAGGTTGGTCACCTCGTGGCTGAGGTGGATGGTGCCGCCGAGCGCCCGCAGGCCGGCCAGCGAGGGCCACTCCCGCAGGTCACTGCCGGAGACCCGGATGCCGCGGGTGAGCAGCAGCCGGGCCACGCCGAGCATGCCCACCCCACCCACTCCGATCAGGTGGACGGCGCCCAGGTCCTCGGCGGTGAGCGTGCCGGCCGGGGTGAACTGCGCGGTCATCGGGCCACCGCCGCCAGCACGAAGGACCGCAGCGCCTCGTCGCCGTCGCGCCGGCCGTACGACCCGGCGGCGGCACCCATGTTGTAGAGCCGCTGTGGGTCGCGGATGAGGGGGATGACCGTGCGCTCCAGCCAGTCCGGGGTGAGCTCCGCGTCGTCGACCAACAGACCACCGCCGGCCTCCACCACCGGCAGCGCGTTGCGCCGCTGCTCCTGGTTGCTGTGCGGGTACGGCACGTAGATCGTGGGCAGCCCGATCGCGGACACCTCGGCGACGGTCATCGCCCCGCCCCGGGCCAGCATCAGGTCGGCGGCGGCGTAGCCCAGCTCCATCTCGGACAGGTACGGCAGCGTCACGTACGGCACCGGCAGGTCGGTGGGGATCGGCACCGGCTCGTTGCGGGCACCCATCACGTGCAGCACCTGCACGCCGTTGCGGGCCAACTCCTTGGCCGCCCCGGAGACCGCCAGGTTGATCGAACGGGCGCCGGACGAGCCGCCGGACACGAAGAGCACCGGCAGGTCCGGGCGAAGCCCGAAGTGGGCGCGGGCGGCGTTGCGTAGCGCGTACCGGTCCAGACCGGCGATGCTGCGGCGCAGCGGCACACCGACGACTGTGGCGTCCCGCAGCGACTCGGCCTGGCTCGGCTGGTTCGGGAAGCCGACGGCCACGTTCTTGGTGAACTTCATGCCCAGCTTGTTGGCAACGCCCGGCGGCACGTTCACCTCGTGGATCACCATGGGCAGCTCACGACGCCACGCGGCCAGGTAGGCCGGCACCGAGACGTACCCGCCGAAGCCGACGACCACGTCGGCGCGCACCTCGTCGATCACCTTGCCCGCGGCGCGCGCCGCGGTCCACATCCGGCCCGGGGTGCGGACCAGGTTCATGTTGACCGAGCGGGGCAGCTGGTACGCCGGGATCTGCCGCAGGTCGTAGCCCTGCGGCGGGATCAGGTCGTTCTCCATGCCCCGGGGTGTGCCGAGGCAGGTGATCCGGACGCCCGGGTCGTGTCGGCGCAGGCAGTCGGCGAAGGCGAGCAGCGGGTAGACGTGCCCCCCGGTGCCACCTCCCGCGAGCACCACCGAACGCAGCGGACCCATCAGCGTCTCCTCTCGCTCGCCGTACCCTTGCGGCTGCGGTCCTGTCGGACCCCGCGCGGCGCGGCCTGATCGTCATGGCGCCGCTCGCGGGACCGGGGCACGGACCCTCGGCCAGCGGGCGGCGTCGCCGGTCGGCGACGCCGGCCGGGAAGCGGCGGCAACGGGGCCCAGAGTAGTCGGACCCACCGGGCCGGCGGACGGGCATGCAGTGCTCTGGCCGCATCGGGTTCGGCGCGGGCGAAGGACGCCAGCATGCCGATGCCGGCCAACGTCACCACCAGGGCACTTCCGCCGTCGGAGATGAACGGCAGCGGCAGACCGGTGATCGGCAGCAGCCCGACCACCCCACCGATGTTGATCACGGCTTGGCTGACCAGCCAGGTGGTCACGGCGGTCGCGGCGAGCCGGCGGAACGGGTCGTCGACCCGCCGGGCGATCCGGAACCCGGTGTACGCGATGACCGCGAACAGGCTGAGCACCACGGCGCACCCGATCACGCCCAGCTCCTCGGCGATGATCGCGAAGATGAAGTCGTTGTGCGCCTCGGGGAGCCAGTCCCACTTCAGGCTGCCCTTGCCGAGCCCGACACCGAACCAGCCGCCGTGCTCGATGGCCAGCCGTCCCTGGTAGAACTGGAGGCAGTCGTTGAGTTTGCAGGTCTCCGGGTCTGGTGGGTTGAAGAACATGTCCAGCCGGGCGAGGCGGTAGTTGTCAGCGCCGCGCTCGCCGGAGCCGGCGCCCAGCGAGGCCACCGCGACGAGCAGGCCGATCCCGATCAGACCGGCCGTGGCGAGGGCGCCGAAGACCCGCATCCGCACCCCGGCGGCCCAGAGCAGGCCCACGACCAGGGCCAGCAGACAGAGCATCGTGCCGGTGTCGTTGTAACCGACCAGGACGAAGAGCAGGCCGACCACCGGGAAGAGCGGGGTGGCCAGTTCGCGCCACCAACCCAGCGCGGCACCCTTACGGGCGACCAGGTGGGCACCCCAGAGCACCATCGCGAACTTGGCCAGCTCGGATGGCTGAAGCTGGATCCCGCCGACGAACAGCCAGTTCAGCCGCGCCTCGACCGGCCCGAAGCTGGCCGAATCCTGACCGGTCAGCCGGGCGAACGCGACCAGCAGGTTGAGCACCACCAGCAGCCCGATCGAGGTGAACAGCAGCGGCCGCCCCAGCGAGCGGTAGGTGCTGGCCGGCAGGCGCTGGCAGACCCAGAACGCGCCGATGCCGATCACCGCGAAGATGGCCTGCTTGGTCACCGAGGCCGAGGCGTTGCCGTCCTCGGCGTAGTCCTTCACGCTGGTCGCCGAGAAGACCATTGTCAGCCCGATCAGCAGCAGCAGGCCGGCGCAGGACAGCAGCAGGAAGTACGAGGTCAGCGGCCGGTCCAGCAGGCCGCGCAGCGCGGCGAGCCCTCCGGCCGCGTCGATGCCGCGCAACGGGGTCGACGCCACGGCCTCCGGCTCGCGTCCCGCCGGCCCGGGCTCCCGCGCCCCCGGCCCGGATTCGCGGGCCGCCGCGCCGGGTTCCGGGCCGCGCGCCCCGGTGGCCAACGGTGTACGTCCCGACGCGCCCGGCGACCGACGCGCCCGCCCGCCTGTCCTGCCCTCAGTGCCGATGTCCTCCCCCACCCCGACATCATCACCGTTGAACACGCCCCACCGCCCCACAACGCCCCACCGGGCGTGTCGAACCCGTCCCCGCGCCGCCCTCCCGCCGCCCCCACGCCGCCCCCACGCCGTCTTCCCGCGTCGATCTTGCACTTTCCGTGCCGGCAAAACACCCACAAAGGGACGTTTCGACATCCGAAAGTGCAAGATCGACGGATGAGGGGGTGGGCGCGGGGGTGCAGGCCCTGCGGATTAGGTCATGTTGGCGAGGAACTCGCTGTAGAACAGGCCCAGGGCGATGGCGACGCCGATGCCGGCGATGATCCAGAAGCGCACCACGATGTTGACCTCGCTCCAGCCGGCCAGCTCGAAGTGGTGCTGGAGCGGAGACATTCGGAACACCCGTTTACCGGTGGTCTTGAAGGAGATGATCTGGATCACCACGGACATCGTGATGATCACGAAGAGCCCACCGATGATCGGCAGCAACAGGATGGTGCGGGTGGACATCGCCATGCCGGCGATCAGACCGCCCAGCCCCAGCGCCCCGGTGTCGCCCATGAAGATCCGCGCCGGGGAGGTGTTCCACCAGAGGAAGCCCACACAGGCCCCCGCCGCCGCCCCGGCGATCAGCGCGATCTCCAGCGGGTCGCGAACCTCGTAGCAGTACGGCTGGGTGTAGTTCGGGTCGGCACACCAGTGCCGGTACTGCCAGAACGCGATCAGCGCGTACGCGGCGAGCACCATGACCGACGCGCCGGTGGCCAGACCGTCCAGGCCGTCGGTGAGGTTGACGCCGTTCGTCGCGGCCATCACCACGAAGATGAAGATGATCACCGCGCCGACCTTGCTGACCTCCAGGAAGTCGATGTCCCGGATGAAGCTCAGCGTGGTGCTGCCCACCGTCTCGGTGTTGGTCGCCAGGCCCGAACCGTTTGTCATCGTGCTCGGGAACCACAGCGCGATCACCCCGAAGACCGCACCGACCAGGATCTGGCCGAGCAACTTGCCGCGCTTGTTCAGCCCGGCGCTGTTGCGCTTGCGCACCTTGAGGAAGTCGTCGAGGAAACCCACAGCGCCGGAGAAGACCATCAGCCCCAGCAGCACCAGCGCCGTGATGGTCGGCTCCACCTGGGCGATCTGCTGGTCCGGCAGGGTGGTCAGGGCAAGGTGCCCGGCCACGTACGCGATCACAGTGGCCAGGATGAAGACCACGCCACCCATCGTGGGCGTGCCCTTCTTGCCCTGGTGCATGGCGGGGCCGTCGGACCGGATCGGCTGACCGGCCTTGAGCCGGGTGAACACCTTGATCGCGATCGGGGTGCAGAAGAGCGAGACGAGGAAGGCCACCCCGATGGCGACGATGACCGCCCTCATCGGGTCGGCTCCCCACCGGCGTCGGCGCGCAGGGCGTCGGCCACCTCCCAGGTGCGGTACCGGGAGCCCTTGACCAGGACGACATCACCCGGTCGTAGTTCGCTCCGCAGCACCTCGACGGCCGCCGCCTGATCGGTGAGCAGCACCGACTCTCCTCCCCAGTTTGCTACAGCTGTCGCGCCTTCGTGGATCGGCGCGGCCGGCTCACCCACCACGAGCAGCCGGTCGACACCCAGCTCGGCCGCGAGTTGGCCGACCTCGGCGTGGCCGTCGTACTCGAACGGGCCCAGCTCGGCCATGTAACCAAGCACCGCGACGGTACGCCGCCCCTGACCCATGCTGGCCAGCGCCCGCACCGCGACCGCCATCGAGGCCGGGTTGGCGTTGTACGAGTCGTCGATCACTGTCACCCCGTCGGGACGGTCGAAGACGTCCATCCGTCGGGTCGAGACCAGCCCCAGCTCGCCGAGGGCCGTGGCCAGCTCGGTCAGTGGCATGCCCAGCTCCCGGGCGACCGCCGCCGCGGCGAGCGTGTTCCCGACCTGGTGACGGCCGGCCAGCCGCAGCCGCACCGGCGCGCGCCCCTCCGGGGTGACCAGTGTGTACGACGGGTGCCCCCGCTCGTCGAGCGTGACGTCCTCGGCGCGCACGTCGGCATCGGGCGCCTCGCCGTAGCGGACCACCCGGGCTTGGGTGCGGCTCGACATCGCGTCCACCCGGGGGTCGTCGGCGTTCAGCACTGCCAGCCCGTCCGGCGGCAGCGCCTCCACCAGCTCGCCCTTGGCCAGGGCGATGGCGTCCTGCGAGCCGAACTCGCCGATGTGCGACGTGCCGACGTTGAGCACCACGGAGATCCGGGGTGGCACCAGCTCGCACAGGTACCGCACGTGCCCGACCCCGCGCGCGCCCTTCTCCATCACCAGGTAGCGGGTGTCCGGGTCGGCCCGCAGGGCGGTGTACGGGTGCCCCAGCTCGTTGTTGAACGAGCCGGGTGGCGCCACGGTGGCCCCGAGTCGGGCGGTGAGCTGACCGATCAGGTCCTTCGTGGTGGTCTTGCCGGACGAGCCGGTCACGCCGATCACGGTCAGCCCGGGCAGCCGGTCCACCGCCGCGCGGGCCAGTCGGCCCATCGCCGTCAGGGCGTCGTCGACCAGCACCATCGGCACCCCGGGCACCTCTCGGCTGCCGAGCACCGCCACCGCGCCGGCCTGGATCGCCGTCGCCGCGTAGTCGTGCCCGTCGACCTTCTCTCCCGGGAAGGCCACGAAGAGCGAACCGGGCCCCACCTTGCGCGAGTCGAACTCCACCGATCCGGTGACGGTGGCGGCCGGGTCGGCTGCCACCAGCCGCCCGTCGACCGCCGCGGCCACCTCGGCCAGGCTCAGCGTGATCACCGCTGACCCGCCAGGTCCCCGAAGCGGGCCCGCAGCGCCTCGGCCAACTCGATGCTGTCGTCGAACGGGAGCACCTGGCCCGCCACCTCCTGGCCGCGCTCATGGCCCTTGCCGAGCAGCGCGATCACGTCGCCCGGCTCGGCCAGCCGCACCGCCTCGTCGATCGCGGCACGGCGGCCCGCCACCTCGATGATCCGAGCGGCGGTGCCGGCCCGGTACGCCCCGGCCAGCACCTCGGCGCGGATCTCCCCCGGGTCCTCGGTGCGCGGGTTGTCGTCGGTCACCAGCACCACGTCGGCTCCCTCCGCCGCGGCGGCGCCCATCACCGGCCGCTTGCCCCGGTCCCGGTCCCCACCGGCGCCGATCACACAGATCAGTCGGCCGGCACTCAACTCACGCAGCGCGGCCAGCGCTGCCACTATCGCGTCAGACTTGTGGGCGTAGTCGACCACCCCGCGCACCGGCGCGGCCACGTCGACCAGCTCCAGCCGGCCCGGGACGCCCCCGCAGGCGGCCACACCGGTCGCCGCGGTCACCGGGTCCACCCCGGCCCCGACCAGTGCGGCGATGGCCAGCAGCGCGTTGGCCACGTTGTGCCGGCCGGGCAGCGCGACACCGGCGGACACTGCCACGCCGTTCGGGCCGTGCGCGGTGAACCGCTGCGCGTACCCCTCGCCGCCCACCCCGTCGGCCCACCAGGTCGCGCCCTGCTCACCGGCCGCCGAGTAGGTGACAGTGGTCGGCTTGAGCAGCGGCTTCAACGCCGGGTCGTCGTGGTTGAGCACCTCGACCGCGCAGCGCCCGTCGAAGAGCTGGGCCTTCGCGGCGAAGTAGTCGTCGCTGTCGGCGTGGAAGTCCAGGTGGTCGGAGCCGAAGTTGGTGTAACCACCGACGGCGAACCGCACACCGCCCACCCGGCCCATGGCCAGCGCGTGGCTGGAGACCTCCATGACCACGGCGGTGACCCCCCGCTCGCGGGCGGTGGCCAACATGGCGTGCAGGTCGGTCGCCTCGGGGGTGGTGCGGACACTGTCGATCACCAGATCACCGAGCCGGGTCTCCACGGTCCCGACCAGCCCGGTGGTGTGCCCGGCGGCCCGCAGCCCCGACTCGATCAGGTACGCGGTGGACGTCTTGCCCGCGGTGCCGGTCACCCCGATCACTGTGAGGTCGGCGGTCGGGTCGCCGTAGACGGCCGAGGCCAGCTCGCCGAGCACGGCGCGCGGGTCGGGCACCACCAGGGTGGGCAGGCCGGTTCCCGCCGCCAACTCCGCGCCGGCCGGATCGGTCAGCAGCGCCACGGCACCCGCCTCGACGGCGCCGGTGGCGAACTCCGCACCGTGCCGACGGGCACCGGGCAGCGCCGCGTAGAGGTCGCCGGGGCGAACCTCCTGGCTGGCGTGGGTGACCCCGGAGACGACCACCGCGGCGGCGTCCGCCGGAAGGTCGACGGCGAGCCGGACGGCGAGATCACCGAGCCGGACTCCGGTCACGGTACGTGGACGTGGATTGCCGGGCACGGCGTCAGACCCTACCCGGTCGTCCGGTTCCGGCCGCACAGCCGCCCCGGTGGTTCGTCGGCACTCACCGATGATGTCCCGCCGTTGCTGCTCAGCGCGGATAGACCACGAACTTGGGCGCGGATCCGCCGGTCGACGGCGGCACCCGGTAGTGACGCAGAGTGAACTGCATCATGTCGCGGAACGCCGGATTGGCGATCGCCGCGCCCCCACCGTTGGGCGCGTAGACGAAGACGGCGATCACGTACCGGGGGTTCTCGGCGGGGGCCATCCCGATGAACGAGGACACCTCACCGGGCTGCTTCTTGCCGTTCACCAGCCGCCACCCGGTGCCGGTCTTGCCGGCGACCCGGTAACCGGGGACCGCGGCGGTGACGCCGGTGGCGTGGTCGACGGTGGTGACCGCCTCCAGCATGGTGCGCAGGGCCGCGGCGTTCTGCGGGCTGAGCACCGACCGGGTCACCGGGGCCGGCCCGGGGGTGCGCTTGCCGTCCGGGCCGATCACCTCCTTGACCAGGTGCGGCTGCACGTACGTGCCGTTGTTGGCGATGGCGGCGTACGCGGCGGCCATCTGCAGCGGGGTGGCGTCGACGCTGTGCCCGATCGGCACCGACCCCTGCGAGGATTCGCTCCACTCGTCGGCCGGCAGCAGTCGCCCGCTGGCCTCCCCGGGCATCCCCTCGCCGGTGGGCTTTCCCAGCCCGAACCGCTTCTGGTAGTCGATCAGCCGGTCCGGACCGAGCTCGTCGGCGATGGTGATCGTGCCGACGTTCGACGAGAAGGCGAGCATCCCCGGCACGCTCATCCGTTTGCCGTTGGCGGGGTGCGTGTCGGAGAACCAGGTGTCGCCCTTCTTGATGCTGTTGGCGATCGGCAACGTGGTGTCCGACGTGATCACTCCCTCCTGCAACGCCGCGCCGTAGGTGATCGCCTTGTGCACCGAGCCGGGGTCGACCACGAAGCTGGTCGCGGCGTCCTCCCGGGCGACCGGGTCGCTGGGCGTCGGCTTCGCCGCGTCGTAGGTGGGGTTGCTGGCCTGGGCCAGCACCGCGCCGGTGGGAATCTCCATGACCACGGCGGCGCCGGTGCCGCCCGGCGCCTGGGCCATGCCCGCGCTGAGGATCTGCTGCGTCCGGAACTGCAGGTCGCGGTTGAGGGTGAGGGCGAGCGAACTACCCGGCTTGGCGGGAGTGGTCCGGCTGTAGCCACCCGGGATGGGCGCGGCGAGGTCGCCGAGGCCGGCCTCGTACACGCGCTTGCCGTCCTGGCCGGCGAGCACGTCGTCGTAGCGGGCCTCCAGCCCCTCCAACCCGTCCATGTCCTGGCTGGTGAAGCCGATCAGGTTGGCCGCCAGGTCACCGCCGGGCACCTCGCGACGCTCGTCACGGTGCACCCCGATGCCGGGCAGCTCCAGCGCCTGCACGCGCTTGGCGGTCGGGATCTCCACGCCCCGGGCCAGGTAGGCGAACGTGGACGACTTGCCGTTCTCGAGCTTGCGCGGCTTCATCAACTCCATCAGCTTCGACACCGGGATGCCGAGCAGCGGCGAGAGCGCCTTGGCGACGGCGGCGGAGTCCTCCACCTCGGTCGGGTCGGCGTACACGTACCGCGCCTCGACACTGCGGGCCAGCGGCGCGCCGGTGCTGTCGTAGATCCCGCCCCGCGGCGCCGGCAGCTCGACAGTGCGGAGTCGGTCGGCGATGCCGCCCCCGGCGTACGCCGGAGCGTCGACCGCCTGGAGGAAGATCAGCCGGATCCCGATGGTGGCGAAGAGCGTCAGGGCGAGCACGGTGCCCAGCCGCAGCCGCAGCCGCGAGTCGGCCAGCTTCGGCGGGCGTCGTGGCTTGCGCGACGGCCGCCGGGCCGCCGGTCGGTCGGTGCGCCGCGGCGCGCGTGGCGTGGTCCGGCGGCGCGGCGGCGGCTCGTCCCCACCCGGGCCACGGGGGTTCGCGGCGCGACGGTGCGCACCACCCCACCGCGTCCGGCCGCCGGAGCGTCGCGCCGGCCGGACCGGGCGGCGGCCCGACCGCCGTCGAGCACCTGCAACGCCGGCCGGAACGGGTCACCGGACCGGGTGCTGCGCGGCGTACGCCGCTGCTCGGCGCCCTGACCGCGCGCCGGCGTGCCGCGCTCCTCGCGGACGGTCCGACCCCTCGGGGTGTACGCCCGGGCGCCGGAGATGCCCCCGATGCCCGGCTCACCGGTGCGCGGCTCGCCGTCGACGGGCCCGGCATCACGTGCAGAACCGCGCCGGGACCCCGTAGGGTCCCGGCGCGGCTCGTCCGACCTTGGTGGCACCGGTCAGCCTCCCGCACCCTGGCTGGTCACCGACGGCTGGCCGTTCGCCGGCTGCGGCACACCGATGGTCTTGCCGTCCGGCAGCCGGATGTAGCCCGGCTCGCCGGCGTCGACCAGGCCCAGCCGCTTCGCGTTGGCGGTCAGGTTGCCCGGTGCCTCGGCGTCGGCGATCTGCTTGTCCAGTTGCTGCTTCTCCAGGTCCAGTCGAGCCTGCTGCTGCTGCAACCGCTCCAGCCGGAACGCGTTCTCATTGATCTTGGTGTTGACCGCCAGGATGCCCAGCACCCCACCGACCACCAGCACCACGATCAGCGCCGCGAACGGCGCACGCGGCACCGAGATCGGCGGTGGCGGCGCCACCCGCAGCCGTGGCGGCCGGGCGCTGGTCGCGCTGGCGGCCTTCTCGACCGGTCGCAGCGCGGCCGTGCCCTGAGTCGGGAACTCGCGCGCCCCCCGGGCGCGAGTCTCCCCCTGCCGATTCGTTCGATCGATGCGTGGCGTACCGTTTCCGAGGCGCGGAGCCCGCTCCGCCGCGATCCGGCCCCCCGACCGCGGTGCGCGCTGCCCGCCGCCGGTGACGTCCCGGCGGTCGCGCTTGTCAATGCTCATGTCCCCTCCCCCTCAACGTCCGTCCCTCTAGCCGTCCCGGTGCCCCTGACCCCCCACGGATCAGGCGGACCCCGTGCCCGGTTGGTGCATTCCCTTCACCCGTCGGCGAGACCGTTCGCGGTCGGTCCGCCCCTGTTCTGTCGCGTTCGGGTCGAGTCGCTCCGCGGCCCGCAGCCGCACCGAGGCGGCCCGCGGGTTCGCGGCGACCTCCGCCTCCCCCGGCAGTTCGGCGCCCCGGCTGAGCAGCCGGAACGTCGGACCGGACCCGGGAAGCTCGACCGGGAGGTCAATCGGGCCCTTACTGCGGACCCGGTCCGTGAGGGCCGCCTTGGTGAGCCTGTCCTCCAGCGAGTGGTAGGACAGGACCACCATGCGACCGCCCACGGTCAGTGCGTCGAGTGCGGATGGCAACGCTGTCTCCAGCGCTGCCAGCTCTCTGTTTACCTCGATCCGTAAAGCCTGAAACGTTCTCTTTGCCGGGTGCCCACCCGTTCGTCGGGCTGGTGCCGGAATGGAGTCCCGAACCAGCTCCGCAAGCAACGCGGACGAGGTGATCCGGGCCCGCTCCCGCTGCCGGATGATCGCCGAGGCGATCCGACCGGCGAACTTCTCCTCGCCGTAGACCCGCAGCACCCGGGCCAGGTCCGGATGGGCGTACGTGTTGACCACCTCTTCGGCGGTCACCCCCCGGGTCTGGTCCATCCGCATGTCCAACGGCGCGTCCTGGGCGTACGCGAACCCGCGGTCGGGCGCGTCCAACTGCAACGACGAGACACCCAGGTCGAACAGGATGCCGTCGATGGCCGGATAGCCCAGCCGGTCGAGCACGTCCGGCAACTCGTCGTAGACGGCGTGCTCCAGGTGCACCCGATCGGCGAACCGCGCCAGCCGGACCCGCGCGTGAGCGAGCGCCTCGGTGTCCCGGTCGAGCCCGATCAGGACCGTCTCCGGATGCGCCTCGAGCACCGCCTCCGCGTGCCCGGCGAGACCGAGCGTCGCGTCGACGTAGACCGTCCGGCCGCCTCGACCCAGCGCGGGGGCCAGCAGCTCGAGACACCGCTCGAGCAGCACCGGCACGTGCGTGCCGCGCAACTCCCCCATGATGACCCCCACTGGTTGAAACGTCCGTTCTTCTCGTGCGCCTGTCGTCGGACGGCGCTGCCGTCGTACCGCCAGATCCCCATCCGCTCCCGCCTGACACCGGACCGTCGCCCAATGACTGGATCGTGCGCCTGGCACCGGGGAAGTGATGCCAGGAACTCGAAAGCGGCTGGAGATCTCGCAGTACGTCGGGCGCCGTTACCGCCCTACAGACCGCCGGGCAGCACCCCCTCCTCGATGTCGGCGAAGTCGTCTTCGCTCTCGGCGAGGTAGGCCTCCCAGGCGACCTTGTCCCAGATCTCCACCCGCGTGCTCGCGCCGATCACCACCAACTCGCGGTCCAGCGCGGCATAGGCCCGCAGGTGAGCCGGAATGGTCACCCGGCCCTGCTTGTCCGGAACCTCGTCGTGCGCGCTGGCAAAGAAGACCCGGCTGTAGGCCCGGGCCGCCTTGTGGGTCATCGGCTGTGCGCGCAACTGCTCCGCGATCCGCTGGAACTCAGGGGTCGGGAAGACGTAGAGGCAGCGCTCCTGCCCTTTGGTGACCACGACACCCCCCGCCAGCTCATCCCGAAACTTGGCCGGAAGGATCAACCGGCCCTTTTCGTCCAGGCGCGGAGTGTGGGTGCCGAGAAACATCGGCCCAACCCCCTCGCCCCTGAGCGGCGTTCGCGGCGCCGCTGACCCCCCGGGCCGGTGAGCCCTCCCGGCCTCACCATTGGTCCCCACTCTACTCCACTTCCCTCCACCCGCAACCAAATACGCCCGCGTGGCGCGCCTGACCCGGCGACAAAACCGCACGTCACGAGGGGTGGAGCGGAGTGGAGGGCTCCGGCCGCCCCTCGGCGTGGTCCGCTTTCCGACATAGATCGACTCCGTCCGGGGGACGCCGACCCGGCCGCCCGCGCAGCCACCACGGCCGAACGGTTCACAGTCGGCGGCGATCTGGTGGGGCCGGCGGTCCGGTAACCTCGCTCGCGTGACGGACGCGAAAATGCCCCTACGGGCCAAGGTGGCCAGCTCCGTGTCACGGACCGCCGCGGCGCTCTCCCGGGCCGCCGGCCGTGGCGACGGTTCGGTGATCGGCGGGTGGATCGGCCTGAAGATCGACCCGGACCTGCTGGCCCACCTGTCGGCCGGGCGCGCTATCGCGCTCGTCTCCGGCACCAACGGCAAGACCACCACCACCCGGTTGACCTCCGCCGCTGTCGGCGTGCTCGGCCGGGTCGCCACCAACTCGTTCGGCGCCAACATGCCCAGCGGGCACACCTCGGCGCTGGCCAAGGCCGGCAGCACCCCGTACGCGGTGCTGGAGGTCGACGAGCACTACCTGGCCCAGGTGCTGGAGGCGACCGAGCCGCACGTGGTCGCGCTGCTGAACCTCTCCCGCGACCAGCTCGACCGCGCCAAGGAGGTCGCCATGATGGCGCAGCTCTGGCGCGCGGCGCTGGTCCGGCACACCAACGTACGGGTCGTGGCCAACGCCGACGACCCGCTGGTGGTGTGGGCCGCCACCCCACCGGGCGACCCCACCCGGGGCATCAACCCGCCGCACGTGACGTGGTTCAGTGCCGGCCAACGCTGGCACGACGACTCCTGGGTCTGCCCGGAGTGCGGCTCCACCATCCAGCGCTCCGGCGAGCAGTGGTGGTGCACCGGCTGCCCGCTACGCCGACCGGAGCCGCACTGGGTCGTCGAGGACGAGGGCGTGCTCGACCCCACCGGCGCCTGGCACAAGGTCTCGCTCCAACTGCCCGGCAAGGTCAACCTCGGCAACGCGGCGACCGCGCTGGCCGTGGCCGCCGAGTTCGGCGTACGCCCTGTCGACGCGGTGTCCCGCCTCGGCATCGTCACGTCGGTGGCCGGCCGCTACGCACAGGTCGACAAGGACGGGCGCAACATCCGGCTGCTGCTGGCCAAGAACCCGGCCAGTTGGCTGGAGGCGTTCGACATGGCCGACGACGCGCCGACCCTGCTCTCCATCAACGCGCGCGACCCCGACGGTCTGGACACCTCCTGGCTGTACGACGTCGACTTCGCCCCGCTCCGCGGCCGGCAGGTGTTGATCACCGGCGACCGGGCATACGACCTGGCGGTTCGACTGGACGTCAACGACGTGCCGTTCCAGCACGTCCGCACGTTCGACGACGCACTCCGGTCGGTCCCGCCCGGCCGGCTGGAGGTCATCGCGAACTACACCGCGTTCCAGGACATCCGAGCGGAGTTGGACCGTGTCATCTGAGAGTCTGCGCATCGTCTGGATCTACCCCGACCTGCTCTCCACCTACGGAGACCGGGGCAACGCCCTGATCCTCGCCCGTCGCGCCCGTCAGCGTGGGATGCCGGTCGAGGTGCTGGAGGTCCGCTCCGATCAGCGGCTGCCCGCGACCGCCGACATCTACCTGGTCGGCGGCGGCGAGGACGGCCCGCAGGCGCTCGGCGCCCAGCGGCTGCTCGCCGACGGCGGCCTGCACCGCGCGGTCGCCCAGGGCTCGGTCGTGTTCGGCGTCTGCGCCGGCTACCAACTGCTCGGCACCTCGTTCTTCGCCAAGGGTGTCCAGTGCCGCGGGCTGGAGCTGCTCGACCTGCAGTCCGACCGGGGTGAGAGCCGAGCCGTGGGTGAGCTGGCCGGTGAGATCGACCCCCGGCTGGGCCTGCCCCCGCTGACCGGTTTCGAGAACCACGGCGGCCGCACCCACCTCGGCCCGGAGGTTTCCCCGCTGGCAAGGGTCACCGCCGGCGTGGGCAACAACGGCGCCACCGAGGGCGCGTGGCGCGGCAAGTTGCTCGGCACCTACTCGCACGGGCCGGCGCTGGCCCGCAACCCGGCCCTGGCCGACCTGCTGCTGCGCTGGGCCACCGGGGCACACCAACTCCCGCCGTTGGACGACACCTGGTCGGACCGGCTCCGCAACGAGCGCCGCTCCGCGGTGGCCGCCGCCCGGGCATGATCCGCGCCGTCCGGCGGCTGCTCCGGCAGCCGTCGGCCGCCCGGTTCGCCCTGCTCGTGCTGCTGATCGGCGGGTGTGGGTTACTGCTGCTGCTGGTGCCCCGGCCGGATCCGGCGCAGTTGCCGCTGGTCGCCGACCGGCTCGGCGACCTCGCCCCGGTGGCGGCGATCCTCGGTGGTGCGCTGTTGCTTGTCGCGCTGGTGCCCCGGACCTTCATCACGCTCGCCGCAGGTGCGATCTTCGGTCCGCTGGAAGGTGCCGCGTACGCCCTGGGCGCCGCGCTGGTGGCGGCGGCGATCGGGTTCACTGTCGGCCGGTTGCTCGGTCGGGAGTTCGTCGCCGAGCGGGTCCGCGGTCGCCTGGCCCGCCTCGACGGCTGGTTCGCCCGGCAGAGCGTGCTCGGTGTGGTCACCGTTCGACTGCTGCCGATCGCCGGCTTCGGCCTGGTCAGCTATGGCTACGGCACGACCGGCGCCCGGGTGCTGCCGTTCCTGGCCGGCAGCGTGATCGCGTCCGCGCCGACCGCCTTCGGCTACGCGGCGATCGGCGCCGCGGTCAGCTCCCCGGGGCACGTCAACTGGTACGCCGCCGCCCCGGCCAGCCTCGGTCTGATCGCCAGCCTGGTGCTCATCCACCAGTGGTGGCGCGCAGAACGCCGCCGCCGCTCCATGCCGGTCTGACCCGCTGCGGAGAGCCGAGCGGACCCCCTGCCACCTGCTGACGTCGATGACAGGATCCTGTCGGTTGGGCGGTGGTAACGGCCGGACGACGATCCCGCCGGCAGGGCATCGGGCAGCGCCGGCGCGATCTAGCGTCTGCGGCCATGATGCCCTTGCCTCGAGCCAGGATCGGTTCCCGAGCCATCGTCCTCGTCGCGGCCCTCGCCGCGGCGCTGCTCGCGGCGTGCACGCCGGGCGACCCACCGGCCGCATCGTCGCCGCCCGCCACTGCCGAGGCACCGCCCGCGACACGGGTGACCGCCCCACCGCTGGCCGACTTCTGCCCGGTCGCCATGCCGCCGAGCTGGCAGGACGCGATCCGTGACAGTCGCCTTCCCCAGGAGCCCGGGGAACGATGGGCGGCGCTCACCCCGGCGCCGGATGGTCGCTCCGCGTTCGCCACTGTGCAGCGCGGCGGCTCGATGACGCTGGTCTGGCAGGAGAAGGACGGCCGACGGCGGGAGGTGGCCACCATGCCAGACATGTTCACCTTCCCCCTGTGGGGCGTCTTCGACGGGCGCTGGCTGGTGTACGCGCGCAGCAGCCTCATGCGAGCGGCACCCCACGGCGGCGGCGGCTCCGAACTGTTTGCCTGGGATGCGGAGTCGGGGACCGCACCACGGCAGGTGCTGGGCACCGCGGACTTCCTCTTCCGGCCCCCGTTGCGCGACGGGAAGCTCGCCGTCACCAGGATCCTCGGCGAGGACCGGAACGAGCTGACCCTGCACGACCTGGCTGCCGGGACGGTCCGCACGGTGGCCACCGGCCCGGTGGGCGGTGTCGGGTTCCACGGCGCCGACCTGCTCTGGTTCGATCGGGCCACGGGTCGCCTGAACGCTGTCGGTCCGGACGGTAAGGCTGGGTCCGCGCCGCAGCCGAGCCCGGGACCGGGCACCACGGTCGACGTGACCACCGACGGCCGGACCACCGCCTGGGTGTCCCGCGACGAGCGCACCCTTACCGTCTGGCGACCGGACTGGGCGGCGCCGGTCCGCGCGTTCCGGGTGACTTCTCCGCCGGCCACGGCCGCCGCTACCTCGTTGCCACCGGGCACCAGGCCCCCGACCGTCGACCCCTTCCACACGGTTGCCACGCCCACTGCCGTCGGGGACCTGGTGATCTTCCAGTACCACCTGGGTTGGTACGTGGCCGACCTGCGAACCGGGTCGTACGTGCGGCTGACCGCCGATCACGCCCACGCGGTCGCCTCGGGCGAGGCGCTGCTGGTGGACCCGGACAACAACTCGGACCCCGCACAGCAGCATGCGTACTCGCTGCTGCGCCCGGACCGACTACCGCCACTGCCGCCCTGCCCGTGAGCACCGGAGCGCAACGCCGGGCGGCTGGTCTGGCTGATCCGGCGACTGCACGAGCCGGCTGTGCGGCGGCCGGCGGAGATGCGCCGGAGAACGTTATGACTCAGAGGCATGTTTATGCCTCTGAGTCATAACGCTCAACGCGGTGCCCACCTGCGTGGACGTCACGGTGCCTATCGCTCGCCGTCAGGCGACGACCGAGACCATCCGGCCCTTGACCACGATGACCTTGCGCGGTTCCTTGCCGTTCAAAGTTGCCGCCACCGCGTCCAGGGCCGCCGCGCGGACGCTCTCCTCGGAGGCGTCGGCGGGGACCTCGACGCGACCACGGACCTTGCCGTTGACCTGCACGGGGTAGGTAACCGTGTCGGCCACCAGCAGCGTCGGGTCGGCAATCGGGAAGTCCGCGTACGTCAGTGAGGTGTCGTGGCCCAGCTTGCGCCACAGCTCCTCGGCCACGTGCGGGGCGAACGGCGCCACCATCAGCACCAGCGGCTCGGCCACCTCGCGGGGCGTGGCCGACAGTCGGGTCAGCCCGTTGGTCAGCTCGATCAGCTTGGCGATCGCGGTGTTGAACCGGATGTTGTCCATGTCGCCACGGACCCCGTCGATCACCTTGTGCAGCAGCCGACGGGTCGCCTCGTCGGCCGGGTCCTCGGTGATCCGCAGGGCACCGGTCTGCTCGTCGACGACGGCCCGCCACACCCGCTGCAGGAACCGGTACGAGCCGACCACAGCCCGGGTCTCCCACGGGCGGGAGACCTCCAGCGGGCCCATCGACATCTCGTACACCCGGAAGGTGTCCGCGCCGTAGGCGGCGCACATGTCGTCGGGGGTCACCACGTTCTTCAGTGACTTGCCCATCTTGCCGTACTCGCGGTTGACCGCCAGGTCACCCAGGTAGTAGGCGCCGTCGCGCTCGAAGACCTCCTCGGCCTGCACGTAGCTGCCGCGCGAGTCGGTGTACGCGTACGCCTGGATCATGCCCTGGTTGAACAGCTTGCGGAACGGCTCGAACGACGACACGTGCCCCAGGTCGAACAACACCTTGTGCCAGAAGCGCGCGTACAGCAGGTGCAGCACGGCGTGCTCGGCGCCTCCGACGTACAGGTCGGTGCCCCCGCAGTCACCGTCGGCGCGCGGACCCATCCAGTACCGCTCGTTCTCCGCGTCGACGAACCGCTCGCTGTTCGTCGGGTCCAGGTAGCGCAGCTCGTACCAGCAGGAGCCGGCCCACTGCGGCATCACGTTGGTTTCCCGGGTGTAGCGCTTCGGCCCGTCACCCAGGTCCAGTTCGACCTCGACCCAGTCGCGCCGCCGGGACAGCGGGGTCTCCGGGTTGCTGTTGGCGTCGTCGGCCTCGAACGTCTTCGGGGAGAAGTCGTCGACCTCCGGCAGCTCGACCGGCAGCATCTCCTCTGGCAGGGCGATGGCCGCGCCGGTCTCGTCGTAGACGATCGGGAACGGTTCGCCCCAGTAACGCTGCCGGGAGAACAGCCAGTCGCGCAGCCGGTAGGTCACCGCGCCGGTGCCGTGCCCATTCGCCTCCAGCCAGGCGATGATCGCCGCCTTGGCGTCGGCGACCCCCAGGCCGTTCAGGTCCAGGCCGCGCTCGGGCGCGGCGCTGTTGATCGCCGGGCCGTCCCCGGTGTACGCCTTGCCGTCGAAGCCCTCCGCCGGCTGCACGGTACGGACGATGGGCAGCTCGAAGACCTCGGCGAACGCCCAGTCCCGCTCGTCCTGCGCCGGCACCGCCATGATCGCGCCGGTGCCGTAGCCGGCCAGCACGTAGTCGGCGATGAAGATCGGGATCTGCCCACCGGTGACCGGGTTGGTGGCGTACGCGCCGATGAAGACGCCGGTCTTCTCCTTGCTGTCGGACTGCCGCTCGACGTCGGTCTTGGCGGCTGCCGCCTTGCGGTACGCCTCGACGGCCTCCCGGGGGCCGGCGTGCCCGCCGGTCCAGGCGTCCCTCGTCCCGTCCGGCCAGCTGGCCGGCGCCAGCGTGTCGACCAGCTCGTGCTCGGGCGCCAGCACCATGTAGGTGGCGCCGAAGACGGTGTCCGGGCGGGTCGTGAACACCCGCACCGGCGCCGCGCTGGTCGGGAAGTCGATGTGGGCGCCGGTGGAGCGGCCGATCCAGTTGCGCTGCATCAGCTTGATCGGCTCGGGCCAGTCCAGGCTGTCCAGGTCGTCCAGCAGCCGGTCACCGTAGGCGGTGATCCGCATCATCCACTGCTTCAGGTTGCGCTTGAAGACCGGGAAGTTGCCCCGCTCGGAACGGCCGTCGGCGGTGACCTCCTCGTTGGCCAGCACGGTGCCCAGCCCCGGGCACCAGTTCACCGGCGCCTGCGAGACGTACGCCAGGCGGTGGTCGTCGACGACCTGGCGGCGCTCGGCGACGCTCAGCTCGGCCCAGGCGCGGCCGTCCGGGGTGGGCCGGTTACCGCCCTCGAACTCGGCGATCAGCTCGGCGATCGGACGGGCCCGGTTGGCGTCGCTGTCGTACCAGGAGTTGAAGATCTGCAGGAAGATCCACTGGGTCCAGCGGTAGAAGTCGGTGTCGATGGTGGCCACCGAGCGGCGCTCGTCGTGCGCCAGCCCCAGCCGGCGCAGCTGCGCCTTGTACCGCTCGATGTTCGCGACGGTGGTGGTGCGGGGGTGGGTGCCGGTCTGCACCGCGTACTGCTCGGCGGGCAGGCCGAACGCGTCGAAGCCCATCGCGTGCAGCACGTTGCGGCCGGCCATCCGCTGGTAGCGGGCGTAGCAGTCGGTGCCGATGTAGCCCAGCGGGTGGCCGACGTGCAGGCCCGCTCCGGAGGGGTACGGGAACATGTCCAGCACGTACAGCTTCTCCGCGCCGGCGCGTGGATGGGTCGGGTCGGCAAACGGGCCGGTCGGGTTCGGTGCGTGGAAGGTGCCCTCGCGCGCCCAGATGTCCTGCCAACGAATCTCGATCTCGTCGGCCAGGGCCGCGGTGTACCGGAACGGGGGAATGTCGCCCGCCGGTGCGGCTGCCTCACTCATCGTCTCTCCTCGCTTCGCTTCGCTTCGTCTCGGCACCACCGGGCCGGGCCGGCGGCGGGCACAAAAAAGCCCCTCGCGCAGGAGGGGCCGCCGTGCTGTCGCTGGGTTCAGCGCATCAGCACGGCCCGGTAAGAAGCAGGAAGACTCCGGCCATGCCCCGCAGTGTACCTCTTCCACGGTTCGCCCTGCCGGCCCCCGGGCGTTGTCGAACCCGTTCCCCCGAGCTGGCGAATATCGGTGCGTAACCGACGGACTACCTGCGGGGGTCGGCGATAACGACAAACATGGTTAGCCTGAGAGACTAGTGAGATTCCTGCGGCAAACGAGGCTCGACGTCGCGAACCCAACGGCGGGTCCAGGTGCTCTCTAGAGAGCTGCCGTGACGGCGACGAGGAGGAGGCCCGTGACACAACAGACCTGGGACGAGGTGGGCGGCCTGTTGCCGCACGACGAGTTCCGCGCCGCCAGCGAGGCCATCGTGGCCAACATCGAGCAGGTCATCGAGGGTAAGACCGCCACAGTGCGGCTCGCCCTGGCCGTCCTGCTCGCCGAGGGTCACCTCCTGATCGAAGACGTCCCGGGTGTCGGCAAGACCAAGCTTGCCAAGGCCCTCGCGCGGTCCATCGACTGCACGGTGCGACGGATCCAGTTCACCCCCGACCTGCTGCCCAGCGATGTCACCGGGGTCAGCGTCTACAACCAGGAGACGCACGACTTCGAGTTCCGCCCCGGCGCCGTGTTCGCCAACCTGGTGGTCGGCGACGAGATCAACCGGGCCTCGCCGAAGACCCAGTCGGCGTTGCTGGAGTGCATGGAGGAACGGCAGGTCACCGTCGACGGGGTGACGTACCAGCTCCAGACCCCGTTCATGGTGATCGCCACCCAGAACCCGATCGAGATGGAGGGGACCTACCCGCTGCCGGAGGCGCAGCGCGACCGGTTCACCGCCCGCATCGCGATGGGTTACCCGGACTCGCACGCCGAGCTGGCCATGCTCGACGGGCACGGCGCCACCGACCCGCTGCACGAGCTGCGCGCGGTCTCCGACGCGGCCATCGTCCGGCAGCTGATCGCCACCGTCCGCCAGGTGCACGTGGCGGACGCGGTCAAGCAGTACGCGATCGACCTGGTCACCGCCACCCGCGAGGCCCCCGACCTGCGGCTCGGCGCGTCCCCCCGGGCGACCCTGCAGCTGTTGCGCACCGCCCGGGCGGTCGCCGCCCTGGAGGGCCGCGACTACGTCCTCCCCGACGATCTGCAGGCCCTGGCGGTTCCGGTGCTCGCCCACCGGATCATCCCGACCGCCGACGCGCAGCTCGCCCGGCGCACCACCGACGCGATCGTCTCCGAGCTGGTGCACCGCCTGCCGCTGCCACACGACCGGCAGCGCAACCCGTACGACACCCGGCCCCCCGCCACCGGCAACGGTCGCGCGCCCTACGAGCCGCGGAGGCCATGACGTGCGTGCCGGGCTACGCGGGCTGACCACCCGCGGGCGGTCCTTCCTCGCCGCTGCGGTCGCGGCGGCGATCTCCGCCGGCATCCTCGGCGAGAAGGACCTGCTCCGGGTGGCTGTGCTGTTGGCCATCCTGCCGTTGCTGGCCGCCGCCTACGTCGGGCGGAGCCGCTACAAGCTGGCCTGCAACCGTTCCCTGGACCCGCACCGGGTTCCGGTCGGCGCCAACTCCCGGGTGGTGCTGCGCCTACAGAACCTCTCCCGGCTGCCGACCGGCACCCTGCTCCTGGAGGACCGGCTGCCCTACGCGTTGGGCAGCCGGCCCCGGGTGGTGTTGGAGCGGCTCGGCGCCCATCAGGCCAGCTCCGTGGCGTACACGGTGCGGGCCGACGTGCGGGGCCGCTACGACGTGGGCCCGCTGGTCGTCCGGATGACCGACCCGTTCGGCCTCTGTGAACTCACCCGCTCCTTCCCCAGCACCGACCACCTGACGGTCATCCCGCAGGTCACCCCGCTGCCGTCGGTCCGGCTCCCCGGGGAGTACGCGGGCAGCGGCGACAGCCGGGCCCGCTCGGTGGCGGTGCACGGTGAGGACGACGCCGCGACCCGGGAGTACCGGCGCGGCGACGACCTGCGCCGGGTGCACTGGAAGTCCACCGCCCGCACCGGTGAGCTGATGGTGCGCCGCGAGGAGCAACCGTGGGAGAGCCGGGCCACAGTCGTCCTGGACACCCGGGCGTACGGCCACCGGGGCGAGGGGCCGACGGCCAGTTTCGAGTGGTCGGTCTCGGCCGCCGCGAGCATCGCCGTCCACCTGCGGCAGGCCGGTTACAAGTTGCGCCTGGTCACCGGCTCGGGGGCAGATGTGGACGCCTCGGAGGCCGGCGGCGACGGCGCGCTGCTCGATCACCTCGCGGAGGTCCGACTGGATCAGCGCGCCGAGGTCACCGGCCTCGTGCAGCGGGTCCGCCAACGCGCCGACGGCGGTCTCATCATCGGCCTGTTCGGCACTGTGAGCATCGCCGAGGCGGAGCTGCTGGCCGGGCTGCGGGGCAACGGCGCCACCTGCGTCGGCTTCCTCCTGAACAGCTCCACCTGGCTCAGCCTGCCGGAGAAGGCGCGGGCCGAGGCGGAGCACGCCCACGCCGCCGCCGTCCTCGCCATGTTGCAGAGTGGCTGGCGGGTGGTCGGCGTCGACCACGGCGGCCGGCTGCCGGCGCTGTGGCCGCAGGTCGGTCGGGGTGCCCAGGGGTTCGCCCTGCGAGCCGCGCTGGCCGAGACGGTCGCCGGCGGTGTGCGATGAACGGAAGGCTCCCCTCATGATCAGCAGTCGGAACATCGGCATGGTGGCGGCCGCTGCCACGCTGCTGGCCGCCGCGCCGCTGTCGGCCATCTTCCAGGGCTGGACGTGGTTGATCGAGTCCATCATCGCGGTCGCCGTGGTGGCCGGGGTGGCCGCGCTGACCCGCCTCGCCCGGGCACCCTTGTGGGGTCAGGTGCTGGGCATGCTGGCCGGCCTGACGCTCGCCCTGACCTGGTTGTTCCCCAGCGGCCAGGAGCTGTTCGCGATCCTGCCCACCCCGGGCACGCTCGCGTACTTCGGCGACCTGCTCGCCGGCTCCATGCAGGACATGCGCTCGTACGGGGTCGAGGTCCCGGACACCGATCCGCTGCTGTTCATCGCCGTGCTCGGTGTCGGCGGGGTCGCCGTGCTGGTGGACGTGCTGGCCGTGGGCCTGCGTCGGCCCGCGCTGGCGGGGCTGCCGATGCTCGCCATCTACTCGGTGCCGGTCGCCGTCTACGTGGACAGCGTCCCCGCGGTGCCGTTCGTGGTGGGCGCCGCCGGTTACCTCTGGCTGCTGGTCACCGACAATGTCGACCGGGTGCGCCGCTTCGGACGCCGGTTCACCGGTGATGGCCGCGACGTCGACGTGTGGGAGGCCTCTCCGCTGGCGTCCGCCGGCCGTCGGCTCGCGGCGGTCGGGGTGGCCCTGGCTGTGGTGCTGCCGCTGGCGGTGCCCGGCATGACCAGCGGGCTGCTCGACTCGCTCAGCCGAGGGCCGGGCAACGGCACCGGCAACGGGTCCGGCTCGGGCGGCACGTCGGGTCGGATCGACCTGTTCGCCTCGCTCGCCGGTCAGCTCAACCAGTCCCAGGTGGCCGACCTGGTAAAGGTGAAGACGTCCGAGCAGAACCCGTTCTACCTGCGCTATGCGGTCGCCGACGAGCTGCGCCCCGCTGGTTTCCAGGCGCGCAACCCCAGCGGCCGGTCGGTCAACAAAGACCTACCGAACCCGGCCGACCGGGCCGGCCCAGGCGTGCGGCAGACCACCTACCAGGCGACCGTCGAGGTCACCAAGAGCCTGAGCATGTCGCTGATGCCCGTGTACGCCGAACCGACCAGCGCCGACGACCTCAGCGACAACTGGCTCTACGACACCAACCAGCAGGTCGTCTTCTCCAACCGGGAGAACTCCCGCGGTCGGAAGTACTCCTTCGACTACGTCCGCTCGACCTTTACGCCCGACGCGTTGCGAGCCGCGAAGCCGCTGCCGACCGAGCACCCCGTACGCCGACAGATGACCGCCACCCCCGGGCCGGTGCCCGAGGTGGAGGAGCTGGTCAAGGGGCTGATCCAGGGCAAGCGCACCGACTACGACAAGGTGCTGTCGATCTACCAGCACTTCTCGGCGGACAACGGCTTCAGCTACCGGTTGAGCACCGAGAGCGGCAGCAGCGGTCAGGACATCGTCAACTTTCTGACCAACAAGGTCGGCTACTGCCAGCAGTACGCCGCCGCGATGGCCTGGCTGGTCCGCTCGGCCGGCATTCCGGCCCGGGTGGCGTTCGGGTTCACCAACGGCAGCAAGCGCGACGGTGACACCTTCACGCTGACGAATCTCAACCTGCACGCCTGGACCGAGGTCTACTTCGACGGGGCTGGTTGGGTGCCGTTCGACGCCACCCCGGCGTACGGTGTGCCCGGCTCCACCCGGTCGGCCTGGGCACCGGACACTGACGCGCCGGAGGAGCCCAGCCCGAGCAGCGGCGCTACGAGCGCCCCGACTGACCCGGATGCCTCGACGGCGCCGACCGGCCCGGACAACGCCGACCAGGACACCGACGACGGGCTCTCTCTCGGCGGGACGACCCCGAACGAGCAGCCACCGGTCTGGCCGTGGTGGGCAGCGGGCCTGGTGGCCCTGCTGCTGTTGCTCGCGGTGCCCGCGCTGCGCCGGATGGCCCTGCGGCGCCGACGCAGTGGCCGCGCGGCGAGCGTGGCGATGCCCTCCGCGAGGGTCGACGGCGACAGCGAGCCGGGGGCACGTCCGGTGGTGGTCAGCGCGGACGCCGACCGGGCCCGCGCGGACGCGCACGCCGCCTGGGCGGAGCTGCTCGACACGCTTGTGGACTTCCGGGTTCCGGTCGATCTGACCGAGACGCCCAGGGCGACCGCGGACCGGCTTGTCCGGGACTCCCTCGACGATGATGACGCGATCGGGTCCGTGCGGCTGTTGGGCCGGGCAGAGGAGCGGGCCCGCTACGCGCGGGATCCGCTGACCGGTGAGCGGTTGCTGCCGGCGCTACGCGCGGTCCGTGCGGCACTCGCGGCACGGGCGGACCGACGGACCCGCCTGCTCGCCGCCGTGCTGCCGCCCTCGGTGCTGCTGCGTTGGCGCACCACAACGGCGGACAGGTCCGGCCGGATGGTGGCGCTCACCGGGCAGGCCCGGTACCGACTGCTGCGGTGGAACCCCCGACGGCTGCTGGCCGACCGGGCCGCTCGCTGACCGAAACCCGACCCACCCACTCCGCCACCACCTACCCGGCGCCGCCCATGATCACTTGATGACCAGTAGTTGCAGACCGCTTCTGGTAGCTACTCATCATCAAGTGATCATGGGCGCTCTGGGGTGGCGACGCGGGTCAGGCGCAGCGGGACCGTGTTGACGCGAGGTCGAAGACCGCGCGGTCCGAGTGGGGCCTCGGCTGAGGCGACATCGGGTCTGCGCTGTGGTGCGGTGACGTCGCGGTGTCCCGGACCACCCAAGGTCGTGCTCGATCCAGGGAGGAGGCCCTTCCCCTCGCACACGATGCCACTACTTCCAGGATCGAGCACGATCTTGCGGGAGAGGGCGGGCAGCGGTAGAGGGCGCGCGGATACGACGGAGGTCGCCGGGGGCTGTTGCCCGGCGACCGCTCGTCGCGGCGTACGGCCCGCCTCAGCGGCGGGACCGGCTCAGCGGTGCCCCTCCGGGCGCTGCCGCCACCTGTCCTCCATGCGGTCCAGGATTGACGACCGGCGACCGGATCGGCCACCGCGGGGACGACGACGACTCGTCGTGCCGCCCACCACGTGCAGGTCGGGTGACTGCGCCCGCCGGTGCGACTGCACCGCGAACGCGGCCGACGCCAGCATGACGACGAAGCCCGCCACCGCCAGTGGTGGAGTCTTGATCACCGCGCCATAGACCAGTAGAGCCAAGCCAGCGATGATGACGCCGGCGGCGACGAGCAGGCGACGCCGCGCATGGAAGCGCGGATCGCTGGCGCGCACGGCCGAGGCGAATTTGGGGTCCTCGGCAAGCGACCGCTCGATCTGCTCGAACAGCCGCTGCTCGTGCTCCGAGAGCGGCACGGCACTCCTCCCCGGTCACGTTGGTCGGGCCCACTCGGGCCGACAGACCGTGGCAGCCAACCGGCTGCTTACCCGCAAGTCTACGAGGGGGGTCGCGCGTCGGAAAGCGGGACGACCTATGGGCGGGGTGGATTTTCGTTTCGACGGGGATCACGGTCGGCCATCAGACTGGCCGGACCTATGACGGACCGCCCGAAACGGGCAGCGGCGGCGTCCGCGGCAGCTTCCGCTTCGCGCCAGCCATGCTCGGGCGCGCCGAGGGTGAGCTGCCGGTGAGCGCCCTGCGCCGGGGCGAGCCCTTCCACCCGGACACCGACGAGTCGGATCCGCTCGGCCGGGTCCAGCGCGGTATAGAGCGCCCAAACCGTGTCGAACATCTCGCGGGCGGTGTCGGTGGGCACGTCGAGGGTGCGAGATCGGCTGACGGTGCGGAAGTCGGCCAACCGGACCTTGAGTGAGACGGTGCGCCCGACCTGCCCGGAGCCGCGCAGCCGGACACCGACCTTCGCGCTGAGCGCGAGCAACGCACGGCGGATCTCCAACGGGTCGGCCACGTCGACGTCGAAGGTCACCTCGGCGCCGATCGACTTGTCGACGTGCTCGGGGCTGACCCCGCGCGGGTCGCGCCCCCAGGCCAACTCGTGCAGGTGGGAGGCCGAGGCGGCACCGACGGCCCGGCGGAGCATGCCCACCGGCGCCTCGGCGAGGTCCCCGACGGTGGTCAGGCCAAGCCGGCGTAGCGCCTCGGCGGCGCGCTCCCCCACCCCCCACAGGGCGTCCACCGGCAACGGGTGCAGGAAGTCGAGCACCTGCCCCGGGGGCACGACCAGCAGGCCGTCCGGCTTGGCGCGGGTGGAGCCCAGCTTGGCCACGAACTTGGTCGGCGCCACCCCGACCGAGCAGGTCAGCGCCTGCTCGTCGGCGACCCGGCGACGGATCAGCCGGGCGATGGTGGCCGGAGAGCCGAACAGCCGACGGGCGCCGGTCACGTCGAGGAACGCCTCGTCGAGGGAGAGCGGCTCGACCAGCGGCGTGACGTCCCGGAAGATCTGCATGACGGCCCGGGAGGCGGCCGTGTAGGCGGAGAAGTCCGGCGGCAGGTAGACCGCGTGAGGGCAGCGGGCCCGGGCCTGACTGGTCGGCATCGCGCTGCGGACGCCGTACCGGCGGGCCTCGTAGCTGGCCGAGCTGACCACCCCGCGCGGGCCGACACCGCCGACGACCACCGGCCGGCCGCGCAACTCGGGACGGCGGCGCACCTCGACGGCGGCGAAGAAGGCGTCCATGTCGACGTGCAGGATCGGACTGGCCGAGTCGTCGGCGTCCGGCCCGAAGCGCGGATCGTCGCCCCGGGGCAACGACTGGCTGCGGCCCATCCCGGCAGGTTAACCCCGGGGTACGACACCACCATCGGCCGGCCGGCCGAACCGTCCCCGGGTCAGCCCCGCACGACCAGCAGCGGCACTGTCAGCTCCGCGGCGGTGTCCGACCCGTGGTAGGCCACCAACTTCGACGCCATCGGCCGCTCGGTGCGACTGGCCATGACCGCGTACGTGTCGTTGCAGGTCACCACCACGTCGCCGACCCGGCCCAGGTGCTCCTCGGGCACCGGCCCGAACCAGCCGGTGGCCACCACCTCGTCGCGAGTGCGTACCCGGGCCGCGACGCCCAGCACCTCCGACCAGGCGGCCCGCACGTCGTCGACAGCACCCGGCTCGACGTGCAGGTAGCGCACCCGGGCCTCGCCGGCCACCAGCCGCACACCGGCGCGCAGTCGCGGATCGGTGTCCAGGTCGAAGCGGTGCGCGGCAGGGATGTCGAGCTGCCCGTGGTCGGCGGTCACCAGCAGCGCCGCGTCCGGCGGCAGCCCGTCGACCAGTCGGGCGACCAGGGCGTCCACCTCGGTGGCGGCGACCCGCCAGGGTGCCGAGTCGACGCCGCTGACGTGGCCGTGCCGGTCCAGGTCGGCGTGATAGCCGGAGACCAGTGTGGGCCCGGTGCCGGCGGCCAGCGCGGCCAGCATGGCGGTGGCCACCGCGTCCCCGCCGGTGGCGCCCCGGAAGTCGCCACCCCGGTTGGCGGCCAGTGTCAACCCGCTGCCGCCGAACTCCGGCCGACTCACCACGGTCGTCGTCACGCCGGCGGCGCGGGCCCGCTCCAACTGGGTGGGCACCGGCTGCCAGCGCAGCGGCGACGGATCGGCGGCCCAATCGGTGTGGGTGAGCACCCGATCGGTGCCAGGCACCCGCACTGTGAAGCCGAGCACCCCGTGCGCGCCCGGCGCGACACCGGTGCCCAGTGACACCAGGCTGGTCGGGGTGGTGGACGGGAAACCGGCGATGAGCGGCCGAGCCACCGTCGCGGCGAGCCCGGCGAGGGTCGGCGCGTACGGCGCCGCGGTAGGTAGCTGGTACCAGCCGAGCCCGTCGACGAGCAGCACGGCGATCCGGCGTACGCCGCCCAGCGCGGGCCGGAGCCCGAGCGGGTCGGTCGAGCCGGGCACCCCGAGCACGGCCAGCGCGCTGGGCAGCACGTCGGCGAGGCGGCCGCCGCCGTGGCCCGGCCCGAGGATCTCCAGCGGCGCGGGCTGGGCGCCAGCCTCGGCGATCATGCCGGCCGGCGGGCGAACAGGTGCAGTTGGGCGGCCAGGTCCCGGTACGGCGGTTGGGCGGCCAGCGCACGTTCCAGCTCGACCACGGCGGCGGACTGCCCGTCGGCGACAGCGGCCGGCAGCAGGTCGGCCAGCACGCGTACCCCGTGGATCTCCTCGACCACCAGCCCGGCGGCGCCGAGCAGCGCGGCGGCGCCGGGGGCGTCGTAGCGTCGGCGCAGCGTGTCCCGTGGTCCGGCGGTGCCGGCCGAATCGGCGGCCAGCGTGGTCGCGACGTCGAGGTGGCCGTTCATCGCGCGGCCCAGCACGGCGGCGGCCCGGCCGGCCACGAGCACACTTGCCGCCCCGCCCGGACGCAGCGCGGTGGCGAGCGCGGTCACCACCGGCACCGGGTCGTCGACCACCTCCAGGACGGCGTGGCAGAGCACCAGGTCGACGCCGGCCGGCTCGACCAGCCCGGCGAGGGCGTCACCGTCGCCCTGCACGGCGGCGATCCGGTCGGCCACCCCGGCCTCGGCGGCGCGGCGGGTGAGCGCGGCGAGCGCGTCGGGGCTGGCGTCGACGACGGTGACCCGATGCCCGGCGCGGGCCAGCGGAACGGCGAAACCGCCGGTGCCGCCGCCCACGTCCAGGACTGTGAGCTCGGCGTCGCCGCGCCGGTCCAGCTCGGCGCGGAGCACCGACCAGATCACGGCGGTACGGGGTGTCAGCGGCGGCTCGGCGAACCGGCCTCGGGTCTGCTCCACCCGGTCGAGCCTAGTCACCCGGCCCGGTGGTGGTGCGGGCGTGTGGCGGGGGCGCCCACCACACGCCCGATCGGTGCGTGGTCGGCGGTCGGTCAGGCCTCGGTGCCCTCGGCCTCGTCCTCCGCCCGGGACCGGCGCTCGTTGGCCACCGGACCGTTCGTCACCTCGTACTCGCGGGGGTCGGCGAGGTGCGACGGCACCCAGCCGGTGCCCAGTCGGGTCCGCCGGGCGTTGGCGATTCCACCGGTGTACGCGTGATTTCCCGTCACTGTCGTTCCCCCTCACGAATCACGGGCCGCTCTGCCCGCTCGGGACGAGTCTCCCGCTCGACGGTTCGGGAAACCGTAATGTGGATCACTGAATCAGCGGAAGTCGCGGGATGCGGGGCTGACCGGTGGCTCGATGGCGTCCAGCCGGTCGGCGACCAGGTTGGTCACCCCCTCGTGCCGCTGCAACCGCCCCCGGACCACCAGCGCGGCGCTGGTCCGCGCCACCCGCCGGTAGCGCTGCCACAACCCCGGCGAACAGGTGACGTTGAGCATCCCCGTCTCGTCCTCCAGGTTGAGGAAGGTGACCCCGCCCGCCGTCGCCGGGCGTTGCCGGTGGGTGACGATGCCACCGACCCGGATCCGCTGCCCCGGCTCCACCCGGCCGAGCCGGGCGATCGGCACCGCGCCGAGCACGTCGAGCTGACCCCGGATGAACCGGGCGGGGTGACTCTCCGGCGACAACCCGGTGGCCCACACGTCGGCGACCAGCCGGTCCACCGCCTCCATCCCGGGCAGCGTGGGCGCCGCCGCGCCGGTCACAGTGCCGGGCAGCCGACCCGGCCGGTCCTGGGCCGCCGCGCCAGCGGCCCACAGCGCCTGCCGCCGGGACAGCCCGAAACAGGCGAAGGCGTCCGCGGTGGCCAACGCCTCCAGCTGCGCGGCGGTGAGACCGAGCCGCCGGGCCACATCCGGCATGTCCCGGTACGGCCCGTCGGCGGCCCGTTCGGCCTCGATCCGCTCGGCCACATCGGCGCCGAGGGTCCGCACACTGGACAGGCCGAGCCGGACGGCGGGGCCGCCCAGCCCCCAGGCGTGCGGCGGCTCCCCCGGCCCGCTGCCCCACCGGGTCTCCGGGGTGGACTCCAGCACCGCCAGCGCCCCGCTGGCGTTGATGTCCGGACGACGGACCTCCACCCCGTGCCGGCGGGCGTCGTCGACAAGGGTCTGCGGCGAATAGAAACCCATCGGCTGGGCGTTGAGCAGCGCGGCCAGGAACGGCGCGGGGTGGTAACGCTTGAGCCAGGAGCTGGCGTAGACCAGGTAGGCGAAGCTCATCGCGTGGCTCTCCGGGAAGCCGTAGCTGGCGAACGCGGTGAGTTTGCGGTAGACGTCGTCGGCCAGCTCACCGGTGATGCCCCGCTCGGCCATCCCGGCATAGAGCCGGTCGGCGATCCTGGTCATCCGCTCGACCGACCGTTTGGCGCCCATCGCCCGGCGCAACTGGTCGGCCTCGGCCGCGTCGAAGCCGGCCAGGTCGATGGCGAGCTGCATCAACTGCTCCTGGAACAACGGCACACCCAGGGTCTTCTCCAGGGCGTTGCGCATCAGCGGATGCGCGAAGGTCACCGGCTCCTGGCCGTTCTTGCGGCGGATGAACGGGTGCACCGAACCGCCCTGGATCGGGCCGGGACGGATCAGCGCCACCTCGACCACCAGGTCGTAGAACTCGCGGGGCTTGAGCCGGGGCAGGGTGGCCATCTGGGCCCGGCTCTCCACCTGGAACACCCCAACCGAGTCGGCCCGGCAGAGCATGTCGTAGACCTCCGGGTCGTCCAGGGTCATGTCGCCCAGGTCGAGCCGGGACCCGATCATGTCGTAGCCGTAGTGCAGGGCGGAGAGCATGCCCAAGCCGAGCAGGTCGAACTTGACCAGGCCCACCGCGGCGCAGTCGTCCTTGTCCCATTGCAGGACGCTGCGCCCGGGCATCCGCCCCCACTCCACCGGGCAGACCTCGATCACCGGCCGGTCACAGATCACCATGCCGCCGGAGTGGATGCCCAGGTGCCGCGGGAACGTCTGCAACTCGTTGGCGTACTCCACCACCTGCTCGGGGATGTTCTCGACATCGACAGTGGCGACCGAGCCCCACCTGTCGATCTGCTTGCTCCAGGCGTCCTGCTGCCCCGGGGAGTAGCCGAACGCCTTGGCCACGTCCCGCACCGCCGACCGGGGTCGGTAGGAGATGACGTTGGCGACCTGGGCGGCGTGCTCCCGGCCGTAACGGGTGTAGACGTGCTGGATCACCTCCTCCCGCCGGTCGGACTCGATGTCCACGTCGATGTCGGGTGGGCCGTCCCGTTCCGGGGCGAGGAACCGCTCGAAGAGCAGTTGGTGCCGGACCGCGTCCACATTGGTGATCCGCAACGCGTAGCAGACCGCCGAGTTGGCCGCCGAACCCCGACCCTGGCAGTAGATGTCCTGGTCACGGCAGAACGTGACGATGTCGTAGACCACCAGGAAGTAGCCGGGAAAACCCAACTCCTCGATCATGTTCAGTTCGTGGTCGAGCTGCGCGTACGCCGTCGGGTGCGCCTGCGGCGGCCCGTAGCGCTCGTGCGCCCCGTCGGCTGTCAGCTTCCGCAGCCAGCTCATCTCGGTGTGCCCCGGCGGCACCGGGTACGCCGGTAGCTGCGGCGCGACGAGCTGGAGGTCGAAGGCCAACTCGGTGCCGAACTCGGCGGCCCGCGCCACCGCACCCGGGTACGCGGCGAACCGGGCCGCCATCTCCGCGCCGCTGCGCAGGTGGGCGGTGGCCGCCGCGGGCAACCAGCCGTCGATCTCGTCCAGGCTGCGGCGGGCCCGGACCGCGGCGACGGTGGTGGCCAGTCGACGCCGGCCAGGGCTCGCGTAGTGCACGTTGTTGCTGGCCACCGTCGGCAACCCGGCCGCGGCGGCCAGCTCGGCGAGCGCGTCGTTACGGTCGGCGTCGATGGGATGGCCGTGGTCGGTCAGCTCCACTGCCACCGTCTCCGCGCCGAAGAGCGCTGTCAGCCGGTCCAACTCGCGGGCCGCCGCGTCCACCCCCTCGGTGAGCAGCGCCCCCGGCACGTGCCCCTTGCGGCAGCCGGTCAGCACCAGCACATGGTCACGCAGCTCGGCGGCGACCTCCTCCAGGTCCCCGTAGTCCGGGCGGCCCTTCTCCCCGCCGCGCAGTTGGGCGCGGGCGATGGTGGTGGCCAGCCGGGCGTACCCCTCGTGGCCGTGCGCGAGCACCAGCAGGTGCGCGCCGTGCGGGTCGGGCTCGCCGTTCTGCGGGCCGGGCAGGCCGAGGGACAGCTCCGCGCCGAAGATGGTCGGCAGGCCCAGCGTACGAGCCGCCTCGGCGAAGCGGACCACCCCGTAGAAGCCGTCGTGGTCGGTGACAGCGAGCGCGGTGAGCCCCAGCCGGGCCGCCTCCTCGGCCAGCTCCTCCGGGTGGCTCGCGCCGTCGAGGAAGCTGAAGTTGGTGTGCGCGTGCAGTTCCGCGTAGGGCACCACACCGTCGGGGCGGGTCAGCTCCGGTGGCTGGTACTGCTCGCGGCGGCGGCTCCAGGCCGGGGAGTCGCCGCCATCGGCGTCCACGGCGAGCGGATCCACCACGTGCAGGTGCCGCTCCTCACGCGACCGACCGCCGCCCGACCGGCCGGAGCCGCCACTGGCCCGCCCGGAGAGCACCCGCTCCAGCTCCGACCAGGGCATGTTCGGGTTGTGGAAGCTCATCGAGCCTCCACCTGCGACCCGGGGAGCACCGGCTCAGTCATAGATCGCCTCCACCAACCACTGCCCGGCCTCGACGGCCAGCAGCAGGGCGGCACCGTCGGCCAGGCTGACCTGGAACCGGGCCCGGCGGCGGGCCTCGACCGGCGCCCACCACCGCTCGTCCACCGGCCACGGGCCGGCCCAGCCCACGATCTCCGCCGGCTGGCCGGTGCCGACCACCAGCCGAGCCGGTGGGGCGCTCACCGCCAACCGCGCGCTGATCACCACCGGCTCACCGGCGGCGTCGTGCACCGTCGCCGCGAGCGGACTGGGCAGCACCACCGCCGGCGCGGGTGCCGGCAGCCGGCCCGGCCACGGCGGAGCCCCGACTGCACCCCGGCCGGTGGCCGGATCGGCGCCGGCATCGGCCGGCGGGCCAGGACGGGCGGGGACGCGTTCGTCGCCCCACGGCACCAGTCGCACCTGGTCGGCCGGGGAGCGCCCACCACCGAGCACAGCGGTGACCACCGCTTCCGGGCCGAGGATGCCCTGCACCCGGCTCAACGCCCGGTGCGCGCGTTCCCGTTCCTCGCCGGTCTCCCCCCAGAGGCCGGCCTGCAGACCGGCCTGGGCGATCACGCCGTCCGGGATCAGTCGCAGCCGGATGATGCCGGCCGTTGGTCGGGCCGGCCGGGCGCCGGCACGGCCGTTGCTGCCGGAGAGCCATCCGTCGAGCTGCCAGCGCACCCGGTCGGCGATGGCCGCGGCGGTGAGCAGGCCATCGTGCCGCCACACCCGGTGCAGCTCCTGCCCGTGCTCGGTCACCGCCTCGATGCCGAGCCGGGTGCAGGCCAGCCCGTGCCCGGCCAACCGTTCGTGCAGCCGCTCGGCCAGCGCCCGGGCCACGAACGCCGCCGCGTCGACCCGGTCGATCGGCTCGTCGTGCTCCGCGGTCACCGTCAGGTCGGCCGGCGGCCGCCGGACGGCGAGCGGGCGGTGGTCCCGCCCGGCGGCCAGCCGGTGGGCCAGCGCACCGTCGAACCCGAACCGGGCCAGCACGTCGCCGGCCGGCAGGGCGGCGAAGTCGCCGAGGGTGCGTACCCCCAGCCGACGCAGTAGGTCGGCCAGCGCCGACCGGCCGAGCGCCTCGACCGGCAACCCGGCCAGGAACTCCGGTGTCCCACCCGGTGCCACCACCCGGCCAGCGCGAGCGGCCAACCCGGCCGCGAACACCCCGTCGGCGATGCCGACCTGGCTCTCCACCAGGCACGACTGCGCCACGTGCTCGATGATCCGCTCAGCGGCCGCCTCCTCGCCACCGAGGTAACGGCCCGGCCCCCGGGCGGCCACCGCGCAGGCACCCGGGCGGACCACCTCGACGCCGGCTACCAGTTCCTCCACCGCGGCGACCACCGGCTCGAACGCACGGGCGTCCCGGCCGGGGTCGTACTCCACGACGGTGAGCTGCGGGCAGCGCCCCTGCGCCTCCCGCTTGCGCAGCCCTCGACGCACCCCCTCGGCGCGGGCCCGCTCGGAGCAGGCGACCACCCGATTGGCGTGCAGCACGGCGACCGGGCCGGTCGCCGGCACCCCGTCGACGATCTCGGCGGCGAGCACCGGCCAGTCCGGGCACCACAGCAGCAGCGTGCGTGCCGGCGCGCCGGTCACCCCCGACCGACCAGCGCGAGTGGCGCGGCCGATCGGCCCGCGGGCGACGGCAGCGCACGAGGGATCACCCGGGTCAGCTCGTCCCCCGGGAGCCAGACCTTGATCTCCTTGGGCCGGGCGGCCGCGCCGCGCCCGCGCGCCGAGACGGTGATCTCCCGGCGGCGCAACCGCCCCCGGCCCAGCCCGAGACCCTCCCAGACTCCCCGGACCACCTGCAGCGTCACGTCCGCGCCGTCCCACCGGCCGTACGGGACGAGCACGCTGCCGCGCTGCCGGGCCCGAGCGGCCAACCGGGTGGCGACCGAGGCGGAGACCGAGGCCGGCACGGCGGTGACCACGACGTCCACCCCGTCGATCAGCGCGGCGACCACTGTGGCCCACTCGGGGCCGGGGTTCGGCACCAGGGCCAGCCGGTCCAGGGCGATGCCCAGCTCAGCCGCCGCGCCCGCGCCGAACGTCGGCACCCCGACCACGGCGCACCACGAGCCGGCCCGGGACGCCTCGGCGAGCAGGGCCAGCATCAGCGAGGTGCCACCGCTGCGGCGGGGCTGACCGGCGGCGACCGCTATGGTGCTGCCCCGGCGCAGGCCCCGGTTGGGCAGCAGACCGGTCAGCTCGGGCACCACCGGCAGCACCCGGTGGCCACCGACCGGGTCGGATGCGCTCGCCGGGCGCACCAGATCGGCCAGCGCGGCGGAACCGACCACCATGCGGCCCGCCATTGGACCAACTCCCCCGTCGTTGCTGTGGATCAGATCAGGACCGGCACGCCGTGCCACCGGCCGCCCGGCTCCCCCCGGTAGGGCGGCCGGTGGCAGGCGGGATCAGGCGGCGAGGCCGTCCAGGGCCGGTTGGTGGGCCACGCCGAGCGCGGTTTCCACCACAGTGACGAACTGTTCGGCGGCGCGGAGCAGATCGTCGGCCTCCCGGGCGCTGACCACCCGGGGGATGCCGGCCTCGGCGGCGGCGCGCTTGCTGGCCCCCGCGGCGAAGAACCGGGACCACTCGTCGAGCTCCGGAGCGACGGCGCAGAGGAGAACCCAGACGCTGGTGATCCGGTTGCGTCGACTCGGCGCGGGTCGGGCCCGGGCGGCGAGCAGGGCCGCCGCCGCGCGCAGGGCGGCCAGGTGGGCAGCCGCGTAGCGCAGACCGTCAGGTCGGGTCTGGCCGGCCTCGACCAGCCCACGGCGGGCCAACGTGAGGAGTTGGGCGGGGGTGCGGTGCGGCAGCACGTGCGCCGGCACCGTCGGTGCCTGAGCCGGGTTGGTCGGCATGGGTGTCTCTCCTCCACGTGGCCGAGACGTCACCGCGGCGGCTGATGCCGCCGACGAGACGCCGAGGTCGGGGTGGTGCGGAGGAAGACGCACCGGGTGTGGCCGGCCGGGTGTGGATGCTTCCCCACACCACACCCGGCCGGCGGACCGGCGGGTGCGTCGCCCGCCGCCCGGGGGTCGTGGGCGGCGGGCAACGCTCCTGCCTGTTGGGACCAGGCTCGCGACTGCCCGGAAACCCAGGTGCGGCCCGCGGAGCCGCACCGCCCGGAGGTGGCGCCGCGAAACGCCGCGCTCCGGCTGGTTGGAACGGGCGTTCGAGGCAATCGAACACTCGTTCTAACTGCTGCTGACAGTACACCTCCCCTCCGACGAAAATGCAACGTGTGACGCGCCGAGCGCGCCGGCCGGCTGAACCGGCCACCAGCGGACCCGGAAGAATGGCGGGATGCAGCCACACCCGAACGTACGGGCGGTGCAGGACGCGCTCACCGCCGCCGGCACTCTCGACGGCGCCGGTGAGCCCAGCATGGTCCGTCTGCTGCCCGACGCGGTGCACACCGCCGCGGCGGCCGCCGAGGCGCTCGGCGTCGAGGTCGGCCAGATCGCCAACTCACTGATCTTCGACGCGGACGACACCCCGCTGCTCGTCCTCACCTCCGGCGCACACCGGGTCGACACCGCCGGCCTGGCGGCATCGATCGGCGTCACCCGACTGCGCCGGGCCACCCCGGAGTTCGTCCGGGCCCACACCGGGCAGCCGATCGGCGGGGTCGCCCCACTCGGGCACCCGCACCCACTGCGCACCCTGGTGGACACGGCGCTGGCGGCGTACGCGGAGATCTGGGCCGCTGGTGGCGTACCCCAGGCGGTCTTCCCGACCACCTACCCCGAGCTGTTGCGGGTCACCGCCGGCACCCCGGCCGAGGTGGCGTGAGCGAGCGGAGCGAGCGAACCAGCGGGCCCAGCGGCGACGTCAGCGCGGCTCCGGAGCTGGTCACGCTGCACGTGTGGCGGACCTCCCCCGGCGCGCTGCCCCGGGCGCTGACCCGGATGGCTGTGGACCCCCGCCGGTTGCGGGCCCTCCCCGGCGTTCGGTTCGGCAAGCTGCTGGGCACCGGGACCGGCACCGACTTCGGGCCACGGGACGCCGACCTGACCCGGTGGGCGGCGCTGACCGTCTGGGACTTTCCCGCCGCGGCGGCCGGCTTCGACGACTCGCCGGTCGGGCGGGCCTGGGCGCGCATCGCCCACGCCCAGGCCCGAATCGACCTCCGCCCGCTGACCAGCCGGGGCGAGTGGTCCGGCCAGCGGCCGTTCGGCGACCCGTCGGGCGGCCGAGTCACCGGCCCGGTGCTGGCACTGACCCGGGCCCGGCTGCGGGCCCGCCGGGCGGCCACCTTCTGGCGGGCGATCCCGCCGGTGGCCGCCGCCCTGCGCGACGCGCCCGGGATGCTGGCCCGGTTCGGAGTCGGAGAGGCCCCGTTGGGTTGGCAGGGCACGGTGAGCGTGTGGCGCGACCCGACGGACCTGGTGGCGTTCGCGTACCGTCACCCGGAGCATCGGGCGGCGATCATGCGAACCCCCACCGCGGGCTGGTACGCCGAGGAGCTGTTCGCCCGGTTCGAGGTGCGCGACGTGGTCGGCGACCGGTCGGTGCTCGGATGGGCCGCCGACGGCGGCCCGGAAACGGTGAAGGGTGGACGGGCATGAGGTTGGTGCGCTGGACGCCGGACGATCTCGTCCGGCGGCTGGACGACGTGGTGGCCGTCTACGGCGAGGCGATGGGGTACCGCACCGACCTGTTGGAGGCCCGGCGCGGTTACATCGCCACCCACGTCCGCCGGCCGGGTTTCCGGGCGGTCGCCAGCCTGACCAGCGAGGGTCACCTCGCCGGCTTCGGCTACGGCTACCTGGGCGCCTCCGGTCAGTGGTGGCACGACCAGGTGCACCGCGCGCTGGACGCCCCAACTCGCACGCGCTGGCTCACCCACTGCTTCGAGGTGGTCGAGCTGCACGTCCGGCCACCGGCGCAGGGGCACGGCCTGGGCGCCGGTCAGCTACGCGCGCTGCTCGGCATGGCGGAGGGCGACACAGTGCTGCTGTCCACCCCGGAGGCCGACGAGCAGACCTCGCGGGCGTGGCGGCTGTACCGACGGTTCGGCTTCGTCGACGTGCTGCGCGACTTCCACTTCCCCGGCGACGAGCGACCGTTCGGCGTACTCGGTCGGGATCTGCCGCTCGAGCCACCGGCGTCATGACCCGGCGGATCTCCTGGACGCTGCTCGCCGTCCTGGTGCTCGCCCAGATCTGCTACCCGCTCACCACCGGCGCCACCCGGGCCGGGCTCACAGTGGCCACCGTCGTCCTCGGTTGGCTGCTCTCGGTCGGCCACGCGCTGCTCAGCCGGGGCCCACGGGTGGCGGCGGCGCTGGTCGCGGTGGCGACCGGCGGCGGGTTCGCGATCGAGGCGATCGGGGTGGCCACCGGCGTGCCGTTCGGCAGCTACGACTACTCCGGAGAGCTGGGCCCCAAGCTGGCCGGCGTGCCACTGATCATTCCGCTGGCCTGGACCTGGATGGCCTGGCCGGCCTGGCTGGCAGCGGTCCGACTGACCGGCGGCGGGGCCGCAACGGTCGGCGGCAGCGGGTCGACAGCCGGCGGCAGCGGGCCGACGGTGGGTCGCTGGGTGGGGCGGATCGCGCTGGCCACCGTGGGGCTGGCCGCCTGGGACCTCTTCCTCGACCCGCAGATGGTGGCCGAGGGCTACTGGGTCTGGCGCGACGCCACCCCGGCCCTGCCCGGCCTGGCCGGCATCCCGATCAGCAACTACCTGGGCTGGCTGCTCTTCGCGGTGCTGATGATGAGCGCGCTGCGCCCGCTGGCCGGGCCGGCAGTCGAACACACCGACCGGCGGGACGACCCGATGGTCGCGCTCTACCTGTGGACGTACTTCTCCAGCATCCTGGCCCACGCCGTCTTCCTCGACCTGCCCGCCTCGGCGCTCTGGGGCGCCGCCGGGATGTCGGTGACCGCCGTACCCCTGGCGGTGACAGTGCTCCGCGCCCGGCGCGACAGTCACCTCCGGCCGGCGGATCCCCAGCCACACCGCCCCGGCGTCGACGCGACCCGATGACCGTTCTGCTCGCCCTGCTCGTCACCGTCGCCACGTTGACCGGGCACACCTGGCTCAACGCCACCCGGTGGCTGCGCCGACCCACCGACCGGCCCGACGACGTCGACGAGCCCGTCACCGTGCTGCTGCCGCTGCGCGACGAGGCCACCCGGGTAACGCCCTGCCTGCGCGCCCTGCTGGCCCAGCGCGGCGTACCCGGGCTGCGCGTCGTGGTCCTCGACGACGGGTCCACCGACGGCACCGCCGACGTGGTCCGCGCGGTGGCCGGCGACGACCCCCGGGTCACGCTGCTCACCGGGGTCGCCCCACCGCCGGGCTGGCTGGGCAAGCCGCACGCCTGCTGGCAGCTGGCCACCCGGGCCGACCCGGACGCCACCGCGCTGGCCTTCGTCGACGCCGACGTGGTGCTCGCCCCGCACGCCGTGGCCGCTGCCGTCACCGAGTTGCGCGCGGCCCGGGCGACGCTGCTGTCGCCGTACCCCCGGATCGTGGTGGCGACGGCCGGCGACCGGTTGGTGCAGCCGCTGTTGCAGTGGCTCTGGCTGACCTTTCTGCCGCTGCGCGCGATGGAGCGCTCGTCGCGGCCGTCGCTGGCCGCGGCGGGCGGGCAGTTCCTGGTGGTGGACCGGGCCGGCTACACCGCGGCCGGCGGGCACGCCGCGGTCGCCGACAAGATCCTGGAGGACGTCGAGCTGGCCCGGGCGGTCAAGCGGGCCGGTGGGCGGATCGCCCTGGCCGACGGCTCCCGGCTGGCCACCTGCCGGATGTACGACGACTGGCCGCAACTGCGCGACGGGTACTCGAAGTCGCTCTGGGCGTCGTTCGGGCACCCGGGCGCGGCGGCAGCCGTGGTGGCGGCGCTGCTGCTGCTCTACACCGCCCCACCACTGATCGCGCTGACGGGTGCGGCGGCCGGCGCACCGAGGGTGGCCGCCGTGGGCTTGGCCGCGTACGTGCTCGGGGTGGCCGGACGGGTGCTCACCGCCCGCGCGACCGGTGGCCGGTGGTGGCCCGACGCGCTCGCACACCCCGTGTCGGTCGTGGTCCTCGGTTGGCTGACCCTGCGGTCGTACCATCTGCGAAAGCGACGCCGCCTGACCTGGCGGGGCCGCCCGGTCAGCTAGGGAGGACGCGGCATGGCGCGGATCGTGGTCGTCGGCGCCGGGGTGGGTGGCCTCGCCACCGCCGCCCGGCTGGCCGCTACCGGGCACCAGGTGACCGTCTTCGAGCGGGCCGACACTGTCGGCGGCAAGCTCGGCCGGTACGCGCACGACACCCCGGCCGGGTCGTTCCACTTCGACACCGGGCCGAGCCTGCTCACCCTGCCCGAGGTCTTCCACGACCTGTTCGAGGCGACCGGGGCGAAGCTCGACGAATACCTGGACCTCGTCCCACTGGACCCGATCGTCCGGCACGTCTTCCCCGACGGTGGCCCGACCCTGGACTCGTGCGCCGACCCGGCGGAGTTCACCGCCCGGATCGGGGCCGCGTTCGGTGACCGGGCGGCAGCCGACTGGCAGCGGCTGTGGCGGCGGGCGGCGCGGGTGTGGCAGGCCTCCTCACGGGACATCCTGCGTCGTACCGTCGACTCTCCCCGCGACCTCGCGTCGCTGGCCTGGCGCGTCGGGGACCTGGCCGCCATCGCCCCGGGCCGCAGCCTGCGCGGCCTGGGCCGCCGGCACCTGTCCGACCCGCGGCTGCGGATGATGCTGGACCGGTACGCCACCTACACCGGCGCCGACCCACGTCGGGCGCCGGCGGCGCTGGTCGCGGTCCCCTACGCCGAGTTGGCCTTCGGCGGCTGGTACCTGCGCGGTGGGCTGGGCACGCTCGCCGACGCGCTGCTGACCCGCTGCCTGGACCTCGGCGTGGTAGTGCAGACCGACACCACTGTCACCCGGATCGACGCCACCGGCGGCCGGGTCCATGGGGTACGCCTCGCCGGCGTCACCACCCCGGTGCCCGCCGACGTGGTGGTGGCCAACGTGGACGCGCTCACCGTCTACCGTGACCTGCTGCCGCACCCGCGTCGGCTGGCCGCGCTGACCGACCGCAGCCTCGCCGGCTTCGTGCTGCTGCTCGGCGTCTCCGGCAGCACCGGGGTGGCCCACCACAACGTCTTCTTCCCGGCCGACTACGACGCCGAGTTCGACGCGGTCTTCGGTGACCCCGGGCGGGGTGTACGGGCCCGGCCGGCGGCCGACCCGGCGGTGTTCGTCACAGTGGCCGACGACCCGATGGTCCGCCCAGCCGGACACGAGGCGTGGTTCGTGCTGGTCAACGCCGCCCGGCAGGGCACCGCGGCGGGCGCTGTCGACTGGCGACGCCCGGGGCTGGCCGACGCGTACGCCGATCGGATCCTGGACGTGCTGGCGCGGCGCGGCGTGGACGTGCGCGACCGGCTGCTGTTCCGCGAGATCCGCACCCCGGCCGACCTGGACGTGGCGACCGGCGCGCCAGGTGGCTCGATCTACGGCACCGCCGGTGGGCTGCTCCGCCCGGCGAACCGGGGCCCGGCGAACGGGCTGTGGCTGGTGGGTGGCTCCACCCACCCGGGCGGCGGGTTGCCGATGGTGACCCTCTCCGCGCAGATCGTCGCCGACGAGATCGGCCCCGCCTGGTAGACCCGGCCTGCTCCGGCCGGCGCCTGTTCGGCCCCCTCAGCTGGCGCCTGTCTCGGTCGGCGTCGGGCTGGCCCGGTCAGTCGGCGTCGAGCAGTGCGCGGCGGATGCTGGAGAGCAGTTGCCCCAGGCCGAAACCAGCCAGCAGCACCCAGACCGCTGTCGCCATGGTGATGGTGCCGGCGGCCAGGTCCGGCTCGATCAGCCCGGCCAGCCCGGCAACCAGCAGGCCGGCCAACGCCACCGAGACCCGGGTGGGGCGTTCCCCCACTGTCACCGCGCCGATCTCCCGCATGCCGGCGGCAACCGCCCGCGCCCGGACGTACTCGTGCAACCAGGACAGCGCGCCGCCCGCGACGACCAGCCCACCCGGCGCGCCCACCAGCCAGAAGGCCAGCAGCCACGCCACCTCACCGAGCCGGTCGGCGACCGAGTCGTAGACGTAGCCGAGCCGGGTGGTGCGGCCGGTGGCGACCGCCACCGCGCCGTCCACGCTGTCCGCCACGGCGGCGAGCAGCACGAACAGCGCGCCGAGGAACGGCCCGTCCCCCGGCCGGCCCACCAGCAACGGTACGCAGAAGCAGAGCAGCACCCCGGCCACGGTGACCGCGGTGGGGCTGACCCGCAGCCGACCCAGCACATATCCGACGTGGTACGCGAATCGCAGCCAGGCGCGCACCACCGGCGCCGCGACCCGCGGGTCGAACCCGCCGTGCAACCGCGCCCACGCCGTGGCGTACTGATCCCAGTTCAGCTGTGTGCCCACCACGGATCAACCGTCGTGCCGGGCAACAGGTGTCGCAGGCGCATCGTTCACACGCGGGCGCCGGCCTTCAGGTTCTGCCAGACCTCGCGGGTCGCAGTGGACCGGTTGAGGGTGATGAAGTGGATTCCCGGCACGCCTTCGTCCAGCAGGCGGCGGCACATCTCGCTGGCCTGCTCGATGCCGAGCCGGCGGACGGCGTCCGGGTCGTCGGCGACGCGTTCGAAGCGGGCCGCCAACGCCGGTGGGAACGGCGCACCGGACAGCTGCACTGACCGCTCGATGGTGCTGAACTGGGTCACCGGCATCACGCCGGCCAGGATCGGGGTGTCACAGCCGGCAGCGGCCACCCGGTCACGTAGCCGCAGGTAGTCGTCGGCGTCGAAGAACATCTGGGTGACCGCGAACTCCGCGCCGGCCCGACACTTGCGGACGAACTGGGCGGTGTCGGTGGCCACGTCGGGCGAGCGCGGGTGCTTGTACGGGAAGGCGGCCACGCCGACGCTGAAGTCGCCGGCGTCGCGCACCAGCCGGACCAGGTCCTCGGCGTAGTCCACGCCCTCGGGGTGACGGATCCACTCACCGCCCGGGTTGCCCGGGGGGTCACCACGAACGGCCAGCACGTTGCGCACCCCAACCCCGGCGAGCCGACCGACCACGTGCCGCAGCTCGGCGACGGAGTGGTTGACCGCGGTGAGGTGGGCCATCGGCAGCAGAGTGGTCTCGGTGGCGATCCGCTCGGTCACCGCCACTGTGGTGTCCCGGGTCGAGCCGCCGGCCCCGTACGTGATCGACACGAACGACGGGCGCAGCGACTCCAACTCGCGGATGGCCTGCCAGAGCAGCTGCTCCCCCGCCTCGGTCTTGGGCGGGAAGAACTCGAACGAGAAGGTCGGCTGGCGCTCACGGATGAGCTCCCCGATCGCCGGCTGCGGATTGGGGAGTGTCGAGGGAAGACCAAGCGCCACGACCCGACTCTAGCGGTCGATGGCACCAGGACCCAGGCCCTTCCCATCCAGCGGCCGGCGTCGCCGGTCCGGTGGGCGGTGTCGCCCCGGTCTGCCGTGAGCCCGGGGCGGCGTCGCTCGGTCTGTCGCCCGGTCTGTCGTGAGCCGGCGGGCGATGTCGCACCGCGCTCCCCGACCCGACGGCGGAAAGGCGTCGTACCTCCGAGGTAGGAAGGGACGGTGCGGGAGGGGCGGCGGGGGTGGCCCGGGTCCCGCGCGGGGGTCAGCAACCGAGCGGTGGCGCCGGTCCCGTCCGGTCGGGCGGGTGGGTCGTCACCGCACCGACGCCCGCCAGGAGGACAGATGATCCCGCTCGCATCGCCGCGCCCCGCGCAGCTCGGGCCGCTGCTGGCCCGGTGCCGACTGGAGCGGGGCTTGAGCCAACAGCGAGCCGCCGCCGAGTTGTGTGCCGCCGCCGGGGTGCCGACGCTCAGTCGGCACGAGATTTCCCGGTGGGAACGACAGCGTCGCGTGCCGGGCGGGTTCTGGCTCGGCTGGCTCGCCGTCGTCCTGGACGTGCCGCTGGTGGTGCTCGCCGAGGCTGCCGCGGCCACCCGTCGGGCCGGCTCGACGCGGGCCACCGGGCCGGGCCGCGCTACGGCGGCCGGCGCGCGACCGGCCAGGCGGACGGGGCCCGGCCGCACCGGCGGGACTACGCGTGGCGGTGGAGCACGAGCACGGGCGACCGGCTAGCGTCGGGGCGTGACCCACGCTGCTCCCGTGTCCCCCGTCGACCGCGCCGGCCTGCGGCAGCGGGTCGACAAGGCTCTCACCGAGTTCCTGGCCGGCCAACGGGTCCGGCTCGCCGCCGTGGACGACGCGCTGGGTCCGGTGGCCGAGGCGATCGAGGCGTTCGTGCTCGGCGGCGGCAAGCGGCTGCGTCCCGCATTCGCGTACTGGGGGTTCCGGGGAGCCGGCGGGCTGGACGGCGACCAGGTGCTGACCGCCCTGGCCGCACTGGAATTCGTCCAGGCCAGCGCCCTGATCCACGACGACCTGATGGACCGTTCCGACACCCGTCGCGGCGAGCCCGCGGTACACCGACGGTTCGCCACCCGGCATCGGGAGGCCGGCTGGGGCGGCGACGCGGACGGTTTCGGCGACGCCGCGGCCATCCTGCTCGGTGACCTGTGCCTGGTCTGGTCGGACGAGCTGCTGCACTCCGCCGGCCTGGACCTGTGGTCGTTGGCCCGGGCCCGGCCGGTCTTCGACGAGATGCGCACCGAGGTCACCGTCGGGCAGTACCTCGACGTGCTCACACAGGTCACCGGGGACACCTCGGTGGAGCGGGCCAGCAAGGTCGCCCGGTACAAGTCCGCGAAATACACCGTCGAGCGTCCGATGCTGCTCGGCGCCGCGCTGGCCGACGCGCCGGAGGACGTGCGGACGGCCTACTCGGCGTACGGGCTGCCGCTGGGCGAGGCGTTCCAGCTCCGCGACGACGTGCTGGGGGTCTTCGGCGACCCGTCGCTGACCGGCAAACCGGCCGGCGACGATCTACGCGAGGGCAAGCGCACCTACCTGGTGGCGGCGACCGTGGAGGCCACCGACGACGCGGGCCGCGAGCTGCTGCTCGGCCGGCTCGGCGACCCGGAGCTGGACGAGCACGGGGTGGCTCGGCTCCGCGAGGTGATCTCGGGGAGCGGGGCGCTGGCCCGTACCGAACAGCGGATCGTCACACTCACCGACGCCGCCCTGGCCGCCCTGACCGCCGTCGGCCTCGACACCGAGGCCCGCCAAGCCCTGGTAGACCTGGCCATAGTCGCAACCCGCCGATCCGACTAACCCCCCACCCTGCCCCACCCCCACCCTCCTCCCGCCCCCGCCCCCGCCCGCCGGCGTTGATCATGAAGTTATTGCCACGACACGCCAAGCGGGCTGGCAATAACTTCATGATCAACCGAGGCGGGGGGCCGGGTCCGGGGGCCGGGTCCGGGGGGGCGGGGTCCGGGAGGGCCGGGGGGCGGGGCCGGGGTTAGAAGCCTTGGGCTTGGGCTCGGCGTTTCACCTCTCGGGCCTGGTCGCCGGAGAGGGCGGCAGCGGGGGTGGCGCCGGGGAGGGTGTCGTCCGGCTCGTAGAGCCAGCGCAGGACAGCCTCGTCGTCGTAGCCGTTGTCGGCGAGCAGATTGAGCACGCCGGGCAGGTGCTTGAGCACTGTCTGGTTGGCGACCAGGTCCGCTGGGATCCGGCGGACGCCGTCGCGGCGGACCGCCAACAACTCGCGGTCACGGATCATCTGGTGCACCTTGCTGATCGACACGTCGAGGCGTTCGGCGACGTCGGGCAGGGTCAACCAGTCGGCCGGGTCGGTGGGGCCGGCGAGCTCCAGGCCGGGCGCGGCCTGGTCGGGTACGGGTTCGGTCACCCGACCACCCTGCCACGCCGCCGCCGCGACGGGCCACCGGCACCCCGGGCGACCCATCTGCGCCCCCTTCCCTGATCGCCGCTGACCAGCGGATAAGGGATGGGGAACCCGGCGGGACGGACCCGGTTCGGCATACGGCTGTAGCATCCTGTTCATCCCTCACCCTCTGGACACATAGACTGCCTGCCGATGGACACTCAGGTCGCCGACACGTTGCTGGGCTCGCTGATCGACGGGCGCTACCGCATTCGCGGTCGCGTGGCCCGTGGTGGCATGGCGACCGTGTACACCGCCACCGACGAACGCCTTGAGCGCACCGTCGCTGTCAAGATCATTCACCCGACCCAGGCCAGCGAGGCACGGGCCCGGATCGCCAACTTCGTGGCCCGGTTCACCGACGAGGCGAAGACCATCGCCCGGCTGACCCACCCGAACGTGGTGGCGGTCTACGACCAGGGCACGCACGCCGGCCTTCCGTACCTGGTGATGGAGTACGTCCGGGGTCGCACGCTGCGTGACGTGCTGGCCGAGCGACGCCGGCTCAACCCGGACGAGGCACTGGCCATCGCCGAGCAGATGCTCGCCGCGATCGCCGCCGCGCACCGGGCCGGCCTCGTGCACCGCGACGTCAAACCGGAGAACGTGCTGGTCGCGGAGGCGCCTACCGGTGGCGTCGCCAACCTGGTCGACAGCGTCGTGAAGGTGGCCGACTTCGGGCTGGCCCGGGCGGTCGAGGCGAGCGCCGACGAGGAGCAGGGCAACCAGCTGATGGCCACCGTGGCGTACGTCGCCCCGGAGCTGGTCACCGAGGGCCGCGCCGATCCGCGCACCGACGTCTACTCGGCCGGCATCGTGCTGTTCGAGATGCTCACCGGTCGGGTGCCGTACGACGGGGACCGCCCGGTGGACGTCGCCTGGCAGCACGTCGACCGGGACGTGCCGACGCCCTCGACGCTGGTGCCGGGCCTCCCGTCGGTCCTCGACGACCTGGTGCAGCGGGCCACCCGCCGCGATCCGGGAGCCCGGCCCGCGGACGCCGGCGCGTTGTTGGCCGAGGTGCAGGTGGCCCGGGATCGCCTGGGCGACGCCAACAGCCACACCGCCGTGCTCCGCCCGATCAGTGACGCACCGTCGCTCTCCCAGCCGACGATGATGGTCGCGACGGTCCAGCCGCCCAACCGCCCGTCGTGGGCACGACTGCCCGAGGGCGCCAGCAGCCAGGGGCCGGGGCGGCGTCGGGCCGCCCCGGAGCCGGCGGAGGGCCTGGGCGCCCGGCTCGCCGCGCTGCGCAGCACGGTGCTGAGCAACCCCCGTGGCCGCCTGGCCGTCGCGGCCGTGGTGGTGACGCTGGGCCTGGTGGCCGCGATCGGGGGTTGGTGGTTCGGTGTCGGCCGCTACACGGACGCTCCGCAGTTGGTGAGCCTGAGCAAGGCCGAGGCGCAGTCGCGGGCCGACCGCTCCGGGCTCCTCCTCACGTACGCTGAGCCGCGCTTCGATGAGAAGGCCCCGAAGGACAGCGTGCTGGAGCAGAGCCCGGCGTCCGCTGCCAAGATCGTCAAGGGTGGCACCATCACCCTGACCCTCTCCCTCGGTCCGGAGCGTTTCCCCGTACCGGACGTGATCGGCAAGGAGTTCGAGCTCGCCGAGGCGGACCTGGTCAACGTGAAGCTGGTGGTGGCCAAGGGCACCCCCCGTTATGACGACAGCCTGCCGGCCGGGGTCGTGGTGGACAGCTCCCCCAAGGTGGGCACCGAGGTCAAACCCGGTGCGAAGGTCACCCTCATTCTGAGCCGTGGCAGGGCGCCGGTGACGGTGCCGAACCTGGTGGGCAAGAGCCTGACCGACGCCCGGACGACCCTGGCCCAGCTCAACCTGGTGCTGAAGGAGACCTACAAGGACTCCGACAAACCGAGGGACGAGATCCTCGGCCAGAGCCCGGCCGATGGCGCTGGCGTGGAGAAGGGCACCGAGGTCAAGCTGGACGTCAGCAAGGGGCCACCGCTGGTCGCCATGCCGCGGGTGATCGACCTGCCGTGCCAGCAGGCCAAGCAGGCGTTGGAGGGTCAGGGCTTCCCGGTGACGATGGCGATCAACCCGAACGCCGTGGTCCGAATCCAGCTCCCGGGCGAGAATTCGCAGGTGGCGCCCGGCACCCCGGTCACCCTCACGTGCTTCTGATGCCGACGATCCCCGCGCGCCCTGTGGGCACGCACACTCCGACCTCGGGTGGGCTGGCGAAGGCCGCCCTGCCGTACGCCGACGCGACCGGTGCACAGGTGGTGCAGGTCTACGTCTCCAACTCGCGAGGCTGGGCACTGCCCAACGGCGACCCGGTGCAGGACGCGCTGTTCCGCGACGGTTGCGCCGAGCGGGGCATTCCCGCGTTCATCCACGCCGCGCTGCTGGTCAACCTCGGCTCACCCACCCCGGCCACTGTCGAGAAGTCGGCCGAGACGCTGGCGCACGCGTTGCGTCGGGGCGTGGCGATCGGCGCGCGCGGGGTGGTGTTCCACGCGGGCAGTTCGGTGGACGAGGGGCACGCCGAGGCGGCGATGGGACAGGTCCGCGAAGTGTTGCTGCCGCTGCTCGACTGGGCTGCCGACGCTGGTGGGCCGATGTTGCTGGTCGAGCCGAGCGCCGGCGGTGGCCGGTCACTGGCCTCCCGGGTGGAGCAGCTCGGCCCCTACCTGGACGCGGTGGACGGCCACCCCATGCTCGGGGTCTGCTTCGACACCTGCCACGCCTGGGCGGCCGGCCACGACCTGGCGGCCGAGGGCGGCATGACGGCGACCCTGGACACCCTGGTGGCCACCGTCGGTGCGGACCGGCTGCGGCTGGTCCACGCCAACGACTCGAAGGATCTGTGCGGCTCCACCCGGGATCGGCACGAGAACATCGGCAAGGGCAGCATCGGCGAGCCGGCCTTCGCCGAGCTGATGGCGCACCCGGCGACCGCTGGCGTCCCGACCGTCGTGGAAACCCCCAGCGAGAAGCACGTGGGCCACGCCGCCGACATCGCCACCCTCACCCGCCTGTCCCACCCCTGACCCCAACCTCGTTGATCAAGAGGTTTGCGTCACCCGGCGACCGGAATCTGACGCGAACCTCTTGATCACCGAGGTGAACAGGGGTTCAGGCTGCGGCGAGGATTCGGGGTAGGGCTGCCAGGGCGCGGTCGACGTCCGCGTCGCTGAGGCCCAGGTGGGTGACCAGGCGGGCGGTACGGGGGCCGAGCACCGAGATCAGTACGCCCTCGGCCCGCGCCGCGGCGGCCAGCGCCCGCGCGTCCAGGGTGTGCTTGGTGAGATCCAGCGCGACAAGGTTGGTACGGACCGTGGTGGCGAGCACACCGAACGGCGCGACCGCCTCGGCGAGCCGGGCCGCCTTCGCGTGGTCGTCGGCCAACCTGTCGATGTGGTGCGCGAGCGCGTACCGGCCGGCGGCGGCGAGAATGCCGGCCTGGCGCATGCCCCCGCCCATCCGCTTGCGGATCAGCCGGGCACGTTCGATCTTCTCCGCGCTGCCGATCACCAGCGAACCGACCGGCGCGCCGAGGCCCTTGGAGAGGCATACCGACAGCGTGTCGAAGAGCCGGCCGTACTCGATCAGCGGCACCTGGTCGGCGACGTGCGCGTGCCAGATCCGGGCGCCGTCACAGTGCAGTGCGACCCCCGCCTCGTCAGCGACCCCGCGCAGATCCCGCAGGGTCGCCAGCGGAATCACCCCGCCGCCGCCGCGATTGTGGGTCTGCTCGACGGCGACCGCGCGGGTGGGGACGGCGAAGTAACCGTCCGGCCGGATCATCCCGGCCACCATCTCCGGGTCGATGTCCGCGCCCACGGCGGGCCAGGTCCGCGAGGAGATCCCGCCGTACGCGGCCGCGGCGCCGATCTCGTACGTGACCACGTGCGCGTCGGCATCGCAGAGCAACTCGTCGCCGGGCGACACCAGCAGTTGCAGGGCGATCTGGTTCGCCATCGAACCACTCGGGGCGAACAGCGCCGCCTCGTGTCCGAACAACGCGGCGACCTCGGCCTCCAGCGCGTTGACGCTCGGGTCCTCGCCGTAGACGTCGTCACCGACCTCGGCGGCGGCCATCGCCTCCCGCATCCCGGCGGTGGGTCGGGTCACCGTGTCGGACCGCAGGTCCACGAACAGATCAGGCACTGTCATCCTTTCAACTGCCGACTGCGGGCTCGCAAGCTCGCTCCCCACGTCAGCCATTGTCATCCTCTGACTTGCCGGCTGCGGGCTCGCAAGCTCAGCCCCGCAGCATCTCCGCTACGAGGAAGGCCAACTCCAACGACTGCTGGGTGTTCAGACGCGGGTCGCAGGCGGTCTCGTACCGGTCGGGCAGGTCGAGATCCTCGATCCCCTGGGCGCCGCCGAGGCACTCGGTGACGTCCTCGCCGGTCAACTCGACGTGCAGGCCGCCGGGGTGGGTGTCCAGCCCCCGGTGCACCTCGAAGTAGCCGAGCACCTCGTCGACGATGCGGTCGAAGTGCCGGGTCTTGTAGCCGTTCGACGACTCGTGCGTGTTGCCGTGCATCGGGTCGCACTGCCAGACCACCTTGGCCCCGGCGGCGGTGACCTTGGCGACGATCGGCGGCAGCGCGTCGCGTACCCGGTGGTTGCCCATCCGGCTGATCAGTGTGAGCCGGCCGGGGATGTTGTCCGGGTTGAGCTTCTCGCACAACTCGATCGCCTCGTCCGGGGAGGTGGTCGGGCCGAGCTTGACCCCGATCGGGTTGGCGATCCGGGAGATGAAGTCGATGTGCGCCCCGCTGATCTGCCGGGTGCGCTCGCCAATCCACAGGAAGTGCCCGGAGAGCCCGTACGCCCGACGGTCGGAGACCCGGGTGAGCGCCCGGTCGTACTCCAGGGCCAGGGCCTCGTGGGAGCAGTAGAGCGTGACGGTGCGCAGCGCCTCGTCGTCGGTCATGCCGCAGGCCCGGATGAAGGCCAGCGCCCGGTCGATCTCCCGGGCGATCGCCTCGTAACGCTCCCCCGCCGGGGAGTTCTTCACGAAGCCCTTGTTCCAGTCGTGTACGGCGTGCAGGTCGGCCAGCCCGCCGGCGAGGTACGCCCGGAGCATGTTCATCGCCGCCGCCGAGTTGGCGTACGCGCGGATCATGCGTTGCGGGTCGGCGACCCGGGCGGCCGGGTCGGCCTCCAGCGAGTTGATCATGTCGCCGCGGTACGCGGGCAGGCCGCGGGCGTCGGTCGGCAGCGAGCGGGGCTTCGTGTACTGCCCGGCGACCCGGGCGACCTTGACCACCGGCAGCGACGCGCCGTAGGTGAGCACGATCGCCATCTGGAGCAGGGTGCGGGCGTTGGCCAGCAGGTGGCTCTCGGTGTTGTCCACGAACGTCTCGGCGCAGTCACCACCCTGCAGCAGGAAGGCCTTGCCCTCGCAGACCAGGGCGAGCTTCTGCCGGAGCTGGTCCACCTCGTAGGGCGCGACGACCGACGGCACGGTGTCGAGGACCTTGCAGACCGCCGCCACGGCAGCCGGGTCGGACCACGGCGGGACCTGCTCGCGGGGCAGCTCCCGCCATCGGTCCAGACCGAGCGCGGCGTCCTCGGCGGAGTCGATGGTCGGTCGGCTGGTCTGCAGGCCCGGGCTGCCCACCGCGGGATGGCTCAGCTGATGCCACTCATGGCGCATGACAGAAAGCGTACGGCGACGGTCGGGGTGACCGGGCGGCGAGGGGGACGGTTCCGGCAGATGGGAGATCAATCTGCCGGGCGCTGGTCAGGACGCGGGGGTAGGGGCGACGCCGGCCGGCGTCGGGGCGGCCGGCTCACCCGGCGCTTCGGCGGCGATGCACCAGTCGCTGCCGTCCCGGGTGACGGTGAAGACCAGTGGCCGGACGACGGTGCGCTTGCCGACCGCGACCGAGACCGAGACGCGGACTTCCTGCCCGAGCGGACCGGACCGGATGTCCGTGATGGCCGCTTCCGGCACCTGGAAGTGATCGGCGAAGTCACCGTTGGGGCCGGTGGCGCCCAGGTCGAAGCCGTCGTGCAGCAGAGCGCAGAGCTGGCTACGGCCGGCGGCGACGTCCTTGGCCGCCATCGCGTCGAGGTACGCCTGCACGCGCTCACGGGAGCGGGTGGCGGCCTCGTCGGCGGGGGCTCGGGCGGGCTTGGCGGCGGACTTCTCCTCGTCCTTGTCGCCGATCCCGCAACCGATGAGGGCGACCGGCAGCAGCATCAGCCCGGCGGCGGTCGCCGCGAGCCTGCGGTGCGTCGGGCGCATGATCACCTCCGTCGGCGGTGAGATCGAGACGTGCCGAGCCGCGAGTCTGCCACATCCGGCTGACCGAGCCCAATGGCGGCGGCCCGGTCGACGCTGGGCGTCGGCCGGGCCGCTGTGTCACGGGCGGGAAGGGACGGTGCGGGCCCCTTCCCGCCGTGTGGGTGGTGCGTCGGCCCTCGGCTCAGCCGAGACCGCCCTTGATGGCGCCGATGAGCTCGCCGTTGCTCGTGTCACCGGAGAGCTCCCAGAAGAACGCGCCACCGAGGCCCTGGTTGTTCGCGTACGTCATCTTGCCGTTGATGGTCGACGGGGTGTCGTAGCTCCACCAGTTGCTGCCGCACTTGGCGTACGCGGTGCCGGCGATCGTGCCGGTGGCCGGGCAGGTGTTCTTGAGGACCTTGTAGTCCTCGATGCCGGCCTCGTAGGTGCCCGGCGCCGCGCCGGTGGCGCTGCCACCCGGAGCGGCCTGGGTGACACCGGTCCAGCCCCGACCGTAGAAACCGATGCCGAGCAGCAGCTTGTTGGCCGGGACGCCCTTGCTCTTGAGCTTCTGGATCGCCGCGTCGGAGTTGAAGCCCTGCTGCGGGATGCCGGTGTACGAGGTGAGCGGGGAGTGCGGTGCCGTCGGACCCTGTGCGGCGAAGGCGCCGAAGTAGTCGTAGGTCATCGGCATCAGCCAGTTGAGGTTGCCGATGGCGCCGGCGTAGTCGGTGGCATCGATCTTGCCGCCGTTGCTGCCGTCCGCGGTGATGGCCGCGGTGACCAGGGCGCTGGACCCGAACTTCGACCGCAACGCGCTGATCACGTTCTTGAACGCGTTCGGGCCGCTGGTGTCACAGGTCAGACCGCAGGCGTTCGGGTACTCCCAGTCGACGTCGATGCCGTCGAAGACGTCCGCCCAGCGCGGGTCCTCGACCAGGTTGTAGCAGCTCTCGGCGAACGCGGCCGGGTTCTGCGCGGCCTGGGTGAAGCCACCGGACCAGGTCCAGCCACCGAACGACCAGATCACCTTGAGGTGCGGGTTCAGCTGCTTGAGCTTGCGCAACTGGTTGAAGCTGCCGCGCAGCGGCTGGTCCCACGTGTCGGCGACGCCGTCCACGCTCTCCGCAGCCGTGTACGCCTTCTCGTAGTCGGCGTAGCTGTCACCGATGGCACACCGGCCACCGGTGGTGTTGCCGAAGGCGTACAGGATGTGGGTCAGCTTGGCGGCCGAGCCGCTGGTCTGGATGTTCTTGACGTGGTAGTTGCGCCCGTAGACGCCCCACTCGGCGAAGTAACCGACGATCTTCTTGCCGCCCGGGTTCGGCGGGTTGGTGGTCGGCGGTGGCGTGGTGGGCGGAGGGGTGGTGGGCGGCGTCGTCGTCGGTGGGGTGGTGGTCGGCGGAGTGGTGGTCGGCGGGGTCGTCCCGCCGCCGCACGCGGCACCGTTGATGGTGCAGTTCAGTGGTGCCTTGTAGGCGCCGCTGCCGTTGTAGCCCCAGCTGAACGAGGCGCCGGGGGCGATGCCGCCGGCCCAGCTCTTCTTGACCGCGACGTAGTGGTTGCCGCTGCTGGTGACGTCGGCGTCCCACGCGCTGCTGATGGTGGTGCCCGACGGCAGGTCGAACTCGATGCGCCAGGTGGTGACGGTGGCGCTGGAGCCGTTGGTGACGGTCACCCTCGTCTCGTGACCGGTCCCCCAGTCCTGCGCCTTGGTGAAGGTGGTGGTGACAGTGCCGGCGCCGAACGCGGTGGTCACCGGCACCGCTGCGACGGTCACGGCGACCACGGCACCGGCCCAGAGGGCCCGGCGGAGCGATCTTTTCATGAGGCGTCTCCCGAACTGTTAGGAAACTTTCCAAAAGAGATGGTGAGACGGTACTCACGCCGTCATCAGTTCGTCAAGATGCGCATGTTTCGATTTCTCCTGGTGCACGGAGTGCGTACGCTGCGCCCACCCCGGGTCGACACCCGGCCGGCGCGTAGCCTCGGCCCATGACCGTCTTCGACATCCCGATCGACGCCCTCAACGGCGGCCCCGCCGACCTGGCCCGCCACCGCGGCAAGGCGTTGCTGGTCGTCAACGTGGCCTCCCGCTGCGGCCTCACCCCGCAGTACGCCGGCCTCCAGACGCTCGCCGACTCCTACGCCGACCGGGGCCTCGTGGTGCTCGGCGTGCCGTGCAACCAGTTCGCCGGGCAGGAGCCGGGCAGCGCCGCCGAGATCAGCGAATTCTGCCAGGTCAACTACGGCGTCACTTTCCCGTTGACCGAGAAGGTCGACGTCAACGGCCCCGACCGGCACCCGCTCTACGCCGCGCTCGTGGACACCCCGGACGCCGACGGGCACACCGGTGACGTGCGCTGGAACTTCGAGAAGTTCCTGGTGGCCCCGGACGGCTCGGTCGCCGCCCGCTTCGCCCCCACTGTCGCGCCCGACTCCGACGACCTGCGCGCGGCCATCGAGAAGACCCTCCCCACCTCCTGACGCCCGGGCGCTCCACCGGACCGCCTTGATCACGCTCGAACATGGATGCAGTGGCCTGCCAACTGTCGGATGCCACTACATCCCGGATCGGGCGCGATCTTGCCGGGGGCCGGCATCGCAGGACGACCGGCGGTCCACATCGACCACCCGCCCGAACCGCTCGCCACCGGAGAGTGGCACGTCCCCGGAGAGCCGGTCGGCGACCAGCGCGAGCAGTACGTTGTGCAGGACGGGCTCGCCCGCCACCAGGCACTCGCCGCGACGGCGAAGGTCGCGAGCAGCCTGCGCAGCTACCTGGCAGCGGGCAATCGGAATAACCCACCAGTTTAGTCGGGAATGCGTCGTGGGTGAACGAAGTTGGGAACGAGCATGACAACTGTGGGACTGATCGGCAGTGGCAACATCGGCGGCACCGTGGCCCGGCTGGCCGTCGACGCCGGCTACGACGTGGTGCTGAGCAACTCGCGGGGCCCGGAGACCCTCACCGACCTGGTGGAGACCCTGGGCGAGCACGCCAGCGCCGGCACCACGCAGGACGCGGCGCAGGTCGGTGACCTGGTGATGGTCAGTGTGCCGCTGAAGGCGTACCGCGCGGTGCCAGTGGAACCGCTGGCCGGCAAGGTCGTTCTCGACACCAACAACTACTACCCGCAGCGTGATGGCACCTTCCCGGAGCTGGACTCCGGCGAGACCACCAGCAGCGAGTTGCTCCAGCGCCACCTGCCGGACTCGCGGGTGGTCAAGGTGTTCAACAACATCAACTTCAAGGGCCTGGCCGCCCTCCCCCGGCCAACCGGTGCGGCCGACCGCAGCGCCCTCGCGCTCGCCGGCGACGACGCCGCCGCGAAGGCCGAGGTGACCGCCTTCCTGGACCGGATCGGCTACGACGCGGTGGACGTCGGCCCGCTGGCCGAGGGGTGGCGCTACCAGCCGGACACCCCGGCGTACGGCACGCTCTACTCCGCCAGCCCGACCGACTGGGAGCACCCGGCCCCGGGCGACGCCGCGAAGGTGCGCGCCGCCCTGGCCGCCGCCACCCGCTGAGCAAGGCCAGCCGCCGCCCAGCCGGCGATCACCTACCGGGTGGTCGTACGGAGGGCGGCGGCGAGCCGCCTAACGGTCAGCTTCCCGCCCACTGTCTGTCCGTGTACGCCACCAGCTCGGACACCGTGACCGAAGCCGCGAACGCCGATACGACCATCGACGCGGAGCGAACGTCGAGGCTCACCCCGCTTGCGGCTCGAATCTCCAGGTCGGCGACCAGTTCGGTGGAGATGCCGACCAGCCGCAGCTCACTGACGCCGCCGAAGAGAAGTTCGACCTGAACCGTGTTGAATCCGGCGCGAAGCCATTTGGCTGGCGGGTTGGCCGGGTAGGCGGGCAGGTCCAGTCTGAGCCGAAGAGTAGGTCCCTCACGCTCGACGACCAACCCGTGCAGGCTGACCCCACTCAGTGACGGAGGCCCTTCCGGAAAAATCTCCCGGAGGCCCTGCGGATTCGTGACCAGGTCGACCCAGGTCCTGTCGCCCCGAGACCTAGGCGCATGGACCCGTACACCGTCTGACACCTCGTCCAACCTCCTACCGGGTGGTCGTACGGAGGGCGGCGGCGAGTTCGTCGTCGTAGCTGGCGATCTGCTGCCCGTCCGAGGCGTACGCGACGAGCCGACCGTGGGCCATCGTCGCTGACCGGAACGAGAAGGTACGCGAACCCGGGTACGCGGCGAGCAGCGGGATGGCCCTGGGTGCTCCACCCGGTGCGGAGTAGTACTCCAGGCGGGTCACCTGCGGGGAGACCACGCCGTTGACCCGGACCTTGGTCTTCTCGGCGCGGGTGCCGAAGGTGACCGGCACGTCGGTGGCGTAGGCGGCGCATTCGGCCGGACCACGGCAGACGAAGAAGTATCGCGGGTTGACCACGTCGTCGAGGGTGTACGCCTTGAAGGTGGGGTCGGCTCCGGCCGGCAGCGGCTGCACGGCGAAGAACGCGACCGCCACCGTGGCCGTGACGCCCACCCGCAGCCAGGCACGGCCGGCGGCCGGTCGTCTGCTCGTACGGTGGGCGGCGACGGCGACACCGCCGAAACCGACGAGGCACAGGACGCACACCCCGACGGCACGGGCGTTCTCGAAGAGGAACTGCACCCCCGGCCGCGTCGAGATCGGGCTGAGCACCGCGCCCAACGAGACGACCATGGCGGCGAGCAGCGCCGTGCCGGCGGCCCGCTGGGTGACGCCGGACGCGCCGACCAGCAGCATCGCGGCGAGCACCGGCCACACCTGGTGGTGGGTCCAGGACACCGGGGACGCGGCCACTGTGGCGCAGCCGACGAGGACGGCGGCGTGCCCGGGTCGGCCCTGCCGCGTCAACTGTCGGGCCCGCAGCAGTGCCGCCCCGCAGATCAGTGCCACCATGCCGGCCCAGAGCACTGGCAGCGCCGCCTCTTCGACGCCGACGCGTAGCAACATTCCGTGCACTGACTGGTTGCCCAACGAGGACAGATTGCCGATGCGCGAGGTCTGTCGCACGGTCTCGGTCCAGTAGGACCAACTCTCCGAGGGCAGCACGATCGCGGCGAGCCCCGCGCAGGCCACGAACGTGGCCGCCGACCGGCCGGCGTCCCGGTAGCGCCCGACGGCGAGGAAGTAGACCACGAACAGCAGCGGGGTGAGCTTGATCGCCGCGGCCACCCCGACCAGCGTTCCGCGCAGTCGGGGTGGGACGACGCCCAGCCCGTCGAGAAGGGCCATCAGCACGATGAAGATGCTGACCTGCCCGAAGCGTAGGTTGCTCTGCACCGGCGCGGACAGCATCAGCGCGGTGGCCGCCAGCGCCACGACGAGCGGGCGCCGGGAACGTCGGGTGGTCAGCGCGACACCCACCGACCCGGCGATGGCGACGACCGCCGCGCACGTCGCCACCAGCCAGATCCCCTGGAGTACGCCCTCGCTGACGGCGGTGATCGGCCACAGCACGAGAGCGGCGAACGGCGGATAGGTGAACGGGCCGCCGTTCTCCGCCACATATCCGTACAGCGGCTTGCCGGCGTTCAGGTCGGACAGCGCACCGTGGTAGATGTGCAGGTCGGATAGGCGATCCGGACGGCGTAGAACGAGCACACAGGACACCAGCGCGACGACGACGAAGGCCGCCCACGCCAGCGCCACCCGGCGATCCCGCATCGCCCGAGAATAGGCGACCGTCTTGGTCCGTGTGGGCCCCGTAACGGCAGACGCGGCGCTTCGGCCGGGTCAGGTCGTAGGGTCGGGTGACGGCTCGTCGGCGACGCGGGCCACCCGGCGCGCCAGTTCGGTGCGCAGTCGGTGGACGTTCGGCGTGGTGGCGACCACTGACACGTGGATCTCTTGCGGGCTCCGCCTGCGGGCCCTGTTCCAGAGGCCCACCCGGCCCCATTCCCAACGGTCCAACACCGGCCGGGTCCGATCCCGATCGGCGATGTCCACGACCAGGGTTGGGCTGATCCGGCCCAGTACCTCGACTCGGGTCAGGTCGGGCCAGTCGACCTGGACCGTCGCGCCGCCAGGCACTGTCAGTTCGAGAAAGTCGCGGGTCAACCGAAGCGGCAGCCCAGCCTGACGCCCTAGTTGCGCGGGGAAGCGGACCGCCGCCAGCAGAAGTATCGGCCCGTGCGGAAGCGGGGAGTACCAGGGGTTACCGAACGCGACGCTGAGCAACGCGAAGGCCGGCAGGACCACCAGCCCCGCGCAGGCCACCCGGGCCAGCACCCGCCTGCGGGACCGCCGGAATCGGATGCCCTCTGCATCGACCTCCGTCACCATTGCTGCCCATTAGCCGTTCGTGAGCGAACGCAAACGCCCCGGGCCAGCTCCATGTCTGCCGTCGGGAGAACGGGTGCCGCGGGTTGGATGTCGATTCGTAGCCTCAACGAATGAGAACGGCGAGCAGCCCGGCGTACGACGCCCACGCGGACTGGTACGAGGGCTTCATCTCCGGCGGCGGCGACTATCTGCGGCGGGTGCACGCGACGGTGGCGGACCTGCTCGGCGCGGGCGATGGTCCCTGCCTCGACATCTGCTGCGGTACCGGTGCGCACGCCTCGGTGCCGGCGGGTCTGGGTTGGACGCCGGTGGGCGTTGACCTGTCCGGCGGGCAGTTGCGGCACGCGCGAGGGCGGTTGCCGGTGGTCAGGGGTGACGCGGGTGCCCTGCCGGTCGCCGACGCGTCGCTGCCGGCCGCGATGTGCGTGCTGGCCAGCACCGACCTGCCCGACTACCCGGCCGTGGTGCGCGAGGTCGCCCGTGTGCTGCGTCCCGGGGGACGTTTCGTGCACGTGGGTGTGCACCCGTGTTTCGTGGGCGCGTTCGCCGACTGGGGTCAGCATCCGCGTGTCGTCGTCGACGAGCGGTACGCCGACCGGTCGCGCAGCTTCGACAGTTGGAACGCCAACGGCGTGCGGGTACGGGTGGGTGCCTGGCATCTCCCCCTCGCCGACCTGGTCAACGCGACGGTGGTCGTCGGCCTGCGGCTGGTCCGGGTCGTCGAGGCGGGCCCGGACGGAGTCCCTGACCTGTTCGGGCTTGTCGCCCTCCGCGATCGGTAGCGACAGCTGACAAAAACATCGCTGTGGCAACTTGCGCCACAGTCCTGTTCACGGGACCCTGTTCTCTGGGTTGCCACCCGCTCACCGAACGTGCCCCCCGGAGGCGACATGCACACGCTCCGTACCGTGCCCCGCCGGCTGCTGGCCGGCTCCGGCGCGCTCCTGCTCGGCACCGCCCTCGCCACCGCCGCCGTTCCGATTCCGGCCAACGCCGCGACCGGCGCGGACACCGTCGGATACGTCCGACTCGCGCACCTCTCCCCGGACACCCCGGCGGTGGACGTCTACCTGGCCGCGCCGGGCGCTGCGAAGCCGCAGGTCTTCCCCGGGGTCGGTTACGGCGTGGTCTCCGACTACCTGGAACTAGCGCCGGGCCGGTACGCGGTGGCCATGCGCGAGGCCGGCGCCCCCGCCAGCGACCCCCCGGTGCTCACCACCGAGGTCGCGGTGACCAGCGGGAACGCCTTCACTGTGGCCGGTGTCGGCCGGCACGCCGACCTCGGCCTGCGGGTGCTCACCGACGATCTCAGCGCCCCCACCGACGGCCGCGCCAAGGTGCGGGTCGTGCAGGCGTCGGTGCGGACCCCGGTGCTCGACGTGGCCGCCGCCGACGGCCCGATGATCGCCGACGGGGTGCAGTTCGCCACCACTACCGACTACCAGCAGGTCGAGCCGGGCAGTTGGCGGCTGAAGCTGACGGGCGCCGGCGGGCCGAGCACCGACGCCGAGGTGCGGCTCACCGGCGGCGCGGTCTACTCGCTGCTGGTGCTCGACGCGAAACAGGGCGGGCTCACCGCCGAGCTGCGCCGCGACGCCGAGGGCGGCACCGTCGTGCCGGCCGGCGGGGTGGACACCGGCGCCGGTGGCACCGCCGGAGCCGGGCTCGACGCGTACCCAGTGGTGGCCGGCGGTCTGGCCGCGGCGGCCGGCGCGGTGGCCCTGCTGCTCTGGCGCCGGCGGCGCGCACCACCTGGTGAGCGCCGGGCCGGACCCGTCGATCCGGCGGCACCGTGAGCGCCGGATACCGCTGGCCGCGCTGGTCGCGGCCGGCGCGGCGGTCTGCCTGGCCGCCGGCACCGGGGTCGGGCTGGCCACCACCGGCTCGCCACCGCCGGTGGCGGCCTGGCACCCCGGCTGCGGCGACGACTGCCCGTCGGTGGCCGCCGCGCCCACGCCACACGGTCCACCCACGCGGGTACGCGTACCGCGCATCGACGTCGACTCACCGCTCACCGTGCTGGGTCTGGACCGCGCTGGCGTGCTGATTCCGCCGACCGACTTCCACACCGCTGGCTGGTACGGCGGCGGCCCGGCCCCGGGCGACACCGGTCCGGCGGTACTCGCCGGGCACCTGGACTCACGACGCGGCCCGGCGGTCTTCGCCCGGCTCGGCGAGCTACGGCCCGGGGACCTGGTGGAGGTGTGGCGCGGCGGGCAGCGGTTGCCGTTCCGGGTGACCGGGTCGCTGCGTACCCGCAAGGACCAGTTTCCGACTGCCGTGGTCTACGGCCCGACGCCCGGGGCGGAGCTGCGCCTGGTCACCTGCGGGGGCGACTTCGACCGGCGGCGGGGCCACTACGTCGACAACGTGGTGGTGTTCGCGGTGACCGAGGCCCCCGACCCGGTCCTGCCGACGTCCGCCGCAGGCTGAGTCAGAGGGGACGGCGGCCGGCGAAGCCGCACTCGGCCCGGTGGTACCAGCGCACGTCGGAGTCGCCCTCCAGCCAGCACCAGAGCACGGCGCGGCCGGCCCGCTCGCCGGGGAAGTCGAGCAGCACCGGGGCGATGCCCTTGACCTGGATGTCGTGCTGGTGCAGCTCGTCGACGACGGCGTGCAGTCGAGCTTCCAGTGCCTTGACCTCGGCCAGCCCGCCGAGCGCGCTCACGCCGTGGTCGGCCAGGTCGACGCGCAGCTCGGCCAGGTCGGCCCGGACCCGGATCAACTCGTCGACGCGCGGTTGCAGGGTGGCCACCAGGTGCCGGGCCTGGGCAAGTGTGAACACCGAGCCAGTATGCGGCACACACGGCCCCGCGACGCGCCCCGACCGCTCAGTCGGCCTGTGCCGCCAGCTCGCGGGCGCGATCCCGGGCGGCCTCCAGCGCGGCGAGCAGCGCCGCGCGTACGCCGTGCTTCTCCAGCTCACGAATCGCGGAGATGGTGGTGCCGGCCGGCGAGGTGACCGCCTCGCGCAGCTTGACCGGGTGCTCGCCGGAGTCGCGCAGCATCACCGCCGACCCGATCGCCGTCTGCACGATCAACTCGTGCGCCACCTGACGGGGCAGCCCGAGCAGGATCCCCGCGTCGATCATGGCTTCGACCAGCAGGTAGAAGTAGGCCGGGCCGGAGCCGGAGAGCGCGGTGACGGCGTCCTGCTGCGACTCGGGCACCCGGATCGTCTGGCCGAGCGGCTTGAACATCTCCTCGGCAAGCGTGAGGTGCGCCCCGGTGGCGTGCGCGCCGGCGGAGATCGCGGTCATCGCCTCGTCGACCAGCGCCGGGGTGTTCGTCATCACCCGCACCACCGGGGTGCCCTCGGGCAACCGGCGGCTGAAGAAGCTGGTAGGCAGCCCCGCGCAGAGCGAGATGACGAGCTTGTCGGCCGGCACCTTGGGGCCGATCTCGTCGAGGAGCGCGGCGGCGTCCTGCGGCTTGACCGAGACCGCGAGCACAGCGGCCTCGTCCACAGCGGTGAGGTTGTCGACCACCCGTACGCCGTACCGGGCGGACAACTCCTCCGCGCGAGCGGGTCGGCGGGCGGTGGCCAGCAGCCGGTCCACCGGCCATCCTGAGCGCAGCAGCCCGGAGAGCATCAGCTCACCGATCTTGCCCGCGCCGATCACCGCGACAGTGTGCACTCCGGCGGACATGTCGGCCCGTACCCCCTCGCATCGGGTCGCGGCGCGGCGGACCCGCAGGCCCGCCGCGCCGCCGACGATCGATCAGCTGCCGAAGAACACCTCGGCCTCGGCGTACCGCTCCAGCGGCACGGTCTTCAGCTCGCGGGTGGCCTCGGCGAGGGGCACCCGGACGATGTCGGTGCTCTGCATCGCGACCATCTTGCCCCAGTCGCCGTCGTTGACGGCGTCGATGGCCTGCAGGCCCAGGCGGGTGGCGAGCACCCGGTCGAAGGCGGTCGGGGTGCCACCGCGCTGGATGTGGCCCAGCACCACGGTGCGGGCCTCCTTGCCGGTCTTGGCCTCCAGCTGCTCGGCGAGCCACTGGCCGATGCCGCCGAGGCGGACGTGGCCGAACGAGTCGAGCTCCTGGTTGGCGAGGACCATCTGGCCGTCGAGCGGCTGGGCGCCCTCGGCGACCACGACGATCGGGGCGTACTGGTGCTGGAAGCGCTTCTCGACGTAGCCGGCCACCTGCTCGACGTCGAACTGACGCTCGGGTAGCAGGATCACGTTGGCGCCGCCGGCCAGGCCGGCGTGCAGGGCGATCCAGCCGGCGTGCCGGCCCATCACCTCGACGACCAGGGTGCGGTGGTGGCTCTCCGCTGTGGTGTGCAGCCGGTCGATGGCCTCCATCGCGATGTTGACAGCGGTGTCGAAGCCGAAGGTGTAGTCGGTGGCGCCGAGGTCGTTGTCGATCGTCTTCGGCACGCCGACGACGTGCACGCCCAGCTCGTAGAGCTTGGTGGCAACGCCGAGGGTGTCCTCGCCGCCGATCGCGATCAGCGCGTCCACGCCCTGGGCGGCGAGGTTGTCCTTGATCCGCTCGACGCCGTTCTCGATCTTGAACGGGTTGGTACGGGACGAGCCGAGGATGGTGCCGCCGCGGGGCAGAATGCCGCGAACGTCGGCAATGTCCAGCGGGCGGGACAGACCCTCGAGCGGGCCCTTCCAGCCGTCCCGGAAGCCCACGAACTCGTGACCGTAAGTGGCGACGCCCTTGCGGACCACCGCCCGGATGACCGCGTTGAGACCGGGGCAGTCGCCGCCGCCGGTGAGCACGCCGATACGCATGATCCGCTCATCCTCCTGGAGCATCAGGTAAAGCCCGATATGCCCCAGGGTATGTGTCAGGTCAGACCATCGGCGCCGTTGCCGGCCCGGGGCGGGCCGTCACTGCGAACTGTAGTCGGCCCGCCAGTACGACGACAGCGCGCCCCGGGCACCCACCCCCGGTCAGTAGGTCACCTCGTGGCTCTCGCCGACCTTCGGTGGCCGGCCGGTGACCGCGGCCCTCGCGTAGTCGAGCAGGTTCACCACCGTGCTGTTCGGCGAGTCCCAGTACTCGGCGGAGCTGGCGTGCACCTTGATCAGCGTGAGACCGGAGGTGTCCAGCCCGTCGGGGAACCACGCCTTGAGCAGCGGGCTCCACAGCCGCTCGGCCCGGGCCCGGTCGAACCCCTCGGTGGCGGTGCCGGAGATCGACACCCACGCGTTGTGCTTCTGGTCGGAGAAGGCGACGTTGACCTCCGGGTTCACCCGGATCTGGCGGATCTTGGCCGAGTCGGCGTAGGCGAAGAACCACAACTCGCCGTCGAACTCGGCCTCCTGGAGGGCCATCGGTCGACTCACCTGCCGCCCGTCCAGAGCAGTAGTGGTGAGCATGCAGATGCGCGCGGCCCGGGCCAGGCCGGTGACCCGGGCGCGTGCCTCCGCTGCGCTGCTGGGCTGGTCGCTCATGGCTATCTCCCTCGGCTCGGCTGGTCGAACCGTTGCCCGGGACAGAACCGGTCAAAACCTGCGGCGGCGTGGCCACCACTCAACGAGCGGTCATCGCCCGCCAGCGGGCCAGATTGTGCCGGGCATCGACCAGAGCGTCGTGCCGGGCCGCGTCCGCGTCAGGCAGGGGCGGCCGGCCCCGGTCGTCCCAGAGCTGCCGCAGCTCCTTGGTGTAGCGGGGAATCTCTCGGGGCAGCGCCGGCATCGCGCCCCAGAGCTGGGCGAGCACCACGTGGTCGTACGCGGCGAACCAGGCCCACAGCTCCAGCTGCTCCCCCGGCCGGTCCCGGATCGGCTCCATCAGGAAGTCGTACAGGTCGTCGCGAATGCGCTCACGCGAGCGCCACGCCCGGTCCGCCGGGGAGGGCAGCTTGTCCAGCACGTTGCGTCGGACCCAGGGCACGGCGCGGGAGTCGTCGAACTCGGTGGAGACCGCGTAGAACTCGCGGCCGTACTCGTCGACGACACCGATCGAGACGAGGTCGACGGTCGTGCCGTCCTCGATGAACTCGCAGTCGTAGAAATAGCGGTAGACCATTCCGGGCATCCTCGCCCACCGCCGCACGGCCGCGCCCGGCGGGGCCCGTCCGGAGGTCGACCGAACCCCGACGACACCTCGTGAACGGCACGTCGCAGTTCGTGACGGTCACGGAAGTGCTTCGAGGGGTGTACAGCAAGCGACCGGACCGTCATGATCTGATGTGTACCGCTACCGGACGCCGAATCGGTGTCAGTTCACCTTGTCGGGGCCCATCAGGTTCGCCCGGTGAGCGAGTTGTGGTCCATGACCGGGGGAGGGGTTGGGCCGTGGAGGTTCGCCTGCCGGAGCCGGGTGACGCGCTCACGGGTGTCGAGATGTTCGCCGGGCTGGAGCCCGAGGTGCGGCAGCGTGTCATCGCCGCCGCCGTTCCGCGCACCTACCGCAAGGGTCAACTGCTCTTCGTGGAGAACGACCCCGGCGAGTCGCTGATCGTGCTGCGCCGCGGCGCGGTGGCGGTCTTTCGCACCGCTCCCACCGGCGAGCGGGCCGTGCTGTCGGTTATCCGTCCACCGGACGTGCTCGGTGAGGTCTCCCTGCTCGACGCGTCCACCCGGTCCGCCTCGGCGGAGGCCATCGAGGACTGCGCGGCGCTCGCGCTCTCGCGGGGTGCGTTCATGGAGTTGGTGCACTCCAACCCCCGCATCCTGGACGCGGTGATGCGCTCACTGGGCGGGCTGATCCGCCGACTCACCGAGCAGAACGCCGATCACGTCTTCCTCGACCTGCCCGGTCGGGTCGCGAAGACGCTGGTGCGGTTGGCCGGCGAGAGCCAGGCACCGATGATCACGATCGAGCTCAACCAGAGCCAACTGGCCGAGATGGCCGGTGGTTCCCGGCAGAGCGTCAACCAGGCGATCGGCTCGTTCGCCAGCCGTGGCTGGCTGCGTACCGAGGGCCGCCGGATCGTGGTGACCGACGTGGCCGCGCTGCGCCGCCGCGCCGGCATGGCCGACCGCTGACCGACCGGCCCGCGCCGGCCTCGTCACCGACCCGGGCTCCGGTGTGGACGTCCGTCACCGGTCGCCGGCCCACCCGTACGCACGGCTGATGCCGGCCGCCACTGGCAACCGGCATCAGCGAACGCTTAGGACGGACAGGTGCGGCCGGTGGACCGATGGCCCGCCGACCGCACCTGGGCGATCAGTTCTCCGTGCTGTCGGCCGGCGGCGCGCCCGGCCCCGGACCGATCTTCTTCGGATCGGTCGGCTTACCAGCCGTGGACGTGCTCGACGAGGTGGTCGTGGTCTCCCCCGACCCGCCCGACTGACCCTCAGGCTCTTCCACCATGCCCTGCTCCTCCAGTTCGGCGAGAGTGACCGCATCGACGTCGATCGTGTCCCCCGGCGCCCACAGCGTGCCACCCGGATCGGTCCACGAGGCGGACAGTCGTACCTGCACGGCACTCTCCCTGACATGAAACTTCCTGGTACGGAACACTAACCCCGACCGATCGATGCCGTTGCCCGTCCGCACGTCGGGTACCCGACTGGGCCGACCGGCCGCGATACTGACCTCTTTCGCCCACGGAGCTGAACATCGACCTCAAGTGTGGACACTGCGCACGCGCGGCCGGGCCGGACGACCGCTTCTGCGGCGGGTGTGGCCAGCCGCTCGGGGTCAACTGTGCGCACTGCGGCCATGCCAACAGCACCGAGGTCAACTTCTGCACCAGTTGTGGTCAGCCGCTGCGGGACAACGCCGTCGCGGTGCAGGAGGACCGGCGTCAGGTCAGCGTGCTCTTCGTCGACATCGTGGACTTCACCAGCTACGCGGAGCGGGCCGACCCGGAGCAGGCCCGCGGTCTGCAGCAGACCTACTTCGCCACGGTGCGCCGGATCGTGCACCAGTACGGCGGGGTGGTCGAGAAGTACATCGGCGACGCGGCGATGGCGCTGTTCGGCGCGCCGGTGGCCACCGACAACGACGCGTTGCGATGTGTCCGCGCCGGGTTGGAGCTGCAACGGAACCTGGCCCGCCAGCCCGCCGGTCCGCAGCCGCCGCTGAGCTTCCGGGTCGGCATCGCGACCGGCGAGGCCCTGGTCGACCTCTCCGCCACCCGCGACGGGGGGCAGGCCTTCGTGACCGGGGACGTGGTCAACACCGCTTCCCGCCTCCAGGGGTTCGCCCCGCCTGGCGGTGTCGTCGTCGACGAGAGCACCTGGTCGGCCACCCGAAACGAGATGGAGTACGCCGACCAACCACCGGTCACCCTGCGCGGCCGGTCCGCGGTCAGCCGGATCTGGCTCGCCGTCCAGGTGCGACCACATCGGGACCCGCGCGGCGCCGAACTGACCCCGATGGTGGACCGGGAGCACGAACGCGGCCTGCTGGTCAACGCGCTGCACCGGATGGTGACCGAGCGGACCTCCCAGTTGGTGACGGTGTTCGGCCCGGCCGGTGTGGGCAAGAGCCGGCTGTTGCGCGAGCTGGCCCGGCACGCCGGCAGCCTGCCCGGCCCGCCGATCACCTGGCTCGTCGGCCAGTGCCCGCCGTTCGGCGAGAACGTCACCTGGGCCGCCCTGTCGGACATCGTGAAGACCTGGGTGGGCGTGCCGGAGGTCGACGACCCGGTTGCGCTGCGCGAGCGGCTGCGGTCCCGGCTGGGGCAGCTCGCCGACCCGCACGCGATCCGGCTGGCCGAGGCGCTCGGGCCGCTGATCGGCGTACCCGGTGAACGGCTCACCCCTGTCGAGACCGAGGCCGCCTGGCGGCGGTTCCTGCTCGCCCTGGCGACCACCGGCCCGACAGTGCTGGTCTTCGAGGACATGCACTGGGCGGACCAGGCGATGCTCGCCTTCGTCGAGCAGTTGGGTGCGTCAGCGCGCGGCGTACCGCTGCTTGTCGTCGCGACGGCCCGACCGGAGCTGCGGGAACGGAACCCGGCCTGGACCGGCACGATCAGTGGCGCGATGTCCATCTCGGTGCCGCCGATGCACGACACCGACATCGACGCGCTCTACTCGCTGCTCCTCGGGCAGGCGACGCTGCCGTCCAGCTCGCGTACCCCGCTGATCGAGTTCGCCGACGGCAACCCGCTCTACGCCCAGGAGTACGCCCGGATGCTGCTGGACGGCGGCCTGCTCGACGCGGTCGGTTCGACCGCCCGCCTCGACCTCGACGGTGGCGCGGAGATGCCCCGCACCGTGCAGGCGGTCATCGCCAACCGGCTCGACCTGCTGGACCCGGCCGACCGGGCGGTGCTCCAGGCCGCCGCCGTGGTCGGCGTGGTGTTCTGGGCCGCGCCGGTGGCGATGGCGTTGGGCCGGCCGGTGGAGTGGGTGGAGCGTGCGCTGGACCGCCTGCAACGTCGCGACCTGGTGTACGAGCAGAGCACGTCGACGATGCCCGGTCAGTCCGAGTACCGGTTCCGGCACATCCTGGTGCGCGACGTCTGCTACCAGCGGCTGCCCAGGGCCGAACGGGTGCTGCGCCACCAACGCACCGCCGACTGGATGGCACAGCTCACCGACGGCCGGCAGTACGACCTGGCCGAGGTGCTGGCCAACCATCGCTGGGCGGCCCACGAGATCGCCCGGACGGTCGGGCTGGACACCGCCCCCTACGCCCCGTCGGCGCGGGCCGCGCTGCACCGGGCGGCCCGCCGCGCGTACGAGTTGCACGCGTTGGACACCGCCGCCGCGCTGGTCGGCCGGGCGCTGGCCCTGGACGTCGGGCCAGACCCGGCGCTGGAGCTGTTCGACGCCGAGCTGGCGTTCTATCGGGACGGGGACGCCTTCCTGGTGGCGGGGGGCACTGACACCCTGACCCGGCTGGCCGAGCGGCTCGCCACGAGCGGCGACCGGACGGGGGCGGCGCGCGCCTGGACGCTGCTCGCCACCGCCGCCTGGAGTCGGGCGGACCGGTCGGCGACGTTGCGCTGCCTGGACCAGGCGATCGGCATCTACGGGGACCTGCCGGACAGTCAGGAGAAGGCGGGCGCCCTGCTCGAGCTGGCCCGGGTGCACATGCTCAACGCGGAGACCGAGCCGGCGTGCACCGCGGCGCGGGCGGCAGCGTCGCTCGCCGAGCGGCTCCAGCTGCGCGAGGTCCAGGCCAACGCGCGGATCACCCTGGCCGTGGCGCGCTACCTGGCCGGCTCCGCCTCGGCGTTCCCGGAGCTGGCGGAGGTGACCGAGCACTGCCGGGTGGAGCGGCTGACCAGTCGGCGTCGGGCGGTGCAGAACCTGGCCTGGGCGTTGCAGGAGGAGGGCGACCTGGCCGGCTCGGCCCGGTTGGTCGACGAGCAGCTCACCCTCGACCTGGGCGGCGAGCACAGCCTTGCCACCAGCTTCGCCGACCAGTGGGCCCGGTCGTACTACGCGGGTGACTGGACGGCGGCGCTGGCGATGGCGGCGGAGTCGACCCGACGGCCGACCGCGGAGTGGGATCTGCACATCGTGGCGGTCTCGGGTTGGATGCGCGGGCTGGCCGGAGCCGAGCTGGCCGGCCCCGACGGGCCCGACGAAACTGCGGGGCCGGCCGCATCGGGTGGGGATCTGGTCGAGCAGGCGCTGGTCGCGGCGCGGCGCACCGGTTTCCACCGGGTGCTGCGCTCCACCCTGGCGCACGCCGCCCTCTGCCGGGCGGTGCAGGGCCGCCGTGACGAGGCGATGGCGCTGCTCACCGAACTGGACGAGGACTGGCAACGGACCCGGATGATTCCGTTCGCGGAGTGGGTGCCGGCCGTCGGGCACGTCGCCGGGGTGCTCGGCGCGGACGCGGCCCGGCTGGTCCGGCAGTTGCTCGACCGGGCGCCCCGGACGACCCCGTGGGCTCACGCGGCCGGTCAGGTCGCCGACGCCACGGTGGCCCGGCACGCCGGGGACGCCTCGACCGCGGCGAACCTGCTGCGCTCGGCGGCGGCGAGCTACGCCCGGATGACCGACGTGACCGACGAGATCATCACGTTGGCGCTGGCCATCGGCCCGCTGGCCGAGGCCGACCCACCCGCCGCCGTGGCGACCCGCGCCCGCCTGCACGACTTCGCCACCCGTCACCACGCCCCCGCCCTGCTCCACCTGCCCTGACCGCCGACCGGGCCGGGCCGGCGGTGGCTCAGGCGGCCAGTGGCGTCGGGACGGGCTGCTTGAGCTTCTGGGCGTAGACGTCCACGTACTCCCGACCGGAGAGCTCCATCAACTCGTACATGATCTCGTCGGTGACCGCGCGTTCGACGAACCGGTCGCCGGCCAGCCCGGCGTAGCGGGAGAAGTCCAGCGGCGCCCCGAACCGGATCCGCACCCGGTCGATCTTGGGGATGAGCTTGCCCGGCGGCTGGATCTCGTCGGCGTTGAGCATCGCCACCGGCACCACCACCGCGCCGCTCTCCAGGGCGAGCCGGGCCACCCCGGTCTTGCCCCGGTAGAGCCGGCCGTCCGGGGAGCGGGTGCCCTCGGGGTAGATGCCGGCCACTCCCCCGGCCCGCAGCACCTGCAACTGGGTGTCCAGGGCGGCGCGCGCGGCCCGGCCACCGGAGCGGTCCACCGGAATCGTGCCGGTGCCGACGAAGAACATCTTGGTCAACCAGCCCTTGATTCCCTTGCCGGTGAAGTACTCGGCCTTGGCGACGAAGGTGACCTTCCGCGCGGTGATCAACGGTGTGAAGATCGAGTCGGAGAAGGAGAGGTGGTTGCTCGCCAGGATCACCGGGCCGGTCGCCGGCACGTTGTGCAGGCCCTCCACCTGCGGGCGGAAGATCAGCTTGAGCAGCGGACCGAGGATGACGTACTTCAGCAGCCAGTAGAGCACCGGCGTCCTTTCCCGTGGTGTGCCCGCGACAGCGCCAGCCGTCGTCGCCGCCGAGCCTACGAAGCGAGCGCTCTCACCACAACGGACGACGTTCGGGGGCCGAGGCATCGAGCCTTCCCGCGATCACCGAGATCGCACTTGTCGCGCAAGAACGGACAAAGGAGCCCCGCCGCGACCTGCGGAAGCAGCCGTGACTTTGGAAGACGCGACACAACGCACTCCCGGAACCATGCCCTGACGTGTCACGATTCAGAGCACGGCGTGCGGATGGCGCCGAAGGGCAGGGGTGGCCGCGCCGGAAGGCGCGTTAAGGGGGATGTCCGGGTGTCAGCGGGTGGGGCCCGCCGGGGACGGCGGGACAACGGGCTCGACGCGAACGAGTACGCCGTCGTCGGCGACGTCGATCCGCGCGTCGGTGAGCACCTGCTCGACGTGCTGGCCGCCGGCGGGATCGCCGCCTACCTCCAGCCCTCGGCCGACCTCAACCCGGTCACCCGCACCACCACGGTGCCGGCCCGGCCGGTCGACCGGCTCTACGTCGACCGCTCGCACCTGACCACCGCACGGGACTACCTGACCCAACTCGCCGACGAGACCGCTCCGGAGCAGCCGCCGGCTCGCGATGAACCGGACATCGACGCCGAGTGGGCGCGGATCGTGGCGGGCTTCCACACCACCTCCACGCCCGGTGACCACCCGTGGCCGGCCTCGGAGGACGTGGACGAACGGGACGGCCGGGACGAGCCGACCTCCGGGCCGCTGACCCGATCCGGCACCGACGAACCCGGTCCGACCGCCACCGACGTTCGCCGGCTGCCGTCCGCGACGGACATCTCCGGGATTTCCGTGGGGCGGGGCACCCGACCGGACGAGCCGTCGCTGCTGGACGGGTTGGACACCTTCGGCGCCGACCTGCCCGACGACGAGGACGACGAGGGCTACCACCCGCCGCCACCGCCGCCGCTGCCGCGGGTCAGCAAGTACGCGGTGATCGGCGTGCTCGGGGTGGTCGTCGGGTTCGTGCTGTTCCTCTTCCCGTGGCTGCTCCCGATCGACCGCTCCGCGGTCACGCTGTTCGGGTTCACCGGCATCCTGGCCGGCTTCGTCACGCTGATCTGGCGGCTGCGTCCCGGCGACGAGGACGAGGACGACCCGGACAACGGCGCGGTCGTCTGAGGGTCGGCCCGCATCCCGGGACAGCAGCGCCCCGCCGGGGGCGTAACAGTGGTGTAACTTACTGTCAGTAGGAATACCGCTGTACGTCACTTCCCCCGCTGACTGACCGGTTTTTCCTTGCTCGCGGCGGTCAGTCCTCTGCTGATCGGAATGCCCGAGATGCGACAGAGTTCTCTCGTGGTGGTGGCCAACCGCCTCCCCATCGACGACAATCAGGCCCCCGACGGGGCCTGCGAGTGGCGGCGCAGCCCGGGCGGGTTGGTCAGCGCGCTGCACCCGCTCCTGAGGCACACCCCGGCGACCTGGGTCGGCTGGGCCGGTGGCACCGGGCCTGCCCCCGCCCTGCCGGACGTCGACGGCGTGCGGATGCACACCGTCGCGCTCAGCCCGGAAGACCTGCGCGACCACTACGAGGGGTTCGCCAACGCCACCCTCTGGCCGCTCTACCACGACTCCGTTGAGCAGCCGCAGCACCACCGCCGGTGGTGGGAGGCGTACCAGCGGGTCAACCAGCGCTTCGCCGAGGCGACAGCGGAGGTGGCCGAGCAGGGCGGGGTGGTCTGGGTGCAGGATTACCACCTGCAACTGGTCCCCGGTCTGCTGCGCGCGCTCCGCCCGGACCTGCGCATCGGCTTCTTCCTGCACGTGCCGTTCCCGCCGCCGGAGCTGTTCATGCAACTGCCCCGCCGGGCCGAACTGCTGCGCGGCATGCTCGGCGCCGACCTGGTCGGCTTCCAGCGGGTGCAGGCGGCGCACAACTTCGCCCAGTTGGTGACCCGGGTGCTGGACCTGCCGGCCACCGACCGGCGGATCGGCGTCGACGACCGGGTCGTCCGCATCGGCGCGTTCCCGGTCTCCATCGACACCGCCGAGATGGCAGCGCTCGCCGACCGTCCGGACGTGGCCGCCCGGGCCCACCGGCTCCGTCAGGACCTCGGCGATCCCCGGCAGGTCGTCCTCAGCGTGGACCGGATGGACTACACGAAGGGCATCGAGCAGCGCCTCAAGGCGTACAGCGAGTTGCTCGCCAGCGGCGACGTCAAGGTCCGCGACACGGTGCTGGTGCAGGTCGCCATGCCGAGCCGGGAACGCGTCGGCCAGTACCAGATCCTCCGTGAGCGCATCGAACGCGAAGTCGGCCGGATCAACGGCGAGTTCGGCCGGGTCGGTGAGCCGGCGATCCACTACCTCACCCAGCCCTTCGACCGGGCCGAGCTGGCCGCGCTCTACCGGGTCGCCGACGTGATGGCGGTGACCCCGTTGCGCGACGGAATGAACCTGGTCGCCAAGGAGTACGTGGCCGCGCGGGTCGACGACACCGGCGCGCTGCTGCTCAGCGAGTTCGCCGGCACCGCCGCCGAGCTGTCCCAGGCGTACCTGGTCAACCCGCACGACCTGGAAGGGCTCAAGCAGGGCCTGCGCGCGGCGCTGCGGGCCGACCCGGCCGACACCACCCAGCGGATGCGCGGCATGCGCGCCCACCTGCACAAACACGACATCCGAGCCTGGGCCCGCTCCTACCTTCGCGCGCTGGACGAGGGCGGCGGCCTGATCAGTCGCCTGACCAGCACCGACACCGGTTCCGACGGTGCCGCTCGGGTGCCCCGACCGGCCACCCCGGCCGGCAGCCCGGCCGTCCACCAGGCCGGCGGCTGACCGCCGGCGGCTGACCGCCGGCGGCCCGGCTGGTCAGTGCGCCACCGGCTCCTTCTCCAGCCAGTCCAGGATCGCGTCGATCGGCTCCGCCCACCGCGCGTCCAGCATCAGGTCGTGGCCCATTCCGGGAAAGAGCAGCGGGGCCGACCCGTACCGGCGGGCCACCCGGGTCAACGTCGACGCCGGCACCACCCGGTCGTCCGGGCTACCCAGCACCAACACCGGGGGCGCGCCAACGGCCGGCTCGGCCTCCGGCTCACCCAGCAGCGCCCACTGGGCCCGCCGACCCGCCCGACCGAGGCGTCCGACATACCGCCGGGCCTCCTCGTCGGGCAACTCGCGGCTGAACAACTGCCCCCGGTTGAGCCGCAACGGCCCGCCGAACACCGCCGGCAACGTGCCCGCCGGGTTGCGGCGCAACGCCGCGCCGAGCACTCCCCAGCCGCCGAAGACCGGCGCCACCAGCACCGCGCCCCGCGCCGGGTAGCGGGCCAACGCGTGCGCCACCACCAGGGCTCCGGCGCCGTGCCCCACCAGCACCGCCTGCCGAGGCAGGCTCGCGGCCACCTGGACCACATCGTGGGCGTACGCCCGCAGCGTCGCCTCCGGCGCCGGCTCGCTGCCACCGTGCCCCCGCAGGCTCACCGCGTACGCCGGGAACCCCCGCGACGCCACGTGACCCAACCAGTGCTCGGCGAACGCCCACGCGCCATGCCCGAACCCGGGTACGAACAGCAGCGGCGGACGCCCCTGCTCCAGCTCGGGGACGGCGCTGAGCACCTCCCGCCGGGCCGGCCGCACCGGCCGGGACCACTCCCGGCCCCGCATGATCCGCAGCTCGCTACTCGCGCTCACTTGCCCTCCAGCTCGACCAGGGCGCGTTGGATGGCGCGCAGATAGTCGGCGTGCCCGACCTCGAACCAGTGCCGGCTGCTGTCCTTGACCGGCCCGGAGTACCGCTCCCCCGCCCGGTCCCGTACCCGCTGCGCGAACGCCGTAGCCCGTTCCGGCCGGTCCCGACGGGCCTGTAGCAGCCGGGCGAACAGCACCGTCTGCCAGTGCGACAGGGTGAACAGCCCGGAGTCCGGTTGCAACAGGCCGGCGACGGCCAGGGTCGGATGCCCCGGGGTGAACGCGTTGAGCCACAGCGTGGGCCGACCCGCGCCCGCGCTGTCTCCGAACACCGACGCGTCGAGGAACTCGAAGCGCGGCAGGTAACCGGTGGCGAAGACGACCACCTCGGGGTCGATCTCGCGGCCGTCGGCCAACTCCACCGCGTACGGGTGGAACCGGGCGACGTCCGGCACCGGGCCGATCCCGCCGTGGCCCACGTAGTAGACGAGCTGACTGTTCGCGATCGGGTGCGTCTCGTACACCCGGTGGTCGGGCTTGGGCAGGCCGAAGCGGGTCAGGTCGCCGACGGTCAGCCGCAGCGTCCAGTGGTAGAGCCACTGCCGCACCCGCAGCGGCACCCGCAGCGCCAACAGGCTGTCGTTGACCTGGTCGGCGGGGCGACCGAGCACGAACTTCGGCGCGTACCAGTAACCCCGGCGGGTGGAGTGCCAGCAGCGCGATGCCTGCTGGGCAGCCTCGACGGCGATGTCGCAGCCGGTGTTGCCGGCGCCGACGACCAGCACCCGCTTGCCGCGCAGCTGCGCCGGGTCCTTGTAGGACGAGGCGTGCATGATCTCGCCGCGGAACTGTTCGAGGCCCTCGTAGCGGGGCAGCTTCGGCGACCAGTTGTGGCCGTTGGCGATCACCACGGCGGCGTACCGGGCGGTGCGCTCGGGGCCGTACCCGCCGGTGGAGCGGGTGGTCACGTCCCACCGGTCGCCCTCGACGGGCTGGACCCGGATCACCTCGGTGCCGAACCAGATGTGTGATCGCAGGTCGAAGTGGTCGGCGTAGCGCTCGAAGTAGGACAGCAGCTGACTGTGGTGCGGGTAGTCGGGCCAGGAGTCCGGCATCGGGAAGTCGGGGAACTGGGTGAACGGCTTCGACGAGATCAGGTGGGTGCTGGCGTACACGGGGCTGCGGTCGTGCCGCCAGTTCCAGGCGCCGCCGACGCCCGTCTCCCGCTCGTAGCAGTCCACGCCGAAACCGTGCTCACGCAGGTTCTTGATGGCCGTCAGGCCGCTGGCCCCGGCCCCGATGACGCAGACCGTGTCGCCCCGGTCGGAGACCGGGCGGCCCTCGCTGTTCGCCGCGGGCGAGGTCGCCTCCGGGTCGGGCCGGCCGTGGTCGGTGGAGGTGGACACCGGGGACATCTCCTTTTGGTACGGCAGGCGTGCCGGTCGCCGCGAAATCCTCTCCACAACCGGGCCGGATGTCCAGTCCTGGGGCCGGATGCGCCGACGGTCGAGCCGGGGTCGGGGGTCAGCCGGTGGCGGGTAGCAGCAGGTCGACCAGGACCGGGAAGTGGTCGCTGGCCCGGCGGGTCTGCGGGGTGTCCACCACGTCGTAGTCGACAACTGTGATCCGCGGGTCGACGAAGAGCGCGTCGATACGTCGGCGCGGGTCGGCGCAGGAGTAGGTGAGCCGCTCGGCCCGGTCGGCCGCCACCGCGGCGTCGGTCAACCCGCGCGACACGGTGGCCCAGGCGGGCCCGTCCGGACCCTCGTTGAGGTCCGCCCCGGCCAGCACCGGGCTGGTCGCCGCGTCCAGGCCACGCTTGAGCTCGGTGGCCTGGGAGGGCCGCTCGGCCGGGTCGGTGGACAGGTGCGAGCCGGCGAGGGTGAACCGGGCGTCACCGACCCGGCAGTCGGCGTACGCGGCCCCGCGCAGGTGCCGACCGGGGGTCAGCGGGAAACGCTGGCATCGGGTGCCCAGCACCTGGACCCGCAGACTGGTCAGCAGCAGGTTGCCCAGGGCGGGCAGCCCACCGGCGGCCACCACCAGGCCGAACGACTCGGCCAACGTGGCGGACTTCTGCCGCCACCGGAACCGGCGCGGCCCCTCCTGCACGATCACCACGTCCGGCGTCGCGGCCCGGACCACCGCAGCCAGCGCGGCGGTGTCGTCGCGCTGGCTGTGGATGTTGTACGACACCACGCGCAGTGGCACGCCCATCCCGGACCGCCTCAGATCCGGCGGGCCAGGTCAGCGGCGCCGATCACCCCGGCGCTGTTGCCCAGCTCCGCCGGGAGCACCTCGGCCACCGGCAGGCGACCGCGCTGGGCGAGCGCGTCGAGGTACGAGCGGCGGGTGGGACCGAGCAGCAGGTCACCGGCGTCGATCACGCCACCGCCGACCACCAGGGTCTGCGGGTCGAGGATCTGTGCCATGTCGGCGAGGCTGGTGCCCAGCCACCGGCCGATCTGGGCGAACGCCTCGGCGGAGACCGGGTCGCCGCCCTGCGCGGCGGCGGTCACCATCGGGCCGGTGATCGCCTCGGCCTCACCGCCGGCCAGCTTCAGCAGGGCGGTGGCCCGGTTGGGCTCCTGCCGGGCGCCGGCACGGGCGAACCGCACCAGGGCGCTGCCGCTGGCGTACTGCTCGATGCAGCCCAGCCGGCCGCAGCCGCACTGGTGCCCGTCCGGCACGGCAAGCATGTGGCCCAACTCCGCGGCGATGCCGTGCGCGCCGCGCATCAGGTCGCCACCGAGGACGATGCCGCCACCCACACCGGTGCCGATGGTGAACATGATCATCGAGTCGTCGGCGTCGCGGGCCGCGCCGTAGCGGAACTCGGCCCACGCGGCGACGTTCCCGTCGTTCTCCACGATGACGGGCAGCCCGACGGCCTCGCTGACGTACTCGCGCAGCGGTTCGTCACGCCAGGCCAGGTTGGGGGCGAAGAGCACAGTCGAACGGCTGGCGTCGATCCAACCGGCCGCGCCGATGCCGACGGCCTCGATGGTCCGCCCGGCAGCCAGCTCGCCGACCAACTCGATGATGACGTCGCGGGTCTTGGCCACGTCATCGGCGGGAGTGTCCCGTCGGGTCTGCACGAGGACCGTGCCGGTGTCGTCCACGACACCTCCGGCCACCTTCGTGCCACCGACGTCGACTCCGATGGTCAGCGTCACCGCTACCGCCCCCCTCTGCTGTGCTGTCCGGCCCAGGTTCCGGCCCAGTGCCGGTCCGGGTCGGAAGGTCCCGCGCTCAGGCACCGTCGCCCGATGCTTCCGCGTCGGCGTCATCGGGCACCCGCGAGGCGGGCACCACGGGACGGGTGGTCGGTGCCGGTACGGTCGCCGTCCCGGCCTCGTCGACGGGTGGTACGGCGGCCGGGGCGAGTGGGTCCGCCGTCCGGGTGGCGACCGACCAGACATCCCGCTCCGGCGCCGGCTGAGAATCATGCCCGGTACGGGTGGCATCGCGCCACACGTGGTCGTCGACTGTCGCTGTGGGCGGGGCGCTCGGGGGTGGCTCGGGGAGCACGCCGTCGCTGCTCGCGGCGGGTGCCGGCGAGGGCGGGGTGGTCGGCTCGGCGGCCGGCTCGGCGGGGCTCGGCGCGGACGGTTCCGGCGGGGAGAACGCGCGGAGCAGGCTGGCGACGCCCGCGGCGAGGTCACCGGCGCCGGTCGCGAGCCGTTCGGCGAATTCCGGACTCGGGTCCCGCAACGCGGCGATGCCCCGACAGACCGGGCAGACGCAGCATTCGGCCGAACCGGTGGCGAAAGCACCACCGGCGCCGGAGCGGGCGTCCGGGCCCGCGCTGTGACCGAGGACACCGGACAGCATCCCGCCCAACGAGCCGAACGCGCCGCCCGCCGAGCCGGCGGAGGCCAGTCGCGCCCCCGCCAGCAGGGTGGCGACCAGTCGCTCCGCCTCTTCCCGGGCCGAACCCGGATCCGTTCCACCCACCGTCGGCTCCTCTACCGTGCCACCGGACACGTCACTGCGCCGCACCGGTTGCTTCTACCCGGCGCTTGAGCTGCTTCAACGCGGTGTCCATGATCATCTTTTCGGCTTTGCGCCGAAACATCCCGAGCATGCCGACCGACAGGTCGACCTCCAGCGTGTAGGTCACCGTCGTGCTGCCGTCCGGGTTACCCACCAGGTCGTACGAACCACGCTGGGCCTTCTGCATCTTCGAGGGGGCGACCAGGTGCCACTCGATCCGGGACAGGTCCTCGGCGTACTCGTAGGCGAGCACGTACTCGTCGGCCATCACCCCGGCGTCGATGGTGAAACGCACCTGACTGGGGTAGCCGTCCTCGTACTCCTCGACGACCTCGGCGCGACGCACCGCGTCGGTCCACTCCGGGTAGCGCGCGAAGTCGCAGATGACCGCCGTCACCCGATCCGGTGCGGCGCCGATGATGATCGACTGGGTGGAGGAGTCCGCCATGGGGGGAGGCTACCCGCCTCCTGGTTGTCTCACCCCGACCGCCCGCCGGGTAGGTTTCGACACATGCCGACGCCACGGCGGCGGCCGGCCCAACCAGTGCGAGCACGAAGGAGTGCAGGTGCGCGAGTTCTCCGTCCCGCCGATCGTCACCGTTGGCGACGCGGCCAACCTCACCGATCCGGTCTGGGACAACGCCGAGGTCGCGCCCGACACCGTCCAGTTCGCCCGCCCCACCCCGCGCGCCGACGGCACCGTCACCGAATGGACCGAGGTGACCTGCCTCCAGTTCCGCGACGAGGTGGCCGCCGTGGCCCGCGGGCTGATCGCCGCCGGCATCGAGCCCGGTGTCCGGGTCGGGCTGATGAGCCGCACCCGCTACGAGTGGACGCTGCTCGACTACGCCATCTGGACCGTCGGCGCCGTGACGGTGCCTATCTACGAGACGTCCAGCGCCGAGCAGGCCGCGTGGATCCTCGAGGACTCCAACGCGGTCGCCGTCGTGGTGGAGAGCGAGGCCCACGCCGCCCTGATCGCCGGTGTCCGGCACCGGCTGCCGGAGCTGGGCCAGGTCTGGCAGATCGACAGCGGCGGGGTCGACGAGCTGGTCACCACCGGTGCCACCGTCGAGCTGGCCGAGGTCGAGCGGCGGCGCAAGGCCGTCCGCGCCGGCGACCTGGCCACGATCATCTACACCAGCGGCACCACCGGCCGGCCCAAGGGCTGCGTGCTCACCCACCGCAACATGTACGCCGACATCGCCAACGCGGTGCCGGTGCTGCCGAACCTGTTCAACGCCGGCGCGAGCACCCTGCTCTTCCTCCCGCTGGCGCACGCCTTCGCCCGACTCATCCAGATCGGCGTCGTGCAGGCGCGAGCCACCATGGCGCACTGCGCCGACACCAGGAACCTGGTCGCCGAGCTACAGGCGTTCCGGCCGACCTTCGTGCTCTCCGTACCCCGGGTCTTCGAGAAGGTCTACAACGCCGCCAAGCAGAAGGCCGAGGCGGACGGCAAGGGCGGCATCTTCGCCCGCGCCGAGCAGGTCGCCATCGCGTACAGCGAGGCGCTGGAGACCCCGGGCGGCCCCGGCCTGGCGCTGCGCGCCCAGCACGTGGTCTTCGACCGGCTGGTCTACCGCAAGCTGCGCGCCGCGCTCGGCGGACGGTGCCGGGACGCGATCTCCGGCGGCGCTCCCCTCGGCGCCCGGCTCGGCCACTTCTTCCGGGGCATCGGCGTGACGGTCCTGGAGGGCTACGGCCTCACCGAGACCTCGCCCGCCGCCGCCGCGAACCTGCCCAGCGGCACCCGGATGGGCAGCGTCGGCCGTCCGCTGCCCGGCGTGACAGTGCGGATCGAGGACGACGGCGAGATCCTGATCTCCGGCGAGCTGGTCTTCCAGGGCTACTGGCGCAACGAGACAGCGACCGCCGAGACGATCAGCGCCGACGGCTGGTTCCGCACCGGCGACCTGGGCCAGCTCGACTCCGACGGCTACCTGAGCATCACCGGCCGCAAGAAGGAGCTGATCGTCACCGCCGGCGGCAAGAACGTCGCCCCGGCGGTGCTGGAGGACCTGGTCCGGGCGCACCCGCTGATCAGTCAGTGTGTCGTGGTCGGCGACCGGAAGCCGTTCATCGCGGCACTGGTCACCGTCGACGAGGAGGCGCTGCCGACCTGGCTGGAGAGCGCCGGCATGCCCCTCGACACCACCATCGAGCAGCTGCGCGAGCACGAGGGCCTCCGCAGGGAGATCCAGGCCGCGATCGACGCCGCGAACCAGGCCGTGTCGAAGGCCGAGGCGATCAAGGTGTTCCGGGTCCTGCCCCACGACTTCACCGAGGCGACCGGCGAGCTGACCCCGTCGCTCAAGGTCAAGCGCCAGGTTGTCCACAAGACGTACGCGGCGGAGATCGCCGATATCTACCGAGGCTGACTACCATCCGTCACGTGCCCGCATCCACAGCCACCGCCCCGCACCCGCATCCCCTCGCCGCGGCCGCCCGCGTGGTGATGCTGGCGCTGATCGCCATCCTGACCCTGTTCGCCACCCGCGACGTCACCCAGCTCTGGTGGATCGCGCTGCTGGCGGTGGCCGGGCTGCCGTCGCTGCTGGCACCGCAGCACCGGCTGGTTGGCCCGCTGAGCCGGGTGGCCGAGGTGGTGGTGCTGGGGCTGGCCGCGAGCCACGTCGCCGCTGTGGCGTCCATCGGTGGCACAGTCGACGGCCTGGGCGCCTCGGCGGTGCTGCCCTACCTGGCGGTCCCGGTGACCGTCACCGCGCTGCGCCGCCGCTTCCCGGAGGGCGCCGCGCTGCTCGTGGTCACCGCCGCGACCCTGCTGCTCAGCGGCGCGCTGACCCGGGTCGACGGTGATCTCCAGCTCGGCCAACTGGGTTACCTCGCGGTCTGCGCGCAGTGGCTGATCCTGGCGGCGCTGGGGCTCTACGCCGCCGGCACGCTACACCGGGTGATGGCGGTCCGCGGTGAGGGCAAACCCCAGCCGTACGCCGAGGCGACCCGGCTGCTGACCCAGCTGCGGACTGTGGCCCGGCAGCTGCCCGGGGCGACCCTTGACCCCGGCGGCATCTCCGAGCACCTGCTGGAGGAGCTGCGCACCGTGGCCCGCGCGGACCGGGGCGCGGTGCTGTCGGCCAGCGGCGGAGGTCGGCTCGTGGTGCTCGCCCAGGCCGGCGTCGACCGGGTTGACTGGGAGACGACGCTGGACGCGGACTCGGCGATCGCCGACGCCTGGGCCACCCAGCAGGCCACCACTGCCGCCAGGTCGCAGTCCCGCTCGCACCGCGGTGGCGACGTGTCCGCGCTGATCATTCCCCTGGTCGCCGGGGTGCGCACTGTGGGGCTGGTGGTGCTGGAGGCCGATGCCGCGCACGCGTACCCACCGCCGGTGGTGTCCCGGGTGACAGCACTGACCCGACCGGCCGCACTGCGGCTGGAGGCGGCGCTGCTCTTCGACGAGGTGCGCTCGCTGGCCACCAACGAGGAGCGGCAGCGGCTGGCCCGGGAGATCCACGACGGGGTGGCCCAGGAACTGGTGATGGTCGGCTACGGCATCGACAACGCCCTGGCCACCGTCTTCGACGACGCCGACGAGACCGCCGAGGCCCTGCGTACGCTACGCGGGGAGGTGACGCGGGTGATCCAGGAGCTGCGGCTGAGCCTCTTCGAGCTGCGCAGCGAGGTGGACCGGCAGGGTGGGTTGGCCGCGGCGATCGCCGAGTACGCGCGCACAGTGGGCGCGTCCGGCGGGCTGCGGGTGCACCTCTCGCTGGACGAGTCCACCGCCCGGCTGCCGGCCGCCACCGAAGCCGAGTTGCTGCGCATCGCGCAGGAGGCGGTGACCAACGCGCGCAAGCACGCCGGGGCGTCGAATTTGTGGGTCACGTGTGAGGTCGACCCCCCGTACGCGCAAATAGAAGTGTCGGATGACGGTCAGGGGATGGCTGACCAGCGCCCGGACGGGCGGTACGGTCTTGCGATCATGGCCGAGAGGGCGGAACGTATCCGGGGCCGGTTGGAGATCAGGCCGCGGCAACCCAGCGGCACGACTGTGGCGGTGGTTCTCGGCACCTCGGCCCGGCGCGATAACGTGCGCGGCAGCGCAGCACCAGAAGGGGAGTAACCCGAGGATGACCACAAGTCCGATACCGGCCACCCGTACCAAGGTCCTCCTTGTCGACGATCATGACCTGATTCGCAAGGGTTTGCGGCACGCCTTCGAGCGGGACCGCCAGTTCGAGGTCGTCGGTGAGGCGGCCACGGCGGCGGAGGGAGTACGCCAGGCCGGCGCCTTGCAGCCGGACGTGGTGATCATGGATCTGCGGCTGCCCGACGGCAGCGGCCTGGAGGCCACCCGCGCACTGCGGAAGTCCAGCGCGTCGATGGGCATCGTGGTGCTGACCATGTACGCCGGCGACGACCAGCTCTTCGGCGCCCTGGAGGCCGGCGCGAGCGCCTTCGTGCCGAAGACCGCCCCGGCCGACGAGGTGGTGGCCGCCGCACGGCACGCCGCCTCCTCCCCCAGCGCGTTCACCGCGGCCGACCTGGCCGAGGCGATGAAGCGCCGGCTCGCCCCGTCCGGCCCGCAGTTGTCTCCCCGGGAGGGGCAGGTGCTGCGGCTGCTCGCCGACGGGATGAGCGTGGCGGGCATCGCCAAGCAGCTGTTCGTCAGCGAGTCCACGGCGAAGACGCATATCTCGAAGCTCTACGAGAAGCTCGGCGCGGCCAACCGGGCTCAGGCCCTGATGACCGCGCTCCGGCTGGGCCTGCTCGAGGCACCGGACGCGCCGAAGTTCTGACCTGCCTCCCGCTCGTTCAGCGGGACGACGCGACCGACGGTCCGCGCCAGCTTCGGCAGGCGCGGACCGTCGCGCATCGACCGACGTCGGCGGGCAACCTTCGGCGCGCTATGGTCTGGCGTGCGTGGCGGGTGCACAATACCCGCGCGGGCGACGATGCTCGCGTCGCGGATTCGAGGGGTGAAACGCATGCAGCGGCCGGACTGGGCACCCGACACCATCGACATCGAGCGCCCGAGCGTCGCGCGGATGTACGACTACTACCTCGGCGGCTCACACAACTTCGCCGCCGACCGGGCCGCGGCGCAGGCCATGGTCGCCGCGGTGCCCGAGGCACCGTTGATGGCCCAGGCCAACCGGGCGTTCCTGCGCCGTGCCGTGCACCACCTCGCCGACGCCGGGATCCGGCAGTTCCTGGACATCGGTTCGGGCATCCCGACGGTCGGCAACGTGCACGAGATCGCCCAGCAGCTCGACCCGCAGTCGCGAGTGGTCTATGTGGACGTCGACCCGGTGGCGGTGGCGCACAGCCGTGAGATCCTCGCCGGCAACGAGCAGGCCGCGGTCGTGCAGGAGGACCTGCGTAACCCGGAGGCGATCCTGGCCCATCCGGACGTCCGCAAGCTGCTCGACCTGAGCCAACCGGTGGCCGTGATGGTAGTGGCCGTCCTGCACTTCGTCCCCGACGAGGACCGGCCGGCGGAGCTGCTGCGGACGCTGCGGGACGCGTTGGCGCCCGGCAGCTACCTGGTGCTGTCGCAGGCCAGCGACGACGGGCGCAGCGAGGACGAACGCGCCGAGGCGGAGCGGGTCTACCGGCGCACCGACAACCCGCTGTCGGTGCGCAGCCGCGCCGAGCTGACCGCGCTCTTCGACGGCTTCGAGCTGCTCGACCCCGGCGTGGTCTGGGTGCCCGAGTGGCGACCGGACACTCCGGAGAGCGCGGAAGACGCCGAGCGCGCGGTCTTCATGGGCGGCGTCGGGCGCCTCGGTGACTGAGTCGCCCCGGGCGAACCCCTACCCGGGGACGTTCGCCCGGGCCTGGGCGAAGGCGGTCTCCGGCACCAGCTACCTACCGATGACCCAGGCCCAGTTGGAGTCCCTGCTGGACCGGCTCACCGGGCAACTGGCCGGGGCGTTGCTCACCGAGCCGTTCGACCTGCGTGCCGGGCACCGGGTCGGCGCCGAGCTGGTCGCCGCGCACATCGCCTCCGCCGAAGGGCTGGGTCGTACCGTCGAGGTCATCCAGCTCCGCCTGGTGCGCGACCTGGGCCTGGTGGCCGAGGACGTCGAGGACCGGATGGCCCGGCTGCTGGCGGCCGTGGCGACCGGCTACGCCCGCGCGCTGCGCGACCGGACGCTCGACGAGCAGGAGTCGATCCGCCGCGCCGCCATGCGGGCACGTACGCAGGCCGAGCGGGCGCTGCGGGCCAGCGAGGCCCGGTTCCGGCATCAGGCCACCCACGACCCGCTCACCGGTCTGCCCAACCGGACGCTGTTCACCGAACGGCTCGCCGCGGCGCTCAACGAGCCGGGCCGGGGCGCGCAGCGGGTCGGGGTGTGCTTCCTGGACCTGGACCGCTTCAAGGTGGTCAACGACACGCTGGGGCACCAGATCGGCGACCTGCTGCTGGCCACTGTGGCCGAGCGGCTGCGCAAGGCCATGGGCGAGCACCTGGTGGCCCGGCTCGGTGGCGACGAGTTCGTCATCCTGGTGGAACACACCGCCGGCACCGACGACATGGTGGCGGTGGCCGAGACCGCGCTCGCCGCGGTACGCACACCGGCGCTGGTCGACGGGCACGAGCTGCAGATCTCGGCGAGCATCGGCATCGTCGAGCGCCAGGTGGCCGGGGCCAACCCGACCGACCTGATGCGGGCCGCCGACAGCACCCTGCACTGGGCGAAGTCCGCCGGTGGGGCGCGCTGGGCGCTCTACGACGCCGAGCGCAACCAACGTGAACTGGCCCGCTACGCGCTCTCCGCGGCCATCCCGGCGGCGTTGGAGCGGGGCGAGTTCTACCTCGACTACCAGCCACTGACCTCGCTGCGCGACGGCCGCCTGGTCGGCGTGGAGGCGCTGGTCCGCTGGCGGCACCCCGAGTTGGGGGTGCTACGCCCGGACAGCTTCATCGGGTTGGCCGAGGAGACCGGCCTGATCGTCCAGCTGGGCGGTTGGGTGTTGGCCGAGGCGTGCCGCGAGGCCGAGGCGTGGTCGGCCGGGGGTGTCACCGCGCCCTTCGTCAGCGTCAACCTGGCGGTACGGCAGGTGCACCGGCCCGGGTTGGTGCAGGAGGTCCGCGCGCTGCTGCGGCAGACCGGCCTGCCACCGGAACGGCTCCAACTGGAGATCACCGAGAGCACGATGATGAGCACCGCCGAGGAGCCGGTCCGCGCCCTGCGGGTCCTTGCCGACCTCGGGGTACGCATCGCCATCGACGACTTCGGCACCGGCTACAGCAACCTGGCGTACCTGCGGGACCTGCCGGTGACCGAGCTGAAGGTGGCCGGGGAGTTCGTGGCCGGCCTGCGCTCGCCCTCCGTCGGCCGCACCGACGAGCGGATCCTCGCCTCGCTGGTCTCGCTGGCGCACGCGCTGGACCTGACCGTCACCGCCGAAGGTGTGGAGACCGCCGGGCAGGCCGAGCGGCTACGCGCGATCGGCTGTGACGCAGCGCAGGGCTGGCACTTCGGCCGCCCGGCCCCCGCCGATCGCATCCTGGCCCGCATCCGCTGACCCTCGGGCCCGCCCACTCCCCCAAACTGCGGCCCCACCGCCGAGGTAGACGGCGTCTACGGAAGCTGGTAGACACTGTCTATGAGCGCGGACGAGACGGGGCTGCGGGCTCGGTTGGTGGCCGCCGGTGTTGACCTGGTGCTGCGCGAGGGCCAGTCGGCGGTGTCGCTGCGGGAGATCGCCCGCCGTGCCGGGGTCTCGCACGGCGCACCGCGCCGCTACTTCCCCACCCACGTCGACCTGCTCTCCGCCATCGCCCGGGAGGGCTTCGCCGACCTCACCGCCCGGGTCGAGCGAACGCTGCGTGACCTCGGCCCGGACCCGCGTACCCGATTGACCGCGCTGGCCCGGACGTACCTGGACTTCGCGGCGGACCACCGTGGCATGTTCGAGCTGATGTTCCGCCACGACCTGCTGGACAGCGGCCGACTGCGGCTGCGCGAGACGAGCCTGCCGCTGTTCGCCGTCCTGGCCGACCTGGTGGCGCAGGCGCGCCGGCCCACCGACGCGCCCGCGGCGGTGCTGGCCGGCGCGCTCTGGGCGAACCTGCACGGCATCGCCCAACTCTGGGCCTGGGGCAGCCTGCCGCTGGCCACCGGCGCCACCGACGACGACGCCCTGCTGCGCGCCGCGTTGGAGGCCCACCTCGGCCCCGCGCCCGCCTGAAACTCGACCCCGGAGGACACGTGCCCCTGCTGTACGACGTCACCAAGCTGACCGTCGGCACCGCGCTGCGGTTTGGCTGGCGGCCCCGGGTGGAAGGGCTGGAGCATCTGCCCCGACACGGCGGCGCGATCCTCGCCGGCAATCACCTGTCCGTCGCCGACGAGTTGTTCCTCGTCACCGCGACGCCCCGACACGTCACCTTCTGGGCGAAGGTCGAGTACTTCAACGGGCGGGGTCCGGGCGGCTGGCTGAACCGGCGGATCGTCGCCGGCATGGGTGCCATCCCGGTCGACCGCGCCGATGGCCGGGCCGCCCTGCGCGCCCTCGACGCCGCCGTACCGGTGCTGCGCGCCGGCGGCCTGGTCGCCGTCTACCCGGAGGGCACCCGCTCCCCGGACGGGCGGCTCTACCGGGGCCGGGTCGGGATGACCCGGCTGGCCCGCGACGCCGAAGTGCCGATCATCCCGGTCGGCGTGACCGGCACCGCCGAGGTGCTGCCTGTCGACGCGCGGCTGCCCCGTCGACACCCGATCGCCCTGCGGTTCGGCCCGCCGATCCCGGTCGCCGAGCGGATCAACGGGCCACGCGACATCCGGACGGTCACCGACGAGGTGATGGCGGCGATCCAGAAACTCACCGGCCAGGAGTACGTGCCGCACTACGCGCCCGCCCGGGAGAGCTGAACGACGGCGGCGATCAGCCGGCGAGCAGTGCCGCCATGCGTTCCGCCTGCGCCTCCCAGCGCCACTCCCGTTCCACCCACGCCCGGCCAGCCGCGCCCAGCTGACGGGCCAGGTCCCGGTCGGCGAGCAGCCGGGCGACCCGGTCGGCAAGCTGGGCGACGTCCCGACCGCGGACGACGTAGCCGGTCTCCCCCTCCCGGACCGCGTCCGGCGCGCCGCCGGAATCACCGGCCACCACCGGCAGGCCGGTCGCGGATGCCTCCAGGTAGACGATGCCCAGCCCTTCGACGTCGAGGCCGCGGTTGCGGGTGCGGCACGGCATCGCGTAGACGTCACCGGCCGCGTAGTGCGCCGGCAACTCCACCGACGGCACGGTGCCGGTGAACACCACATCTCGTTCCACACCGGTCTGGCGGGCCAGCTTCTCCAGGGTCGCCCGGTACGGCCCGCCACCGACGATCAGCAGCGCCGCGTCGGGCACCTGGCGGCGGATCTCCGGCAGGGCCCGGATCAGGGTGTCCTGACCCTTGCGCGGCACCAGCCGGGACACACAGACGACCACCGGCCGGTCGGTCAACCCCAGCCGGGCCCGGACCTGTTCACCGTCCACGCTCGGGTGGTAGGTGTCCACGTCGACCCCGGGCGCGAGGCGGCGCAGCTCGGTCACCCCGTCCAGCACCCGGGCCAACCGGCTGCGGGTGTACTCGCCGAGATAGGTGGTCACGTCCACACCCCGACCGATGCGCCGCAGCGCCGGCCGGGCGGCCGGCACCGCCGCCCAACCGACCTCGTGCCCGTGGGTCTGCGCCACCACCCGGCGGATGCCGGCCCGACGCCGCAGGCCGGCCGCGAGCAGGCCCAACGGGGCCGCCGCGCCGAACCACACGGTGTCGCAGTCGTACGAGCGAGCCAACCGGGCCGCCCTGCGGGCGATCAACGGGGTCGGCAACAACACCCGGGTACGCTCCCGGATCACCTCGAACGGCTGGTCGGCGTCGAACTTCGCGGCCCCGCGCCAGCTCGACGCGTAGACGACCACCGAGCCGGCCGGTTGACGGACCGCGAGGTTGTGCACGAACGACTGGATCCCACCCGGGCGGGGCGGAAAGTCATTGGTGATCAGCAGGGTGCGGTTCATCGGCCGGCCTCCCGGGCGTACGCGCGGGCGGCGGCCATCCGCTCCACTGTCGACGGATGTGAGGCCGAATAGAGGTATTCCCAGCGGGGCGGGTCGGGGTCGCCGAGGTTGACCGAGCCGAGCCGGCGCTGCATCGACTCGAAGGACTCCGGGTCGTTGGTGAGCGCGAGCGCGTGCGCGTCGGCCCGCGCCTCCACCCGTCGGGACATCAGCGCCTGCACCGGAGCGGCAACCAGCCCGGCCACCGTGACCAGGGCGACCAGCAGTGGGAACGCACGCGGTTGGGCCACCGAGTCGACACCGGCCAGCCGCAGCAGTGGCCCCCACGAGCCGAGCAGGTAGAGCGCCACCACGGCGGCCGCGGCGCCCAGCGCCCCGGTCAGCGTGCCGGCCGCCACGTCGGAGCCCTTCGCGTGCCCCAACTCGTGCGCCACGACGGCGGTCACCTCGGCCGGGGTCGCCTCCCGCAGCAGGGTGTCGTAGACGACCACCCGTCGGGTCGGCCCGAGACCGGAGACGTACGCGTTGACCGCCCTGGTGCGCCGGGAGGCATCGGCGACCAGCACGTCACGCACCGGCACCCCGTCGCGGGCGGCCATGCTCATCAGCTCGGTGCGCAACGGGCCCTGCTCCATCGGGGTGAACCGGTTGAACACCGGCTCCACCAGCACCGGCAGCACGAACGACAGCAGCACCACCAGCACCGCCGCGCCGGCCGCACCGAACGCCCACCACCAGCGCGGCGCGAGCCGGATGACCGCGTAGAAGCCGAACAGCGCCACCGCGCCGATCACCGCGCTGACGGCGTACGACTTGAGCAGGTCGACCGCCCAGCCGCTCCAGCCGTTGGTGCTCAAGCCGTAGCGGGTGAGCACGCTCTGCCGCCAGGCGGCGAACGGGAGCGTCACCAGGTCGGCGACGAGCACCACCGCCAGCCCGCCGAGCACAGCCTGTGCTGCCCAGTGCCCACCGAACGGCCGGCCCACCAGCTCGACCAGGCGACTGCCCAGCGGGGTCAACCCGAGCGCGAGGGCGATCAGCAGCCCGACGGCGAGTGCGGCATAGCCACCGGGACGCAGCGCGGCCCGGAACTCCCGCCCCCTGGCCACCTGCTCGGCCGGAAGGTCGCGTAGCGCGGCGAGTTGGTCGGCCCGGGGTGCCGGCGGGCGGTGCCACGGGATGAGCAGCGCGGCCAGCACGACCAGCGCGAGGGTGAGCCCGGCCAGGGTCAGCAGCGCCCAGCCGCGCGGGGTCACCGCGTCACCGCCCGTTGTTCCCCGTTCATCGCGCCGCTCCTCCTGCCGTGACCGCTCATCCTATGGCCCGCGAGAAGCCCGCTTCCGGGCGCGGTGCCGCGCTCAGGCGACGCGGCGGGTGGCACGACGGCGAGCTGCCTCCGGGCGCGCGGGCGCGGCCAGCACCTCCACGTCGAAGCCAGCCCGGGCAAACACCTCGATGGCTTCGACCTCGGCGGCGACCAACCCGGCCGCCGGGGACGTCTCGTCGAACAGGGCGGTCAGCGGGCAGCCGGAACAGCCGTCGGCCCGCTTCGCGCACCCGTCGCAGTCGATGAGCATCGTGCCTCCTGATCGGCTCTCGGCACTCGGTCGACGCCCTTTCGTCGCCGACCGAGCACCGTCGGTGACATCGACACTAACCACCGGGTACGACAGGAACCCCGTCCGACCGCCCGTTTCAGGGCTAGATCCACTCCAGATCAGCGATATCGGGGTATCCCACCCGGCCGGAACCCCGACACCGAGGAACCCGACGAACTCATGCCGATCAACCGACGGAGGGGCGTCGTTTGGCCGACCGGCCACCCGGGCACTGGGCGACGGTGGCCGACCTCGATGCTTCGTCCGTCGTGGACTTCCGGTACTCCCCTCGCCGACACCGCCGCGCCAAGGTCGTCGCTGTGCTGGGCGCCGCGGCTCTGCTGGCCGCCTACGCGGCGCTGTTCGACGAGCCCTGGTGGCAGGCACCGCTGCGGTTCGGCTGGATCGGCGCCGTCGTCGCGCTCGTCCTCAACTGGCAACTGCGCCGGCAGCCTCGTCTGCCGCTGCGGCTGACCGACGAGACGCTGCACCTGACCGGACCGAACGGCACCGGGCTCAGCATCGACTGGGTCAACATGACCAGCGCCCAGGTCCGAGGCCGCCTGGATCCGCGGCTGGTGGTCACGCCACGCGACCCGGAGCAGACCCGGCCCCCCATGCGACCCGGGCAGTGGTCGACGCCCGGACGCGGCCCCTACGAGCTGGTCGTCCGGCTCAACTGGATGACGCCGGGCCCCGACACACTGCGTCGTGAGCTGGCCCGGCGACTGCCGACCACCTGACCGGCGGCCGCCCCGAGCGCCGGCCATGCCGAGCGGTCGAACGCCGGAGCGTCGGCGCACCGGAGCCGCCGAGGCGCAGAGCCGCCGAGCGGCCGTTGGGGCGAGCGGCCGTTGGGGCGAGGTCTCAGCCCTGCGCGTCGAGGTCACGCAGGGCGAAGCGGAGGTGCTGCCACTCCTCGCCGACGATGACGTGAAGGCAGTGCAGGACCGACACCTGCTTCTCGGGCCACCAGGCGGCCGGCCGAGTCTCGGCGAGCAGCTCCGGTGTGACGGCCACGAGAAAGTCGCGCACCATCGCCTGCCGCTCGGCCCGCAGCTCGAGGGTCGCGGCGAACGTCGGCTGCTCGACGGCGAAGATCGACACGTCGAAGCCCTCCGTCTCGTACTCGGCATGGGGTTGCCCGAGCGGGTGGAAGGGCTGCGGCAGGCGCAGGATCGACTTGCCCAACCAGGTGTCGGCGGCGAACGCGAGGTGGCGCAGTGTCTGCGCGAACGACCACTCCCCGTCGATCGAGACGTCGACAGCACCCTCGGGCATGGACACGGCCCGGTCGACCGCCGCCGCCCAGGCCCGTTCGAGTGCCGCCCACGCCACCCGGAGGTCGTCCGGATTGTCGGCGTGCCGGAGGTCGCGACCGGGAAACCGCCTGTTGAGTTCGGCCTCGACCAGCGGCACGACATCGACGCCGTTGATCAGGAACGTGCCCTCGGCCAGCCACGGCGCGTCGATGTCCAGAGCATCCACATCGACGCCGCGCATCACCGCACCGGCCAGCGTCGACCTGTTGAACCGGGCACCTCGCAGGTCCCGGTCGACGAAGTCCTTGACGTCGTCCTGTGCCATGGCGACTCCCATCCCTCGGCGGTCGCGGCGATGCTAGCGCCGGGGTGGGACAGGTTGAGGCACAGCGCGACGTGGGGCGCGCCGGCCGGGCTCACCAACCCTCGCCGGGACCCGGCCCGTCGACGGGTCGGCCCGCTGCGGTCAGGAGCGGGCGAGCCGCCGTAGCAGCGAGTCCGCGCCCAGCGGGTAGGCGCCGTGCCGGCGTACCCCGTCGGCGACCTCGCGGTCCGACGAGACCACTACCACCGGCCGGCCCGCCGGCTCGGCACGGACCAGTCGCCGGATCAGCTCGTCGGCGGTCTCACCCTTGCGGGAGAAGAGCACCCGTACGCCGCGCGGCGCGGGCGGCAGCCCGTGCATCCGCTCGGCGCCGTCGAAGACCACAGTGACCTCGTCGCCGGTCTGCGCGGCGATCCCGCCCAGCCCGGTGATCAGGCGCTTGCGCTGCTGCTCCAGGGACATCTCGCCGAAGCCACGCTTGGTGACGTTGTAGCCGTCCACCACCAGGTGCGCCCGGGGCAGGGCGAGCAACTGGTCGAGCCGGGCCGGGTCGTCGGTGTCGCGGGCGCGGGCGGCGGGGCCGGCCGGGGCGGTGCCCGGCTGCTCGGCGAACGCGTCGGCGACGAAGTCGGCGGGGAGTTTGTCCACCGGGTCGAGCGCCAGCTCCCGGCGCAGCCCGACGGCGGCCTGGCCGATGGTCTCCAGGAGCAGCCAGAGCCGGGCGTCGTCGACCGAGCGGGCCTCCTTGGCGCTGGCCCGGGCCACCCCGGCGGCGGCCTCGGCCTCGGCCAGCCGGGCCCGGGCGCGGCGGAGTTCGGCGTCCACGTCGGCGCTGGCGCGGGCGGCCCGGCCTCGCTCGGTGGCCAGCAGTTCGGTGGCCTTCCGCTCGCGGGCCTGGGTCTCCCGCAGGGTGCGGGCCACCTGTCGGGACTCCTCGCGGAGCTGACCCAGCTCCTCGCGGACGCGGGCCAACTCGTCGCGGAGCTTCTCGGCCTCGACCCGGGCCACCGCGCGGTCGTGCTCGGCCCGGGTGGCCCGCTGCTCGGCCTCGCGGACCAACTCGGCGACGACCGCGCTGTCCGCCTCGGCGCGCACTGCCGCGCCGCTGGCGTCGATCAGCTCCCGCCAGCCACGGGGCCGGGCCAGGTAGGCCAGCGCGGCCACCTCGACCGGGTCGGCGGCGGCCGGTGCGGTGCCCTCGACCACTGCCGCGCCGAGGTCGCCGGCGTCGGCCAGGACCCGTGCGGTGACCCGCTGCCGGAACAGCGGGTCGGCGGTCAGCTGGGCGGCGATGACCGGCGCGCCGAGTCGGGCGCGTCGGTTGGGGGCGAACTTGGCCACCCGGCGCAACGGCACCGGGACCTCGTCGGTGGGAAGGGTGGGCAGCACCGCGGCGGTCAGCGTCACGATCCGCTGCCGGACCGGCTCGGGCAGGGTCGGCTCCGGCTCGGCGGCGGGGCCGTCACCAGTCGTCGTCGGGCCTGATGCGCCAGATGTGTCGGTGACTACGTTGTCGTCCGGGTTGCCCAGGGCCCCGTCGAGCGCGACCGGATCCTCCTGCGGGAGGTGGTCGTCGTACGGCTCGGTGAGGGGCATGTGGCAAGTCTCCCACCGCGACCGGGCCCACCGCCCGGTGAGTGAGCCGATCTCTCATCCTAGCCCCATGGTGACGGATGGGACGGCTGCGACGGGAGTGTCGGACCGGGGCGCTAGCGTGCCGCCGATGGCACAGGCGGAGTACGTCCAGGAGTCACTGGCCGGTCTCGACCCGGCGGTGGGCGGGGTGGACCCGGCGCTGCCGCTCTACGCGACGACGTTCGTGGTGGTCGACCTGGAGACCACCGGCGGCGCGCCGGACGGCGGCGGCATCACCGAGATCGGCGCGGTCAAGGTGCGCGGTGGCGAGCAGTTGGGGGTGCTGGCGACCCTGGTCAACCCGGGCCAGCCGATTCCGCCGTTCATCACGGTGCTGACCGGCATCACCCAGGCCATGCTGGTGCCGGCGCCACCGATCGAGCAGGTGCTGCCGAGCTTCCTGGAGTTCATCGACGACGCGGTGCTGGTGGCTCACAACGCCCCGTACGACGTGGGCTTCCTCAAGGCCGCCTGCGCCAAGCACGGCTACCGCTGGCCCAACCCCCGGGTCCTGGACACGGCGGCACTCGCCCGCCGGGTGCTGACCCGCGACGAGGTGCCCAACCGCAAGCTTGGCACCCTGGCCGCCTACTTCCGCACCGCCACCCAGCCCACCCACCGGGCGTTGGACGACGCGAAGGCCACTGTCGACGTGCTGCACGGGCTGATCGGTCGGCTCGGCGGGCACCGGGTGGACACTGTCGGCGACGCCATCGAGTTCGCCCGCGCTGTCTCCCCGACCCAGCGCCGCAAACGGCACCTGGCCGAAGGGCTGCCCAAGGTCCCCGGCGTCTACATCTTCCGGGCCGCCGACGACCGGCCGCTCTACGTGGGCACCTCGGTCGACATCGCCACCCGGGTGCGCAGCTACTTCACCGCCGGCGAGAAGCGCGCCCGGATCTCCGAGATGCTGGGCGCGGCCGAGCGGGTGGAGGCGGTGGAGTGCGCCCACTCGTTGGAGGCTGAGGTCCGTGAGCTGCGGTTGATCGCCGCGCACGCCCCGCCGTACAACCGCCGCTCCAAATACCCGGAACGAATGGTCTGGCTCAAGCTGACCGACGGTCCGTACCCTCGGCTGTCGATCGTCCGCGACCTCTCCCCCACCGACACCGCGTACCTCGGGCCGTTCACTTCCCGGCGGGCCGCCGAGCTGGCCGCCGCCGGTTTCCACGACGCGGTGCCGCTGCGCCAGTGCACGCACCGGCTCTCCCTACGCACCGTCACGCCAGCCTGCGCGCTGGCCGAGCTGGGTCGCTGCCCGGCGCCCTGCGAACACAAGATCACGCCCGAGGAGTACGACGACAGGGCCGCCGCGCCCTTCCGCACCGCGACGGCCAGCGATCCGCAGCCGGTGGTGGACGCGCTGCTCGCACGGATCGACGTGCTCTCCCGCGACCAGCGCTACGAGGAGGCCGCCGTGGTGCGGTTCCGGCTGGCCGCCGTGCTGCGGGCCACAGTGCGGATGCAGCGGCTGGCCGCGCTGACCGGGATCGTCGAGTTGGCCGCGGCCCGGCCGGCCGCCCGGGGCGGCTGGGAGTTGGCGCTGGTCCGGCACGGCAGACTGGCCGGCGCGGGGGTGTCCCCGCCGGGCGTGCACCCCCGTCCCACGTTGACCACGATCCGGGCCACCGCCGAGACGGTGTCGGGTGGGCACGGTCCGGTGCCGGCCGCCACCGCCGAGGAGTCCGAGCGGATCCTGTCCTGGTTGGAGCGACCGGAGACCCGACTCGTCGAGATGTCCTCCGGTTGGTCCTCTCCGGCGAGTGGCGCGGGCCGCTTCCGTGACCTGCTGGCGAAGGCCGAGAGCGGCGCGTCCCACCAACTCTCGACCGAACGCTCATGACCAACTGACCGATCGGACTACGTCGACTCGCTTAGGCTGTTAGAGAAGTGCAGTCCTGCCCGATTCGTGGGCCTGCTCCCCCGCCGGGTCCCGGCGGTGCGGAGCCGGGGTGAGGAGGTGTCCCTCGTGGACGTCGACGCCGGACACGGCGCCGCCCTGGGGGGCGCCCTGCCGACACAGCCGGGTGAGCTGCCGCTCGCCCGCCGGCTGCGGTCGCTGCTCAGCTGGCCGACCACCGACTCGGACCCGGTCACCCAACTGGTCCGCACCCACCGGGGCATCCACGCCGGCACCGACCCCGCGGTGTTGCGCCGTGCCTACACGATCGCGGAAAACATGCACCGCGGGCAGTTCCGCAAGAGCGGGGAACCGTACATCACCCATCCCCTCGCGGTGGCGCAGATCTGCGCCGAGCTGGGGATGGACACCACCACCCTGGTCGCGGCGCTGCTGCACGACACCGTGGAGGACACTCGCTACACCCTCCAGGCGCTCTCCGAGGACTTCGGCGGCGAGGTGGCCCACCTGGTCGACGGGGTGACCAAGTTCGACAAGGCGTTCTACGGCAAGGCCGCCGAGGCGGAGACGGTCCGCAAGATGATCGTCGCGGCCGCCAAGGACGTCCGGGTGCTGATCATCAAGCTGGCCGACCGGCTGCACAACATGCGGACGCTCGGAGTGCGCTCCGCGTCGTCGCGGGAACGGATCGCCCGCAAGACCCAGGAGGTACTGGTCCCGCTCTGTGATCGGCTGGGCATCCAGACGCTCAAACGCGAGCTGGACGACGTGGTGCTGCTGCACCTCGAGCCCGACGAGCACGCCCGGCTGGCCCGGCACGTGCACGATCGGCCGGGCTGGGATTCCTACCTCGACTCGGTCGTCACCCGGACCCGGGTGGCGCTGCGCCGCAGCCGGGTCGACGCCGAGGTCAGCCCCCGTCCCCGGCACCTCTACTCGATCTGGAAGGACACCATCGCCGGCGGCCACACCGCCCCGTACGACCTGCCCCGCATCGTGGTGGTGGTCGACGGCCCGGCCACCGACTGTTACGCGGCGCTGGGCGCGATCCACGGCACCTGGCGACCGGTGCCCGGCCGTTTCAAGGACTTCATCGCCTCACCGAAGAACAACCTCTACCGTTCGCTGCACACCAGCGTCTGCGGCCCTCAGGACCGCACGGTGGAGGTGCTGATCCGCACCGAGGAGATGCACCGTTCGGCCGAGTACGGCATCGCTGCCGACTTCCGGTTCCCCCGCTCCGGCAGCACCGCCGCGGCCCGTGCCGAACAGTTGGACTGGCTGCGCCGGGTGCTCGACTGGGAGCCGGACGCCGCCGATCCGGCACAGTTCTACGAGTCGCTGCGCTGCGACCTGGCCGAGGGGCAGATCCAGGTGTTCGCCGACGGACGGCAGGTCGTGCTGCCGGCCGGTGCCACGCCTGTCGATCTCGCGTACGAGCTGGGCAACGACCGGGGCGACCACTGCCTCGCCGCACGCATCAACGGTCGGCTGGCCCCGCTCAGTTCGGAGCTGGACGAGGGCGACGTGGTGGAGATCTTCACCGAGAACGACGGCGACAACGGCTTCGAGGCCGGTGTGGCGCCGCGCGGCCCCCGGCGGGAGTGGCTGACCTTCGTCAAGTCGCCGCACGCGCAGATGCAGATCAACAGGTGGTTCGCCGAGCACACCGAGCCCGGCATCACGATCAGCGACAAGGTACGCCTCGGTCGGGCCACCATCGGGCTCGCCCTGCGCCAGCACAACCGGGGCCTCGCCAGTGACCTGCCACTGCTGCGCCTTTCGGAGGAGTTGGGCTACCCCGACCTGGAGACCCTGTTGGTAGCGGTCTTCGACCGGGTGATCGAACCGGACACCGTGGTCCGCCAGCTCATCGACCTGGTCGACCATCGACAGTGACCCGCCAGGCCCCAGCGCGACCGAAGGACATTCGTGACCACTAGCCTGGAGTCATGATCCCCCGCTCCCGCGCCACCGGTCGGGCCCTCTTCTACCAGGCCTTCTACCGGCTGCCGCTGCCGGTGCGTCGGCAGCTGGTCCGGCTGGCCGTGCCCAAGTACATCGTTGGCGCGGTGACCCTGGTCCGGGACACCGAGGCGACGGGCGCGGGTCGGTTGCTGATGCTGCGCCAGCCGCCCGGCAAGGGTTGGTCACTCCCCGCCGGCCTGCTCAATCGGGGTGAGGCCCCGGTGGTGGGCGCGGCCCGTGAGCTGTTCGAGGAGTCCGGCGTCCGGCTCCCACCGTCGCGGCTGCGCCCGGCGGTGCCGAACGCGATCGTGCACGCCAAGGGCTGGGTGGACATGGTCTTCGAGGCCGAGGTTCCGGCGTCCAGCACCGAGCTGACCGTCGACGGCGGGGAGGTGTTCGAGGCCGCCTGGCACCCCCTGGACGACCTGCCCAAGCTGACCTGGCCGACGGCCCGGCTGCTCGCCTACTACGACATTGGGCCGTTGGCCGGGCAGTTCCCGCCGCCGGTGCCCGACGACACCCCGTGACCGGGGCGGCCGGGGTGCCGGCGGAGCTGTGCGCGGTGGTGCTGGCCGCCGGCGAGGGCACGCGGCTTCGCCCGCTCACCGAACGGCTGCCCAAGGCGCTCTGCCCGGTAGGCAACGTCGCCCTGCTGGATCGGGCGTTGGCGCGGCTGGCCGGCCTGGGCCTGACCGGTCCCGATCGGGTGGCGGTGAACGCCTGCTACCTCGGCGATCAGGTGGTGGCGCACGTCGGCGACCGCGCACACCTGTCGGTGGAGCCGGGCGACCCGCTGGGCACCGCGGGCGGGGTGGCCAACCTGCGGGACTGGATCGACGGGCGGCCGGTGCTGGTCGGCAACGCCGACGCGTACCTCGCCGACCCGGCTGCTCCCCCGGGCCCGGACGTGGCCGCCCTGCTCGACGGCTGGGACGGGCACACCGTACGCCTGCTCGGCCAGCCCGCCGCGGACCCGGCGGCGCCGGGCACCTTCGCCGGGCACTGCTTCACCGGGTTCTCGCTGCTGCCCTGGCGGCTGGTCCGGGACCTGCCTGTCGTCTTCTCGGACCTGGTTCGCGCCGTGTGGCGTCCGGCCGAGGCCGCGAGCGCTCTGACGGTGGTGCCGTACCCGGGCACCTTCTTCGACACCGGCACCCCGGCCGACTACCTGTCGGCCAACCTGCACGCCGCGGCCGGCGGCGTTCTCGTCGAGGAGTCCGCGACGGTGACCGGCCACTGTGTGGAGTCGGTCGTCGGCGCGGGCGCGCGGGTGGACGGTGACGTGTTCCGCACCGTGGTGTGGCCGGGCGCGACCGTACGGGCCGACGAGCGGCTGCGGAACGTGATCCGGGCCGGGAACGACCTGACCGTGCCCTGCCCCGCCCAGGGCTGAGCCCTGACGGCTCCCGCCTCCGGTCCGGGGGCGGAACATCTAGCATGGGCGACGACGCCGACGAACGGAGAAATGCCCCGTGATCACCGCGATCGTGCTGATCGACTGCGCCACCGATGCGATCCCCGAGGTGGCGGAGAACCTGGCCAACCTTCCCGGTGTCAGCGAGGTCTACTCGGTGGCCGGGCACGTCGACCTCATCGCCATCGTCCGGGTCCGCGAGTTCGACCAGATCGCCCAGGTCATCGCGGGCAGCATCTCCAAGGTCCCGGGCGTGCTCAACACCGAGTCCCACATCGCCTTCCGGGCGTACTCGCAGCACGACCTGGAGGAGGCGTTCGCGATCGGTCTGGCCAGCGCCGACTGACCCGCTCGCCGTTGCGGGGCACGCGCCGGGCCCCACGGCGGCGCGTAGCGCGCACAGGGCGGCCGGCCCACCACGAGGGTGGACCGGCCGTCTGCTGTGGCTACGTCAGCTCTCGCTGGGAGCCGGTACCTCGGTGCTGCCGCCGCCGGGAGCCGGCGACTCGGTGCCGGTGCCGCCCGGAGCCGGCGACTCGGTGACAGTGCCGCCCGGAGCCGGGGACTCAGTGCCGGTGCCGCCCGGGCTGGGCGTACCGCTGGCGCTGGTCTGCGGAACCGGGATGCCCAGCTTGTTGGCGAGCGCCACCAACTCGTCGTAGTGCGTCTGCAGCGTCGGAAGCGCCGTCTGCGCCAACTGGACCACCGACTGCTCGGAGCCCTGCGAGATCTCCGTCTGGGTGGCCTGGATGGCCTGGACGTGGCCGGCCAGCTCACTGGTCACCCAGAGCCGGTCGAACTCCGTGCCGCTGGCGTTGTTCAGCTTGTCGATGACCGCCTGCTGATCGGCACTGGGCTCGTTCGGCAGTTCCACCCCGAGCTGCGACGCGGTCTGCTGCACCGTCTGGTCCAGCTGGGTGTGGTCGGTCTTCAGCATCGCGCCCAGGTCCTTGACCCCCTGGTCCTGACCCTTCTGCTGAGCCAGGTCACCAGCGGTGATCTCGAACAGGTTGACCTGGTGTACCGCCTGCAGGTACTGGGTGTCCTGCGTTGACGGCTGTGCCGCGGCCTGCGCGGCCGCAGCCGGCGCGACACCGACAAGTACCAGCGCGGCCAACAGGCCGAGGCGTTTGATACCCAACATGCTTCCCCCCCTTGAGACGTTGGACCGCACGGATACCCGGCTCACCGCGGTTATTCCTGCGATCGCCCGTCGCGCGGGGTCGACCGGTCCCATCAGGGGCGTCCGACTCCTGGTCGGATGGGTCGGGGGGTGTGGATACGACGGAGCGCCCGCCGGAATCCGGCGGGCGCTCCGTAACCGTGTAACTGGGCGGTCAGCGGCGGCTTTCGCCGCTGCCGATCTCCTCGCGCTCGGGTCGGGCCTCGACCGGCGGGTGCCCCGGCGAGACCGGTGCCTCGACCGGCTTCTCGATCGGGTAGAAGAAGCCCCGGATGGCCGGGCCGAGGGCCCCCAGCCGGTTCATCTTCTTCGGCACTACCCAGCCGACGTAGTCCAGCTGGCCGTGACCGTCAGCGTGCCCGTTGGACGCGCTGAGCGGCTGGTGCACCTCGACGAACCGACCGTCCGGCATGCGCCGGATGATGCCGGTCTCCACGCCGTGCGCGAGCACCTCCCGGTCGTGCTGCTGCAGACCCAGGCAGAGCCGGTAGGTGACGTAGTACGCCAGCGGCGGGACCACCAGCAGGCCGATGCGGCCCGCCCAGGTCATCGCGTTCAGGCTGATCTGGAACTTGTCCGCGATCACGTCGTTGGCGCCGGAGAGCGTCAGCACGATGTAGAACGAGACGGCCATGGCGCCGACGGCGGTCCGGGCCGGAGCGTCCCGGGGACGCTCGAGCAGGTTGTGGCTCTTGCGGTCCTTGAGATGCCGGGCTTCCAGGAACGGGTACATCGTCGACAGGCCCACCAGGATGCCGGGCAGCACGACAGTCGGCCAGAACAGCGGCGGGATGACGTACCCGTCGCCGAGCGGGATGTTGATTTCCCAGGCCGGCATGAGTCGGGTCGACCCGTCGAGGAACATGACGTACCAGTCGGGCTGGCTGGCGGCCGAGACCACCCACGCCTCGTACGGGCCGAACAACCAGATCGGGTTGATCTGGAACAGACCGCCCATCAGCGCGATGACGCCGAAGACGACCATGAAGAAGCCGCCCTGCTTCAGCGCGTACCGCGGGAACATCCGCTCGCCGACCACGTTGTTGTTGGTCCGGCCGGGGCCGGGCCACTGCGTGTGCTTCTGCTTGAAGACCAGACCCAGGTGGACGCTGATCAGCGCGACCAGCAGACCCGGGATGAGCAGCACGTGGGCGATGAAGAACCGGCTGATGATGATCGTGCCAGGGAATTCGCCGGCGAAGACCGACGAGGTGACCCAGGAGCCGATCACCGGGATGGACAGCATGATCGCCGAGGCGATCCGCAGGCCGGTGCCGGACAGGCCGTCGTCCGGCAGCGAGTAGCCGGTGAAGCCGGCCAGGAAGCCGACCCAGAACAGCAGCGAGCCGATGATCCAGTTGGTCTCGCGCGGCTTGCGGAAGGCGCCGGTGAAGAAGACCCGCAGCATGTGCACGACGATCGCGGCCATGAACAGCAGCGCCGCCCAGTGGTGCATCTGCCGCATCACCAGACCGCCGCGGACGTCGAACGAGATGTCCAGGCTGGAGGCGTACGCGGCGGACATCGGGGTGCCCTGCAGCGGTGCGAAGCTGCCGTCGTAGACCACCTCGGTCATCGCCGGCTCGTAGAAGAAGGTGAGGAACACACCGGTCAGCAACAGCACGATGAACGAGAACAGCGCGATCTCGCCGAGCAGGAAGGACCAGTGGTCCGGGAAGACCTTGTTCAGCAGCCTGCGCAGCGGGGTGGCCACCTGGAAGCGGTCGTCCACTCCCACCGCGGCCTTGCCCGGCGTCGCCGCAAGGTCAAACTTTCGACGCTTCATGGCCGCTCCCAGAAATCAGGCCCGACGGTCTCGGTGTAGTCGGACTTCGCCACGAAGAAGCCCTCGGAGTCCACCTCGATCGGCAGCTGCGGCAGCCGCCGGCTGGCGGGGCCGAAGACTGGCCGGGCGTTGTCGGTGATCAGGAACTGGGACTGGTGGCACGGGCAGAGCAGCCGGTTGGTCTGCTGCTCGTACAGGCTGGCCGGGCATCCCGCGTGCGTGCAGATCTTGGAGAACGCCGCGTAGTTGCCCCACATGTAGTCGCCATGGCCGATCTTCTCGTTGGCCCGGCGCGATTCCTGTGCGTCCGAGTCGCGGAGGTGGATCAGCAGCGTCGGCGAGTCGGCGTGCTTGTTGCTCACACCATGGTCGATGCCGGGGAAGACGGTGATCTGGCCACCGGTGCTGACGTCCGCCGGGCGGACCGGACGGCCGTCCTCGCGGACCAGGCGGATCCGCTCGCCGCCCTCGGACGTGCCGAACCCGGTGGTGAACATCTGGTTGTTCTTGTGCGGCTGCGAGATCAGGCCGCCGACCAGCGGCGCCGCGGCGACCGCGGCGACCGGCGCGAGACCGGCCAACAGCGAGATGCCGAGCAGAGGACGACGCTTCACGCCCAGCTCGTCCGCCATGTAGAGCATGGTCTGGCCGGTGATGGTGCGGCCGTCGGAGTCCACCTGGCCCTCGTGCCGGTCCTGGATCGAGACCTCCTTGGGCAGCAGCTTCTTGCCCCAGGTCAGGATGCCGAAGCCGACGGCGAGCAGCGCCACGCCGAGGGTGAAGCCGAGCAGCGGGGTGTAGAACTTGTCGCCGCCCCGGCCCGCCTCGTACTGCCAGGGCCACCAGATGTAGATGGCCAGGAACGCGGTCGCGGCCAGGCCGGTGATCAGGAAGAAACCGGCGACCACCCGGGTCAGCCGACGCTCGGCCTTGGTGCCCGGCAGCACCTGTGGCTCGTAGTGGACGATCTCGATGTCGTCCCGACGCGCGCCCTCACGAACGATGTCGAACCGGGTCAGCTTGGGGTCGTTCACATCGAGCGGCTCCGGACCCTGTGAGGCCCGGTGCTCGGGGTGGGTGCTCATGCCGTCACCTCGCTACGGGTGGCGCCGAGCGGCACCACAGCACTGAATCGGATGGCCTGCTCGATCACGACTTACCCGCAATCCACAGGCTAGCGAAGACGAGCGCCACGATGCCAACCAGGAAGATCGCCAGGCCCTCGGTGGACGGGCCGTACCGCCCGAGGTTCAACCCACCCGGGTCCTGGTCGTGCTTCAGCGTCTCCTGGATGTAGGCGATGATGTCGGCCTTCTGCTCCGGCCGGAGCTGGTTGTCGCCGAACACCGGCATGTTCTGCGGGCCGCTCAACATCGCCGCGTAGATCTGGCGGTCGGTCGCGGGGTGCAGGCTCGGGGCGAACTTGCCCGAGGAGAGCGCACCACCGCCGCCACCGAAGGCGTGGCACTGCGAGCAGTTGATCCGGAACAGCTCACCGCCGGCGGCGATGTTGCCGTCCTCGCGGAGGTCGTCGCCCTCGGGCACGACCGGGCCGCCGCCGAGCTCCTGGACGTACTGGGCCAGCTGACGGGTCTGCTCGTCGGTGAAGACCGGGGGCTTGCGGTGCGCCTGGGCCTCCTGGCGGGCCAGCGGCATCCGCCCGGAGCTGACCTGGAACTCGACCGACGCCGCGCCGACGCCGATCAGGCTCGGCCCGCGGCCCTCGACGCCCTGGGCGTTGCGGCCGTGGCAGGTCACGCAGCTCACGTCGAACAGCGCCTTGCCCTCGGCGGCGGCGCCGGTCAGCTGCGGGTTGTCCTGCGCCTGGGCGCCCGGGGCGAAGACGGTGTACGCGCCACCGGCGAGCATCAGCGCGGCGATCAGCCGGACCGCGGCGCCCAGCCGGCGGCGGCCCCTGCTGCGCGCGGCGGGCCGCTCGCGCAACCGCGCGAGCAGACCGCGTCGGCGGTCGTTGTCAGAAGTCATGAGCGGTGTCCTTAACCGGTTGGACCTGTCTCAGGGGACGGAGCAGCAGCGCGGAATGTGACGCGCAAGATCACTGGAGCCAGTAGATCATGGCGTACAGCCCGATCCACACGACGTCGACGAAGTGCCAGTAGTACGACACGACGATCGCCGACGTCGCCTGCGCCGGAGTAAACCGGCCCATGGTCGTACGGACCATGAAGATGATGAAGGCGATCAGACCACCGGTCACGTGCAGGCCATGGAAGCCGGTGGTCAGGTAGAACACCGACCCGTACCCGTCTTCGTTGATCTTGATGCCGTCGGCGACCAGGTGCCGGTACTCGTTCAGCTGGCCGAGGACGAAGATCAGGCCCATCACGAAGGTGACGGTGAACCAGCGCCGCAGCGCGTGCACGTCACCCTTCTCCGCCGCGAAGACGCCGAGCTGGCACGTCACCGAGGACAGCACCAGGATCACCGTGAAGGTGGTCGCGTACGGGATGTTCAGCGCCTCGGTGTGCTTCTCCCATTGCTCCGGCGCAGCCGCGCGGATGGAGAAGTACATCGCGAACAGCGCCGCGAAGAACATGAGTTCGCTGGAGAGCCACACGATCGTCCCGACGCTGACCATGTTTGGTCGGGTCAGAGAGTGGATCCGGCTCTTGTCAATGGCTGGGGCCGCAGTCACGCCGTCATTATTGCCCCTGACCGGGGCCGCCGATCAGCGGGGTGGCAAACCCGCGCCTTCCGTGGCCCGAGCGTCAGGGTCCGGTTCGCCTGGCCTAGCCTGAAAAGCGTGCTGCACGTCGATCCGATCTTCGCCGCCACCTCGGCCCCGCCGCCGTTCACCGTCGGCGCGGTGCTGACCGAGACCCGGCTGGACAGCTGGCTGGCCCTCGGCCTGGTGCTCGCCGCCGGCCTGTACCTCTACGGCGTGTACCGGCTACGCCTACGGGGCGACCGTTGGCCGATCGCCCGAACCGTGTTCTTCCTCGGCCCCGGCCTGGGCGGCATCGCGCTCGTCACGGTCAGCGGGCTGCACGCCTACGACACCGCGCTGCTGTCCGTGCACATGATCCAGCACATGGTGCTCTCCATGGTGGCGCCGATCTTCCTGGCGCTGGGCGCGCCGATGACCCTGGCCCTGCGCACCCTGCCGGTCGCGCCACGCAAGCGCCTGCTCGCGATCGTGCACAGCCGCGTCGCCCGGGTCTACAGCTTCCCGCTGGTGGCGTTCGCCATCTTCGTGGTCAACCCGTTCGTGCTGTACTTCAGTGATCTGTACCGCTACACCCTCGAACACGCCTGGGCGCACGAGCTGGTGCACGCGCACTTCATCATGACCGGCTGCGTGTTCTTCTGGCCGCTGCTCGGCCTCGACCCGCTGCCCGGCCGCTGGCCGTACCCGGCGCGTGCGCTGCTGATGCTGCTCTCCGTGCCGTTCCACACAGTGCTCGGCCTCACCATCATGCAGAGCAGCACGCTCTTCGGCGGTGACTGGTACCCGTCGCTCAACCTCGGTTGGGTCGACCCGTGGCAGGACCAGGTGGTCGCCGGCGGCATCCTCTGGGCCGGTGGCGAGTTCGTCAGTGTGACGATGCTCGCGGTGCTGGTGGTGCAGTGGGTCAAGCAGTCCGAACGGGAGGCCCGCCGGGTGGACCGCGAGCTGGACCGCCAGGAGGCCCGCGAACGCGCCGCCGACGCCGCGCCCGCCTGAGCTGCCCGGACGGTACGCCCCGACGCGCGACGCCGGGCGGGATGTCGGCTACGTCACGCCGACCGGTACGATCTGCGGGCAGCTACGAGGTGGGAGTTCCGGCATGACCGATCGTCTTTGCACCGTGTTGCTCTACAGCGACGACCCGCAGGTCCGTGATCGGATGCGGATGGCCGTCGGCACCCGGCCCGCTCCCGGTCTGCAGATCGAGTTCGTCGAGGCGTCGACCTACGCGGAGACGATCCGGCTGGTCGACGACTACGAGATCGACCTGCTGCTGCTCGACGGTGAGGCCAGCCCGGGCGGCGGCATCGGCATCGCGCGGCAGGTCAAGGACGACCGGGACGACGCTCCCCCGACCTGCCTGGTGATCGCCCGCGCCGCCGACCGATGGCTCGCCGCGTACGCCGAGGTCGACGCGACGCTGGTGCACCCGCTCGACCCGGTGACCACCGGCGGCACGGTGGCCGAGCTGCTGCGGACGCACGCACCCGCCTGACGTCCCACGCTCCTCCGGCACCCCCACGGCGCCGGATCTCCTCGGCGCCGGTTCCAGCCCACCCGCACTTCGCATGCTCGGGAGGCCCGCCATGGGCGATCGGACCTGGCCGCACCTGCTCAACGCGCTGCTGCGCGGTGACGAACTCTCCACCGCCGACACCGCCTGGGCGATGGACGAGATCATGACCGGCTCGGCGAGCGCGGCGCAGATCGCCGCCTTCGCCGTGGCGCTGCGGGCCAAGGGGGAGACCCCCGCTGAGCTGGCCGGCCTGGTGGAGGCGATGCTCGGACGCGCGGTCCCGGTGGCGCTCCCCGAGGAGCTGCGCCGTACCGCGCTCGACGTGGTCGGCACCGGCGGTGACCTCGCCCACACGGTGAACATCTCCACGATGACGGCGCTGGTGGTCGCCGGCACGGGCGTCCGTGTCGTGAAGCACGGCAACCGGGCCGCCTCCTCCCTGTGCGGCACCGCCGACCTGCTGGAGTTCCTCGGCATCCCGCTCGATCTCGGGCCGGAGCAGGTTGCCCGCTGTGTCGAGGAGGCCGGCATCGGGTTCTGCTTCGCGGCCCGCTTCCACCCCGGGATGCGGCACGCCGGCCCGGTCCGCCGCGAGGTGGGCGTGCCCACCTTCTTCAACTTCCTCGGCCCGCTGACCAACCCGGCCCGCCCCCGGGCCGGCGCGGTCGGCTGCTTCGACCTGCGGATGGCCCCGGTGATGGCCAGCGTGTTCGCGGCCCGTGGCGACTCGGCGATCGTGATGCGCGGCGAGGACGGGCTGGACGAGTTCACCACCGCCGCGCCCACCCGAATCTGGGCGGCCCAGGGCGGCACCGTACGCGAGGTCGTGCTGGACGCGACCGACCTGGGGGTACCCCGGTCCACCCTCGCCGATCTGCGGGGCGGTGACGCCGCGTACAACGCTGGCGTGGCCCGTCGCCTGCTGGCCGGCGAGACGGGCCCGGTCCGGGACGCGGTCCTGGTCAACGCGGCGGCGGCGCTGGCCACCCAGGGCCCGCTGGACGGCGACCTGACCGAGGCGCTCCGCGCCGGCCTGGCCCGCGCGGCCGAGTCGATCGACTCCGGCGCGGCCGCCGCGACCCTGGACCGCTGGATCGAGACCGCCGCCGCCTGACCTCACCACCACCCGAATCGCCGGCGTCGTCCGCGGGCGGATTCGTGGACGTCGCGCGGATGCCGACCAGGGGGCGACCGTGCGCGGAGATTTGTCGGACCCGTCTGGGAAACTACAGGTGAGTAGTTCTCTGCTGCCGTCGGTGCGTCGTTGTCGCATCCGGGGGCGGTCCGCCTGGTATCCGAGAGGAGACGCCCGTGTCGCATCGCGAGCTCTACTGCGACGTCTGCGAGGGCGTGGCGCTGTTCGAGGCGCCGCCCTGCGTCGACAGCCACGGCACCGACTGTCCAGAGCTGATCTGCACCGACTGCGGCGCCGCAATCGTGGTCGGCACGTTCGCCTTCCCGGTCACCCGGCTGGCCACCCGCCGACGCCAGCCCGCCCGCCGCGCCGCCTGACCGCCGCGCCACTCTCGGCGGGGTGGAACATGACCGAAGGCCCGCTCCCCTTCCGGGGAACGGGCCTTCGTCGTGCCGGGTCGGTCGCGACGGCGACCGGGCGGATCAGTGCTCGGCGGTACGCCGGGTGCCGCTGTAGTACTCGAACAGGAGCCCACAGGCGGAGAAGACGACGGCCAGCAGACCGGCGCCGATCAGCCAGTACTGCCAGAACACCATGCCGAGCGCGGCGATCGCGGCGGCCAGCGCCAGACCGAACGGCCAGTAGCTGCCCGGGCTGAAGAAGCCGACCTCACCGGCGCCGTCGGCGATCTCGGCGTCCGGGCGGTCCTCCGGGCGCAGGTCGATGCGGCGGGAGACGAACCAGAAGAAGCCACCGCACATCGAGCAGAGCAGGAACGACAGCAGCAGGGCGACGGTGCCGACCCACTCGATGCCGCCCGACGCACCGTTCGTCCAGGCGCCGTAGAGGATGGTGGCGCCGAAGAGGAACCCGGCGATGATCAGGAAGATACGCCACTCGGTCTTCATGCGGCTGCCTCAGCTTCCCGTGCGGGCCGGAACGTCGTCCGGGTTGAAGTTGTCCTGCGTCCGCCGCGTGTCGAACGGCTGCGTGGTCGTCGCGTACGGCTGCTCACCGATCGCGGACAGCGCATCCTGGGTCGACTTGCCGCTCTGCTTGGCCGCGAGGAACTGGTCGTACTTCTCCGGCGAGACCACCCGCAGCTCGAAGTTCATGAACGCGTGGTAGCTGCCGCACAGTTCGGCGCAGCGCCCGACGTAGGCGCCCTCGGCGTCCAGGCTCGAGACCTCGAACACGTTGCGGATCTTGCCCGGCATGACGTCCCGCTTGAAGAGCAGCTCGGGCACCCAGAACGAGTGGATGACGTCGCGGCTGGTCTCCTCGAACCGGATGGACCGGTTGGTCGGCAGCACCAGCACCGGGATGACCTCACTGGTGCCGAGCGTCGACGCGGTGGTGCGGGCTTCAGTGCCCTGGCCGTCCCGGTAGTTGAACTGCCAGTTCCACTTGAACGCGACGACCTCGACAGTGACGTCCGGGTTCTTCGACAACTTGTCGACGTCGGTCTGCACGATCGCCGTGTAGTAGAAGAGCACGGAGACGATCAGGATCGGCGCGATGGTGTAGAGGAACTCCATCGGCATGTTGTAGCGGGTCTGCACCGGCAGCGCGTTGCCACGCTTGCGGTAGCGCACGACGCACCAGAAGATCAGGCCCCACACGAAGACGCCGACCGCGAGCGCGGCGATGCAGGAGGCGATCCACAGGTCGTACATCCGCTTGGACTCCGGCGAGATGCCGCCCTGCGGCCAGCCGAAGCCGTGGAACGTCTGACCCACGTCACAGCCCGTGAGCAGAACCAGCAACGCCACGCCACCGAGACCGAGCCCGGCCAGGCGACCAGCACCACGCCCCCGGCGTCCACCAACCCCTGGGGAAGCGCTGTGCCGTACGGCCGACGGCCGTACCTCCGAACTCCTTGCGACCACCTGGTCCTGCCTCCCTAGCGCGCCGCGGTGCGTCTTTCCTCAGCACCCGCGGCAAAGGCGTCACCGACGGTCGCAGATTACTCGACCATGACGGACTCGGCCGTGGTGGGGTCACTGTCCGACCCCCATCGGGGGGATCCTAGGCATACCGCCGCGATAGCGTTTGGTCTGTGAGCGCGAGGAGCGAGCCGGGGTCGCGAGCCCCGCGACCGCGAACGAAGGCAGGTCTGTGAGCGCATCCCCGGTCTACCTGGACGCGGCGACCGCCGCGCCGATGCACCCGGTCGCGCGGCAGGCCCTGCTGGCCGCCCTCGACGACGGCTGGGCCGACCCGGGCAAGCTGTACACGCAGGCCCGCCGGGCCCGGCAACTACTCGACGCCGCCCGCGAGGCCACCGCGCTGACGCTCGGCGTCCGCGCCGACGAGGTCTCCTTCACCCCCAGTGGTACGACCGCAGCCCACGGCGCGGTGCTCGGCGGCCTGGTGGGGCGGCGCCGGGTCGGGTCGACGCTGGTGCACTCGGCGATCGAGCACTCGGCGGTGCTGCACGCGGCGGAACGGCACGTCAACGCGGGCGGGACGGCCACCGCGGTGCCGGTCGACCGGTTGGGCCGGCTGGACCTGACCGCGTGGTCGACAGCCGTTCGGACCCCGGGGGTCGCGCTGGCCGCGTTGATTACCGCCAGTCACGAGGTGGGGACGGTGCAGCCCGTCGCCGAGGCGGCGGCCGCGTGCGCCGACGTGGGTGTGCCGCTGTACGTGGACGCGGCGCAGTCGGTGGGCCGGGTGCCCCTGCCGGCCGGCTGGTCGGTGCTCACGGCGAGCGCCCACAAGTGGGGTGGGCCACCCGGCGTGGGGGTGCTGGCGGTCCGAAAAGGCGTTCGCTGGGAGTCACCCTGGCCGGCCGACGAGCGGGAGAGCGGACGTACCCCCGGAGTGGTGAACCTGCCCGCGGTCGTGGCGGCGGCGGCGAGCCTGCGGGCGGCGGCGGCCGACGCGGCGGCCGAGGCGACCCGATTGGCCGCCCTGGTGGACCGGATCCGGGAGCGGGTAGCGGCGGAGGTGCCCGACGTGGAGGTGGTCGGCGACCCGGTGCTCCGGCTCCCCCACCTGGTGACCTTCTCCTGCCTGTACGTCGACGGGGAGGCGCTGCTGCACGCCCTGGACCGGCGGGGCTTCGCCGTGTCGTCCGGCTCGTCCTGCACCTCGTCCACGTTGCGTCCGTCGCACGTGCTGGAGGCGATGGGGGTGCTCTCGCACGGCAACGTGCGGGTCAGCCTGCACCGGGAGACGACCGAGGCGGACGTGGAACGGTTCCTGACCGAACTGCCGGGGATCGTCGCCGGGCTGCGGGCCGAGGCCGGGGTCGTGGGGCTGTGACGACGCCGGACGAGGTGATCGACTGCCGGGGGCAGCGCTGTCCGCTGCCGGTGATCGCGGCGGCACGACGGATGCCCGAGGTGCCGGTCGGCACTGTGGTCCGGGTGCTGGCCGACGACCCGGCGGCGGCGGTCGACATCCCCGCCTGGTGCCGGATGCGCGGCCAGGAGTTCCTAGGGTCCGTCAACGGCCCAGACGGCCCCGCCCACGACATCCGCCGCGCCCACTAACCCGGCGCTACCCCGGCGCTACCCCGGCCACCCCCGCGATCTTGCAGTTTCTGCGTGGACAAAGGGGTGCAGAAGCCGCAAGACGGCGACAGAAAGTGCAAGATCGCCAGGGTGGGGGCGGGGTTACGCCGGGAGGAGGTGGGGGCGGACCTCTTCCGCTGCGGTGTCGCCGTAGGACTCGGCGAGCCGCTTGACGAACAGGTCGCGGCGGACGTCGTACTCCTGGGTGCCGACGGTCTCCAGGACCAGCGTGGCCAGCAGCGAGCCGACCTGGGCGGCGCGTTCCAGGCCGAGACCCCAGGAGAGCGCGGTGAAGAAGCCGGCCCGGAAGCCGTCGCCGACGCCGGTCGGGTCGACCGCGCGGATCTCCCGCGCGATCGGTACGTGGATCGGGTCGATGCCGCGCCCGGCGATCTCCACACCGTGCTTGCCCAGCGTGGTGACCCGCACCTTGACCAGGTCCAGCAGTTGGTCGTCGCTGAGCTGCGCCTTGCTCTGCAGCAGCGACTTCTCGTAGTCGTTGGTCATCAGGTACTCGGCGCCCTCGATCAGCGCCACCACGTCCTCGCCGGGCATCCGGGCGAGCTGCTGGGACGGGTCGGCGGCGAAGGCGTACCCGCGGGTGCGGCACTCGGCCGAGTGGCGCAGCATCGCCTCGGGGTCGTTCGCGCCGACCAGCACCAGGTCCAAACCACCCAGCCGGTCGGCGACCGGGGCCAGCTCGATGTTGCGGGCCTCGCTCATCGCACCGGCGTAGAACGACGCGATCTGGCACATGTCGGTGTCGGTGGTGCAGACGAAGCGGGCGGTGTGCGCCACCTCGCTGATGTGCACCGAGTCGCAGTCCACGCCGTGGCGCTCCAGCCAGGAGCGGTAGTCGGCGAAGTCGGCGCCGACCGCCCCGAGCAGCACCGGGCGCAGCCCGAGCTGACCCATCCCGAAGGAGATGTTCGCCGCCACCCCGCCACGGCGGAGCACCAGGTCGTCCACCAGGAAGGAGAGGGACACCTTGTGCAGTTGATCGGCGATGAGCTGGTCGGCGAAGCGACCGGGGAAGCTCATCAGGTGATCGGTGGCGATCGAGCCGGTGACGGCGATCTTCATGTCAACCCTCGGGGTCGGGAGCAGGGCGCGGTCAGCCTACCGGGACGGCAACCCGATGGTCACCGCTCGGTCGGACAACGGCAATCAGGCCGCCACGACCCCCTTCGGGACCGCTCCCGGACGGGTGCGACCGCCGACAAATACGCCGATGGGGCCGTCCCGAAGAACGGCCCCATCGTCGCTGGTGTGTGGTGTGACTCAGTTGAACGAGTCACCGCAGGCGCAGGAGCTGCCCGCGTTGGGGTTGTCGATGGTGAAGCCCTGGGCGTCGATCCGGTCGGCGAAGTCGATCGTCGCGCCGGAAAGGTACGGGGCGCTCATCCGGTCGACGACGACCTCGACACCACCGAAGTCGGTCACGACGTCACCGTCGAGCGAACGCTCGTCGAAGAAGAGCTGGTACCGCAGGCCGGAGCAGCCGCCCGGCTGCACGGCGACGCGGAGCCGCAGGTCGTCGCGGCCCTCCTGCTCGATCAGGGCCTTGACCTTCTGCGCCGCGACGTCGGTGAGGACGACGGAAGTAGGGGCCTTGGCCTCGGTCGACTCGGTCTGCGCTGGCGTGGTCACGTGGAAGTCTCCCTGCGCGGTTTGGGTCCGGACGCACTGGCCAACGTCGCGCGTCGTCCAGTGATTCCCGGTTGTGGTCCTCACCCGATCGTACGCCGCCTTGGCCGGGCTCACCCGCGTGGCGTGACCCCCGCCGCAGGTAGGCCCTCGGTCGGGGCGGACTGACGGGCGGTCGGGAGGCTCAGCGGCTCCACTGCCGGGCCAGTCGGGCGCCCAGCTCGCGCAGCCCCTCCGCGGGCCGGCTCAGCGCCGCGTCGAGCCCGCCGCCCTCCTCGCCGCCGAAGTGCTCCACCAGGCTGTACGCGTCGGTCACCCCGGCCGAGGCGGCCTCCCGCCGACCGGTGCTCACCTGCCCGGCCACCACCACGCAGGGCACTCCCCGGTCACGGGCGGCGCCTGCCACCCCGGCGACGACCTTGCCGCGCAACGACTGGTGGTCGAACGACCCCTCACCGGTGATCACCAGGTCGGCGGTGTCCAGCGCGGTGTCGAGTCGGGTGGCGCGGGTGACCAGGCCGATCCCCGACTCGCAGTCGCCGCCCAGGGCGAGGAGCGCCGCGCCGATGCCACCGGCGGCCCCGCCCCCGGGCAGCGCGCCGAGCCCCGCCGGGCAGCCGGCCAGGTCCCGTTCCAGCACCGCCGCGAAACGCTCCAGGGCCGCGTCGAGCAGCAACACGTCGGCGCGGTCGGCGCCCTTCTGCGGCCCGAACACGTTGCTGGCCCCGTGCAGGCCGAGCAGGGGGTTGTCCACGTCGGTGGCCGCTACCAGCCGGACGCCGCGTAGCCGGGGCGCGCCGTCCAACGCGTCGACCGCGGCGAGCGCGGCCCCGCCGTACGGCAGCGCGGCGCCACCCTGGTCGAGGGGGGTCACGCCCAGCGCGGCGAGCATTCCGGCGCCGGCGTCGTTGGTGCCGGAGCCGCCCAGCCCGATCACCACGGTGCGGGCACCGCTCTCCACAGCGGCGGTCACCAGCAGACCCAGCCCGTACGAGGTGGTGGCCTTCGGGTCGCGCTCGGCCGCGGAGAGCAAATGCAGACCACACGCCTGCGCGCTCTCCAGGTAGGCGGTCGCGCCGTCGGCGGTGAGCAGGATCTCACCGGCCGCCGGACGGCCCAGCGGATCGACGGTCGGCACCTGCACCCGCCGGCCGCCGAGGGCCTCGGCGAGCACCTCCACGAAGCCCGGTCCGCCGTCGGCGAGGGGCCGGATCAGCAGATCGTCTCCGTCGGTGACGGTGCGCCAACCGGCGGCGACGGCGGCGGCCACCTCCGGTGCGGACAGGGTGCCGGCGAACTTGTCCGGGCAGAGCAGCACGCGCATGCCGAGCAGTGTGGCAGCCCACACCGAGCGAGGCTGCGTCGCGCTCGCGCTGTGGGACCATGGGCTACGTGACTTCGACCTGGGTGGAACCCTCCAACACGGCGACGGCTCTGCTGCTGCTCGGCCGGGGCAGCGACCCCGACACCGAGCGCGGCGTCGAGTGTCCGGGCGACCTACCGGCGCCCAGCGATCCGGATCTGGTGGCCCGCGCCACCGCCGCGAAGGCGAAGCTGGGCAGCAAGGTCTTCGTGCTGGGGCACCACTACCAGCGCGACGAGGTGATCCAGTTCGCCGACGTGACGGGTGACTCGTTCAAGCTGGCCCGGGAGGCCGCGGCCCGCCCGGACGCGGAGTACATCGTCTTCTGCGGCGTGCACTTCATGGCCGAGAGCGCCGACATCCTCACCACCGGCACCCAGCGGGTGATCCTGCCCGACCTCGCGGCGGGTTGCTCGATGGCGGACATGGCGGTGCTGGGCCAGGTCGAGGCCGCGTGGGACACGCTGACCGAGCTGGGCATCGCCGGCGACACAGTGCCGGTGACGTACATGAACTCCTCGGCCGACATCAAGGGCTTCGTGGGCCGCAACGGCGGCGTGGTCTGCACCTCGTCCAACGCCAAGCGCGCCCTGGACTGGGCCTTCGAGCAGGGGTCGAAGGTGCTCTTCCTGCCGGATCAGCACCTGGGCCGTAACACCGCGGTGTTGGAGATGGGCCTGTCGCTGGACGACTGCGTGCTCTACGACCCGCACAAGCCCGGTGGCGGGCTCACCCCGGAACAGCTGCGCGACGCCAAGATGATCCTGTGGCGGGGGCACTGCTCGGTGCACGGCCGGTTCACCCTGGAGAGCGTCAACGACGTACGGGAGCGGGTGCCCGGGGTCAACGTCCTGGTCCACCCGGAGTGCCGGCACGAGGTGGTCACGGCCTCCGACCACGTCGGGTCCACCGAGTACATCATCAAGACCATCGAGGCGGCCCCGGCCGGCTCGGCGTGGGCGCTCGGCACCGAGTTGAACCTGGTGCGCCGGCTCGCGCTGGCGCACCCGGACAAGCAGATCATGTTCCTGGACAAGGCCGTCTGCTACTGCTCGACGATGAACCGGATCGATCTGCCGCACCTGGTCTGGGCCCTGGAGGAGCTGGTCGCGGGCCGGGTCGTCAACCAGATCACTGTCGACACCGACACCGCGCACCACGCGCGGGTCGCGCTTGATCAGATGCTCGCGCTGCCCGGCGCGGACACTCCGCCGCCGACGGTGTCCTGATCACGATCCGTAGCGCTCTTGGTACGCAAAAGTGCCGGATCACCGATTAATGCCACACACGCCGATGTGACCGAGTCCTTTTTCGTCACCGAGGGCTATGCTGCCCAAGCGACGACACACGCGGGCCGTTTCGACATGGCCGCATCCGGGGTAGCGACAACGTTCAGGCTCCCCACCATCAACACGGCAGCACCGACGCGCTGGAGGTTGCGTTGACCGACGACGTCCTGGTTGTGCACGGAGGTACTCCGCTCGAAGGGCGGATCCGCGTGCGCGGCGCGAAGAACCTGGTATCGAAGGCGATGGTTGCCGCGTTGCTCGGCGACAGCCCGAGCCGGCTGTTCGACGTGCCCAAGATCCGCGATGTCGAGGTGGTGCGAGGTCTGCTCGGCCTGCACGGCGTCAAGGTCACCGACGGCACCGAGGACGGCGAGCTCGTCTTCGACCCGGCGAACGTGGAGAGCGCCAGCACCGACCAGATCAACGTGCACGCCGGTTCCAGCCGGATCCCGATCCTGTTCTGCGGCCCGCTGCTGCACCGCCTCGGGCACGCGTTCATCCCGGATCTGGGTGGCTGCCACATCGGCCCGCGCCCGATCGACTTCCACCTCCAGGCGCTGCGCGAGTTCGGCGCCACTGTCGAGAAGCGGCCCGAGGGTCTGCACCTGTCCGCGCCGAACGGGCTGCACGGCACCAAGTTCGCCCTGCCGTACCCGAGCGTCGGCGCCACCGAGCAGGTGCTGCTGACCGCCGTGATGGCCGAGGGCGTCACCGAGCTGCGCAACGCCGCCGTGGAGCCGGAGATCATCGACCTGATCTGCATCCTGCAGAAGATGGGCGCGATCATCAAGGTCCACACCGACCGGGTGATCGAGATCCAGGGCGTGCCCAAGCTGCACGGCTACACCCACCGGCCGATCCCGGACCGGATCGAGGCGGCGAGCTGGGCGGCCGCCGCCCTGGCGACCCGTGGTCACGTCGAGGTGCTGGGCGCGCAGCAGGCCGACATGATGACCTTCCTGAACATCTTCCGCTCGGTCGGCGGCGAGTACGAGGTCACCGACGCCCGCGCGCCGAAGCTGGGCGACCCCGGCCAGGAGGGCGGCATCCGCTTCTGGCACCCGGGTGGCGAGCTGAACGCTGTGGCGCTGGAGACCGACGTGCACCCCGGTTTCATGACCGACTGGCAGCAGCCGCTGGTCGTGGCGCTGACCCAGGCCCGTGGCCTGTCGATCGTCCACGAGACGGTCTACGAGCAGCGGCTGGGCTACACCGAGGCCCTCAACTCGATGGGCGCCAACATCCAGGTCTACCGGGACTGCCTCGGCGGCACCCCGTGCCGCTTCGGCCGGCGTAACTTCAAGCACTCCGCGGTGATCGCCGGGCCGAGCAAGCTGCACGCCGCCGACCTGGTGATCCCGGATCTGCGGGCCGGGTTCAGCCACCTGATCGCCGCGCTCGCGGCCGAGGGCACCTCCCGGGTGTACGGCGTGGATCTGATCAACCGGGGCTACGAGGACTTCGAGGCGAAGCTCGCCGACCTGGGCGCGCACGCCGAGCGTCCGTAACCTCGGTCACTCATCGTTCGGATACGACGGCTCCAGGTCGCGCTGCGACCTGGAGCCGTCGGCCGCTGTACCGCGATGTGCACAGGGCGCGGACCGTTGGCTACCCTTGCCGCGTGCCGTCGCTCTTTCGCCGCAAGTCCACCGACCTCGTCGACGAGGCCGTCACCTCGGTGACCCCCGAGGAGACCGCTGAGCGTTCCCGGGGTTACACCCCGGCCAAGGGTCGGGAGACGCCCAAGCGGCCGACCGTCGGCCGTCGCCCGGCCGGCCCCACTCGCCCCCTCACCAAGGAGGAGGAGCGGGAGCGTCGCCGTCAACTGCGCGCCGAGGCGGCGTCGGAGTTCCGCCGTGAGGGTGGCCCCCGCGACCGTGGCCCGGAGCGGCTGCTGGCCCGCAACGTGGTCGACTCCCGGCGTACCGTCGGCACCTGGTTCTTCGGCGGCGCGCTGATCGTGCTGGTCGGGTCGAACGCCGCCATGCCGCCGCTGGTCCGACTGATCTCCAACGTGCTCTGGGGCGCGCTGGCGCTGGGTGTGGTCGTCGACTCGGTGCTGATCTGCCGCAAGATCAGCAAGCTGGTCCGGGAACGCTTCCCGAAGACCGACCAGCGGATGGGCTCGCTCTTCCTCTACGCGGTCATGCGGTCGATCACCTTCCGCCGGATGCGCGCTCCGGCGCCCCAGGTCAAACTGGGCGACAAGGTCTGACCCCCGGCTCCACTCCCGCATCTCCAAGATCCGCGCGACATCAGCGAAACTGCTGCCTCAGACATCTCCGAGGCAGCAGTTTCGCCGTAACTGCGCGGATCTCGTCGTGCGTTCATCATGCTGAACGGGTCGTTGTTCGACAGACCGAACATTTGACCAATGGAGCGAAGGCATGCCTTCGGAACCGGCTGCTCCCCTGGCCACCATCGCCGCGGCTCTGCGCCGGGAGCGGGAACGGGTCGGCATCTCGCTGACCGAGCTGGCCCGCCGGGCGGGGGTGGCCAAGTCGACCCTCTCCCAGCTGGAGTCGGGCACCGGAAACCCGAGTGTGGAGACGCTCTGGGCGCTGGGCGTCGCACTCGGTGTGCCGTTCAGCCGGCTGGTGGAGCCCGTCGACGACGGCGTACGGGTCATCCGCGCCGGGGACGGGCCGCGCGTGCGCTCGGAACGGGCCGACTTCAGCGGAACGCTGCTCAGCGCCGGTGCGGCGCACCTGCGCCGGGACGTCTACCTGATCAGGTTGGAGCCGGGCGCGGTCCGAGCCGGGCACGGACACACCCCGCGCAGCATCGAGCACGTGGTGGTCGCTGCCGGCCGGCTGCGGGTGGGGCCCGAGGCGGCACCTGTCGACCTCGAACCCGGTGACTACGCCACGTTCCCCGGCGACGCCCCGCACCGTTACGAGGCGCTCGCTCCCGGTACGTTCGCCGTCCTCATCATGGAGCACCCCTGAACGAGGACGGCGATCCCGCCGCAGCCGGGTTGCCGTCGAGTGCGGTATGGTCGGACAGCAGATTCGCTTATAGGACCAAATGTCCGAAACCAATGGGATAACGTTTGCGCCGGTGGGCGGCGCCACAGTGGCGGTGAGCGAGCCCACGCCGTTACCCTCCATCCGCAGCCACGGCCTGCCGGAGCAGCGATCTGACCGGCACGGGCGGCCCCAGCGCGACAATTTGCAACGAGGTGACAACGCGTGAGCGAGCGGACGCGAGCCGGCCACCGGGGCGTGGCAGGCGGCGACCGGACGCCCAGCGGTCACCCGACGACGGCTGCGGACACCTCACCCCCGGCGAGAATCGGCCCAGCGGCCGGGTGTGGCGACGGGCTCGACGGATGAACGGCCGCTACACCGACCGGTGGTCAGACCCGAACGAACCGTCCTGGGTGGTCGAGCCGACCACCGAGTGGCACCCCCAGTTCCCCGGCCAGCGGTACGCCGGCGACATCGGCATGCCGCACCAGCCGCCACCGCGCGGCCGCGCGACGGTGTCCGGTCGCGCCGAGGTGCCGCCGCTGGCGCCCACCCGCCCGGACGGCACCTACCTCGGCCGGTCCTGGTCCGACGAACCACCGGCCGAACAGGCACCGCACGGCCGTTCCTGGGTGGACGACGAGCCGGGTGAGGCATCGGCCTACAGCCGACTCCGCAGCGACGAGCTCTCGGCGGACACCTACGGCCGGCCCGACAACGCCGACTCCCGCCACTACGACCACGAGCCGTACCGTCGTCCGCTGCCCGAGCCACCCCGCCGCGACGACCGCCGCTCGCCCGAGTCGGACCGACGTACCGCCTGGTCCGACCGGCGCCCCGCCGACGAGCGGGGGCCGGCGCGGGAAGCCGCCTGGCACCGGGACCAGCCCACCCCCGAGCGGTACGACAGCCGCCGTCCCCGGCAGGAGCCCACCGAGCGGGATCGGGGTTACCGGGGCTCTCCGCCGGTCTCCCCCGCGCCCCGGCCCGAACCCGGCTGGGTGCCCGAGTCGGACGACACACCACGTCGGCGCGGCGCACCGGAACGACCGGCCGCAGGTTACGAACGGCACACCGGCGACGGGTACGGCGTCCGACCGACCCGCGACCACGACGGCCGCGTCGCCGACGGGGTCGACCCGTGGGCACCCGTGGACGGCCGCGCGCGATACCGCGCCGACGGGTACCCGGACCGGGCCGCCGACGACCCGCGCCGCCCAGAGCCGCGCTACCGCCCGGACGAGGGGATCGGGGCCGCACCCTCCCCCAACGGGGGACGACGGCGTCGCCCCGAGCCGGACCTGCCCGACCAGCCCCGCCTCGACGACGACCGGCGACGGCCCGACACCGACCCGCACCGGCAGCAGCCCCGTGAGGCGGCGGCCCGCGCCGAGGCGTACCCGGATCGGCGGCCCCGCGAGCAGGCCCGCCCGGACACCTACCGCGACAACGGGTACCGCGAGGACGCGCCTCGTGAGGACGCGTACCGCGAGCCCCGGCCACAGCCGGGCCAGCGCTCGGACGGCAGTCTGCCCTGGCCAGCACCGGGTCCGGTGCGCCAGGACCGCACCCCGGACCGCACCCGGGAACCGGGGCACCGCACCGATCCACCCCGCACCGGAGACCACCACCGCACCGCGGACCCGCAACGCACCGATCCGCACCGCGATCCCGATCCGCACCGTGGTTCTGACCCGCACCGCAGTCCCGATCCGCACCGCAGTCCCGATCCGCACCGCGGTCCCGATCCGCACCGCACCGCGGACCCGTACCGCGGCGCAGAGCCGGGCATCGCGTCGCGGCCGGCCGCCCGGTCCGAACGGCCGACGACCACGCCGTCCCGGCCCGACGAGCGACCGGCGGCCACCCCGGCGCGGTACGACGATCGACCGGTACGCCCGGCCGCCTCGGCGCCGCCCGCGCCCAGCCGTGCCATGCCGGTCCCACCGGTCTCCCCGGAGCGACCGGTGTCGTCGGCCCCCGTCTCGCCCGGTTGGGACCGACCGCTGTCGGCCGTCCCGGTCTCCCCCGCCTCGCCGGATCGGCCGGTGTCACCAGCGTCCGACTCCCCCGCCACCCGCGGCTGGGACCGGCCGGTGTCAGCCGCCCCGGTCTCCCCCGCCTCCGACCGGCCCGTCTCGGGGCCGCCCGCCGCGCGCCTGCGGCTGGAGTACCTGCCAGCGCCCGTGGACCCGCCCGGCGCCGACGAGCGCTCGGCTGCCGAGCCAGCATCGGGACGCCGGCCGCTGGCCGAACCGCCGCCGGCGTCTGGCGCGCATCCCGCCCCGCCGCCGCGTTACCCCGGCCCGGACAGCGGGGACCGTCCGGTGGACCAGCGGCGCGGCGAGGAGCCGGGCCCGGACCGCCGTCGGGTCGGCGACCCGTTGGCCGGCACCCCACCGACCGACCGCCGCCCGACCTCCCCGGACCGCTCGCCCCACGGGGAGCGGCCGCACCCCGCCGATCGCCCGGCCGCGCCGGAACGCCCGGCCGCGCAGCAGCGCCCGTACTCGCCGGAGCGACTGGCCCCGACGGCGGACGCGCGCCCGTCGGTGGCCCCGCCACCCACCTGGCAGGCACCGCCGCCACCGGCGACCCGCCCCGACCCGACCCCGGCCGACCCGACGCCCGCGGTTCCGGCTCCGGCGGCGTCGCAGCCACCGGCGCCGGTGCTCCCGCCGGCCCCCGGCACGCCGCGCCGCTACGTACCCCCGCCGCCCTCGGAAGAGCCGGTGGGGCCCGTTCACGAGCCGGACGACGTTCCGGGCACGCGCGGGCCGGAAGCGTGGTTCAGCCCCGCTCAGCCCGCCGAATCCGACCAGGCCGAGCCCGCGACCGACCAGCGGTCCGTCGACCCGGTCGACGACGAGTCGATGACCGGCGACCCCGACCTCTCCGCGACACCGATCGAACCGGACGCGCAGACGTCGGCGTCTGCGGCCGACACCCACCTCGACGTGACCGACGAGCAGGCCAGCGGGTCGACAGCAGACGACGCGTTCGACCCGGTCTCCGCACCGCCCGCCCACCCCGTCTCCGGTGCCCCTCGGATCTGGGCGGACGACCTGGACGACGATCCGCGGCCCGCTGTCGACACGGGAACGTTGCACGGCGACCAGCCCGTCTCTGGCGCACCTGTCGTCGCGATGCCCGATCAGCGGACCGAACCCGACCTCGAAGCCGAGGGTGAGGCCGGCCAGCAGCCCTTCACCGCTTCGCCCAGCGACGACACCTATCCGGTCGAGCACGCCCCGACGGACGAACTCGCGACACCCGACGAGCCGACGGACGCGATAGACGATCCGAACGCGGACCCGGCGGATGGTCCGCGAATCGACGAGTGGCGGAGCGACGCGGCACCGCACGTCAGGTCTGCGGACGACGCGAGCCCGCCCGTCTCCGCGCCGCCCGCCTCGGTCACGCCGGTCTCCGCTCCTCCGGCACCGCCGGTGTCGGCACCGCCCGCGGCATCCGTCTCCGCGCCGCCAGCGCCCGTCTCCGCGCCGCCAGCGCTCGCCGCAGCGCCCGTCTCCGCGCCACCCATCCCCATCGCGCCCATCTCCGCGCCGCCAGCGCCGACCGCAGCCCCGGTGTCCGCACCACCCGCCTCGGCGCAGCCGTACTCCGTAGCGCCCGTCTCCGCGCCACCCGCGCCGGCGCAGCCGTACCCCGTAGCCCCGGTCTCCGCACCGCCGGCGCCCGTCTCCGCGCCACCGGCCTCGACACCACCGCCCACCGCAGCGCCCGTCTCCGGGCCACCAGCGTCGGTGGTGCCGACGTCCGGGCCGCCAGCGTCGCTCGTGCCAACATCCGGGCCACCAGCGTCGGTAGTGCCGACCTCCGGGCCACCCGCGTCGGCCGTGCCCGGCCCGAGGATCGGCTCGGACGGGGAAAACGGGCCGGTGTCCGCGCCACCCGACGAGGCACCGCCGGTGCTGACCCGCCCGTCGCTGGCCGATCCGGGCGACCCGGAGCAGGTGCTGGCCGCGTACCGGTGGCGGTTGGACCCGGTCACCCTGCGCGAGGAACTGACGGAGCCGGACGACCTGCGGGCCATCCGGCGGCGGCTGACCGAGAAGTTGGGATCGGCGGTCGACAACCGGGCCCGGGCCCGGCTGCTCAGCCTGCGGGCGGTGGCCTCGCGGATTCTCGGCGACCTGGACGACGCGCTGGCCGACGGTCGGCTCGCCCTCACCTACGCCGAGGCCACCGGCGAGCTGCGCCGGACGGCGCTGGCCCAGGCCCGGCTGGCCCACGTGCTGCGCTGGCGCGGCGACTTCGCCGAGGCCGACCAACTCTTCGCCCAGGCCAACTCGGTCGAGTTGCCCGACCGGCTGCGCGCCGCGCTGCACGAGCACGCCGGGCGGTCGTGTTACGACCAGGGACGACTCATGGAGGCCTGCGAACACTTCGAGAAGGCGCTCGACCTGCGCGGCGCGGGCGACGCCGAACTGTTGGACCGGGTCCGGGTGGCCCTCGACGCGGTCACCGTCCGGGCCGAGGCCGATGGTTTCGGGGCGTACCCCCGGGGTCGGGACGAGGTGCTCGACCGGGACCGACCCCCGTTGCCGGACCGGGACGGGTCGCTGTGGGGTTACACCAGCCAGGACGGCGATGTGGTCGTCCCCGCCCGGTACGCCGAGGCGCAGCCCTTCCACGACGGGTTGGCCTGGGTCCGCCGGCCGGACACCGACCGCTGGTCGCTGATCAACCTGCTCGGTACGACGGTGATCCCGCCGTCCTTCCGGGCCGCACAGCCGTTCAGCGACGGCCTGGCCTGGGTGGTCGGCGAGGGGGGTTGGACGGCGATCGACGCGACCGGGGCGGTGCAGGTCGCGCCCAACTTCGCCGAGGTACGTCCGTTCCGGCGTGGGCTGGCCGCGGTGCGGCGCGAGGGGTGGGGGGCTGTCGACCGGACCGGTCGGGTCATCGTGCCCACCCGCTACCACGGCTTCGTCACCGAGTTGGCCGACGGCCAGCAGATCGACGGTTTCACCGACGAGGGGCTCGCCGTGGTCGACGTCGCGGGACGGCGGGGCGTGGTGGACCGCACCGGCACGGTGCTGGTACCGCCGGCGCACCCGATGCTGGTCATCCACCCCGTGGCGTTCCTGATCGAGAGCGACAACGGGCGGTGGGGCGCGCTGGACCGGCGCGGCGTGCCGCTCATCGATCCGGTGCACCGCGATCGCGCCGAGGTGCTGGAGGAGATCGACCGGCTACTCACCGACGCCAACCCGGTGCTCTGAGTCACCGGTCGTCAGTCTTGATCCACTGGAGTTAGGGTCGGTACATGGAATTCCGACACCTGGGCCGTTCCGGCCTGATGGTCAGCGAGATCTCGTACGGCAACTGGATCACCCACGGGTCGCAGGTCGAGGAGGACGCCGCGTTCGCCTGCGTCCGGGCCGCACTCGACGCGGGGATCACGACCTTCGACACCGCCGACGTGTACGCCGGCACCCGAGCAGAGGACGTGCTCGGCCGGGCGCTGGAGAACGAGCGCCGGGAGGGCCTGGAGATCTTCACCAAGGTCTACTGGCCGACCGGTCCGGGCCGCAACGACCGTGGCCTGTCCCGCAAGCACATCATGGAGTCGATCAACGGCTCGCTGCGCCGGCTGCGTACCGACTACGTGGACCTCTACCAGGCCCACCGGTACGACTACAGCACGCCGCTGGAGGAGACGATGGAGGCGTTCGCCGACGTCGTCCACTCCGGCAAGGCGCACTACATCGGGGTCTCCGAGTGGACCGCCGAGCAGCTGCGCGCCGCGCACCCGCTCGCCCGGGAGCTGCACATCCCGCTGGTCTCCAACCAACCTCAGTACTCGATGCTCTGGCGGGTCATCGAGACCGAGGTGGTGCCGGCCAGTGAGGAGCTGGGCATCGGGCAGATCGTCTGGTCGCCGATGGCGCAGGGTGTGCTCTCCGGCAAGTACCTGCCGGGGCAGCCGCCGCCGGCCGGTTCCCGCGCCACCGACGAGAAGTCCGGTGCGGGCTTCATCTCGCGGTTCATGAACGACGACGTGCTCACCCGGGTGCAGCAGCTCAAGCCAATCGCCGAGCAGGCCGGGCTGAGCATGGCCCAGCTCGCCGTGGCGTGGGTCCTGCAGAACCCGAACGTCTCGTCGGCGATCATCGGCGCGTCCCGCCCCGAGCAGGTGCACGACAACGTGAAGGCGGCCGGGGTGAAGCTCGACGCCGACCTGCTCAAGGCGATCGACGACATCGTCGGGCCGGTCACCGAGCGGGACCCGGCGAAGACCGAGTCCCCCGCGCAGCGTCCCTGACGCCGTTCCGGCCCGGCCGGCGCGAAACCCTCGCGCCGACCGGGCCGGGTCAGGTCAGGTCCGTCTGGTAGCCGATTCAGGTCAACTCTGCCCGGTCGCCGATCACCGCCAGAAGCGAATCAGCTCCAGGCCGGTGGCGTAGAGCCACGACGGCAGACCGAGCAGGTCACCGACCGCGAAGACAGCGTAGAAGAACCAGCCGCCGATGCGCGGGTTCCACAGCAGCGCGAAGAGCAGGATGAAGCCGTACGGCGCGAACAGGTCGTACATCTTGCGCCACTGCGGGTTGAGCCACGGCTGGATCATGTTGCCGCCGTCCAGGCCAGGCACCGGCAGCAGGTTCAGGAAGCTCGCGGTGAGCTGGAGGAAGGCGAGCAGCGCCACCCCGGCCCAGAACTCCACCGGACCACCCGACTGGGTGCCGAGCCGCACCGCCGCCACCAACACCAGCGTGAACAGCACGTTTGTCGCCGGGCCGGCGAGGCTGACCAGGGTGTGCCGCAGTCGACCCGGGATGGCGTGCCGGTCCACCCAGACCGCGCCACCGGGCAGGCCGATGCCGCCGAGCAGCACCACCACCACCGGCAGCACTATCGACAGCAACGGGTGGGTGTACTTCAACGGGTTGAGCGTCAGGTAACCGCGATGGGCGATGTCCCGGTCGCCGGCCCGGTAGGCCACCACCGCGTGGGCGTACTCGTGCAGGCAGAGCGACACCAGCCAGCCGGACACCACGAAGAGGAACACGTTGAACCGGACGCTGCCGTACCCGTTCCAGGTCAGCACCCCGCTGACCGCGAAGAGCGCGACCAGGCCGAGGAAGACCGGGCTGGGCCGGAACGCCGCCTTGGGCACGCCGAGGACCAGCCCGTCACCGCCCGGGCGGTCGTAGGCCATCACTCGGCCGTGGGCAGCAGGCTCATCCGGTACTCCACCCGGTCGTCCTCGACGAGCGCGACCGAGGTGACGCCGGACGCCGCGAGCTCCCGCCAGGTCTGACCGATCCAGGATTCGGCGTCGGCCTGGCTGCTGAACGACTCCGCCGGCCCCTCGACCGTCTTGCCGTCCGTGCCCTCGTACCGCCAGCTCCACGCCATGCCGCGTCTCCCCTCGCCGCTGAAGTCCCCGTGGGACGAACCCTCGCCAGCGTAGTCGGCCCGACGCGCAACGGCCGCTCGCTCGCCCCGGCAGAGCCCCACGGGGTGGATCAATCCAATCGACGCCGGCCGGTACGGTGGCTCGGTGCTGACACGGGGAGTGCTGCTCGGCGACCGATACCGGCTGGGCGAGCGGGTGGCGACGGGTGGGATGGGCGCGGTCTGGCGCGGCACTGACGTGCTGCTGGAACGCGAGGTCGCCGTGAAGGTTCTGCTGCCGTCGCTGGTCGCCGATCCGGAGTTCACCGCCCGCTTCCGGGCCGAGGCGCGGATGCTGGCCGCGCTGCGGCACCCCGGAGTGGTGCCGGTGCACGACGTGGGGCAGGCCGCGCTCGACGACGGCAGCCAGGTCGACTACCTGGTGATGGAGTACGTCGACGGCGAGCCGCTGTCCGCCCGAGTGCGCGCGGTCGGGCGGCTGGACCCGGCCACCGCCATGTCGGTGCTGGCCCAGGCCGCCGACGCGCTGCACACCGCCCACCTCGCCGGCATCGTGCACCGGGACGTGAAGCCGGGCAACCTGCTGGTCAAGGCCGACGGCACCGTGGTGCTCGTCGACTTCGGCATCGCCCGGTCCCGCGCCATGGCTGGGCTCACCGCCGCGAACATGGTGCTCGGCACCGCCTCGTACATGTCTCCCGAGCAGGCCACCGGGCAGCCGGTCTCGGCCGCCACCGACATCTACGCGCTCGGCGCTGTGGCGTACTTCTGCCTTGCCGGGCAGCCGCCCTTCCACGGTGACAACCCCCTCGCGGTGGCGCTGCGGCACGCGCAGGAGGACCCGGCGCCGCTGCCGGCGGACACCCCACCGGCGGTCGCCGCCGTGGTGAGCCGCGCGCTGGCCAAGCGTCCGGAGGACCGGTTCGGCAGCGCCGCCGAGTTGGCCGCTGCCGCCGCCGACGCCCGCGACGCGACACTGGCCAGCATTCCGGTCTCGGCCCGCCCACCGTGGGCGCTGGCCGCCCCCACCCCGGGGACGCCCGCGGCCGTTCCGGTCACGCCAGCCGCCACACCCCCCGCCCCGCAGGCCGCACCGGCCCCCGTGCCGCCGGCCGCACCGGCCCCCGTGCCGCCGGCCGCACCGGCCCCCGTGCCGCCGGCCGCACCGCCGCTCTCGGCCGGACCGACGCCGGTCGGGCAGCCCGCGCCGGTCGGGGCTGCCGCCGTGCGCACGCCGGCCGGCTTCGCGGCCTCGCCGGTGAGCGGGCCGGGGTCGACCCGGGAGGACGTGTTGCGGACGGGGTCGTCCGGCCGACGCCGGCAACTGCTGGTCGGCGTCGGCGCTGTCGCTCTCCTGGCACTGATCGCGGTGGCCGTGGCGGCCCTACGACCCGACGGGGAGCCGGGTGGGGCGGACCATCCACCCGCGCTGGCCGGCGAGTCGGCGGCGGCCCCGGACGGCGGCGCACTCGACGACGGAGGTGCGAGCACCTCGGGACCCGCACCGAGCGGCGCGCCGAGTACCAGCCGCACCGCGTCCGCCGCACCGACCGTCTCCGGCGGACAGCCCGACGCGCCGACCAACGCGCCGGACCCGCGCACCACGACGCCGGGCAGCACACCGACCGGTACGGCCAGCAGCCGACCGACGCCCACCCGCACCCCGTCGAGCCGGCCCAACCCGTACACGGCCGCACAGGCGTGCGGCAGCGGCTACCAGGTGATCGACTCGGCGACGCTGACCGGCGGGGACGGGCAGCGCAAGGGCCGGGTCTTCCTGCTGTACCACTCGGGCAACGGCACCAACTGCGTGGTGACCCTCAAGGACGCCGCGGTCGGTGCGAAGTCGGCCGCCTCGGCGTACCTGGAGGTGCAGGGGCGGGCACGCAGCACCGACAGCGGGTCCTTCGACTACTACGCCGGACCGGTGCGGGCCACCGCCGCTGGGACGTGCGTCAAGTGGGGCGGCTCCACCGGCGGGGTCAGTTACGGCAGCGGGTTCGAACACTGCGACTGAACGACGGGCCGGCAGGCACCACAACCCTGGGCGGCCTTAAGGTACGGGCATGTCCGTAGACGGGTGGAACACGGTCCTGGTGCTCGGCGGTATCCGGTCCGGCAAGTCCGAGTTCGCCGAGTCCCTGGTCACCGACGCGCCGGTGGTCCGCTACGTCGCCACCGCGCCCGAGGGCGACCCGGAGGACACCGAGTGGGCGACCCGGCTGGCGGCGCATCGGGCCCGACGGCCGGGCAGCTGGACCACCGAGGAGACCACGGAGGACCCACGCCGGCTGGCCGACGTGCTGGAGTCCGCCGAGCCCAACGAGATGCTGCTCGTCGACGACCTGGGCGGCTGGGTGACGGTGCTGCTCGACCCGGATCACCAGCCCGCCGACGACGTAGCCACCATCGCCGAGTTGGCCGAGGCGATCCGCGGGTGTGCCGCGCGGGTGGTGCTGGTGAGCCCTGAGGTGGGGCTGTCGCTGGTGCCGACCACCCCGCTAGGCCGGGCGTTCACCGACGCGTTGGGCGCGGCCAACCGCGCGGTCGCCGACGCCTGCGACGCGGTCGTACTGGTCGTCGCCGGTCAGCCGGTCTGGCTCAAGCCGGCCGCCACCGCTACCGAACCGTCCGTTCCCGCCACAGTGACCGCGCCGACGGCCGCCGCCACCGCACCGATCGTGGCCAGCCTGGCCGACGCCGAGCCCACCCCCGAGGTTCAGCTGCCCGACGTGCTGACCCCCACGCCACCGGCCGCCCCGACCGCGGAGCCGGGCAACCCGTGGGCCGCGCCGACAATGGCGCTGCCGATGGTGTCCACCGGGCTGGTCATTCAGCCCGGCATGGAGCTGCCGATGCCCGACGAGTACGCCGGCCCGCAGGCGGTCGACCGGCTGACCACCCTTGACGTACAGGGCGCCGGGCTGGGCGTGCTGGACCGGGTGGTGGGCTTCGCCGCCACCACCCAGGGCACCTCGACCCCCGCCCCCTGGGGCTCGGTGCGGGTGCTGCTGCTGCACGGCGACCACGCCGGCGGGGCGGCGGCCGGCACCGTCGCCGGTGAGTCGGCGCGCCGCGCCGCGCAGGCCCGCGCCGGCCAGGGCGCGTTGGCGCGGCTGGCCGCCGAAAGCGGCGCGAGTCTCCAGGTGGTGGACACTCCTGCCTCCGCGCCGATCGAAGACCAACCGGCCCTCGCGCCGGAGCAGGTGGAGTCCGCGCTGCGCTACGGCTGGCGGTTGGCCGAGCAGGCCGCCGACGCCGGCGTACAACTGCTGGTGCTCGGCGCGTGCGGCGCCGGCACCGAGGCGGCGGCCGCGGCGGTGCTCGCGGCGACAGCGGGCGCGGAGCCGCCCGCCGTGTTGGGCCGGGTGATCACCGACTCCGGCGAGATCGACGACGCGGCGTGGATGATCCGCTGCGCGGCGGTGCGCGACGCGCTGCACCGCACCAGACGCTCGTCGCGCGGCGCCAAGGACATCCTGGCCGAGCTGGGCGGCGGCGACGTGGCGGTGGCCACCGGCGTGCTGCTCGGCGCCACCGCCCGCCGGGTGCCGGTACTGCTCGACGGGCCGGTCGGGTTGGCCGCCGGCATGGTGAGCCGCGACCTGGCCGGGCAGGCCCGGCACTGGTGCCTGCTGGCCGACCACGGCGGGCACCCGGCCGTACGACTCGCCGCCGACGTGCTGGGCCTCACCCCGCTGCTCGACCTGCGGATGGATCTCGGCGAGGGCGCGAACGCGCTCGTCGCGCTGCCGCTGCTGCGCTCGGTGTTGGCGCTGTCCGCCGCGCTGCCGGTGCACCCGTCGCTGGCCGGCACCGACGACACCGAACCGGTCGCCGACGAGCCGGAGTCCACCGACCCGAGCTACGCCGACCCGGATCTCACCGAGCCCGACTCGACCGAGCCCGACTTCGCCGAGCCGGAGCCGGCCGGGCCGGGCCCGGCCAGCACCGGGGCGGACGAGCAGCCGGCGTCGGGCTGGCGTGCCGGCTGAGCCACGGCTGCTCGCGGGGGCCCGGCTGGCGGTCACCACGTTCACCACGCTGCCGGTGCGGGCCGGGCGCATCGACCGCCCGGTCGCCGGCACGGCGATGGCCCTCGCCCCGGTGGTCGGCGCGCTGCTCGGCGCAGTGCTGGCCGGTGTGCTGCTGCTGGCCGGGGCGCTCGCCCCACCGCTGGTGGCGGCCGGTGTGACAGTCGGCGTCGCCGCACTGCTCAGCCGAGGGCTGCACCTGGACGGGCTGGCCGACACAGTGGACGCGCTCGGCTCGTACCGGCGGGGCGCTGCCGCCCTGGAGATCATGAAGAAGCCGGACGTCGGCCCGTTCGGAGTGGTCGCCCTGGTGGTCGTACTCCTGGTGCAGGCCGCGGCGCTCGCCGACCTCGCCGGTCGGTCCTGGCCGGCGTGCCTCGCGGCGGTGGTAGCGGCGACCGCGGCCGGGCGGCTCGGTGTCACTGTGGCCTGCCGGCGGGGCGTGCCGGCGGCCCGGCCCGACGGGCTGGGCGCGCTCGTCGCCGGCACGGTCGGCCCGGTGGCGGTGGCCGCCGGCGCGGTCGCCGTCGTGCTGCTGGCGGTGCCCGCGGTGCCGGACCGACCGTGGCAGGGGCCGCTGGCCGTCGTCGCCGCGATCGCCGTCGCGCTACCGCTGCTCAACCACGTGGTACGCCGCCTCGGCGGGATCACCGGCGACGTCCTCGGGGCGACCGTCGAGGTGGTCACCACGCTGGTCTACCTGGGTCTGGTGCTGTCCGGCTGAACCGGGCCCGGCGGGCCGGGTAGCGTTCGGCTCGACAACACCGGCGCGGCCACCGGGGGATCCCACAATGCTCATCACGGACGACTTCCTGCCCGTACCGGTGCCGGAGTCGCTCAGCGCGACCTACCTGGTGCCGATGGCGGGGCTACCGAAGGTCAGTGCGAAGACAGCGGTGGCGGCCCTGACCGGCCGGCTGGCCGAGCCGGTGCACGGGCTGGCCCGGCAGATGCTCGACAGCCCGCTGATGAGCGTCGACACCCGGCCTATCGCCGAGTTCCCCGAGCTGCCACCGGACCTGCTCACCGCGTTCGGTGCCACCAAGGAGCAGCTGGACCGGCTGGCGGCGGCGACGCACCTGGTGGTCGTACAGGCCGAGTACCGGCCCGGTTGGCCACCCGCGCACGAGTGGGCCGCCCGGGCGGTCGCGGCTGCCGTGGCGGAATCCGTCGACAGCGACGTGGTGGACGTCTTCGGCCTCCAGTTCCTCGACCCGGCGACCGCGCTGCGCTCCCTCCCCGACGAGCAGGGCCGCATCCGACTTGTCGACTGGGTGCTGGTGCCGTACTCCTCGGACAACGAGGGCCTGTGGTTCACCACCAAGGGGCTGCGCCGCTTCGGTCTGCTGGAGTTGCAGACCCAGGGGGTGCCCGACCACCTCACCCGCGCCTGGGGTGCGGTGATGACCGGGGCGGCCCGCCGACTGCTGCGGGACTGGACCGACGGGCTCACCGGCGAGGAGGTGCCGGCGTTCGTGCAGCTCCCGGTGCTGGCCACTGTCACCGGGCACGACATCGCGGTGGCGTACGGCAACCCGGAGCAGCACGGCGCCACCGCTCCGGTGCTGCTCCGCCTCGAACTGGACCCGGCGACCGACCCGGAGGCCGACTCGTTCCTCAGCCTGCGTCCGCCTGCCGGGCACCCCGGCCCGGACGGGCGCTACTACGCCGCCGCCTGCGCGACACTGTTCTCCGGGATCCAGCCGGACGTGCGCTACGCCCGCTCCGGTGACGCGATGAGCCGTGCGGTCGCCACCGCCCGGGCCGCGCTGGATGACGCGCGGGCCCGGTTCGTCGCCGGCCAGCTCCCCGCCGAGTCGCAACTGGTGGTGAAGTACGGCCTGCCCGGAGACGACGGGCCGGAGTACGTCTGGGCGGGCGTCACCTCGTGGGAGACCCCGGAACGCATCGTCGGCGTGAGCGCCAGCGACGCCAACACCGACGAGAGCGTGCGCATCGGCGCCCCAGTGGTCGTGGAGGCGTCCGACGTTGTCGACTGGGCCGTCCTGGATGCCACAGGCGTCATAGAGGGCGGCTGGACCCAAGCGGTCCTGGACTCAGGCGAACCCCCAACCCCCTCCCGCTAACCCCCTGGCCTAGTTGATCAAGAGGTTTGCGTCAGAATCTCGTCCGAACTTGACGCAAACCTCTTGATCACCGGGGCAAGGCGGTGGGGTTACTTCACTGAGGGGGTTACGAAGGGGGGTTTCGTCAGCTTCAGGGGGGCTCGGCGGCCTCGGATGTCGACCTCTACCTCGTCGCCGTCGGTGAGGTTGGCGTTGGTGTTCAGCAGGGCCAGCGCTATGCCCTGTTTGCGGGTTGGGGAGAAGGTGCCGCTGGTCACCACACCCACCTGGGTGTCACCCACGTGCAGCGTCATGCCGGGGCGGGGGATGGCCCGGTCGACTGCCACCAGGCCGCGCAGCGTACGCCGGGGGCCGGCGGCCTTCTCGGCGAGCAGCGTGTCGCGGCCCCAGAAGGCCGGCTTGTCCCAGCCGACGGCCCAGCCGGAGCGGGCCTGCACCGGGCTGATGTCCAGGGAGAGGTCCTGCCCGTGCAGCGGGTACCCCATCTCGGTGCGCAGCGTGTCCCGGGCGGCCAGCCCGCAGGCGCGCAGCTCGAACGCGGCGCCGGCGGCGAAGAGCGCATCCCAGACGGCGACCGCGTGCTCCGCCGGCACCACCAGCTCGTAGCCCAGCTCACCCGTGTAGCCAGTACGGCAGACGGTCAGCTCCACCCCGGCCAGGCTGGCTGCGGAGAAGCTCATGTAGCCGTGTTCGGTGGGCAGGTCCAGGGCGGCCAGCAACTCGGCCGAGCGGGGGCCCTGCACGGCCAGCACCGCGTACGCCTCGTGCTCGTCGGTGACTGTCACCTGCTCGGGAGCGGCGGCGCGCAACCGGCGCACCACCTCGGCGGTGTTCGCCGCGTTCGGGATGAGGAAGACGTGGTCGTCGGCGTACAGGTAGGCGATGATGTCGTCCACCACGCCACCGCTGGCGTCGTCGCAGCAGAGCGTGTACTGCGCCCGGCCCGGGCCGATCCGGCCCAGGTCGTTGCTGAGGCAGGAGTTCACGAAGTCGGCCGCGCCGGGGCCGCTCACCCGGGCCTTGCCCAGGTGTGACACGTCGAAGACCCCGACCGCCGTACGCACGGCGGTGTGCTCCTTGAGCACTCCGCCGCCGGCGTACTCCAGGGGCATCTCCCAGCCCCCGAAGGGGGCGAACTTGGCTCCGGCGGCGGTGTGCCGCTCGTGCAGCGGGGAACGGCGCAGCCGGGTCGCGGCGGCGTCGGAGGTCACGTCGGTCATGGGTGGCAACTTACCGGGGGCAACGTCGCTGGTTAGCATCGGCGGGAGCCCGCTGGCGCTGTCGGCGGGACAGCCATGACGTCCGGCGGGTAGGTTCCGCCGGAGACCTTCACCGCTGGTACGCGACGCCGCGACCGGCCCGGCCCGCCCGGAGTAGCTTCAGTGACTTCACCCCGCACCACCAACCTGAGCCTGGTCGACACCGACCCGGCCGAGCTCGCCGTCGACGCGATCGTGATCGGCGTGCACAGCCAGACCGGAGAGCAGGGCGCCACCAGCGGCCTCGCCGGCACCCTGCTGCTCGCCAGCGGCGCGGAGAGCATCGCGGCCGCGTTCGACGGCAAGCTGACCGAGACCCTCGCGCTGCTCGGCGCGACCGGCGGGCCGGGTGAGGTCATCAAGCTGGCCACGCTGGGCACCGTGACCGCCCCGCTGGTCACCGCGGTCGGGCTCGGCCCGGAGCCGTCGGGCGCCGCCCCGGCCCCGGAGACGCTGCGCCGGGCCGCCGGTTCGGCGATCCGGGCCCTGGCCGGCGCACCCCGGGTCGCGTTGGCGCTGCCGCTGCCGGACGACGCGGACGCGTCGGCCGAGCTGCGCGCGGTCGCCGAGGGCGCGCTGCTCGGCGGGTACCGGTTCGCCGGTTACAAGACCCGGCCCCAGCCGACCCGGCGCGAGCCGGTGGCCGAGGTGCTCATCGCGGTGCCGGACGCCAGTGACGCGGGAGCCCAGGCGGAGGTCGCCCGGGCGCAGGCGGTGGCGGGCGCGGTCCGGCTCAGCCGGGACTGGGTGAACACGGCGCCGAACGAGCTGCGTCCGCCGTCGTTCGCCGACGCGGTAGCCAGCGCGGCGCGCGAGGCGGGCCTCGGCGTCGAGGTGCTGGACGAGGCGGCGCTGGCCGCCGGCGGGTACGGCGGCATCGTCGCGGTCGGGCAGGGCTCGGAGGCTCCGCCGCGGCTGGTGAAGCTGACCTACACCCCGCAGGACGGCGGCAACGGCAAGCGGGTAGCGCTGGTCGGCAAGGGCATCACCTTCGACACCGGCGGCATCTCGATCAAGCCGGCGCAGGGCATGTGGGAGATGAAGTCCGACATGGCGGGCGCCGCCGCGGTGGGCGCGGCCATGCTGGCGATCGCCGCGCTGAAGCCGACGGTGGCGGTCAGCGCGTACCTGCCGATGGCGGAGAACATGCCGTCGGGCACCAGCTACCGGCCGGGCGACGTGATCACCATGTTCAACGGCAAGCGGGTCGAGGTGCTCAACACCGACGCCGAGGGCCGGATGATCCTGGGCGACGCCATCGCCCGCGCCTGCGCGGACGGCACCGACTACCTGTTCGAGACCTCGACGCTGACCGGTGGCCAGGTCATCGCGCTGGGCAAGCGGATGGCCGGCGTGATGGGCACCCCGCAGTTGTGCGACCGGGTGAAGGTGGTCGGCGACGCCGTCGGCGAGCCGGCCTGGCCGATGCCGCTGCCCGACGACGTCCGTAAGGGCATGGAGTCGGATGTGGCGGACATCTCGCAGGTCAACGCCGGGATGGACCGGGCCGGTCACATGCTGCAGGGCGGCGTGTTCCTGCGCGAGTTCGTGACCGACGACGTGGCCTGGGCGCACATCGACATCGCCGGTCCGGGCTACCACTCGGGCGAGCCGACCGGCTACTGGACCAAGGGCGGCACCGGCGTTCCGGTCCGCACGCTGGTGCAGCTCGTCGAGGATGTCGCCGCCAACGGCTGACGGACATGCGGAAGGGGCCTCCTGAGCAGGGGGCCCCTTTCGCGTTGCTCAGTGTCGCTCGGGGCGACGTTTGCGGCGCTCGTTGAAGTCGCGCATCCGCTGTGGGTAGCCCATCAGCCGGACGTCGTACACCGGGATGCCCATCCGGTACGCGAAGCGCCGGGCGCCGTCCGGGCCGTCGATGCGCCGACGGGTCCACTCCCCGTCGTCGGCGATCAGGATGACGGTGGTCTCCGTCACCGTCGTACGGGGTTCGATGTACGCCTCGACGCCGCGCCGACTCCGGATGAAGTTCTCCAAATGGTCCAGATCGCCGCGACTGGCGGCGCGGTCATGGCTCGGCACAGCCGCCTGTTTGCGGCGCCGGAACAAGCCCACCGGATCTCTCCCCCACGTTGCGTCATCGACGACGGTGCCAAGGGTACGTGTCGATGACGTGTCGTTGGGCACCTCGGTACGCACCCTGTGCCCAGTGGTGACAAGATGACCGAGGTGGGGTGTGTCCCTGTTACACCTCTGTGACCCCCGATGCAGCGACGCGACCTGGGAGTTGGACGTGAGCGAGCCGAACGAAGCGACCTTCGACATTGTCATTCTCGGAGGTGGCAGCGGCGGCTACGCGACCGCGCTGCGCGCCGTCCAGCTGGGCCTGAAGGTCGCGCTGGTCGAGAAGGGCAAACTCGGCGGCACCTGTCTGCACAACGGCTGCATCCCGACGAAGGCCCTGCTGCACGCCGCCGAGATCGCCGACCAGGCCCGCGAGTCGGAGCAGTTCGGTGTGAAGGCCGAGCTGATCGGCATCGACATGGCCGGGGTCAACTCGTACAAGGACGGCGTGATCGCCCGCCTGTACAAGGGCCTGCAGGGCATGTTGAAGGGCAACAAGGGCATCACGATCGTCGAGGGCGCCGGCAAGCTGGTCGGCAAGAACGTGGTCGAGGTGGACGGCAAGCGCTACACCGGCCGCAACATCGTCCTGGCCTCCGGCTCGTACGCGAAGAGCCTGCCCGGCCTGGATGTCGACGGCGAGCGGATCATCACCAGCGACCACGCTCTCACGATGGACCGGGTGCCGTCGTCGGTGATCGTGCTCGGGGGCGGCGTGATCGGCGTCGAGTTCGCCAGCGTGTGGAAGTCCTTCGGCGTCGACGTGACGATCGTCGAGGCGCTGCCCCGACTGGTCGCCGCCGAGGACGAGGAGTCGTCCAAGGCGCTGGAGCGGGCGTTCCGCAAGCGGAAGATCAACTTCAAGGTCGGCAAGCCGTTCGAGAAGGTCGAGAAGACCGAGAGCGGCGTCAAGCTGACCATCTCCGGCGGCGAGACCGTCGAGGCCGAGCTGCTGCTGGTCGCCGTGGGTCGCGGCCCGAACACCGCCAACCTCGGGTACGAGGAGCAGGGCGTCAAGATGGACCGCGGCTACGTGCTGACCGACGAGCGGCTGCGCACCAGCGTGCCGAACGTCTACGCGGTCGGCGACATCGTGCCCGGCCTCCAGCTCGCGCACCGGGGCTTCCAGCAGGGCATCTTCGTGGCCGAGGAGATCGCCGGGCAGACCCCCGCCGTGATCGACGAGGTCGGCATCCCGCGCGTCACCTACTGCGACCCGGAGCTGGCGTCGGTGGGTCTCACCGAGGCCAAGGCCAAGGAGCAGTACGGCGCCGACAAGGTCAAGACGTACAACTACAACCTGGGTGGCAACGGTAAGAGCCAGATCCTCAAGACCACCGGCTTCGTGAAGCTGGTCCGGGTCGAGGACGGCCCGGTGGTCGGCGTACACATGATCGGCGCCCGGGTGGGTGAGCTGATCGGTGAGGCGCAGCTCATCTACAACTGGGAGGCCTACCCGGCGGAGGTCGCCCAGCTCGTGCACGCCCACCCCACCCAGAACGAGGCCCTGGGCGAGGCGCACCTGGCCCTCGCCGGCAAGCCGCTGCACGCGCACGCCTGATCATCCACAACCGCGGCGTCCGGCGACGGGCGAAGATCCCACCAGGGGAATGAAGGAGTCTCAGAAAATGCCGGTATCGGTCACCATGCCCCGGCTCGGCGAGAGCGTCACCGAGGGCACCGTCACTCGCTGGCTCAAGCAGGAGGGCGACACGGTCGAGGTCGACGAGCCCCTGCTCGAGGTCTCCACCGACAAGGTCGACACCGAGATCCCGTCACCCGCTGCCGGCGTGCTGAGCCGGATCGTGGTCGGCGAGGACGAGACCGCCGAGGTCGGCAGCGAGCTGGCCGTCATCGCCGGTGAGGGCGAGTCGACCGGCGGTGGCGAGGCCGCCCCGCAGGAGCAGGCCCCGGCCGAGTCGGTCGAGCCGGCCGCCGAGCCGACGGCCGCCGCCGAGGGCACCGCCGACGAGGTGGCCCAGGACGAGGCCCCGGCAGAGGCGCCGGCTCCGGCCGCCGCCTCGTCGGGCGAGGGCACCGCGGTGAAGATGCCCGCCCTGGGCGAGAGCGTCACCGAGGGTACCGTCACCCGCTGGCTGAAGCAGGTCGGCGAGACCATCGAGGTCGACGAGCCGCTGCTGGAGGTCTCCACCGACAAGGTGGACACCGAGATCCCGTCGCCGGTCGCCGGCACGGTGCTGGAGATCAAGGTCGCCGAGGACGAGACCGCCGCGGTCGGCGCCGACCTGGCGATCATCGGCGCTGCCGGCGGTGCCCCCGCCCCGGCACAGCCCGAGCCGAAGCCCGAGCCGAAGGCGGAGGCCAAGCCGGCGCCGAAGGCCGAGCCGAAGCCGGAGCCGAAGGTCGAGGAGCCGACGCAGGGCGCCTCGTACAGCGAGCCCGCCGCGGAGACCGAGAGCTCGGCGCAGCCGGCGAAGACCGAGCAGGCCGCGCAGCCGGCCGCGTCGACTTCGGCGCCGGCCCGCCCGTCCGCCCCGGCGCCGGGTGCCGGCGAGGAGGCCGCCGGTTACGTGACCCCGCTGGTGCGCAAGCTGGCCAGTGAGCACGGCGTCGACCTGTCCGCGCTCAACGGCACCGGCGTGGGTGGTCGGATCCGCAAGCAGGACGTGCTGGAGGCCGCCGAGAAGGCGAAGGCCGCCAAGGCCGCTCCGGCTCCGGCTGCCGCTCCCGCCGCCGCCGCGCCCCCGGCCAAGCCGGCCGCGAAGCCCCAGCCGAGTTCCAAGCGGGGCACCACGGAGAAGCTGCCGCGGATCCGGGCGACGATCGCCAAGCGGATGCAGCAGTCGCTGCACGAGACGGCGCAGCTGACCACCGTCGTCGAGGTCGACGTCACCAAGGTCGCCAAGCTGCGGGTTCAGGCGAAGGACTCGTTCCAGGCCAAGCACGGCGTGAAGTTGTCCTTCCTGCCCTTCTTCGCCCTCGCTGCCATCGAGGCGCTGCAGACCCACCCGATCATCCAGGCCAGCATGGACCTGGACGGCGGCACGATCACCTACCCGGCCGCCGAGCACCTCGGCATCGCCGTGGACACCGAGCGTGGGCTGCTCGTGCCGGTCATCCACAACGCCGGTGACCTCAACATGGGCGGCATCGCCAAGCGGATCGCCGACCTGGCCGAGCGCACCCGGGCCAACAAGATCACCCCGGACGAGATGGCCGGGGCGACCTTCACGCTGACCAACACGGGCAGCCGGGGCGCGCTGTTCGACACTCCGATCGTGCCGTCGCCGCAGTCGGCGATGCTCGGCACGGGTGCCGTGGTGAAGCGTCCGGTCGTTGTCAACGATCCGGAGCTGGGCGAGGTCATCGCGGTCCGGTCGATGGTCTACCTGGCCATGTCCTACGACCACCGGCTGATCGACGGCGCCGACGCGGCCCGCTTCCTGACCGCGGTCAAGGAGCGGCTGGAGGCCGGCAACTTCGATTCGGAGCTGGGCCTGGCCTGATCTGCCCGCTAACGCCGAGAGGGCGCCCCGGTCGTCGACCGGGGCGCCCTCTCGTCTGCGGTCCTCAGCTCTTGAGCAGCGCGGTCGAGACCTTCCAGAGCCGCTCGGCGGCATCCGGGTCCAGCGCGTAGTCGGCGACACCCGTCCGCCCACCGGGCTGGGCGGGGGCGGCCTGCTGACAGTCCTCGAAGTAGCGCCCGCCCACGCCGTCGAGCAGCGGCGAGGCGGCGACCAGCACTGAGGTGGCGGCACCCTGCTCGACCGTCTTCCAGGACGCCGCGTTGCCGGCCCGCAGCCGGTCCAACTCCTCCTCGCTCACGTAGCGCTGGAGGTTGGTCCGGATCGCGCCGGGCATCAGCGAGTTGGTGAGGATGCCGTCGTCGGCCCAGCGCCGGGTGGCCTCCACGGCGAACAGCACGTTGGCCGTCTTGGACTGCCCGTACGCCTGCCACGGCTCGTACTCCCGCTTGTCGTACTGGATGTCCTCGAAGACCACCGGTGAGCGCAGGTGGGCGGCGGAGCTGACCGAGACGATCCTGGCCCCGTCGCCGGCGGCGAGTGCCGGGCGCAGCCCGGTGGCGAGCGCGAAGTGCCCCAGGTGGTTGGTGGCGAACTGCATCTCCCAACCCTGCGGGGTGCGGGACAGGGGTGCGGCCATGATGCCGGCGTTGTTGACCAGGATGTGCAGCGGGCCGTCCCAGTTGGCCACGAAGTCGGCGACCGAACCCTGGTCGGCGAGGTCGAGCGGGGCGACCAGGACGCGGTCGTTGCCGGTGGTGGCGGTGATGTCGTTGGCGGCCTGCTGACCCGCGTCGGGGTTGCGAACGGCCAGGGTCACCTCCGCGCCGGCGCTGGCCAGGGCGCGGGCGGTCTCCACGCCGATCCCGGAGGACCCGCCGGTGACGATCGCCCGCCGCCCGACGAGGTCCACGCCCCGGATCACGTCCATGGCCGTGGAGTGATGGGCGAACGAAGTGGTGATCGGGTTGTTGGTCGTCATTGTCCATCCTTGTCCGGGGTGGGCGGACCGACCGGCCCGCTGCGAGAGGCCGTGGCCCCGCTGTTTCCCCGACCCGGGCCGGAGGTAACGCGGGGCCCCGCCGCCATCGCCGTTCGGGCCTCCGAGCAGCCCGGACGCTGCCAGAGTGGGATCGTGGGCGGCTACCGGCGGGGTGGACAGTTGGGACCGGCCGTCCCGATCGCCCCGGGCGCCCGGGTGGACAAGTTCGAGGTCTTCTTCGACCTGGTCTTCGTCTTCTCGTTCTTCATCATCACCCGGGCCACCGCCGCGAACATCTCCGGTCGGCAACTGGTGCACGCCGGCCTGGTGCTCGCCGTGCTCTGGTGGATCTGGGTGGTGCACAGCCTGGTCGCCACCCGGGTCCGGCTCGGCGAGGGCTACGTCCCGGTGCTCATGGTGATCGCGATGGTCGCCCTGTTCGCGTTCGCGCTGGCGCTGCCGCAGGCGTTCAACGACCCGAAGGGGAGCGCCGCCGGCCCGATGCTGGTGGCCATCAGCTACGTCGTGGTCCGGGCCGTACACATGATCCTCTATCAGCATGTGGTGCGGGACAGCCCGCAGGAGCGGCGGCAGCTGCGGCGGTTCGCGCCGGAGCTGGCGGTGAGCATCGTGCTGCTGCTGGCCGCCGCGCTCATCCCGCCCCAGATCAGCGACCCCGACCGCGCCGCCCTGGTCCGCGACGGGCTGTGGATCACCGTGGTGGTGGTGCAGTACGCCACCGGCTTCATCGTCGGGACCTGGGGCTGGGGGGTGACCAGCGCCGAGCACTGGACCGAGCGCTACGACCTCATCCTGATCATCGCGCTGGGCGAGTCGATCATCTCGACGGGCGTCGGCGGCAACCTGCTCGGCAAGCCGGTCACCTGGCCGGCGGTGGCCGCCGCCGCGCTCGGCATCGTGGTCACCGCAGCCCTCTGGTGGGCGCACTTCGACTTCATCGGGCCGGCCGCCCGGATCGCCCTGCACGCGGCGGAGGGCGCTCCCCGGGTGGCGATGGCCCGCGACGCGTACGCGTATCTCTACCTGCCGATGATCGCCGGGGTGATCCTCTTCTCGATTGGCAACGAGGAGGTCCTGCACAAGATCACCGACCCGGCCGGCGGGATCGCCGAGAAGGTCGAAGGGCCGGCGGTGCCGATGCTCTTCGGCGGGTTGATCTGTTATTTCGCCGTCAACCTGCTCTTCCAGCTACGCACCCTGCACACCGTCACGTGGACCCGCGTCGGCGTCATAGTGGTGCTCACGGCGGCCCTTCCGGTCGGCCAGCACCTGCCAGCGCTGGGCGCGCTCACCCTCGCGACAGTGATCTGCGTGGCGCTGGTGGCCGTGGAGGTGATGGTGATGGCGCAATCCCGGCACGCCCTGCGGGCCGCCGTCTTCCAGGAGCGGACCAGCCACGAGGCCCATGAGGCCGCCTGGCGGGCGCGCTGGCACGACGTCCGGGAGACCGACGAACCGACCACGCCGTGACCGCGGCGTTTCCCGGGTTTGTCGGCATGACCGGCCGGCCCTAGACTTCGGCGCAGCGTCGCAGTGCACCCGGCCCGAAGGCCGCCGTGGGCATGGAGGCGCGGGGACAGCATGGGACGAAACGTGCACCCAACCGGTTCACCGGCCGGCCGGCTCGCCGCCGTCGGCAATCAGATGATCGAGATTCACCTCTGGCTCAGCGCGGAACTGGCCCGGCTCCAGGCAAGCCTCGACAGCCCGTCCCGGGACCTGCGGGCACACTGCCTGACCTTCTGCGCCGCGCTGGGCCGACACCACAGCGGTGAGGACGCGGGCGCGTTCCGGTTGCTGGCCGAGGAAGCCCCCGAGCTGCGCCCGGTCATCGACAACCTGATCACCGATCACGAGGTGGTGGCGGGAATCCTGGAACGGGTCGAGGCACTGCTGGGCGGCGACGCGGCGGTGCCGGTCGACCAGGTGCGCGCCGAACTGGGCGGGCTGGCCGCCCTGCTGGAGTCGCACTTCCGCTACGAGGAGAAGCGGCTGGTCACCGCCCTGAACGCGCTCACCGGTCGAACCGGTACCACCGAGGAACTACTCGGCCTGACCGCGCCCGGTCCCTCCTAGGGCCTATTTCAACAGGGCGGTCGAGCCGAGGCGGAGTCCGGGCGGCGATCCGGCAAGGCGCGGTTTCGTTCGGATACCGGTGTGGTATCCGGACGAAACCGCAACGCCGCCGGTCGTCGTTCGGGCCCGCCGCAGGCCGGCCAGTTCTCATGAAACAGGCCCTAGCCGGGCTCCGACCCCGGTGCCGTGCCGGGCAGTCGCTCGTAGAAGCGGATCTTCTCCCGCAGGTGGTCGTACTGGCGCTGGAGCAGGCGCATCTGCTCCTCGACCCGCGCCGCGTGGTGGCACAGCAACTCGTGCCGCTCGTCGGTGGTGTGCTCACCATCGCGGGCCAGTTGCGCGTAGCGGCGCATCTGCGCGATCGGCATCCCGGTGTCGCGCAGGCAGCGGAACAGCACCAGCCAGCCGAGGTCGTCGTCGGTGAAGACCCGCTGTCCGCCCGCCGTACGCTCCACGTCCGCGAGCAGGCCGATCTTCTCGTAGTACCGCAGGGTGTCCAGGCTGAAGCCGCTGCGGCGGGCGGCCTCCGAGGGGGCGTAACCGCTCATGTCGCGAGATGCTAGTGCTTGACCTGGAGCGCGCTCCAGGTTGGAGGCTGGTGACCATGACGACGACACGGACGCTGGGACGCAGCGGCATCACTGTGAGCGCGATCGGAATGGGGTGCTGGGCCATCGGCGGCCCGCTGTGGGGTGACGACGGGCAGCCGTTCGGCTGGGGTGAGGTGGACGACGACGAGTCGATCCGCACCATCCACCGGGCGCTCGATCTCGGGGTGACGCTGTTCGACACCGCCAGCAACTACGGTGCCGGACACAGCGAGCGGATCCTCGGTCGAGCAGTGGCCGGGCGACGGGACAGCGTGGTGATCGCCACCAAGTTCGGCAACGTCAGCGAGGAGAGCACCCGGCGGGCGCTTGGCACCGACGCCGGCCCGGCCTTCGCGGTGCGCAGCCTGGAAGACTCGCTCCGCCGCCTCGGCACCGACTACGTCGACCTCTATCAACTGCACATCAACGCACTGCCGGTGCCCGCCGCGCTCGATCTGGTCGACACCCTGGAGGCCCTGGTCGACCAGGGCAAGATCCGGGCGTACGGCTGGAGCACCGACGACCCGGCCTCGGCGGAGGCGTTCGCGGCCGCCGGCCCGCACTGCGCAGCGATCCAGCACGACGAGTCGGTGCTGCGCGACAACGCGGCGGTGCTGGCGGTCTGCGACAAGCACGACCTGGCCAGCCTCAACCGTGGTCCGCTGGCGATGGGGCTGCTCACCGGGTCGACCCGGGCGGTCGGGGCGGACGACGTGCGCGGACGGGCACCGGAGTGGCTGGAATGGTTCACCGACGGCCGGCCGACACCGCGCTGGGCGGCCCGGGTCGATCAGGTCCGCGCTGCGCTCACCGCCGACGGGCGCACCCTCGCACAGGGCGCGCTCGGCTGGCTGCTGGCGCGCAGCCCCCGTACCGTGCCGATTCCCGGCCTGCGCACGGTGGCCCAGGCCGACGAGAACCTGGCCACCCTGGAGCGTGGCCCGCTGAGCCCCGAGTCGTACGCCGAGGTGGAGCGACTGCTCGCCGACCTGCGCCCGGCCCACGCGGCCTGACCGCCGGGCCGGTCCACGCCCCGGGCGTTGTCACCGGAAGTCGTCAGCGTGCTCGGCGGCCCACTGCCGGAACGTGCGCCCGGGGCGTCCGGTCACCTGCTCGACGTCCGGGGCGACCCAGGCGTTGCCGTCGAGATAGCGCCCCATCTCCAGGAACCACTCGATCACCTCAACGGGATAGTGGTCCTTCCAGTGCTCGCGGGCCTGCTCCGGGGTCAGTTCGTCGAAGCGCACCGGACGGCCGATCGCCTCGCCGATCATCCGGACCGCGTCCCGGCGACGGACCGGCTCGGGCCCCGTAGGTTGGTACACCCGGCCGGCGTGGCCGTCCTCGGTCAGCGCGGCCACGATGACCGCGGCGATGTCCGCCTCGTGGACCAGCGCGCTGTTCCAGTCCCCGAACGGCGCCCGCACCACCACCTCGGCGCGGATGCCGGCCGCCCACTCGCGGGTGTTCGCCATGAACTCGCCCGGGAAGACGTGCGTCCATTCCAGGCCCGAGTTCTCGACGGCCCGGTGCAGCGGCCGGTGGGGCGCCTCGAGCGGGTCGTCGTCGGCCCGGCTCGGATCGTTGTGGCCGAGGTGGGTGACCCGGTGGACGCCGGCCTCACGGGCCAGCTCCAGAATCTCCGCACCGGTGCTCAGCGGCCCGTACCCGTCCATCGCGACCAAATGCATCCGCGTCACGCCGCGCAGCGCCGGGACCAGCGTGTGGGGCCTGGCGAAGTCGCCGGCCATCACCTCCACCTGGCCGGGCAGCGCGGTGGCCGCCGGCGAGGTGGGATCGCGGGTCAGTGCGCGTACGTCGTGGCCGGCGGCCACCAGTTGCCGGACCAGGCTGCCTCCGACGGTCCCGGTCGCTCCCGTCACCAGGATCGGCATGGTTCCTCCTCAGGGATCGCCCGACGGTGGGCACGGCGAGCCGACCCCGCCATTCCGGGGCGCTCTCGGATGGCTCATGGTCAGCCAGATCGATGCCGGAAGCAATCGCGAACATTGCATTCACGTTCGCTCTGACCTGCGGAAACGCGACCGGCACCGAATGCGCGCGACAGCCTTTTTCGGTACCCGGAACAGCCGTTGACCTGCGCTTTCAGGCCGCACAAGGGTTCCGCGCACGTTCGTTCGCCGAAACGCCCCCACCTTTGGCAGCCCCACGCATCCACCGGTGGCGTTCTGGACGAAGATGGGGGTATGCGGATCCTTCTGGCCGGCGCGTCCGGCTTCCTTGGCACCCGGCTGGCCGACCTGCTCGTCAGCGACGGGCACGAGGTCACCCGGTTGGTCCGTCGAGCGCCGGGCGGGCCGCAGGAGCGGCGGTGGGACCCTGCTGCCGGGCAGCTCGACCCGGCCGTGGTCGCCGAGGCCGACGCCGTGGTCAACCTGGCCGGCGCGGGTGTCGGCGACAAACGCTGGAACGACGACTACCGGCGGTTGATCCGCACCAGTCGGGTGGACACCACCACCACGCTGGCGACCACCATCGCCGGGCTCCCCGCCGCGGACCGACCCCGGGTGCTGCTCAACTCATCGGCCGTCGGCTGGTACGGCAACACGGGCGACCGCGCGGTCGAGGAGGACGCGCCGGCCGGCGAGGGCTTCCTGGCCGACGTCTGCCGGGTGTGGGAGGCCGCGACCCGGCCGGCCGAGGACGCCGGGGTACGCGTGGTCCGGCTGCGTACCGGTCTGCCGCTGCACCGCGAGGGCGGGCTACTGAAGCCACAACTGCTGCCGTTCAAGCTGGGCATCGCCGGCCGGCTGGGCAGTGGCCGGCAGTGGCTGCCGTGGATCTCGATGGCCGACTGGCTGGACGCGACACGCTTCCTGCTCGACCGCGACGACATCGCCGGCCCGGTCAACGTGGTGGGGCCGAACCCGGTCACCAACGCCGAGTTCACCCGCGAGCTGGCCCGGCAACTACACCGGCCGGCGATCATCCCGATCCCCGCGCTGGCGCTCAAGGTGGTCCTCGGCGGCTTCTCCCACGAGGCCCTCACCAGCACCCGAGTCCTCCCCGGAGTCCTGGCGAGAGCCGCCTACCCCTACCAGCACCCCACCCTCCCCCAAGCCCTCCAAACAGCCCTAACCCCAACCCCCTAACCCCTAACCCCACACCCCCGCCCCCGTTCGCGTTGATCATGAAGTTTTTGCCGTTCGCCTCGGCGTGTCGTAACAACAACTTCATGATCGACAGGGTTCGCCCGGGGGTGGTTCGGCCCTTGGCAGAATCGGCTGTCGGCGGGTCGCCGGTGGGCCAGCGTGGGCCGATGCTGGACCGATGGCGACCTTCTCCCTCCAGGCCACCCCGACCGACGCGGCGAGCTGGGCCGAGCTGGCCCGTCGGGCCGAGAGCGTCGGCTTCGACGCTCTGCTCGCCGCGGACCACCCCGGCGACGTGACGTCACCGTTCGTGGCGCTGGCCGCCGCCGCCCCGGTCACCTCGACGATCGGGCTCGGCTCGTACGTGTCGAACCTCGGCGTACGGGAACCGATGCTGCTCGCGGCCGACGTGGCCACCCTCGATCTGATCTCCGGCGGTCGGGCCCGGCTCGGCGTCGGCGCCGGTCACACCCCGGCGGAGTGGCGCGCGGTGGGCCGGGAACGCCCCGACGTGGCCGGCCGGGTCCGCCGTTGCGTGGCCGTCGCCGAGGCGGTCCGCGCCCTGCTCGACGGCGCCTCGGTCACCGTCGACTCGGCCGAGCTGACGATGCGCGAGGCGGTGCTGCGCGAACCCCGGCCGGTGCAGGACCGGATCCCGCTGACGATGGGTACGGCGAACTCGACGCTGCTGCGCTGGGCCGGCGCGCACGCCGACGTGGTCGGGCTGACCGGGTTCGGACGTACCCTCGCCGACGGCCACCAGCATGAGGCGCGCTGGCGGGCCGACCAGATCGAGGCCCAGGTGGCCTGCGTGGCCGCCGGCGCGGCCGGCCGAACCGACCCGCCGGCGCTGGAGGCGCTGGTGCAGACGGTGCTGGTCACCGACGACGCGGAGGCTGCCGCCGCGGAACAGGCCCGCCGCAACGGCATGACGGCCGCCGAACTACTGGCCACCCCGTTCGTACTGATCGGCACTGTGGACGAGATCGTCACGGCGGTCGCCGAACACGAACGGCGCTGGGGGGTGACCCGGTTCGTGGTCCGCAGCGACGCGCTGGATCCGCTAGCTCCGGTCCTGCCCGCCCAACCTGAGCCCCCGCCGACAACCCCGTTGATCAAGAGGTTTGCGTCAGATTCCGGCTTCCGGATGACGCAAACCTCTTGATCAACACGGGCAAGGAGGGTGGGACTCAGCAGCCGACCACCCAGTGGTTGGGGGCGGTCTGCTTGAGGGCGCTGGTGTAGAAGGTGTTGTACAAGCCCATCCGCTGGTTGGAGCCGTTGGCGTAGGCGTAGCCGCCGGACTGGTACGCGCGACCGGCCGCCACGTGCGCGTAGTTGCTGGCCGTCACACAGGTCGGCGGTGTGGTCGGAGTGGCCGTCGGGGTCGGCGTGGGGGTGGCCGTCGGGGTCGGGGTCGGGTTGGTCCCGCCGCCGTTCAGACCGAAGAAGAGCGCGTCACGGTACGTCGAGCAGATGGTGTCCAGGAAGTACGCGCCAGCGGTGCCGCACTGCTCGGCCGCCGAGCCCGGGTCGACCGGGGTGCCGTGGCCCATCCCGGAGATCCGGTAGAGGCGCACGTCGTCGTTGCCGTACACCTCGAGGTTGGTGTTGCCGGGCAGCGACGAGGTGCTGGTCGGGGTCTGCGACACGCCGCGCACGTTGGTCCACTGGTCGCGGGACTCGGTGCCGTTGAGCGGGGTGACCGTGTAGTCCGAGGTGCCGTGCCAGATGGCCACCCGGGGGCGCGGGCCGGTGTAGCCGGAGTACGCGCCGCGGACCAGGTCGCCCCACGCGGCCGGGGTCTTGTCCGCACCCGGGTTCATGCAGCTGAACGCGTTGACCATGCTGGTGGCGCAGCGGTACGGGATCCCCGCGATGATCGATCCGGCGGCGAAGACGTCCGGGTAGGTGGCCAGCATGACAGCGCTCATCGCCCCGCCCGCGGAGAGCCCGCTGACGTAGACCCGGGAGCCGTTGACCCCGTAATTCGTCTTGGCGTGGTCGACCATCTGCTTGATCGACAGCGCCTCACCCTGGCCTCGTGTGGTGTCCCCCGCCTCGAAGAAGTTGAAGCAGGAGTTGGCGTTGTTGCCGGAGGGTTGCTGGGCGACGATCAGGGCGAACTTCCACTGGTCGGCGTACTTCTGCCAGCCGGAGTTGGCGAAGTAGCCGGAGGCGTTCTGGGTGCAGCCGTGCAGCAGGACGACGGCTGGGGAGTTGGCCGGCAGGCCGTCCGGCCGATAGGCGTACATGGCGAGGTTGCCGGGGTTGGAGCCGAACCCGGTGACCTGGGTGAGGGTGGCGGCCTGAGCGGGTGCGGCGACGGCGACCGCGCCCGCGACGGCGAGGGCGAGGCCGGCGACCGCACCGAGCAGCCGGGTGAGGGTGGACGAGGAGCGGCGCACGGCGGCCTCCTGAGGGGCAGACTGTGAACTGGGTCACTGTCGAGTTGCCGTGACGTTACGACGATGTGTCGCAGCTATGACATGGGGCACACTCACACATTCACGACGGACGCTGTGTACGTCAGACCGTCGCCGTGGCGGACCGATTCCGTCCCCAACGGTCCCGTCCTTGCAGGTCTGACCGGCCCGTCCAGGTCCGGTTGGTAACGTCCGCTGCGTGCCGTCCTCCCCGTCGCTGGCCACCGGGCCCGCACCCGTGTCGCCGCCGCGCACCGTCCGGGACCGCCGGGCCGACCTGATCGTCGTGCTGGTGGCGCTCGCGCTCGCCGTCTGGGTGACCAGTGGGCTGTGGCGGGACCCGAACGGCCGCACCATCACCGTCAACTCCAGCGACCAGGCGCTCTTCGAATGGCTGTTGGCCTTCGGTGGGCACGCGGTCACCCACTGGGACAACCCGCTCTTCACCTACCTGATCAACGTCCCGGACGGTGTGAACCTCGCGGTCAACACGACGATCACCGTGTACGCGGTGGTCTTCGCGCCGCTCACGTACCTGATCGGGCCGCCGGCGACGTTCCTGGTGATCCTCACCCTGAACCTGCTCGCCACCGCGCTGGTCTGGTACTGGCTGCTCTCCCGACACCTGGTCCACAGCCAGCTGGCCGCCGGGGTCGGTGCCCTGTTCATCGCCTACTCCCCGGGCATGGTGTCGCACGCCAACGCGCACCTGAACTGGACCGCCGGTTGGCTGGTGCCGCTGCTGATCTGGCGGCTGTTCGCGCTACGCCGCGCCGGGCACTGGCTTCGGGACGGGGTGATCCTCGGCGTGCTGGTCGCTGTGGCCTTCTCGATCGCCGCCGAAGGGCTCTTCTTCACCGCGCTGGCGCTGGGGGTGTTCGTCGCCATCTGGGCGCTGCACCCGGCCAACCGGGTGGAGGCCCGCGCCGCGCTGCCCACCTTCCTGCGCGGGCTCGGGGTGACCGCAGTGGTCGCCGGCGTGCTGCTGTCGTACCCCCTGTGGTTGCACTTCGCCGGGCCACAACGGTTCCACGGCACCGGCTTCGACCCGGTGATCCACTCGGAGGACATCGCGGCGTTCGCTGCCTTCCCGCGCCGCTCGCTGGCCGGCGAGGCCGGGTTGGGCACCTCGCTGGCGCCGAACCCGACGGAGGAGAACTCGTTCTTCGGCATCCCGCTGCTGGTGCTCACAGTGATCTGTTTCGTCGTGCTCTGGCGGCGGGCCGACAGGCACCGCCGGGCCACCCTCTGGGCCCTGGGCGCGCTCGCGCTGATCTTCACGGTGCTCTCCTTCGGGCCGGTCGCCAAGGTCGACGGCCGACGCACCGATCTACCCATGCCGTTCGACCTGGTCGGACAACTGCCGGTGGTGAACGCCGCGCTGCCGGCCCGGCTGGCGCTGGTGGTCGCGCCGGTGGTCGGGCTGTTGCTGGCGTACGTCGTCGACCAGCTGCGCGCCGCGCCACCCCGGTACCGCCCCACTGAGCTGGCCTGGGTGCTCGGGTTCGCGGTGGCCCTGGTGCCGCTGCTGCCCACCCCACTGCTGACCGACGAGCGGGAGCCGATCCCGCGCTTCATCACCTCCGGGACGTGGCGGGACTACGTGTCGCCCGACGGGGTGCTGACCCCGGTGCCGCTGACTGTGGACATCTACCCTGACGGCCAGCGCTGGCAGGCGTACGCGTTGTCGCACCGCCAGGGCGAGTTCGCCATCCCGGGCGGCTTCTTCCTCGGCCCCGGCGGGCCGGACGGGCGGGGCCGGATCGGTCCGGTGCCGCGCACGTTGAGCGCGTTGATGGACCAGGCCGGCCGCACCGGGCTGGTCCCCATCGTCACCGACGGGACGATCCGGGAGGTCCAGTCGGACCTGCGGCACTGGCGCATCGAGACGGTGGTGCTCGCCGACGAGGTGCACGGCGCGAAGTTCGAGGTCGACGAGAAGGCGCTGCTGCGTACCGGCACCGCCCTGTTCGGCGAGCCGCAACGGGTCGACGACGTCTGGCTCTGGCGCATCCCGCCTGCGGATCGATAGGCCACGACGAGATCCCTGGTGAGGCGGCTCACCAGGGATGATCGCCTCTGACGGGACTAGGCTTGTTGCCGTGACGACGACGACCCCCGGCCTGACGGCCGTCCGCGCCGGCCTGCTCGACTACCAGGCCGCCTGGGACGAGCAGCGGCGCCTGCACGAGTCGGTGGTGGCTGGCGAGCGCGGCGACACGGTGCTGCTGCTGGAGCACCCGAGCGTCTACACCGCGGGCAAGCGCACCGAACCGTGGGACCGGCCCATGGACGGCACTCCGGTCGTCGACGTGGACCGTGGCGGCAAGATCACCTGGCATGGGCCGGGTCAGCTCGTCGGTTACCCGATCCTGCGCCTGCCCGACCCGGTGGACGTGGTCGCCTACGTGCGCCGAACCGAAGAGCTGCTCATCGACGTGTGCGCCGAGTTCGGGCTGACCGCCGGCCGGGTCGAGGGGCGCAGCGGCGTCTGGGTGCCCGAGGACGACCAGGGGCCGGCCCGCAAGGTGGCGGCCATCGGCATCCGGGTGGCCCGGGGCGTCACCCTGCACGGCTTCTCGATCAACTGCGACTGCGACCTGACGTACTTCGACCGGATCGTGCCGTGCGGCATCCGGGACGCGGGCGTCACCTCGCTCACCGCCGAGCTGGGCCGCCCGATCAGCGTCGCCGACGTGCTGCCGGTGGTCGAGCGCCGGCTCTCCACCCTCATCAAGGTCTGAGCGGCGGCCCCCGGGCGGCGACGCCGGGGGCCGCCTCGCTCACGGCGTCAGTCGGTGCAGGTCACGCGGGAACGCGGTGACCTCCCGGATGTTTGCCGCGCCGACCAGCCGGGCCACGAACCGTTCCAGGCCGATGGCGAAGCCACCGTGCGGTGGCATGCCGTGCCGGAACGCGTCCAGGTAGCCGACGTACGGCTCGACCGGCTCACCCCGGGCCGCCAAGGCCGCCAGGTAGTCGGCGTGCCGGTGCAGCCGCTGCCCGCCGGTAACCAGCTCCAGACCCCGAAAGAGCAGGTCAAAACCGTTCGAGTACGCGGGCCGCGCCGGGTCCGGGTGGGTGTAGAAGGGCCGCTTCGCCATCGGATAGCCGGTGACGAAGAGGAAGTCCGACCCGTGTTCGCGCAGTGCCCACTCGCCCAGCGCCCGTTCGTGGGCCGGCGCGAGGTCCGGCTCGTCGGCGGGCGCCTCGGCGATCGTCAGCGCCTCGGTGAAGTGCACCGCCGGGATCTCCGCCGGCACCTGCGGCGGCGTGACGCCGAGCGTCGCCAGGGCGCTGCCGGCCCGCCCGCTCACCGCGTCCAGCATCCCGGCCACCGTGTCGCGCAGCACCCGCATCACGTCCCGGTGGTCGGCGATGAAGCCCAACTCCGCGTCGAGCGACGTGTACTGGGCGAGGTGCCGGACGGTGTCGTGCGGTTCGGCCCGGAAGACCGGCCCCACCTCGTAGACACGTTCGAAGACGCCGACCATCAGTTGCTTGTAGAACTGCGGCGACTGGGCCAGGTACGCGGGTCGGCCAAACCAGTCCAGCGAGAACACGTTCGCCCCGCTCTCGGTGCTGGAGCTGACCACCTTCGGCGTGTGGACCTCCACGAAGTCCTGGGCGTCGAGTGCGGTCCGGAACCCGGACACCGCGGCCGCCGAGATCCGCAGCGCGGCCGACCGGGTGGGGTGCCGCAGCGCGGTGGGAGCGTTGTCGAGCTGGGTGGGCAGGCTCGCGGTGAGCGCCGGCCGGTACAGGTCGAACGGTGGCGGCACGGCGGGCGGCCCGAGGAGACGTACCGTCGGGTCGGTCAGCTCGACCCCGGCGGGCGCCGTGCCGTTCGCGGTGGCCGTCGCGGTGACCTCGACGACCGTCTCCTCGGTGAGTTTCTCCAGCTCGGCGCGGACGGCCGGGTCGGTGACGACCACCTGGGCCAGGCCGGTGGCGTCCCGCACGATCAGGAAGGCCACCGACTTGAGCAGTCGGCGGCGGTGCACCCAGCCGGCGATCCGCACTGTCGTGCCGATTCTGGCGGGCAGTTGCTGGGACAGGGTTCGTTGCATGGCGGACTGCTCCTCGGTCGATCGCCACGCCGTCGCCGCCCTGGGGTGGCGAAAGCGTCGCATCAGCCCCAGGGAGGTGTGGGCGAGCGGGAACCTCGCGGTGCCACCACACCTTCGCCCCCGCCGGAGCGGGGGCCTCGTTCGTCGCCTGATGACCGGGGCCAGCCGGGCGGGCTCTACTGGGCGCGGGTGACCCGCGGCCGTTCTTCCCGCAGCTCGGGAGGGTCTTCGCGCCCCGGTGCCAGACCGCCTCTCAGCACCGGCGGCTCTCTGCACTGGCGGGTCGGGGGCTACTCGGCTCCGTCGTCGCTGTTGCCGGCGACCGTAGCACCCGATTCCCCGGTCTGTGACGCCCTTTTCCGGCCGGCCGGTGTCCGGCGTCACAACGTTTGGGGCGTGACGCCGGTCGCCTGACGCACATAGACACCTGCCGTCCGGCGTAGGCTCATTTTCGTGACGATCGAGCACTCCGCGCCGACGACCGGCCAGGCAGCGCGCACCGCAACGGCGGCCCCCGAGGGGCGGCGCCTGCTGCGGATCGAGGCGCGCAACGCCGAAACGCCGATCGAGCGCAAACCGCCATGGATCAAGGTCAAGGCCAAGATGGGCCCGGAGTACACCCAGCTGCGCGGGCTCGTCTCGCGCGAAGGGCTGCACACCGTCTGCCAGGAGGCCGGCTGCCCCAACATCTACGAGTGTTGGGAAGACCGGGAGGCCACCTTCCTCATCGGTGGTGACCAGTGCACCCGGCGCTGCGACTTCTGCCAGATCGACACCGGCAAGCCGGCCGAGTTCGACGCCGACGAGCCGCGTCGCGTCGCCGAGTCGGTGGTCTCGATGGGGCTGCGGTACGCCACCATCACCGGTGTCGCCCGTGACGACCTGCCCGACGGCGGCGCCTGGCTGTACGCCGAGACCGTCCGTCAGATCCACGCCCTGCAGCCCGGCTGCGGCGTCGAGCTGCTGATCCCGGACTTCAACGCCGTCCCCGAGCAGTTGGCCGAGGTCTTCAGCTCCCGTCCCGAGGTGCTGGCCCACAACGTGGAGACAGTGCCGCGCATCTTCAAGCGCATCCGGCCGGCGTTCCGCTACGACCGCTCGCTGGACGTGATCCGCCAGGCCCGCGCCGACGGCCTTGTCACCAAGAGCAATCTCATCCTGGGCATGGGCGAGGAGCGGGCCGAGGTCTCGCAGGCGCTGCGCGACCTGCACGAGGCCGGCTGCGAGCTGATCACCATCACCCAGTACCTGCGCCCCTCGCCCCGGCACCACCCGGTGACCCGCTGGGTCAAGCCGGAGGAGTTCGTGGAGCTGCGCGAGGAGGCCGAGGAGATCGGCTTCGCCGGGGTGATGAGCGGGCCGCTGGTGCGCTCGTCGTACCGGGCCGGTCGGCTCTACAAGCAGGCCATCGACGCCCGCGCCGCCGCCTCGGTCGCCACCGCCAGCTGACGTCGCGGGCAGCGCCGCGCGGCCGTTCGGCGCCCGGGTGTCATGATCCTGTGATGACCGTCGGCGTACGCGAGCAGCCGCGCGGCGCGGACTCGCCCCGCCCGCGACCCGGCGCACGCCCCGGCCTGGTCGGTTGGCTCACCGGGTTGGCAGTGCTCGCCGGGGTGGGTCACCGGCTCTGGCTGCTGCTGCACGCCGCCCCGCCGACCAACAGCGACGAGGCCACCATGGGGTTGGCCGCGCTGCACATCGCCCGGGGTGAGGGCTTCCCGGTCTGGTTCTACGGCCAGCAGTACATGGGCACGCTGGAGGCGTACCTGGCCGCGCCGGTGTTCGCCCTCGCCGGTGGGCCGTCGCTGCTCGGGCTGCGGTTGCCCACACTGGCCCTGTACGCGCTGTTCCTGCTGGTGGCCTGGCGGCTGACGCTGCGGCTGACCGGGGACCGGTGGTTCGGGCTGCTGATGGTGGCGCTGCTGGCCCTCGGTTCCGACCGGATCGTCAAGAACCAGCTGATCGCCGGCGGCGGCTACCCCGAGATGAACGCGGCCGGGGCCGCGCTGGCCCTGCTCGCAGTGGATCTGGCCACCGGTCGACCGGGGCGGCGGTCGGCCGACGCTGGGCGACCCGACGGGCCGACGGCCGGCACCGGGCGACCCGGCTGGCGGCTGGCGCGCTGGGCCGCGTGGGGGTTCCTGGCCGGGCTGATGCTCTGGGTCGACCCGCTCGTGTTGCCGTACGTCGCGACGACCGGCGCGGTCCTCGTCGGGTTCTGCCGCCGGGAGCTGCGGGGTGCCCCCGGGGCGCTGCTCGCGGCGGCGGCCGTGCTGGGGGCGGCCCCGTTGCTGTTGCACAGCCTGCTGGCCGGGCGTAACCCGCTGCACGCCGTGCTCGCGGCCAGCGGTGCGAACGCCAGCGCGGGCTGGCCGGACCGGCTGCACGGCGGCCTGGTGCTCGGCCCGCCGCTGGGCATGGGTTTCTGCGCTCCCGGCCAGTGCGCCGCCTGGCAACTGTGGTGGGCGCTCGCCCTGCCACTGCTGCTGGTCATCGCCGCCGCCACCGCCTGGCGTGCCCTGCGCGCCCCCGACCCCGACCCTGCTGGCTCTGCCGCTGTCGGCCCCGACGCGGTGTCGCCGCGGGTGGCGGCGGCGGCACGCCTGGCGCTCGTGCTGGCCGCGGTGGCCACCCTCGGCGCGTACACGGTCAGCAGTTCCGCCGGGCTCACCCCGGTGGAGAGTTCCCGCTACCTGTCCTGCCTGCTCATCTCCCTGCCGGCGCTGCTCTGGCCGGTGTGGACGGTGGCCCGGCACGGGCCGCGTCCGGCGGCGACCGGCCGGCGCGGCGTCGGGTCGACGCTGGCCCGGTCGCTCGCGGCGGTGCTGCTCGCCGCCACGCTGGGCACCGCGGCCCACGCCACCTGGCGGGCAGCGGAGACCGTACCGGCGACCCGGGCCGCCGAGGCCCGGCACACCGAGTTGGTGAGCACCCTGCGTCAGCTCGGCGTACGGCACGTGCGCGCCGGCTACTGGACCTGCAACCGGCTCACCTTCGCCAGCGCGGAGCAGGTGGTCTGCGCGGTCGTCGACGACACTCTGCGCCCCGGTTTCGACCGCTACCCCGCGTACCGGCGGGAGGTGGACAGCGCGGCGGCACCGGCCTGGGTCGCGCCGGCCGGCTCACCCCTGGCGGAGGTGCTCGACGAGCGGCAGCGAGTCACGCCCGGCGGACTCGACCTGGTGGCCATCGAGGGCTGGCGCATCTACCTGCCGCGCTGACCTCGGCGGCGCGCGTCAGCGCGGCGCGGCGGTCTCGGCGCGCGTCAGCGCGGCTCGGCGGCCTCGGTGAGCAGGCCGAGGCGGTGGGCCAGGGCGGCGGCCTCCACCCGGTTGGTCACACCCAGCTTCGCGATGATCCGGGAGACGTGCACGCTTGCCGTCTTCGGCGAGATGAACAGCCGCTCGGCGATCCGGCTGTTGCTGTGCCCCTCGGCGACCAGGCGCAGCACCTCCCGCTCCCGGGCGGTCAGCAGGTCCGCTCCGGCCCCGCCCCCGGCGCGCAGGCCGACCCGCCGCGCCAGGGTGGCGGCCGCCTCGACCAGCGGGGTCGCGCCCAGCCGCCGGCCGATCTCGGTGGCCTCGGTGACCGCTGCCGCCGCCTCGTCACGTTCCCCGGCGGCGGCGGTCGCCTCGGCCAGTGCCAGCAGCGCCCTGCCCAACGGGTAGGGCTGCCCATCGGCCCGCCACGCGTCGACCGCCGCACGCCAGGCCGGCAGTGCCTGGTCGCCGACCGCGAGCAGCGCGGTGACCTGGGCGGCGTGCGCGCGGGCCGCCGGGTGTCGCGCCGGCAGGTCGGTGGCGAGCGCCCCCACCGCCGCCGCCAACTCCCGGTCACCCACCCGGGCGGCGGTACGCGCGACGGCGCTGAGCACCGGCCAACCTTCCCGGGGCAGCTGTGGCAGGCTCTCGTCGGCCACGGCGACGCGGGCCGCCCGTACCGCCTCGACCTTGTCGTCCGCGGCCAGCGCCGCCTCGATCGCCAGCTCGTGCAGGGGCAGGCGGTGGTTCGGCCACAGGTACGGTCGATTGAGGAAGGTGAGCGCCCGGTCGACCAGTTCGTCGGCGCCCGGATGGGCGCGGGCCAGCCGCAGCCCGGCGCCCAACTGCAGCCAGTGCAGACCTGTGACACCGGACAGGTCGATCCGGGCGGCCTCCGCGCAGACCGCCTCGGCCTCGTCCCACCGACCCAGCGCGATGAGCGCCTCGGCCCGGTTGGAGAGCAGGTACGCCCCGGTGGAGCGGCTGATCCCCACCCGTCGCGCCTCGGCCACGCCGGCCTCGGCGGCCTGCGCCGATTCGGCGTAGCGGCCCAGCTCGCAGAGCATGTCCGACTCGAACACCATGGCGAGCACCAGGGTCGGCGCGTCGCCCGCCGCACGGGCGGCGGCGGCCGCCCGGCCCAGCTCGGCCAGCCCGCCGGTCAGGTCCCGCTCGCCGTGACAGAGCAACGCGATCCGCGTCGACAGCAGGGCCACGTGTTCTCCGAGCGCCTCGGCGTCGGTGGCGGCCTCGGCTGCCACCCGGGCCGCCTTCTGTGGGTCGATCTTGACCAGGTGGGTGGCGATGTCGGCGAGCAGCCGGACCCGCTCCCCGCCGGGCGGGCCACCGGCCGCCAGCCGGTACGCCTCATCCAGCTCGCGGCTGCCGTCGCTCTTGCCGAGCAGGGCCATCAGTCGACCGCGCTGGTCCAGCAGGCGGGCGGCGCGCAGCGGCGTGGCGTCGGCGTCCACCTCGGCCAGCCCGGCCCGGGTCAGCGTGATGGCCCGGCTGAAGTCGCCTGCGGTGACCGCGGCGTCGAGGGTCTGCTCCAGCAACGCCAGGTGGTCCATGCCGAGCAGGTCGGCGGCGTCCGGCACCAGTTCCCACAACTCCAGCGCCCGCTCCAGCAGTCGGCGCTGCTCGGCGTACGCGTAGCGGTCGGCGGCGGCGCACGCCGCGGCTCGTGCGGCGACGAGGGCACGCGGGTGGTCGTGTGCGGCGTGCCAGTGGTGGGCGATCTCGGCCGGGGCGCGGCCGGCGGCGACCAGATGCGGCTGGGCCTCGATGGCGGCGGCGAAGCGCGCGTGCAGCCGGGCGTGTTCACCGGGCAACAACTCGTCGTGTACGGCCTCGCGGACCAGCGCATGTCGGAACTCGTAGTCACCGTCCCGGTCGGCCACCACCAACTGGGCGGCGACGGCAGCGCGTAACGCGTCCTCCAACTCGGTTTCGGGCAGCCCGGCGACCTCGGCGAGCAGGTCATGGGCGAATCGGGTGCCGCCGGCGGCCGCGATCCGCAACACCCGCTGGGCCGGCTCGGGGAGCCGGTCCACCCGGGCCAGCAGTAGGTCACGCAGCGTCTCAGGCAGCGCCGCGCAGCCGATCGGGTCACCGGCGACCGCCAACTCCTCGATGAAGAAGGGGTTGCCCTGGGTGCGGTCGTGGACGTCGTCGACGGCGCGGGCGAGCGGCTCGGCGCCGAGCAGGTCGGCGAGGATCGCGGCGGTGCCGTCGCGGTCCAGGCGAGCCAGCTCGACCCGCTCCACACCCCGGGCCCGATCCAGCTCGGCGAGGAACGGGCGCAGCGGGTGCCCGCGCTGCAACTCGTCGGTGCGATAGGTGCAGACCAGCAGCAGCCGGCCCGGCCTCGCCGCCCGGACGAGGAAGCCGATGAGGTCGCGGGTGGAGCGGTCGGCCCAGTGCAGGTCCTCGATGATCAGGACCAGCGGGCGAGCATCGGCCAGCCGCTGGAACAGCTCGGCGACCAGGTCGAACAGGTAGCCACGCGGGGCGTCGCTGAGCGGGACCGCGCGCGGGGTGGTCAGCGCCGCCGAGGCGCGGCCCAGCTCCGGCAGGAGCGGAGCGAACTCCGCCTCGTAGCCGGCGAAGACCTCGGGGCCGTCGGCGCGGAGCACCGCGCGCAACGCGGCGGCGAACGGCGCGAACGGCAGACCCGCCTCGCCCAGCTCCAGGCACTGGCCGACGAGCACCCGCGACGCGCCGTCGGTGGCCCAGCCCGCGAACTCCTCCAGCAGCCGGGTCTTACCCACACCCGCCTCGCCGCCGACCAGCACCGTGGTCGGCTCGCCGGCCCGCGCCCGGCCCAGCGCGTCTCGCAACGCCGCGGTCTCGCGGTGGCGCCCGACGAGGACTGAGCTGGCGGCGCGTACGGTCACGTGTTCGAGCATGCCATGGCGGCCCGTCCCGCCGGCCCCGCCGATCGGCCGGTGGCCGGGCGGCGGGGCCGGATCGGGTCGAGCGGTCAGCCCGCCGGGCGCCGTGGGCGTGGCGGGCGCGCTGGGCGTGGCGGGCGCCGTGGGCGCGGTCACCGGCGGGCGTCGCTGGTGCGACCGGCCTGCCTGCGCCGGCCCAACCACCCTCGGCTGACCGGACGCGACAGCGACCGGGCGAGCCGGTCCGCGGCCGCGTCGGCGCGCAGCTCGGCGGCGTGGGTACGGTGCAGTGTGAGCAGGAAATCTGCGTCGTTGCCGAACATGTCGGGCTCCTTCGTGGCGTCGTCGTCTTCTGCTGACGACTCTTCGCGCGAAGGCCCCACCCGGGCATGGGCATGGCGCCTCATCTTCGCCGCCCACAGCCTCCTTACCCGTCCTGTCCGGGCGCGTACGGCGACGTAAGGTACTCAGCTGCCCCGGCACCCGGACGCGGATCAACCGGGCCGGCGGCGACCACTAGACTCTGCGGCATGGCAAAGCCCCAGGAGAAGGTCTCGTTCGGCCAGCGGCTGAAGCAGATCGGGATGGTGTTCAAGTTCACCGCCAAGCAGGACCGGTGGTTCGCGCCGCTGGTCGCCGCCGCGGTGCTCATCCCGCTCGCGCTCACCGTGGTCGCGGTCATCCTCTGGAGCTGGATCTGGCTGCCGATCGGCATCCTGTTCGTCCTGCTCGCGGTGCTGATCGTGCTCAACCTGCGGTCCAACAAGGCAATGATGAACGCCGCCGAGGGGCAACCCGGCGCGGCGGCGCAGATCATGGAGAACATGCGCGGCGACTGGCGGGTGACCCCGGCGGTCAGCTCGACGACCCAGATGGACATGGTCCACCTGGTGATCGGCCGCCCGGGCGTGATCCTGCTGGCCGAGGGCAACCCGCAGCGGGTGCGCGGCCTGCTCGGCCAGGAGAAGCGGCGGCTGTCCAAGGTGATCGGCTCCGCTCCCCTGCACGACTACGTGATCGGGCAGGAGGAAGGCGAGCTGCCGATCCGCAAGTTGCGGACGACGCTGCTGCGCCTGCCCCGCGCCCTCTCCGGCAAGGACGTCAACTCGCTGGACAAGCGACTCAAGGCGCTCACCGCCCGGCCACAGATGCCCAAGGGCGCGATCCCGAAGAACATGCGGCCCCCAGGCGCCTTCCGCCAGTCGCGGGGCCGCTGACCCCAGGTGTACGCGTAAAGAGCCGGACCCGCACGGGTCCGGCTCTTTTCACGTACACCCTGAGGTGCCCACCCCCGACGCTCCGCCCGCCCTTGCCCGTCGCCGTCGCCGTCGCCCTTGCCCTTGCCCTTGCCCTTGCCCTTGCCCTTGCCCTTGCCCTTGCCCTCGCCCTCGCCCTCGCCCTCGCCCTCGCCATGATCGTGCTCGATCCTGGATGCAGTGGCCTCAGGCGCGGAGGATGCCACTACATCCAGGATCGAGTGCGATCAGCGCGATCAGCGCGATCTTGCGGGGTCGCGCGGCCCCGGACCGGCCTTGGCGGGGTCGGCCTCAGCCGCGGGGGGCGTCGACGATGACCGAGCCGGCGATTCGGTCGTGCAGGCCACGCCGGTGCTCGTCCATGATCAGCGCGGGGACGACGAGGGCAAGCAGCAGGCCACGGATCAGCCCCCGGAGCACGCCGATCCGGCCACCGTCGTGCCAGGTCACACAGCGGATCCTGGTGATGTACATGCCCGGCGTCTGGGCGAACAGGCCGAGGAAGATGCCGTACTCCAGGACGAGCACCAGCACCGGGGCCCATCCGTCGCGTACCGGGTCGGCGAAGAAGTTGGACACCAGCAGGCAGAGCACCCAGTCGATGATCAGCGCCCCGAACCGCCGACCGAGGCTCGGCGCGGTGAACGTGGGATCGGTGGCCGGCGCTGCCGGAAGGTGCGGATTGGTCACAGCGGTCAAGGGTATCCGCGCCGGGATGAGGGCTTGCCGGGTGCCGCCGCCGCTGTGTGCCGATTCAGGCCAAAGGCATCAGATGTCATTACACTGGCACAGTCGGTACGGCGTTCCTGGCGGGCCGAGGCGCGGACCGGGGCGTCGCTGACGCTCCGCGAGGGACGTAACACGGCAGAAACAACGGAGACACGGCCGGGCAACCCCCCGGCCCTAGCGTCGCCAGAAGCCTAGCCACCCCGTGGACGTGCCAGGAGGATGTGTGTTCGCCAATCCCGAGGAACTGCTGCGATACCTCAAGAACGAGGACGTGAAGTTCGTCGACGTTCGTTTCTGTGACCTGCCCGGCGTGATGCAGCACTTCAATCTGCCGGTCGAGTCCGTCAACGACGACCTCTTCACCGACGGCCTCGCGTTCGACGGTTCGTCGATCCGCGGTTTCCAGGCGATCCACGAGTCGGACATGCTCCTGCTCCCGGATGTCGCCACCGCGTTCATCGACCCGTTCCGCGCGCAGAAGACGCTCGCGCTCAACTTCTTCATCCACGACCCGTTCACCCGCGAGGCCTACAGCCGCGACCCGCGCAACGTGGCGAAGAAGGCCGAGGCGTACCTGGCGGCGAGCGGTATCGCCGACACCGCCTACTTCGGCGCCGAGGCGGAGTTCTACATCTTCGACTCGATCCGCCACGAGACCTCGGCGCACCAGTCGTTCTACTACATCGACTCGATCGAGGGCGCCTGGAACACCGGCCGCGAAGAGGCGGGCGGCAACCTCGGTTACAAGACCGCGTACAAGGGCGGCTACTTCCCCGTCCCGCCGGTCGACCACTACGCCGACCTGCGTGACTCGATCGTGCGCCGGCTCGTCGACACCGGTTTCAACGTGGAGCGCTCGCACCACGAGGTGGGCACCGCCGGCCAGTCCGAGATCAACTACCGGTTCTCCACCCTGCTGCACGCCGGTGACCAGCTCCAGCTCTTCAAGTACATCGTGAAGAACGAGGCGTGGGCCAACGGCAAGACCGCGACCTTCATGCCCAAGCCGCTCTTCGGCGACAACGGCTCCGGCATGCACACCCACCAGAGCCTCTGGCTCAACGGTGAGCCGCTGTTCTACGACGAGACCGGCTACGCCGGCCTGTCCGACATGGCCCGCTGGTACATCGGTGGCCTGCTGCACCACGCGCCGTCGCTGCTGGCCTTCACCAACCCGACGGTCAACTCGTACCGTCGCCTGGTGCCGGGCTACGAGGCGCCGGTCAACCTGGTCTACTCGCAGCGCAACCGCTCCGCCTGCACCCGCATCCCGGTGACCGGCAGCAACGCCAAGGCCAAGCGCGTCGAGTTCCGCGTCCCGGACCCGTCGGCCAACGTCTACCTGGCCTTCTCGGCCATGATGATGGCCGGCCTGGACGGCATCAAGAGCAAGATGGAGCCGCCGACGCCGATCGACAAGGACCTCTACGACCTCCCGCCGGAGGAGTGGGGCGACGTCAAGCAGGTGCCGGGCTCGCTGCCGGCCGTGCTCGACTCGCTGGAGGCCGACCACGACTACCTGCTCGACGGCGGCGTCTTCACCCCCGACCTGATCTCCACCTGGGTCGACTGGAAGCGCGCCAACGAGGTCGACCCGGTGCGCCTGCGCCCGACCCCGCACGAGTTCGCCATGTACTACGACTGCTGAGCAGTCAGACGCACGACGACTGCTGAGCAGTCGCTGGAACACCGGCCGGGCCGGCTCCGCTCACCGCGGAGCCGGCCCGGCTCGCTGTGCGCCGCCCTCCGGCATACCTTCGCGTCCGATATATTGCTTCGGTGGACACACCACTGCGCGAACCGACCTTCCTGATCCTCACCGCGCTGGCCGGCCAGCCGATGCACGGCTACGGGCTGATCGGTGAGGTCGCCGCCCTCTCCGACAACCGCGTGTCGCTACGCCCTGGGACGCTCTACGGGGCGCTCGACCGGCTGGTCGACGCCGGCCTCGTCGAGGTCGACAGGGAAGAGGTGGTGGACGGCCGACTGCGCCGCTACTACCGCCTCTCCCCCGGCGGCGAGACCACGTTGAGCACCGAGACCGAGCGGCTGCGCCGCAACGTCGAAGCCGCCACCACCCGGCTGTCCAAGCGGACTCGCGCCGCCCTCCCGACCACCCCACGCACGGCCGGAGGCTTGGCATGAACGACCTGGAACGCCGATACCTCCGGCTGCTGCGCGCGTACCCCGCCGACTACCGGCGTGCCCGAGGCGCCGAAATCGTCGGTACCTACCTCGACCTGGCCGCCCCCGACCAACGCTGGCCGGCGCCGGTGGACGCCGCGGACCTGCTGCGCGGGGGCCTCCGCCAGCGACTGCGGGCCGCGGGCATCACCGACCTGATCCCCGGGGTACGCCTCGCGGCGCTGCTCGCCCTGGTCACCGCGAGCGCCCTCGCCGGCGTCTGGGCTACGGCGGAGCTGCATCCGCCACCCGTGGAGTGGGGCCTCCCCCACGTCGGCCCGTTCGTCTCGCTCGGCGTCGTCGCGTGGGCGGCATGGCTGCTGGCGGCGGCGGTGATCGCCGTCGCGCCGAGCCGGGTCGCCCGGTGGGCCATCACCCTCGCGCTCCTGGTCACGATCGCGCTGCCACCGGTGGCCGCGGCGCTCGACGCACTCCGACCGCCGCTGATGGTGCTGCTGCCGCAGGTGGCCCTGGGCCTACTGGGGCTCGCCCTGCCCGACCGAGCATCCCGGGCGACCCGCCTCGCGCCGGCGCTGTCCGCGCTGTCGGCGGTGGTGGCGACGGAATTCCTGGGAGGCCTGGACCCGGTTTTCATCTACTACGGCGTCGCCATGGAAGTCTTCCTGCCCACCGTCGGCGGACTGTTGCTGGTCGTCGGGGCTCTGCTGGCCATGGGTCTGGCACTGGGCGGAGACACCCGGGGCGGCTGGGCGCTCGTCACACTGCTCACCCCCGCCGGCTTCCTGGCGGTGCCCAGCCTGGCGGACAGCTTCGGCCCGGCGTACGGCGCCATCACCTTCGCGGAACTGGCCGTGACCGCTGTCGCCGTCGCGCTCGCCGGTCCGGCCGCACTGTTCCTGGCCGTCGTGTTCCGCTCCCGCCGGACCTCCACCCCCCAGCCCTCGGGCCAGCCCTGCCCCACCTGCGGCGCGCGAACCTGACCCCCTTCGTCCCGCCTCAAGATCGTGCTCGATCCTGGATGTAGTGGCCTCGATCGCGTCGGACACCACTACATCCACGTTCGAGCACGATCTTGCCCGCACGACGATGACGATCATGAGGTTGGCGGGGCGTTCCGTCCAGATTGTCCCCGTCAACCTCATGATCAACGGCGGCGGGCGGCGCGGGCGGCGCGCCGGGTGCGCAGGGTGCGGGCGAGCACGGTCAGGAGCAGGGCGGTCATCGCCAGTGCACCGGGTGCCTTGGTGACGCGGGCCAGGTTGGTGCCGTCGGGCAGGGCCAGGAAGGCCGCCGCCGCGGTAGGCAGCACGAACCACGTCGTACGGGCGGCGGTGAGCGCCAGCAGCGCCAGCGGCCAGGTCGCGTACCAGGGGTGGAAGACTGGGGACAGGACGACGGTGGCGACCAGCGCCAACGCCGCGCCGCGCAGCGCCACCCGGGACCGCGCCACTCCCGAACACCCCACCTCGTTCAGCCCGCGCAGGGTCTGCCAGGCCCGCCACCAGAGCACTACCAGCACCCCGACGAGCAGCAGCAGCGCGACCGCTCGGAGGACCGGCACCGCCTGCGGGTCCCGGCCGACCAGCGCGCCGGCGTAGTCCACCACGAAGCCCACGGCGGTGGGTGGTGACGTCCACTGCTCCGAGTCGCCGCTGTGGGTCAGCCCGCCCACCCAGCCGAAGCCGAGGCCGGACACCGCCGAGGTGACCAGCAGCGCGCCGAGCAGCCCACCGGCCAGCCAACCACAGTGGCGTACCAACGCCCGAACTGTGTACTGGTCGGGCATCCCGGCCAGCACGGCGAACGGCACCACCACCACGGCGCTGGCCTTCACAGTGACCGCCAGCCCGAGCAGCGCTCCGGCCAGCAGCAGCGCCGCCGGCCGACCTGGTCGACGGACCACGACCAGCAGTCCACACAGCAGCAGGCCCAGCATCACGGCGTCGTTGTGCGCGCCGGCCACCAGGTGGACGCCGACCAGCGGACCGGCCAGCGCCAACCAGACCGCGCGCCGGGCCGGCACCCCGGCCGCCCAGCCGGTCGACGCTCCCCGCCCCTGCCGGGCCGGCACCCCGGCCGCCCGCGCCAGAGCGGGCAGGCAGAGCGCGGCCAGCAGCAGCCCCGCCACGGCGATCACGCGCAGCGCCACGATGGTGCCGGTGAGCCCGCCGCCGAGACCGACGGCGAGGGCCGCGAGCAGGACGAACACCGGCCCGTACGGTGCCGGGGTGTCCCGCCAGATCGGCGCCACGGTGTCCAGCCAGGGGCAGCCCGCCGCCGCCACCCCCACTGTGTACGGGTCGACGCCGTGCGCGTACGTCCAGCCCTGGCAGGCGTACGAGTAGACGTCCCGGCTGCCCAGCGGCGGCGCGACCAGCAGCGGTAGCGCCCACAGCCCGGCGGTGACGTACGCCCAACGGGTCGACGGCGCACCCTCGCGCAGCGACCACCACGCCCCGACCAGCAGCACGGTGCCGATCAGCCAGCAGGTCAGCGTCGCCGGGCCGTCAGGGGTTCGCCAGATCGACGCGGGTGTCGCGCCCAGCGGGGCGTCGGGCAGCGCCCCGCCGAGGTATCCGGCCACGGCGAGCAGGACCGCGCCGGCCAGGCCCGCGTACCGGGCACCCGATGACGCCGACGACACAGGCGGCGGCGGAACAGGCGGGCCGGGAGCGGTCACCGGCGCACCTTCCCTCAATCGACGGCGACCGGCTGACGGGCCGCCCGAGCCGACCGTACCAACCGGATGACCAGCACGATCACCAACAGCGTCATCAGCGGCGCCCCGACCGTCTTGGTGTACCGGGGAAACCCGGTGCCGTCGGGCAGGACCAGGAAGGACGCGACCACTGCGACCACGATGAACCATCTGGTCCGTTGGGCGGTGGCCGCCAGCACGAACAGCGGCCAGGTCCAGTACCAGGGGTGCACGACGGGGGCGAGCGCGACGGTGAGGGCGAGCGCGAGGCCGGCGTGGTACAGCGGGTCGCGGGTGCGGGCCCGCCACCAGAGCCAGACGAGCAGTACGGCCAGGAGGACCACGGCGATCCCGCGGGTGACCGGCAGCGCGTCGATGTGACCGCCGAACAGCGCCGCGACGTACCCGGCCGTCTGGCCCACTGCTGTCGACGGGGACGTCCAGGCGATGGCGGCGCCACTCTGGGACAGTCCGCCGACCCAGGCGAAGTCCAGCCCACCGGCGACTGTCACACCGACAACGGTGGCGACGGTGCCGCCGACCACCCAGCCGCCGTCACGGATCAGCGTGCGGATCCGGTACGGCCCGGCGGTGGCCGCCAGTGCGGCGAACGGCACCACCACCACGGCGGTCACCTTGATCGCCACCGCGAGTCCGAGGAGCAGCCCGCCGACCAGCAGCATTCCGCGTCGGCCCGGGTGCGTCGCCACCACTGCCAGCCCACCGACCAACGCGGCGAGCATCAGCGCCTCGTTGTGGGGGCCACCGATCAGGTGCGCGGCGACCAGCGGGGAACCCAACGCCAGCCACACCGCCCGCTTCGCCGGCACACCGGCCCGACGCGCCAGCGCCGGCAGGGCCCACGCGGCGACGGCCACGCCGACCAGCGACAGCGCACGGAACAGCACGATGCTGGCGGTCAGCGAACCGGTGGCCTTCACCACGGCGCCCGCGATGAGCACGAACAGCGGCCCGTACGGCGCCGGGGTGTCGCGCCAGATGACCGACACCGTGTCCAGCCACGGGCAGGGCAGCGCGGAGACGCCCTGTTCGTACGGGCTGATGCCGCCGACAAAGCTGGCGCCCTGGCAGGTGTACGCGTACACGTCCCGGCTGCCGAAGGGCGGCGCGATCAGCAACGGCAGCAGCCAGAGCCCGACGGTGACCAGTGCCCACCGCGTCGAGGGCCCCCCGTCACGCAGCGCCCACCAGGCGTACGCCATCAGGCCGGTGCCGACCGCCCAGGCGGCGAGGATCAGCGGGCCGTTGGGCCCCTGCCAGATGCTGACCGGGGTGCTGCGCAGGGGGCCGCTGGGAAACGCGCCGCCGAGGAAAGCGGAGAGCGCGAGCAGCATCGAGCCGGCCAGGCCGGTCCAGCGCGCGAGGTGGGAGGGCACGCCGGACATGCTGCCAGCCCGTCGGTGGGAGGCCGACGGCAGGCACTGTCAGCAGTGGCGCGCCGGTGCCAGCCCACTGGAGATCGAGTAGTCGCCGGCGGCGCGGACCCGTACCTCGGTCCACCCGTCCGCGCCCGGTCGCAGACAACCGTCCGGGCCGTTCAGAGTGAGCCAGCGTGACCAGCGCACCCGGACCGGCACGTCCCCGGGCGTGGCGGTCAGGCGGACCGCGCCGCGGTCGGCGGCGACGAGGTGACCCGGGGCACCGACCAGCGGGGTCGGATCGACCACTGCGTACATCTGCCAGGTGGCGTCTCGCCAGACCTCCCGCAGGTACGGCAGGCCGGCGCGGATCAGCGCGGCCTCGTCGCGGCCCCACCGGTCGGCGGGTGCGTCGGGGGCGAGCACCACGTAGCTCACCGCCTCGTGCCGTAACCACTGCTCGTACGTCTGCGCGTTCAGGTTGCCGTCGTAGAACAGCGCGTTGCGGTCGCTGTCGACCTGGCGTTCCCAACCTCGGGCCAGTGGCACCGTCGGCGGCAGGTACGCGGACTCCCAGTGGTCGCGCAGCGGCACCACCTCGACCCGCCCGACCGGCTGCCGCCTGTCGAGTTCGGCGACGAGCGGCTGGTAGAAGCCTTCGGCGCTCTCCGGGGCGCCGGCCCGGGTCACGTCGCTCGTCATCACCGGGGACTGCCACCAGACGGTCGCGGCGAGCAGCCCGGCCAGCCACGGTCCCGGCAACGCGGCGTATCCGGCCAGCACGGGCACTGCGAACAGCATCGGCAGCCGTAGCGCGTTGGAACCGATCGGGCTGGGCACGTAGTACGCCCCGATCAGGAGCAGCACGGTGAGCACCGCGCCGACGCGCAGTACCCGGCGGCGACGCGGCAGCACGACCGCCACCAGCACCGCGAGCGCGACGTTGATGCGCATCGACTCGGCCGAGTACGGCTGGGTGCCGCCGTTGCCGAAGACGAACGCCATCGGGGCGAGCGTGACGGCGGGCGCCACGGCCAGGACGAACCCCTCGGCCAGTGGTCGCTCGGCTCGCCAGCCTCCGGGCAGCGGGCGGCCCGGCCCGTCACCGGTGCGCAGCGCGCTCAGCAGCAGCGCCGCGCCGGCCAGCCCGGTGAACAGGCCGGCGACCGGGCTGGCCGCCGTCGCCAGTGCGGCGCAGACGGCGGCGAGCGTCAACCGGAGCCAGCGCGGTGGGCGTTGCGCGCTGACCGCGCAGAGCGCCAGCAGCCCGAACGCCAGCCCGACCGCGAAGGTGATGCGACCGCTCGCCAGGTTGCCGACCAGCACCACAGCGCCGAGGACGCCGGCCAGCAGCGGTCGGCGGGCCCGGTTGCGGGTGAACAGCCAACCCAGCGCGGCAGCACCGACCACGGCGGCGACCGCCCCCAGCGGACGCACCCCGATCAGCGCGCCCAACCTGGCCGTGAAGAGGCTGTAGCCGTACTGGTTGACGCCCCCGTACCAGCCGAAGTCGACCGGCGCGGCCCCGTACCGCTCGGTGAACTCGGCGCGGGCCACCTGGGCGGCGAGGTCGGTGCCCATCGGCGGCGCGAGGAGGAACGCGACGGCGAGCAGCACCGCCACACCGGTCGCCGCCGCCCAACCCGTGACGCTCAGCCCGACTGGGGGCGGCGACGCGTCAGGCATCGAGGACCCGTTCGGCAGCGGCGCGGGAGCGGCGGCCGGTGCGCAGGTACTCGTCGAGGAACTCCCCCGGGTCGTCTCGGCCGAGCAGCCGGGCCACGCCGGCCAACTCCACGCCGTGCCGGGGCAGTTGGTCGCCGGCCCGGCCCCGGACCAGCATCAACGCGTTGCGGACCTGCGCGGCCAGGGCCCAACCGGCGGCCATCTCGGCGGCGTCCGCCGGGTCGATCAGGCCGGCCCGCTCGGCCGCCGCGAGGGCGTCGAGGGTACGCGTGCCGCGCAGCGCCGGGTTCGCGCCGGCGTGCCGGAGCTGGACGAGTTGCACCGCCCACTCCACGTCGGCGAGCCCACCGCGCCCCAGCTTGGTGTGGGTGGCCGGGTCGGCGCCCCGGGGCAGCCGTTCGGTCTCCACCCGGGCCTTGATCCGCCGGATCTCGACGACCTGCTCGCGGGTCAGCCCGTCCGCCGGATAGCGCACCGGCTCGATCATCGCCTCGAACTCGGCGCCCAGCTCGGCGTCGCCGCAGACGAACCGGGCGCGCAGCAGCGCCTGCGCCTCCCACACCCGCGACCAGCGGGCGTAGTACTGCGCGTACGCGGCGAGGCTGCGGACCAGCGGACCCTGGCGGCCCTCCGGCCGCAGGTCGGCGTCGACGCCCAGCGGCGGGTCGGGGGCGGGCACGCCGAGCAGTCGGCGCAGTTCCTCGGCGACGGCGTGCGCGGCGGCGCTAGCGGCGCTCTCGCTGGTGCCCGGCGGCGGGTCGTAGACGAAGAGCACGTCGGCGTCGGAGAGGTAGTTCGACTCGTACCCGCCGAGCCGGCCCATGCCGATCACCGCGAACCGCAGCCCCGCCGGTGCCGGCTGGCTGGCCTGAGCGGCCCGCAGCGCGGCGGCCAGTGTGGCGTCGGTGACGTCGGCGAGCGCCGTACCGACAGCGGTGATGTCGGACAGCCCGCGGGCGGGCCGGTTCGCGCCGTCCGCCCGGGTGGGGCTGGGCGCGAGCGCGCCGGCCCGGCAGAGCACGTCGGCGCAGGCCACCCGGACCAGTTCGCGACGTCGCAGCGCGCGCACCGCGCTGGTGGCCTCGACCGGGTCGGTGTGCCGGGCCGCCGCCGCCAGGAAGCCCTCCCGCAGCACCTCGGGCGCGCGTGGCGCCAGCTCGTTCTCCTCGGCCAGCAGCCGCAGCGCCTCCGGGTCTCGGGCGAGCAGGTCGGCCACGTACCGGGACAGGGCGAGGACCCGGGCCAGCCGACGGGCGACCGGGCCGCCGTCGCGCAGCAGCCGCAGATACCAGGGGGTGCTGCCCAGCTTGTCGGAGACCTTGCGGTAGTTGAGCAGCCCCCGGTCCGGCTCCGGCGCGTCGGCGAACTCGCTGAGCAGCACCGGCAGCAGGGTGCGCTGGATGGCCGCCGTGCGGCTCACCCCGCCGGTGAGCGCCTGGAGGTGACGCAACGCCCCGGCCGGGTCGGCGAAGCCGAGGATCTCCAGGCGGTTCCTGGCCGCCTCCGGGGTGAGCCGCAACCCGTCGGCCGGCACCCGGGCCACCGACTCCAGCAGCGGCCGGTAGAGCAGTTTGGCGTGCAGTCGGCGTACCTCGGTGGCGTGGGTGACCCACTCGGCCCGGAAGCTCTCCACGGCGCTGCGCCCCGGCGCGGCAGTGAAACCCAGCGCGGCGGCGAGCCAGCGCAGCGCGCCCGGCTCGGCGGGCACCGTGTGCGTACGACGCAGGCCCTGGAGTTGCAGCCGGTGCTCGACGCCGCGCAGGAAGCGGTAGCCGCGCAGCAGGGCCTCGCCGTCGGCCCGACCGACGTAGCCGCCGGCGACGAGCGCGCGCAACGCCGGGATGGTGCCCGGTGGGCGCAGCGTCTCGTCGCCGCGACCGTGCACGAGTTGCAGCAACTGGACGGCGAACTCGATGTCGCGCAGCCCGCCGGGACCGCGCTTGATCTCGCGCTCCAGCTCCTTCGGCGGGATGTGGTCGATGATCCGGCGGCGCATGGCGCGGACGTCCTCGACCGCCTCGGGTCGCTCGGCCGCCCGCCAGACCAGCGGCGCGAGCTGGTCGATCCACTCCTGGGCCAGCGGCAGGTCACCGGCTGCCGGGCGGGCCTTGAGCAGCGCCTGGAACTCCCAGGTGCGCGCCCACCGCCGGTAGTAGGCAAGGTGGCTGGCGAGGGTCCGCACCAGCGGGCCGCGGCTGCCCTCGGGGCGCAGCGCGGCGTCCACCGGCCAGGCGACCAGCCCGCAGATGTAGATCAACCGGGTCGCCACCAGTGTCGCGGCGGACAGGTCGGCGTCCTCGGCGGCGACGAAGATGACGTCCACGTCGGAGACGTAGTTCAGTTCGCCGCCGCCGCACTTTCCCATCGCCACCACCGCGAGCCGGGGCCGCTCGGTCCCCTCCGCCAGCTCCGCGACAGCGATCTCGTACGCCGCGGAGAGCGTCGCGTCGGCCAGCGCGGAGAGCGCCGCCATCGTCTGTTCCAGGCCGCGACCGCCGGTCAGGTCGGCCGCCGCGATCCGCAGCAACGCCAGGCGGTACGCGGTCCGCAGCGCCGCCACCGCGGTGCCGCCGTCGGCCGGCTCCAGCCGCCCCTCGGCGATCGGGGCGAGCCCGTCCGGTGCGGTCCGCAGCGCCCGGTAGTGCTCGGGGTGGGCCACCAGGTGGTCGCCGAGCGCCGCCGACGCGCCGAGCACGGCGATCAACCGCCGCCGTAGTCCGGGATCGGCGTGCACGTCCGCCAGCAGCGGCGATTCGGTGCCGCCTTCGGCGGTGCGGCCGTCGGCGGCCCGGCTTCCGGCGCCGCCTTCGGTGGTGCGGCCCTCGGCCTCCACGATGCGGTGCAGTTGGCGCAGCGCCAGGTCCGGGTCGGCGGCCCGGGACAGCGCGGCGAGCAACTCCGCGGCGGCCTCGTCGACCGGCTCCTGCTCGGCCGGCCGCCACAGCCGCAGCCCCTCCGGGCCGAGCAGGTCCGCGGCGCGCGCGCCGCCGTCGCCTTCGGCGGTGCCGAAGCCGTACCGGGCGAGCCGGCCCGGTGCCCTGGTCGGCCGGCTCATCAGTGCCCGAGCAACGGCAGGCCGCGCCGCGTCGTGCTGTCGTCCAACTCGCCGAGGGCCAGCGCGGCGAACCGGGCGGCGAACGGCTGCCAGACCTCCTCGACGTCGGGCAGCACCGAGGCACAGGCCGCGACCACCAGCTCCGGGTCGTAGCCCAGCTCGGCGAGTTGCGCCGAGTCGGTGGCCCAGTCGGCGATCATCGCGGCGTCGCACTCGATGTGGAACTGCAACCCCCAGGCCCGGTCCCCGAGGCGGAACGCCTGATGCGGGTAGCGGGTGGAGGCGGCCAGCAGGGTCGCGCCCCGAGGCAGCTCGGTGATCTCGTCGGCGTGCCACTGGAGCACGTCCGGGATCAACGGCACGTACCGGAACAACGGGTCGTTCTCGGCGGCGTCGCGCCGGCCGACCACGCCGGGGCCGATCTCCGGCCCGGACGGGCTGCGCTCCACCAACCCGGCGTGCGCGGTGGCGAGCAGCTGCGCGCCCAGGCAGACCGCCAGGGTCGGCACCCGGTACCGGACCGCCTTGCGCAGCAGGCCCTCCACTGCGGGAAACCACCGCGCGCCGGGCGAGCCGTCCGGCAACGGGTACGCCTGTTGGTCGCCGCCGAGCACTACCAGCGCCGCGTACCCCTCCAGGTCGGCGGGGAGCTCGTCGCCGGCGTGCGGGCGCACCACCCACAGCTCCAGCCCAGCCTCGGTCAGCCACTCACCCAGCCGGCGCGCGTCGTCCGTCGGGTCGTTCTCGATCACCAGCGCGGTTGCCACAGGTCGAGGCTAGCCGGTACGCCGCACGGCACCACCCCCCGGCACGGGCCCGCCCGCTGGGTGGCGGCCCGGCCATGGTCGGGGTGATTAGGCTCTGCGGTTGTGATCAGCGAGGACACCACCGCCGTACGCCCGCCCTTGCTGCGCCCGGGTGACACGGTGCTACTGGTGTCGCCGTCCGGGCCGACCTCGCCGGAGCGGGTGGCCCGGGGCATGGAACTGCTCACCGGCTGGGGTCTACGCCCGGTGCCGGCGCCGAACGCGTACGCCCGCCACGGCTACCTCGCCGGCACCGACGACCTGCGCGCCGCCGACCTGAACGTGGCCTTCTCCGATCCTCAGGTGCGCGGGGTGATCTGCACTCGCGGCGGCTACGGCGCCCAGCGGGTCGTGGACGCCATCGACATGGCCGCCGTCCGCCGCGACCCGAAGGTAGTGGCCGGCTTCTCGGACATCACCGCGTTGCAGTTCGCACTGTGGCGGGGCGCCCGCCTGGCCGGGGTGCACGGCCCCGGGGCGGCCTGGCGCGACGAGCGGACGCCACTGCGCTCCGCCGAATCCCTGCACGCGGCGCTGATGACCACCGAACCGGTGTCGATCACCGCGGTCCCCACCGAGGAGACCTTCGACGTACGCGTACCGGGTCGCGCCACCGGCACCCTGCTCGGCGGCAACCTGTGCATGATCGCCGCCTCGATCGGCACGCCGGACCTACCCGACCTGACCGGTGCGGTGCTGTTGATCGAGGACGTGCAGGAGCCCCCGTACAAGGTCGACCGGATGCTCACCCACCTACGTCGAGCCGGCGCGCTGGACGGACTGGCCGGGGTGGCGGTCGGGCAGTTCACCGACTGCGGCGACGGCTGGGACACCACAATCGTCGACGTGCTCACCGAACGCCTCGGCGACCTGGGCGTACCGGTCCTCGGCGGCCTCCCCATCGGCCACGGCCCCGACCAGCTCACAGTCCCGGTAGGCACGACCGCCACCCTCGACACCAACACCGCCACCCTCACCGCAACCCCAGCAGTCCACTAACCCCCACCCCACCCGCTCCCCTACGGCCCCTCCCCCTCCCCCGGCCGTCCCCGGTGATCAAGAGGTTTGCGTCATGTTCGGGGCGGATCCTGACGCAAATCTCTTGATCAACCAGGGCGGGGGGCGGGGGGCGGGGGGAGGGGGAGGGAGATCGGCGGGTTGGTGGGGTCGGGCGGGGGTCGGTCAGAAGGTGGGTGGGGTTAGGTGGGCTACTGCGCCCACTTCCAGGGCGGCCCAGATGCCGGTGGGGGTGCGGGTGATGCCGTGCGGTTCGGCGTTGGGAGTGGGTAGGGCGTGGCCCTCGATCCGTCCGGTGGGGTCGAGGTGACCGATCCGGTTGGCACCCCACTCGGTGAACCACACGCCGCCGTCCGGGTCGGCCACGATCGCGTGCGGGCGGGCGGCCCGGTCCGGCAGCGGGAACTCGACGATCTCGCCGTCCGGGTCGATCCGGCCAAGCTGACCGGCGGCGATCTCCACGAACCAGATGACGCCGTCGTCGCCCACTGTGATGCCGACCGGGCCCGCGTTCGCGGTCGGTAATGGATGCAGCGTCACCCTGCCGTCGAGGTCGATCCGGCCGATGGCATTGGCCTGGTTGAGGGTGAACCAGAGGGCCTGGTCCGCGCCAGCAGTGATCATCGAGGCGAATCCCCCGGTCACCGGCAGCGGGAATGCCGTGTGGGTGCCGTCGGTCCCCACCCGGCCGATGGTGTCGGAGGTCATCCCGGCGTACCAGAGCGCGCCATCAGGCCCCGCCGCGATGCCACCCGGCCCGGTACCGGCCGGCAGGGCGATGGTGCGCTGCTCACCGTCGACGGTGATCCGACCGATCCGGTCGTCTCCCGAGCGGGTGAACCAGAGCGCCCCGTCCGGCCCGGTCGTGATGATCAACGGGCGACCGCCGGCCGGATCCAGCGGGTAGGTCCGGACCGCGCCGTCGGGCGACAACCGGGCGATGCCGCCGGCATGGGCCAGCGTCAGCCACAGCGCGCCGTCCGGGCCAGGCGTGATGCCGTACGGCCCGGCGCCCGCCTCGACGAGTGGAATCTCCCGAATCTCGACGGTCATACCGTGGTGTCCTTCCGTCGGTGGATCGTCCACCCTGACCGCTCGGCCAGCGACCACACAACCGATTTCGCCCACCGCCGGCCCTGATTGTCAGCTCGCTGACAGGGTCGCCACGGCTCCCACCCAGACTGCCCGGTCACTGTCGGTGATGACAGCGCAGGATGACCGAACCTCTGGAGGACAGCATGTCCCGCACCATCCGTAGGAAGCACCTGCTGGCCGGCCTGGCCACCGCCGGCGTCCTCGGCGTCGGGATCGCGGCCCCGACGATCGCGTTCGCCGCCGACACCGCCACGCCGACACCGAGCGCCAGCACCGCCCCGGCTCCCGGCGGGGCCCCGGGTGCGAAGGCCGACCGGCAGGGCGAGTTCGCCGAGGCGCTCGCCAAGGAGCTGGGCGTGCCCACCGACAAGGTGACCGCCGCACTGGAGAAGATCCGCGAGCAGCACCGCCCGACCGACCGCCCGCAGCGCCCGTCCGCCGAGGACCGGCAGGCCGCGCTCACGCAGCGCCTGGACCAGGCCGTCAAGGACGGCAAGCTCACCCAGGAGCAGGCCGACGCCATCACCAAGGCCGTCGAGGCCGGCGTCTTCCCCGGCCCCGGCGGCCACCGCGGTCCGGGCGGCCACCACGGCGCTGGTACGCCCGGCAAGTAGTCCGGCGAGCCCGGCCCCGGCAGGCACCAGCAGGCCGGGGCCGGCTTTGGCCTGTCGTGCCCGGGGCAGGCCAGGTCCGCTCTGTCGGTGCCGATCCCACGGCCAGGCCAACCGGGCATCAGCGCGGCCCTGGGAATGGGGTCAGGGCTGCGGGGGTGGGGGCGTGAACACGCCCAAGTGGTTGCCGGCCGGGTCGAGTAGGTGGGCCAACGTGAGACCGCTCGGTGCCGTACGCGCTGGCACCAGGACCCGGCCGCCGGCAGCTTCGGCCTGCCGGCAGGTCTCCGCCACGTCGGCGACTTCGGCGTAAAACACCGTGTAGTTCGGCGACGTGCCGTCGGTCGCCCGGATCGCCCCGCCGATCCCGGTGTCGCCGCCGGCCTCGGTCACGCGGTAGGACCCGCCGTTGGTCGAGCCCTGCTCCTCGAAGGTCCAGCCGAACAGCTCCCCGTAGAACCGCTCCGCGTCCTCGGGCCGGTCGGTGCCGATCTCGAACCAGGTGATGGGCGTGGTGGACCTGGACATCTACTGCCTCCAGAATTTCGTGCCGGCCGTTCGGCCGTCGTCTGGAGCAGTCTCGGGGCCGTTGGCGACAGCGTCCTGTCGGTGTTTCCGGATCACCCGGCGGGGTTCCCCGCGACGAGACCCACCAGCCCGCCGCGCCGAACTCGTCTCACACCAGGCTCAGCGGGCGGACCCGCTCGTGCGGGATGTCGAGATCCGTCAGGCGTAGCTCCCGGGCCACCACGTCGGGCAGCGCCCAGACGCTCCGGATCCGGTCGGTGCGGAAGCACCGCAGTTCGTCGCGCAGGCGGCACCAGGCGACCAGGTACCAGTGTCGGGAGTTGCCGAGGTAGCCGAGTGGCTCGACGTCACGGGTCGAGTCGGCGCCGGCGCGGTCGGCGTACCGGATGCGCAGCACCCGCCGCGCGGTGACCGCGTCGGCGACGGTGGCCGGGACGGGCGCGGCCGGCCCGTCGCCGATCAGGTGCACCCGGCCGCGAGGCGGTGTGCCTCGGCGGCGTCGGCGGCCGGCAGCACCGCCACCAGCTTGCGCAGCGCGGTGGCGGCCGGCCCGGCGAACGGCGAGCCGGCGAGCCGGTGCAGCGCCACTGCCATCGCCACCGCCTCGGCGGCGGTCAGGTTGACCGGCGGCAGGGTGCGGGCGCGGTCCAGGACGTAGCCGCCGGTGCGCCCGGGCTCGGCCCAGATCGGCACCCCGGCCTCCTGCAACGCGCCCAGGTCCCGTTCGATGGTCCGGCTGCTCACCTCGAAGCGCGCGGCCAGCCAACGGGCGCTGCGCGGCCGCGGTGACACCGCCCGTAGCTCCTCGACCAGCGCGTACAGGCGATCAGTGCGGTTCATGCCCGGCACGCTACGGCCGGGGTACGACGCCCACCGGCGCCCGCCCGCACGGCAACGCGGACGACTGAGACAGCGCCGCAGACGACAACCCGCGCGTCGACGCGGACAACCGGCTCAGGCGATGCAGGCGCAGACGATCAGCGCGGCCCCGAAGTGGGTCGCGGCGCTGACCCGGGCGGCCGGGTGCGGCTCGGGCGAGCAGATGACCTCGCCAAGCTTGCCGGGGGTGAGCAGGTCCAGCACCACGAAGGCCAGCGCCATGATCGCCAACCCGACCAGTCCGAAGACCACGGTGGAGGCGAGCCCCTTGCCGAAGTCGCTGTAGCTGGTGAGGATCGCGGTGAAGACGATCCCGGCGATGCCGAGCTGGTTGGCGGCGAGCAGCAACCCCGCGTTGGCGTTGCGCTCGACCCAGATCAGGTCTCGCAGCCGGCCCGGGGTGAGCAGGTCGACGAGCCCGAAGCCGGCGGCCATGAGGCCGACGCCGACGATCCCGAACACGACGCTCTGCCAGGCACCGCTGAACAGATCCTCCAGCACCGACTTGCCTCCCGACTCTCCGCCCGGAGGGTACCGGCGCGGTGATCGAGACGATAGCGGCAGCGCGCAACGGCGTCAGCCCCCGCGTCTACAGGGCCAGGTAGCGCTGCCGCTCGTACGGGGTGACCTCACGGCGGTACTGCTCCCACTCGGCCCGCTTGTTGCGCAGGAAGAAGTCGAAGACGTGCTCGCCGAGCACCTCGGCGACCAGTTCCGAGCCGGCCATCACGTCGATCGCCTCGGCGAGGTTCTCCGGCAGCGCCTCGTAGCCCATGGCGCGCCGCTCCGCGCTGGTCAGCGACCAGACGTCGTCCTCGGCGCCCGGCGGCAGCTCGTACCCCTCCTCGATGCCCTTGAGGCCGGCGCCGAGCAGCACCGCGAAGGCGAGGTACGGGTTGGCCGCCGAGTCCAGCGAGCGGACCTCGACCCGGGCCGAGTTGGGCTTGCCGTACGCGGGAACCCGGACCAGCGCGGACCGGTTGAGGTGACCCCAGCAGACGTACGCCGGGCTCTCGGTGATCCGGTCGGGCAGGTGCTGCGGGAAGAGCCGCTTGTACGAGTTGACCCACTGGTTGGTGACAGCCGTGTACTCGCGGGCGTGCACCAGCAGGCCGGCGATGAACGACTTCGCCACCTTGGACAGCTTCATCGGGTCGCCGCTGTCGTGGAAGGCGTTGCGCTCCCCCTCGAACAGCGACAGGTGGGTGTGCATCCCGCTGCCCGGCTGGTCGGTGAACGGCTTCGGCATGAAGCTGGCCTGCACACCGGTGGAGAGTGCCACCTCCTTGACCACGTGCCGGAAGGTCATGATGTTGTCGGCGGTGGTCAGCGCGTCGGCGTAGCGCAGGTCGATCTCCTGCTGGCCGGGCGCGACCTCGTGGTGGCTGAACTCCACCGAGATGCCGATCCGTTCCAGCGCCAGGACGCCCTGACGGCGGAAGTCCCGGGCGACGGCGTGGGTGGTGTGCTCGAAGTAGCCGCCGGTGTCGACCGGGGTGGGCACCGAGCCGTCCTGCGGACCGTTCTCGAGCAGGAAGAACTCGATCTCGGGGTGGGTGTAGAAGGTGAAGCCCTTCTCGGCTGCCTTGGACAGCGCGCGGCGCAGCACGTGCCGGGGGTCTGCCCAGGACGGCCCGCCGTCGGGCAGCAGGATGTCGCAGAACATCCGGGCGCTCTCGCCGCTGACGCCGCCCTCGAAGGGGAAGACCTGGAAGGTGGTCGGGTCGGGCATGGCCACCATGTCCGATTCGAAGACCCGGGCGAAGCCCTCGATCGCCGAGCCGTCGAAGCCGATGCCTTCCTCGAAGGCCGCCTCGAGCTCGGCGGGTGCCACCGAAACGCTCTTGAGCGTGCCCAGAACGTCGGTGAACCACAGCCGGACGAACCGGATGTCCCGCTCTTCCAGCGTGCGGAGGACGAACTCCTGCTGACGGTCCACTTCCCCAACCCCTCGCGACACTTTTTGTCCGCCTTGGCCGGGCTGTACCCGGCCTGATCGCCCAGTGTTCCCGGGCCTGGTTACGCAGACGTTACGCGAACTGCCGCCGGCCGTCCTCTCGTGTCCCCGCCCGGCGAGCGCGGGCCAGCGCCGTGCCGCCGAGACCGCCTCCACGACGGCCGAGCTCCTGCCGCCGCGGCCTCTCGGACGCCGGTCGCGGGCGGGTGGCGGCAATCTCGTCGGAGGGTACGGATTGTCGCGACGAGGCTGGGGCAAGATGAAGGCATGCCCACCCTGCGTCTCGCCCTGTCCCAGGTCAACCCGAGCGTCGGCGACCTCGCCGGAAACGCCGACCTGGTCCGCAGCTGGACTCGCCAGGCCGCCGATGCCGGTGCCCAGCTGGTGCTCTTCCCGGAGATGATGCTGACCGGGTACCCGGTCGAGGACCTCGTCTTCCGGCGTTCCTTCGTGGCCGCGTCCCGGGCCGCCGTGGAGCGGCTAGCCGCGGACCTGGCCGCCGACGGTCTCGGCGAGTTGCCGGTCGTGGTCGGCTACCTGGACGCCGACGGCCCGCCGCAGGTCAGCGGGGACGCCGAGCCGGGCCGGGGTGCCCGCAACGCCGCCGCGCTGCTGCACCGGGGCGTCGTGGCCGCCCGCTACTTCAAGCACCACCTGCCCAACTACGGGGTCTTCGACGAAGACCGGTACTTCGTCTCCGGTGACGCGCTGACAGTGGTGCGGATCGGCGGCGTGGACGTCGCGCTGACCATCTGCGAGGACCTGTGGCAGGCCGGCGGTCCGTTCGCCGCCGCCCGGATGGCCGGCGTCGGCCTGGTCGTCAACATCAACGGTTCGCCGTACGAGCTGAACAAGGACGACATCCGGCTGCCGCTGGTTCGCCGCCGGGCCGCCGAGGCGGGCGCCGCCATCGCGTACGTCAACATGATCGGCGGCCAGGACGAGCTGGTCTTCGAGGGCGACTCGATGATCGTGAGCGCCGACGGTGAGCTGCTCACCCGGGCACCGCAGTTCGTCGAGCACCTGCTCGTGCACGACGTCGAGTTGCCGGCCGCGAGCGCCGCGACGACCACGGAGACCGTCGCGGACGGCATGCGGATCGTGCACAGCACGCTGGACGGCATTCCGCCCACGCCGTCCGGCCCGGCCGCCACCGGCGGGCTGATCGAGCCGGTGGCCGACGAGGCCGAGGTGTGGCAGGCGCTGGTGCTGGGTCTGCGTGACTACGTCAACAAGAACCGGTTCCCGTCGGTGGTGCTCGGCCTGTCCGGCGGCATCGACTCGGCGGTGGTGGCCGCGCTCGCCGTCGACGCGCTCGGGCCGGACCGGGTGGTCGGGGTGTCGCTGCCCAGCCAGCACTCCTCGGAGCACTCCCGGGAGGACGCCGCCGACCTGGCCAAGCGCACCGGCCTGGACTACCGCGTCGAGCCGATCCAGCCGATGGTCGACGGCTTCCTGGCCAACCTGTCGCTGTCCGGCGTAGCAGTGGAGAACCTGCAGGCCCGGGTCCGTGGCGTGATCCTGATGGCGCTGTCGAACCAGGAGGGCCACCTGGTGCTGACCACCGGCAACAAGAGTGAGCTGGCGGTCGGCTACTCCACCCTGTACGGCGACTCGGTGGGCGGCTTCAACCCGGTCAAGGACGTGTGGAAGACGCTGATCTGGCGGCTCGCGAAGTGGCGCAACAGGGACGCGGCCCGGCGCGGTGAGACCGCCCCGATCCCGGAGAACTCGATCGGCAAGCCGCCGAGCGCCGAGCTGAGCCCGGGGCAGCTCGACAGCGACAGCCTGCCCGACTACGACGTCCTGGACCCGATCCTGATCGGCTACGTCGACGGTGACCTCGGCCGCGACGGGCTGGTCGAGTCGGGTCACGACCCGGCGATCGTGGACAAGGTGCTGCGGCTGGTGGATACCGCCGAGTACAAGCGACGGCAGTCGGCGCCGGGCACGAAGATCTCCATGAAGGCGTTCGGCCGGGACCGCCGTCTGCCGATCACCAGCCGGTGGCGCGAGCACGGCTGAGCCGTACCCCTGGGGGTGCCGGGTCGGTGGCGCGGCCCGGCGCCGCCTCGCGGTGACCGCGCGGCGCGGTCCCGGTTGGCCAGGTGGGGGCGGCCCCGCGCTGGTGGAGTGACATCTTGCACTGGGCCCTGCCGTCAGCCCGTCTCGCGGTGCGACGATCGCGACGGAACCCGGGGACCGCGCAGGCGGCCTCGAGGAAGGGAGACAGAGATGGTGGAGTCCACTCCGCACGAGGTGACCGCGTTGTACGGCGGCCCGGCCACCCGACGGGTCCGCACCCGCGACCTGATGGCCGCCAAGGAGCGCGGCGAGCGGTGGCCGATGCTCACCTCGTACGACCAGTACACGGCGTCGATCTTCGACCAGGCCGGTGTTCCGGTGCTGCTGGTCGGCGACTCGGCCGCGAACAACGTGTTCGGCTACGAGACCACCCTGCCGATCACCGCCGACGAGCTGCTTCCGCTGGTTCGGGCCGTGGTGCGGGCGACCCGGCAGGCGCTGGTCGTCGGTGACCTGCCGTTCGGCTCGTACGAGGAAGGTCCGGCCCAGGCGCTGCGCACCGCCGTCCGGTTCATGAAGGAGGGTGGCTGTCACGCGGTGAAGTTGGAGGGTGGCCGCCGCAACGCCGCGCAGATCGCCGCGATCGTCGGCGCCGGCATCCCGGTGATGGCGCACATCGGTTTCACCCCGCAGAGCGAGCACACACTGGGCGGCTACCGGGTGCAGGGTCGCGGCGACGCCGCCGACGAGGTGCTGGCCGACGCACGGGCTGTGGCGGAGGCGGGCGCGTTCGCCGTGGTGTTGGAGATGGTGCCCGGCGAGGTGGCCAAGCGGATCACCCACGAGCTGCCGATTCCCACTGTGGGCATCGGCGCGGGCCCGGACACCGATGCGCAGGTGCTGGTCTGGCAGGACATGGCCGGCCTGCGGACGGGCAAGGCGCCCCGTTTCGTCAAGCGGTACGCGGATCTGGCCGGCGCTCTCACCGACGCCACCCGCCGTTTCGCCGACGAGGTCCGCGGCGGCGAGTTCCCCGCCGCCGAACACACCTTCTAGCCCGGTCCCACCGGCCAGCTCGGTCCACGGACCGGGCTGGCCCACCGGACGGACTGGTCCGAGCCGGCACAGCGGCCAGCCGACAGTTCGCCAGCACATCGACCAGGACGGTTGGTGTCCACGCCGCCGGCACCAACGCCAGCGTCGACCGGGCCCGCCGACGACGACGAACTAATCGATCACGGCAAAACCGATTTTGTCGTACGTGTGTTCTAGTCTCGGTTCATGGTTGAGGAGTTGGCGCTGGCAGAGGACGCGGTCGCGGCCTGCGTCAGTGTCGCCGCCTGGGCCCTCACCGAGCATGACCTGATCACCGCGCTCCACGCCGCACACCGCCTTGAGCAACGCCTCGCGGCGGTCAAACTGATGCTGGTGCGCGAGGTGGACGGCCGCGGCACCGCGACCGCGCACGGCACATCCTCGACGGCAGTGTGGCTGCGCGACCGGTTACGTCTCGGGGTCGGTGCCGCCCGTCGCCTGGTCGAGCTTGCCGCGACCCTCGACAGCGCGCCGCCCGGAGTGCGCGATGCGTTGACCGGCGGGACGGTCGACGTGGAGCAGGTCCGTGTCATCGCCGACACCATCACCACCGTGCACGCCACCGCAGGGCCTGAAGCGGCCGACAAGGCCGTCGGCGTCCTCGTCGACTGGGCAGCCGAGTTCGACGCCAGCCTGCTGCGCAAACTCGGCACCCGCATCCTCGACCACGTCGCCCCCGAGGTTGCCGACGCTGCCGCCGACGCCGCGCTGCGGGCGGCCGAGTCGCGGGCCGCACGCGACCGGCACGTCACCATCAACGAACAGCCCGACGGGCGACTCCGACTCACCGGCGTCCTCGACACCGAAGCCGCCGCCGCGCTCCGCGCCGCCATCGACCCGCTGACAGCACCATCCGGCCCGGACGACACCCGCACCCCGGGCCAACGCCGCCACGACGCCCTTGCCGACGTCTGCCGACTCGCTCTGCGCACCGGCGACCTACCCGAGCACGGCGGTGACGTCGCCCAGGTCGTCGTCACCACGAGCTACGACGAGCTGACCCGACAGCTGGGCAGCGGCGCCCTCGACACCGGCCTGCAGCTCACCTCCGACACCGTGCGCCGCCTCGCCTGTGACGCCACCGTCCTCCCCGCCATCCTCGGCGGCGCAGGCCAACCACTCGACGTCGGCCGGCAACGACGCCTCATCACCGGGCCCCTCCGCCGCGCCCTCGTCTTGCGCGACCGCGGCTGCGCGTTCCCGGGCTGCGACCGTCCGCCCCGCTGGTGCGACGCCCACCACATCCGGCACTGGGCCGACGGCGGCCCGACCAGCCTCGCCAACGCGGTGCTGCTCTGCGGCCACCATCACCGACACCTCCACCACAGCGACTGGACCGTGCGGCTCAGCGGAGACGGCCACCCTGAGTTCATCCCGCCCACCTGGCTCGACCCCACACAACTCCCCCGCCGCAACCACTACCACCGACGAACGTGAGCACTTCGGGGGCGACCATTCCTCCTGGTCAGGCCGGCGCGGCGTTCACCGGGACGGCCCAGTCACGCCGGGCCAGCGTCGAGCAGCAAGGTGCCGCAGTCACCGACCACCGTCCTGCCCCTACGGCGATGGAGACCGGACTCGGCAACCGACGACCGCACTGTGGCCGGTGAGGGTTCTCCCCTGTCCGACGGTCTGCGGCCGGGTGGACGAAGGTCACGTCCTCAGCGCGCGCACCGCAGTCGATGACACCGCGGCCAGGTCGGCCTGCGCAGGCAGGAATACCGTGGGGACGCCCAGCGACTGGTTCATCGCGGCGAGCGGGTACTCGGCCTGAAGGTCGGTGGTGTTACGTACGCCGCGGACGATCACTCCCACGTCATGGCGTCGGCAGTAGGTGGAGGTCAACCCGCTCCAGGCCACGACGGTGACGGAGGTCCAGCCGACCGGCAGAATGGCCCGGACGGCGGCCGCGCGCTCCTCCTCGTCGCTGTCCGGATGCTTAAGGCTGTTGACCGCGACGAGCACCACCACTTCATCGAAGAGGGCATGTGCCCGCTTCACCACATTCAGGTGCCCAGGGGTGAAGGGATCAAAGCTGCCGGGGTAGACGGCGCGCACGTGTACGCGACCGGGGGTGCGTGCCGACGAACGTGGCCCTGCCGAGGGTTCGGGTGTCACGGCCGCAAGACCCGCTGCGCATCGCGGATGACCTGCTCGGAGGCCAGTGACGCCCAAGAGGCGAACAGGTTCCGGAAGTAGGCGCCGTACCGGTCCGCCACCGCGGAATCGTGCTCGATGACATCCAGTTCGTTGACGATGCTCAGGTCCATGAGTGACCGGAGGTGAGCCGCATCCGGCGTTCTCACCTGACCTACGAAGCGGTCGAAGACCTGGCCGGTCTGTGCCAGCTCCCGCCAGCTGCGGCCACGGTCGCAGGCGCCGTAGAGATAGACAAGCTCCTCGGCGTCGGCACCAACGAGATCCCGGAGCACCGCACGATCGGCCCGATCAAGTAGGGCGAGGTCGAACCCGTCGGTGCCATAGACGGCATGGGTCAGGCCCGCGGCCTGCACGTCACTGCCGCAGCCAAGCAGCGCGAGTCGTTCGCTGACTCGACACAGGTGGGCGTACAGGTTGCCCCCGGGGTGCGCGATCCGCTCAGCTCCTTGCCGGCGAAGCCAGACCCGCACACCGTCGTCGGTGCTCATGGCCCGACGGTATGTGTCGGCCGGCGGATTAGCCGGCCCCTGAGCGTGGGCACGTCTGTCTAGAGGTCGGTGACGCGGAGGCCGGCGTGCGCCTTGTAGCGCTTGTTGATGGCGATCAGGTTGGCGGTGAACGCCTCGATCTGGTGGGCGTTGCGCAACCGGCCGGCGTAGATGCCCCGCATGCCCGGGATCCGGGCGGCCAGCGCGCCAACGATGTCGACCAGCTCGCGGTCCTCGGTGCAGATCAGCACGTCCAGGTCGATCCGGTCGACCTCGGGGTCGGCCAGCAGCGGAGCGCTGACGTGGTTGAACGCGGCGCAGACCCGGGAGTCGGGCAGCAGCGCGGCGGCCTGCTGCACGGCGCTGCCCTCGGCGACGGTCAGCGCGTACGGGCCCTGCTTGTCGAAGCCGAGCGGGTTGACGCAGTCGACGACGATCCGGCCGGCGAGCGGCTCGGCGAGGGCGGCGACGGTGGCGGCGTGCCCGTCCCACGGCACCGCGATGATCACCACGTCGCTGCGTCGGGCCACCTCGTCGTTTGCCGCACCGGTGACGCTGCCGCCGGCCGGCACCCCGGGCAGGGCGGCGATCTCCGCCGCGGACTCGGCGGCCCGCTCAGCCGACCGGGACCCGATCAGCACTGTCTGGCCGGCCCGCGCGAAGCGGTAGGCGAGGCCCCGCCCCTGGTCGCCGGTGCCGCCGATGATGCCGACAGTCAGCCCGGACACGTCGGGCAGCGTGCTCGCGTCGTATGCCATGGCCTCATCCTCGCAAACCGCTCGTCCGGCAGCAGCGCCGAGCACTGTGAGAATCCCCGCTACCGCGAGCGACCGCACCCCCGGGCGAGGATTGGGCCAGCGACGGCGGCCCGGTCAGGCCAGCTCGAACAGGACGGTACGGGCCGCCGGGTCGGCGGTGACCAGACGGACCCGGACCCGTTCGCCGAGCGGCAGTTGGCCGAGGCAGCGGGCGCGTACCGGCGGGGCGTCCAGCGCGACGGTGCCGCCGGGCGGTCGGGGCCGGGACTTGCCGTTGGGCGGGGCGTCGACGTCGAGGACGGCCGCGTCGAAGGTCTCGCCCACCCGGTGCTCCAGCACCGCCGCCTCGGCCAACTCGACGGCACCACGAGCGGCCGCCGAGGCGACCCGGTCGGTGCTCGCCATCACCTCGGGCAGCCGGGGCAGCGCGGCGCGGGCCCAGTCGGGCACCGCCTGGCCGGCGTGCAGGGCCAGGCAGACCTCGGTGGCGTACCGGTCGGCCAGCCGCCGCAACGGCGCCGTCACGTGGGCGTACGCGGCCGCCACGCCACCATGTTCCGGCTGCTCCGGCAGCTCCCCGTCGAAGGATGTGTACGCGGCACCGCGCATCAGCTCGGCCGCCTGGTCGATGAACGCGGCGGCGCGTGGCTGGGCGGCGTCCAGACCGGCGATGACCTGTCCCGGGCCCACGTCGTCCGGCCAGTGCACGCCCAGCGGCGCGGCGGCGGCCCGGAGCCGCTGCACCGCCTCCGGCTTGGGCGCCGGCATCGTCCGTAGCAGACCCACCCGGCCGGCCAGCATGATGTCGGCGGCAGCCATCCCGGTCAGCAGGGAGATCTGCGCGTTGTGTTCTTCCATCGGCACCGGCGCGCGCAGCACCAGCCGCCAGCCCTCACCGTCGGGCTCCAGATCCTGCTCGGGCAGCGGCAGGTTGATGGCGCCCCGGCTCAGCCCTCGCGCGGTCAGTCGGTCGCCGATCTCCGGCAGCAGCGCGATCGGGTCGGGTAGCCGCCCGGCCTCGGCTGCCGCCTGCACTCCGCTGTAGTCGAGTTTGGCGCGGCTGCGGACCAGGGCGCGTTCCAGCTCGACGGCCACGGTGCCGCCGTCGGCGTCCAGGTCGATGGTCCAGACCACAGCTGCCCGGTCGTCGTCGGGCAGCAGACTCGCCGCACCCTCGCTGAGGGTGTGCGGGTGCAGCGGCACGTTGCCGTCGGGCAGGTAGATGGTCTGCCCCCGCCGCCAGGTCTCCGCCTCCAACGCCCCACCCGGTCTGACGTGCGCGGCGACGTCGGCGATCGCGTACCGCACCCGGTAGCCCCCGTCGGGGCGGCGGCTGAGGTGCATCGCCTGGTCCAGATCCCGCGAGGTGGCCGGGTCGAGAGTGACGAACGGTATGTCCGTGCGGTCGACGGGCGGCTGCGGCGGTGCCGCAGCCGCCTCGTCGGCTTCACGCTGGGCGTCGGCCGGAAACTCCTCGGGCAGGCCGAGCTCGCGGCGCAACGCGCCGAAGTCGATGCGGGGCGCGAGTACGCGTCGGATGACCACGGGTCAATCCTGACAGCGCCACGGGTGATCCGCTTCCGGTGACCGGCCGGAAATCCGACCGGTGAGGGGATGCTCCGCGCTCAGCCGGTCGCCTTGCGGGCGGCGCTGCGGGGCCCCCTGGGTGCGGTGGCTCGGGCGGCGACCGGGCTGGCCGGAGACTTGCGGGCTGTCACCTTGCGGGCCGGCGCCTTGGCCGCGACGGTCTTCTTCGCCGGGGCCTTCTTCGCCGCCGCCTTGCGGGCGGTGGTCGACGAGGTACCCGTCGCCTTCGCGGCCGGGGCCTTCTTGGCCGGAGCCTTGCGCGCGCCGCCGCTGGGGCGGGTCGACGCGGTCTTCTTCGCAGCGGCCGTCTTCTTCGTCGCTGTCTTCTTGGCGGCGGACGCCTTGGTCGCCACCTTCCGCGCCGGGGCCTTCGCCGCGCTGGTGGTCTTGCGCGCCGGGGCCTTCGCGGCGGTGGTGGTCTTGCGCGCCGAGGCCTTGGCGGCGGTGGTGGTCTTCTTCGCCGGGGCCTTGGCGGCGGTGGTGGTCTTTCTCGCCGCGCTGGCGGTGGTCTTCTTCGCCGCGCTCACCGTCTTCTTCGCGGCGGTGGTGGTCTTGCGCGCGGCGGTGGTGGTCTTGCGCGCGGTGGACGCCGGGGCCCGCTTGGCGGCGGTGGTCGTCTTGCGGGTGGTGGTCGAGGCCTTCGCGGGGGCCTTCTTGGCCGCGGCGGTGGTCCTGGTCGTGGCCTTCTTCGCGGGGGCCTTCGTGGCCGCCGTGGTGGTCTTCCTGGCCGGTGCGCGGCCCGCCCCGCCGGCGGCCTTGCGGGCCGGTGCCTTCGCGGCAGCCGCGGTGGACTTGCGCACGGGGGTGGTCCGGCTCGCCGCCGTGTTCCGCTCCGCCGCGGCGGTCTTCTTCGCGGTGGTGCGTCGGGCGGCCGGGCGCTTGGTGGCCTGCTGTGCTTCGGCCATCGTGGTTCCCTCCTCGGGGGACGTGCTCTCGCGTGCGTCCTCGCGGAGCACGAAATACCTCGGCGCGAGCCGTCCCGCGCCGCCTATCTGTCGTCCCCGGCCCAACGAGCGTCCTCGGCATCCCACGCCTCGTTCCGCTCCTGCACTCGTTGCAGGGCGTTCTCCGCGTCGGCCGCCGAGTCGTACGGGCCGAGAACGTGCTTCGCCGGACACACGTTGGTGTCCGTCTCGACCCGGTGATGCCGGGTGCACCAGTAGAACTGCCCACCACGTCCGCTGTCGCTCATGGGAATCACTGTGCACCGCGAACCGGCCGGCCGCCACCGGATCGCACAAGTCGCCGACGATCTCCACAGTAGATATGCATTGCGTTCGTCGGGGCGGAACGCGGAAATAGGGTCGGACGAACAGTCAGTTCCGGTGCGATCCAGGGCTGAGGCATGATCTGCGCTCGTGATCAATACGGTGACCGGCGCGGGGGCGTGCCCGGGGTGTGCGGCGACGACGGCATCGGTACGCGACGCGGTGCCCTGGTGTCCCAGCTGTGAATGGAATCTGGACGCCTATGACCAGGCACGTCGCCAACGTGAGTTCGGGTGGAGTTGGGTCGACCGGTGGACCTACCGAATGGCGTTCCGGGCGACCAGGCGGCAGTTCACCGAACTGGTTGGGCGACCGTTGGGCACCAACGGATCCGACGCCGCCCGGACGCTCACCGCAGCAGCCTCGTTGCTCCTGATCGCCGCGGTGCTCGCGCTCGCGGTCGTCGGTGGTTGGCTGATCGTGGCGTTCCCGTTTCCCAACCTGGCGATCGTGCCGGGTGTGGCGATGGTCGGTCTGGCGATCGCGTTGCGGCCCCGGTTCGGTCGCCTCGACCCGGAACTGGAGGTGCTCACCCGCGACCAGGCGCCGGAGTTGTTCGGCCTGATCGACGAGGTGGCCGCTGCGGTCGGGGCGCCTGCGCCGGACGTGGTGGGCGTGGACGACACCATCAACGCGTACGCGGGCACTGTCGGGTTGCGGCGGCGGAAGGTGCTCGGTCTCGGACTTCCGCTGTGGGGTTCGCTTCCCGCCGGTGGCCGGGTGGCGCTGCTCGGCCACGAACTCGGTCACTTCGTCAACGGTGACCCGCGCCGGGGCCTGTTCACCCAGCCCGCGTTCACCATGCTCGGCTCGGCCGCCGACCTGTTCCGGCCGGTGCGGACCAGCGTCGGGGCGGGGCTGGTGGAGATGCTGGGCGACGCGGTGGGCCGCGCGTTCCAGTGGGTGGTGTCGCGGGTGCTGTTCGTCGCGTACCTGCTGTTGGTGACTGTGGCACTGCGGGACAGCCAGCGCGCTGAGTACCTCGCCGACGAACTGGCCGCCCGGGTGGCCGGCACGACCGCCGCTACCGATTTCCTCGACACCCTGCTCGCCACCGAGTCGTTGGCGCTGGCGGTGCGTCGGGAGAGCCGGGCGGGGCATGGCCCGGACCGGTGGCGCTCGGCGCTGGCCGAGTCCCGTGCGGCCAGGACGGACCGGTTGCCGCTGCTGCGGCAGCTGTCGGTCCGCGACGAGGCGTCGCTGTTCGCCGCTCACCCACCGACCGGACTGCGTCGCCAGATGCTCGCCGGGCGCGGATGGCAGGATCCCTCGGTGGTGCTCACCGAAGCCCGGATGGAACGGATCGACGCCGAACTCGGCAAGGAGTACGACCGCTTCCGCCGTACCGTCAGCTGGTCGGGCTGACGCCGGACGCGCACCCGCGGGCGGCGTTGGGCAGAGCGGCAGCGGCCTATGATCGCCGAATGGCGACACCGGACTACATCGTGGGGCTGCGCAAGCACGTCGGCCATGACCTGCTCTGGCTGCCGAGCGTCAGCGCGGTGGTCCGCAACGACGCCGGTGAGCTGCTGCTCGGCCAGCGTGCCGACGACGGGCGCTGGTCGGTGGTCAGCGGTTTCGTCGAGCCGGGCGAGCAGCCGGCCACCGCGCTCGTCCGTGAGGTGCGCGAGGAGACGGGCCTGGAGGTGGCGCCGGTGCGGATGTCCAGCGCCGTGTCGCACCCGCACACGTACCCGAATGGCGACCGCTGCGAATACCTGAACCTGGGGTTCCTGTGCCGGTTGGTGGCCGGCACCGCCCGCGTCAACGACGACGAGTCGTTGGCCGTGCGGTGGTTCCCGCTGGACCGCCTGCCCGAGCTGGACAAGCACGCCCTGCTGGTCATCGCGTACGCGTTGCGCGAGAACAAGGTGGCCGGTTACCTGGAGCCGGGTACGACGTGGGACGACGTACCCGACTGAGGTTCACACCGGGGTCGGCGCGAGCGCGACCGTCTCGGCGGGCGCCGACCGGGCCGCCCGGATGGTGTACGCGAGCGCGTACGGCGTGCAGGCCAGGTAGAACATCGGCTCCAGCAACAACTGGTCGGTGATCAGGAAGATCTCCCACGACGTGGGGCGGGGCAGGCCGAAGTTCCAGTCGGTCCAGCAGACCAGGAGCCACAGCGGCGCGGAGATCCGGTCGACGCTGTCCGGTGTCATCGCGTCGGCCGGGACGGTGCCGGGCCCCGGAATGGTCTGGAGCACGAAGAGAATCACTGCCAGGTCGGCCGCGACGAGCGCGCCGACGAGGCCGACCAACCAGGCGACGCCAACCCGACCCCGGGCGGCGAGGTTCGCCGCAGCCCACAGGGCCAGCGTCAGGCCAGCCAACCAGAGCAGCAGACCGGGTACGAACCTGCCGAAGACACTGCCGTTGACGACGGACATGAGCCCGAGTGCGGCCACACCGACGGGGAGCACCACGCCGAGCGCGATGCGCAGCGGGCCCCGAAGTGCGGAGTGCCGGGCCGACCGTGACGTGTACCTCGCCAACAGCACCGCGAAGCCGACTGTCAGCGTCGACCAGAGCGGCAACTGCGCCGCTGTCGACCAGCTCACCCGTATCGACAGCACGTTGTGGACCTGACTCATGGCCAGCGCGCTGACGACCACGATCGTGGCGCAGGCGAGCGGGGCCAGTAGCAGGGCGGCGGCGGTACGGCGGGCCCGCCGATGCATCATGCTGCGGTCGACGAGCGGGGCGCCGGCCCGGCTGACGGCCAGGCTCATGGCGAAGCCGACCATCGTCGTCCAGCGACCGCTCTCGGCGAGGACGTGCAGCTCGGCGGCCCACTCGCGGCGCAGGTCGTCGCGGACATCGGTCGGCCAACGGCGCGCGGCCAACTCCAGCAACAGCTCGGCGATCCGGCGGGTCACCATGCCGGCGCTCCGATGGTCGCTCCCGTTTTCCTCACCCGTTCGCCGCTCGGGTGCCCCGGTGGGGCTTTCCGCTCGCCGTGTATGCCCAGCCCGTGGCGCTGCGCGTCTGGGCCAGAGCGACCGGCGCGTCGGGCGAGGACCGGGCCGCCCGGATGGTGTACGCGAGCGCGTACGGCGTGCAGGCCAGGTAGAGCATGGGCTCTATCAACACCCGGTTGGTGATCAGGAAGATCTCCCACTCGATCGGCCGGGGCAGGCCGAAGTTCCAGTCCGTCCAGCAGGCGAAGAGCCACAGCGGCGCGGAGATCGGGTCGACGCGCTCCCGTGCCTCGATCGTCGGCCCAGCGCCGAATCCGGCGGGGTACGCGTCGACGATGACGAGGATCACCGCGAGGTCCGCGGCGACGAGTGCGCCGAGGACGCCGACCCACCAGGCGGTGCGGACGCGACCCCGGGCGGCGAGGCTCGCCGCGGCCCAGAGCGTGAGCGTCAGGCCGGCCGACCAGAGCAGCAGACCGGGTACGGCGTCGGCCAGGCCCTCGGCGTTGACGACGTACCTGAAGTTGACGACGTACACGAACAGGATGACGGCCGCACCGACCGGGAGCACCACGCCGAGCGCGATACGCAGTGGGCCGTCAAGTGCGTTGTGCCGGGCCCAGCGGGCGGCGAACACGGCCAGCACGACCGCCAGCACGATGGTGAACGCCGCCCAGATCGGCCTCTGCGCCCGCTCCACCCAACTCGCCCGCACCAGCAACGAGTCGACGAAGAACAGCGCCAACACACCGAGGGCCACGATCCCGACGCAGGCGATCGGGGACAGCAGTAGAGCGGCGACGGTGTGGCCGATCCGACCGCGCATCAGGCGGCGGTCGACGATCGGGGCGCCGGCGCGACTGACGGCCAGGCTCACCGCGAAGCCCAGCATCCTCGTCCGGTGACCGCTTTCGGCGAGCACGTGCAGCTCGGCGGCCCACTCGCGGCGCAGGTCGTCGCGAACGCCGGCCGGCCAACGGCGCGCGGCCAACTCCAGCAGCAGCTCGGCGGCACGGCGGGTCACCACGCCGGCGCTCCGGTGGGCTCGGTGCCGCCCCACGGGCGACGGCCACCGTCGGGGATCGCGGCCCGCAGGTCGGCGAGCGCCTGCCGGGCCTGCGTCACCCCGACGGCGGTCAGTCGGTAGTAGCGGCGGGCCGGCCGCCCGGCCGCGACGGGATCGATCGCCTCCCAGTCGGCGGCCAGCCAGCCGGCCCCCTGCAACCGGTGCAGCACCGGGTAGAGGGTGCCGCTGGGCAGGCCGGTCAATCGCATCAGGTCGAGCCCGTAGCGCTGCTCGTCGGGCTCGGCGAGCAGCGCCGCGAGCACCTTCGCGACCGGAATGGTCATCCGCATGTGACCACTGTATCGGAACTCTACATAGGGGTGGGTACCCGTTCGACGGGAATCCACAGCTCGGCGTCCGCCTGGGTGCCGTCCGCCGACACCCGGACCCGGCTGATCTCCGGTCCAGGTCGGCTGCGGTACGGGTTGGACGGAAACCACTGGGTGAACACGTCACGCCACAGGTACTGCACCGCCTGCGGAAACGCGCCGGAGGTGGTGAACACCGCCCACGACCCGGCCTGCACCGGCAGCGCGTCCAGGTCCTCCGGCGGCTCGGCGGCGGTCACCACCCCGTGCCAGTAGTCCAGCTCGGTGCCCTCCTGGCGGCTGTCGGCGAGGTTGTCGCTGACGTTGACGATCCCCTTCGGCTCCTGATCGGAGAGCGCCTCGATCCGTTCGGTCGTCTCCTTGTCGATGCTCCGGATGAACGCGACGATCGCCGGGTTCATCCCCTCGTGCACCAACGGGACCCGGGCCTTGCGCCCCACCAGTGCGAACGCGTCCTTGTCGACGATCCGGTACTCCATGCTGCCACTCCCTTCGACTGTGAGTCGGAAGGACATCCGGGGCTGGGCGCGCAACGCTGCGCCCGTACGCCGGGCTTCTCCGGGCCCCACGCCGTGCACGGCGTGGAACGCCCTGGCGAACGCCTCCGCCGAGCCGTAGCCGTAGTGCACAGCGACGTCGAGCAACGTCCGCTCCCCCGCCAGCACGTCCGCACCGGCGACGGTGAGCCGACGCCGCCGGATGTACTCCGACAGCGGCATTCCGGCCAGTGCGGAGAACAGCCGCCGGAAGTGGTACTCCGACGTCAGCGCGATCCGCGCCAGCTCGGCCACCTCGATCTTCTGGTCGAGGTGACGCTCGATGTACGCCATGGCCTCGTTGAGCCGATCCAGCACCCGGGCCTCCTTCCCTTTCGAGCACCGACGTTAGGTCGCGGGGTCGGTCGCCCACCCGACATCCGATGCCCGCATCGGTCGGGTACGGCGGCACCGATAGCCCGTGTCGTAGCCTGGCGGACTTTGCTTCCCAAGGAGGTTGACGTGGCCGAGTATCCGCAGGACGTCGTGCAGCGCTTCCACGGCACCCCCGACCAGGTCGACGCCGGCCTGGTGGGCGAGCCGCCGCGGACGTGGGAGTCCGTCGTCATCGAGGAGTACGACACGTCCTGGGCGCAGCGGTTCATCGCCGTCCGGTCGTCGCTCACCGGGGCGCTGGGTGGGCTGATCATCGCTGTGGAACACGTCGGGTCGACGGCGGTACCGGGGCTCGCCGCCAAGCCCGTCATCGATGTCGACCTCGTCATCGAGGACACCGCCCAGGAGGACGCCTATCTCCCCGCCCTGGAACGGCTCGGGTACCGGCTCGTCCTCCGGGAACCCTGGTGGCACGGGCACCGGATGCTTCTCAGCCCCGCCGAGGACGTCAACCTGCACGTCTGGCCGCAGGGTGCGCCGGAGCCGATCCGGCACCGGCTCTTCCGCGACTGGCTGCGCGCGCATCCGCACGACCGGGAGCGGTACGCCGCGACCAAGCGCCGCCTCGCACGGGACACCGCGCACCGGCCCCGCGACTACAGCCTCGCGAAGAACGACGTCATCGACGAGATCTACGCGCGAATCTTCGCCGCCTGATGACCTCACGTCGGCGGCGGTCCCGCGTAGATCTTGGACAGTTTCCGTTATCAGTTAACGGAAACTGTCCAAGATTGGGCCGTGGGCCGGGGACGCGAGCATGCCAGTGACCACCGGGGTTCGTCAGGAACAGTCGAAGCGGTACTCGAACGGCCTGGTGGGGCAGGCGGTGCAGACGAAGAGGTAGATCCCGCCGACGTCGCCCAGCATGAGCCCGGTGGGGTTCTGGATCGTCGACCACGGATGATCGTCGGTGGTGGCCGTCTCCCAACCGGACATCGCCGGACGATCCTCTACCGGAATCCACCGCTTTTCGTCACCGCGGCTGAACTCCCAGCTCGCGACCGTCAGCAGATGGTCCATGAGCGAGCCGCACCCGCAGACCGGCCAGTCCGGAGACTGGGTCCAGCCGGGGTAACCACCGACCTTGATCCCCGAGGCGACCGCCAGATCGCTTTCGTACTCCCAACCGGTCTCCTGCGCCACCCGCTTCATCGTGTCCTCGATCTGCGGCCAGACGGCACGCGGGAGGTCCCAGGATGGGTACTCGGTGACCCGCTCCGGGTCGAGCACGCACGGGTTGGGGACGTGCGCTGGATCTGACTCCACATCCGGTACGGGCATGTCGTGAAGCCGGGCGCCGATCTCGGCGCGGCGACGCCACCGCAGTGAAGGGCGAGGTGACGTCCACGGGTCGTGGTCGAATGGGCACCACAACACCTGTAGGACGTCCGTGCCGGCCGGGAACGGCACTTCGGGCACGTCCTCGGCCAGCAACTGCGCCACCGGCACCAGCGGTGCCGCCGGCTCACCCGGATAGTCGAGGTAATGGTCGCCCGGCTCCGGCCCGTCGCACATCGGCCAGGCTTCGTCGGCCGGCCACAGTAGCGGGCCGCCTACCGAACTCTGCTCCGCTGTCGGCGAACCCGGACGGGGATGCAACCGGACGGTCGTCCGCGCCAACGGCGCAACCGCCGGAAAGATCTGTGGCACGTCGATGGGGCTGGAGGGGGTGGTGTGCACGCCGCCGATCGTAGGAGGCGCGCGATCAGCGTGTTCAGCGCGGCGGCTGCTGCATGATCCAGGTGGGCACGGGCTCCGGCAGGAAGCCCGCCACCTCCCAGCCGGCCCGGCGGTACAGCTCGACGTTGCCCGGGTTGCTGGTCTCCAGGATCGCCGGCAGGCCCTCGGCGGCGGCACGGGCCAGGCCGGCCCGCATGACGGCACGGCCCCAACCGCGTCCGGCGCTGTCGGGGTGGGTGCCCAGGACGCCGAGGTACCAGAACGGGAACGTCGGCAGGGCGGCGTGCACGGCGTCGTCGTAGCCCTGGACGCGGGCCAGCACGTCAGCGGGGTAGTGAGCGGCGAGCCGGCCCGCCGGTGACCCGGTCAGCGACCCCGCCGGTGGCTCCCAGATGGCGACCGACGCACCCCCGCCGAGCGTCCAGATCGACGACTGGTGCACCCGCTTGTCGAAGAGGTGCCCGAAGAAGGTGGCGGCGTACCGCGGATAGGTCTCCTCGTCGGGGAAGAGGCACCGCAGGATCGGATCCTTGACGAACGCGGCGACCAGGGTACTAACCACCGCATCGCGGTCCGCCGGGGTGGCGATGGTGATCTCGGGCGTCATCACAGCAGTCGACACTATCCGAAAAGGTGCCTTGACCCTGACACGGTGGCGGACCGGAGACTGCCCCCATGGACCTCGATTTCTACCGTGGACACTCCCCCTACAGCGACCCCGGTCGGCACGGCGGGCTCCTCGACGCCGTGGCGTCCGACGTCCCCACAGTGGCGGCGACCGCCCGCAACGTGATCGTCCACTACCGGGCCGGCGGCGTCGAGCTGCCCGTCGACCGGCTGGACGAGGTGAACCGCCGCTGGGTGGACCGCATCCTCGACACCGACCAGTCCCGCTTTCCCCTACCGCTCCCCGCTGCGCGCCCGGCCGTGGACCGGGTGGCCGGCTGCTGCCGAGACCACACACTGCTATCGGTCGCGATCCTCCGCCAGCACGGCATTCCCAGCCGCAGCCGGGTCGGCTTCGCCTCCTACTTCACCCCCGGCTGGCACCACGATCACGTGCTGCTGGAGTACTGGAACGGCGAACGCTGGGTCTGGGCCGACCCGGAGCTCGACCCGGCCGACGACCGGCGGTTCGACGGCTACGACATCGACCCGACGGCGGGGCTCTTCGACTCGGCAGCGCGGGTGTGGTCGGCGTACCGGGCCGGGACGATCGATCCGAACGTCTACGGCGTGGCCCCCGACGTGCCCGTCCACGGCGCCTGGTTCATCTACACCTACGTCCTGCACGAGCTGGCCCACCGGCAGAAGGACGAGCTGCTGCTGTGGGACAGCTTCGGCGCGATGACCGACGACCTCGCCAACGCCGACCTCACGCTCGCCGACGAGATCGCCGCCCTGCTGCTCGAAGCCGACGACGGCGACGAGGCCGCGGAGAAGGCGCTCGCCGACCGGTACGCGACCGACAGCCGTTTGCGTCCCGGCGCTCAGGTACGCAGCTTCTCACCGGTCTCCGGCACGGTGCGCACTGTCGATCTGCGCGTCAGCCGAAGGTGAAGGCGTACGCCTCGGCGCCGGGCTGGTCGAACGTGATCTCCAGGGTTCGCTCCCGGACCGCGCCGTCCTGGCGGACGAGCTGGTAGAGCCGGCCGTCCTGGAGCACGCCGTTGCCGGCCTCGTCGATGTCGACTCCGTGTGCCGGGCCGGGGGCGTCACCGTCGAGCAGCACGCGGAACGGGATCGACGCTCCCGCCCCGGGGGCCAGCACGAGATGCGCGTCGCGGGCGTGGAACCGGAAGGCGATGCCGCCACCGGCCCGGTCCAGCACGACGTTCTCCGACCTGATCGTCCACTCCCCCGCCAACGCCCACTGGTTGAGGCCGAGGCTCTGCGGCACCTGGTAGGCGCGGCGTTCGTCGAGCGCGGGGTCGTTGGGCGACGCGAAGTGTTCGCCGCGACCGAAACCGAGGTACGTCTCGGGTGTGCGCAGGTTGGCCCAGTCGGCCTCCGCCTCCGGGCCGAGCCCCTTGACGGGTACGGGTTCCCGCTCGATGCCGAGCAGTTGCTGGAGCACCCGCTCGGACTGCTCGTAGCGTCCCTCGCCGAAGTGCTCGTCGCGGATGACGCCGTCGGTGTCGACGAAGTAGAGCGCCGGCCAGTAGTGGTTGTCGAACGCACTCCAGATCGCGTAGTCGTTGTCGACCGCCACCGGGTAGTCGATCGATCGGGCCGCCACCGCCCGCCGCACCCAGTCGACGTCGTGCTCGAACGCGAACTCCGGGGTGTGCACACCGATGACGACCAGCCCGTCATCGCGGTAGGCCTGCGACCAGGCACGCACGTACGGCTCCTGGCGCAGCCAGTTGATGCAGGTCAGCGTCCAGAAGTTGACCAGGACGACGCGCCCACCCAGGTCGGCGGGGCCGAGTGGCTCGGCGTTGAGCCACTCGGCCGCCCCGTTGAGCGGGGGCACGTGCACGGCCATCTAGCGCAGTGACCGGAAGGCGGTGCGAAGCTCCTCGGAGAAGATCTTCGGCTGTTCCCAGGCCGCGAAGTGCCCGCCCACGTCGAGCTTGTTGTAGTAGATGAGGTTGGAGTACGCCTGCTCGGCCCAGCTCCGCGGCGCCTCGTACAGCTCGTCGGGGAAGACGCTCACGGCGACCGGGACGTTGACGCCCTTGGCGGCGAAGAACGACAGCTTGTTCTCCGCGTACAGACGGGACGCGGAGACCGCGGTGTTCGTCAACCAGTAGAGCGAGATGTTGTCCAGGATGTCGTCGCGGGTGAGGCCCGCCTTGGCCCCGTCGAACACCTGCGCGATAAGGGCCAGACTCTTCGCGTCGTGGTCGAGCAGGAAGGACGCCAGACCGACCGGAGAATCCGCCAGCCCGGTCAGCGTCTGCGGACGTGTCGCCATCATGAGGGCGTAGGCGACGTGCTTCCAGACGTAGTTGGCTTCCTCGGCGGCACGCATTTCGTCGTCGGAGAGCCCGGATGGCAGCGAGCCCATGGCGTTGTTCGCGCCGGTGGTGTCGCCCTGGAACAGCAGGTCGATCTCCGGTGGGATCGCACCGGGCATGTTGGTGTGGATGCCGAGCAGTTCCGGAGGCGCCTGGATGCCCATCTGGTCGACGATGACCGCACCCCAGTCTCCGCCCTGCGCGACGAACCGGTTGTAGCCGAGCCGCTTCATCAGCTCGGTCCAGGCGGTTGCGATCTTCTGCGGATTCCACCCCGGCTCGGTCGGTTTGCCGGAGAAGCCGTGGCCGGGCAGCGACGGGATCACCAGGTGGAAGGCGTCCGACGCGCTCCCGCCGTGCGCCGTCGGGTCGGTGAGCGGCTCGATGATCTTCATCTGCTCGATGATCGACCCGGGCCATCCGTGGGTGACGATGAGCGGCAGCGCGTCCTCGTGCTTCGAGCGCACGTGGATGAAGTGGATGTCGACGCCGTCGATGGTGGTCATGAACTGCGGCACAGAGTTCATTCGTGCCTCGACCTTGCGCCAGTCGTACTCCTTCTCCCAATAGCGGGCGACGGCCTGAATGGTCGCGAGTGGCACGCCCTGCGACTGGTCGTCCACCGTTTCCTTGTCCGGCCAGCGGGCGGCCTTGATGCGCCTCTTGAGGTCATCGAGGTCGGCCTGAGGAATGTCGACCGAGAACGGCCGAATCTCCGTGGTGCCGGGACGAGTCTTGGTTTTGACAGCCATGCGTGTTTCCTCTCCGTCTAGGTGTGCGCCTCGCGAGGAGAAATCATGGGTGAAAGGCTCTGCCCGGACTTATGTGCCAACGATGGGCACGCCGCCGCCATATCTCGGAGCCTAGAACGCCGTACCGGTTGCTCGTGGCGATACGAGCAGCCCTCTCATTCGGGGGCCACGACGGCGTGTTCGGCGGCGCGACTGACCTGCTCCCAGCTCGCCCAGGTGTCCATCCGTCGGCGGGCGATGTCGAACGCCAGGTCGTACACCATGCTGCCGAGCAGGAGCCGCAGCGGCGGCTCGTCGCTGTCGACCAGTTGCAGGAGCGCCTCGGCGGCGAGCCGCGGTTCGCTGTCGATCGAGCCTTCCGCCCACTGGCGCTCCAGCTCGGCACGCAGTGGCGCGTAGGCGTCCATCGGGGTGGTGGCGCGCAGGTTGGTGTAGAGGTCGGTCCAGTATCCGCCCGGCTGCACGATGCTGAGCTTGATGCCGAAGGTTGCCGCCTCCATCGCCAGCGCCTCGCTCATGCCCTCCAGGGCGAACTTGCTCGCGCTGTAGAGGCCGGTGCTGGGGAAGCCGCCGAGCGCGGCGATGCTGGAGACCTGCACGATGTGGCCGGACCGTTGGGCGCGCAGGTGCGGCAGCACTGCCTGACTGACCCAGAGCGCGCCGAAGAGGTTGACCTCGAACTGGGCGCGCGCCTCGGCCTCGGTGAACTCTTCGATCATGCCCATGGACAGGGTTCCGGCGTTGTTGACGACGATGTCGAGCCGGCCGAAGTGCGCGACGGCGGTGTTCACGGCGGCGATGACCGCCGCGCGGTCGGTCACGTCGAGGGTCAGGGTCAGTAGCCGGTCGGCGTACTTCTCGTCGAAGTCGGCCTGGGCGATGGTCCGGGCGGCGGCGACCACCCGGTCACCCCGGTCGAGTGCGGCGTCGGCGAAGGCGCGGCCCAGGCCGCGGCTGGCACCGGTGATGAACCAGGTACGCATGTGTTCTCCCAGCGTTTCAAGACGAGACGGTCCGTCTCGCGATGGACCGAGACTAGGCCCGTGACGTCGCCGCCGTCAAGACGAGACGGTTCGTCTCGTCCGCTGGTATCGTTCCGTCCATGACGCCCAACACGGCCCGGCGGAGAGAGACCTCCCGACGCGCCATCCTCACCGCGGCCTTCGACCTGCTCCAGGAAACGGGGTACGCGAAGCTCAGCATCGAGGGCATCGCCGCGCGGGCCGGCGTCGGCAAACAGACCATCTACCGCTGGTGGCCGTCGAAGGGCGCTGTCATCTTCGACGCCTTCCTCATGCTCAGCGAGGCCACCGAGGGTGGGCCGCCGGCGCTGCCGGACACCGGCGACCTGGCGGCGGACCTGACAGTGGTGCTGCGCGCGACGGTCGAGGAGATGAACGACCCCCGGTACGAGCAACCGATGCGCGCGCTGGCCACCGAGATCGCACTCGACCCCGAGCTGGCCGCGGCGTACGCCGAACGGTTGGACGGGCCGTTGAAGCAGGCCAAGCGGCAGCGCCTGCGCAGCGCCCAGCAGGCCGGTCAGATCGCCGACGACGTCGACCTCGGCGTGGCGGTGGACATGATCTGGGGGCCGGTGCTCAACCGCTGGTTGCACCGCAGCGGGCCGCTCACCGCCGAGTACGCCGATCTCGTCGTCGCCACCGCCCTCAACGGACTGCGCCCCCGCCGATCCGGCGAGTGACGATCGGTGGGACGGCTTTGCGCTGCCACAGCACGGTGCGGCAACATCAGGCGCCGTGACGGCACCAGGCACGGCTCCCGACAACGACATCCCGGCGGCCGACGACGGCACGCCTCGGTCGAGTCGGCGGGTCAGACACTGGTTGGCCGGTGCCGGGGTCACCGCCCTGGCCGCCGTCCTGGGCATCACCCTCGCGGTCCGTGATGGCGCCACCCCGGCCTGTGCCGCGCCGCCGTCGGGCAACGCCATCCACAAGGGAACCGCCAGCTTCTACGACGCGGGCCGCTCGGGCGGCAACTGTTCCTTCCCGGGTCCGCCGGCGGACCGCCTCTACGTGGCCCTCGGCGCATCCCAGTACTCCGGATCGGCGGCCTGCGGCAGCTACCTGGAGGTGAGCGGCCCGAAGGGCAAGGTCCGGGTCATGGTGATGGACCAGTGCGGCGGCTGCGGACCCAGCAAGATCGACCTGTCCACCGAGGCGTTCACCAGGATCGCGGACCGGTCGCAGGGCATCGCACGCGTGACGTACCGGGCGGTGGTGAACCCGCCGCTCGACGGAGGGCTCACCTTCCGGATGAAGGGCGGCGCCTCGAAGTACTGGTTCGCGGTGCAGGTCGGCAATCACGGCAACCCGCTCCGCTCGGTCGAGGCGAAGGGACCGGGCGGCGGCTTCCGCAAGGCCGCCCGGCAGAGCGACAACCACTGGACCATCGAGGGCGGGATCGGCCCCGGGCCGTACAGCATCAGGGTCACCGACGTGTACGGACGCCAGGCGACCGCCACCGGCATCCGCATGGTCACCAAGCAGGTGCAACGCAGCACTGCCACCCTCGCCAGCGCCTCCCCCACGCCCAGCAACTCGCCCTCGGCCCCGCCGAGCCCCACCGTCGCGCCCGCACCGACGCCGGCGGAGTCGGTCGCGCCGACGGCGACAGTCGAGGCGCTCGCGGGTGCTGCCGCTCCACTCGACCGCCCCCGCTGCTGACCGAGCCGTGGCGGCACGATCGCCAGCCTTGCCGCGCGACGGGAAACCCGCCTCAGCGGAACACGCGCGCGACAAGCATCAGTAGCGCCCTGAGCAGCACCACTACGCGGTACACCGCGTAGACGATCCACACGACGAACATGCCGATGGCGCTGACGATCAGGGCGGGCCCCACGACTGTCGTTTCCTCGACCACCCAGCCGCCCGCGATCATCACTGTGACCACGACGCCGAGCAGCACGACAGCGCGTCCCACCCCCTTCGACGCCTGCCACAGGGCTGTCGCGTGCACGCGGGCCGGCTGGGCTCCCTCTGATGGCCTGGCGGGCAAGGCGACGGATGTCGGTGCCTGCGACGCCAGTTCGTCGAGTTGCCGACCTGCGGCGCGGTCCCGTTCGTCGGCGGAGTCACGCAGGACCGCCTCCACGGCACGCAGGTCGTCCCGATCGCGAAGCAGTCCGGTACGCGGATCAGCGAGGAGCAGCACGGGAACGGGAGGTTCCTCGTCTGCCGAGCGGGCCAGCACCCACGCTTCGCCGAAGCCCTTGAGCTGCCCCGGTTGCCGCACCGTGACGATCCCGGACACCAGGCTGATCCGGGGCGACTCCGGACCAGCACCGATGACGAGGTCGGTGCCGTCGATCCTCGCTTCGTCGTCGAGCAGGTCCCGGCAACTCTCGGTGAAGTGCCGAACGACAGTGGTGACGATGCCGACCACCACCAGGGACACGACCAACACGATGCCGCCGAGCAGCTCGTTGTGCTGTGTCGCCACGATGGTGAGCGACAGCAACGGGACGAGGACGAGCAGGTACCAGCCGACGAACAGCAGGGCCCTGCGCCGGTCCAGCCACCGCTTGAGCCGGGCACGGTCGGTCTGGTCCGGAAAGTGCCGCAGGGGAACACCGCTGATCGGCGGGATCGGTGGCCGGAACAGGGGGTGGAAGCGCTCACCCGCCAGCAGCGCCAGGTCCCGCGTGAACTGGTCCTCCTTGTAGGCCACCTCACCGAGTTCGAACAGTTCGACGGCCGCCTGGCCGTCCACCGGGCTCTTCTCGGTCAGCGGGACGCCCAGGCTCACCCCGGCCGCAGGCACCAGGAGCAGACGTGGACCCCGCAGCATGCGTCGGACGGCGGTCGCGGGCGCGTCGGCGGTGCCGGGCGCGTCGGCGGTCGCGGGCGCGTCGGCGAGCACGACCGCGGCAACCTCGTCCCACAGCAGATGGCGGTTGAGCTTCGGAATCCGCACCGACAAGCCGTGCGAGTCGACATCGACGCGAAACGGCACCACCGCGTCGCGCACCAGCCGGCCACCTGTCGCCAGGCCGAGCGCCACAGCCGCCGCGCTCAAGAACAGGCCGACCCAGGCGATGTCCATTAATCCGTACGCGATACCGACAGCTCCGGCGAGCAGCAGCATCCCGAACACCAGGGGGACGAGACGGTCGAAGTACGGTCGCCGTACCTTCACCAGCTCATCGTCCAGCACGAGGTCAAGCCGGCGTCGCGACAAACGATGTGAACCGGCACGGGGCGACGGCATACCAGTTCAGGCCCAGTTGAGGCGGTGGCGCAGGAGGGACCGTTCGGCAGGGTTGGTGGCGAGGGCGAGGGCGCGTTCGTCGGCCGTCCGGGCCCGGGCGGTGGCGCCTAGGTCGCGGAGCAGCTCGGCTCGGGTGGCGTGGAACAGGTGGTAGTCGTCCAGTTCCCTGGCCAGGGCATCGACTTCGGCGAGCGCGACTGATGCTCCGCTGACGTAGCGCAGCGCGATTGCCCGGTGGAGCCGGGTGACCGGTGACGGTGCCAGGCGCAGCAGCAGGTCGTAGAGCACTGTGATCTGGGTCCAGTCGGTCTCCTCCCAGCTGGTGGCCTCGGCGTGGCAGGCGACGATGGCGGCTTGCAGCTGGTACGGGCCTGGCCTTTTCTGCGTAGCTGCTTGGGCGATCAGCCGGCCGGCGGCGGCGATGGCGCGCAGGTTCCAGAGAGATCGGTCTTGGTGCTGGAGCTGGATGATCTCATCGTGCCGGTCGAAGCGGGCGCTGGTTCGGGCTCGGTGCAGCCGGATAAGCGCTAGCAAACCGGCGACCTCCGGTTCGGTGGGCATGAGCTGATGCAGCAGAGCGGCGAGGAACTCGGCGTCGTCGGTCAGGTCGCGAGCTTGGGCCTGGTCACCGCCCGTGGACAGGTAGCCCTCGTTGAAGAGCAGGTAGATGACTGCAAGGACCTCGGTGAGCCGCGAGCCGAGATCGTCGGCCGACGGGATCCGGTACGGGATGGCCGCGTCGCTGATTTTCCGTTTGGCTCGGGTGATGCGCTGCCCGACGGTGCTCTCCGGGACGAGGAACGCTCGGGCGATCTGCGCGGTGGTCAGACCGCAGACCACCCGCAAGGTGAGGGCGACCTGGGCGGCCCGGGGCAGAGCCGGATGGCAGCAGGTGAAGATCAGCCGAAGCCGGTCGTCCGCTGGCGGCTCGACCGGCCACGCCACCAACGCCATCTTCCGGCGGTGGCGCTGCTCGCGGCGGAGCTGATCCAGACCGCGGCGACGGGCCACGGTGTACATCCACGCAGCTGGCCGGTCAGGAATCCCTTCGACCGGCCAGTGGGTCAGCGCAGCCTCGATGGCGTCCTGAACGAGGTCCTCGGCGGCGCTGAAGTCACCGACCAGATGCACCAGGGACGCGGCGAGCTGGCCCGCGTGATCGCGGACCACGCGGGCCAGCTCAGCGTACGTCGGTTGGCTCATCCGGCGATGGGGCGAATCTCCACCACGGGGCAGGCTGGCCAGGACTTGGCGACCCGCAATGCCTCGTCAAGGTTGGCCACCTCGATCTCGGCGTAGCCGCTGACGATCTCCTTGCCTTCCACGAACGGACCATCGGAAACCAGCGGCTCGCCCCGGTCCAGCCGCAGAGTGGTGGCGGTGTCCGGCGGCATCAGGTAGGCATGATGAGTGATCTTGTCATGGTGGTCGGCGAACCACTGCTGCACGCGGGCGTAGGCCCGGTTCCGCTCGGGCTCATCCATGGCGGCCAGGTCGGCGGCGAACTGCGGCGTGTCGACGAACATCAGCACGTACTTCATCGTTCCTCCAACGGCGGTCAACGGGACGAGGCGGGTATGCGCCTCCACCAACCAGACGACCAGCGAGGGTCCCAATCCGACAACCAGCCGAACTTGTTTCCGGGTACGTGTCAACACGGTCAGCGACGCCCCTCGTACCATCCGACGATGATTTCGGAGACCTTCGATGCGCGCGGCGGGCTCACCTACGTTGACCGCCTCGACGTCACCCGAGGCAACCCCCTCAGGGCCGTTCGACGGATGGCCTGGCCGACAGTGACGCTGCATGCCGACGACAGGAGGCTGACCTTCACGTCGCGTTCCGGATCGGACACCCTGGAGCAGTTCAACGTGGCGGCGCTGGCGCACCATCCGTTCTACCGACGGTTCCCGCTGCCGGCGACCGCCGTCTCCTTCGACGTCGAGGGACGCGACCAGATCCTGCTCTTCTGGACTCCCCGCGCGGGCGCGGTCCTGCGTGCACTCGACAGGCTGGGCTGGGACGCCGAACAGCCCGAGCCCTGGAACCCGTACGTCTGAGCCGGTGGTCGTGCGGTAGCCCACGGCCCTGGCGACCCGCCTTCGTCACCGTGCGGAGCGACGCCTGTCGGACGAGTACGGACTGTGACGAAAGAGAGAAGGGACACCCTCCGAGGCCCGTTGACATGCGTTTCGAGCGAGTGACAGCGTTGTCATCGACTCATTTCCTCCATTTGAGACGAGGAGCGCATCTTGCTCTATCGGAACTCACCCCGCCGCAGCGCGACAGCAGCCGCCGCCGTCGGCATTCTCATCACGGGGCTGGCGCTCGCTCCGTCCGCGCCGGCCCAGGCGAGCCGCCACCGGGCGCAAGACGGAGCCGTACGGTCGGGTGGCACACGCTTCGAGGTGCTGTCCCCGACCCTGATCCGCACCGAGTACCAGAAGGACGGCAGGTTCACCGACGCCGCCACGTTCAACGCCATCGGGCGCGACGATTTCCCCCGCACGCGTTTCACGAAGCACGTCGACAACGGCTGGCTCACCATCGACACGGGCGCGATGACGGTGCGTTACCGGGTCGGCTCGGGCGCGTTCACCGCCGACAACCTCACCGTGCAGCTCAAGACCGGCAAGCAGGTAGTGCAGGGCCAACCCTGGGCCGGCCACACCGCCCCGACCTGCGCGTTCGGCGCGCTCTGCGAGGCCGAATCGCTGCAGTTGAACGGCCCCGGCGTGGCCACCGACCACCAGGGATTCACCGGACGCGGCTTCGCGGCCGGTTTCGCCTCGTCCGGCGACTCGGTCACGTTCGCGCTGGACGCTCCCGAGGGCGGCACGAAGCAGCTCGCCGTCCGCTACGCCAACAGCACCGGCGGCGACGGCCAGAACGTGGACCGCACCCTGACTGTCCAGGTCGACGGCGACGCCGGCCACACGCTGACGCTGCCGCCCACCGCGAACTGGGACACCTGGGGCCTGGCCACCGTGCCGGTCGACCTCACCAAGGGCCGGCACGAGATCAGCGTCGTGCGGGGTTCCAACGACTCCGGCAACGTGAACGTCGACAGCCTCGCGGTGGTGAACCCGGGTGATTCGTTCCCGGCGCCGACCCCGCCCCAGCCGCAGCCCCTGCGGTTCGGCACGTTGGGAGAGGCCGAGACCGGCGCGCGGACCGGCGGCGCGAGGCCCGCGAACGACCACAACGGCGCATCCGGTACGGGATTCCTGGCCGGCCTGGAAAGCACCACGTCCGCCGACACGCTCACAGTGACTGATGTGCCGGCCGCCGGTGACTACCAGGTGCAGATCCGCTACGCCAACGGCCAGGCCGGCGCCCAGCCGAGCCAGACGCGCACCATGTCGGTCACCGCGGGAACCGCGGCGCCGGTCACGGCGACCCTTCCGCCGACCAGCGGGTGGGACTACTGGAACACCGTTTCCGTCCCGGTCCACCTCGACAAGGGCACCAACACCGTGACGCTGGGCTGCCCCACGGACGCCAGTTGCAACGTCAACGTGGACACGGTCGCCGTCACGGGCAAGGATTCTCCACTGCTCGCCCCGCACGCGCCGCTCGGCGGCTACCGCCGGGGCCTGGACGGCGTGACCGGTTCCGCTCTGACCGCTCCGGGCCTGCTCTACCAGGACGGCTGGTACCTGCTCGACGACTCGGCTTCGGCCCTGAGCACCACCAAGCCCCGGCCCGCCGCCGAACAGGACGGCTACGTCTTCGCGTACGGGCAGGACTTCACCCGTGCTCTGCAGGACCTGTCGACCCTGACCGGGCCCACGAAACTGCTGCCGAAGTGGGCGTACGGGGTGTGGTACTCCGAGTACTACGACCGCACCGCCGCCGAGTTCCAGAACCTGGTGACCCGGGCCAAGGCCGAGGGTGTCCCGCTGGACGTGCTCGTCCTCGACACCGACGTCAAGGCGCCGGACAAGTGGAACGGCTGGAGCATCGACCCCACCCGCATCCCCGACCCGAAGGCGTTCTTCGACTGGGCCAGGAAGCAGGGCCTGCACACCGGCATCAACATCCACCCGAGCATCCTCGGCTCGGACCCGAAGTTCGCGCAGGCGCAGGCCACCGCGAAGGGCAAGCTCCAACGCGTCGGCTGCAACGGCGGCCCCGACTGCTACGCGTTCGACTTCGGCGACCCGGACCAGCTCAAGGCCTACATGCAGCTGCACGACGGGATGATCCCGAAGGGCACCAAGGGCCCGGACCTGTGGTGGCTGGACTGGTGCTGCGACAACACGAAGTCCTCGCTCGCCGGGGTGACCGGTGACGCCTGGATCAACAAGCAGTACGCCGACAAGACCGGCTTCGCCTTCTCCCGGGCGTACGGCTCGTTGCAGGCCGGCGGCTACAGCAGCCCGACCCCGGTGTCGACCGGCCCGTGGGCCGACAAGCGCACCACGCTGCACTTCACCGGCGACACCACCTCCGACTGGTCCACCCTGCAGATGGAGGTCGGCTACACGCCGGGCGAGTCGGCAGCGACCGGGCTGGCCGCGGTCAGCCACGACATCGGCGGGCACACCGGCGGCCTCCAGGAGCCGGGCAGCGAACCGGGCAGCACCAAGCTGCCCGACGACCTCTACGCCCGGTGGGTGCAGTTCGGCACGTTCCAGCCGATCGACCGGCTGCACTCCAACCACAGCGACCGGCTGCCCTGGCAGTACGGCCCGGCGGCGAACGCGTCAGCCAAGAAGTTCCTGAACCTGCGGGAAAAGCTGCTGCCGTACACCTACGCCGCCGCCAAGGAGGCCACCCGCACGGGTACGCCGATCGTCCGCTCGATGTACCTGGCGTACCCGAGGGAGCAGGCCGCCTACGCCACCGCCGGTTCCCAGTACCTCTACGGCCCGGACTACCTGGTGGCACCGGTGACGACGCCCGGCACCACCGCCACGACGTCGGTGTGGTTCCCGCCGGGCAACAGCTGGACCGACATCTTCACCGGGAAGACGTACCGGGGCGGCACCACGCAGAACATCACCACCACGCTGGACACCATGCCGGTGTTCAAGAAGCACTGACGTTCCAGGGTTCCGAACGCCGGCCGGGTGGGGGCAACAACCCACCCGGCCGGTGTCCTCTGGTTCAACGTCCGCGGGACCGACGGGCCCGCGACAACCAGCCGAGGAACCTGGCGTGCAGCGCGGCCAGGTCCGGACGCAGCCCCAGGCCGTACATGTCGTCGGTCGCCTCCTGCATCGACGCCGCCAGGTAGAACGCCAACGCGATCGAATGACCGTAGAACTCGGTCACGAGCGCGAGCTGGGCCGGACCACACGGCCAGGGCGCGGCGCAGTTGCGGCACAGCCACGCCGGGCGCATCGGCAGGTGCGGGATCATCCGACCCGCACCGGACGTCGCGGGCGTCTGGTCGGCAGGGCCTGCATCCGCACACCTGCGCGCCGCACGTACAACTCGCGGTGCGCGACCGCGTCGCCCGCCGCGTTCAGCTGGTAACCCTCAATCCAAACCCAACCGTGGTACGTGTGCCGCTCGGGCAACTCGCGGATGACGCGTACGAAGATCGGGCGCAGAAATTGCACGCTCGCCGCCGTGGTCAGGTGGATCACGTCGCCGGCCTTCAGGGGCTTTTCGGGTTTGTCGTCGGGCACGGTCTCCCCTTGGTGCCGTTGGGAAGGGGCCGCTCCGTGCGTGCTCGCCCGCCGGGAGCGGCCCCGCTGCGAACGCGACCACCGGATCTCGTGGGCCTGCCAGCCGCGCCGCCTGGTGACACTCTGCTGTGGAGACCACTACGCTCGGAAGGTGCTTCCGGCGTCCGGGGTGACCTGGCCCAACAGGGCCCCGACGTGTGGCACCTCGGGTAGTCGACCTTCGAGTTGAGGGGCGTTGAATGGCAGACGTACCAGGTCCGTTATCAGCGTTCATCGTTGGCGAGATCCGCCGAGCCCGAGGGGCTTCCGGCATGACGCAAGAGTCGTTCGGCCGCGCTGCGGGCTTCAGCGCTTCACACGTCAGCGCCGTGGAGAGCGGCACGAGAGCGCTGACAATCGACTTCATCAAGGGTGCCGACCGAGCGCTGAACAACGGCGGGCTCTTCGAGCGCCTGGCGACGAAGTTCGGCGCACCGTCGTGGTTCCTGCCCTGGCTGGACGCTGAGCGCGAAGCGACACAGCTCCGCTACTTCGAGCCCAACCTCATCCCCGGCCTGCTCCAGGTGGAGCACTACGCCCGCACCGTCCTGCGAACAGTCGAAAGCCTCACCGACGACGAGGTTGAGCAGCGGGTGCAGGCTCGCATGAGCCGGCAGGCGATCTTGACCGGCGAGCGCCGGCCACAGTTCGTCGCCGTGCTGGACGAAGCCGCGATACGGCGCACGGGCGATGGGCTGGGCGGCATCATGGCCCAGCAGGTGGCTCACCTGGTCGCGATGGCCGAGCTTCCGCACGTTCACGTCCACGTCATCCCGATCGGCAGCGGCCTGCACATCGGACTGTCCGGACCGTTCGCCCTGGCCCGGTCCAGCGAGGGCGTGTGGGTTGGCCACCTCGAAAACCAGCTTGGCGGGGACGTCATCGACAAGGACGATGAGGTGGCTACGCTTCAGGCAAGGTGGGAGAGCGTCCGAAACGAGGCTCTACCGCGCCGGCAGTCCATCGACCTGCTGAAGGAAGTTGAGAGCCATCATGGACCTCAGTAACGCCCGGTGGCGCAAGTCCACCCGTAGCGGCGCAAGCGGTGGGAACTGCGTTGAGGTGGCAAGCAACCTGCCCGGTGTTGTGGCCGTGCGCGACTCGAAGGACGCCACCGGACCGGCACTGAACTTCGCCCCTGCTGCTTGGGCCGCCTTCGTCGCCCAGGCCGTCGAGCGGCGGTAACTGACGCGACGCGCGCGCTTTCCAAACGGCCAGGCCGCGCGACCAAGAACTCGCGCAGCGTAGGTAACCGCATGTCCGCGGCGTCGGGAAAGCTGGATGATGAGCGCGGGATTGCGGTTATGAAGGCTGATCGGAGGCCGGCTCCGGCTAGGACGAAGATTATATCGCCAGGAACCGGGGAGCTGGGCCGTGTGCTTGCGGTCGCCATCCTGCCGGCAGCCGGCCTGGGTCGGGCGAGCGCCTCGACCGCGGACTGTGTTAACAGGCTCACTGCTTTGCGGCAGCAGTGAGGTCGGTTACGACCTATAGCGTTTTGTTGAGATAGCCTGCCACGGACGACAAGAAATCGATCAGCGATCGGGGCGACCGATGGTAATGGTTGTCTTCAAGAACCTGTGTTAGCCAATTTTGTTTGTTCGCGTTCAACGGGATCCAGCGCTCGAGCTCGCCCACCGGGACGACGAAGATTCCGATCGATTGTAGCTGAGCAAAGAGCCGGGGCGCTGATTCCGCCGCTGCCTCAGGAAGAATGCCCACTCCCCCCTTCTTCAAAAGATGCCAGGCCGATTTCGGCGCCAGAGCATCTTTGATTGCTTCTGTGATTTTGTCGGGCACCCCCTCCTTTCCGGGCAACCCCTTAAATAGCTCAGCAATTTTGCTCCGAGTAGCCTCAGCCGTCGGTACGGTAAGACCCATGCTCTCCACCGCAAGCTTGACCACCTCGAAGTCCTCTTCGAAATCAGCCCAGTCACCACCGGCGTCTGCGATGATCGACTTAAACAGTTGTTGACTATTTAGCAGGTCGATATCAACTATCGCCGCACACTCGACGTGAAACTCTCGAAGTTGGCGAATCCCCTTACCAAGACGAGCTTTGCCGTTTACATGAGTAAAGAGGAGATCCCTTGCTTCGGGCAAATTCGACAGATGCTCGTCCATTACCGCTTGATAAAACCGACAATCGCTGTCCCCTTCACAAAGCACGACCCCAGCGTGGAAAAGGCCATCCAGCAAGTCCGAGTAACGCATTAACGGGTCGGACCAGGTCTCCCGAATGCGTTCTGGGGCCACGGCGCGTGGCGTGAAAACAGAGCCCTTATTACTCATTCGCAGGATCTGCACGGGCCGATCACGAGAGTCAAGAATTCCCTGCAAGAAGTCTTCGCTGTGAGTAGCAACAATAAGCTGGGAAGAAGTCGGCAATTCGTCCAGCAGCAACTTCCCTAGCCGGCGAGCTTGTGGAGGATGCAGGAATGCTTCAGGCTCATCGACGATTACGACTGGGCGCGGCGACAGCATCGTTTGCAGCAGAAGGCCTACGAATGAGCGGATACCGTCTCCCTGCGAACCGACTGGCTGCAATGCCGCGTAATGCTCTAGGACCTCGATCGGAGGAGGCGGGGGCGGCAAACCTGCAGGATCTTCGCCGATTAGTATCTTGAGCGCCGTGCCATACCGATTGATGCATACCTTAAATCCAAAGGTTTCTTGAGTCCAGCCCGACAGGCGATGCAACTTTTCAGGGTTAGCATAAAGTGCTTGGATGGGATCCCCGGGTATATCTGTAAGCATATCATAAAGTGAGCTTTCGGATATTAGCGCCAGACGACTGTCAGCAAACTGTGTGGCGACGAGGAAGTTTGCGAGTTCATGCAGACGCGGCCGCTCCTGAAAAGTCTCTACCAGGTGACGCGGCACCTCCCCAAACGAATTCTTGAACCAGGTGTCGTAATATTCATTGGGCCTGCGCCTCTCTTCCGATATGTTCTGGCGAAACCAATTAAGCGCATCTTCTGCATCCCCCTCCTTGATTATGTCAATATCATCTAGGAGTGCGCGATCATCGGCCGCCGGCTCATTCACCAGGCGGTTAGCAATACTCCGCAGCAGGAGAGACTTTCCGCTATTGTTTGCGCCGACGACGACGAGCGCACCACCGAGAGGGACAACCACTGAACTGCCATCCGTAAAGCGCACTTCTCGTACTTGCACGTTAAATGACATACTGCCACCAAAGAGATGAGTTGCGGTCGAGGTAGGCAAGCAAGGTACCGCATGCAGGTGTGAGTCCGATACCCCGCCAACGTTCTAAGCCAGCCACGCTAAGCGCCCGTCACCTAGCTCGGAGGACAGAAGCCCAAGCCGCTTGGCAACGGCTTTTCAATTGCCCCGTTGCCAGGAGTTATGACTATCGAGGGCATCTCGGATAAATCGGCTTAGCTGCATTCCACTTCGTGCGGAAGTAAAAGCTGACCGGCCGAAACGCCCAATGCTGAATCTGGTCATTACACACCTGCCTGTCCTGCAATTCATCGGCCGACAGTGAGGACCTCCAAGCGGTCTGAGTGAGCGGCGTCCGAGCAGGAAGATCCTTCGGGTGGCCACCCACAAAGCAACGCTGGGCTGCTGGCCCACTCATCGGTGGCTCGTGGCTCCTACGGGACGAGGGGTCATCTCCGCCTGCGGGGCGCGCCCCTGCGGCCATTGGCATCCGCAGGAGCACGGGGCGGCGGGAGATTAGCGGTGCTACGCCAGCAGCCCAATTGCTTTCCCGTAGTTGCTTAACTTTTGCAGAACATAGTTTGCAATTTCGGCCCGGCTTGTCGCCTTCCGCCACATCATTTCAAGACGGACTGGGCCGTGTTCAGCGAGACAATAGACGTCGCTCTGGTATCGCAAACTTGTTCCTAGTGTCTTCTCGGTTTGATATGTCGAGACTAGATCACAACTCAAGAGGCCCCGCCCGATCGAATCATTTAGCAACCCGTCACTCGTCTGGGCAATCTCTGCAAGCTTGAGGAACGCATCCATTGTATTTCCGCGCGGCTTGATGCCTCGCCTACGAGTCCCCAGAGAAGCGCCGGATATCAGTACGCCAAGTTGGCTTGATTCGAGCCGTTCTCTGGCGTTACGATCAGCGCTGGTCGACATGCCTTTTTCATCCATCATGGCGTGTAGCTTCTGCGACCCGTAGGTGCGGGCCGCAGCCAAAGCCGTGAATAGATCCATGTGGACAATTCTTGCGTCGAGTACTGTAGCAAGGACGCCGAGGGCGTCTGGCTGCTTCTTCAGTTCCGCAACCACGTTGGCTCCCGTGGAAGTAAGGAGCCGGTCTGTGTCGACGTAAGACTGCCCACCTCTAGTCAGCGCGGCGACGTCACCTTCGGTGTCGGTCCCCGCGATTACAACGGTCCATACTTTGTATGATTCGACGACCATTAGGCTTTTCACACGAGCCCCCGCACGACGAGCTGAGTCGCGAATCAGGGAGAGATATTTTCCGATTGTATCCGCTGACTTAAGCAGTGACCTCGCATGGTCCTCCGAGATCCCGATGGCCGCTAATGAAGCTCCCTCGTTTAGGGCGGCGACGGTACGTTCTGCGATTTTGACGAAGTCGTCTCGAGCTGGGCCGCGAAATCGGTTGATCGGCGCTGCCGGGCCAAGCAACGCCTCTCCGCCGAGCGTCTGAGCAAGTTCTGCGAGCAAGTTCGCAAGGGCCTCGGTGTTCACGGGCCATACAACTAACGCATCCTGGCCCTCCTCGGAACGAACGAACATGTTAACTGCGTGCATCGCTGCTTCGAGTGCAGAACTAGAAACGATCCCTAGCGCCTCACGATTCTCTAGGACAATGACGCGGGGTGCGGAGCTGGCCGGCAGCTCATTTAATGCTTGTTCTAGATCGGAGGTGCGGGGAATTCGAACGGTCTCCACGTTCTCACGGAACAGGCGAATGGTATCGAGAAAGGTTGATTTCCCTGCACCGGAGGAGCCGTGCAGAACCATAAAGGATCCTCGTTGCGCTGCACGCATGTCCGCGAACCTCTCATCAATCTGATGGAGGCTTTCTTCGACCGGAACGATGATTGTTTGCAAGGTTCCTCGGTTTTCGCCGCGTAGGCGCTCGAAGCGATCCGGTAGCCGAAGAGCAGAGAGGTCCATGGGTGCCAGTATTGCAGGTCGTGCCGTGGATCGTCGGGAGCATAAAGGCGTAATACCTGATCATAGTGGGCGTTTCGGTCGGGCGGGAGCGGCCGTGGGGGTTAACACGGGTGGCGCAACGGCGATTTCCCTCCGCTAGAGGTGCCAGCTTCGATCATGGCGGGCCGCGCGCACGGCCTTGCTGAGGCGGGAGAGTCGGTGGAGTCGCAGCAGGAGCTCCATCACAGATGCGACGTGCCCTTCATGAGACGGCCACTCCAGTCGGAGGCCGACGTACCGCACAGAGCGTGTAAGCGAGTAGCCAGATGGATTCGGAAGATCCGGAACACGGACAGCCGCCCGAGATCTCGGGCGCGAGCGAACCTCGCCGGATGAACCGCTCAGGTAAACGAGCCGCCGGTCACGGCCTTCCGCTCGCGGATCGGTCGCGGATCGGTCTCTGCTGCCCAATTTCCCCTTTTTGGATCAAGGCACCGCCCCACCAATCCGAGGGACCAGTTCCAGTGAGTCCCTGACGGAAGCCGACGGGGAGGCCTGGGCGCGGAGGGCTTCTGGCTGCCACGCGAGTCCAACCCCGGGACTGGCTTGCCACCGCGTCTCCGAGTCGCGCCAGGAGCAACACCGCCAAGACATGCGAAGCATCCTCGACAGCGGGTGGCGCAGCGCAAAAGCCGCGCCACGCCACCGAACGGCCGGCAGGATGAGGCGATTGCGCCGCGTCGAACTGGAGGGCTGCTGACCGAAGACTCAGGCCGTGGCCAGGCCGTCAAAGGTCACCCAACGACGACAAAGGTGAATCAACGCCACCAGATGAACGAACAGCTCAGAGCCATGATCACGGCTCTGAGCTGGTGGGCGACGGACGAGTCGACCTGTACGCCGGATTCTGTGCGCGGCGCGTACCCCGAGGGGTTTGCGCCGGCGGCGGCCATCCATCTCGGCCTGCCGTTGCCGGCAGGCTCTAGCGGCCTACCCGCAGACATCGGGCGGGCAGCCCTCAAGCGTCTGCGCCGGGTCGTCATCTTGCGGTGACGGCCCTTGCTTGGCCTTGCTCCGGGTGGGGTTTACCGAGCCACCCCGGTCACCCGGGGTGCTGGTGGGCTCTTACCCCACCGTTTCACCCTTACCGTCCCCGTTGGGGTCGGCGGTCTGTTTTCTGTGGCACTGTCCCGCGGGTCGCCCCGGGTTGCCGTTAACAACCACCCTGCCCTGTGGAGTCCGGACGTTCCTCGGCGGCGGGCCGAAGCCCGCCGACGCGGCCGCCCGGTCGACTCGTCCGTCGCGCTCTCATCCTAACGAGCCCGGGCCTACCTCCATTTCCGCCCCGGCTGCGGCGTGCCCCGTTACCAGTCCGACACCAGCAGCTCCCCGAAGATCCGCTCACCGCCGGCAGGTTCGCTTAATTGCGTGGAGGTGAGCAGGCCACCGGTGCCGTCGAGCACCCGCAGGGTGACGGTGCTTCCGACCGGCAGGGTCAGCAGCGCGGCGCCGCCGCGTACCGGGGCGCCCGCACGCACCTGGCCGCCCGCGACCGCCTCGACCCGGGCGGCCTTTCCCACCGGCACGACCAGCAGGCGGTCGGTCGGCACGGTGCGGCTCCCGGAGCGGGCGGTCACCCGCACCGCCGCCAGGTCGTCGGTAGAAGCAATTCCGGTGGCGACCAGTTCGGCCTGCTGTCCGCCGGTCGTCGGCGTCTCCGTGTCATCGTGGGCCTCCTCCCGGTCGACGGCCGTCAGCGGCAGGGAGAGTCTTTCGCCCACTCCGATCTGCAACAGCAGCGGTCCGGCGCCCGGCCGGCCGACGAGCACCGATTCGGTCTCGTCGTCGGGGTCGAGCCGCCCGGCCCACCTGATCACCGGCTGGGGCGCAGTGAGATCGCTGATCTGGGTCAACGTCCGGTACGCCCGGCCGGCGTCCCGGGGCACCCGCCAATCCGCGATCGTCGGGGCCGGTGATGGTCGGGCGTCCGGCGGCAGGTCGGGGTCGGCAGGAGTCTCGCCGGTCGCTGCGAGCAAGGGGGCGATCGGCCGCTGCTCGCGTACCTGTCCGTCGCATCGGACCCGCCACCAGCCGGGCTGCGCACCGGTTCGGGTGGACCGCTGGTCGAGCAACAGCCAGTCGCCGTCGGAGGACGGCTCCCAGTTTCGGCGCACCTCGCCCCCGGAGACCGACGCGGAGCGGCTGTACGACACGTCGCAACCGGTCGGTCCGAGACCTAGCACCCACTGCTCCTGGTCGCCGGGCAGGCCCGACCTGCCGGTGAGCACGGTGAACGGGTTGATGCGGTCATTGGCCTCGCCATCGGCGGCCAGCAGACTGCGCGGTGACGCCCCGACGGGGGCCTGCCGGGTCACCAGCGCCGCGTGGGTGTCGGAATGGAAGGCGAGCACCACCCGCCGGTAGCCGGCGGAGTCGTCCGCGTAGAGCAGCTTCACGTCGGGCAGGTCCGCAGAGACATGGAGGCTGTCCCGCTCACGGTCGAAGAGGCGGGTCACCTGGGCGGCGAAATCCCGGTCGTCCGCGAGGCTCCCCCGGGTCGGTGAGTTGATCAGTCGCCAGGTCCACGGTGAGTCGACCGGGGAGCCGTGCAGGACGAGCGACGGGTCGTGAGGTCCGTCGGAGTGCCCGCCGACGCCGAGCACCGTCGGGCCGACCAGCGCCGTCGCCAGGAGCGCGGCCACCGCACCGCCACGGCCAACGACGCGGTGCCACCGGCGCCGTCGGGCCTGCCGCACCAATCGGGTGTACGGGTCGGCGTCGGGTACCACCGTCTCGGCGATCGCCGCCAGCCGTACGCGCAGCTCGTCGACGCTCATGCCCGCTCCCCCACCAGCTTGTTCGACACCGTTGCGGAGCCGTGGCCCGGGCTGCTGAGCACGTTCCGCAGCCGGGCCAGCCCTCGCGCGGACTGACTCTTCACCGTCCCCACCGAACAGCCCATCGCCTCGGCCACCGTCGCCTCCGACAGGTCCTCCCAGTACCGCAGCACAAGCACGGTGCGCATCCGGATCGGCAGCCGGTCCAGTGCGGCGAGCAGTTCGTCACGGACGACGACCGCCTCGGTGGCATCCGCGGCCGCTCGGTCCGGGATGACCGAGATCAGCAGTTCGCGCAGTCCGAGCCGCCGCCACCGGCTGTTGCGTTCGTTGACCATCGCCCGGCGGACGTACGCCATCGGCTCGTCGACGCGACGCCAGTGCCGCATCACCTTCAGCAGCGCCTCGTGCACGAGATCCTGCGCCGCGTCCCTGCTGCCGGTGAGCAGGTACGCGGTGCGCAGCAGGTCGGGATAGCGAAGCTCGACGAACTCGCGGAAGTCCGCGTCATCCACCAGCCGACCCCCCGTCGTGACCAGGCACGTGTCATTCCTCTCGTCGTCCGTCACCCGCAATGACGCGACGGCGTCCCGAAAGGTTGAGCGCACGGGCGGCGTACTAGCCTCGGGTCGTCATGGATCTCTCCCACGCCGCGCTGCTGCTCGCCGCCGGTCTCGCCGCTGGCACTGTCAACGCGGTGGCCGGTGGCGGTTCGCTGATCACCTTTCCGGCGATGATCGCGATCGGGTTGCCCCCCGTGCCGGCGAACGTCAGCAACTCCGTCGCCGTCTTCCCCGGGTATCTGGCCAGCGTGGCGGGCAGCCGACAGGACCTGCCGCGCCCCCGCGCGCTGGCCACGCTGGTGCCCACCACCATCGTCGGCACGATTCTCGGGGCGTTACTGCTGCTGGCCACTCCGGCCCGCGCGTTCGAGTTGGTCGTACCCTTTCTGGTCCTCGGCGCGACAGCGGTCCTGGCCTTCCAGGACCCGCTGCGCCGCCTGGTCGGTCACCCCCGGGACCTGTCGCCGCGTCGGCGGACGGTCGCGGTGCAGACGATGGTCGCGCTCGGCGCGGTGTACGGCGGTTACTTCGGCGCGGCGCTCGGGGTGATGCTGGTGGCCGGGCTGGCCCTGGTGCTGGACGCGACCCTTGCCCGGGTGAGCGCGATCAAGAACCTGCTCTCCGCGGTGGTGGGGTTGACGACGCTCGTGGTGTTCGCCCTGTTCGGCCCCTTGAACTGGGCGGCCGTCGCGGTGGTCGCGCCCGCCACCCTCGTTGGGGGGTACGCGGGCGCCAGGCTCGTCCGCCGGCTGCCGGCGGTGGTGCTCAAGACGGTGATCGTGGTGTTCGGTACGACGATCGGCCTCTACCTGCTCTGGCGCGCCCTGAACTGACCCCGCCTGCCGCCGCTCAGTAGGTCTCGCCGACGGGCTCGTGTTCCGTGTCGGCGGCGGCGCGGTTCCAGCGGGACCAGAGGACCCGTTCGCCGTAGTCGGCGGCCATCACGTGGGCGAAGGCCAGGTAGACGAGCACGCCGACGGCGAGCACTCCGAAGCCGACCCAGAACGGCAGCGACAGCGACTGCTCGGCGAGCTTGCCGGAGATGATCGGTGCCGGCGCGGCGGCGCCCCAGCGGACCAGGTTGAACGCGCCGGTGGCGACGCGCCGGTCGTTGGACCCGAGGCCGAGCGCCAAGTCGGTGAGGTTGGCGTTGGCCAGCCCCATGCAGAGTCCGGCGAGGACCAGCACCACGAGCGCCTCGGCGGTGCTGGTGGAGGTGGCGAAGAGGACCATGCAGACCAGCAGCCCGACGATGGCCACGCCGACGGTCTGTACCGCGCCGATGCGGTGGGCCAGCCGGTGGCCGATCACCATGATGCCGGCGGCCAGGCCGAGCCCCCAGCCGGTGAAGGCGAGCCCCAGCGGGATGACGTCCAGGCCGAGGAAGAGCGGCGTGTAGCCGAGCACCACGAAGAACACGAAGTTGTACGCGGCGGTGACCACGCAGAGGGCGATGAACGCCGGCCGGCGGTAGGTGGCGAAGATCTGGCCGACGCGTACCGGGGCCTGCCGGTTGGTGGGCTCGCGGAGTTTGCGGGAGGCCACGCCGAGGGCGAGGACCATGAAGACGCCGCAGACGAAGAACGGCAGCCGCCAGCTGACCTCGCCGAGCAGGCCACCGATCAGCGGTCCGACGGCGAAGCCGAGGCCGAGGGCGGTCTCGAAGAGGCCCACCACCCATTCTCGGTCGACGGCCAGGTTGACCAGCACCACCATGGCGGTGGCGAAGAACATCGCGTTGCCCAGCCCCCAGACGCCGCGCAGCACTGACAGCTGCACGATGGTGTCGCTGAACGAGGCGAGGATCGCGGCGAGGCCGACCACTGAGACGCCGGTGATGAGCACCGGCTTGAAGCCGAACCGGCCGCTGGCCAGCGTCGCCGGGATCATCCCAAGGGCCATGACCGCGATGTACGCGGTAAACAGCAGCTCGACCTGCCAGGCGGTGACGCCGATCGCCTCGCCGATGGCCGGCAGGATCGGGTCGACGACGGCGATGCCGGCGATGGCGAGGAAGGCCACCAGCGTGGTGGCGTAGATGGCACTGCGGTTCGGTTCGGAACGCCGATCCACTCCGACTCCTCAGATAGCTGTATCGTACAGGTACTTATTCTGTATCATACAGCTATGAGCGACGACCATGACGAGAGCACCCTCGGGCGGATCGAGACCGAGGTGGCCCTGCTGATGCGCTTCGGCGAGGCCACCCGGCGGGCCACCGGCACCGCCGAGCACCGGGTGCTGGACCGCGCGGCGTACGTCATCCTGCGCCACCTGGCCGACGCCGGCCCGCAGAACGTCTCCGCGCTCGCCGCCCGACTCAACCTGGACGGCTCGACAGTCACCCGACAGGTGTCAGCGCTTCAGCGCGATGGCCTCATCACCCGCACCCCGGACCCGTCCGACGGCCGCGGCACCGTCATCTCCCCCACCCCGGCCGGTCTGCAACGGATGGCCGCCGTCCAGGCCGCCCGCACCCGGCTCTACGGCGACATGCTGGCCGACTGGACCACCGAGGACCGCGCCACCCTGGCCGCCCTACTGGGCCGCCTCAACCAGGCCCTGATAAACCGCAACCGCCCCCGCTAACCCAGCCAGTGGCGTGGCTCCCGTCGCCGAATGCGCATCCGCCGGCCACCACCACGCTGCGCGGCGAACCAGGTCGCGACAGCCCCCTCCACCGCCAAGATCGCGCAAGATCCTTGTTGTAGTGGCATCCCGCGCGGTCCGACACCACTACAACGATGATCGAGCATGATCTTGGCGGCGAAGCCGGCAAAACCGCCCGGCCCGCCGGAGCCGCCAGCCCACCAGGCCCCGCCACGGCCATCAAGCCCCGCCACAGCCCACCAGGACCCGCCACGGCCACCAGGCCCCGCCACGGCCATCGGCGAGGCCAGGCGGCGCCTGAATCGTCTACGACATCAGCTCGACAGCCGATCCCGCGCAACCTGAGCAAGCGGCTGCCGGCGGAGACACCACACGGCCGCCACGGCGGAACAGGTACGCCCGGGCACCGACCGACGTCGGCGCCCGGGCGTACCTCAGGTCACGCGACCGGCTCGCGGGCCGAGTCGGCGTCGCGGTCGGTGCCCGGGGTGACCCGTGGGTCGCCCTCGTCGGCGAAGTAGTCGTCCGGCTCGGTGCCGTCGACTCCTTCCTCGACCTTCGCGGCCCGCAGCGCGAGCGTCACCAGCGCCGCCACGGCCAGGTTGACCGCCACCGCCACGATGCCGACGTAGATCGTCCGGGTGGTGTCGAACCCGAACTCCGACAGCGGGAACGCCGAGCCGCCGAAGTGCTTCCGGGTCGGGCTGGCCACCTGGTAGAGCATCCACATGCCCAACCCCATGCCGGCCACCCAGCCGACGATCAGGCCGGTGCGGTGGAACCACCGGGTGTAGAGGCCCAGCGCCACCGCCGGCAGCGTCTGCAGGATGATCACGCCACCGATCAGCTGGAGGTCGATGGAGAACTGCGGGTCGAGGAAGACGATGCAGGCCACCGCGCCGACCTTCACCACCAGTGAGGTGATCTTCGAGACGTTCGCCTCCTGGGCCGGGGAGGCGTCGCGCTTCAGGTACTCCTTGTAGATGTTGCGGGTGAACAGGTTCGCCGCCGCGATCGACATGATCGCCGCGGGCACCAGCGCGCCGATGCCGATCGCCGCGTACGCGACACCGGCGAACCAGTCCGGGAACTGCTGGTCGAACAGCAGCGGGACGATGGTGTTGTTGTCCACCGAGCCGGCCGAGTTGCCGGGCAGCGGCTTCACGCCGGCCGCGATGGCCATGTAGCCGAGCAGCGCGATCAACCCGAGCAGCAGGCTGTACGCGGGCAGCGCCGACATGTTCCGCTTGATCACGTCGCGGTTCCTGCTGGCCAGCACGCCGGTGATGCTGTGCGGGTAGAGGAAGAGCGCCAACGCCGAGCCGAGCGCCAGTGTCACGTACTGGAGCTGGTTGTTGCCGTTGAGCAGGATGCCGTCGTTCGGGTTGGGTGAGGCGTCGAACTTCGCGTCCGCGGCGGCGAAGATGTCACCCCAGCCGCCCAGCTTGTACGGCAGGTAGATGACCGCCACCAGGATCACGATGTAGATCAGGCTGTCCTTGACGAACGCGATCAGCGCTGGCGCGCGCAGCCCCGACTGGTACGTGTAGGCGGCCAGGATGGCGAACGCGATGATGATCGGCAGGTGCCGGGCCAGCGCGTTGTCGCCGGTGACGCCCATCGTCTTGAGCACCGCCTCGATGCCGATCAGCTGCAACGCGATGTACGGCATGGTGGCGACGATGCCGGTGATGGCGATCAGCAGCGCCAGCACCGGCGAGTCGAACCGGTTGCGGACGAAGTCGGCAGGCGTGACGAACCCGTGCCGGTGCGACACCGACCAGAGCCGCACCAGCACCAGGAAGACCAGCGGGTAGATGACGATGGTGTACGGCACGGCGAAGAACCCGGCCGCGCCGGCACCGAACATCAACGCCGGCACCGCCACGAAGGTGTACGCGGTGTAGAGGTCACCGCCGACCAGGAACCAGGTGATCCAGCCGCCGAAGCTGCGCCCGCCCAGCCCCCACTCGTCCAGGTGCGCCATGTCCTTCGGTGCCCGCCAGCGGGCGGCCACGAAGCCCATCACGCTGACCAGGAGGAACAGCAGGGAGAAGACGATGATCTCGGTGAGATGGTCGCGCCACATCAGCGGCCTCCCCGCTTCTTCGTCATCTGGTAGACCAACGTGGTGGTGCCGACGCCGAGCAGGATGAAGGCCAGTTGCAGCCAGTAGAAGCGCGGGAAGCCGAAGACCCGGGGCGAGTCGCCATTGAAGAACGCCGGGATCAGCGGCACCACGATGGGGATGAAGAGCAACCAGTTCCAGGGGCTGTGGTCCTTCGCCCTGGTCGGCGCCGTGGGCGGCGCCTCCGGTTCGGGTGCAGCCATCTGACACACCTCCGGGGAGTCGTGGCTCTCGATGTAACGGCCGGAGGCTACGACTCTGTGATGGCGGTCACCTGACCCGTTCGAAGGGTGCTGCGCCGAACGGCCGGCCGGCTGCGCCGAACGGCGCGGCCGACCGGCCGTTACCAACGAAGGGTGTGGCGGCTCAGTCGAGGGTGGCGAGGTGGGCGGTGTCGTTGACAGTGCGCACTGCCACGCCGCCGTCGGGCCACATGTCGAGCACCGAGATGCCGGCCGCGTCCAGGAAGAGCCGGTGCAGGAAACCGTCGCCGGCCGCGAGGGCGTCGCGCAGCATCAGCTTGATCGGCGAGACGTGCGAGACGACCACCACTGTCTCACCGGGGTACGCGGTGAGCAGCCCCGAGATGACCCGGTGCGCGCGTTCGGCGACCTGGGTGAACGACTCCCCGTCCGGCGGCGCGATCCGGGGTGACGCGAGCCAGGCGTCCATCTCCCCCGGCCACTGCTGGCGCACCTCGGCGAAGGTGCGCCCCTCCCACTGGCCGAAGTCGCACTCGATCAGGTCGTCCTCGGTGCGGACCGGCACGTCCCCGCCGAGCGCTTCGGCGATCGACGCCGCGGTGGCCGTACACCGGGACAACGGTGAGCTGAGCACGGCCGCGACGGACGGGGCCAACTCGGCGACCCGAGTGCCGGTGGCGCGGGCCTGGGCCCGGCCACGCTCGGAGAGCGGCACGTCGCCGCGCCCGGAGTAGCGCCGCTGCTCGGTGTAGGCGGTCTCGCCGTGCCGGACCAGGATGAGCCGGGTGGCGGTGAAGGTCGGCCGTGGCTCCCAGGAGGCCGGCGCGGTCGCCGGGTCGCTGCCGATGATCGGGGTCGAGGGCTGGCCGGGGGCCGCAGTCGTCGCGGGACGGGCGGGGGCCGCGGTCGCCGGGGGACGACCCGCTGCGGCGTCCATGGCGGCGTTGGCGAGGGCGTCGGCGTGCCGGTTCTGCTCGCGCGGAATCCAGCTGAACCGGACCGCTGCGAACCGGCCCACCAGCGCGGCGGCCTGGGCGGCGAGAGGCCGCAGGCCGGGGTGCTTGATCTGCCACCGGCCGCACATCTGCTCGACCACCAGCTTGGAGTCCATCCGGACGTCCACCTCGGCGGCGCCCAACTCGGCGGCGGCGGTCAACCCGGCGATCAGGCCCTGGTACTCGGCGACGTTGTTGGTGGCGGTGCCGAGCGACTCGGAGCGCTCGGCGAGCACCTCGCCGGTCTCCGGGTCGCGGACCACAGCGCCGTAACCGGCGGGGCCGGGATTGCCCCGGGACCCACCGTCGGCCTCCATGGAGACCACGCGCGGCGCCACGACCTACAGGCCCGACTCGTTGGTGCGGACCATGATCCGTCGGCAGTCCTCGCAGCGGACCACGTCGTCGGGGGCGGCCTTGCGGATCCGGGCCAGGTCGGCGCCGGACAGGTCCAGGCGGCACCCGCCGCAGCGGCCCCCGGTGAGCAGCGCGGCGCCCAACCCGGTGTCCTCGCGGATCTTGTCGTACAGGTTGACCAGGTCGCTGGGGAGGTCGGCGGCGAGCGGCTGACGGGCGCCCCGCTTGAACTCCTCCTCCTTGGCGATCTCGGCCAGCGCCTCGTCGCGGCGCTGCTCGGTAGCGGCCCGCTTGTCCCGGGTCTCGGCCAGCCGCTGCTCCACGCCGTCCAGGACGCCCTGCGCGGTCTCCCGCTGCTCCATCAGCTCCAGCTCGGCGTCCTCCAGGTCGCCCTGGCGGCGCTTGAGCGAGACCAGCTCGTGCTGGAGCGCCTCCAGCTCGCGGGCCGGGCCGGTGCCGGCGGCAAGCCGGTTCTCGTCCTTCTCCTTGCGGGCCCGGACCTGCTCGACGTCCTTCTCCAAGCGGGCGATGTCCCGGTCCAGGTCGTCCACGGCCACCTGGGCGCGAACCCGCTCGTCCTCCATCGACGACAGCTCCCGAGCCAGCGACTCCAGCTCGGCCCGCTCGGCAAGCGTTCGCCTGCGGTGGGCGAGCTGGGCGAGGTTGGTGTCGATCGCCTGGAGGTCGAGCAGGCGGCGCTGCACCTTGGGGTCAGCCTTCACGGTCGGGCTCCTTGTCGTCCACAGCGGGTGCGGCGGCGTGCACGGTCCACGGGTCGGTGTCCAGGTCGGACACCAGCGTCTCGACGTCCAGCGCCTCCCGGAGGAAGGCGGCCAGGTCGTCCAGCCACGGTCGTTCGGTCGCCCAGTGGGCGGCGTCGATCAGGGCGGGACCATCGGCGGCGAGGTGCTCGCCGGCCGGGTGGTGCCGCAGGTCGGCGGTGAGGAACGCGTCCACCCCGGCGGCGGTCGCGGCGCCGAGGAAGCTGTCCCCCGACCCGCCGCTGACGGCGAGGGTACGAACCATACGCCCGGGATCCCCCGCCGCGCGAACTCCCCAGGACGTGACGGGGAGCACCGCTGCCGCGTGCCGGGTCAGCTCGGCGAGGGTCATCGGCTCGGGCAGTTCGCCGATCCGGCCGAAACCCCTGTCGTCGCCGTGGGCGGGCGAGCCGGGCGCGGGTCGTTGAAGTGGGCGCAGACCGGTGAGCCCGAAGCGGGCGGCGAGGGCGTCGGAGACGCCCGGGGAGGCCACGTCGGCGTTGGTGTGCGCCGCGTAGAGCGCCACCCCGGCCCGGATCAACCGGTGGATGATCCGCCCCTTGAAGGTGGTCGCGGCGACCGACGACACCCCGCGCAGCAGCAGCGGGTGATGCGCGACGATCATGTCCGCGTCGGCGGCGAGGGCTTCGTCGACAGTCTCGGGCACCACGTCGACCACGCAGAGCACCCGGCGGACCGGGGTTGCCGGCTCACCGAGCACCAGGCCCACCCGATCCCACTCCTCCGCCCAGACCGGCGGAAAGCGCCGTTCCAGCGCGGCCACCACGTCGCTGACTGTGGGGGCGGATCCGCTTGTGCTCACGGCGGGCCAGCTTACCGGCGTCGGGGCCGCCGGGCGGTGACACCTGGCCCGGCCGCGTCGTGTGGAAGATCTGCCGGATGCGCTAGGCGGCGCTCCAGGAAACGGTCTGCAACGCGGCCAGCGGCATCGCCCAGGGGAAGGCGTGCAGGTGCTGTTCCCCCGTTCCGGGCGGATGCAGAGCGATCACATCGTCGCCGAACAGCACTGTGACACCCCACTCGGCCAACCGGGCCACCCCGGCACGAAACGCCGGGTGGCAGGCCATCGCCGCGTTGGTGTACGGCACCGCCACGATGGGGACGCCCTTGCCCTGCGCCTCGACCAACAGCCCGAGCGCCAGCGTGTCGGTGATCCCGGCCGCCCACTTGTTGACGGTGTTGACGGTGGCCGGGCAGACGATCATGGCGTCGGCGGGTGGCAGCACGTCCGGGTCACCGGGGTTCTTGTAGTGCGTCCGCACCGGGTGGCCGGTCTGCCGAATCAGGGCCGACTGGTCGACGAACTTCGCGCCGTCCGGCGTGGTGACCACGCAGACGTCCCAACCGTCCTGTTGGGCGAGGTCGACCAGACGGCCGACGTGCCGGGCCAGCGGCGAACCGCAGGCGATGACGTAGAGCACCTCGCGGTGCCCGTTGTTGTGCGCTGCGCCGGCCATCAGACCGGCTCCGCGCTCATACCCCTACTCCCATGTGCTCAGCCAACTCCGCTACCGGAGAAGGCGGCGCACCACGTGTGCGACGGAGGATGTCGGACATCACCTCGTGCGCGATCGGCCGGCAGCGGATCTCCGACGGGGCGAGCCGATCACCGAGCAGCAGCATCTCGCCCGCGTTCGCCACGTCACCTATCTGGGCGTACCCGCGGGCGATGTCGAGCAGGTGGTGGGCGCGACGCTCGGGCAGCAGCGCGTTGAAGGAGGGCTCCGCGATGCGCAGCTGGTGCACCTCCACGGCCCGCCCCCCGTCGCCCAGCTCCACAGCGGCGGCGGCCCGGTGCAGTTCGACGTTCGTCGGGCCGAACGACGTCCAGTAGTGGTTGTGGTCGCCGCCGAGCAGGGTGGCGGCCTCCTGCGCGCAGTTGATCAGGTCGTCGACGCTGGCCGAGTCACCGATGCGGGACGCGGCCATCGCCCCCTGGAGCAGCAGCATCCCGTAGACGGAGAGGCGGGCCGGCGAGACCTCGTTGCTGCCACCCGGTGCCAACCGGTTGGCGATCTGGACGTTCAGCTCCAGCGCGGGGCGGGCCCGGCCCATCGCGACCAGGGCGTTGCACACCCGGGTGGTGGCGATCCCGGCGAGCAGCGGATCGTCGGCCCGCTGGGCCACCGCCATCGACCGGTCCGCGGCCAACCAGGCGAGCTCACACTCGCCGAGCTTGCGCAGCACCGAGGAGGCGATCTGGTAGACCTGGCCGAGCAGGTGGGCCGCCTCGGCGGCCTGCTCACCGCCGTAGGCGGCGTCGGCCGCCTGGGCGTCGCGCAGCAGCTTCGGCAGCGCCCGGGTGAGCATTCCGTAGCGGCCGTACTGGTAGGTGAGCCAGGCGTGGTTGACGGCCTTGCGCATGTCGTCCATCGGCGGCGGGTACGGCGCCGCGTCGAAGTACGCGCTCATCGAGTCGTAGCGTTCCAGCGCCGCCCGGATCTCCTGCACCTCGACCTGGTCGATGCAGTTGAGGGCGTCGGCGCGCCGCTCCGGGTCCTTGCCCATGAGCAGCTGCACGTCCATCTGGAGGATGTCGGCGATCTCGTAGAGGACGGAGAACTTGTCCAGCCGTCGGACGCCGCGTTCGACCTTGTCCACCCAGCTCTTGGACTTGCCCAGCCGGTCCGCGAAGACCTGCTGCGACATCTTGCGTCGCCCCCGCCAGTAGGCCACTCGCCGTCCTATGGGTAGCTCGTCCATCTCCCCATCCTCCCCTGCCACCGACGATCAATCGAATCGGGGCGATGTCCGCGGGTGCGGCGACTGCCGTTCATTTTCAGGTTTTCGCTGGTCGCACAGGATGTACGTCAGCCGTACAGCTGGTCCTCGTACTTTTCGTGCAAGTTGCACGAGCCGTTCGTCAACCTCAACGATCGTGGGTTACGGCAGTGACGGTGCTCGACATGCGACCTGGCGAACGCCGGGCCCGACGAGAGGAGTTGGCACACATGTGGGGGAATGTCGTACCGCGCGTTGCCGAACTGTCGCCGCTGGAACGGGTCCGGCTGCGCCGGGTCGCCATCCGGTACGCGGTACACGGCTGGGAAGTCACGCCGGGCGCCTGTCTGGCCCGCAGCCGCTTCGTCTGCGGGCGGGCCGGCTGTCCCACAGTGGGCTGCCACCCCGCCCTGGAGAACTGGGAACTGGCCGCCAGCGCCGACCCGGCCCGGGTGGCGACCTGGTGGCGGAGCCGACCACACGGGGTGCTGCTGCCCACCGGCCGAGCCTTCGACGTGCTGGAGGTGCCCGCCCACCTCGGCCGACACGTGCTCGACGCGGTCCAGATCCACCCGGCCGGCACCGGCGTACGCGGACCGGTGCTGGTCACGCCCACCGGGCGGTGGATGTTCCTGGTCCGCCCCGGCGACCCGCTCCGGCCGGAGTTGGAGCACTGCTTCCACGTGGTCCGGCACGGGCCGGGCTCGTGGATCCCCGCGCCGCCCACCCGGCTGCCGGAGGGCACTGTCCGCTGGGCGGTCGCCCCGGAGCAGGCACGCTGGCAGCTTCCGGATTCGTACCTCGTGCAGAACACGTTGATCGGGGCGCTACGCGCCGCCGGGGTGACGCTCGCCCCCGACCTGCTCCCCGGTCACCTGCCGCTGCCCCGACGAGGCATGTGAACCGGCCCGGTCGACGATTCGATCCGGTGCCCGACAGCGTCGCCGAGGCGTCGGTCCTCGTTGACAGGGGGACGGTGCGAACGCGCGCCACGAACGGGGGAACGATGTCCACAAACGACAGAGCGCCTCATCCCGGCGGCACCGAGCCGCCCCGGCGCAGCCACCCGGGGCGCCGCTGGGCCGGCACCCGCCCGTCCGGGTCCCGCCCCGGCCGCCCACGCCCCACCGGCTCCCGCCCAGCCGGCACCCACCGCCCCCTCCGCTAGTCGGTCACCGCGACCCCCACCCCAAACTCCCGTCGATCTTGCACTTTCTGTCCCGACAATCTCTACATAACGGGACAAGCCAGCAACCGAAACTGCAAGATCGCGGGGAGCGGAGGGGCGCGCGGGGGGCGCGCGGGGGGCGGGGGGTGCGGGGGCTAGTCGATTAGGGGGAGGTTGGCGGAGTGGTATTGGCGGGCGTTGTCGGTTATCGCCGCGTGGGTGTGGTCGTCCAGGCGGGCCAGCCAGTTGAGGCCGGGGGTGCCCATGGCGAGGGCTGCGGTGGCGTACGCGTCGGCCACCCCGAGGTCGGTGCCGACCACCGTCACCGAGCGCAGCCCACTGGCCGGTGCGCCCCGGCGCGGGTCCAGCACGTGCCGGCCCCGCTCGTACACGCCGGACGTGGCCACTGCCAGGTCGGTCCCGCTGAGCACCAGGCAGGCCGCCATCGCGTCCCACGGGTGCCGGATGCCGATACGCCACGGCTCCCCGGACGGCGACAGGCCCCGCACCCGTACGTCGCCGCCGGCGTTCACGCAGTGGTTGACGGCCCCGGCCGCGACGAGGCGGTCCGAGGCGACCTGAGCGGCCCAGCCCTTGACGTAGCCGGACGGGTCGAGCCGACCGGTGGCGTACGCGTCGAAGAACCCGTCGGTGGCGCCCCACAGGTCGGCGCAGGTCTCCAGCACGTACCGCAGGTCCGCTGACGCCTCGGAGAGCAGCACCTCACCCCTGTCGAAGCGGCACACCTCGCTGTCCGGCTTGTAGGTGCTGAACCGCGTGTCCACCTCGTGCATCCAGGCGAAGACCTCGTCCGCCAGCTCGCGCGCTGTCGCCGGTGGCAGATCGTCGGCGAGGTCCAGGGTGATCGTCGTACCCATGATCTGTTCGACCCGGCACAGCCCGGGTCGGGTCAGCGTGGCCCGCACGTCAGAAGGCCTGCTCGATGGCGGACCGCAGCGACTGCTTGTAGGCGTCGCTGGTGGCTGTGGCACCGGAGACGGTGTTGAGGTTGGCGCTCTGCTTCTGCACCACCTCGGCGCCGCTGCCGTCGTAGGCGGTACGAACGTCGCCACTGTGGATGTCGGATTCACCCCCGCTGGGCAGCGACAGCGCGACGGCGTCGACGATCCGGTTACCCGAGACGACGATCTGCACCAGCACGTACCCGTACTTCTGGCTGCCCTCAACCGCGTCGAAGCCGTTTCCGTCGATCCGCCGGGTGGTCGACTGGGGTGCCTTGGTGGTGGTCCGCGGAGCGCTGGGTGCCTTCGTCGTCTTGGTGCCCGACGGGCGCGCGGTGGTCTTGCCGGGCTTGGGCGACGTCGACGGCTTGGCGCTTGCCGATGACGTCGGCGTGCCGCCGGCCGGGTCGGTGCCCGGCGCATCCGCGAGGGCACCGGGGTCGGTGCCCGCCCCGGAGGGGTTGACCGGCTGCGCTGTCGGCAGGTTCTGGGCGACCTGGCTGGTGCCTGGCGAGCCCTTGAACACCACGAGCGCGGTGGTGCTGGCGGCCAGGCCGGTGATCGCGAGGAGCGCGCGACGCATGGGGATGCCCTTCCTACAGCTCGAACGTGGCCAGGTGGATCTGCCGTCGGGGCACGCCGGCCCGCCGCAGCGCCCGCACCGACTGTTCCACCAGACCGGGTGGCCCGCACAGGTAGACGTCGCGGCGGGCCACGTCGGGCACCAGTTGCCGCAGCCCGTCCGGGCTCATCAACTGGCGGGGGCCGGGGTCGTCGCGGGAGCCGATGACGTACCAGACGGAGGTGTGGCGTTCCTGGGCCAGCCAGTCCAACTCGCGGCTGAGCAGCACGTCGGCCGGTGTGCGGGCGCGGTAGATCAGCGCGGCGCCCGGCGGCAGCTCTTCCAGCATGGCCCGGATCGGGGTGATGCCGCTGCCGCCGGCGATCAGCAGCGCCCGCTCACCGAGCCGGTGCGCGGCGGTGAAGGTGCCCGACGGGCCTTCGGCCCAGACCCGGGTGCCCGGTTCCAGGTCGCGCAGGTCGGCGGTGTGGGTGCCGACCACCTTGACGGTGACCCGCAGCCAGCGGCCGTTGGCGGCGGCGGAGACGGAGAACGGGTGCGACTGCCACCAGCAGCCCCGGGTGAGGAACCGCCAGCGGAAGTGTTGGCCGCCGAGCATCGCCAGCCGGCCGAGCCGCTCCCCGGTGAGGTAGATGGAGATGGTGTCGGGGCTCTCGGCGACCACGTCGGCGACCCGCAGCTTGTAGCGCAGGTTGAACGCCAGCGGCGCGATCACGCGGCCCCAGAGCAGGGCGGCGACCACCAGCACGTAGAGCGCGATCCAGCCGGTGCGCACCGGGCCGGGCCGGTAGAGCTGCGCGCCGTGGGCGAACTGGTGGCCGAAGCCGAGCAGCAGGATCAGGTAGCTGGACAGGTGCAGCAGGTGCCACATCTCGTAGGGCAACGCCCGCCGGATCGCCCGGATGCTGCTGAACCCGACGAGCATCATGATGCCGGTGGCGACGAACGCCGAGACCATGTCCTCGTAGTCGCCGAGCAACGTGCCGACCTCGGCGAGGATCGACTGCTTACGCAGGTCGGCGTAGCCGACCAGGATCAGCGACATGTGTGCCAGCACGGTGACCAGCAGGGTGGCGCCGATGTCCCGGTGCCAGCGGGCCATGTGCTCGCCGCCGATCCACCGTTCCAGCACCGGCAGTCGGCTCATCATCAGCACCTGCACCAACAGCAGGTAGCCGGCGACCAGGCCGGTGATCCGGCCGGCCGAGGTGACTGTTGCCGCGGTGGTCCGCAGCGATCCGGCCGGGGTGCCCAGCCACCAGGGCAGCACGCTGGCGAGCAGGCCGACCAGGAGCAGCACACCCAGCAGCCGTCGGCCGCCGGGTCCGCGCCGGTCCGGGATCTGCGGGGGTACGGGTGCAGCCGACCGGCCGCCGTGCCGGGACGAGGTCCCGGTACGACGGCCGGCGGCGTGGGTGTGCGAATGCGTCACGCGTACAGCTTCATCGGGGCGTACTTCTGGCGGGGGAAGACCTTGTCGACCTCCGCGTTGGTGAGCCCGAACCGGCCCTGCGCCACGGCGCCGTAGACGTTGAACATGTTGTTGTACTCGGGCACGTCACCGGAGTCCAGCTTGTCCAGACCGTTCCAGGTGCCCAGCAGCGAACCGGCCAGCTTCTTGCCGGACAGCAGGGTGACCACACCGCCGTGTCCGTGGTCGGTGCCGTTGTTGTTGGAGCCGACCCGACGGCCGAACTCGCTGGACACCATGATCGTCACGTCGGCGGCCTTCGGGCCGAGGTCGGTGAAGAAGGCGGCCATCGCGCTGGCCAGCTCGTTGAGCCGGCGGTGCAGTTGGCCACCCTCGCGGGTGCCCTGGTTCTCGTGGGTGTCGTAGCCGCCCATGCCGACGGTGGCGACCCGGACGTTGGCGCCGCCCTTGATCAACTGGGCGAGCTGCTGGAACGCGTTGCCGACGCCCTCGTACTTGACGCCCTCGGCGGGCTGGTACGGCTTGGCGGCGAGCTTCTGGGCGGTGGCCAGCGCTCCCATGCCCTCCTGCACGGCTTCCTCGACCGGGTGGTTGATCCCGGTGAAGAGGCCCTTGATGGCCTTCTCGGTGGCGGCCCGGAACCGCTCGTCACCGTTGAGCCGCAGGGAGCCGACGTTGTTCAGCGAGAGCGCGCCGTTGTTGCCGACCAGCGAACGCGGCAGCGTGCTGCCGATGCCGACGCTGCGGAACGCGGTGCCCTTGCCCAGGTTGTCGACCAGACCGTCGAGCCAACCCCGGCCGCCGGTCTCGTTGGGCAGCCCACCCAGGTTGCAGGCGTCGGCGGCCTGGAAGTGGCTGCGGGACAGCCGCTCGTCGGAGACCGCCGGGATGAAGCCCAACTGACCGGCCGTGAGCCACTTCTCCAACGGCTTGAACGCGCTGGTCAGCTTGAAGCCGCGGCCCAGGGACAGCGAGTCGTTGCCGAGCAGCAGGTCGGGCCGGGCCTTGTTGAGCACCGCGTCGTTGTCCGGCGCGATCAGGCTCAGGCCGTCCAGCCCGCCGTAGAGGAAGACGTGGATCAGGGTGCCGGTCTTGGTCGCCGCGAACGACGCCGAGGTGGTGACGAACTGGGCGGTGGCCAGCGCGGTGGCGGTGGCGGCGGCACCGGCGACGAAGGTCCGCCGGGTCACGCCGCGACCGTCCTGCTGGGCCTCCTCCAGGTCCTCCAGGGTGCGGTACCTGTCGAACTCGGCGGCGTTCTCGGCGGCGACGATGTCCGCCTCGGCGCGCAGCAACGCCTCGGCCGGGTTGTCGGCCAGCCGTCGCACGTCGGGGCATTCGGGGTGCAGGGGGAAAGAGTTGTACACAGTCTTCTCCATCGGGTGCCTCACCGGAGGTGGTGCTGGGGGGAAGCGAGGATCGCCCGCGCGACGGCGGTGATGGCCCCGTTGAACGTGGCGTCGACCTTGGTGGTCGCCGCCACACCGGCCACGCCGAGGATGAGGTTCTTCTCCCGCGTGCTCAACTTCTGGCCCACCAGCCGCAGGGAGAGCGCGTCCACGTACGCCCCGGCCGTCGCCGGTGGCTTGGCGACCAGCTTCTCCGGCGCCGTGTACGTGAAGGTGGTGCGGTAGCCGCCGAGGATCTCGCCCGCCTCGTTCCAGCCGTTGACCATCGTGCCGGCCGAGGTCCACGCGACGTAGACGTCCGGGTAGCCGTCCGGGGTCGGATGACCCATCGGGGACTGACCCAACTCGCGCATCTTGTCGTGGATCTGGCGCAGCCCGCGGGCGTACGCGGTGCGCTTGCTGTCGCCGTTGTTGTGCTTCGGCGACGCCTCCGGCGAGACACCCAGCGTGCGGTACGTGGCGACCAGGTACTCCATCGGCCGGCGCACCTTCTGACCCACGCCGGCCCAGAACTCCGACGAGCAGAACAGCGTCATCAGGACCGGCTTGATCATGCCCTTGTTCGTGGTGTACGTCTTGGCCAGCCGGTCCACGAGGGACTTCGGCGGGGTGTCCGAGACGAACCGGGTGGCCAGGCTCTGCGCCACGTACTTCGCTGTCGACGGGTGCGTCGCGATGTAGGTGATGTACGCGTCGATCGCCGCTTCGGCCTTCTTCGGGTCGGCCGAGTTGTTCGCGTGGGTGAAGCCGAGGATCTTCACCTTGCCGACGTAGTGCTGTTCGGGGCGGAAGACGTACTTGCCCTTGTCGTCCACACCGCGGCCGGTCTGCAACATGGCGGCCTGCCGGACGTCCGGCTCCTTGTAGCCGCCGTCGACGCCGACCGAGTAGAGCTCGAGGTTCTCCCGGGCGAGGTTCTCGTTGATCGCGTCCTTGCGGGAGTCCTTCTGGTTCAGGTAGATCAGCAGCGCCGGGTGCTTGTTCGCGGCGACCAGCATCTCCGGGTAGCTGCCCAGCGCGTGCTTGCGCACGACGTCCTGGTCGAACGAGCTGCGGTACACCTCGCCGCCGTCGAAGTCCGCGGCGACGTGCAGGAAGTCGTTCCAGAAGTCGACCATCACCTCGAACAGTTGGCGCTTGGACCAGATCTGCCGGGCGATGGTGGCGTCGACCATCTCCCGCTCCGGGTGCGCGTCCTGCTCGTTGAGCTTGTCCCGCTGGTCACGCAGCTGCTGCACGGAGAGCTTCTGGGTCGGCAGCTCGGCGAGCTTCAGCTCACCCTTGCTCGGCTCCAACTTCTCCGGGTCCAGCTGGGCGCGGATCCAGGCGTCCATGCCGTCGCGCTTGATGTCGGCGACCACAGCCGGCGTCGCGCCGAAGGTGGCGCGCCGGGCCAGGTGCAGGATCGGGTCCTTGGCCAGCACGGTCTTCACTGTCACCTTGGTCGCCGCCGCGGCCGCTGCCGGGCCGGAGAAGGTGCGACCACCGGCCGGCGCGTTCTTCTTCAGCGCCTCACCGGCCCGCGAACCCATGTAGCTTTCGTTCTGCTCGGTGTAGGTACGCACGGTGCTGGGCTGCTGGCCGCTGGGCCGCGCCGCGGTGCCGTCGGTCACCGTGCTGCCGGTCGCGTCGCCGGCCGCCGCCTCGTCGCCGAAGAGGCCACGGATCTGCGGGGTCATGGCGAGTGCCGCGCCACCGGCGACGACGGCGGCGGTGCCGCCGAGGGCCACCATCGCCTTCCGTCGGCCGACCTTGCGACCCGGCTCGTTGTCATCGTCGAGGGTGGGCAGTCCGGTGCCGGCCGGTCGTGCCGGGGCCGGACGGCCGAGGCCCTCCGGTCCGACCCACTGCGGACCGCGCGGGGCGGGCGCGGGCTGCCCGGCGTACTGCTCACGCGGGTCGGCCGGCGCGGCGTAGCCGCCCTGGTAGGGGTGGGGCGAGTCGTAGCCGTAGGGCGCGGGCGTGTGGGGGTCGCCGTAGCCGTCAGCGCTGGGGTGCTGATGTCCGTCCCAACCGCGGTCGTCCCGCGGTCGACGTGGTGGCACATTCTGGTCGGCCATGTACCAATCCCGATTTCTGATGAGCGCCGGAAGCTGCTACCGGGCAGGTGCGGCAGGTGCGGCGACTGTTGCCTGAGGGGGTTGCTACGGCAAGGTAACCAAGGCCCCAGGGCCCTTCAAGGTGGCCGGAACCCACTCGTGGGGGCACTTAAGACAGCGCTCAGCGCGACCTCGGCGGTGGGCGATGGGATGGACCTGCCCGCAGACCTTCCCAGCAGGGCGTACGCGCGGCAGCCGAGCACGGATCGGACCACGCCGCCGTACGCGACAGTTTCGGCGTCGTTCACCACCAAAGGCAAACTTAAGGTTCAGGTAAGCCGGACATGAAGCGCGCTCGCGTGGAGGAAAAGTAGCAGCAGCGGGTGAGCGTGAGCCGCCACCGCAGCGGGTATGCCGCCGAACCGCTGAACGCGTGAGGGGAAGGCAGCGCCATGCTCAGCAAAGAGGATCAGCGCAGATTCGACCAGATCACCCGTCAGCTCCGGGAAAGTGACCCGGCCTTCTTCAACCGACTGGACCACAGGGCCCGAGCCCGCAGGGGCCGCTACCTGATGTTGTTGACCATCGTGCTGTGGGCGTCGCTGCCGGCGATAGCCGTGTTCGCCGGTCGACTCACCGGCGCGATCTGCGCGGTGGTGCTGGTGGCCAACGCCGCGATCATGTGGCGGTTCCGCCGCCGCTGGACGTGACTGTCCAACCGCTCAACGGGACGGCCCCACCGGTGGACGTGACAGCTCACCTGTCGGCCGGACCGAACGCCCGGTACGCGCGGCGCAACCGTTCGAGCAGTCCCGGCCCACCGATGGCCGGGGCCGGCGCTCCGAGCTGGCGCAGCAGCAGGTCGGTGCCGGTCACCAGTCGGGGCGGACGATCCGGCAGCGGCACCGGCGCTGACCAGAACCGGTCCGCCGTATCCGCCAGCGGCGTCGCCGACAGCCCGGCGAGCGCCCGAGCGGCACCGACCGGGGCGACGACGTCCACTGTCGACACCGCACCGTCCGGTCCGGACGGTGAGCCGACCGGTGCGGACGGTGGGGTGACACCGGTGGTCGCGGCCCGCCGGGCACGGAGCGCGTCGAGCAACTCCGCCCGGGACCGACCTCGCCAGTGCAGCAGCTCGAACGGGTCCGCGTCGAACGCCTCGGCCAGCAGGTAGAACGTCGCCGCGAGGTGCTTGCACGGCACCGCGAAGTCGGGGCAGTTGCAGCGCTGGGTCAACTCGTCCACGGCCGCCGGGAAGAGCGGCGCGCCGGCGGCGGTGAACAGCTCCTCCAACTCCTCGGGGAGGTCCCCGGCGAGCAGCCGGGCGCTGAAGAACGCCTGCCCGGCCAGCTCGTCCTCGATTCGGGACCAGAGCGCCGCCGGGAACGGCTTCAGCGCGATCGACACCTGGTAAGGCTGCGGCCGGGAGCCCTGCACCACCGCGTTGACCCGCCCGGGTGTGATGTCGAGCGTGAGCACCTGACCGGCCCGCGCGTACGACCGGCCCCGGGTCAGCCGGGTGCCGAGCGCGAACGACTCCAGCACCTCCAGGAAACGCCGCGACCACCAGGACCGGCCGATCGCGCCCCGGGCACTGCGTGCCCGCAGGCCCCCGTCGACCCGACGTGGGCGCCCGTAGTCGGCGAAATCCGTCACTCGACCACCGCGCCGGCTTCCAGGGCGAACAGGTCCCGCAACTGGCCGGTGGACAACTCGGTGATCCACTGCTCGCCGGTGCCGACCACCCGTTGGGCGAGGCTCCGCTTGTCGGCGATCATCGCGGCCACCTTCTCCTCGACAGTGCCGGCGCACACGAACTTGCGCACCTGCACCCGTCGGCGCTGCCCGATCCGGAACGCCCGGTCGGTGGCCTGGTCCTCGACCGCCGGGTTCCACCACCGGTCCACATGCACCACGTGGTTCGCCGCGGTCAGGGTCAGCCCGGTGCCGCCGGCCTTGAGGGAGAGGACGAACAGCGGCGGGCCCTCCGCCGACTGGAAACGCTGCACCAGGGCGTCCCGCTCGGCCTTGCCGAGGCCACCGTGCAGGAACAGCACCTCCCGGCCGAACCGTGCCGACAGGTGACCCCGCAACATCGCACCGAACTCGGCGTACTGGGTGAAGAGCAGTGCCCGCTCCCCCGCCGCCAGCACCTCCTCCAGGATCTCGGTGAGCCGAGCCAGCTTGCCGGAGCGGCCCTCCAGCGGTGAGCCGTCACGCAGCAACTGGGCGGGGTGGTTGCACACCTGCTTGAGTCGGGTCATGGTGGCCAGCACCAGGCCGCGTCGTTCGATGCCGTCGCTGGTCTCGATCCGGGCGAGCATGTCGTCGACCACCACCTGGTACAGGGCTGCCTGCTCAGCGGTGAGGTTGCAGAGCACCTCCATCTCCAGCTTCTCCGGCAGGTCGGAGATGATCGACGAGTCGGTCTTGAGCCGGCGCAACACGAACGGGCCGGTGATCCGGCGGAGCCGCTCGGCGGCCTCGGCGTCGCCGTGCCGCTCGATCGGCTCGGCGAACCGTTTGCGGAACGTCGCGGCCGGCCCGAGCAGACCCGGATTGGCGAACTGCATGATCGACCAGAGGTCGGCGAGGCGGTTCTCCACCGGTGTACCGGTCACCGCCACCCGCTGCCGGGCGGGCAGGGCGCGAACCGCCTCGGCCTGCCGGGTCGACGCGTTCTTGATCGCCTGCGCCTCGTCCACCACCACCCGGTGCCAGTCGATGCCGGCCAGGTCGGCGGCGTCGCGGGCAGCCACCGAGTAGGTGGTGAGGACCAGGTCCGCGCCGTGCGCGGCCGCTATGAACTCCGCCCCCCGCGCCCGCTCGGCGCCATGGTGTACGTGGACCCGCAACTCCGGGGTGAACCGGGCCGCCTCCCGCTGCCAGTTGCCGACCAGCGACATCGGACAGACCAGCAGCGTCGGCCCGGCCTCCGGTGGGTCCCCGGCGAGCAGCGCGAGCAGTTGCACAGTCTTGCCCAGCCCCATGTCGTCGGCGAGCACACCACCCAGACCGAGTGAGCGCAGGAAGGCCAGCCAGGCCAGCCCTCGCTGCTGGTACGGCCGCAGCGTCCCCCGAAAGCCCGGTGGCGGGTCCAGCGGGGTGAGCCGCCGCTCGACCGCGCCGGCGAGCAGGTCGCCCAGCGCCCCGTCGGCGATCACCTCCAGCACCGGCAGCTCGCCGGTGGCCTCGCCGTCGGCCAGCCCGAGGCGGAGCAGGTCGGCGACGGTCAGCTCACCCGCGGAGCGGAGCAGACGCAGCCCGGCCGCGAGCCGCCCCGGGTCCAGTTCCACCCACCGGCCGCGGAGCCGCACCAGCGGGGTCTTCGTCTCGGCCAGCGCCGCCAACTCCTCGGCGGAGAGCGGGTGGTCACCGAGCGCGATCTCCCAGCGGTAGTCGACCAGGGCGTCCAGGCCGACACCGGCGTCGGCGCCACCCACAGTGCCCGGCGCGGTGCGGCTGCGCGCTCGCAACCGGGCGCCCAGTCGCGCCGACGGCCGCTGCCACCAGGACGGCAGCAGCACTCCGAAACCCGCTGCGTGCAGCACCGGTGCGCCCGCACTGAGGAAACGGTGCGCCCCCTCGACGTCGAGTTCCATCGCCTCCGGGGCGGCGGTGCGCAGCGCGGCGTCCAGGTCCGGCCAGAGCCGGCTGGCCCGGCCCAGCTCGGCGAGGAGCGTCTCCTGCGGGCTGGTCGTCCGACCGACCAGGCCGCCGAGGGTCTGCGGCGCTCGCCAGATGTCCCCGGCGTCGACGTGCAGGCCGGGTTCGTCCGCGGCCTGCAACCCGAACTCCAACCGCCAGCGCCCGGCACCGATCGACCCGACCGACACCGGCGCGCTGTCGGCGAGCACCGGCACGGACGCACCGTCGGCGGACACCGACGCACCATCGGCGGACACCGACGCACCATCGGCGGGCACCGACGCACCATCGGCGGACACCGGCACCGGCGCGCCGTCGGCGGGCACCGCTCGGGTGGCCAGGATCGGTTCGGTGACCTCGTCGGGGGCCGGTTCCACAAGGCGGAAACTGGCCCGCACCGGGCCACCGGCGGCGTCGCGCTGCCAGGCGTCCAGTTCGGCGGAGAGAGTGGACAGCCCGGCCGGGTCGATGGTGAAGTCCCGCTGCGGGCCGGCGAGGGCGGCCAGCCAGGCCGGCGCCGGACCACCCGGGCGCAGCCCCCGGGCCAGCGTGGTGGTCGCCAGCGCGGCCCGCGCGGCGGCGTCGGTCAACGCGTCCAGCGCATCCGCGACCAGGGCGGCAGCGGTCAGCTCAGGCCCGCCCGAGCCGACGGTCCCCGCAGCGGAGGTGACGGCGCTCCCGGTAGACCCCTGAGCAGCGGCGGCGGAGGACGGCAGCGCGGCGGCGGTGGACGGCAGCGCGGCAGCGGGCTGCGGCAGGACGGCGGCTCGGGCGGCGGGTGGCAGGGCCAGCGCCAGCGAGCGCGCCCAGGCGGCGTCGGTGCCGGTCAGCAGCGGACGCCAGACCGCCTGCGCTGGCACCTGCCCGGCACCGCCCGACGCCGCCGTCGCGCCAGCGCCGGGCATCCAGTCACCCGCCGTCGCGCCAGCAACGCGCGTCTGGTCGACCGTCGTCGTGCGCACGCCGGGGAGGACGCGGCCACGGCTCACCAGGTCGGCGGCGAAGTCGGCCAGCTCGGCGAGGTGCCGCACTGTGGCCCCGGACACCGCCGGGATGTCGTCCAGGGCTCGCAGCAGCGACAGGGCGTCGTCCGGGGCGTACACCAGTGTGGGCACCCGCCACCCGGCCAGCGTGAGCCGACCACGGGCCGCAGGTGCGACGGTGGTCCTGATCAGCTCGGGTGAGTCGGTCGGCGCGCCCGCCAGCGTGGGCAGGGTGATGAGCGCGGTGTCCGGCCGGCTCGGCTCGGCGGCGTCGGCGAGGACGGCGGCCAGGTCGGTGTGCCCGGCGGCGAACGGATGCGGGCGTTCCCGGGCTGGCCGGCCCGAACGCGCAGCGGGAATCGGTGCGGCGCTGTCCTCGGCCCAGACGGCGAGGCCGCCGGTCGAGCTGCCGCCGGGCAACCACAGCCCGTGGATGACCAGCACCTGCTCCCCCTAGTCGCCGCCCGCCCCCAGAATAGGCGGCCCGCCCGACCAGGCGTCCGCACCCACCGGCCCACCTGCGCGATCTTGCAGTTTGTGTCGTCGTTCTGCGAACTGTGCACCTTTTGTCGCCACAGAAAACGCAAGATCGCGGAGGGCTGGAGGTGGGAGGGGTGACGGGCTAGCGTCGGCTTCGTGATCGATCTGCTGGTTCTTGGCGGGCTTGGGGTGGACGTACGGGTTCGGGTGCCCGCGCTGCCCCTCCCGGCTGCCGATTCCCACACCGTCGAGCCGATCGAGCTGCGGATCGGCAACACCGGTGCCGGGGTGGCCTTGGCCGCCCGGGCGCTCGGCCTGCGCGTACTGGTTGTCGACACCATCGGTGCCGATCCGGCCGGTGAGCTGGTCCGGGCGGCGTTGACCCGGGCCGAGGTGCCGGCGCTGCTGGCCGAGCACCCGGGCGGCACCCGCCGGTCGGTGAACCTGGTGGATCCGGGCGGGCGGCGCACGTCGCTGTACGACCCGCGCCCGTGGCAGGGTGGTCCACCATTTTCCGCCGCCGAGTTGGCCGCACTGGTCCGTGACGCCCGGCACGTCCACCTCTCGATCATGGACTGGACAGTGCCGTTGCTGTCCGCCGTGCGGGCTGCCGTTCCGGCGGGCGTGGTGCTCTCCACCGACCTGCACGACTGGGACGGCGAGAACACCTACCACCAGCCGTTCGCGCAGGTCGCCGACCTGGTTCTGCTGAGCGGGGTGCGGTTGGGCGGCCGGGCCCCGTCGCTCGCCGGCAGGCTGGCGCCCCGGACGGTGGTGGTGACCCGCGGCGCGGACGGCGCCGAGCTGTACCCGGGTGACGGCACCGCGGTGCCCGTGCCACCCGCCGCCCCGGAAAAGCCGGTGGTCGACAGCAACGGGGCGGGCGACGCCTTCGCGGCCGGCCTGATCGCCGCCCGGTTACGCGCTGAGCCACTGACGCGTGCCGCCCGGTACGCGGCGCGGGTTGCCGCCGCGGCCTGTACGCACGACGGGATGGAGTACCCGCCGGGCCTGTTGCCCACCGGTTGACGACCGGCGGCGTGCGGCGACCAGGGGGCTCAGAGCGCGCCGGCCTCGCCGTCGGTCAGCTCGCGCAGGATGTCGGCGTGGCCCGCGTGCCGGGCCGTCTCCTCGATCATGTGCACCAGAATCCAGCGCAGCGACACCTCACCGAGCTGCGGGTGCGGCACCACGTGGTCGAGGTCGATGCTCGCGGCGACCGCCCGGGAGCGGGCACAGGCGCGCTCGTATGCCTCGGTGAGCATGACGGTGCTTTCCTGGTCGCCCAGCGTGAAGCTGGCGACCGCGTCCTCCTCGGAGGTCAGGTAGACGTCGTCGGGCTCGGGAGCCAACAGGGTCGGGAACCAGTTCCGCTCGACCAGCGTCAGGTGCTTGACCAGCCCGGCGAGCGTGGTCGCCGACGGCACCAGCCGGCGTCGGGCGTCGGCGTCGGAGAGACCGCGCAGTTTGCGCAGCACAACGGCCCTGTGGAAGTCGAGGAACGAGGTCAGGACGGCGCGTTCGTCGCCGGTGCGGGCGAGCACCGGACCGAGCGTGGGATCGATCGTCTGCTCCATCCGCCGACCCTAGCCACGGGCCGGGCGCCCCGCTGCCCCGCTATCCGCTGCGGGCTGGCGCTGGGCCGGGCAGGATGGGCGCATGGCTTCATCCGTGCAGATCCTTCTCGTCGGCGGCACGGCGGACGGGCAGACCATCACCGTCGAACTGGACAGCAACGGCCGTCCGCCGCTGACCCACCATCACCTCGGCTCCGGTGGGCTGGCCGACGCGCAGATCTACGAGTTGGAGACCGCCCGCGAGGAGGCCCGCGAGTGGTGCTACCGGTGGACCGGCCCGGCGGTGTGACCGCCCGCTCAGACGCGGGTGAGCGCCTGGCTTCGCAGGCTCTCCAACACGCCGCGGGTGACCTCCGAGGTGCCCCGCGCCTGGTCGCACACCTCCGCCACCCGTCGTGCGGTGGCCTCGGCGCGTTGCTCCCGCTCGTCCCAGAGTCGGTCGACCTCGGCCAGCAGCGGGCCCTCGACCTCCCGCTCCACGCCGCGTAGCGCCGGCACGCCGAGCCGTTGGGCCAGGTCGAAGACCTTGCCGGCGTACGGCAGGGGCAGGAACGGCGTACCGACCATCGCCGCGAAGATCAGGAAGTGCAGGCGCATGCCGACGGCCAGGTCGAAGTGGCGCATCAGCCCCAGCACCTGCTGCGGAGAGTAGGTGCCGTGCAGGATGCGACCTCGCTCGGCGGCGACCATGTGCGACAGCACCCCGTGGGAGTGCCGGATGTCGTCGCGCTCCATCGGCACGAACAGCACGTACGCGTCGATCCGGTGTACCAGAAAGTCACCGATCTGGGCCAGCAGCCGGTGGTAGCCGTCCACGTCGAGGCGTTCGGCGGCCCGGCCCGGCTCCCGCACGCTGATCCCGACGAGGCGCTTGCCGACCGGCACACCCTCCTCGGCCAGCAGGTGGGCCGGAAACTCCTCCGGTTGCAGAAGGAACGCCGGATCCGCGGTGACAGTGATCGGATTGAGCAGGCCGGCCTCCTCCAGCACCATCCGGGACTCCTGGTCCCGGACGGTCACCTGGGTCGCGCTGGAGAGCGTCTCCCGGACCATGCCGGTGTCCACCCCGTCGCTGAGCGGCCCGACCCCCACCGCGTACGTGATCAGCGGCAGGCCGCGTTCCTGGGCCACCCGGACCACCCGCAGGTAACGGCGGGCCTCCCTGTCGTACAGGATGCCGCCGCCGCCCAGGATGAGCAGGTCGAGCTGGGCCAGGACCAGGGCCGAGTCGGTACGGCTCACGCCCTCCCAGGGCACCGCTTCGACGTCCGGATGGGCGGCCCGGGTGTGCTCCGGATTCCGAGAGAAGACGATGATCCGGGCGTTCGGTTCCTGCGTACGCAGATCGGTGAGCAGGCCGGTGAGGATCGCCTCGTCGCCGAGGTTTCGCCCACCGTACGAGCCGAGCACACCGATGGTCAGTCCGGCGCCGTGCGTCATCCGTCGCTCCTCCCCAGGTGCGGTCCGCGCCGGGTTCCCGCTGGGCAGGTGAACAGTCCTGCCGAAGGGACCCGTCCCCGGGGCCGCCGGCAGCTCAGCCCGCCGGGGTGAGGCGCTTCGCCATCTGCTGCGAGGTGACCTCGAAGCCCAGACTGCGGTAGAGGCCGATCGCCACGGTGTTCGTGCCGAAGACGTTCAGACCCAGCTCGGCCACGCCGAGGTGGGCGAGTTCCGCCTCGATGAGCTGGATCATCCGCCGCGCGTGCCCGTGTCCCCGGTGCTCCTCGTGCACCTCGATGTTGTGGATCCAGGCCTGGTTCGGGGCGGCGGCCGTCGGCAGTGTCACCCAGATCCAGCCGACCTCGGTGTCACCGACCCGGCCCACCCGCAGCAGGGCGCCCTCGGTGGCCGCGCCCGCCGGCAGAGACTCCCGGATCTGGGTGACCGACCGGTCGAGGGCCGCCTCCGGGGTCAGCCCCCGATGCGCCACCAGGTCCTCGGCGTACCCCTGCTCCAGTGATTCGAGCAGGCGGGCCAACTCCTGTGCCGTCATCGGCGTCAACGTCAACTCCACAGCGTCTCCCCGTTCATCGTCGCGAGCGGGTAGTGCAGCAGAACCCGTCCGGCCACGCCAACTGTTTCCCGGCCCGGCCCGGGGCGGACGCGACGGCCGGGGGTGCGCGGGCGGGCGACGATGGCAGCGTGCGGATCGCCCACGTCAGCGACAGCCACCTCACCAACCCGGAGGGGGTGGCCACCTCGGTCGGCACCACAGTGGCGCTGCTGCGCGCCGCCGGGCACCGGGTCGTGCTGCACTGCCCCGGCCCACTGTCCCGGTGTCGCCGCCGACCGGGTGAGGTGCCCTCGCTGTCGGTGCCGACCCGGCCGTACCGGTTGGCGCTGCCCCGGCCGCCCAGCACACCGGTCGACGTGGTGCACGTGCACACCACCGGCCCACTCGGCGTCGCCGGGCTGCGCTGGGCCGCCACCCGGGGCGTACCGACCGTACTGACCTGGCACACCGACCTCGTCGCGTACGCCGCGCACTACCCGGAGATCCCGATCGGGGCCGCGTACGCCGGCCTGCGGTTGGGTCTGCGCTGGCGGGCGTTCGACCTGTGGGCGCTCGCCCATCCCGGACCGGGTCGACAGGCCCGGCTGGCGGCGCTCGGGCGAACCCTCCTGGCCCACACCACTGTCCTGATCGCTCCGTCGGCGAAGACCGCGGCGATGATGGCGACGATGGCGGGGCGTACCCCGATCGTGGTCCTGCCGACCCCGGCCGCCGCACCGCACGCCGACGCCGACGATCGGCGGCGGCTGCGGGCCCGGCTCGGCATCCCGGCGGACGCGCCGGTGCTGCTCGCTGTGGGACGGGCCACACCGGAGAAGAACCCGGAGTTGTTGCTGGCCGCGTTCGCCCAGGTCCGCCGCGAGCTGCCGGCCGCCCGACTGGTGCTGCTCGGGGCCCGGCGGCACCGGCTCACGGTCCGCCGGATGGCCCGCCGGTACGGCGTCAGCGGCGCGCTGCACCTGCTCCGTCCGGTGCCACGCCACCGGGTCGGCGCCCACTACCGGGCGGCGGATGTGCTCGCGTTCACCTCCACCACCGACACGCAGGGCCTGGTGCTCGCCGAGGCCGAGGCGTACGGACTGCCGGTGGCCATGGTGGACACTCTGCTCGCCGAACGGCCCGGCACCGGCACCACCCGACCGGTCGCCGATCCCAGTCCGGCAGCGTTCGGGGCGCTGCTCAGCCGGCTGCTGACCGAACGGGAGTTGCGCGGGGCCGTGATCCGGGACGGCCGGGCGGCGGCGACGGACTGGTCCGCGGAGCGCTACCTGGCCGAGTTGGTCAAGCTGTACGCCTCGCTGCCCCCCGTCGGCCCGGCGGGAGGTGCCATCCCCAAGGCACGGCGAGGTGAGGCGGGGGCCAGGCCGGAACGACCAGTCGACCCGGCGCCGTGAATTGCGCGTCGCTTCTCGTCGTGGCGTCCATCGATGCGGCGGTGATAGCGTCCGCCGGTGGCGACCGGGTCCTGCGGGTGAGCACCGCGCTCGTGCTCGCCGTCGGGCTGGTGCTCGCCGGAATCGCCGCCCGCGAGGAGCCCGTCGAGCTGCTCTTCTACTTCACTGTGCAGGTCGACCTGGCCTACCTGGTGGTGCTGCTGGTCGGGTGCGGTGACCGGGTACGCACCGCGCTCACCGTCTACCTCGTCGGCACCGCGGTGGTCTTCGTCCTCGTACTGGCCAACCCGTGGAGCGGCTACGCCATGGTGGCGACCCCCGAGGCTAGGGGGCTGGTCTCCGACGCCGCCAACCTGCTGCTGCACGCCGTGGTGCCGCCGCTGGCCGCCGTCGAGTGGCTCAACCACCGACCTCGGGCCGCGCTGCGCCCGGCGTACGCGGTCAGCCTGCTCGGCTACCCGCTGCTGTGGCTGACGGTGATCCTGGTTCGGGGCGCCGTCGGCGGGGCCGAGGGCCGCTACCTCTACCCGTTCCTCGACGTACCCCGACTCGGATACCCCACCGTCGCCCTCAACGCCCTGCTCTTCGGCGTCACACTGCTGCTGATCGCCCTGACCGCGGTTCGCCTGACTCAAGGGCGCACTGGTTGACAGTGGTCAGGGTGCCGACGGCGTCGACTCCAGGTGGTGCGCCAGTTGGGCCAGGTCGCGTAGACGCAGGTCGCCGTCGAGGCCCTTCAGCGCGGCGGTCATCGCCCCGGCCGCCCGACCGGCCCGCAGGCCGACCTCGGCGTCCTCGACGACCAGGCACCGCCCCACGGGTACGCCCAGCAGCGCCGCGCCCCGCAGGTAGCCCTCCGGGTCCGGCTTGCCGACGCTGACGTCCTCCACAGTGACGAGCACCGGCGCCTTGATGCCGGCGGCACCGAGCCGGGCCTCGGCGAGCCGTGCGTCGGCGCTGGTCACCACCGCCCAGGGCAACCCCAGCCGGGCCAGCGTGTTCAGCAGCTCGTGCGCCCCGGGGGTGGCCGTCACGTCGGACAGGTCGTCGTACTGCAACGCGAGCTGTCGCGCCGCAGCCACGGCTACCGCGCTGTCGTCGAGCGTGGGCAGCAGCCGGCGGATGGTCCGCTCGGCCGGGCTGCCGTGCGCGATCGCCAGCGCCGCAGCAGGGTCGACGGCGTACTCGGCGGCCCACCGTTCCCAGGCCCGCTCCACTGCGGCGTCGGAGTCGACAAGGGTGCCGTCCATGTCGAACAGCACCGCGCCAATGCCCGCCAGTTCCACCACACACGCTCCCCGAATCGCTCGCCCCACCCTCCCCCACCTCGCAAGATCCGCGCAACTTCGGTGATCCTGCTGTCTCGTCGCCTCGGGAGGCAGCAGGAGCGGTGACGTTGCGCGGATCATGGCGGCCCGCCGGGTCGGCAGGCCGTCGAGGATCGCGGGAATCGGACCTTGAGGTCGGAGCGAGACGTCCGATGGCCGCCAGACGGGAGGGCGGCGCGGACAGATGATCGTTCGCATGACGACGACACTCAACGAGAAGGTCGCCCTGGTGACCGGGGGTTCCCGGGGCATCGGTGCCGGCATCGCGCTGCGCCTGGCACAGGACGGGGCCGACGTGGCGCTGACCTACCGGCAGGACGCCGCGCGGGCCGCGATAGTGGTGAAGCAGATCGAGGCGCTGGGCCGCAGAGCGCTGGCGATCCAGGCGGACGGCGCCGACCCGGCCGCCGTGCGGGGTGCGGTCGACCGGGTGGCCGCCGAACTGGGCCGGTTGGACATCCTGGTGAACAACGCCGCGGTGTTCCTGGTCGGCGCCCTGGACGAGCTCGGCTCGGCAGAGGTGGAACAGACCATCGCGGTCAACATCCGGGCACCGTATGTCGCCGCGCGGGCGGCACTGCGGCACCTGGGCGACGGCGGACGGATCATCAGCATCGGCAGCAACGTCGGTGAACGGGCGGTCTTTCCCGGGCTGACGCTGTACGCGATGAGCAAGACCGCTCTGGTCGGGCTGACCCGGGGCCTGGCCCGTGAACTGGGCCCACGGGCCATCACCGTCAACCTGGTCAACCCCGGGCCGACGGACACCGACGCCAACCCGGCGGACGGACCGAACGCGGCGGCGATCACCGGGTTCACCGCCGTCGGCCGGTACGCGCGCCCCGCGGATATCGCGGCCACCGTCGCGCACCTGGCCAGCCCCGAAGCCGGCTACGTGACCGGTGCGGTGGTAAACGTGGACGGCGGCTTCACCAGCTGACCCGTCGACCCTCGCCTGGCTGCTCGTGCCGGGGCGGGTCCTCGTGGGCGGCGACGTCGTGCTGAAGGGTGGGCGCGGCAGGTTTCGAACCTGCGACCCCTCGCTTGTAAGGCGAGTGCTCTCCCACTGAGCTACGCGCCCGGATCGCCCGTGGCGGGCCGGTGGCTGGCAAGCTTACCTGCCCGCCACCGACCCGGGCGCACGGCGTACCCGGTCAGTTTGTCGCTTCGGCGATGGCCTTGCGCCAGCCCTGCTGGTCGCGGGCCTCGCCCGGGCCGTTCATCTCGGCGAAGCGGACCACGCCGGTCTTGTCGATGACGAAGGTGCCCCGGTTGGCGAAGCCGGCCACGTCGTTGAAGACCCCGTACGCCTGGGCGACGGCACCGTGCGGCCAGAAGTCGGCGAGCATCGGGAACTGGTAGCCCTCACGGTCGGCCCAGATCTTGTGGCTGTAGGCCGAGTCGACGCTGACGGTCAGCACCTGGACGTCGTCGTTCACGTACTCGCCGAGGTTGTCGCGCACCTCGCCCAACTCGCCCTGGCAGGTGCCGGTGAAGGCGAGCGGGTAGAAGACCAGCAGCACGGCGCGCCTGCCCCGGAAGTCCGAGAGGCGGACCTCCTGGTTGTTCTGGTCCTTGAGCACGAAGTCGGGTGCTTCGGCACCAACCTCGATGGGCATGCGAACTCCCCTCGCGTCGAGTCGGGTGACGGCGTCAGCCTGCTACCCGGCGGTGGGCGGACCGTCGGGCGAGCGGAGCGGCGCTGGCTACTTCTTGGCCTTGGCCCCTCGACGCAGCACCAGACGGGCGCCGCTCCAGTCCCGGCCGGCGTTGACGGTCGAGGTCTGCTGGAGGCCGGCGGTGGGCGCGGACTCCGCGACCTCGCTCGGCTCGACGTGCCCCTCACGCCCCGCCTTCGGGGTGAGCAGCCACACGACGCCGTTGTCGGCCAGCGGGCCGAGGGCATCGACGAGCAGCTCGAAAAGGTCACCGTCGCCGTCCCGGTACCAGACCAGCACCGCGTCGACCACCTCGTCGGTGTCCTCGTCGACCAGATCTCCACAGCGGTCGGTCAGGGCGTCTCGGAGATCCTGGTCGACGTCGTCGTCGTACCCCATCTCCATGACGACCATCCCCGGTTCGATTCCGAACCGGTCCGCCAGGCTGCGTACCCCGTCGGCGGCCTGACCAGCGGTCGCGCTCACTGTCGCGTGCCTCCTCATCTCGTCCCTGCTCGCGGCGTCGGTGCGACGCCGTCAGGCAAAGTCCACACAGTTGTTGGTCTTCGCGCAAGTGGCGCACCGGGTGGAACGGAATTTACCGTGCCAGCAGCGTACGGGCACCGTCGGTAATGGCTTCAGCGGAGACCAGTACGTGACGCGCTGCCGGACCTAATGGTACAAACGAGTCAACTCCCGCCACTCGACGTGCGGCACCGACATATCCGGCGTCGACCAGGGCGGCGATCACGCCCTCGCCGACCCCGCCGGAGCGGCGCGTCTCGTCCACCACCAGCACCCGACCGGTCGCCGAGGACTCCCTGATGATGTCGGCCACCGGCAGCGGAGCCAGCCACCGCAGATCCACCACGCGGGTACCCACGCCCTCCTCGGCGAGGACTGCGGCGGCCCGCAGCGACATTCGTACCCCGTTACCGAAGGTGATGATGGTGAGGTCGTCCGCCGAGCCGACCCGGTAGACCCGGGCCCGCCCGATCGGCACGTGCCCGGCCACCCAGCCGCCCGGCTCCGGATATCCGGCCAACCACTCCCCGTCACCCTCCGTGTACAGGTCGCGGGTGTGATAGAGCGCGATCGGTTCCAGGAACACGCAGACACTGCCGTCCACCGCCGCGCTGGCCAGACAGGTCCGCAGCATGGGCGCGGCATCGTCCGGCCGCGCCGGCACCGCGACCACCAGACCGGGCACATCCCGGAGTACGGCCACCGAGTTGTCGTTGTGGAAGTGCCCGCCGAACCCCTCCTGGTACGCCAGGCCCGCCACCCGCACCACCATCGGGTTGCGGAACGCCCCCTGCGAGAAGAACCGCATGGTGGCCGCCTCACCGCGCAGCTGGTCCTCGGCGTTGTGCAGGTACGCCAGGTACTGGATCTCCGGCACCGGCAGCATCCCGGCCAGCCCGGCGCCGAGGCCCAGCCCGAGCACCGACGTCTCGTCGAGCAGGGTGTCGAAGACCCGGGCCGCCCCGAACCGGTCGCGCAGCCCCTTCGTCACCCCGTACACGCCGCCCTTGGCGGCCACGTCCTCACCGAAGAGCGCCATCTGCGGATGGTCGAGCATCCCGTCGGCGAGCGCGGCGTTGATGCTCTGCGCCAGGGTCATCGGCCCGGCCAGCTCCGGCGGCTTGCCGCCGAACGCCTCCGCCCGGGCGCCCGCGCCCGGCCCGCTGGCCCGCGCCGCGGCGTCGGCCACCGCCCGCGCCACCCGCACCGGACGACGTGGGGCCAGCGCCGACACCACGTCGGCAGCGGAGGTCAGCTTCGGCTCGCCCAGCACCTCCTCGGCCAGTCGGCGCACCTGCCAGCCGGTCTCGTCGTACCGGGCCAGCAACTCCTCGCCGGTCGCCACGCCCGCGTCGACAAGCAGCCGCGCGGTGGCGGCGACCGGGTCCCGGTCCAGGTCCTCGGCCAGCTCGGCCGAACTCCGGTACGCCGACTCCGCGTCCGCCCCGGCGTGCCCCATCAGCCGTACGGTGCGCAGGTGCAGCGCCGCCGGCCGGCGGTTGCGGCGTACCCAGGCCGCGGCCTCCGCCGCCACCTCGTACGTCCGCACCGGGTCGGCTCCGTCCGCGCTGAAGTAGCGGATGCCCGGCTTGGCCCGCAGGGTCGCCTCGACCCAGCCCTCCGGCGAGCGGACGCTGATGCCCAGCCCGTTGTCCTCGCAGACGAAGAGCACCGGGATCCGCAGACCCGCGTGGTCGTACCACCCGGCGGTGTTGAAGGCTGCTGTGGCGCTGGCGTGGTTGACCGAGGCGTCGCCGAAGGAGCAGACCACTATGGCGTCGGGTGGCCAGGGGGCGTGCGTGGCCCCCGCTCCGCTACCGACCCGCACCCCGGCCCCGGTACGCCGTCCGGCGCTGTCCAGCCGGCGCAGCCGCTCCACTGCCAGTCCCATTCCGACCGCGCGGGGCAGGTGCGAGGCGATGGTGGAGGTGGTCGGCACGATGGCCAGGTCGGCCCGGCCGAACACCTTGTGCCGCCCCCCGGCGATCGGTTCGAGGCTGGACGCGACCATCCCGCGCAGCACGTCCCGGGCCGCGTCGGCGTACGCCGCGAACCCGTTGACGACCCCGTTCGGTTCGGTACCGGCTGACTCCGATTCGGACCCCTGCGGAGCGGCGGTCGGCTCGGGTTCGCGGGTCGATGCGTCGCCGTCTGTCGACTCACTGTCGGAGGACCGCTCGGAGCCAACGGTCCGCGCTCGCTCGGCGTCCTGGTCGGGGTCGGCGGTCCGCGTCCGGCCGGCGTCCTGGTCGGGGTCGGCGGTCCGCGTCCGGCCGGCGTCCTGGTCGGGCTCGGCGGTCCGCGTCGGATCGGCGGACGGCTGGGTGTCGGTGGCCAGCGTCGGGTCGGCGGCGACCTGGGCGGCGCGCAGACAGTAGAAGGCGCCCGAGCGGTAGTGCAGCAGAGCCGGATCGGTGGGACGCAGCGCGGCAGCGACAGCGGCGTTGCCCTCGTGCCCGGCCGAGCCGATGGTGTAGAAACCCTCCCCGAAGCTGCGCAACCAGCGGCCGGCCAGGTCGAGCTGCCGGCTGGTCACCTGGGCGTCGAACAGGTCGAGCACCTGCGCGCCGGTCAGCGGGGCGTCGTCGGTGACCGGGTCGGCGGGGTCACGCCGCCGCTCGGCGGCAGGCAGCGCCGCCAGCGTCTCCCGGAACCGGTCGTCGAGATCTTGCGGGGTGGTCACGTCGGACAGCATTACCGACGGAAGGCCTGCTCGCCCAGTGGGACACGGCCGGCAGGGGTGCGCTCACTCCGGCCCGAGGGACTCCGGACAGCCGCCGTCGGACACCTTCCAGACCAGGTCACGAAGGGTGCTCAGCTCCTGGTCGCTCAGCCCGGACAGGAGTCGGGAGTCGGACATCACCTCGATCACCCGGGCTCGCACGACGCGACCCTCCTCGGTCACCACCAGCGTCTTCTGCCGCCGGTCCGTCGGGTCGGTGCGGCGCTCGACCAGCCCGGCCTGCTCCAACTTGTCGACCAACACCGTCACGTTCGACCGGTCACAACCCAACTGACCGGCGAGATCCCGGGCCGGCAGCGGGTGGTCCGGGTCCAACTCCCGCAGCGCCCGGGCCGCCGCCGGGGTGAGCCCCACATCGGCGAACGCGGAATCCTGCCGGTGTCGCAACGCGGCGGTGACGTGCGCCATCCGCCGCACCACATCGACGGCGAGACCGGCCCGATCCACCGGACCGCCCACCGCTGAACCCACCTGCCGCGTCACGACCACATCGTACGCAACAGCCCGTCACTGCCAGCTCACCGATCAGGCCAGGACGGGCCAACCCGCGCACCCGCTGCGCCGATCTTGCAGTTTCGGTTGTCCAGATGAGTGGGATGTCCCTTGTGTCGGGACAGTAAGTGCAAGATCGCCGGGACAGGGGCGGGGTTAGGCGGGGAGGAAGGAGAAGCGGACTTGGCGGGTCGGGTTGTCGCCGTTGGTGTCGACGAGGCAGATCGACTGCCAGGTGCCCAGCGCCAGTCGACCGCCGAGCACCGGCAGCGTGGCGTACGGCGGGATGAACGCCGGCAGCACGTGGTCGCGGCCGTGGCCGGGCGAGCCATGTCGGTGCCGCCAGCGGTCCTCGGTGGGGAGCAGGTCGTCCACGGCGCTGAGCAGGTCGTCGTCGGACCCCGACCCGGTCTCGATGATCGCCAGGCCGGCGGTGGCGTGCGGCACGAAGACGTGCAGCAGGCCGTCGCCCTCGCCCGAGACGAACTGCTGGGCCTCGGCGGTGATGTCCCGGACGGTCGGCCGGGACCCGGTCTGGACGGTGATCACGTCGCTGCGCATACGTCGCATTCTGCCGCAGTGCGCGGTCAGGAACTGCCGCCACCGCCACCCGAGTCGCCGCCACCGGACCAGCCGCCACCGGAGTCACCGCCGGACCAGCCCCATCCGGACCAGCCTCCCCCGGAGTCGCCGCTGCCGCCGGCCGGCTCCGTACCGTCGGAGCTGTCGTGGTCACCGTCACGCTGACGGCCGACGTGCCCGCTGCCGGCATCCCCGGCGGGCATCGGGTAGAAGCCGTACCCGCCGCCGTCCGAGTCCGAACGAGGGCGACGACGTCCGGACTGGCCGCTCCGGCGGGCAGCGCGGATCGCGTCCCGCAGCAGGCCCGCGCCGAGCACCGCCACCAGGGCGCCGAGGGCCACCAGTCCGACCATCGGCAGGTTGCCGGAGGCGAGGGCGACCGCGCCGATGACCAGGCCGACCACCCCGACAACGATCATGATCGCGGCGACCGCGACACGGCGTCCGTTCATGGCGGTAACGGTAGGACCGGCGGTCAAACCGCTCAGGTTCCACACGGTCGTCGCGCTAAGTTACCGGCGAGTACCTGTGTTCAGCATCGCGTCGGGGGCACCTAGACGTGACGACGGGTGCCACCAGGGGGCAGGATGGCGCTAGAGACCTATCCCACACACAACCGAGGGAACGCCTGTGGCTACGGAACGCAAGCGCCCGGTGATCAGCGACGGCCTACCGAGCCAGCTTCCGGACATCGACCCTGAAGAGACCAGCGAATGGGTCGAGTCGCTTGACGGTGTCATCGACGAACGCGGGGCCAAACGCGCCCGCTACGTCATGCTGCGCCTGCTGGAGCGGGCCCGTGAGCGCCAGGTCGGGGTTCCGCCCCTGACCACCACCGATTACATCAACACCATCCCGTCGGAGCGCGAGCCCTGGTTCCCGGGTGACGAGCACGTCGAGCGGCGAATCCGGGCGTACGTCCGGTGGAACGCCGCCATGCTGGTGCACCGGGCGCAACGCCCGGAGATCGGCGTCGGCGGGCACATCTCCACCTTCGCCAGCTCGGCCTCGCTCTACGAGGTGGGCTTCAACCACTTCTTCCGGGGCAAGAACCACCCGGGCGGTGGCGACCAGATCTTCTACCAGGGCCACGCCTCCCCCGGCATGTACGCGAGGGCGTTCCTGGAGGGGCGGCTCAGCGAGCACCAGCTCGACGGGTTCCGCCAGGAGCTGTCGCACCCCGGTGGTGGGCTGCCCTCGTACCCGCACCCTCGGCTGATGCCGGACTTCTGGGAGTTCCCCACCGTCTCGATGGGCCTCGGCGGTCTGAACGCGATCTACCAGGCCCGCTTCAACAGGTACCTGCAGCACCGCGGCATCAAGGACACCTCCCAGCAGCACGTCTGGGCGTTCCTCGGCGACGGCGAGATGGACGAGCCGGAGACGCTCGGCGCGATCGGCGTCGCCGCCCGCGAGGAACTGGACAACCTCACCTTCGTGATCAACTGCAACCTGCAGCGGCTGGACGGCCCGGTCCGGGGCAACGGCAAGGTCATGCAGGAGCTGGAGGCGTTCTTCCGGGGTGCCGGCTGGAACGTGATCAAGGTCGTCTGGGGCCGTGAGTGGGACCCGCTGCTCGCCGCGGACACCGACGGCGCGTTGGTCAACCTGATGAACACCACGACCGACGGCGACTACCAGACCTACAAGGCGGAGTCCGGCGCGTACGTGCGGGAGCACTTCTTCGGCCGTGACGCACGGACCCGCAAGATGGTCGAGCCGCTCAGCGACGACGAGATCTGGAACCTCAAGCGGGGTGGGCACGACTACCGCAAGCTCTACGCGGCCTACAAGGCGGCCACCGAGCACACCGGTCAGCCCACTGTCATCCTGGCGAAGACGATCAAGGGTTGGACCCTCGGTTCGCACTTCGAGGGCCGCAACGCGACCCACCAGATGAAGAAGCTGACGCTGGAGGACCTGAAGACCTTCCGCGACCGGCTCTACCTGGACATCCCGGACTCGGCGCTGGAGGACAACCCCTACCTGCCGCCGTACTTCCACCCGGGCGAGAAGTCCGAGGAGCTGGCGTACCTCAAGGAGCGGCGCGAGCAGCTCGGCGGGTACCTGCCGTCCCGGCGCACCAGCACGAAGCGGCTGGCCATCCCCGGCCCGGAGCGGTTCGCCGACATCAAGCGCGGCTCGGGCAAGCAGAAGGTGGCCACCACGCAGGCCTTCGTCCGTCTGCTCAAGGACGTGATGAAGGACAAGGAGTTCGGCAAGCGTTGGGTGCCGATCATCCCGGACGAGGCCCGCACCTTCGGTCTCGACTCGATCTTCCCGACCGCGAAGATCTACTCGCCGCACGGCCAGCGCTACACCTCGGTCGACCGCGAGCTGTTCCTGTCGTACAAGGAGTCGACCTCCGGGCAGATCCTGCACGAGGGGATCAACGAGGCCGGTTCGGTGGCCTCGTTCACCGCGGCCGGCTCGGCGTACGCCACGCACGACGAGCCGATGATCCCGATGTACATCTTCTACTCGATGTTCGGGTTCCAGCGGACCGCCGACGGGCTGTGGGCAGCGGCCGACCAGATGGCCAGGGGCTTCCTGCTCGGCGCCACGGCGGGTCGGACCACGCTCAACGGTGAGGGCCTTCAGCACGAAGACGGGCACTCGCTGCTGATCGCCGCCACCAACCCGGCCGTGGTGGCGTACGACCCGGCGTTCGCGTACGAGATCGCGCACATCCTGGAGCAGGGTCTGCACCGGATGTACGGGGACGCGCAGGAGAACGTCTTCTACTACCTGACGGTCTACAACGAGCCGACGCTGCAGCCGGCCGAGCCGGCCGACGTGGACGTGGAGGGCCTGCTCAAGGGCATCTACCGCTACTCGCCGGCACCGCAGGTCGACGGTCCGAAGGCCAACCTGCTCGCCTCGGGCACCGGGATGCAGTGGGCGCTCAAGGCCCAGCAGCTCCTCGCCCAGGACTGGGGGGTGGGCGCCGATGTCTGGTCGGTGACCTCCTGGACCGAGCTGCGCCGCGACGCGGTGGAGACCGAGGAGTACAACCTCCTCAACCCGGGCGCCGAGGCGAAGGTTCCGTACATCCAGCAGAAGCTGGCCGAGGCGGACGGGCCGAAGATCGCGGTCAGCGACTTCATGCGCGCGGTACCGGATCTGATCGCCCGCTGGGTACCCGGCGACTACACGTCGCTCGGCACCGACGGTTTCGGCATGTCGGACACCCGGCACGCGCTGCGCCGGCACTTCCACGTCGACGCGGAGTCGATCGTGGTGGCCACGCTGCGGCAGCTCGCCCGCAGCGGCGCGGTGGCGACCACGGTGCCGGCCGAGGCCGCCAAGAAGTACGCGATCGACGATGTCAACGCCGCACCGGTCGGCGAGACCGGCGGCGACAGCTGATCCAGCACCACTGAGCAGGGCCCGGCGCATCCGCGCCGGGCCCTTTTCGGTGTACGGAGCGGCGGTGGTCCGGGAGCCCTGGCGGGGATCCGGACCACCGCCGTCGCGGGTGACGCCGGGAGGATGGGCGCTCGTCAGCCGACGGCGGCCAGGTCGGTGAGCCGGGCCAGCGAGTCCTCCAGGTCGGCGCCGACCCGACGCAGTCCGAGGCGCAGCATGGCCGCCTTGACCGGGCCGGCCGGCCAGCGGACCACGATGAGGCGCACGATCGTCCCGCCCTCCTCCTCGTCTCCGGTGAGCTGGACGTAGATCTCGGTGCGCGCCTCCGCCCGAGATCCAGCACCCTTGGCCCGTTCCCGCCAGCCGATCAGCGTCGGCTCCTGGTAGGCGATCACCTCGGCCTCATGCGCCGAGCCGCGCCCTGCCTGGACGAGTTGTCGCCGCCCGAAGCCCTCTCCCGAGAGCACTTCGGCCGCTCGGACCCCGGCCAGCCAGGCCGGCAACTGCTCGGCCCGCTGCACGACATCCCAGACCACTTCAATTGGCGCCGCCACGTGCGCACTGCGTTCCACGAGGATCATTTCCGTCTTTCCTCCGGTGAGGACATCCCACGATATCGGCACTCTATGCGCTAAATCGGACTTACCTGGACGGGTTCGGAAAAAGACACGCCGATCAACCATTGCGGAATGCGTCAGGCCGGCCTATGGCGCATTCATCGAGAGCGCTCTAAAGTCCCGAACACGTTTCACGTTGACCGGGAGGGCGCATGTCGACAGCACCGATGCCCCAGTTCCCCACCGGCTTCCGCTGGGGCGTCTCCACATCGGCCCACCAGATCGAGGGCGCCACCACCGCCGACGGGCGCGGTCCGTCCATCTGGGACACGTTCGCGCACTCCCCCGGGCGGATCAGCGACGGCAGCAGCGGCGAGGTGGCCTGCGACCACTACCACCGGCATACCGAGGACGTCGCGTTGCTGGCCGGCCTGGGCGTCTCCGCGTACCGGTTCTCCATCGCCTGGCCCCGGGTCCAGCCCACCGGATCCGGTCCGGCCAACCCGGTCGGCCTGGACTTCTACGACCGCCTGGTGGACGAGTTGTTGGCCGCCGGCGTCGACCCGGTGGCCACCCTCTATCACTGGGACCTGCCGCAACCCCTCGAAGACGCCGGCGGCTGGCTGCACCGCGACACCGCCGCCCGCTTCGCCGAGTACGCCGAGAAGACCGCCGCCCGGCTCGGCGACCGGGTCCGGCTCTGGATCACCCTCAACGAGCCGTTCATCCACATGAGCCTCGGCTACGGCATGGGCGAACACGCCCCCGGCCGGGCGCTGCTGTTCGACGCCTTCCCGGTCGCCCACCACCAACTGCTCGGGCACGGGCTCGCGGTCGCCGCGCTGCGGGCCCACAGCGCCAGCCCGGTGGCGATCGCCAACAACTACTCGCCGGTGCGGGTGCTCGGTGACCGCGACGCCGACCGGGCCGCCGGGGCGACGTACGAGGCGCTGCACAACCGGCTCTTCACCGACCCGCTGCTCGGCCGCGGCTACCCGGATCTGCCCGGATTCGACCCGAGCGTCATCCACCCCGGCGACCTCGACACGATCGGCGCGCCGATCGACGTGCTCGGAGTCAACTACTACAACCCCACCGGGGTACGGGCTGCCGAGGAGGGTTCACCACTGCCGTTCGACCTCGTGCCGCTGGACGGCTACCCACGCACCGCCTTCGACTGGCCGGTGGCCCCCGACGGGCTACGCGAGCTGCTCGGCTGGCTGCGCGACACCTACGGCGACGCGCTGCCACCCATCGAGATCACCGAGAGCGGCTGCGCGTACGACGACGCGCCCGACGCCGACGGGCAGGTGGCCGACCCGGAGCGGATCGCCTACCTCGACGGGCACCTGCGGGCGGTCCGGGCCGCCGTCGACGACGGGGTGGACGTCCGCGGGTACTTCGTCTGGTCGCTGCTGGACAACTGGGAGTGGGCCGAGGGCTTCACCAAGCGCTTCGGTCTGGTGCACGTCGACTACGCCACCCAGACCCGTACGCCGAAGTCGTCGTACACCTGGTTGCGCGACGTGATCGCGGCCAGCCGGCCGGGGTCGGCGCGGTGACCACCCTCGACCCGACGCCGGCGTCGCTGCCGGCGGCGCTCGCCGAGCCGACGGTGCCGGTGCGGCGCGGCTGGATCGGTCTGATCTTCGCGGCCAACCTCGGCGTGTGGATGGCGTTCTTCACGCCCATCCAGGTGCTGCTGCCGCAGCAGATCGAGCAGATCGCGCCCGGCGACAAGGAGAACATGCTGGCAGTGGTCACCGGCCTCGGTGCGCTGGCAGCGGTGCTGGCCAACCCCCTGGCCGGCGCGTTCTCCGACCGGACCTGCCTGCGGATCGCCGGCCGCGAGTTCGGCCGTCGGCACGTCTGGACGGCGGGCGGGGCCGTGCTCGGCGCGGCCGCCCTGGTGCTGCTGGCCCAGCAACGGACCATCCTCGGCGTCGCCCTCGGCTGGGTCGCCGCGCAGGTCTGCTTCAACGCGATGCTGGCCAGCCTCACCGCCGCCATCCCGGACCGGGTCCCGGTGCGGCAGCGCGGTGGCGTCTCGGGGTGGGTGGGCATCCCGCAGGCGCTCGGGTTGGTGCTCGGCGCGGTGCTGGTCACCGCCGTGGTCACCGGCAACGCCGCCGGCTACCTGGCCATCGCCGTGGCCATCCTGCTGCTGTCACTGCCGTTCGCGCTGTTCACCCCCGACGAACCACTGCCGCGTACCCATCGCCCGGCGATCCGGACGCGGGCGCTGCTCGCCTCGATGTGGATCAGCCCCCGCCGACACCCGGATTTCGCCTGGGCCTGGATCACCCGGTTCCTGGTCCAGCTGGGAAACGCCCTGGGCACCCTCTACCTGCTGTACTTCCTCAGCGACGGGGTGCGCCACCCCGACCCCGAGGGCGGCCTGCTGATCCTGATCCTGCTCTACACGCTCGGCATGATGCTGACCGCTGTGATCGCCGGCCGGATGTCCGACCGTTCCGGCCGCCGCAAGATCTACGTGATCGTCTCCGGGCTGATCATGGCGGTGGCGGCGCTGCTGCTCGCTGTCGCGCCGGTCTGGCCGATGGCGATCGTCGCCGCGCTGCTGCTCGGCGCCGGCTACGGCGTCTACCTCTCGGTGGACGCCGCGTTGATCACCCAGGTGCTGCCCCGGGCCACCGACCGGGCCAAGGACCTGGGGGTCATCAACATCGCCAACTCGGCACCCCAGGTGCTCGGCCCGGCGCTCTCCGCCCCGCTCGTGGTGTACCTGGGCGGCTATCCCACGCTCTACGCGGTCACCGCAGTGGTCACCCTGCTCGGCAGCGCGCTGGTCGTCAAGATCCGCTCCGTCCCCTGAGCAAGGGGGCGGTGGCGGAAAGCAGTCGCGTACCGCCGTAGGCTGGGGGACGTGACAGTACGTGTGCGCTTCGCCCCTTCCCCGACCGGTATGTTCCACGTCGGCGGCGCCCGCTCGGCGCTGCAGAACTGGATCTACGCCAAGCAGCAGGGCGGCGTGTTCGTGCTGCGCATCGAGGACACCGACGCGGCGCGCAACAAGCCCGAGTGGACCGAGGGCATCCTCTCCGCGCTGGACTGGATCGGGATTTCCCGGGGCAGCTACGAGGGCCCGTACTTCCAGTCGGCGAACGCCGGCGAGCACCGGGCCGCCGCAGCGCGCCTGCACGAGTCGGGCCGCGCCTACTACTGCGACTGCACCCGCGAGGACGTGCAGGCCCGCACCGGCTCGCAGTACCAGGGCTACGACGGCTACCACCGCGACCGTGGCCTCGGCCCCGGCCCCGGACACGCCCTGCGCTTCCGTACGCCCGACGAGGGCGCGACGGTTGTGGTCGACCTGATCCGTGGTGAGCCCACCTTCGAGAACAAGCTCATCGAGGACTTCGTCATCGCCCGGGGCGACGGCTCGCCGGTCTTCCTGCTGGCCAACGTCGTCGACGACATGACGATGGGCATCACTCACGTGATTCGGGCCGAGGAGCACCTGCCCAACACCCCCAAGCAGCAGTTGCTCTGGGAAGCCCTCGGGGTCAAGCCGCCGATCTGGGCGCACGTGCCGGTGGTGGTCAACGAGAAGCGGCAGAAGCTCTCCAAGCGCCGGGACAAGGTCGCCCTGGAGGCGTACCGCGACGAGGGTTACCTCGCCGGCGCGATGCGCAACTACCTCATGCTGCTCGGCTGGGCCCCCTCCGGCGACCGGGAGATCGTTCCCTGGTCGGTCATCGAGGACGAGTTCCGGCTGGACGAGGTCAACCTCTCCTCGGCGTTCTTCGACGAGAAGAAGCTGCGGGCGTTCAACGGCGAGTACATTCGCGCGCTGCCGGTGGCCGAGTTCGTCGACGCCTGCCAGCCGTGGCTGACCGGTACCGGAACCATCGCGCCGCCGCCCTGGCAGCCGGAGGAGTTCGACGCCGACGCGTTCGCCGCCGTGGCGCCGCTGGCCCAGACGCGGATCGCGGTTCTCAGCGAGATCGTGCCGAACGTCGACTTCCTCTTCCTGGCCTCGCCGCTGATCGACGAGGCCGCCTGGACCAAGACGATGAAGGACGGTTCCGCCGAGCTGCTGGACGACGCCGTCGCGGCGTTCGAGGCGCTGGAGTCCTGGGACGCCGAGTCGTTGAAGTCGACGCTGGAGGCGGTCGGCGCCGAGCGGGGCCTCAAGCTCGGCAAGACGCAGGCACCGGTACGGGTCGCTGTCACCGGCCGCACCGTCGGTCTGCCGCTGTTCGAGTCGCTGGAGGTGCTCGGTCGCGAGCGCACCCTGACCCGGATGCGCGCCGCCCGCCTGCGCCTGGTCTGACTGTCGCCCGTCAGCTCGTCAGCTCGTCAGCTCGTCAAGAAGACGTCGCCGGCCTAGCTCCGCTTCGCCCTGCCTTTGCTCTGCACCCCAATTTGCACCGGTCGCCGACCGCCGCCGACCGCCGCCGTTCGTCGCCGACCGCCGCCGTCGCATCCGCGGGTGCAGAGCAAAGGATGATGCGCACGCTGCCCACCGGGAGCGGCGAGGATCAGAGGGTTACCGAGCTCGTCGCTGGCGGCGGAACACGAGGCCGGCCCCGAGTGCGGCGAGCAGCAACAGGCCACCGAGCGCCCAGATCCACCAGCGACCGCCGGAGTCGGACCGCTCCGACGCCGCCGGCACCGTGGAGGCCGTCGAACCGCCGGGGGTCGCCGACGCGGGCCCGGCGGAGGGTACGCCGACAGCCGACGCGGCGGCCGAGGGCGAGCCGGCCGGGTTGGTGCTGGCGGCGGCCGACGGCGAGGCGGACGGATCGGCGGCGGTACCGGTGGTGAGGGTGAACCGCACCTCGCCCTTCACCGGGTGCCCGTCGGACGAGGCGAGCTGGTAGCCGACGATGTAGAGCCCGGCGGCGGCCGGCTTGAACGGCACCCGCACTCGACTGCCGTCGAAGGCGGGAGTCCCGCCAGCGACCACATTGTCCGGTCCGGTTATTGTGATCTTCGTCGTAGTTGGTGACGGCTTGGCGAGGAACCGCAGCTCGACCCGGGCGGGCGCCGACGCCACGCGGGCGCCGTCGCGCGGGTTGCTGCCGGTCAGCTGGTTGTGGGCGGCGGCCGGAGTCGCCGGCACCAGAAACGACACACCGAACGCCACGCCGAGCACCACTGGCATGACCCGCACCGTACGTGTAACCCTGCCCCCCATGAACCCCTCCGTAAGGGTACGATCCGCCCGCTGATCAAACGGCTCCTCATTAGTCGAGCAGAGATCGCAGATAGTTCCAATTACTGTTCCGAAAGCTGCAACTCATCGACGTTCTGCGGAGTCTGTAGGAGTGGACGCGACCATCCGGTCGATGCCGCACCGGCAGATCGGTCCAGACGTCACGACGAAGCCATCCATCGAACGGGGCGAGGAGGCGGGATGGTCCGACACATGAGGCGGTTAGCCGCCGTGTTGGCGGGCACGCTGGCGGTGGCACTGCTGTCGCTAGGCACCGCCAGCTCGGCCTCGGCGGCGCCGAAGCCGGCACCCGCCGGAGTGGACATCACCGGCACGGGGCTGTCCGCGCCGCTGCGGTTGCACGCGGACACGGAGCCCGCCCTCGTGGGCGCGGTCATCGACCAGGTCAACTTCCTCGCTCGCACCGGCATGCCGACCGGTCCGAAGGCAGCCAACCTCGGTCCGAAATACACTGTCGTGGTGCTCGCCGGCGAGACGCCGAAGCAGACCTACGACCTCTATCCCAAGGCGATCGGCGGCCCTCGCGTCTTCCGGCCGGCGAAGCAGCCGGACGGCCGCAAGACCAGCGCCGGCTGGTTCCTGGGTCGGCTCAGCATGTCCGAGACCCTGCGCGCCGCCGGTGTGCCGCTGGAGCGGCAGTTCGACACGGTCAGTGGCGGCGCGGGCGGCGGCGAGCGAGTTCTCCCGGAGGACACGCTCGACCCGGCGAAGGACCTCGACGAGGCGCTCGGCGACCTGCAACACCTGCTGCTGCTCAACGTCGGCGTGATGCTGACCATCACGGTCGGCCTCGCCGGGATCGCCCTGCTGATCCGTCGGCGCACGCGCTGAGCCCACGCACGCGCTGAGCCCACGCACGCGCTGAGCCCACGCAGTCGCTGAGCCGACGCAGTCGCTGAGCCGACGCACGCGCTGAGCCGACGCACTCGCTGATCAGCGGGTGCGTCGGTGGTGCTCAGCACCAGCGGCGCGGTGGGCGCTCCCGGCGGGTGGCCCGCGGCCGCGGTCGGACCGCGCCGTGCCGGTGCGCCCCGGCCCAGCCGGGAAGTTCGCTGAGGCAACCAGCGGGAACGTCCGCGTCGGGCTCGGCGAGACCGGCGGGCTCGGCAGAGCGCTGACGCGGCAGCACGGGTTCGTCATCGACGCGCCCGTGCAGTGGCTCGACCGGGTGCGCTGGTGCGCCGCCGACCGGCCGGCGGTGCTTGCCAGCCGCCTGCGGGTCGTGGTGCCCCGGCCGGCAGGGCTCGCCCTGGGCGCAGCCGTGTTCGGCCTCCCCGTGCGCCATCCCCGGTCTCCTCACGCTCGCCTCGCCCCCGGGTGCTCTCCCCGAGGTGCCCTGTCACCGTACTGGCCGGGACCGACGGGCCGCGCGCAGCGTACCCGGGGTCCGGACCGGTCGGTCCTCGAAGAGGCCGCTGAGCGCGGGGGCCGGTTACGCAGTTCACACCTTCTTTTCGCGCAGTTCACCCGGCGAGTCACGGTCGAGGGCCCACCGGCGGTCGGTAAGGGTCCGCGTACCCCTTTCGGCGCATGGCGGTGCGGTCGAGGTCCTCCCCCGGTGGGAGTTCGGCGGACGACGGCTGTGGTGGGATCGGGGCATGCGTGCGCCACCGTGGCTCGACTCCGGCACCCTCGGCCGCGACCTCGTGCTGGCCGGAGCGTCACTGGCCGGTGGCCTGGTGCTGCACGCCCTGGGTTGGCAACCGCAGGTCCGTCCGGACGGGAACGTGCCGTCGGCGCTGTTCCTGCCGCCGCTGGTGGCGGTCTGCGTCGCCGTCGGCCTACGGCGGGTCGCACCACGCGCCAGCCTGGCCGTGGGGACCGGCGCGCTGGTGGTCGACACGGCGCTGGGCAGTTCGCTGGGCACGGTCCTGGTCTACACGCAGGTGCTCTACGACGCCTGCGTGTACGGCCCGCCCCGGCTGTGGCGGTGGTTGCTGCGGATCACCGTGGCGCTGAGCCTGGTCGGGGTGGTCGTCGGCGTGCTCGGGTACGGCCAGTGGCGCGGAGCGGCGCTCGGGGTGCTGGTGGTGCTCGCCGGGGTGCTGCCGGTCCTGACCGGCATCAGTGTGCGGCAGTACCGCGACCAGGCCGCCGCCGAGCGGGCGCGGGCCGAGCAGACCGCCCGGTTGGTCGAGTTGGACCGTCGGCAGGCGGTCAGCGCCGAACGGGCCAGGATGGCCCGGGAGCTGCACGACGTGGTCGCGAACCACCTCAGCGCGGTGGCCATCCACGCCACCGCCGTGCTGTCCGTGCCCGGGTTGGATCGCGGCCAGGTCGAGTCGGCGTTGCGGGTGATCCGGGAGAGCAGCGTGCAGGGGCTGGCGGAGATGCGTCAGATGATCGAGGTGCTGCGCGAGCCGGGCGCCACCGGTGGATCGGCGCCATCGGGTGACGACCCGACCGTGCCGGAGGTGATCAGCGCCCGGCTGGCCGAGGCGGACGGGCTGGTCGACCGGATCCGGGCCGCCGGCTTGGCGGTGCGGGTCCGCACCGACGGCACGCCGGGGCCGCTGCCGGTGGCGGTGGACCTGGCCGCGTACCGGATCGTGCAGGAGTCGTTGACCAACGCGCTCAAGCACGGCACGGGTGAGGCCGACCTGACGATCGCGTACGGGTCGGCGGAGGTGGTGCTGACTGTGGAGAACCCGGTGCGTCGGCACGGGGTCGGTCTGCCGGGCGCCGGGGCCGGGCTGATCGGCATGCGGGAGCGGACCACGCTGCTGGCCGGTCGGATCACCGCGGGGCCGCAGGATGGTCGGTGGCTGGTCCGGGCCGCCCTGCCCACCGGGGAGGTCGGGTGACCGGGCCGTCAGGCCACGCGGGCACGGCGACGGTACGGGTGGTGCTCGCGGACGACCAGCCAGCGGTACGGGCGGGGCTGGCCCTGATCCTGGGTGGCTCGCCGGGCATCGAGGTGGTCGGCGAGGCGGCCGACGGCGACGAGGCGGTGCGGTTGTGTCGGGAGTCGCGCCCGGACGTGGCGGTCCTGGACGTCCGGATGCCCCGCCGGGACGGGATCTCCGCGACCCGGGCCATCGTCGCCGACGGGCTCGCCGACGTGCTGGTGCTCACCACCTTCGACCTCGACGAGTACGTCTTCGGCGCGTTGCGTGCCGGTGCGGCCGGTTTCCTGCTGAAGGACACCGACGCCGACGGCCTGGTGGCGGCGGTGCGGACGGTGGCGCGTGGCGACGGCTTCATCGCCCCCGCGGTGACCCGCCGGTTGATCACCGCCTTCGCGGCCACCACGCCGGGCGCGTCCGCGGCCACCCGGGCCGCGCTGGACACCCTCACCCCACGCGAGCGCGACGTGCTGGCCTGCCTCGGCCTGGGCCTGTCCAACCAGCAGATCGCCGATCGGCTGGTGCTGGCGGAGAGCACCACCAAGACACATGTGAGCCGGATCCTGGCGAAGCTGAGCCTGCGTAGCCGGGTGCAGGCCGCGATCCTGGCCCAGGAGCTGGGGCTGCCCGCTCCCCCACAACCGTGAACCGGTTTCAGTCCACTCCGGACAGGAGGGTGCCGCCCCGCTGCCGTACGCTGCGCGCCACCGGCGTCGATGCCGGCCGCTCAGAATGGGGAAACCGTGCGACGGTGGTGGGGGACGACGATCCTGACGGCGCTGATCGTCGGGACGGGCGGTTGTGACGTCATCCTCGCCGACGAGTCGGCACCGTTGTTCACACCTGAGGCAGGGGTTTGTCACGCCGCCGCCTCCGACGAGCGCAGCCCTGAGGCGTACACGCCGATCCCCTGCTCTTCGAAGCACGAGACGGAGACCTTCCTGGTCGGCCGGTTCGGCGGCGCGGACGCCGCCGCGTCGGCGCCACCGGCGGCCGGCACCGAGGGCAGCGGGCGGGTGTACGAGTCGTGCGACGCCGAGGCCGACTTCTTCCTGGGTGGCGAATGGCGCGAGTCACGGCTGGCGATGCGGGTGCTGATCCCGTCGACGGCGCGCTGGGAGGCGGGCGAACGGTGGTACCGCTGCGACCTGCTGGAGATGCATGCGGTGGACCGGTGGTTCCCGAATCCCCGGGCAAACAGCCTGAGCGGCGCCCTGACCGGTGACTCGCCGCTGCGGCTGAGCTGCTTCACCGAGCCGGAGGAAACCTCCGATGGCCTTGTCAATCTGCCGCCAGCCTCGTGCGTCGGACCGCACACCACCGAGTTCGTCGGCATCTGGCGGGCCGGGCCGGACGTCGAGAAGGTGACCGACGAGATCGTGGACGCGGGGTGCCTGTCGACCATCGCCAGTCATGTCGGACTGTCGGAGAGGACTCTGGGGCGCCGTTTCGAGCCGTTGGCGCTCGCGCCCGAGGGCGAGCCGGAGTGGCAGGCGGGCACGCTCAGCGTGTGGTGTTTCCTCCACAGCACCGATCGGGTGCTCAACGCGTCGGTCAAGGGCGCCGGTCGAACCGTCCTTGCGGCGGCCCGCTGACCGGTGCCGGCGTGGTTGGCCTGCTCACGACGTGTCAGGCTAGGGCGGTGAGCACGCCGGGCGGTGGGGAACTGTCGGCCACGCTGCGTCGGATCGAACGATCGGCGGGGGCGTTGGCCACCTCCAGCGTGGCCCGGATGGACGAGACGCTGCCCTGGTTCCGGGCGTTGCCGGCCGACCAGCGTTCCTGGGTGATGCTGGTGGCCCAGGCGGGCGCGAGGTCGCTGGTGCAGTGGCTGCGCGAGGGCGGCGGCACGGCGGACAGCACCCAGGAGGTCTCGGACGAGGTCTTCGCCGCCGCCCCGCAGGCGCTGGCCCGGTCGATCACCCTCCAGCAGACCGTGGCGTTGATCAAGGTGACGATCGACGTGGTCGAGGAGCAGGTGTCGCACCTGGCCGCTGAGGGCGAGGAGCAGCAGCTACGCGAGGCGGTGCTGCGCTTCTCCCGGGAGATCGCGTTCTCCGCCGCCCGGGTGTACGCGCGGGCCGCCGAGTCGCGCGGCGCCTGGGACGCCCGGTTGCAGGCGCTGCTGGTCGACGCGCTGTTGCGCGGTGACTCGCCGGACGTCCTGGCCAGTCGGGCCGCCGCGCTCGGCTGGGCGGACGCGCCGCCGGTGGCGGTGGCTGTCGGTCGGTCGCCCGGCGGCGAGGTCTCCGCGGTGCTGCACGTGGTCTACCGGCAGGCCCGCCGGATCGGCGTGGAGGTGATCGGCGGCGTCCACGGCGACCGGCTGGTGATCGTGCTGGGTGGCGCACCTGACCCGCTGACCGCCACCGCGAAGCTGCTGAGCGCGTTCGGGGACGGCCCGGTGGTGGTCGGTCCGGCCGTACCGAGCCTCGACGAGGCGACCGAGTCGGCGCGGGCCGCGCTGTCCGGCTTTCGGGCCGCACCGGCCTGGCCGAGCGCGCCCCGGCCGGTGCCGGCCGCGGACCTGCTGCCGGAGCGGGCCCTCGCCGGCGACGCCGAGGCCCGTCGGCGGCTGCGTCACGATGTGTACGCGACGCTGGTGCGCGCCGGAGGGGAACTGCTGGCGACCCTGGACGCCTTCCTGGCCGCCGGTGGCACACTGGAGAGCGCGGCCCGGGCACTGTTCGTGCACCCGAACACGGTGCGCTACCGGTTGCGCCGGATCGCCGAGGTCACCGGGTTCTCGCCACTGTCGCCGCGCGACGCGTTCGCCCTTCAGGTGGCGCTGACCGTGGGTCGGTTGGATCCGGTCGCCCCGCTGGCCTCGCCGGTCCCGACTCAGACAATGACCCCGGCTACCCGGAAATCCGCCCAAACCGAGGATGATCCCCGCCGATCTTTGTAGGAACCCTCCAAAGGTCCTAGTGTGGTTTGGTCGAAGGCGGCACCGCGTTACCCGCCTTTATCCGGGAGAGTCATAGACGTGCTCGCCGTACTTAGTCCCGGCCAGGGTTCTCAGAAACCCGGCTTCCTGACCCCCTGGCTCGACCTGACCGGCACCGAGGCGCGACTGCGCGACTGGTCGGCGTTGGCCGGGGTCGACCTGCTGCACCTGGGCACCAAGGCCGACGCCGACGAGATCAAGGACACCGCCCGCACCCAGCCGTTGCTGGTCGCGGCGGCGTTGCTCGCGGCCGAGCACCTGCCGCTGGACGGCGTCGCGCTCACCGCCGGCCACAGCGTCGGCGAGTTGGGTGCCGCTGCCCTGGCCGGTGTGCTGACGGCCGACGCCGCGATCACCCTGGCCGGTGTCCGCGGCCGGGAGATGGCCGCCGCGTGCGCCCTGGAGCCGACCGGAATGGCCGCGGTTCTCGGTGGTGACCCCGACGAGGTGATCGCCGCGATCGAGGCGAACGGGCTCTACCCGGCCAACCGCAACGGCGCTGGGCAGATCGTCGCCGCGGGCGCCCTGGACGGGCTCGACAAGCTCGCCGCCGCGCCGCCCGCACGGACCCGGATCATCCGGCTCCAGGTGGCCGGCGCGTTCCACACCCCGTACATGGCTCCGGCCGAGACCGCGCTCGCCGCGGAGGCCGCCGGGATCACCCCCGCCGACCCGGCCCGGACCCTGCTGTCGAACCTCGACGGCACCGCCGTCGACAACGGCGCGGCCATGGTGCAGCGCCTCGTTCGTCAGGTCACCGCGCCGGTGCGCTGGGACCTGTGCATGCGTACGCTGGCCGACCTCGGGGTCACCGGCGTGATCGAGCTGCCCCCGGCCGGCACCCTCGCCGGCCTGGTCAAGCGGGAACTCAAGGGCGACGGCGCCCCGGAGATCGTCACCCTCAACACCCCGGACGACCTGCCGGCCGCACGGGACCTGATCGCCCGTATCGGAGGTCGTTCATGACTGGCAGTCGCATCGTCTCGATGGGGCACTACCAGCCCTCCCGGGTGGTGACCAACGACGACATCGCCCAGCTCGTCGACACCAACGACGAGTGGATTCGCGACCGGGTCGGCATCGTCAGCCGGCGGATCGCCGACACTGAGACGGTCGCCGACATGGCCGCCGCGGCTGCCGGCAAGGCGCTGGCCAACTCGGGCCTGACCGCCGCCGACATCGACCTGGTAGTGGTCGCCACCTGCTCCTCCATCGATCGCAGCCCCAACGTGGCCTGCCGGGTCGCCGCCAAGCTGGGCATCACCGCCCCCGGCGCGTTCGACCTCAACACCGCCTGCTCGGGCTTCGCGTACGCGCTGGGCACCGTCGACCACGCCATCCGGGCCGGGGCGTCGCGCAACGCGATCGTCATCGGCGCGGAGAAGCTGTCGGACTTCACCGACTGGACCGACCGTTCCACCTGCATCATCTTCGCGGACGGCGCCGGTGCCGCCGTGGTCTCCGCCACCGCCGACGACGAGCCGACCGGGATCGGCCCAGTCGTCTGGGGTTCGGTGCCGGACAAGAGCGACGCGGTCCGCATCGAGGGTTGGCGCCCGTACATCCAGCAGGAGGGGCAGGCGGTGTTCCGCTGGGCCACCACCGCTATCGCGCCGCTCGCGCTGCAGGCCTGCGAGCGGGCCGGGGTCGACCCGTCGGAGCTGGCCGCGTTCGTGCCGCACCAGGCCAACGCCAGGATCATCGACGGCATCGCCAAGCGGCTCAACATCCCCGACGCGATCATCGCGAAGGACATCGTCGAGTCCGGCAACACCTCCGCGGCGAGCGTGCCGCTGGCCCTGTCCAAGCTGGTCGAGCGCCGGGAGGTGCCCTCGGGCGCACCGGTGCTGCTGTTCGGCTTCGGCGGTGGCCTGACCTACGCCGGTCAGGTCGTCCGCTGCCCCTGATGACCCCCTCGGGCGCGTACGCGTCCAGGAGTGGCGGTCGGCGACGCCGACCGCCGGAGAACCCCGATGAAAGGAACCAACCGCAATGACCCGTGACGAGATCACCACCGGCCTCGCCGAGATCCTCGAAGAGGTTGCCGGGGTGAACCCGGACGACGTGGCCGAGGGGAAGTCCTTCACCGACGACCTCGACGTCGACTCGCTCTCCATGGTTGAGGTCGTTGTCGCGGCCGAGGAGAAGTTCGGCGTCAAGATCCCGGACAACGAGGTGCAGAACCTCAAGACCGTCGGCGACGCTGTCAGCTACATCGCGGCGCAGTCCTGATCATGAGTCGTCCAGACGTCGTCGTCACCGGGCTCGGCGCGACGACCCCGCTTGGCGGGGACGTCGCGTCGACCTGGGACGCCATGCTCGCCGGCCGCTCCGGGGTGAGTGCCCTCACCCAGGAGTGGGCCGAGCAACTGCCGGTCCGGATCGCCGCCCAACTGGCCGTGGAGCCGTCCGAGGTGCTGGACCGGGTCCGCCTGCGCCGCCTGGATCGTTCCGAGGCGATCGCGATCATCGCGGCGCAGCAGGCCTGGGCGGACGCCGGCCTCGCCGGTTCCGACCTTGACGGGGAGCGGTTGGCCGTCAGCGTCGGCTCCGGCATCGGCGGTGCCACCACCCTGCTCGCCCAGGACGACATCCTGGAGGCGTCCGGGCCACGGCGGGTCTCCCCGCACACCATCCCGATGCTGATGCCGAACGGTCCGGCCGCCTGGGTCGGGCTGGAGCTGGGCGCCAAGGCCGGCGTGCACTCGGTGGCCAGCGCCTGCGCCACCGGCGCCGAGGCGATCGCCCTCGGCCTTGACATCATCCGCTCCGGCCGGGCCGACGTGGTGGTGGCCGGCGGCACCGAGGCGGTCATCCACCCCCTGCCGATCGCCGGCTTCAGCTCGATGCGGGCCATGTCCACCCGCAACGACGACCCGGAGCGGGCCTCCCGCCCGTGGGACCGGGGCCGGGACGGCTTCGTCCTCGGCGAGGGCGCCGGCATCGTGGTGCTGGAGCGGGCCGAGCACGCCGCGGCCCGGGGCGCCCGGGTGTACGCGCGCCTCGCCGGCGCCGGCATCACCTCCGACGCGTACGACATCGTGCAGCCGCACGCCGAGGGCGAGGGCGCCATCCGGGCCATCGCCAAGGCGATCGCCGACGCGGACGTGGCCAAGCGGGACATCGTGCACGTCAACGCGCACGCCACCTCGACTCCGGTCGGGGACATGCTGGAGATCGGTGGGCTGCACAAGGCGCTCGGCGACCACCCGGTGCTGTCCGCGACGAAGTCGATGACCGGTCACCTGCTCGGTGCTGCCGGTGCGCTGGAGTCGATCGCCACCATCCTGGCGATCCGCGACAGTGTCGTCCCTCCGACGATCAACCTCGACGACCCGGAGCCAGGCCTCACCCTGGATGTCGCCGCGCACAAGGCCCGCCACATGGAGATCCCGGCCGCGTTGAACAACGCGTTCGGCTTCGGCGGCCACAACGTGGCGCTGGTCTTCGCCCGCCCCTGAGATCCCGCGAAAGGGCCCCTCCTCGTCGAGAGGAGGAGCCCTTTCGTCGTTCAGCCTCGGTTGCGGGGGTGCTGCTTCGCGGTGCGCTCGTTGCCGTGGCGGTAGTTGCCGGTCCAGCGGGCCATCACCAACTGCGGGTCGTCGTCGACCTCGGCCAGGAACTCCGCGGCCCGAGCGCCGCGCAGCGTGCCGGCGACCCGGCCGTGGTGGGTGATCACCACAGTGCCGTCCGCCCGTTGCTCGTGCCGGAATCCTGCTGCCGCTCCCATGGGCTGAGGCTGTCAGACCGACCGGCGCGGGGGCGACCGGATTTCCGTCGCGCGGGCCCACGATCCCGATTGACGTCGAGAGACCGCACGGCTTAGATGGGCCGACTGAAGATCGACTGACGGGGATCACCACGATGGACACTCGCACCCTGGTCGCCGTGTCGACGGCGCTCACCCTCGGCCTGCTGGCCGGCTGCGGCGACGACGCTGCCGCTCCCGCCGGGCCCGCGGCCGGCGGCCCGGCCCCACAGGCCACTGGCGAGCCCTGGTACGACGAGACGACCCCGGCCTCGCCCGGCGGCACCAGTTCCCCCTGCCCGGTACCGGTGACGTTTCCGCTGGCCGATGGGTGGGCGGCGAAGGCGATCGAGCCTCCCAAGGGTGAGCTGGCCGAACAGGTCGGCGAGGCGCTCACCAAGCGCGGCGGCAGCACCGTGCGCTGCGAGGTGGACGGCCGCTCGGCCGGCGGCGGATTCCTGCGGATCTGGGCGGCGGACTCGCCGACCGTCACGCCGCGCGCCGCGCTGGAGAGTTTCGCCGCCGGGGCCGGCGAGACAGTCGCCGGTCAACAGTTCCGCGACCTCCGCGCCGGCGGCTTCGACGCCACCGAGACGACCTGGCTCGCCACCAGTCCGCTGACCGAGGAGGAGTCGCGGAACTGGGCGCTGGCCGTCCAGTCCGCAGGGCAGACGCTGGTCTTCACTGTCAGCGAGGGGCTGATCACCGAGCGGGCGGACGTGCTGCCGGCGTACCGGCTCGCGGTGCGAGGGCTCGCGAAGAGCGAGTGAGGTGGGCGCGAAGCCGCCGGCGTCCGGTCGGTCAGGTGCCACAGGTCGTCGCGGGCAGTCCGGGAACGGCCACCGGGGACCGGCCACCCGGCCGGGCCTTGCCGGCGAGCACGGCGGCCAGGGCGGTCATCGAGGCACGGCTGGAGGAGTACGTGGCCAACAGCGTCGGTGACTTCGCGTCGCCCAGCACGTACGGCGTGTCCATGGCGACGGTGATCGCCGCGTCGGGACTCAGGTCCTTGGCGCCGTCGCCGTATCCCACCAGGTGCACGATGGTGCCGCCGCTGGGCTTGACCTGCACCCCGGCGGCGGTCAACGCGGCGGTGAGCGCGGCCCGGGTGCCGTCCCGACCGCCGGACGAGGTGACGGTGACCGGCCCGCGTACCGCCTTGCCGCAGGCGCCGCGCAGCACCGTGACGGCGGCGGCGGCCAGCGCGTCGGCCGCCGCCCGGTGCGCCGGGGTGTTGAGCGTGGACATCTGCGCCGCCGGCAACTCCGCGAGCTTGAACTTCATGGTCAGCACCCGGGTGACCGCCTCGACCAGCCGGGTCCGGGGCAGCGATCCGCCGCGCAGCGCGGCGAGCAGCCCGTCGTACGCCTGACCGACGTTCGGGGTCATCAGGATGAGGTCGTTACCGGCGTTGAGCGCCCGGACCGCCGCCTCGCCGGGAGCCCAGCGCATCGCGGGCGGCATGTTCATCCCGTCGGTGATCACCACGCCCTTGAAGCCGAGTTGGCCGCGCAGGACATCGGTGAGCAGCTTGTGCGAGAACGTCGCCGGGGTCCCCGGGTCGATCGTGCGCGCGTCCAGGTGACCGGACATCACCGCCATCGCGCCCGCGTCCATCCCGGCGGTGAACGGCGGCCACGCGCCGCTCCGCAACGCCGCGGCGGACTGGGTCAGCACCGGAAGGTCCTTGTGCGAGTCGTCGGCGCTGTGGCCGTGCCCGGGGAAGTGCTTCAGGGTGGCCGCGACCCCGACCGCCTGGAGCCCACGGACCGCGCCGCCCACCTGCGCCGCGGCCTGCTTCGGGTCGGCGCCGTACGACCGGGAGCCGATCACGGCGCTGCGGGTGGCCAGCACGTCGGCCACCGGAGCGAAGTCGATGTTGATGCCCATCGCGGCCAACTCGGCGCCGGCGGCCCGCCAGGCGGCCTCGGTGAGCTTCGGGTCACCGGCCGCGCCGGCCGCGAGGGCGCTGGGCAGCACTGTGACCCCGTCGGTCACGCGGGTGACGACGCCGTACTCCTGGTCGGTGCCGATGAGCAGCGGCGCCGAACCGGCGGCGAGCCGACCGGCGGCGGTCCGCAGCCCGGTGGTGAGTTCGTGGACCTGCTTGGGGTTGTCGACGTTGGTGGTTTCCTGGTTGCCCTTTGTCGGGTCGTCGGCGCTGAAGCCGACCAGGATCAGACCACCCAGTCGGTACTTGGCGATCATGTCGGCGGGGGTGTCCACCCCGGCGAGGGCCTGGTTACCGGCCGCCGAGCCGGCGGAGACCTTCGTCGCCGAGTCGCCGTAGGCGTACGGCATCAGCACCTGGCCGACCAGATCTTCGTCGGACAGCGTCGCCACCAGCGCGGCGGCGCGGCCGGCGGGGTCGCTGGCCGGCGGCGCCGCCGGGACGCTCGGGCCCGCGGACGTGGCGACCGGGCTGGGCGTCGGCGTGGGGCGCTCCGGGTCACCTGAGCAGCCGGAGACGAGCAGGGCGGTCAGGGCGGCGACAGCGACACTGGCGCGCCACGGGCGATTCGACACGCCGCCCATCCCACCAGCTTCTCCCTTATCGGGGCAACTTGACCTTACCGGTCGTCACCGGTGCGACGGCCCACGGCCAGCGGCCCGCCGACCGGGTCAGCCGACCCGAGTGAGCAAGGTCACCGGGGCGCCGTCGCCGGCGTACCGGTAGGGCTCCAGGTCAGCGTCCCACGCGGTGCCGAGCGCCTTGTCGAGGGCGTGCGCCAGCGCCTCAGGGGCCCGGGAGGCCGCCATCAGCGCCCGAAGGCGGTCCTCGCCGAGCTGGATGTCGCCGGCCACGCCGACAGTTGCCCGGAACAGGCCACGGGCGGGCACGTACATGAACCGCTCACCGTCGGCACCGGGACTCGGCTCCTCGGTGACCTCGAAACGGATCATGGGCCACTGCCGGAGGGCAACAGCCAGCTCGGCGCCCGTCCCCGGACGACCGGTCCACCCGCACTCGGCCCGGCGTGCGCCGGGGTCGACGGGCTGAGCCGTCCACTGCAGGTTGACCGGCGCGGCTAGGACGCGCGCGATCGCCCACTCGACGTGTGAGCACACGGCGAGCGGGGTCGAATGGACGTATACGACGCCACGCGTTGGCACGGTGACCTCCCGGGAGAGCGAGGTGCGTCTTCCCCTACGACCTCGTCCACCCAGGTGGCTGCTGCAACACATGATGACTCCTGTGACGCGTGGTGCGCCAGGGAATCGGAAAAAACGCCGGGTGGAATAGCCGGACGGGTGGTCGCCGTTGCCTCTCAGGACACCGCGACGACCAGCATGATGTCGTGGTCCTGTACAGTTCCACCGGCGGCTTATGCCGCGTTACACCTTCGCGGGTCGAGTCACGTACGACCCGCACACAGCCCCCGGACGTCCAGTCCTCCCGTACGTCTTGCAAGGAGTACCTCCGTGGCGAGCAACACCTCTAAGACCGCGCGCGCGTCCGTCCGGGCCGGCCAGGCTGGCCAGGGTGGCGCCCTCAGCGTGCTGGGCGAGTTCAAGTACCTCATCCCGCTCAACGGCGGCAAGCACGCCTACGTGCGGAACCTGACCAACGGCAAGACCGCGCACCTGCGCACGGACTCCGACGCCTTCGTCGAGGAGATCCGCGTTCTGGCCGCCGCCGGCCACGCCGCCAAGATCCGGGCGGAGATCAACAACCTGGCTGTCACCCACCCGGGTGACGGCTGGGAGGCCACCGAGAAGCGCCTGGTCGCGGCCGGCGTCTTCGAGGGCTGAGCCCTCCCCCACCGCACCAACGAAACCGCCCGCTGGGACTTCCCGGCGGGCGGTTCCGCATGTCCGGCGGCAGGTCAGCCTGGATCGAGCAGGGCGACCTCGCCGGTGGCCAGGTCGTAGAGGCCGCCGACCACTGCCACCCGACCGGCGGCCACCGGCCCGGCCAGTAGGTAGTCCTCGCGCAGGGTGCGCACCGTGCGCCGGACGTGCCGGCGGATCGCCAGCGGCTGCACCGCCGGATCGTGCAGCCCCGCCTCGGTGACCGCCGGGGCGATCTCGTCCACCAGGTGCGCCAGCGACCCACCGGGACGCTGCCCGGTGCGCAGCGCTTCCACAGTGGCCTGCACCGCGCCGCACCGCTCGTGGCCGAGGACCATCACCAGCGGTACGCCGAGCTGGCCGACCACGTACTCGATCGAGCCGCAGACCGCGCGATCGAGCACGTGCCCACCGGTACGGATCACGCAGATCGCGCCGAAGGTCTGGTCGAAGATCGCCTCCAGCGGCACCCGGGAGTCGATGCAGCCCAGCACCACCGCGTACGGCTGCTGGTCGCCGGAGGCCGCGGCGGCGGCCGTAACGTCGTGTCCGTGCACCGGCTGGCCGCTGACGAACCGCCGATTGCCGGCGAGCAGGTCGGCCAGCGCGGCGCGGGGTGTGCCGCCGGCCTGCCGCCCCTGCCCCGACGTCGCACCCATGGGCGCTCCCGACGACCCCATGCCGTCCAGCTTGGCCCGCCGCCGTCCGGCACGGGCGAGGTCGGGAATCTTCGGCACGGCGCGATTGGCGTGGTGTCATGGCGGGTAGCCGGTGTTACCGCCGGGTATCGGAGGTGCTGGTGGTACTGGGCGGCCCTGGGGAGGTGTGGCGATGCCGGAGCGGTTCGAGGTCGGTCTGCCGGACGGCGTACGGCTCAACGTCGAGGCGACGGGTCCAACGGACGCCCAGGTCACCGCCATCCTGCTGCACGGCTGGACGCTGGACGGGCGTGCCTGGCACCGGCAGGTCGACGCGCTCACGGCACCGCCGTTCGGCGATGCGGTGCGGGTGGTCGCCTACGACGCACGGGGGCACGGTCGGTCGAGTTGCATGGCGCTGCCCACGGCCACAGTCGCCCAGTTGGGTGACGACCTGGCCGCGGTGATCGACGCGGTCGCGCCGACCGGCCCGGTGGTGCTGGTCGGGCACTCGATGGGCGGCATGACGATCATGGAGTACGCGCACCGCCACCCCGCGCACTTCGCCGCCCGTACCGCCGGCCTGGTCTTCGTCTCGACCACCGCCGAGGGCCACACGCACACCGTCTACGGGCTCTCGCCGCGGATCGCCCGGTTGATCCGGTTGGCCGAGACGACCGGCGCCGGGGTGCTGGCCCGGTGTGGCTCGTGGCGTGCGCCCCGGGCGCTGCTGAACGCGCTGCAACCGAGCATCCGGTGGATGCTCTTCGGTGACCGCTGCGAGCCGGCCGACATCCGCCTGGTGACGTCGGCGGTGGCTCGGGCCTCGCTGCGCTCGATCGGCGGGTTCCGCGCCTCCATCGGCACCCAGCACCGACTGGACACCCTCGCCGCGTTGGCCCACCTGCCGGCCGCCGCCCTGGTCGGCGACCGGGACCGGCTGACCCCACCGCCGTGCGCCGAGTCGATCGCGGCGGCCCTGCCGGCCACCGAGCTGACCGTCTGCCCGGGTGCCGGGCACATGCTGATGATGGAGCGTCCGGACGAGGTCAACGCCGCGCTCGGCGGCGTGCTGCGACGGGTGCTCGCCGAATCGCCGCCGACTCACCGTGGCGCACCGCCGCCGACTCACCGTGGCACGGCCCCCGCCGAGGCGGGTGCCTGAGCACGTTCGCGCACCTCGGGCGCGGCGGGTCGGGCCCAGGGCCGTACTCTTCTCGGTTGGCCCGCGCGGTTCCCGCCGCCTGCCGGCGACCTCTGAAGGAGCGTGCGTTGACCGACCAGACCGGCCTGGAGCAGGAGATCGCCGTCGAGCAACGACACCTCGACCGGGTGTACGCCCGACTGGCCGAACTGCGGCAGTCGGCCGTCCGCGCCGAGCGTGACGGCTACCGGATGGCTCGGGTGGGCACGCACGGCGCCCTGGTCGAGCGCGACGCGATGGTCTTCCACGCGGCGCAGCGGCGACACACCCTGGACGCCGAGCACGAGGGGCTGGTCTTCGGTCGGCTGGACCTGCGCGACCGTCAGGTGCTGCACGTCGGGCGACTGGGGATCCGCGACGAGAACGCTGTCACGCTCGTCGTCGACTGGCGCGCGCCGGCCGCAGCCGCCTTCTACCAGGCCACCCCGGCACAGCCGCTGGACGTGGTGCGGCGCCGCACCATCCAGTCCCGCGCCGAGCGGGTCACCCGGATCGAGGACGACCTGCTGGACCCGACGGCCGCCCCGGAGGGGATGACTGTCGTCGGTGACGGCGCGTTGCTGGCCACCCTGTCCAAGGCCACCGGCCGGGGCATGCGCGACATCGTGGCGACCATCCAGCGGGAGCAGGACGAGGCGATCCGCTCGCCCGGTTCCGGCGTGACGATCGTCGCGGGCGGCCCCGGCACGGGCAAGACCGCTGTCGCCCTGCACCGGGCCGCGTTCCTGCTGTACTCCGACCGCAGCCGCTACGCCGGCGGCGGCATCCTGGTGGTCGGCCCGTCGTCGGTCTTCGTCGAGTACATCGGTTCCGTGCTGCCGTCGCTCGGTGAGGACACCGCGACCCTGCACTCGCTGGGCACCCTCTTCCCGGGGATGACTGCCACCCGCCCCGACCCGCCCGAGGTGGCGGCGGTGAAGGGCTCGCTGCGGATGCGCCGGGTGTTGGAGCGGGCGGCCCGCGACGCGGTGCCGGGCGGCCCGGGTGAGCTGCGGCTGCTCTACCGCGGCACGCTGCTGCGGTTGGACCGGGCCGCGCTGGACCGAATCCGGGATCGCGCGCTGCAACGCGGCGCACGACGCAACGAGGTGCGCCGGGCCGGTTTCGACGGGGTGTTCGCCGCGCTCTGGGCGCAGGCCCGTGAGCTGAGCAGCGGTCGGCTGCCGGAGCAACCGGCCTTCGAGGCGGAGATCGCCGAACGGTCGGAGTTCCGGGAGTTCCTCAAGGCGTGGTGGCCTCGGCTGCACCCCCGGCACGTGCTCGGCTGGCTGGCGCAGCCGGACCGGCTGCGCCGGTACGCCGGGGGGATCCTCTCCTCGGCGGAGATCCGGCTGCTCAACGCCGCGTACCGGAACCTGGACTCGGCCGGGCTGACCATCGCCGACGTGGCGCTGCTTGACGAGTTGGACGCGTTGCTCGGTAAGCCCGCGCAGCCGGCCCGCGCGCGACGCGATCCGTTCCAGCTCGCCGGCGGCGTCCGTGAGCTGAGCACGCTCGGCGAACGGCAGCGGGCCGCCCGCGCGGCGGCCCGGGAACGCCCGGAGGACTACCGGGAGTACGCGCACGTGGTGGTGGACGAGGCGCAGGACGTCTCGCCGATGCAGTGGCGGATGATCGGTCGACGCGGCCGACTGGCCTCCTGGACCGTGGTGGGCGACCCCGCGCAGACCGCGTGGACCGGCGATCCGGAGGAGCTGGACCGGGCCCGCGACCAGGCGCTGGGCCGGCGCAAGCGACACGACTTCACGCTCACCACCAACTACCGCAACTCGGCGGAGATCTTCGCGGTGGCGGCGGCGGAGATCCGTCGGCTCTACCCGGACCTGCCGCTGCCGACCGCCGTCCGCTCCACCGGGGTCGAGCCGGTGGAGCTGGTGGTGCCCGCGACGGGGTTGGAGACCGCGACGGTGGAGGCCGCCGCCGGCCTGCTGGCCGAGGTGGAGGGCACGGTCGGGGTGATCACGCCGGTCCCCCGCCGGGACGAGGTCGCCGGGTGGCTGGGCGCGCTCGGCGCGCCGAGGTTGCAGGTGGTGACCAGCCTGGAGGCCAAGGGCATGGAGTACGACGGGGTGGTGCTGGTCGCCCCGAGCGAGATCCGGGCAGATCCGGGTGCCGGGGTGCGCACCCTGTACGTGGCGCTTTCCCGGGCCACCCAGCGTCTCACCACCATCGACCCGACCGGCTGACGTGTGCGGAGCGCCACCAGCGGACGGCGCTGCCCGTACACTTGCACACATAGCGATGTGAGCATACATTTGACCGGGTCCCGACCAGCGGCGGAAGGTGGTTCTCGTGGGCGCAGGTCATGACCACCACCATGGGTCCGTCGCCAATGCCGCACACCAGCACCGAGGTCGACTCTGGGCGGCGTTCGGGTTGCTCGCCACCCTGATGGTGGTCGAGGCGGTGGCCGCCCTGCACACCGGCTCGCTCGCCCTGCTCTCCGACGCCGGGCACATGTTCACCGACGTGCTCGGCATCGGGATGGCGCTCGCCGCCATCACGGCGACCCGGCGGGCGACCGGCGACCCGCAGCGCACCTTCGGGCTCTACCGGCTCGAGGTGCTCGCCGCGCTGGCCAACGCCGTCCTACTCTCCGGCGTCGCGATCTACGTGGTGATCGAGGCGATCCGCCGTTTCGGCGACCCGCACCAGGTCATCGCCGGCCCGATGCTCGCGGTGGCCGTGCTCGGCCTACTCGCGAACATCGCCGCCTTCGCGCTGCTGCGCGCCGGGGCCCGCGAGAGCATCAACCTCCAGGGCGCCTACCTGGAGGTGCTCGGTGACCTGCTCGGCTCGCTCGGCGTCATCGGCGCGGCGCTGCTCATCACCGTCACCGACTGGTGGTGGGCCGACCCCCTGGTCGCGGTCGCCATCGGCGTTTTCATCCTGCCGCGCACCTGGCGGCTGGCCCGCGCCGCCATCCGCATCCTGGTGCAGGCCGCCCCGGAGCACCTCCAGGTGACCGCCGTGCACGACCGGCTCGCCGCCGTTCCCGGTGTCGTCGAGGTGCACGACCTGCACGTCTGGACGCTCACCTCGGGCATGGAGGTGGCCTCCGCCCACCTGACCATGGCACCCGGCGCGGAGGTCGGCGCGGTGCTCACCGCGGCGCGTACGGCCCTGCACGACGACTTCCGCATCGAGCACGCGACGTTGCAGATTGAGCCCGGCGCCGCTTCTGGAGCCTGTGGCTCCATCGAATGGTGACGGATCCGTAATTTTCCGTGGTGACGCACGCACCGTCCGTCACATCGGCTGCAGCGGCCCCACCCGCACCGGTAGGCTCGGTCCCGGCCTCCACCAGGCGGCGCCCTCCCGGCGCCGGTGGCGGTCGCCGCCTAATCGCCCAACTGGGCGAACCGGGGAACCATGTTCCTGGGGTGTATCCGCGTCAGCGGTAGGGATCTTCCGTCCCGAACCCGTCAGCTAACCCGGTCGGCGGCTGACGGAAGGACATGCGCAGTGGCACCAGCACGACCACCCGCCGCCCGACTGGCGGCCCTGATCGTCGCGATGTTCGCCCTCGGCGTCGCGCTTCCGGCCGGCACCGCCTCGGCCGCTCCCCCGACCGGCCTGCGGGCCGCCGCACCCGACTCCGACGAGGAGGGCGGCACCCCGGCGTTGCGGGCCCAACTCGAGGCGGCCAGCAAGGGCTACCTGGACGCGAAGCGCGCCCTGGACACCTCGGTGCAACGGCAGAAGCAACTCGCCACCCAGCTGACGACCATCGAGGGTGAGATCGACCAGCGCAACGGCAAGGTCGGCGAGATCGCCGAGGTGGCGTACCGCACCGGCCGGCTCGGTGCGATGTCGGCGCTGCTCAACAGCAACACTCCGGAAGGCTTCATGGACCGGGCGGCCGCGCTGGACGCGGTGGCGGCCAACGAGGACCGGGTGCTGCGCGACCTGCTGGACAGCAAGGACAAGGCCAACCGCACCCGGGTCGCCCTGGACGGCGAGATCAACGAACAACGCAAGCAGGTCGCGGTGATGGCCAAGCGCAAGGAGCAGGCCGAACGGGCCCTGACAGTGGCCACCACACCCAAACCGCAGACCACCGCCGACGGCGGCTCCAACCGGGGCACCTCCAGCGCCAACGCGAAGGCCGCACCGCGCAACTCCGACGGCTCCTGGCCCTCCGAGTCGTGCAGCGTCAACGACCCCACGCCGGCCAACGGCTGCATCACCCCGCGCACCCTGCACGCGCTCAACCAGGCCAAGGCCGCCGGATTCACCCGCTACGTCTCGTGCCACCGCCCCAGCGGCTCCGGCGAACACCCGAAGGGCCGGGCCTGCGACTTCGCGGCGCAGAAGGGCGGCTTCGGCGGGAACGCCACCGGCGGCGACAAGACGTACGGCAACAACCTGGCGGCGTACTTCATCCGCAACGCCGACCGGCTCGCCGTGCTCTACGTGATCTGGTACAGGCAGATCTGGCTGCCCAGCAGCGGGTGGAAGTCGTACAGCGGGGCGCAGGGCACCCCGTCGACCGACCACACCAACCACGTACACCTGTCGGTCTACTGACCCACGCGTCGTGATGCCTGTGAGTCATCCGGTGGCTCACAGGCATCACGTGTGTCCGGGGCGGGGCTACGTCGCCGGGCGTACCCGTGATGTCGTCGATCGTCGGACGACCCGGCAGCGGTCGGCGGGAAGCATCGCGGTATGCCTCGGATCCGACCCACCACCCGCAAGGCGCTGCTCACCCTGCATCTCGTCACCTCGCTCGGCTGGCTCGGCGCCGACCTGGTGCTGCTCACCCTCGGCATCGCCGTCCAGCGGGGCGCCGACCCGGCTGTGGTCTATCCGGTCACGGCCCTGGTCGGCACTGTGCTGTTCGCGCCGCTGAGCGTCCTGGTCTGGCTGATCGGGGTCGCCAGCTCGCTGCTCACCCCGTGGGGCCTGCTGCGCCACCGCTGGGTGCTGGTCAAGCTCGTGCTCACCACTGTGATGGTCGGGCTGGTGCTGTTCCTGCTCACCCCGAACCTGCGCCACGCCGGAGCGGTCGGCGCAGCTCTGCCTGCCCGGGATCGCGCCGACCTGGTCATCGCGCCGGCGGTGTCGACCAGCCTGATGATCATCGCGACGGTGCTGTCCACCTACAAGCCCTGGGGCCGGCGTCCCGCCACCCGGCCGGCCCGCACGAGCCGTGATCGCGCAGCAACCACGATCTAGACGCCACCCCCCGCTGAGCACGTCGCACCAAGCGCAAGCGATCTGCCCTGCTCCGCGATCTTGCACTTACTGTCCCGACATATGGGGCATTACGCCGATATAGACAACCGAAACTGCAAGATCGACGCAGCGGGGCGGCGGGGCGGCGGGCGGGGCGACGCGGCGCGGGTCAGGTCGGGTTTGGCGGGGTGCCGGTGCGGTCGAGGGCCGCGCCCAGCCGGGTGGCTAGGGCTAGGTGAGCGGCCTGGGCCTGGCGGAACGCGTAGCGGAACAGCGGCGTCGGCGCGGTCAGGGTGATCTCCACGTCGATGCGGACCAGGCCGTCCGGCTCGGCGCGTAGCCGGGTGTGGTTGCGCACTGTGGTGGCCGGCCACTGGCGGGCCACCATGACGATCTCGTCGGCCTCGCTGATCAGCACGTCCGCGTGGTAGGTGGTCCGGAAGCGCAGCGGACCGGCCGCCAACCGGTCGTTGATCGTGTAGCTGGCCTGGGCGCCAGGCCGGGGCGGCACCCGGCGGACCCGGACGATCAGCGGGTGCAGCTCGCCCTGCCGGGTCAGGTCGCTGAGCAACGCTGCCGCCTCGGCGGGTGAGCACCGGGCCTGGACGGTGTAGCTGAAGGTATCGCTGCTGCGCACACCGTCTCCCGCCGTCGTTTGTCGCTCGATCGTCCCGTACCGATGTCTGGCTGGCAACGCCCCCGGGCCCTCGGCGCCGCGCCGGACCCGGCCGATGCGACGACCTGCCACCACCTGCGCCATTAAGGTCGGTTAGTGCGAAATCTTCCCCGAAGATGCCGGAGGGCGGCCAGCATGAACGGCGACGACCGATGAGTGGGCACGTGATGGTCTTCGCGCCCACTCCACAGCTGACGGTGACCGTGGACCAGCCCAACGACCACCCCGAGCTGCACCTGCACCCTGGCGGGCAGGGCGTCTGGCAGGCCCGGATGGTGATCTCCCTCGGAGTCGACGTGGTGCTCTGCGCCGCCCTCGGCGGGGAGATCGGCCAGGTGCTGGAGCCACTGCTGGTCAGTGAGGGCGTGGACCTCAAGGTGGTGGTCCGTGACTCGGGCAGCGGCGGGTACGTGCACGATCGCCGCGACGGCTCCCGGCAGGAGATCGCCGACGTGCCTGGGCAGCCGCTGAGCCGGCACGAGATCGACGAGCTGTACAACCTCGCCCTCGGCGAGGGCCTGCAGGCCTCGGTGAGCATCCTCAGTGGGCCGAACGAACCGTGGCTCGTACCGGCCGACCTGTATCGACGCTTCGCCGCCGACCTCGGCGCGAACGGCGGCCGGGTGGTGGTCGACCTCTCCGGCGATCACCTCGCTTCGGTGCTGGAGAGCGGTGTGTTCTTCCTCAAGGTGAGTCACGAGGAGTTGATCCGCGACGGCCGCGCCCGCAGCGACGACACCGAGGAGCTGACCCGGGCCATGTACGAGCTGCACGCGGGCGGCGCCGAGACGGTGGTGGTGAGCCGCGCCGACCAGCCGGCGTTGGCGCTCATCGAGGGGGAGCTGTTCCAGGTCGAGATGCCCCGGCTGGAGGCCGCCGACCCGCGCGGCGCGGGCGACTCGATGACGGCCGGAGTGGCGGCCGTCGTGGCCAGGGGCGGGGACATTCGGACCGCCATCCGCACCGGCGCCGCCGCCGGCGCACTGAACGTGACCCGGCATGGCCTGGGCACCGGACGGCTGGACTCGATCACCGGCCTGGTGGACCGGGTCCGGCTGGTGCCGGCGGACAGCCGGCAACAGGAGCGGACCACCCCGGACGAGCTGGCCGGCCGGGTGGTCGAGCGATGACACTGCGGGTGTTGATCACCAACGACGATGGGATCGCGGCGCCGGGCATCCAGGCGCTGGCCTGGGCCGCCCGGCAGCGGGGCCTGGACGTCGTGGTGGCCGCGCCGATGGAGGAGGCGAGCGGCACCAGCGCCGCGATGAGCGCCATGGAGCGCGACGGGCGAGTCGTCGTGAACGACCATCCGCTGCCGGACCTGGCGGGCGTGCCGGCGTACGGGGTCGCCGGGTCACCGGGCTTCATCACGCTGATCGCCCTGCACGGGGCGTTCGGCCCGCCGCCGTCGGTGGTGCTCTCCGGGGTCAACCGGGGCGCCAACGCCGGCCGGGCGGTGCTGCACTCCGGGACGGTGGGTGCCGCGTTCACCGCCGCCACCAACGGCTGCCGGGCGATGGCGGTCTCCCTGGACGTGCTCTCCGCCGGTGAGGCGACGGCCGCGAGCGGTGGCGCCGCCGTGGACGCCGCAGCCCGGGTACGCGACGCCGAGCGGCACTGGGGCACCGCCGCGCGGGTGGCCCTGGACCTGCTCCCCCGCTTGACCTCCGCGCCCCTGGAGAGCGTGCTCAACGTGAACACCCCGGACCTGCCGCACGGGCAACTGCGCGGGGTGCGGCGCGGCACCCTGGCCAGCTTCGGTCAGGTACAGATGACGGTGGCCGAATCCGGCCACGGGTTCGTCCGTACCTCGCTGGAGGAGCCGGGGCAGGCCGCACAGCCGGGCACGGACGTGGCGTTGCTGGCCGCCGGGTACGCGTCGGTGACGGCCGTCCGAGCGGTCACCGAGGCGACCGACGTCGACCTGACCGGCCTGGACGAGCAGCCCTGACGCGCCGGGTCGGCCACGTCGAGCAGCGCGACCGCTGCCCCCTCGACGGGCAGCCCGGCGCGCTCAGGCGCCGGGCAGCACCTCGGGGGTGGCAGCGCCGGCGAAGTAGGGCTCCGGGGCACCGAAGAGGCCGAGCAGGCCGGTCACCCAGAGCTGCCGGTGCACGAACCGGCTCGGCTCGGTGACCACCAGCTTGACGTCGCTGACCTCGGCTGTCTGGAAGCCGGCGACCATGGCGCTGATGCCGACCGAGTCGATGAAGGTGACCAACCTCATGTTGAGTTCGATGCGTAGAGGGCGGCCCTTGGCCAGCACCTCTGCGATCGCTTCGCGCACCTCGTACGCTGTGTCGACGTCGATCTCACCCCGTGGGGCGATCTCCACGACACCACCGGACAGAACCGACTTCACGATCGACAGGCTCACGCGAGCACCTCCACCCGCCCGTCCCCCGGGCGCCTCATCAGTACGCGGGCCGCGACCGAGAGTATTCCTCCGACGGCCTCGGTCGCCACCCCTCGGGATGAGCAATTCGCGGATCCGGGCCCACAAAGCCACCCATATCCGCACTTTTCAGTATCTGATTACTCAAGACTTTTCGTTATCTGAGCACCGGCGATCGGTCGTGACCGGCCCGCCGCCGAACCAGGGTAGCGGTCCCGGCCCGGCGCGCCCGACAACCGGCCCATGACGTACGCCTGCCCCGTGTGCCGTCGGCGTGTCGCCCACCGCCGACCGGCGCGACCCGCGCCCCCGGTTGCCCACGCGCCCTAGCATCGGCCGGGACACCCCGCGACGGAGAGGATCTTCGATGATCAAGCGACTTGCCGGGCTGGCCGGCGTCGGTGTTCTGCTCGCCCTCGTCCTGGCCTGCGGTTTCGGTGGCGGAGGCGACGATGACGACGATGACGACGACTTCGCCCGAGGTGTCGCCGTGTCAGCGGTGCGCTGATTCGGCGGCGCGCCGAGTTCCGGAGCGCCGAGTTACCGGGTGCTCCGCGGAGGTCGGGGTTTGCGTCCGGCTGACGCGGGGCACTGCGGGGTAGGCGACACCGTGACGCGCTGGAAAGACGCCGAAGTCCGAAGTGGCCGGCGGCTTCGGCACCCGAGGAGGTAACCACGATGTTCGGAACCAACCTGCTGGACCGTCGCAGCAAGCCGGAGCGGATCGCGGATCAGGCCTGGGAGCACCTGCTCTCAGCCGTCAGCTACGCCGGAGACAGTGTGCGGGACACCGCCCGCTCGGCCCGCCAGAACAGCAGCGATCTCGCCGACGGGGCGGGTGACCTGGTGGGATCCGCCGCCGACGAGGCGCGACGCCGCGCCTCGTTGGCCTTCGACGCGCTCGCCGGCCGCCAGCCGGCACTGCCCTGGACGCTCCTGATCGGCGCCGCGCTCGTCGGCGCGGCGGTCGGCTGGGCCGTCGGCTCCGCCGCGCGGGCCGCCGGCAGCCGGGACGACCAAGCGGTCGACGACGTGGAGTTCGTCGACGTCGACCGTCCCAACTCCCCCGCCATCTGAACGTCAGCGCCACAGCGGGCCCCGATCGACTTCAGGTCGAGCGGGGCCCGCCGTGGCGCCGGGGGGTGGACCCGGTCCGCCGGGTGCCGGACCCCTCAGGCGGCCCGGCGGACCGGTGCTTGGTGGTGATCCGGGGTCCCGACCCGGATCACCCGCTCAGCGGCTCGTGCAGGTGATGACGGCCGGGGACGTGTTGCTACCGGCCCACGAGCCGAGGAAGCCGGCGGTGGTGCTGGCCCCGGCGGCGAGCGCGCCGTTCCAGCCCGTGTCCCGGACCGACACGGCGGCTCCGGTCTGGGTGTGGGTGCCGCTCCAGAGCTGGTCGATCCGCTGGCCGTCGGTAAAGGTCCAGCCCAGCGTCCAGCCGGCGATGGGGGCGCTTCCGACGTTGCGGACCACCAGCTCGGCCTGGAAACCGCCGGACCAGGAGCCGGTCACCCGGTAGGTCGCCGCGCAGCCGGCGGACGGCGGCGGAGTGGTGGGCGGCGGAGTGGTCGGGGGCGGCGTGGTCGGGGGCGGCGTGGTCGGGGGCTCGCCCCCGCTGCGCTCGGCGACCAGGATGCCGCGACCGTTGGTGCCGAGGTAGACCCGACCGTGGACACGCGGGTCGCCGGTCAGCGCCTCGGTCGGATTGCCGTACTGGTGGCGGTCGTCGTTGACGCGTACCCAGGTCGCGCCGGCGTCGTCGGAACGGTGCACGCCCGGTTGACCGTTCACGGTGCCGTAGAGGAAGACCGCGGGGATGGTCCGCCCAGGTGCCGCCTTGCCGAAACCGACGTTGCCGGAGGCGCTGACGCCGTCCAGCCTGGTGAAGCTGGCGCCGGCGTCGGTGGAGCGCCACAGACCACCCGGCCCCGCCAGCCACAGTTCGCCGGCCCGGCCCGGCAGCGCCTTGAACCGCACGTCGGTGGTGGGCAGCCCGGTCGTCGCGGTCGGGGTGAAGCTGGCCCCGCCGTCGGTGCTCAGGTAGAAACGCCCGCCGCTGAAGCCGTAGAACCGGGTGGGGTCGACCCGGTCGGACTCGATAGTGGCGTTCGCCGGGATGCCGGTCGACGCTGCCCAGGAGTTGCCGAAACCGACCGAGTGGACGACGCGTTGGCCCGCGTCACCGGGTGCCCAGACGAAGCGGCTGCCGTCGGCCGCTGCGGCTACCGTGCCGCCGAGGTTGACCCCGGACGGTTCGGTGCCCTGGAACCAGGTGGCGCCGCCGTCGGTGGAGAAGGCGACGTGGCTGTCGTTGGGCCGGTCGGCGTCGGTGAAGTTGCCGGCGCGCACCAGCACCGCGGGTTTGCTCTCGGCGTAGTCGAGGCTGGTGGTGGTCGTGAACACCGGCTGGGTGAACAGCATCGACGGAATCGCGTCCAGGTCGGTGTGCCGGAAGCCGCCGACGTCGCCGAGCGCGCTGATCAGGGGTGCGCCGCTCGGCGGGCTGATCAGGTCGAGGACGGCTGTCTCCTCAAGCCCCCGGACCATGGGCCGGAGGGTGAACTGACCACCGGTGTCCCACTTGGTCAGGTCGGTGGTGCCGTAGATGGTGGCACCGGTGCCGTACATCATGCGGTTGGAGTCGTGCGGGTCGATCTCCACCGACTCGTTCATCCAGCCGAGCTTGGGCGCGTCCTCCGGAGGTGCCGGGTGGAGACCGAAGGTCAACCAGGGCACCGAACTGATGTCCATGGTGTAGCGGCGGGACCTCTCCGGGTAGTTGCTGAACTCCCAGATCCGCGTCCAGGTCGCCCCGCCGTCGGTGCTGCGGAAGAAGATGGCGTCCGGCCACCAGGAGACCTGGGTGGCCACCAGCAGGGTGTTCGGGCGAAGCCGATCGATGGTCAGCCCGCTGTAGCCGAAGTAGGCGTCGGCGCTGGTGGAGGGCACCGGGCTGATCCGCGTCCAGGCCCCGGTCGACCGGGTGAACTTCCAGACGTCGCCCTTGCCGCCGTCGTACGGGCCGCCGGTGTCGCTGGTGGCGATGTAGAGGTGACCGCCGACCGGGTCGACGACCCCCTTGTGGGCCAGGTAGCCGGTGGGCTGACCGGGGATGCGCGCCCAGGTGACGCCGCCGTCGGTGCTGCGGTAGGCCGGGTTCTCCTTGTCCGCCACGCCCACGTAGATGGTCTGCGTGGTGGAGCCGGCGGTGCCGGTGCTCTTGTCGAAACTGACCCAGGTCAGGCCCTGGTTCTGCCCGTTGTAGCCGTTCGGGTCGCCGGGGTCCGCCCGGTAGTTGCCGACGTTGGGGAAGGCGGCGACGCGGGCCCAGGTCACGCCGTGGTCGGTGCTGCGCCAGAGCCCGTTGCCGCCCTCGGCGCCGTAGTACACGACGCTGTTCCGGTTGGGGTCGACGGCGAGCCGCTCCCCCATTCCCCGGCCCGGCATGTTGCCGCCGTTCTTGAACGGCAGCTCGGTGGCCTGCCAGGTGGCGCCCTTGTCGGTCGAGCGCAGGATCGCGCCGTTGTTCGGGTCCCAGCCGTTTGTGTACATGCCGACCGCTGCGTACACCCGGTTGGTCTGGACCGGGTCGGTGGCGATGCTGACCACGCCGTTGTAGCCCCACCGGTCGGCGCCGACCCAGTCGAGCAGCGGCGTCCAGGACTGGCTGGTCTGTTCCCAGCGGTACGCCCCGCCGATGTCGGTGCGCGCGTAGATGAGGTTCTTCTCGGTGGGGTTGAAGACGATGCCGGGTACGAAGCCGCCACCGCCCACCGGGACGTTCCGCCAGGTGTACGCCTCCGCGGCGGCCGGGGTGGGGGCCGACCCAGCGGCGGTGAACGGGACCACCACGACGGCTGTGGCGGCGGCCAGCACGGACACGATCGTGCCGGCGAGACTTCTCCGCATCTGCGGTTCCTCTCGGGATGGAGCCCCGGGGGACGGGGTTCGATCGCCTGGGTGACGCCGTGGCCCGGGGGACGAGCAACGACGACGGGGTGAGCACGACGACGGGACGGGCGGAGCTGCCCTGGCTCCACCACCCGACGCGACGGCTCCCGCGATCGAGGAACGCGATTACCGTAACCGAAATTGGCTCGCTTTGGAAGCGCTCCCATCATCGATGTTCGTCAGCCGTTCCCGCCCGTCCCGCCCAGGTCGGGCCGCGCCGTCACCCGGTCCGGGCGAGGGCGGCTCACCCGGGGCGGCGGCAGGATCGCAGCACGGCGGACCTCCGGCCGCGGCCAGCACCCGGTCCGCCATCGGAACAGCGGAGGAGGGACAGATGGCCATCGCGGAGATCAACCGCACCGACCAGGACATCCAGTCCGCCGTGCTCGACGAGCTGACCTGGGAACCGCGGGTGCAGCCGCACGAGATCGGCGTGACCGTCGCCGAGGGCGTCGTCACCCTGACCGGCCGCGTGGACAGCTACGCCAAGAAGTGGGCCGCCGAACGGGCCACCCACCGGGTCGCCTCGGTCCGGGCGGTCGCCAACGACGTGGCCGTACAGCTCACCAACGGCACCGAGCGCGCCGACAGCGACCTGGCCGCCGCGGCCAGCCACGGGCTGGAGTGGGACGCGTTCGTGCCCATCGAGAAGCTCCAGGTCACCGTCTCAGCCGGCTGGGTGACGCTGCACGGCGACGTCGAGTGGGAGTACCAACGTCGAGCCGCCGAACGCGCGGTGGCCCGGCTGACCGGCGTACGCGGGGTGAGCAACGGCATCACCGTCCGACCGGCCACCGCGCCGGACGCCCGCAACCTGGCCGACCGGATCGTCGACGCCCTCGCCCGGGCCGGAGCGACCGAGGCCGAACGGATCAGCGTCCGGGTGCACGGCGACACCGCGATACTCGCCGGGTTGGTGCATTCGATGCCCGAACGGGCCGAGGTCGAGCAGGTGGCCTGGTCCGCGCCGGGCATCCGGGAGGTGCAGAACCACATCGCTGTCGCCCCGGTGCTGCGCTGAGCGGGCGCTGAACGCGCGCGGAACCACCCGGGGTGGGTGAGCCCGTCTCACCCACCCCGGGAGCAGGCTGGTGGCATGAGTGATCCGAACGGGCTGATCCAACCGGGGCGCACCGCGCCCGGTTTCACCCTGCCGGCCACCCCGGACGGGGCTCTGCTGGGGCCCGAGCAGTTCCGTGGCCGGCCGGTCGTGCTCGCCTTCTACCCCGCCGACTGGAGCCCGGTCTGCGGTGACCAGATGTCGCTCTACCAGTCGGCGGCACCCGTGTTCGCCCAGTACCAGGCGGTGGTCCTCGGGGTGTCGGTGGACGGCATCTGGTCACACCGGGCGTTCGCGGAGAGCCGGGGCATCGAGTTCCCCCTGCTGGCCGATTTCGAGCCCAAGGGCGAGGTGGCCCGCAGCTACGGCGCGTACATGCCGAACGGTGAGGCGGCCCGCGCGCTCGTGGTGCTGGACCCGACCGGGAAGGTGACCTGGAGCTACCTGTCGCCGCCCGACGTCAACCCCGGCGCCGACGGCATCTTCGACGCGCTGGACCAACTCGCCGCCGACCGGAAGGTGATGGCCGAATGAGCACGCCACTGCAGGTCACCGCCCGACTTCGAGACCCGGTGACCTCCGACGACCACATCCGGGGGCCGGCCGACGCGGCGGTGACCATCGTCGAGTACGGCGACTTCCAGTGCCAGTTCTGCGGTGCCGCGTACCCGAACCTGCACGAGTTGCTGCGGCAGCGGGCCGACACCGTACGGCTGGTCTACCGCTACTTCCCGATCGCCAACGTGCACCCGTACGCCGAACGGGCCGCCGAGACGGCCGAGGCCGCCGGGGTTCGCGGCCGGTTCTGGGAGATGCACGACTGGCTCTACGAGCATCAGGACCAGCTCGACCCGGTGCACCTCTCGCTCGGCGTCGAGCAGGTCGGATTGCCGCCGGACGAGTTGAACGCCGAGGTGGAGAACCGTGCGCACGCGGACCGGGTGCGCCGGGACTTCGTCGGCGGCATCCGCAGCGGGGTGAACGGCACCCCGACCCTGTTCGTCAACGGCATCCGGCACGACGGCGGGTACGACCTGCCCGACCTGCTGACGGCCGCGGACGCCGCCGCCAACGCCTGACCCGCTCAGATCAGCCGCAACTCGCGCGCCCGCCGGACCGCCTCGCGCCGGCGGGTCGCGTCGAGTTTGCGGTAGATGTTGCGGACGTGGGTCTTCACCGTGTTGACCGAGAGGGACAACTCGCCGGCGATCTCCACGTTGGACAGGATGCTCTGCAGGTAGCGCAGGATGGTCAGCTCCCGCTCGGTGAGCGGCTCGTCGAGCGCGCCCCTCGCCCCGGCGGCCGGCCCAACGGCGCCCTGTCCCGCGCCCCGTACCAGGTCACCGACCAGAGTGAAGTGCGCGGTGCCCGCGTCCAGGTGCGCTGCCAGCAGGTCCCGCACCTGCGGTTCGGCGCGGGTGAAGACCCGACGGCAGCCCTGCGGGCCGGCCAGGTCCAGCGTCTGCTCCAGGATCCGACCCGCCCGACGACCGTCCCCGGCGCGCTGGGCCAGCACCGCGTCAAGCAGACCGGCGTCCAGGCGTACCGGTAGCGGCCAGGCAGTGGCGTCTGGCGTCTGCCAGTCCGGCAGGGTCCGCTCGGCGGTGGCGGCGTCGCCGGCCCGCAGCTGCACCTTCGCCAACGTCACGGCGAGCACCGGCTCGGCCCCCTCGTCGGCGGCGTCGGCCAGCAGGTCGCGGGCGGAGTCCAGGTCGCCCCGCGCGGCCCGCAGTTCGGCCTCGGCGGCCCGCAGCAGAGCGGCCAGCTCGTCGGCGGACGGCCGGTCGGCCAGCGCCTCCCGGGCCCGGACGAGCAGGCGCTGGCCGGTCGCCGGGTCACCGGAGTCGTGGCGTAGCTGGGCCCGGCACAGCGCGGCCACCGCCGCCGCCACCGGTTGGTCGGCGGCGGACAGCAAGTCGCCGTCCACGTCGGGGTCGCCGGCCCAGCCGCCGGTCACGTCGAGCGCCGGGAGGGCGAGGGCGAGGTTCGCCGTGGCCTCCTCGGGCTGGTCGCGCAGCAGTGCCACCACGGCGAGAGCCAGGTACGCGTGGCCGCAGTCGAGCCGACAGGACCAGCCCCGACAGGGCGGCATGCCGAGCGCGTCCCTGGCCGCCTGCTCGGCTGCCCGCAGTTCGCCGCGCACCGCGAGCAGCAGCGCGGCGCGGCTCGCGGCGACCAGCTCGGTACGCGGCCGGCCGGCTTCCCGAGCGGCCGCCCGGGCCCGGACGAACCGGGCGGTGGGCAGCGCCCCGTCGGCCAACTCGGCCAGCCCCAGCGCGGTGCCCGTGAACGCCCGCAGGTCCAGGTCGTCGGCGGCCCCGCCACCACCGGCCGTCGGGGCGGAACCGGTCGCCCCGGTCGGAAGCCGGGTCGGCGTGGCTTCCGCCGGGCGGGTGCGCAGTAGGCGAGCGGCGGCGGCCCGGACCTCGGTGCGGTCGTCGGCGAGCCGGGCCACTGTCAGCTCCAACGCGGTGACCAACCGCAGGAACCGGTCCCGACGCGGCACCGGCAGGCCCACCGCGTGCCCGGCGGCGGCCCGCAGGTGACCGGTGGCGGCCGGCAGGTCACCGGCGTACGCGCGCTCGGCAGCACAGGCCAACGCCACCTCCGGGTCGGCGCGGATCACCTCCGCTGGCGGCGGCGTGGGTGCCGGGGCGCGCACCGGGTCCCTGTCGTAGCGGGTCAGCTCCGGCCAGTGCGCGACGAACAGGTCACCGGCCAGGTCCCAGCGGCCGGCGGCCAGGGCGTGCCGCAGAGCGTCGGCGGGCCGGCCGTCACCCGCGTACCAGTCGGCGGCCCGGACGTGCAGCTCACGTAGCTCCTCGGTGGGCAACCGGGCGAGGTCGGCGCGGAGCAGGTCGGCGAGCAGGGAGTCGTACCGGTACCAGGGCGGCCGGGTGTCCTCCCGGTGCAGCAGACCACCGGTCCCGGCCAGGTCGGCCAGCACCTGCCCGGCGTCGGCGCGGCCGGTCAGCGCCTCGGCCAGGTCGGCGCAGACGGTGTCGACGACGGCGGTCCGGCGCAGCAGATCCTCCTCGGCCGGGTCGAGCGTCGCCAGCACCTCCTCCCGCAGGTAGCCGGCGATCTCCGGTTGGTCTCCGCCGAACTGCCCCACCCAGCGTTCCGGGTCGGCCTGACCGCGTACCGCGAGGGCGGCGATGCGCAGCGCGGCCGGCCAGCCGCCGGTGCGCTCCCGCAGCCGGTGCACGGCGGTCGCCGGCAGCGCGGCGGCGTGGGCGGTGAGCAGGTCGGCCACCTCGTCGTCGGTGAACGCCAGCTCGTCCGGGCCGATCTCGGTCAGCTCGCCGGCGAGGCGGAGTCGGTGCAGTGGCAGGTGCAGTCCGGCCCGCGCGCCGATCACCAGACGGAGCCGCCGCCCGGCGTGCCGCAGCAGGAACTCCAGGCCGGTCAACGCCGCGGGGTCGGCGACCCGGTGCAGGTCGTCCAGGATCAGCAGGACCGGCCGGTCGGCGGCGGCGAGCGTGGCGGCCAGCGCCTCCAGCTGGTCGGGGCGCGGCGGCCGGTCGGGCACCGGGCCGCCCTCCGACGACCCGATCGCCGAGCGCAGCGCCGCCGCGAGGTACGCCCAGAGCCGGTCGGAGTCGTCGCCGGCCTCCACCGACATCCACGCCGAGACCGGGTCGTCGGCCGGGGAGACCGACAGGTCGCCGGAGTCCGGCAGTACCGTGCCCGGCTCCACGTCGGGTGGCGCGCCGCCCAGCCGCATCCAGGAGGCGAGCAGTGTGGTCTTGCCCCAGCCGGCGGGGGCGGCCACCAGGGTGACCGGTCCCGCGCTGCCCTCGTCCAACCGGCGCAGCAGGCGGGGCCGGGCGACCACCGGCTCCGGCGGCACAGCCGGCGTCAGCCGGGACGCCAACAGCGGTGGCCCAGGTGCCGGTTCGACGCGTACGTGATCCTGTTCCGGCACCCAGCCCCACCCCCACCACGCGCTCCGCCCCCGGTCGGCGAGCGGTTACCCGGCACGGGCGGGTTCACCCCTTCCGGGCGAGCGCGCTTCACCCGGGAGCGACAGACGATCGGGGGACGTGAACCGGGAGGACGGGTGGTACCGATGGGACGGCTGGCGCGGGCGGGACCAGCCCTCGGCGGCGTGGTGCTGGCCGGGGCGGCGCGGCTGCTGCGCGTACCCCGTCGGGTTGCCCGGCAAGGCGCGGACGGCGACGCAGCCGCGCCGGCCCGGTGGGAGGTGGTGACCGTCGACCGGCCGCCGGAGCAGGTGCTGCCGGAGGGCCGTTGGCCGGAGCCGCTGCGCCGCCTGGACGGGGCGGTCGAGGTGCGGGTGCGCGCGGCGCCCGGCGACCGGGGCACCGAGTTGGCCGCCCGGCCGCTGGCCGGCGTCAGCCCGCCCGCCGGGCTGGCCGCGCATCTGGTCGGCGACGACCCGGGTCTGCTGGTCCGCCGGACCCTGCGCCAGATCAAGCAACGGGTGGAGGCCGGTGAGGTGCTCCGCGCGGACCGGTCCGCGCTGGACCGCCCCGAGGTCCACGGGTGAGAGCGGTGTGTTGGGTGGCCGCCGGCGAACTGGCCGTACGCGAGGTCCCCGATCCTGAGCTGCGCAACGAGCGTGACGTCATCGTTCGGGTCCGGCGCAGCGCCACCTGTGGAGGTGACCTGCCGCTGCTGGCCGGCCGGCACCCGCTGCTGCGGCCCGGCGACGTGCTCGGCGCGGAGTTCCTGGGCGAGGTGGTGGAGGTCGGGCCCGGAGTCCGCCGACACCGCGCCGGCGATCGGGTGGTCGTCGGCGCGAGCGTGGCCTGCGGTGGCTGCTGGTACTGCCGCCAGGGCCTGCACTCCTGCTGCGACAACGCCCAGGCCGACCTTCCCAGCGCCGATCCCGACTGGGCCCGCTCCGACGCCGGCTGTTTCGGCCGGCCCCGCGCGGCGGGAGGTTTCGCGGGCGGCCACGCCGAGTACGTGCGGGTGCCGTACGCCGACGTGAGCGCCTTCCGGGTGCCGGACGTCGTCGACGACGACCGGGCGGTGTTCGCCGCCGACGTGGCGCCGACCGGGTGGCTGGCCACCGAGTTGGGTGCGGTACGCCCCGGCGACGTGGTGGCGATCTGGGGCGCCGGTGCGGTGGGTCAGTTGACCGCCCGGGCGGCGGTGCTGCGCGGCGCCGCCCGGGTGCTGGTGGTGGACCGGCACGAGGAGCGGTTGCGGATGGCCGAGCGGCACTCCGACGCCGAGTCCCTCGACTACCGCCGTACCGACGTCGCGGCGGAGCTGCGCGACCGTAGCGGTGGGCGCGGGCCCGACGTGTGCGTGGTGGCGGTCGGCCCGCCGCCGGCCCGGTCGAGGTCGGACCGGTTCGCGGGGCAGCACCCCGACCGACCGGACGCGCTGCGGGAGGCCGTGCACGCGTGTCGCAAGAGCGGCGTGGTGGTGGTGCTCGGCACGGCGGGAGGGTTCGTCGACGCGTTCCCGTTGGGTGCGCTGACCGAGCGGCGACTCACGCTGCGCGGCGCCGGTCGGCCGGATCTGCGGGACGTGCCGATGCTGCTGGACCGGATGGCCCGCGACGAGCTGCGGACCGAACACCTGGCCACCCACCGGCTGCCGTTGGCGCGGGGCCCCGAGGGGTACGCGCTGTTCCGGGACCGGGCCGACGGCTGCGTACGCACCGTGTTCACGCCGTGACCGCCTCCTCGTGATCGCTGATTGGCGACCACGAATGGCAGACTCTGAGGATGACTGGCGAGCGAACGTACGACGTGGTGCTGTTCGGGGCGACCGGGTTCACCGGCGGCCTGACCGCCGAATACCTGGCTCGGCACGCGCCGGCCGAGCTGCGCTGGGCGTTGGCCGGGCGCAACCCGCAGCGCCTCGCCGCCGTACGGGATCGGCTGGCCGCTATCGACCCGAGCCTGGCCGACCTGCCGCTGCTCACCGCCGACGTGACCGACGCCGACTCCCTGCGGGCGGTGGCGGAGAGCGCCCGGGTGGTGGCCAGCACGGTCGGCCCGTACATCCACCACGGGGAGCCGCTGGTCGGGGCCTGCGCCCGGTCCGGCACCGACTACCTGGACATTACCGGCGAGCCGGAGTTCGTCGACCTCATGTACGTGCGTCACCACGCCGAGGCGACACGCACCGGCGCGCGGCTGGTGCACGCCTGCGGCTTCGACTCCATCCCGCACGACCTGGGCGTCTGGTTCACCGTCAAGCAGTTGCCCGCCGACGTCCCGATCACCGTGGACGGGTACGTGCGCGCCGGCGGCCGGTTCTCCGCCGGCACCTACCACTCGGCGCTCACCGCGTTCTCCCGTACCGGGCAGGCCAGCCGGGCCGCCCGAGACCGCCGGGCGGTCGAGCCACGCCCCACCGACCGGCGGGTCCGGGCGGTGCCCGGCCGGCTGGCCCGCTCGGCGGAGCTGGGCATCTGGACCGTGCCGCTGCCGACGATCGACCCGCAGGTGGTCCGCCGCTCGGCCACGGCCCGCCCTGAATACGGCCCGGACTTCCGCTACCGGCACTTCGCCGCGGTGAAGCGGCTGCCCACGGTGCTGGCCGGCGCGGCCGGGCTCGGCGCGCTGATCGGGCTGGTGAAGCTGCCGCCCAGCCGGCGCTGGCTGCTCGGCCGGCTGGCGTCCGGGCAGGGGCCCACCGCGCAGCAGCGGGCCTCGTCCTGGTTCCGGGTCCGGTTCGTCGGCACCGGCGGCGGGCAGCGGGTGGTCACCGAGGTCGCCGGCGGCGACCCCGGCTACGACGAGACGGCGAAGATGCTGGCCGAGTCGGCGCTGTGCCTGGCGCTCGACGAGCTGCCGCCGACCGCCGGCCAGCTCACCCCGGTCGCCGCGATGGGTGACGCGCTGCTCGACCGGCTGGTCCGGGCCGGCCTCACCTTCCGGGTGCTCAAGCAGGAGACGCGGGAGCCCGCGGCTTGACCCTCAACCGGGTCGAGGGGGCAGGATGCCCAGCGTGAGCGACCTGCACAGCATCGGCGAGCTGGCCCGGGCCAGCGGCCTGACCGTCAGCGCACTGCGCTTCTACGACTCGGCGGGGGTGCTGGAGCCGACAGTGGTCGACCCGGTGACCGGCTACCGCTGGTACGCCGAGGGGCAGATCGCCCCGGCCCGGCTGGTGGCCGGGCTGCGTCGGATCGGCATGCCGGTGCCGGAGATCGCCGCAGCGGTGCGCGCCGAGCCGGCGGGGGTGCACCACCTGCTCGACGCGCACCTGCGCCGGCTGGCCGACGGGCTCAGCGACGCCCGCCGCGAGGTCGACCGGCTCCGGGCCCTGGTCGACGCGGCCTCGCCGACCGCCACCACACTTCTGGTCGCCCCCGCCGCCCTGGCCGCCGCGCTCGACGCGGTGCGCTTCGCCGTCGGCGTCGATCCGGAGTTGCCGATGCTCGCCGGTGTGCTGTTCGACGTGGAGTCCGACGGCGTCCGGCTCGTCGCCACCGATCGGTACCGGCTCGCGCTGGCTCGGGCCGGGGCCGACGTCGACGGGCCGCCGGTGCGGGTGTTCGTGCCGGTGGCCCTCGTCGACCAGCTCCGGCCACTGCTCGACACCGCCGACACCTGGCCGGTACGGCTGACAGTGGCGGGCGCGGACCTGCGGGTGCGGGTGGCCGACCGCACGGTGACCGGCGTCGCCCTGCCGTACGACTTCCCGGACTACCACCGGCTGCTGCGCAAGTCCGTCGGTGAGCGGCCGAGCGCGCGCCGGATCCCGGTGGACGTGGCAGCGCTGCGCGCCGAGCTGGCCGACCCGGCGGCCCCCACTGTCGCCCTCGACCACGACGGCACGACCCGGGAGGTGACAGTGCTCGGCGTCGACCACCAGGGCCGGCTGCGGCTGCTTCCCGCCGCCGACCTGGGCACTGACGCGCTGCGGGTCGGGGTGGACGGCGGTTACCTGCTGGACGCGCTGAACGCGGCCGGCGCGCCGCAACTGGTGCTGGAGCTGGATGGGCCGATCGCCCCGCTGGCCGTACGCCGACCGGACGACGCGGACACCTACTCGGTGCTCATGCCGATCCGGCTCTGAGCGGGCGGCCAGCACTCCCCGTCCCGGGACGAAAAGCCCGCGACGGTAGCATCTGGTGGTTCACCTGTGACCCCGGACGGAGGCGTACGGAGCAGCATGCTCGACATGGAGTTGATCCGGAAGGATCGCGAGGCGGTGGCGACCGCGCTGGCGAAGCGTCTGGATCCCGCCGAGGTCACCCGTGCCCTGGACGAGATCCAGCGGCTCGACCAGGAACGCCGCGCCCTGATCACGGAGATCGACGCCGAGCGGCAGCGCCGCAAGGCCGAGGCCCGGGCGTACGCGCAGGCGAAGCGGGCCGGCGAGGAGCCGCAGGCCGCCGCGCCGGAGGCGGAGCGTCAGCAGCTCGCCGAGCTGGAGTCCCAGCTGGACGAGGTGCAGGCCCGGCTGCGCGACGCGATGAGTGAGCTGCCCAACCTGCCCAGCGACGATGTCGTGGCCGGCGGCAAGGAAGCCAACCGGGTGGTGAAGACCTTCGGCGAGCCGCCGGTGATCGAGAAGGTCCGCGACCACGTGGAGCTGAGCCGCGCGTTGGGCCTTGTCGACTACGAGCGCGGGGTCAAGCTCGGTGGGTCCGGTTTCTGGATGTACACCGGGGTCGGTGCCCGGCTGGAGTGGGCGCTGCTCAACTACTTCGTCGACCAGCACATCAAGGCCGGCTACGAGTTCCTGCTCCCGCCGCACCTGCTGCTGGACTCGGCCGGCTTCGCCGCCGGGCAGTTCCCCAAGTTCTACGACGACGTCTACCACCTGGACTCGGCGTCCGCCCCGCGTGGCCAGTTCCTGCTGCCCACGTCGGAGACGGCGATCCTCGGCGCGTACCAGGACGAGATCCTGGAGACCCCGAAGCTGCCGCTGAAGGCGTTCGCGTACACCCCGTGCTACCGGCGGGAGTCGGCCGGTTCGCACTCGGACGAGCGCGGCACGGTGCGGGGGCACCAGTTCAACAAGGTGGAGATCTTCCAGTTCACCCTGCCGGAGCAGGCCGACGCGGCGCTGGAGGAGATGCTCGCCCACGCCGAGAGCCTGGTCGAGGGGCTGGGTCTGCACTACCAGCGCACGTTGCTCTCGGCCGGTGACGCCAGCGCCTCGATGAAGAAGACCCTCGACATCGAGGTGTGGATGCCGAGCACCGGCAAGTACAAGGAGGTGTCGTCGGTCTCCTGGGCCGGCGACTACCAGGCTCGTCGGGCGGCCATCCGTTACCGCGAGCCGGGCGGCAAGCAGACCCGCTTCGTGCACACCCTCAACGGGTCGGCGCTGGCCACCAGCCGGCTCTTCCCGGCCATCCTGGAGCAGTACCAGCAGGCCGACGGCAGCGTCCTGGTCCCCAAGGTCCTCCAAGATCGCCTAAACACCGACCGCCTAACCCCCCGCTAACCCCGCCCGTTCCCGGCGTTGATCATGAAGTTATTGCCCCTCACCTCGGCGTGTCAGGGCAATAACTTCATGATCGACAGGGTTGGCGCGGGGGCGCCTCGTCAGGGCTGCGGTGAGGAGGAGGGCCACTAGGGCGGCTCCGAGCAGGATGGGGCCGATGACGTCCAGGGTGGTGGCCAGGGTTTGTTGTAGGTGGGACGCCGCTTGGATTACCGGGTCTTTGAGGGCGTCGCGGCGGCCGGCGGCCAGCCGTAGCTCGTACCAGCCGTACCAGGCGACGTATCCGCCGGTGAGCAGCAGCACCAGGCCACTGAGGCGGGGCACCAGCGCGCCGGCGACGCGCAGCCGGGCCACCAGGCCGTCGCGCAGCAGCGCCACGCCGAGCGCGGCGACCGCGACCACCAGCCCCATCCCGAGGGCGTACGCGCCGAACAGCGCCAACCCCTGACCGGTCGAGCCGGCCTGGAGGCTGGTCACCACGATGGCCAGGAACGGCGCGATGGCGCAGCCGAGTGACGCCAGCGCGTACGCCGCGCCGAACAGCGCCATCGAGGGCCAGGACCGGGTCAGCCGAGGCGCCCGGGCGGACCAGCCGGGGGCGGGCAGCCGCCGACCGGCGAGCAACCAGCAGCCGGCCACCAGCAGCAGCACGCCGAGCGCCACCGTCAGCCACGGCAGCCGGGGCCGCAGCCAGCCGGCCAGCGGCGCGAGCGCCAGGCCGAACGCGCCGAACACCAGCACGTACCCCACTGTCAGCCCGGCCGCCGCGGTGAGCGCGCGGCCGACCGCGCCGCGGGTGTCCGACCCGGCGACCAACAGCGAGAGGTACGCGGGCAGCAACGCGAAGCCGCACGGGTTGACCGCGCCGAGCATGCCGGCGGTCAGCGCGAGCAGCAGTGTGGCGGTCACGCCCCGGCCAGTGCGGCGACCTTGGCGGTGAGCGCCTCACCGTCGAGGAAGCCGTGGTGGACGACAGTGCCGTTCCGGTCGATGATCACGAAGATGCTCTGCTCGGTCACCTTGAACCGCTTCCAGAGCGCGCCAGTGGTGTCCTCGATCTGCGGCGTCGCGCCGAGGTCGAACTCGGTGACGAACTCCTTCATGGCCTTCCGCTCGCCCAGCCCGGCGACGCCGACGATTGGCACCGTGTCCCGGTACCGGGGTTCGATCTCGGCCACGGTCCAGGCCTGGCTGGCACAGGTGGCGCACCACGGCGCCCAGAACCACAGCACCACTGGTTTGCCGGCGAGTCGTGCCGCGTCGAACGCGGCCCCACCGAGGGTGGTCCCGGTGAAGCGCAGCACGTCCGGGACCTGCGCCGCGGGTGATCCGCCGGTCGGGGTGGGCGCGGCGTCGGCCGGCGGGGGCGGGGTGCCGGTCGAGGCCGGGGCCGATCCGGCGGCGGCGGGCCCACCCGGCGCGGTGCCGGTACAGGCGGCAACGCCAAACAGCGCCACCACGAGCGCTCCGGCGGTGGCGGCACGGCGAAGCCGCCGGGCCCCTGTCCACGCCCTGCTGATCCGCATCCGCTTCTCCGTTCCGGTCCGGAAGGGACCCCTGCTGGGCCTGAGGCTTCGCTATTCGGCCTTGGCGAGTCGGAGGGCCAACTCCGGGCAGACCTTGACCGCCTTCAGCGCGCCCTCGCGCAGCCAGGTCGGCACGGGGGTGGCCGGGAAGGCGGGATATCCGTTCGCGTCGAGCCGGATGAAGTCCGGTACGACGTGCGCGCAGAGGCCGTGCCCGTCGCAGCGGGACCAGTCCAGTGTGAGCTTCTGCGGGTTCGCGTCGGGTGCGCCCGGCAGCCCCATCACGCCCTTGACCCGTCGGCCACAGCCGTCGCCGGTGCTGTGCAGTCGCAGGTCCTCGGCGAAGACCTCGATCGCGGAGAGCGCGAAGCGGGCGGTGCCGTCCGGGTGGCTGCACGCGCCCCGGCCCTTCACCTCGCCGGCGGCGGCGCGCACCACGTCCGCCGGTTGGCTGCCGGCGACGGCCAGGTCCACGGCGCGGGCCAGGTCCGGCAGGCCCATCTTGCACGGCCCGCACTGGCCGGCGGACTCGCCGGCCAGGTAGCGCACCACCTGGGCGGCCTCACCGAGCGGGCAGGTGTCGACACCGAGCGGGATGATGATGCCCGCCCCGAGGGTGCCGCCGACAGCGGCCAGGCCCTTGCGGGAGACCTCGGCCGTCTCCGCCGCCTCCGGGGTGATCCACTTGCCGTGGTAGCCGCCCATCAGGATGCCCTGGGTGGCTGGCACCTCGCACAGGTCGAGGACGTCGCGCAGCGGCATGCCGGCGGTGCACTCCACCACCGCCGGTCGGCCCGCCGCGCCGGTCACGGTGAGCAGCACGGTGCCCGGCTCGTCGTCGGTGCCGAGCGCCGCGTACTCGTACGGGCCCAGTCGGGCGCCGATGGCGAGCTGGGCGTACGTCTCGGCGTTGGACAGCAGGGTGGGCAGGCCGCTGACCCCGGAGTCGCTGGAGCGCTTCTTGGTGCCCGGCGGGATGTGCGGCAGCCCGTTGATCCCGTTGACCAGTGCGCCGCCCTCGCCGGAGATGAACCGGTGCGGCACTGTGACGATCGTCGTCTGCACCGGCATCCGGCGCTCTTCGAGCGCATCCATCAGCGAGTCCCGGCCGACCCCGTCGTCCGCCACGCCGATCACGATCTCGTCGGCGTCCAGCGCGTACGCGGCCAGCGCCGCCCCGTCCAGGACCAGGTGCGGGGCGCGGGTCAGCAGCACCTTGTCCTTCCAGCTGGCCGGTTCCCCCTCGGTGGCGTTGACGACCACCACGGCGGCGAGGTCCTGCCGCTCGCAGGACTCCAGCACCGCGCGCAGTTTGCGGGCGAATGGGAAACCCGCTCCGCCCTTGCCCTTGAGCTGCATGCCCTCGGCGAGTTGGAGCAGCTGCGCCGGCTCCATCGGGCCGATCGGTCCGTGCACCTCCTCGTGCGCGAGCAGGTCGAGTCGGCCGTACTCGGCGAAACCGGCGGTGAGCCGCGGTTCGCCGACGCAGGCGACCGGTGGCACGGCGGTGCGCATCACTTCGCCTCACCCCGCAGCCCGGCCCAGTACGCCCCGTCCACAGCGTCGGCGCTGGCCTTGCGGCGCTTGGACTTGCCCTCGCCGGCTGCCCGTCGAGCACGGCGGGACGCCAGGTCGACAAGGGTCGGGGTGTCGTCGACGGGCGGCGCCACCTCGTCCGGCACGTACCGGGCCGGCGGGCGCCAGTAGTCCGGCTCCTCGGGCAGGTCGTCATCCGCGCTGTGCCGGCCGCTGCCGCTGCGCGGCGCCGACGAGATCGGGCTGCTGGAGACCGGGCCGGCGGAGATCGGCTCCACGGAGATCGGGCCGGCGGAGATGGGGTCGTCGGCCTGCCACCGGCGTGGGCTGTCCCACGGCTCCTCGGGCTCGGCGAGGGTCGGCTGCGGTGGCGCCGAGTAACGGCTGCCGTCGTCCTCGTCGCGGGACCGGCGACGGGACCGCTCCGAGGTGACCTCGTCGGCGCGTCGCCGGCCGGTCGGTACGTCCTCGTCCCGGGTGCGGGAGGCGCGTCGCCGGCTCACCGGCTCCAACTCCTCCTCGTCGCGTCGGAACGTGCCGGTGTCCTCCACGCTGCGGCGGGCCGATCGGCTGGTGGTGGTCTCCTCGGTCCGCCGGCTGCGCGAGGACCGTTCGGTGTCGCGGCGGGCCGCCGGCTCCTCCTCCCGCCGACGTCGGCTCGGCCGGGTCGGCTCGACGAGAGAACCGGGCTCGGGCACCACCGGGACGGTGAACCGTTCGGGGTCACGTCGCGCGGCCGGCGCGGCCCAGGTGGCGGTGGTGGTCTCCGCCCAGGCGGGACGCTTGTCGGCGGCCTTGCTGCGCCGACCCAACCCGGCCAGCAGCGATCGGGCGGTCTTCGCCTCCTCGGCCCGGCCTGCCATCACCGCGTTGCGGACCGCTGCCTGGTGCTGCTCGCGGCTGCGCCGACCGATGGTGACCGAGAACCGGACCAGCAGGGCCAGCACCACCAGCAGGATGCAGCCGAGGTAGCTGAACAACACCCAGGGCGCTGCGGCCCGACCGGCGTTGAGGCCGTGAAAGACAGCGAACGGCCAGGCCAGGTACGCGGTGGAGTGCAGCGTGCGCCACAGCCACTTCGGACCGACGCCGGCGAAGCGGGCCCTGATGATGCCGGTCCAGATCACGCTGACCATCAGCAGCGCGGCCACGGTGCCGAGCCCGACGTAGAGCCCCCGGCCGCCGACGAACGGCACCAGCGCGTCGGTCGCCGCCGCCCGCCCGGTGGCGATCTTGGTGAGGACGTGGAAGCCGAGCCCGGCCACGCCCAGCACCCCGGTGGCCCGGTGCGCCGACTGCATCAACACCCGGTGCGAGATTCGCAGCACCAGCCGGTCGGTGGCGAGCAGGCCCAGCATCACGGTGAGGCTCAACGCCACCAGGGAGACCACCCCGGCGAAGAACTCGGTGAAGAAGAAGCCGTACGCGTACGCCGTCTGACCGACGCCGGTCAGCATGATCGCCGCCCAGAGCGCGGCGAGCACCGACGCGATCAGCAGTGCGCTCGCCGACCGCGACGGGGTACGCACCCCCCGACTGCTGGCGCTGGTCCGGACCGTCGCCGCCTTCTTGTCCTGCTGTGCCCGGGCCATCTGCTCCTCGATCGTCTCGCGGCGGCGTACCACCGGCCGACCCCTGCTCCCCCATCCAGTACGGACCGGCGGGGCGCGCGGATCACCCGCCGACGGAAATTTCTGGGCCGAAATCGAACCGAGGGGCGCGGCCGTGCGTTGTACCCGCTCCCACCCACCGATCTGGACAGCGACGAACGTCCATGCGTTGACAGTCGCTGCAACACGCTTGTAACCTTTCAGCAAATTTCAGCCAAGCTTGCAAGATTTCGGCAAGCCGGCACTCCCCCACCGCACCACCACCCCCGCTCCCGCTCCCGTCAGGAGTCCCCATGCACCGACGTCGACGCGGCTCGGCGCTCCTCGCCCTCGGCCTGATCGCCAGCCTGCTCGTTCCCACCGCAGTGACGGCACCCCCGGCCGTCGCCGCCCCGTCCGGCGGCAAGAAGGTCATCGTCCAGCTCTTCGAGTGGAACTGGCCCTCGGTGGCCAGCGAGTGCCAGAGCACCCTCGGCCCCAAGGGCTACGGCTTCGTTCAGGTCTCGCCCCCGCAGGAGCACGTGCGGGGCAACCAGTGGTGGCTGGCGTACCAGCCGGTCAGCTATCGGATCGAGTCCCGTAAGGGCACCCGGGCCCAGTTCCAGTCGATGGTGAACACCTGCCACGCGGCCGGGGTCAAGGTAATCGTCGACGCGGTGATCAACCACATGTCCGGTCAGGACAACGGCGGCACCGGCTGGGCCGGCTCGTCCTACTCGCACTACGACTACCCGGGCATCTACCAGACCCAGGACTTCCACCACTGCGGGCGCAACGGCGGCGACGACATCGCCAACTACAACGACCGGTACGAGGTGCAGAACTGCGAGCTGGTCAACCTGTCGGACCTGAAGACCGAATCGGACTACGTCCGCACGAAGATCGCCTCGTACCTCAACGACCTGCTCTCGCTCGGCGTCGACGGCTTCCGGATGGACGCCAGCAAGCACATGCCGGCCGCCGACATCGCCGCCATCAGGGGCAAGCTGTCCCGCTCCGCGTACATCGTGCAGGAGGTCATCCACGGCGCCGGCGAGCCGGTGCAGCCGACCGAGTACACCGGCAACGGTGACGTGCACGAGTTCCGCTACGGCAAGGACCTGGCCCGGGTGTTCCGCTCCGAGCGGTTGGCGTACCTGCGCAACTTCGGTGAGGGCTGGGGGCACCTGCCCACCGGCCCGGCCTCGGTGTTCGTCGACAACCACGACACCCAACGCGACTCCGGTGGGGTGCTGACCTACCGCGACCGGGGCATCTACGCGCTGGCGAACGCCTTCATGCTGGCCTGGCCGTACGGCTCCCCGACCGTCATGTCCAGCTACACCTTCAGCAACCGGGACGCCGGCCCACCGTCGGACGGCGCCAACAAGACGCTCAACACCACCTGCTACTCCGGCTGGGAGTGCGAACACCGCTGGCCGGTGATCGCCAACATGGTCGGCTTCCGCAACGCCACCGAGGGCGCCGGCGTGGCCAACTGGTACGACAACGGCAACAACCACATCGCGTTCAGCCGCAGCGGCAAGGGCTTTATCACCGTCAACGACGAGGACGCCGCTGTGAACGGTCGCTCCTACTACACGGGGCTGCCCGCCGGTCGATACTGCGACGTCGTCCACGGCACCTACGCGGGCGGCACGTGCAGCGGACCGGTGATCACGGTGGACGGTAGCGGCTGGTTCGCGGCGAACGTGCCGGCGCACGACGCCGTGGCCATCCACATCGGCGCGCGAATCTGATTCGACAGGGGCCTCCGGACGGCGGGTCTCGCCGAACCGGGGGCCCCGAAGCATCAGCCACCATAGAGTGGTTTCGTGCCGTTTGACCGAAAGACTCCGTACCGTCGTCGCGGCGTCTGGGTGGCCGCCGCGATCGGCGTACCCGCGCTGCTGGTGACCGCGCTGCTGGTCGGCCAGGCCCTCACCCCCAGCTCGACGGCCCCGGACGACCGCAACGTGGTGGTAGCCGACCCGACTCCGAGCAGTGTGGACCAGAGCCCGGAGGAGTCGATCCCCCCGGCCGCGCCCGCCCCGGACGGGCTGCCGGTGGTCGACTACGACCCCGCACCCGGAGGGTTCCCCGCCGACCCGGACACCATGGACGTCACACCGCTGACCGACGGCGTGCACCCGACCAGACGGATCGCCGCGTACGACGCGCCCGGCGGTCGGCCGCGCGCCTTCCTCGAACCGACCATCCGCGGTGTCGAGCTGACAATGCCGATCGCCCAGCGGCGCGCCGGCTGGACGGCCGTCCTGCTGCCCTCGGCCAACCGCCAGCTCGCCTGGCTGCCGCCCGGCGGGTTCGAGACGGTGCCGCTGCGCGACCAGATCGTCGTGGAACGCAAGGTCCACCGGCTCACCTGGTACCGGGCCGGCAAGGCGGTACGCACCTGGGAGGTCAGCCTCGGCCAGTCGGGCCAGGAGACTCCACTGGGGCGGACCTTCATCCTGGGCCGCACCCCACCGCCGGAGGAGGTCTACGGCGGGGTGGACATCTACGCCCTCGGTTCGGTGCCCGACGACCCGGAGTCGGTGCCGTCCGGGCTGCGCGGCGCGCACATCGGGGTGCACACCTGGCACCATGACGGCGAGCTGGGCGAGAACACCACAAACGGCTGTATCCGGCTGACCCGCAGCGGTCAGCGGGAACTGCTCGCCGAGGTCCGTCCCGGCAGCAGCGTCGTCGTGGTCGACGAACTGGCCGCCCCGCCGCCGACCGCCTGAGCGCCGGCCGGCATCGTCACTCGCCGAGCAGCCAGCCGTTCTGCTCGGCGACCCGGATCGCGTCGGCCCGGTTGCGGGCACCGGTCTTACCGATCGCCGCGGACAGGTGGTTGCGTACCGTCCCCTCGGAAAGGTGCAACGCCCTGGCCAGGTCGGCGGCGCTGCCACCGCCCCGCGCGGTCCGCAGCACCTCGGTCTCCCGCTCGGTCAGCGGGCTGACCCCGGCGGCCAGCGTCTCCGCGGCCAAGGTCGGGTCGACCACCCGCAGTCCGGCGTGCACCCGGCGGACCGCGTCGGCGAGCTGCCGGGCCGGGGTGTCCTTGACGACGAAACCGCTCGCACCGGCCTCCATCGCCCGGCGCAGGTAGCCGGGTCGACCGAAGGTGGTCACCACCAGCACCCGACAGGTCGGCAGCGCGGCCCGCAACGCCGCGGTGGCGGCGATCCCGTCCAGGCCGGGCATCTCCACGTCCAGCAGGGCGACGTCGGGAGCGCTGCGTCGAGCCTCGGGCACCACCTCGTCGCCCCGGCCGACCTCGGCGACCACCGTCAGGTCCTCCTCCAGCGAGAGCAGGGCGGCCAGCGCGCCCCGGACCAGCGCCTGGTCGTCGGCGAGCAACAGCCGGATCGGCGTGGACCCGCCGCTCACCGGGCCTCCTCCGGCGCGTGCACCCGCAGCAGAAAGCCGTCACCCGCCGGCCGCCGGCCGACCGTCACCACCGCGTCCAGCCGCCGCGCCCGCTCCCGCAGGCCCACCAGCCCGTGCCCACTCGGGTCGGGAGTGGACGGGCCACGGCCGTCGTCACTGATCTCGACCCGATCCGGGTGGACCCGGATCACGCAGCACCGCGCCCCGCTGTGCCGGACCACGTTCGTCACCCCTTCCCGTACCGCCCAGCCGAACAACCGGTCCCACTCCTCCGGCAGATCCGGCACCTCGGCCGACACGTCCGCCGCTATGCCCGCCGCGGCCAGCGCGGAGCGTGCGCCGGCCAGCTCCGCGGCGAGACTGACCTCGCGGTACGCCCCGACCGTCTGTCGTACGTCGGCCAGCGCGGCCCGGGCCAGCGCCTCCACCTCGGCGATCTCGGCGGCGGCCCGCTCCCGGTCGACCTCGATCAGACGCCCGGCCAACTCGGCCTTGATCGCCACCACTGTCAGCGAGTGCCCGAGGATGTCGTGCAGGTCCCGGGCGGCGCGAGACCGCTCCTCGGCGACCGCGAGCCGACCGATCTCCTGTTGGGCGGCGCGGAGTTCGCTGTTGCGCTGCGCCAGCCGCGACACCCCGAACATGGCGAACGAGGCGAGCAGCACCGCGAAGACGATGCCGTTCTCCGCCTCCCATCCCGGCACCAGCCAGGACGCCAGCACGGGGGTCACCGCGCAGAGCACCACGGCGGCCAGCGCCTCCCACGGCGGCAGCAGGAACACCGCCGCCGCGGCCACGTAGACCAGGGTGGCCAGCCAGTCCCCTTCGGTGCCCGGAAGGCTGGCCAGGCCCACCGCGAGCAGCAGCGCCAGCCCGACCCGCGCCCGGCCCGTCGGAATCGGCAGCATTGACTGGCGCAGCTTGCGGGCCCACTGGAACAGCAGCACGTAACCGATGCCGAAGACGACCAGGGCCACCACACCGAGGACCCGCCGCCACGGCTCCGGCTGGTGCAGCGCGGTGGCGAGCGGCACGTTGAGGAAGAACAGCCAGACGGCGGCCAGCAGCCAGCCGGTGACCCGCCAGTGGCGGCTCACCGGCCAGGGCTGCCCGGTCGAGAGGTCCATCGGGTTCACGCTAGCTGTCGCTGCCGGTCAGACCCGCGCGGTGTCCCGGCGGAACAGCCGGGCCGCGCCGACGCCGAAGAGCAACGCCCAGACGACGAGGTTCGCCACCGCCGCCATGCTCACCCCGTCGCCGGTCAGTGGGGCGCGGGCCAACACGCCCATGCCGTACACCGGGGTGAACGTCGCGACCTGCTGGAGCACGTCCGGCAGCACCTCGACCGGGACGAACAGCCCACCGAACATGGCCAGCACGGCCAGGACGGGGCCGATGATCTGCATGACGTTCTCGGCCGGCGCCAGGTAGCCGATGAAGAGACCGAACGCGGCGAAGACCAGCGAGCCGACCCAGGCGGCGAGCCCGGACAGCAACCAGACGTACGCCGGGACGCGGACGCCGGCCACGGCGCCCACCAGGAACTCGATGACCACAGCGAGCAGACCGAGACTCATCGCGGTGATCAGCTTGGTCGCCACGTACGCCGCCGGGCGCAGCGGGGTGAGCCGCAGTTGCCGGCTCCAGCCCAACGCCCGCTCGGTGGCCACCGCGCCACCGACGCTGGTGGTGGCCACCATCGCCGCGTAGACGGCCAAGCTGATCATCACGTACGCCGTCACCGGCCGACCGTTGTCCAGTGACTGCCCGCCCTGCGGCAGGCCGAAGATGAGGAAGAAGACGCCCGGCATGATCAGCGTGAAGGCGAGGGTGCGGCGGTTTCGCAGCACCCGGCGCAGCTCGATGCCCAGGGCGCCGGGAGCGAACCCGCCCAGCGCGGGCAACCGACGGTCCGGCTCGGTGACAGCGGCGCGGGTGGGGGTGGAGGTGGTCATCTCAGGCTCCGCTCTGCGCTGTGGTCAGGGCGAGGAAGGCGTCCTCGAGGTTGCGGGAGGTGATCTCGACATCCCGGGCTGCCGTCCGGGTCAGCAGGTGCCGGGCGACGGCGTCGGAGTCGCCGGTCCGCACCAGCACGCTGTCGCCGCGCACCTCCACTGCGTCCACGCCGGGCAGGGCGGCGAGCGCGGCCTGGTCGGCGCCGGGCAGGGTGGCCCGCACGGTACGGCCGGCGGCCAGGTTCTTGATCTCCGCGGTGGTGCCGTCGGCGACGATGCGCCCCTGCCGGACCAGCACGATCCGGTCGGCGTACGCGTCCGCCTCGTCGAGGTAGTGGGTGGCGAAGATGACGGTCCGTCCGCGCCGGGCGTCACGGCGCAGGGCCTGCCAGAAGTCCCGCCGACCCTCGACGTCCATGCCGGTGGTCGGCTCGTCGAGCACCATCAGGTCCGGGTCGGGCAGCAGGGCCAGCGCGAAGCGCAGTCGTTGCTGCTGACCGCCCGAGCAGCGCCCGACCACCCGGTCGGCGATGTCGGTGATACCGGCCCGCTCCAGCACCTCCGCCGCCGGTCGGGTGTGCCGGTAGAAGTGGGACGTCATCCGTACCGTCTCGCCCACTGTGAGGTCCTTGAGCAGCCCGCCGGTCTGGAGTACGGCGGCGACCCGACCTCGGGCCACCGCGTCGTCAGGGGTGCCGCCGAGGACACGGACGGTGCCCGTGTCCGGACGGGACAGCCCCAGCAGCATGTCGATGGTGGTGGTCTTGCCCGCGCCGTTCGGGCCGAGGAACGCCACCACCTCGCCGGGCTGCACCCGTAGGCTCAACCCGTCGACAGCGGTGACCGCGCCGAAGCTCTTGGTGAGGCCGTCCAACTCGACAGCCGGATGCGTACTGGTCATGCCACTGATGCTCCGGTGGGGCGTACCCCGGTGCCCGGAGCGGTCGTCACGCCCCGACCGTGACATTTGTCAGGGCGGCCGGATTCCGGACGGGCACAGCGGGTAACCGCCGGGCCGAGCCGCGACACCGGGAGGACGCGATGGGTGCCACGCCGCAGGGTCAGGTCGACACGGTCGTGCTGATCCACGGGCTCTGGATGACGCCGCGTAGCTGGGAGGGGTGGGCCCGGCGGTACACCGAGCGCGGCATGCACGTCATCGCCCCCGCCTGGCCCGGCATGGACCGGTCAGTGGAGGAGTTGCGCGACGATCCCGGCCCGATCGCCGAGCAGAGCATGGCGACGATCGTGGCGCACTACGACCGGATCATCCGGGCGCTGCCCCGACCGCCGATCATCATGGGGCACTCGTTCGGCGGCCTGTTCGCCCAGGTCCTCGCCGACCGGGGTCTCGGCGCGGCGGTGGTGGGAGTGCACCCCGCTGCGGTGAAGGGCGTGCTCAAGGTGCCGCTGAGTCAGCTCCGCTCGGGCTTTCCGATCCTGCGCAGCCCCGCCAACCGGGGCAAGGCCGTCCCGTTCACCCCTGACGACTTCGCCTACACCTTCGGCAACACGATGAGCCGTGAGGACTCCGACCGGGCCTGGCGGCGCTACGCCGTCCCCGGCGCCGGTCGGGTCTTCTTCGAGGGCGCGTTCGCCAACCTCGACCCGCGCTCGCCGGCCCGGGTCGACGTCGGTCGCAACGACAGGGCGCCGCTGCTGCTGATGGCCGGCGAGGTCGACCACGTGGTGCCGGCGTCGGTGGTCCGCGCCAACGCCGGGCTCTACCAGAAGTCCCGGGCCCTCACCGCGTACGAGCAGTTCGCCGGCCGATCACACTTCACCGTCGGCCAGGACGGCTGGGAGAAGATCGCCGACTACGCGCTGGACTGGGCGCTGCGCGCGGCGGCCCTGCCCCGCGAGATGACCATCGCCAGCGAAACCCCCCGCCGCTGATCGGAGCTCGGTTCGGAGGTCGACCGGCCCCTGGTCGGGGCCACCCACCACCTCAGCCGGCCGCCGCACAACCACCTCGGCGCACTGGGTGCGGGGCCGAGTGGCCAGGTCGATCGAAGGCGGTATACCTCGGGGGCATTCTTATGACTCAGAGGTATACCGCTCACCGGGACATCCGGCGACACGGGTCCAGCTTGGGTCAGGTGGGCATGCCCCCGGTCTGGCGGGGTATCTCGGTGGGATGAGGGCCAGTTTCCGGCTTGGCCGGGTCGCGGGAGTGCCGGTCGGCGTCAACTGGAGCGTGCTGGTCATCTTCGCGTTGATCGCGTGGGGGTTGGCCGCGAACCAGTTCCCCCGTTCGTACCCCGACCGTTCATCGGGGGCGTACCTGATCGCGGGGCTGGCCGCGGCGGTGGTCTTCTTCGTCGGCCTGCTCGCCCACGAGGTGTCGCACGCGGTGGTGGCCAAGCGCAACGGGCTGGAGGTCGACGGCATCACGCTGTGGCTGTTCGGGGGCGTCGCCGAGTTGCGGGGCGAGCCGCGCGACCCGGGCGCGGAGCTGCGGATCGCGGGCGTCGGCCCGCTGGTCAGCTTGCTGATCGGGGCGTTCTTCGGTGCCATCGCGGCGCTGCTCGCCCTGGCCGGGCAGGGCGGGCTGCTGTTCGGGGCGGTGGCCTGGCTGGCGGGGATCAACGTGCTGCTGGCCGTCTTCAACGTGCTGCCGGCCGCGCCCCTGGACGGTGGCCGCTTGCTGCGCGCCGCGGTCTGGAAGGCCACCGGTGACCGGACCCGCGCGTCGGTGGTCGCCGCCCGGGCCGGCTGGGTGCTTGGTGTGCTGCTGATCGGCCTGGGGTTGTGGCAGTTCCTGTCCGGTGTCGGGTTCGGCGGGCTGTGGCTGGCGCTGATCGGCTGGTTCCTGATCGGAGCGGCCGGGATGGAGGAGCGGCAGGCCCGCACCGGCACCGCGCTGCGCGGGATTCGGGTGGGCGATGTGATGACCCCGCAGCCGCAGACCGCCTCGGCGCAGATGACTGTCGCGGACTTCGTCGACAACTACCTGTTCGCGTACCGGCATTCGGCGCTGCCGCTGACCGAGGACGGCCGGCCGACCGGCCTGGTCACCGTCGACCGGGTGCGGGGCGTGCCGCCGGAGCGGCGGGCGTCGACCACGCTGGCCGAGGTGGCCTGTCGAGCCGACGAGCTGGTGTTGGCCCAGCCCGGTGAACAGCTCAACGACCTGCTCCCCCGGCTCTCCGAGTGCGCCGACGGCCGAGCCCTGGTGGTAACCGAAGACGGCCACCTGACCGGCATAGTCTCCCCCAGCGACATCAGCCGCGCCGTCCAACGCAGCACCCTCCGCACCCCCACCCCCTCCCCCTCCCGGTGACCCACACCCACACCCCCACCCCTCCCGGTGATCATGAAGTTATTGCGCCGACACGCCGCGCCGGGTGGCAATAACTTCATGATCAACGAAGGTAAGAGGGGTTAGGAGTGGGGGCAGGTGTTTCGGTACTCCTGGATGGTTGACGAGGCGGGGGGTGCGGGGCAGAGGAACTGGTCGTAGCGGGTGTCGTCGTCCACGAAGCGCTTCAGCCAGGAGATGCTGTACTTGGCGACCGTCACGTTCGTCGAGGTGGGCGCGGAGTGGCTGGCGTTGTTGAGTTCCAGGTACGCCTTGTCCAGCGTGGACGGCAGGCTGGTGTAGAAGGGCTCCGAGTGCGACGAGACCGGCGCCACCGAGTCGTTCTCCGCGCCGACCACAAGCGTCGGCACCCGTACGCCGGACCAGTTCTTGACGGTGTGCCAGCCGGTCAGCGGGATCGCGGCCTGAAGCTGCGGTCGTGAGTTCGCCGCCGAGAGGCTGCCGCCGCCGCCCATCGAGTGCCCCATCACGGCGAGCCGGTTGCGGTCGATCCGGGTACGCACGCCGCTGGTGTTGGTGAGGTAGTCCAGGGCTGCGAGCAGTTGCGTGCCCCGGCTGGCCGGCTGGTCGTAGCGGGACAACGTGTCGATCGTGATCACCACGAAGCCCTGCGAGGCGAGGCGTGGCCCCAGCCAGGCCACGCTGGACTGGGTGGCGGTGTAACCGGGTGAGATCGCGACAGCGCCGAAGGTGCCCTCGGCGGTGCTGGTCGGGTAGTAGATCGTTCCGCCCCGGAATCCGCTGACGCTGGAGGCGGCGACGGTGCTCTGGGCGATGGCGAACGCGCCTCGACTGGCCTCGATGCTGGCCACTGTGGGGGCCGGGCCGCGCTCGTACGGGCTGGCGGCGGCGTGGGCGGCGGGCGCTGCGCCCAGTCCGGCGCCGAGCACGGCCAGGGCGAGCGCCCACCGCAGACCGCGGCGGGGGCGGCGGGTGACTGGTTCGGGGGTGATGGCGGGTACGGGCTGCATGTCTCGCTCCGAGGGGGTGGAGCCGACGGTCCCGGGACGGGGACCGGACGATGAGACTCATCGACAGACATCAGTGTCTGTCCGGGGTCTTCCACCCACCAATCCCAGCCGCCCCATGCCACAGCGCTATGGCACGCGCTCGGTCACCGGGGGAAGTAGCGGTCCAGGGCGTCGGTGCGGAACGTGCCCTTCGGGTCCAGGTCCGCCACGAGCGCGGCGAAGTCGGCGTACCTCGGGTAGCGGGCGGACAGCTCCGCCGGGTCGGTGACGAAGACCTTGCCCCAGTGTGGGCGGGCAGCGAAGGGCGCCAGCCGCTCCTCCACGGCGGCCACCACGGGCAGCACCGCCGCGGTGTCGTCGACCCAGGTGAAGTGCAGCACGAAGCTGTCCCGCCGGTAGTTCGGGCTGAGCCACAGCTCGTCGGCCGCCACCGTCCGCAGTTCGGACACCAGCAGCACCGGGGCGATCAGGTCCGCCAGGTCGTCCAGCGCGGCGAGCGCGTCCGCCGCCGCCGTACGGGCGACGTGGTACTCGGACTGCAGTTCGTCGCCGCTGCTCGGGGTGAAGCCGAGCTTGAAGTGCGGCAGCCGCTCGTGCCACGGGCCCGGCTCACCGAGCTGCGGGGTGCAGTTCTCCGCCGGCATCCCGAGCACCGGGTGCCGGGGCTGGTCGGCGGCTGTGGTGCCCAGCCAGTCCGCCGAGGGTGGTGGCTGGTCGGCCAACTGCTTGCGCCACACCTCGCGCAGCCGGGGCGTACGGAAGTCGGTGAAGACACTCACGCTGTACGCCGAGCCGAGCGCCTCGTCCAACGCCGTCCGGTCCAGGTCGAGGCGTACGTACTGGCGCAGCGCGAAGGTCGGCACGACGTCCAGGGTCACGCGGGTGACCAGGCCGAGCGCGCCGAGCCCGACCACCATGCCGGCGAACGTGTCGGTGTCGCGGTCGACCCGGAGCAGATCGCCGTCGGCGGTGACCAGTTCCAGACCGGCGACAGCGCTGGCCAGGTTGCCGTGGGTCTGGCCGGAGCCGTGGGTGGCGGTGGCCACCGCACCGGCCACCGAGATGTGCGGCAGCGAGGCGAGGTTCGCCAGCGCGTACCCCTGGGTGTGCAACTGTCGGGCGAGGTCGCCGTAGCGCAGCGCGCCGCTCACGGTGACCTGTCCCCGCTCGTGGTCCACCTCGACGACCGGGGGCAGCCCGGCGAGGCTGACCAGGTCACCGTCGGTGTCGCCGAGACGGTTGAAGGAGTGCCCGCTGCCCACCGCCCGGATCCGGCTGCTGCCGGCGACGAGCTGGCGTAGTTCCTCGATCGAGGTGGGGCGGTGGAACGCCTTCGCGGCGTACCGCACGTTGCCGGCCCAGTTGCGGCGCGGAACCTCGGTGGTCGACGCGGCGTGCGATCCCTGCGCGGTCATGTGGCGGTCTCCCGATCGGTGCTCTGGTGGTCGGCCAACGCGGTGACGAGGGCGTCCAGAACCGTATCCGTCTGGATGGTGCTGTAACCACGTTGGGCGATCGGCAGACCGGCAGTGGTGGCCCGTTCGATCTCTCCCCGGGCCGCCTGCCGGGCTGACGCGTCCCCGGACATCAGCGCGTCCTGGCCGCGTCGGATCAACCGGTCGACCCGGTCCATCTGGTAGCCACGCAGGCCGACCGGGAGGTCCGGGGTCTCGAAGGCGGCACGACGCAGCGCGAGCAGGTCGACGAAACGGCCGCCGGCATATTGGGTGAGCGCGGCGGACACCTGCTCGGGCTGCTCACGGACCTGGTCAAGGACGAGCAATTCGACGGCCGCTCGGCCGTCGAGCGGGTGACGGGCGGTCACCGGCTCGATCGTCACACCCGGCACAGGCACCAACAGCAGTCGCGGCGGCTCCGGATGGCCGTCGCGTCGGGACGGCTCGTCGAGGACCAGGACGTCGACCTCGGCCCACCCGATCTCCCGACGCAGGCCGGGCCGCCGGATGCTGAGCCCGTCGGAGTGGATCCTGAACCGGAACGGCCGCATCGCGCTGACCAGTGCCACCGCGCCGAGCGCGATCGCCCCCACCGCGATGATCGTCCGCAGCAGGGCGCCCTCGCTGCGATAGACCAACAGCAGCACTCCACCGAGTACGCAGACCAGGGCGAGCGCACGGGCCCCCCGATTCCGGCGCAATTCCACGCTCGGACCCCCGTTTCATGACCGTGGCGTCGGTCCCGACATCTTCCGCCAGACCGGGCACCAAGGACACCGGTCGATCGGGCACGGTTGTTCTCGTCGTCGTCGGGGAACCCTACGCCCATGAGCAGCTACCGCGATCCGGCCGCACGAGGTGACGTCTTCCCCTCCGAGGAGGAACTGGACCCCACCGGCACCGAGGTCGAGCAGGCCAGCGCGCCGCCAGCCGGCGGGTTGCCGAGCCACCCGTCGCCCACCCCCGGGCCTCGACCGACACCGGCGCCCGCGCCCGCCCCGACGCCGGTGCCGGCACCCGGCCCGCCGCCGCGCGCCGGTGGCGCACAGTCGATCGTGACGCGTCACCTGGACGGCTCGGTGGAGGTGGTCACCGACCTCGACGGTGACGGCGTCGCCGACGTCGTCCAGATCGACGTGGACGGTGACGGGATCCCGGACATCACCTACGTGGACAGTGACCGCGACGGGCGTCTGGACACCGTGCTGGGCGACCCGAACGCGGTCGGGACGGGCGCCCACCGGGCCTGACCCGGGGGCGCGGTCGACTCAGAGCTTCGCCATCACCTCGCTGGCGACCAGCTCCAGGTGCTCCAGGTCGCTGAGGTCCAGCACCTGGAGGTAGAGCCGCTCGCTGCCGATCTCGGCGTACCGGCCGATGGTGTCCAGCACCTCGGCGGGCGTCCCGGCCAGGCCGTTTGCCCGCAGCTCGTCCGGTTCCCGGCCGATGGCGGCGGCCCGGCGGGCCACCTCGGCGTCGTCGCGCCCGCAGCAGAGCACCAGGGCGTTGGACCAGACCATCCCGGCCGGGTCCCGGCCGATCTCGGCGCAGGCCGCGCGGACCCTGTCGAACTGCGCCGCGGTGTCCGGCACCGAGGCGAACGGCAGGTTGAACTCGTCCGCGTAGCGGGCGGCCAGCCGAGGGGTGCGCTTCGGGCCCGTCCCGCCGAGCAGGATCGGAGGACGCGGCTGCACGGGCTTGGGCAGGGCGGGCGAGTCCCGGACCGGGTAGTGCCTACCGTCGTGGTCGAACCGCTCCCCCGGCGGTGTGGCCCAGAGCCCGGTGATGACGGCGAGTTGCTCCTCCAGCCGGTCGAACCGCTCGGCCAGCGGTGGGAACGGGATGCCGTACGCGCTGTGCTCCTCGGCGTACCAGCCGGTGCCGATGCCCAGCTCCACCCGGCCGCCGCTCATCTGGTCGACCTGCGCGACTGTGATCGCCAGCGGGCCGGGCAGCCGGAAGGTGGCGGCGGTCATCAGCGTGCCGAGCCGGATGCGACTGGTCTCCCGGGCCAGGCCGGCGAGCGTGGTCCACGCGTCGGTGGGGCCGGGCTCGCCGCTCACGTCACCCATCATCAGGTAGTGGTCGGACCGGAAGAACGCGCCGTAGCCGGCGTCCTCCGCGCAGCGGGCGACGGCGAGCAACTGGTCGTAGCTGGCACCCTGCTGGGGCTCGGTGAAGATCCGAAGTTCCATGATCCGAGCATAGGGAGCCGATGGGCGGTGCCGCGTCGGGACGGCCGCTGTCGTCGTATGCTTTGACAGTCATATGACGGAGGAGGCATATTGGGCAGGTGTCCACCGACGCCTTCACCGTCCTCGCCGAGCCCACCCGGCGCCGGATCCTCGATCAGCTCCGCGACGCCGAACGCAGCGTCGGCGAGCTGGTCGACGGGCTCGGAGTCAGCCAGCCGGCCGTCTCCAAACACCTGCGGGTGCTTCGCGACGCCGGCTTCGTCACCTGCCGGACGGCCGCCCGACAGCGGATCTACCGCCTCGACCCCGGCCCGCTGCGGGACGTCGACGGCTGGCTCGCCCCGTACCGGCGGCTCTGGGCCCGACACCTGGACGCCCTGGAACGGCACCTCGACAGTCAGGAGCAGTAAATGGACCGCGACGCGTTCCGCCCCAGCCCACCCGCCGACGTGCGCGCCGACGACGGCGCGACACTGGTCTTCGTCCGCGACCTACGGCATCCGCCAGCCACCGTCTGGGCGGCGCTGACCGACCCGGACCAGCTCGCGCAGTGGGCGCCGTTCCTCGCCGACCGCGATCTCGGCCACGCCGGCACCGCCGTGCTCACCCTCGTCGACGGCGAGACGACCCAGGAGGACCCGGCGACGGTACGCAGGGCCGAGCCGCCGCACCTGCTGGAGTACACCTGGGGCGACGACCTGCTGCGCTGGGAGTTGAGCCCGCTGGGCAGCGGCACCCGGCTCACCCTGCGGCACACAGTCGCCGACCGGGGCCTGCTGCCGATGGTCGCGGCCGGCTGGCACCTCTGCCTCGACGTGGCCGACCGATTGCTCGACGGCGACCCGGTCGGCCCGATCCGCGGCGCGGAGGCCAAGGACTACGGCTGGCCCGAGCTGCGCGACGCGTACGCCGAACGGCTCGGCGAGGGCTGACCGGTGCGGTCCCGGCGGCCCCGGAGCCCGGAGCCGCCGGAACCCGCTCAGACGTACGGCCGCTTGGCGTACGCCTCGCGGAGCGCGGCCAACCCGACGGCCTTCGGCGTCAGGGTGCCCCATCCGGAGTTGAAGTAGTTGGTGCGCACGATCCGTGGCCCACGCTCGGCGTTGAGCTGAGCGATCGCCGCCGGCACCGTGGCGATCCAGGCCGCCTGGTCCGGGATCTCGGCCGACCTGACCCCCCACTCGGCGATGATCACCGGTCGGGACAGCGCCACCGGGCCGAGATCCGCGACCGCCCAGTCCTTGGTACGCCGAAACCGGGCCAGCGCCGTGTGGCTGGCGTTGGTGCCGTACGCGTTCCACTGGAGATAGTCGAGGCGGGACATCAGCGACTCCGGGTGGGTGCGCTGAAAGCAGGCCCGGTCGAAGCCGCCCAGCCCCACCGAGAAGGTCGTCCCGGCCGGCAGCGTCCGCGCCTTGAACCACGTCAGGATGTAGTTCATCGCCTGCACCGCCCGAGCGTCCGACTCGGCCCAGGTGTACGCCTTGCCGTCCTCGGTGGTGCCGAACTCGTGATCGGTGTCCAGTTCCGAGGCGAGCTGGATGTTCACCCCGAAACCGAGCGTCCGGTACTGCGACAGGGCACGGGCCAGCAACCCGTCACACTGCCCCTTGATCACCTGGCCGTACCCGTACGCCTTCGGCCAGGTCGCGCCGGGCCGCTGCTGGATGGTCATCGTCGGCGCCGGCACCGTGTAGCTGGTGCCGTCCACCGTGAAGCTCTGCGGTCCGTAGTTCGGGGCGCCGTAGTGCTTCAGCTCCAGGACCATGTTCATCTGCACCCCGGCCTTGCCCAGGCTGACCAGCCAGGGCCGGTTGTAGCCGGGGAAGATGTAGCCGTCGGCGAGGCTGCGGTACTGGGTGAGTGACCGGAAGTTGCCGCCGGCCATGTCGGCGGTCGGATCGGCGCCGCCGGAGAGGTAGTAGCCGCCGAGCACTGGTTGGCCCAGGCTGTAGTCGGCGGTCGCCGTCGCGGTGTTGCCGGCGGCGTCGCGGACCTGGACGGTTACCCGGGGCATCACGCCACCGACCGATACACGGCCACGGAGCCGTTGTCGGAAACCCGGGTCCAGGTACGTCCGGAGTTGTCGGTGACGCTCACGCTGAGCGGGTCGATGACCGCCGTGACCTTGACCGGCGCGCTGCTGTTGCCCTGCGCGTCGGTGACCACGATGGTGACGGTCAGCGGTTTGGTGTCGGCGTCGGAGTAGGTGACTGTCAGCAGCATCTGGTCACCCGGCGCGAAGACGGATGCGTTCAGGGCTGCGGTTGCAGTGGGAGCGGCCATGTCGGGCCCTTTCTTGCTCGGTCGCCAGGGCTCCGACGCGCGGTTCAGCGACGTCGGACCCGGCGGGGTCCACAGTGCGAAAGGCCGGCGGGGCACGGGGACGGTAGGCACGACCGGCGGACGGCGCTGCCTGACTGCCGGTGGTACTGACGTCCTTGTCCCGATGGGCGGAGGCACCGCTGCGGGCGCCCGCAGGGGTGTCGGTGACAGCCACGGCCTGTCGTACGCGCGATCGGCACGGCGGCTGTGCCGTGACCGCCACGGCTTCGAGGCCGGGCTGGGTGAGGGCGACACCGGTGCGGACGATGTTGTCCCCACCGGGCCGGAGGATCGGGATGTGGCCCGCCACCCGTCTACCTCCACCTGCCCCAAGGGTGCTCTACCAGGGGCTTTGCCGTCTTGTCCGAATTGCGACAAGGGCCCGGAACGGCTCGGCGCGACGGTTACTCGGGCGGCGTGCCGCGTACGGCCCAGGCCCGCGCGGTGAGCCGGATCGAGCCGTCCGGCTCGACCGGCAGCCGGGTGGCCAGCGACTCCCGCAGCGCGGCCCGGTCGGATTCGGCCAACGTCGCGACGTACCCCGGCGCCGACCCCTGACCGCCGAGGAACGGCGTCCAGTAGTCGGCGAAGTCGGTGAAGGTCGTCGGTACGTCCACCGGCCAGACCGACACGTCCCGCAACCCGGCCCGCTCCCACAGCGTGCGGAGCGCGTCGGGCTGGCACACAGTGGTGCGGTTCCCCTCGTCCAGCTTCGCCGAGGCCCTGTCGAGCTGTGCGGCGGCGGCCCAGAAGTGCCGCATCATCGCCATCCCCTCGGCGTAGTCCCAGACGTAGGCGGCCACCACCCCGGCCGGCCGGACCACCCGGGCGAACTCCGCCACCGCCCGCGCGGGCTCCGGCACGAAGTTGAGCGTCAATCCGCTGACCACCACGTCCGCGACGCGATCGGGCAGCGGCAGCGCCCGCGCGTCACCGACCCGGAAGACCGCCCGGGGGTCGGTGACCCGGGTACGCGCGACGGCGACGAAACCCTCCGACGGGTCGATGCCGGTTATCTCGGCGGGATCGTGGTGGCTGAGGATCGTCGAGGTCAGCGCCCCGGTGCCGCTCCCCACGTCGAGCCAGTGCCGCCCCGGCGCAACGGCCAACCCGCGCAGGAACTCCACAGCGACCAGGCGGCTCCACCGACCCACGTACGCCTCGTACGCGTCACCGTTCGCCCACACCGGCTGCACCATCGGAGAACGATACGACAGGCGACCTGCTGGACCGGTGTGACCGCCTCGGCACGCCGGTGCGGCTGAACGTCCTGCGGGGCAGCCCGGCCCGGAGGCTGTACGAGCGGCACGGCTTCACAGTGGACACCGAGGGCCCGGTGGACGTGTTCATGGTCCGGGCACCCAGGACGATCACCGCCGAGTCTGGGACAGTGTCAATGTAACGTTGACAGATGACGTCGGAGCTGGCTCGGTTGGCGGAGGTCCGCGCTACCCGCGCCCGCCTGGACGAGCAGGAGCTGAAGATCATCGACCGCGCGCGCCACGACGGTGCGACGTGGGCCCAGATCGCGACCGCGCTCGGCCTCGGCAGCCGGCAGGCCGCCGAGCAGCGTCGACAACGGCTGGTTGCGGCGCGATGGACACGGCGGCGGCAGCTCGACCTCCGGATGCCTCCGCAGATCGCGGCGCTGCGGGCGGCGGTGGCCGGCCTCGCCCGGTGGATCGGCGCCGACCAGCGGTGGGACAGCCGATTTCGTCGAGCGGCGCTCGTGCGGAGCACCGTGGACGCCGCGTTGGATGCCGCCCCGGGCCCGCTGCACGCGTTGGCGGCGCTCCTCGCCACCGATCTCGCCGAAGCGGGTGAGCGGCTACCCGCGCCCGCTCGGACCGCCGCCTCGACGATCGACGCCGCCCTGTCAATGAATCGTTGACAGGGCGCAGCGGCATTGCCTGTGCCTCGCTCAAGCCTGAGGATGTGAGTCTCCTCGACTCAACTCGGAGGGCTCATGCGCCGCAACGCGGGCCTGTTCGTGGCGATCTCCCTGCTGTCCGGCTTCGGCAGCAGCGCCATGTCAGTGGTCGCCGGCATCTGGATCCTGGACCTCACCGGCTCCACCAGCCTCGCCGCCCTCGCCGGGCTCTGCGTGTACGCCCCGGTCCTCGCCGGCCCGTGGCTGGGCGGTCTGCTCGACCGGGCACCCCGGCGGCCACTGGTCATCGCCGTCAACCTCATGCTGGCCGCCGCCCTGCTGGCACTGCTCGCGGTGCGCGGGCCGGGGCAGACGTGGCTCATCTTCGCCGTCTCGTGCGCCTACGGCGTCAGCTACGTGCTGATCGACGCCGGTGAGACGGCGCTGCTGCCGTCGGCACTCGCGCCGACCGAACTCGGCGATGTCAACGGATGGCGCTCCAGCGCACAGGAGGGCATGAAGCTCGTCGCTCCAGTGGCCGGGGCCGGCCTCTACGCGTGGCGGGGCGGCCACGCGGTCGCCGTCCTCAGTGCGGCCGCGCCGGTCCTGGTCGCCACCCTGTACGCGCTTCTTCGCCTGAGCCGGACGCCCGCCGAGCGGCCCACCGAACGCGGCGACGGCCCACGTACCGGGTTGGTGGTCCTGTTCGGGAAGCGAGCAACAGGGCTACCGGTCGTGCTCGCCGCGGTGTCGATCGCCATGTCCGGCTTCACGACGGCGGGCATCTACGCGATCGTCGTGACCGATCTGCGCCTGCCGACGACGTTCCTGGGCGTGCTGGCCGGCGCGCAGGGCGCCGGTTCCATTCTCGGTGGCCTGATCGTCGGCCGGCTCATCGCGACAAGAGGTCCCGTTGCCGTCGGTGTCGTCGGAACGGCACTGTTCGCGATCGGCTGCCTGGCGCGCTGCCTGCCGTCGTGGCCGGCCACTGTCGTCGGGGCGATGGTGGCCGGCGTCGGGCTGCCCTGGACCCTGGTCGCGGCGGTCACCGCCGTGCAGACCCACACGCCGTCGGCGCTGCTGGGACGGGTCTCCGCGACGGCCAACACCGCGATGTTCGGACCGCTCGTCGTGGCGATCCCGCTCGGCTCCGCTGCCGTCCACCTCGGCGCCCGCCCGCCGCTCATGACAGCCGCGGCGATCTGCCTGACCGCCGTGGTGGCAACCAGGTTCCACGACCGGTCGACCTCGTGCTGATCCTGGCCGGGCGGATCTTCTACGTGGGTCGGCGGAAGCCGAGCCGGGTCTCCGGCCCCAGCACGACCCAACCCTGAACCGTCCGCCGTCCGCCGTCCGCCGTCCGCCGTCCGCCGTCCGCCTGGATACTGTCTAGTCATGCCGCTCAGTCCGGACGAGGTCGAGGTGTTCGAGCACTCCAGGGCCCGCCTGGAGGCGATCGCCTATCGCCTGCTGGGCTCGGCCAGCGACGCGGAGGACGCCGTCCAGGACACCTTCCTCCGCTGGCAGGGCGCCAACCGGGAGCACGTCGAGACGCCCGAGGCGTGGCTGACGAAGGTCCTCACCAACGTGTGCCTCAACCAGCTGACCTCGGCGCGGGCCAGGCGGGAGACCTATGTGGGCACGTGGCTGCCCGAGCCGGTCCTCGCCGGGGACCGGATGCTCGGCCCGCTCGACACCGCCGAGCAACGCGAGTCGGTCTCGATGGCGGTGCTCACCCTGCTGGAGCGCTTGTCGCCGAACGAACGCGCGGTGTACGTGCTGCGGGAGGCCTTCGGCTACTCGCACGGTGAGATCGCCGAGATCCTCGGCATGACCGAGTCGAACTGCCAGCAGACCTACCGGCGCGCCAAGCAGCACGTCGCCGCCGAACGGTCCCGCGCGGAGGTCGACCTGGCCACCGCCCGGAAGGTCGTCGCGGAGTTCCTCACGGCGGCCAACAACGGCGAGATTCAGCGGCTGGTGGAGTTGCTGACCGACGACGCGACGAGCACCGCCGACGGCGGCGGCAAGATCCCGGCCCGGTCCGCGCCCATCGTCGGCGCGCTGGCGGTGGCGAAGTTCCTGCGTGGCCTGTTCAAGCCCGCCGACGTCAAACGGGACCTGGTCGGTGGCAGCCCCGCCATGTACGTCACCACCGCCAACGGCGCTCCGGCCGTGGTGGTCGTGATCGACAATCGGGTCATCGGCGTGATGTCGGTGCAGGTGACGCCCGAGGGTGTCACGGCCATCCACAACCAGGTCAACCCCGACAAGCTCGTCCGCGCCACCCGGCAGTGGTCCGCCTCGGAGCACGAGGAGCCCACCCTCCGCGTCTGGTGATCCAGCTCATAGCCAACTCCTGTCAGGAATCGCGTCGCTGTCCGGTTCAGGAAGCGACCATCACCGAGACAGGAGTGCCACCATGAAGCACCGCATCGTCGTCCTCGGAGCGGGTTACGCCGGAGCCATGGCCGCCGGGCGCCTCGCCAAGCGGCTGCACCGGGACGACACCGAGATCACCCTCGTCAACGCCGACGCGGACTTCGTCGAGCGGGTCCGCATGCACCAACTCGCCACCGGACAGAACCTCACACCACGCCCACTGAGCAAGGTCTACGCCGGCACCGGCGTCAACCCTCGACGGGCGCGGGTCACCGCCGTCGACGTCGACCGCAGGACCGTCGCGCTCGCCGACGACAACGGCACCGACGAGATCGCGTACGACACGCTCGTCTACGCCCTCGGCAGCGTTGCCGCCGACCACGGCGTCCCCGGGGTCGCCGAGCACGCGTACGACATCGCCGGCATGCCCTCGGCGCTGCGGTTGCGCGACCGCCTCGCCCACCTCGCGGCCGGCGGGACCGTGCTCGTCGTCGGCGGCGGCCTCACCGGCCTGGAAGCGGTCACCGAGATCGCGGAGACCCGGCCGGACCTCGATGTCGCGCTCGCCGCGCGCGGGGGTCTCGGCGACTGGCTCAACGGCAAGGCGCAGCAGCACCTGCGTGGCGTCTGCGACCGGCTCGGCATCACGGTGCACGAGCACACCGACATCGCGCGGGTCGAGGCGGCCGGTGCGGTCACCCGCGACGGTCGGGAGATTCCGGCCCAGGTGACGGTGTGGACGACCGGCTTCGCCGTGCACCCCATCGCCGCCGCCACGACCCTGACGGTCGCGGCGACCGGACAGATCGTCGTCGACTCCAGCATGCGGTCGGTCTCGCACCCCGAGGTGTACGCGGTGGGCGACGCCGCGATCGCCGAAGGACCGGGCGGCAAGCCACTGCGGATGTCCTGCGCCTCGGGCATCCCGATGGCCTGGCAGGCCGCCGACGCCATCGCCGCACGCCTGACCGGTCGGGCGAAGTTCCCCAAGGCCCCGCTGCGCTACTTCAACCAGTGCATCAGCCTCGGCCGCCGCGACGGCATCATCCAGTACGTGACCGCCGACGACCGGGCCAGGCCGGCCCAGCTCACCGGGAAGCTGGCGGCCCGCTACAAGGAGTTCGTCTGCGCGGGCGCCGCTTGGAGCATCGCGCACCCGGTCCTGTACCCGGTCCGCCGTCACCGCGTCGTCCCGACCCGCTCGGAGATCCGTACGGCAGCGTCCTGACAGGTGGCTGAGGCACGACGCCCGGCTCCGGTGCTCCGGTGCTCCGGCAGTGAGCCAACCCAGGCGGGCGGCGGCGTCAGTGTCCTCGCGGGTTGACCGAGGGCGCGGTCCTCTGGAGATACCGCATCAACGACCGCCTGCCCAACTTCAACGCCGCGCTGGTGACCGCCTGATCGCGTTGATGGGAGAGTTCGGCAAACCGGGCTCGCACATCGGTCAGCGGTTGGTGTGGCGCCCAGATGGTCCGGAAGGCCCTGGCCTGGTCGGCCAGGGCCTGGTTGGCCGCAGCGGAGGTGAACGCCACTTCGCTGCGGTGGGCGGCCCCGGAACTGCTGGCCACCGAGGCGAGGCCGGCGGCCACCAGGGCCGCGATCGCGGCCGCCGTGCCCAACTCGGCGGAGGCCAGCCCGGCCGCCCCCGACGCGCCGGCGAGGACCGCCGACGAGACAGTGGTCAGGGTGCTCCAGCGTTGCCAGAACGCGGCTTGCCTCCGTTGAAGTGAAGCCCAGGAGTCGTGCCGCTGCTCGAGCAACTCGGCTTCAGCGATGAAGACGGCACGCTCCCGCTGCTCCCCATCCATGCATCACATCGTGTCAGAGGTCCGCACAGCCGCTTCCTGACCGGACATGTGCCAGCCCTAGGCTGTCGCAATGGCGGCGGAACATGTGGTGATCGATCTCGACGAACACGGTCCTGAGCCGGCCGGACGGAGTGGCAGCACCCACGGGAACATCGCGAACAAACGGAAGATACTCCTTTCACTCGTCGCCGCCTTCGCGATCGGTGTGGTGCTCGGCGGCATCGGTGTCGGCGAGTTGCGCGACTCTCGGGCACAGCGCGAGCAGTCCACTGTGGTCTCGCTCGTGGCCCTACCTGAGTCGGGCTTCTCGGGAGGCTTCAACAGCAGGGGAACCGTCCTGCTGAACGGGCAGCTGACACTGATCAACACCGGCCCCGCGCCGATCACGATCCGCGCGGCCCAGGCAGAAAGGCCGGGCGTCCAGGTACGGAGTATGGGCCAGGCCCGGCAGGTTCGCCCGGGTGGCACCGGCCAGATCCCCGTCGAACTGCAATTGGAGTGCGCGACGGCGTTCGAGCTGGAGCCGTTGTCGGTGCGGTTCTCCGTCGAGACCGAGGACAAGCGGCTCAGAGAGGCGCGCTACCCCGTCGCTCTCGTCGGAAGCGCCTGGCAGGAGGACGCCCAGCGCCTGTGCGAGCCCCGACTCGACTCATAGCTGGGGCCACCCACCTTCCAGCGGCTCATCGAGGTGCGAGGACCCGCCGCGAGGCGACAGAAGTCCGGCCGTGTGGGTGTCGGGCGGGCCGGAGTCCCGCTGGGCGCCGGCCCGCCCGCATTCGCCCGAAGCCGATTACCAGCCGTGACCCCAACCGGCCTGAGCCGGCGCGGCCATCCAGGTGGCCGCAACGATGGCCCCGATGGCCGCTGCGTAGATAACACGACGGATTCGCATGATGTCTCCCTCTCCAGGGGTGTGTGTCGCCGCTTGAACAGGCGACAGCGCTGACCGAACGTTGAAGGCCCCCACATGTCGGCGAATTCGTCACCCATGTCGTTCGCCGGCGTCCGGGTGATTGGACGTCAGCGTATTGCCGCCAGTTAGGTATCCACTACGGTCGGTGCTTGTTCCGAACAGCCACGCGCCCGTCCGGGCTGCTCACCGGCCTGTTCGGACCTGTTCGGGCACTCAGACCGGCTGCGTCTGCTCGACCAGGTGGACCAGCATCAGCGCCGTCCTGTTGTCGGGTTGCACGAAAGCGGTGCGGATCAGGTAGGTGCTACGAGCCAGGTCCACGGTGAGGTGGGTGGTGTGCTCCAGCCCGTCGCCGGTGTAGCCGGAGTCGAACAACTCCGCTGGCCCGCTGGTCGTCCACGTACCCGCGTCCTCCCAGCGGGCGATCCTGACCGCCCGGGGAACGAGGCGGACGACATCTGCCTCGGAGGCGGCGTAGAGCCACCGCACGAAGATCCGCCGGTCCGGGAGGTACGTGGTGGACGCCGGCTCGTCGGCCAGAACGAGCGCCTGGACGGCACCGACGTCAAGCACCCCCACGTAACCGTCGACCCGGCAGGCCCGGTCGTAGTCGCCCCAGGAGTCATCGTCGTCGTCCGACGCGCCCTTCCACTCGCCGAGTGCCGTCGTCGGCACGGCGACGAGCGGCCCGCCGCCCGAGTCGACCCACTGCAGCAGGCTGACCGGCGTGCGCGTACGAGCGAGGACCCCCGCCAGGTCGGTCATGTCGGTGACGATCGCGTCGGAGCCGGCGGCGGCGAGACGTTCGGCCTTGCCGGGTTTGTTGGCGTACCCGATGCAGGCGACACCGGCTGCTCGGGCGGCTTCCACGTCGGTGACCGAGTCACCGACCAGAACAGCGGCATCGGGTGCGACCTTCAGCTCTTGCAGGGCCTGCACAACGGGCATCGGGTTGGGCTTCAGCAGATCGGGGTGCTCACCCCGGCCGATGACGGCGGCGAAGTAGCGGGCCCGGTCGCGGCGTCCGAGATAGGCGTCGATGGCAGCGGCGGAGTTGTTGCTGACGATGGCGAGGGGGCGCCCGGTCGCCAGGCACGCCCCGACCACGTCGAAGGCTCCGATCGTGGTCTCCGCGGACGCCGCCGCCTCGACCTCCGCCGCCGCCAGGGCCGCACCGACGACGCCCACCAGCTCGGGCGCGAACACACCTGTCGCGCGGAACAGCTCCAACGGGTCGTCCCCGTCGCGCAGCTCGTCGGGCAGGACGACGCCCCGGCCGACGATCAGCTGCCGAAGGTCGGCGGCGATGCGCGGCGCGGCCTTGGAGCCGAACAGGCGGCAGATCGGACCGTCGAAGTCGACGAGGACGGCCTCGGCCCGCTCGGTGAGCCGGTCGAGCGGCCGTTCCGCCTCGCTTGTCACCATGCGCTCCCGCAGACCGTCGCCATCAAGGCTGTCGATCCTAGAGGCCGACGCGGGCCGAGCCGTCCTCGAAACGACTCGGCCCGCCTGCCACTACATCACTGGGTCACCCGGGTGGCCGGGCTGTCGCCGGGCAGTCCTCCCGCGCTGCTGTCGGTCTCCACCGGCGGCAGCGGGGTGGTCCCGAGGACGCCGCCGTCCCTGCCGTACGCGGTGAGAGTGGCCGCCTGGTCCGCTGGTACCCGGGTGGTGCCGGCGTTCGACGCGTCGAGGGCGACAGTGGCTGGCGGTGCGCCGCCGACCGTCACAGTGACCCGGGCCGCGTCCGGCGGGGCGATCACCCGCACCTCGCCCGTGGCGGGACGGGCGCCGTCCTCGGTCCGGACCCGCCAGCCGATCGGTCGCTTGTCGGCGCCCTCGGCCGGCAACAGCAGCCGCAGGTCGGTCCACCAGCCGGTCCGATCGTCGCCGTGCATGGCGTACGCGATCACCCCACCGCCGGCCGGCTGCACGGTGAGCAACGCGGCGGCCTGGCCGTGCTCGCGGCCCGACCACCGCACCCGCACCGTCGTGCCGACGGCTGGAAGGTGGCTGTCCTGAAGTGCCGTCTGGACGAAGGTGCGGAGGTTGACGTCGTCGAGCGGCGTGCCGCGGGCGGGTTGGCGAGCGGCGATGAGCAGGGCGTCCATCTCCGGCCCGGTCGGGTCGAGCGCGGCGTACGGGCCGCCGCCCAGACCACCCTGGAAGAACACCCGATCGCCGCGGCTGACCCGGACAACGGGTTCGTGCGGCAGGGGTTCGGGCGGCAGCACCGCGAAACCGACTCCGACTCCGTCCGCCCTGGCAATGTCCTGGTACTCCACAGTCCCCCTGGGCGTGTACCGAGGGTCGCCACTGATCATCACTGTGGATTCGGGCGGACCGACCGCGACCGCGAACCCAGCCCGGTCGGGGTAGGCCCGCATCAACGTCAGCACCGGGTCGTCGTCACCCTCGCTGTGGCCGCCGTACCGCATCTGCTGGGCACCGGCCCCGGCCGGACCCACGTACCAGACCAGCGCTTCCCTGGTCAGCAGGCCGAACCGCAGCGGCACCGCTACCAGCGCGACCCGATGGCCCGCCTGGTCACTGCCGTAGATCAGACGGATCCGGTCGCGGTCGCCGATCTTCCAGGCACCCACCGGAGCGTCGATCCGCACCGGCGGGTCCGCGCTGATCCGCGTCCGGAGCGTGTCCAGCCAGGCCCGGTCCCCGGCGAGCGCGCCCCGCGGTGGCGCGTCGAGCAGCGCCGTCGGAGTGGCGGCGACAGCGATGCCGGGTGCCCATCCGGGCAGCGGAACCACGTTGGTCTGGACCCCGACGAGCGCGACCCCGACCGCGGCGGCCAACGCCGTGCGGATCAGCCGCGTCCGCTGGTGCCGTCGCTCCCGGCGGGCGAACCCGGGCCAGGGATCCTCGGGTACGTCGACGCCGTGCGCGGCCTGCCGCAGCGCGGGACCGAGCGTCGAATTGGCGAAGCTGCCGGTCATGCCAGTTCCTCCTCGAGCCGTACCGGGGACTGAGCGGCGGGTGGGGCGGCGAAGTCGCTCCGCAGCCGGGCCAACCCGCGCGACGCCTGGCTCTTCACCGCGCCGACGGAGCAGCCGAGAACCTTGGCGGTGTCCGCCTCGCTGAGATCCTCGAAGTAGCGCAGCACCAGCACCGCCTGCGTCCTGGGCGGTAATCGCCGCAACGCGGCGAGGAGTAGTTGGCGCTGCTCCACCTGCACGTACGCGTCATGCGCCGGCTGGCTGTCGGAGGTCAGCAGCGGCACCTCCAACGGCCGCCGCCGACGCCGCCAGGAGATCGCCGTGTTCACCATCGCCCGGCGTACGTAGACCTCGGGCGCGTCCCGGCGCAGCACCCGCCCCCAACGCCGATGGGTCTTCTCCAACGCCGACTGCGTCAGGTCCTCGGCTGTCCCCCGGTCACCGGTCAGCAGGTAGGCCGTTCGGAGCAGCGACCCCCACTGTCGTTGGACGAACAGCCGAAACTCTTCGTCGTCCTCGTGCCGACTCACGCCACCTCCAGGTCGCGTCCACCTCGCGTCTCATTGCGGACGCAGAGTGAGACGCCACCTGCGGCCTCCGGGGTTGAGTGGAGGATGGCGCGCCGGGCTCAGTCCTCCGGTTGTTGACCCACGGACGGCCCATCGGACTCGGCCTGCCAGATGGCGTGGCCTTTGAGCAGGTATCCGATCCAGTAGATAGCGAAAAGGATCAGGAAGCAGGCGAAGAACACTCCCGAGACGATGCTCGCGAAAATGAGCCCTTCCCTGCCGTCGGCCATCCCGTGCGCCGCGAAGCCGACGAGGCCCAGGACAAAGAAGAGGACCATGTAGAGCGGCAGGGTCGAACTGTCGGCCGGGTGAGACGCGCGAGGCGACCACGGGACGCGAGGGCCATTGCTGATCACTCGCCGAGTATGAACCGGCTCGCTCAAGCGCGGGATCCCGCTCCGCACCGACCGGCGAGGATGCGGAGCGGGACCGCTGACGGTCTACCCGTCAGAACCCCCATCAAAGGGCCGAGCACTTCCAGGTCTTCCCGTCATCCTTCGAGTCGCACCACACGAGGACCTTGCCGAGGACCGGAAAGGTGAAAGTGAAGAGGTGGCCTCTGTTCTTCGAGTACACGACGCCGGACTTCTCGGCGATGTCGGCCAGCGCCCAACCGGGGTCCGGCCCGGCCACTGTCGCCACCCGGCGCATCGACTCGATGTCCTTGCCGTCGAGGAGCGTCCTGATCTCGTCCGCCGAGGGCTCACGATCACCGATCAACGTGTCCACCGTGTCTGGGCCGTCGACGGCGACGCCCTTGGCCTTCTCGAAGGCAGCCTTCGTCCCACCGACCGTGGTGGCGCCGGCGAGGTCGAGGGTGAGGATCAGCTCGCCCGTCCGGCGCGACAACAGGCACTGCCAGATGGTCTTGCCCGACGCGACGCACATGGTCAGGCACCACTCGGGGCCGCCGGGGTTGGACGAGGCGAAGAGCAGGGACGTCGCCGTCCCGCTGTCGCCGCTGCCGTCGTACGTCCCGTCGGCGAGGTCGGCCATGGTGGCGCCGAGGACGTCCCGGCTGCCCGGAATCGTGCCGACGACAGTGACCCCGTCGACCTCCCTACCGGCGGCGAGTGCTTCGAGCTGGTCGCCGGTGAGGTTCCGCCCGCCGGTGTCGACGGCCAGCACCTTGTCCAGGTCGCCGACGGGTCGGCCGGTCAGGTCCTCGAACTGTTGGAGCATGGTGCCCGGGGCACCGGGGTGGTCGGTGATCGTCGTGCGGGCCTCCCCCTCGGCGGCCTGCGACGGGGCGTACGAAGCGGTCAGCCCGACGATCAGGGCGGTCGTGACGATGGTGGCGCGCCGGGTGATGTCCCGCAGAGTTGTCATCCTGTCCTCATCTCGGTGATCGGTGTCGGCGGGGTGGGACGGGCTACCACTGACACGTGATCACGTCGCCGAAGTCGTTGGGGGAACCCGCGTCGCAGTGGTCGTCGATCCACTCACCGATCTCGCCGATCGTGTCCACGATCCAGGCGAACACCGCTTTGATCGCGCCCCAGATGCTGAAGTAGACGACTGTCGTCTCGGGTGTGCCGCCGGCCTCGTCGATGACGTCCTTCGTCGACATGGCGGCATGGGGCTTCTCGATGATGTCCAGCACCCGTACGCCGGTGTCGTCCTTGCCTGCCAGCAGCGCCGCGACCTGCTCCGGGGTCCGCTCCTTGCCGTCGTCGACGGCCACGATCGCGCGGTCGACCAGCACCTCCCGGCTGCCGCTGACGGCCTGGGCGATGCCAGCGATCTCGCCGACCGTGAGGTCGTTGCCGAGGGCGGGGCCGGTGAACCGCCGGACCGAGACGGCACCGGAGGGCTCGATCTGGATCTCGTCGGCCGTGATCATGTCGTCCGCTCCGAAGGGCGCCCAGGCGAACGTCCACTTCCCGGCGACGCAGCGGAACGGGCTGTGCTCCCGGCCCTCGGGCGCTGTCTCGGTGCGGAGGATCTTCCCGCGCTCGTCGACGTGCTGGACCACGCAGTCGGCGCCCTTCTGCGGCGGCTTCTCCGTCCGGGCCACGGCGGCGGAGGACATGGCCAGCACCGTCCCGCTGACCACCCCGATCACCGCGAGGCGGTGTGCCAAACGACTCATCGAACGCTCCATTCCTGGTGCGGAAGAAACTGGTGTCCGAAGAGTGGCGGGCTGCGCTGAAGCGGCCCGGAAACGGCGCTGAAAGCGGGGTACGTCAGTGCAGCCGCGTGGCGTCGAGCTGGTCGAGGTCGGCGCGGATCGAGTCGGCGTCGGCATCGCCGAGCTCGTCGAGGATGGTCAGGGCCCGGCGCCACGCGGCACGGGTGGCGGCGAGGTCGCCGAGCGCCCGGTGGCTGCCGCCAAGATTGACGTACGTGCTGGCTTCGGCGTACCGGTCGTTCACCTGCGTGAAGAGGTCGAGGGCGTGCTCGTAGCAGGCGATCGCTCGCCGATCGTCGCCGAGCTGGTGGTGGGCGTGGCCGAGGCTGTCCCAGGTGTCGGCCTGCCCCTGGACGTCGTCCACCTCCTGCAACATCCGCAGCGCCTCGCCGCACGATTCAAGCGCGTGCTGGTAGTTGCCGAGCAGCGCTTCCTGCCAACCGACAGCGTTGAGGGTGTACCCCTGCCCGGCCCGGTTTCCGGTCCCCCGGAACAGGGTCAGCGCCCGCCGGGAGTGGCGCAGCGCCTGCTGGTGCTGCCCCTGCCGCTCGGCCAGTTGACCAAGGTTCAGGCAGGTGTGCGCCCGTCCGGCGTCGTCGCCGACGTCGGTGAACAGGTCGAGTGCGCGCCGCAGGTGGTCGTCGGCCTCGTCGTACCGTCGGAGTCGGGAGCAGGCGAGACCGAGGCTGCGGTGCGCGTGGCCCTGCCCCGCCTGGTCCCCGATGCGGGACGCGGCGGCCAGAGCGATCTGTTGCGTGCCGAGCCAGTCCTGCCAGTGCCCCTGCCGGTGCAGGAAGCCGGCCATGGCCCAGGCGAGCCGCCAGGCGTGTCCCTCGAACCCGGACCGCGCCGCGAGCGGCACCGCCGCGAGCAGGACGGGGACCTCGGTGGTGAACCACGCCGCGGCGGCCGACCGGCTCCTGGGGCGCTCCGGCGTCACGCCCGCGCCGGGCGGCGGGAGGCTGATCGTGCTGAAGTGCGGGTGCAGTGCCAGGTCGGCGGCGTGGGCGGTGTGCAGGCAGTGGTCGAGCAGTCGGTGGATGGCGGCCCGACGCTCGGCCGGCGGCTCGGCCTCGTCGGCGAGGCTGGCGGCGTACGCGCGCAGCAGGTCGTGGAACGCGTAGCGCCCGTACGTGTGCTCGGTGAAAAGATTCGCCCGGGTCAACTCGGTGAGCAGCGGGCCTGTCGCCTGACCGTCGACGCCGGCCAGGCTGGCCACGGCCGGGGCGGAGACGTCCGGGCCGGGATGCAGGCTCAGCAGCCGGAACAGCCGGGCCGCGGGTGGGCTCAGCGTCCGGCACGACCAGGAGAAGACCGCCCGTACGTCGGTGGCCTCGTCGCCTGCGCGGAAGGCGTCCAGGTCACCCAGTTCGCCGGCTACGGCGGCCAACGAGAAGTGCCTGTTGGTGGCGGCTCTGGCGGCCACGATGGCCAGGGCGATGGGCAGCCGCGCGCAACGGTCGGCGATGGTGTCGGCCGCGGCGGGTTCGGCGGCGACCTGACGCTCCCCGAGCCGGCGGACCAGCATGTCGCGGGCCTCGCCGGGGCTGAACAGGTCGAGGGGCACGGGGTGGGCGCTCTCGGTGACGACCAGCGGAATGAGCTGGTCGCGGCTGGTGACGATGGCGAGGCAGTCCGGTGAGCCGGGCAGCAGCGGCCGGACCTGTTCCGCGTCGCGGGCGTTGTCCAGCACCACCAGCAGTCGCTTGCCCGCCACAGTCGTGCGGTACAGGCTCGCCATCGCGTCCGGGTCGCCGGGCATCCGGGCCACCGGAACACCGAGCGCCTCCAGGAAGCCGTGCAGCGCACGCGCCGGTTCGGTCGGTGTGGCCGCCGGGTCGAAGCCGCGCAGGTTGACGTACAGCTGCCCGTCGGGGAAGCGCTCCGCAGCGCGGTGCGCCCAGTGCACGGCGAGGGCGGTCTTGCCGACGCCGGCGGTCCCGGACACCACGACGGCGCCGCCCCGGCCGACCAGCGCGTCGAGGGCGGCCAGTTCCGCGTCGCGACCGGTGAACGTGGGTACGGGGGGAGGCAGTTGCGCCGCGACCCGCGTCGAGGCCGCCGCGGCCGGTGCGGCGATAGCGCTGTCCTGGCGCAGGATGGCGCACTCCAGGTCGCGTAGCCGCGGACCCGGATCGAGGCCGAGGTTCTCCCGCAGGTTGTCGCGCAGCCGCCGGTACGTGGCGACCGCCTCGCCCTGGCGGCCGTCGCGGTACAGGGCGAGCATCAGCTGCGCGTGCAGGTGCTCGTCGAAGGGGTGCTGTCGGACCAGCCGCTCCAACCCGGGTACGAGGCCGGCGTGCTCACCGACGGACAGCCGGGCCTCGGCGAGCGATCGTTCGGCCTCCAACCGTAGGCGTGCCAGGTGTTCGGCCTGCTCCTCAAGCCAGGCCGACCCGGCCACGTCGGCCAGCGGTGGACCCCGCCACAGTGCGACGGCGGCCGTCAGGTGCGTCACCTGCTCGTTGCGGTCCGTAGCGCGCCGGGCCAGCTCGATGAGGCGCTCGGCGGCCTGGACATCAGTGGAGTCCGGCCCGGTGTCGAGCAGATATCCGGGCTGGCGCGCCACTATCGACCCGGGCTCGCCGAGCACCCCGCGTAGGTAGGAGACGTGGCGCTGCAACGTGTTCGCCGCCGTGGCCGGTAGCTGGTCGCCCCAGACCACGTCGATGAGCCGGTCGACACTGACGACACGCCCCGCGTGCAGCGCCAACGTGGCCAGAACCGCCTTGCGACGCACGCCGTTCACCGCCTGCGGACTGCCGGCGACGACCACCTCCACCGGCCCGAGCAGCCTGACCCGCACGCCCGTACCAACCATCGACATCACCGAATCAAACTAACGTCCCCAGCCCAGCAAACTCGATCTATTCGTCGCGTAATGGACACGATCCACGGGGCACCAGGAACGGACTCCGGGAGCTACCGTCTAGCGCACTACTGCAGGGAGGTACGCCGGTGGGCCATCGGCTGCGGCGCGTCGCGATGGTGCTGCTCGGTGCGGTGTTGCTGGGTACGGTCGGCCTGAGCCTCGGTGCCTGGTACGGCGGTCGTGGTGTCACGCCGCCCAGCGGCGACCAGGCGCAGAGCCTGGCTGCGCAGTTGCTTCCCGGTGCGGTGCCGGTCCACTCGGGTCGGGTCGCGCACGGCTACCGGTGGGGCGTCCATCTCGCTGCCGACGACCTGGGCTCGGGCCGGGATTCATTCTGGTACCACGATGGTGACGACTGTGGGCTCTCCGAGCAGTTCCGGCGCAGCGCCCGGACGCAGGGGTGGCAGGGGCTCCACCGCGTCCCTGGCTACCTGTGCGACGGCTGGCGGGCCGAGCGCGACGGCCTGACGGTTGCGCTCGAATACTCTGCGAGCGGGACAGAGCTGACCATCGCACCGGCCGCGCCCGGCACGTTCCTGCCCAGCACGGTCGCTGGCACCCTCGCCGGCGCCGGGGCCGGCGCGGCGCTGTTCGGGTGGGTGGCACGGCGACGTCGACCCGTACCCCTGCTGGTCTGCACCCTGGTGACGGTTGGCCTCCTCCCGGGTGCCGCCCTCACCTGGATGGTCCTGGGCCCGGGCATCGTCGTCGAGCCGGTCTGGCCCGTCTGGCCCGCTCTCGCTCCCCTGCTGGTGCCCCTGTGGCTCGTCCTCCTCCTGGTCGGCGTGTATGCCTTCCCGAAACGGGAGACCGAGACCGACAGCAGCTCTCGGGTCACGGTGGTGGTGGTGGTGAGTGTCGCGTGCGCCCTGGCCCCCGTGGTGCTGGCCGCCGCGCTGCTTTTCCTGTTCGTTGGAGCGCAGCCCAACCGTCCGACGGCCGGCGACCCCGTCGTGCCGGTGTCGACAGTCGATGGCTGGAACGTTCAACCGTCCCCGTCCCCCCGATAGGTGAGCGCAGTGACCACACGTGACGGCAAGGTGATCGCCGACCAGACCATCTCCGCCGACGGTTACTCGGCCGGGCTCAACCAGACCGAGGAACGCCCGTTCGGCGACGACGGCGGTGACGGCTGGGGCCGTGGGCTGCACTCCTGGATGTTCGACGACGCCGAGGAGAACCAGGCCGAGCTCGACCTGAGCAACACCGCCTCAGCGGTCATCATGGGCCGCAACATGTTCGGCCCCGTGCGCGGCGCATGGGATCGGCAGTGGAACGGCTGGTGGGGTGACGACCCACCGTTTCACAAGCCGGTGTTCGTGCTCACCCATCACGCCCGCGAGCCGCAGCCGATGGCGGGCGACACCACCTTCCACTTCGTCACCGACGGGATCGAGTCGGCGCTCACGCAGGCACGCACGGCGGCCGGTGGCGGCGACATCTTGATCCACGGCGGCGCGACCACCATCAACCAGTACCTCGCCACCGGTCTGGTCGACGAGCTGCGGCTGCACATCGTGCCGATCACCCTCGGCGCCGGCGTGCGGCTGTTCGAGGGCGTCCCGCCGCTGAACCTCGAACAACTGGCGGCGCGGGCGGCGAGCACGGTCCTGCACGTCACCTACCGCGTGCTCTCCTGAACCGAACCGACGGAGGATGCGTTGTCTGCTATCGCCTCACTGACAGTGGTCCCCAGGGACAGCATCACCGAGCTGGCCCGCGTGGCCCGCACGTCGCCGTCGTCGTTCCACACGTACCTGGCCGAGCACGGGAGCAAGGCGCGGCAGGAGTACGACTGGTCCGGCTACTGCATGCTGTACGTGCTGACCTATCTGGAGGAGCGCGGCATCGACCTTGACCAGTCGGAGCTCAATGCCGAGTCGGAGGCCATCAACAGCGCGTACGGCCTGACCACGCTCATCACTCCAGCACCAGGGTTACCGGATCAGCTCGACCCCGGCGCGCACCGCGAGGAGGAGTTGGCCGCCCACTTCGAGGAGATGGGGATTGACTTCGAGGAGAGCGGCGCGGCCGGTCTGGACACGCTGAGGGTGTTACGCGACAGCATCTCCGACCTTCGCGACGACCAGGTGTTGCTGATCAACATCGGCTGAAGCCGGCTCACCCAGCCAGCGTCACCACAGCGCGAATGGGTTGGCATGCCCTGGCCGTGGTGTGGCAAGGTGCTCGTCGTGACTCAGCCCCGAAAGGTCCATGGCGCGTAGGTCACCTGGTGCGCTGCGCGCACTGTTGAAGTCTGCCGGGCGGAATGCGGGCAAGCTCCGCCCCATCGATGGTCTGTCGAACGGCGCGAACGCGGCGATCGCCAGGCTCGAAGGCACCCATCCGGGTTTCGTTCCGGTAGCGACAGCGCTGGCCGGCTACCGTCGTGCCATTCGACGCTCGGGACGGTGGCTGGATCTAGGGGATGACTGCTCCTGTCCGGGTTGCGATGTGTTGTACCAGCGAGACGTCCTGGGCGACGCGATGCGCCGACTGCCAACGGCCGCCTCCCGCGAGTTGCGGCGTGTCGTCGACCCGTTGGACGACGAGTTTCTCCGGAAGACGCTGCCCGACCCCCGAGCTGCCGAGCTGAGTCCGTGGCACGCGCAGGCGTGGTGGCGGCAACGGATCAGGGAACGGTGACGGCAGCAGGGGCTGGTACGGCAGCCGCAGGCCGGTTTGGTTCACGCGACGGCGGGAACCCGCGGCACCGGAAGGCTCGTGGATGACCACCGTGGGCAGCCCTGCCCGCGGTGCGTGACCGGGTGCTCTCACAGTGGGGGAGGCTCATGCGCTGGTTCCGCGCGGCTCGCGGCGCCTCCACGACGGGCGCGACCAGATCCAGCAACCCGATCGGTGCGGAACGAGATCCGAAGCGGGCAGTCACCTTCAGCGACGCGGTCATTGCCATCGCCGTCACCCTGCTCGTCCTGGAGATCCAGCCGCCGGAGGACACCGAGCACCTGCTCCGCGGCCTCATCGAACTGTGGCCCTCCTACGTGGCGTACGCCATCACCTTCCTGCTGATCGGGCAGATGTGGGTGAACCACCACGTCATGTTCGACCACATCCGCTCGGCCGACCGCATGCTGCTCCTGCTCAACACCCTGCTGCTGATGGTGATCGCGTTCCTGCCGTTCGCCTCGTCCCTCCTGGCCCACGCGTTCGAGTCCGGCCACGGCAAGCGCACCGCACTCATCTTCTACGGGGCCACCTACGTGGTGGCCGCCATCCTCTTCAACGTGATCTGGGAGTACGCCAGGCACGGCCGTCGCCTGCTGACCTCCACCACCGACAACGACACCGCCCGGGCGATCAGCAGACGCTTCCGCCCCGCGCCGTTCTGGATCGTCGTCGGGACAGCTCTCGGCGCCCTTCATCCGGTAGTGGGCCTCGTAGTGGTCATCGCGTTCATCCCCTTCTACTGGCTGCCGATCAAAGGCGAGGTCGGCAGCATTCAGCGCACCCGCGCGCAGAGTCAGGGCGACTCATAGCCCGACCTTCTCTTTCCTGACCGGTTCGGGCACCGTGGACCCGTGAGTGAGTACACCGCCGGATCCCTCCTGACCTCCTACCGCATGGTCCACGCCGCAGCCGCCGCCGTGAGCACCCACACCACGATCGAGACCTGGCACGCGGGCCACGCCCGGCATCAGGACCTCGCCGGCCTACGCCCCGCCGGTCCAGTCGACGATTTCGACGCGCCAGGTGGCACCGGCACCAGACTGACCTACCGCCTCGACCCGTCCTACTTCACGCCGTCCACCCTCAACGCCCCCACCCTCGACCTCCACGCCGAAGGCTGCTGCGACCTCCCTGGCCAGTTCCGTCTCCGCGACAGCCGTCCAACCAGATCCTGACCGGGGCGTGGTGGACATCGACCGTTGTAGTGTGCGCGACGTGGGATACACGGTGATGCCCTCAGGCCGTCTGAACCTCCCGGAGTCGGAGGACGCCGCCGCGGTCGCCGCCGTCCTGGCCGCCCTGGCAGGACGAGGTGGTTGGTACCGGCCGGGTGAGTTTCCGTCGGATGGCACGCTGGTCGACCTGGGGGATCCGGCCAGGGCCACGATCTTCCGCGACGGAGACTGGATCGAGTTCGGGTACGACGACGAGGGCGACCCCAAGTGGTCGAACCAGACAACGGCCTTCTACGTCGCGATCGCGCCGTTCGTTCGCTCGGGAACCGTCCAGATCGAGGGCGAGGACGGCGCCCGCTGGTCGTACACCTACGCGAACGGGCAGGTCACCCAACAGGGTTGGAACGGTTGGGATGGGTCCATCGAGCCGTTCGGCGAGTATGTGGACCACCCGTAAGCGCTGTCACTCACCGGCCGCCAGGACGTCGGAGAGCGGGTCGGCGAGAGTGGTCTTGCCGGCTGCGGGCGGCCCGTCGACGGCGACCCGCGTCGAGTGGGCGACCGTGACGGAGCCAACCGCCTCAGCCAAGCGCCCGAGCAGCTCGTCGCGGGTGCCTCGAACCATGTCCTGCCCCTCCATCACGTCACCGCCGCCTGTCGGGCCGGATTTGCACCCCCATCGAAGTCGGTCACATCACGTAGGGTCTTCGAATGGTCGCACGGGTCCTGGCGCACCTCCGCCCGCCTCTTATCGTCTGCGGACAACTGGTTGCCCTGGTGTTGCTCGTCCTGGACGCGCGCCGTGAATGGGGTGCGTACGGGCTTGTCATGCTCCTCCTGTTGCTTGGCGCGCTTGCCGCGATACCTGCGGCGTTGGTCGACTGGCCAGGGTTCCGGCTGATCAGCCTGATCGCGCAGACCATCGGAGCCGGCGTCGTCGCGTTGGCTCTCCATGACTCGGCCGACAAGCGGGCTCTCTGGGTGTACGCGCTGTCCGCCCTGGCGGCGGTGATCTCGCCGACCAGCCGGCCAGGGCTCGGCCGGACGACGGTGATCGGCGTGGGGACGGCACTGGTGCTCACCATCGGCGTGTCGGCTCCAGCACTGGCCTGGGGTGGCAGTCAGCCCGAGGCGGTGGTGTGCGTGCGGGAGGGACAGTCCGCTGAGGAGCTGGTGCGCGAGAACCACCGCTTCGACCCGAACCACGTGGTTGCGGGCTTCGGCTCAGAAGGGCCGCAAGCGCCCTGCATGGAGGTGCTGTTCGATCCCGGCGCCACCGCTGACGACGCCGCCGACGTCGCCCGCCGCTACTCCGCAGACCCGAGGGTCTCGTCCGTCAGCCGGACACACTGACGCTCAGCGCACCGGTGCGCCAGTTCGCGGGTGCCAGGAACCATGCCACCGTCCTGCCAGGTCAGGGGCGGCCGGCTTTCGTCTTGATCGTGTCGACGAACGCGTCCCATGCTGCGGGTGCAAACCTCAGCGTCCCGACATCGAGGGCCTTGGAATCGCGAACGCAGCAGTCATGCTCTGGCACAGAGGGTAGGTCGTAGCCGTGCCCCAGAGGAACGCTGTGCCGCTGCGTCGCACCCGGGCCTACTGGCTCCTTGTGTGGGCCTTTCGCTGCCATCCGGTCGCCCTGGTGTTGGGCGGACTGACAGCGGCATCGACTCTCGTTGAGGTTCCGGTCTTGACAATGGCACTCACCGCACTCATGGCAGCCTTCCTGCTTCCCGCCGTGGTCCTCGGGCTCACCGGAACGATGATGTTGTACGCCGGCGGATTGATGCCACGTGACATGGCTGGTCGGCAGGCAATGACGGGCATGCTGTGGCGAGACGTGGTGAGACCCCTGAAGCGGCCCTGATCGCTGCCCGCGTCGATCAGTAGAGCCACCGGTCGAGCACTCCGGGCCAGAAGTGGGTCGTATGGTCGCCGTCCCCGAACGCGGGCGGGTCAAGGGCCTTGATCCGCTCCAACAGGTCGGCGAGCTCCGCGAGTGCTTCTTCTTCGGCCTGTCCGTCTTCGTCCCAGCGGTCGATGACGGTCGAGCCGGTCAGCCAGCTACCGACCAGGTGCAGCGAACACAGCCAGTGGGTGATCGTCGAGTTGACGAACCCGGTGCTGCCGTCCGGCGACCAGATCCGCACCTCACCGGTCCCCGGCGCGGCACCGTACACCCAGTCCAGGTCATCGGCGTTCGCCAACCGGTACATCGTCGGCTCTGCGTGGAACGACACCGCACTCACGAGGTCATCGATCAGCGGTACGCCAGAGGAGACCAGCGCGGCCTTCTGCGGCTCGGGAAGCCGCCACGTCGCCACGTCCAGCTCGGTAGCACGCACCACCCGCCCAGGACCGGCCCAGGCCGTGACCGCCTCGAACGCGGGAGGCAACGGAAGATCATCAATGGGCACGCCAATGAGGGTAGTCCGGCCACGGTTCCAAGCCAGTGTTCGTTGTAGTGGCCAGGCATCCGATCATTGACAGATTCGTGCGTCCACGCCCGAGGGCCTGCTGCTCTAGTTCGGTGGAGCCTGTCGCACTTCAACTGGCGGAGATCTGTCGCGCATCTCTTGTTGGACGACAGCGGGTTCCGTCAAGACTTGCGAGATCTCGATGGCCCTCGCTAGGAACCGCGGATGTGCACGGCACCGCACCGCACCGCAGCCTGCGACCGCCGTACGACGTGAAATCTGGAACGGACGCGCAATGTCAGCCTTGCTCGGCGTTGCTAGCGTCGGGGCGACGTCCGGAGGGCCGGACGGGAAGGACGACGCGGTGGCCAGCAACGGAAGTGCGGCGGCCTTGGCGAATCGGCGTGCTCGCGCGCCGATGGTCGTGATCGGCAGCGTCGTCGCGTTGGCCGCCCTCATCGCGCTGGGGTACCGGCTGGGTACCGACCCGCGGGTCGAGCACGGAGAGGTCGTCATCCTCGTGGCGCTGGCTTCGGGAGCCCTTCTGGTGCTGTCCTGGCTCATCCGCCTTTTGCAGTGGTGGGGTGCCGCTCGTGCTCCCGCGAAGCGCGTCATGGTGACCGCGCATCTGGCGCAGTCGCCGCAGCCGGGAAGTGCGGGGCGGGTCACCGCTGCGGCGGGCGCCGTGAGCGCCGCCGGCGGGATCGACGCCAGTCCCAAGGGATACGCCGTGTGGCTGACGGTGAGCGGCCGGGACGGCCGTGTCCTGCACCAACGCGTCGTCTGGGAACCGTGGTTGCGCGAGCTGACCAGGCCGCGTCAGGCCACGGTCCGGCACGGGTCCGGCGTCAGCGTAGTCGACGTGGCCGGGTACGGGCGGCTCTGGCCGGCGAGTTTCACGCTTCGCCGTCGTCCCTACGGAGTCAGACTCATTCCGTTCCGCAAGGCCCGGAGGCTGCCGAAGGAGAACAGCCTCTCGCACGGCCGTCTGGTCTACCTCTTTCTCCTGCCCGTCCTGCCCTGCCTGCCCGGCGCCGTCTTCCAGGGTACGTGGGCGCTGCTCGGGTGGTGGGCGGCGTACGTCGTCGCCTCGATGGCCGCCGTCGGAGCCTGGTTCGGCATCATCCCGCCCGGCGTGCTTCCGGGAGCAGCCCGTCGGGGCCGCGCCCCGACGACCTCGTGACCACTGACGCGATCGAGCGGACAGGCGGCGACCTCGGCCAGCTCCGTGAGGCGGGGCGGCGGGCCGTGCGGCTGCGGGCTCAGTGCGCCAGCGGGATGAGCGCCGCGCGACCAAGATCGCACGCGATCGGACTGCGGGTGTCGGTCCGGACCTCGATGCGGTGCGTCCGGGTCGTCGACAGCGCCGCTGACCAGGGAAAACGGCTGGTGGGGCGGGCGGGACTCGAACCCGCGACCGAGGGATTATGAGATCAAGATGGGCGAGACAGCGACCTGCACGAGTGGGCTCCCACCAGCGGAAACACCTCTCGGCATCTCTCACCACTCCCCCACCGCCAGTCGACCTCTTGCGGACTGAATGCGGACCGCCAGGACCAGGCGACGGCCTCGGGATTAGAAGAAGATCAGGGATAGCTGGTCGCGGTAACCTGCCCCTGCTCAAGGCGTCTGCCGCTGGCGGATCGCGTCGGCCTTGGTCGACAGTGTTGGCTGTACGAATGGCTGTACGGCCGCGAAGTGCTGCTGCGGCGTGGTGGGAGGCTCGGTGGCGCTCAACAAGCGAGGCAGTAGACCGATCGTTGTCGATGGCAAGGGCTATCGCTGGATTGTCCGCCGGAAGCCGACGTACAGCCAGGGCTTGACCTGGTCGCCGATGAGCTTTGCTGTTGAGCGGACGGATCCGCCTGGCCGCGCCACTCTCGTCGTCCAGATGGCGTCGCCTCATCCGGCCAACTGGGTGAACGCTCCGTCGTCTCCGGTGCTGCCTTCGGCGGTCGCCAGCGCCATACGACGAGCGCTTAACCTTGGGTGGCAGCCGGATCACTCCGGATCGCCTTTCATGCTGAACCTCGGTGATGAGGACCAACTTCCGTAGCGATCGCAGGCCACCCGTCATTCCGGGTCATCGACTCAATCCATGCTGGGGTCCTCTTCGTCGGGTGACGTTGCGATCACCTGGTCCCATGCGTTGACGATGGCTGCGGCCTGCCGCTCGCTACAGGCCAAGCCACTGAGCAGGACGTTGTTCTGGTAGTCGATGATCTCGAAGCGCCATCGATCGAGTTCAGGCCGGTGTTCCAGCGTTGCCCAGAAGTGGCCGGAAAGATCGCTCGGGAACACCTCGTCTGCCACGTACCGCTCCTCTGCCTCAAGCCCGTCTCCGCCGTGAGTCCGCACATCGTGGAACGGGCCTGCTCCCCGGTGTCAACACAACGATCCACCGTGTTGACACCGGGGAGCAGGTCTGTTCGGCTTCGCCCGGACTCACGGTGGAGGTGGGCGGCCCCATCTCTGTCGAAGATCCCCGCCGGAGGCATCGGTTCCGGTCCTTGGGCACCTGCAATCGGCCGGCGCGCCGGCCGATGCCGGCGCTTGCGCCGCCAGCAGGCCGAGCGGGCCGGCGCGGCCCGCTTGCGGGCCGCCTTGATGAAGACTGCACTCGCTCGCGGTGAGTGGGTAGATCCGGCTCTCGCGCGGGTCACGGTTGGCGACTGGGCCGCTCGGTGGTTCGCCAATCAGGTGCAGCTCAAGCCGTCGACTCGCCAGCGGTACGCCAGTCTCCTTCGGATGCAGGTGCTTCCGGTGTGGGAACGTGTCCCGCTCTCGGCAGTGACGCACGCCGACGTTGGCGAGTGGGTGCGCCGGTTGTCGCAGGCCGGGCTTGCGCCGTCTACCGTTCGGCAAGCGCATCGGGTGTTCTCGTTGCTGCTGGCGCTGGCGGTTCGTGATGGTCGGCTCGTCCGGAACGTCTCGGCGGGTGTCCGGTTGCCACGGGTCGGGCACGCCGAGAAGGTGTTTCTGACGCACGGCCAGGTGGGCGAGCTGGCGGCAGCGGCAGAGCCGCACGGGCTGATCATCCGGGTGCTGGCCTATACCGGCCTGCGCTGGGGCGAGTTGGCCGCGCTTCGCGTGCGGCGGGTGGACCTGGTGAAGCGTCGGCTGCTGGTGGCGGAGTCGGTGACCGAGGTCAACGGACGCGCGGTGTTCGGCACGCCAAAAACGCACCAACGCCGGTCGGTGCCGCTCCCCCGATTCCTGGTCGAGCCCCTGGCGGCGCAGATCGCCGGCCGTTCCGGTGACGAGCTGCTGTTCACCTCCCCGGCCGGCGAGGTGCTGCGGAACAACAACTTTCGTCGCCGGGTCTTCGACAGGGCTGCGGAGTCGGTCGGGCTCGCTGGCCTGACGCCGCACGAGCTGAGGCACACGGCGGCCAGTCTCGCGGTGGCCGAGGGCGCCAACGTAAAGGCGGTGCAGCGGATGCTCGGGCACGCCTCGGCGGCGATGACGCTGGACGTGTACGCGGACCTGTTCGAGGACGACCTGGACCAGGTGGCGGACCGCCTCGACCGGGCGGCGGGTCGTGCTGCTGCGGACTCAGTGCGGACTGAGAGCGTTGGTCCGGACCTCGACGCGGTTCGCCCGGGTCGTCGACAGCATGGCTGACCAGGGAGAACGGCTGGTGGGGCGGGCGGGACTCGAACCCGCGACCGAGGGATTATGAGTCCCCTGCTCTAACCGGCTGAGCTACCGCCCCCGATGCCGCGCCGGATCGTATCCTGCCCGGTGGATCACGGGCCAGGGGCGATCAGGCTCCACCTCATCACTGCCGTCGTCGTCTCAGCAGCACGATGGGCAACGCGAGGATAACAGTGAGCACCCACCCGACAGCGATGACGCCCCACCACAATGCCTCGTCCGGCTCGGTGTCGTCGGCGAGGGTGCCGATGGTCAGCATCAGGCAGAGGCCGCCCATCAGCAGGGTGCCGAGTCCGCTGAGCACCATGACCGGGACCTCCCACCAGGAACGTCCGGGGAACTTGACTTCTCGGACGATGGGCCGGGGCTGCGGGATCTGGTCGGGGGTACGGGCCGGCATGGCGACGTGCCGGTCGGACGGCACCCCGGCGTCGATGGCCGGGATCGTCAGTGCGGGCAAATCGAGCATTGTCGGCTCGATGTGCAGCACGATGGCGTCCGCGCCGACCAACTGTCGCGCGCCGTCGGGCCAGGCGAGCATGACAGAGCAGTCGTCGTAGCGGACGGTCAGCGGCCCCTCCGACCGCAGGTAGCTCACCCCGTCGGCGCCGACGCGGAGCCCGCCGGCACCCTCCTTCGCCCGGTACGTCGCGCCCTCCACGGTGTCGGCGGAGTGGGTGGGTGCGGCGACGAAGCCGGCCCAGTCGGCGGTGTGCCCGCCCGGCACCAACAGCAGCGCCGACGCCGTCATTTCTCCGGCCACGTCGTACAGGTCGGTGAGGCTGACGGCCTTCAGTTCGGCCCGGTGCTCGTCGATGCTGAGGTTCGGCTGCCCAGTCAGCAGGTTGAGGGCGTACGACGGCAACCGCGCGGCGTCCACCTCCGCGGTGGCGAGGACGTCCTCCCGTTTGGCGACTGTCGCATCGAGGTCGGCCTGCTCGATCCGCCCGACCCGCATCTTGGCCAGTACGTCGATGAAGCCACCCAGCACGGCGTCCTGCTTCTCCGCCAGCGCGTCGGCGAGCGCCCGCAGGGTGGCGTACCCGTCGCCGCGCGGCTCGTACGCGGTGGTAGTGGTGTAGGACAGGCCGGCTTCCTGACGGAGCGACCGGTACAGCTCGCGCTCTAGGACACCGGCGAAGGTGCTGGCGGCGGTGCTGCGACGTACCACCGAATCGAGCACGACGCCGCAGGCGCCGTTGACGAAGTACGCAGGGGTCTGCGGCAGCGCCGACGATGCCACAGGCACCGGCTGCCGGACCCCGCTGGGCAGGGCTAGCCGCAGCCCGGCGGGCACGCGGTCACCGGCGATCCAGAGCACCGCGTTCTCCCGGGTGAACCATCGGGCGGCCCATTCGCTCAGGTCGTCGGCGGTAAGCGCGCTCAGCCCCCACTCGGGGTAGCTGCTCAGACCGAAGTCGCGGGCTCCGTGGCGCCACAGCGGGATCTCGTCGACGGCGGCGGCACCTCGGCTGCTCCACTCGGTGCGCAGGATCTCCTTCTCGACTGCCAGCCGCGCGACCGGCAGATCGGAGAGGTTCCCGCAGACGGCGGTGAGGAACGCCGCGATGTCCGTCTCGGAGCCCTGGGTGTGGAACGTGGTGAACACGGGGGCGGTCGCGCCGTTGACGTGGTAATCGGTGAGACCGAGCGGTGCGAGCGCGAGGTGCTCGATGAGATGGGTGATGCCGGCTCGGGCGAGCGTCTCGTCGGCGGTGCCGACCCGGAAGGTCAAACCGGCGTGCATCGGCCCGCCGGTGGGGGCGAGCAGCGTGGGCACCCCGTCCACGTCCAAGTGCTGGATCATGACTTGTCACCCTTCGCGTACGCCGCCGAGCGGTACTTGGTGAATCCTTCGGCGTAGTCCACGTAGGCCCAGGGGTAGGTGGTGCCACGGTTGCCGAGGACGGTGAACTGGCTCGCGGCGGCTGACCACTGCCCGGTGAGGCTGAACATCAGCGCGAACAGCGAACGGACCCCGACCCAGCCGGGCCTGTCGACGTAGTCCGGGTGCAGCACGGAACGCTGCGCGGCCCGCAGGACGTCGTCGGCAACCGGCGTGCTGCGCAGGTAGTCCGCCCACTCCTGGTCGCTGTCGGCGTCGAGCCAGCGTTCCAGGTGCGCCCCGGCGATCAGCACGGCGTTGGGCGCGCCGTCAGGTGCGGCCTCGGCGCACTCTCGGGCGAACGCGAAGGCTCGGTCCCAGTCACCGCTCCACTTCGGGCACAGCTGCTGAAGCAGGCTCGCCTGTGCGGGCAAATGGTGGGGATGGTGGTGGGCGAGCCGGTCGTAGCGGCGGCGCGCCTCGTTCTGGCCCAGCTGCAGGCCCCGGGCGACGTTGATACGTTCGGTCCACGCGGCCGCGTCGTCGGGGTATCGGGCGGTGACGTCGATGAGCACCTGCTCGGCGCGACGCAGGTGCTCGTGGAAGCCGCCGAACTGCGACCTGCTCACGTACTGAGCCCGGGCCCCGCTGCGGATCCGCCATCCCGCGCAGACGAGGTGGGTGCCGAGCAGGGCGCCCGCGAGCTGATCGGTGGGATCCTCGTCGTACACGCGGCGCAGGAACGCGTCAGCGTCGACGTGGTCACCGGCTTCCCGGACGAGCAGTGTTCGGCCGTCGTGGTCGCGGTCGGCGAGCAGCGAGCGGACGGCGGGCCAGTCGGCGGCATCGAGCGCCTCGCGCAGGTCCTCGACCTCGGGGTACGCGGCACCGGCGTCGAAGGTGGGGGCCGGTAGGGGGGCGGGCATGGCGGCGATCATAGGTGATCAACTACGACGGCGGTGCCCTCATGTGCGGCGGGTGTCAGCCGGCGCGCAGCTCGTCCAGCACGGCGCCGGCGGCGCGCCAGCCGCTGGTGAGGGCACCCTGGATCGATGGGCTGTCCCGGTGGTCACCGGCCACGAACAGGCCCTCCCCCAGCGCCACCGGCTTGCGCAGCCGTCCCTGCGGCGGCGGTGCGGCGGGTAGCGCCTCGGGGATGGCCACCGTGGTGAGGTGGGTCCAGTCGGCGGTGGAGCGGCCGTACAGCCGGGTCAACTCGGCCCGGATGGTCGGCTCGGGTGGGGCCGTCGGGCCGACCACCGAGGTGGCGATGAGGTGCCGTCCGGCGGGCGCGTACGTCGCGGCGGCGTTGCTGAGCACCACGGTGTTGGCGACGAGTTCGCGTCGGTCGCCGTCGACGAGCAGGATCGGTTCGGTGAGCGGCGGCTCGGGAGCGCTGTGGTAGTAGGTGGTGTAGCTGTGCATGCGTACCGTCGCCAGGGCTGGCAGCAGCGCGGCCGCGGCGGGCGGGTCGACGGCGACCACGACGGCGCGGCAGCGGATGTCGCCGGCCTGGGTGCGGACCCGGCCGGGGGCGACCTCCGCGACCGGGGTGTCCAGGTCGAGCAGGTCGGCGGGCAGCGGCGCGGCGATGGCCCGGGGCAGCGCGGCCATCCCTTCGGCGGGCAGGCCGATCCGGCCGCGGGCGAAGGAGCGCAGCACCATCGCCAGCACGTGACTGGAGGTGGAGAGTTCCCGGTCGATGAACACACCGGACAGGAACGGTCGCAGCAGCTCCTCGATGATGGCGTCGGACAGGCCGGCGCGACGCAGCGCCGTCTCGCTGGTGGTTTCCGGCGCGGCGAGCAGCCGGGACGCGGGCAGTGTGGCGCAGCCGGTGGCGAGCGCGGCGAAGCGGAGCCGGTCGAGCAGGGAGCCGACGTCGGCGAGCGCGGTGCCGGGCCCACCTGTCGGTTCGCGCAGCGGGTTGACCAGGCGCAGCAGTGTGTCGCCCTTGCGGACCAGCACACCGGAGGTGAAGTAGCCGAGGTCGAGCTGGTCGGTGTCGAGCAGTGTGCCGAGCCGGGGGTAGGCGGTGTTGAGCACCTGGAAACCCCTGTCGATGAGGTGACCGTCGACCACGTCGGTGGCGACCCGACCGCCGAGCCGACCCTCGGCCTCCACCAGCCGCCAGGGCACGCCGGCGCGGTGCAGCCGGCGGGCGGCGGCGAGGCCGGCCAGGCCGCCGCCGACGATGACCACATCGGTTTCAGCCAGCACCGCGCGCCTCCCGCTCACCGTTCGCCCGGGACAACCGGCCCGGCCACCAGATCTTCGGCCCGATGTCGTACGCGAGTGCGGGCACCAGCAGCGACCGGACGATGATGGTGTCGATCAGTACCCCGATCGCGACCGCCGTACCCAACTCGACGAGCACCACCAGTGGCAGGACGGCGAGGGCGGAGAACGTCGCGGCGAGCACGATGCCGGCGGAGGTGATCACCCCGCCGGTGACGGCGAGGCCGGCGAGCACTCCGGCGCGGGTGCCACGCTTGACCGACTCTTCGCGGACGCGGCTCATCAGGAAGATGTTGTAGTCGATGCCGAGCGCGACCAGGAAGACGAACGCGAACAGCGGGAACGACGAGTCCACGCCGGGGAAGCCGAAGACGTGGCGGAACAGCAGCGCGCACAGGCCGAGGGTCGCCGCGAAGCTGAGCAGTACCGTAGCGATCAGCAGCAGCGGGGCGAGCAGCGCGCGCAGCAGCAGGGCCAGGATGACAGCGATGACCACGAGCACCACCGGGATGATGACGTTCTGGTCGCGCTTCGCGGCGTCGGAGGTGTCCACGTTGATCGCGGTGAAGCCGCCGACCACAGCGTCCGCGCCGGGCACCTGGTGTACGGCCACCCGCAGCTCGCGGATGGTCCGCTCGGCGCCGTCGCTGTCGGGTGGGTCGGCCAGGGTCGCCTCCAGTTGCACCCGCCCGTCGACGACCTTCGGGGCGGCGTTCGCCTCGGGTGGACCGGTCTGCGGGCCGGAGGGAAGGGGACGGACGTCGGCGACGCCGGGCACGTCCTTCGCCACCTGGGCGACCTGTCGGGCGGTCTGCTCGGTGGTGAAGATGGTGGCCGGGCTGCCGGTGCCGGCCGGGTAGTGCCGGGCGATCACCTCCTGGCCGTCGATCGAGTCGGTGCGCTGGGTGAACAGGTCGGACTGGCCGAGCGTGGTGGCGCCGAGCTGGGTGAGGCCGAGGGTCAGCAGGGCCAGCACGGCGGCGGTGGTCAGCCAGATCGGGCGGGCGTGCCGGGCCACGAAGCCGGCGATGCGGTTCCAGATGCCGTGTTCGGCCCGCGGGTCGGCCTGGTCGGCTCGGGGTCGGCGGGGCCAGAACGCCCACCGTCCGCCGAGCACCAGCAGCGCGGGTAGGAAGGTGAGCATCACCAGCAGGGTGGCGGCGATGCCGATGGCGGCGACCGGGCCGAGCGCCCGGTTGGAGTTGAGGCTTGACAGCAGCAGGCAGAGCAGGCTGACGATGACGGTGCCGCCGGAGGCGATGATGGCCGGCGCGGCGCCCTTCCAGGCGGTCTTCATGGCGTCCCACGGGCGGTCGTGCCGGTGCAGTTCCTCCCGGTAGCGGGCGATCAGCAGCAACGCGTAGTCGGTGCCGGCGCCGAAGACCAGCACGGTGAGGATGCCCTGGGCCTGCCCGTTGAGCTTGACCACGTCCGCGTCGGCGAGCAGGTAGACGAAGACGGAGGCGAGGGCGTACGACATGCCGGCGGCGAGCAGCGGGAAGATCCAGAGGACCGGGCTGCGGTAGACGATCAGCAGGATGACCAGCACCACGACCAGGGTGACCAGCAGCAGTGGTCCGTCGATGGCGGAGAAGACCTCGATCAGGTCGGCGAGCAGACCGGCCGGGCCGGAGACGTCCACTGTGAGGCCGTCGCGGTCGCCGCCGGTGATGTCGCGCAGTTTCTCGACGACTGTGCCGATCTCCTCGCCCTCGGCGTCGTCCACCGGTACGACGACCTGGAGTGCCTGGCCGTCGTCGCTCGGGATGGGCGGGGGCAGTGGGGTGACCACGCCGGGGATCTGGGCGAACCGGGCGGCGTCGGCGCTGACCCGTTGCCGGTCCGCGTCGGTGATCCCGGAGGGCCGTTCGTAGACGACGAGAGCCGGGATGGTCTGCCGGTCGACGAATTCGCCGGCGAGGTCCTGGGCGCGGGTCGCCTCGGCGTCGGTGGGCAGGAAGGCGGCGTTGTCGTTGGTGGCGACCTCGCTGAGGCGTCCCGCGTACGGGCCGGACACGCCGCCGATCACCAACCAGGCCAGCACGACCGCCACCGCGATCAGCGTGGCCTTGCCGCCTCGTCCGGACATCCGCACTCACCCCAAGGATCGACGCATCAATCGACGCAGCGGTAGCCTCAGTCGACATCGACCATCCTGCCGGGCAAGCAGGTCGATGGTGGGTGAAACCGGGTCACACAGACGAAAACGCCCGTCGGCCGGTGGCTGACGGGCGTACGTGGAAAAGCTCCCCCGATTGGACTCGAACCAATAACCTGCCGGTTAACAGCCGGCTGCTCTGCCAATTGAGCTACAGGGGATCGTGCTCCGCCCGACTTCGGATCTCCCCGACGCCTTGCGACGGGACAAGAGTACAGGACATCCCCCGGTGGTGGTCCAGTGGGTTGCCTCCCCGCCGTCGCATTGACAATAGGGGTAAATCGCCATCCCGGCACAACAATGCTTGAGCGGAGAGCAGGATGGGTAGTTAGCTGCGGACAGAGGACGCAGGCGCGAACAGGTCGCCTTCCGACGGGGCAACTCGCCGGGGTGACGGCGCGTCAGGTACGGAAGGAGCCGCCATGCGCGGAAAGATCATGTTTCTTGGCGGGCTGGCTGCGGGATTCGTCCTGGGCGCCCGTGCCGGCCGGGAAAAGTACGAAGAGCTCGTGGTCAAGGGCCGCAAGGTGCTCGACCACCCGACCGTCCAGGAGGCGGCCGGGGTCGCGCAGGCCCAGGCCAACAAGCTCTACAGCGAGGGCAAGGACAAGCTCGGCCAGACCAAACTGGGCGAGAAGCTGGGCACCACCAACGGCAGCACCGGCAAGCAGGAGCTGACCGCCGCCGACGACGCGTTCGCCGGCACGCCCGCCACAGTGGGCGCCAAGGCGGGCACCAGCACGGTCGGCACGACCTCCGGGTCGCCGTCGTCCACGAACCCCCGCACCAAGCCGTCCGGCTCGGGCACGAACGCCAGCACGCTCTGACCAATCGCACGTCGACGGGCCGGTCGCCGCAGGGCGACCGGCCCGTGGTCTGTCCGACGTGCGGTCAGTCCTTGCTGCTGAACGCCGCGTCGAAGGCGGCGCTCGGTGCGTCGAAGGCGAGCCGGCGGACGAACTGCAACGCCTCCGGGGCGCCGACCAGCCGGTCCATTCCGGCGTCTTCCCACTCGACCGAGATCGGGCCGGTGTAGCCGATCGCGTTCAACGCGCGGAAGCAGTCCTCCCAGGGCACGTCGCCGTGGCCGGTGGAGACGAAGTCCCAACCACGCCGCAGGTCGGCCCAGGGCAGGTGCGAGGCGAGCCGGCCACGCCGGCCATCGCCGGTACGCACCTTCGCGTCCTTGCAGTCCACGTGGTAGATCCGGTCGGCGAAGTCGAAGATGAAGTTCACCGGGTCCAGCTCCTGCCACACGAAGTGCGACGGGTCCCAGTTCAGCCCGAACGCGGGCCGGTTGCCGATCGCCTCCAGCGTCCGCTTCGTCGTCCAGTAGTCGTACGCGATCTCGCTGGGGTGCACCTCGTGCGCGAACCGCACTCCCACCTCGTCGAACACGTCGAGGATGGGGTTCCAGCGATCGGCGAAGTCCTGGTAGCCGCGCTCGATCATCGACGGCGGCACCGGCGGGAACATCGCGAGGGTGTGCCAGATCGACGAACCGGTGAAGCCGACGACCGTCTTCACCCCGAGCTTCGCCGCCGCCCGCGCGGTGTCCTTGATCTCCTCGGCGGCCCGCTGACGAACGCCCTCGGGCTCCCCGTCGCCCCAGATGCGGCCGGGCAGGATGTCCTGGTGCCGCTCGTCGATCGGGTGGTCGCAGACCGCCTGACCAACGAGGTGGTTGGAGATCGTGAAGACCTCAAGGTTGTGCTTCGCGAGGGTCTCCCGCTTGCGCTCGACGTACGAGTCGTCGGCGAGCGCCTTGTCGACCTCGAAGTGGTCGCCCCAGCAGGCGATCTCCAGACCGTCGTAGCCCCACTCGGAGGCGAGCCGGCAGACCTCCTCGAACGGAAGATCGGCCCACTGGCCGGTGAAGAGCGTGATGGGTCGCGCCATTGTCCTTCTCCCCTGATGTGATGGGGATTCCTTGTGCGGACCGGGGCGAGGGTGACCGGACGTGCACGGCACCCGAGCGGTCACCGGTGGGTGCGGAACACACCTGAGCCCGGCGGGTTGCGCCTCCCACCGGGTCACCGGCCACCAGCACGGTCGCCGACCCCCACCCTATTTCCGCAGTGCCCCATCGGGGAAGCCCCGCGGTCGGCCGATCATCCGATCATTTCCTCGGGCGCGGGCAGGACGGCCCGTACGGTGAAGCCGCCACCGGCGCGCGGGCCGGCCGAGAACGTGCCGCCGAGCCGCTCGGCGCGCCTGCGTACCCCGAGCAGACCCCGACCGGCGCCCTGGGTGCCGCCACCGGACGGAGCGGGACCGGTGCCCTCGTCGCGGACCTCGATGGTGATGCCCGCGGCGTCGTAGCGCAGGCGGACCCCGACCGGCGCGCCCGGCGCGTGCCGGCACGCGTTGGTCAGCGCTTCCTCGATGATCCGGTACGCCACCACGTCGACCGGGCCGGGCAGCGGCCGGGGTTGCCCGGCCATGGTCCAGCGCACCGGTTGACCGGCGGTGAAGCCCTCCACCAGCGCGTCGAGGCGGTTCAGGCTGGGCGCCGGCACGGACGGGTCGTCGGGCTCGTCGGCCCGGCCCAGCGCACCGAGCAGCTGATGGCCTCGCGCCAGCACCGTCCCACGCCACTGCGCGAACAACCCCATGCAGGTCAAGGTACGGCAGGCCGCTGTGAGCCGGTCGGCGGCGTCCACGCGGTGTGCCCGCATCCGAGTGCCCCGGCGGCGGCGCGGAGCCCAGCCCTACACCGAGGCTCGGCCTCCCCGACAACCCCGCACGCGGCGTCCGGCGGGATGGCGACCCGGCGGACGAAGCGGTACGAGCGTGATGCCTCTGAGTCATCGAGATGAATCAGAGGCATCACGCTCGTTGGAGACACCGCTCGGCGCGCTTCGACGATGCGACCGGTCGGCGGGGGACGTCGACCGGGCACGTCGGCGGTCAGGCCGGCTGGGCCGGAGGGGCCGACGACGTGAGCCGCGGCCCCTCCGGGTCAGTCGGTCAGGGCAGGGTCCACTTCTGGTTGGCCGCGTTGAGGCAGGTCCAGAGGTGCACGATGGTGCTGTCGGCGGAGTTGTTGCCGGAGACGTCCAGGCACTTGCCCGACGACGTGTTGCGCAGGGTGCCGTCGGACGCCGCAGCCCAGTTCTGCGCGCCGCTGCCGTTGCAGGTCCAGAGCTGGATCTTGGTGCCGTCGGCGGTGCCGCTGCCGGAGACGTCCAGGCACTTGCCGAGCGCCTTGATCGTCGAGTTCGGCGTCACGGTCCAGGTCTGCGCCGTGCTGCCGTTGCAGGTGTAGAGCTGGATCTGGGTGCCGTCGGCGGTGGCGGCGTTGCGCACGTCCAGGCACTTGCCGGCGAGACCCTTGATCGGGCCGACACCGGTGCCGCCGCCGCCCTTCACCAGGGTGAAGTCGTCCAGGTCGAAGAGCCCCGTGCCGCTACCGGTGAAGGTGAGATAGAGGTTCTGGGTACTGGACGGGACGTTGGACAGCGCCGTGGAGACGTTGGCGTAGGTCGTCCAACTGCCGGTGTTGGGCACCGCGACAGTGCCGAGCACCGGGCCGGTGGCCGAACCGGTACGCACCTGGATGGCGCCACCCGCGCCGCCGGAGACGACCCGGGCCGTGAACGAGGTGACCCCGGCCAGGTTGACCCCGTTGTAAGCGGCCCAGTCACCCGGGTCGATGTAGCCGACGGTCTGCCCACCGTTGGCGCCCGCCTTGGTGAACGCGGAGACACCGTTGGCCGAGCTGAACGCCTCGGCCTGGATCGTGCCGGTGGGCGGCGGCGTGGTGCCCAGCTCCTTGATCCGGATGTTGCGGAAGGAGGCGTCGTCACCGGTGCCGTGGTTCTGGATACCGATGTGACCGGCCAGCGAGCGCACCGGGTTGGTGTTGGTGAAGTCGTTGATCTTCACCCCGTTGAGGAAGATCTGCAGCCGCTCGCCCTCGACCAGCAGCTCGTACGTGTTCCACTCCCCCGCCGCGTTCAGCGCCGCGTCACGGGCGGCGATGTCGGCGGACTTGTAGGTGTAGACCGCGCCGGTGGTGCGGTCGGCCGCGTCGGTGGCGTCGATCTGGATCTCGTACCCGTTGTCGACCGCCGACCAGGGGTCACTCGACGGTGGGAACCCGATGAAGATGCCGGAGTTGTCGTCACCGGCCAGCTTCCAGTCCATCTTCAGCGAGTAGTTGGTGAACTGCTTCGCGTTGTACCAGTACAGCCCCATGCCGCCGACCGAGGTCAGAGTGGCGTCGGTGTTGGTGAAGCTGCCCGGACCGGCCTGTGACCAACCAGCCGTCGAGCCGTTGAACAGCGGGGTGTAGCCGGTCTCGGGCCGGCAGTCGGCCTTGCTCCGCCCCGAGGCGTACCGGATGCCGCCGAGCAGGTGGTTCCGGAACCCCGCCTCCGCGTACGACGCCTGGGTGTGCCCCGCGCCGGTGTAGAAGGACCGGCCGCCGCTGTAGCTCTTGCACCAGCTCAGCGGGTGGTCGGCGCCCATCCCGCCGCCGGAGTACGACGACTCGTCGAGGGTGGCCAGCACGTGGGCGCTCGACCGGGCGTTGGTGCGGTAGTTGTACCACTCGTCGGTGCGGGTCCAGGTCTGCGGCAGGTGAGCGGTGGCCGCGTGGCCCCGGTCCTCCACCTTCATGTTGGCCTGCTGGATCGCGGGGTGCGAGGCGAACCACGCCCCCACGAGGTTGCCGTAGAACGGCCAGTCGTACTCGGTGTCGGCTGCGGCGTGCACACCCACGTATCCGCGGCCGGAGCCGATGTACGACTCGAAGGCGGTCTGCTGGCTGGCGTTGAGCACGTCGCCGGTGGTGTTGAGGAAGACGACCGCCTCGTACTGGTTGAGGTTGCTCGTGGTGAACGCGGCGGCGTCCTCGGTCGCGGTGACTGTGAAGTTGTTCCCCGCGCCCAGGTCGCGGATGGTCTGGATGCCGACCGGGATCGCGTCGTGCCGGAAACCAGCGGTCTTGGAGAAGACCAGCACGTCGTACGGGGCGTCGGCGGCGCTGGCCGGGGTGGCCGGGGTGGTGCAGGCGATGACGGCGAGTGCGGCCATGGCCGCACCGAGGACGGGTCGCAGGCGTCTGCGCATATCGCTCTCCTAATTGCGGTTAGGAGGGGCCCCTCGCCTCACACTAGGCGTTGTCGAGGGGCCCCTCCCGCCAGCTCAGGGCAGGGTCCACTTTTGGTTGGCGGCGGCGGTGCAGGTCCAGAGGTGGACCACCGTGCTGTCAGCGGAGCTGTTGGCGGAGACGTCCAGGCACTTGCCCGACGACGTGTTGCGAAGCGTGCCGTCGGCCTGGGCGGCCCAGTTCTGCGCGGCGGTCCCGTTGCAGGTCCAGAGCTGGATCTTGGTGCCGTCGGCGGTGGCGCCGCCCGACACGTCAAGGCACTTGCCCAACGACTTGATCGTGGAGTTGGGGGTGACCGCCCAGGTCTGCGCGGCACTGCCGTTGCAGGTGTAGATCTGGATCTGCGTGCCGTCGGCGGTGGCGGCGTTGCGCACGTCCAGGCACTTGCCGCCGAGGCCCTTGATCGCCCCGGCCCCACCGGCCGGGGGCGTCCCGGTGACGAAGGTGAAGGCGTCCAGGTCGTAGAGCGCCCCGGTGCCCGACCCGGCGAAGGTCAGGTAGAGCGTCGTCGTGCCGGTCGGCGGGTTGCTGATCGTCCCGGTGACAGTGGTGAAGGTTTCCCAGCCGCCGGTCACCGGGACCGTGGCCGAGCCGAGCACGGTGCCGGTGGCCGAGCCGGCCCGGACCTGGAGGGTGCCACCGGCGCCCGCCGAGGAGACCCGGGCGTTGAACGAGGTCACGTTGCCCAGCCGGTACGGCTGGAACGCGATCCAGTCGCCGTTGTTGATGTCGCCGACGGTCTTGCCACCCTCGGCCGGGGTCTTGCTGAACACGTTGACCCCCGACGAGGTGCCGTAGAACTCGGCCTGGCGGTGCCGCGGCGGCAGCGTGTGCTGGGTGTGCGTGGTCAGCCCACCGGCGTCGGTGTACTCGGCGTCGAAGATCGCGAAGATGTTCGCCGCGTCGTCGTGCTCACCGTCGACCGGGATGGTGATCGAGCCCGAGCAGCCGGTCTTCGAGGTGATCTGGTGCCCGTGCTGGTCGTGGCCGAGCACGTAGGTCATCTTGACCTTCGTGCAGTCGATGGTGCCGTCCTCCGGGTCGGTCACGGTGATGCTGTATGCCACCGTGTCACCGAAGCCGAACAGCTGACCGTTGCCCGGGTTGTTGATCGTGACGGTGGGCGCGGTGTTGCCGACGCTGATCTGCACGCTGCTGCTGCCGGTGGCGCCCTGCGGGTCGCGCACCGTCAGCGTGGCGGTGTAGGTGCCGTTGGCGCTGTAGGTCTTCGTCGGGTTGGCGGCGGTCGAGGTGGTCCCGTCACCGAACGCCCACGCGTAGGTCAACGCGCCGCCCTCGGGGTCGGTCGAGCCGGCCGAGGAGAACGTCACAGCGAGCGGAGCCGCGCCGGAGGTGCGGTTGGCGCTGGCCTTCGCGGTGGGCGCCCGGTTTCCGCCGCCGACGTAGTCGAAGCGGTAGAGCGCCGAGTTGGCGTCACCGTTGAAGTAGCCGGTGCCGTAGTCGAGCACGTAGTACGCGCCGTCCGGGCCGAACGCCGAGTCCATCACCTGCTTGCCGACCCAGGGGAAGGTGTCGATGGTGCCCCGGGAGCCGTCGGAGTTGACGTGGATCGGCTTGATCCAGCCCCGGCCGAACTCGGTGGCGAAGAACTGCCCGTCGAACGACTGCGGGAACTTGGTGGTGGAGGTCGACGAGGCGTTGTACCGGTAGACCGGGCCGCCCATCGGCGACTCGGAGCCGCCGCCGAACTCGGTCGGGGTGCCGGCGTCGCCGGCGTACCGGATCCAGGCCGGCTGGGCCGGCGGCAGGGTGGTCCGGCCGGTGTTGCGGAACGAGTTGTTTGTCGGCCCGCCGGTGCAGTTGTACTTCGCGCCGCTGGCGCTGGTCGCGAAGTCGAACTCGTTGTACGTCTCGGTGCTGGTGTTGGTGCCGGTGCAGTACGGCCAGCCATAGTTGCCCGGTGCCGCGACCCGGTTGAACTCCACCTGGCCGGACGGCCCGCGGGTGGAGCTGGTGGAGCCGGCGTCCGGCCCGTAGTCACCGACGTAGACCACGCCGGTGGCCTTGTCCACGCTGATCCGGAACGGGTTGCGGAACCCCATCGCGTAGATCTCCGGCCGGGTCTGGGCCGTGCCGGGGGCGAACAGGTTGCCCGACGGGATGGAGTACGTGCCGTTGGCGTTCACCTTGATCCGCAGGATCTTGCCGCGCAGGTCGTTGGTGTTGCCGGCGCTGCGCTGCGCGTCGTACGCGGGGTTGCGGTTGGTCCGCTCGTCCAGCGGCGAGTAGCCCGACGACTCGAACGGGTTGGTGTCGTCGCCGGTGGACAGGTAGAGGTTGCCGGCGGCGTCGAAGTCGATGTCGCCACCGACGTGGCAACACACACCCCGGCTGGCCGGGACGTCGAGCACGTCGACCTTGCTGGACTGGTTGAGCGTGAAGTCCGAGTTGAGGGTGAACCGGGAGAGCCGGTTGACGCCGTTCCAGGCCGAGAAGTCGGTGCCGGTGGCCGGCGCGTCGCCGCCGGGGGTGGAGAGCGGCGGGGCGTAGTAGAGGTAGATGTAGCGGTTGCTGGCGAAGCCCGGGTCGATCCCGACGCCCTGCAACCCCTCCTCGTCGTGCTGGTAGACCGACACGGTGCCGATCACTGAGGTGGTGCCGTTGGCGTCGGTGCGGCGCAGGGTGCCGTTGCGGGCGGTGTGCAGGACCGAGCGGTCCGGGAGCACCGCCAGCGACATCGGCTCACCCATGTCGGTCACGCCGCGAGCCAGCTCGACCTGTTGGAAGTCGCTGGCGACGATCGTGTGTGCCTGGGCGGGGGCCGAGCCGGCGGCGAAGGTGACCGTGCCGGCGGCGACCGCCAGCAGCAGCGCGGATCCGGCGGAGAACCATCGTCGGGACCGTTGTCTGGGAGCGTCCTTCATGGACATTTGTGCTGTCCCTTCCTGACGTGTGACTGCCAGGCCGGGCGCGCGCCGTCGCGCCGGATGCCGTAGCGGTGGTGGGGGGGTCGATGGGTTACCGCGCCGCCGGTTCACCTCGACGAAACATTGTCGTGTTGGTCACGACACTAAGTCGCACGTGTCGATGTGTCCATACCTTCCGGCGGTTCAGCATCAACTTTTGTCGATTTGATCGAAAGTCGCCGGTCAGGCGCGTCGGTCGATCGTCTGCCCGGCCAGCGCAACCAGGGCCGCGCGGGCCTCGTCGGCCACCATGGCGTTCTGTAGGGCGGACAGCGCGGCCTCGGTCCGGACCCGGATCATCTGCTCGATCCGCTCCCGCGCGCCGGTCGCCTCGATGATGTCGCGCAGCTCCGCCGCGCCCTCGGCGTCCAACGCCGGGTTGCCGAACAGCTCCCGCAGCCGGATGGTCTGCGGCCGGTCGGCGGCGCTGCGGGCCAGCGCCATCATGACAGTGGGCTTGCCCTCACGCAGGTCGTCCAGGACCGACTTACCGGTGACCGCCGGGTCACCGAACACGCCCAGGACATCGTCGCGGAGCTGGAACGCGTCACCCAGCGGGTCACCGAACTCGCCCAACGCGGCGATCAGCTCCGGCCCCGCGCCGGCCAGGGCAGCACCGATCTGCAACGGCCGGGTGACCGTGTACCGGGCGGCCTTCATCCGGATCACTGTGAGCGCGCTGGCCACCGAGCCGTCACCCACACCCGAGACCAGATCCAGGTACTCCCCCGCGATCACCTCGGTACGCATCAGCGCGAACACGCCGTACCCCCGGTGCACCTGCTCGGTGCTCAGCCCGCACTCGTGGAACATCTGATCCGACCAGGCCGCGCAGAGGTCCCCGCAGAGCAGGGCGGTGTTGCGGCCGTACGCCTCGGGGTCACCGCGCCACGACGAGCGGGCGTGCAGGTCGGCGAAGAGCCGGTGCACCGACGGCTCACCCCGACGGCGGTCGCTGCCGTCCAGGATGTCGTCGTGGATCAGGGCGAACGCGTGGAACAGCTCCAGGGCCGCCGCCGCCACCACGATCGGGGTGCCGTCGGCCGCCCCCGCGCCGCGCCAACCCCAGTAGCAGAACAGCGGTCGTAGCCGTTTGCCACCGGCCAGCACGAACCGTTGCAGCGCGGTGAACACGCCGCGCGGGGCCCCGTCCGGCCAGTCCGGGCCCTGCCGGCTGAGAAACCCGGCCAGCTCCGCGTCGAAGCGCGCCCGCAGCTCGCTGGCGTCGGTGGGCGCGACGGTGACCGTCATGAGCCCTCCCCCGACCCGCCGGCACCGCCGGGGCTCAGCCCGGCCAGCTCCAGCAGCAGCGCCTTGACCTCGGTCGCCGCGATCTTGTCCCGGGCCGCGGTCGGGTCGGAGCAGAGCAGCACCGGGCCGTCCGCCGGGTCGTCCGGCAGCCGCCCGTGCGAGCCCCGCACCGCCCGCGCGCCGGAATCGAGGCCGACAGCGCTCATCAGGTATCGCATACCGAGCTTCTTGCGGGCCAGGGCGACGCCGGCCCGGGCCTTCGCGGCACCGGGGTTGGCCGGGTCGAAGAACAGCTCCGCCGGGTCGTAGCCCGGCTTCCGGTGAATTTCCACGAGCCTGGCGAAGTCCGGTGCCTGGGCGTCGTCCAGCCAGTAGTAGTAGGTGAACCAGGAGTCCGGCTCGGCCACCAGCACCAGCTCACCGGCGCGCGGATGATCCAGACCGTGTGCCGCCTTGCCCTCGGCGTCGAGCACCTCGGCCACCCCGGGCAGGCCGGCGCAGAGCTTCGCCACCGCCGGCACGTCGGCCGGATCCTTGACGTAGACGTGCGCGATCTGGTGGTCGGCGACAGCGAACGCCTTCGACGTCCACGGGTCGAGGTACTCCATGCCCGCCTGGGTGTGCACCCGCAACAGGCCCTCGGCGCGCAGCAACCGGTTGACGTCCACCGGGCGGGACACGTCGGTGATGCCGTACTCCGACAACACCACAACTGTGGCGTCCCGGGCCCGGGCGGCGTCCAGGAGCGGGCCGAGCACCGTGTCCAACTCGGCCGCCGCCGCGGCGGCCTCGGCCGACGAGGGACCGAAGCGTTGCAGGTCGTAGTCCAGGTGCGGAACGTAGACAAGGGTCAGGTCCGGTGACACGTCGGCGAGGATCTGCTCGGCCGCCTGGCAGATCCACCGCGACGACGGCAACCCGGCGGTCGGCCCCCAGTAGGTGAAGAGCGGGAAGGTGCCCAGCCGCCCGGTGAGCGCGTCGTGCAGCTCCGGCGGGTCGGTGTAGCAGTCCGGTTCCTTGCGCCCGTCGGCGTAGTAGACCGGGCGGGGCGTCACCGTCCAGTTGACGTCGGCGCCCATGGCGTACCACCAGCAGACGTTGGCCACCGTGTAACCGGGTTCGGCCCGACGGGCGGCCTGCCAGAGCTTGTCCCCGCCGACCAGCGCGTTGTGCTGCCGCCACAGCAGCACCTCGCCCAGCTCCCGGAAATACCACCCGTTGCCGACGATCCCGTGCCCGCTGGGCTGCTCGCCGGTGAGGAAGGTGGACTGCACCGAGCAGGTGACGGCGGGCAGCACTGTGCCCAGCTCGGCCCGGAAGCCGCCGTCGGCCACCCCGCGCAGTCGAGGCATGTGCGCCAGTAGTCGGGGCGTCAACCCCACCACGTCGAGGACCACCAGTCGCCGACTCATCGCGTCACTCCCATGCTCACGGATCGTTCTGCGGTCAGGCCGAGGCCGACCAGTTCGTCCCGGGCGAAGGCCAGCTCCGCGGCGATGCCGGCGGCCAGCTCCGCGTCGGTGCCGGGCCGTCGTGCGGCCGGCAGCACCCCCCAGGTGTACGTCTCGACGTCGAGGTGGTCGCAGCCGGCGGCCGGGCCGTCGAAGAGCGCTCTCAGGGCCGCGCGGAGCACCGGCAGGGTCGAGCCCAGCGGCTCCTCGGGTGGGGCGTGCAGCGGCACGTGGTAGTGCACCCGCCACGGGCCGGGCAACGCCCGCTCCAGCGCCTCGTCCAGGTCGTCGGCCGCACACGTCGGGTCGGCCGGGTCGGCCAGACCGGCGCAACCGGCGCCCCGGGTCTGGTGCAGGAAGCGCGGCTCCACCCAGCGGCGCAACGCCTCGGCCCCGCCCTCCGGGTCGGCGGCCTCGACAGCGGCCGAGACCTGCACCTTCACCACCGGCAGCCCGGCCGCCCGCAGTCGTTGCAGCGCTTCGGCCGGCTCCTCCCAGGCGCAGGCCAGGTGGGCCAGGTCGAGGCAGACACCCAGCCGGTCGGTGTCCATCCCGGACAGCAGCTCAGCCGCCTGACCGGTGCTCTCCACCACACAGCCGGGCTCCGGCTCGAAGGCGATCCGCACCTCACGGCCGGTGTCCCGCTGCACGTCGGCCAGGCCGGCGGCCAGCTGGTCCAACCGGCGTCGGGCCGTGTCGGCCCGGCCGGCGTCCCACGGATGACGCCAGGCCAGCGGCAGCGTGGAGATCGAACCTCGGGCGGCGTCGTCGGGCAGCAGGTCGGCGAGCACCCGGGCCAGGTTGAGGGTGTAGGTCAGGCGCTGCTCGGTGGTCCAGTCCGGGTGGTACACGTCCTGCTTGACCACCGGGGCCTGGAAGGCCGCGTACGGGAAGCCGTTGAGGGTGACCACCTCCAGGCCGCGCGCGTCCAGCTCGGTGCGCAACCGGCGGCGTAGCGTCGGGTCGGCGGCCAGCTCGGCGGCGACCGGGGCGGCCAGCCACAGCCCGAGCCCGAGCAGGTCGCTGCCGAGCGTCTCGCGGACCGGCACCGCGTAGGTGTCCAGTTGACCGAGGATGCCGGCCAGGTCCTCGGCCGGGTGCACGTTGGTGCAGTAGCCCAGGTGGACGGTCTCACCGCCGGCATGTCGCAGCCGCATCAGCTACCGCCGCGCAGGATCGAGTTGCCGGTCTGCGGGTCCACTGCGGCGGCCGTCTCCAGGTCGCTGAGGTCGAGTCGCCCCGACTGCCCGTAGAACTCCACCGGGTTTCGCCACAGCACCGTGTCGACGTCGTCGTCGCTGAAGCCGGCCGCGAGCATCGCCTCGCCGGTGGCTCGGGTCAGCAGCGGGTCGGACCGCCCCCAGTCGGCTGCCGAGTTGACCAGCATCCGTTCCGTGCCGTACTCCCGCAGCAACTCCACCATCCGCTGCGGGGTCATCTTGGTGTCCGGGTAGATGGAGAAACCCAGCCAGCAGCCGCTGTCGCGGACCAGCTTCACTGTCACCTCGTTGAGGTGGTCGACGACCACCCGGCCCGCGTCGATGCCGGACTCGGCGACCACGGCGAGGGTCCGCTCGCAGCCGCGCGCCTTGTCCCGGTGCGGGGTGTGCACCAGCGCCGGCAGGTCGTACGCCACAGCGAGCGCGAGCTGTGCCGCGAACGCCTCGTCCTCCTCGGGCGTCATCGAGTCGTACCCGATCTCGCCGACCGCCACCACCGCGTCCTTGTCCAGGTAGCGGGGCAGCAGGTCGAGGACCGGCCGGCAGCGTGGGTCGTTGGCCTCCTTGGGGTTCAGCGCGATGGTGGCGAAGTGGCGCACCCCGAACTGCCCGGCCCGGAACGGCTCCCAACCGATCAACGAGTCGAAGTAGTCGGTGAACGAGGCGGCGCTGGTGCGGGGCTGGCCCAGCCAGAACGCCGGTTCGACCACGGCGCGCACCCCAGCGGCGGCCATCCGTTCGTAGTCGTCGGTGGTGCGTGAGGTCATGTGGATGTGGGGGTCGAAGATGCGCATTCACGCCTCCCGGGGCAGTGCGGCGGTGAGCCGGTGGAGCAGGTCGTTGGCATCGGCGGGCAACTCCCGGCCGGCGGCGTGCCGTTCGGCGGCCAGCGCGGCCAGCATCGCGGTCAGCTCGCCGTCGGCCCGGGTGTCCAGGTCGGCCACGGTGACCAGCGGGACCCCGCTGAACACGCACTTGAGCACCGCCTGCCGCCAGGCGGCCTGGTCGAGGTGCCGGGCGTACGGGCCGAGCGCGGCGGCGACCAGCCGGGTGTCGTTGGTCCGGATCGCGTCGTGCAGCAACGCCACCCCGTCGGCGCCGATCGGCAGCAGCGGCAGGGCGCGCAGCACCGCTCGTCGCTCGGCCGCGTCACCGTGTTGGTAGAGGCGCTCGGCGTACGTCGCGTGCTCGCCGGGCAGGCTGGTGAGCAGCAGCACCCGGGCCGCGTCGTCGGCGGTCCAGCCGGGGGCGTCGGGCAGCGCGGCCCGACCGCAGCGTCGGCCGACGGCGGGAAAGAGCCGGGTGATCGCGGTGGGCTCGGTGCTGAGCCGGCGCAGGGCCGTGTCCAGCCATTCGGGATCGGGTACGCCTCCCAGCGCGGCCCGTAGTGAATCCGGTGTCATCCCGTCTCCTCCCTTGTGCTGCTCCCCGGTGCCCCGTCGCCACCCTTTGCTCTGCACCTACATATGCACCGGGGCCTCTTCGGCGGGTGTCGCCTCGGCGGGTGTCGCCTCGGCGGGTGCAGAGCAAAGGGTGCGGGCAGGGTCGTATTCGGTGGCCGCGGCGGCACGCAGGAACTCGATCGACCGGGCCGCCACGGCGGGTGCGGCGTGCGAGTCGCGGGGCAACTCGACGGCGACCAGGCCGCGGTAGCCGGCGTCGCGCAGCGCGGCCAGCACCGGCGGGAAGTCGATCTCGCCGACGCCGAACTCCAGGTGCTCGTGCACGCCTCGGCGCATGTCGTCTATCTGCACGTTGACCAGGTGGTCGGCCACCTCGGCGACGCACTGCGGCACCGGCCAGGGCTCCAGGCACCGGCAGTGGCCGATGTCGAGGGTGATGCCGAACCGGGCCGGATTGTCGAGCGCGGCGTACAGCCGACGCCAGTCGGCGATGTCCTGCACCAGCATGCCCGGCTCCGGTTCGAAGCCGAGTGTGACGCCAGCGGTGTCGGCCGCGTCGACCACCGTGGCGCAGCCGGCCACCAGCCGGTCCCAGGCGCACTGCTGTGACACCGCCTCGGGTCGAACACCGGCCCAGAACGAGACCGCCTCCGCGCCCAGGTCGGCGCCGATCCGCACGGCCCGGCGTAGGAACTCGATCCGCCGGGTCGGGTCGTCGTGCAGCAACGTCGGTGCGTGCTTCTGCCACGGGTCGAGCAGGTAGCGGGCGCCGGTCTCGATGACCACCGCCAGGCCCAGCGACTCCAACCGTCGACCGACGGCGGCGACCCGGCGGGTGAGCCCGGGCGCGAACGGGTCCAGGTGGTCGTGGTCCAGGGTGAGCGCCACCCCGTCGTAGCCGAGGTCGGCGATGACGGCGAGCGCGTCGTCGAGGCGGTGGTTGGCGAAGCCGTTCGTGCCGTACCCGAGGCGCAGCGTGGTGGCGTCGGCGGCCGACGCACCGGGCCGGGGCTCGGGGACGCTCATGTCGGGGAGACCTTCCGGGCCAGCCGTCGACCCAGCGGCGCGGCCGCCGCGACGGCCACCCCGAGCAGACCCGCTCCACCCCGTGCGGTGAGAGCGCCCTGGAGGGCCGGCAACCCGGTGATCCCGGCGCCGACGGCAGCGCGGACCCGCCCGGCCGACGGGTCCCGGACGACCTCGGCCTGGGCCGCGCCGTACCGGGCGGCGTACCAGCCGGCCAGCACTGCGGGCAGCACCGCCGCGATGGTGGCCGACCGGCTGCGACCCGCGCGCGCACCGGTCTCGTCGACGGTGTCGGCCCGGTCGGTGGCCCCGGCCTGGTTCGTCGTGCGGAGGGCCGCGCGTCGGGCGCCCGGCACGGCGACGGCGGCACTGACGGCGACCAACGCGGTGCCAGCGAGGGTCCGCATCGGCAGGGTGGCGTCGGCGCCGGTGACCTCCCGGCGGGACAGCGCGGTGACCGTCCAGGTGTGCGCGGCGACGGTGGCCGCCGCCGGCAACGCCCGGGTCATCCGGCCGCCGGACGCGCCGAGCAGCACGTCCAACCCTCGGCAGGCGGCCATCACGGCCGGGCCGGCCGCGGTGTTCTTGGCCAGCAGGTCGTACCCCCAGATGGTGGCGGCCAGCGGCACGGCCAGCGCGACGGCGCGGCGACCGCCCGCGGCGGCGGCCAGGCCCACGCCAGCGGCCGTGAGGCCCGCCGCGAGACCGACAGCGGCGGCCGGGGTGACCCGCCCGCTCGGAATCGGCCGCTCGGGCCGCTCCTCGGCGTCCAGACGCCGGTCAGCCCAGTCGTTGGCGGCCATGCCGGCCCAGTAGAGCAGCACCGAAGCGCCGGCCAGGGCGGGGGTACGCGGGCTCAACGCCCCGGCCGCCGCGGCCCCGGCGATCACGTCACCGGGCACCGAGAGCGCGGCCGGGGCCCGGACCAGCTCGGCCAGATCAGCCAACGTTGTCATGGTCACCGTCTCCGCCGTCGTTCAGTTGCCGGGTGAAGGCGGTCAGCCGGGCCCACTGCTCGCCCAGCGAGTGGGTGGGTGTGCCCAGCGGGTCCTTGAAGAAGAAGCCCAGGTCGGCCAGCGGCCCCACCTGCCCGGCGGCGTGTGCGGCGGCGGTGAGTCGGGCCAGGTCGAGGACCAGCGGCGCGGCCAGCGCCGAGTCACAGCCGTGCCAGGTGAACTCCATCCGCATGCCGGTGCCGAGGAACCCGCTGAAGGTGATCAGATCCCAGGCGGTCTTGAAGTCGCCCAGCTCCTCGACGTACTCGATGCGGGTGCCGCCCTGCGGGACGTAGCCCAGCGTCTCGCCGAGCACCCGCTGCTTGCTCTGCACCTTGGCCGCGTTCGCGGCCGGGTCGGCGAGGGTGGCGCCGTCGCCACCGCCGAGCAGGTTGACCCCGGACCAGGAGCCCACGGCCAGGTTGCGCATCGCGAACATCGGCGCGAGCACCGACTTGACCAGGGTTTCCCCGGTCTTGCCGTCGTGCCCGGCGTACGGCAGTCGGGCCTCCTCGGCCAGCGCGGCCAGCGCCGGCAGCCGCAGCCCGGTGGACGGGGTGAAGTCGACGTACGGGCAGCCGGCGAGCACTGCGGCGTACGCGTAGAGGGAGCTGACCGGCAGCACCTCGTCCGGACCGTCGAGGGCGGCGCGTAGCGCGGCCGGGTCGGCGTGCGCGGGGTGCGGGTCAGGGGCCGGCTCGGTGGCGGAGACGTTGACCACCACCACCCGGTCCAGGTCGTGCCGCTCGCGGAAGCTGGTCAGGTCGCGGACCACGGCCTCGGCCCGGTCGGCCTGGGTGTCACCGACCGGCGCGGGGCGCAGTTCCTGCTCGACCACGCCCAGCTCGTCGCGGAGCGCGGCGACCAGTCGCCAGGGGATGACACCGGCGTCGGCGAGGGCCTCGGCGCGCTTGCACAGCGGAGTGGTGGCCAGGTCGTGTCCGCCGAAGACCAGATCGGCGAAGGCCGGCAGGGCCGGGCCGCGTAGCTCGGGAAGCTCGGTGACGCAGCCGGTCGGCCCGGCCAGGCCGGCCCGCAGCGCGAGCGCCCCGACGATGCTGGTGGTCGCGACGGAACCGCGCGCTCCTACCAGCCAGACACCTGTTCGCATGGTGCTCCTTCCCCATTCACGAGGAACCGTCGGTACCGCTAAATATAGGAATATCAGAATATGTTTCGGAAAGATACGGCCCAGTTTCGGAAAGTTTCGGGCCGGGTGGATGGGCCCCGTCCGCTCGCCCCACACCGGAACAGCACCGGCTTCCGACGTCGGCGTCGGCGGCGACGACGCCGGACCGGATCCCGGCGGGTGCGAGCAGACGGGGCTGGTAGGCAGGGTCGGGTCGGCGTCTCGACCCTGCCTCCCCCGCATCCGGCCGGTCGGGGCATGGGCATGCCCCGGCCGGGCGTCTCAGGCCGCCGCGACGGGCGGTGCTATCAGGTGCTCCGGAACTTTCCCGGTGGTGGCGGTCCTCCGGTGCGGCCGGGGAATCCCGGTCCGGTCGCACCGGACGACCGTCCTGCTCGTGCGCCACCGGGCCGTGAGGCCCGGCTGCACGCTCTCCGAAGCCGACCTCTGTCCCGGCCACGGGGCGCAATCCGTGGCTGGTCCCTCGCCGGTCGGCTTCGGAAAGCCGGTCGGGCGATGGCGGTGCGAACACCGCCGTCGCGGATGGTCAATGGTCAGACGGCCGCCGCTGTCAGCGTCGGTTCCACCTCGGCCCAGGAGGAGCCGAGCTCCGCCGAGCGGGCCACCGCGTCCAGCACCAGCTGGACCTGCAACGCGTCGGCGAAGGAGGGAGTCGGGTCGACACCGGTGGCGACCGCCTCGATGAAATCGCGCATCTCGTGCGTGAACGAGTGCTCGTAGCCGATGATGTGGCCCGGGGGCCACCACGCCGACATGTACGGGTGCTCGCCCTCGGTCACCAGGATGCGGCTGAAGCCCTGCTCCACGGCCGGGCGGGTCGCGTCGTAGAACTCCAACTCGTTGAGTCGCTCCAGGTCGAAGACCACGCTGCCCAGCGAGCCGTTGATCTCGACGCGCAGCGCGTTCTTACGGCCGGTCGCGAACCGACTCGCCTCGTACGTGGCCAGGGCGCCACCGTCGAGCCGCGCCACGAAGACCGCGGCGTCGTCGACGGTGACAGTCCCGGTGGGCGCCGTGTGACCGTCCACCGAGGCCGCCAGACCGCTCGACTCGGCCGGCAACGGCCGCTCCTTGACGAAGGTCTCGGTGACCGCGCTGACGCCGCTGATCCGCTGACCCGTCACGAACTGGGTCAGGTCGATGATGTGCGCGCCGATGTCACCGAGCGCGCCGGAGCCCGCCCTGTCCTTCTGCAACCGCCAGACCAGCGGGAACTGCGGGTCCACGATCCAGTCCTGCAGGTACGTCGCACGGACGTGTCGAATCACCCCGAGCCGTCCGTCGGCGACCAACTGGCGCATCATCGTGACCGCGGGGACCCGGCGGTAGTTGAACCCGCACATCGATCGCACTCCGGAGGCCCGGGCGACGTCCGCCGCAGCGGTCATCGCCCGTGCCTCCTCCACCGAATTGGCCAATGGCTTTTCGCACAGAACGTGCTTGCCTGCGGCCAACGCGGCGAGAGCGATCTCGGCGTGACTGTCGCCCGGGGTGCAGATGTCGACAACGTCGATGTCGTCCCGGTTGATCAGGTCGCGCCAGTCGGTGGTGTACGCGTCCCAGCCGAGTGTGTCGGCGGCGTCAGCCACCTTCGCTGTGTCTCGGCCGCAGATCAACGCCATCCGGGCCCGCGCCGGCAGGTCGAAGACGCGGTTCACGGTGCGCCACGCCTGTGAGTGCGCGGCGCCCATGAACGCGTAGCCGACCATGCCGACCCGCAGTTCTTTGTCTGTCGTGGACAAGGTGGGTCTCCCCCCGGTATGTCAGAACCCGAGCTTGTCGTAGCTGCTCGCGTTCTCCTTGGTGATCGTCTCCGAGGCCAGGGTCACTTCCTTGGGCACCTGCAGCTCCGTCAGGTCGCCCAGGCCCCGACCCTGCGCGATGAGCCGCGCGAGCGAGACCGCCGAGGAGGCCATCGACGGGTTGTAGGTGACAGTGGCCTTCAGCACGGTGTTGTCGGCCTTGATGGCGTCGATCGCGAGCTTGGAGCCCGCGCCGCCGACCATGAAGAACTCCGACCGGTTGGCCTGCTTGATGGCCGCGAGCACACCGATGCCCTGGTCGTCGTCGTGGTTCCAGATGGCGTCGATCTTCGGCAGCGCCTGGAGCAGCTGGGACGCCTCACGCTGACCGCTGTCCGAGGTGAACTCGGCCGAACGGCGGTTCCGCACCGTGAACCCGTAGGTCGCCAGGGCGGCCTTGAACCCCTCGCTGCGCTCGACGGTCAGCGGGATCTCCAGGCCGGCGATCTCACCGATGACCGGGTTGGCGACGCCCTTGTCCTTGAGGATCTTGCCGATGTAGTGCCCGGCCGAGACGCCCATGCCGTAGTTGTCGCCCTTGATGACCAGCCGCGAGGCCAGCGCGTCGGGGAACGCCCGGTCGAGGTTCACGATCGGGATGCCCGCCTGCATCGCCTGGAGGGCAACGGCGTTGACCTCCTTGCCGTCGTGCGGCAGCACGACGATGATGTCCGGCTTCTGGGCGATCAGGGTGCCGAGCGTGGAGCGCTGGGCCTCGGAGTTCGACCCGCCGTCGACCTCCTTGAACTCCACGTCCGAGTAGGCAGCGGCCTGGGCCTTGGCGTTGGCGTGGATCGCGCCCATCCAGCCGTGGTCGGCGGCCGGGGCGGAGAAGCCGATGACGACCTTCTTGCCCGGGGCGTTGTTGCCTTCGGTGTTTCCGGCGGCCTTGGTCTGGGTGCTGGCGGCCGGGGTCTCGTTGCTGGTGCAGGCAGTGAGAAGGGTGGCAGCGCCCACTGCGGCTCCACCGAAGAGCAACCGGCGGCGCGACAGGTCGCGACTGTGCTGGGTCATGAATGACCTCCTGGGAGCGGGATTTGACCTATTGAGGGTGTGCGAGGCCCGGCCAGCGTCGAACGTTCTCGACGTCGCCAGGACAACGGTGCGGTGCGTCAGGTTGCGGTGGTGACCCTGTTCCGCGCGAGGAGCCGAGTGACTGACTTGAACTGGAACTGCTGGACCAGGACGGCGGCGACGATGATGCCGCCCTTGACCATGTTCTGCGCCTCGATGGAGAGGCCGTTGATGGCGAAGAGGTTCGTGATGGTGGCGAAGATGATGACGCCGAGCAGCGAGCCGACGATCGTGCCCCGGCCGCCGCTGAGCAGCGTCCCGCCGATGATCGCCGCGGCGATCGCGTCCAACTCGTACAGGTTGGCCATCGCCGCCTGCGCCGAGGTCGCCTGCGAGGTGAGCATGATGGCGGCGATACCGCAGCAGAGACCGGAGAGCGCGTAGAGCAGCATGGTGTGTCGCCGGACGTTGATGCCCGCCAGCCGGGCCGCCTCCGGGTTGCCACCGACGGCGATGGTCCGCCGGCCGAAGGTCGTGCGGTTGAGCACCACCCAACCGGCCAGCACGACAGCGCCGAGGATGTAGACCAGGATCGGGATCCCGATCACCTTGCGCGCGGCGATGTCGTTGATGAAGGTGCTGCTCGACACCTGGGTCTGCTTGTTGGAGATCGACGCCGCGAGCCCTCGCGCGGCCACCAGCATCGCGAGCGTCGCGATGAAGGGCACCAGCCGCCCGTACGAGATGAGCACACCGTTGACGAGGCCGACGCAGATGCCGACAGCGAGGGCGGCGAAGATCATGCCGCCGGCGCCGTAGCTCTGGGTGGCCACTGTGGTGCACCAGACCCCGGCCAGTGCGACGATCGCGCCGACCGACAGGTCGATGCCGCCACCGATGATCACGAAGGTCATCCCGACGGTGACCACGCCGACGACCGAGGCCAACTGGAGAATGGCCAGGACGTTGTTCCAGACCCAGTTCGGGTCGCCGTACAGGTCGGGCTTGGTGACCGCGCCGACCACGATGAGCGCGGCCAGCACCCCGATCAGACCGAGGTTGCGCTTGGCGCCGTCGCCACCGTCACCGCGCCACCAGGAGAGCTTGCCCCCGGATCCTGCCTTGTTATTGGCCACCGCCGTCTCCGCCGGGTCCACCGGCGGCGACTGCGCCGGAAGCTGCGGGCGCTCCGGTGTCGCGGTGGGAGTGGGAGTCGCGTCGCTCATGCCGGTGCGCCTTCCATCAAGGACCCCGCCATCACGAGGTCAAGCACAGTGTTCTCGTCGAGTTCGCCGGCCGCGGCTTCGCGGACGACCCGCCCTTCCCGCATCACCAGCACCCGGTCGGCCAGACCCAGCACCTCGGGCACCTCGCTGGAGACCAGCAGCACCCCCACGCCCTGAGCGGCCAATGCCCGGATGACCTGGTAGAGCTCGGCCCGGGCGCCCACGTCCACGCCCCGGGTCGGCTCGTCGAGAAGCAGCAACTTGGTGCCGCCGAGCAGCCAACGCCCGACCACCACCTTCTGCTGGTTTCCGCCGGACAGCGTGCGTACCGGCCGGTCGACGTCCCGGGGCCGCAGCTCCAGGGTCTCCGCGATCCGGTCCGCCTCGGCGCGTTCCTTGGCGGCGTTGGTGAAGCCGAGCCGCGCGTACCGGCCGAAGGTGGCCAGCGTGACGTTGCGGTAGATCGGCTCGCCGAGCAGCAGCGCCTGGCTCTTGCGTTCCTCCGGGGCCATTCCCATGCCGGCGCGAACCGCCGCGCCGACGCCGGGCCGGAGGACCTTCCCGTCCATCTGCACAGTGCCGGCCTCCGGGAGGCGGGCACCGTAGATCGTCTCCAGCAGCTCGGAGCGACCGGAGCCGACCAGCCCCGCGATGCCCACGATCTCTCCGGCACGCACGTTCAGCGACACGTCGGCGAACTCGCCCGTGCGGGTCAACCCCTGCACCTGGAGCAGGTCGGCGCCCGCGGTGTCGTCGGTCGGCCGGTCCGGGAAGACGTACTCGATGGTGCGGCCGGTCATCCGGCTCACCAGGTCGCGGGTCGGGGTGTCGCGCGCCGGCAGGTTCGCCGCCGTGGTCCGGCCGTCCTTGAGGACGGTGACCCGGTCGCCGATCTCGCGGATCTCCTCCAAGCGGTGGGAGATGTAGATGACGGCGATGCCCTGCGCGGTCAGCTCTCGGATGATCCGGAACAGGTTGCCGACCTCGTCGTGGGCCAGCACCGCGCTCGGCTCGTCCATGATGATCAGTCGGGCCTCGTGTGACAGCGCCCGCGCCATGCTGACGATCTGCTTGCCGGCCGCCGGCAGGGACCGGACCATCCGCCCCGGCGGAATCTCACCGTGGCCGAGCCGGCCGAGGATCTGCCGGGTGTGCCGGGCCATCCGGCCGCGCCGGACGAAACCGAAGTTGCGGTACTCGTGCCCGAGGAACGCGTTCTCCGCCACCGACAGATCCTCGACGAGGTCGAGCTCCTGGTAGATCGTGGCGATGCCCGCCTTCATGGCGGCCTGCGGGTTGGCGAACGTGGCCGGCTCACCGCGCCACTCCACCTGCCCGGAATCCGGTTGGTGCACCCCGGCGAGCACCTTGATGAGGGTGGACTTGCCGGCGCCGTTCTGCCCGAGCAGGCAGTGCACCTCGCCGGCACGCACCTCCAGCTGCACGCCGTCGAGCGCGCGTACGCCGGGGAAGGTCTTCACCAGATCGGTGAGGCGCAGGACCACCTCGCCCGCGACGGTGTCGGCGGGAGCCTCGACCAGCGGCGCCTCGGCGACGGCCTCGGCCGACGCGGTGGCGGGGTCATCCTCGGGCAGAGCCACAGTCTCCTCCTCGCTCACGACGGAATCTCGAACAGCTTCATGCGGCTTCCCCGAAGGCGACGTCGCTCGCGAGGACCGCCGCGCCGGTGACACCGGCGCGGCCGCCCAGCTCGGACAGGACGACGGGAAGGTTGCCGGTCGCCAGCGGCAGTGACCGGCGGTAGACCACACTGCGGATCTCGGCGAGCAGGATGTGGCCCAGCTGGGCCAGCCCTCCGCCGATCACGATCATGGAAGGGTTGGTGAAGCTGACCAGGCCGGCGAGCACTCCGCCGACGCGCCGTCCGCCGTCCCGGATCAACTGGATGCAGGTCACGTCGCCCTCGACAGCGCCCTCGGCGACGTCCAGCGCGGTGACGACACCGCGCAGCGCCAGCCGTTCGGCCAGCGCCGGCGACGTCCCACTGCGGGCGGCGGCCGCGGCGTCCTTGGCCAGCGCGGCGCCGCTGAACAGCGCCTCCAGGCAACCGACGTTGCCGCAGGAGCACATCGGACCGTGCGAGTCGACCTGGATGTGGCCGATGTCGCCGGCACAGCCGTCGGTGCCCCGGTAGACCTCGCCGGTGAGGTAGATGCCGCACCCGATGCCGGTGCCGATCTTCACGAAGAGGAAGTCGTCCACCGAGTGGGCGACCCCACCGTGCCGCTCGCCGATCGCCATGATGTTGACGTCGTTGTCGACCACCGCCGGGCAGCCGTGCTCCCGGCTGAGCAGCTCACGCACCGGGAACCGGTCCCAGCCCGGCATGATCGGTGGTGACACCGGAACGCCGTCACGGAAGCTGACCGGGCCGGGTACGCCGATGCCGACCGCGTCCAGTCGCTCGTACGCGCCGTCGACCCGGGCCTTGTGCAGAAGTTCGTTGACCCGTTGCAGGGTCACCTTCGGGCCGTTGCGGATGTCGGCAGTCTCGGCGTAGTGGGCCACCGGTTCGAGGCGGCCGTTGACCACCTCGACGTCCATCGAACTGGCACCGAGGTCGACGGCGGCGAAGCGCAGCTTCGGGTTCAGCTCGACGAGAGTCGAGCGACGCCCACCCCGGGATGCGGCGAGCCCGGCCTCGGCCACATAACCCAGCGTCACCAGGCGGTCCAGCTCGGCCAGCATGCGCGGACGCGGCATCTGGAGCCGGTCGCCCAGCTCGGCCCGGGACACGGCGCCCTCGTCGCGGAGCAGCCGCAACAGGCGCACGTGTAGGGGGTCGACGGTGCGCACCCGGGTCCCCCTCTACTTTGGCAGCGTTCACATCGACGCAATGTCGATGTGTTGTGTCCGACACAGTAAGAGCGGTCGCATCGCCTGTCCAGAGCTTCGGCTGTTCCGACGCTAACTTTTGCTCAAACGGACAGAAGTTTCGGTCGCGCTTGCGAGGGGATGGGCCGGCTTCGCTGTGAACCGTCGTCGTACCGGCACCCACCGACCGGGTGAGCCCGCCCCGACCCCACCGCGGCGACGCCGACCTCCACGCGCTCCCGACGGAGGTGCGTCGGCGCCCATCGGCCCACCATCGGTGTCAATCGGTATCGATGCGCTCAAGCAGCGATTACGCCACCGAGACGGACGTCCACAGCCCACCCGAATCGTCGGTGCCACCGTCTCCGCAATTGCAAAGGACGTTGACAGTCGTCTACATGGTCGTTAACGTTCCTGGGCATCGCCAGCTACGGGGCGAGTCGCGCACCGCAATTCTCCAATCGCGATGACCTTCCGTTCTGGCGTGCCCGAACACCCCGACGGGAAGGACCCCAATGAATCGACCGACGCGCTTTGTCGCGGCCGTGTCCGCAGTAGCGTTCGTCGCGCTATTCTCCCCATCGGCAGCCCAGGCGGCGCCGTCCTCGACCAGCTCCGACGTCGCCGTTGTGGCCGCGGCACCCGTCCGGCAGGCCGCTTCCAGCGCTGCTGAGGGTGACTTCGGCACCCTCGGGAACTGCACCGCGGGGATCTTCTGCGGCGAGGTGAAGAACCGGCTCGGCCGATCCATCAAGCTCTCGGGAAACTGGCCGACCAACAGCAAGACGATGTGGCTGCCGGCTGGCCAGGGCAGCGCATCCGACTCGAGGTACTACTACGAATTCCGGGACACCGACGGATTCCAGGTGCCCAGCGGTTACATTTACTACGACAGCGTGGGTAACAAATATTACCCCGGTTGGCACAAGGTGAACGACCTGCAGGTGGTCACGCTAAACGGCTGGTGCCTCACCACAGCCTGTAGCTGACGGTCGGATCCACAATAGGCGCGTCAGTGGCTGCCGGGCCGGCACGGGTCCGGCAGCCACTGACGCGTCGCCTCAACCGACCGAACCGCGCTGGTTGCGCTTCTTCTTGAGCTTGCGGTCGTCGCGCAGCTCGACGTACGGCTCGTCGTCCACCGCGTGACCGGCCGAGATGGCGCGGCCACGCTCCAGCTCGGCGTCGAACTCCGCGCCCAGCAGGATCGCGATGTTGCTCAGCCAGAGCCACACCAGGAAGATGATCACCCCGGCCAGCGTCCCGTACGTCTTGTCGTACGAACCGAAGTTGCTCACGTAGAAGGCGAACAGGCCGGAGATCACCAGCCAGATCACCACGGCCAGCACGCCACCCGGGCTGACCCAGCGGAAGCCGCCGTGCCGCGCGTTCGGCGAGGCCCAGTAGAGGATCGCGAACATCAGGCTGACCAGGATGAGCAGCACCGGCCACTTCGCGATGTCCCACACCGCTACCGCCGTCGAGCCGAGCCCGATCACGTCACCGACCGACTCGGCGAGGCGGCCGGTGAAGACCACGATCACCGCGCAGACCAGCAGCAACACGCCGATCACCGCTGTCACACCGGCCCGGATCGGCAGCGTCTTCCAGATCGGCCGACCTTCCGGCACGTCGTAGATCGTGTTCGACGCACGCATGAACGCACCGATGTAGCCGGACGCGGACCAGAAGGCGGCCACCAGACCGATGATCGCCGCGATGCTGGCCAGGCCGCCGTTCTGCTGGGCGGTATTGATCGCGCCCTCGATGATCTGCTGAATGCTGTCGTTCGGCACGGCCTGGTTGACGGTGTCCTTGACGCCCTCGGTGGCGCTCTCGCCGAGCAGGCCGAGCAGGGAGATCAGCACCAGCAGGCCGGGGAAGATGGACAGCACCCCGTAGTAGGTCAGTGCCGCCGCCCAGTCGGTCAGGCTGTCGTCCTGGAATTCGGTGATCGTCCGGCGCATCGCCGCCTTCCAGCCGCTGCCGGGCAGGTCGGTGGGGCTGTCCGGGCCCGCGTCGGGCCCGACCGGCGTGGTGGCCGGATCACGCTCACGCTGGGCGGAAGACTCGTCCGAGGTCATCGCCCCTCCTCCTGGTCGGCGGTGTCACCTCCGGACATGCCCCGTCGACGGGCGCGGATAACCCCTACTTGTAGAGCAACCTCGCCATTCGACGGGAGGCCACGAGCAAGCCGACCGCCATCATCGCCAGCAGGTAGAGCACGTCGAGCAGCCAGAGCCAGCCATCACCGCCCAGCGCGAGCCCGCGGATCAGGTGCACCGACCGGTACAGCGGGGTGATCTCGACGAGCCAGTGCAGAACTGTCGGGTAGGCCTGCGCCGGAACGAAGGTGCCGGAGAAGAGGAAGAGCGTGAACTGCGCGGAGGCCATCAGGTCGAAATCCTGCCAACTGCGCATGAAGGTGGAGATCGCCATGCCGAGCGCACCGAACGCGAAGCCGACAAGCACCGCGGCCGGGAGAGCGGTCAGCGCGCGGGTGACGCTTGTCAACTCCAGCGCGACCATCACACCGAGGAACGCCGCCGAGTAGGCGCTCCCCCGCAGCATCGCCCAACCCAACTCGCCCACGGCGATCTCGAACGGCCGTACCGGGGTGGCGATCACCCCGTCGTACAGCTTCATGTACTTCATCTTGCCGAAGAAGTTGAATGTGGTCTCCGAGATCGCCCCGGTCATCGCCGAGGAGGCGAGCATCGCCGGGGCCACGAACTCGGCGTACGAGACCAGCCGCCCGCCGGGCAACGGCAGGTCGCCGACCAGCGCGCCGACGCCCACCCCGATGGACAGCAGGTAGAGCAGCGGCTCCACGAAGCCGGAGAGCAGCAGCAGCCAGTAGGCCGGCTTCAGCGCCGCGACGTTGCGCTCGAACACCGACGCCGACCGCCGGGACGCGGCGGAGACGTCGACCAGCCGGGGCAGGATCAGCGTGACCACGGCACCCTCTCTGCTTGCTCTTCGGGTTGCTGTTCAGACGACGGGCTGCTGCTCAGACGACGAGCTTGCGACGGAACGCGCGCACCGCCAGCAACCAGCCGGCGACCGCCCAGGCGGCCAGGTAGAGCAGGTGCCCGACGATCGACCACTGTGGGGCGACGCCGAGCGTGGCCGCGCGGCACAGGTCCACGCCGTGCCACAACGGCGTCACGTACGCCAGCCACCGCAGCGCGTCGGGCAACGACTCGACCGGGAAGAACACCCCGGCGAAGAGCGTCATCGGGATGACCGCGAACCGGAACAGCATCGCGAGCCAGTTGTCGCTCGACACCGACGCGGCGTACGCGAAGGTCGGCGCGGCGACGGCCAGCCCGAGCAACGCCACCACCGGCAGGGTGACCACCGCCCACGGCGACCGCAACGCCCCGAACAGCCCGGTGACCAGCAGGAACGCCACGATAGTGGTGAGCACCCGGAACAGCACGAAGGCCAGGTGCCCGGCCACGATGTCACTGACCCGCAGCGGTGACGCGCCCTGCGCGAAGTAGGTCTTGACCCATTGGAAGTTGCTGAACACCGGCCAGGTCGAGTCACCGACTGTCACCTGGAGCGCTGTCGAGGCGATCAGCCCGGGGACCAGCCAGTCGAGGTAACGCACCCCGCCGACGCCCTGGTCGATGTAGGCGCCGACGCCGAACCCAAAGCCGAGGACGGTCAGGACCGGCAGCAGGAACGACGAGAACACCCCGGCCCGCCAGGTGCGCCGCAGACCCACCAGGTAGTGCTCGAACACCGCGTACGCCGGCACCCATGGGAACCGCGCCGATCCCGCCGCACTCACCCGACCACCCCGCCCACCGCGCCGACCACCACGACCTGTCTACCCCCGGGGTACGACAGACCGCCGGTCACCCTACGACGACCCCGCCGACGTGTCGCCCCGGTTTCCCCGCGCCGCCCTGGTTTCGCGGCGTCGCCCGGTCGCGGCGTCGCCCGGTCGCGGCGTCGCCCGGTCGCGGCGTCGCCCGGTCGCGGCGTCGCCCTTGATCGACTCGGCTTCCTGAAAGTCGCGGTGTCGGAGCCGCCCCAACGGCCCGACTCCCTGAAGACCGAGTTGATCTAGACGCGTGGCCGCTATCTACCGGCCAACGGCGTCGGACTTGACGAACGTGCGCCACGCGTCGGGCGGAAAGACCAGCGCGGGGCCGGTCGGGTCCTTGGAGTCGCGGACAGCCACCAGCCCAGGCAGGTTGCCGGCAACCTCCACGCAGTTGCCGCCATCCGGGCCGCTACGAATGCTCTTGCGCCACCGGGCACCGGTTAAATCCATGTCTCCGCCACTTCCGCCATGAGATCGAGGGACTGCCCGTGCGATAGTGCCTCACCCCGGATCGACTCCCACACCTCGACCATCTGACGGACGTAATCGGCGCGGTCGATGACCTGCCCGTGACGCTGTCCAGCGAGGTACACAAGGTCCTCCCCCTGCGACGAGCTTGCGATCACGAACGGCCCTCCGAGCCCAGCGTAAGCACCGGCGGGAGTCGGCACTACCTGGATTCGGACCCTCGGGAACGCCGTGCCGAGCTTCACGAGGTGCTGAACTTGCTCGTGCATGACTTCCGGCCCACCGACAGATCGGCGCAGCACGTGCTCGTCGATCACGGCAGTGAGCAGCGGAGGCCGGTCTCGGGTGAGCAGTCTCTGACGGTCCAGCCGGGTTGCCACCTGCTGCTCGACCTCGTCCGCCGCGAACAAGCCGCCACCGGTCAGTAGCGCGCGGGCGTACCCCTCGGTCTGCAAGAGTCCTGGCACACACAGCGGCTCGAACGAGCGCAGCGCTGTGGTTTCCTGCTCGATGCCGGCCCAGTCGCGGAACCACGGCACCACTGCCTCCCGGCTGATCCGCCGCTGGATGCGTTCGAACCGACCGTCGGCCGAGAACACCGCGTCACACCGGCGGGCGAAGTCCAGACTCGGCCGGCGCTCGGATGTCTCCACCTTGGCGACAAGCGCCCCGGAATAGCTCAACGCCTCGGCCAGCGCCGACTGCGACATCCCGTTGGCAGCCCGGGCCAGTCGCAACTCCTCGGCGAAGTGCTCCAGCATGGACGAACTCTCCACGGACACCCTCCGTACATTCCCGTACCGTGCCGGGCCGATCGCCGTACGCGCTGGTCGTCGGCGTGCGGAACCTCCCACCGTAGTCGGGTCTTCACCAGACTGTCACGCAGCGGAACCGCTCACGGGATCCAGACGGCGGGCGGAACCAGGCCGGGAGCGACCCGTGACCCCCGATCCGGGGCGCTCCCACCCACCCGATGGAGGTTCCCTCGTGCGACTGACAGGGTCGGCTCATCACGGCGGCGGGCTCTGATGCCGCGGTACCGCCCACACGTAGCGGCACGCCCATCCTGGCGCTGCCGGGTCTGCGGCGCGGCGTGGCCCTGCTCGCCGGCCCGCCTGGCGCTGCTCGGCGAGTACCGCGAGGACCGGATCGGCCTGCTCATCTACCTCGCCACGCTGCTCTACGAGGCGGCCGGGGACCTCGCCGGCCAGGCCGGTCACGACCGACTGACCGACCGATTCCTCACCTGGGCCAGAGCCCGTTGAACGGCGATTCGTTGGCAGCCGGTCAGGCCGGTCGGTACGCGCGGACCAGCGCCTGCACGGCGTAGGCGAGCAGCAGCACTCCCGCGCCGATGCCGACCACCAGGCCGGCCGAGACCGCCGAGGCGAGGCCGGTGACGAGGCCCACCGCCGCCACCAGGCAGAGCGCGGCACCGAGCGGGCGAAGCAACGGATCCCGCAGGAGCGGGGCGAGCGGGAAGAAGTGCAGACCGACCACCAGGCAGACCAGCACCGGAACGTACTCGGACCAGTTGGCAGCGACCAGCACGGCTGCACCCAGCCCGGCGGCGGCGAACTCGGCCACGACGATGAGCAGGTACGGGCGGTCGGCGGCCCGGTCCCGAGGGCTGCCGGCACCCCGCAGGCGGGAGGACAGCACACCGCCCAGCACGGCGGTGAGCAGCGCGACGATGCTGCCCACCACGAGCAGGCCACGCAGCGGTTGCTCCGCCGCCGGCACACTGAACCAGACCATCGCGAAGATGCCCAGGTAGAGGGCGGTGAGCCCGGCCTGACGTCGGTTGGCGGTCACCAGATCAGACATGAAACTCCCCCGGTTTACGACAGACCGCCGTCACCCTACGGTCCTGGCTGGTGCTTGATCGACTCGGGTTTCAGGAAGTCGGACTGTCCACTTCGCCGTGTCACCCCGACTTTCCGGAAGCCGAGTGGATCATTCGGGCCGGTCAGTCGACCAGGGTGCGGCCGGTCAGGTGCAGGAAGACGTCCTCCAGGCCGCTGCGCCGGACCAGCACGTTCGCCGGCTGGAGCCCCAACGCGGCGACCTCGGCAACCGCCGCGTCGCCGTCGGGAACGTAGAGCAGGACCCGGTCGGGCAACACCTCGACCCGCTCCCCCAGCCCGTCGAGCTTGCCGGCGAACGGTTCCTGCGACTCGGCGGCGAAGCGCAACTCGACCACCTCACGGGTCGAGTGCTGCTCGATCAGCGCCCGGGGCGAGCCCTCCGCGACGATCCGGCCGCTGTCCATCACCACCAGACGGTCACAGAGCTGCTCGGCCTCGTCCATGTAGTGCGTGGTGAGCACCAACGTGACGCCCTGCTGCTTGAGCCGGAACAGCCGCTCCCACACCAGGTGCCGGGCCTGCGGGTCCAGCCCGGTGGTCGGCTCGTCGAGCAGCACGATTTCCGGATCGTTCACCAGCGCGCGGGCGATGGTCAGCCGACGCTTCATGCCACCGGAGAGCGGCTCGACCTTGCTGTCGGCCCGCTCGGTGAGCTGGACGAAGTCGAGCAGCTCGGCGGCGCGCTCCCGGGCCGCCCGGCGGGAGATGCCGAAGTAGCGGGCGTAGACGGTCAGGTTCTCCCGGACGGTCAACTCCGGATCGAGATTGTCAAGCTGGGGGCACACCCCGAGACGCGCCCGGATCGCCGGCCCGTCAGCCACCGGATCCATGTCGAGGATGCGCAGCTCACCCCCGCTGGGTGGGGAGATGCAGCCGACCATCCGCATGGTCGACGACTTGCCCGCGCCGTTGGGCCCGAGGAAGCCGAACGCCTCACCCTGGCGAACCTCGACGTCGATGCCGTCCACGGCGGTGAAATCGCCGAACCGCTTCACCAGCCCGCGAGCCTGAATCAGTGGTCGCTCCGAAGTCACCGCCCGACCCTAACCGCCGGGTCCGACAGCCCTCCACGCAAATACGCTGGACGTGCCAGGACCTGCGACGCGCACCGCGCAGGGCGACCACGGCCGCGACCCTCCGGTCGCCCCAACCACGGGCGGCGAAACGCCGATCGATGCCCCACCCGTCAGCCAATCGACGTGTATCGTCCTTTTGTGTCGCCCATCAGCTCGCCCGATGGTTCGCCTTCACCTGCCCTACCAGCCAACTCTCCCGTTGATGGGTCCGCAACGAGCCCCGGCGGCGGACCACCCCGACCTCGACCGGAAGCCGAGCCGACAGAGCCCGGCGCGAGTAAGCCCGACCCGGGCACGCCCGACCCGGGCACGCCCGACCCGAGCGTCGCCGAGCGGGCGACTCGGGACCTGGCCGCCCAGTTCGAGGACGAGAAACCGGGACGGGTGCTCTCCGGGCCGGCAGGTCGGCTCCTCACCATGGCGGCGCTGGCGGTCGGTGCTCTCGCCCTGTGGCAGGTGTTCCGCCCTCTGTCGCAGGGCAGCAAGTACTACCTGATCATCTTCCTGGCCGGCGTACTCCCGTTGGTCTTCCTCGCCTACCCGGCCGACCTGCGGCTACCGGCCCGCCTGCGCGCCCGTCGACGACGCACCAACCGCGCCGACGCCACCGGCAGCGACAGGCGTACCCCGGCACTGCCGTCGTCGGGGCCCACGGTGACCGACTGGGTCCTGGTCGTCCTGGCCATCGCGGCCTGTCTCTACCCGGTCCTGCCGATCCAAATCGGCAGCGGTGGCGGCGGCTACAACGCGTTCCTCGACCGGCAGGGCCTGCTGGCGCCGACGGATCTGGTGCTGGGCACCGTCCTGCTGCTCCTGCTGCTCGAAGCGTGTCGACGGACCACCGGTTGGATCCTGCCCGCGGTCTGCCTGCTGTTCCTGGGCTACGGCTACTACGGCGGGTTGTTGCCGCAGTCCTGGCCGGTCGCGCACGCCGGGCTCGACTTCAGCCAGCTTGTCGACGCGTTCTACAACTCCGACAGCGGCTTCTACGGCACCCCACTCGACGTGGCCGCCTCGTACATCGTGCTGTTCACCATCTACGGCGCGGTGCTGGAGTTGTCCGGGGCCGGGCGGTTCTTCGTCGAGCTGTCGGCCGCGGCGTTCCGACGTTCGCGCACCGCCGCCGGCCGGACGGCGGTGGCCTCGGGTTTCCTGCTCGGCACCGTCTCCGGCTCCGGCGCGGCGACGACGGTGAGCATCGGCGCGGTCACCTGGCCGCTGCTGCGCCGCGCCGGCTATCCGCCGGAGCGGGCCGGCGGCATGCTGGCCGCGGCCGGGGTGGGCGCCATCCTCTCCCCGCCGACTCTGGGCGCGGCGGCGTTCATCATCGCCGAGTACCTGGGCGTCTCGTACCTCCAGGTGCTGGGCTGGGCGACGGTACCGACTGTGCTCTACTACCTCGGCATCCTGCTCGCCGTGGAGATCGACGCCCGCCGCTCCGGCGTACGCCCCGTGGTGATCGACGTCGGCTCGCCCTGGCGGCTGCTGGCCCGATTCGGCTACCACTTCGCCTCGCTGATCGCCATCATCGTGTTCCTCGCGATCGGTGTGTCAGCGACGAGGGCCGTCGTCTTCGCCATCGTGCTCACCGTCGCGTTGTCGTTCCTGGCCCCCAGGAACGAGGACCGCGCGCACCGACTCACCCCGGGCCGGCTGGTGACAGCGCTCGTCACCGGCGTACGAGGCGTCCTCGCCGTCACCGCTGTCTGCGCCGCCGCCGGCATCATCACGGCGACCACGACGAAGACCGGTCTCGGGCCGCAGGCGGCGGCGCTGCTGATCGGTGGGGCGCAGGCGGCCACGTCGGACCCGACGCTGGTGCTGGTGCTCACCGCGCTGCTCGCCGCCGTCGCGCTCACCCTGCTGGGCCTGGCCGTTCCGGTCACCGCGTCGTTCGTGATCGGTTGGGTGATCGTCGGTCCGGCCCTGCTCGACCTGGGTGTCACCGCGCCGGCGGCGGCGATGTTCGTCTTCTACTTCGCGGTGCTGTCCGAGGTGTCCCCGCCGACAGCGCTCGCCGCGGTGGCCGCCGCCGCGGTCACCGGCGGCCGGCTGGTGCCGACCATGTGGCAGACCCTGCGGTACGCGCTGCCGGCGTACCTGACCCCGATCGCGTTCGTCATCACGCCGGCCGGGCTCGGTCTGCTCGGCATCGGCGGCGTTCAGCGGATCGCCTTCGCCGCCGCAGTCACAGCGCTCAGCGTGGCGGTGCTCGCCGTCGCCGCCGGTGGCTGGCTGCCCGGCGTGGGGCCGGCCGGCGCCCCGGAACGGGTCCTGGGTGCCCTAGCCGGCGTGATTCTGCTCTGGCTCGAACCCGTGCCGGTCACTGTCGGCGTGGCGCTGGCCGTCGTCGCGGCGGCGGGCGTGTTCATCCGACGCGGCGCCGCCAACCGGTCATCGTCCGGATCACCAGCCAATCCTGTGGAGGAACAACTGTGAGACGAATCGACGTACGGCTCGCGGCCGGCCTGAGCGTGCTCGCCCTCGTCACGGTCGGTGCCGCGGGTTGCGGAGGTCAGCAGGGCGGCGCGGCAAAAGACGACACGGCCAGCGAGGTCACCTGCGAGGTGACGAAGGAGACCCGCGTCGGCATCGCCACCGGCAACGCGACAGGCGTCTACTACGTGGTCGGCAACGCCCTGGCCGGGCAGTTGTCCGGGGCGACCGGCGGCAAGCTCACCGGCACCGCCGCCGAGACCGGCGCCTCGGTGCAGAACGTCGAGCAACTGGTCGGTGGCCAGTACGACGTGGCGTTCTCGCTGTTCGACACGGCGGTCAACGCGGTGCAGGGCAAGGGCAGCTTCACCGCGCCGCAGCCGGTGCAGGCGCTGAGCCGCATCTACGACAACTACACCCAGGTGGTGGTCCGCAACGACTCCGGGATCACCTCGGTGGCCGACATGCGGGGCAAGCGGATCTCCACCGGCTCACCGAAGTCCGGCACCGAGGTGATCGCCAACCGGCTGTTGGAGGCCGCCGGCCTCGACCCGGCAACTGACATCCGGGCGCAGCGACTGGACCTGACCAAGACCGTCGAGGGGATCAAGGACGGCAGCGTCGACGGCTTCTTCTGGTCCGGTGGTCTGCCCACCGGGGGCCTCACCGACCTGTTCACCACTGCCGGCGACTCGGTGAAGTTCGTCGACATCTCGCCGTTGCTGCCGAAGATGACAGCGTTGAGCCCCGCCTACCAGGCCGGGACGATCGGCCGGGACGCGTACCGGACGGCAACCGACACCCCGACGATCGTCGTACCCAACGTGTTGTTGGTCCGCAAGGACCTGGACGCCAACGTCGCCTGCGCGATCACCCGGACGGTCTTCGACAAGCGGGACACGCTGGCCCAGGCGAACCCGGCGGCCCGGGGGATCTCGCTGGAGACCGCCCGCAAGACCGACCCGGTGCCGCTGCACCGCGGCGCCGAGAAGGCGCTCAAGGACCTCGGCGCGAACTGACCCGGCCGGTCAGACGTCGGCTGGCGCGGTGGCGGCGCGGGCCACACCGACCAGCCGGTCGATCTCGGCGAGCAGCGCCTCGTCGTCCGCCGGAGTGCCGGGCTCGAGTCGGACCGTCCAGGTCAGACCGTCGACCCCGGCCACGCGCCGGGCCGCGACGCGCGCCGCGCCGCCGGGCACCGGCTGGTGCTCGGTGTACGCGACCGAACGGGTCACCCGGGCCCGCACCTGGTGCGGCAACTCCCCCGGGTCGAGCAGCAGGTACGTCTCGGCCGGACCGTCGGCGACCACCGTGTAGCCGTCCCGCCCGACGAGCGACTCGGCGGGGGTGACCGTCAGCTCCCGGCCGGACCAGACCGCCTTGAGGATGGTGTGCCACCCGAACCGGTGCCCTCGACCGGGCAACCACAGCCCGAGGTTGGTGGCGACCACCACCCCGTCGCCCTCGCCGTTGCCGGCGGCGGCCCAGGCCAACACCCGCTCGTCGGCGGTCAGTGGCGGCCGGTCGGCCGGCGGCAGCTTCGGCTTGCGGCTGAACAGTCCCATCTAGAGGCCTCCCGCGGCCTGCTCGCGCAACGCTCGGGCGTGCTGCTCCAGGGACAGCAGCTCACCGAAGGCGGCGAAGTACTCGTCCTTGTTGTTGACCGGGTTGATCCGCTGGATGCGTGACTTGAGGTCCCGGACCCGGGCGGTCACCGACCCGAACTGCACGCGGGCCATGGTGATCGACACGTAGCGCGGGTCCGGTTCGCCGTCGATCCGCAGTGGTTCGACTGCCAACTCACCGACCAGCGCCGCGGCCGCCAGGTCGTCGCAGGCGTCGCGGACCGACTCGATCCAGACCGCGCCGCCGGTCGCCGACGCGGCACCACCGGCCGCCGCGATGGCAGTACGGACCGCGACGTGCACCGGGTGGCGGTATTCGGTGGCCTCGACCGCGTCGAACATCGGCCCGGCCAGGACCGGTTGCTGGAGGGCGAGTTTGAGCGCCTCCCGCTCGACCATCGACTGCGGGCTGTCCACCGCCGGCTCGGGACGGGCCGAGGTTGGCCGGGCGGCGGGGGCGGCGTCGCGGGCGCTGGGCGGCGGGGTGTTGGCGGCGGCGAGCACCGCCCGCTGCACCGGCTCGATCTCCATGCCGAGGTCCATGGCCAGCTTGCGGACGTACTCCGGGCGCTTCTCCCGGTCCTTCAGTCGCGCGACCAGCGGCGCGGCGTGGCGCATCGCCTCGACCCGGCCGTCGACGGTGTCCAGGTCGAAGCGGCTGATCACGTGTCGCAGCGCGAAGTCGACGAGCGGCTCGCGGCGGGCGACCAGGTCACGCACCGCCAGGTCGCCCTTGGCCAGCCGCAGGTCGCACGGGTCCATGTTGTCCGGGCTGACCGCGATGAACGTGCGCCCGACGAAGCGCTGGTCGTCTTCGAAGGCGCGCAGCGCCGCCTTCTGCCCGGCGGCGTCACCGTCGAAGGTGAAGATGATCTCGCCGGCCACCTCGTCGCTGTCGAACAGGAGCCGACGCAGGACGGAGATGTGGTCCGCGGCGAAGGCAGTGCCGCAGGTCGCCACCGCCGTGGTCACCCCGGCCAGGTGACAGGCCATCACATCGGTGTAACCCTCGACGATCACCGCCCGACCCTGCTTGGCGATCTCCCGCTTGGCCTGGTCGATGCCGTAGAGCACGTGCGACTTCTTGTAGATCGGCGTCTCGGGGGTGTTCAGGTACTTCGGGCCGTCGTCGTCGTCGAAGAGCTTGCGCGCACCGAAGCCGATCACGTCACCGGCGAGGTCGCGGATCGGCCAGAGCAGCCGGCGACGGAACCGGTCGATCAGGGTGCCGGAACGGGACTCCCGGGACAGCCCGGCGGTGACCAACTCCTGGTGGGTGAAGCCCTGCTGGCGCAGGTGCTTGGTGAGCGGGTCCCAACCCTCCGGCGCGAAACCACAGCCGTAGCGCTCGGCGGCGGCCCTGTCGAAGCCCCGTCGCGCCAGGAACTCCCGTGCCGGCCGGGCGCCGGCGGTGCTCAGTTGCGCGCTGTAGAACTCGACGGCTGCGGCGTGCGCGGCGACCAGTCGCTGCCGCTGACCCTGCTGCGGGCGGGGGCGCGGGGTGCCCTTGTCGTCCTCGATGTAGCGCAGTTGGATGCCGGCGCGGCCGGCCAGCCGCTCGACGGACTCCACGAAGCTGAGGTGGTCGGCGTCCATCAGGAACTTGATCGCGTCCCCGCCGGCCCCGCAGCCGAAGCAGTACCAGACGTTGCGGGCCGGGGACACGTTGAACGACGGACTCTTCTCGTCGTGGAACGGGCACAGACCCTTGAGGTTGCCGCCGCCGGCGGACTTCAGGGTGACCGTCTCGGAGATCACATCCCCGATCGAGGTGCGTTCCCGGACCAGTGCGATGTCCTCGTCCCGGATCCGCCCAGCCATGCGCCACCCCCTCGCCGTACATCCTGCCCTGCCCGACCGACGACACGCCGGCCGGGGGACGCCGGTGTGGCGGCGACCGCTGCCGGCTGGGCGGTTCCGGCCCGCAGGCCGGGTCCGCACGGGGACCATGACCAGATGCGCCGGGTACGGACCGAAGCCCCCCGCCTGCCGAGATGGCTGGCCGCTCGGATGGGGCTACCCGGGCAGACCCCGCAGACGGACGAGGCCGGCCACCGGCACGCCACCTGGCTGGAACTCTTCCTCGACCTCATCTTCGTGTACGCGCTGGCGGCGGTGGTGACCCGGCTGGGCAACGAACCGGCCCCGTCGCCGAGGGCGGTGCTGGCCGTGATCGGGCTCTTCGTGGTGATCCAGTGGGCCTGGATGGGGCAGGTGTACTACGACACCAGGTTCGATCCGGACGACGCGTTGCACCGAGTGCTGGTGCTTGTCGCGTTGGTCGGCGCGGGCGCGATGACCCTCGGGGTCGACGAGGTCCCGGAGAGCGTGCTCCTGCCGGTCGGGTACCTGATCGTGCGGGGTGTGCTGCTCCTGCTGTACCTGCGTGCCTGGCCGACCAGCGCGAAGGCCCGGATGGTGACAACTGTCTACCTGATCGGCTTCGGGTCGGGCTGGTTGATCTGGCTGGTGTCGCTGACAGTGCCCACCGAGCTGCGCCCGGTCCTGTGGATCGTCGCGATGGTCATCGAACTGGCCACACCCTGGGTCGGGGTGCGCTGGCTCAACCGCTGGCCGGTGGACAACAGGCACCTGCCGGAACGGATCGGCCAGTTCACCATCATCGTGCTGGGTAGCGCGCTGGCCAGCCTGCTCTTCGCCGTGCCGGACCACCCCCCGCCCCACATGATCCTCACCGCCGCGTTGGCCTTCCTGATCCCGGCGGCGGTCTGGTGGGTCTACACCACCTTCGTCACCACCCGCCTGCTCCAGAGCCGGCTGCGCGGCGGGCAGGCGTACACCTACCTGCACATACCGCTGGGCGGTGCGCTGCTGCTGCTCGGCTGGTCGCTCGGGCAGGTGGTCCGGCTGGTCGACGACAACGCGAACCACCTGCCGCTGGAGCTGCGGCTGCTGCTGGGCGCCTCGATGGTGATCTGGACGCTATGTGGTCTTGCCCTGTACTGGCTGTGGACACGGCCGAGCGGCGCCCGGTTGGCGATCGCCGTCTACGGGGTGGTCTCGGTCTCGCTGATCACCGCGACGGTGCACCAACCGAGACTGATGCTGTCGCTGCTCTCCCTGGCGGTCGTCGGGTACGCCGTCCTGGTCAGCCGGCGACTGGCCAAGGCCGGCGAGGCAAACCACACACCCGAGGGGTGAGCGGCGCTCAGGCCGCCGCGGCGGGCTCCGGAATCGCCGTCTCCTCGGCCGCCACCTGCTGGTTCCAGTCGGCCTTGGTGGAGCGCCAACCCTCGTCGTCCATGCCGCGCCGCCAGTAGCCGGAGATGGAGAGCCGATCGAGAGGTATTCCCCGCTCGCCGCGCAGCAGCCGGCGCAGCTCCCGGACGAAGGCGGCCTCGCCGTGCACGAACGCGTGCACCTGGCCGGCCGGGAAGTCCAACGCCCGCACCGCCTCGACCAGCGCCTCGCCCACCGGGCGGTCGCCGCGATGCAACCAGGTCAGCTCGACCGCCCCGGGGCTGAGCAGCTTCTGCTCCTCCGCCGGGTCGGCGATCTCCACGAAGACGTGGGCCGGGGCGCCCAGCGGGAGGCGCTCCAGCGCGGCGGCGATCGCCGGCAGGGCGCTCTCGTCACCGACCAGCAGGTGCCAGTCCGCGTCCGGGCTCGGGGCGTACGCGCCGCCGGGGCCGACGAAGTGCACCGGATCGCCAGGACGCAGCGCGGCGGCCCACGGGCCGGCCAACCCCTCGTCGCCGTGGTGCACCACGTCGACGGTCAGCTCGCCGGCCAGCGGATCCCAGCGCCGCACCGTGTACGCGCGCAGCCGGGGCCACTGCTCCCGGGGCAGGTCCCGGCGGATCGCGGCGAGGTCCAACGGCTGCGGGTACGCGACCCCCGACTGAGGGAACACCACCTTGATGTAGTGGTCGGTGAACTCGCCCACCGGCAGGCCGACCAGTTCGTCCCCACCGAGGACGAGCCGGATCAGGTGCGGGGTGGGCCGCTCGGTGCGCAGCACCCGGGCCGTTGTGACGTTCCTGGAGCGTTCCGTCATGCCAGTTAGGTTAGCCTAAGCTGGCTCGCGGTCGGTCGGGGGTGTCCCCTTGCCGACCAGGCGGGTGTGCCAGGTCACCGCCGCCGGGTCGGTGAGCGAGGCCACCTGGTCGATCACCACCCGCAGTCTGGCCCTGTCGTCGGGGGCGGCCCGCCACAGCGGGGCGAAGATCGGGTCGAGCCCTTCCGGTGCACGCCGGACCAGCGCCGCGACCACCTCCGCCAGCATCGTCCGCTGCCGCTCGTAGCGGCCCCGGAAGCCACTGCGACGCATCACGTACCGCAGCGCGATGCCCTTGAGCAGCGCGCACTGCGCCCGTACCAGTCGGGGCACCACCAGGTCGGCGGCGTAGCGGCGGTGCGGGCCCGGCCCGAAGCGCTCCTCCGTCGCCGCCACCGCCGCGGACACGAACAGCCCGGTCACCCCGCTGGTGGTGGCCTTCAACGCGACCTGCGCGCGATGGCTGCCGTCGTACCCGGTGAACGGGGCGAGCAGCGGACCGGCCAGCAGGTCGACGAGCACCTCGGCCAGGTCCGTCGCGGACTCCCCGGAATAGGCGGCGGCCACGTCGGCGCAAAGCGCGGCCCGCTCGTCGGCGTCGGTGAGCAGCGGGTGCAACGTGACATAGCCGCCGTGGATGCCGTCCTCCACGTCGTGCACCGAGTACGCGACGTCGTCGGCCCAGTCCATCACCTGGGCCTCCAGGCAGCGCCGGGCGCCGGGCGCGCCGGCACGGATCCAGTCGAAGACGGCCGCGTCGTCGGCGTACACCCCGAACTTGCGCTCCCCCGGCCGGCGTGCCCAGGGGTACTTGCCGATCGCGTCCAGCGACGCCCGGGTCAGGTTCAGCCCGGCGGACGACCCGTCCGGGGCGAGCACCTTCGCCTCCAGGCGGGTCAACACCCGCAGGGTCTGCGCGTTGCCCTCGAAGCCGCCGCAGGGCGTGGCGAGCAGGTCCAGCGCAGCCTCGCCGTTGTGCCCGAACGGCGGGTGCCCGAGGTCGTGCGCGAGCCCCGCGACGTCCACCACGTCCGGGTCGCAGCCCAGCCGGGCACCCATCTCCCGGGCGATCTGGGCCACCTCCAACGAGTGGGTCAGCCGCGTACGCAGGAAGTCGTCAGTGCCGGCGGTGTGCACCTGGGTCTTTGTGGCCAGCCGGCGAAACGCCGCCGAGTGCAGCACCCGGGCCCGGTCGCGCTCGTACGGCGACCGGCGATGTCCGGTGTCCTTGGGCGGCTCGTCGACCAACCGCGCGTCCGCCGCCCCCGGCTCAGTCCTCGCGCTCACGCAACAGCCGTTGTTCGCGACTGCGGGGCTCGCAAGACCGGCTCACTCCTCGCGCTCACGCAGTACGCAGAACTCGTTGCCCTCGGGGTCGGCCAGCACCGTCCACTCGACGTCGCCCTGACCGATGTCGACGTGCCGGGCGCCCATGTCGACCAGGCGCTCGACCTCAGCCTCCTGATTGGCGGGGCGCAGGTCGAGGTGCAGCCGGTTCTTGCGCTCCTTGCCCTCGCTCACCGGGCCGAAGAACAGGGCGGGCACCTGGTCCGGGGACTGGCGGATCTCCACGCCGCTCGGAGTCTCGGTGACGACCTGATAGCCGAGCGCCTCGGCCCACCAACGGGCCAGTCGGGCCGGATCGCGGGCGTCCACAGTCAGGCTCTCCCAGACACTGGTCATGCAGTCACCTCTTCCCGTTCGACGCGGCGCCCAATCGGCCGTGTGCGAGCGAGCCAAGATTACGCCCGCCACCACTGCTCGACAGGCTCACGACGCATCGATGAAGGGCACACAACCACCGATTGGCCCCCAGTTGCCGACCGATCGCCGAGGGTTACGGGCTCGCGGCCGGAAGTCGCCAGCGGTAGCGTTCCCAGCGCGGAACGTAACCAGCCGACTGACACGCAGAGCCGACCGGTGAGGGGTAACGCTCGTGGACGCAGACACGGTGATGGGAACGGAGCTTCAGCTGCTGCGCCAGCGCCGACCCGACATCGCCGGCATGGTGCTCGCGGGCACCGACGGCCTGCTCATCTCCAGTGACCTGCCCAGCACCGACGCCACCCATCTCGCCGCGCTCGCCGCCGCGAGTTTCGGGCTGGGGCACCGGGTGGCCGACACCGTCCGGCAGGGTGAGTTCCGGGAGTCGGTCGTGTGCACCACAGCAGGCTGCGTGGTCACCTATCCGGCCGGGCGCAGCGCCCTGCTGACCCTCGTCACCATGTCGGCGGCGGGCGACCTGGAGGCGCTGCACGAGGAGGCGCGAGCGGTGGCCCGCCGCGCCGGGTCGTTCCTGGACGTTCGCGGCGGAGGCATCGGCGCGACCCCCGTACCGGACGCGCACGCCCCGCTGGCCACGCGTACCCCGATGGCGACCCTGCCGGCGCAGTTACGCCGCTCGTCCCGACCCACCTGGCGTCGTCCGCCGATCTGAGCGCCGGCGGCGGCCGGGTGACCAGGCCGCCGCCGACGTGCGTCAGCGGCTGTCCGACCCGCCGGTCTCCACCACCGCCCGGCCGGCCTCCAGCCGGGCCACCGGCACCCGGAACGGAGAACAGGACACGTAGTCCAGGCCGACCTCGTGGAAGAAGTGCACCGAGTCCGGGTCGCCGCCGTGCTCACCGCAGACACCGAGCTTCAGCCCAGGCCGGGCGGCCCGACCCTCCTCGGCGGCGATCCGCACCAGCCGACCGACGCCGTCGCGATCGATCGACTCGAACGGCGAGATGCCGAAGATGCCCAACTCCAGGTAGCGCCAGAAGAACGCGCCCTCGACGTCGTCGCGGGAGAAGCCCCAGCCCATCTGGGTCAGGTCGTTGGTGCCGAAGGAGAAGAACTCGGCGGCCTCGGCGATCTGCCCGGCGGTCAGCGCCGCCCGGGGCACCTCGATCATGGTGCCGATCAGCACCTCGACGCCGCTGTCCCCGACCACCTCGGCGATGATCTTCTCGGCCTCGGCGCGTACCGTCTCCAGCTCCTGGACGGCCCCGACCAGCGGCACCATGATCTCCGGCTTGGCCACGCCCCCGTTGCGGGCGCAACTGACAGCCGCCTCGGCGATGGCCCGGACCTGCATCGCGAACAGGCCGGGGATGACCAGGCCGAGGCGTACGCCCCGCAGCCCGAGCATCGGGTTCTCCTCGTGCATCCGCCGGACGGCGGCGAGCAGCGCCTCCTCCTTGGCCACGTCCTCGCCGCGTTCCTGGGCGACCGCCACGTTGACGGCGAGCTGCTCCAACGGCGGCAGGAACTCGTGCAACGGCGGGTCGATGAGCCGGACGGTGACCGGCAGGCCGTCCATCTCGCGGAAGATCTCCTCGAAGTCGGCCCGCTGCAACGGCAGCAGCGCCGCCAGCGCCGCCTCCCGCTCACCCGGGGCCCGGGCCAGGATCAGCCGCTCGACCAACTCCCGCCGGTCGCCGAGGAACATGTGCTCGGTGCGGCACAGCCCGATGCCCTCGGCGCCGAAGCGCCGGGCCCGGGCGGCGTCCGCGCCGGTGTCGGCGTTCGTGCGGACCGCGAGCCGCCGCTTCCCGTCGGCGTGCGTCATGATCCGGTGTACGGCCCGGACCAGCGCGTTGTCTATGTGCTCGGGGTCGAGGCTGCCCTCGAAGTACTGCACGACCTCGGAGGGCATGACCGGCACCTCGCCGAGATAGACCTTGCCGGTGGTGCCGTCGATGGACACGACGTCGCCCTCGGTGACGGTTTGCCCGGCCACTGTGAACCGCTTCGCCGGGACGTTCACCTCGATCTCGTCGGCGCCGGAGACGCAGGTCTTGCCCATGCCCCGGGCCACCACAGCCGCGTGGCTGGTCTTGCCGCCGCGCGAGGTGAGGATGCCCTGGGCGGCGATCATGCCGTTCAGGTCGTCCGGGTTGGTCTCCCGGCGCACCAGGATCACCGACTTGCCCTCGGCGGCCAGCTCGACGGCTCGGGCGGAGGTGAAGACCACAGTGCCGGACGCCGCGCCGGGCGATGCGCCGATGCCCTTGGCGACCGGCTGGAACTCGTGGTCGAGCTGGAAGCGCGGGAACATCAGCTGGGCCAGTTGCGCGCCGTTGACCCGGTGCAGCGCCTCGTCCAGGTCGATCAGGCCCTCGTCGACGAGTTGCCCGGCGATGACGAACGCGGCGGCGGCCGTCCGCTTGCCGACCCGAGTCTGCAACATCCACAGCTTGCCGCGTTCGATGGTGAACTCGATGTCGCACAGGTCCTTGTAGTGCTCCTCCAGCCGGGCCATGATGCCGAGCAGCTCGTCGTAGGAGGTCTTGTCGAGCTGCTCCAACTCCTGCAACGGCACCGTGTTGCGGATGCCGGCGACCACGTCCTCACCCTGGGCGTTGGCCAGGTAGTCGCCGTAGATGCCCTGCGCGCCGCTGGCCGGGTCACGGGTGAACGCGACCCCGGTGCCGGAATCCGGGCCAAGGTTGCCGAAGACCATTGTCACCACGTTGACAGCGGTGCCCAGGTCGGCCGGGATGCGCTCCTGGCGGCGGTAGAGCACCGCGCGCTCGGCGTTCCACGACTCGAAGACCGCCCGGATGGCCAGGTCGAGCTGTTCGCGTGGCTGCTGCGGGAACTCCCGGCCGGTGTGCTTCAAGAAGATCTTCTTGTACGCGTCGACCAGCCCACGCAGGTCGTCGGCGTCCAGATCCAGGTCGTTGTGGGTGCCCTTGGCGTGCTTGGCCTCGTCGAGCGCGTGCTCGAACTCCTCGCCCGGCACCTCACAGACGGTCTTGCCGAACATCTGGATGAGTCGCCGGTAGGAGTCCCAGGCGAACCTGTCGTTCTGTCCCGCCTGGGCGGAGAGCCCGACCACGCTCTGGTCGTTGAGACCGACGTTGAGAACGGTCTCCATCATGCCGGGCATGGAGAACTTGGCACCGGAGCGGACGGAGACCAGCAGTGGGTCCTGCGGGTCACCGAGGCGTTTGCCCATCGCGCGCTCCAGCGATTCGAGGTGCGCCTCGATCTGACCGGCGAGCCCGTCCGGTTCCCGTCCCGTCGCGAGGTACGCCTGGCACGCCTCGGTGGTGATGGTGAAGCCGGGCGGTACGGGCAGGCCCAGGTTGGTCATCTCGGCGAGGTTTGCCCCCTTGCCGCCGAGCAGCTCCTTGAGTTCCTTGTTGCCTTCGGAGAAGTCGTAGACGTACTTGTGATCGACGGTCTCTTGCGCTGCCACCAGAGCCTCCACAACACACGCGCCGGATTGACACTTAACGAAGGTTCAGTTTTCTTCTTCCCCGGGACGGACCGCCGGTAATCCCGGGGTCAACGTCGATCGGTGGGCGAAGGTTAAGCGAACATCGAGTGACCTGGGACCGTTCGGTGACAATTGGCACAGCCATCACGACTATCCGTGTTCGTACCGGTTTTTGGGAACGCTTCCATGCGCACCATCACGCATCCCGGCCGAGCGTCGTACGCTTGACGCCACGCCAGCCGGTGAACCTCACTTTTGCCATAACCGACGCGAATACACCCCCGGAGTCGCCGCCGTGTCGACCATCCCCTCCCCCGGCCCCACCGCCGTCCCCACACCGCTGTCGGCGGAGGAACCGGACGCGGCCACGCTGGCCCGCACGGCCGAGCAGACCGCGAGCACGTTGCTCGCCCCGGCGGCCCCGCACCGGCTGGCCGACGTCGTGCCCGCCCCCCAGCACGTCCAGCCGGACCCGACCGCCGACTGGGCGCTCCCGGCCGACGCGGTCATCGTGGCCAGCGCCGACCCCGCCGCGTTGGCCGTCGCCGAGCAGCTCGCCCAGCTCCTGCGTCCGGCAACCGGCTACCCGCTGCCGGTCACCGACGCCACCAGGCCGGAGCCCGCCGGTGCCATCGCGCTGGTGCTCGACGGCAGCGCCGACCTCGGCGCGGAGGGCTACAGCGCCGACCTCGGCGCGGAGGGCTACCGCCTGGACATCGCCACCGACGGGGTACGCGTCACCGCAGCCACCGCCGCCGGCCTCTTCTACGGCGTACAGACGCTGCGCCAACTGCTGCCAGCGGGGATCGAGAGCCCCAGCCCGGTCACCGCACGCTGGGCGTTGCCGGGTGGGACCATCACCGACGCACCCCGGTTCTCCTACCGGGGGGCGATGCTTGACGTCGCGCGGCACTTCTTCGCCGTCGAGGACGTGCTGCGGGTGGTCGACCACCTGGCCCGCTACAAGCTCAACCACCTGCACCTGCACCTCACCGACGACCAGGGCTGGCGGATCGCCGTCGACTCCTGGCCGAAGTTGACCACCGTCGGCGGGACGACCGAGGTCGGCGGCGGCCCCGGCGGGCACTACACGAAGGCCGACTACGCGCGGATCGTCTCCTACGCGGCCGCCCGCCACATCACAGTCGTTCCCGAGATCGACCTCCCGGGGCACACCAACTCGGCGCTGGTCGCGTACCCGGAGCTGGCACCGGACAAGACCGCGCCACCGCCGTACACCGGCACCGAGGTCGGCTTCAGCTACGTCGACCCGGCCGACGAGCGGACGTACGACTTCGTCGCCGACGTGCTGGGCGAGGTGGCCGCGCTCACTCCCGGCCCCTGGCTGCACATCGGCGGCGACGAGGCGTTCAAGGTGAAGGGCGAGGTCTACACCGGTTTCGTCGAGCGGGTCCAGCGCATCGTGGCCGACCTCGGCAAGACCGTCGTCGGCTGGCACCAACTCGCGCCGGCCGCCCACCTCGACGGGCGGGTCCTGCAGTGGTGGGGCACGAACGGCGAAGACCCCACCACCGTCGACGCCGTACGCAGGGGCGCCCGCCTGATCGTCTCCCCTGGCAACCACGCCTACCTGGACATGAAGTACGCCCCGGACACCCCGATCGGGCACGACTGGGCCGGCCTCATCGACGTGCGAAAGGCGTACGACTGGGATCCGGGTACGCACGTCGCTGGCGTACCCGCCGAGGCGGTTCTCGGTGTGGAGGCCCCGCTCTGGACCGAATCGGTCACCTCGCTGGCCGACATCGAACTCCTGCTCCTGCCCCGCCTCCCGGCCATCGCCGAGTTGGGCTGGTCACCCCGGGCAAGCCACGACTGGGCCGGCTTCCGCGACCGGCTGGCGGCCCAGGGCCCGCGCTGGACGACGGCCGGGATCACCTTCCACCACGCGCCCGAGATCCCCTGGCCCACCGCACCGACCATCCCGACACAACGCACCACACCCCAACCCGACACCGCCAAGCCCTGACCCCCGCGTTGGACCGGTCCACCTGACCTCTGCCGAGTGGGTCGGGCCGGTCCGGGCCGCAGGCCGCAGCCCGGGGCGCAGGCCGGTCCGGGGCACAGGCCGGTCCGGGGCACAGGCCGGTCCGGGGCGCAGGCCGGTCCGGGGCACAGGCCGGCGCAGACGGGCATGATCCACTCGGCTTTCATGAAGTCGGGGCATCCCCGGCTCCGGGACACCGCGACTTTCAGGAACCCGAGTCGATCACCCCGCCGTGGGCGCCGTGTCCGTTTCAGCGGGCCGGCCTGGCGGGCTGATTGTCGGGTTTGACGGTCGGTGTCGGGTGGTCGGGGCCACCCCGGCCGCGGAATCGGCGGCCGGCCGGGGTCGTTATACCTGGCAGACCACCGCGACTCTCGGGTCGTGAGGCGCGGCAGCCGCCGGGAACACCCGCCAGGCCGCCCCGGTTACACCCCCCGCAGACGGCCGAGCACCACAACCGGCCGACGGGCAGGCGGAATGACCCGCCACCGCGAACGGTTACACCCTGTCCCGACGCCGACCCCCTCGTTGCGGGTCGCCGGGCACAAGCTTTCCCGCACGGTCGCGCCACCCCCCTGTTGAGTGCCGTGCGGGCACACCCCCGATGCAGAGGAGCACGCCATCATGCGTACCGATCTGATCCGTAAGACCGCCCTCACCGCCGCCGGCCTCGCCTTCACCGGCGGCGCCATCGCCGGCCCCGTCACCACCGCGTTCGCCGCACCCACCAGCGGCAAGCCGGCCACGCAGACCCAGACCGACCGCAAGGGCCACGGCGAGCGGGAACTCGGCGTGCGCTACGAAGCCCAGCCGAACTTCTACTACTGCGGGCCCGCCGCGACCCGTAACGCCCTGAGTGTGCAGGGCAAGAACATCAACGTCGACGACATGGCCAAGGAAATGGGCACCACCGAAGCCGGCACCAACTCCATCAACGACATCACCCCCGTCCTGAACAAGGAAACCGGCAAGGCTGACGCCTACCGGTCGGTGGAGATCAGCACCCCCGACGCCGACGCCACGCAGACCGACACCCTGCGCGCCGACATCGTCAAGACCGTCGACGACGGCCGCGCCGTGGTCGCGAACATCGCCGGCACCAGCACCGACACCGACGGTGTCACCCACTCCTACGAGGGCGGGCACTACATCAGCGTCGTCGGCTACCACGACAACGGCGACACGGTGAAGATCGCCGACTCCGCCGACCCGAACACCGCCTCCTACTGGATCAGCGTCGAGCACCTCGCCGACTGGATCGCCACCCGCGGCTACGCCACCAGCTGACCCACACCACCCGCACACACCGAAGGGCCGGACCCCACCACGGGGCCCGGCCCTTCGGCATGACCGGGTCGTTGTCCACCCGCCCTCGGCAAGCCACCCACCGGACCACCCCACGGACTGCGTCACGGGTCCTTTGGAGCTGATGTCGTAGACGAATCAGGGGCATGGCCGAGCGAGTCGAGCTGGTGATTCGTTCACGACATCAGCTCGATAGGACGCCACACTCATCTGCCCAGCCTCTGCGGGGAGCGTTGAGTGCCCAGCCTCTGCCCAGAGTGTCGAGGAAAGACCGAGCGCCGCGGCCCGAGGGCTCGGGGGTGACCGGAGCGCCGGCACGGACTTCGCTTCGAGCCCGCGTTCCGGAGGGACGGTCGCCGGGGCGCCTCCACCCGACCGGCCAGGGGCTCAGCCGCCGGAGTCGTCCATCTCGGCGCCCTCGGGGACCGTGTCGTCGTCCCGGCTGGCCAGCCAGCCCTCCGGCAGGAAGACCTTGCCGGGTGAGTTGGTACGCCCGCGCGGCTGCCCGAGGGCGGCCATCGGGAACGGCTCCGCCGGGTCGAGCTTGCCGAGCAGGTCGTCGAGCTGGGCCAGACTTTCGATCATCGCCAGTGAGCGCCGCAGCTCGCCGCCGACCGGGAAGCCCTTGAGGTACCAGGCGACGTGCTTGCGGAAGTCGGTGCAGCCGTCCCGTTCACCTCGGGCCGGGTTGCGGGCGCCGGCTGAGAACTGGTCGACAAGCAGCTCGGCGTGCCGGCGCATGGTCACCGCCACCTCGCCGAGGGTGGGCAGCCGCCGCTCCGTTCGACCGTTGAAGGCGGCCTCCAGGTCGGCGAAGAGCCACGGTCGGCCCAGGCAGCCGCGCCCGATGACCACACCGTCGACGCCGGTGTGGGCCACCATGCGCAGTGCGTCGTCGGCCTCCCAGATGTCGCCGTTGCCGAGCACCGGCACGTCGAGGGCCTGCTTCAGGGTGGCGATCGCGTCCCAGTCGGCGGTGCCCGAGTAGCGCTGCGCCGCCGTGCGCCCGTGCAGGGCCACCGCGGCCACGCCGGCCTCCTGGGCGGCGAGCCCGGCTTCGACGTACGTCAGGTGGTCGTCGTCTATGCCCTTGCGCATCTTGACGGTGACCGGCACCCCGGCCGGTGACGCGGCGGCCACCGCGGCCCGCACGAGTCGCGCGAAGAGCCGCCGCCGCCACGGCAGCGCCGCGCCGCCGCCACGTCGGGTGACCTTGGGGACCGGGCAGCCGAAGTTGAGGTCGATGTGATCGGCCAGGTTGCGCTCGACGACGATCCGCACGGCGGCGGCGGTGATCTCCGGATCGGTGCCGTAGAGCTGGAGACTGCGGGGCTTCTCGTCGTCGCCGAACGCGATCATGCGCAGCGTCTTCGGGTTGCGCTCGACCAGCGCGCGCGTGGTGATCATCTCGCAGACGTAGATGCCGCCACCCTGCTCGCGGCAGAGCCGACGGAACCCGATGTTGGTGATCCCGGCCATCGGCGCGAGCACCACCGGCGGCCACACCTGGTGCTGGCCGAGAGTCAACGGGCGCAGCGCGGGCACGGTCGAGGCAGTCACCGGACAAGTGTACGGGGCCCCGACCGGCGCTTATCGCGTCGGCCGAGGCCCCGTGCGCAGAGTCTCAGCAGCCGGGGAGACGCTCGATCAGGTAGCGCTCGACCTGGTCCAGGGAGACCCGCTCCTGGGCCATGGTGTCCCGGTTGCGCACGGTCACCGCGTTGTCGTCAAGCGTGTCGAAGTCGACTGTGACGCAGAACGGGGTGCCGATCTCGTCCTGCCGGCGGTAGCGACGCCCGATCGCCTGGGAGTCGTCGAACTCCACCACCCAGCGCTTGCGCAGCAGCGTCGCGAGGTCCTTGGCCTTGGGCGACAGCGCCTCGTTGCGGGACAGCGGCAGCACCGCCACCTTGACCGGGGCGAGCCGCGGGTCGAACCGCATCACCGTGCGCTTGTCCACGCCGCCCTTGGTGTTCGGCGCCTCGTCCTCGTCGTACGCCTCCAACAGGAAGGCGAGCACCGCGCGGGTCAGACCCGCGGCCGGCTCGATGACGTACGGCATCCAGCGCTCACTCTTGCTCTGGTCGAAGTACGACAGGTCGACGCCGGAGTGCTTGCTGTGCGTGGAGAGGTCGAAGTCGGTGCGGTTGGCGACACCCTCAAGCTCGGCGAACTCGGTGCCACCGAACTGGAAGCGGTACTCGATGTCCACAGTCCGCTTCGAGTAGTGCGACAGCTTCTCCTTGGGGTGCTCGAACAGACGCAGATTGTCCGCCGCGAGGCCGAGGTCGAGGTACCAGTTCCAGCGCTCCTGGAGCCAGTACTCGTGCCACTGCTCGTCGGTGCCCGGCTCGACGAAGAACTCCATCTCCATCTGCTCGAACTCGCGGGTCCGGAAGATGAAGTTGCCCGGGGTGATCTCGTTGCGGAACGACTTACCGGTCTGCGCGATGCCGAACGGGGGCTTCTTGCGGGCGACCGTCTCGACGTTCTTGTAATTGACGAAGATGCCCTGCGCGGTCTCCGGGCGCAGGTAGTGCAGCCCCTCGTCGCTCTCCACCGGGCCCAGGTAGGTCTTCATCAGGCCGTTGAACATCTTCGGCTCGGTGAAGGTGCCCTTGTTGCCGCAGTTGGGGCAGTTCAGCTCGGCCAGCGAGGTGAGCGGCTTGCCGTGCTTCTCGGCGTACGCCTCTTCCAGGTGGTCGGCCCGGAACCGCTTGTGACAGAACTGGCACTCGGTGAGCGGGTCGACGAACTCGGCGATGTGGCCGGACGCCTCCCACACCTTGCGGGACAGGATCACCGCGGAGTCCAGGCCGACGACGTCGTCGCGCTGCTGGACCATTGTCTTCCACCACTGCCGGCGGACGTTCTCCTTGAGCTCCACGCCGAGCGGGCCGTAGTCCCACGCCGATCGGGTGCCCCCGTAGATCTCACTGGAGGGGAAGACGAAGCCTCGGCGCTTGGCGAGGCTGACGACGGCGTCGATACGGTCGGCTGGCATGTTTCCTCCTACGCCGGCTGGCGGTCGGCGGGGGCGAGATGTGGATGGAACGGTCGGTTCGGGACAACGGTACGACCACCGTCCCCCCGAGCCCAGCAGAATACCGGGGACGGGTCAGCTGACCTCGCAGACCTCCACGCCGCCGGTCTGCCCGTCCTGCCCGAGGCTGACCTGTTGCCGATCCCGGTCGCCGCCGTCGAGGGTCACGTCGACCGGCACGGTCAGGTAGGTGGTGTCCACCTCACCCACCCGAAACGCTGTCACCTGCGGTTCGGCGGCAGCGCGCCGCTCGAACTCCGGTCGGGACTCACGCCGCTGCGCGTCGTCGCAGAGCTGGTCGTACGCCCGCCCGTAGTTTCGCTCGACCAGCGCCTGGTAGTAGTCGCCGGTCACGGTGCGGGCCTGTTCCCGGATCGCCTGGACTCCGCTGACGGCCAGGCCGACGACGGCGGCGCCACCCCCGCCGCAGCAGAGCACCACGGCGAGCGCGCCGACGCCGAGGCCGATCCAGAGCCGAGTCCGGCGGCCCTCGGTGGGCGGCGCGGCGAACGGCGGAGCCACCCCGGGACCGGGTGGCGGGGCGGGTGCGGTCATAGGAGCAGCGTAGTGTCCGCCGGCTCAGCGGTAAGGACCCGCAGCCCGATCACTGTCGGCGACGACCACGGCCCCACCGGGGGCGGCGGTGGCCAGCGCCTCGTAGGCGGAGGGCTCGTCGACGGACTCGGCGAGCAGCGGCACGGCGCTGACCTTGACCTCGAAGGCGCCCAGCGCCCGCCGGTACGTGCCGACCGACTCCCATTCGGTGACCAGTGACCAGTGCCGGGGGTCGTCCAGCGCCCGGACCAGTTGACCGCGCAGGTAACCGGGCCGGGCGGCCAGCGCGGTGAGGGCGGCGTGCGCCCGTTCGGTGAAGCCGTCGGCGGCATCGACGTCGACCACGAACCGGTTGGTCACCAGCACCGGGGGTTCCTCCTCGTAGAGTCTGTGGGATGCAGCGTACGCAGCGCCCTCTGCTCGCCCGGTTGGCCGGGGCGAACCCGACGTCGGTGTTCCTGCTCACCCTGGTGGTGGTGCTGGTGGCGTTCTTCACGCCCGGGGTGATCGGCGGGCTGCTCACGCTCGCGCTCGCCGGGGTCCTGATCGCCCTGTTGGCGACGACCTGGGCGATTCAGGCGCCGCAGACCCGGCTGATCCGACTGGTGATGCTCACCCTGCTGGTGGCTGTGGGTCTCGCGAAGCTCCTCTGACATGCAATCATGCGTTTTTGACAATCATTATCGTTGCCACGGACAGTTGACGACATGACCAACCGCGCCACGTACCGTGTCCTGGCCGCCGCGACCGCCCTCCTCGCCCTGGGCGCCGGGGCCGGCTGCTCCACCGGCGCCGGCGCCGGCGCCGACCCCCAGCGAGTCGACGTGGTGGCCGCGTTCTATCCCCTCCAGTTCCTGGCCGAACGGATCGGCGGCGACGCGGTCCGGGTGACCAACCTGGCCAAGCCCGGCGCCGAGCCGCACGACCTGGAACTCAACCCGAGCCAGGTCGGTGAGGTCAGCGACGCGGAGCTGATCGTCTACCTCAAGGGATTCCAGCCGGCGGTGGACGACGCAGTGGCCCAGAACGGCGGCGACCGGGCGTTCGACGTGACCAGCGTGCAGCCGCTGTTGGACGCGTCCGCCGGCGGGCACGACCACGAGGGCGAGGAAGGGCACGCCGAGGAGAGCGGCGGCAAGGACCCGCACGTCTGGCTCGACCCGACCCGGCTGGCCGGCATCGGCGACCAGCTCGCCCAGCGGCTCGGCAAGGCCGACCCGGACCACGCCGCCGACTACACCTCCCGGGCGGCCGCCCTGCGCGCCGACCTGACGACCCTGGACGGCGAGTTCAAGCACGGTCTGGCGACCTGCCAGCGGCGGGAGATCGTGACCAGCCACGCGGCGTTCGGCTACCTCGCCGACCGATACCAGCTCGACCAGGTCGGCATCACCGGGCTGAGCCCGGACGTCGAGCCCTCGCCGCAGCGCCTCGCGCACGTGATCGAGGAGGCGAAGGAGCACCAGGCCACCACGATCTTCTTCGAGACACTGGTCAGCCCGAAGGTGGCCGAGACCATCGCCGGTCAGGTCGGCGCGAAGACCGCTGTGCTCGACCCGATCGAAGGGCTCGCCGCCGGCAGCGACGGGGACTACCTTTCGGTGATGCGCACCAACCTGCGGACCCTGCAGACGGCCCTGAGCTGCTCGTGACCTCACCTGTCATCACCGTCGAGCACGGGGTGGTCGGCTACGACGGCCGCCCCGTGCTCCGGGACATCTCGCTCACCGTGACCGCCGGCGAGGTGGTCGCGATCCTCGGCGCCAACGGCTCGGGCAAGTCCACACTGATCCGCGCCGTGCTCGGGCTGGTCCCGATCAGCGCCGGCTCGGTCACCCTCTTCGACCGGCCGTTGCGCCGGTTCCGGCAGTGGGCCCGCATCGGGTACGTCCCGCAGCGCCTGGGCGCCGGCGGCGGCGTACCGGCCACCGTCCGCGAGGTGGTGGCCTCCGGCCGACTGGCCCGTCGGGGGGTGCTGCGTCCGCCGGGTCGAGCCGACCGGTCCGCCGTCGACGCCGCGTTGGGCGCTGTCGGGCTCGCCGACCGGGCCGGTGACCCCGTGTCCACGCTCTCCGGCGGCCAGCAGCAGCGCACCCTGATCGCCCGCGCCCTGGCCGGCCAGCCGGAGCTGCTGGTTCTCGACGAGCCCACCGCCGGGGTGGACGCGGCCAGCCAGGAGGCGTTCGCCGGCGCGCTGCGCGACTTCGTCGGCGACGGCGGAACGGTGCTTCTCGTCGCCCACGAGCTGGGCCCGCTGCGACCGGTGATCAGCCGGGCCGTCGTCGTCCACGAGGGCCGCATCGCCCACGACGGCGCGGTGCCGGACCCGGCCGGCCACCACGCGGAGCCCGACCACGACCACGTGCACCCGCACTGCTACGACGAGCCCGCCGGGCTGTGGAGCAACTGACCCATGGAACTCTTCCAGTACCCCTACATGCAGCGCGCCCTGATCGGCGCGCTGGTGATCGGCCTGGCCGCTCCGGCGCTCGGCATCTACCTGGTGCAGCGTCGGCTGGCGCTGATCGGTGATGGTGTGGGGCACGTGGCGCTGACCGGCGTCGGGGCGGGGTTGCTGCTCAACCGCTCACCGGTGCTGGTCGCGGTGATCGCCGCCACCATCGGCGCGATCGCCATCGAGATCGTCCGGGCCCGTGGGCGTACCTCCGGTGACCTGGCTCTGGCCCTGCTCTTCTACGGCGGCATCGCGGGGGGCGTACTCCTGGTTGGCCTCTCCGACGCGACCAGCGCGAACCTCAACGCCTACCTGTTCGGGTCGCTGACCACCATCTCGCCCGCCGACCTGACCACCATCGGGGTGCTCGGCGCGGCGATCCTGGTCACGATGATCGCGTTGCGGCCGGCGCTCTTCGCGGTCAGTCACGACGAGGAGTACGCCCGGGTCTCCGGCCTGCCGGTCCGCACGCTGAACCTGTTGATCGCTGTCGCCACAGCAGTCACAGTGACCATCGCCATGCGGGCCGTGGGCGTGCTGCTGATCAGCGCGTTGATGGTGGTGCCGGTCGCGACCGCGCAGCAGGTCACCAGGGGCTTCCGCAGCACGATGGCCGCCGCGATGGCGCTCGGGCTCTTCGCCGCCGGGTCGGGTGTCTGGGTGGCGGCCACGGCGGACACCGCGCCGGGCGCCTCGGTGGTGCTGGTGGCGATCGCGTCGTTCCTGGTGGTGGCCGTGGCCGGTGCTGTCTGGCGGGCCGTGCGCCGCCGGACGACGCCGACCGCCGCACCGACACCGGAACCTCACGAGGTCGTGCTGAGCTGAGCCTGGTCAGCGCGACCTCGGTGGTATTGGTTACCGTTGCAGGATGACCGGCGCGACGGGCTACGACGGGTTCGACGGGGCCAGCGAGCTGCTCCGCGCCCTGTCCGCTCCCATTCGGCTGGCCATCGTCAGTGAACTGGCCGGCGGCGAGCGGTGTGTGCACGAGTTGGTGGAGAAGCTCGGCGCGGCGCAACCACTGGTCTCCCAACACCTGCGGGTGTTGCGCGGAGCGGGCGTGGTGCGCGGCTCCCGCCGAGGCCGGGAGATCGCCTACAGCCTGGTCGACGAGCACGTCGCGCACATCGTGGCGGACGCGGTAAGCCACGCCGGGGAGGGATCATGAGCGAGAGTAGCGCCGCGGTGCGCAACACCCGGCAGCGTTCGGCGGTGAGCGCGCTGCTGGGCGAGATGGAGGGCTTCCACAGCGCCCAGGACCTGCACGCGATGCTGCGGCAGCGCGGCGAACGGGTCGGTTTGACCACCGTCTACCGCACCCTCCAGGGGCTCGCCGACGCCGGTGAGATCGACGTGATGCGTCCGCCGGGCGGCGAGCACCTCTACCGTCGGTGCAGCGAGGGGCATCACCATCACCTGGTCTGCCGGGTGTGCGGGCGTACGGTCGAGGTGGCCGGCCCGGCCGTGGAGAGCTGGGCCGATCGGGTCGCCGCACAGCACGGCTACGCCGACGTCAGCCACACCCTGGAGATCTTCGGCACCTGCCCCACCTGCGTCCGCTGACCCGGCGAGCCAGGCATTGAGAATTGGGCGCCTGCCGTAGGAGCGGCACTCGTACTCTCGCTGGGTGAGCGGGAGCAATGACTACGTAAGGCTGCGAGAGACTTTCAACGAGGACGCTGAACGGTATGACCGTGCGCGGCCGCGGTACCCGGCACAGATGTTCGATGATCTCGCTGCGGCCGGCGTAGCGCCCGGTGCAAGGGTGTTGGAGATCGGCTGTGGCACTGGGCAGGCGACCGTGCCGCTGGCGGAACGGGGCTACCGGATCGTGGCCGTCGAGTTGGGCGCAGACATGGCTGCTGTGGCTCGGCGAAACCTTGCCAGCTCCGACTCGGTGGAGGTGGTGACGGCAGCGTTCGAGGAGTGGTCCTTGCCTGCGGAACCGTTCGACGTGGTCCTCTCCGCGACGGCGTTCCACTGGATCGATCCGGCCGTGCGGGTGTCGAAGTCTGCTGACGCCTTGCGTCTCGGTGGTCTGCTGGCCACCGTGGGAACCCACCACATCGCCGGTGGCACCTGGACCGAGGCGTTCTTCGTCGAGATTCAGAAGCTTTACGAACGCTTCGATCCGTCGACCCCATTGGGCCTGCGTCTTGAAGGTGCTCAAGACATTCCGGAGGACGATCGGGAGCTGACCTCGTCGGAGCGGTTCGGGCCTGCGAGCTTCTACCGATACGAGTGGGAGTTGCCGTACTCGACAGCGGACTACCTGGATCTGCTGTTGACCTACTCCGGCCACCGTGCCTTGCCGGACGTGCAGCAGAGCGCATTGCTGAACTCCATCGCGCGGCTCATCGACGTCAACTACGGGGGCCAAGTCGTCAAGCGCTACCTGACTGAACTGAGGCTCGCCGAACGTGTCCGGTGAATCGCTTCTATCGGTATCTGTCGGCACCCTTGCAGGTAGCCGCATCGTTCACGTCGAATCCGGCGGCTGATCCGACGGGTGCCCCGCCGCGTCCGTTCGTGGCACGCTGGCCGACGTGAAAATCTATGCCGATCGGTTCCCGACCGCCGCCCGTCAGTTGCTCACCGACCTGCTCGTCGTCGCCTGGGTGTACGTGGCGATCCGCGGCGCGCTGTGGCTGCACGACCTGGTGCAGAAGCTCGCCGTGCCGGGGCAGAAGTTGGAGGGCGCCGGCAGCGGGCTCGCCGACAACCTCGCCGACGCGGGCGGCAAGGTTCGCCGCGTCCCGCTGGTCGGCGACGAGCTGACCGCACCCTTCCAGCGGGCCGCCGACGCGGCCCGGGGGCTCGCCGACGCCGGCCGCGACCAGCAGCACCTGGTCGACCAGCTCGCCCTCGCCCTCGCCATCGCGGTCCTGATCTTCCCGCTCGGCATCGTGCTGTTCGGCTGGCTGCCGCTGCGGGTCCGCTGGATGCGCCGGGCCGGATCGGCGACGAAGCTGGCCGCCGGGCCGGCCGGCCGGGACCTGCTCGCCCTGCGCGCGCTGGCCACCCAGCCACTGGGCAAACTGACCCGGATCGGTCCGGACGTCGCCGAGGCGTGGCGGCGAGGCGACGACGCGACAGTCGATGCCCTGGCCGCCTTGGAGCTGCGCCAACTAGGCCTCCGCGCCCGGGGCCGCTAAGGTCGCGCCCGTCGCGCCCCGTCGCGCCCCGTCGCGCCCCGTCGCGCCCCGTCGCGCCCCGTCGCGCCCCGTCGCGCCCCGTCGCGCCCGTCGCGCCCCGACGCTCCCCGTCGCGCCCCGTCGCGCCCCGTCGCGCCGATCTTGCAGTTTCGGTTGCCGACATGGGTGGAATGCCCCTTATGTCGGGACAGCAAGTGCAAGATCGCGGAGCAGGCAGAGGTCAGGCCGGCCGGGCGCAGGCTCAGCTCGACGAGGGTGTCGTTAAAGTCGTCGGGTGTTCTACTTCCTCGTCGTCATCGCCGTCCTGCTGCTCGGCTACGCCGCAGTCCTGGTCTACTTCCTCCGCCGGGGCAAGAAGATCCCACCCGCGGCGTACCTGGCCCTGGCCGGGCTCAACGGTCTGATCCTGGCGGGAGTGCTGGCCTGGGCGGTCTCCCGCTGACCGTGCACCGCCGGCCCGCACCGCTGACCGATGCCGGCGACCAGCCCTCGTGGCGACCAGCCCGCACGGCGGCAGGCTGCCCTGCGCGGTTCACGGCTTTGGGGGGATGCGGCGGCGGACGTCCTCGGAGGTGGACGGGCCGGGCGACCAGCCGGCCACCCAGGGCAGCTCCTCGGACGGGGTGAGCACGCCCTCCTCCAGGCCCGCGTAGCGGCCGGCGAGGATGCGCTTCGCGGCGGCGGTGTCGACCGAGTCGGTGTTGTCCCAGAGTGCGGCGAACAGGGCATCCACCCGCACCCGCGCCTGCCGGCAGAACAGGTCGGCCAGTTCGACGTTCTCCGGGCGGCTGTCCCGTTCGGCGCTGGCCCGGACGCAGACCGCGGACATCGCGAACAACTCGGCGCCGATGTCCACCACCCGACCGAGGAACGCCTGCTTACGCTCCATTTTTCCCTGCCAGCGGGACATCGCGTAGAACGTCGACCGGGCCAGCTTGCGCGACGAACGCTCCACCTGACGCAGGTGCGCGGCGAGCGGGCCGAACTCGGCGTACGCCGAAGGGCTCTGCCCCCGACCGACGGCGAGGGTGGGCAGCCACTTCGCGTAGAAGGCGCCCGCTCGCGCGCCGGCTCGGGCCTTGCGGCCCAACCCCGCGTCCGGGTCGATGATGTCGCCGGCCACCGACAGGTGGGCGTCGACGGCCTCCCGCGCGATCAGCAGGTGCATGATCTCGGTGGAGCCCTCGAAGATCCGGTTGATCCGCAGGTCACGCAGCATCTGCTCGACGGCGGCCGGGCGTTCACCCCGGGCGGCCAGTGAGTCGGCCGTCTCGTAGCCGCGCCCGCCCCGGATCTGGATCAGCTCGTCGGCGATCTTCCAGGCCATCTCGCTGGCGTACAGCTTGACCAGTGCCGCCTCGATCCGGATGTCGTTGCGGTCGTCGTCGGCGAGCAGGCAGCAGAGGTCGAGCATGGTCTCCATGCCGTACGTGGTGGCGGCGATGAAGGAGAGCTTCTGCGCGACAGCCTCGTGTTCGCCCACCGGCCGTCCCCACTGGACCCGGTCGGCGGCCCACCCCCGGGCCACGTTCAACGCCCACTTGCCGGCGCCCACGCACATGGCCGGCAGTGAGAGTCGACCGGTGTTCAGAGTGGTCAGGGCGATCTTCAGCCCCTTGCCCTCGCCGCCGATGACGTTCTCGGCGGGGACGATCACGTCGTGGAACCGGGTCAGGCTGTTCTCCAGGCCGCGCAGGCCGATGAACTCGTTGCGCCGCTCGACGGTGATGCCGGGGCTGTCGCCGTCCACCACGAACGCGGTGATCCCGCCCCGACGTCCCTCCGTGGCCGGCACCCGGGCCATCACCACCAGCAGGGTGGCCACGATGCCGTTGGTGGCCCAGAGCTTCACCCCGTTGAGCCGGTAACCGGTGCCGTCCTCGGTCGGCTCCGCGATGGTGGCCAGCCGGGCCGGGTCGGAGCCGACGTCCGGCTCGGTGAGCAGGAAGGCGGACACCTCGCCGGCGGCGAGCCGGGGCAGGAAGCGTTGCTTCTGCTCGGCGGTGCCGAACATCTTCAGTGGCTGCGGCACCCCGATCGACTGGTGCGCCGAGAGCAGCGCGCCGATGGCCGGGCTGACCGAGCCGGCCAGCATGAGCGCCCGGCAGTAGTGCAGGTTGCTCAGCCCGAGCCCGCCGTACTTCCGGTCGATCTTCATGCCGAACGCGCCGAGGTCGGCCAGGCCGTGGAACACCGAGTCGGGTATCGACGCGTCCCGCTCGATGGCCTCACCATCCACCTCGGAGGCCAGGAAGGCGCGGAACCGACCAAGGAACTCCTCCGCGCGAGCCACGTCGTCCGGATCGGATCGGGGCCACGGGTCGATCAGGTCGAGCCGGAACCGGCCGAGGAACAGCTCCTTGCCGAAGCTGGGTCGGTCCCAGGTGGACTCCCGGGCGGCCTCGGCGACCTGCCGGGCCTCCTTCTCGGTGACCTGCCCGGCTTCCGCGGGCAGCGGCGCGGCCGCACCGGCTGTGGTTTCGGAGTCGGGGCCTTCCGGTGCCGGTCGGCCATCCTGCGTCGTGGTCACGGCTGCCCCCTCGAAGCTCGGTGCGGCTGCGTCGACGTGCGCGACTACCGCCACGCTACCCCTGGTTGTTACCCAGGGGTAGCGCTGCGTGAAGATCGGCGCGGTCAGCGACCGTCGACGTCGTCCGGGTCGTCGTCATCGTCGTCGATGTCGTCCTCGCCCCAGTTGCGTCGGGCGAACGGTAGGGCCACCCAGAACGTGAGGAACCAGATTCCGGTCAGGGCGCTGAGCACGAAGGCGATCGGCCGGTCCAGCACGAAGTCGGTGATCAGCAGCACCGCGCTGACCATCGCGATCAGCATGAAGGCGAGGCCACCGGTGGCCATCCGGTGGGCGAAACGGACCAGCTCCGGCTTGCGCCCCTGCCGGAACAACGCCCTGTGGAACGCCACCGGCGAGATGATCATCGCGGTGGCGGCGGCCGCCGCGAGCAACGCCACGATGTAGACGTCGCGCTGGAACTCCGTCGTCTCGGTGAACCCGTTACTGAACGGCAGGGTGAGCAGGAAGGCGAAGAGGATCTGCACGCCGGTCTGCGCGACCCGCAACTCCTGCAGCAGGTCGGCGAAGTTGCGCTGCCAGCGCTGCTTCTCGGTCTCCTTGGACACGCGCTACCTCCGGTGAGACGCTACTGCCGGCGGTCCCAGCCGCCGGCAGCAACGCCAATGCCCCACCCGGCCGAGCGCGAAACTGGTTCACGACATCTGCCGTTCATCGCGGCGACACACGTCAGCCGCCAGCGCCGTGTCAGGACCCGCGTCGGATCCGGCCCGCGTACCGCGCTTCCAGCTCGTTGTTGTGCGCGTCGCCGTCCGGGATGTTCGCCGAGAGGTAGACCGGGGGCCGCTCCCCCGCCGCCAGCAACCGCGCCACCACCTCCACTGTCACCTGCTGCGCCAGCAGCGCCGCGGTGATCGAGGAGACCGCGCCGACCGCGCCGCCGCCGGGCAGGGGCAGCGTCGCGTCGCCGTACGGCGCGCCGTTGTCGAGCACCACGTCGGCGAGGTCGCTCAGCTTGCGCCCGGACGGGTGCCGGGAGGTCATCCGCCCGGAGTGCTGCGCCGAGGTGATCGCCACCAAGCCGTGGCCGTGTTCCTTCACGAGCGTGGCGAACTCCACCATCGCGCCGTTGACCCCGGAGTTCGAGGCGAGCACGAAGACGTCGGTGGGACGCACCGGGGCCAGCTCGTAGAGGCGGTGCGCGACGGCCGGGTCCCGTTCCAGCAGTGGGCCCAGCCGGTCGGCCGGTTCGCCGCCGAGCAGCACCAGGTCGCGTAGCGCGATCCGGTTGGTCGGCACCAGACCACCCGCCCGTCCGGCGATCTCCATGGCGAGGGCCTCCGAGTGCCCCGTGCCGAACGCGTGCACCACGCCGTCGGCTCGGACGGCCTCGGCGATCAGGTCGGCGGCCCGCCCCACCGCCTCCCGCTGGCTGGCGGCCACCCGGCCGATGGTCTCGGTCACCACTGCCAGGTAGTCCTCGGCGCTCACCGTCATACGTCCTCCGTCGTTCGATTACGGGCCAGCCAGCGAACCGCGAAGTCGACAGCCGCCCGCTGGCGCATCAACCTGCCGGACCCGGTGCCGACCGGTGCGGTGCGGACCGCCCCGGTGGCCTCCAGGTCCTCCCCCAACGCGGCGAAGTCGTCCGCGTCGAGTCGTACGTCCTGCCACCACACCCACTCCCGACCACCGTCGGCGGTACGCACTGCGGCGCCGATCCGCTCCCGGGGCGAGCCGGGGCTGCGGTACTCGGCCAGGTGCAGTGAGGTGCTCACCGAGTGGTCCACGCCGAGCAGCAACACGTCGGCGTCGAGATCGTAGAGGCGGGCCAGCGGGGAGCCCTCGCCGAGCATGTCCGCCAGGGTGTGCCCGGCCACCACCTGTTCGGCGGCCGGACCGAGCGCGGCGAACGACACGTGCGGATGGGAGCTGCGCAGCGCGCCGGGCCAGCCGCGGACCGTCTCGGCGAGCGCACCCATGTACCGGCTCGGGGTGACCGCCGGGTCGAAGCCCGGCATCTCCGAGCGGATCAGCGGCCACCAGCCCGCCGGCACCGGCGGGTTGCGCCACTGCGCGGGGTCGCTGTTGTCGGGCGTATGGGTGGGCACGACGATCGTGCCGTCCGGGCCGAGCGCGTCGCGCAGGGCGAGCACCACCGCGTGCGGGCCGCCGCTGACGAAGCCCAGCGGACGCAGCGACGCGTGCACCAGCAGCGTCGCGCCGGGGCGTACGCCCAGCACGCGCAGCTGCGCGGCGATCGAGCGTCGGCTGCCCGGCCCGCTGGCGTCCGTCGTCACGATGACTTTCCCTCGCGGACCGGCACGGCTCAGGCCGTCCCGGCGGCTCGGGCAAGGATCGCCTCGGCGAGCGGGGCCGGCGCCGCGTCCGGGATCCAGTGACTCACACCGGGCAGTTGCACGAAGCGGTAGTCGCCTGTGACGTTCTGCGCGCACGCCTCGGCGGCGGTCCGGCCGATGGCGACGTCCCGGTCACTCCAGACGTACGTGGTGGGCACCGCGACCGGACCGACGCCGGCCAGGTCGGCGCGGGACATCGCCCGGTACCAGTTCAGCGCGGCCGTGAGCGCCCCCGGCTTCCGCATCGGGTCGGCGTACCGGTTCACCCGGGCCGTGTCGCCCACCCCGCCGAGCAGCTTGCGCAACGCGGTGGCGTGCCATGCCAACAGCACCTTCTCCGCCTTGTCGGGCTTGCGGAACAGCGCGATGTACGACGAGCGGGCCTTCTGTTGGGAGTCGGTGCTCAGGGCGTGCGCCATGGCCGCCGGATGCGGTACGGAAACCGCGGTCAGCGTGTGGACCCGCTCGGGGTGCCGGGCGGCGACGGCCCAGGCCACTATCGCGCCCCAGTCGTGGCCGACCAGGTGGACGGCGTCCAGCCCGAGCGCGTCGAGCACCGCCACCACGTCGGTGACGAGTTCGGGGATCCGGTAGTCGGCCACCGCCGTGGGCCGGGCGCCGGGTGAGTATCCGCGCTGGTCCAGCGCATAGGTGCGCAGCCCACCCGCGTGCAGCGCCGGCACCACGTCGTCCCACTCGCCGCTGTGCTGAGGGAAACCGTGCAGCAGCAGGACGGGTACGCCGTCCGTCGGACCGCCGACGGTCACCTCGAACGTGAAGCCTCGCGCGTCAACCCGCATGATCAGAAGCGTACCCAGCCGGCGGTCGGCCGGTCGCTCCCGCAGGTCAGGCGGATGCCCTGCTGGGCCCGCGACACCTGTCGGTGTTAGCGTCAGCGAGACAACTTCATATCCGACAGGGGAGCGCACAGCGCTGAGAGTGCGGGCACGCCCGCAGACCCTCGAACCTGATCTGGGTAATGCCAGCGCAGGGAGTTCGGTCGACCTCCAGCCGCGCCGCAGTCCGGTGCCACCGGACGCGGCGTGCGTCTTCTCCTGGTTCGCACTCACGAACTGGGAGCAACACATGAATTCCACCACCGACACACACCGTTGGCGCACCATCGACATCGTGGTCGCCTCGGTGATCGCTGTCGCCTTCGGCGTCATCTTCTGGGCCTGGGGCCTGGTCTGGAGCGCCACCGAGGGCGCGTTCGCCTTCTTCCCGCCGGCGCAGACGCTGCTCTACGGCGTCTGGCTGATGCCGGCGGTGATCGGTGGGCTGGTCATCCGCAAGCCCGGCGCCGCGCTCTACTGCGAGACGGTGGCCGCGGTCCTGTCCGCGCTGCTGGGCAGCCAGTGGGCCGGCACGGTCATCCCGCAGGGCATCGTGCAGGGCATCGGCGCCGAGCTGGCCTTCGCCGCCTTCCGGTACCGGTCGTTCCGGCTGCCGACCGCTGTGTTCGCGGGCGCGCTGACCGGCCTCAGCGCCGCGCTGTTCGACTTCTTCGTCTGGAACGTCGACTACGCGCTGACCGACTACCGCATCCCGTACGCGCTGCTCACCATCGTCAGCGCCACAGTGATCGCCGGCCTGGGCGGCTGGCTGCTGACGAACGCCCTGGCCAACACCGGAGTCCTGGACCGTTTCCCCGCAGGCCGAAACCGAGCCCTGATCTAACCCCCCACCCAATGGCGTTGATCAAGAGGTTTGCGTCAGCGGAAGGCGACTTCCTGACGCAAACCTCTTGATCAACGGACGAGAGCGCGGACCGGAAGGGGGTTCGGTGAGCGGGGTACTGCTGCGGGGGTTCGGGTGGCGGCACGCTGGGCGGCGCGCCTGGGCCGTTCGCGGGGTTGACCTGCGGGTTGAGGCTGGGGAGCGGGTTTTGCTTCTCGGGCCCTCGGGGGCTGGGAAGAGCACCCTGCTCGCCGCGTTGGCCGGGCTGCTCCCCGAGGACTCCGGCGAGCAGGAGGGCACCGTCGAGATCGACGGGCTCGACCCACGCAAAGGGCGGGAACGGGTCGGCATCGTCTTCCAGGACCCGGAGACCCAACTGGTGATGGCGCGCTGCGGCGACGACGTCGCGTTCGGGCTGGAGAACCGGGGAGTGCCGGCCGACGAGATCTGGCCCCGCGTGGACGAGGCGCTGCACCGGGTCGGCTTCCCGTACTCCCGCGACCGCCACACGGCGGCGCTCTCCGGCGGCGAGCAGCAACGCCTCGCCCTGGCCGGCGCGCTGGCCCTGCGCCCCGCCCTGCTGCTGCTCGACGAGCCGACCGCCAACCTCGACCCGGCCGGGGCCGAGCTGGTCCGGCACGCGGTGGCCGGCGCACTGGACGCCGACACCACGCTGATCCTGGTCGAGCACCGGGTCGCCGAGGCACTGCCGCTCGTCGACCGGGTGGTCGTCCTGGAACCGGGTGGCGGCGTCCGCGCGGACGGCACACCAGAGGCGGTCTTCGCCGCCCACGGCGCCGCCCTGGCCGCCGAGGGGGTCTGGGTGCCCGGTCACCCCATCGCGCCCCGGCCGGCCACCGCCGGCCCCGGGGAGCTGTTGCTCACCGCCGACCGGCTCGGCCTGCCGCCCCGGCTGGGCTCCACCGACCTGGCGGTACGCGCCGGTGAGGCACTCGCCGTACGCGGACCGAACGGTGCCGGCAAGTCCACGCTGGCGTTGCTGCTCGGCGGTCTGCTCCGGCCGGGCAGCGGACGGGTCACGGCATCCGCCGAGTTGGCCGGCGCGGACCACCGCACTCCCCCGCACCGATGGCGGGCGCCCGCGCTGGCCCGACGGATCGGGTCGGTCTTCCAGGATCCCGAGCACCAGTTCGTCACCAGCACGGTCTTCGACGAACTGGCGCTGGGTCCGCGCCGCACCGGTCAACCCGAGGCAGCCGTCAACGAGACGGTGGCCGGGCTGCTGGACCGGCTGCGGCTGGCCCGACTCGCCGCCGCCAACCCGTACACCCTCTCCGGTGGTGAGGCGCGGCGGCTGAGTGTGGCGACCGCCCTGGCCACCGCGCCACGCCTGCTGATCTGCGACGAACCCACCTTCGGCCAGGACCGGCGGACCTGGCGGGAGCTGGTCGACCTCTTCGCCGACCTGCGCGACGCCGGTCACGGCGTGGTCACTGTCACCCACGACGCGGACTTCGTCGCCGCGCTCGCCGACCGCACCGTCACCCTGCACCGGGCCCCGGACGACCACCGATGATCAGCATCGAGCCGGTCGCCGCGCCGAACGCGCCCTTGGCCCGCCGCAACCCGGTGGCGAAGGTAGCCGCCGCGCTGGTCTTCTCGTTCACACTGCTGGCGACCCTGGACCCGGTGGCCCCGGCGATCGCCATCGCCCTCGAACTGGCCGTCCTGCCGCTGTTCGGCATCCGCTACCGGGTGCTGGCCCGACGGGCCTGGCCGCTGCTGCTCAGTGCCGCCGGCATCCTGGTCACCCTGGTGCTGTTCGCGGCCGACCGGTCCGGTCGGGTCCTGCTGGACGCGGGACCGGTGCTGGTGAGCACCGGCGTCCTGCTCACCGCGCTCGGCCTGGTGCTGCGGGTGTTCGCGGTGGCGCTGCCCGGTGTGATCGTCTTCGCGACCACCGACCCCACCGACCTGGCCGACGCGTTGGTCCAGAACGCGAAGGCGCCGGCCCGGTTCGCCATCGGGGCGCTGGCCGCGTTCCGGCTGGTGCCGCTGCTCGGCCAGGAATGGCAGATGATCAGCATGGCCCGACGCGCGCGGGGCGTCGACGCGGGACGCAACCCGGTGGCGAAGCTGCGGCTCTTCGCCTCCACCGCGTTCGCCCTGCTGGTCGGGGCGATCCGCCGTGGCACCCGGCTGGCGGTGGCGATGGACGCCCGTGGCTTCGACGCCGGAACACCCCGTACCGTCGCCCGGCGGCAGCGCTTCACGGCGGCCGACGGGCTGCTGGTCGCCGGTGCAGCGGCGCTGGCCGGGGCGGCGCTGACGGTCAGCGTGCTGCTCGGCACGTTCCGCCCGCTGCTCGGCTGAGGGCGCCGCGAACGCGACTGGAGCAGCACATGGGACACGGACCGGCTCCCCGCGATGACCACGACCAGACGGCCGCCACCGACGGACTCCCGGCGCTGGACCGCTCCGCCCCGGTCGCCGAGCACTGCCGCGCGTACGGGTCGGGCTGCTACGCCTGGGCGCTGAACCGGTGATCGTCGGGCTGAGCCTGGGCCACCGGACCGTACGGGAGGCCGAGCACTGGCTGGCCGAGCACGTACCCCCGCTCGACCTGCCCGACCTGGTGGCCTGCACCCACCTGTCCTGGGCACCGCATCCACACGTGCCCTGAGCCTGGGCAGCGACCTGTCCGACGACCGGCTGGCCGGGCTGCCGGCGAGCCCCGCCGAGCTGAGACAGGCCGCCGACCATGCGGCCATGGAGCACGCCACCCGCCGTTCGGGTCGGGCGGTGCGCTATCCCGGGGTCGACCGTCTGGTCGGGACGCTGACCGTCGCCGAGCTGCTCGACGCCAGCGCCATCCAGCGGGTGATCGTGTTGGGCGCGCCGCCGGCCGGACGGGAGACCGTGGTGCAGACCCGGGACTTCGTCCGGCCGCAGTGGCAGGCCGGCGAGCTGATGCTGATGGCCACGCCGTACCGGGCCGCCGGCATCGCCCCGTGCGAGGTGCCGGACCCGCCGCCCTGCTGCGCCGGGCAGCACTGACCGGACGTTCAGTCGAGCTGCCGGATCTCGACGTCGCGGAAGGCCACCTCGTACGGCGGCTCTGCGGGCTCGTCCCGGCCCGGGTCGCGGAAGATGCCGAGCACCACCCGGCCCGGCACCGGGGCGCCGTCCCGGGCCGCGCCGATCTCCACACCTTCCCGGAGGAACCGCAGCTGCCCGCCCCTGGCGACGATGCCCACCTGGATCGTCCGGCCCAGTGCCAGCTGCCCAGCCGGGTAGGGGAAGGTGCCCGCCGGGGTGACCGCGTTCGGGCTGTCCACTCCGTGCGCCACGAGGTGATATCCGTCCGGGCAGACCCGCAGCGCGTGCCCACCCGTCAGGTCGGTGAAGCGGAACCAGATGCCGGCGCAACTGCCGGGCCGCCGCAACGCCACGTCCACCTCGACCTGAAAGTCGGCGAAGGACTGCTGCGGCCCCAGGCAGCGGTACGGACCCTCGGACCGTTTCGTCACCACGTACGCCCCGTCGAACGCGCAGCTGACCCGGTTCTTCTCGTCGGTGCGGGTCCGCCAGTAGTTGGTGACGGTGAGCGGATCCCGGATCACCACCGACGGCAGTGCCGGCGTCGCGCCGGACGGCCCGACGGACGGCCCGACGGACGGCCCGACGGACGGCCCGACGGACGGCGTCGCGGCGAGGCCGAGCGGCTCGCCCGGGCCTCCCCGCAGCACCCCGGTCAGCACGCCGACGCCGGCCAGCGCGGCGACCAGCGCCAGGGCGGAGAGCACCGTGGCGGCGACGAACGGCCACCGCCGGGGAGTCGGCGCGGGCGGGCTCATCGCGGGCGCGGAGGTCACGGGCGGGGGCGCGGAGGCGGGTAGGGCGTCCGCCGGCCTCGCGACGGAGGTCGGCCTCGGCGTCGGGGTGGCGGACGAGACACCCCACCGGGTGGTGGCGTCGTCGTCCGCAGGCGGCGTGGCAGGGGCACCGGACGCGACCACGGACCCGTGGGTGGTGTGCCGCCGACCGGCGAGCTCGGTCTCGAGGAGGGGACGCTGGTCGGTCGCCGCCTGCGCCTGCTCGACGGCGGCGAGCAGCGCGGACCGGTCGGCCGTCACTTCGGCGGAGCCGGTCTCCGGCCGCGGAGCGACCGTCAGCAACCGGTCCAGCAACTCCCGCGCACCGGGCCGGCCCGCCGGATCCTTCGCCAGCGCCTGCTCCACCAGTGTGCGCAACGGGCCGGTCAACCCGTCCAGGCCCGGCTCCTGGGTGAGGATACGCACCGCGGTGGCCTGCGGCGTGTCCGCTGCGAACGGGGTCCGACCCGTACCGGCGAACGCGACGACCGCGCCCCAGGCAAACACGTCGGCCGCGGCGGTCAGCGTCCCACTGCCGGCCGGATCGAACCGCTCCGGCGCCATGTACGCGACCGTCCCGACCACCTGGTCGGTCCGGGTTACGGCGCTGCCCTCAACCGCCCGGGCGATGCCAAAGTCGATCACCTTCGGGCTGCCCGGCGGCAGCAGCACATTGCTCGGCTTGAGGTCGCGGTGGATCACGCCGGCACCATGGATGGCGGTCAGCGCCGTCGCCACGCCGATCGCCAGGCCGTGCAGGTTGCCAGCGGTCAGCGGCCCCCGCTCCGCCACGACGGCAGCCAGGCTCGGTCCGTCGACGTATTCGACGACGAGGTAGGGCGGCTCATGATCGGGGTCCGCGTCGAGCACCTCGGCCGTGCAGAAGGGAGGAACCTGCCGGGCCCGCTTCACCTCGCCCCGGAAGCGCCGCCGGAACTCGGCGTCGTCGGAGCGGTCGGTGCGGATCACCTTGACCGCCACCCGTCGGCCACCCGGCTGCTCCGCCAGAAAGACGGTGCCCATCCCACCTTCGCCGAGCCGGCCGAGAAGCCGGCACGTCCCGAGGTGCCGGGGATCGCCAGGGCGCAACGGCTGGAGGTCTTCGGTGGTATCGCCCGTCATCCCGTCCCACTTCCGTGCCTCACGCCCGGTCCGCGCCGGGAGCCGGCTCAGTATCGCACCCGTCCCGCTCATCCCGGGACCGCGGCGGAACCAACCACTGCCCAGCGGCGGCGTCCACCGACCTTCCACCCTGGACGGTGAGGTGCGCCCCGTCGGAGGCGGCGTCGCGGCCGGCAATCCGTAGGACCCCCGTCGGCGCCTCCCCGCCAGTGTCCACGGTCACCCCCTGCCGGACCAGCGCGCGAACCGCCGCGTTGGCCCGCCGGGCCCCGCCGCCGGAACCGACCGGCTCCACCACCAGCGGCACCCCCGCGCCCGCCGCGAGCTGGGCGGCCACCCGCAGCGCAGCCGGCCCGTCGGCGCCGCCCGCGGCGACCGCCACGGCGGGCCATGGGCGGGCCGGCAACCGGTGCGCCGTGACCCACACCGCGTCGGGCACGTCCACGTCGGCGGGCTGGGTGGACAGCACCACGGCCGGCTGCGCCGTCGCCACCTCGCCCGCCAGCTCACCTCGGGGGTCGGTCGCATACCGCACCAGCACCGGTGCGCCGAGACCCGCGCTGCGGACCGACTCGGCCAACCGGGCCAGCTCCCCCATCGCGGCGGTCATCCCCGCCAGCTCCGTGTGCAGGCCCGCACCGACCTCCACGGCGGCTACCGGGTACGGCAGCAGGCGGTTCAGCACCACCTCGGCGGGTCTTCGGGATCCGGCCAGGTCGACCGCGAGCGCGGTCAGTTCGGCCGCCCGCTCACCCTCCGGCACGACCACCAGCACCCGGTGGGTGTCGGGCCCACCGAGCGCGGCCCGCTGTGCCTGGGCGATGTCCCGGTCCACCAGGCGACGGGGATAGATCACATTGAGCAGTGGCCCGGCCATCACGGTGGTGACCAGGGCCATGACCACCATCAGCGAGAACAACTCAGGGTTGAGGATGCCGAGCTGCAGACCCACGGTGAGGATGACGATCTCGGTGAGGCCACGGGTGTTCATCAGGGCCGCGAGCGCCCCCGCCGGCCGTCGGGCGACCCGCTGCGAGCGGGCGCCGAGGTACGCGCCGACGAACTTGCCGCCGATCGCCGTGACGAGGATGAGGGCGAGGTCCACCACACCGGAGAGACCGATCCGGGACAGGTCGACCTGGAGCCCGGCGATCACGAAGAAGACCGGGAGCAGAAGCAGCACGGAGACCTGCTCCAGGCGCTCCAGGATCTCCTCCCGCAGCGCCGCACCGTCCACCCGCGGCATGATCGCGCCGAAGACGAAGGCACCGAAGATGGCGTGCAGGCCGAGCAGCTCCGTGGCGTAGCAGGACAGCAGCAGGCCGACCAGGATGACACCGAGCACGTCCGGGGTGAGTCGGCCGGCACGTGCCCGGACGACCGTCAACCGGCGCAGCATCGGCCGCACCCAGCCGAACATCACCAGCAGGTACGGTGCCACGAGCAGCACCTGCCACGGGAATCCGGCCTCCGCACCGCCCACCGCGACGACCCCGGCCAGCAGGCACCAGGCGACCACGTCGTCGACGGCGGCGCTCGCAAGCGCCAGCCCGCCCAACTCCGTCCGGACCATCCCCCGATCGGCGAGGATCCGCGCCAGCACCGGAAAGGCGGTGACCGCCATCGCGGCGCCGAGGAACAACGCGAACGGCACCACCCGGTCGACGTCGTGCCGCCCCGCCAACCACCCGGCCAGACCGACGCCGAGGCCAAGTGGCACGACGATCGATCCCAGCGAGACCGCGGCCGCCGCCCGCAGCCGGCCCCGCACCAGGGACTGGTCCAGCTCGTAGCCGATGATGAACATGAACAGCACGAGACCGACGTTCGCGAGCCCGGACAGGGCGGGCCGGATCTCGGTGGGGAACAGCCGCCCGCTCAGCTCGGCGCCGAAGATGGTCGGACCGAGCAGCACACCGGCCACGATCTCGCCCACCACCGGCGGCTGCCCGAGGCGCTTCGCCGCCGCCCCGAGCAGGCGGGCGAGCGCAATCACGACGGCCAGGGCGAGCAGGAGTTGGCCGACCGCGTGCGCGGTCACGCCTCGTTCTCCGCGGCGATCCCGTCGAGCCGGGCCGCGACCTGCGCCGCGGTGGGACGGTCGCCCGCGGGCGCCAGGCAGTCCGCCACCAGCCCGCGCAGCGCGTCCGGCAGGTCGGGGTCGACGCGGGGCGGCCGCGCGAGCACCGCCCGCAGGGCGAGCAGCGCGTTTCCCGGGGGCAACTCGCCGTGGACGCCGCTGCCGGCGAGCACCCGGTGCACGGTCGCGCCGAGGGACCAGACGTCACCGTCGGGTCCGGCGGGGTCGCCGAGGAGCACCGCCGGGTCGACGTACTCGACCGAGTCGGCCGACCCCATCCCGGTGATGGTGGCGCCCTCGGTGAAGATCTGCGAGAGGCCGAGGTCGGCCAGCCGACCGCCACCGTCGCGCAGGAGCACGTTCCCCGGCTTGATGTCGCGATGCGCGATGCCCGCAGCGTGCAGGGCCGACAGCGCCCGGGCCGCGTCGGCGAGCGCCCGCAGCGCGGTCGACCGGTCGACCGGTACGGCGGGCTGGGCTAGCGAGCCGTCCGGCAGGTATTCGGTCGAGTAGTAGAAGAAGCCGTCGTGCTGACCCGCGTCGTACAGGTCGACCAGGCACGGGGACCTGACCGCGGCGAACGCGGCGAGCTCTCGGGTCGCCCGCCGGAACGCCGTCTCCTCGGACTCGGCGTGCAGCACCTTGACGGCGACCAGGTCGGCCGGGATCGGGAGCCGGGCCGGCCGGTTCGCCAGGTAGAAGGTCCCGTGGTTACCTGAGCCGAGCGGGCGGATGAAGGTGTAGTCGGCGATGCCGCGCACGGGCTTCCTCAGGGGTTCCGGTGGGATTCGTACCGCAGCCACCGTGCGGCGAACTCGATCTGGGTGCCGGGCCGGATCACGACCGGCTCGCCGGCGGGCACCCGCCGGGTGTCGGCGTCCGCTGCCTCGCGCAGCATGGTGCCGTTGGCGGAGCCTAGGTCCACCACCGCCACCTGCCAGCCGCGCAGCTGGATCCGCAACTGCAGGCGGGAGACTCCGGAGATCTCGCCGGTGAGCCGGACCTGCCGCGCCCGCCGGGCCCGGACGTCCGGATGCTGCTCCGGACGGCGCCCGACGACATAGTCCGTGTCCAGCCGGAAGGTGACCCCATCGTCGGTGAGCAGCACGCCGAGCGGCGGCCGCGGCGCCAGCCGGGTGGCGAGCGTCTGCTGATGCATGGCGATGCCGCAGCGTTGGCAGTAGCGCAGCCCGGGGTCGTTGAAGTGGCCGTTCCGGCAGTCCACGCCCTCGACCATCGCCGGCAGCACGACCGTCGGCTCACCGGCCGTCGTCGCGACCACCTCGGTGGCGCCGGCGACGAGCAGCACCGCGGTGAACGGCACGGCCGGGTCCGGCTCCCGGCCGCTCACCCGAGCCGCCCGCCGAAGAAGCGCCAGCGCAGGAACGGCACCCGCATCGGGCCGTTGGCGACCAGCCAGACCGCCAGCCAGACCGCCGAGAAGTGCAGCAGGAACGCACCGAGCGGAGGTGGCCCGGCGAGCCCCGGCAGCGCGTGGTGGTCGAGCAGCAGCCAGATCAGCGCCGCCTCGGGCACCCCCGTGCCCAGACCGAACAGCAGCGGCCAGTCCTTCTCCCAGCGGAACTGCATGAGCAGGTGGTAGACCAGCTCCCAGCCGACGCCGAGGACGGCGACGGCGAGCAGCACCCCGAAGGTGTCCCGGTAGCCGACACCGGAGGGCAGCAGCGGGGTCACGATCGCGGTCACGAGTGAGCCGACGACCGCCAGGAGCACGAGCCGGGTCTGGATCCGTCCGGCGAGGGTGGGCACCATCGTCTCAGCCCTTCTGACCGGCAGGCCGGCCACGCATCCACCGCACCCACTCCACGGTGGAGCGCACCGGCCCGAGGCGGGCGCCGAAGCCTCGGCGCGCCAGGTCGTCGGCGATCTCCTGGGCTGCGATCTGCAACCCCAGGAAGGTGTCCACGCCGGGGAAGTAGCCGCCGAGGGTAGCCGTGCCCGAGGCGTAGAGGGCACCGTCGCCGCTCGCTGTCCCGCGTACCTCGAAGTGCCGCTCCACGTCGAGGCGGCCGACCGGGTTGCGGCCGGCGCCGCCATGTTCGAGCAGGTCCGCGATGACTCGGTGCTCGGCGATGTCGGCCTCCAAGCCGGTGCAGTCGATGACGTAGTCCGCGAGCAGCGTCCTCGTGCCGGCGTCGCCGGTGACCCGGCTGGCGATCCGGCCGTCGGCGGTCGGTTCCACCTGGTCGACCGTGCCCTGCCAGGTGCGGTACCAGCCGCCCTTCCGGCCGGCGCGCATCTGTTCCTGCCAGCGGCGGCGCTTCGGCGTGTTGGTGCCGCCCATCGCGGCGTACGCGGCGGCCCGGTCCGCGCCCTCGAGGCGGCGCATCCGGGCCTTGAGCTGGCCGCCCCACACCGACTTGGGATAGTTGAACCCCTGGTACGCCCATCCGTCGCCGCCCCGGCGGCGCAGCCACGGGTGCGGCCCGTGCGCGCCGCTGACATAGGTGCGGAACAGGTGCTCGATCTCGGTACCCAGACCGTGCCGTTCCCGGTCGTCCATCAGGCGCTGCAGCACCCGGGACGCGACGATGCCGCCGCCCCGGACCAGCACGGTGCCCGGCCGGGTCTTGAGCACCTCGTACACGTGTTCGTGCGGCTCGTAGGCGTTGACCACGTGCTCGAAATCCTGGTGGGTCTCGCGGAACTGCTGCAGGTCCGGCAGGAAACGCAGGCCGGGATAGCCGACCGCGAGGTGCACGAATCGGGACCGGTAGGCAACCCGCCGGGTCGACGAGCTGCCGGCCGGCGGAGTGAGGATGGTGAAGTAGCCGCCCCCGGCACGCCGCCGGACCATCCGCACCACGCCGTCGACCAGCATGTCCCGGTATCCGATCCGCTCCGCCTCCCGCTCCAGGCCGGCGAACACCTGCCCGGCCCGGGGCGTCCAGTAGTCGGTGAACAGCGGCTCACCCAGCACGTGCAGCAGCGGCCGAAGGCTGCGCTCCTGCCAGGCCTCCGCCACCGCGTACGACGGGAAGCCCCAGATGTTGTCGGGCCGGGAGGACGAGTCGGAGCGGATCCGCTCGTGGCGCGGAATCTGCGACACCCGGGTCAGATATTCGTACGTCTGCCAGGGATGGTCGATGTTGGACAGCACCCGGATCCGGTCGGCAGCCACTCCGGCGATGCGGAGGTAGTCCACAGTGACGAAGGAGCCGATCCCGCCGCCGACCGTCACGAACGGGACATCCACCACCGGTATGCCGGCGCCGGCCAGCATCTCATCGGTCCACACGTCGCTGGCCAGCAGTTCGGAGTTGAGATCTCCGGCCGCCTCCTGTTGTTCCACCAGACCGCTCCCCGTTCGCGCGGCACGCCCCGCCCGTGCCACGTCGGAGAGTTTCTAGCACGGCGGCCGACGCCCCGCTGCCCCGCGAATCCGGGAACGGACCCCAGCCGCGGCCGGGCCCCACTGGTTTCTCCGGTGCGCCTACGCCTACTGCTCAGCGCCGCCGGCATCCTGGTGCTGTTCGCCGCCGACCGGTCCGGCCGGGTCCTGTTGGACGCCGGGCCGGTGTTGGTGAGCACCGGCGTGCTGCTCACCGCGCTCGGCCTGGTGCTTCGGGTGTTCGCGGTGGCGCTGCCCGGTGTGATCGTCTTCGCGACCACCGACCCCACCGACCTGGCCGACGCGTTGGTCCAGAACGCGAAGGCGCCGGCCCGGTTCGCCATCGGGGCGCTGGCGGCGTTCCGGCTGGTGCCGCTGCTCGGTCAGGAATGGCAGATGATCAGCATGGCCCGCCGGGCGCGCGGGGTGGACGCCGGCCGCGATCCGGTGGCCAAGCTGCGGCTGTTCGCCTCCACCGCGTTCGCCCTGCTGGTCGGGGCGATCCGCCGGGGCACCCGGCTGGCGGTGGCGATGGACGCCCGCGAATTCGACGCCGGCACCCCGCGTACCGTCGCCCGGCGGCAGCACTTCACCCGCGCCGACGCCCTCCTCATCGCCGGGGCGTTCGTGCTGGCCGGAGCCGCCCTGACCACAAGCATCCTCCTAGGCGCCTTCCGCCCCCTGATCAGCTGACCCCGCCCACCCCCCGCTGGGCCAAGATCCACACAACATCAGGGATGTAGTGGCCTCGCTCGCCATGGAGGCCACTACATCCCTGATGTTGCTGTCACCACCCCGCGCCCAGCGCCCCCGCCCTCGCCCGCCTACGCCGATCTTGCGAATTCTGTTGTTGGTTCATCCCGATATACCGTTTATGCGAGGACAGGAAGTGCAAGATCACGGGGCGCAGCGGGGCCGGGCGGCCCGGGGCAGGGTGGGTTAGGCCGGGCGATCCGGGGCGGGGTGGGTTAGGCCGGGCGATCCGGGGCGGGGTGGGGCGCGGCGGGGCCGGGCGGCCTCGGGCGGGCGGGGCGGGGTGGGCGGCTCGATCAGCTGCGGCGGAAGGCGTAGCGGCGGGCCTGGCCGGCCTGCTGGCTGCGGCCGCCGGAGCGGTTGCCGCCACCCTGCGGTGGCCCTGCTGTCGGCGCCTTCGGTCGTGCGGCTGGCTTGGGCAGATCTCCCACCGTCGGCGCGTCGACCGCTGCCGGCACATCGACCGGCGGCGCCACCTCGCCCAGGCCAGATGCCGGCTCCACCAGCACCGCCGGCAGGGCCGGCTCGGCCGGCAGGGCCGGTTCCACCAGCACCGCCGGCAGCGCCGGCTCGGCCCGCAGCGCCGGCAGGGCCGGTTCGACAGCGGGGTCGAGGGCCGGGAGGGTGGTGGGGAGCGGGCCGTGGGCGGCCGCCGGGTCGACGCCGAGCGGCGTCGTTCTCGGGGTACGGGTCTTCTTCGGGTTACGCCTGGCAGGCATCCGGGCCTCCTTCATTGCCGACCGGCACGGCCGGTCCCGCGCTGCGGCGGTCGGTCGGATCGGCTGGTGACCGCCGTTGCGCGACGGTCGAGTGGGGAAGGGACTGCTCACCGGGGCCAGGCAGGGCCATCGCCGCCGAACGGCGGGGAGGGAATGCGGGACGCCCGGGAGCGCGCGGACCGCGACGCGGGACGGCGGGCCGGCTCGGAAGTGGGGCGTCAGTTACGCATGTTCGTACCGTAGCCACCGCCCGACCGACGCGCATCCCTTTTTACTGACAGGATCGGCACATGCTGATCGCGTTCTCGATCACCCCGCTCGGCGGCGACGACTCCGTGGGTGACCTGGTCGCCGAGGCGGTGCGGGTGGTCCGTGCGTCCGGCCTGCCCAACCGGACCGATGCCATGTTCACCACCGTCGAGGGCGAGTGGGACGAGGTGATGGCGGTGGTGAAGCAGGCGGTCGACGTGGTCGCCGCGCGGGCGCCCCGGGTGAGTGTGGTGCTCAAGGCCGACGTCCGGCCCGGGGTCACCGACGCGCTGACCGGGAAGATCGCCCGAATCGAAGCCCGTCTCGCCGAAGGCTGACGCGCGCGGCGCCGGATGACGACACGTTTCCCTGTGCGGGGCTCGCCGACCAGTGTCGATAGCCCGAGCCGCCAGCGGCGATGTCCACATCACGTGCAGTAACGGGACGTCGATCACTGGTCCGTATCGGCTCACATCACGGTAAGTTTCCAAGCGCTGATAGTGGTGTGACGAGAGGTGGCGGCACGAATGGCTGATCAGGCGAGGGCACAAATCGGTGTGACCGGGCTGGCGGTGATGGGTCGCAATGTGGCCCGCAACCTGGCCCGCAACGGCTTCACGGTGGCAGTGCACAACCGCTCGCCGGAGCGCACCCGCAGCCTGGTCGCCGAGCACGGCGACGAGGGGACGTTCCTGCCGGGCGAGACGATGGCCGATTTCGTGGCGTCACTGGAACGACCCCGCGCGGTCATCGTCATGGTGAAGGCCGGCGCGCCCACCGACGCGGTGATCGACGAGTTGGTGCCTCTGCTCGACGAGGGCGACATCATCGTCGACTGTGGCAACGCCCACTTCGCCGACACTCGTCGCCGGGAAGAGGCGCTGCGGGCGCAGGGGCTGCACTTCAGCGGCACCGGCGTCTCCGGTGGCGAGGAGGGCGCGCTGCGTGGGCCGAGCATCATGCCGGGCGGCTCCGCCGAGTCGTACGCGAAGCTCGGCCCGATGTTCGAGAAGATCGCCGCCCAGGTGGACGGCGTGCCGTGCTGCACGCACGTCGGGCCGGACGGCGCCGGGCACTTCGTCAAGATGGTGCACAACGGCATCGAGTACGCCGACATGCAGCTCATCGCCGAGGCGTACGACCTGCTCCGGGCCGGCCTGGACGCAACGCCGGCCGAGATCGCGGAGATCTTCCGAGAGTGGAACAACGGCGAGCTGGAGTCGTTCCTCATCGAGATCACCGCTGACGTGCTCGCGCACACCGACGCGGCGACCGGCCGGTCGTTCGTGGACATCGTGCAGGACCGGGCCGAGCAGAAGGGCACCGGTCGGTGGACCGTGCAGAGTGCCCTGGACCTGGGCATCCCGATCACCGGGATCGCCGAGGCGACGTTCGCCCGTTCGCTCTCCGGGCACGTCGACCAGCGTGAGGCGGCCCGCCGGGCGTTCCCCGACGCGGGTGACAAGTGGCAGGTCACCGACCGGGACACGTTCGTCGAGGACGTCCGCCGGGCGCTGCTCGCCTCCAAGATCGTCGCGTACGCGCAGGGCTTCGACCACATTCGCGCGGGCAGCCAGGAATACAACTGGGACATCGACCTTGGCGGCACCGCGACGATCTGGCGGGGCGGCTGCATCATCCGGGCCCGCTTCCTCAACCGGATCCGTGAGGCGTACGACGAGCAGCCCGACCTGCCGACGCTGCTGGTGGCGCCGTACTTCGCCGAGGCGGTCAGCGCTGGCGTGCCGAGCTGGCGACGGGTGGTGGCCGACGCGACCCGGGCCGGTGTGCCGACGCCGGCGTTCTCGTCGTCGTTGGCGTACTTCGACGCGTTGCGCGCGGAGCGGCTGCCCGCCGCGCTGATCCAGGGTCTGCGGGACAACTTCGGCGCGCACACCTACCAGCGGGTGGACCGCGAGGGCTCGTTCCACACCACCTGGGCCGCCGACCGCACCGAGTCGCCGGCGTAGCCGGGGTGGCGCCCTGCGCGCCACGGTGACCCTGCTCGATCCTTGATGTAGTGGTCTCCCCCGACGGGGAGGCCACTACATCCACGTTCGGGCGAGATCGTGGGTGAGGCCGCGCGGGTGACGGTCAGGCGACAGTGGCGTGCATCTCCCAGACGAGGATCTCGGCCGGTTCGTCGGCGGTCACCCGTCGGCCACCGGTCATGGTGAGCCGGGCCGCGTCGCCGCTGCCGAGCGGACCGCTGCCCTCCAGGGTCACAGTGCCGTCGGGCACGTAGACGTGCACGTAGGGCGCGTCCGGGATGGTGACCTCGTCGCCGGGGGCGAGACGGGCGGCGTGCAGTGTCGTGTACCGGTTGCGGATCCGGATCGCGGACGCGCCGTCGTAGCGGTCCATTCCGGAGGCGATCGGCACCAGGCCCCCGCGGAGCAGCTCGTCCTCGATCTCGAGCTGCTCGTAGCCGGGGTCGACGCCCTGCTCGTCGGGGAGCACCCACATCTGCACGAAGTGCACCGGGTCGGTGTGCGGCTCCTGGTTGTTGAGCCGCCAGGCGTCGTTCTTCTCCGAGTGCAGGATGCCGGTGCCGGCGCTCATCCGCTGGGCCAGGCCCGGGTAGATCACTCCGGAGTGCCCGGTGGAGTCCTGGTGCACCAGGGAACCGCGCAGCACCCAGGTCACGATCTCCATGTCCTGGTGCGGGTGGGTCTCGAAGCCAGCGCCGGGTCGGACCACGTCGTCGTTGTTGACCAGCAGCAGGCCGTGGTGGGTGTTGGCCGGGTCGTAGTGCCGGGAGAACGAGAAGGAGTGCTTGGAGTCCAGCCAGGAGATCCGAGTGGCGAAGCGATCATCGGCACGACGGATGTCGACAGCGGGCGCGGTCACCACGCACGCTGCCCGGCGTCGGGGGTCGACGGCGCCCAGGTCAGGGCCGGCTCACCGGTGGCCAGTTCGGCGATCTCACCGGTGCGCAGCTGAGGTGTGTGGCCAAACTCGGCGCAGTGCTGCTCGGCGATCTCGGCACAGATCTCGGCCACCTGCTCGCACATCGGGTCGCCCAGGTCGGCGGCGTTCAACGCCATGATCATCTTAAAGCGGAGATCGCGCATCTGCCCCCCAACCGCCGTCGTCCCACCACCTCCGGACCCTACCCGCCGCCCTTGCGCAGGACCCCGAAACGAGCGCACTCACCCCAACCCGCCCACCGGCCGCGCGCCCGACCCCGGGTCGCTTCGATCATCGAGTTGTGGTGATGAACATAAGTCACAAATGCCCCCAATCCGGCCATCACCACTCCATGATCGACGGGCGGAGCGGAGCGGGGCGGAGCGCGGATGCGGAGCGGGGCGGGAGGGATGCGGCGGCGCCCCCCGCACGAGGGGTGCGGAGGGCGCCGGGGACAGTTGGGGTGGTCAGAAGAAGCGGCGGCGCTTGGCCTTCTGCGGACGGATCAGGTCCGCACCCTTGGTCAGCAACCGGGTCGCCCCGGAGGGACCACGCCGGGCCTCCAGGGTGTGGCTGAGCCGGCGGGCACCGGCCGCGGCCAGCGGCACCGCGATCGCCATCACCGCCCACTGGGCAATGCGCTTCTGGATCATGTGGGTTCACCTCCGTCAGTGACTTCTGACGTCTCTGATACCCAGAGTGACGTGCGGGTAAGCGCGTCGGCTCAGATAACCGGGGCGACCGGGTTGGGCAGCGCGCCGCCGAAGCGTCGGTCCCGCTGGGCGTACAACTCGCACGCGTACCAGAGGTGGCGACGGTCGAAGTCGGGCCAGAGCGTGTCCAGGAAGACCAACTCGGCGTACGCGGTCTGCCAGAGCAGGAAGTTGGAGATCCGCTCCTCCCCGGAGGGGCGCAGGAACAGGTCCACCTCCGGGATCTCCGGGTGGTAGAGGTACTTCGCCACGGTCTTCTCGGTGACCTTCGCCGGATCCAGCCGGCCGGCCGCCACGTCCCGCGCGATCGCGGCGGCGGCGTCACCGATCTCGGCGTGCCCGCCGTAGTTGACGCAGAACTGGAGGGTCAGCGTCGAGTTGTCGCGGGACATCTCCTCGGCGGTCTGCAACTCGGAGATGACGCTCTTCCACAGCCGACCGGGCCGGCCCGACCACACCACCCGTACGCCCAGGTCGACCAACTGGTCACGGCGGCGACGGATCACGTCCCGGTTGAACCCCATCAGGAACCGGACCTCGTCGGGCGAGCGCCGCCAGTTCTCAGTGGAGAACGCGTACGCCGACAGGTACGGGATGCCCATCTCGATGGCGCCCTCGATGGTGTCGAAGAGGCTGTGCTCCCCCGCCTCGTGCCCCTTGGTGCGGGGCAGCCCGCGGTCCTTGGCCCAGCGGCCGTTGCCGTCCATCACCACCGCCACGTGCTTCGGCACCGCCTCGGTGGGCAGCGCCGGGGGGCGGGCCCCGGACGGGTGTGGCACCGGCGGCGTCGGCTCGCGCCGGCCGGCCTTCTTCGATCGGATCACTCGGTCACTCCCTGTTCGCGCCGTCCGCCCCGGCCTCGACGTCGCCGCGTGGCCGGAGCACCACGGCCCCGGTGCCCTCCGGCTGCGGGGCCGTGCCGGCCGCCGAGGAACCCCGGTCGACCAGCGGCAGCGAGCGTAGCGCGCGCTCCAGGTGCCACTGCAGGTGAGCCGCGACAAGCCCACTGCACTCCCGACGTACGGCGGCGTCGGTGGCGTCGGCGATCACCCAGTCGCCGGAGGTCAACGCGGACATCAGATCGATGGTGGCCGGGGCGGGATGAGCCGCTCCGGGTGGCCGACAATCCGGACAGACCGCGCCGCCGGCCGGCACCGAGAACGCCCGGTGCCGCCCGGGCGTCCCGCAGACCGCACAGGCGACCAGCGCCGGCGCCCAGCCGGCCAGGGACATCCCGCGCAGCAGGTACGCGTCGAGCACCAGGGTGGTGGCGTGCTCACCCCGGGACAGCGCCTTCAGCGCGCCAATGGTGAGCTGGAACAGCCGCAGCGACGGCTCCCGTTCCACCGGGGTCAGCCGCTCGGCGGTCTCGGCGATCGCGCTGGCCGCCGTGTAGCGCGGATAGTCGCCCAGGAACCGCTTCCCGTACAGGTCGATGCCCTCGACCTGGCTCACCGTGTGCAGAGAACTGCCGTGGTTGCCCTTCGGGTCACCGGCGAGCTGGAGGTCGACGTGGCCGAACGGCTCCAGCCGGGCGCCGAACTTGCTGGTGGTGCGGCGGATCCCTCGAGCCACAGCCCGCAGCCGGCCGTGCCGGCGGGTGAGCAGGGTGATGATCCGGTCGGACTCGCCGAGCTTCTGCACACGCAGCACCACCGCGTCGTCGCGGTAGAGCTGTCGGCGATACCCGGCCATCGGACCATTCTCCCTCGGGGTGTGAAATCAGGGTTGGTTCGGGGTGCAAGCGCGGATGAACCCCGATGCGGCCACCTCGTGCTCGGTCGTAGCGTGCTGGTCATGGCACTGCACCTGACCACCACCCCCCGCCGTCGTCGCGTCGCCGCTCCCGTCGCGCTAGGGCTCGCCACCACGCTCATCGTGCTCACCGGGTGCGACAACCTGTCGTTCCGTCGGCTCGACTACGACAACACCGAGGCGGTACGGATCACCACGGTCCGGCTCTCCGGGGGCTCGGGCGACGTGGTGGTCCGCGGCACCGGCCCGGCGTCCGAGGTGCGGATCAAGCGAGTGGTTCGCTACCAGGGCGGCGAACCGGACAACACCCGCTACGAGATCAAGGGCAGCGAGCTGGTGCTGGACACCGACTGTGGCTCACGGTGCAGTGTCTCGTACGAGGTGACGGTGCCGGAGGGTGTGGCGGTGCAGGGCGAGACCAGCTCCGGCAACGTCGAGCTGAGTCGGGTCGGCACCGTGGAGCTGCAGGTGCGCTCGGGCGACGTGCGGATCTCCGGTGCGTCGGGCGCGGTCGGGGTGGAGGCCCGTTCCGGCAACATCGAGGTGAGTGAGGCCGCCGCGGCGGTACGGCTGCGCGCCTCGTCCGGAGACATCAGCGCACGCCGGTTGGGCGGCACTGTCGACGCCGAGGCCAGCTCGGGCAATGTCAACGTCGAGCTGGACAAGCCCGCCTCGGCCCGGGTCCACGCCTCCAGCGGTGACGTCACGCTTGTGGTGCCGCAGGGCAGCTACCGGGTCCGGTCCAGCGCCGACTCCGGCGACAAGACCGTCACCGTCACCGACAACCCGGCGGCGTCCCTGGTGCTCGACGGTTCGGCAAACAGCGGCAACCTCACGATCAGCCAGCGCTGATCTCGACGTTGGCCCCGGCCGTGCGCTGCGCCGGCGCCACAGCTCGTCCGACGGTCGCCCCGGTAGCGTCAGCAGCGTCGGCACCCGGTCGGGCCCTGGAGTCGGCACCCGACCGGGCCGCCGCGTCGGCGGACTCCACCGGACCACCAGGGATCAGCTCCGGACGGCGGCGGGCCGCGACGTCCTCGACCCAGCCGACGGCCAGGGTGACCAGCCCCACCAGGGCGAAGACCAGCAGCACCCGGATGGCCAGGCCCACCGGGTCCTGGTGGGACCAGCCCACCACGTCGACCAGCGGAGTGAGCGCCACCACGAACGGCATGTGCCAGAGGTAGACGGTGAGCGCCCGCCGGTTGAGCACTGTCACCGCCCGGTCGGCCGGTCGGCTCCGGCTCAGCCAGGCCACCCCGGCCGGCGCCCGGCCCAGCACGATCAGGATGAACGCGGCCGACCAGAGGGCGTTGCCCAGGGGGTTGTCGTTCAGGTCGTACCCGCGCGGCCCGGGATGCGCGACGATCCAGGCGCCGCCGCCCACGGCGAGGGCGAGCGCCACCGGGTACAACACCCGGCCGGAGAGTCGGCGCAGCATCCCGGCCTGGTGGGCGAAGCCGAGCAGCCACGCACCGAAGTAGAGCCCGAACTCGCGCAGCACCGGCGGCGCCGGGTAGATCCCCACCTCGATCGTCACCAGCAGGACGTACGGGGCGAGCAGGGTCATCAGCGGGGCACGCCGGAACAGCCAGAGCGCGACCGGCGAGGCGAGCACGAACCAGAGATAGTCACGCAGGTACCAGATGATGCTCAGCGCCAGCGCGCCCCAGTGATTGGCCGGCGGGTCGGTGATCGGGAACAGCCACAGCAGCACCCGAGGGGTCACCGACAACCCGCTGAACAGCATGGCCGGCACGAAGACCACAGCGAGCACCCACAGCGACGGCAGCAGTCGACGCAGCCGACGCCCGACCGCCGCCGGCCCGACCCGGGTCAGCGACGCGGCCATCAGCGAGCCTGCCAGCGCGAACATCACCGACATGGCGGGGAAGACGAGGGTGAGGGTCGCCCATCCGGTGACGTGGTAGACCACCACTCGAACGATGGCCAGGGCACGGAGGAGGTCGAGGTACCTGTTGCGCATCAGCCTGCATCTCGGTCGGGGACGCGGGGTAGAACTTTCCTACCCTGCGTGGCGCCCGCACCAAACGACAGCCATCTCAACCGAGCGTGAACATCCCCGGCGGCCCGACCGAGGGCGATAGTGCCGCCGGTCGGGCACGGTCGACGAGGTGGGTCAGAAGCCCAGCTTGCGCAGTTGCCTCGGGTCGCGCTGCCAATCCTTCGCGACCCGCACGTGCAGGTCGAGGTAGACCCGACCGCCGAGCAGCTCCTCGATCTGCTTGCGGGCGTTGGTGCCGACCTCCTTGAGCCGACTCGCCTTGTGCCCGAGCACGATGGCCTTCTGGCTGGGCCGCTCCACGTACAGGTCGGCGTAGATCTTCATGACCTGACCCTCGGGGATCATCTCCTCCACCACCACGGCGATGGAGTGCGGCAGCTCGTCGCGGACCCCCTCCAGGGCGGCCTCCCGGATCAGCTCGGCGACCAGCACCTGTTCCGGGTCGTCGGTGAGCATGTCGTCCGGGTAGAGCTGCGGCGACGGTGGCAGGTACTTGGTCATCACGTCGACGAGGGTGTCCACCTGGTGCCCGGACACCGCGCTCACCGGCACGATCTCGGCGAACTCCCCCATCTTGCTGACCGCCAGCAGCTGCTCGGCCAGGCGGCGCTTGTCCACCAGATCGGTCTTGGTGACCACCGCCAGCACTGTCGCCTTCAACTCGGCCAACTCGCCGGTGATGAACCGGTCACCGCGCCCGACCGGCTCGTCGGCGGGGATGCACAGGCCGATCACGTCGACCTCGGTCCAGGTGGACCGGACCAGGTCGTTGAGACGCTCGCCGAGCAGCGTACGGGGGCGGTGCAGGCCCGGCGTGTCGACGAGGACCAGCTGCGACTCCGGTCGGTGCAGCACCGCGCGGATGACGTGCCGGGTGGTCTGCGGCTTGTTCGAGGTGATGGCGATCTTGGTGCCGACGATGGCGTTCGTCAGCGTCGACTTGCCGGCGTTGGGGCGACCGACGAAGCAGCCGAACCCGGCCCGGTACGGACGCGCCTCCGGGTCCTGCACCGGGCTCACTGCGTCACCGTGCCGAGGACAGTGCCGTCCGGAGCGGCCACGTGGACCGGTGCGTCCGCCGCGAGGTCGCGTACCGCAGCGTGCCCGGCACCATCCAGCGTCGACGCCTCGGTGACCACCACCGCCGCCTCCAACCGAGTCGCCCCGGCCGCCACGGCCGAAGCGACCGCCAGCTGCAACGCGGTGAGCGTCAACGACGGCAGCGCGACACTGGCCGCCGCGTACGTCCGGCCGTCCTGGTCGCGAACCGCGGCGCCCTCCACGGCACCGACCCGCGCGCGGGCTCCCCGGGCCAGGACGACGAGCTTGCCGTCCTCGGCGCTCAGGGCGCCCGACGCGGTGGGGGTGGGCCGGGCGGCAGGCGCGGCGGGTGTGTCAGGCATCGGCGGGTTGCCTCTCGTCGTCTCGATAGTTGTCAGTGTCGTCCCCCGGGCCGGCGTGCGCGCCGCGCCCCGCGGTGTCCTGCTCGTCGCCCGGCTCCACCCGACTGACCAGGACGGTGTCGATCCGGTTGCGCCGGCCGGTGGTGCCCTCGGCGACCAGACGGAGACCGGCGACCTCGGCCTCGGCACCCGGGATCGGCACCCGCCCCAGCGACTGGGCGAGCAGACCGCCGACCGTCTCCACCTCGTCGGTGGGCAGGTCGGTCTCGAACATCTCGCCGAGATTCTCCACCGGCAGGCGAGCAGTCACCCGCACCGAGGAGTCCGCCAGACGTTCGACGGGCGGGCGCTCGACATCGTACTCGTCGGTGATCTCACCGACGATCTCCTCGAGGATGTCCTCGATGGTGACCAGACCGCCGGTGCCGCCGTACTCGTCGACCACGATGACCAGGTGGTTGCGGGCCGCCTGCATCTCGGACAGCAGGTCGTCGACCGGTTTCGACTCCGGTACGAAGGTCGCCGGGCGCATCAGCTCGGCCACCGGCAGTTGCTCGGCCTCCGGGTCCCCGCCACGGGAGCGCCGGATCAGGTCCTTGAGGTAGAGCACCCCCAGCACGTCGTCCACGCTCTCGCCGATCACCGGGATGCGGGAGAAACCGGAGCGCAGGAAGAGCGCCAGCGCCTGCGCGAGCGTCTTGCCCTCCTCGATCCACACCATCTCGGTACGCGGCACCATCACCTCACGGGCGATGGTGTCGCCGAGCGCGAAGACGGAGTGGATCATCTGGCGTTCGCCGTGCTCGACCACGCCGCGCTGCTCGGCCAGGTCGACCAGCTCCCGCAGCTCCACCTGGGTGGCGAACGGGCCTTCCCGGAAGCCGCGCCCCGGGGTGACCGCGTTGCCGATCAGGATCAGCAGCGACGCGAGCGGGTTGAGCGCCCGGCCCAACCAGCGGACCAGGGGCGCCACCGCACGACCCACGGCGTAGGCGTGCTGCCGGCCGATGGTGCGCGGGGCGACGCCCACGACCACGAAGCTGACCACCGTCATCGCGCCGGCGGTCACCAGCGCGGCCCGCCAGCCGGCGCCGAAGCTGTCCACCGCCACGAGCGCCACCAGCGTGGTGGCGGTCAGCTCGGCAAGCAGCCGCAACAGCAGGAGCAGGTTGAGGTGCCGGACGACGTCGCCGGCCACGACCTGGAGGGTACGGGCGCCGCGCACGCCGTCGCGGGCCAGCTCGGCGGCTCGGGCCGGTGACACAGCGGCGAGGGCCGCCTCGGTCATCGCGATCAGGCCGGCCAGCACCACCAGACCGGCCGCGAAGACGATCAGCTGAAAGTCGGGAAGGCCGGCGGTGGCGCCGGCCGCGAGTAACGGAGGAGTGGACATCACTGGGTGCGGGTCGACCGCCAGCTCGCCAGCAGCCGAGCCTGGAGTGCGAACATCTCCCGCTCCTCCTCCGGCTCGGCGTGGTCGTAGCCGAGCAGGTGCAGCACACCGTGCACGGTGAGCAGGTGCAGCTCGTCGGCCGGCGCGTGCCCGGCGGTCGCGGCCTGCTTGGCCGCCACCTCCGGGCAGAGCACGATGTCGCCGAGCAGTGCGGGCTCGCCGCCGGCCGGCGCCGACTCACCCGGGCCGTGGTCGACGCTGCCCTCGTCCATGGGGAAGGCGAGCACGTCGGTCGGGCCGTCGCCACCCATCCAGCGGTGGTTCAGCTCGGTCATGTAGTCGATGTCGACCAGCAGCACTGACAGCTCGGCGAGGGGGTTGACCCCCATCTCGTCGAGGGCGTGCCGGGCGACGGCGAGCACGGCGTCGGTGTCGACGTCGACACCGGACTCGTTGGCGATCTCGATGGACAACTGCTTTCCTCTGCTTTAGCGGCGGCGGGCGGCCCGGCCGCCCTGGGCGGGTCGCCCAGGCACGGCGTGAACGCCCTGCGCCTGCTGGTTCTCCCGCTCGGCGTCCCAGCGGGCGTACGCGTCGACGATCTCCCCGACCAGCTGGTGGCGGACCACGTCAGAGCTGGACAACTGGGAGAAGTGCACGTCCTCGACGTTTTCCAGGATCTCCCGAACCACCCGCAGGCCGCTGCTCGTCCCGCCGGGAAGGTCCACCTGGGTGATGTCACCGGTCACGACGATCTTGGAGTTGAAGCCGAGTCGGGTGAGGAACATCTTCATCTGCTCGGGCGTGGTGTTCTGCGCCTCGTCCAGGATGATGAACGCGTCGTTGAGCGTCCGACCCCGCATGTAGGCGAGGGGGGCGACCTCGATCGTGCCGGCGGCCATCAGCTTCGGGATGGTCTCCGGGTCGAGCATGTCGTGCAGCGCGTCGTAGAGCGGGCGCAGGTACGGGTCGATCTTCTCGTTGAGCGTGCCGGGCAGGAAGCCCAGTCGCTCGCCCGCCTCGACCGCCGGCCGGGTGAGGATGATCCGGTTGACCTGCTTGGCCTGCAACGCCTGGACGGCCTTCGCCATCGCCAGGTAGGTCTTTCCGGTGCCGGCCGGGCCGATGCCGAAGACGATGGTGTGGGTGTCGATCGCGTCGACGTACTTCTTCTGCCCGAGCGTCTTGGGGCGGATGGTGCGCCCGCGCCGGGAGAGGATGTTGAGTGTCAGGACCTCGGCGGGCCGCTCGGCGCTGCCCTGCTCGAGCATGCCGACGGTACGCCGGACGGCGTCACTGGTCAGGGTCTCGCCTTTCTCGATGAGTTCGAGGAGCTCGCTGAAGACCCGCTCGGCGAGGGCGTTGTCCGCGGGGTCACCGGTGATGGTGATCTCGTTGCCGCGGACGTGCACGTCACTGGTGACCGAGCGTTCGACGAGTCTGAGGATCTCGTCGCCTGCGCCGAGCAGATTGACCATGATCTTCGGGTCGGGCACGGTGATCCTGGTCTGCACCCGGGGCGGGCCGGGAGGTGGGGTGCCGGTCATAGGTTGGGCCGAAGGGCCCTGCGCCACCTGCTCTCGATCTCGGCGCCGGCCTCCTGGCCTGGCGTGCGGACGTTACACCCATCGTATCGGTTCAACGCGGGCCGCATCGCGCCCATTTCCGCTGGCCGCGATCAACTCCCGGCCCGGAAGTCGTACCTGTCGAAGGTCTCCTGGTGGCGGGTGAACCGGTACGTCGCCCAGTGCATCCGGACCACAGCGCCGGCCTCGTCCCGGGTCAGCCGCAGCAGCTCCCCGACCTCCCGGCCGGAGACCACCCGGAACACGTCCGGCTGGTCCGGCAGCGGGGTGAAGATCGCCGGCGGACGTCCGGCCGGGTCACCGACCCCGCGCGCCCGCAGGGTGCCGTCGTGCCACGAGAAGACATACTCGGAGCCCTCTCCCCACCAGCGGCCGAGAGCACCCCGCAGGGCCGCCGGTGCGGGTGCGCCGGGCCGCCAGGGCTCGATCTCGGCCGGGTCGTGCTCGACCGCCACGGCGAGCAGCCGGTGCGACAGATCGAACAATTCGCTCGCCGTGCCGGACGAGCCGAGCACCGCGGCGCCCATCGCCCCGGGTGTGCCGTCACCGCCGCGACGGCCGTACGCCCCGGCGAGGAACCCGGGCATCGCCCCGTCGTGCCCCACGTGCATCACCCGCTCCCCCTGCGGGATCAGGATCAGCCCGAGCCCGAAGCCCGCGCCCCAGAGCGTCTCGTCGGTGGTGGTCAGCGGCCAGCGCATCTCGTCCAGGGTGGCCGGGGCGAGGACCGCGCCGGTCGGGTCCAGCGCCGCCGGGTCGGCCAGGAACGCCGCCCAGCGGGCCATGTCGGTGGCGGTGCTCCAGAGCTGGGCGGCCGGGCCGACCGCGCCGAAGTCGGTCGGCGGTTCCGGGTGCGCCTCGTCGGAGTACGCGTCGACCAGGAACCCGGTGGCCGCCGTCGGCCGTGGGGTCACAGTGGTGTCGGTCAGCCCCAGTGGCGTCAGGATCCGCTCGGTGAGCGCCTGCGCCCAGCTGCCACCCCGGAGCCGGGCGACGAGTTGACCGAGCACGGCCACGCCCAGGTTCGAGTAGTGGAACCGCCGGCCGGTCGGCAGCACCCGCTCGGCCCGGTCCAGCTCGGCGACAAGTTGGCGGTCGTCCGGTGCGCGCAGGCTGTCCCACACATCGCCGAACGGCTCGCGTTGCAGGCCACCGGTGTGCGACAGCAACCGGCGCACTGTCAGCTCGCCGTGCGCCGGAAGGTCCAGGTGCCGGCCCACCGGGTCGTCCAGGTCCAGCAGCCCGTCGTCGCGGCACTGCAGGACCAGCACCGCTGTGAACGTCTTGGTGATCGAGCCGATCCGGAACTGGGTGCCCGCGTCCAGAGGGCCGGCGGTGCCGGTCTCGCCGACAGTGCAGCTCCAGAGCGGTCGGTCGGCCCGGTGCAGTGCCGCGGACACCGCCGGCACCCGGGCGTCGGCCTGCACCCGCCGGACCAACCGGTCCAGGTGCTCGTTCACCCCGGAGCCGGGCGCCGCACCTGGGGTCACGCGAGGTCCCGGGCGAGCATCGGGCCGAGCGGCGCACCGCCGAGCAGGTGCGCGTGCACGTGGAAGACCTCCTGCCCGCCGTACGCGCCGGTGTTGAACATCAGCCGGAAACCGTCGCCGAGCAGCCCCTCGTCCTCGGCCACGGCGGCGGACGTCGCCAGCACGTCGGCCGCCAGCGCCGGGTCGCCCTGGGCGAGCGTGGCGACGTCGGCGTAGTGCTCCTTCGGAATGACCAGGACGTGCACCGGCGCCTTCGGGTCGATGTCGCGGAAGGCGAGCGTGGTCTCGGTCTCCCGGACCACTGTGGCCGGGATCTCCCCGGCGACGATGCGGCAGAACAGGCAGTCGGATCCCATCGGGGCAGTGTAAGGACCAACGGGCCGGGGCGCTCCGGCGCAGCATGCGCCGCCGGCCCGTTCGAAGAGGAAGACACGGCTGAGGCAGGATGGCCGGCATGACGGATCGGGCGGTACTCGTGACCGGGGCCTCGCGCGGGATCGGCCGCGCCGTGGCGACGGCGTTCGCAGCCGGCGGCGACCGGGTGGCCATCCACCACCGCGACTCCGCCGACGCGGCCGAGGAACTGCGCGCGCAACTGCCGGGCACCGGGCACGTCGTGGTCCGCGCCGACCTCACCGATCCGGGCGCGGTCCGGGTCATGGTGGACCGCGCCGCCGAACTGCTCGGCGGGCTCGACGTGCTCGTCAACAACGCCGGGACGTACGGCGACCGCGACGACCCGCACCCGATCTTCGGCGCCTCGTACGAGGAGTGGCAGCAGCGCTGGCGGCAGGTCATGGAGACCAACCTGACCGGCGCCGGCAACGTCACCTGGTGCGCCGCCCAGCACATGCGCGAACGCGGCGGGAGGATCGTCAACGTCTCGTCCCGTGGCGCGTTCCGCGGCGAACCGGAGCAGCCGGCGTACGGCGCCAGCAAGGCGGGGCTGAACGCGCTGGGCCAGTCGCTCGCCGTGGCGCTCGCGCCGTACGGCATCACTGTCGCCACCGTCGCGCCGGGCTTCGTGGCGACCGACATGACCACCGAGCACCTGCGCGGCGAGCGGGGCGCGGCCATCCGGGCGCAGAGCCCGTTCGACCGGGTCGGCCAACCGGAGGAGATCGCCGCCGCCGTGCACTGGCTGGCCTCGCCGCAGTCCGAGTGGGCCTCCGGCACCATCGTCGACCTCAACGGCGCCTCCTACCTGCGCAGCTGAGGTCGACGCATTCGGCAGATCACCCGACCGGGGAGGTGGTTCGCGGTTCGCGGGAGGGTAAGTCCCACCGACATGGCCGACTCCGCGTTGCTGGACCTCACCGCCGACTACCGGGTGGCCGACGGCCACGACGACGACCCTGTCCTGCTCCGCCCCGACGGCACCCCCGTCGAGACCTGGCGCGAGGACTACCCGTACGACGAGCGACTGGACCGCGAGGAGTACGACCACGACAAGCGGCTGCTCCAGATCGAGCTGCTGAAACTCCAGGACTGGATCAAGGAGTCCGGCGAGCGTTTGGTGATCCTCTTCGAGGGCCGGGACGCGGCCGGCAAGGGCGGCACCATCAAACGCTTCATGGAGCATCTCAACCCGCGTGGCGCGTCGGTGGTGGCGCTCGCCAAGCCGGACGAGCGGGAAGCCGCCCAGTGGTACTTCCAGCGGTGGCTGGCGCACCTGCCGGCGGCCGGTGAGATCGTGCTGTTCGACCGTTCCTGGTACAACCGGGCCGGTGTGGAGCGGGTGATGGGCTTCTGTAGCCGCAAGGAGTACCTGGAGTTCCTGCGGCAGGCCCCGGAGCTGGAACGAATGCTGGTGCGCTCGGGCATCCGGCTGGTCAAGTTCTGGTTCTCCGTCTCCCAGAACGAGCAGCGCACCCGGTTCGCGATCCGCCAGGTCGACCCGGTCCGGCAGTGGAAGCTGTCCCCGATGGACATCGCCTCACTCGACCGGTGGGACGAGTACACCGAGGCCAAGGAGGCGATGTTCTTCTGGACCGACACGGCCGACGCGCCGTGGACGGTGGTGAAGAGCAACGACAAGAAGCGGGCCCGGCTCGAGGCGATGCGGCACGTGCTGCACCGTTTCGACTACACCGGCAAGGACCCCGAGGTGGTCGGCGCACCGGACCCGCAGATCATCGGGCCGGCCGGGCTGGACCTGGGGCCCGAGGAAGAGGTGGTGCCGGTCTTTCCCCGGCCCTGAACGAGCCCGAGGCCCGCTGTCACCAGCGGCCGAGGCGGGTGGCGAGCACGCTGAGGGCCGCCACGCCGGCGGTGGAGGTACGCAGCACGGCCGGCCCGAGACGTACGGGTCGCCCGCCGGCCTCGGCGAAGGCGGTCAGCTCGGCCGGGGCGATGCCACCCTCCGGGCCGATCACCAGCACGATCTCGCCGGTGGAGGGCAGCTCGGCGGTGGTGAGCCGGTCCTCGGCCTCCTCGTGCAGCACGAACCCGGCGGCGGCGCCGGCGATCCGACGGGCAACAGTGGCGGTGGACTCGTCCGGCGCACCGGCCACCACCGGCAGCCACGGCCGGCGGGCCTGCTTGGCCGCCTCCCGGGCGGTGGCCACCCACTTCTCCCGGGCGCGTACGCCCCGGTCACCGCGCCACTGGGTCACCGAACGCGAGGCCGCCCAGGGCACGATCTCGTCCACCCCGACCTCGGTCATCGCCTGCACGGCCAGCTCGCCCCGGTCGCCCTTGGCGATGCCCTGCACTGTCACCAGACGAGGTACGGGCGCGTCCGCGTACCCCCGGGAGGTGATGCTGACCTCCAGGCTGCCCCGGCCGACGGCCGTGACCACGGCGGCGGCCGTGCCACCCCGACCGTCGGCGAGCAGCAGCTCCTCGCCGACGCGCAGTCGCTGCACTGTGGCGGCGTGGTGCCCCTCCGGGCCGTCCAGTGTCAGCGCGTCACCGGTGGGCAGCGCCTCCACCAGGAACAGCGGCGCGGACACCTCAGGCGTGCCCGTTGAACGCGTCGCGCATCCGGGAGAAGAAGCCGCCCTGCTTGGACAGCTCGGCGACCTCCTCACCACGGGTCTTGGCGAAGTCGCGCAGCATCTTCTCCTGGTCCGGGTCGAGCTTGGTCGGCGTCCGCACGTCCAGGTGCACGTAGAGGTCGCCTCGGCCGGTGCCGCGCAGGTGCGGCACGCCCCGGGCGCGCAGTCGCAGCGTGCTGGCCGGCTGGGTGCCGGCCTTGACGTCGACGGTCTCCTCGCTGTCCAGCGTCTTGATGGTCAGCCGGGTGCCCAGGGCCGCCGCCGTCATCGGCACCGTGACCCGGCAGTGCAGGTCGTCGCCCTTGCGGGAGTACACGTCGTGCGGGCGCTCGTGGATCTCCACGTAGAGATCGCCGGCGGTGCCGCCGCCGGGGCCCACCTCGCCCTGCTGGGCCAGCCGGATCCGCATGCCGTCCTCGACGCCGGCCGGGATCTTGACGGTCAGCGAGCGGCGGGTCCGCACCCGGCCGTCGCCGGCGCAGGTGGGGCAGGGGTGCGGGATGGTGGTGCCGTAGCCCTGGCACACGGTGCACGGCCGGGCGGAGACCACCTGGCCGAGGAAGGTGCGCTGCACCGACTGCACCTCGCCCCGACCGCCGCACGCCTCGCAGGTCGCCAGGTGCGTGCCGGCGGCAGTGCCGGCGCCGGAGCAGGTGGTGCAGAGCACAGCGGTGTCGACGGTGATCGGCGCCTCGACGCCGAAGGCCGTCTCGTGCAGGTCGAGTTCGAGCCGCAGGATCGCGTCGGCGCCCGGGCGGGTACGCGGCCGTGGGCCACGCGCGCCACCTCCGGCACCGCCGAAGAACGCGTCCATGATGTCCTGGAAACCGACGAACGGGCCGGCGCCTCCGGGCCCACCCGGGCCACCGGCGCCGCCACCACCAGGGGCGAGCGGGTCGCCACCCAGGTCGACGATCTGCCGCTTCCGGTCGTCCGAGAGGACCTCGTACGCGGCGTTGATGTCCTTGAACTTCTCCTGAGCCTCCGGGTCCGGATTGACGTCCGGGTGGAACTGGCGCGCCAACTTGCGGTAGGCGCGCTTGATCTCGTCATCGGAGGCTTCCCGGCTCACACCGAGAATGCCGTAGTAGTCCCTGGCCACTGCGTTCCGTGTCCTCATGTTCGTCTCGCGTTGCGCCGGTCGGCGGCCGCAGCCGGCCGCATCGGCCCTGACCAATCAGTTCTGGGCCAGCAACTCGCCCACGTAGCGTGCCACGGCGCGCACCGTGGCGATGTTGCCGGGGTAGTCCATCCGGGTGGGCCCCAGCACCCCCAGGCCGCCCACGATCGTGGTGCCCGGGCCGTACCCGGTGCTGACCACCGAGGCGGCGCGCAGGTTGTCGAACTCGTTCTCGTCGCCGATCAGCACCCGGGTCGTGCTCGGCTCGGTCTCACCGATGAGCTTGAGCAGCACGACCTCCTCCTCCAGAGCTTCGAGGATCGGCCGCAGGGAGCCCTGGAAGTCGAGCAGGCCACCCCGGGTGAGGTTCGCGGTGCCGGCGAGCGCGATCCGCTCCTCGTGCCGCTCGACGAGCGTCTCCAGCAGGACTGTGGCGAGCGTGGTCATTGTCGGACGCAGGCCGGTCGGCGCTTCCTCGACCAGCGCCTGCACCAGCGGCGGTGTCTCGGACAGCCGGGCGTTGGCGAGCTTCTCGTTGATCAGTCGGCGCAGGTCGGTGACGTCGTCGGCGGGCACCGGCCCGGGCAGCTCGACGAGGCGCTGCTCCACCCGCCCGGTGTCGGCGATCATGACGAGCATCAGCCGGGTGGTGGAGATCGGCACCAGCTCCAGGTGACGCACCGAGGAGCGGGCCAGGCTCGGGTACTGCACGACGGCGACCTGCCGGGTCAGCTGGGCGAGCAACCGCACCGTGCGGTGCACCACGTCGTCGAGGTCGACAGCGCCGACCAGGAAGCGCTCGATGGCCCGGCGCTCGGCCGGGCTGAGCGGCTTGACCCGGGACAACCGGTCGACGAAGAGGCGGTAGCCACGGTCGGTGGGCACCCGGCCGGCGCTGGTGTGCGGCTGCCGGATGTAGCCCTCCTCCTCCAGCACGGCCATGTCGTTGCGGACCGTGGCCGGGGAGACCCCGAGCTGGTGCCGCTCGACCAGCGCCTTGCTGCCGACCGGCTCCTGGGTGGAGACGTAGTCTTCGACGATGGCGCGGAGCACTGCGAGTTTCCGGTCGTCGAGACCCATCCTCCGCACCTCCTGTCGCACGTCGGCCGCCGGCGCTCTGGGCCGGCCGGGCCGTCCTGGCACTCGACTGTAACGAGTGCCAGTCTACGTCGGCAGGCCCGCCGACGCGATGATCAACGGCCACCCTTCGGTGCGGCCCACACCACCCTGTCAGGCCGATCGGCCCACACTGCCAGGCGGTGTCGCTCTGGTGCGGCGTTGCCACTGGCACCTACCGTGACATCCATGACTGAACCTCCTCGCCCTCCCGGGTCGGGCGACCCCGGCAACTACCCGCCGGAGCCCACCTCCCCAGGCCCGTTCCCGTCGGCCGAGCCGCCCACCGCACCACTGTCCGGGGCACCCGGCCCGGCCGGCTATCCCCCGCCCGGTGGCTATCCGCCGCCCACCGGTGACCAACCGCCGTCAGGCGGCTACCCTCCGGCAGGCGGCTACCCCCCGGCGGGGGGCTATCCCCCGCCCGGCGGCTACCCGGCCGGTGGGGCCTACGGCGGCCCCGGCGGCGGCTACGCCACCAACGAGGACAAGACCTGGGCGCTGGTCGCGCACTTCGGCGGCGCGCTCGGCGCGCTGGTCAGCTTTGGTCCGCTCGGCTTCGTCGCCCCGCTGATCGCCTACCTGGCCCGCGGCCAGCAGTCGCCGACCGTTCGGGCGCACGCCCTCGCCGCCCTGAACTTCCAGATCCTCTGGTCGATCATCGCGTTCGTGCTGCTCTTCGTGAGCTGGTGCCTGCTCTTCCTGCCCAGCATCGCCGTCGTGGTGATCCAGATCCTGTTCGGGATCATCGCCGGCATCAAGGCCAACGAGGGCACCCCGTACCGCTACCCGATGACCGCCAACTTCATCAAGTGAACCAGGCCGGCCGCTCCCCCGGCCGGCCCGGTTCACCGCTGTCCCGGTCCGGGGGGCGGTGGGCGAGTCAGGGCAGCAGGTCGCGGACCACCGCGTCGGCGAGCAGCCGCCCGCGCAGTGTGAGCACCGCCCGGCCGGCGGCGTACTCGTCGGCGGCCAGGAGACCGCCGGCCAGCGCCCGTTCGGCGCCGGCCCGGCCGGTGGCGTCGAGCACCGCCAGCGGCAGGCCGCTGGCCAGCCGCAGCCGGAGCATCACGTCCTCCATGTGCGCCTCGTCGACGGTGAGCACCTCCCGGGCCAGACCGGGAGACGCGCCGGCTGCCAACCGCTGGGCGTACGCCGAGGGGTGCTTCACGTTCCACCAGCGCACCCCACCGACGTGGCTGTGCGCCCCCGGCCCCAGCCCCCACCAGTCCGCGCCGGTCCAGTAGAGCAGGTTGTGTCGGCAGCGGGCCTCCTCGGTGCGGGCCCAGTTGGAGACCTCGTACCAGGAGAGCCCGGCCGCGTCGAGCGCGGCCTCCGCGGCCAGGTAGCGGTCGGCGGCCACGTCGTCACTGGGGTACGCCAGTTCGCCGCGTCGCATCCGGGCGGCGAGCCGGGTGCCGTCCTCGACGATCAGGGCGTACGCGCTGACGTGGTCCACCCCGGCGGCGACCACCTGCTCCAGCGAGGCGGCGAAGTCCTCGGCCCGCTCCCCCGGGGTGCCGTAGATCAGGTCCAGGTTGACGTGCTCGAACCCGGCGTCGCGCGCCTCCAGGGCGGCGGCGGTGGCCCGGCCGGCGCTGTGTTTGCGGTCCAGGATCGCCAGCACCCCCGGGGAGGCGGACTGCATGCCCAGCGAGATCCGGGTGTAGCCGGCGGCCCGCAGCAGCTTCAACGATTCCGGGGTGACCGACTCGGGGTTGGCCTCGGTGGTCACTTCGGCGTCGGCGGCCAGCCCCCAGGTGCGGTCGATGCCGTCGAGAATGCGGGCCAGGTCGTCGGCGGGGAGCAGGGTGGGCGTGCCGCCGCCGACGAAGACGGTGTCGACCCGGGGCGGCGGGGTGTCGCCGAGCACCCGGCCGGCGAGCTTCAGCTCGGCCAGGACCGTGTCCGCGTACCCCTCGCGGCTCGCGCCGCCGCCCAGCTCGGACGCCGTGTAGGTGTTGAAGTCGCAGTATCCGCAGCGGCTGGCGCAGAACGGGACGTGCACGTACACGCCGAAGCCGCGCGCGCCGACCGCCGTGGTGGCGGTGGCGGGCAACGATCCGTCGACGGGGACGGTCTCACCATCTGGAAGGACGCCGGGCATGGCCACTAGTGTGCCCGGCATGACCTCTCCCGACGTCCTCGTGCGGGTCGCCACGGCCCGTGGGGTGACCACCCTCACCCTGGACAGCCCGCACAACCGCAACGCGCTCTCCACCGGCCTGATGACCCAACTGCTGGCCGGGCTGGCGGATGCTGTCGCCGACGAGGCGGTCCGCGTGATCGTGCTCGACCACACCGGCCCGGTCTTCTGCTCCGGCGCGGACCTGAAGGAGACCGCCGCGGCGTACGCCAGCGGGACGGTGCCGGCGGGGATGCTGGGTGACGTGCTCGCGGCGCTCTGGGAGTGCCCGAAGCCGGTGCTGGCCCGGGTCGGCGGGCCGGCGCGGGCCGGTGGGCTGGGCCTGATCGCCGCCGCCGACCTGGCGGTCTGCGCCGACGAGGCGACGTTCGCGTTCACCGAGGTACGCATCGGGGTGATCCCGGCGGTCATCTCGGCGACCGTGTTGCCCCGGCTGCACCCCCGCGCCGCCGCCGAGCTGTACCTGACCGGCGACACCTTCGACGGGCGCCGGGCCGCCGAGATCGGGCTGGTGACGGCCTCGGTCCCGGCGGACGGGTTGGACGACGCGGTACGGGGCTACTGCGACTCGCTGGTGCGCGGCGCGCCCGGGGCACTGGCCGGCGCGAAGGAGCTGCTGCGCCGACCGGGTACGGCCGAGCTGCGCGCCGATCTGGCCCGGCTCTCCGCCGTCTCGACCGGTTACTTCCTGTCGGACGAGGGGCGTGAGGGGGTCATGGCGTTCCGCGAGAAGCGACCGGCGCGCTGGGTGCCCGCTCTCGACGACTGACGATCGGGGCGCCGCCGTCGTTCGGCGGCGCCCCGTTTCCTGCCGGGTCACCAGGCGGTCGCGCCGCCGTCGACCGGGTAGTTCGCCCCGGTGATGTACGACGCCCGGTCGGACGCGAGGAAGACCACCAGCTCGACGACCTCCTCGGGGCGCGCGAAGCGCTTGAGGAGCGTCTTGGCGGTGATGGCGTCCCGCGCCTCCTGGTTGTCACCGAGGTCGCGTTCGCTGGCCGGAGTGAGTGTGGGCCCGGGGCTGATCGCCACCGCGCGGATGCCGTGGGGCGCGCCTTCGAGCGCGAGCTGTCGCGTCATGCCGATGATGCCGGCGTTCGCGGCGGTGTGACCGACCATCGGCGGGACGTGGCCGCCGATCAGCCCGGCCATGGAGGCGGCGCTGATGATGACGCCGCCACCGCGCCGGACCAGGTGCGGCCAGGCGAACTTCGACACGAAGTACGGAATGTCGAGTTCCCCGGTGATGGTGTAGCGCCAGTCCTCCACGGAGAAGTCGGGCATCGGGCCGAAGCGGAGCGCGGCTGCGTTGTTGTAGACCACGTCGAGCCCGCCGTAGGCGGCTGCGGCGTCGTCGACGAGCTTGCGTACCTGCTCGGGGTCGGTGAGGTCGACCGGCGCGATGCCGGTCATCTCGCCGCCGGCGCTGCGGACGAGTTCGACAGTCTCGTCGTTACCGGCGACCTGGAGGTCGGCCCCGACGACCTTCGCGCCCTCGCGGGCGAAGGTCAGTGCCGCGACGCGCCCCAGACCACCGCCGGTGCCGGTGATCAGCACGACCTTGCCATCGAGCGTTCCCATGGAAATCCTCCTCGTTCGGCGACCAACACGTCCGGCTATGCGGCGGTAGGTCGGATTGACATGTCAACCGACTCAAGTCCTTGACCGGTCAATCGCTTCCCGATATCGCTTACCCGGTGATGCGCGCGACACCCCTGCACCACGGGCTGATGCCGCAACGACGCGGCAGGTGAGATCGCGAGCTGAGCGGGAACGTCGCCAACCGGTACGCGACAGCGGAGCCGCCCCGAATCGGTCGGAGTCGGCCAGGCTGGGCCCGAACCGCTCGGACGACCCGCGGAGGGCCGGCGGGGACGTACGCTTGGCGAACTGTCGATCTGGGGGTGTGGGTGCGAACTCGGGCAACCGTGGCGGGTGGAGTGGCGCTCATCCTCATCGCCGTGATCGCGATCTGGCTTGTCGTACGGCAGGTCGGCGACAATCTGACGTTGCCACTGATGGCACGCAAGTGCACGGTGCAGGCCGACGGACGGGTCGCGCTGGACGCCGACCAGATGGCCAACGCGGCGACCATCGCGGCGATCGGCGCGAAGCGCGGAATGCCCGAGCGGGCCGTCGTGGTCGCGCTCGCCACCGCGTACCAGGAGTCCGGGCTGCGCAACCTCGCCGCCGGCGACCGCGACTCGGTCGGCCTGTTCCAGCAGCGGCCAAGCCAGGGCTGGGGCACTCCGGCGCAGATCCGCGACCCGCGTTACGCGGCCAACCGGTTCTACGCGGCCCTGAAGAAGGTGCGCGGCTGGGAGGAGATGCGGGTCACCGACGCCGCCCAGCGGGTGCAGCGCTCGGCGTTCCCCGAGGCGTACCAGAAGTGGGCCGACGACTCCGAGGTCCTCAGCCGGGCCCTGCTCGGCGACGCCAGCGGCGCTGTCGCCTGCTCGGTGGGGCGCACCCCGGCGATGCACGGGGCGGCGGCGGCCGCGCAACTGACCCGCAACCTGGTGCTGGACTGGGGGCTGAAGGGCACCGACCCGACCGACCCGACCGGGTTGGCGGTGACTCCGGGCGACCAGCGCGACGGCTGGCGGTACGCGCACTGGCTGGTCTCGCACGCCCAGGACCACGGCGTGAAGCGGGTTCGCTTCGGCGACCTGGAGTGGACCGCCCGCGACGGCTCGTGGGGCCGGGTGGACGGCCGGCAGAACCCCGCCGGCCAGGTGGTGGCCGAGGTGTTCAACGAGGGCTGATCGACCCGGATCTCTTAACCGGCAGTCACCGCACAATCGGGCAAAGCGCACCTAATCGCACTATTGATCACTCGGATCTCACTCTGTGCGATTCTCTCGCTGCGTGGGGTCCCGCCGTGGCCCAATCCCGCACGACACCCTCCCCGAGGCCTGGACCGCCGCGTTACGATCGGCGGCCTGTGCCAGAAAAGGTTTCACCTCATGGGGAGGGGTACGACGCGGTGTTCGATTACGGCGACCGGACCGGTTACGAACCGATCAGCGACACTGACCGCAAGGAGTTCCACGAGCAGGGCTTCCTCCTGCTGCGCAACGTCCTGACGGAGGACCACCGGGCGGCGCTGGAGGCGGCGGTCGACCGCGTCTACGCGGAGGAGCAGGCCAAGGGCACCACCAAGAAGGACGGCACCCTGCACCTGCTGGGCTTCCTGGAGCGCGACGAGCTCTTCGGTGAGCTGCTGACCCACCCGGTCGCCTTCCCGTACATGTGGGGGCTGGCCGGCTGGAACATCTACACCCACCACAACCACCTGGACGTCACCCCGCCGGCCGCCGAGCCGGAGAAGCCGTACTGGGGTTGGCACCAGGACGGGTACCGGCAGAACTCCGACCCGGAGACGATGGACCCGAACCTGCCCCGGCCGATGTTCTCGCTGAAGGTCGCGTACGTCCTGTCGGACCTCTCCGAGACCGGCCGCGGCGCCACCAAGGTCATCCCGGGCAGCCACCTGAAGAACTCGCTGCCCCGGCCGGCGGACCTCACCGTGCAGAACCCCGACCCGGAGGGCACGGTGGAGATCACCGCCAACCCGGGCGACGCCTTCATCTTCGACCGCCGGCAGTGGCACTCGCGGTCGACGAACCTGTCGACCATCACCCGCAAGATGCTCTTCGTCGGGTACACCTACCGGTGGATCCGTCCCCTGGACGAGCTGCACCCCGACGTGGACGGCGAGTGGTACCGCAACCGCACCCCCGTTCAGCGCCAGCTGATCGGTGAGGGCACCCACACCGCCAACTACTGGGGCATCAACTGGGACGGGTACGTCGACGACGAGATCCCGCTGCGTAAGGAGCTCAAGGAGCGCGGTCTGCTCGACCGCAACATCCCCTGGCTCCGCTGATCCACTGCTCGTAGGACGGCCCCCTGCCGACGCCCAGCGTTGACAGGGGGCCGTTGCACGTCCGCGGACCGACCGCTCGGGCCGAGCCCGTTCCGGCCACCGGGAACCGCCCTGTCGGTAGCGTGGCGGGTGCGCAGGTCGGGGCGTGGTGCCCAGGGCGTGGGGTGGCACAGGAGGCAGCGCAGTGACATCCGCTCCGCTCCCCCGGATCCTCCGCCGCCGCGGCGAGCCGCAATACCCGACCTTCCTGGAACTCTTCTTCGACCTCGTCTACATCTTCATGTTCTCCCGGCTCGCTGCCAGCCTTGCCGAGGACCTGACCATCCGGGGCGCGGCGCAGACCGCCGTCCTGCTGCTGGCCGCCTGGTGGGTCTGGGTGCTGACCGCGTGGCTCACCGACCTGTTCAACCCCCGACTTCCGATCATCCAGGCGACCACCCTGCTGGTCATGCTCGGCACCCTGCTGATGGCGATCGCGACTCCGTACGCCTTCGGTCGGTACGGCTGGCTCTTCGTAGCGGCCTACTTCGCCATTCACCTGGTCCGCGACGCCGTCCTGATCCCCGGCACCCGGGTGAACCGACCGATCCAGGCCAGGAGCATCCGGGTGTTCTTCTGGTTCGGCGTCACAGTGACGCCCTGGGTGGCCGGGGTGTTCGCGGACGAGACCGCCCGACTGGTGCTCTGGTCGCTCGCGGTGGCTGTCGACCTCGGCTCCGCCCGGATCGGTTGGCCGACGCCGAGACTGGGGCGTACCGAGCTCACCAGCCAGATCTTCACCGGGGTGCACCTCTCCGAGCGGCACCGGGCGATCTTCATCGTCGCGCTCGGCGAGTTGATCCTGAGCACCGGCACGGGGCTGGCCGGCAGCGGATTCACTGCCGGCGCGGTGGCTACCGGCGCTGTCGCGTTCGTCAGCGCGGTTCTGCTGTTCCAGCTCTACTTCCAGCGGGTCCAGCGGATCCTGGCACCACCGAGCGTCGCGACTGTGGAACGCGTCCGCTCCGGCACCTCCACCTCGTACAGCCATCTGGTCATGGTCGCCGGGGTGGTGTTGGTCTCGACCAGCACCTCGCTGGTCATCGACCGGCCGTTCGGTAGCGCCCCGGCCGAGCTGATGGTCGCCACCCTCGGCGGACCGGTTCTGTTCCTGCTCGGCAGCGTCCTGTTCGACGCGGTGGTGACCGGCCGGACCCTCTGGTCCCGAGTGCTGGCGATCGTGGTGTTGTGTGCCCTGATGGCGCCCGCCACACTCCTGCTTCCGCCGCTGGCCGCCCTGGTGCTGGCCAACCTGGTCCTCCTGGTCACCCTTGTCGGCGAGGGGATGGCCGCGCGTAGCCGCCTGGTCGGGGCCGCCGCGCCATCGCGATGAAGCGCCGCCGGCGACCCGGACAGAGTCACCGCAGCATCGGCGGTGCCGGTGTACGCGCGTGTCGCCGGGTGCTCACCAGGTTCGCCACGGCGATCAGGAGCAGCACCGCCATGGCGAGCAGGGCGATCAGCACCGGCGGCAGCAGGGGCGTGGCCGGCGCCACGCACGCCAGCAGCACCAGCCCGGCCACCCGGGACCGTGAGATCCGCCCGAACACTGTGAAGTCGAGGACGCCCCGGCCGACCAGGTACAACGCGGGTCCGCCGAGGATCACCGCGGCCCACGAGGGCGGGGTCTCGCCCAACGGGCGGCTCACCACGAGCCGGCTGGTGACCGCCGCGCCGACGATTCCGGCCACCATGATCAAATGGGTGACCGCGGCGGACTGGGTGAGCAGCGCCGGATAGGACGACCGGGCGATCGCGTCGGTCAGCAGCTCACCGGCGCGGTAGATGTAGATCCGCCACATCAACACGATGGTGGTGAACACCACGAGGAGAGCCCAGGCTCGCTCCATCGTGTACTCGCTCATGCTGAAGGTCGTGCCGGTCACGAAGATCGAGACACCGAGCGCGACGATGACGAACTGCCGGTAACGCTCGGCCACCCGCGCGCCGGCCAGCCGCCAGTCGCGCGGTCGTGAGCGGCCGATCCCGGGCACCGGCCAGCCCAACGCCGCTGCGCCGTACTCGACGATGACAGCGAGCACCCAGATCGCCAACTGCCCCGAACCGCCGACGAGCGCCCCGCCGATCCAGCCGACGCCGGCGACGGCCTCCCAGATCAGGATCCGGATGCTGCGACGCGGCGGCCTCCTGAGCGAGACGACAAGGATGTAGTAGGCCGCGGTACTGAGGTGGATGACCACGTACGTGGTGGCGAAGAGCAGCCGGTGATCGCCGTACGCATCGGCCGCGAGCGCGGCCAACAGCAGGCTGGCCGCCGCCACCCAGATGAACAGCCCCTGCCCAGCCGGGCGGGTCAGGTCGACGCTGTCCGCCGTCCACACCGTCAGCGCCCAGATCATCGTGAACCCGAGCAGCAGCACCAGCGTCTCTGCGACGCCCGCCCAGGTCAGGTTCTCGGCCAGCACCGTCGCCAAGGTGACCAGCGCGAAAACGTAGACGAGGTCGAAGAACAGCTCCAGGAACGCCGGACGCTCCAGGCCCGGATCGGGGGGTGACGCCCCTGCGGCACCACCGTCCGTCGCCATCGACATCGCGCTCCACCCGGTCCCCGCCGCACGCCCTCCGTGGGGACAATACGGGCAAGTCCGGCGCTGGACCGGTCATCGGGTTCTTCCGGGTCGGATTCGCCGGGCCCGCCGGTGCTCGTCGCGGCCGACGCCGCCGGTGCTCGTCGCGGCGTCGCGGCGGATGCCGTCGGGGTCGGTCAGCCCCGGGCGGCGAGGCGGCGGCGGGCCTTCTCCCGGATCGACGCCGGCAGATCCTCGGCGTCGAGCAGCCGGGGCAGCAACTCCGGTTCCAGGCTGGTCGCCCGGAACACCTCGCCGATGGTCACCCCGTGCGCCGGGCGGTCCACCACCTCGACCGGGTCACCCGCGCCGACCTCCCCCTCGCGCAGCACCCGCAGGTAGGCCCCGGGCGATGCCCGGACGGTGAACCGCTTGATCAGATCCGGTACGCCCCAGAACCCGGCGAACGTGGTGCAGGGCGTACGCGGCTTGGTGACCTGCAGCAGGGCGGAGCCGACCTGCCACTGCTCGCCGATCACCGCACCCGTCACGTCGACCGCGTAGGTGGTCAGGTTCTCGCCGAAGCCGCCGGGCGGTATGGCGCGGCCCAGTTCGGCCACCCACCAGGCGGCGTCCTCCTCCGCGTACGCGTAGACCGCCTGGTCCGGGCCGCCGTGCTGGGGTCGCTCGGCGATGAAGTCGCCCGCCAGGCCGCCGGTGAGCAGCGACACCGGGACGTCGACCGGCCGCTTGTCGATGCCGCTGCGACCGCTCGCGTCGCTGGCCCACCCAGCCTCGGTCACGATGCCGAGGTTCACCGCTGCCACCCTGCCCGTCATGAACGCCAGCCTAGTGGCGGTCAGCACCGACGTCGGCCCACGCGGAGCGGGGTCAGCCCTTGACGGCGCCGGCCACCAGGCCGGAGACCATCCGACGTTGCACCAGCAGGAAGAAGATGATGACCGGCAGGGTGAACAGGGTGGACGCGGCCATCACCGGCCCCCAGTTGGTGTCGTCCCGACCGAAGAAGAAGGTCATCGCCACCGGAAGCGTGTAGCTGCCCTGGTCGTTGATGAACGTCAACGCGAAGATCAGCTCGTTCCACGCGGTGATGAAGGAGAAGATGCTGGTGGCCACCAGGCCGGGCGCTACCAGCGGGAAGAGCACCCGGCGGAAGATCTGGGCCCGGCTGGCCCCGTCGATCGCCGCCGCCTCCTCCAATTCCTTGGGCACCGCGGCGACGAAGCCGCGCAGCATCCAGACCGCGAACGGCAGCGAGAAGCCGAGGTACGTGAGGATCAGGCTGGGCAGGGTGTTGTAGAGCCCGAGCCGCTGGATCATCAGGAACAGCGGGATGACCAACGCCTCCAGCGGGATCATCTGCACCACCAGCAGCATGATCAGGAAGCTGGTCCGCAGCTTGAAGCGGAACCGGGCCACAGCGGTCGCGGCGAGCAACGCCACCAGACCGCTGAGCACCACGGTGGAGACGGCTACCAGCGCGCTGTTGAGGAAGAAGTCGAGGAAGCTGACGCCGGGGATCAGGTTGCCGGTCAGGATCTCCCGGTAGTGCGCCAACGTCGGGTGAGTCGGCACCGGCTGCGGGGTGGCCGAGAAGATCTCGTTGCTCGGCTTCAGCGAGGTGGAGATCATCCAGTAGACCGGGAACGCCGCGAAGAGCGCGACCAGCAGCCCGGCGCCGTTGAGGGCGATTTTCTTCACGACTCGTCCTCCTGCCTGAGCACCATCCGTACGTAGAAGCCGGTGACCACGAGCAGGATCAGCGTGAGGATCACCGCGATGGCCGCGCCGAGCCCGTACTTGGGCGGCGGGGAGAAGGCTTCGGCGTACGAGTAGATGGCGAGCATGAACGTCGGCCGGTCCTGGGTGCCGCCGGCCAGCACGAACTGCTGGGTGAAGACCTTGAAGTCCCAGATCGTGGAGAGCACGATCAGGATCCCGAAGACCGGGCGCAGCAACGGGAAAGTGATCTTCCAGAAGACCCGCCACGGGCTGGCGCCGTCCACCCGGGCCGCCTCGTGCAGCTCACTCGGCACGCTCTTGAGACCGGCCAGCACGCTCACCGCGATGAACGGGAACGAGTGCCAGACCACCACCAGGGTGAGGATGGAGAAGAAGAGCAGCGGCGAGTTGAACCAGCCGTAGCCGGTCCAGTCGCTGCGACCGAACAGGCTGTTCGAGAGCCCGTCCGGCAACGCGTTGAACAGCCACGTGACGAGGCCACTGGTGTCGTCGAAAATCCACTTCCAGACGATGGTGCCGGTCAGCGCCGGGGTCGCCCAGGCGAGCATCACGCAGCTGGCCACGAACGTGGCCATCTTGCGACCGAGCCGGTTGAGCAGCAGCCCCACCAGGGTGCCGAGCACCATGGTGAGCAGCACGTTGGCCGCGGCGAACAGAACGGTGTTGCGCAGCACGGTCAGGAAGAACGGGTCGGAGAGGATGTCGACGTAGTTGCCGAGCCCCACCCACGGCCACTCCCGGTCGCCGCGCAGTTGCCGGACGCTGTTCAGCCGGTAGAAGGACATCACCACCACCTGGCCGAGCGGCCAGAGCAGCAGCACCCCGATGATCAGCAGGGCGGGCAGGAGCAGCAGGTAGGGCAGGCGGTCCACCCGGCGACGCCGCCGCGCTGGGGTCTCCCGCGCGGCGGCCGTCTCCGGGCTTGTGGTCTGTGAGATCACTTGCTGTTCAAAATGCCTTCCATCTCACCGGCCGCGTCGGCGGTAGCCTTCTCGACCGTCTTCTGACCCTTCATGACCGAGCTGTTCATCGCCTGGGTCACCGTCTTCGTCCGGCTGACCTCCACCCACTTCGGGGTGAGCGGCGTGAGCTTGGTGTTCTGCATGGTGGTGGCGAACGACGCCATCACCTTGTCGTTCGCGTACGCGTCACCGGCGACCAGGTCCTTGTAGACCGGGAAGAAGCCGAGGCTGCTCGCGAAGCTCTGCGCGTTCTTCTTGTTCAGCAGCACGGTCAGGTAGTCCCAGGCCAGGTCCTGCCGCTGGCTGTCCTTCCAGATCGCCACGTCCGAGCCGCCCGCGAAACCGGGTGCCGCCGTGCCGTCCGGGCCGGGGATCGGGAACGTACCCCAGACCTTCTCGATCTCGGGGTTGTCCTTCTTGATGGCGCCCTGCTGCCAGCTGCCGGCGAAGGCCATCGCGGCCTTGCCGGTGGCGAACTGGGTACGCGCGTCGATCTCGTTCCAACCCGCCGCCGCCGGCGGGGCGACCTTGTGCACGGTCACCAGGTCGGTCCAGAACTTGACGGCCCGCTGCGCCTCGGGGGTGGTGTAGCCGGACTTCCAGGTGCCGCCCTGGTTGCTGGCGATCTCGCCGCCGGCGCCCCAGAGGAAGGAGTAGAAGGGCAGCTCGGAGTTGCCGGGCAGGGCGATGCCGTAGGTGCCCTTCTTCTTCGCCTGCACGGCCTTGGCCACCGTGACCAGCTCGTCCCAGTTCTTCGGGGGCTGTACGCCGGCCTCGGCGAACCAGTCGGTGCGGTAGTAGATGGCGCGCACACCGGCGTACCAGGGCACGCCGTACTGCTTGCCGTCGAGCTGAGCGTTGCGCACCAGGTCGGGCAGCAGATCCTTGCCGTCGGCCCAGCCGCCCATCCGGCCACTCACGTCGGCGAGCGCCTCCTGGGCGGCCCAGCCCTGAGTCTCGGTGTTGCCGAGCTCGGTGATGTCCGGCCCCTCACCACCGGCGAGCGCCGCCTGGAACTTCTTGGGCGCCTCCAGCCAGGGAATGTACTGCACGACCACATCGGTGTCGGGGTGCTTCTGGCGGAACTCGGCCTCGACCCCGTCGAGGAAGGAGTTCTGCGCGTCGCCGCCCTCGCCCATCATCCAGACCGTGAGCTTGCTGTCGTCAGCCGCGTCGTCGCTGGAGCCTCCACAGCCGGCCAGCACCATCGCGGCCGAGGCCACCATGGCGGTGACCGGGGCCAACCGCTTCCACCTGTTCACGCCACTTCTCCCCTCGCGCCGGTTGGAACTAACCTTCTCCGCCGCACCCTAGTACGGAGAATTCCTTTACGACAGTGGGCGGGACTGGCCGAAACGTGGCGACCGTACCGCAGCGGCCCGACGACAGGCACTCCCACATCCAGCCAAAGTCGGGCCTTCCCGCACGAAAGAGCGCCCGGCTCTCGGCCGGGCGCTCTTTCGGGTAGTGCTGTCCTAGCGGTGGTGCTGTGTCGCCAGATGATGCCGGGTCGTTATCGGGTGACGCTGCGGCGGCGACCCACACCGGCCACCAGCGCGACAGCGATCGCGGCCACCACGACCTGGACCAGCAGCTCGGCCCAGTCGATACCGCTCGTCTCGGTCGCGATGCCGATGGCCCGCGCCAGGACGGTGCCCAGCAGCGCGGCGCCGACACCGATCAGCAGGTGCAGCCAGATCGGCATGTTCTGCCGGCCCGGGACGACCAGGCGGCCGAGCGCGCCGACGATGAGACCAACAACGATCGCAGTGATGATGCCCCACACGGTGAGCTCCACGGCCACCCTCCTTCAAAGAATGTCTGACACACGGTGCGTGTGCTTCCTGTCGTGACCGTTAATTGCCCTACCCACCGAAATTCCAAACCGACTTCACTCACCAAACGATCACGACTTGGTCGACAAGAGCAGGTTCCACCGAGGGCCTACCCGCCGGTCGCGGGCACGGGCCGATCACCGTGGTCCAGCCGCCGGAGACGTCGAGCGGAACCGGCGACGGCCCTCGCGGCGGGCAGAACGCCGATGGGCGCCCGACCTGTCGGTCGGGCGCCCATCGGAGGTGTCGCGGTGGTACGAGTTGGTGCTGTGGTGTTACCGGGTCACGCGGCGGCGGCCACCCACACCGGCCACCAGCGCGACAGCGATCGCGGCCACCACTACCTGCACCAGCAGCTCGCCCCAGTCGATACCGCTCGTCTCGGTCGCGATGCCGATGGCCCGCGCCAGGACGGTGCCCAGAAGGGCCGCGCCGATACCGATCAGCATGTGCAGCCAGATCGGCATGTTCTGCCGGCCCGGGACGACCAGGCGGCCGAGCGCGCCGACGATGAGACCAACAACGATCGCAGTGATGATGCCCCACACGGTGAACTCCACGGTCGCCCTCCTTCAAAGAATGTCTGACACACGAGTTGTGTGCTTCCTGTCGTGACGGCTAAATGCCCGACCCACCGAAAGCCCAAACCGACTCACCTCATTCGGCAACGTCAGACGTCGATGTTCCGGAGGTGCGTCGGTTGACGCGCGAGGACGTCCACACAGGTCGGAGCCCATCTCGTCGACCCGTCGGCCCCACAACACAACGGCAGAAAAGTTTTCCGCGACGACGTTCGGGCACGCTGGCGCCGGAGGCACCAGGGCGAGCGAGGCACGCGATGCTCTCGGAAACGCGACGCGCCCGGGTGCGGGTGGCACCCGGGCGCGTACGGCGGCGCTAACTACTTCTTGCCGGCGGCCTTGCCGTCGCCGGAGTCGGAGGAGAGGGCGGCGATGAAGGCCTCCTGCGGCACCTCGACCCGGCCGACCATCTTCATCCGCTTCTTGCCTTCCTTCTGCTTCTCCAACAGCTTGCGCTTACGGCTGATGTCGCCGCCGTAGCACTTGGCGAGCACGTCCTTGCGGATCGCCCGGATGGTCTCCCGGGCGATGACCCGGCTGCCGATGGCAGCCTGGATCGGCACCTCGAACTGCTGACGCGGGATCAGGGTGCGCAGCTTGGCGGCGATGGTGACGCCGTAGTTGTACGCCTTGTCCTTGTGCACGATGGCGCTGAACGCGTCCACCGGCTCGCCGTGCAGCAGGATGTCCACCTTCACCAGCTCGGACGCCTGCTCGCCGGAGGGCTCGTAGTCGAGTGAGGCGTAGCCCTTGGTGCGGCTCTTCAACTGGTCGAAGAAGTCGTAGATGATCTCCGCCAGGGGCAGCGTGTAGCGCAGCTCCACCCGGTCGGCGGAGAGGTAGTCCATGCCGAGCAGGGTGCCGCGCCGGCCCTGGCAGAGCTCCATCACGGCGCCCACGTAGTCGTTTGGCGTCAACACTGTGGCCCGGACGACCGGCTCGTACACCTCGGCGATCTTGCCGGTCGGGTACTCGCTCGGGTTGGTGACGACGATCTCCTCGCCGTCGTCAGTGATCGCCCGGTAGACGACGTTCGGCGCGGTGGAGATCAGGTCGAGGTTGTACTCGCGCTCCAGCCGCTCCCGGATGATCTCCAGGTGGAGCAGGCCGAGGAAGCCGCAACGGAAGCCGAAGCCGAGCGCGCCGGAGGTCTCCGGCTCGTAGTCCAGGGCGGCGTCGTTGAGCTTGAGCTTGTCCAACGCCTCACGCAGGTTGGGGTAGTCGGACCCGTCGATCGGATAGAGGCCGGAGTAGACCATCGGCTTCGGGTCCTTGTAACCACCCAACGCCTCGGCCGCCGGCCGGCTGTTGATGGTGACCGTGTCACCGACCCGGGACTGCCGGACGTCCTTCACACCGGTGATCAGGTAACCGACCTCGCCGACGCCGAGCGCCTCGGCCTTGACCATCTCGGGCGAGATGACGCCGATCTCCAGCAACTCGTGCACGGCGCCGGTGGACATCATCTTGATCCGGTCGCGGGCGCTGATCCGGCCGTCGATGACCCGGACGTACGTGACGACGCCGCGGTACACGTCGTACACCGAATCGAAGATCATCGCCCGGGCGGGCGCGACGGCGTCACCGACCGGTGGGATGAACTGCCGAACGATCTCGTCGAGCAGGTACGGAACGCCCTCGCCGGTCTTGCCGGAGACCCGGATGCAGTCGGCGGGGTCACCGCCGATGAGGTGAGCAAGCTCCTCGGCGTACTTCTCCGGCTGCGCGGCCGGCAGGTCGATCTTGTTGAGCACCGGGATGATGCGCAGGTCGTTCTCGAGAGCCAGGTAGAGGTTGGCCAGGGTCTGCGCCTCGATGCCCTGCGCGGCGTCGACCAGCAGCACGGCACCCTCGCAGGCAGCCAGCGACCGGGACACCTCGTAGGTGAAGTCCACGTGCCCCGGGGTGTCGATCATGTTGAGCACCGCGTGCTCGCCAGCCCGCTCACCCTCACGGATGGTCCACGGCATGCGAACGGCCTGGCTCTTGATCGTGATGCCGCGCTCGCGCTCGATGTCCATCCGGTCCAGGTACTGGGCGCGCATCTGCCGGGGGTCGACCACACCGGTGAGCTGCAACATCCGGTCGGCCAGGGTCGACTTCCCGTGGTCGATGTGGGCGATGATGCCGAAGTTCCGGATGCGACCGGGGTCGGTGGAACCAGGGGCGTTCGCGCCGGGATCGAGCTTCGGTGGCACAGCGGTCCGTTCTGGTCGGCTGACGTGAACAGGCCGGCGCGCCGCCGACCCCCTCTATGTTCCCACGCCGCCGGGGTGCGCCCACTGCGCGGGCGATGGAACGGCCCGAGGACCCCTCACTCCATCGGCGGCTCGACGAAGAGCGCGGCCAGCCGGGGCAGCCGGCGACGCGCCTCGTCCTCGTCGTCGAAGTCCCAGAAGTCGTTGAGATCCGGCGTCCGCACCGGGTCGCGGTCCGCCGGCAACTCGGTGGCGGTGGCCTTGCGGTACGCGTCCCACGGCACCGAGAGCATCTGCTCGGCGGAGAACTCCTCGCCGCTGAGGGAGGCCGCCCGCACCTGGGGCAACTCGGCCAGCGAGTCCGGTTCGGCGACCGCGCGGGCGAAGACGGCCCGACCCTGGGTCATCAGCCAGCCCCGGAAGTGTTCGAAGCCCTCAGCCGAGGCACCACCGTTGATCAGGTACGCCGCGCCCCACAGATCCGCCTTGTGCGAGGCGGCCAGCACCCGGGTCTGGTGCCGCGCGTACCCGATGATGTCCTCGGGGTCGCGCTCGGCGAGCAACGCCACGGCCCGCGCGGCGACCGGGCCGGGCTCACCCCCGCCGCCGGCCCGCGCCTCGTCGATCAGCTGCCAGAAGTCCTCGGTCCTCATGGCTTGGCAGTCTGGCAGTGTCGCCGTGCGTCGCGCACGTACCCCGGGGCAGCATGGTGGGATGTCCCCTCCCCTGCTGCCCCCGGTGCCGTACCACGCGAGTGCCCTGCGCCCGTCGTGGCCGGCGTTACCGGCGGCGCTGCGGGCCGCGATAGCCGAGCGGCTCGGCGCGCCGGTGGTCACCGCCCGGGTCGCGGGCGCGGGCTTCACCCGCGGGTTCGCCGCCGTGCTCGACACCGCCGACGGTGGTCGGGCCTTCGTCAAGGCCGCACCCGCCGCCGAGCAACCGCATCTGGTCGACTGGTACGCCCGAGAGGCAGCGATCCTCGACCGGCTGCCGGCCGATCTGCCGGCGCCCCGCCCCCGGTGGACCCTCTCCGCGGCCGGCTGGTTCGTGCTCTGCACCGACGCGGTCGACGGGCACACCCCGCACCTGCCCTGGGTGCCCGCCGAGTTGGACGCCACTCTCGCCGGGTACGCGCGGATCGCCGCCGCCCTGGCCGACCCGCCGGCCGAGCTGACCGCGCTCGGCCTGCCGCACCTGGCCGACCTGGCCCGGTCGGACATCCTCTGGTGGGAGGAGGTCGCCGCCGGTCGGGAACCGACCCCACCACTGCCCGCGCCGCTGGTGGGCCGGCTGCCCGAGCTGGTGGAACTGGAGTCCCTCCTCCCCCGGTACGCCGCCGGCGCGACCGGCCTGATCCACGGCGACCTGCGGGTCGACAACGTGCTGATCGGCCCGGACGGCCGAGCCTGGTTCTGCGACTGGACCTGGGTCTGCTCCGGGCCGGCCTGGTTCGACCTGGCCGGTCTGCTGCTCACCGCGTACGCCAGCGGGCTCGACGCGGACCGGCTCTTCGCCACGCACCCGGCCACCGCCGGCGCGCCCCCGGACGCGCTGGACGCGACGCTGGCCGCGTTGGCCGGCTACTACCTGACCGGCGCTGCGGCGGCACCGCCGACGGCCTCGCCGCACCTGCCCGCCCACCAGCGGTGGAGCGGCGAGCAGTCACTCGACTGGCTGGCCCGCCGCCAGGGCTGGCGGTGACGCTGACCAGCCTGAAGCGGCCTGGACTCCCGGTCACGCGTACCGGCCTGCCGCCAGGGCTGGCGGTGGGCCGCCGCCGTGTTCGAGGGCGTAACCTGGTCGCCGACGGGCCGGGTCCGTCGCGCGAAGGCCGAGCCGTTTTGGCTCGTCCCGGGCGACCTGGTAACCTGGCTCTTCGCGCAGCGATGACGCACGTTCGTCATCACGCGCAATAAGCTGACCAACCCGAGCTATCAAGACGAGGCTGTCGCGTGGCGAACATCAAGTCCCAGATCAAGCGCAACCGGCAGAACGAGAAGGCCCGGCTGCGCAACAAGTCGGTCAAGTCGTCGCTGAAGACCGCCGTCCGGAAGTTCCACGAGGCTGCCGAGGCCGGTGACGTCGAGAAGGCGACCGCGCTCATGCTGGACGCCTCGCGCAAGCTGGACAAGGCCGTCAGCAAGGGCGTGATCCACTCCAACCAGGCCGCGAACCGCAAGTCCGCGATCGCGAAGCGCGTGGTGTCGCTCTCCGCCTGACGACTTCACCGTCAGACTGATTCGGAAAACCCCGGGCCCCAGGCCCGGGGTTTCCGTGTGTCCAGAGGCCGGTCGTTCCGTGCGGCCGGCCGTTCCGTGCGGCCGGCCGTTCCGTGCGGCCGGCCGTTCCGTGCGGGCCGGTCGTTCCGTGCGGGCCGGTCGTTCTGTGCGGGATGCGGGCAGCGTTTCTCCCGCCGGCCGTCCCTGGGCGTGGGCTCTGACGGATCGGCGGTCAGTCTGAGGGGTTGGCCCGCCGGGGCGGTGGCACCGGGTCCGCGGTGATCACCACACCGGGAACGCTGTGCGAGATCCACTCCACCCGGGCTCGGCCGACCACCGGTTCCATCTGCCGGCGAAACCGGTCCCGTTCCTGCTCGGGCACGAGCGCGGCGGAGCGGACCACGATCGCGGCCACCATGTCGTTGAGCTTCACCATGGCGGCCACCACGACCGGCAGCACCAACACCGCCCACCAACTGACCAACTCGGCGAGGGCGAGTAGCACCGCCAGGGCGATGGCACCCTCGAAGAAGAGGAAGCACAGCACGCCGCCGGGGTTGACGAACCGCAGGCCGAGGAGCCGGGCGTAGAGCGGCCGGTAACGCTCCTCGTCCACGGGAATAGTGGCCCACGCTGGGCGGTTCGCCCCCGTCACCTGGCGCTGCCCTGCCGGGCCGCCGCGACTGAGAAGACCGCACGCTCCAGGGCGTACGCCCTGTCGTCGGAGCCGCCCTTGACGGCCGCGTTGCACTCGGCGGCGACCTGCATGGCCCGGACCAGGCCCTCCGGTGTCCAGCCCCGCCCCTGCCGCTGCGCCCGCTCGATCTTCCAGGCGGGCATTCCGAGGCTGCTGGCGAGCTGGTACGCGCTACCCCGTCCGGCCGACGCCACCCTGGCCACAGTGCGCACCCCGTCGGCCAGGGCATCGGCGATGGGCACCGGGTCGACCCCGACGTGCAGGGCCCAGCGCAGCGCCTCGAGCGCCGCCGGCACGTCGCCGACCATTGTGGCGTCCGCCACCGTGAAGCCGGTCACCTCGACCCGGCCCCGGTAGTAACGGGAGACCGTTTCGGCGCTGATTCGCCCATCGGTGTCGGCGACCAGTTGGGAGCAGGCGGCGGCCAACTCGCGCAGGTCGTTGCCGACCGCGGCGATGAGCGCCTCGGCGGCGTCGTCGGTGCACTTTCCGCCGGCCCGCCGGATCTCGTCGCGGACGAAGGCCACCCGGTCGCGGTGCCCTTTGAGCTTGGCGGCCGGGACCACCGTCGCGCCGGCCGCCCGCAGACCGTCGGCGAACGCCTTGCCCTTGGCGGCGCCCAGGTGCAGCACCAGCAGTTGGACCTCCGGGTCGGGATTCTTCGCGTACGCCAACAGCGCGGCGACCAGGTCCTTGCGGGCGTCCTGGCCGGAACGCAGGATCAGCAGCCGTCTCCCGCCGAACAGCGAAGGGCTGAGCATCTCGGCGATCTCGCCGACGGTGAGCGCGCTGGCCTGGTACTCGCGGACGTCCACCTCGGGGTCGACACTACGAACCTTCGCGACAGCTTCGGTGACCGCGCGCGTGGCGAGCAGTTCCTCGTCACCGAGGACGAGCAGAATGGGGGCGAGGCTGGCGGGGGTCACGCCGCCCATATTCGCACGGCCTGCGGCGGGATCGTGCCTGCTCATTCGCTGCTTGATCGGCGCAGCCCGCACACAGCGCAAATCCAGACATCCAACTCAATTCTCCGCTTAATCCGCAAGTCGCCCGATTAACCGGAGATCCGTTCTTGATCCAAACGCGGTCAGGGAAACCGTGGTGTCGGACCGCCGCTGATACACCCGAGGTCAGCAATCCCGAGTCGATCAGCGACCGGACGGTCAGCGCGGGCCAGGCCGTCGGCCCACGACGCCCCGGCTGCCGGCCCGCGAGTCAGAGCCGCCGGCCGGGGTCAGGGCTGGCGGGGGCTGGCGGCCCTGGGGTCAGGGCTGGCGGCCCTGGGGTCAGGGCTGGCGGCCCTGGGGTCAGGGCTGGGGTCAGGGCTGTCTGCCCGCTGGCACACCTCGCCGGGCTACCGCCAGACCGACGCCCGTTCGGACCGCCGCCACGTCGCCATCCGTGTCGGTGCGCAGCACCCGCACCCCGCCCCTGCCCAGTTGGGCGAGCAGCGCCGGACTCGGGTGCCCGTAGGTGTTGCCCGTGCCCACCGGCACGAGCGCCACCGTCGGCCGCACCGCGTCGAGGAAGCCCTGGTCCTGGTACGCCGACCCGTGGTGCGCGACCTTCAACACGTCCGCCCGCAACTGGCCGGGGGCCGCCCGCGCCACCATCGCGTGCTGCTCCTCGGTCTCCGCGTCGCCCGCCAACAGGATCCGCACCCCGGCCACCGTGGCGCGCAGCACCAGCGAGTTGTTGTTCGGATCGGACCTGGTCCCGGCCAGCGGGTACGGCGGGCCGAGCACCAGCAGGTCGACCCCGCCCACCGGGTGGCGAGCGCCGGCCGCCGTGGTCAGCAGGGCGGCCCGCCCGCCGGTGGCCGCCGCCCGAACCAGGTCCCGACCGCTCTCCGGGTCGGTGGACGACGGCGTCAGCACGGCACCCACCCGTCGCCCCCGGAACACCCCGGCCACCCCGCCCACGTGGTCCGCGTGGAAGTGACTGATCACCAGCAGGGGCACCTCCCGTACGCCGAGTCGACGTAGGCAACCGTCCACCGCACCCGGTTCCGGCCCGGCGTCCACCACCACGGCCCGGCCGGGGTCGACCGGGAGCACCAGGGCGTCGCCCTGCCCCACCGCGCAGGCCACCACCACCCACCCGGCGGGCGGCCAGCCGGCGGCCACCAGCCGAACCGGCAGGGCACCCAGCACGGCGGCGACCCCCACCACCGCCACCAGCCGGCGTACGAGTGGCCGGCGCACCGCGATCAGCAGCGCGACGGTCAGCCCGGTCAGCAGCAGGGCACCGGGCACGCCGCCCGGCCACGGCAGGGTGCCACCTGGCAGTCGAGCACCCTGTCGGGCGATGACCACCAGCCACCAGGCCGGCCAACTCGCCAGCCACGCGACGAACTCGGCGCCGGCCGGCCAGATCGGCGACACCATGGCCGCCAGCACGCCCAGCACTGTCGCTGGTGCGATGGCCGGCACCGCCAGCAGGTTCGCCGGCACCGCCACCAAACTCACAGTGCCGGAGATCCCGGCGACGACCGGACCGCAGGCAAGTTGGGCAGCCGCCGGCACGGCCAGCGCCTCGGCCAGCCCAGGCGGGACGCCTCGCCGACGCAATCCGTCCCGCCACCGCGGCGCGAGCAGCAGCAGGCCACCGGTGGCCAGCACGGAGAGGGCGAACCCGGGATCCCCGGCCAACTCGGGGTCGACGAGCACCAGCACTGTCACGGCGGCGGCCAGCGCGGGCAGCGCCGCCCGAGGTCGACCGGCGGCGAGCGCGGCGAGCCCGATCGCTCCCATCGTGGCGGCCCGTACGACGCTCGGCGACGGGCGGACCAGGATGACGAACCCCACCAGCGCCACCGCACACAGCGCGGCGGCGAGCCACGGGCCGGCCCGCGACCACCGGGCCAGCAACAACACCGCACCCACCACGATCGCGACGTTGGAGCCGGAGACCGCGTTGAGGTGTGTCATCCCGGTGGCCTGGAAGTCCGCCTCGACGGCGGGTGGCAGTCGGCTGGTGTCGCCCACCACCAGACCGGGCAGCAGCCCACCGGGGTCGTCGGGCAGCGGCGCGCAGGCCCGTTGCAGGCCGGTACGCAGCGTCCCGGCGGCGCGCTGCGCCCAGGACGGCGCGCCGTGCCGGTCCGGTGGGCCGTTGGTGCTGAGCACCGCCGCGGTGAGGTCGCCGCCGCGCGGAACGCCGAGCCGGCCGTCGACGGTGAGGCGCTGGCCGGGCAGCAGACCCCGCCACGCCGCGTCGGTGGCCAGGACGAGCAGCCGCACCGACGCGTGGATCCGTCGGCCATCCGGGCCGGTGAGCCGGACCAACTCGGTCGACACCAGCAGCAACCCCGGCCGCCCGGCGCTCCGGATCGGGCGCGGGTCGTCCCGGACGACCAGGTCGGCGGTGATCGGAGCGCGTTGCTCGGCGAGGGCACGGATCGCCGGCGCGTCGCGAACGGCGAGTCGGGCGGCGGTGGCCGCACCACCGCAGACCACACCGAGGCCGACCGCCACGGCCACCCACCCGTAGCGCCGCACCATGGCTCGGGGACGGCCGAGGCGGCCGAGCAGATGTGCAGCACCAATTGCCGTCAGACCGGCCCCCGTGCCGGCCACCAGCAGCGTGGCGCGGCTGCCAAGGTGCAGGCCGGCGAGCGCCGTGAGCCAGGCCGCCACGGCGAGCCCAGCCAGTCGCAGATCCGGCGGCCCGGACTGAGCCCCGCCAACCGGTGGCGCGGCCTGAGCCGACTCAGCCGGCGGCCCGGGCTGGGCCCCGCCAACCGGTGGGTCAGCGGTTACGGAGAACCCGCTCACACCGTCACCAGGTCCTTGAGCTGCTCGTAACGGGCATCGCCGATCCCGTCGACCTGGCGGAGGTCGCCAACGGACTTGAACCCGCCGTGCTGATCTCGATGGCTGAGGATCCGTTGGGCGAGCACCGGCCCGACCCCGGGCAGCGCGTCGAGCTGCGCCAGCGTCGCGGTGTTGAGGTTCAGCGGCCCGGCGGGAACCGCACCGCCCGCCTCAGGCCCGGCCGCACCGCCCGGCACCGGCGGTGGCGTCACCCCGACCACGATCAGCTCGCCGTCGGTGACCTTGCGGGCGGGGTTGAGCAGCGCCACGTCGACCCCCGGGAGCGCGCCGCCGGCCGCCTGCACCGCGTCGGCGAGTCGGGACCCGGCCGGCAGGCGTACCAAACCGGGTTTTCGGACCTTGCCCGCGACCGCCACCACCAGCTCGGCCGAGCTGGACACGCTCGGATCACCCGCCGGTGCGGCCGACGCGGCGTCGCTGGCCAGCGGGGCGACCGGCTCCGACTGCGGCCGGGCCTGCCAGGCCCAACCTGCCGCACCCACTACCACCACCACGGCGACCACCGCCAACGCCCGCACACCGCGCCGCCCAGGGTCGAACGCCGACGGGCCGGGCAACCGCGACTCGGGCGGGACCGCAAGGCCGTCCGGTGCTGGCTCCGCGACCGATGCCGCGAGCTGGGACGGCAACATGCCACCCGGGGTTGCGTCCACGAGCGGCGCACCAAACGGGGGTACGCCCGCCGCCGACGCCTCGGGCCGGGGTAACGGTGCGACAACCGTCTCCGTCAACCGGCGCAGGCGCTGGCGTACCTCTGTCTCCTCGTCGTGCGACACAACGCGACGCTATGACGGCGGCCGAGACGGTGGAGTGCGACGGCACCGCCCTGTGGATGGCCAACCTCACTGTGGACAACTACCTGATCAAGCATCGATTTGCTAAGGGGTCAGCATGTTGGGTCTGGTCTGGTCGGGGCCGGCCCCGGACGCCAGAGGAGGAACCGAGCTGCGTTTCAGGGTTGGGGGCGGGCCTGGCGTGGCGAAGGCTCCGAGCCCGACGGACCGGATATCCGGCGACCGGTCCTTCCCCGCGTACGCTTCCGCCGCGGCCGAGTGCCAGTCTTGGCAGCAGCGCGTCCAGCAGGTCGACGCCGCCTTAAGCCTGTCGTTCCGTCACCGTTGATCGCGCGTCGGCCGGCGGCCAGCGTGCTGAGCACAGCGGTGATGGCAAAGATGCCCAGCCAGAGGGGCCACCCGCTCTCGCTTTCGACGAGTTCTTCCGGCAACCGCGGGTCGACCAGGCCCTGGGGATCACGCACCACAGTGACTCGTTGCCCCACTGCCCCTTCTGGCTTGTCCGAAGCCCCAGTGGGATTCCCTGGCCACCGCCCCAATTCCCCGGGAATACGCTGGTTGTGCTGATCGGCGAGGGTGTAGTGAAGCCGATGAACCTTCCCCGTGTCATCGCGCAGGGAAATGACAGTGGCTACGACCCGCTCGCCGCGATGCGTGAGCACAGCCGACCAGAATCCCTGGGCAACAACGAGCATGAGAAAGGCACTGACCAGCGAAGCGAGGACCAGCAGAATCACGTGCGGTGGCATCCCGGGCGAGGTCACCCGCACGGCCACCGCCAGGGAGACGCACCACAACAAGAGGGCTGGGATGATGGTGTCCTCGGCTCGGATCCAGGTTGTCGCTCCCACGGTCCCGACCGCCTCGGTGACGGTGAACACCACCAGGTACACCCCGGCCAACGGGTTGACCCACCGACGAACACCGGCAGCCCTCATGGGCGCAGCGTAGGTCCGGTAGGCAACGACTCAGGTATTGCGCGCCAGGCCGGAGATGCAGAACTCGGCGAGGACGACGAAGAGGACCGGCCAGGGCGGGCAGACCGGATACCTCAGGAGTGCTGAAGTCCAGGAGCACCCGGTCACTGTCTCACTGTATCCACTGTCTCAGTGTAGTCAAGTTCTCACTATCTCCACCTTGCTGCGTTGCCGCCTTGTCTCGATCACGCCCAGGCTGGAAACATGATCTCCGCTGAAGTCCAGGAGATCCGCTCATGCCGACGAGACCACCGCACTACCGCCGCGTGGCGGATGACATCGAGCAGAAGATCCGCTCGGGCGAATACTCGCCTGGCCAACAACTGCCGTCGGTGTCCGAGATCGGCGAGCTGTACAACGTGGCACGCTCCACGGCCTATCGAGCCGTCAAGGAGCTGCACGAGCGAAACCTGATCTACGGTCAGCAGGGCCAGGGTGTCTTCGTCGCCGACAGCTAGAAGGCGAGCGATCTAGGCGGTCAGCGGGCCTCTGGGTCGAGGCCGAGTACGGCCCGTCCGCCGTCCACCGGCAGCGTCACGCCGTTGACAAAGCTCGCCGCGGGCGACAGCAGGTACGCGACCGCCTCGGCCACCTCCTCGGCCCGCCCGATGCGGCCCACCGGGTGCAACCGGGTCAGCTCGGCGTCGATCCACTGGGCCTGGCTGGGCTCCTGGGTGGCGAGGAATTCGGCGTGCCGCTCGGTGGCGATCGAGCCGAGCGCCACCGCGTTGGCGCGGATGCCGTGCCGCCCGTACTCGACGGCCAGTGCCCGGGTCAGCCCTTCCACCGCGGCCTTCGCCGTCGCGTACGGCAGGGCACCGGAGACCGGTCGGCGGGCCTGGTGCGACGAGACGTTGACGATCGCGCCGCCGGCGGCGCGGGCCAGGAAGCGGCGGACGGCGACAGCGGCGCCCACCACGGCCGGGCGCAGGTTCAACCCGATCAGGTCCAACACCGTGTCGGCCGACGCGGTGTGCAGCGTGGCATCGCGGAAGACCGCCGCGTTGTTCACCCAGCCGGTCAGCGGCGCGGCGCGGTCGGCCAGCTCGGCGGCGCGCTCGGCCACCTGCTCGTCGGCGGCGTCGCCGACCACCGCGACGAGCCGATCGGCGGCCGGATGGTCGGCCAACCAGTCGACAGCGTCGGCGTCGCGTTCCAGTACGACGATGGTGGCGCCCGTCGCCAGCAGCCGTTCCACCACGGCCCGGCCGACACCGCGACCACCTCCGGTCACCACGCATGACGTGGGCACGGCTCAGCCCTCCGGCCGGCGGTGGACGACCACGCAGGCCAGGCCCGGCCCGGCGTGCGCGGCGACCACCGCACCCGCCTCGGAGACGTACGTGTCGTGCAGCCGGTCACCGAACCGCTCAGTCAGCGCGGCGCGCAACGCCTCGGCCCGTTGCGGCGCGGCCAGGTGGTGTACTCCGAGATCCACGTCGTCGCCGTCGGCCGCCTCGACGGCCAGGTCCACGAGACGGGCCACTCCCCGGCTGGCGGTGCGGACCTTCTCCCGCAGCACTATCGCCCCGTCCGGCATGTGCATGATCGGCTTGACGGACAGCGCGGTGCCGACCAACGCCTCGGCCGCGTTGATCCTGCCGCCCCGGCGCAGGAACTCCAACGTGTCGACGTAGAACCAGACGGTGGTGCGGGCGGTGGCAGCGAGCGCCGCGTCGCGTACCGCGGCAAGGTCGGCGCCGGCCTCGGCGGCGGTGGCGGCGGCGATGGCCGGAAAGCCCAGCCCCATGCCCGTCGAGCGGCTGTCCACCACCTCGACCCGGCCGTCCAGGTCGGCGGCGGCGAGCCGGGCGGCCTCCACCGTGCCGGACAGCGCGGCGGAGATGTGCACCGAGACGATCCCGTCGGCGCCGGCGTCAAGCAGTCGGCGGTAGGTCCGGGCGAACTGCTCGGGCGCCGGGCGGGAGGTGGTAGCGCTGACCCGGCGGGCGCTCAGCGCCAGTGTGGCGTCGGCCGGCTGGGTCTCCACCCCCTCCAGCCCTTCCGCGCCGTTGAGCACGACTGTCAACGGCACGACGGTCAGCCGGTGCGCCTGCACCAGCTCGGGTGGAAGGTAGGCGGTGGAGTCGATGACAACCGCGACGGGCATGCCCGGCACGCTAGCCGATCGAGGCCCCGAACGCCGAGGCGCGAGTGCTCAGACCGCGTCGACGGCGACCGGGGCGGTGATCAGGCCGACGTTGTGCGCCCGCAACTGCCACCCGCGGACGTCGTCGTGGCGCAGCTCGGTCCAGTGGCAGTTGGCCAGCGAACCGACGGTGCGCAGCACGGCAGTGTCCCAACCGAGCAGGTGACCGATGCCCTGCCGGGAGCCGCCACCGTGAGTGGCGATCACCACTGTGCCGCCCGGGGCCGCGTCGGCCGCCTCCGCTAGCGCGGCGCCGACCCGCTCCCCGAGGTCGTGCAGGGGCTCCAGATCCGCGCCCGGGTCGGGGTCGCCGGCCCGCCAGCGGGCGTACTCCTCGGGGAAGCGCTCGGCGACCTCGGTGAGGTGCAGACCCTGCCACTGGCCGAAGTGCCGCTCGCGCAGCCGGGCGTCGGTGCGTACCGGTAGACCCGTCAGCGCGGCGAGCGCGGCGGCGGTGTCGGCGGCGCGGCTCAGGTCGCTGGCCACGATGGCGTCGGGCCGCAGCCCCGCGAGCAGCGGGGCGGCGGCGCGGGCCTGGTCGCGGCCAAGCTCGTTGAGGGGTACGTCGGTCTGCCCCTGAACGCGGTTGGCGGCGTTCCAGTCGGTGTTGCCGTGCCGCCAGACGATCAGCCGGGTCATTCGGCGGCGGCGGACCCGCTGGCGTCGGCCTCGACGAGGTCGCGATCGACGAACGGGATGGTGGGGCAGTCCTTCCAGAGGCGGTCGAGCCCGTAGAACTCGCGCTCCTCGGTGTGCTGGACGTGCACCACGATGTCGACGTAGTCGAGCAGCACCCAGCGGCCACCACGCTCGCCCTCGCGCCGCACCGGCTTTGCCTTGTCCGGCAGCTCCAGCAGGCTCTCCTCGATGGCGTCGACGATGGCCAGCACCTGACGCTCGTTGGGGGCAGCGGCGAGCACGAACGCGTCGGTGATGGCGAGCTGGTCGCCGACGTCGATGATCGTGATGTCCTGCGCCTTCTTGTCGGCGGCGGCCTGGGCGGCCGCGATAGCCAGCTCGTGAGCGCGTTCGGAAATCGTCACCGTTCTCCTTCGATCAAGCGTGCGATCCTCCAAGCGTCTCATACCCGGCGGCACCCCGATCGTCCAGTTCTGGTCGGTTAGCGCCACGAACCTGGGCATAACGGGTGCGCTCAGCGCTGATAGAGGCTCCGCTTGGCGATGTACTGCACCACACCGTCGGGCACCAGGTACCAGACCGGCTCGCCTCGGGCGACCCGAGCGCGACAATCGGTCGACGAGATGGACATCGCGGGCACCTGGATCAGACTGACGGTGTCCGCCGGGAGGTGCTTGTCACTCAGCGGAAAACCGGGCCGGGTCACGCCGATGAAATGCGCCAACTCGAAGATCTCGTCCAGGTCCTTCCAGGACAGGATGCGTTGCAGGGCGTCCGCGCCGGTGATGAAGAACAACTGCACCTTCGGGCCGTATTCAGCCTGAAGGTCGCGCAGCGTGTCGACCGTGTAGGTCGGCCCACTACGGTCGATGTCCACCCGGCTGACCTGGAAGCGGGGGTTGGAGGCGGTGGCGATGACGGTCATGAGGTACCGGTCCTCGGCCGGGCTGACCGGCTCGTCGGCCTTCTGCCACGGCTGACCGGTGGGCACGAAGACCACCTCGTCCAGGCCGAACCGGTCCGCGACCTCGCTGGCCGCGACGAGGTGCCCGTGGTGGATCGGGTCGAAGGTGCCACCCATGATCCCGATCCGCCGGATATCTTCCTCCACCCGATGATCGTAGGCCGAGCGTCCTGGCCGACCGTCCCGGCCCGGCACCGTGATCAACTCGGCTTCCTGAAAGTCGGCCCATCTGGGAGACCCGGACACCGCGAGTTCAAGAAAACCGAGTCAATCAAGCGAGGAGCACCGCGCGTAGGGGGTCGTAGCATTCTGACCGTCGGCGTATATTCGTCGGCGAGTAACCGTCGACGAGCGAGGGGGTCATCGTGCCGAAGCGGCGCAAGGTCGGCAACCTGCTGGCGTTGGCCGTGCTGTCCGCGCTGGTCCAGCGGCCGATGCACCCGTACGAGATCGCCACCGCACTGCGTGCCTGGGGCAAGGACCAGGACATGGAGTTCAAGTGGGGGTCCTTCTACACGGTGATCGGCAACCTGGACAAACACCACCTCATCGAGGCGGTGGAGAGCGTGCGCGAGGGCCGACGCCCGGAACGCACCGTCTACCGGATCACCGATGCCGGGCGGGCGGAGCTGGTCGACTGGGCCCGCGAGCTGGTCTCCACCCCGATGGCGGAGCATCCCCGCTTCCGGGCCGGGTTGTCAGTGCTCGCCGCGCTGCACCCGGACGAGGCCACCGGCCTGCTGCGGCAACGACTCGATCTGGTGGAGGCCGCGATCCGCCAGGACCGCGAGACCCTCGACGCGCACCTGCGAGAGATCCCGCGGCTGTTCCTGGTGGAGTCGGAGTACGACCTCGCCATGCGGGACGCGGAGGCCGACTGGCTGCGGGCACTGCTCGCGGAGCTGACCTCGGGGAGCTACCCCGGGTTGAGCACCTGGCGGGCCTTCCACGAGACCGGCGAGATGCCGGCCGAACTGACCGAGTTGGCCGAAAGAACGCACACCTCGAACGCCAACTCCGACACCCCACCCACCCACACCCCGGGGCCCAGCGCCGACAGCGCCGAAGGCCCCGACAGAAGCAGCCGCAGCGCCGACAGCGCCGGCTGAAGAGCGGCCCCGGCGAGGTGCGCCAACACCTCACCGGGGCCCTGACCCCGAACCGACGCCTGGGAAGGCACCCGGCCCGAAGCGGCAATCACGAGGATAACCGGGCTCCCTCCCAGGTCCGCGCGTCCGCGCGCCGACCACACAAGGTCCGCGCGCCCGCGCCACCGACCACACCCAGGGAGAGAGCATGACCACGGTACGAACCGCGATCGTCATCGGCGGTGGTATCGCCGGACCGGTGACAGCGCTCGCGCTGCGCCGCGCCGGCATCACCGCAACCGTCTACGAGGCGTACCCGACCACGGCCAGCGGCATCGGCGGCACCCTCGCCCTCGCGCCCAACGGCGTGGCGGCTCTGCGTACGGTCGGCGCGCACGAGGCGGTGACGGCGATCGCCACACCAATCGACAGCAGCGCTCTGGCCGTCGGCCGCCGCCGCATCGACATGCCCACGCTGACCGGGGTACCGCCGCTGCACGTGGTGCACCGGGCCGAGCTGTACCAGGTGCTGCACGACCAGGCATTCGCCGAGGGCGTGCCGTTCGCGTACGGCAAGCGGCTGGTCGACGCCGAGCAGACCGGCGACGGCGTGACCGCACGCTTCGAGGACGGCAGCACCGCGACCGCCGACATCCTCGTCGGCGCGGACGGCATCCGCTCCACGGTCCGGGGTCTCATCGACCCGGCCGCGCCCGGTCCCCGGTTCACCGGGCTGCTCGGCTTCGAGGCGGTCGCCCGGCACGAGGTGGACGCCGAGCCGGGCATCATGACGTTCGCGTTCGGCCGACGCGGCTACTACCTGTACTGGCCGGAGCCCGGCGGCGGCACCCGGTGGGGGGCCAACCTGCCGCAGCAGCGACCGATGAGCCTCGTCGAGGCCCGGGCGGTACCGGCGGAGCAGTGGCTGGACACGCTGCGCGCCACCTACGGCGACGACGACCCAGGCCGGGAGTTGGTCGCGACCAGCAACGCCGACGACCTCCAGGTGGTCGGGTCGTTGCAGATCATGCCGCCCGTGCCGCACTGGTATCGGGGCCGGATGGTGCTGGTCGGCGATGCGGCACACGCACCGTCGAACAGTTCGGGACAGGGCGCGTCGTTGGCCATCGAGAGCGCTGTGCAACTCGCCCGCTGCCTGCGCGACCTGCCGGACACCCAGGCGGCGTTCGCCGCGTACGTGCGGTTGCGTCGTACCCGGGTGGAGAAGGTCGCGGCCCGCGCGGCCCGGATCAACCACGCGAAGGCCCCCGGTGCGGTCGCGCGGACGCTGATGCCGTTGTTGATGCCGCTGATGGTGCGCACGGTGCTGGACCCGGAGAAGACCGTCGCCGACGAGCAGCGCTACGTCATCGACTGGGACGCGCCGGTCACGGCGGAGCCCGCCCTGCGCTGAGCGTGGCTGCGGGGTGGCCGGCCAGCCACCCCGCAGCGCGCCGCCCGCGCCGGGCCAACCCGCGCCGGCCGCCCTGCGTCGGACCGCGCGGGCAGCGGTCAGGCCGAGGCGGCGGCCACCGCCGTCCGGGCGACCAGCGCGCGACGCAGGTCGTCGTCGGCGTCGGTCACCACCCGGCGCAGGCCGGGGGTCAGGTCGTCGCGGGCCAGCAGCGCCGCGGCGGCCTCCCGGGTGGGCTGCGCCACGGCGTAGCGGGGGAACGCCAGGGCGGCCACCCGGTCAGCCGTCCAGGGGGTACGCCGCTGCGCGGCGGCCGGCATCTCCGCGAAGTACCGATCGACGTACGCGGCGGTCAGGTCGGCCTGCTCGGGTTGCCAGAACCCCTCGGCGATCGCCTCCAGCAGCCGACCGGACAGCGCGGTGTCCCGCAGGATGATCTCCCAGGTCGCCTGCTTCGCCACCGGGTCGGGCAGCGCCGCCCGACAGTGGGCGGCCCGTTCCGCGCCCGTGGAGCTGTTGTCGGCGGCGGCCTCGATGGCGATCTCCGCCTCGCCGGCGGCCCCCAGCACCACCAGGCGGCGCAGCACCGCCCAGCGCAACTCCGCGTCGACCTTCAGACCGGCCGGCACGTCCCGGCCGGCGAGCCAACCGACGAGCAGATCCGCGTCGGTGGTCGCGGCGATCCAACCCCGTGCGGCGGCGAGCTGCAACGACTCCCCGGCCGGCGCGCCGTCGAGCAACTGCTGGCATGCCCCGGCGACCCTGGCCAGCGCCGTGGAGCGGGTCAGCGGGTCGAGGTAGCGGTCGACCAAGGACCGGCTGAGTGTCAACACGTCCTCCGCGATGATCACCTCGGTCTCGGCGGGCAGCGCGGCGGCCATCAGGTCGACCAGGCCGGTGACCGGGCGCTCGCCGTCGGTCGCCGCGTCCAGTGCCTCGCGCCAGAGCACCGCTCGCGCCAGCGGGTCGGTCAGACCGGGCAGCATCTGCGGGACGGCGTCCACCGACGCCGGGTCGAGGCGTACCTTCGCGAAGGTGAGGTCACCGTCGTTGAGCAGCAACAATCGGGCCGCCGGCTCGCCGGTCAACGCACCGAGCACGGTGCGGCCTCCGTCGGCGTTCGGGTCGATGTCCACCTCGTCCCGCCGCCCGATGCCGTCAGTCGAGTACCGGCCCACGCCGATCCGGTGTGGGCGCAGCACCGGGTGAGACTCGGGCGCGGTCTGCACCACTGCCACCTCGGTGTAGCGACCGTCGGCGTCGACGGCGACCTCGGCACGCAGCGTGTTGACCTGCGGGCGGCGCAACCACAGCTCGGCCCAGTCGGACAGGTCCCGCCCGCTGCTGGCGGAGAGGCTGGCCAACAGGTCGGCGAGGGTGGCGTTGCCGAAGCGGTGTGCGGCGAAGTGCGCGTTCAGGCCGGCGAGAAAGGCCTCGTCGCCGAGCCACGCGACAAGCTGCCGCAGCACGCTGGCGCCCTTGGCGTACGAGATGCCGTCGAAGTTGAGCAGGCCCGCCTCGGCGTCGACGACCTCCTGTGGGGCGATCGGGTGGGTGGAGGGCCGCTGGTCGGCGGCGTAGCCCCAGGCCTTGCGCCGCATGGCGAAGGTGGTCCAGGCCTGGTCGAAGCGGGTCGCCTCGGCGGTGACCCGGGTGCCGAGGTACTCGGCGAAGGACTCGTTCAACCACAGGTCGTCCCACCAGCGCATGGTGACCAGGTCACCGAACCACATGTGGGCCATCTCGTGGGCGATGGTGCCCGCCCGCTGCTCGCGCTGGGTGTCGGTGACCGCCGAACGGAACACGTAGTCATCGCGGAAGGTGACCAGGCCCGGGTTCTCCATCGCGCCGGCGTTGAACTCGGGCACGAACGCCTGGTCGTACTTGCCGAACGGGTAGCGTTCGGTGAAGAGCTGGTGGAACCGGTCCAGGCACTGCCGCGTGATGGTGAAGATCTCCTCGGCGTCGGCGTCGAGGTGATCGGCGAGCGACCGGCGGCAGTAGATGCCCAGCGGTATGCCTTCGTGCTCGGCCCGCCGAACGTGGTACGGCCCGGCGATCAGCGAGAAGAAGTATGTGGCCAGGGGCTCGCTCGGGGCGAACTCCCAGCGCCCGGGGGCCGGGTTGGCGGCCAGCTCGGCGTTGCCGGCGACGACCCACTGCGGCGGCGCGGTGACCGAGAGGGTGACCGGGGCCTTGAGGTCGGGCTGGTCGAAGGCGGCGAAGATGCGCGGCGCGTTGTCGAGGAAGGACTCGGCGTAGAGGTAGGTCTCGCCGTCGGCCGGGTCGACGAAGCGGTGCATCCCCTCCCCCGTCTTGGAGTACGCCATCTCGGCCTCGACGACGAGCGTGTTCTCCTCGGCCAGGTCGTCGAGCGGCAGCCGGTTGTCGGTGAGCAGGCCGGGGTCCAGGTCGCGGTCGTTGAGGCGTACGCCACGCAGTTTGGCGGGCGTGACCTCGACGAAGGTCGCGGCGCCGGCGGTGGCCCGGAACCGGATCTCGGCGCGGGAGCGGAACAGGTCACCGTCACCGGTCAGGTCGAGGTCCACCTGATAGGACTCGACAGTAATCGCCGCGCCACGCGCGGTCGCCTCTACACGGGTCAGGCTCGGCATCCGCTTATCCTGCCCGATGGGGATCGGCACCCGGTCACCACACGACCCTCGGCACTGGAGGAAAGAACCATGGCGCAGCACCCCAAGGGCGACTTCGACCTCTCTCGGGCGGTCTGGCAGCGGGCCGAGGGGGACACCTCCGACAGCGCCGTCGAGGTCGCCTTCGTCGACGACCTGATCGGGATGCGCAACTCGGCCGAGCCGAACGGCCCGGTGCTGGTCTTCACCCAGGCCGAGTGGGATGCCTTCGTGGCCGGCGCGCAGGACGGCGAGTTCGACCTGGACTGACAGTGCCCGCCGACCCGTCGGTGGTGGATCGCCGTGCCGGTGCCCGTGGTCGGGACACCGGCACGGCCACGCTGGCGGGTCGGCCGGCACACCCCCGGATCGGCAATCCGGGGCTGGGGGTCAGCCATCGCCGGGGCCGTCGCCGTCGCCCCAGCCGAGGCCACCCGGGCCCGGGGCGTGGTGGAAGCCCGGATGGTCGGCCACGTCGACGCAAAGTTCGCCGTCCGGGCCGACAGCGCCGCAGAACAGCCGCTCGGCCCGCTGCCAGGCGTCCGCCGGTGACAGGGCCGCCGCACCGAGTGCCACCTCCGAGCGGAGCAGGCTCAGTGCCTCCGCGTACGCCACGGCCAACTCGCGGGCTTCGGCCGGGCCGGGCGCGGTGAAGCCCAGGTGCACTGTGAAGAACCGGTGCGGCCGGGTGGGCCGCCGCGGCGGCCCGATCAGTGACCGCCCGTCGCGGCCTGCGCCGAGTGCCCCGGCCGCTCGCCGCTGCCGCCAGTGCGGCGATCTGTTGTCGCGCATTCGCCCTCCCCGTGCTCGTCCCACCAGCAGCAAACCAGGTTCCGCCGCCCCTGGGAGGGGCCAGCCGGGCGGGGTTCAGCGGCGTGGACGGGGGTAAGCGCACCGGTAAACGGCGACCAGCCGCACCTGCGCGTGAGGAGACCCGATGGCGACCATGCCGGCCGACCGCAGCCCGGACAGCACCCTCGCGCTGCTCCGCGCCGGTTACCGGTTCATCGGCGAGCGCTGCGAGCGGTACGGCAGCGACGTCTTCAAGACCCGGATCCTGCTCGCCCCGACCATCTGCCTGCGCGGCCGGCCGGCGGCGGAACTGTTCTACGACAACGACCGCTTCCAACGCGCCACAGCGATGCCGCTGCGCGTGCAGCGAACCCTGACCGGGCGGGGCGGGGTGCAGGGACTGGACGGGCCGGAGCACTCCGACCGCAAGGCCATGTTCATGTCGATCATGACACCGGCGGCGATCCAACGGCTCGGTCAGCTCTTCGACGACGAGTGGCGGACCCGGGTCGCCGCGTGGGAGGGCGCCGGCCCGGTGTCGCTCTATGACGAGCTGGGCCGAATGCTGACCCGGGTGGTCTGCGCCTGGGCCGGGGTGCCGCTGCCCGCGTCGCAGGTCGAGCGCCGCGCCGTCGAGCTGCACGCCATGATCGAGGCGCCGGCCGTGCTGGGACCCCGGCACTGGCGGGGACGGCTGTCCCGGTACCGCGCCGAACGCTGGCTCGCCGACCTCATCGAACGGACCCGGGTCGGTTTCGCTCCGGCACCGGCCGGTAGCGCCCTCGCCGTGATCGCCGAACACCGGGACGGGCTCGGCACCCTCCTCCCCGGGCGGATCGCGGCTGTGGAGTTGCTCAACGTGCTGCGCCCGGTGGTCGCCGTCGATCAGTACATGACCTTCGCCGCGCTCGCCCTGCACGACCATCCGGCCTGGCGGGAACGGGTCCGTGACGACGACGAGGCCACCGAGCACTTCGTCCAGGAGGTTCGCCGCTACTACCCGTTCTTTCCGATCGCTGCGGCCCGGGTCCGGCGGTCGTTCGACTGGCAGGGCCACCACTTTCCGCGCGGCCGGCGGGTGCTGCTCGACCTGTACGGCACCAACCACCACCCGACGCTCTGGCCGCAACCGGAGCTGTTCCGCCCGGAGCGGTTCGCCGACCGCCGGGTGGACCCGTTCGAGTTGATCCCGCAGGGCGGCGGCGACCACTGGGCCGGGCACCGCTGCGCCGGTGAGTGGATCACCATCGACCTGATGAAGCGGGCGGTCACCAACCTCGTCACCACCATGCGCTACGACGTTCCCGTCCAGAACCTGGCCCTGGATCTGCACCGGATGCCAGCGCTGCCGCCCGTCGGGCTGACCATCACCAACGTGCGCCGCGCCGGCTGACCCCGCCCCGTCGATCCCAGCGACCGGCGGGGCGGGTACGCCCAACCGTCAGGGATGCAGGACGCTGCGCAGACAGCCGTCCTCCTTCTTCTCGAACAGTTCGTACCCCTGGGCGCCCTGCTCCAACGAGAGCGGGTGGGTGGCCAGATAGCCGGGGTCGATCTCGCCGGCGGCCAGCCGGTCGAGCAACATCGGGATGTAGCGCTGCGCGTGCATCTGCCCCATCCGCAGCACCAGGGCCTTGTTCATTGCCGCGCCGAGCGGAAACTTGTCGACCAGACCGGCGTATACACCGACGATGCTCACCGTGCCGCCCTTGCGGCACGCCATGATCGCCTGGCGGACCGAGGTCGGGCGGTCGGTCTGCAACCGCGCCGCCTGCTTCACCCGGTCGTACGCGTAGGCCGGTCCGACGTCGTGCGACTCCATCCCGACGGCCTCGATGCAGGCGTCCGGCCCGCGCCCGGCGGTCAGCTCACGCAGCGCCTCCAGCACGTCGGTCTCCGCGTAGTTGATCGTCTCGACCCCGATCCGTTCGGTGGCGGTCTTGAGCCGATCCGGGAATCGGTCGATCATGATGACCCGCTCGGCGCCCAGGAGTTGCGCCGAACGGGCAGCCATCTGACCGACTCCACCGGCACCCCAGACGGCAACCACCTCGCCGCCGGTGAGCCCGCAGAAGTCCGCCGCCATCCACCCGGTGGGCATCGCGTCGGAGGCGAACACCACCGAATCGTCCGGCACCCCGTCGGGTACGGCGAAGGCGCCGATGTCGCCGAACGGCACCCGGATGTACTCGGCGTGTGATCCGGCGTAACCGCCGGCGGCATGCGAGTAGCCCAGGATGCCGGCCGGCGAGTGCCCCCACAGCTTCTCGGTGAACACCGGTTGCGGATTGGAGTTGTCGCAGAGCGAGTACTGCTCGGTCCGGCAGTACCAGCAGCCACCGCAGGCGACCACCGACCCCACCACCACCCGGTCGCCGACCCGGTGCCGCCGTACGCCGGGCCCGGTCTCCACCACCTCGCCCATGAACTCGTGGCCGAGGATGTCCCCCTCCCGCATCGCCGGCAGGTACCCGTTGATCAGGTGCAGGTCGGAGCCGCAGACGCTGCTGGCCCGGACGCGGACGATGATGTCCCCCTCGGCGCGGATCTGGGGCTCCGGCACGTCCCGGACCGCCAGCTTGCCGACGCCTTCCCAGCAGAGCGCCCTCACGCCCGTCCTCCCGTCATCAACTTCTCCCGCACCGTGTCGGTCGCCTTCTCCTGGGCGGGGCTCCGGCCGGACGGGTCGTCCCGGGTGTCCACCACCTGGCCACACTCGATGAGCGCCTTCACCCGCCGCAGCGCGTCCCGCAACGCCAGGTCCGGCTCGTCACCGCCGACCAGGCCGGCCAACCGCCGCACCGGACCGGAGCGGTAGCGCAACTCGGCCCGGATCTCCGTGCCCCGGCCCTGGGGGGCTTCGGTCAGCTCGATCCGTCCCAGCTGCGGCACCGGCCCGTCCTCGACCCGCCACCGCAGGGTGCCCGTCCCCTCGACGGTGACCTCGGCCTGCCACTGCGTGTCCCCGCCGGCCCGGTCGCGGGCCACGCACCGCCAACGCCGCTCGTCGAGCTGCTGCAACGTGGCCCACCCGGCCAGCGCGCGGTCCAGCCGTTCGCGGTCGGTCCAGAAACCGATCACCTCGTCCCGGGACCGGTCCACTGTCACCCCGCGACGCACCACGTACCAACCGTCCTGCCGCTCGGGCTGATGCCGATGCCGACGGCGGGCCACCGCCCGTCCCACGCCGACCGCCGTCGCCGCGGTGACACCGAGCAGCGCCCACCTGGTTCCGTTGTTGGTCATCACGTCTCTCTCCTCCACCCGGACAACCGGGCATGGACAGCTCTTAGGCAGCGCTACCCGGCGTCCGCCAGTCGAAACGACCCGCTGTTTGATCGACGGAAATGCGGGCAGATGCTGCTGGACACCGACCGCGACCCTGGCCGCCACGGAGTTGCCATGTCCTCGTTCAGCCCTACTGAAGACGCCACCCGCCGGTGGGAGGTCGAGCGCGAGGGCGCCGGCACGTCGCCGGTCCGCCTACCGATGACGTACGTGCTGCCGCTGCGCTGGCACACCGACACCGGCCTGACCGAGCTGACCGACTACCTGCGCTGGCTGGGTCACCGGGTGGAGGTGCTCGTGGTCGACGGCTCACCTCCGCACCTCTTCGCCCGGCACGCCGAGGCGTGGCGAGGGCTGGTCCGGCACCTTTCACCGGCTCCGAGCGAGCGTGGGCTCAACGGCAAGGTGCTCGGCGTTCACACCGGCGTCCGCGCGGCCGGCCACGAGCACGTGGTGATCGCCGACGACGACGTCCGGTACGACGAGTCCGCGCTGAGCGCGGTAGACCGGCTGCTGGGCCGGGCCGACCTGGTGCGACCGCAGAACTACTTCGACCCGCTGCCCTGGCACGCCTGGTGGGACACCGGCCGCACGCTGCTCAACCGGGCGCTCGGGGCGGACTACCCGGGCACCCTTGCCGTGCGGCGCAGCACCTTCCTCGCGATGGGCGGCTACGACCCGGACGTGCTCTTCGAGAACCTGGAGCTGATCCGCACTGTGCGCGGGTACGGCGGCACCGAGGCCGCTCCGGCCTGGCTGTACGTTCGCCGGCTGCCTCCGGACGCCGCGCATTTCCGCGGTCAACGGGTCCGTCAGGCGTACGACGATCTGGCTCAGCCGGCGCGCCTGCTGACCGCGCTCGCGGTGCTGCCGGCCCTGGCGGCGGCGGTCGCGTCGCGCCGCCCCAGGCTGCTGCTCGGCGCGGCGGCCGGTGTCGTCGCCCTGGCCGAGACTGGTCGCCGCCGCGCCGGGGGCACCCGGGTGTTCCCGCCGGCCACGGCGCTGGCCGCCCCACTCTGGCTGCTGGAACGCGGGCTGTTTGGCTGGCTGGCGGTCGCCCAACGCCTCCTGCTGGGCGGCGTCCGCTACGGCGACACCCGCATCCGCCGAGCTGCCAACCCCGCCCCGCGCAACCCACGCCTCCCCGCGATCTTGCACTTTCGGTCGGGACAAAACCGCCGGTAGCCCCACAGAACTCCGGCCGAAATCGCAAGATCGGCGCTGAGCCGAACGCGACAGCTCGCGGGCACCCGTGGGTGACCGCGAGCTGTCGTGCTGGGTTGGAGGGTGGGTCAGGGAGTGGCGTGGTCCTTGACCTGGTGGGCGGCGGACTTCGTGTCGTCCTTGACCGCGTGCACGGCGTCCTGAGCGGTGGACTTCACCGAATCGGCGGCCTGCTGGGCCGGCTCGCGCAGCTCGCTGGCCACCTCGCCCAGCTTCTCCTTCACGGCCCCGCTGTGCTCGCTGACCTTGGCCTTCACCTGGGTGGCGGCCTGCTGCTCGCGGCGGGAGGCCGGGATCAGCGACGAGGCCAGCCAGCCGACCCCGAATGCGATCAGGCCGGCGGCGAGAGGGTTGCCCTGGGACTTCTGCCGGATCACCCGCGGCGCGCTGTGCGCGGCGTCGCTGACGGTGGTCGCCGCCGAGTGCGCGGCGTCGCTGACGCTGGAGGCCGCCGACGAGGCGCGGTCACCCACCGAGTGGGCGGCCTGGCCGGTGCCGTGGCCGAGGTCAGACGCGGTTCCCATGACCTTGTCCCTCACATTCTGCAGAGCGGAACGGGCCCGCTGCTTGCGGTCGTCGACGATGCGGCTGGGGCTGACCTTGTACGCCAGCGCGTCCACATCGGAGCTGAGGCTGTTACGGGTGGCTTCGATCTCCCGGCGGATCTGATCGGGATCGGTGCTCATCGGGTTACTCCCTCCGGGTGCGGCTTGAGCGCGTCGGGGATCCGCTGCACGCTGTCGTTGGTCTGCTTGAGCCCGCGTACGTGCTGGGCGTTCTTCTTGGCCATCGAGTACAGGACCGCGGCGACCACGGCCCAGATCACGGCCACGATCAGCGCGGCCAGACCGGAGTCCATGACGTTGTCCAGGAACTGCCAGATGGCGATGGACACGAAGAGGGCCACCATGTAGCCGCCGAAGCCGGCACCGCCGAAAAGGCCCGCGGCCTTGCCGGCCTTCTTGCCCTCCTGCCGGATCTCGGCCTTGGCCAGCTCGACCTCCTGACGCATCAGCGTCGACAGGTCGGTGGTGACCTGACGCATCAGGTCACCCAGCGAACTGCCCTTCACCTCCGACGCGGTGTGCGGGGCACCCGCGTCAGGGTGGTAACCGGAGTCCAGTCCGGACCCCTGCGTCGGCATGCTCATGCCGTCGCCTCCCTTCGGATGACTACGCGGCTCACGGGCGGGGGCTGCCGCTGGACGGCACGCCCGGCAGCGGGTCGGTCTGGGTCACCGGCGGCAGCGGCTGGCCGGTGCCGGAGTGCTCCGGGTAGTCGCCCCGGCCCGGCTCGGAGGAGCCGCCGGACGCCGGGTCGGCGTAGGTGCCGGGCGTCTGGTCGGTGTAGCCACCGGACGTCGGCGGGGTGTGCGTACCGGGGGTCGGGTCGAGGTAGCCACCCGGCGGGACGGCGTCCGGCACCGCGCGGGGCGCCGGCGGCTGCGTCGGGATCACGGCGGTCTGCTCCGGGTCGTACGCCCCGGAGCCCCGGAAGGTCGAGGACCCGTTGCCGGAGTCGTCGCCGCCGGCCGAGATGCCACGGGTCAGCCGGCCGGCCAACACACCGAGCACCGCCGCGCCGACCAGGAAGGTGCCCGGGTTACGCCGCGCGTAGTCGCGTACCTCGGTGATCAGGTCGCCGGGCTCGCGCTGCTCAAGCCAACCGGCGACACCCTGCACCCGGTCGGCGGCCTGGCGGGCCAGCTCGGTCACCGGGCCGGCCTGACCACCCTGCTCGGCCATCGAACGCATCTCGTCGGCCAGCGAACGCAGCCCACCGGCGGCTCGGCGCTGCTGCTCACCGGTCTGGCTGGCGAGCTGGCTGCGGGCCTCGCCGTACAGGTTGCGGGCCTGCCGGGCCGCCTCACGGCCGACCTCGGTGCCCTGCTCCTTGGCGGTCTGGGCGACAGCGCCACCAGCCTGCGCGGCCTCCGACCCGACCTGGCGCGCCTGGTCGCGGACGCCACCGCCGTTGGTCGACTGCTGCCCGTACGTGGAAGACGTAGGTGAAAGATCGTAAGTCATGATTTCCCTTCCGCTCAGAAAGTCGTAGCGGTTGTGCTGGGGGGATGCGGCGCGTTGCCGCCGCCGCTGACCATTCACCTACCCTGCGTTTCGGCTTCCATACCTCTTCGTGCATTTATCTGCGCGGCGCACCGGTTGGTCTTCACAATGGAGGATCGTCGGGCTGCGTCACGTCGCCGCTGCGGACAGTGAGGTTCGCGAGGCCGGTAGATCCACGGAGGGGGCAGCGATGGCACGAGGCGCACGGGGCGGCCGAGCGGCCGGTCCTCGACCCCGGGTCCAGCTGGCCGCGCTGATCGTGGCCGGGGTCTTCCTGCTGATCGGCGTCCTCGGCTTCATCCCCGGCATCACCACCGACTACGGCGAGCTGCGGTTCGCCGGGCACCACTCGGACGCCCACCTGCTCGGGCTGTTCCAGGTGTCGATCCTGCACAACGTGGTGCACCTGCTCTTCGGGCTGGTCGGCCTGGTGCTGGCCCGCAGCGTCGCCGGTGCCCGCGTCTTCCTGGCCGCCGGTGGCGCGATCTACCTCGCCCTCTGGCTGTACGGCCTGGCGATCGAGGCGGTCAACCCGGAGGGCGGGGCGAACATCCTGCCGGTCAACGACGCCGACAACTGGCTGCACCTCGCGCTCGGCTTCGGGATGCTCGCGCTCGGGCTGCTGCTGTCGAACCAGGCCGGCACCGGCGGACGCCTGGACAACCCCGCCGACCGGCACTGAACTGGACTTTTGTGGTTTCGCGGTCACGCCCGCAGGGGTAAGTCGACCGGCGAAGGAGGTGCGACCATGCCTCGTTGGCTGCGTGACAACGCCCTGGCCGTCGCCATGCTGGGAGCGTTCCTGGTCTTCCTGGTGTTGCAGAGCGTCTTCGGCTGGCAGACCCACAACGAGGAGCTGACCGAGTTCGGGGCCGCGCCGCTGAGCTGGCCGGCGTACCTGACCACTGGGCACTTCGCCGAGGCGGTCTTCGAGAACTGGGAGTCCGAGTTCCTCCAGATGGGCGGTTACGTGCTGCTCACCGCGTACCTGGTGCAGCGGGGCTCGGCCGAGTCGAAGCCGATGGACCAGACCGACCGACCGGAGGACGACGAGCGCCGGGCGACCCCGCAGTCACCCTGGCCGGTACGCGTCGGCGGCCTGCCGCTGGTGATCTACCGGAACAGCCTCTCCCTCGCGCTGCTGCTGATCTTCGCCGGTTCGTTCGTCGGTCACCTGCTCGGCGGCACCGCCGCCTACAACCAGGAGCAGGCGCTCCAGAGCGGGGCACCGCCGATCGGGGTGTGGGAGTTCCTCGGCACCAGCGACTTCTGGTTCCAGTCCATGCAGAACTGGCAGAGCGAGTTTCTCGCGGTCGGCGCGCTGATCCTGCTGAGCATCGTGCTGCGCCAACACGCCTCGCCGGAGTCGAAGCCGGTGACCGTCGAGCACGCCAGCACCGGCGCCTGAGAAGGCGACGCGGCAGCGGCGAGGCGACCGTCAGGCCGCGACCGGCAACCGCTTGGCGAAACAGACGCTGTACGCGTTGCCCACGTACTCGCCGTAGACGGGGATCTGCTGGTAGCCACACGCCGTGTACAAGGCGATAGCGGCCGGCAGGTAGGTGCCCGTCTCCAGGCAGACCACCGAGTACCCCTGCCGGAACGCGCACTCCTCCAGCGCGGCGAGCAACTGACGACCGATCCCCCGCCCCCGGTACGCGGGCCGGACGTACATCCGCTTGACCTCGCCGGTCTCGGCATCGAGCGCCTGGAGGCCCCCGCAGGCGACCGCCCGACCGTTCACCACCGCCGCCAGGTAGCGGACGTCGTCATGGGGGACGAAGACCTGCCCGTCCAACCCGCCATCGGCCTCGCGCAGCTCACGCTGCTGCGCAATGACCAGGGCGGCGATCTCCGGATCGGTGGCAGGCCGGGACTCGATCAGCATCACCCCACGCTAGGACGCGTGGATTTCTGGGAGGTTTCCGGAAATCAACCCCACCACGGAGCGCAACGAACTACTCGGCGTCGTCCTCGTCGTCGATGTCGTCGTCGGACGCGTCCGCGCCCAGATCGTCGGCCGAGCGCACCCGGCGAGCCTTCCGGGCGGCGAGTCGATCCGCGGCGGAGGCCCGGTTCGACTTCTCCTCCAGGCGGACGTCGGTGCCCCGGTTGCCGGGTTTGAAGTCCACACCGGCGAAGAGCGTCGGCTGCCAGTCGAACTCGCGCACACCGATCCGGACCAGATCACCGGGCTGCGCGCCGGCCTTGGCCAGCTTGTCCTCCACCCCGAGCCGGGCCAGCCGGTCAGCCAGGTAGCCGACCGCCTCGTCGTTGTCGAAGTTGGTCTGCTTGACCCAGCGCTCCGGCCGGACACCGCGCACCGTGAACGAGCCGTCCGCCTCAGCCGTGATGGTGAAACCATCGTCGTCCACGGCGATCGGGCGGATGACGATCCGGGTCGGCTCGGCGGGCGGAGCGGCCTTACGCTCTGCGTCGACCAGATCGGCCATCGCGTAGGTCAGCTCCTTGAGCCCCTCCCGGGTGGCCGCGGAGACCTCGAACACCTGGTAACCGCGCTCCTCCAGGTCGGGGCGCACGATCTCGGCGAGGTCACGGCCGTCCGGCACGTCGATCTTGTTGATGGCGACCAGCCGTGGACGGTCGGTCAGGCCGCCGTACTGGCTCAGCTCGGCCTCGATGGCGTCGATGTCGGCCACCGGGTCTCGGCCGGGCTCCAGGGTCGCCGAGTCGATGACGTGCACCAGCACGGCGCAGCGCTCGATGTGCCGCAGGAACTCCAGGCCCAGACCCTTACCGGTGGCAGCGCCAGGGATCAGGCCCGGCACGTCCGCGACGGTGAAGGTGTGGTTGTCCATCCGGACCACGCCGAGGTTGGGCACCAGTGTGGTGAACGGGTAGTCGGCGATCTTCGGCTTCGCGGCGGAGATCACCGAGATCAGCGACGACTTGCCGGCGGACGGGAAGCCCACCAGGCCCACATCGGCGACGCTCTTCAGCTCCAGCACGATGTCGAGTTGGTCGCCGGGCTCCCCCAGCTCGGCGAAGCCGGGGGCCTTGCGCTTGGCGTTGGCCAGCGAGGCGTTGCCCCGCCCGCCGCGCCCGCCGCGGGCGACCTCGAAGGTGGTGCCGGCGCCGACCATGTCGGCCAGCACGGTGCCGTCGGAGGTCTGCACCACGGTGCCGTTGGGCACCTTCAGCACCAGGTTGTGGCCGTTGGCCCCGTCCCGGTTCGAGCCGGCGCCGCCCTTGCCGTTGTCGGCCTTGACGTGCGGGTGGAAGTGGAAGTCGAGCAGCGTGGTCACCTGCGGGTCGACCACCAGGGACACACTGCCCCCGTGCCCACCGTTGCCGCCGTCCGGCCCACCGAAGGGCTTGAACTTCTCGCGGTGGATCGAGGCACAACCGTGCCCGCCATCGCCGGCCTGCAGATGCAGAACGACCCGGTCAACGAACGTTGCCACGGCGTCAATCCTTCCAGCGAGGTCCAACCTCGCACTTCGCTAAAAAGGCTAAGCGGGCCGGGACCCGGAGGTCCGCGGCCCGCTTAGCCCGAGAACTACTGCTGCGGAACGATGCTGACGGTCTTGCGACCGCGCTTGGTGCCGAACAGGACCGCACCGGCGGACAGCGCGAACAGCGTGTCGTCGCCGCCACGGCCGACCAGGTCACCGGGGTGGAACTTGGTGCCACGCTGCCGGATGATGATCTCACCGGCGCTGACGACCTGACCACCGAAGCGCTTCACGCCGAGTCGCTGGGCCGCGGAGTCACGACCGTTACGCGAGCTGGACGCACCCTTTTTGTGAGCCATTGGAGGACGACCTACTTCCCGCTGGAGATGCCGGTCACCTTGACCTGGGTCAACGGCTGACGGTGACCCTGGCGCTTGTGGTAGCCAGTCTTGTTCTTGAACTTGTGGATCCGGATCTTCGGGCCCTTGGTGTGCGCGGCGATTTCGCCGGACACCGCGACCTCGGCAAGCTTCGCCGCGTCGGTCACCAGGTCGTCACCGTCGACGAGGAGCACCGCGGTGAGCTTCACCGCGTCACCGGGGGCACCGGTGAGCTTCTCGACCTCGATCACGTCGCCCTCGGCGACCTTGTACTGCTTGCCGCCGGTCTTGACGATCGCGTACATCGGAGGCGGACTCCCTGTCGTTGAGGCTGCTGGCGGTCGTTCCCGCAGCGGCTCGCCGGGTAGCAGTGCACGGCGGCGCGGGCACACGGGAACTCGGCACACCAAAGGTGGGCCGCAGGCAAGAGTACGCCATCGCGAGCCCGGACCCCAAACCGGCCCGCCCTGGTCAGCGCGCGCAGAGCTGGTCGAGGCGCTGCTGGAGCCGGTCGAGTTCGGTCTCGTCGATCGACTCGACCTCGGCACCGAGAGCGGAAACCTCGGTGCCGAGGTCGGTGAGCAGCGTCTTGAGCTGCGGATCGTCGGTCCGCTCCGACTGCTCCCGCAGTACGGTCCGCCACTTCGCCAGCGCCGCCTCGGCCCGTACCCGGGCAGCCTCGGCCGTACGGCTGTCCCCGGCGCCCACCGCCGCGAGCATCCGACCCAACTCCCCCACGTACGTCCGGACGGCGGTCGTGCTGGCCTCCTGCGCGGCGGCGCAGACCTCGGTGGCGTTGCCGCCCGCCACACCACCGCTGGCCGGCATGCCGGTCGGGCCGGGAGGGGTGCCAGCGGCCGCCGAGCCAGCGCCCTCGGCGGTCCCACCGGTGGAGCAGCCGGCCGCGACGGAGAGCATGGTGAGCAGCGCGGTGAGCGCGAGCAGACGGCGCATCTTCTTCTCCTGACCTGGGACGGCCGATCGACGACCGGGTGGCCACAACGACGAGGTCCCTCCCCCGTCACTTTGCCGGGAGAGGGACCTCGTCAAACACGGGGCCGGTCAGGCGCTCAGGGGCGGGTCCGCCGACGTGCGCCACCGCGACGCGACCGGCGACGGCCGCCCCCGCCCTCGGTGGTCTCCTCGTCGCCCTCACCGTCAGCGAGCGCGTCCGGATCGTCCGCCGCGGCCAGCCGGGCCGACTCGCCCTGCTGAGCGTCGGAGATCGCCGGTGCGGCGGCGGTGTCCGACTCGTAGCGGGACAGGTCGTAGCCCATGGTGTCCTGGTAGTCGGCGCCCGGCTCGGCCGTGGTGTCGGTGTCGACGACCTCGACAGCAGTCCGCTCGGCCGCGGCCGGGGCGTTCTTGCGTGCCCTGCGGCGGGACGAGGTGGCACCCTGCTCGGCCACCGGAGCCGGAGCGGGAGCCACCGCCGAGGCGACAGCCTTGACCTTCTCCCCCGCACCGGCGGGACGCGGCTTCTCCGGCACCGGCTCGGTGTGGATGATGACGCCCCGGCCCTTGCAGCACTCGCAGGTCTCGCTGAACGCCTCCAGCAGGCCCGCGCCGATCCGCTTACGGGTCATCTGCACCAGGCCGAGCGACGTGATCTCGGTGACCTGGTGCTTGGTGCGGTCCCGGCCCAGGCACTCGGTGAGCCGGCGCAGCACCAGCTCACGGTTCGACTCCAGCACCATGTCGATGAAGTCGATCACGACGATGCCGCCGATGTCCCGCAGCCGGAGCTGACGGACGATCTCCTCCGCCGCCTCCAGGTTGTTGCGGGTGACCGTCTCCTCCAGGTTGCCCCCGGAGCCGGTGTACTTGCCGGTGTTGACGTCGACGACAGTCATCGCCTCGGTGCGGTCGATCACCAGCGAGCCGCCGGAGGGCAGGAAGACCTTGCGGTCCAGGCCCTTGATGATCTGCTCGTCGATCCGGTACTCGGCGAAGACGTCACTCGTGCCGACGTGCCGGCGCACCCGGTCGACAAGGTCCGGGGAGACGTGCGACAGGTACGACTCGACGACGTCGTACGACTGCTCGCCCTCGATCACCAGCTCGCGGAAGTCCTCGTTGAACAGGTCCCGGACAACCCGGATGACCAGGTCGGGCTCCCCGTAGAGCAGCGCCGGAGCGCCACCCTCGGCGGCCTTGGCCTGGATGTCCTCCCACTGCGCCTGGAGCCGCTTGACGTCGCGGGCCAGCTCGTCCTCGGTGGCGCCCTCGGCTGCCGTCCGGACGATCACGCCCGCGCCGTCCGGGACCAGCTTCTTGAGCACGTCCCGCAGCCGCTTGCGCTCGTTGTCCGGCAGCTTGCGGCTGATCCCCGAGGCGTTGCCGTTGGGTACGTAGACCAGGTGCCGGCCCGAGAGCGCGATGTGGCTGGTCAGCCGTGCGCCCTTGTGCCCGATCGGGTCCTTGGTGACCTGGACCAGTACCGAGTCGCCGGAGCGCAGCGCCTGCTCGATCGAGCGGGCCCGCCCCTCCAGCCCGGAGGTGTCCCAGTTGACCTCACCGGCGTACAGCACGGCGTTGCGGCCCCGACCGACGTCGACGAACGCGGCCTCCATGCTCGGCAGCACGTTCTGCACCTTGCCGAGGTACACGTTGCCGGCCATCGTCCCGGAGGAGTTGCGAGTGACGTAGTGCTCGACCAGCACGCCGTCCTCCAGGACGGCGATCTGGGTACGGTCACCGCGCTGGCGGACCGCCATCACCCGGTCGACGGCCTCCCGGCGCGCCAGGAACTCCGACTCGCTGAGGATCGGCGGGCGGGTACGGCGCTGCTCCCGACCGTCCCGGCGGCGCTGGCGCTTGGCCTCCAGCCGGGTCGAGCCGGACACACCCTGCACCTCGTCGACGGTCCGGCGCGGCTCGCGGATCTTCACCACGGTCGGCACACCGTCGTCCGCCGCGCCCTCGGTGTCACCGGCGCCCCGACGACGACGGCGACGACGACGACGGGTCAGACCGTCCCCGCCCTCGGACTCCTCGTCCTCGTCGGCCTCGGCCTCTGCCTCGGCGGTCTCTTCCTCGTCGGCCTGCGCCGCCTCCTCGGACTCCTCGTCCTCGGCGTCGTCGGCCCCGCCCTTGCCCCGGCCCCGGCCCCGGCGACCACGCCGGCGGCGGCGACGCGCGGCGGCGCTGTCCTCGTCGTCCTCATCCGCCTCGGCGGCCTCGTCGGCCTCGTCGGTCGGCTCCTCTTCGGCCTCGATGGCCTCGATCGGCTCCACCGGCTCGACCTCGCGGCGGCCACGCCGACGGCGGCGGGACGGCTCGGCGGCCTCCTCGACGGCCGGCTCCTCGGTCGCCGCGGCGGGCTCCACCGGTCGGGTCACCGGCACGGCGTCCGGCTGGGGTGCCATGAACAGCACTGTGGGCGCGGAGAGCGCGGCGCGTCGACGACGGGTACGCGGCTGTTCCGGCTCGATCTCGGCCGGCTCGTTCGGCTCATCCGTCACACCGGAGACGGCCACACCCGGTGGCACCTCGCCGGAGCGGTCCTGCGCACCGCTACTCCAGGCCAGCTCGGCGGCGGACGTGCTCGGAAGGGCCGGGGAGTCGTTCAACTCGGCCTCGGCCTCGCGCAGGTCGGACTCCGCCGGCTCCTCAGCGATGTCCGGCTCCTCGACGACCGGCTCCTCGACCGCAAGCGGCTCGTCGGCGGCGGCCGGCTCCTCGGCGGCGGCAGGCTGCTCGACGGCGGGCGGCTCCTCGACGGCCGCCGGCGTGGCCTTCTTTCGCCGGGTACGGGTCACCTTGACCGGCGGCACCACCTCGGCCGAGGCCGCCTCCGCAGAGGCGGCGACCAGCGGCTCCTCGGCGGTCGTCTCGACGGGGGTGGCCTTGCGGCGGCGCCGGGGGGTCTTCGGTGCGACGTCCAGGTCACCGGAGACCGGGGCGAAGACCTCCGCCTGCGGCGACTCGACGTTGCCGGCGCCACCGGTGGGCGCCTCGATCGGGGCGTCGGTCTGCTCCGGCTGGTTGAGCGGGGCGGCCCGACGACGGGTCGCCCGGGTGCGCCGCACCGGGGCGGCCGGTTCGGCGGCCTCAGCGGGAGCGCTCTCCGCGCCGGCCGGTTCCATCGAGGCCGAACCGACAGCCGTGGTGGAGGTCTCGACGGCGGCGCCGTCGGCCGTGGTGCTCTGGTCGGCGGTGTCACCGGCCGGCTGTGAACCGGTCCGTTCGCCGCCCTCGGGCTCGTTCTCGAGCATGGACGTTCTCCAGTTCTGGCTAGCCCGGGCGCGGGTGAGCGCTGCCACGCAGGGTCGCCGCAAAAGTGTTTCCGCCGGGCGCGCGTGGTGCGCGACCGCCGAAGTCTGCCTGCCAGAACACCGACCGTCGGTCAGTGCCCAACGATGGCTGCCCCGTCGCGGTCCGCATCCAACGGATCCACGATCGCACCCTGCGCGGTCAACGTGCCCTGAGCCAGCCGTGTCACCCTCGGCGAAACCGGCGGCTCCAGGTCGGCCACCACGCGGAGGCCGGAAAGGACGTCATCGGGCCGTACGGACGGGGTGACCTGCCGCACGACCAGTTCGAGTATCGCACACGGTACGGCCGGCGCCCCGGAAGGCGTCGGCGTAGGCAGTTGGACATCGATCGATATCACGGCGGCTCGGGCGTCGAAAGTACGTCGGCCCTGCTTGGTCATCCGCTCGACCAGCACCTCCTCGGCCGCGACGAAGGCGTCCACCGCGGCGCGCAGCACCGCGGTGTCGACCTCAGGCAACTCGATGTGCCAGTGCGACGCCTCGATCCGGTCCGGCAGGTTGCCCCCTTCGGCGATCACGGCGTCCAGGACGTCCAGCCCCGGCGAGAGCGCGGCGTCCAACGCGGCGCGCAACGCCTCCGGGTCGACGGTCGCCTGAAGGGCGATTTCCAGGTACTCCGCCTCGCTCGCCACCCCGGTCGGCGCGGCGCTCGCATAAGAGATCTTCGGGTGCGGGTGAAAACCCTGGGAGAAGGCGACCGGCACGGCGGCCCGGCGTAGCGCGCGCTCGAACGCCCGGGCGAAATCCCGGTGCGAGGTGAATCGCAGCGGCCCGCGCTTGGCGTACCGGATGCGGACGCGCTGGACGACCGGTGCCTGGCCGCCCTCGGGTTGAGGCTTTCTGGCGATCGTGGGCTCCTCGGGTGTACCTGCGTGTCCGCCCATCCTGGCGCAGGGCTCGTGACGGTACGCAGCCGGGGCGGCCGAGTCGCCGGACAGACGGTCACCAACCGGTCGCCGGGGTCGTGACCACCCGGCGCGAAAGCCGATGGCCGGCCGGCGACGCGGAGGTCACCAGCCGGCCACCCTGATCGGGACGGGTTACCGCTCCTTCGGCGGCGCGGGCGGTGACCCGCCGGGCGGTGGGCCGTAGCCCGAGGGAGGGGTGTAACCCGAGGGAGGGGCGTAACCGGAAGGCGGGGCATATCCGGCAGGAGGGGCATGACCGGGCGGGGGTGGGTAGCCCGGCGGTGGGGCGTAACTCGCGTCAGGCGACGGGTACGCGCCCTGGGCCGCCCGGTCGAGCACCTCGTCCGGGATGTCGGCGGCCCGGGCCGCCTCCCGCCGGTACCGGCGGCGGTTCCAGATGAGGAAGACCACCAGACCCAGCAGCAACACCAGCACCACGGCGATGCCGATGCCGATCACCATGACCTGCTGGTCGGTGGGGCCACCGCGATCGCCGTGCTGGGTGACGTCGAACTCCTCGTCCGCGCCCTCGGCACGGGCCGGACCGGGGTCGGTCGCCGCCGCGGCCGGGTCGAGCAGCGGGTTGACGGTGACCGGTGGCACGTTGGCCGTCAGCGCCTTGATCGGGTCGATCACCCCGAAGCCGTACTGCGGATCTCGCCCGGACGGGCCCGCGTCGCGCGCGGTCCGGATGATCCGGTTGATCACGCTCGGAGCGTTGAGGTCCGGGTACTTGGCTCGGATCAACGCGGCCAGAGCGGAGACGATCGCAGCGGAGTCGGAGGTGCCGTCACCCCAGCCGTAGCCCCCCTCGTTGGTGACGTTGTAGACGCTGTCGCCGGGAGCGGCGACCACCGACTCCGGCCCCTGGACGGAGCCGGACCAGAACGCGCCGCCCTTGGTCGTCCCGGTCACCGCGATCACACCGGGGGTGTTGGCGGGCTTGCCCACTGTGGTGCGGCCCTGGGCGGTGTTACCAGCGGAGGCGACCAGGACGACGTCACGGTCCAACGCGTACTGGATTGCGCTCTTCTGCACGGGATTGGCGAAGCCGGGGCCACCAATGGACACGTTGATCACTTTGGCCCCACCGTCGACGGCCATCCGGATGCCCCGGGCAATCCCGGCGTCGGTGTAGACCCCGTCCTCCTTGCGCATCTTGATGGGCAGGATCTTCGCGCCGGGAGCGATGCCGTCCACCCCGTCACGGCTGGGTTTCGCCGCGATGATGCCGGCCATGTGCGTCCCGTGCCCGACCTCATCGGCCCGGCCGTCTCCGGAGGCGCCGTAGCTGCGTCCACCGGGAAGCACCTGACCTCGCAGGTCCGGGTGGCTGGCCTCGACGCCGGTGTCGACCACGGCCACCACCACGCCCCGCCCGGTCGAGATCTTGTGCACCTGGTCGATCCGGAGCTCGTCCAGATACCACTGCTCGGCCCGACGGGGGGCGGCGACCGCCGGTTGAGCGGCCCCCACCACCAGGAACCCCGCCACCAGACAGGCGACTACCGGCCGGAGGCCTCCGACGTTCACCCTCATCCGTCCATCCTCATCGAAGGACACCCGGGGACGCACCGTCACCAGGGCCCCACGGATCGTCATCCTCAGTCAACCACGACGAGTGCTCGGAGCCGGTGCCGCCACCCTGCCCGGCGCCACCCGCGCCGCCCATCATGCCGCCGCCCATCATTCCGGCACCGCCGACGCCGGCACCACGCGCGCCGCCCGCCATCCCGGCGCCGCCGGCGGCCTGGGCCGTGCGCAACGCGTTCGCCGCGCTCGTCATCGGCGGCAGCTTTCCGTTGCCGCCACCCACCATGCCGGGGATGCCGCCCACGCCGATCCCGGCACCGCCGCCCAGGCCACCACCGGCACCGCCGCCGATCCCGCCGGCCGAGCCGACGCCGGCACCGCCTCCGAAACCACCGCCGGCGCCACCGAGACCGGCGCTGCCGACCCCGCCGCCGCCGATGCCGCCGCCCAGGCCGCCGACCCCGCCCGGCGTGGCGCCAGCCAGACCGCTGCTGTAGCCAGCGTCACCGTCCGCGTAGCCCGGCAAGCCGGAGCCCGTCGACGGGGGTGTGAACTGACCAGTGCCGCCGGTGGGCGAGCCATCGCCGAGCCCACCGGGCTTGGTCGGGGAGAACGGGTCGACGGCGGACGTCGGACCGCCCGTGTCGCCGATGGTCGGTGGCCTGCTGCCGATCGTGGGGCCGCCACCACCGATGTCGGGCTTCCCGCCGAATTCGCCACCACCGATGTCGGGTCGCCCCGAGGGCGGGACCCGGGGGTCCCGACGGATATCGTCCTCTATATCCGATTTATCCGGGCTGTTGACGGTGAGCTTGGGGCGCTCCGTATAGACGGCCTGGGGCAGCGGCGCCATCGCGGTGTTCGCCGCGTTCTGATTGTCCCGGTACCAGTTGTCCAGGTGGGCTCCGGTGTCCCACCAGCCGCCCCGCTTCTGGTCACCGGCCTGGCCGTCGACCTTCATCGTCGCTTCGAGGTCGTCGGCCTTGTCACGGAACGCGCCGTCGGCGTACGAGCCGGGGTTGTTCTGGTAGTCCTTGCGCAGCGCGGCGAGGAACCCCGACGAGCTCTCGCCGTCGCGGGCATCGTCGAGCTCGGTGCCGTTGGGCAGGCTCCACTCGTTGAAGCCGAAGTCGTCCATCAGGGGGATCGGGATCGTGGAGACCGACTTGCGGATGTCGCCCTCGATCCGCGTCAACGCGCCACTGACGTTCGTCGCGTCGGTGATGAGATCCTCGATCTGCTTGCCGATCTTGCCCAGGTGCTCGCGGTACGCATCGCCACCGCTGCCCTGCCAACCGGCGAGCATCCCGGGCAGACCGCCGACGTGCGGGCGCTCCTGGCCCGTCGCGATCGGACCGACGAACGATCGACCGACGAGCGCGTCCCGCAGTTGTTGCAGGCCGCTCGAGAGGTTGCTCCAGCCCGCTCCGACCGATCCGACCGTTTCCGGGTCCGCGGAGAGCGTCACCTCGCGGACGCACCGCTCCCAGGTTCCTCCAGCCATGACGTCCCCCTCAGGCCGTGTACGGGTAGGTGGGTGCGCCGCTGGCAGTGGGCGGCGGCGCCGCCGATTCCAGCAGCCGCTCGATCTCCTTGCCGTTGGCGCCGTTACGCGCCTCGGTGTCGCGGAACGCCTTGGCGATCTCCTCGGTGCCCTCCTTCAGCGCGGCGAGCTTCTGGGAGAGCGTCGTGAGGTGCGCTTCCATGTTCGCCGTGGAGGTCTCCAGGGCCCGCCACTGCATGACGGCGTCCTCGTACGCGCCGAAGGGAGTGCCGTTCGGGACGGTCTGGGCGTTGTTGCTGTCGCCCTTCATCCGCGTCTTGATGCGTTCCATCTCGTACTTGATGGTGTCGTCGATGTACTGCCTGAGCCGCTCGACGTACGTGGCGGCGGCGTCCAGGTCCTCGACGCTGACTTGCAGATCGCCGATGCTCGGCGGCGGGATGCTGCCCATGCGTTTCCTCCCCCGTCCCCGACCCGCCGGGTCGGTCCATGTCAGACGCAGCGTATCGAGTCTGACCTAGTCGAGGCAGCCCCAGCCACCAGCACGTGGTACAGATGGCTGCCGATCTCGCGGAAGGTCCGGTGCGGGCCACCGCGCGGGCCGAGCCCGAACAACGCCAACGGGCCCGCGAGACGCGGACCCGTTGGCGTGACATGTCGGATGTGGAGGGTGGTGGGTCACCGCCGACCGGCGCTGCCCGGAAGGCAGCCCGGTCAGGGGTGCGAGTGCGAGTGCGAGTGGCCCGACGGGACCTTCATGCCGTTGCCACCCAGCGGGGTGAGCGGCAGAAGCTTCTTGCCGGTGGGGCCGATCTGGATCTCCGTGTCCATCGACGGGCAGACGCCGCAGTCGAAGCAGGGCGTCCACCGGCAGTCGTCCTGCTCGAACTCGCTGAACGAATCCTGCCAGTCCTGCCAGAGCCAGTCCTTGTCCAGACCCGAGTCGAGGTGGTCCCAGGGCAGGACCTCCAGCTCGTCGCGCTGACGGGTGGTGTACCAGTCGAGGTCCACCCCGAACGCGGGCAGCGTCTCGGCCGCGGCCTCCACCCAGCGCTGGTACGAGAAGTGCTCGCTCCACCCGTCGAACCGGCCGCCGTTCTCCCAGACCTTGCGGATGACCGAGCCGACCCGGCGGTCACCCCGGGAGAGCAGCCCTTCGATGAGCGACGGCTCGCCGTCGTGGTAGCGGTAGCCGATGGCCCGGCCCAGCGACCGGTCCGCGTTGATGGCCTGCTTGAGGATCTTGAGCCGGTGGTCGATGACCTCCGGACGGTCCATCGCTGCCCACTGGAACGGGGTGTGCGGCTTCGGCACGAACCCGCCGATGGAAACGGTGCAGCGGATGTCCTTGGAGCCGGTCGCGGCCCGGCCGGCCCTGATCACCTCGTGGGCCATCTCGGCGATCTCGAGGACGTCCTCGTCGGTCTCGGTGGGCAGGCCGCACATGAAGTAGAGCTTCACCTGCCGCCACCCGTTGGTGTACGCGGTGACGACCGTACGGATCAGGTCTTCCTTCGACACCATCTTGTTGATGACCTTGCGGATCCGCTCCGACCCGCCCTCCGGGGCGAAGGTCAGGCCGGTACGCCGCCCGTTGCGGGACAGCTCCTGCGCGAGGTCGATGTTGAAGGCGTCCACCCGGGTCGAGGGCAGCGACAGCGAGACGTTGGTGCCCTCGTACTGCTGGGCGAGGCCCGAGCACATGTCGCCGATCTCGGAGTGGTCCGCCGAGGAGAGCGACAGCAGGCCGACCTCGTTGAAGCCGGAGAACTCCAGGCCCTCGCGGACCATCTGCGCGACAGTGGTGATCGACCGTTCCCGCACCGGGCGGGTGATCATCCCGGCCTGGCAGAACCGGCAACCCCGGGTGCAGCCCCGGAAGATCTCCACCGCGTACCGCTCGTGCACCGTCTCGGCCAGCGGAACGAGGGGCTTCTTCGGGTACGGCCAGGCGTCCAGGTCCATCGTCGTGCGCTTGTGCACCCGGAACGGCACGTCAGCCCGGTTCGGTACGACCCGCTGGATCCGGCCGTCCGGCAGGTAGTCGACGTCGTAGAAGCGCGGCACGTAGACGCTCTCGGTGCGGGCCAGCCGCAGCAGCAGCTCGTCGCGGCCGCCCGGGGAGCCCTCGGCCTTCCACTCCCGGACGATCGCGGTGATCTCCAGGACCGCTTCCTCGCCGTCGCCGAGCACCGCTGCGTCGATGAAGTCGGCGATCGGCTCAGGGTTGAACGCGGCGTGCCCGCCGGCCACGATCACCGGGTCGGCGTCGGTGCGGTCGGCGGCCAGCATCGGGATGCCGGCCAGGTCGATCGCGGTGAGCATGTTGGTGTAACCCAGCTCGGTGGAGAAGGAGATGCCGAACACGTCGAACCCGCGCACCGCCCGGTGCGCGTCGACGGTGAACTGCGGCACGCCGTGCGTGCGCATCAGCGTCTCCAGGTCCGGCCAGACCGCGTACGTCCGCTCGGCGAGGGTGTCGGGCAGCTCGTTGAGCACCTCGTAGAGGATCTGCACGCCCTGGTTGGGCAGGCCCACCTCGTAGGCGTCGGGATACATCAGCGCCCAACGCACGGTGGCCGAGTCCCAGTCCTTCGTCACCGCACCCAACTCGCCCCCGACGTACTGGATGGGCTTGGAGATCTGGGGTAGCAGCGGCTCGAGCTGGGACCACACGGAGTTGGTCGCGGCCGCGCGCGGCGTCGTGGACGGGGCACTCATGATGCCCAAGGGTACGCGTTCGTTCGGCGGCGATCGCGCGCACGCCCGATCGGCGGTGGTGGCGGCGCGGTATTAACCTCGGTTCGGCGCGAGAGGAGATTGCCGCGATGCCGGAGCCCCAGCCGGGAGCACGGCCGGCCGACGGGAGCACCCCGGGCGCGGAGCCGGAGCGGGACCGGGCGGTCGCCGACGAGCCGACCTCCCCACCCGTACCCTCGGACCAGCCGGAACCCTCGGATCAACCGGAACCCACGGACCACCAGGAACCCTCGGATCAGCCGGAACCCCCGGACCACCAGGAACCCCCGGACCTGCCTGAAGCCCCGGACCAGCCGGAACCCTCGGACCAGCCGGAGCCTGCCGCGACCGCTGAGGTCCCGGCGCCCAGGTGGAGTGGTTCGGCCCCGGTGCCACCGCCGCTGCCCCGCCGAACCGCCTGGGGCGAGTCGGCCGAGCCGACCCCTCCCCCGCCGGTGACCGTCGGGCCGCCGGAGCACCAGACCCCTGTCGACCCGTGGGCCGGCGTGGACACCGGCGGCTGGGACCTGCCCTCCGCCGAACTGCCCCCGCTACCGCCCACGCTGTCGTATCCGACGCCGCCGGACACCCGGCAGTGGTCCGGGCCGCCCGCTCCTCCGGCCCCGTCGCGGGACACCCGGCAGTGGTCCGGGCCGCCCGCTTCCCCGGCCGGGTCGCACCCGGTGCCGCACCCGGCCGCCCCGAGCGCACCCCGGGCCGTCGGACCCATGGTGCCGGCCCGGCCGATGTCGCCACCCGCACCACCCGCGCCGCCGAAGGTGCCGAAGCAGCGCCGAGGTCGGCGATCCGCAGCGCCACCGCCGACGCCGCCCGGTTGGCAGGCCCCCAAGGGGTACGGGCCGGCGCCGGCCCGCCGACGACGCCGCTGGCCGTGGCTGCTGCTGCTCACCCTGGCCTGCTGCTGTGGCTGCCCCGCCTACTACGGGTTCCCGATCTCGGCCCAGTACCCGGCGCGCGCGGCCCTGCCCGTCCAGGTGGACGACCTCAGCCTGCGGCAGGACAGCCGCAGCACCGAGGCCGCCCAGAAGTTGGAGAACGAGGTACGCAAGGAGCACTGGCTGGCCGAGGACACGTTCGCCGGCGTCTACGCCACGACGAACGGCAAGCGGGTGACCGTCTTCGGCGGTACCGGTTTTCGGCTGAGCCCGGAGTCGGACGCGGAGGCCGAGATCAGCCGGCTCACCGACCGGTACGCGTTGGATGCCCCGGAGAGCGTGGACACCGGCGTGCGGGGCAGGCACGAACGGTGCGCGGTGGGTAGCGCCGACGGCAGTGCCGTGGTGGTCTGCACGTCGGTGGACCACGGCAGCATCGCCACCGGCGTCTTCACCCGACTCTCCGTCGCCGACAGTGCCGACCTGCTGGGCACCCTGCGCGCCCAGATCGTCCAGCCCGAGCGGGGCTGAGCCGGACACCGGCTGACCGGGGCGCGGTGATTCGCACCCGGGGCGCTCGGCCCAAGCGGCACGCGCACCGGCGGCAGTCGTGACGTAGCGTCACGGCGCACCGAGGCCACGAGGCAGAAGGCGGTATACCTCTGAGTCATATTTATGACTCAGAGGTATACCGCCTTTGAGACCGGGTGCTTCGCGACCGGAAGGCCAGGAGGCCAGGAGGCCAGGAGGCCACGGGCCAGGCAGGGTGCGCCCGGCGGGGTCAGGCCTCGCGGGTCGGGTCCGGGTGGGCGCGCGGCGGGGCGTAGCGGGGGACGTACTCCTGGCCGGTGAGCTTCTGGATCTCACTCATCAGCTCGTCGGTCATCTGCCGCAGCGAGGTGCGGTCGTCCGGTCGGCCGGTGAAGTCCAGCGGCTTGCCGAATCGAACCGTGATCTTGGCAGTGCCCGGCCGGGGCACCCGGGCACCGATCGGCTGCGCCTTGTCCGTGCCGATCATGCCGACCGGGATGATCGGCACGCCGGCCGAGATCGCCAGCCGGGCCGCGCCGGTCCGCCCCCGGTAGAGCTTGCCGTCCGGCGAGCGGGTGCCCTCCGGGTAGACCACCACCAGGTCACCGCCCCTGAGCGCCGGGATCGCCGCGTCGAACGCGGACAGCGCCGCCCGGCCACCGGCCCGCTCGACAGGGATCGCACCCAGGCCGGTGAGGACGAACTTGGAGATCGCACCCTTCACGCCGGCGCCCTTGAAGTATTCCGACTTGGCCCAGAACGCCAGGTGCCGGGGCACTACCGTGCCGAGGAACAACTCGTCGGCCACCGAGAGGTGGTTGCCGGCGAAGACAGCGCCACCGGTCTCCGGCACGTGTTCCAGCCCCTCCACGGTCGGGCGGAACGCCAACCGCAGCGTGGGCGCCACGGTGAGCTTGCCGATGGTGTAGAGCAGGGGCACTGGTCCTCCGGCAGATCAGGTGCGAACAGGCGGTGTCACGGTAGCGGACGCCTCCACACCTCCCGGACGGAGGTGGTGAGGCGCCCGCACCCTGGCGCTGGTCCGTTATACCCGGCGGACGACCACAGTTACCCGCTCACCATCGCCGACCTCGCCAGCGAAGCCCTCCAGACCCTCGACGGCGGAGCCGTTCCGGCCCTCGACGGCGGAGCCGCCCGGGCCCTCGGCGAAGTCCACCGAGTCGGCCAGCACCTCCGCGGAGACGAAGTCGACGTACGCGGACACCGCCGCGCGTACCTCGTCGGACGCCGACACCAACACCACGATCCGGTCCGAGACGTCCAGGTCGGCGTCCCGGCGGGCCTGCTGCACCACCCGCACCACGTCGCGGGCCAGCCCCTCGGCTGCCAACTCGGGGGTGACGTCGGTGTCCAGCACCACCACGCCCTCGCCGCCGGGCAGCGGCGCGGAATGCTCGGCGTCGGCGGCGACCAGGCGCAACTCGTACTCACCCTCGGCGAGGGTGACGCCGGCGGCCACCGGGGCACCGTCGACCAGCTCCCACTCGCCCGCCTTGACCGCCTTGATCACCTGCTGCACCTGCTTGCCGACCCGTGGGCCGAGCGCCCGGGGGACCACAGTCAACACCTGCTCGCAGTACGCGGACAGCTCCGCGCTGAACTCCACGGTCTTCACGTTGACCTCGTCGGCGACCAGGTCGGCGAACGGCCGCAGTTGCTCCGCGGCCGGCGAGGCCACTGTCAGCTTCGACAGCGGCAGTCGCACCCGCAGCCCCTTGGCCTTGCGCAGCGACAGCGCCGCCGAGGCGACCGCCCGCACGTTGTCCATCGCGGCGACCAGGTCGTGGTCGGCCGGGAACTCGCTCGCCTCCGGCCAGTCGGTCAGATGCACCGAACGCTCCCCGGTCAGGCCACGCCAGATTTCCTCCGCGGTCAGCGGCGCGAGCGGCGCCACCACCCGGCAGAGGGTCTCCAGCACCGTCGACAGGGTGTCGAAGGCGTTGGCGTCACCGGACCAGAACCGGTCCCGGGACCGGCGCACGTACCAGTTGGTCAACGCGTCCAGGTAGGACCGGACGGTGGCGCAGGCACCGGAGATGTCGTACGCGTCCATCTGCGCGCCGACAGTGGACACCAGCTCGTTCGTCTTCGCCAGCACGTACCTGTCGAGCAGGTGGGTGGAGTCGGTACGCCGCCGCGCCTGGTACCCGTCGGCGTTGGCGTAGAGCGTGAAGAAATACCACACGTTCCACAGCGGCAGCAGCACCTGCCGGACGGCGTCGCGGATGCCCGCCTCGGTGACCGCCATGTCCCCACCGCGCAGCACCGGCGAGGACATCAGCATCCAGCGCATGGCGTCCGAGCCGTACGCGTCGAAGACGTGGTAAACGTCCGGGTAGTTGCGCAGGCTCTTGGACATCTTGCGCCCGTCCGAGCCGAGCAGGATGCCGTGGCTCAGGCAGTTGCGGAACGCCGGCCGGTCGAACAGCGCGGTGGCCAGCACGTGCATCGTGTAGAACCAGCCGCGGGTCTGCCCGATGTACTCGACGATGAAGTCACCCGGGTAGTGGTGCTCGAACCAGTCGGCGTTCTCGAACGGGTAGTGCACCTGGGCGAACGGCATGGACCCGGACTCGAACCAGCAGTCCAGCACCTCCGGCACCCGGCGCATCATCGACTGACCGGTCGGGTCGTCCGGGTTGGGGCGGACCAGGTCGTCCACCGCCGGCCGGTGCAGGTCGGTCAGTCGTACGCCGAAGTCCCGCTCGATGTCGGCCAGCGAACCGTAGACGTCCAGGCGCGGGTAGTTCGGGTCGTCGGACTTCCACGCCGGGATCGGCGAGCCCCAGAACCGGTTCCGGCTGATCGACCAGTCCCGGGCGTTGGCCAGCCACTTGCCGAACGAGCCGTCCTTGATGTGGCCGGGCGTCCAGTTGATCTCCTGGTTCAGCTCGACCATCCGGTCCCGGAACTGCGTCACCGCGACGAACCACGACGACACCGCCTTGTAGACCAGCGGGGTGTCGCAACGCCAGCAGTGCGGGTACGAGTGGGTGTAGGTGTCCTGCTTGAGCACCACCCCCCGGTCCTTCAGTTCCCGGATCACCGGCTTGTTGACGTCGAAGACCTGCTCACCCTGGTACGGCGGGACCAGCGCGGTGAACCGGGTGTGGTCGTCCACGGTGACGATGGTGGGGATGCCTGCGGCGTTGCAGACGTTCTGGTCGTCCTCACCGAAGGCCGGGGCCAGGTGCACGATCCCGGTGCCGTCCTCGGTGGTGACGAACTCCGCGCCGAGCACCTGGTAGGCGTTCGCCCCGGCCTGCTCGACGAGGAAGTCGAACAGCGGCGTGTAGCGGCGTCCGGCCAGGTCCCGGCCGTACACGGTGCCGACCTGCTCGTAGCCCTCCAGCTCCTTGGCGTACGCGGCCAGCCGCGCCGCCCCCACCAGGTAACGGTCGCCGTCGCGTTCGAGCACCGCGTACTCGATGTCGGGCCCGACGGCGAGCGCCAGGTTCGACGGCAGGGTCCACGGCGTGGTGGTCCAGACGCCCAGCTTGACCGGCCCGCGCACCAGCTCCGGCGCGGACTCGTCGGCGGTCAGCTCGAACCACACCGACAGGGTGGGGTCGTGCCGGTCCCGGTAGACGTCGTCCATCCGGGTCTCGGTGTTCGACAACGGCGTCTCACAGCGCCAGCAGTACGCCAGCACCCGGAAGCCCTCGTAGATCAGACCCTTGTCGTGCAGGGTCTTGAAGGCCCACATGACGCTTTCCATGTAGTCCAGGTCGAGGGTCTTGTAGTCGTTGGTGAAGTCGACCCAGCGGGCCTGCCGGTTGATGTACCGCTCCCAGTCCTGGGTGAACTCCAGCACCGAGGCGCGGCAGGCCTCGTTGAACCGGTCCACGCCCAGGTCGATGATCTCCGCCTTGCTGGTGATGCCGAGCTGCTTCTCGGCCACCACCTCGGCGGGCAGGCCGTGGCAGTCCCAGCCGAAGCGCCGCTCGACGTGCCGCCCGCGCATCGTCTGGTAGCGCGGCACCACGTCCTTCACGTAGCCGGTGAAGAGGTGACCGTAGTGCGGCAGGCCGTTGGCGAACGGCGGGCCGTCGTAGAAGACGTACTCGTTCTTGCCGTCCGTGCCGGCGGGGCGGGCCTCGACGCTGGCTTCGAAGGTCTTGTCGGCCGTCCAGTGCTCCAGCACCCGGCGCTCGACCGCGGGCAGGTCCGGGCTCGCCGGGACACCGGCGGCGGTCGGGTCGTGCAACGGATAGGCCATCGGGGGTCGCTCTCCTCATGCAGCTCACTCAACGTGGGTCTGCGAGGACGAACCTCCGGGTACGCCTGGAACGGCGCTCCCGGGTGGCCCGCGGTACCACCCCGCTTGGCGGTCAGGATCGACCGCCCGCTCATTGTCGGCTGTGACGGGCCGCACCCGTCCGGTTCTACTGGGCCGGTTGCCCGGCTGTTCTTCCGGAGGCTCACCGGTGATGGCCGGGTCATCGCCTTACGGGGTCCAACGATACTCGACGCGCCCACCGCCATGCCGTCGACTAACGGCGAACCCGCCCGGGGGCGGGAGAGCCGCCTGACCAGCCCCGCCGACCGCTCTCGCCACCTCGCCGGCATGAGCGGGATCACAGCCCCGGTTGTCACGACACACCCCGGCCCACCCGTCGTCATGGCGTCGGACCGATCAGGAGGTAGTCGTGCAACGGATGAACCCGGCCGAGGTCGCACCGCAGGCGTACAAGGCCGTCTTGGGGTTGGAGAAGTACGTCCAGACGAACGTCGACCGCACAGTGCTGGAGCTGGTGAAGCTGCGGGCGTCGATGATCAACGGGTGCGCGTACTGCGTGGACATGCACAGCCGGGACGCGCTCGCCGACGGCGAGTCGAGCCGGCGGCTGTTCGCTGTCGCCACCTGGCGGGAGGCACCCTTCTTCGACGAGCGGGAGCGAGCCGCGCTGGCACTCACCGACGCGGTCACCCGGCTCGGCGAGCACGGGGTGCCGGACGAGGTGTGGGATGACGCCGCGAAGGTCTGGTCGGAGAAGGAACTGGCCGACCTCGTCATCGCGATCGCCACAATCAACGTGTGGAATCGGATCGGGGTGACGATGCGGCTGGAGCCTCCGGCCCAGGCGTGACCACCGAGGCGGCAGCGCAGGCGGCCGGTGCGCTTGAGGCGCACCGGCCCATGCTGCTTGGGCTCGCGTACCGCCTGCTCGGCAGCCGGCACGACGCGGAGGACGTGCTCCAGGAGGCGTACCTGCGCTGGCTGGGTGTGGACCGGACCCGGGTCGAGGAGCCACGCCGGTACCTGTCCCGGGTGGTCACCCGGCTGGCCCTGGACCGGCTGCGGGCCCGGCAGGCGGCCCGCGAGACGTACGTCGGGACGTGGCTGCCCGAGCCGGTGCCGACCGCGCCCTCGCCGTTCGGGCCACTGGACCGGGTGGAGCTACGCGACTCGCTCTCCACCGCGTTGCTGCACGTCCTGGAGCGACTCACCCCGCCGGAGCGGGCGGTGTACGTCCTGCACACGGCCTTCGACCTGCCGTACGCGGAGATCGCCGAGATCCTGGACCGGTCCGTCGCCGACTGCCGGCAGCTGCACCATCGGGCGACCGCGCGGGTACGGCAGGAGCAGCGTCGGTTCACCGCCAGCCGTCCGGAGCGGGAGCGGCTGCTGGACGCGTTCCTCGCCGCCGCCCGCGACGGTGACCTGGCGAGGCTCACCGACCTGGTGGCCGCCGACGCCACAGCGTGGAACGACGGCGGCGGTCGGGCGCGGGCCGCCCTCAACCCGGTCACCGGCGCGGACCGGATCGCCCGGTTCTACGCAGGGGTCTACGGTCCGCGTCACCGAGTGGGAATGGATCCGGTCGAGCTCAACGGCGAACCGGCGATGTTGATCACCCGCGCGGACGGCAGTCGGTACACGCTGACCATCGCCGCGGCCGACGGACAGATCACCGGGATCTACGTGGTCGGCAACCCGGCGAAGGTGCCGGCGATCGAATGAACCCGGGCGTCGTCGGTCGATCCCGGCCGGTGGGCGTCAGCCCAGCTCGGGGAACCAGAGCGCGATCTCGCGCTTGGCGCTGTCCGTCGAGTCGGAGGCGTGCACCAGGTTCTCCCGGTTGGACAGCGACAGGTCACCCCGGATGGTGCCGGCGGCGGCCTTGCGTCCGTCGGTGGCGCCGACCAGCCCGCGGACCACGTCGATGACCTGGTCGCCGGAGAGCACCAGGGCGACCAGCGGGCCGCCGGTCATGAAGTCCTTCAGCGGCGGGTAGAACGCCTTGTCGACGTGCTCGGCGTAGTGCTCGTCGGCGAGCGCGGCATCCATCGTCCGGTGCGCCATCGCGTCGATCCGCAGCCCCTTGCGCTCGAAGCGGGAGAGGACCTCGCCGACCAGGCCGCGGCGGACCGCGTCGGGCTTGATCAGAACGAGGCTGCGCTCATCCGGGCTGTTGCTGGACACGCTGGGTTCCTCCTGTACGCGCTGAACGCTTGGGATCGGTACGGTCAGCCTAGCGACCCGGTCCCGGCACCGGCGCGGCGGCCGGTCTTTCCCCCGGTGGCCGATCCGGCCTAGCCTGGTCCTGACCCCGGGAGGTCCACTGTGGCGAATGGCGGGAACCGACCCATCGCGCCGGTACGCAAGCTGATCGGCGCGGTGCTGGGCACCGTGGCCACGTTCGTCGTCCTGTTCGGGCTCGGCATGACGAGTTGGGCCATCGTGGCCCTCGGGGTCGCCCTGCTGGTGCTGGCGATCGCGCTGGCGACCGTACGCGGCGGCGGGCGCACGTGGGTCGTCGGCGTCGGGCACGTGCACAGCGCCTCCGAACCACCCACCCAGTACGCGTTCGGCCGCTGCGAACTGCAACTGGTGATTGACGCCCCTGGTCTGCCGCCGCGGTCCAAGAAGATCATTGAGCCGAGGGTGCCGGTCTCCAAGTGGCCGTCGCTGGGCCAGACCCTGCCGATCCGGGTCGCGTTGGACGACCAGCGGCACGTCAAGGTCCTCTGGGACGAGGTGCCGACCCATGCCGAGACCGCCGCTGCCGTCGCCGATCTTCCGCCGGAGTTCGCCGACGCGGAGGCGATGGACGAGCTGTTGATCCAGCAGGACGCGCCGCCGTGGGCCGACCGCGCACCCGACGACGACTTCCGCGACGACTTCCGCGACCCGGCCGGTGACCCGTTCCGGGACCCGGTCGGTGACCCGTTCCGCGACCCGCTCGGTGACCCGCTGCGCACCGACCCTTCGCGCGACGACCTCCCGCGCGACGACCCGGGCGTCATGCCCGAGGAGCGCGAGCCCGTGGTGATTCACCAGAGCCCGGGTGGTCCGATGGTGTTGGAGGGCGTCGTCGTCGAGCCCCAGTCCGGTGGGCTGCCCCGACGGGCGACCACTCCGGCGCCGCGCCCGCCCGCCGAGGAGCGCTTCGACGAGCCCGCCGCCGACCGGTTCGACGCTTCGGAGGCGGGTGGCACGACCGCCGCGCCGGCCGAGGACCCCGTCGAACCACCCGGCGCGCAGCGCTTCGACCAGCCCGACGCGCAACGCTTCGACCCGCCGCCCGCGCAGCGGTCCGGCCCTGGCGCGGCCGACCCGCTGGACCCGCTCGATCTTCCGCTGGACGATCCCTCCCCGGCCGGGGCCGCACGCACGACAGCGACCGACGAGGAGCTGGACCAGGCGATCTTCGGGTTCGACGCCGGCTCGGCCGCGGACCCGGCCGCGCCGATCAGCGGGGTGGGTCTCACCCTGCTGGTCACCGACCTGCCCCGGTCGCTCCGTTTCTACCGTGACGTGCTCGGCTTCAGCGAGGTCGACCAGGGTGCCCACAACGCCGTCCTGGCCTCCGGGTCGACCCGGATCGTCCTGCGCGAGGTGACCGGGGCGGCGCCCATCAGCCGTCGACTCGTGCACGTCAACCTTGAGGTGAGCGACATCGAGGCGGCGTACGAGCGGTTGCGCGGGTCGGGCGTCCGGTTCACGTACGCGCCCCGGGTGGTCAACAGGGGCACCAAGCTCGAGGGGTGGGCGGCGGCCTTCCGCGACCCGGATGGCCACGGCGTCGCGCTCACCCAGTGGCGCGAACGCGCCGACGCCTGACCCGGCCCGCCTTCGGACGGCGCCAGCCGGGTCCGGCGTCAGCCGAGAATGACGCGGCGAACGTGCAACGCGTACGCCCAGACCAGGGCGAAGATGATGCCCAGCCCGAGCAGCGACCAGTGCAGCAGTCCACCCAGCAACAGCAGGCCCTGGAGCACGGTGCCGGCGTTCCAGGCCCACTGGCGACGCATCATGCCGGCGAGCACCACTGCTGCCACCGCCAGTGCCACCACCGCACCGATCGCGGCGCCGCCGAGGTCACCGCCGACCACCCGGATCGGCTGGATCGCCAGCAGCAGCACCAGCGCCTCCAGGCTGAGCGTGCCAGCACCGAGACCGCGTACCGCCCGCTCCGGGTTGCGCAACCCGGAGCGTCGCGGCTGCCCGGCCGTGGGCTCCTCCTCCCCCACCGGCTGCTCGACCGGCACGCCGGTCGGGTCCTCGGTGGGGTGCGGGTCCCGCTCCGGGCTGGTCATCGCTTCAGCAGCCGACGCGCGTCGGCGACAGTCACCACGGACCCCGTGACCAGCACCCCGACCCCGCTCAGCTCACCGGGGACGTCCTCCTCGGCCATCGCCACCGCCAGCTCGATGGCGTCCGGCATCTCCTCGGCCGAGGCCACCCGCTCCTCGCCGAAGATCTCGGCGGCCAGCGCGGCGAGTTCCTCCGTCGGCATCGCCCGTGGCGAGGTGTTGCGGGTGACCACCACCTGGTCGACCACCGGCTCCAGCAACTCCAGCAGCGCTTCCGCGTCCTTGTCGGCCAGTACGCCGATCACGGCCACCAGCTTGCTGAACGCGAACTCCTCCTGGAGCGCGGTGACTGTGGCCTTCATGCCGTGCGGGTTGTGCGCACCGTCCAGCAGGATGGTCGGGGCGTTACGGACCCGCTCCAGCCGACCCGGGGAGCTGGTCGACGCGAAGCCCTCCCGGACCGCCTCGATGTCCAGCTGACGTCGAGCCCCCGCACCCAGGAACGCCTCCACGGCGGCGAGCGCCATTGCCGCGTTCTGCGCCTGGTGGGCACCGTGCAGCGGAATGAACACGTCGTCGTACACGCCACCCAGCCCCTGGAGGGTGAGCACCTGACCGCCGACGGCGACCGCCCGACCCAGCACGCCGAACTCGCCGCCCTCCCGGGCGATGGTGGCCCCGACCTCGGCGCAGCGTTCGAGGAGGGGACCGGCGGCCTCCTCCTCCTGGGCCGCCGAGATCACTGTGGCCCCCGGGTGGATGATGCCGGCCTTGGCCAGCGCGATGTCCTGGAGCGTGTCACCGAGCCACTCGGTGTGGTCCAGCCCGATCGGGGTGATCACGCAGACCCCGGCCTGGAGGACGTTCGTGGCGTCCTCGGCCCCGCCGAGGCCCACCTCCACCACCGCGATGTCGACAGGCGCGTCGGCGAAGGTGGCGAACGCCAGCGCGGTGGTCATGTCGAAGTACGTCAGCGGCTCGTCCGACCGCGCGTCGACCAGCTCGGCCAGCGGTTTGATCTCCCGGTACACCGACGCGAACCGTTCCTCGCTGACCGGCTCCCCGTCCAGGCTGATCCGCTCCCGGACGGTCTCCAGGTGCGGGCTGGTGTACCGCCCGGTGTGCAGCCCGTGCGCCCGCAGCAGCGAGTCGATCATCCGCGCCGTGGAGGTCTTGCCGTTGGTGCCGGTCAGGTGGATCGTCGGGTACGCCCGCTGCGGGCTGCCGAGCAGGTCGAGCAGCGACTCGATCCGGTCCAGCTCGAAGACCATGCGGGTGAAGCCACGGGCGTTCAGCTCGGCCTCGACGGCGGCGAATTCGTTACGGTCGGTCACGAGGGCAGTGTCTCCAGAGCAGCGTCGATCCGGACCAGGTCGGCCTCGGCGGTGGCGAGCCGGTCGCGGATCTTCGCGACCACCGGCTCGGGGGCCTTGCCGATGAAGGCAGGGTTGTCGAGCTTCGCCCGGGCCTGCGCGACCTCCTTCTCGGCTGCCGCGCGGTCCTTCGTCAGCCGGGCCCGCTCGGCGCCCACGTCGATCGACCCCCGGGTGTCCAACGCGACACCGACGGCGCCGGGCATGGCCAACGTGGCGCTGGCCTGGAAGTCGTCACCGGCCGGATCCAACCGGACCAGCGAACGGATCAGCGGCTCGTGGGCAGCGATACCCGCGCCGGACAGCCCGTCCAGGCGGGCAGCCACCCGCTGCGTGGGGCGCAGCCCCTGGTCGGAACGGAACCGGCGGATCTCGGTGACCACCCGCTGCACGCCGACCAGCTCGGCCTCGGCGGCGTCGTCGACCAGCGACCGGTCGGCCACCGGCCAGGCGGCGGCCTGCACCGTCTCGCCGCCGGTCAGCGCGAGCCACAGCTCCTCGGTGACGAACGGGATGACCGGGTGCAGCAGCCGCAGCAGCTGGTCGAGCACGTGCCCGAGCACGCGACGGCTGGCCTCCGCGCGCTCGCCGCCCTCGGCGAGCACCGGCTTGCTCAGCTCGACGTACCAGTCACAGACGTCGTCCCAGGCGAAGTGGTACAGCAGGTCGCACACCTTGGCGAACTCGTACGCCTCGAACTGCTCGTCGACCTCGGCGGTGACGTGCGCCAACCGGGACAGGATCCACCTGTCGACGGTGGAGAGCTGCTCGGTGGGGGGCAGGTCGCCAGTGGTGTGCGCGCCGTTCATCAGGGCGAACCGGGTGGCGTTCCAGAGCTTGTTGCAGAAGTTGCGGGAGCCCTGACACCACTCCTCGCTGACCGGGACGTCCTGGCCGGGGTTCGCGCCCCGCGCCAGGGTGAACCGGGTGGCGTCGGCGCCGTACCGGTCGATCCAGTCCAGCGGGTCGACCACGTTGCCGAAGGACTTCGACATCTTCTTGCCGAACTGGTCACGGACCATGCCGTGCAGCGCGACCACGTCGAAGGGCGGCCGGCCGTCCATCGCGTAGAGGCCGAACATCATCATCCGGGCGACCCAGAAGAACAGGATGTCGTACCCGGTGACCAGCACGCTGGTCGGGTAGAACTTCGCCAGATCCGGGGTCTGCTCGGGCCAGCCCAGTGTGGAGAACGGCCACAGGCCGCTGGAGAACCAGGTGTCCAGGACGTCCTCGTCCTGGTGCCAACCCTCGCCGGTCGGCGGCGCCTCGTCGGGGCCGACGCAGACGATCTCGCCCGCCGGGCCGTACCAGACCGGGATGCGGTGCCCCCACCACAGCTGGCGGGAGATGCACCAGTCGTGCATGTTGTCGACCCAGGCGAAGTAGCGCTTGGCCAGCTCGGCCGGCTCGATGCGCACCCGACCGTCGCGCACCGCGTCGCCCGCGGCCTGGGCCAGCGGGGCGGTGTTGACGAACCACTGCAGCGACAGCCGCGGCTCGACTGTGGTCTTGCACCGCGAGCAGTGCCCGACCGCGTGCACGTACGGGCGCTTCTCGGCGACGATCAGGCCCTGCTCCCGCAGCGCTGCCACGATCGCCGGTCGCGCCTCGAACCGGTCCAACCCCTCGAACGGGCCGGGCACGGTGATCACACCGCGCTCGTCCATCACGGTCAGCGCGGGCAGGTCGTGCCGCTGGCCGATCTCGAAGTCGTTAGGGTCGTGGGCCGGCGTCACCTTGACCATGCCGGTGCCGAAGGACGGGTCGACGTGCGCATCGGCGACGATCGGGATCCGGCGGCCGGTCAACGGCAGCTCGACCTCGGTGCCGATCAGGTGCTGGTAGCGCTCGTCGTCGGGGTGCACCGCCACCGCGGTGTCGCCGAGCATCGTCTCGGCCCGGGTGGTGGCCACCACGACCTCGTCGCTGTAGCGGATCGAGATCAGCTCGCCGTCGTCGTCGGTGTGCTCGACCTCGATGTCGGAGAGCGCCGTGAGGCAACGCGGACACCAGTTGATGATCCGGTTGGCCCGGTAGATCAGGCCGTCGTCGAAGAGCTTCTTGAAGATCGTCTGGACGGCGCGGGTCAGCCCCGCGTCCATGGTGAAGCGCTCGCGGTCCCAGTCGACGGAGTCGCCGAGGCGGCGCATCTGGCCGAGGATGGCGCCACCGGACTCGGCCTTCCACTGCCAGACCCGCTCGACGAACTTCTCCCGGCCGAGATCGTGCCGGGACAGCCCTTCGGCGGCGAGCTGACGCTCGACCAGGTTCTGGGTGGCGATGCCGGCGTGGTCCATGCCCGGCAGCCAGAGCGCCTCGAAGCCCTGCATCCGCTTACGCCGGGTCAACGCGTCCATCAGCGTGTGCTCGAACGCGTGGCCCATGTGCAGGGAGCCGGTGACGTTCGGCGGCGGGATGACGATGGTGAAGGGGGGCTTGTCGCTGTCGGCGGAGGCCCGGAAGTGCCCGCCGGCTACCCACTGCTCGTACCGTCGCTGCTCTACCTCACCGGGCTGGTACTGGCCGGCAAGGGTCGGGGCGTCGGGGCGTCGGGCATCCAGTCTCTCGGTCACCGGACAAGTCTACGGAGGGCTTCCGCAGACCTGACGTGCGCCACCTGCCGTTCGCGTACGGTGTCGGCTATGTCCGACGCACATCTCACCGAGCGGTCGCGCGACGGCGGCCGCGAGCCGGTCGAGCTGACCGAAGAGCCGATCCAGCTGAGCACCCGGGACACCGGAGGCGACCCCGACGAGCGGTCCGGCGGCTGGTCACGCCGCCGCAAGATCGGTTGGACGGTCGCACTGGTGGTCGGTCTCGCCGGTGCCGGCGTGCTCGGTGTCGGTGGGTGGCGGGTGGCGCAGGAGAAGGACACCCAACTGGCCTCACCCGATCGGGTGGCGGGTCTGACCCGCGACGACAGCGAGCGGGCCAAGAGCACTGCCGACTATCTGCGCAGCGGCCTGGCGGCGAACATCGAACTGGACAGCAGTTTCGGCACTGTCTACCGCGACCCGGCCGACGACAAGCGCTCGGTGCTCATCTTCGGGGGCACCACCCTGCTCTGGCAGCCCGAACGGGACCTCGACAGCCTCTTCCGCCTGATGTCGGACGAGACCGGCGCGGTCAACGGTCTGCGGGAGCGGCCCGCGGGTGATCTCGGCGGGGTGCTGAAGTGTGGCAGCACCAGCGGCGAGGGCGGGGACTTCGCGGTGTGCGGCTGGGCCGACCACGGCAGCGTGGTCATGGCGATGTTCCCGGGCCGGTCGGTCAGCGACGCCGGCGGCCTGCTGCGCAACCTCCGCGACGGTATGCAGACCCGAGACTAAAAGATCGTGCAACATCCTGGATGTAGTGGTGTCCCAACGCAGGAGAGGCCACGACAACCAGGATCGAGCGTGACCTTGCCTGCCTCAGGGGCGGCTCGGACTCCAGACCCGGCCTCACCGGTCATTCGGGGAGCCCTGGCCGATCAACCACGCGGGAAAAAGCGGGAAAGGGGAAACGCAGATAAGGCCACCCCGTTAGGGGTGGCCTTATCTGGAAGATTGTCCGGCGGCGTCCTACTCTCCCACACCCTCACGAGTGCAGTACCATCGGCGCTGGAGGGCTTAGCTTCCGGGTTCGGAATGTAACCGGGCGTTTCCCCTCCGCCATGACCGCCGTAACTCTATGAACATATCAAACAACCCCGGCACACACTCACGGGTGTTCGCTTGTTCAGAGTTGCACAGTGGACGCGTAGCAGCTTAGTAGTCAAGTCCTCGGCCTATTAGTACCGGTCAACTGAACCCGTTACCGGGCTTACATTTCCGGCCTATCAACCCAGTCGTCTAGCTGGGGGCCTTACCCCACAAAGTGGGTGGGATACCTCATCTTGAAGCAGGCTTCCCGCTTAGATGCTTTCAGCGGTTATCCCTTCCGAACGTAGCTAACCAGCCGTGCCCTTGGCAGGACAACTGGCACACCAGAGGTTCGTCCGTCCCGGTCCTCTCGTACTAGGGACAGCCCTTCTCAAGTATCCTACGCGCACGGCGGATAGGGACCGAACTGTCTCACGACGTTCTAAACCCAGCTCGCGTACCGCTTTAATGGGCGAACAGCCCAACCCTTGGGACCTGCTACAGCCCCAGGATGCGACGAGCCGACATCGAGGTGCCAAACCATCCCGTCGATATGGACTCTTGGGGAAGATCAGCCTGTTATCCCCGGGGTACCTTTTATCCGTTGAGCGACACCGCTTCCACTCGCAAGTGCCGGATCACTAGTCCCGACTTTCGTCCCTGCTCGACCTGTCAGTCTCACAGTCAAGCTCCCTTGTGTACTTGCACTCAACACCTGATTGCCAACCAGGCTGAGGGAACCTTTGGGCGCCTCCGTTACCTTTTAGGAGGCAACCGCCCCAGTTAAACTACCCACCAGACACTGTCCCTGAACCGGATAACGGTCCGAAGTTAGATACCCAAATCAACCAGAGTGGTATTTCAAGATTGCCTCCACCCATACTGGCGTATGGACTTCACCGGCTCCCACCTATCCTACACAAGCTAATTCGAGTACCAATGTCAAGCTATAGTAAAGGTCCCGGGGTCTTTCCGTCCTGCCGCGCGTAACGAGCATCTTTACTCGTACTGCAATTTCGCCGGGCCTGTGGTTGAGACAGTGGGGAAGTCGTTACGCCATTCGTGCAGGTCGGAACTTACCCGACAAGGAATTTCGCTACCTTAGGATGGTTATAGTTACCACCGCCGTTTACTGGCGCTTAAGTTCTCCGCTTCGCCCCGAAGAGCTAACAGGTCCCCTTAACGTTCCAGCACCGGGCAGGCGTCAGTCCATATACATCGAATTACTTCTTCGCATGGACCTGTGTTTTTAGTAAACAGTCGCTTCCCCCTGCTCTCTGCGGCCATACAACGCTCCACCCGCGCGGGGCTTCACGTCTCCGGCCCCCCTTCTCCCTAAGTTACGGGGGCAATTTGCCGAGTTCCTTAACCACAGTTCGCCCGATCGCCTCGGTATTCTCTACCTGACCACCTGTGTCGGTTTGGGGTACGGGCCGCTAAGAACTCGCTAGAGGCTTTTCTCGGCAGCATAGGATCACTGACTTCACCTGAATCGGCTCGGCATCACGTCTCAGCCTTCATGTGTTGCGGATTTGCCTACAACACGGCCTACACGCTTACCCCGGCACAACCACCGGCCGGGCTCAGCTACCTTCCTGCGTCACCCCATCGCTTGACTACTACCCATCAGGTTCCCACGCTCCCTCAGCTCAGTCCGAAGACCTCACCAAGTTCGGGTGGTTAGCACAACGAGGTTCATCAGGGACGCTCTTTCGCGGGTACGGGAATATCAACCCGTTGTCCATCGACTACGCCTCTCGGCCTCGCCTTAGGTCCCGACTCACCCAGGGCGGATTAGCCTGGCCCTGGAACCCTTGGTCATCCGGCGGAAGGGTTTCTCACCCTTCTTTCGCTACTCATGCCTGCATTCTCACTCGTGCCGCGTCCACAACTGGGTCACCCCGCTGCTTCACTCGCGGCACGACGCTCCCCTACCCATCCACACACCTGCACAAGGAATCAAGTCCAAGCGAGGATAAAATGTGAATGCCACAGCTTCGGCGGTGTGCTTGAGCCCCGCTACATTGTCGGCGCGGAACCACTTGACCAGTGAGCTATTACGCACTCTTTAAAGGGTGGCTGCTTCTAAGCCAACCTCCTGGTTGTCTATGCGACCCCACATCCTTTTCCACTTAGCACACGCTTAGGGGCCTTAGCTGGTGATCTGGGCTGTTTCCCTCTCGACTACGAAGCTTATCCCCCGCAGTCTCACTGCCGCGCTCTCACTTACCGGCATTCGGAGTTTGGCTGATTTCGGTAAGCTTGTGGGCCCCCTAGACCATCCAGTGCTCTACCTCCGGCAAGAAACACGCGACGCTGCACCTAAATGCATTTCGGGGAGAACCAGCTATCACGGAGTTTGATTGGCCTTTCACCCCTAACCACAGGTCATCCCCCAATTTTTCAACATTGGTGGGTTCGGCCCTCCACGCGGTCTTACCCGCGCTTCAGCCTGCCCATGGCTAGATCACTCCGCTTCGGGTCTAGGACACGCGACTGAATCGCCCTATTCAGACTCGCTTTCGCTACGGCTCCCCCACACGGGTTAACCTCGCCACATGCCACTAACTCGCAGGCTCATTCTTCAAAAGGCACGCCGTCACCCCGCAAGGCTCCGACGGATTGTAGGCGAACGGTTTCAGGTACTATTTCACTCCCCTCCCGGGGTACTTTTCACCATTCCCTCACGGTACTTGTCCGCTATCGGTCACCAGGAAGTATTTAGGCTTACCAGGTGGTCCTGGCAGATTCACGGCAGATTTCAGGGGTCCGCCGCTACTCGGGAACACCCACAGAAGGTCAGCAACTTTCACCTACCGGACTCTCACCGTCTACGGTCAGCCATTCCAGACTGTTCGACTAGCCACTGACTTTGTAACTTCTCGAACAAGTGTCAGCTTGTTCAGCAGGGTCCCACAACCCCGACCACGCAACCCCTGACAGGTATCACACGCAGCCGGTTTAGCCTCGATCCGCTTTCGCTCGCCACTACTCACGGAATCACTAAATTGTTTTCTCTTCCTACGGGTACTGAGATGTTTCACTTCCCCGCGTTCCCTCCACACACCCTATGTGTTCAGGTGTGGGTGACACCACATGACTGGTGCCAGGTTTCCCCATTCGGACACCCTGGGATCACAGCTTGGTTGACAGCTCCCCCAGGCCTATCGCGGCCTCCCACGTCCTTCATCGGCTCCTGGTGCCAAGGCATTCACCGTTCGCCCTTGACAACTTGACCACAAAGATGCTCGCGTCCACTGTGCAATTCTCAACAAACGACCAACCCACAACCCGATCCGCCCCACACCAAACCCAGCCCCTCTCAGGACCAACGGTATGTGGGGCCAGGCCATGCCTGGCAGACTTCCAGCCCCCACACAGGAGGCCGGCGCGTCTCTGAAACAACAACCAGAGGTTGTTCCTTCAGGACCCAACAGGGTGCTCACATTCTCCCCCAGCCGCACCAGAAGCCACCGTTCCCACCACCGAAGTAGCTGTACTAGGCGCCGCCGGCCGTTGCCAGGGCAAAACTTGCCAGTGTCTCCGCCATCTGAGCACCCCGACCCAACATTCGTGGGCCGCGGGCTCCTTGCACCCTTTCGGGTGAAGGTGCTCCTTAGAAAGGAGGTGATCCAGCCGCACCTTCCGGTACGGCTACCTTGTTACGACTTCGTCCCAATCGCCAGCCCCACCTTCGACGGCTCCCTCCACAAGGGTTGGGCCACCGGCTTCGGGTGTTGCCGACTTTCGTGACGTGACGGGCGGTGTGTACAAGGCCCGGGAACGTATTCACCGCAGCGTTGCTGATCTGCGATTACTAGCGACTCCGACTTCACGGGGTCGAGTTGCAGACCCCGATCCGAACTGAGACCGGCTTTTTGGGATTCGCTCCACCTCGCGGTATCGCAGCCCATTGTACCGGCCATTGTAGCATGCGTGAAGCCCTGGACATAAGGGGCATGATGACTTGACGTCATCCCCACCTTCCTCCGAGTTGACCCCGGCAGTCTTCGATGAGTCCCCGCCATAACGCGCTGGCAACATCGAACGAGGGTTGCGCTCGTTGCGGGACTTAACCCAACATCTCACGACACGAGCTGACGACAGCCATGCACCACCTGTGACCGCCCCCGAAGGACCTCACATCTCTGTGAGTTTTGCGGCCATGTCAAACCCAGGTAAGGTTCTTCGCGTTGCATCGAATTAATCCGCATGCTCCGCCGCTTGTGCGGGCCCCCGTCAATTCCTTTGAGTTTTAGCCTTGCGGCCGTACTCCCCAGGCGGGGCGCTTAATGCGTTAGCTGCGGCACAGGGAACCGGAGAGGCCCCCCACACCTAGCGCCCAACGTTTACAGCGTGGACTACCAGGGTATCTAATCCTGTTCGCTCCCCACGCTTTCGCTCCTCAGCGTCAGTATCGGCCCAGAGACCCGCCTTCGCCACCGGTGTTCCTCCTGATATCTGCGCATTTCACCGCTACACCAGGAATTCCAGTCTCCCCTACCGAACTCTAGCCTGCCCGTATCGACCGCAGGCTTGGGGTTGAGCCCCAAGTTTTCACGGTCGACGCGACAAGCCGCCTACGAGCTCTTTACGCCCAATAAATCCGGACAACGCTCGCACCCTACGTCTTACCGCGGCTGCTGGCACGTAGTTGGCCGGTGCTTCTTCTGCAGGTACCGTCACTCTCGCTTCGTCCCTGCTGAAAGAGGTTTACAACCCGAAGGCCGTCATCCCTCACGCGGCGTCGCTGCATCAGGCTTCCGCCCATTGTGCAATATTCCCCACTGCTGCCTCCCGTAGGAGTCTGGGCCGTGTCTCAGTCCCAGTGTGGCCGGTCGCCCTCTCAGGCCGGCTACCCGTCGTCGCCTTGGTAGGCCATCACCCCACCAACAAGCTGATAGGCCGCGAGCCCATCCCAAGCCGAAAAACTTTCCACCACCAGCCATGCGGCCAGAAGTAATATTCGGTATTAGCCCCCGTTTCCGAGGGTTATCCCAAAGCTTGGGGCAGGTTGCTCACGTGTTACTCACCCGTTCGCCGCTCGAGTACCCCGAAGGGCCTTTCCGCTCGACTTGCATGTGTTAAGCACGCCGCCAGCGTTCGTCCTGAGCCAGGATCAAACTCTCCAACAAAAAATTAGTTGAACAGCATCCTGACAACAAACAAATGTTGCCAAAGGAATCCCAACCAGCCAGCAAAAACTGACCAGTCCGGGGTATAAATCATAATTGGCACTGGCTTTACAAGCACCCTGTTGAGTTCTCAAAGAACAACCACACACCGACCAGAAGCCCCACCTCAGTGGAACCCCAACCGGGGTATTTCCCGCTCTACATCCCCGGCGCTTTCAGCGCCAGGCACTTTTACTACGTTACCCGCTCGTTTCCGCCGTGTCAAACCGATATTTCGCGGTTCGTCATGCTTCAACCCGATAACGCGGATAGTCTTGCTTGCTCGAGTCCACGATGACGCACGTCGTTACCGACGTTCGTTACTGTCGTGGGAAGCCGCAGACCGGCCGATCACCGCTTCGCGGCTCTCCGCCCGGCTCCTGCCGGCTCCGAAACTCTACCCGGTCGGCTTCGCGTTCGCAACCCCGTTTCCGGAGTGTTCCGCACCGCCCGATCCTCAGTCTCGCTCGGCGTTCCCGCCACGAGCCTGGCGCCCGTTCTCGGCCGGTTTGTCCGGACTCCCCCGTGCAGAGAGAAAGTTACGCGGACGGCCCGGAGAAGGCAAATCAGGGTTCATCACTGGTTCGGGTGAACAGCGCCTACCGGTCGCCGGCGCAGCCGAGGACGCGAGCGCGTCGACTCCCCGGCGCAGCCGAGGACGCGGGCCGCCTCGACGTGCCAGAGTGTCAGTCATGGATGAGTCCGGGCACGGTGCCAGGGTGTTCGCCGAGGAGGCGCTACTCGGCCTCATCGGGCCGTTCTGGCAGGTGGTGATCGGCGCGGTAGTGCTGGTCGTACTTGTGCTCTCGGTGGGACGACTGGCCCGACGGGGCAGGTCCCGGATGACCACGGCGCTGCTGGTCACCGCGGCGGCCATCGCCGGGTTCGCGGTCATCGGCGTCCTGCTGGAGGGCTGAGGTTCAGAGCCGGCGGTTGGCCAGGCTGGGCAGCTCGGCGCGGATCGTGTCGAGCCGCTCCAGGTCCAGGTCGACGACGGAGAGCCCCGGGCCGTCCGGCACCTGGCCGATGACCGTGCCCCACGGGTCGACCACCATGCTGCGCCCAAAGCAGGTGCGACCTGGCTCGTGGTCGCCGGTCTGACCCGCCGCCGCCACGAAACACTGGTTCTCGATGGCCCTGGCCCGCAGCAGGATCTCCCAGTGATCCCGGCCGGTGTGCATCATGAACGCCGCCGGAACCACAAACAGCTGAGCGCCGCCATCGGCGGCGAGCAGCCGGTACAGCTCCGGGAAGCGCAGGTCGTAGCAGATCGACAAGCCGACCCGCAGCCCCTCGACGTCGACCACCACCGGCTGGACCCCGGGCGCGACACTCGCCGACTCCCGGTAGGAGACCCGACCGGGGATCTCCACGTCGTACAAGTGGATCTTGCGATAGCTCGCGGCCAGGCTGCCGGAACGGTCGAAGACCAGCGAGGTGTTCCAGGTGTGGTCCGGGTCCGGGCCGGCCTCGTGGAACGAGCCGGCCACCAGCCAGATCCCGAGCCGCCGCGCGACGCCGGCGAAGAAGCTGCCCACCTCACCGTCGACCGGCTCCGGTTCGGGCAGCCCAGCGGCAGGACCCAGGTAGTCGACGTACTCCGGAAGGACGGCGAGATCCGCGCCGCCGGCGGCGGCGCGCTCCAGTAGGGCCTCCGCGGCCGCCAGATTGGCCTTACGGTCGTCCCGGGCGTTCAGCTGGCAGACGGCGACACGCATGAGCAAAGGGTACGGCTGGAGGGCTCTGACGGACAGCGTCACAGTCTGACCGGCACGGGTGGGTGGTCACTGGCAAACGGCGCCGAACACGATCACGCCGGCCGCTCAGGATCGAACGACCGGCGTGACACGGGAAGGATCAGGCGGACTTCTCTTCGCGGTCGCGCCGAGCCCGGCGCCCGGTGAACTCACGCGGCACGATCGTCGGGTTGACGTTCTCCAGGACAACCTCGCGGGTGATCAGCACGCGGGCGGCGTCGGGGTTGCTCGGCACCTCGTACATCGCGGAGAGCAGGACCTCCTCGATGATGGCCCGCAGACCACGGGCACCCGTGCCCCGCAGCATCGCCTGATCGGCGATCGCTTCCAGCGCCGGCTCGTCGAACTCGAGCTCGACACCGTCCAGCTCGAACAGGCGCTGGTATTGCCGGACCAGGGCGTTGCGCGGCTCGGTGAGGATCCGAACGAGGGCGCTGCGGTCCAGGCTGCGGACGTTGGTGATCACCGGCAGCCGGCCGACGAACTCGGGGATCAGCCCGAACTTGAGCATGTCTTCCGGCATGACCTGGCTGAAGATGTCGTCGGTCGACCGGTCCGAGACCGACCGGAGTCGGGCGCCGAAGCCGGTGCCGCCCTGCCCGGTGCGGGACTCGATGATCTGGTCGAGGCCGGCGAACGCCCCACCACAGATGAACAACACGTTCGTGGTGTCGATCTGGATGAACTCCTGATGTGGGTGCTTACGGCCACCCTGCGGCGGCACGTTTGCCACAGTGCCCTCGAGCATCTTGAGCAGGGCCTGCTGCACACCCTCACCGGAGACGTCCCGGGTGATCGACGGGTTCTCCGACTTGCGGGCGATCTTGTCGACCTCGTCGATGTAGATGATGCCGGTCTCGGCGCGCTTGATGTCGTAGTCGGCGGCCTGGATCAGCTTGAGGAGGATGTTCTCGACGTCCTCGCCCACGTAGCCCGCCTCGGTCAGCGCTGTGGCGTCGGCGATGGCGAACGGGACGTTCAACATCCGGGCGAGGGTCTGCGCCAGGTGGGTCTTGCCGCACCCCGTCGGACCGAGCAGCAGGATGTTGGACTTGGCCAGCTCGACGGCGTCACTGCCGGAGCCCGGCGCGCCAGCCGCCTCGGCCTGAATCCGCTTGTAGTGGTTGTAGACCGCTACGGCGAGCGCCTTCTTTGCCTGATCCTGACCCACGACGTAGGTGTCGAGGAACTGGCAGATCTCCATCGGCTTGGGAAGCTCTTCCCACTTCACCTCGCCGGACTCGGCCAGCTCCTCTTCGATGATCTCGTTGCAGAGATCGATGCACTCGTCGCAGATGTAGACCCCTGGGCCCGCGATGAGCTTCTTGACCTGCTTCTGCGACTTGCCGCAGAAGGAGCATTTCAGTAGGTCGCCGCCGTCACCGATCCGTGCCACCTACGTTCTCCCTGCACTCATCGGCCGGAGACCCGGCCCTGACCTGCGGACGTTGCGCGCCGCCCGGCTTAGTTCGCGCCGCCGGCCCAACCGGCGAAGCGGTACGGACCCGACGTTACCCGCTGGCGGGGCATTCTCCGACCCCCAAAACGGGTGTGTCAGAGGTCGGCCGGGAACGGAGCCCCGGCCAACCTCTGACCCGGTACAGCTCAGCGGGCGGCGTTGGCCGCCAGCAGACCCTTCTTGCGGCTGGTCAGGATCGTGTCGACCAGCCCGTACTCCTTGGACTCCTCGGCCGTCATGATCTTGTCGCGGTCGATGTCCTTGCGAACCTGCTCGATCGGGCGGTTGCAGTGGCGGGACAGCATGTCCTCCAGCTGCGTACGCATCCGCAGGATCTCCCGGGCCTGGATCTCGATGTCCGAGCCCTGCCCGTAGCCGCCCTCGGTGGCCGGCTGGTGGATGATGATCCGCGAGTTCGGCAGGGCCATCCGCTTACCCGGAGTGCCCGCCGAGAGCAGCACCGCCGCCGCGCTCGCCGCCTGCCCGAGGCAGACCGTCGAGATGTCCGGACGGACGTACTGCATGGTGTCGTAGATCGCCGTCATGGCGGTGAACGAACCACCCGGCGAGTTGATGTACATGATGATGTCGCGGTCCGGGTCGGTGCCCTCGAGCGTCAGCAGCTGGGCCATCACGTCGTTGGCCGACGCGTCGTCCACCTGGACGCCGAGGAAGATGATCCGGTCCTCGAAGAGCTTGTTGTACGGGTTCGACTCCTTGACCCCGTACGACGTGCGCTCGACGAACGACGGCAGCACGTAGCGGTTGTGCACGGCCGCGAACTGGGGCGGCAGGCTCAGATCGGTCATCGTCAGCTCCTCAGCTCAGGGTCCCGGCGCCATCCGGAACCTGTGCGGCCCCGATGATCACCTTGTCGATGAAGCCGTAGTCCATGGCCTCCTGGGCGGTGAACCAACGGTCCCGGTCCGAGTCGGCCTCGATCTGCGACTGGCTCTGGCCGGTGTGGTGCGCGACCCGCTCCTGGAACATCCGCTTCGTGTAGAGCATCTGCTCCGCCTGGATGGCGATGTCGGACGCCGTGCCGCCCAGACCACCGGACGGCTGGTGCATCATGATCCGTGCGTGGGGCAGGGCGTACCGCTTGCCCTTGGTGCCCGCGCAGAGCAGCAGCTGACCCATCGAGGCAGCCATGCCCATCGCCACGGTCGACACGTCGTTGTCGATGAACTGCATGGTGTCGTAGATCGCCATGCCGGAGTAGACCGAGCCACCCGGCGAGTTGATCCACAGGTTGATGTCGCGGTCCGGGTCCTCCGCGGCGAGCAGCAGCAGCTGCGCGCAGATGCGGTTGGCGACCTGGTCGGTCACCTCACTGCCCAGGAAGATGATGCGTTCCTTGAGCAACCGGTTGTAGACCGAGTCGTCGAGGTTGCCAATGGAGTCGCCACCGCGCGCGTCAATCGCCCGGAGCGACTTCTTGGGGATGTGCATGTCGGTCATGGCAGCCCTTCGCTCTCCGTACCGTCTTTCCCGACACTAACCGCTGTGCGAGGCGGCAGAGTCCCGGTCGGGGCAGTGTTCGCTCTCAGCGCAGCTGTGTCGGGTACCCGCGGCGCGGGCTTCCGGGCGTACCCGGCAGTGCTTGCCGCCCGGGCGTACCCGGAAAGGAAACGGCCGCCGTCCGCCGCTCAGCGGCGGACGGCGGCCGCACCCGACGATCAGTGGTCGTGGTTGTGCTCCGCCTCGTTGGCGGCGCGGAGCGCGTCGAGGGTGATCCCGTTGCCGGCCGAGTCCTTGATCGTGATCTTCTCCATGACGGCCGCGAGCGCCTTGCCCCGCCGCACGTCGCCGAAGACCGCGGCGGCCGCGCCGGAGCGCACCAGCTGGTCGTAGTACTGCTGCGGGGCCATCCCGGCACGCTGCGCCCGGTGCACGATCTCGTGCCCGAACTCGTCGTCGGAGACCTGCACGTCCTCCGCGTCGGCGAGCGTGTCCAGCAGGAGCTGGACCTTGACGCCCTCGGTCGCCGCCTCGGTCAGCTCGGCGTCGATCTGCTCCTCGGTCTTGTCCTCGGCAGCGAGGTACTCCTCCATCGAGGCGCCGATCCGCTCCAGCTGGTCGACCATCGCCTGCTTGCGGCTCTCGACCTCCTCGCGGACGACACCCTCCGGGGCCGGAATGTCGGCGGCCTCGACGAGCTGGGCCAGCGCCTTGTCCCGAGCGGCGTAGATCTGCTCGACCTGCTTGCCCTGGGTGACCCGGGACCGCAGGTCGCCGCGCAGCTCCTCGATCGTGTCGAACTCGCTCGCCATCTGGGCGAACTCGTCGTTCAGCTCCGGCAGCTCCTTCTCCTTGACCGTGCGCACGGTCACCGCCACGTCGGCGTCCCGACCGGCGAAGTCGCCGCCGACCAGCTGGGTGGTGAAGGTGGTGTCGTCACCGGCGGCGAGGCCGACCACTGCCTCGTCCAGGCCCGGCAGGAGCTGCTTGCTGCCCACCTCGTGGGAGATGTTGCTCGCCTGGCCGCCCGGCACGTCCTCGCCGTCGACGGTGGCGTTCAGGTCGATCTGGACGTAGTCGCCCTCGGCGGCGGCCCGCTCGACGGTCTTGAGGGTCGCGAAACGCTCCCGCAGGTTCTTCACCTGCTCGTCGATCTCGCTCTCGTCGATCTGCAGCTCGTCGACCGTCACCTCGATGGTGCTCGCGTCCGGGATGGTGATCTCCGGGCGGACGTCGACCTCGGCCGTGAAGTTCAGCGAATCACCGTCGTTGAACTCGGTGATCTCGACCTCCGGGCGCCCCAGCGTCTTCAGGTCGTGCTCACGCACCGCGGCGAGGATGTTCTCCGGGATGGCCTCCTGGACCGCCTCGTTGAGGACGGTGCCCCGGCCCACCCGCTGGTCGATCACCGCGGTCGGCACCTTGCCCCGGCGGAAGCCCGGAACCTGGACCTGCGAACCGATCTCCCGGTACGCCTTCTTGAGGCTCGGCTCGAGCTCGACGAACGGCACCTCGATGGCGAGCCGCACGCGCGTCGGGCTCAGAGTCTCGACGGTGCTCTTCACAGGCGTACTCCTTGACGGATCTCAGTTGAGTCTGGGCGTGATTCAGCCCATCGAGTGTAGGCGAGCCGGCCTGACGCTCCGGCATCGCCCGGGGACCGCACTGGGCGGCACCCGGGGCGGCCCGGCCCGCGGACGACAGTCGGGGTGGCGGGATTTGAACCCACGGCCCCTCGCTCCCAAAGCGAGTGCGCTACCAAGCTGCGCCACACCCCGTGGCGACGTGCAGTCTATGCCGTCGCCACGCCTCAGTCGGTGCCGGGGCATCCCCCACCCGGGCACATCACCCGAAAATTACCATTCCGCCCCGCCCACGTGCCGCCAAGATCCGTACGGCGACGTCAAGATCCGTACAACGTCGCGGATGTAATGGCCTCCTCGGACGGCGAGGCCCCTCCATCCCGGATGTTGTGCGGATCTTGGGTCGCGTGCCGCCGGGTCGCGGACGACGCCGCACCGCGGGGCGGTGACGCGGTTACGCGTCGGGCCTCGACATTGGGTACGCTGTGGGCGCGTCCCGTTTCGGCGGGATGCACGCGGGCGTAGCTCAATGGTAGAGCTTCAGTCTTCCAAACTGACTACGCGAGTTCGATTCTCGTCGCCCGCTCCAACGCCCTCCGGCCCAGGTCGGAGGGCGCTTTGGCGTACAGGGCCGTCTCCAGTGTCGGCGACGGCGCACACGGCAGGGCCCAGGCGCACACCGGTGGCGGCACCTGGACCCACTCGGCGAGGCCGAGTCGCCGTGTCACTTCAGATGAAACCGTTCGTCGACGGCGAGAGCCGCCAACTGCGGCACGGAGAACGGCAGCTTCGTCAACGCCGGCCGGCTCTCGTCCAGCCGTACGCCCTGCGCCACGAAGACCACCACGCCGTCCGGGTGCCGGTACGCCGACCACTGGTCGAGCCGATCGTCGCCGCTCGGTCGGACCACCACGCCGACCCGCACGGCTCCGACGGTCTCGACCTGGCACCCACCCCGCATGCCCCAGAATTTCTGGGCCAGGTCGCACGGCTCGGTCGGCAGCTGATTGCCGGCGGCGTGCACCTCGACGATCACGCGACCGGTGCCCTCGCCCTGCGCCACGGCCACCGAGGACGAGTAGCTCCACACGTCGACGCCGTCCACCTTGTCCTCGAACTGCGCCTGGTGGGTCCGCAGCGTCCGCTCCTCGGCGGACTGGCTCGACGGGTCCTCCGGCGTGGTGTAGCCGGAAGGTATGACCGAGACAGCCTCGCCGAGCAGGTGAGCCCCCTGCTCGTACCGGGACCCGGCCCGCGCGGTCCGGTCCTCCTGCGGTTGCCCGTCCGGCCCGGTCGGCCACGGCTCCTTGGTGTCCGGAGCAGCCAGTGGCCCCTGCCCCGCCGGTTGGTAGACGTGGCCGCCCGGGGTGGCGACGGCCGCGAAGCCGGTGACGGCCAGCACGACAGCAGCCGATCCGAGGGACGCCCACAGCGCGCGTCGCCGGAAGTGCGTCCGCCGTGCCGCGCCGAGCGCGGCCGTCGTACTCAATGGTGGTGGTGGGGTTGTCCCCGCCATCTCGCTGCGCAGCCCCTCGCGCAACTCCTGCTCGTTCATCGCTCCCCGATCTCGATCCCGCTGTAGGTGGGTGTCAGGAGGCCGCGCAAGGTGTCGAGCCCGCGTGCCGCCTGGCTCTTCACCGTCCCTGGAGAACACTCCAGCAGCGCCGCGACGTCATCGACCGACAGGTCCTCCCAGTACCGCAGAACCAGCACGGCCCGCTGACGCGGTGCCACCCGGGTCAGCGCCTGCAGCAGCACCAGTCGGCTCTCCGGCGAGTCGGGCGGGGCCACCTGTTCGGCGTCCTCCGCACCCACCCGTTCGCGCCGCCACCAGCCGCGGCGGCGCTCGTCGAGGAAGGTCCGGATCAGGATCCGGCGCACGTAGCTGTCGAGCACCTCGTGCCGGGAGATCCGGTTCCAGACCCGGTAGAGCTTGACGAACGTGGTCTGGACCAGGTCTTCGGCACGGTGCCAGTCGCCGCACAGCAGGTACGCGGTGCCGCGCATGGCACCGGACCGTGCCGCGAAGTACTCGGCGAACGCCTCGTCGCGATCGCTCATTCAGGCCTCCGATCCCCGTTTCGAGTTAGTCACGCGGGGTCTGCCCCAGGGGGTTGCTCCGGATCTCGCGGACCTGTCACGGGATCAACGCCGGGAAGGCGCGGAGGACGCCTTGACAGGTGTCGATCCGTGCACTGGTGTAAGGACCAAGCACATCGACGTCCGTCACAGGAGGGCACATGATCGTCCGACGACGGTGGACAGCTGCCGCCACCACAGTGATCCTGTTCAGCGCAGTGTTGTCCCATCCGGCTTCCGGGGCGGCCGCATCCGCCGACCCGGCCGCCCCGATCGCTCTGAGCGCCACCGAAACCGCAGTGGTCCGAGTCCAGCTCCGCGATCAGGCCCAGTTGGACCGGCTCGTCGCCACCGGCGCGGACCTGGCCAACCGGCCCCGGGCACGGGACGGCCGGATCACCGCCGACCTGGTGCTCAGCGGCGCGCAGCTCGGCGACCTGACCGCGCAGGGCGCGACGGCCGTGCAGATCGTGCAGCGCGCCGGGGACGGCAACCGGCACTACGCCGACAGCGTCCGGGCGGCGCGGGCCCGTACCGCCGCCGGCCTGCGGGCGCCGGCCGCAGGCCAGCGGTCCGCCGCCGCCGTGGACACCCTCCAGGTGCAGCAGGCGTACTGGTGGACCACTACCGGGCAGACCTTCCTGCAGGCCCAGGTGGCCACCACCGCCACCGACGACCCGGACGTGGAGATCACCGTCAGTTGGCGCACTGCGGACGGCGCCACCGGCTCGTTCCCGCTGTACCGGTTCGAGGACTCCGGTGAGTACCAGTACCACTATGCGCTCCCCCAGCCCGTGCCGAGCCGACCGGTTCAGCTGACCGCCACCTCCAGCCTCGGCGGGGTCAGTCGGGCGATCACCCCGACGCTCTGGCCGAACGCCTCCCCGCCGCCGCTGCCGGCCGGCTACCAGAAGGACTTCATCGACGCGTACCTGACGCCGGTGGACATCCAGGCGCGGATCAAGCGACTGGCCCGCCAGTACCGGGACCTGGTGGACGTGATCGACCTGCCGAACAAGACCCAGGGGTACCGGCGCAACGCCGTCGGCTATCTGGGCGATCCGGCGGTGGCCGCCCTGGTGGTCGAGTCGGTTCGCTTCGGCGACCAGAACATGAACGGCGTACAGGTGCGGACTGTCGACCCGGGCCGGGCGAACCGGCCACTGACCGTCGGCTACCGCGACCGCGTCCTCACCGTGTCACTGGCCACCGACACCGCGGGCAAGACGGTGAGCACCACCGACGAGGTCGCGGCGGCGATCAACGCCCGTCAACCGGACCGGTTCCGGGCCACCGTCGAGGACGGCTCGGCCGGGCTGCCGATGCCCGTCGCCGGCCCCACCCGACTCGACGACGGCCTCCAGGGCACCGAGGTGCCGGCGCGGCCGTGGACGGTGCAGGCGCTGCGCCTCGGCGTACACCGGGACGGCTCCCGGGTCGGAGTGCTCGCGTACTCCCAGGAACACGCCCGGGAGTGGGCCACCCCGCTGGTGACGCTGGAGTTCGCCGAGCGGATGCTGGCCAACGCCCGGACCGACTCGGCCACCCGTGAGCTGCTGGAGCAGGTCGACATCTTCGTCATCCCGATGGTCAACCCGGATGGCGCGAACTACTCGTTCAACGACTTCAACTTCCAGCGCAAGAACCTCGTCAACCACTGCACCGGGGCGGCCCGCGACCCGAAGAACCGCACCTCGTGGGGCGTCGACATCAACCGCAACTACACAGTCGGGTCGTACTTCGACGGCTACGTGGGGGCCAGCGCCAACTGCCTGTCCGGCACCTACGCGGGCACCGCCGAGCTGTCCGAGGCGGAGAGCGGCAACGTGATCGCGCTCGCACAGGACCACCCGAACATCAAGTTCGCGATGAACGTGCACTCCTACGGCGGGTACTTCATGTGGCCGCCGGGGGCGTACCGGGCCGACGGCAGGGTGACCCTGCCGCGACCGTCGATCGACGAGTCGACGCTGTTCCTCGACAGCGCCCGACGGATCGTCGGCGCCATCGCCCAGGAGCGCGGCACCGTCACCTGGCCGTCGCAGACCGGACCGGTAGCCGACGTGCTCTACTCGGCCGCCGGCAACTCGGCCGACCAGCTCTACTACGAGCTGGGCATCTTCGCCTGGGACTTCGAGGTCGGCAACGACCGGTGGAACCCGGCGACCAACGAGTGGGAGGGCGTCGGCTTCCAGCCACCGTTCGACGAGGCGCACGGCGAATCCCAGGAGTACGCCGGCGGGCTGGTGGAAATGGTCCGGGTGGCCCGCGACTACGCCGCCGCCGAATCCGCCGGCTGATCCCTCGGTGGTGCCGCGTCCCCTCGTCGGGGCGCGGTACCCGGCCGGATTTCACCCGTTTCCGCCGGATGCCTGGTGGGTAGGGCCCGTGCATGGACACGAACACCACTGCCCACCTGGTGGGCGGCCCTCGAGACGGCAGCACCCACGAGACCGGCAACGAGGCACTCGTCGAGGTGGAGATCGACGGCCTGATGCACCGCTACATCAAGACCACCAAGCGGCACGACGATGGTCGACCGCTCTACAACTACGACGGGGCGGTCGCCCCGGACGGCGGCGAGCCCGGCGTCGAGGATCCGGCCGCCCGGGTCGCGTCGCCCCGGGCCGACGCCGAGGGGCACGGCGGCACCCACTGACCGCCGCACCACCGGAATCACCCAGGCCCACGAAGGAGGAACCGGTCGGAGCGGCCGGCCGCGGATGAACCGCGGCCGGCCGGGTAAGCAACGACCTTGCCTGGTGGGGAGACGACCGGGTGCACGGGTGGGCGGTCCTGGACCAACCCGCCCGTGCACGCCCGGTCAGTTCGAGGAAATCCAGTTCCAGGCCGAGACGACCCACTCGGTCTGCTGGAGCCACGCCACGCCGAGGCCGACGAGGAACACCGCCGTCGCCAGGTGGGCACCGCGGGCGCTGCGCCGGACCCGGCCGAGCTGCCGCTCCAGCACCACCCGGCCGACCAGCCGGAACAGGGCGAACAGGCCGAGCGCCACCAGCAGGCTGAGCACCAGCACCAGCAGCGGGCCGCTCAGGTTCCCCTGGCCGGACAGCGCCCAGATCCCCCAACACACGAACGCGAAGAGGCCCGCCGCCGCGCTCCATTCGCCACCGAGCCGAAGCTGTGCCATCCGCGAGCTGAGCGAGCGGCGGGGCACCGGTTCGCCGGGCCAACCGGTGCCGGTCGGCTCCTGCTCGACCACCGGGAACGGCTCCGTCCGCGGGGTGCGACGCTCACCCACCGGAGCGACCCCCCGGCGGAACCCGTCACGCTGCGGCGGCACCCCGACGCCGGCCTGCGGTGGCACCTCCACGGTCCGCTCCGCCCACGGCTGCGTCTGGTCTGCCATCTCGTCCTCCCCCTGACCGACGGCAACAGCACCGCCTGGATTCGAGGGTAGCCAGCCGGCAAATCGGTCGCCGACCCCGGCCGGGACGCGTGGCCCCACGACGGTGCCGGATCGAACCCGGCCAGGGTACGGTCGGCTGATGGGTGACCCCGACCGACGACGGCGACGGCTGCGCCACCACGGCGACACCGAGACGGCCAGACCGGGTGCGGACGGCCCGACGGTCAGCACGCCGGGCGTGCACGACGGTGACGAGCCGCCGCCGCGACGCAGGAACACGGGCGGCGACGAGCGCGACGGCGAGCGAGGGCTGCGCGGGTTGGTCGGTTCCGGCTCGTCCCAGGTGGGGCTGAGCGCCGCACTACGGGCCCGAGACGCGGCCCGCCCCACCGACGACGACCTGGCCCAGGCCGAAGCCCGGGTGGTGGTCGTCCGGCGAAACTGGGTGCCCCGCGAGGAGCTGCCCCGCTCGCCGCGCTGAGCGCCGCACCGTCAGGGCAGGTCGGGCAGCTTCCGGGTCCGCTCGTACTCGGCCACCTGGGCGATCCGACGAGCGTGCCGCTCGTTGCCGGAGAACGGCGTGTTCAGGAACGCCTCGACGATGCCGGTCGCCTCGTCCAGCGTGTGCTGGCGGGCACCGATGGCGACCACGTTCGCGTCGTTGTGCTGGCGGGCCAACTGAGCGGTCTCGACGCTCCAGGCCAGCGCGGCGCGAACGCCGGCGACCTTGTTCGCGGCGATCTGCTCACCGTTGCCGGAACCACCGATGACCACCCCGAGGCCGGTCTCGTCGGCCACCACCTGATCGCCCGTGTGCAGGCAGAACGTGGGGTAGTCGTCGTCCGGGTCGTAGCTGTGCGGGCCGACGTCGACCACGTCGTAGCCCTGCATGGCCAGGTGGTTGGCCAGGTGCACCTTCAACTCGAAACCGGCGTGATCGGATCCCAGGTAGACGCGCATACCGGGCAGTCTGTCAGGCCGCGCTCGGGGACGTCACAGGGGCGGCGTCCCCGAGCCGGGTTCGTCACACGGTCGTGGGGATGACGCTCACCGCGGCAGCTCGGCGACGACCAGACCGCCGCGCGCCTTCGGGGTGAACCAGGTGCTCTTGCGGGGCATCTTCTCCCTGGCCAGGTTGACGGCGACGAAATCCGCCACGGTCACCGGCGCGATCAGGATGGCCAACTCGGCCCGCCCGGCGTCGACCTCGCCGGTGAGCCAGCTCGCCGGGTAGTCACCGCCGACGTAGGTGATTCGCTTGTCGCCCGGGTCCAGACCGAGCGCGTCGCGCAGCACCAGCCGCTCGACCAGGGCGTGGTCCAGGTTTTCCAGGCGGGCGGAGGCGGTGGCGGGCAGGCGCACCGCGTACCCCTGACCGTCGAGGCGGAGGTGCACGGTGCCGCCGGCCGCCGGGACCTCGACCGGGCCGTCGATCGGCTCGACCTCGGCGCCCGCGGCCCGCAGCCGGTCGAGCAGCTCGGCCGGGGTGGTGGTCAGCTCGCTGACCAACCGGTTGTACGGCTGGATGGCCACCGACGCGGGGGTGGTGACCACGGCCAGGAAGCGCGGCAGCCCTCCGGTCTGGGCGGCCAGGCTGCGGTGGTTGCCGTCCGCGACGACCAGGTCCCCGCCGCCGGCGAGAGCGGTCAGCGTGGCCTGCTCCGGGCCGGGGCCGAGCAGCCAGATGGCGTGCGTGCGCCCCGCCTGGTCGGTATCGGTCGCGGCGGGCGCGCCGGCCGTGTCGGTCGCCGCAGCGAGCGCGGCGTGAAGGTCGTCGCCACGCCCGGTCTGGAGCAGGAGTACGGGTGAGAGCAGGTGGCCCAGCGCGTCGGCCAGCGCCACCCGCTCGCGCACCTTGGCGATGAAGACGTCCTCGTTGCGGATGACCAGGCCCGGCTCGTCTGCCCGGGTGGAGATCTGGTCGGTGTCCACCATCGCGAACAGCCCGTACGCCGGCTCCTCGCCGGGCGCGCTGATCCGGTAGAGCACCACCACCTGCTCGGCGGGGGTGTAACTGCCGTCGGCCTTGGCCTCGGCGAAGCGGGCCACCGCGTCCGGCAGCGCGTCGAGGAACGACTTGCCCAGGCTCTGCGGGGCGCGGTGCGGCATCTCGATGCCGAGAGCACTGTGCGGGTTCGACTCGATGATCGCGGTGATTTCCGCGTCGTCGGCGAACTCGTCGTAGTTTTGCGCGCCGGTGCCGCCAGTGGTGACCCAGGCCCGGGTGATCGGATGCACGACCGTCATGCCCACTGACGCTACCGGCGACGGTGTCGCCGCCGACGGGGACCCGCGGGGCGTCCACCAGATGAAAGCGCCCGGTGAGGCCCTGTCGGTCAGCCGGCGCGGTCGGAGGTGCCCCGGCGGTGCTTGCCCGCGCTCACCGGCCCACCGTTGCCACGCCGACCGGTCCCGATCGGCCCGGTGTTCAGGGCGCGGCGAGGCGACGCGGGTGGCCCCGGCACGGGACGGTCGGGAGGAGGCGTGGGAACGGGCCGCGGGCTCAACGGCGGCGTCGGCACCGGGCGCGGAGGAGCCGGCGCCGGCGGCGGAGGAGCCGGTTCGGCCGGTGCCGCCAACGACGGCACCAGCGCCGGCGCGTTGGCCGGCACCGCGTCGACGGACGACGGCAGTGGGTCGACCGCCCTGGGCGGGGTGAGCCGGGAGGTCACCGGGACCCGGGCCACGCCCACCACGATGGGCGGCGCGAGTAGATCCACCAGGTGGGCGGGCAGGTCCGGGCGGACCGTCGGCCAGCGGGAGTCGTCAACGGACCAGTAGTCCGCGCCGGGAGTCTCGATCACCCCCTGCCGGGTCAACTGATCGTCACCGGACGCACGGTGCTTGGCCATCGGGATTTGCCTCCACGAACTGCGGCGTGCGGCCCTGCGGGCCGCTGCGGCGGACACCGAGGGAAACGACGCCGCCCGCCTCCCGGTGACGCCACTACCCTCCGCCGACCTCGGCACCCGACGAGAAACGCCCCCGTCCGCGCCACTGACGACGCACGGACGGGGGCGCGACGGTCGTCGCTCAGTCGAAGATCGGGCTCTGCTCGCGGGTGCGCTTGAGCTCGTAGAAGCCCGGAGTGCCGGCGACCAGCAGCACGCCGTCCCAGAGCCGGCCGGCGGCCTCCCCCTTCGGAGCCGGAGTGATCACCGGGCCGAAGAACGCGACAGGGGTGCCGTCCGGGCCGGGCGCGTGCACGACCGGAGTGCCCACGTCCTGCCCGACCGGGCGCATGCCCGCCTCGTGGCTGGCCCGCAGCGCCTCGTCGTAGTCCGTGCTGTCGGCGGCCGCGGCCAGTGCCGGGTCGAGGCCGGCCTCGGTGAGCGCGGCCACGTACAGCTCCGGACCCCGCTCCTGCTTCTGCAGGTGGATCCGGGTGCCGAGCGCGGTGTAGAGCGGGCGCAGCACGTCATTGCCGTGCAGCTGCTCGGCGGCGATGCAGACCCGCACCGGGCCCCACGCGGTCTTCAGGAACTCCTTGTAGTCCTCGGGCAGCTCGTCCCGACCGTCGTTGAGCACGGCCAGGCTCATCACGTGGAAGCGGATGTCCACATCCCGGATCTGCTCGACCTCGAGCAGCCAGCGGGAGGTTATCCACGCCCACGGGCAGGCCGGGTCGAACCACATGTCGGCGGTGACACGTTCGGTCACAGTGAGATCCCTTCACGACGGGTGGCGCCGACAGGTCGGCGTCTCAGGAGAATCTTCACCCCGCAGCGCATCGACCGGCACACGAATGAGAGCGTGACCTCGGCCACCGCGGGCTGCCCGTACATGGAAGACTCGAATCGGGCCAGCCGTCACGAGCGGTAGGCGAACGGGCGCCGCCGGGCGTACGGCGACATGTGGGATGGAGACGAACAGTGCCGGGAGTGCGCAACCTGACGCAGGTCGAGGCGACCGAGCGGGCACGCCTGCTCAACGTGACGGGGTATGACATCAGTCTGGACCTGTCCAGCGCCGTGCTGGCGGCCGACGGCCGCACGTTCAGGTCGACGACCGAGGTCCGGTTCCGCTGCTCCGAACCGGGCGCGAGCACCTTCATCGAGCTGGCCGCCGACTCGGTGCGGTCCGCGACGCTGAACGGCACGCCCGTCGACCTCTCCGACTGGTCCGCCGAGAAGGGCCTGACCCTGTCCGGGTTGGACAGCGACAACGTCCTGGTGGTCGATGCCGACTTCGGTTACTCCAACAGCGGTCAGGGTCTGCACCGGACGGTCGACCCGGTGGACGGCGAGACGTACCTCTACAGCCAGTTCGAGACGGCCGACGCGCAGCGGGTGTTCGCCTGCTTCGACCAGCCCGACCTGAAGAGCGTCTACACCTGGCACGTCACAGTGCCGGCGCACTGGCGGGCGGTCTCCAACATGCCCGTGCAGCGGGAGGAGCCGGCGGGGGAGGCGCTCAAGACGCTGCACTTCACCGAGTCGCCCCGGATGAGCACCTACATCACGGCGATGTGCGCCGGGCCGTACCACGAGGTGCGCGACGCGCACGACGGCATCGACCTGGGGGTGTTCTGCCGGGCGTCGATGGCACAGTACCTGGACTCCGACGACCTGTTCCTGATCACCAAGCAGGGCTTCGACTTCTTCCACGAGAAGTTCGACGTGCGCTACCCGCTGCCGAAGTACGACCAGCTCTGGGTGCCCGACTTCAACGCCGGCGCGATGGAGAACTTCGGCTGCGTGACGCACGCCGAGTCGCACTACCTGTTCCGCTCGCAGGTCACCGACTTCGAGTACGAGCAGCGGGCCAACACGATCCTGCACGAACTGGCCCACATGTGGTTCGGTGACCTGGTCACCATGCGCTGGTGGAACGACCTGTGGCTGAACGAGTCGTTCGCCGAGTGGGCCAGCCACTGGTGCAACACCAACGCGACCCGGTTCGCAGAGGCGTGGACGACCTTCCTGTCCATCCGGAAGAACTGGGGCTACCGGCAGGACCAGCTCTCCTCCACCCACCCGGTCTACACCGAGATGCCGGACATGGAGGCCGTGGAGGTCAACTTCGACGGCATCACCTACGCCAAGGGCGCGAGCGTGCTCAAGCAGCTCGTCGCGTACGTGGGTGAGGAGCCGTTCGTGGCCGGGCTGCGGGCCTACTTCGGCAAGCACGCCTGGGGCAACGCCACCTTCGACGACCTGCTCACCGAGCTGGAGGCCGCATCCGGGCGGGAGCTGCGCAAGTTCGCCGCGCAGTGGTTGGAGACCGCGCAGGTCAACACGCTGCGTCCGGAGGTGACCATCGGGGCCGACGGCACGTACGAGCAGGTGCTGGTGCGGCAGGAGGCCCCGGCGGCGTACCCGACGCTGCGGACCCACCGCATCGGCGTGGGCCTGTACGACCTGACCGACGGGCGGCTGGTCCGTAGGGAACGGTACGAGGTGGACGTGACCGGCGAGCACACGGATCTGGCCCCGCTGCGCGGCGTCCGGGCGGCCGACGTGTTGCTGCTCAACGACGACGACCTCAGCTACACCAAGCTGCGCCTCGACGAGCGCTCGATGGCGACAGTGGTGCAGCACATCGGTGGCTTCGACTCGTCGCTGGCCCGCGCGCTCTGCTGGACCGCCGCCTGGGACATGATCCGCGACGCCGAGTTGTCCGCCCGCGACTACGTGGCGCTGACGCTGAGCGGGCTGCCCGCGGAGACCGACATCAACCTGGTCACCGCCACCCTGCGGCAGGCGACCACGGCGCTCACCCTGTACGCCGACCCGGCCTGGGCGCCGACCGGCTGGGCCGACCTGGCCCGTACCGCCCGCGACGCACTCGCCGCCGCCGAGCCCGGCAGCGGGTTCCAGTTGGCCTGGGCCCGTGCGTTCACGTCGGCGGTCCGCTCCGAGGAAGACCTGGCCACGCTGCGCGGTTGGCTGGACGGCACCGGGATGCCGGCCGGGCTGACAGTCGACACCGAGCTGCGCTGGTCGGTCCTCGCCGCGCTGGTGGCCAACGGCGCCGCCGGCACCGCCGAGATCGAGGCGGAGCTGAGCAGCGACCGCACGGCCAGCGGCGAGCGGGAAGCCGCGTACGCGCACGCGCTGATGCCGACGGCCGAGAACAAGGCCGCCGTGTGGGCCCTGCTCACCGGCCCGGACGCACTGCCCAACTGGCGGCACCGGGCGCTGTTGCAGGGCTTCGCCCACCCGGCGCAGGTGGAGCTGGTCGCCCCGTACCGGGAGCGGTACTTCGCGGCGGTCGGGCAGGTGTGGGCCACCCGGGACAGCGAGCCGGCGCAGGAGTTCGCCCAGCTGGCGTACCCGACCTACCTGGTGGAGGACGACACGGTCGCGGCTACCGACGCGTGGCTGGCCGGCGACGGGCACCCCGCCCCGCTGCGTCGACTGGTGGCCGAGGGCCGCGACGGCGTGGTGCGGGCGCTGAAGGCCCGCGCGAAGGACGCCCAGAGCGCCTGAGCAGCTTGTCCGGGGCCGGCGTGGGTGTGAGCCCGCGCCGGCCCCGGGCGTTATCGTGACGCGATTCGCCAGGCGGCGCCCACCGGTTGGCGCGTGATCCGGGAAATTGGGGTGCAGGTCCCCGACGGTAATCTCATCCCCGATCTGACGGTGTTGCGACCAGGCGCACCCCGCGGGCGGATGTGGGCCGAACCGGCGAACATCGCGCTCGTCCTGGAAGTCGAGTCGACGGGAAGCCGTCGCCACGATCGCTTCACCAAACCTGCCCTCTACGCCGAGGCAGGCATCCCGCACTACTGGCGGGTGGAGCGGGGCGACTTCGGCCCGGTGACCTATCGCTATCGGCTCGGCAAGGGCGACCATTACGAGCTGCTGGGCACGATTGGTCCGGACGACGCCGTGACAGTGGACGAGCCGTGGACGATGAGGTTGGACCCGAGCGCCTGGCCGCACTGAGACAGCCCCAGACAGACCAAAGCCCGGCCCGCTCGCAGCGGGCCGGGCTTTGTCGTGTGTGTGGGTCAGCCCTTGCCGGCGTGGCTGGCGAGCTGGTCGAGGCCGTTGATGATGCCGCCGGCCAGGTCACCGCCGCTGAACGCGCCGACCATGGAGAGCGCGGCCAGCTTGGCGTACGTGTCGGGGATGCGCTTGCGGGCGTACCGCCCAGTGATGATCTCCAGCTGACGCTGGTTGGGTGACACAGCGATCAGCACCGACTTGTCGGGCTCGGCGAGCTGACGGTGCAGCCGCTGGGCGTGCTCGCGGATCGGCTCGTCGAGACCACCGACGAAGACCGAGAAGACCAGGCCGGTGCCCCTGTCGGCCAGGCGCAGGGCCTCGTCGATGCGCAGCAGCTGGCGGGTCGAGAACGGCCCGTCGAGCACCTCGGGCGGATTTTCCGACCCCGTCTGCTTCTCACCAACGGTCACTTGCGCCTCCGGTTCCACCGGCCGGCGCCTCGACGCTGGCCTGCTCAAGCTTGTGGCTGGTCAGCGCGGGCGCCTGCGCCCCCGCCGTCAGCGCGGTGCCGGCCGAGTCGGCCAGCTGCTCCGGTCGGCCCAGGAACCAGACCGGAGTGAAGTCGAAGGGCCGGCCCGGACGGTAGCGCTTGGCGCCACCGCCACCGCCGGTGGCACCCCCGCGGCTACCGGCGTACGACAGGCCGGCGATGACCAGCACAGCGGCCAACGGGATGCCGACGAAGACCAGCAACGTCTCGGTAACAGACAATCCCAACGCCCCCAGGCGGAAGAAGGACGACAGTGAAAAACCGGGTCGGATGGACGATCACGCTGCCGACCGCCCGACTCCGTCACCATTCACGTTAGCGGAGTCGACGGCCCGCCAGATTGCGGGGTGCCGATCCCATCCGTCACTTGAGTTCTCCAGTTGCGCAGCGGTAGCGATAAGCCGCGCGTCGTCGCCGTACCGACCGGTGAGCAGCACCCCGACGGGCAGGCCGTCGGTAGTGGTACCCAGTGGCAGGGAGACGGAGGGATCGCCGGTGACGTTGAAGATGGCGCAGTAGGGCGAGAATCGGCGTTGCCTGTCGAAATCGGCGGCCGGGTCCGCATCGGCGGTGAACCAGCCGACGGGCGCCTGCGGGGTGGCCAGGGTGGGACAGAGGAGCAGGTCGCAGCCGGCGGTGCGGCGGGCACCGAGGCGCACCTGCGCCTGCAACTCCCCGAGGGTGGCGGCCAGGGTGCCGGCGGAGAGTTCGGCGCCCCGGGCCCGGAGCAGCCGGGTCAACGGCAGCAGCTCCGCCTCCCGCTGGGGTGGCACCGGGGTGAGCGCCAGCACGTACCAGAGGATCTCGAACAGCGGCCACGCCGCCGGCCCGAGCGGCGGCGGCACCTCGACCACCTCGTGGCCGGCCGCCGTGAGCAGCGCGGCGGCCCGGTCCACGGCGGCCACGCAGTCGGGATGCACCGGCTCGTCGGCGAGCATCGGCGTGGTGAACCGACCGATCCGCAGCGGGCCCGGCTCGGCCCGGCGCGCGACGGCCAGGTAGCCGCCGGGCGGCGCGGACGGCGGCAGGTAGGGCTCGCCGGGGACCGGGACGGCCATGACGTCGAGCAGCGCGGCGACGTCGGTGACCGTCCGCCCGAGCGGGCCGCTGGTGGGCAGGCCGAACGCGCCGGAGCCGATCGGCCCACCGGAGACGAGGCCCCGGCTGGGCTTGTAGCCGACCAGGCCGCAGAGCGACGCCGGGATGCGCAGCGACCCACCACCGTCCGACCCCTGGGCGACCGGGACCAGCCCGGCCGCGACCGCCGCTGCCGCGCCGCCGCTGGACCCGCCCGCTGTGTACGCCAGCTGCCACGGGTTGCGGGCCGGCGGCGCGACCCGGCCCTCCGAGTAGAGCGAACAGCCCAGCTCGGAGGTGGTCGTCTTGCCCAGGCTGACCAAACCGGCGGCCTTGATGAAGCGGACCACGTCGGCGTCGACCGGCGGGACGAAGTCGAAGAAGGCGGCCGAACCGAAGGTGGTGCGGACTCCGGCGGTGAGCGTCAGGTCCTTGATCGCGGTCGGCACGCCGTGCAGCGGGCCGCGCTCCTCGTTCGGCGCCGCGTCGGCCGCGCGCGCGGCCTGCCGGGCGAGGTCCGGTGTGACGGTGACGAACGCGCCCACGGTGTCGCCGAGCGCGGCCACCCGCCGCAGGGAGTGCTCGACCAGGTCGACGCTGGACAGCTCGCCGCGGGTCATCGCGGCGGCCTGTTCCAACGCGGTCAGGTCGTGCGGCTCGGCCATGCCGCCATCCTGCCGGCCGTCGGCCCTTCGCGCAGCCGACACGCGCTGGCGACCGGAAACGGACCATCCGGGCGTCCACCCCACGCGTGGCCGGTCGAGTCGCAGATCGTGGACAGTTCTCGTCAACGCCGGACGGAACTGTCCACGATCTCCTCGCGCCGAGGGCGAGGCGCTGCGCTGCGCTGCGCTGCGCTGCGCTCAGCCGTGCAGGAAACGGAGGGCGTTGGCGGACAGGAGTTTGTCGCGTTGGCCGTCGCTGAGGAAGTCGGCCGCGTGAACCACAGCGCCGGCCGGCCGTTCGCCCAGCGGGTACGGGTAGTCGCTGCCGACCAGCACCCGGTCCTCCCCCAGGGTGTCGACAAGCAGCCGCAGGGCGGGCGGCGCGAAGACCACCGAGTCGACGCTGAACCGGTCGAGGTAGCTGCTGGGCGGGCCGGCGGACGCGCCCCGGACCAGGTCGCCACGGCGGTGCCAGGCGTTGTCGGCGCGGCCGAGCCAGAACGGGAAACTGCCGCCGCCGTGCGCGAAACAGATCCGCAGCGTCTCGGGCACCCGGTCGAAGACACCGCCGAGGATCATCGCCAGCACCGACAGGTGCGTCTCGGCGGGCATCCCGGTGAGCCAACGGGCCATCCAGCGGTCCAGTCGCGGCCCGCCAGGCATGTCCCACGGGTGGACGAAGACGGGTGCGCCCACCTCGGCACAGTGCTGGAGGAAGGTGACCACCCCGGCGTCGTCCAGGTCCCGGTCGCCGACGTGGTTGCCGATCTCCACGCCCACGTGCCCGGCGGCGAGGCTGCGGTCCAGTTCGGCACAGGCGGCGTCCGGGTCCTGGAGCGGCACCTGGCAGAACGGCACCAGTCGGTCAGCCCCGGCCGCGGTGACCTCCAGTGTCAGGTCGTTGAAGATCCGGGCGACCTTCACCGCCTGGTCGGCCGGGCGGTCGTAGCTGAAGAAGACCGGGGTGGGCGAGACCACCTGCACGGCCACGCCGTCGGCGTCCATGTCGGCCAGTCGACGCGACGCGTCCCAGCACTCGGCGCCGACCGGGCGGAACTCCGTCTCCCCCACCATGATCATGGCGGCGCGCTCGGAGTCGACCCGCAACCATGGCCAGCCGGACCCGCCGCACGCCGCGCCGAGGTCCGGCCAACCCTTCGGTACGACGTGCGTGTGCACGTCGACCACGCCTGCGGGCATCAGCCCTTGCCCGGGTGCAGGGTGCCGCAGTTGGCGCAGGTGCGTGCCTGCTCGTCGGCGTAGAACGCCTGGAACACCGGGGGCAGGTCGGCGGCGATGTCGCGGACCTGCAACTCGACCTCGTGCACCTTGCTGCCGCACTCCGGGCAGTACCACTGGAACGTCTCCAGCGTGCCCTCCTCGCGGACCCGCTCGACGACCACACCGATCGAGCCGGCCTCCGGCCGCTGCGGCGAGTGCGGGGTGTTGCGCGGCAGCATCCACATCTGCCCCTCGCGCACGTGCACAGTGCGCGGCCCCTCCGGGGTGACCAGGTTGATGTGCATGTTGCCCTTGACCTGGTAGAAGAACTCCTCGTACGGGTCCACGTGGAAGTCGGTGCGCTGGTTGGGCCCGCCCACCACCATCACGATGAAGTCGTCCCCGCCCGGGAACATCTCCTTGTTGCCCACCGGGGGCTTCAGCAGGTGCTGGTTGTCGGCGATCCAGCCCGGAAAGCTGAACGGCTCGGCGATCTCACTCACGACTGACCTCCCGAGGGAAGAAGGGCCACGGCCTGGATTTCGATCAGCAGGTGCGGGTGCGGCAACTGGTGGACCGCCACCGTCGTACGGGTCGGTCCGGAGGCGTCGAAGAACTCGGCCCACACCTCGTTGTAACCACCGAAGTCGTTCATGTTGACCAGGTACGTCGTCACCTGGACCAGGTCGGTGAGGTCAGCGCCGACCGAACGCAGCAGATCTCGCACGTTCTCGATGACGGCCCGCGTCTGCAGACGGATGTCGAGGTTGGTGGTGCCGAACCCGTCCACGTCGACACCGGCGAAGGTGTTGTCCGCACGCCGCGACGACGTACCGGAGACGAAGACGAACCCGCCGGCGACCTTGACGTGCGGAAAGGCCCCGCGTGGAACGGCCTTCCCGGCCACCACCCGGGCGGTCATGACGACGCCCGCAGCGAGGCGGTGCCGAGCTTCTCGACGACGGCGCGGACGTGGGCGCCGGGACGCAGCGGAACAGCGGCGGTGGCGGCACCGGCCAGGAAGACCCAGCCGGACTCCAGCCGCACCCCGTGCCGGCCCGCCAGCCGGATGCCCTCGTCGAGGGCCCGGCGCGGATCACCGAGGATCGCCGCCGTCGAGCCGACCTGCGCCACCCGCCCGTCGACCTCCAGCAGCACGCCCAGGTTGTCCAGCCCCGCCGGCACCGGCGACCACGGTCCGATCACGAACGCGGCGGCCGAGGTGTTGTCCGCTACGACGTCCGGCAGCGAGAAACGGAAGTTCGCGTACCGGGAGTCGATCAACTCGATGGCCGGGGCGACAGCGCGGACCGCCGTGGCGAAGTCGCCGACCGGCTCGCCCGGCTCGGGTAGCCGGTCCAGCAGGAACGCCACCTCCGGCTCGACCCGGGGATGGATGTACGCGGCGGGATCCACGGCGCCGCCGTCGGGCACCCGCATCGCGTTGGTGAGCCGCCCCCAGATCACCTCGTCCACGCCGACCTGGGCCATCTTCGCCCTGCTGGTCAGCCCCATCTTCAGCCCGACCAACCGCTCACCGGCGTTCAGCCGGCGCTGCAGCAGCGCGGCCTGCACCGCGTACGCGGTGTCCACGTCGAGGCCGGTCTCGGCGGCGAGCTGCGGGATCGCGGTGGCCGTGTCGGCAGCCGTGCCCAGCTTCTCGGCGATCCCGACGATGTCCACGCCGATCATGCTGCGCCACCTTCCGTTCGCGACTGCGGGGCTCGCAAACCCGGCTCACTCCTCGCGCTCACCGCCTGATCCTTGTCGGCCAGGTCGAGTGCCACGTCCACGATCATGTCCTCCTGGCCGCCGACCATCCGGCGGCGGCCCAGCTCGACCAGGATCGACCGGACGTCCACGCCGTACTTCGTGGAGGCCCGCTCGGCGTGCCGCAGGAAGCTGGAGTAGACACCGGCGTACCCCAGGGAGAGGGTTTCCCGGTCCACCTGGACCGGCCGGTCCTGCAGCGGGCGGACGATGTCGTCGGCGGCGTCCATCAGCGCGAACACGTCGCAGCCGTGCTTCCAGCCGTGCAGCTCGGCGACCGCGACGAAGACCTCCAGCGGGGCGTTGCCGGCACCCGCGCCCATGCCCGCGAGGGAGGCGTCGACGCGGACCGTCCGGCCGTGCGCCGCGTCGGGGCCGACCGGCGCGGACCCGGTGACCCGGCCGTGCTCGACGGCGAGCACGCTGTTGGCCACCCCGAGCGACAGGTTGTGGTGGGCGTGGATGCCGATCTGCGTTTCCGGGGCGAGGACCTGCCGGTACGCGTCGACCCGCTGCGCCACGTCGGCCATCAGCAGCCGGCCGCCGGAGTCGGTGACGTAGACGCAGTGCGCCCCGTACGACTCCATGAGCTTGGCCTGCCCGGCGAGCCCGGCCGGATCGTTCATGTGCGACATCATCAGGAACCCGGCCACGTCCATGCCGTTCTCCCGGGCCCAGGAGATGTGCTGGGCGGAGATGTCCGCCTCCGTGCAGTGGGTGGCGATCCGGACGCTCGTCACCCCGAGCGCCTTCGCGGCCTTCAGGTCGGCGATCGTGCCGATGCCCGGCAGCAGCAGGGTGGTCAGTTTCGCGGTGGTCAGCACCTCGGCGGCCGCCGAGATCCACTCGGCGTCGCTGGCGGCGCCGTGGCCGTAGTTGACGCTGGAGCCGGCGAGACCGTCACCGTGCGCCACCTCGATGGCGGCCACCCCGGCGGCGTCCAACGCGGCGGCGATGGTGCGCACGTGGTCGACCGTGTACTGGTGGGCGATGGCGTGCATGCCGTCGCGCAGCGTCACGTCCTGGATGTACAGCTCGGTCATGGCGCGGCCACCTCCGAAGAACGCAGGGCGACCAGCCGCTCCGCGGTGCGCAGCGCGGCCGAGGTCATGATGTCCAGGTTCCCGGCGTACGCGGGCAGGTAGTGCCCGGCGCCGGAGACCTCCAGGAACACCGACACCTGAAGAGCGGTGAGCCGCCGCCCGAGCGTCGGCAGGTACGCCTGCACCCGGTCGAACTGCACGTCCTGCTTGAGCCGGTAGCCGGGCACGTACTCCTGCACGGCCGCCACCATCTCGGCCACCGAGGCGGCGATGGCGTCGGTGTCGGCGTCGGCGTCCGGGCAGAGGCAGTAGACGGTGTCCCGCATCAGCAGCGGCGGGTCCGCCGGGTTCAGCACGATGATCGCCTTGCCCCGCTCGGCACCGCCCACCACCTCGATGGCTCGGGCCGTGGTCTCGGTGAACTCGTCGATGTTGGCCCGGGTGCCCGGCCCGGCGGACTTCGACGCGATCGACGCGACGATCTCCCCGTACGCCACCGGGGTGACCCGGCGTACCGCGGCGACGATGGGCACTGTCGCCTGCCCGCCACAGGTCACCATGTTGACGTTGGGCTGGTGCAGGTGCTCGTCGAGGTTGACCGGCGGCACCACGTACGGGCCGAGCGCGGCCGGGGTCAGGTCGACCACGGTCCGGCCGTGGGCGCGCAGCACCTCGTCGTGGCGTCGGTGCGCGCCGGCCGAGGTGGCGTCGAACACCAACTCGACGTCGGCGAACTCGGGCAACGCGACGAGCCCGTCCACGCCGTCGGCGGTGGTGGCGACGCCGAGGCGGCGAGCGCGCGCCAGGCCGTCGGAGGCCGGGTCGATGCCGGCCATCGCCACCATGCGCAGGCTGTCGCTCAGGCGCAACACCTTGATCATCAGGTCGGTGCCGATGTTTCCCGATCCCAGCACCGCCACGTTAGTGGTCACTGGTTGCCTCCCAGGCTGAAGGACGTGCGCACCGAGCCGAGCCCGGAGATCCGGGCCTCGTACGCGGCACCCGGGGTGACCGGCACCATCGGGCCGAGCGCCCCGGAGAGCACCACGTCCCCGGCGCGCAGCGGGTCACCGGCGCGGGCCAGGGTGCCCGCCAACCACTGCAGGGCGTGCAGCGGGTTGCCCAGGCAGGCGGCTCCCGCGCCCACCGAGACCGGCTCGCCGGCGTGCTCCAGCACCATGCCGCACAGTCGCAGGTCCACGTCGGCGAGCCGGCGCGGGGTGGTGCCGAGCACGAAGAGCCCGCTGGAGGCGTTGTCGGCGACGGTGTCCACGATGGAGATGTCCCAGGCGGCGATCCGGGAGTCGACGATCTCGATCGCCGGCAGCACGTGGTCGACCGCGCGGATCAGGTCGACGGTGGTGAGCTGCGGGTTGGGGAGATCCTTGTCGAGCACGAAGGCGATCTCCGCCTCCACGCGGGGCTGGAGCAGCCGGTCGATGGGCACCTCGACCCCGTCGCCGACGGCCATGGCGTCGGTCAGCATGCCGAAGTCCGGCTGGAACACCCCGAAGGTCTCCTGCACGGCCCGCGAGGTCAACCCGATCTTCGCGCCGACCCGGCGTTCGCCGCGGCCCTGCCAGGCCCGCGCCTGGAGTTGCTGCACCCGGTACGCGGCCTCGACGTCGCCCTCCGGCAACAGCCGGCCCCGAAGCGGCGCGCACGGCTTGCCGGTGCTGCGGGCGTCGGCCAGCTCCCGGTTGGCGCCCTCGATGTCAGCTTCCATGCCCGCTCCCTCGCTACGGCTCACGACAGGTCCACGCAGACGTTCGTGAGTTCGGAGTAGAAGTTCAGCGAGTGCACGCCGCCCTCGCGACCGATCCCGGACGCCTTCACCCCGCCGAACGGGGTACGCAGGTCACGCAGGAACCACGTGTTGACCCAGACGATGCCGGCGTCGAGCCGGGCGCCGGCCCGGTGCGCGACTCCGACGTCCCGGGTCCACACGGTCGCCGCCAGGCCGTACTCGGTGCCGTTGGCGAGGGCGTACGCCTCGTCCTCGGTGTCGAACGGCGCGACGTGCACCACCGGACCGAAGATCTCCTCCCGGTTGGTGCGGGCGTCCGGGCCGAGCCCGGTGAGCACCGTCGGCTGCACGTACGACCCGCCGTCGCGGGTGTCGCCGAAGGTGGGCGTGCCGCCACCGGTGAGCACCTCGGCACCCTCGGAGCGGGCCAGCTCGTACGCGCCGAGCACCTTCCCGCGGTGCTGGTGGGAGATCAGCGGCATGGTGGCGGTGGCCTCGTCTGTCGGCCAGCCGTACGCCAGTTCGCCGGCCCGCTTCGCCAGCCGGGCGGTGAACTCCTCGAAGACCGGGCGCTGCACGTAGATGCGTTCGGTGCAGAGGCAGACCTGCCCGCCGTTGGTGAAGCTGGACCGCACCGAGCCGGCCACCGCGGCGTCCAGGTCGGCGTCGGCGAAGACCAGGCCGGCGTTCTTGCCGCCCAGCTCGAAGCTCACCGCCTTCACTCCGTCGGCGGCGGCCCGCATGATCGCGCCGCCGGTGGCCGACTCGCCGGTGAAGGTGATCGCGTCGACGCCCGGGTGGCGGGTGAGGAACTCGCCCGCCGAGTCCGGCCCGAAGCCGTGCACCAGGTTGAACACCCCGGCCGGTACGCCAGCGGCGGCCATCACCTCGGCCAGCACCGTCGCCGAGGCGGGAGTCTCCTCGCTGGGCTTGACCACGACGGCGTTGCCGCAGGCCAGCGCCGGAGCCACCTTCCAGGTGAGCAGCAGCAGTGGCAGGTTCCACGGCACGATGACCGCTACCACGCCGACCGGCTTGCGCAGCGCGTAGTTGAGTGCCCGGCCGCCGGTCGGGGTGACAGTCGTGAACGACTCGGTGGGCGCGGTCGCGACGATCTCCGCGAACGCCCGGAAGTTCGCCGCGCCGCGCGGAATGTCCAGGGTGCGGGCCTGGGCGATGGACTTGCCGGTGTCGGCGACCTCGGCGGTCACCAGGTCGTCGAAGCGGCGCTCCAGCTCGTCGGCGACGCGGCGCAGCACCTCGGCGCGCTCGCGCTCCCCCATCCGGCCCCACGGCCCCCGCAGCGCCGCCCGGGCAGCCGCCACCGCGTCGTCCACCGTGGACCGCGACGCCTCGTCCACCTCGAAGACCTGCTCCCCGGTGACCGGGCTGGCCTTGGCGAACGTGTTTCCGCCGTCGACGAACTCGCCGGCGACGAAGTTGCGCAACCGCTGCGGGCCACTCGGCGCGTGGCCGGCCATCAGCCGCGGATCCCAGTTGCCGGTCATGCCCGCCTCCCTCGGCTCAGTGCCGCACCGATCGCGCCGACCAGCAGCAGCGCGGCCCCGCCGACGACCGCCCCGAGCACCCGGTGCTGTCGGCGCACCCGACGGCGAACCTCCGCGTACGGGGTGGTGGAGAACGACACCAGCTCGTACTGGGAAACGTACCGGCCGGGCAGGGCCCGTTCCAGTGCGTGCTCCACCCGCCGCCGGGCCTGGAAGACCGGGGAGGCGACCTTGTCCCGCATCTCCACGAAGTTGGTCAGCGCCATCGTCGCGATGGCCTCGGCGTTCTCCTGTCGGCGCCGCTGGAACAGCGGCAGCGCCGCCAACCAGTCGTCGGCGCACTCGTCCAGGCAGCGGTCCAGCTCCACCACGTCCTCGAAGGCGCAGTTGGCGCCCTGGCCGTAGAACGGCACGATGGCGTGCGCCGCGTCGCCGAGCAGGCCGACCTTCCCGTTGACCTGCCACGGGGTGCAGCGCACAGTGCCGAGCACGCCCACCGGGTTGTGCTGGTAGTCGTCGATGAGGTTCGGGGCCAGCGGGACCACGTCCGGGTAGTGCTCGGTGAAGTGCCGTTCGATCTCCGCCGGACTGGTCAGCGAGGCGAAGCTGCCGGCACCGTCGTTGGGCCAGAACAGCGTGCAGGTGAAGGAGCGGTCCGGGTTCGGCAGCGCGATCATCATCGAGGTGCCGCGCGGCCAGATGTGCAGCGCGTCCTCCTCCAGGGCGAAGTCCCCGCCCAGCGGCGGAATCGTCAGCTCCTTGTAGCCGTAGTCGAGGAAGTCGACGCTCTCGTCCAGCAGCCCGTACGCCAGCAGTTGCCCGCGCACCACGGAGCCGGCGCCGTCGGCGCCCAGCACGACCGACGCCTTCGCCGCGACCGGGCCCTGCGGGGTCTCGAAGCTCAGCGCGCCGTCGGTCGGGTCGAGCCCGACCAGCCGGTGGTCGAACACGACCCGCACGCCGGGCAGCGCGGTGGCCTCGTCCAGCAGGGCGTTGTTCAGCGCACCCCGGCTGATCGAGTTGATCGCCCGGTCGCCGGCCGCGCTGTAGGACTGGAACTGCTGCTCGCCCTCGACCGGGTGGATCATCCGGCCGCGCATCGGCAGCGCGTCGGTCATCACCTGCTCGGCCAGCCCGATGCGGCGCAACGCGTCAAGGCCGCGCTCGGAGAGCGCCAGGTTGATCGAGCGACCGCGCTCGGCGGTGCCGGCGCGCGGGTCGGAGCGGCGCTCGTAGAGGGCCACCGGGTAGCCGCGCCGGGCCAGGAAGCAGGCCGCGAGACAGCCGGCCAGCCCGGCACCGATGATCGCGATCTCGTCGCGCCGCGCGGTCATGACGTCGCCCCCACCGTCGCGGCGAGCGCCGCGGCGGCCCGCCAGCAGTCGAGGTACGTGGAGTACAGCGGCACCGGGGCGAACCGCACGACATCGGGTTCGCGGGCGTCGGCGATGACCCCGTGCTCGTACCGTAGGCGTTTGGTCAGCTCGTTGGCGCTGCCGGAACCGATGCGCACGGAGAGCTGGCAGCCTCGACGGGCCGGGTCGCGCGGAGTGACCACCCGCAGCGGCCGGCCGACTGTCACCTCGTCGAACAGTGACTCCAGCCAGCCGGTGAGGCGCTGGCTGCGCGCGCGCAGCGCGGTCATCCCCACCGCGTCGAACAACTCCAGCGAGGTACGCACCGGACCCATCGCGAAGATCGGCGGGTTGGAGATCTGCCAGGCCTCCACTGTGGCCGGCGGCCGGGACACCGGCGTCATCTCGAACCGGGTGGCCGCCGCGGTGCTCCACCACCCCTCGAATCGGGGCAGGCTCTCGTCGCCGAGGTGCCGCTCGTGCACGAAGACGCCGGCGAGGGCGCCCGGGCCGGAGTTCAGGTACTTGTAGGAGCACCAGGCGGCGAAGTCGACGTCCCAGTCGTGCAGGGCCAGCGGCACGTTGCCGACCGCGTGGGCCAGGTCCCAACCGACCACCGCGCCGGCGGCCCGGCCGGCAGCCGTGATCGCCGGGATGTCCAGCAGCTCACCGGTGAGGTAATTGACCCCGCCGAGCAGCAGCAGCGCCACCCGGTCGCCCTCGGCGGCCAGGTAGTCGGTCACGTCCTCGGTGCGCAGGGCGTCCTCACCCGCACGCGGACGCAACCGGACCACTGTGTCGTCCGGGTCCAGGCCGTGGAACCGGGCCTGACTGCGCACGGCGTAGCTGTCCGAGGGGAACGCGGCGTCCTCGATGACGATGCGGGTGCGCGCGCCGGCCGGTCGGTAGAAACTCACCATCAGCAGGTGCAGGTTGACGGTGAGCGAGTTCATCACCACGGCCTCCGCGGGCCGGGCGCCGACCAGTCGCGCGGCCGGCCCGGTCAACAACTCGTGGTACGGCAGCCAGGGGCGCTCCGCCTCCAGGTGCCCCTCCACGCCGAGCCGCCCCCACGCGTCCAGGTCGGCCAGGAGTTCGTCGCGGGTGGCCCGAGGTTGCAGGCCGAGCGAGTTGCCGGCCAGGTACGCCGACTCGGGGTGGTCGCCACCGTCGGCCGGCGGCACGTGGAACAGGTGCCGGTGACCGGGGTCGGCCTCGTCACGGCGATGCGCTTCGTGTTCTGGGGTGTGCATGTCTCGCTCTCCGGTCACATCGCTGTGCGGGCCGACCACAGCTCCGGGAAGACCACCCGGGCCATGCTGCGCTGCAGCCACGCCAGGCCGGCGGAGCCTCCGCTGCCGACCTTGGCGCCCATCGTCCGCTGCACCGCCTTGACGTGGTTCCAGCGCCAGTCGCCGAACTCCTCGGCGACAGCGCTCAGCGCCTCGCCGAGCAGCCGCAGGTGATTGTCCGGGCTGGCGTCGTCGTAGATCCGTACCCAGGCCGCCTCGACCAACGGGTGCGGGTCGTGTTCGACGGCCACGTCCCGGTCGAGCAGGTCGGCGGGGAGGTCGAAGCCGTGCCGGGCGAGCAGCGCGAGCACGTCGTCCCAGAGGCTCGGGGTGGTCAGCGCGGCGCTCAGCTCGGCATGCACCTCGGCCTGCCGGCGGAACGGGCGGATCAGCGTCGGGTCGCGCAGCCCGAGCAGGAACTCCAGCTGCCGGTACATCGCCGACTGGAAGCCGGAGGCCTCACCGAGCAGATTGCGGAACCTGTTGAAGTCTGCCGGGCTCATCCAGCGCAGGCCCTGCCAGGCGGCGTTGAGCCCCTCCAGGTGCAGCTTGGCTCGGCCCAGCGGGGCCAACGACTCCCAGATCTGGTCGGCGCGGATCAGCCGCTGGGTCTCCCGCAGCTCGTGGCAGGTCAGCCCGAAGTACAGCTCCATGATCTGACTGACCATCAGGAAGGACATCTCGCCCGGGTCGCTGCTGAGCGGGTGCTGCATCTTGTGCAGGGCGCTGGCCTGCACGTACGCGTCGTACGGCACCAGGTCGGCGAACTCCAGGGTCGGCTCGCCACCGGTGCGCTCCGCCTGCGCGGCACGCTGCCCGGGGGTCACCGGTTGCACCATGGCACGGCGGTTCGGCGCCCGCCGCTCCGTCTGATCCACCATCTCGTCTCCCTCCCCCGGACTAGCCGACGTCATGATCTCGCGGTCGGATCGGCCTACGGAATGCCGAATCAACGGCTCTCGCCGCCTTCTCCTGGCAAACCAAAGGCAACTAGGCGAAGTCGGTTCACGAAAGTAAGGTCTGAGCGTGGACGACATGGACTGGGCGCTGCTGCGCGAGTTGCAGGCCGACGCGCGGCTGTCCTTCAGCGAGTTGTCCCGGCGGGTGCACCTCTCGCCACCGTCGGTCGCGGAGCGGGTCCGCCGGCTGGAGGAGGCCGGCATCATCACCGGCTACCACGCCCACGTCGACCTCAGCCGCGCCGGCCGTACCGTGGTCGCGCTGATCCGGATGTCCTGCTACGGCGCGCGGTGCATCCTGCACGACCCGGCGGTTGCCGACTGGCCGGAGATCCTGGAGATCCACCGGATCACCGGGGACGCGTGCAGCGTGCTGAAGGTGGCGGCCGGCTCGATCGGCGCGTTCGAGGGGGTCATCGACCGTCTCGCCCCGTACGGCCAACCGTCGAGCACGATGGTCCTCTCCTCACCGCTGAACTGGCACCCCGTCACCCCCCTGCCCGCCACCGGGCCCATCCCCCGCCCGCGCTGACCGCGCCCCACCTCTCCCCCGCGATCTTGCAGTTTCTGTTGGTGAAATGCCGGCTAAGTGCCGGTTCGTCGCCGCAGAAAGTGCAAGATCGCGGAAAGTGGGTGGGGTGCGGGGTGAGGTGGGGTGGGGGCGGGTTTGCCTTTGGGCCAGCGGGAAAGCAGCGCGCGTGCCCAGGGGAGGGTTCCGGCGGTCGTCGCCGGTTGGGGGGAAATCATGCAGGCAATCCGCACGATCAACCGCGCGCTCTCGTCCGCACTGACACTGGTGGGGCTGGTCGGGGCGTTCGTCCTGTTGTCGGTAGCTCCGGCGCGAGCCGGCGAGAACGTCTTCGTCGAGGTGACACCGAACAGCGCCCAGGCCGGCAGCCGGGTCAGCATCAAGGCGAGCTGCGACAACGACAACAACAACCGCCAGTCCAGCGTGCACTCCGACGCGTTCGGGCACGTCCAGCTCAAACCGGACAAGGGCTTCCTGACCGCTCAGGTCACCATCGCGAGGGACAAGCCGGCCGGTGACTACCCGGTCGACCTGCGCTGCGAGAACGGCCAGACGTCGTCGACCACGCTGACAGTGCTGAACATGGCCTCACCCAGCAAGGGCCCGGCGACCGGTGGCGGTGGGATGGCCGGTGGGCGCGGCGCCGGCTCACTGCTGGTGCTCGGTGGCGTGGCGTTGGTGGCCACCGCGATCGTGCTCGGGATGGCCGGCGGCCGACGTCGACCGGGAGCCGGCTCCTGAGCCGGATCACCCATGACCCGCAGATCCGCGCGTGCGCGGCCGAATCGCCGCGCCCGCCTCCGGGCCGGGCCAGCGCTGCGCGCGTCCGGCCGGCTGGTGGTCCGCGTCTCCGGACGGCTGCGCCGGGTCGCCGGGCAGGCCGTGTCGGCCAGCGTCACCACCGCCGATCCGGCCGCCCGCCCGCTGCCGCCACGGCGTCCGGCCGGGCCGTCGTCGGCCCGACACCGGTTCGGTACGAGCCCCGGGTTCCCGGTGCTGGCCATCGCGGCGCTGATGGTGCTGATCGTGGCGATGCTCGGCGTCGAGCAGGTCACCGGCATGAGCCTGCTGCCGGACCGGCTCAGCGCCGGACTGCGACCGCCGCCGAAGAAGTTCCCGGTGCTGCCGGCCAGCCATCCGACCAGCCTCGCCATCGAGAAGATCGACGTGCGGGCACCCGTACACGACGTGGGCATCGCCCCGGACGGCACGATCGCCGTGCCGGACGCGGCCCGCGCCCAGGAGGCCGGCTGGTACGACCAGGGGCCCACCCCGGGCCAGTACGGCCCAGCCGTGATCGTCGGGCACGTCGACACCACCAGCGGACCGGCGGTCTTCCACAAACTGCGCGAGCTGCGCTCCGGTGACGAGATCGAGGTCACCCGCACCGACCAGCGCGTGGCGGTCTTCGAGGTCAACTCCGTGGAGAAGTTCGACAAGGGCCGACTGCCGGTGGACGAGGTGTACGGCGACTTCAGCCGCCCGAGCCTCCGACTGATCACCTGCGGCGGCCAGTGGGTCGGCGGCGAGACCGGCTACGCGGACAACGTGGTGGTGTTCGCCTCGCTGGTCGAGGCGCGTTCAGGCGGCTGACCGGCCTCGACGTAATCGGCGAGCCGCGCGGCGCCGGTGAGCATGGCCCGGCCTCGTTCGGTGAGCCGTTGCCGCCACTGGCTCAGCGACGCGGCGAGCGGTTCGGCACCGCCGGCGTCTCGCACCCGACGCAGCACGCCGGCGATGTGGTCGAGCCGGTACCCGCCGCGGCGCAACAGGTGGGCCAGTTCGGCGTCCCGGACGTCGTCGGGACGGTAGAGCCGGTAGTGGGTCACCGGATCACGTACCGGTCGCAGCACCCCGGCCCGCTCCCACTTGCGCAGCGTGGCTGGCTGAAGACCGAGCCGGTAAGCCACCACGCTGATCGGCACGGCTTTCTGGCTCTGCGGTTGCGGTCTCTTTCCGGTCAGCGTCACCACCGCGGCCTCGACCGCGTCCAGGGTGTCCCGATCGCGCTGGAGCAGGGCATGCCCCTTGTCGATGGTGCGCAACGCCGTGTCGATCTCACCGCGGTTGACGGCCCGCATGATCTCGCCGCTGGCCGCATAGCCGTGGCCCGGGATCAACGCGAGGTAGGCACGCAGCGCCTTGGCGTGCAGCTCGGTGAAACGCCGGTAGCCGTTCGGGGTGCGCTGGGCCGGAGGCAGGACGCCGTCTCGTTCGTAGTTGCGCACTGCCTGCGCGGAGAGGCCGTGGGCGCGCGCGAGGTCGACCGGCCGGCGTACCTGTGGGTTTGAAGGTTTTGGGGCTGTCACCGCGCTCCACCGCTCGTGAGTCTCAACCGCTGGTTCAACGATACGGTTCATGGAATGCCATCTTTTCTCGACCTGCTGGCGGTAACCCCGGACCTGCTCGCGCTCGGCGAACCGACGCACGGCGAGTCCGCCTTCCTCCAACTCCGCAACGAGGCTTTTCTGTCGCTGACCGAGCACGGCTACCGCTCGATCGCCGTGGAGAGCGACCGGGCGGCCGGGCTGATCGCCGACGAGTTCGTGCAGGGCGTCGCCGACGTGACGCTCGACCGGGCGCTCGCCGAAGGGTTCAGCCACGGTTTCGGGGCAGCCCCGGCGAACCGCGACCTCCTCCTGCGGATGCGGGAGTGGAACGCCGGACGGTCGGCCGCCGAGCGCCTGACGTTCCACGGCTTCGACGCCCCGGTGGAGCTGGAGAGTGCTCCGAGCCCGCGCTGGCACCTCACCCAGGTCTGCCGGTTCCTCGACCTGGACCGGGCTGCCGAGATCGACGACCTGATCGGGGACGAGGCGCGGTGGAGTGACACGGCCGCGATCTGGGAGCCCGGCCGTTCGGTCGGGCGCTCGACCGACGCCCAGCGACTGCGGGTGCTCGCCGACGACCTGCTGACCGAGCTGTACCTGCGGGCGCCGGGGAAGTCAGTGGGCTGGCCGGCGGCATTCGTGCACGCCACGGCCGCTGTCGCGTTGCTGCGGTACCACGCCGCGGCCGCCGCACCACTGGCCCAGGAGGAACGCTTCGCCCACCTGGCCGCGGTCCGGGACGCGCTGATGGCCGAGAACCTGCTCGCGATCCGATCGGCCGAGGCACACCGCGGGCCCACACTGGTCTTCGCGCACAACACGCACCTCCAACGCCACCAGAGCACGATGACGCTGGCCGAGACGCAGGTGTCCTGGGCCGGCGCCGGCGCGATCGTCGCGTCGCTGCTGGGCGACCGGTACGCGGTGATCGCCGGCAGCCTCGGCGCGAGCCCGGCGCTCGGCATCGGGCCGCCCGCCGCCGCCACCTACGAGGGCAGACTCCAGCAGGAGATTAGCCTTCCCCGTTACCTGCCGACGTCCGACATCGCAGCGGCCGAGCAGCGGACCCACGACTATCGCTACTTCCCGCTGGACCAGGCCACCATCGAACACGCCGACGCGGTCCTGCACGTTCCGACCGGTGTCGACACGGCAGTGCTCGCCGATCGGATCGCCGCACTGCCCGACGTCGAGCAGGTCGTGGCGAGCGAGGAGAACGGATCACCCGAGGCGGCCTGGGGCGACCGGTTCTTCTTCGTCGGCCCGGACCGCCGCCAGCCGTTCGCCACCATCGTCGAGCACGACGTGCCCGGCTTCGACGAGGCCGCACAGCTTGACCGCCCCGGCGTCTTCCGCCTCAACCTGGACCTGGGCCGGGCCGAGTTCGAGCGGCTGTTCGGCTTCCCGCCCAAGGCATTCGAGGAGCATCGGCACGAGTTCGACTTCGCCCGACTGGACACCCTCGTGCCGCACCCGGGCTACGCGCAGTACGGCTTCGCCAGCATCGTCATGCCCGGTCCGCACCTGCTGCCCGAGATCGACCGGCTACTCGCGATCGCGTACCGCCGAGCTGTCGACCGCCACGAACGCGCAGCGCGCCGGGCAACCCGCCCGCAATCCGGAGCCTGACCACGCTGCGGGGTCAGGCCGCGGCCTCGGGCTCCCGCAGGTCCAGCCAGTCGGCCCAGCGGGGGTCGGGGGCGCGGTGGCCCAGCACCCGCCAGGCGGTGCCCTTCGGGGCGGTTGGCAACGCGTGTAACCGCCACCCCATCTCGGCCGGAGTCTTGTCGCCCTTGGTGTGGTTGCACCGGGCACACGCGGCGACCACGTTCTCCCAGGCGTGCCGGCCACCCCGGCTGCGCGGAAAGACGTGGTCGATGGTCTCTGCCGGCCCCCGGCAGTAGGCGCACCGCCACCCGTCCCGGGCGAAGATCGCCCGGCGGGACAGCCCGACATGCGTTCGGTACGGCACCCGGACGAAGCGCGTCAGCCGGACCACTGATGGCACCGGGAGCGCGTCCCGGGCGCTGTGCAGGATGCCGTCACCGTCGGCGACGCAGACCGCCTTGGCGGAGAGGACGAGGATCGCGGCGCGGCGCACCGACACGACACACAGCGGCTCGTAGGTGGCGTTGAGGACCAACGCGCCGGAGCCCACCGTGGGTCGTATGTCAGGCATCGCGCTCACCCTCCCGGTTCAGCGGCTGCTGGGGACCGCCGCCGACCGGGGCCGGGCACAGGGGCCCACACGGTCGACGCCGGGCCGATCACCGACGTCCGTTGCGCCAATAGTCCCTGATCGGACCCCGGATTGCACGTACTAATCCCTCATAGGGTATGAGGATCATCCGCATCCGGGCGGATCGCCGTCCCGGCCTGGGAGAACTCTGCCGTTGCCTGACATTGGTTGACAGCCCTTGTTGGCCTCAGTTGTGCCGGATCTGTGCCCGATGATCTTTCACCCCACCGCCTTCGAGGGTCATGCCGACACCTTCCCAATCATCGCTGAATCCGGCTATCATCGCGCCATGGCGATTGATTGCACCCCCGGCCTGGCTCCGGCCGTGGCGCTGTTCCGGTCCCTCGGGGATCCAGCTCGGCTGGCGATTCTGCGACGGATCGCGTCCGGTGAGGCTCGGGTGGTCGACCTGACCGGCGAGTTGGGGCTGGCGCAGTCAACGGTGTCGAAACACCTGGCGTGCCTGCGTGACTGTGGCCTGATCGACTACCGGGTGGAGGGTCGCCAGTCGTTCTACGCCCTCACCCGGCCCGAGCTGCTGGATCTACTGCGCTCGGCGGAACTGGTCCTCGCTGCCACCGGCGAGGCCGTCGCCCTCTGCCCGGTCTACGGGACTTCCTCCGACTCCACCACTTCGGGAGTGAACGCATGAGCACGTCCTTGCTGACTCCGGAGCGGCGTGCGGCGCTCTCACGCCGCAGCCTGTGGTTGGCCTACGCCACCGCCGGCTACAACCTTCTTGAAGGCTTGGTCGCGATTGCCGCTGGCGCGGCGGCTTCCTCCACTGCTTTGATCGGCTTCGGCCTGGACTCGTTCGTCGAGGTGTCCAGCGCAGCGGTGCTGATCTGGCAGTTCCGCTCACGGGTGCCGGAAAACAGGGAACGACAGGCGCTACGGCTTATCGCCGCATCGTTCTTCGCCCTGGCTGCCTGGGTTACCTTCGATGCCGGCCGCTCGCTGCTATCCGGGGAAGACGCTGAGGCTAGCCCAGTTGGCATCGGCCTTGCCGTGGCGTCGCTACTTGTGATGCCGCTGCTCGTTCGGGCCAAGCGTCGCACCGGCCGGGAACTCGGCTCGGCAACAGTCATGGCCGACTCGACACAGACGATGCTGTGCACCTACCTGTCTGCGGTGCTGCTCGTGGGCCTGGTCCTCAACGCCGCTTGGGGTTGGTCATGGGCCGACCCGATCGCCGCACTCGTTATCGCGGGGGTAGCCGTTAAGGAAGGTATCGAGGCGTGGCGCGGTGAGCACTGCGACGACTGCGCGCCCCTCCCGGCCACCGATGCCGACGGCCAGACCTCGGGTTGCTCCGACGGATGCTGCACGGACGAGAAGGCCTGAGGTCTGGCTTGGGTGTCGCCGTTGTGCCCGCGCTACTCATCGTCTTCGTAGCTGAGGTAACCGCGGCTGCTTCTGCTGATTTCGCGGTGCACCTGAGCCCATCTGATGACCTTCGGATCGAGGGCTATCTGACTTGTCGGGCACGAGTGGCCCGCCCGTTGGCCGGCCTCGTACAACCGACTAGCCAGAGCACCCCGGCTCGCCAAAGCGGAGGCGATACGGTCACCTGCGGCATCGGCGACCCTTCTCGACTTCGCCTCACTCGCGCGACAGGCGTCAAGCCAGCGGCGTAACTCCCGTTCGTGTTCTTCGGCCCGCTGAGCCCGCCGTTCCGGCAACTGGCCTTGGTGCTGGGCGCACTCGTCGCAAAGCTTGGGCACATTCCCGTCACGGTCCCGGACCCGTCGCAGCAACCCGCAACACTGACAATTGATGTTGATTGCGCCGTATGGCAAACCGCGCTCGCTCATGCCCTACTTCTATCGTCGTCGTCAAGCAACCAGCGCTCACCGCCTACCTGCTTGCGCCATCCCGTCTGCCGCCGACCCACACACCGTGGAGCAGATCAGGGCTAGGCCGTGTCTTCAAGGGTTCACAACCATTGGAGTAGCGCGGCGATAGTGACTGTGGCCTGGAACGAGGTCGCGGTCTTGTCGTAACGGGTCGCCACGCTGCGGCACTGCTTGAGCCGGTTGAAGCACCGCTCCACGACGTTGCGCCGTTTGTAGAGCTGCTTGTCGAACACCGGTGGTCGGCCGCCACGGCTGCCTCGTCGGTGGCGGTTGGCCTGCTGGTCGGCGCGCTCAGGGATCGTGTGTCCGACGCCGCGCCGCCGCAGGTGCTCACGGATGGCCTTCGAGCTGTAGCCCTTGTCGGCGATGACATGGTCGGGCCGGACCCGAGGTCGGCCGGGTCCGGACCGCTCGACCCGGATCGCTGCCATGACGTGCGTGAAGCGGCTGCAGTCGTTGACGTTGCCGCCGCTGAGCACGAACGCCAGGGTCCGACCCAGGCCGTCGCAGGCGAGGTGAATCTTGGTGGTCAGTCCACCTCGACTTCGACCGAGGGCGTGATCTTGTGGTTCGTCCGTTTCTCGATGCCCCCTTTAGCGCCAGCGGCATGCTGATGAGCACGCACGATCGTGGAATCCACCGACACCAGCCAGTCGATGTCCCCGGCAGCGTCCGCGTCGGCCTGGACCCCGGCGAGCATCCGCTCGAACGTGCCGTCCAGGGCCCATCTGCGGAAACGGGTGTAGATCGACTGCCAGGATCCGTAGCGGGCGGGCACATCCCGCCACGCCGCCCCGGCCCGGATCTTCCACACGATCCCGTTGAGGACCCCGCCGGTCATCGACCCGAGGCCGACCACCAGTCACCGCCGACGGCAGATACCTCGACAACGCATCCCACTCGACGTCAGACAACTCATAGCGACGACCCACGCCCTACATCATCCGACACCAAAATCCTTTGAAGACACCGCCTGGGCGCCAAGGTGGAGCGCCCTACCGGACGAACGACCTTGGCACCCTAGCCCTGATCTGCTCGGCTCCGCCTGGGTCGGTGGCGGGCGGGATGGCACCCCACCTCACACCCCTCAACCGCAACCGTGCGGCAACTCCATCTCGGAGTCGTCTGGCCCCCGCCGGAGGCCGCCCTTGTACTCCTGAGCACTGAAGCCCCGGAAACTGCCAGCACTCATGGCGGCCCGGGGCTTCGTCGTATGTCGCGCCGCCGGCGGGCTATCACCGATCGCGCCGTGGCCGCAGGCCTAAGGCGCGAGCGGCGGGCCATCGGCCCGGCCCAGGTTCGGCGGCGCGAGCGGCCCGCGACGCGGGTCGCCTTGATGTTGGCAGTCAAGAGCTTCACGTCGTCCAGCAGTTGCGGCACTCTCCCGAGCATTTCGGAGGCTTCTACCTCTCCGCACCGAAGAGTGGGTCAGCCGGGACGGTTGACTTGGACGCCGTCGTCGCCGAGGAGTTGGCAGCCCACATCAGGGAGGTCGGCCCCGTCGAATTCCAGCTTCCGGACATCACCAGCGGAAAGCCGGTGACTCGGCCGGCCGCACTCCTGTTCACCTCAACCCGAGGCAAGCTGCTTACGGATCGCTACTGGTCGGAGCTGTGGGAGGACTGGCGCTGCGCTGCGGGCTGGCCCAAGCAGGGCACCTTCCACTCACTGCGGCACTTCTTCGCCACCACGCTGATCAGCAACGGTGTCGAACCCCAGCACGTGCAGAAGGCACTACGGCACGCGAGTCTGCGGATCACGCTGGAAACCTACGTGCACTGGATACCGAAGAGTGACCGGCCGCGCGGCCTAGTCGGCCAGCTCCTACGGCAGGCCAACGGCCAACGGTCAGGGTCATCGGCCATCCAAGATCGAAGCTAAGTTGTGCCCTGGTTGTGCCCGATGATCTTTACGGAGCGTTCTCCCAGCTCAGCGTCGGTCTACCCCCGCCTTTCGGGGACTTCACGTACTAATCTCTCTTCTGGTAAGCGGATCACCCGCGCTGGGACGGAATCGATGCCGAACGCACCGCTTCGGCCTGGTTGCTCCGCGCGACTGCCACCCCAACCGGTCCAGGCCCTTGCGCCCATCGGGTCGACGCGCGCGCTCCGCCTCTCCAGTCGCCATGCTCGCAACGACCGGTCCGCCGGTCGGTGGGTCGGCGGCGGACGCTCGGGCTCCTTGCGGTACGAAGACATAGTGAGTGCCGCCAGCGTGACGCCCCTAGCCCTGTCCGACGCCGTCTCGGTGAGCTGCCAGGGCAGCACCTCCTGCGAGTGGATCTACGACATCACCAGGTCGGCCTGGTTCGCCGAGGGAAGCTACTGGATCCTGCTCAAACCGCTTCGGGTGTTGCTGATCCTGGCGCTGGCGATGGTGGCCCGCTGGGCGCTGCACCGGACCATCAACCGGTTGGTGCGAACGACCACCGACGGTGCGGTGCCGACGATGCTGCGGCCGCTGCGCGAGCGGGTACCCACCGCCGCTGTCGACCCTGCCGAGTTCGTGCCGGAGCGACGGAGGCAGCGGGCCGAGGCGATCGGGTCGGTGCTGCGTAGCCTGACCACCGCCTTCGTCTTCGGCATCGCGCTACTGATGATCCTGCGGGAGTTCAGCTTCGACCTGGCGCCGCTGCTGGCCAGCGCGGGGATCGCCGGCGTCGCGCTGGGCTTCGGCGCGCAGAGCCTGGTGAAGGATCTGATCGCCGGCCTGTTCATGCTGATCGAGGACCAGTACGGCGTGGGTGACAACGTCGACCTGGGCGAGGCGATGGGCGTGGTCGAGTCGGTCGGCCTGCGGGTCACCACGGTGCGCGACGGCCGGGGCGTGCTCTGGTACATCCGCAACGGCGAGATCATCCGGGTGGGCAACAAGAGCCAGGGTTGGGCTCTCGTGGTGGTGGACCTGCCCATCGGTTTCAACAGCACCGAGGAGGCCACGGCGGTGCTACGGACCGCGGCCGCCTCGATCGCGATGGACCCGGAGCTGTCACCGGAAATCGTGGAGGCGCCCGAGGTGCTGGGTGTCGAGCAGGTGACGGTGGACGGCGCGGTCATCCGCACCGTGGTGAAGACCACCGCGGACGGGCAGTTCGCGGTGGGCCGGGAACTGCGTCGGCGTCTCGCCGAGGCGCTGGAAAATTCGGGGATCACCGCGCAGATCGCCGCGGCCCGCATCTATCCCGGCCTGTCGACCCGGCCGTTGCCGGAAGGTGAAACCGGTCAGGGCGGCGCCACCTGACACCGCCGACACTGTCCGGCAATTCAGGGGTCGCGATCCGGCCGGCCCCTCGGGTATCGTCCGTTCGTTCAGTCGGGGAGGCGACGAACGACCCGTTCGACCTAGCTAGTTGTCAGACGATCGGGCAGAATCCGGAGCACGCGTTCCCACCAAAGCGTGATCACATCCTCGCTGATCCGTAGATCTGACGAGCGCTTCCGGCCGGGCTGCCACGAGCGGCCGAGCCGGGGCCGATGGAGGCGACGGTGCCTGAGGAGCGACCTTCTGCGGAAGGCCCCGCCACATTCCGCGAAGTCTTCGGCCAGCACGAGTTCCGGGCTGTGTTCGTGGCCGGCGCTCTCTCCTGGATCGGCGACTATGTCGCGAAGGCCGCCGTCACCCTGCTCGTCTATCAGCAGACCCGGTCCGTCGCGCTCTCCGCGGCTGCCTTCGCTGTCAGTTTCCTGCCCTGGTTGCTCGGCGGTCCCGTGCTCGCCGCACTCGCGGAGCGGTACCCGTTCCGACGGGTGATGGTGGCATGCGACCTCATCCGGATGGCGCTGATGCTGCTCATCGCCATTCCGGGCCTGCCGTACCAGGCGGTGCTGGTGCTCATCTTCGCCGCCACGCTGGCCAACCCGCCGAGCCAGGCGGCGAAGTCCGCGCTGATCGCGCAGTTGCTCACCGGGGACCGACTGGTGCTGGGGCTGTCACTGAACAGCAGCGTCGGGCAGGCCGCCCAGGTCGTGGGGTACGTCTTCGGCGCCGCTGTCGCCGCGGTCGACCCGGAGGCGGCGCTGCTGTTCAACGCGGTCACGTTCGGTGTCTCGGCGCTGCTGGTTCGCCTGGGTGTGCGCGACCGCCCGGCGATGATGAACCCGGAGCACCGCAGCCATCTGCTGCAGGAGACTCGGCAGGGGTTCGGCATGGTGTTCCGCACACCGGTGCTGCGGGCCATCGCGGTGTTGGTGTTCAGTTCGATGCTCTTCTCGATCGTTCCCGAGGGTCTCGCCGCAGCCTGGGCCAACGAAGAGGGCCGTGGCGCGCTGAGCGCGGGCACCGCACAGGCGGCGATCATGGTGGCCAATCCGATCGGCTTCATCGTCGGTGGGTTGCTGGTGAGTCGCCTGTTCGGGCCGGCTCGCCGACTGAAGCTGATGCGGCCACTCGCGGTGCTCGCCCCGTTGATGCTCGTGCCGGTGCTGCTCGACCCCCCGCCGCTGGTGGTCGCGCTGCTCGCCTCGCTCTGCGGGTTCGCGGTCGCCGGCATGATGCCGATGGCCAACGGGTTGTTCGTCCAGGCGCTGCCCAACGGCTTCCGAGCCCGCGCCTTCGGGGTGATGGCCACCGGCATCCAGGTCATTCAGGGCCTCGCGGTGCTGGTCACCGGGTTGCTCGCCGAACGTTTCCCCATTCCGATCGTGGTGGGGGTCTGGAGCGCAGCCGGGGTGGTGCTGATGGCGGTCGCCACGCTGCGTTGGCCGGACCGGCAGACGGTGGACGAAGCGATCACTGCCGCCTCGTTGGCCAACGCCGATCCGCCGCCCTCCGGGCTCGGCGACCCGGCCAGCGACCGCCCGGTGGGAGGCACGTCCGACCCGCATGCCGGTGACGGCCACCGCCGGCACGCTGTCACCTGACGGCCGAAGCGACCTCCACCCACAAACGCCGGGTGCCCGACATTCGGGGTTGTCGACCCGGCGTGATCCGACGCACGTCGTGCGGGTCGGGCCGGCGCCGGGCGCACCTGGCAGGATGGAACTGTGACTTCCGCAGGTGAATCCGACCGTCCCGGTGCGTCGATGACCCTCTTCGAAGCGGTCGGCGGCGAACCCACCTTCCGCAAGCTGGTCGACGAGTTCTACGCCGGCGTCGCCACCGACCCCCTGCTGCGACCCATGTACCCGGAGGAGGACCTGGGCCCGGCCGCGGACCGGATGACCCTGTTCCTGATGCAGTACTGGGGCGGGCCAAACACGTACTCCGCTCAGCGCGGGCACCCGCGGCTGCGGATGCGCCACGCGCCGTTCCGGATCGGCGCGGCCGAACGGGACGCCTGGCTACGGAACATGCGCCGCGCCGTGGACCGGCTCGACCTTGAGCCGGAGATCGCCGCAACCCTCTGGGACTACCTGGAGCGGGCCGCGTACTTCATGGTCAACGTCGAGGACGACCCGGCCAACGGCGGCTGACCCACCCCATCCGGAGCGTCGTCAGAGCAGCGCGCCCTCGTCGTGCAGCCAGTCCACGAAGCTGGTGGCGACCGCCGCGCCGCAGTCGAGCATCTCGACCAGGAGCGCGTCGTGGGTGCCGGCGCCCAGGGGCACCTGAAGCTCGGCGTAGATCGGTAGCTGACCGCGCTCGGTCGGGTCACCGATGTACGCCTTGCAGAACCGGCGGGTGTGGTTCCACTCGTTGACCACCCGGTACGCCCGGTCGGCCCAGTCCGGCGGGACCGTGGCATGCGGACGTGCCCGCATGACCAGGATCTCGTCCTCCGGCCCTTCGAGGGTGACCAGCACCGCGTGCCGCTCCCACATCGCCAGCAGGTTGCCGTCGCCGTCGGCCAGATAACGCACGTCGAGCAGATCGAGCGCGTCACAGACCCGGCGCAGACTCACCGGCTCCACGGTGGCGGGCATCTCGGTCAGCACGGGCCGCTCGTTGGACGGGCAGTCGTCCCCCGGCTGGCGAGGGCTGGGCGGCCCGATCCGGACCGCGTTGTCGACTGTGATCCCGCTTCGGGTTTCCGGATCGCCGCCGTCGGCGGGACCGGGGCGCCATGACCACCACGGCATCGCTCGCGCACCTCACTCCCCAGCGGATCCAGTCGCCTACGGTGCGTTGGATCCGAGGATGGACGGTACCCGGACAGCCGGGTTGAAGCACCCCCCCAACGACCGCCCCTGACCAGAAGAATGATCCGGGGTCATCCGTTCGGACGAGCGTTCAGGGGTGTCACGGCAAGATCCGTGGCCTTCTGCAACCAAGCCGCTCCGTGCGGTCCCACCAGGCCGACCCAACGACCGGCCACCCGCACCTGAACGGCGTCCCCACCCTCGCCAGCCGCCGAGCCGCTGGCGGCGCCCAGGAAGCCCATCCGGACCACCCCCTGCACCAGTCGCTGCGGCACCTCGACCGGCGCGGCGGGCGTCCCGTCCGGGGTGATCAGCACCGCCACGTGGTCGAGCAACGCGTCACGCAGGGCCCGCTGGCCCACGGCACGGCCGGCCACACCCTGCTCGCTCGCCGTCCGCAGGGTGCCCGCCGCCGCGTCGGCGATCCGTCGCACCTCGGCAACGGGCAACGCCTCCACCTGGCGGCTCCGCGTCGGCGGCAGCGGCCACCGCCACTGGGCGTCCCGGCGGGTCGGCAGGGTCACGCCGCCCCGCTCCAGCTCGGCGAGCAGCTCCGCGGCCGCCACGGTGACGTCCTCAGCGACGCCGTCGGCCGGCCCACCGGCAACCGTGCGGACCACCAGGACCTGCCACGGCAGCCGCGCCCACAGGGCGACCCGGCCCGGTGCGCCGGCCGGCCGCAACCGGACCGGCGCGACCGGATCCAACCGGACCAGCCGGGCCAGGAAGGCGCCCGCGTCCGCCACCCCGGCGACACCGTGGGTGGACGCCGCCGTCCGGCCCGGCTCGGCGGTGCCCGGCCGGGTCACACCACACCGCCCCGCGGCGCGTACGTGAGCAGGAAGTCCCGTTCCTCGGTGGTGATCCGCCGGGGCACCTGGCGGGTCAGGTCGAACGGCACCAGCACCGAGCGGGCCCGGCTGGCCAGCACCTCACCGTCGTACAACTCGTAGGCGACGGTGAACCGGGAGGCCCGGATCTCCTCCACCCAGAGCTCGATCCGGACGGTGGGCGCCGCCTCCGCGGTGGCCCGGCCGAGCGCGTAGTCGACCGGGCGCAGGTAGTCGACCTCGTGCCGGCGGATCACCACCCCGTCGGCGAACGAGCCGACGCCCCAGGCCCGGCCGCCGGCGAACATCAACGCCACCCGCGCCTCCTCGTACAGCGTGAGGAAGCGCGAGTTGTTGACGTGGCCGTACGCGTCCAGGTCGGACCAGCGCAGGGTGCAGTGGTAGACGAAGCGGTCAGACACCTTCTCGGCCGGTCAGTCGCGGGTCAGCTTGCGGTAGGTCACCCGGTGCGGCCGGGCAGCCTCCGCGCCGAGGCGGTCGATCTTGTTCTTCTCGTACGCCTCGAAGTTGCCCTCGAACCAGAACCACCGGGACGGGTCCTGGTCGTCGCCCTCCCAGGCCAGGATGTGCGTGGCGACGCGGTCCAGGAACATCCGGTCGTGCGAGATGACCACGGCGCAGCCGGGGAACTCCAGTAGCGCGTTCTCCAGGCTGGACAGCGTCTCCACGTCCAGGTCGTTCGTCGGCTCGTCGAGCAGGATGACGTTGCCGCCGATCTTCAGGGTCAGCGCCAGGTTGAGCCGGTTGCGCTCACCGCCGGAGAGCACCTTCGTCGGCTTCTGCTGGTCCGGTCCCTTGAAGCCGAACGCGGCGATGTACGCCCGCGACGGCATCTCGACCTTGCCCACCATCAGGTAGTCCAGCCCGTCGGAGACGACCTCCCAGACGGTCTTGTCGCCGTTGAGGCCCTCACGGTTCTGGTCGACGTACGACAGCGAGACGGTGGGACCGACCCGGACCTGGCCGCCGGTCGGCTCCTCCAGCCCGACGATGGTCTTGAACAGGGTGGTCTTGCCGACGCCGTTGGGGCCGATGATGCCGACGATGCCGTTGCGCGGCAGCGAGAACGACAGGTTGTCGATCAGCAGCCGGTCACCGAAGCCCTTGCTGAGGTCGACCGCCTCGATCACCGTGCTGCCCAGGCGCGGGCCCGGCGGGATCTGGATCTCCTCGAAGTCGAGCTTGCGGGTCTTCTCCGCCTCGTTGGCCATCTCGTCGTACCGGTCCAGGCGGGCCTTGGACTTGGTCTGCCGGGCCTTGGCGTTGGAGCGGACCCACTCCAGCTCCTCGGTGAGGCGCTTCTTCATCTTGGCGTCGCGGCGGCCCTCGACGGCCAGCCGGGCGGCCTTCTTCTCCAGGTAGGTGGAGTAGTTGCCCTCGTACCCGATCGCCCGGCCGCGGTCCAGCTCCAGGATCCAGCCGGCCACGTTGTCGAGGAAGTACCGGTCGTGGGTGATCGCCATGACGGTGCCGGCGTACTTGGCGAGGTGCTGCTCCAGCCAGGAGACGCTCTCCGCGTCCAGGTGGTTGGTGGGCTCGTCGAGCAGCAGCAGGTCGGGCGCCTCCAGCAGCAGCTTGCAGAGCGCGACCCGGCGACGCTCACCACCGGAGAGTTGGGTCACGTCGGCGTCCGGCGGCGGGCAGCGCAGCGCGTCCATGGCCAGTTCGAGCTTGGAGTCGATGTCCCAGGCGTCGAGGTGATCAAGCTCCTCCTGGAGCTTGCCCATCTCCTCCATCAGCTCGTCGGAGTAGTCGGTGGCCATCTGCTCAGCGATCTTGTTGAACCGCTCCAGCTTGGCCTTGGTCTCGGCGACCGCCTCCTCGACGTTGCCGAGCACGGTCTTGGCCTCGTTGAGCGGGGGCTCCTGGGCGAGCATGCCGACCGTGTAGCCGGGCATGAGTCGGGCCTCGCCGTTGCTCGGCTTGTCCAGCCCTGCCATGATCTTGAGGAGGCTGGACTTACCGGCGCCGTTCGGACCGAGCACACCGATCTTGGCTCCCGGCAGGAAGCTCAACGTGACGTTGTCGAGCACGACCTTGTCGCCGTGCGCCTTGCGCGCCTTTTCCAGGACGTAGATGTACTGGGCCACGGTGCGGGCTACCTCCGTCGGTTGCTGTCGCTGATCGGCGGCGCGGCGCGGGCTGCGAGGACCGCCCGCCGCCGCCGGCCGGTAGCCGGCCGCGCGCACGCCATCGTCAATCCTGACAGGTACGGCGCGCTTCGCCCACATCACCCCGCCCCAGGGGTACGCGAGCGCGCCTCCTTGCCAGAGCCGGTAAGGCAAATTACGGTTTCGGTATGACCAAGAAGATCACCATCAGCCTGCCCGATGAGCTTGCCGACAGGCTGGCCGACGAGCCGAACGCCTCCGCCTATGTCGCTGAGTCTCTGCGCCGGAGGGTGGCCGGGGAGAAGACGCGGGAGATCCTCCGGCGGGTGGGTTTTGAGATCACCGACGAGGGCGTCGCGCGGGTACACGCCGAGATGGAGCAGTTGCGGGCGAGCATCACGCCCGAACTGCGCGAACAGGCAGCCCAGCTCCAGGCGGAGGTCTTGGCGGCACGCGCGAGAGCCACCCGGTGACGGGCTACGGCTTGGCGCTGGATGCGACCGCCCTGCTGGCATATTCCTCGTCCGAACGGGATGTCGGACACCGCATCGCGGAAGCCGCCGACTATGGCGTGCACGTGCTGGTGCCGGCACTCTGCCTCGTCCGTGCGCACCAGGAGGCCACTCCCGATCAGTGGGAGATGCTCGAAGTGCTCGCCGCGTTGCCGCACATCCGGGTAACACCTGTCGAGCCGAACATGTGCTCGTTTCTCGGCGGATGGTCGCGCCGGATGGCCGGACACACGGACCTAGCTCAGTTGGCGATGGACGCCGCCGCCCACCCCCTCGTGCCGATCATGACGGACCGGCGGGAGCTGCTCGGCGAGGTGCTGCCCAAGGAATGGCCGATCATCGACCTCTGACCTGCGGGCTGTCGACAAGATCACCTCTAGGATTCGGTCGCACCGAGGCGGGTAGGAGACTCCGGCACGGGGCACAAGACGCCGCAGCTACGCTCAGTACGCTCATCGCGGTGGACCCGTCAGTACCCGGAGGTGGCCGATCGTGACCGTCCGTAGCTCCTTTGTCGTAGTGGCGAACCGTCTGCCGGTCGACGAGGTGAGCACACCCGAGGGCCGGCAGTGGCGACGCAGCCCTGGCGGGCTGGTCACCGCCCTGCATCCCGTACTCGCCGAACACAAGGGCACCTGGGTCGGCTGGGCCGGTGGCACCGGCGCCGCCCCCGAGCCGTTCGACCTGGAGGGGATCCGGCTGCACCCGGTCCCGCTCAGCGCCGAGGAGTTGGAGCGCTACTACGAGGGCCAGTCCAACGCGACGATCTGGCCGCTCTACCACGACGCGGTGGAGACGCCGGCCTACAAGCGCCGGTGGCGGGAGGCGTACCGCCTGGTCAACGCCCGGTTCGCGGAGGCCGCAGCCGACGTGGCGGCCGAGGGCGCGACGGTCTGGGTGCAGGACTACCAGCTCCAGTTGGTGCCGGCGATGCTCCGTGAGCTCCGCCCGGACCTGCGGATCGGGTTCTTCCTGCACATCCCGTTCCCGCCGATCGAGCTGTTCATGCAGATGCCGTTCCGTACCGAGATCCTGCGCGGTCTGCTCGGCGCCGATCTGGTCGGTTTCCAGCAGCGGCTGGCCGCGCAGAACTTCGTCCGGCTGGCCCGGCACCTGCTCGGGCTGCGCTACGAGGGTCAGATGATCCAGGTCGACGGTCGGCAGGTGAAGGCGGGCGCCTTCCCCATCTCGATCGACACCCAGGAAATGGAACGGATGGCCGCCGACCCGGCGATCCAGGCCCGGGCCAAGCAGATTCGCGCCGAGCTGGGCGACCCGAAGACGATAATCCTGGGCGTGGACCGGCTGGATTACACAAAGGGCATCGAGTTGCGGCTCAAGGCCTTCCGGGAGCTGCTGGCTGACGGAAAGTTGACAGTTCCCGACGCGGTCATGGTTCAGGTCGCGACACCCAGCCGTGAGCGCGTGGAGCACTACCAGGCACTACGGGTGAAGGTGGAGCGCGAGGTCGGTCGGATCAACGGCGAGTTCGGCAGGGTCGGCGTGCCGGCGGTCCATTACCTCCATCAGTCGTACAGTCGCACTGAGCTGGCGGCGATGTACGTTGCTGCCGACGTGATGATGGTGACCCCGCTGCGAGACGGAATGAACCTCGTGGCGAAGGAATACGTAGCATCACGTGCCGACCAGGGTGGCGCGCTCGTACTCAGTGAGTTCGCCGGCGCCGCCACCGAGCTTCGCCAGGCATTTTTGTGTAACCCGCACGACCCGGACGCGGTCAAGGACGCCCTCCTCCGGGCAGTGCACGTGGAGAAAACCGAGGCACGCCGCCGGATGCGGACAATGCAACGTCACCTGCGTACCCACGACGTGGGCCACTGGGCCAAGTCTTTCCTCTCGGAGCTCGGAGTTCCCGAGGCGGAGGCCGAGTGAACACGTCCGTCAACGATGGGGCGGCAAACGCCACCGGGGTCATGGACCCTGAGCTGCGTTCCGCCATAGGCCGGATCGCCCGGGTCCCCCAGCTCCTGGTCGCCTGCGACTATGACGGCACGCTGGCGCCGATCGTGGAAGACCCGAGCACAGCCGTCCCACTGCCCGAGTCGGTCGCCGCGGTCCGCGCGCTCGCCGCGCTACCGCAGACCACAGTGGCGGTGGTTTCCGGTCGGGCGCTGCGCGACCTGGCCGCGCTCTCGCGGCTGCCGAGCGAGGTGCACCTCGTCGGCAGCCACGGTTCCGAGTTCGACATCGGCTTCGTCGAGCGGCTCTCCCCCGAGTTGGTAGCCGTACGGACCCAGGTCCGCAACGCGCTGCGTGAGATCGCGGCCCAGCACCCGGGCATCCGGCTGGAACGCAAACCGGCGAGCGTCGCGATGCACACCCGTGGGGTCGACCCGCAGATCGCCGCCGCCGCCATCGAGGCGGTCCGCAACGGTCCGGCCACCTTCGACGGCGTCACGGTGACCCAGGGCAAGGAGGTCATCGAACTCTCCGTGGTGGCCACCCACAAGGGCACCGCACTCGACCAGTTGCGGACCCAGCTCGCCTCCAGCGCTGTGCTGTTCATCGGCGACGACATCACCGACGAGAACGGCTTCGGCCACCTGCACGGTCCCGACCTCGGCATCAAGATCGGCCCCGGCGACACCCAGGCCAGCTACCGGGTGGCCGACCCGCTGGAGGCCGCCCGCGCGCTGGCGCTGCTGCTGGAGACCCGGCGGCACTGGCTCTTCGGTGAGCGGGCGGTGCCGATCGAACGGCACTCCATGCTGGCCAACGGTCGTACCGTCGCTCTGCTCACCCCCGAGGCCAAGGTGAGCTGGCTCTGCCACCCCAAGCCGGACTCGGCGGCGATCTTCGCCGACCTGGTCGGTGGCAGCCCGGCCGGCCACTTCAGCATCGCCCCGGAACGTGGCGGCATCCCGCTGGGCCAGCGCTACCGCTCCGGCACGATGACCGTGGAGACTCGCTGGTCCGGGCTCACCGTCACCGACTGGCTGGACAAGCCGGCCCGGGAGACCACCCCGGACGACAGCCCGGCGGTCATCACCGGCGACTCGACACTGGTCCGGGTGCTGACCGGCAGCGGCAAGGTCAAGGTGGAGTTCGCGCCGAGGCCGGAGTTCGGCCAGGTCGCCGTGCAGTTGCAGCCGATCGGCGACGGTCTGCTGGTGCTCGGCTCCAACGAGCCGGTCGCGCTCTACGCCCCCGGTGTGGAGTGGGAGGTCGGCAACGACGGGGGGTACGAGACCGCCAAGGCGATCGTCGACCTCTCCGCCGCCGGTGGGCAGGTAGTGCTGGAGCTGCGCTTCGGCACGCACAGCCTGGAGCACCACCGGGTGCCGATCCACGAGCGGCAGGCCGCCGCCGAGCAGCCGTGGAAGGACTGGGTGGCCTCGCTGCGGCTGCCGTCCACCGCCCGGGACCTGGTCGCGCGCAGCGCCCTCACCCTGCGCGGGCTCTGCCACGAAGCCACCGGCTCGATCCTGGCCGCGGCGACCACCTCGCTCCCCGAGGAGTTGGGCGGCGTCCGCAACTGGGACTACCGCTACTGCTGGCTGCGCGACGCCGCGCTGACCGCCCGCGCACTTGTCGACCTGGGCTCCGTCGAGGAGGCCGAGGCGCTGCTGCGCTGGGTGGACGGCTGCATCGAGCGCACCGGCGGGCACCCGGAACGACTGCACCCGCTCTACACCATCGACGGCTACGAGTTGGGCGCCGAGGCGGTCATCGACACGCTGCCCGGGTACGCCGGCTCCCGGCCGGTCCGGGTCGGCAACCTCGCCAACCACCAGTTGCAGCTGGACGTCTTCGGCCCGATCGCCGACCTGATCGCGGCCGTCGCCGACGCTCGCGGTTCGGTCCGTGACGACGAGTGGCGGGTCCTGGAGAACATGGTCGAGGCGGTCCGCCGCCGCTGGCACGAGCCCGACCACGGCATCTGGGAAGCCCGGCTGCCACCCCGGCACCACGTCTTCTCCAAGGTGATGTGCTGGATGACAGTCGACCGGGCCCTGCACGTGATGCGCGAGCACGGCGGCGAGGACCGGCCCGAGTGGAAGGACCTGCGCGACCGGATCGGCGCCAACGTGCTGGAGCACGGCTGGCACTCCGACGTCGAGGCGTACAGCGTCGCGTACGGGGACGAGGACATGGACGCCTCGTCGCTCTGGATCGGCCTCTCCGGCCTACTCCCGGGCGACGACCCGCGCTTCCTGTCCACCGTCCTGCGGATCGAGGCGGACCTGCGCAGCGGCCCGGTCGTCTACCGCTACCACTGGGACGACGGCCTGCCCGGCCGTGAGGGCGGCTTCCACATCTGCACGGCGTGGCTGATCGAGGCGTACCTGCGCACCGGCCGCCGCACCGACGCCGAGGAACTGTTCGCGCAGATGGTGCTGACCGCCGGCCCGACCGGGCTGCTCCCCGAGCAGTACGACCCGCTCGCCGAGCGCGGCCTGGGCAACCACCCGCAGGCGTACAGCCACCTCGGCCTGATCCGCTGCGCCCTGCTCTTGGACAACATGCTCAAGCAGTAGTTCGCCGTCTGTGTGACGGGGCCGTAGCGCTTGCGCTCCGGCCCCGTCGGTCACTGCGGGTACGGCAGGCTCGGTTGCCACCCGTGCAGGTGGGCGGCGAGGTCGGCGGGCACCGTCCAGTGCGTGTACGGCAGCACCGCGCTGCTGCCGGTGTGGACCAGGCACAGGAGTGGGGCGTCGCCGGTGTGGTCGAGCGCGAGCTTCGGTTTGCGGGCCGCGCCGACGCCGCCGAGGCCGAACAGGACAACCGCGTCCCGGACCGGAAGCCCCTGTGCCTGTCGGGCGTCACGCCACCCTCGGTACGCCGCGTCCAGCCGCCAGGGCGCGAGGTCGGCGAGACCGCGGTACAGGTTCGCCACCCAGGTCGGTGTGAGTTCGGCGTCGGAGAGCCGGTACGGCACCCCGGTCAGCAACGCGTCGAGTTCCGGGTCCGTCTCCACCCCGGCGTTGAGCAACGCCTCGGGCAACGCGCCACGGCGGACGGCCGCGACCGCGGGAGCGGCCTGCTCGACCCGATCGACCTGCCAGCGAAGCCCTGCCGGGGTGTTCGCCGCTCGGCGGTCCCACAACCAGCGGGCGTTGTCCCAGCGGTGCCGCTGGTTGGCCGGGATCAGGTCGTCGATGCCGACGACCAACTCCTCGCCCTCGACCCGTGCGGTGAGCCACCGGCCCCGCAGGTGCGGCCGCTGCTCGCCGTAGCCGGCCAGTGCGACCACCGCCGACCGCAGGTAGGCGCCGGTGCTCCCGCGCGGGAAGTGCCAGCACAACGCGGACAGGTCGAGGGCATCGAGGTCGGCGGCGGCCTCGTCCGACACCGCGCCGAACCGGACCGGTGGCGATGCCGCGCTGGCCTGGCGATTGTCGAACTGTCGACGGTCTCGGCGCTGTCGTGCCTCGGCCCGCTCGACCGACGGGCTGACCGAGCACGCCGCCTTCCTCCCGGCCCACCGCAGCACCTCCGCCCCGGCCGCCTGCGGGTCGCCGAAGAGCCGGAACGCCAACAGCTCGGGCTCGTCGGACCCGTCGTCCTCGGTCACCTGCAGCTCGTACACCAGGTCGCCGGGCGAGCCCAGGTCGTAGGCGGTGTGCGGGTCACGGCCGAACTCGTTGCCGACGAGCGAGTCGCCCGCCTGCTGGCGATAGCCACGGACCACAGTTACCAGGACGGCCCAGGAGCCGTCCGCTTCCGCGCACCTCAGGGTCCGGACCGGAGCATCGCGCCATCGCGAGGGAAGGTCCTCGAAGGTGCTGGTCAGGCCGGGACTCCCGCACACCAGCGCGACGGGTGTGAGCAGTTCCGTTCGCCACGTCTCGTGCGGATCCTTCACGGTGAGCATGGTCGACATTGTGTCGACAGCCACCGACATCCGCCGCAGCTGGCAATCTTGGACAGTTTCCGTTAGCGCCGCGTAACGGAAACTGTCCAAGTCCTACCCTGCCAGCACCCTCCCGCGTCCGGTCGGCTGTCAGCCGTCGAGGGCGCCCACCACGTCGCCCACCACGACGACGGCAGGTGGGCGTAGGTCGGCCGCACGCAGGTCGGCGGCCACCTCGCCCAGCGTGGACCGCAGCACCCGCTGGGTGCCCGTCGTGGCTTCCTGGACGACGGCGGCCGGCGTCTGCGGCGACCGGCCATGGGCGATCAGGGTGGCCGTGATGGCGGCGAGGTTCTTCAACCCCATCAGGATCACCAGGGTGCCGTGCAGACCGGCGAGGGCGTCCCAGCGCACCAGCGAAGCCGGAGCGTCGGGTGCCAGGTGCCCGGAGACCACAGTGAACTCGTGCGCCACCCCCCGATGGGTGACCGGGATGCCAGCCGCTGCCGGCGCGGCGATCGAGCTGGTCACCCCGGGCACCACTGTCACCGGCACGCCGGCAGCCGCGCAGGCCAGCAACTCCTCGCCGCCGCGGCCGAAGACGTACGGGTCACCGCCCTTGAGCCGCACCACGAAGGCGCCGGCCAGGGCCCGGTCGACCAGGATCTGGTTGATCTCCTCCTGGGCCCGGGACGGGCCGTAAGGGATCTTCGAGGCGTCCACCAGCTCGACGTCCGGGCGCAACTCGTCGAGGAGCAGCCCGGGCACCAGCCGGTCGGCGACCACCACGTCGGCCTCGGTGAGTAGCCGCCAACCCTTCACGGTGATCAGCTCCGGGTCCCCCGGCCCCGCCCCAACCAGCGCCACCCGCCCGGCCTGCGGCCCACCGGTCATCCCCGTCGAAGGGTCGGGCCGGCCAGCGATCCCGCCCGGAGCCAGGCGGACCGCCAGGAGGTCACGGATGGCGTCGCGGACGGTCATCGCCCGGCGCGGGTCGCCGCCTCCGAACACCGCCACGGTGACCGGGCCGTGCCGGGTCACCGCCGGGGTCCAGGCGGTGGCGGCCGTCCGGTCGTCGGCCCGGACACAGAAGATCCGCCGCTCGGCGGCGACGGCGCTCACCGAAGCCGCCGCGATCGGGTCGTCGATCGCCACGTGGACCAGCCACGCGCCGTCCAGGTCCTCGGGTGCGAACCGGCGCGGCACCCAGTGCAGCCGACCCGCGTCGACCCGCGCGCGCAGCGCCGGAGTCAGCTCCGGGGCCACCAGCAGGACGTCCGCACCGGCGTCCAGCAGCGCGGGTACGCGCCGGGTGGCGACAGCGCCGCCACCCACCACTACCACCCGCCGCCCGTGCAGCCGCAAACCCAGGGGGTACGGATTGGAGGTCACGCCGCACCACCGAGGCGGACGGCTTCTTCGTCGCGGGTGCTCACTTCTCGGCCACCCCTGCGGAGTCGAAGGTGGCCACCTCGTGCAGCACCCGGACCGCGCCGGTGACCACTGGCAACGCCAGCAGCGCGCCGGTGCCCTCGCCGAGGCGCAGCCCCAGGTCGATCAGCGGGTCGAGGCCGAGGTGGCGCAGCGCGACAGTGGCACCGGGCTCGGCAGAGCGGTGGCCGGCGACCATGGCGCAGACCGCGTCCGGGGCGAACGCGGCGGCGGCGAGCGCGGCCGAGACCGCGATCACACCGTCCAGCAGCACCGGCGTGCGGCGCGCTGCGGCCCCCAGGATCAGCCCGGTCAGGGCGGCGTGCTCCAGCCCACCGACGGCGGCCAGCACCCCGAGCGGGTCGGTCGGGTCGGGGGTGTGCCGGGCCAGCGCGGCCCGCACCACAGCCACCTTGCGCGCGTACGTCGGGTCGTCGACCCCGGTGCCCCGGCCTGTGGTGTCGAGCGGGTCTTCGCCGGTGAACGCGGCGATGAGCACTGCGGCCGGGGTGGTGTTGCCGATGCCCATGTCCCCGGTGAGCAGGATGCCGGCGCCGGCGTCGATCAGCTCGTCGGCGATCCGGATGCCGGTCCGCACCGCCGCCAGCGCCTCGTCCCGGGTCAGCGCTGTAGTCACAGTGAGGTCGCGGGTGCCCCGCCGGACGGACGCGACAACCAGTCGGGGCACGGCCGGGTCGAGCACCGCCGGGTCGAGGGCCGTCGGGTCGAGCACCGCCGGGTCGGTGGGCAGCGGGGTGGCCACGCCGACGTCGACGACGGTGACCGAGGCGCCGGCCTGCCGGGCGAACGCGTTGACCACCGCTCCGCCGGCCAAGAAGTTGCCGATCATCTGCGCGGTGACCTCCTGCGGCCAGGGACTGACCCCCTGGGCGTGCACCCCGTGGTCGCCGGCGAAGATCGCCACCGCGGCCGGTTCGGGCAGCGGTGGTGGGCAGACTCCGGCCAGGCCGGCGAGCCGTACCGAGAGCTCCTCCAGCGCACCCAGCGAGCCCGCCGGCTTGGTCAGCCGGCCGTGCAACTCGCGGGCGGCGGCCATGGCCGCCTCGTCCGCCGCGCGGATCGCCGCGATCGTGGTCTCCAGCATCATGCCTCCATGGTCTCGCGCAGCACGTCGATGAACGCGTCGGTGGTGTTTCGGTCGCGTACGGCCACCCGCAGCCAGTCCGGGCCGAGGCCGGGGAACGTGTCGCCTCGGCGCACCGCCCAGCCGCGCTCGCGCAGGGCGGCCCGGATCGCTGTCGCGCCCGGCAGGCGCAGCAGGACGAACGCGCTGGCGGGACGGCCGACGACGCGTACACCGGGCAGTTCGGCGAGGCGCGCTACCAGGTGGTCGCGGTCGGCGGCGAGGTCGGCGGCGATCGCGCGTTCGGCGTCGACCGCGACGGCGCTGGCGCAGGCCGACGCGGCCGCCAGCGCGGGCGTGGAGACGGCCCAGAGCGGCTGGACGGCTGCCAACCGGGACAGCAGCTCCGCGGCGCCGAGCAGGTAGCCGATCCGCAGGCCGGCCAGGCCCCACGTCTTGGTGAGGCTGCGTACCACGAGCAACCCGGGCAGGTCGCGGCGTTCGGCCAGCGACTCCGGTTCGCCGGGGCGCCCGGCGGCGATGGTGGTGTCGGCGAACGCCTCGTCGACCACCAGCACCCGGCCGGGGCGGGCCAGCGCGGCCACCGTCTGGGCGGGGTGCAGCACCGAGGTCGGGTTCGTCGGGTTGCCGATCATCACGAGGTCGGCGTCGGCGGGCACCCGGGACGGGTCGAGCCGGAAGTCGTCGGCGGCGTCGAGCAGCACCCGCTCGACCGGGTGTCCGGCGGCCCGCAGCGCCGCCTCCGGCTCGGTGAACTGGGGGTGTACCACCACGGGGCGGTGCACGCCGCGCAACGCCTGGGCGATCAGCACGAAACCCTCGGCGGCGCCGGCGGTGAGCAGCACCTCGTTCGGGTGACGGCGATGTCGGGCGGCGACCGCCGCCCGGGCCGGTGCCGGGTCCGGATAGCGGGCCAGGTCGGTCAGGGTGGCCGCGATCGGGTGGGCCAGCCAGTCGGGAGGCCGCGCCCGCCGAACGTTGACGGCGAGGTCGATCAGACCGGCGGTGGCCTCCGCGTCGCCGTGGTGAGCGAGGTCCGGCTCGACCCCGGTGGGTGGGGCGACAGCGCTCGGCTGATCAGACATGTCCGCGATCCTGCCGGGAAGGTGGCCGGTGGGACAGTCGATGTCGGCGTAAGCCGCGTCACCACCCGGCGGTTTAAGAGTTCTTCTCATGTACGAATCGGAAATGTCATAACTTGACCAGGTGAGCAACCGACCCCTTGCTGCCGCTGGTCGTCTCGTCCCTCTCCTCCGCGCCGGACTGATCGCCGGAATCGTGATCGCCGCCGCCGCGTACCCACTGGTCGCCCTCACCGGGCTCGGCGCGAAGGCCACCGCGCACGCCGTGGATCAGAAGACCCGGGTGCTGAAGACCGCCCTGCCCGCCGAGACCTCGTACGTCTACGGCCCGGACGGCAAGACCGTGCTGACCATGTTCTACGAGGAGTACCGGCAGTACACCAAGCTGTCGGACATGTCGCCGAACATCCAACAGGCGATCGTGGCCGCCGAGGACTCCCGCTTCTACCAGCACCACGGCGTCGACCCGAAGGGCGTGGCCCGGGCCTTCGTCTCCAACGCCCGCTCCGGCGGCTCCCAGGGCGCGTCGACGCTGACCATGCAGTACGTCCGGATGGCCCTGCGGGACAGCGCGACCACGCCCAAGGAGGTCCAGGAAGCCACCCAGCAGACCAGCATTCGCAAGGTCAAGGAAATGCGGATGGCGCTGGACCTGGAGAAGGAGATGAGCAAGGAACAGATCATGGAGCGGTACCTGAACTCGGCGTACTTCGGGCACCGGGCGTACGGCATCTACGCGGCCAGCGAGATCTTCTTCTCCAAGACCCCGAAGGACCTCACCCCGGTCGAGGCCGCCACCCTCGCCGGACTGGTCAAGTCCCCCTCCGAATACGACCCGGCCGACTCCGACCAGAAGGAGGCCACCGGGCGGCGCAACTACGTGCTGGACCGGATGAGCCAACTCGGCTACCTCTCCCCCGACTCGGCCGCCGCCGCCAAGTCCGAGCCGATCCGGCTCAAGCTGACCACCCCACCGCACGACTGCGCCGCGGTGGCGGAGAAGTACAACAGCTGGGGCTTCGCCTGCGACTACCTGAAGAACTGGTGGAGCGCGCAGCCCGCGTTCGGCGCGAACCGGCTGGAACGGATGGACAACCTGCGCCGGGGCGGCTACCGGATCGTGCTCAGCCTCGACCCGAAGATCCAGGAGGCGGCGGAGAAGAACGTCGGCGCCAAGGAAGCCACCGGCAGCCCGTTCGCCAACGGCATAGTGGTCTCCGAGCCGGGCACCGGGCGGGTGAAGGCCATGGCGGTGAACCGGACGTACTCGCTGGACCTGGCCGAAAACCCGCAGAGCTCCAACCCCGAGGCCGGGCCGAAGGTGAAGGCCAACTACCCGAACACTGTGGCACCACTGCTCGGCGGCGGTGACCTGGCCGGCTACCAGGCCGGCTCGACGTTCAAGATGTTCCCGATGCTGGCCGCGCTCGACGCGGGGATGCCCCTCTCCACCTCGTTCAACGCGCCACACCGCTACCGGTCCGAGGTCTACGACGGGTGGGCGCCCTCCAACGCCAGCGGCGCCATGTCCGGCCAGCAGACCATGTGGTCCGGCTTCGGCAAGTCGGTGAACACGTACTTCGTCTGGCTGGAGGAGAAGGTCGGCGCGGACCGGGCGGTCCGGTTGGCCGAACAGCTCGGGCTGCGGTGGCGCACCGACGTCGACCGGGACCACGCGTCCCCGGACAAGGCGAAGAAGTGGGGCGCGTTCACCCTGGGAGTCTCCGACGCCACCCCGCTGGAGATGGCGAACGCGTACGCCGCGATCGCGGCCGACGGCCGCTACTGCGAGGCCATCCCCGTGCAAGCCATCATGAACCGGGACGGCACACCCGCCACCTACGCCACAGCGGGCGGTCTGCACCGTGAGGTGGCCAAGCCGCGCTGCCGGCAGGTGGTGAGCGCGGACGCCGCACGGGCGGCCACCGACGCGGCCCGCTGCCCGACCGGCGACACCCCGGCGCGCGGCAGCTGCGGCGGCTGGTCCACCGCCGACAGCGTGCGCGGCACCGTCGGACGCCCGGTGGCCGGCAAGACCGGTACGACCGACAGCACCCGGTCGGCCTGGTTCGTGGGCTACACCCCGGAGTTGGCAGCGGCGAGCTTCATCTCCGACCCGGACAACCCGTTCAACGCGGTCGGTGACGGGCAGTCCCAGATCCCGATCAAGGCGGTTTCGGAGACCCTGCGCGACGGCCTGAAGGGCACCCCGACCCGCCAGTTCACCCCACCGTCGGACGCCATCGTCGGGTGACGGGTCACGGGCCGGTGCGCGCCGCTCAGCGCAGGTCGGCGGCGACGAACGACCACAGCTCCAGATCCACCCGGCCGCCGCTGACGAACCCGGCGTTGCGCAGCAGGCCCTCGTAGCTGAACCCGCCCTTCTCGGCGACCCGGCGCGAGGCCAGGTTGCCGGGAGCCACCCGCAGCTCGACCCGCTGGAAGCCGTGCTCCAGGATCAGCGCGATGGCCACCGCGTCGACCGCCTCGGCGGCGAAGCCGAAGCCCCGCGCGTGCGCCGCCATCGCGTAGGAGATCTCGGTGAGGCGGGCGCCCCAGTCGGTGCGCCGGGTCCACAGCGAGCCCACCACCTGGTCGTCCTCGCGCCGGAGCACCGCGTAGTGGTCGCCCTCCCCGCTGTCGCGCCGCTGCCGGGCCAGATCGGTGCACCAGGCCAGCCCGTCGATCGGGCCGGAGTCGTCGGGCAGCGGCAGCCAACGCCGGGTCAGCTTGTCGGCGAAGATCTCCCCGGCCGCCGCCGCGTCGGCCGCCGTGAGCTGACGCACCTCGGTACGCGGGGTGGAGACGGTCAACGTCGGGAACCGGCGCACCGCCACCTGGCCGATCACACCGACACCTCGCCCGGCTGTGCTGGTACCACCTCGCTCGTCGGGTCGGCCGCCGCCGCGGCGACCAACCGGGCCGCCGTCGCCGGATGGCTCGCCCAGTGCACTGTGAGCTGCGAGGCGTGCACGTTGCGCCAGACGAAGCCTTCCGGCGCGCCGCCGTCCCAACTCCAGGCCGGGCGCTGACCAGCGCGGGGGGTGAGCACCGCACGGTGTGCCTTGTGCCCGACCAGCACCGTGCCGGTGGCGGCGACCACGCTGTCGGTCTGGGCGGTCGCCTCCCGGTAACCGGCCACCACCCCGTCACGGCTGACGCCGACCGCGTCCAGGACACCGCACATCGGCAGCCCGTCCAGTTCCCGGGCCAGCCAGAGCAGCCCGGCGCCCTCGGCGATCACCGGACGCCCCGTCCGCGCCAACTCGGCCACCGCGATGCAGAGCCGCCGGTTGGCCGACAACTGCTCGGCGTACGCCTCGGGTAGCGCGCCGCCGACGACCAGCGCGCGGGTGCCGACCGGCAGCGCCTCGTCGCGCAGCGGGTCGACGACGACGACCTCGGCGCCGGCGGCCCGGAGCAACTCGCTGGTCTCCGGGTGACTGAAGCTGCCGCCCGGCCCACCGGCCACCGCCACCAGTGGGCGGTTCGCCGGGGGTGTGAACGTGCCGAGGGCCTCCTCGGGAGACCAGGCCGGCCCCGGCAGCGGCGGAGCGGAACGGGCAAGCCCGAGCAGCCGTTCCAGGTCGACAGTGGCGGCGACGGCCTCGCCCAGCCGGCGGACCGCACGGACGGCGTCGGCCGACTCGTCGACCACCGGCGCCACCCCGTGCCGTCGCGACGGCAGCACCGGCGGCAGGTCCTGTCGACGCAGCGCGCCGTAGACGGGCACCCCCACGTCATCCAACGCCTCGCGCAGCATCCCCTCGTGTCGCGACGACGCCACCCGGTTGAGGATCACCCCGCCGAGCCACAACTGCTCGTCGTAGGAGCGGAAACCGTGCACCAGGGCCGCCACCGACTGACCCATCGCGGCCACGTCGACAACGAGCACCACCGGGCTGCGCAGCGCGGCGGCCGCGGCGGCGGTGGACTCCTGCTCGGGACGGCCACCGACCGAGTCGTACAGCCCCATGCTGCCCTGCACCACGGCCAGCCCGGCACCGGCGGCACCGTGCGCCACCAGTGGGGCGAGCCGGTCGAGACCTACCAGTCGGGGGTCGATCACCCGGCCCGGCCGACCGGAGGCGAGGCCGAGGTAGGCGGCGTCGACGTGGTCCGGCCCGAGCTTGAACCCGGCGACGTCGACCCCTCGCTCGGCCAGGGCGGCGAGCAGCCCGATCGCCAGCGCGTTCTTACCGTGCCCGGAGGACGGCGCGCTGAGCACCAGGCGCGGCACGACGGTCATCATCGACTCCTCGCGAGCGGTGGCGGGTACGCGACGGGACGACCGAGGCCGATCCGTCGGCGTGACGATACCCGCCCGGCTGAAGGCGCGAGCACCGCCAACCGGGGTGGGCGGCCCGGCCCTGGCAGTGCCCCGGGCGTCGGCCGCGGCCCGGTCCCGGCCCGGTCCAGCTCAGTGGCGCCGGTCATACGAGTAGCCTCGGTGCCGTGTACCGGTTCCTGCTGAGCCCACGCTGGCTGGGCGCTCTCGCGCTGACCCTGGTCGCGGCCGCCGTCATGGTGTTCCTCGGCAACTGGCAGCTGGACCGCTACCGGGGGCGCACCGAGGTCAACGAGCGGATCGACGCGGGCCAGCGGATGGCTCCCGTGCCGCTCGCCGACGCGCTGCGCGCTCCCGCCGGCGGCGCGGGGACGGCCGGTCCGGCCCCCGCCGAGGACAAGGTCTGGACCCGGGTCACCGTCACCGGCCGGTACGACCCCACGAACACCGTGCTGGTCCGTGGCCGGACGGTGGACAGCCGGGTCGGTTTCGAGGTGCTCACGCCGCTGGTGCTCGCCGACGGCACGGCGCTGCTGGTGGACAGGGGCTGGATCCCACCGGCGCCCGGTGGGGCGACCGCCCAGCCGTCGGTGCCGGCCGCGCCGACCGGCGACGTGACTGTGGTCGGCCGGGTGCACGAGACGGAGAGCGGCGCCGGCGCGGTGGCCCGACGCGACGGGCTGCTGGAGATCCGGCGGATCGGGGTGTCGCGGCTGGCCGGCGAGCTTCCCTACCCGGTCTACGGTGCCTATCTGCTGCTCGACGAGCAGACCCCGGCAGCCGATCCGGTGTTCAAGGCGGTGCCGGTCGGGCACGCCAACAACTGGCAGAACTTCGGCTACGTCGTGCAGTGGTGGTTGTTCGCGGTGATGGCCCTCTTCGGCTATGGCTGGGTGGCCCGTCGGGAGGCCCGCCGGGCCGCCGGCATCGGCGCCACCCCGGCTCCGCTGGACCGCGCCGCCGAGCCGACGCCGACCGCTTCTGCCTGACCTCGCCCGGTCAGCCGCTCACGCGGCCGGCGTGGATGGCGCGGACCGCGTCGATGGTGTCCGCCTCCGCGGCGGACTTGTCGTCGCGATAGCGCACCACCCGGGCGAACCGCAGCGCCATCCCACCGGGGTAGCGCGAACTCGTCTGCACCCCGTCGAAGGCGATCTCCACCACCTGTTCGGGCCGAACCCGGACCACCCAGTCGCCGCGTTCCACGGCGAGGCCGAGGAACCGCTCGGTCTGCCACCGCAGCAGCTCGTCGGTGAGCCCCTTGAACGTCTTGCCGAGCATCACGAAGTCGCCGGTGCGCGCGTCACGCGCACCCAGATGCAGGTTGGACAGCCAACCTTTGCGTCGGCCGCTGCCCCACTCGACGGCGAGCACCACCAGGTCGAGGGTGTGCCGCGGTTTCACCTTGACCCAGGCGGCACCGCGCCGGCCAGCGTCGTAGGGGGCGTCCGGCGCCTTGACCACCACGCCCTCCTGCCCGGCGTCGAGCGCGGCGGCGAACGCGGCGGCGGCCTGCTCCGGGCCGTCGACCTCCATCCGGCCGACCAGCAGCGACGAATCCACCGAACCGGCGAGGGCGGCCCATCGTTCCCGGCCGGGAAGGTCGATCAGATCCTGGCCGTCGAGGTGCAGCAGGTCGAAGAAGTACGGGGTGAGCACCGTCGCACCCGTGCTGGCGGCCGCCGCGAGCACCGCCGGAGCGACAGGTGTGCGCCCGGTGGTGCTGGGGGTGGTGCGTCGGGCGGCCCGGCTCGACGTCTGCTGGAACGGCAGTGGGCGGCCGGTCTCGTCCAGGCCGATCGCCTCGCCGTCGAGGACCAACTCCCGGCCCGGCAGAGCACGGACCGCGGCGACCACCTCGGGCAGCCGGGTGGTGATCTCGTCGAGGCTGCGGGTGAACACGGCGATGTCGGTGCCGGAGCGGTGCACCTGGATGCGGATGCCGTCGAGCTTCACGTCGACCACCGCCGGCGTGCCGGTCGCGGCGAGCGCCTCGTCGACAGTGGGGGCGCTCTGCGCGAGCATCGGCGCCAGCGGGCGGCCGACCTGTAGACCGAACCCGGCCAACTCGGCGGCCCCTCCGGCCAGCGCGGCCACCGCCACGGCCCGGAGATCACCGGCGAGCAGCAGTGCCCGGCGGACCGCCGCCACCGGCACCTCGGCGGCCCGGGCCACCGCGTCCGCGAGCAGGCCGGCCTGGGCGCCCTGCCGCAGCTCGCCACTGAACAGGCCGGTGAGCAGCCTCTGCTCGTCGGCAGTGGCCGCCGCGTAGAGGGCACCGAGCAGCGCCCGACGCCGAGCCTGTGAGCCCGAGCCGTGCACCGCGGCGATCTGCGCGATGGCCGCGTCCACGGCGGCCACCGTCAACGTCGGCTCGGCGGCCGGCGGCGGCAGGTCACGCAGGCTCGCGTAGCCGACCCCGGTCTGCCGTTGGCGCAGCTCACCGGCGAGATAGCCGGCGCCGGGCTCAACCTCGCCGGGATCGAGCCGGCGCAGCGCGTCAGCGAGCAACTCCACCTTGGCCCGTCGGCCGCTGGTGGCGCCGACGGCGGCGGAGGTCGCTGCCAGATCGAGGAACCGCACGCAGCTCATCCTGCCAGTCACCTCCGACACCGCCCGGGCATTGCCGTGCCCGGGCGGTGTCGGCAGGGTGCCGCCCACACGCGGACGACGGATCAGGGCCTAGGCGGAGATGGGCTCCTCGATGCGCAAGCCTCGGGCGCGGACCTCGCCGGCGACCCGGGCGAGCACCGAGTCGAGGGCGACCAGTGCGGCGGAGAGCTCACCGAGCTGTTCGTTGAGCGTGTCCTCGGACCACGCGGAGACATCGACGTCTCCCAGCGCGCTGACAGCGGCCCCCAACCGGGCCATCACCTCGTTCGTACTCATGTACGAAAGGCTATAACAGCTGACCATCCGACACGCCGTAAACTCCCAGATCAGGCCCAAAGTTGCCGTTCTGACACCTAACTGCTCACGGCCGCCACGTTGCGCAGAAGCAGTGCCTCGGCGAGGCAGACCCGGGCGAACTCACCCAGGTGCAGACTCTCGTTCGGGCCGTGCGCGCGGGCGTGCGGGTCCTCCACGCCGGTCACCAGGATCGCCGCCTTCGGGAACATCTCCTGGAAGGTGGCAATGAACGGAATCGAGCCGCCTACGCCGATGTCCACCGGGTCGGTGCCGTCCCAGGCGGTCCGGAAAGCCGAACGGGCGGCGTCGAACATCGGCCCGGACGCGTCGATCACGCACGGGTCGCCGTCGTGTTCGAAGGTGACGGTCACCTGCGCCCCCCACGGCGCGCGCTGCTCCAGGTGCGCGCGCACCGCCGCGTACGCCCGCTTGGGGTCGTCGCCCGGGGCGAGGCGAATGCTGAGCTTCGCCTTCGCGGCCGGGACCAGGGCGTTCGGCGCCTCGCCGGTGGACGGCGCGTCGACCCCCAGAATGGCCAGCGCCGGCTTGGTCCAGAGCCGGTCGGTGATCCGGCCGGTGCCGATGAACTGCACGCCGTCGGCGAGCCCCGCCTCGGCCCGGACCCGGTCCTCCGGGTAGTCGACGGTGGCGCCCTCCCGGCCGACCAGGCCGTCCACTGCCACGTCACCGGCGTCGTCGTGCAGCGTCGCCAACAGCCGGACCAACGCGGTGAGCGCGTCCGGCACTGCGCCGCCGAACATGCCGCTGTGCACCGCGTGGTCCAGCGTGCGCACCTCGACGAAGCAGTTGACGATGCCCCGCAGCGAGGTGGTCAACGCCGGTACGCCGATGTCCCAGTTGCCGGAGTCGGCGATCACGATGACGTCCGAGGTGATCTCGTCGCGGTGCTCGGCCAGCAGTTGCTCCAGCGAGTCGGAGCCGTACTCCTCCTCGCCCTCGATGAAGAGGACCACGCCGACCGGCAGCGCGTCACCGTACGCGCGCAGCGCCGCCACGTGCGCCATCACGCCGGCCTTGTCGTCGGCCGCGCCCCGGGCGTAGAGCCGGCCGTCCCGTTCCACCGGCTCGAACGGGTCGGACTCCCACAGCGACCGGTCGCCGACCGGCTGGACGTCGTGGTGGGCGTAGAGCAGCACTGTGGGCGCGCCGGGCGGGGCGGCCCGACGGCCGATCACCGCCGGCTGGCCGCCGGATCGCACGATGTCGACGTCCAGGCCACAGCCGCGCAGCAGCTCGGCGACCGCCTCGGCGGAGCGTTCCACGTGCGAGTGGTCGAAGCCCTCGAAGGCGATGCCGGGGATGCGGACGAGGCGCTCCAGGTCGGCCCGGACGCCGGGCATCTCTCGCTCGACGGCGGCCCGCACCTCGGACTCGGACATGATCGGTGAGGTCATGACCGGCATCGTATGCCGGCCTTACCGAGGAGTGTCGGCGGAGCCCGTACCGTCACCGCTGTCCGCGGGGCCGGCGCCGGCCCGCGCGCCCGGGGCGGCCCGCCCGGCGCGATGTGCGCGGCCGGCCGCCTCGGTGGCGGCGTCCATCCAGGAACGGGCCCGACCGGCGGTGCCGCCCACCCACTCGCCGACGTCGCTCGCGCCGTCGCCGAGCCGACGCAGCAACCCGACCAGTGGGTCGGTGGACCTGCTGAACTCCTCGCGGTACGACTCGGCAGCCGCCTTGATCTCCTCGGACACGCTTGTCGAGCTGTCGTCCTCGCGGCGCGGATAGTCCCCGGCCAGAACCTGCCCGTACGCCCCGGAGTCGATCCACTGGCGCAGCGACGCCGCCCGCGCCACCGGCACCGGGTGGGTACTCCACGCGGTCATCCGGATCTTGTGCAGGCTGTCGCGCAGGTCGCCGCCGCCGGCGTACTCGGCGGCCTGCTCCAGGAAGGCGGTGGTGTCGACCTGGGACAGGTCACCGCCGCCGGCGAGCTTCATCAGCAGTCGCAGCGCGGCGGCCGGGTCCTGCCCGGCGAGCAGGCCGGCCCTGTCGGCGGAGAGTTCCGCCTTGCGCCACCACTCCAGCATCGCCGCGATGATGGCGCGCAGCGCGATCGCGCCGACCGGCAGCCAGCTCAGGTTGGCCGCCCACCGGGTGAGGATCATGAGCATGGTCTTGTAGACCGCGTGCCCGCTGCCCACGTGCCCCAACTCGTGGCCGAGCAGGCAGCGCAGCTCGTCCTCGTCGAGTTGCTGCACACAGGCGGAGTTCAGCACGATGAACGGCCGCTCCAACCCGACCGCCTCGGCGCCCAACCAGGGCGACTGGGTCACGTACAGCTCGGGCAACTCGGCCACGTCGAGCACCGCCGCCGCCTCGGTGTAGCGCTGCCACACCGCCGGGTACTGCCGATGGTCGACCCGGATGCCGGAGGCCAGCACGGACAGCCGGAAACCCCGCTCGTTCCACATCCCGAAGAACGCCCGCAGCACGTCGTCGAAACCACGCAGCTCCCGCAGCGCGACCAGGGCACCTCGGTCGGCCGGATGCTCCCAGGCCCGCGAGCTGATGCCGGTGAGGGTGATCCGACGCCGCGCTGGCGCGTCCGCTGCCGTCATTGTGGGCTCCCCGTTCGCCGTAGCTCTTCGCATCGTGCCGCAGTCGGTGGCCCACGTCCATGCCCCGCTCAGCGAAGCCGCACGTAGTACCGGTCCCAGTCGTGCGGCAGTGTCGGTGCCCCGTCGACCAACAGGTCGGCGTGGGTCGCGGTCTCGTCGGCGGCGAAGTGCGTCCGCTCCCCGTCATGCCAGCGGCGCAGCTCGGGCAGGATCTCCGGACCGTCCCGGGCGACAGCCCGAGCCAGCCGCAGCGACGCGGGCGCGGTGACGAACACGGCCAGCGTCAGCTCCGGCCGGACGACCGCCCGGGCGGCGCTGACCCCCTCGACCACCAGCACCGGAGCCACCGGCACCGGGACCCGCCGGGGCAGAAAGCACTGCCGGACCCAGCTGTACCGCCGGTAGGCGCCCGGCTGCCCGTCGCGCAGCGGGGCGAGCACCCCGTCGTCCAGCCGGGGCCAGAAGGTGACCTGGTCGTCCCACCCGTCGAGCAGGTCGTCGGTGTGCACCACCGGCGGTCGGTCGCCGAGCGGCCCGGCCAGGGCATCCGCGAGCCGCGCGGCGAACCGGCTCTTACCCGCGCCGCTCGGCCCGTCGACAGCGACCAGCCGGGTCCGCCCCAGCTGTGCCGGGCCCGCGAGCACCCGACGAGCCAATTCGGCGTACGCCTCGACAACCGCCACTGTCGGCCCGCCAGTTCCCGGGTTCAGCACAGCCTCCCGTGGTGCATGCCCGAAGTATGCCGCCACCGCTGGTGAGCAGGCTGATCGACTCGGTTTCATCGACGTCGCGGCATCCCTGTCGGCCCGTGTCGATCGTGCTGGGTGCGGGGCCGCCTCGGGCCACCCTGACACGTCCGGCTGACCGCCCTGGCCAGCCATCGTCACGTCCGGGGGATTTGGTGCGGCGACGGGTGACGGGCGGCCCGTTCCCCGCCCGGGGTGCCGTCGAATCGGCATGATCGGGTGGTGCTCCGAGACGTGATGAGCCCCGGTATAGACGCCCTACTCGAACAGGCCCGCGCCGGGCTGCACCGACTGACTCCGCAGCAGACCGTCGAGGCGGTCCGCGGCGGCGCGTTGCTGGTCGACACCCGTACCGAACTACAGCGCCGCGAACAGGGTGACCTGCCGGGTGCTGTCGTCATCGACCGGACCGTGCTGGAGTGGCGCCTCGATCCGGCCAGCGCCTGGCGGATCCCGGAGGCCACCGGGTACGACCGGGAGATCATCCTGGTGTGCCGGCAGGGTTACAGCTCCAGCCTGGCAGCCGCCAGCCTGCAGACCCTCGGCCTGCGCCGGGCCACCGACATGATCGGCGGCGTAGACGCCTGGCTCGCCGCCGGCCTGCCCACCACCGACCGTCCGGCCGACATTCGTCCCTGAGCCCCGACCTTGCCCCTCACGTACCATTCCGGTCGGTCTGTGCAAGATCGTGCCCGATCCAGGAAACAGGCCCCTCCTTGCGTGGACGAGGCCCCTGCAACAAGGATCGAGCACGATCATGCGCGGTCCGCGTTCTCACCCTCCCCAAGGGACGGTGTGCCGGTCAGGACGGGGCGCCGGGTGGGATGAAGGGCAGGTCGGCGGGTGGGCCGGCTTCGATGAGACGCCAGAGGGCATCGGTGTCCAGGTGTTCCTCGACCAGGTCGCCGAGCAGGTCGAGTGAGCGCTCCCGGGCGGCGGCGAAGCTGGTGGCCGGCGCGACCCGGAACCCGCTGCGGCCGGCCAGGCGAGCCGCCTCGGTGAGGAACCACCGGCGGAACTCGTCGGACTCGAACGCCCCGTGCCAGTGCGTGCCGTGCACCACGCCGAGCACTGCCCCCTCTCCGACACCGTCGTCGCTGGTCAACAGCGGGGTCAGGTCGGGGTCGGCCTGTGACACGTACCCGTGGTGGATCTCGTAGCCACGCACCGGGACGCCACCGGGGCCGGTGCCCACCGACTGCCGGACGGTCTTGCGCGGGTCGAAGGTGATGTCGATGGGCAGCAGACCGAGCCCCGGCACGCTGCCCTGCCGGCTCTCCACCGGATCGTGGATGGCACGGCCGAGCATCTGGAAGCCCCCGCAGAGGCCGAGCAGGGGCTTGCCGGCCGCCACATGGGTGGCGACCGCGTCGGCGAGACCGGTTTCGCGCAGCCACCCGAGGTCGGCGACTGTGGACTTGGAGCCGGGTAGGACGACAAGGTCGGCGGCGGCCAGTTCGGCCGGTTCGATGGTGAGGCGTACCCGGACGCCCGGCTCGGTGGCGAGCGCCTCCACGTCGGTGGCGTTGCTGATCCGGGGTAGGCGGACGACGGCCACGTCCAGCCATTCGCTGCCCTGCGGGGCGGCGGGTCGGCCCAGCACCCGGCCGTAGGCGAGTGAGTCCTCCGCGTCGAGCCACAGGTCCAGTGCCCAGGGCAGCACCCCGTACGTGGGGCGGCCGGTGACCTGACGCAGCATGTCCAGGCCCGGCTGGAGCAGACCGAGGTCGCCCCGGAACTTGTTGATCACGAATCCGGCGATCAGCGCCTGGTCGGCCGGGTCGAGCAGGGCCACTGTGCCGAACATCGAGGCGAAGACACCGCCCCGGTCGATGTCGCCGACGACGATGGTGGGCAGGTTGGCGTGCCGGGCCAACCCCATGTTGACGTAGTCACCGGCCCGCAGGTTGATCTCCGCAGGGCTGCCGGCACCCTCGCAGATCACCACGTCGTACGTTTCGCGCAGCTCGGCCAGTGCGGCGTACGCGGTCTCGGCGAGCCGGGGACGCAACTGCCGGAAGGTGCCCGCGGTGATCGTATCGACCGCCTCGCCCAGCAGCACCACCTGACTGGCCAGGTCGCTGCCCGGCTTGAGCAGCACCGGGTTGAACCGCAGGTCGGGTGCGAGCCCGCACGCCGCGGCCTGCATGGCCTGGGCGCGCCCGATCTCGCCGCCGCGCCCGTCCGGCCCGACGACCACCGCCGAGTTGTTCGACATGTTCTGCGCCTTGTACGGCGCCACCTTCACGCCCTGCCGGTGCAGCCAACGACAGATGCCGGCGGTGAGCACGCTCTTGCCGGCGTCGGACGTCGTACCGGCCACCAGCAGCCCGCCGCTCACCGACCACTCCCCCGTCGCACCGCGACGCCCCCGGCCGCGCCAGCCGGCCCGCGCTCTCCAGCCGCAGCAACCGGCCCTCGCCGACGCGCCGCGCCGACCAGTGCACGCCTGCTCACCGCGCCGACCAGCCGACCGAGCGTCACCGGGTACGCGGCGGCCAACCCGACGGCGGCCAGCCCCACCGCGCCGGAGATCCGGGCGGCCCGCTTCAGGTGCCGCGCCTCCGGGCGGGGGCCATCGCCGAGGAACGGCCGCACCTCGGAGCGCCCGAAGTAGATGTTGCGACCACCGAGGCGGACCCCGAGCGCACCGGCCATCGCCGCCTCGCACTGACCGGCGTTGGGGCTCGGGTGGTCGTTGCGGTCCCGCCGCCACACCTGCCAGGCGCGCTGCCGGTCCCCGTGCGCGACCGGCGCGACGGCGATGGTGAGCAGCCCGGTCAGCCGGGACGGCACGAGGTTGAGCGCGTCGTCCAGCCGAGCGGCCGGCGTGCCGAACCGCGCGTAGCGCGTCGACCGGTGCCCGACCATCGCATCGAGGGTGTTCGCCGCGCGGTAGCCCAGCAGCCCGGGCAGACCAGCGACCGCGCCCCAGAGCAGCGGAGCGACCACCGCGTCCGAGGTGTTCTCCGCGACCGACTCGACTGTCGCACGGGCCAACTCCGACTCGCCCAGCGTCGACGGGTCCCGCCCGCAGAGGTGACCGAGGCGTCGCCGGGCAGCGGGCAGGTCGCCGTTACGCAGCGTAAGACCCATGACTGTCGCCTCGTGCCGTAGCGTGCGGCCGCCCAGCACTGTCCACGTGCCGGCCGCCACCAGCACCGCCCGGGTCACCGGCCGGTGTCGGGTTGCCGCCGCGGCGACCGCCCCGAGCAACACCGGCCCGCCGACGGCCAGCGCGGTGAACGCCGCACCCGCCGTACGGTCCGGGCGGTAGAGGCGGCGCTCCAGCGCGCCCGCAGCCTGCCCGAAGCCGGCCACCGGGTGCCACCGGCGGGGGTCGCCGAGCGCCCTGTCCAGCGCGTACCCGGCCAGCAGCCCCACCGCGTTCGCCATCGGCGCTGTCCGTCGCACCCGCACCACCTCCGGCCGGCCAGCCTAGACGAGCACTCCGTGAACCAGCCCATCCCACGGTCCCGCACCGGCAACGAGAACCCGTGGAGTGAACGGACAGGCCAGCGCCCACGCCCGTCACGCGGGGTGACGACGCTGTCGCGCCGCCACCCCGCCCCCGTCGTGATCGGTCAGGCTGGCTGGGGGACCCGGCCCCGACCGCGGCGCCCTCGACCGGGCTGCGCCGGCTCCGGCTGCCCCTCGTCGGGCACCGGCCCCAACTCGATGTCCACGTCACCGTCGGCGTTGTCGTCGTCGTCCGCCTCGGGCGGAGGGGCCAACTCGTCGTCGAGAGCCGGCGGAGCGTCGATCTGCCCTGCCTGCCCTGCCTGCCCGCCGCTCGCGATCGCTCCGCCGTCACCGAAGACCCCGCCGCTCGGGGAGCTGTCGTCGTCCGCCGGGACATTGCCGAACGGGCTGCTTCGCAGCTCCGCGTAGTCGGGCAGCTCGAAGTCGTCGTCCAGCAGACGGTCGTCGGGCAGCACGGGCGCCTGCCCGGCCGGCACCGGCTCGGTGGGCTCACCGTGCACCCGGCTCTCGGCCTCCGAGTCCTCCACGGTGCTGGTCGTCATGCTCGGCCGGTTGCGCAGGAACCGGGCCCGACCTCGGGACAGGTCGTGGCCGACGGCGACCGCCTCCAGCTCGTAGAGCGTGCGGTGGTTGCCGGCGTCGTCGGTCCAGTCGCGGGTGTAGAGCCGTCCGCAGACCACCACCGGGTCGCCGACCATGACGGAGGCCGCCACCCCCTCGGCGAGCTTGCGCCAGCAGTTGACGCGGACGCGGAGCGAATTGCCGTCGACCCACCGGCCGCTGTCCCGGTCGAGGCGGCGGGCGGTCGAGGCGACCTTGAAGTTGGCCACCAGGGTGTTGCTCTGGGTCGTACGTCGCCATTCCGGCGTGGTCAGCACATTGCCGACGATTGTCACGTAAGTGTCGAACATCGTCCCTCCAGGGGGATCGGGGCCTGCCAGCGCGAGTCGACTCGACACCGAGCATCGACACTGAAAGCACCCGTCGCGAGGGCCCATCCTCGGCCTGTGGATGACGAACGCACCTGTGGACAACGCCCTGATCACGCCCCGATGTGGTACGCCCGACCCGCCCGACCCGCCGTCCACGGTTTCCCAGGCCACCCGAACTGGGTAAGGACTTGATCAACGCACCACCGACAGCTCCACGTCGACGAGAGGTCAGCGCCATGATGATCACCACCATCGACTCCGCGAACACTTCCGAGGCGCAGCGATGAGCGCCGTGGCGAACCCGGCCACCGTGTCTGAGTGCCTGCGGGTGGGCGCCGGGTTCTCCCAGGGCGACCGCAACTGGATCGCCGAGCAGTTCGCCACCCTCGACGCCCGGCTCGCCAGCTTCCACGCTGACGCCACCGAGCTGGAGGTGTCGGTGAAGGACCGGGAGGCGCGTGGTCAGAAGGTCACACTGGAGTGCTGGATCGCCGGCCGGCAGAAGATCGTCACCACCTCCGCGGAGGAGGATCTGCACGCCGCCCTCAATGACGTTCGTGACGACCTGCGCCGCCGGCTCAACGATGCCAAGACCCGCCAGGAGCCCCGGCACAACAAGCACCTGCGCGACCTCCCCCAGCCGCAGTTGGAGCCCGACGAGTCGGAGAACCCGGCCCTCCGCGCCGACGCGGAAACTGCCTGACCCACGCCGCACCCCGCGATCTTGCACTTTCGGCTCCCGAACAGCGGCTATTGCCCCTTATGTCGGGACAGAAAGTGCAAGATCGCGGGATGAGTGGGGGCGGGCGGGGACGGGCTACCGCTCGGTAGGTTGGCGGCGTAGCGTCGCGTTCGTGGAACCGGACGTGTTGGGGCCGCCGTACGAGCGGCAGACGATCGACCTGGGCACCGACGACGAAGGCCCCGTTGTCGCGACACTGGTCCGACGACGGGCCGAGCGCCCCACCGGACGGGCCGTGCTCTACGTGCACGGCTTCGTCGACTACTTCTTCCAGACTCATCTGGCTGACTTCTTCGCCGAGCGAGGCTGGGATTTCTACGCGCTCGACCTGCGCAAATACGGCCGCAGTCTGCTCCCCGCGCAGACCCCCAACTTCTGCCGCGACATCAGCGACTACTTCCCCGAGCTGGACGCCGCCGCCGAGATCATCCGCGCCGACGACGGGCACGACACCCTGCTGGTGATGGGCCACTCCACCGGCGGCCTGATCATCTCGCTCTGGGCGGATGCCCGCCGCGACACCGGCACCATCGACGGCCTGGTGCTCAACAGCCCCTTCTTCGATCTGAACGCCCCCTGGGCGGTCCGTCGCCCCCTCGCGGCCGCCGCGTCCCGGCTGGGCCGCAGGGCGCCGCACCGCATCCTCCCGTTCGGGCTCGGCACTGTGTACGGCGAGAGCATCCACTCCGACCACCGCGGCGAGTGGACCTACGACCTGGCGTGGAAGCCGCTGGCCGGGTTCCCGGTCCGGGCCGGCTGGCTGAACGCGATCCGCACCGGACAACGTCGGCTCCGCGCCGGGCTGGACATCCAGGTGCCGGTGCTGCTGGCCTGCTCGACCCGGTCCTTCCGGGGCACCAAGTGGCACGACAACGCGACACTGGCCGACGCCGTGCTGGACGTCGAGCACATGGTCCGCTACGCGCCCCGCCTCGGTCGCCACGTCACACTGGCCCGTTTCGACGGAGGGCTGCACGATCTCACGCTCTCCGGCCCCGTCGTACGGAAGAAGGTGTTCGACGAGGTGGGCCGCTGGGCCGAGGCGTTCCTCGCCGCCGGCCCCACCGCCCCGGCCGACGCGGCGCCGACCGATGCCGCCCCAGCCGACGGCGCATCTACCGCCGCCGACACAGCGCCGGCCAACGCGCAGACGGTCGGCGCGCAGACGGTCGACCCGGCGAGGGCGGCGACGCCCAGCGGCTGACAGGTCGGACGGCGCGAAAGGTCAGATGTCGCCGGGCGTCGCCGGGAGGACGGCACGGATCCGGTCGAAGGTCGCCACCGGGTGCGCGCCGACGCCGGGCAGGACCAGGCCCAGGCAGTACGGGGAGACCTCACCGGTGGGTCCAGCCTGCAGGATGAAGACCGGCGCGCCGACGTACCCCGGCGGCAGCTCGGTGGTGATCAGCACGGCGTCCCCGTCGCGGACCACCCGCTCGATCGCGACCTCCAGCGGTCGCGACCCGTCTTCGCGTACCCCATGGGCCAGCACGAAAGCGGAACTGGCGTCGGCGCCGAGGCGGGCGACGACCTCGGGCCCGGCGGCGATCCCCGCCGGCACCGGCTGGACGCGCCACCGCCAGCCGCCGTCGCCGGCGTGCCGGTGCAGGCCCGCGGTCGGCAACACCGCGACCCCGTCGCCCGGAAAGCGGGCCCAACCGGGCACGATCTCGGCCTCGAGAATGACGGCCGGGGCAACCCCCGCCGGCTCGGTGACGCTCGTCCGCAAGCTCAACTCACCACCCGAACCGCCCACCAGGTCGGCCGCCGTCAGCAGCGACTCCCCCACCGGGTCGTCGCCGCCCCGGAAGAAGAAGGCGGTACCGACGTCGCCCGACGACCGATACGGCAGGATGGCGCGACCGACGACCTGGCACAGCTCGTAGGCGACGTCGCTCTCGGCGTCGGAATCCAGCAGCACCAGCCAAAGGTACGGTCCACGGCCAGGCCGGTCCGCGGTAACCCGGATGCCCGCTACGGGGCGGACGTGAGACTCTGCTCGGCAACGTGGACGCGGGCACCCTTTTCGCCGTCGGGCAGTGGGACGGCGGTACCCTCTGGGCGCGACATCCACGCCACACGCGCCCGTAGCTCAGCGGATAGAGCAGGGGACTTCTAATCCCAAGGCCGCAGGTTCGAATCCTGCCGGGCGCACCACCAGCGTAAACGCCCCGAGAATCGGCCGGTCGGGCGAGCTACAGCGGTTACGCGCATGAGTATCCTCGGTGGATCACGCTAGCGCTGTAGCCCCGGGAGGTTCCACCCCCTCATGGACGCCAACGAGCTGCACTGGGCCGCATACGAGCGGTACCACCGCACGAAGCGCACCTCCCCCGACACCGTCAAGAGCTACCACATCACGTTGACCCAGCTGACCGACTTCCGGCCAGGCCGCGACCTCCTCGACCTGGAGCGCGTCGACATCGAGGAGTTCCTGATCGCGGCCTCGTCGGTCAACGCCAGCGCGACCGTGCACAAGAAGTTCCGGAACCTGCGGGCGTTCTACCGGTGGGCTGTGGACGAGGAGATGATCGAGAAGTCCCCGATGCACCGGATCCCGGAACCGGCCGTGACCGACAAGCCCGTCCCCGTGGTGCCCGAAGATCAGATCGTCGCGTTGCTCAAGGCATGCAGCGGCCGGGAGTTCGGCGAGCGGCGCGACAACGCCATGATTCGTCTCTGGTGCGAAGCCGGCTCGCCGCGGGTGTCCGAGATGGTCGGCATCCGCCTCGACGGCCTGGACATGCGCCACGACAAGGTGACCCTTCACGGCAAGGGCGACAAGATCCGCGTCATCCCGTTCGGCGCCAAGACCGGGCAGGCCATCCAGCGCTACCTCACCGCGCGCGCCCACCACAAGGACGCCAAGCGACTGGACTCGCTGTGGCTCGGGATGCTCGGCGGGGCGCTGACCACCTCGGGTGCCTACCGGCTGTTGGAGCGCCGGTGCGCCCAGGCGGGGATCCCGCGCATCCACCCTCACAAGCTGCGGCACCTGGCCGCGCACACGTTCGCCGACGAGGGCGGCAGCGACGGCGACGCCATGAGCCTGTTCGGCTGGGCCAGCCCGGAGATGCCGCGGCTGTATGGCCGGTCGGCGCAGGTCGAGCGGGCACACAGAGCGGCCCGCCGGATCTCTCAGGCGGACCGCTACTAGCTCACTCTGTGACCTAGATTCATCCCTCCGGCGGCACCACGTACAGGCCACCAGAGGCCTGCGGCCGGTGGCCGTTCACGGCCTGGCGCAGGAGCAGCTCGGCGTCAGCGTCGGCGACCCCGATGACGTCCGCCATCTCCTTGCGGATCAAGGTGATGTCCTCGGCGATGCCACGCAGCATCTGCATCTGCTCCACCTGCCGGTTGGCGAGGTCGAGGAACCGGTCGTACAGGTGGTCTTGGCGGCGGTAGAGCTCCAGCTGCCGTGCTTGCATTGTCTCGGTGCTTCCTCGCAGGGCCCGGTAGCCGCGGGCGAGACGGTCACGACACGCGACGAGGATGAGGGCAATCCAGCTGGTCGCGGTGGCAGCGGTCAGCAGGTGCATGGTGGTGATGCTGACGGGCCGCGCGTCGCGGACCTCCTCGACGACCGCGAGGGTGATCACGCTGGCGGTGAAGAGCACCGCGGTGCAGAGTGCGCTGGCGAGCATCCCGGACATGGTCCATAGAGGTGGGTCGGGGGCACAGTAGACGCCGCCGGCTGACGACTCGGGGAGCCGAATTTGCCCTGTGTCACCGTCGATGTCACCCGTGTGGTCGCCGGGGTCCCGCTGCCGAGACTTCCCCGTTGTGCTCGTCATGCCTGCCCTCCGAAAGGGGGTGGGAGATATGAAGGCTGCTCAATGAGCTTCTTTAACGGAACCTTAACGATGATCTTTCTCACGGGAAAGACCCTCGTACGTAGATGATCCGCACGACAAACAACTCACCCGATCGGGTGAGTTACGCAGGGTCACGCAGATGGGCGCGCGAGCCGACGCGGGCGCGTCCTGGCGGCCCGCCGATACGGCTCCAGGTACTGGTTCAGGAACGTCACGATCGAGTCGCGATCCGCCGGCGGCAACGCTGACCCCTCGGCGAGGAGCGCGTCCAGCTCCCGCGCCAACGGGTGACCCAGGACCGTCGGCGGCTCGGGCGTGGCCTCCAGGCCGAGGTCTTCAGCGTCGGCCCGGCACGCAAGCACCAGCAGCTCACTCAGTGGCGCCTTGATGACGGGCGCAAGCTTCTTCAGGCTCATCATGCTGGGCTGCTCTGTGCCCGCGAACCACTTGCTGTAGATCGAGGGCTTGATGCCTGTGGCGCGGGAGAGGTCGGCTACCCGCTCGATCCCGGCATTGGCGTTGGCCGCGTGCTGCAAGACGTAGGCGCGCAGAGCTGCTCCTGCTGCGGGTCCCCACGTGGTGCTCACGTGCACGAACCCTAGGCCATTTCGTACGCGAAAGCGAGCAACGGCCCCACCTAACGGAGGACCCCCGACTACCCGCCTGTCCGTCGTTTCGCTCATGCACGCAACTCTATCCATCGGTTTCGCGCTCGAAAGTCATCCGAACGGAGGATGCCTCTCGCGTTGCTTTCGCGAGGCCACAGCGCTAACGTCTGTTTCGTGCTCGAAACACAAGAAACGCAGCGGGCGGGACGCCCTCGGGTCGTCCTCCTCGTCGACGAGTTCGACCGGATCACCACCGCGCTCGGCCTGGTCACCGACGCCGCACGGGCCGCGTTTCTGGGTGTCAGCCCCGCTGCGCTCAGCAAGATCCGCAACGGCGTCAACAGCCCGAGCTCCGACTTCATCGCCGCCGTACGCACAGCGCTCCCGGAAGTGAAGTACGAGCGGCTCTTCACCGAAAGGCCGACGACATGACCCCCTCAGCCGCCGGTCGGATCGGCGCCCACACCCGGTGGGGGCGCACCCCCGACCGCAGCGCCGCCACCGAACCCGCCCGCCGCGCCGCCGCTTCGAAGTGGATGGACGAGGTGCGGGCCGAGTTCCCGGACCTCGACGACGCGACGTTGCAGTTGCTCGCCGACAGCCGCCGCAAGGCGCACATGAGCCGCATCGCGCGACTCCCCCGCCGGCCGCGCCGCAAGGCGGCCTGAACGAACGAAGCCCCCCGCCGCAGCCACGGCGAAGGGCTTCCCACCCGGACACCCCACCCATCAGCTAGGAGTCCAGATGCAACCGCAGACCCTACCCGACCAGCAGGAAGCCGCCGACCGGACCGAGGCGTTCCGCCTGATCACCGACGGCGTCGCCCTCGGCCTGCCGATCCCCCAGTCCCTGCACGCGTACCACTTCCACGCGCTGTGCCTCGGCTTCTACGACGAGGCCCCCGACACCGTTGACCAGTGGGCCGCCCACCTGGGCATGCCGCAGCCGGCCCGCCGCACGCACATCCACCGCTTGGACGGCGACGAGCCGTACCAGGTGTACGTCAGCCGGGATCGCATTGCTCGGCTGCCCGGGTGGGTGATCGAGGTGTCGTGCCACGTGCCCGCCCCCGACGCGGAGGTCACCGCCGCGCAGGTGCTGGCCACCGCTTCCGCCCTGGACGGAGCGGCCCGATGACGCAACCGCAGACCGACACGATCCGCGTCGCGTTCGACGTCAACGCCGGCATCGAGCCGCAGACCTTCGCGGCCGACGCCACACACGACCAGATCACGGAGCGGCTCCGCGAGGCATTCCTCGCCGCCGGAGCCATCGACAAGGGCCATGAGTTCGTCGTGGTGATCGGCGATGAGCTCGGCACGGTCAAGGTGCTGGCCGACGGCAACGTGATCGAGTACGGCTCCATCACCCGCATCGACGAGCAGCCAGCCACTGGCCGGACCCCGACGCCTGGCCCGTCGTACTTCGCCGCCGTCGACGAGCTCCAGGAGAGCATCCGCGAGCTGATGTCCCGCTGCATCGACGACCCGCGCGGCTACATCGCCCTGGTCGCCGCGAAGTCCGGTGGGCTGGCCTACGAGCAGCGCAAGCTCGCGGCGGCCGGCGCGGAGTCGAAGCCGATCGAGACGGACCCGCGCCGTCGACTCGCCGCCGAGCTGCGCCGGATCGCCCTCGACATCGTCACGCGGCAGTTGCCGATCGGCAGCTTCGCCTCCCTGCGCCTCGGAGTCGTCGACAGCCGGGCCGACCTCGACCCGTGGGCCGCCTACCTCGGCACCACCATCGACGCTCCGGACAGCACCGACATCCCCTCCGTCACGGCCCGGATCGAGCTGGGTGGCGGGAAGTACGGACCGGAGCTGTCCATCGGCATCCAGTCGCCGAAGGAGGAGCAGTCGGAGCTGAAGCGTCTGCGGGCCGAGAACGCCCTGCTTCAGGCACGGCTGGCCGAGGGTGGTGCGACCCGATGACGCTCAAGCGAATCGTTCCGCCGGTCTACTCAATCACCTGTGACGCCAACGGCTGTGTCGACGAGGTGCGGGACAACTCGGAGTACGGCGCTCGCCTCGACGCCGACCGCGCCGGCTGGCAGCTGCGCCCCCGCCGGGGCAAGGGCAGCCGAACCGCCCCGGACCTGTGCCCCGAGCACCGGACCCCGACCGAGTGCGGTGTGACCCGATGACGCGGACGCCGAACCCCCACACCCCGCCGACCCCGCACATCCCGCCGAGCGGACCAAACACCGGCGGTAACGGGCCGCAGATCGACCCGACCGGCCTGCGCTACGACCGCGGCGACATCGACGAGCAGCCCACCACCACCGGCCTGCCCGCCAACCGGGACGGCTGGGCGGTCACCGGGCGCGGCATCACCGTCCGCACCAAGGCGTGCTGCGGTGCCGTCCTCGTCAAGGAGCGGTGCGACTGCCGGAAGGTGCGCCGCCAGATCCGTAAGGCCCCGGTGATCGTGATGCCCGCGTTCAACCTGCGGGCGTTGCGCGAGCAGCACCGCACCGCCGCCGACCTGGAGCGGGGCGTCGCCTGATGAAGATCTACTACGAGTCGTGGAACCCGGGCCCCGACGCCCAGATCGACATCCGCCGGGCCGAGGCCATCTGCGAGGAGTACGCCGCCCAGGGCTTCGACCTGACGCTGCGGCAGCTCTACTACCAGTTCGTCTCCCGCGACTGGATCCCCAACACCGTCCAGTCCTACAAGCGGCTCGGCAGCGTCATCAACAAGGCGCGCATGGCCGGACTGCTCGACTGGTCGTACATCGTCGACCGCACCCGCAACCTGGCCCGCAACAGCCACTGGGACAACCCGGCGGACATCATGCGCGGCGCCGCCCAGGGGTACGCGATCGACAAGTGGGCCGACCAGCCCCGGCGCGTCGAGATCTGGGTCGAGAAGGAGGCGCTGGCCGGCATCGTGGGCCAAGTCGCTACAGAGCTGGACGTCCCCTACTTCTCGTGCCGTGGCTACGTCAGCCAAAGCGAACTGTGGCGCGCTGGACGCCGGATCGGTCGTCACATGGCCGCCGGCCGCCAGGCGGTGACCGTGCTTCACCTCGGCGACCACGACCCGTCGGGCATCGACATGACGCGGGACATCCGGGAGCGCCTCGAGCTGTTCATCGGTGAGGACTGGGGTCAGCACCGCCTCGTCGAGCTGGACTACACCAACGCTGACGATGACCTCCCGCCTCTCGAAGTCCGTCGCATCGCGCTCAACTTCGATCAGGTGCGCCGGTACAACCCGCCGCCGAACCCGGCGAAAGAGACCGACTCGCGGGCCGGCTCCTACAAGCAGCTGTACGGCAGCCAGTCGTGGGAGTTGGACGCGTTGGAGCCGGCCACCCTCGCCGACCTGATCCGGACGCATGTCGAGGGCATTCGCGACGACGACCTGTACGCCGCGCAGGAGGCTACCGAGGCCGAGCACCGCGAGTTGCTGGTGGCTGCCTCCGACCGCTGGCAGGACGTGGCTGCGTTCTTGGACGGGGTCGCCTGATGCCCGCCATCGTGCTGGCGGTCGCCGTCGTCGTGCTCCTGATGCTCGTCATCTGCCTGACGTGGGCCCTCGTGACCTGCGACCAGGCCCTCAAGTCTCGGGCCGTCCGGTTGCACCACCAGGCCGAGCGGATCCGCCACTACCGCGACGAGCTGGCCGACAAGACCGCCGAAAACAAGCTCCTCGGCCAGGCCGTTGACGCGCTCGCCGCACAGGCACCGATCGCCCCGCAGGAGCCGACGCTGCCGCGCTGGGGCCACCGCGTACTCCGCGACATCCACACCGCCACCCCCGCCGACTTCGACCGGAAGGACAACCGGTGACCATCGACCTCGAAGCGATCCGCGCCCGGGCCGCCGCCGCAACTCCCGGCCCCTGGCTCACCGATCCGAACAGTGCCTGGCGTCGCTGCCACGAAGCCCACGAGTACGTCTACGCCAGCGACCCCACCGACCGGAACGGCGTCATCGCGCTGACCGGCATCAAGGGCGAGCACGTCCGGAACGGACCCGACGCCACCTTCATCGCCCACGCCCGGACCGACGTGACCGACCTCTGCGACGAAGTCGAGCAGGTGCGCGACGCACTGGCTCGGCGCGACAAGGAGATCGGCCGGCTGGAGGTCTACGTCACCGGCCTGGAGCAGCAGCTCGCCGCCCAGCAGCCCGTCATCAACGCCGCCCGCGACCTGACCCATATCTGGGCCGCCAACAACGGTGATGACACGGACGGCATCGGTATCGAGACTGACGCGGCCACGGCCGAGGGGAACCTCCGCCGCACCCTCGCCCAGCTCGACACCAAGCAGCCCGAAACCGAGCCGAACCGAGACGCTGACAGCGGACACGTCCTCGTCGTCACCGAGACTGGCGGCCCGTGGACGCTGCGGCACCCGGTGTCCTGCACCGGGGACTGCCCCATGTTCGCGCTCATGCACACCGCCATGGCCACCGCCACCGCCGAGATCCCGGCCGGGCAGTACGAGGTGGAGCCCAGCGGCCTCTGGGACCGGGTGTTCATCGGTGACCGCATCGACGGCCCGGCGGTGATCCAGTGACCGCCGACCTCGAGGCGATCCGCACTCTGGTCAACCGCCACGTCTCGGCCATCGGGCCCGGCGGCGACAAGGCGTGGACCGCCGGCCTACTCGCCGCCAAGGTGCCCGCTCTCTGCGACGAGGTCCAGCAGCTGCGCGCCGAGCTGGACCGTGAGCGTCAAGCGCACGTGTGCATCGAGCGGTGCGCACCCAACTCCCACGTCGCTTTCCAGGGCCGCCAACGGGTCACCCATCTGGAGTCAATGCTCGCCGCCTTCCAGCCGGTCGCCTTCCCGGACGGCTCCCAGGTGTTCGTGCACGAATGCCGCCACACCGAGTGGTGGAACGAGCAGGAGCACGGCCCGATCAACGACCAGGGCTGCGACGCCTGCGACTCCGCACCGTTCAGCGGCGGCTGGCAGCTGGTCTACGTCCGGAAGGCGGCCGGCCGGTGAGCATCGACCTCGACCCGGGCGCCGTCATCGCCTGGACCACGCCCGCTACCGAGAAGCCCCGCCAGGGTGGCCGGCACCGCTGGGTCAAGGGCGGGCCGGTCGACGCCGTCGGGCGCCGCATCATCACCAACCCGGTCGGCGACGGCTGGCGGATCAGCCCCGCCGCGCAGCAGCTCGCCACCCGCACCGAGCAGTTCATCCCCGTCGGCCCCGACGAGGCCACCGGGCTGCTCAACCCCGCCGAGATCCCACTCAACAACGAGTGGACCCAGCCCGTGACCGCCGACCGGGGGCAGGTCCTGGCCGAGATGCGCGCCGAGCTGGGCGACCCGGCCGAGGTCGTCGCGGGCATCTTCACCGCCGCCGGCTGCCCGGTCGACACCCACACCAGCACCGGAACCCCGGAGCTGCCGGGTAGTGCCCGGTGACCCGCCGGGACCCGGGCGCCGCGAACGGCCGCGTCAGCGTCGAACCCGGCCAGTGCGTGTGTGGGGCGCTGGAGCCGTTGCACACCATCGTGAAGCCCGGCCAGCGCGGGGGATGCCCGAGCACAGGTTGCCGGCGGTACGAGCCGAGCAACGTGATCCCGTTCCCCGGTGTCGGCCACATGCAGGCACCGGCCGGGCCGCCCGCACGCCGGCTCGACCTGGACGCTGTCGCCGACCGGTGGACGGACCTCCTCGACGCCCGCCACCGCCAGGACGCCACCGCCGTCCAGCTGCTTGAGGCCGCGCTCGCCGAGGACGTGCCGCTGCTGCGCGAGGAAATCCACCGCCTCACCGTCGCCCTCCGGACGGCCGGCCATGGCTGACGCGCACCCCTACGTCGAGAACAAGGCCATCCCCGCCGACCACAACGGCAAGCGGCCCTGCATCTGCGGGCGGGCCCGACCGAACCGGCTCCACGCCAGCGCCGCCGTCGCGAAGGTCGACGACGCGCACGCCGAACACCTCCGCCGGATAGGGGAGCACCAGTGAGCCGCCCAGCCCGCGACCGGGGCCGCCTCGACCCGAACTGCACTGCCACGTTCCACGGCACCGACTCCGCCTACCGGTACGGCTGCCGCTGCCCGCACGCTCGGGAGCACAAGCGGATCCGGGTGAAGCGCTGGCGTGAGGGCCGGGCCGTCGCCCGCTTGGTCGACGGCACCGGCATCCGCCGCCGCCTGCAGGCCCTGACGGTCCTCGGCTGGCGGTGGCAGGACATCGGCGACCGGTTGGGAGTTACCGGGTCGGCGGTCGCGGTGCTGACGGCGTCGTCCGGCCTGGTGGAGCTGGCCACGGTCGACCGGGTGAAGGCCGTCTACCGGGAGCTGTGCGACCGGCCCGGCCCTTCGCCCATCACCGCCCGTCGCGCGGCGGCGAAGGGCTGGAACGGCCCGCTCGCCTGGTCGGACATCGACGACCCGGCGGCCGTCCCGGACACCACCCAACCGGACGTGCCGGTGCCCGACGAGTGGGCCGTCACCGAGGCGCTCGCCGGCCGGCTCGGACCGGACCGCCTCGCGGACATCGACCTGACCGAGGCCACCCGACGCCTGCTCGCCGACGGTCTGCGGCCCGGTCAGATCCGGTATCGGCTCCAACTCAGCTTCGCCCAAACCCAGCGCGCCATCCGCGCCGCGCATGCCCTTCCCTCCGCCACGACAGAGGAGACACGAGTCGCATGAGCACCGCGATCGAGTGGACCGAAGAGACCTGGAACCCCACCACCGGCTGCGACCGCATCTCCGGCGGCTGCGACAACTGCTACGCCCTGACCCTGGCCAAGCGGCTGAAGGGCATGGGGTCGGCGAAGTACCAGACCGACGGCGACCCCCGCACCTCCGGCCCCGGGTTCGGCCTGGCGGTGCACCCCGGTGCCCTCGGCGTCCCGCTGCACTGGCGCGCCGGGCGGCGGGTGTTCGTCAACTCGATGTCTGACCTGTTCCACGCGAAGGTGCCACGAGAGTTCGCCGTCATGGCCGCCACCCCGCAGCACACCTATCAGGTGCTCACCAAGCGGCCGGAGCGGATGCCGCGGATCCTGAACGACCTCTCGTGGCGGTCGTCGGTCTACCTCCACGAGAGCACTCTCAACCTGCGCGGTCCGGCCCGGGACATCCCGACGTGGCCGCTGCCGAACGTCTGGCTCGGCACCAGCATCGAGTCCGACGAGCACGTGGGCCGGGCCGACGCCCTCCGCGCCACCCCGGCCGCCGTCCGATTCATCTCCGCCGAGCCGCTGCTCGGTCCGCTCCCGTCGCTCGACCTGACCGGCATCGACTGGCTCATCGCCGGTGGCGAGTCCGGCCCGAACGCCAGGCCGATGCACCCCGCCTGGGTGCGGGACCTCCGCGACCGCTGCCAGGCCGCCGGTACCGCCTTCTTCTACAAGCAGTGGGGCGGGCGTACCCCGAAGGCCAACGGTCGCGAGCTGGACGGCCGCACCTGGGACGAGTACCCCACCCCGGCGCCCGCCTGACCGGGCTGGCCGGGCCTCACCACCGAACCCGACCAGCCACTGCCGCACATCTTCAGCGCCACCACATAGATCAGGAAGGCACGACGTGGCCCGGATCCGCTCCATCAAGCCGGAGTTCTTCACCTCCGAGATCGTCGCCTCGGTGCCGATCTCGGCCCGGCTCACCTTCATCGGGCTGTGGACGCACGTCGACGACAACGGCGTCACGGTGGACAACCCGAAGCTCATCACCGCCGCCCTCTGGCCGCTTGAGGATGACCCTCGCGAGGCTCTCGCGAGAGTCTCCGGAGACCTCACGAGTCTCTCCACGGCCGGTTTGATCGCCCGTTACGAGGTCTCCGGACGGCACTACCTGTTCATCGTCGGCTGGGACGAGCACCAACGCGTCTCCCACCCCAGCAAGCCCCGCTACCCGCGACCGGCCGAGCCGCTGACCAGCGAGGACACGACCGAATCGGCACCCTCCGGAGAGGCTCCGGAGACTCTCGCGAGCCTTCCGGAGAACCTCGTCCCTGAGCAGGGAGCAGGGAGCAGGGAACAGGGAGCAGGGAGCAGGGATATGCCGCGCAAGCGCGGCACCCGCATCCCCGACGACTTCGCCGTCAGCGACGACATGAAGGCGTGGTTCGCCACCAACTGCCCCGGCGTCAACGGTCAGCGGGAGACCCAGAAGTTCCGCAACTACTGGTCGGCCAAGACCGGCCAAGCCGCAACCAAGCTCGACTGGGCGGCCACCTGGCGCAACTGGATGCTCACCGCCGCCGAGCGCGGCGGCAGCCCCACCTCGGGCGCCCGCACCACTGGCGCGAACCGGCACACCGACCAGCGCCCCGACCAGAACCCTTTCCGCACAGGCGAAGCCGTCGCCACCTACGCCAGCCAGACCGCCGGAGCAGCCTCATGACCACCACCCCGATCCGCGGTGCCCTCGCCGACTGGCAGGACCGCGTCGCCCGCCACGCCACCATCACCGACACCACCCCCACCCTCGCTGAGCTCCAGATCCAGGCCGACCGCGAGGAGCTCGCCGCCATCCAGTCCCGGCAGGCCGCGAACAGGGCCGTCGTCTACACCCGTCGCCGGCCCTCCCGCTACGCCACCGCCGCGTACGACCGGCTCCGCCTCGACCAGGACCCCGCCGGCAAGGTCTCCCGCTGGTGGGACAACGGCCCCCGAACCCTGGTGCTGGCCGGCCCGACCCGCACCGGCAAGACCACCGCCGCGTACGCCATCGCCAACGCCGTCCACCACCAGGAGCAGTGGGTGATGGTGTGGACCGCCGCCGACCTGTCAGCGGCACTCAAGCCCGACAGCTCCGAACCGCTCGCCTACGACTACGCCACCACCTGCGCGTTGCTCGTCATCGACGACCTCGGCCGGGAGCGCGTCACCGACTGGTGGCTGGAGCAGCTCCAGCGCATCGTCGACCACCGCTGCTCGCACGAACGCCGGCTCATCGTCACCACGAACACCGCCGGTGAGGCCGGCGCCGTCTACGACGAGCTATCCGCCCGCTACGGCCACCCCGTCGTAGAGCGCCTCCTCGACGGCGGCGGCCTGCTCGTGCTCGATGGCCCGCCGGTGCGCCACCTGATGAGCGAGTGGTGACGCCGTCCACCTGCCCCGCCGAACCGCCTGAGGAGCACGCCATGCCCAAGCGCATCCAACGCCGCCGCACCGCCGGATCACGCATGCCCACCGGAGCCGTCTACGTCGGCCGCCCCACCCGCTGGGGCAACCCGTTCGTCTACCGCGACGAGTCCCGAGGGCTCGTCCACTACGGCCCGGAGCACCTGGAGCGGTTCGGCCGCGCCTGGGACTACGAGGGCCGATGCAGCGGTCACGGGGCCAGCCACGACATGTGGTTCAGCGCCGACGACATCGTGAAGACCGACGTCCGGTGGGGCACCCGCGAAGAGCTGGTCGAGCTGTTCCGCCTCACCCTCACCGCCCCGACGTTCGGGATGCGCATGGCCTACCCGAGCCGGGGTGGCCACTTCCTCAAGGTCACGGCCGACGACATCCGCCGCGAGCTGGCCGGCAAGGACCTCGCGTGCTGGTGCCCGCTCGACCAACCCTGCCACGCCGACGTCCTCCTGGAGCTGGCCAACGCCGAGACCGTGCCGTGCCGCCGGCACGTCGACGAACCCCGCTTCGACCGGCGGGCCGGTGCCTGATGAGCACCAGGCCGACACCCCGACCCGTCCCCACCCAGGAGGACCGCATGCGCGATGCCCGTACCGACACCTACGCCGACCGCATACCCGTCCGTGCGGGCGGCGGCCACACGCCCGAACAGCACCGCCACGACGACGGCCAAGACGCTGAGCTCCGAGATGCCCGGCGTTCGGCTGACGCATGGCGACGTGCCCACGCCGAAGCAGTGCGCACGGCCGCCGACTTCGAGGCCCGCGCCGCCCAGGCAGAACACGACGCCCATCGAGACATCGCCCGCCAGATCGCCATGCTCGCCGCCGACCCCCCATTGCTCCGCGACTGGCTCACCACCTGCCACCCCCTACCCACCAGCTACGTCGAGCTGCTCCAGGCCCTCACCGACAAGCTCGGTCGAGGCGACCAGCCGCCCCTCGACTCCGTGTCGCCTGGTGCGCAGGAAGGTGTGACGCGGCTGCTGGTCGTGGTCGAGTGGCACGGCGACTACTACGGCCAGGAAGAGCGCGTCGACATGCTGCGCGAGTGGATCGAGGGCGCGCTCACCGACCGGGACGACACCCCCGCCGTCACCATCACCGAGGCCACCACCGCCCGCACCACCGCCTGAGGAGCACCGTGACGCCGCACCACCTGCACGCCGCCGCCGCCGCCTGGTCCCTCCAGGCGGCGCGCGGCCACCTCGCCCAGTACGCCGCCGACGAAGCCGCCCAGATCAACGCTGAGGCCATGGAAGTTCCATCCGTGCTCCGCTCCCCGGTCTACGGCTCCCGCACCGGCAGCGGCGGACACGGCGACCCCACACCCGGCATGGTCGGGATCGCCGACCGACCCGACCGGCGCAACCGGTGGGCCGAGATGGGCGAGCGGCTCGACGGCCGGTTGGAGTGGCTGGCCAACCAGGTCGCCCCCGGCTTCGAACTACCCCTCGGCCGGATCCTGCTCGCCCTCGACGACCTCCAGCCCGGCACCGCTGCCGTCGTCGCCAAGCACCTCCAGGACGAGGATGGCTGGATCCGCAAGGCGGTCGGCGTCGGCCCCGACCGAGCACCGCTGCTCGGCGTCGCCTGCCCCCACTGCGACGAACGGCAGCTCCACGTCCAAACCGCCGGACCGATCGACGCCTGGACCGTCGTCTGCGCCACCGGACGCCTCTGCATCGGCGTCGGCTGCCCCTGCGGCATGCCCGGTGCCGTCGAAGGCGTCGCCCACATCTGGCCCCGGGCTGCCGTCATCACCAGCACGAACGGAGAATCATGACCATGCTGTACGCCAACGGCCGCTACTGGGGCACCGACGTGGAGATCGCTAAGGCGCTCGGCTCCGACGTCAACCCGGCGACGGTCCGCCGCTGGCACGACCGCAAAGGCCTCACCAAGATCCACGGCCGCTACCCCCTCGACCAAGCCGCCCAAATCGAAGCCAACACCAGAAAGAGCAAGCGAGGTCGGCCACGTCAGGTTGACTTCCACCCCGCCCTCGTCTGATCATTTGTTCATCCACCTTGCAGGCGAGGTGTGCCCACAGCCCGGTAGAGCGCTCAGCGCCACCGGGCTGTTGCGCGTCCACGGGACAGGACGCACGGCGGGAAACGCGGGCAGGCCGCTGTGGTGGCCGGCCTGCCCGCACCACCCCGCCAGCTCGAAGGGATGAGCGCGTGAGTGAAGCTTGGCGCGCCCTCGGTGGCCGGCGCCGCTACCTGGCCCGCCAGGTCTACGCCCGCGACCGGGCCACCCCCGGCTATGTGTGCCCCGTGTGCACACACGAGATCGACTGGCACCTGCCCTACCGAGACCCCACCACCGACGCAGTCAACGTGAAGTCGAAGAGCGTGGACCACGCCACCGAACTGCAAGACGGCGGGGCCATGCTCGACCTCGACAACTGCTGGTCGGCGCACCTGGGGTGCAACGCGAGCAAAGGCGCGGCACGTAGGCACGAGCGGGTGCGTGCACACCGTGCACCCCGCACCATGGCCGTCATCGCCATCGACCCTCACACTGTGTAACCGATAGGGGGTCCGGGATGACGACGATGAGGAACACGGCCACCCCAAGCGAAGCGATGAATATCTCTCCCCGCCAGCTTTCGGCGTAGCGGAGGGTCACCTGAAGGGGTGCCCGTCATGGGTCTATCCGCTGCGGAGCGTCAGAAGCGATACCGGGCCCACAAGCGGGGCGATCACACTCTCTGCGACCCGGATCGTGACTGCCGAGACGACGTCCTGCCCGTCCCGTCACCCGTAACGGGCGTCACGCGTAACGCGTCACGCCTGGGTGTGCGCGGGCAACGCCTCTGGGACGACATGGGCGGCGCCGCCGTCGACGGTGGCCGGCGGGTGGTGCTCGAGGAAGCCTGCCGCATCGCCGACCGGCTCGACGGGCTGCATCGACTTCTCGACGGCGACGCCCAGGACTGGTTGGACATCGTCGACGCCAAGGGCAACCCGGACCGGCAGGAGCTTGTCATTGACCGCCTGCTCGCTGAGGCAAGGCAGCAGGCGACGGTGCTCAAACAGCTCGTCGCTGAGCTTCGCCAGAGCGGCCGGGCGGAGGGCGACCAGGAACAGGGGGGCAGCATCCTTGACCAGCTCGCTGCTCAGCGCGAGAAGAGGCTCGCAAACGCCGCGGGTAGCTAACTTCCCGCCGTACCCGACTTCTGCGGCTCCGGAGGTTATCGACCTGGCGGCAAGCGCGGGACTGCACCTCGACGAGTGGCAGCGGTACGTGCTGACGCATGGGCTTGGTACGCACCTCGACGGTCGCTGGACCGCGAGCAAGGTGTCCTGCTGGGTCCCCCGGCAGAACGGCAAGGGCGGCATCATCGAAGCCCTTGAGCTGGCGTGGCTGTTCATGTTCGGCGAGGAGCTGATCGTGCACTCGTCGCACCAGCACCGCACGTCCGCCAGGGCGTACGTGCGGCTGGAGCGGATCATCCGGGGCGCGAAGCACCTGCACCGTCTGGTGGATCAGTACCGGCAGGCCAACGGAGAGCAGCAGATTGAGCTGCGCGACGGTCGGATGTTGCAGTACACGACCCGTTCCCGAACGGCGATCCGTGGCTTCTCGGCCGGAAAGTTGGTGCTGGACGAGGCGCAGGAGCTGAGCAGCGAGCAGATGGCGGCGATCCTGCCGACGGTTTCAGCGATGCCGAACTGGCAGGTGTGGTTTTTCGGTACCCCGCCGGACGACCCGGAGGCGTGGTCGTATGGCCTCAGGGGCGACGGTGAGGAGGGCATTCCTCGGCTGGCGCACTTCGACTGGGGTGCGGCACTGAACCCGACCCGGCCGGCGGACCGGGAGAGGGCTCGGGACCGCGACCTCTGGTACGCCTGCAACCCTGCGTTGGGGATCAGGATCACTGAGGAGACGGTCGAGGACGAGTGCAAGCCGTCCGGCCTGGGTGACAAGTTCGCCATCGAACGGCTCGGTGCGTGGTTGCCCCGCCTGGAGGGCGGTGGGGTGCTGGATCCCACCCGGTGGTCGGCGATGGTCGACACGGAGTCGCGACGGTCCGGCCCGGTGGCGTTGATGCTGGACGTCACGCCGCTGCGCGATCACGGCACCATCAGCCTCGCCGGAGAGCGCGCTGACGGCCTGGAACACCTCCAGGTCGTCGACTACCGGGCGGGCGTCGATTGGATGGTTGACCGGGCCGTCGAGTGGAAGCAGGTCCTGGGCGACGACCTGGTGGCGATTGTCATCGACGGGAAGAACGGGGCCGCGGCGCTGCTCGACGGGCTGCGGGAGCACGGCATTACGGTGCCCGAGGATCCGGAGCGGCCGGCGCGCGGTGACGTCCTGGTCCTCGACGCCGTCGGCATGGCCGCTGCCGTGGGCCAGTTCATTGACGTGTTCCGGGCGGATCCGCTGCGGCTGCGGCATCTGGACCAGGAGCCCCTGAATCAGGCTGTGAAGAACGTGAAGTCGAGGCCGATCGGTGACGCGGGGCAGATCGCCTGGGGCCGTAAGGCATCCGAGGTGGACATCGGCCCTGTAGTGGGCGTCACGGGTGCCCGGTATGGGCGCCGGTTGTGGCTGGCCCTGCCGGACAAGACGCAGGTGCTGACGGGCTCGCTGATGGCGTGAGAGGGGGTCGCGGTGACGACGGCGACGTTGACGGCGACGGTGGACCGGATCAACGAGCGGGCCGGTCAGGTGGACTGGCGTCGGGTGCTGCTGGTGGCGCTGATGGTGGTGCCGTTCGTGCTGTTCGCGACCGCCCGGTTCGTGGTGCGGGCGGTGGGCTGGGTGCTGGCGTGGTTGTGGGCTGCAGGCATGGTCGGCTGGGAGGCCGCCGGTCCGAAGCGTGACGGCTGATGGGGCTGTTGGAGCGCATCCAGGACCGCCGGCACGGGCGCAGCCCGGAGCGGGCGTGGCCAGTCGGCAAGGGCGAGCTGATCGCCCCGGACGGCGCGTTCGGTCACGACGACTCCCGGTTCAGCCCGGAAGAGTACGGCGACTACCTGGCCACCTCGAACGACGTCTACTCGGTCGTGGCGCAGCGGGCCCGGCTGATGTCCGGCCTGCAGCTGCAGTTCTTTAAGGGGCGCGGCTCGGACAAGTCCGAGGTCACCGACCATCCGGCGGTGAAGCTGTACCAGGCCGTGAATCCGCACTGGACGACAGAGCGCCTCGCCCGCATGGACGAGATGTCCATGGGCGTCTGGGGCGAGTCGTACTGGGCGCTGGAGGGCCCGAAGGGGCGGCCGACGGAGATTTGGTGGCTGAAGCCGTCCCGGGTCCGTCCGGTGCCGCACGAGACGGGCTACATCCAGGGGTACGCGTACCATTCGGTGTCGGGCGAGATCATCCCGTTCGAGCCGCACGAGATCGTGTGGCACCGGTACCCGAACCCGATCGACGAGTTCAGTGCGCTGTCGCCGCTGGCCGCCGCGCGACTGGCCGCTGACACCGGCCACGCGATGATGACCAGCAACAGCAAGCTCTTCAAGCAGGGCCTGCAGATCGCTGGGCTGATCGTGCCGCCGGCGGACAAGGTGACGTTCTCCGAAGAGCAGGCCGCGGACCTGGAGCGCAAGCTCGAGCGCCGGCTGTCTGGTGCGGAGAAGGCCCACCGGTGGGCGGTGCTGCGGTACGAGGCGCAGTTCAAACCGCTGGGCATCTCGCCGAAGGACGCCGAGTACGTGGCCGGTCTGGGCATGACGTTCCGGGCGGTGTGCCGGGCGTATGGGATGCAGCCGGCGCTGCTCGGCGACATGGAGAACGCCACCCTCGCCAACGCGACCGCGTTCGAGCGGATCGAGTGGACGCGGGCGCTGAAGCCCGACGCCGACTTCCGTGCGGCCGAGGTCCGGGAGCAGTTCCTACCCCGATTCCGCGGCTCGGGGCCCGACTGGTGCGAGTACGACTTCTCCGGCGTGCCAGCGCTGCAGGAGTCGGCGTCGGAGGCGTGGGGCCGTGAGGCGCAGATGCTCGACCGGGGCGCGATGACGATCAACGAGTGGCGTAAGGCGCGCGGTTGGCCGCCGGTGAAGTGGGGCGACGAGCCCTGGCTGCCGGTCAACAAAGAGCAGGTCGGTCCGGACGGGAAGATGCCGGAGCCGCCCGCGCCAACCGTGCCGCCGGCGCAGCTGCCGGACGACGAGGTCAACCCAGTGGACCAGGCGCCGCAGGTGTCCGGGGAGAAGCTGCTCGACCACATGCAGGCCCGGCAGTTCCTGGGTCAGTTCGCGATCAATGGAGCGAGGCTATGACGACCATCCATCGCGCCCTCGGCTACGTCGACCGGACCGCGCTGCGCGAGGGTGCGCCGCTGCGGGTCGTCATGGCGTCCGAGGGCCGTCAGGCTGACGGAATCGACCTACGGATGTCCGGCGCCCAGCTGGAGCGCTACCGGGGCAACCCGGTGCTCGGCTACGGGCACTCGTACTGGGGCCGTGGGAACCTGCCGATCGGCCGGACGAACCCCGACACGATCACCGTCGACGGCACGACGCTCGGCGGGGAGCTGGAGTTCGACGCCGGCGACGAGTTCGCCCGCGAGGTCGAACGGAAGATGCGCGGCGGGTTCCTGTCGGCCGTGTCGATCGGCTTCGACGTGACCGAGTGGGAGAACGAGGCCGACTCCTACTGGCGCGGCGGCGTGGCCACGAAGTGGGAGCTGACCGAGCTGTCCGTGGTGCCGGTGCCGATGGACGCGAAGGCGCTCGTCACCGCCGGCCGTAGCGGCCTGGTCGACCCGGAGCTGATCGCCGCGGTGCGCGGGGCGTCGTCCGCCGAGTTCGACCAGCTGCTGACCCGGCTGCGCGCCCTGGGCGACGTGCTCGCCCCACCCGCTCCCGCAGGGGAGCCCATCATCACCCCGGCGCCGCCGGCGCCGGGTGTATCACCAGATGCTGCGCGGGGTCTCCTCGCAGCCTTCGACCTCTAAGGAGAGGCATGAGCGACGACAAGCTCACGCTGGAGGCGCTGGGGACCGAGGTCCGGCAGCGCATGGATGCGGTCGACAAGTCGATCGCCGATCGGACGTCCGACGAGAAGCTCACCGAGCTGGTGCGCGGTCTGGTCGACGACCTGAGCAAGGACCCCGAGTTCGTCCGCAAGCTGCGGTTCGGGCAGGGTCCGGCAGAGCGTCAGCTCGTCGGCACGAAGTACGCACGCTGGGGTCTCAGCGTCGCCGACGTCGAGTTCCTCTACGACCTGCAGTCGGGCCTGCGCGGAATGCCCACCAGCAAGGGCATCCACCCGGGCCCGTCCGACGAGCTCACCCGCACCTTCGAGGCGATAACCGAGGCCCGCTACCTGCCGATGCAGCAGGTCCGGGACATGGACCGCAAGGCGATCGATGACCTGTTCCCGCGGATCCCGCTGTCGGAGTTCCACGGGAAGGACCGCGACCTGGCCCGGCAGGGCAAGTTCGAGCTGACCGGCGCGTACGAGCGGGCGATCCGCGCGATGGACACCGCCGAGAGCGGGTACGGTCAGCAGCTCATCGGGGCGCAGTACGTCGGCGAGCTGTGGGAGGCGCCGCGCAAGCTGGGCCGCGTGTTCCCGCTGATCGAGTCGTTCGAGATGACCGACCCGACCGCGTACCTTCCGGTCGAGGTGGACATCCCGGAGATGCTGTTCGTGTCGGAGTCGACGCTGAACAACAGCTCGAACTACCCGACGGTGAAGACCGGCAGCCAGCGGGTCCAGGTCGACGCGAAGAAGTTCGTCATCCACCAGATGTGGTCCGGCGAGATGCAGGAAGACTCGATCATCCCGTTCGTGCCGTTCCTGCGGCGTCAGGCCGCGCTGTCCGTCGCGCACTACTCGGACAGCCTGGTCACCAACGGCGACACCACGAACGCCGCGACCGGCAACATCAACCTCGACGACGCCGACCCGGCCGACACCAAGCACTACCTGGCGTTCGACGGCATCCGGCACGCCTCCTTGGTCGACAACACCGGCAACGCGGTCGACGCCGCCGCGTCGCTCACCTACGCGGGGCTTCACGGCCTGCGCGGGAAGATGATCGACACGGCCCGGCTCGTCGACTGGGGTCACCCGATCGACCCGGAGGACCTGGTCTACATCGCCGACCCGGAGACCGCCGACCGGGCGGCGCTGCTCGACGAGCTCATCACTGTCGACAAGTACGGGTCGCAGGCGACCGTGCTGAACGGGGAGATCGCGCGGATCGGACGTAACCCGTTCGTGTCGACGATCGCGATGAGCAAGACCGAGGCCGACGGCAAGGTGTCCACCACCCCGGCCAACAACACCAAGGGCCAGGTCACCGCGTTCAACCGGCGCGGTTTCAAGGTCGGCTGGCGTCGGCGGGTGCAGGTCGAGACCGAGCGTCTGCCCGGTTCGGACCAGTGGCGCGTCGTCTACTCGATGCGCCTCGGCATGGGCCGCTTCACCCCGACGGGCGCGGCCGCCGGCATCGAGTCGACCGCGACGCTCTACAACATCTGACCCGACTACCCGTAGAGGCCCCGGACCGCACGTCAGTTCGGGGCCTTCGGCTTGGAGGAGCCATGCCACGCGAGAACATCGCGACTGCGCCGAACGGCCGGGCGAACCGGTGGTCGGTGAAGTCCACGGAGGTCCTGGCGGCGCACCGCACGCTGACCGTCGACGAGATCGAGCGGTACAACGCGGTCGCGTTCGACTGCAACGGTGCTGGCCGGAACCTGGTACTGCCGGCGGTGGGTGTCTGCGCTGGCGTGTACCTGCACGTCCGCAACACCACGGCCGCGACCCACGCCCTCACGATCCAGGACGCCGCAGCGGCGACGGTCGTCGCGGTTCCGGCCGCGAAGGGCGCCATTGTCTGGTGCGACGGTGTCGCCTGGCAGTTCATCCTGGGGGCCTGACATGCGTTACAAGGTGAATCACTCGTACAGCGCGTTCCGAGACGGTCAGAGGTTCGGCCCGTGGGTGGCCGACGAGGTCGTTGAGCTGGATCCGGCCGACGCCGGGTGGGTCGAGCGGGACTCGCCCGGCGCCCTGGCCGAGGTCAAGCCCGAGCCGGAGCCCGAGCCGGAGCCCGAGCGGGAGCGGCAGAAGCCGCCGGCGGCCAACCGCCAGCACCGCGGCGGCGCGAACCGTAGCGGGTGACCCATGGCGGTCGTCAACGGGTACGCGACGGTCGAAGAGCTGCGGAACCACTTCGGCGACACCGACCCGGACGCGCTGAAGCTGCCCCTGGCCGACTTGGAGAGGGCGCTCAACGCCACCTCCCGGGCGATCGAGAAGCACACCGCCCGCCGGTTCTGGCGGGATCCGGCCGACGCCCTGACGACCCGCACGTACGTCGCCGACGACTGGTACGAGCTGGACGTCGCTGACATCTCCACGGATCAGGGCCTGGTCGTGACCACCGACCCGAACGCGGACGGCAACTGGTCGACGACCTGGTCGGCCAGTGATCTGCAGATGGAGCCACTGAACGCCGCCGTCGACGGTGGCGCGTACGCATGGACGCGGCTGGTAGCGGCCAGCGGCCGGACGTGGCCGGTGCACGCGCGGCGGGCGACGGTCCGGGTCACCGCCCGGCACGGCTGGTCGGAGATTCCCGCCGAGGTGAACGAGGCGTGCCTGCTGCGCGCGGCGTCCATCTTCAAGCGGCGGGAGGCGGTGTTCGGGGTGGCCGGCCTGAACGGGTTCGGCGAGGTCCGGATCACCCGCAAGGACCCGGACGTGGTCGACCTGCTGCACAACTTCATCCGGATCACGGTCGGGGTGGTGGGCTAAGTGGCGTCGCTGAAGCAGGTCCGCGCGGCCGTCAGGAGCACCCTCGAACCGGCCATCCCGGGTCTGAAGGTGCACAGCACGGTGCCCGGGTCGGCGGCCGGCGACGTCGTCGTCGTGCAGCCGTCCGACGAGCAGGGCGCCAACTTCGTGGTGGCGATGGGCCGAGGCTCGGACACCTACCAGTTCGATCTCCTGGTGCTGGTGCCCAACGGATCCCTCGACGTGGCGCAGGACCAGCTCGACGACTACGTCACCGGCGCCGGCGGCAAGTCGATCCGCGAGGCGGTGTGGAACGCCCGGCACCTCGGGCTGGCCCACACCGACGCCCACGTCGCCTACATGTCCGACTACGGCGCAGACCACACCCTCGGTTCCACCCAGTATCTCGGCGCCACGTTGCGCCTCGTCGTGACCACCAAGGGCACCGAGTAGGAGAGTCATGGACATCAAGTTCTGCAAGCGGCAGGCGGACGGCTGCTACGAGCCGGCCGTCGGCACCGGCATCCGCCCCGTCGAGTTCTGCCGCCCGCACTACCTCGAAGCGATCGCCGACGAGATCGTGCGCGCTGAGGTGATCGGCGACGTGCGGGTGACGGACGTGCGTACGGGTGAGAGCGTCGGCCGCGGCCAGGTCGTCGAACTGGATCCGGAAGAGACGCGGATCGTTCAGCTTGTGTACGCCCGGCACATCAAGGTGTTGCCGAAGGCCGACCCGCCGGCAGCGGTCGAGGCGAACCCGACCCTGGGCGACGAGACGGCGTCGAAGCCGGCCGCCAAGCGGGGCTGACCGTGAGCACCTTCGCGGCGAACAACATCACCACCTGGTTCGGCGGCTACGACATGACCGCTGACACCAACCAGACGACGATGCCAATCGAGTACGAGGCGCTGATCTCGACGACGATGGGTCCGGCCGGTACACGGACTGCGCATTCCCGCGTCGCCGGCCTGGAGAGCGTCAGCTCGCAGGTGGCCGGGTTCGCGCAGTTCGGTGTGGGCCTGGTCGACGAGGCGGCGTTCAACGCGCTCGGCGGCACCGTGCAGGTGATCACCCACTCGCACGACGGGGTTGAGGGCAGCCCGGCGTACTTCTACCAGTCCCGCGCGTTCACCTACCAGGTGTTCGGCGATGTCGGGCAGCTGACGCCGTTCAACCTGACCGCGCAGGCCAGCAAGGGCAACGGGTCGCCGGGCGCGATCCGCGGCGCAGTGCTGAAGACGAAAGCGAACGTGGTGGCCACCGGCGCGACGGGCACCGGCAACCAGCTCGGGGCGGTCGCCGCCGACCAGTTCCTCTACGCGGCCCTGCACGTCTTCGGCGTCGGAACGACCATCACCGCGGTGCTGGAGTCCGACGACAACTCGGGGTTCACGTCGGCGACGACCCGGGCGACGTTCGGGCCGATCACCGCCGCTGGCGGCACCTGGGCAACCCGGGTGCCGGGGGCGATCACCGACACCTGGTACCGGCTGCGGGTCACCGCGATCACCGGCACCTTCAGCATCGCCTGCGTCGCGGGCATCAAGTAGGGGGAGAGCATGACCACGTTCGCGCTTGTTGACGCCCGCGTCGAGGTCAACTCGGTGGACCTGTCCGACTGGGTGACCAGCGTGCAGCTGCCGATCGAGTTCGCCGCGCTGCAGGACACCGCGATGGGCGACTCCGCCCACTCACGGATCGCCGGTCTTGAGGACGGCACGATCACCATCAACTTCAACGACGACTTCGCCGCGTCGTCGGTCGACGCCACGATCTGGGCGGCCAGGAAGACCGTTGTGGTCATCAAGGTCCGGCCGACGTCGGCGGCGATCTCGGCGACGAACCCGGAGTACGTCGGGTCGTACCTGGTGAACCAGATCAGCCCGTTCGGTAACTCGGTGGGTGAGCTGGCGACCCGGTCGGTGGCGTGGCCGCTGTCCGACCCGGACGGCGTGGCCCGCAACACCGCCTGATGGCTTTCAGCATCAAGGCGACGGGCAGCCGTGAGCTGACCGCAGTCCGCCGGAACCTGCGGATGGTCGGCGACGGCGACCTGAGCCGGCAGATGTCGAGGGGCCTGCAGCGGGCGGCCAAACCGCTGAAGCCGGCCGTGCAGAAAGCGGCTGTGCAGCTGATGCCGTCGGGGTACGGGCCGCTGCTGTCGAAGTCGGTGCGGCTGCGGACCTCGGTGCGGGAGCGCCGCGGTTCGGCGTCGGTGCAGATCAAGGTGACCGGGGCGGGGAAGCGGGAGAACCGCGACGTCGTGCGGATCAACCGGGGCGTGTTGCGCCACCCGATCCCGGCGGGCCGCCGGCATCCGTGGGTGGACCAGCGGGTGCGGCGCGGGTTCGTGGACCGGCCGGTGGATGGGCTCGGGCCCGATGTGGCTCGGGAGATGAGAGCGGTCGTCGATTGGATCGCCGACCAAATCACGAAGGGCTGAGATGAAGCTTCTGCCTCCGATGCGGTTCCGGTTTCACGAGGACGACCACGAGCGGTACGGGTCGGACTGGTGGGTGTACGACGAGGCCGCGCTGGTGCGGGTGCCCGCCCGCCAGCTGGTGGAGATCGAACAGCAGATCGGCATGGGCGTGCGGGACATGTGCCTGGGTGTGAGGACGAATCTCACCTTCGCGAACCTCGCGAGCATGTGGGTGGTACGGAAGCTGGCCGGCGTCGACGAGGATTTCGCCAGTTTCGAGCCGCTGGTGTGGCTGGCCGACTGGGAGCCGGCTCCGGCCACTGATGTGGACCCCCCAGCTTCTACCTCGTCGACCTCGCCGCCGAGCGCGGAGGCGTAGCCGGCCTGCTCGACGAGGTGGGCCCCCGCTTCTCCCGCCATTACGTGGCGATCAGCCCGCCAGTGCTGCGCGAGATGACCCTGCGGGAGATCCACGTCCACCTGCTGCCCCTGGCGGCGGATGAGCGGGCGGAACTGATGGCCCAACACCCGGCGCTGCAGGGGAGGTGACCTCATGGACAAGCGCGAGATTCTCGTCAGCCTCCTGGGCGAAGAGACCGTGTCGAAGATGGCCGACCGGGCCGGCGGCGGTTTGGATCGGTTCGGCAAGTCGCTCGACGCCACCGAGAAGGACGCCCAGGACCTCGACCGGCAGATCGCCGACGTCGAGGGGTCCCTCAAGATGCTGGCGGTGGCGTTCGCCCGCACGTCCGACGAGGCCGACCGGATCGACATCAGCAAGGGCATCCGCCGGCAGCAGGCGGAGCTGCGCAAGCTGGTCAAGTCGAAGGACCTGCTACCCGACTTCGCTGAGGCTGGTGGAAACGCCGCCGAGGGGTTCGGCGCCAGCTTCGTCGCCCGGATCGGCCCGCTGCTCGCGAAAGCTCCGGTCGGCCCGGCTGGCGCGGTAATCGGTTCCGTCGTGGCGGCGACTCTGGCGCCTACGCTCAGCGCCGCCGTGGCGGGTGCGGTCGTCGGGGGCGTTGGTATCGGCGGGGTCATCGGCGGCGTGTCGCTGGCCGCGAAGGACTCCCGTGTGCAGGCCGCCGGGAAGCACCTCGGCGAGACCATCATGGGCGACCTTGAGGACTCGGCCGGCCGTTTCGTGGGCCCGACGATCCGGGGTATCGGCATCATCGGCGACGCGTGGTCGGATGTGGCCGACGACGTCGACGACGTGTTCCAGTCGGCGGCCCGCTACGTCGAGCCTCTAGCCCAGGGCGTGGCCGGGTTGGTGCGGGAGATCGGCCCCGGTGTGGCGGAGGCGGCGGCGGCCGCCGGCCCGATCATCCGCGAAATCAGTGAGGGCTTGCCCCGGCTGGGTCGGGCGCTCAGCGACATGTTCTCGGATTTCTCGGAGAACGCCGACGAGGGCGCGTCCGCGATCCGCTACCTGTTCATCGTCGCGGAATCGGGCATTCGGACCACGTCCGCGCTGGTCACCGGCTTTGCGTCGCTGTATCGGACGCTACTGGATGTCGGTGAGGCCGGCGGTGCTGTGGCGGACACCCTGTGGGGGTGGATCCCGGTACTGGGCGACCAGGTTGAGGGTGGCCGGGCGAAGATCGCCGAGCTGAAGGGTGCGCTGGACGCCAGCGGCGACTCGGGCGCCGAGGCCGGCGACGGGATCTTCGGCGGGTTGATGAAGGCCGCCGCGGGCGCGAGCACCGCCACGACCGAGATCAGGTCGCTGCAAGAGGCGGTCGACGAGTTCGCCGGTAAGACCCTCGACGCGCGGGCTGCCTCCCGGGATTTCGAGGAAGCCATCGACGCGGCGTCCGAGGCGGTGAAGCGCAACGGGAAGACCCTGGCTGACGGTACGGAGAAGGGGCGGGCGAACCAGGCCGCCCTGGACGCGATCGCGGCCGCGGCGATCCGGAAGTCGCAGGCCACGCTGGCGGCGACCGGGTCGCAGGAGCAGGCCAACGCCGTTACGGAGCGGGGCCGGGCCGCGTTCTTGCGGGCTGCTGACGCGATGGGCATGGAGGCGGGTAAGGCCCGCGAGTTGGCCAACAAGCTGTTCGGGATCCCCAACGTCAAGCGGGACATCTCGATCAAGGACAAGGCGGCCCGGGACGCGATCGCCCGGGTCATCGCCGCAGCCGGGAAGATCAAGGACATCCACCGGGGCATTTACTACACCGTCAAGGGTGACCTAAAGGTTCCTGGTGGCACCCAGTTGAAGGGCGCTTCGACGGGTGGCCCGGTCATCGGTTCGGGCCCGAAGGGTGTCGATAGCGAGCCGTACTTGCTGGCCCCGGGTGAGCACATTCTCAGCGCCGAGGAAGTCGACGCGGCGGGCGGGCATGCCGGCGTGGAGCGGATCCGCGCCGCGCTGCGCGGTGGTCGCTCACCGGCCGGTACGGCGGCGGCCGGCGGCTTCGGTGGTGGCGGCGGCGGTCCGGCATCGGTCGTCAACCACTACTCGATCACCGTGCAGGTTGCCCCGGGCGCGGACCTGGCGGACGTCGGACGGGTCACGGTTCGGGCCATCCAGGCGTACGAGCGCGGCAACGGGAAGGGATGGCGTGGCTGATGGCTGATCCGCGGCTGATCGTGGAGATCGGCTTCACCGCCCCGCTGACCGGCACCGCGCTGCATCTGGGTGACAGCACGCGCGGCATCCTCGGCGTGGGCACGCTCGCCCCGAGCAACCTGCTCACCGACGTATCCGAGTACGTGACGTCGGTGAAGACCCGGCGGGGCGCGACTGACGCATCCGGGCCGTACCCGCGGTTCGAAGCGGGCACCGCGACGATCACGTTCAACGACCCCGACCGCAGGTTCGACCCACTGAACCTGGCTGGCCCGTACGTGGCGGCCGGGGTGACGCAGGTCGAGCCGATGCGGGCGGTCCGGATCCGCGTCGAGCACGCCGGGGTGACGTACCCGGTGTGGCGTGGCTTCACGGATCAGTGGTCCGTCGCCTACGACGGCTCCGAGGTGGCGCGGGTGACGGTGACGTGCTTTGACGCTCTGCAGGTGTTCGCGGCGCAGGACCGGGGCGCGATCAGCGCGGTGGGCGCTGGGGAGTCCACGGGTGCGCGGATCGGTCGGATCCTGACCAACATCGGTTGGCCGTCCGCCGACCGGGTGTTGGCGGCCGGGGTGGAGGCGGTGCAGGCGACGACGCTGGCGGGGCCGGCGTTGACGGAGATGCTGCTGAACGCGGACACCGAGCTGGGTGAGCTGTGGATGGATGCCCAGGGGCGGGTCACGTTCCGGGACCGGGCGGCTCCGTACGCGGATGCCCGCTCCCGGTGGCCGGTGGCGCACTTCGGTGACCAGCCGTCGGCCGGCGACACGACCATCAACCTGTCGCCCAACCCGTCCTTGGAGACGTACGCCGGCGGTGGGTGGGTGTCGGTGGGTGGCACCCCGCCGACGCTGACCCGTAGCAGCGTCCGCGCGATGTTCGGGTCGTGGTCGCTGCTGGCGACGTGGGGCACCGGCGGCCTGTTGCCGGGGGTGGCGTACGACATCGCCGGTCTGACGTCTGGGCGGACGTACACGATCTCGGTGTACGTGTGGGTGCCGACGGGTAGCCCGCGCATCGACACGATCGTCGCGGGCCGGGCGGCGTTCGGGTCGTCGTCGACCGTGTTCGATGCGTGGGAGCGGCTGGTGTGGACGGGCAGCGCGACCGGCGCGACCATGGGTTTTGGGATCTGGCCGTCCGGGTCGCCGACGGCCGGTCAGCAGGTGTGGATCGATGGCCTGCAGGTCGAAGAGGGCACCACGGCCACCGCTTATGTCGACGGTGACCAGCCGGGGTGCGAGTGGGATCGGGTGGCCGGGTCGTCGACGTCGCGTCGGCTGCCCGAGCTGCCGTACGAGGATCTGACCCTCGCCAACCCGGCGTTGTCCATCACCAACCAGGTGAGGGCGGCACGGGCGGGTGGGACGGAGCAGCTCGGCGAGGACCCAGCGTCGGTGTCGCGGTACCTGCCCCGCACGCACTCCCGCAGCGACCTGCTGTTGCAGACGGACCTGGAGTCGCGGGTGTGGGCTGAGCAGATCGTGGCCCGCCGCTCCCGGCCCGAACCGAAGGTCGCGGCGTTGCGGCTGAAGCCGCGCGGGTCCGATGAGCGGGTGTTCGCGCAGGCGTTCGGCCGGGAGCTGGGCGACCGGCTGCGGGTGACTCGCCGGCCGCCTGGTGGTGGGTCGCCGATCGTGCGCCCGGCGTGGGTGCGGGGTGTCGAGCACCAGATGGGCGTGGACATGGACTGGGAGTCCACGTTCACCCTGGAGCAGACGCAGGACCCGATCATCGTCGAGGACCAGTTCGGGCGGACCGTGGCGTCCGGGTGGGGGTCGGCGGACTCCGGTGAGGTGTGGACGACGACCGGCGGGTCGGCGTCGGACTACGCGGTCGCTAGCGGGGTCGGCCGGCAGACTCTCACGTCGGCGTCGGTGTTCAGGACGTCGATGCTGACGGTCGGCATGGCCAACCAGTCCCTCTCGGTGGACGTGACGGTTCCGGTGTTGCCGACTGGTGCGGCTCTCACCGTGTGGATGGTCGGCCGGGCGGTGGACCCGGGCACCTATTACACGGTCAACCTCAGCTTCGCCCCGTCAGGTGCCGTGACCTTGTCGATTTACCGCCGGGTCTCGAACGCCCTGTCGGGGTCGCTGGGCTCCACGTCCGCTGGCACGCATTCGGCTGGGAACACGTGGCGGCTGCAGATGGGCACCCTCGGGACTGTTATCCGTGGCCGGGCGTGGCGCCCGGCGTCAGACCCGACACCGGGTTGGACGAGCGTCGTCGACACGGTCATCCCCACCGGGGAGGGCGCTGGCCTGCTGACCCGCCGCGAGACCGGCAACACCAACACCAACCCCGTGATCAGTTTCGACGGGTTCCTGGCCGAGGGCCGCCACTACTGGGACTGAGGGGGGACCGTGGCACACAAGGCGTTCGCCGACGGCGATGTTTTGACCGCAGCCGAGGTCAACACGTACTTGATGAATCAGGCGGTGATCGTCTGCACGTCGGGGACCAGGCCGTCGTCGCCCCCCGAGGGCATGGTCATCTACGAGACCGACACCGACCTGATCCGGGTATACACCGGGTCGACCTGGGCTCTGCTGCTGGACGCCACCGGGTGGGTGGCGTACACGCCGACGTGGACGGCATTTACCTCGAACCCGGTGCTGAGCAACGGGACGATCGCGGGCAGGTATAAGCGGATCGGGACGACGGTGCACTACACCGGGCAGATCGAGATGGGCTCGACCACCACGTACGGGGTCGGCGGGTGGCTGATCTCGACGCCGACGACTGCCGCGTCCGCCACGCTCCACGTTGGCTCTGCGGTGCTGCTGTCGGCGGCGTCGAGCGTGAACCGGATCGGTGGCAGCACCCAGTTCAACGTTGCCACCAACTTGACCGTGTGCGCCGTCGGCGGGGTGGTCTCGGCGAGCGTCCCGTTCACATGGGCGGTCGGCGACAGGTTGCGCTGGTCGATCACCTACGAAACGACATAGGAGGCATCGTGACCCGCGCACCCGCCAACCTCCTGGCCGTCCGCAGCCTGCTGCTGACGCACCTCGACAACGCCCCCGGCCCAGACGACCTGGACCCGGGCGAGGTCGGCATCGTCGGCGATACGGCCCACCGGGGTGGCTATCACTGCGGATCGGACCGGGTCGTCACGAACGACTACTCGGTGGTCGAGTCGCCCCGCGACCGGGCCGGGCTGACCCTCGACGCCGCGGCGCTGGACGTCGGCCAGTTCAACGTCCGCTCCGCTGGCCGTACTCACACGCTGCCTAGCTTCAGCGTGTGGTGCGTCGGGCAGTGCGAGGCCGACGCGGCCGACACCCGGGATATCCGGGAGATCATCTACAGCCCCGACGGCACCACCGTGCGGCGGTGGGATCGCCTTGGCAAGCGGAAGTCGGGCGACAGCTCCCACCGCTGGCACACGCACTTCAGCTTCTTCCGCGACGCCATCAAGGCGGGCCGCGACCAGCGGCCCCTGTTCCGCCGCTACCTCGCTTCCATCGGATTGATCCAGGAGGACGACATGTTCGGAGACGTCGACAGCGACCGACTGGAGGCTGTCTACAAGGCGGTAGTCGCGCTGGACGGCCGCAACTCCATCGGCCAGGTCTACACCCGGATGGCCCTCGGTGAGGACCACAAACTGAAGGAAGCCGGCCAGGCCTACACGCCCCCACACCCGACGCTGGTCAGCCTCGGCGGGCAGCTGGCGGCACTGCGCAACGACCTCGCGAAGCTGGCCGGCCGGGACCTGGTCGACGAGCGGGCCGTCGCCGTCGAGCTGGCGCCGGCGATCCTGGCCCAGCTCACTCCGGAGCGCATCGTCGCCGCCATCCCGCCCACCCTGGCCAAGCAGGTCGCCGAAGAGCTGGCCCGCCGACTCGTCGCCTGACCGACCACCATCACGGGGAGGTCCGCCGGTGCCCGGCGATGACATCACCAATGCGGAGCTTGCGCGGCGGCTCGACTCCATGCGCCGCGACTTCCACGACGACTTCGCCGAGATCAGCCGGCGCATGGATTCGTACGTGCTCCGCGAGGTGTACGCCGCCGAGCGGCTGGCGATGGAAACCCGTGTCGGGGTGCTCGAGGCGCGGGTGAAGGACGGCGAAGAGCAGCGAAGGACTCTTACCCGGTGGCTGATCTCGGCCGTCGTGTTCCCGTGCGCCGCCTTGATCGTGACCATCTACTTCAACCTTCAGGGGCCAAGATGATGATGACGACCGCGGGCGAGCATCGGGCGCGCCGCCGGGGCAGGTGGCGGGACTGGGCGGCGATCCTCGCCGCTGTCGTGGTCGCCTCGATGATCGCCTGGGCGACGTACCAGATCGGCGTGCTACGCGCGCAGAACGACGCGTTGGCCAGTGCCCTGGATCAGCAGCGTCAGCAGGCGCAGGACGCCGGGCAGGACCCGGTGGCTCCGCCAGCGGAGGACATCATCCGGGATCCGCAGGCCGTCACCGGTCCGCCGGGGCCTCAGGGTCCACGCGGCTGGGACGGCACCGACGGGAGCATTGGCCCGCCCGGGCCGACCGGTCCGCCCGGTGCTCCCGGCCGTGCGGGTGTCGCCGGCGAGAACGGCACCGATGGCGCTCCCGGCTCCGCCGGCCCGGCGGGACCTCCGGGACCGACCGGCCCAACGGGCCCGGCGGGGCCTCCTGGTGATCAGGGCCCGAAGGGCGAACAGGGCCCGCAGGGAGAGGCTGGGCCAGCGGGCGCGCAGTGTCCGGCGGGCACCACCGCGAAGACGATCACAGTGGTCACCACCGAGGGGGCCCAACAGATCGCGGCCTGCGTCGCCGACTAGTCCAGCGTCCGGTCGTACCGGATGCCGGCCCGCTCGTGCCGGGCCCGCACCTCCGCCGCGTGCTGAGCGGCCACCTCCATGTCGGCGCCCGCCGCCTGGAGCAGCTCGACCGTCGGCCCGCTGATGCCCTTCGGGTCGGCCAACGCCACCCCGGCCTGGATTCCCAGCAACCGCGGGTCTGTGGACACCTGACGCACCGCGGCGACCGCCTGGTCGCGTGGGGCGTCTCGGTCGCTGCCGGTGCCGTACCGGCCGGCGACCCCGGACAGCCCGGCCAGCGTGAGCCGGTCAGTGGCCGGCAGAGAAGGCACATGCACCATCCGACGACCGTACCCAAGGAGGTACCCGTGAAGCCGTCCACCGGCCGGATCGTCCGTTACCGCGGCAAGCAGGGCCTGCTCGCCATGCGCGCCGCGATCGTCACTGCCGACGTCGAGACCCTCGACCCGCGCGGTGTCGCCGCCGACGAGGTGCCGGCGCTCGACAGCGACCAGCACGTCCACCTGTGGGTGTTCACGCCCAGCGAGAAGGGCGGGTTCGCCGAGTTCAACGTCGCCCCCGGCGACGAGCCGGGCCAGTGGTCCTGGCCCCCGAGAGTCTGAGGAGGCTCGATGTTCACGAGCAAGTTCTGGAAGGCCGCCGCCGAGCGTGCGGGGAAGAGCGCTGCGCAGTCGCTGCTGGGTCTGTGGGCCCTCGACGGGTTCAACGTGCTGCACGCCGACTTCCCGCTCGCGGGCGGGGTCGCGGCCGGCGCGGCGCTGCTGTCGCTGCTGACGTCGATCGTGTCGGCCGGCGTCGGGGAGCCCGCGTCGCCGAGCCTTGTCGGAGGCGAGCAGTAGCATCGGCTTCGCTGCGAACGGAAAAGCGCCCCCTGCTCGGCCTCACGGCTGGGCAGGGGGCGTTTTCGCTTGCCCAGGGCCGCTACAGTGACCGGCTACCGACCCCCGTCGATGGAGCGCGCAATGACCGCCACCCCCCGATACACCCGCTGACCCGACCCGCCCGGAGAGCGGCCCGTTCACGGGCGGCAGGGTCTACACCGGCGCGTGGCAGATCCCGATGGACAGTGCCGTCGCCTCCGCCACGGCAGCCGGCTTCCGGGTGACACCGCGCAGCAACCGCAACCGGGTAGTCGTGGAACGCGGCCCGTGGACCGCAGCCTCCATCGCGCCGACGCCCGCTGGGGTGGTGGTGAAGCGGTCGATGACCCTCGCGCACACGGCGATCGTCGGCGCCGTGATTGTGCTGCTCATCGTCTGCGTGGGTATCAACCGACCGTCCTAGCCCTGCCGCTACGCACCGCGCCCCTCGCCTCTGTGGCGAGGGGCGCGGCTTGCTGTCGGGGGTCAGTTCGGGACTCAGTAGCCGAGGGCCGGCAGGACAAGGTGCACGACGGCCACCAGTGCGAGCACAGCGACGGCGGCGTTGATGGTGCCAACGATGGCGAGCAGCTTCACGTTCGACATGCGGTGTCCTCTTCTCAATTGGTGGGTGGGTCAGGCCAGGCGGCCTGTCCGGCGCATGATCACTCGGCGGCCGTCGTGGGTGGTGCGGACGGTGCGCGGGTCGCGGCGGGTGGCGGCGCGCTCGGTGAGCAGGTGGTGCCGGGCTCCGGCCGGGCCGTCGACGAACCGGGCGGGGGTGCCGGTGCTGGCGATCGCGGCGAACATGATCAGCGCCTGGCCGGTGCGGATCTTCTCTGCGGTGACCTTCGTCTGCCGGTTCATTCTCGCCCCCCTCACCCGTTTGCGTCTCACATGAGACGTTACTCGGATAGGGATCACGTGTCAAGTGAGACATGAAAGCGGCCCCACCAATCTCTGGCGGAGCCGCTTTCGTGCGGGGTGGGCTAGTCGGTGCGGGGGCCGTACCGCCGGTTCAGGGTGGCCCGACTCCAGCCCGTCTGACTGGGGTCCATGAGCAGCATGTCGCCGACGCCCGCGTCCCGGGCTTTCTTGATCGACGCCCACGCCTTCTCGACTGCGGCGTCGGCCAGCTTGGCGTCTGCGACGGCCTCGGCGAGTAGGGCGAGCTGTTCCTCGGTGAGGACCTTTTTTGGGCGGACCACGTCGGTCACGGTAGCAGCCTCCATGTCTCAGTTGACACGCACTGGATGAGGGGGTTAGCGTCTCACTAGAGACGCAAACGCGCAAGCTGCCCCGAAAGACGAAGTCGGCCCCCGGTCCGCGATTCCGCCGCTGACCGAGGGCCTTGATCGGGAGGAAGCCCGACCCATGTCCATGATGATCGACCGGATCGTGAAACGCACCGTCCTCGTGTGCGCTGTTCTCGCCGGCCTCGCCGCGTTCCACAACCACACGGCCAACCCCTGCCCGCCCGATCCCGGCGCCGGCGGCATGTGCGTGTCGACGAGCTGGACCGGGGGTGCCCGGTGAACGAGTACGAGCTGCTGTTGCTGATCGTGGGCGGCGGCCTGGCCGTCCCCGCCACCGTCGGGCTGATCGCCCGCCACCTGGTCCACCGTCACGCGGAGCAGTACGGCCAGGTGCACGCCGCCAGGGGCCGGCTCGAGGTGGCCAACGCCGAGGCCCGCCGCCGGGCCGCCCAGCGCACCAAGGAGATGGCCCGATGACCGCCCCCGCCAGCGCGCACCCGCGCACCATCGACGATCTGTATCCGGGTGCGCTCGCCCTCACCGACCAGCTCGGCGAGGTGCCCAGCCGGAACCGGCTGATGAAGGAATTCAAGATCGGCGTACCCAAAGCAACCGAACTGCGTGAGCGGCTGATCGCCGGTACCGGCCGACCCGCCGAGGCGGACACCAACCCGGTTCAGCCGGTGGACTCGTGGGACTACGCCGAGCCGATCGGACCGATCACCGCCGAGAAGCACGCCTACGGGGAGATGCACGAGGCGGTCGCGGCGGCGCAGATGCGTACGGACGGACACCCGGGCCAGTCCGAGGCCGACGAGCTAAACCAGCCGCGCCGCCGGTGGTTCCGCCGGCAGAAGACGGCCAAGGCGTCGGCGCAGGTCCCGGTCGACGGACACCCGGGCACGCCGATCACCCTCGCACCGGCCCGGGCTGGCGCTGAGGAGCGAAAGTCGCTGGTCCGCATCCGCTGGGGCGTGCGCCTGGTGCTCGCCCTCGGTGTGGCCGCGAGCATCGCCGGGAACGTGCTGCACGCCCGTGACGAGTTCATCAGTCAGGTCATCTCGGCCTGGTCCCCGCTGGCGTTGCTGCTCACCATCGAGCTGATCTCCCGGGTGCCGGTGCACTCCCGCCGGCTGGCCGTGGGCCGGTGGGCTGCCACGGCGATGATCGCCGGTATCGCGGCCTGGGTGTCCTACTGGCACATGGCGGCGGTCGCGTCCCGGTACGGGGAGACGAACGGCTCGCAGTACCTGCTCCCGCTGTCGGTCGACGGCCTGGTGGTCGTCGCCTCCATCTGCCTCGTCGAGCTGGGCGGCCGGATCGCTACGGCGGCGAAGCGGTGAAGCGCGGACCGGGCCTCTTCCTGGCCATGGCGATCCTGCTGGTCGGCCTGGCCGTGGTGACCGACGGCCTCTCCCGGGTGGCGTGCATCTGCGCCACGGTGACCTGCCTGATCGCCTGGCTCAAGCCCACCAATCGGAAGGACGGCAAGCGATGACCGGCGCGTTCGCGGCGGTGTTCGTCGCCCTCTACGCCGCCCACCAGGTGGCCGACCACTGGATCCAGACCCAGCACCAGGCCGACCACAAGGGCCGCGCCGGCTGGGTGGGGCGGTGGAACTGCGCCAAGCACGTCACCACCTACGGCGCGACGCAGCTGCTCGCCCTGGCCCTGCTCGCCGCCGTCACCGGTTGGCGGCCGACGCTGGCCCCGATGGTGGTCGGCATGACCGTCAACCTGGCCACCCACTACATCGCCGACCGGCGAACCCCGCTGTTCCGCCTGGCCCTGGCCACCGGATCGGCGGCGTTCTGGAAGCTCGGCACCCCACGCGCCGACCGTGACGACAACCCGTCGCTGGGCACCGGGGCGTACGCCCTCGACCAGTCGTGGCACATCGGCTTCCTGTTCGTGTCCGCCCTGATCATCTCTGTCTGACCCCGAAGGGAACCCCGTCATGGACATCAACTCGTCCACGATCTACCGGTACTTCGTCGCCTACTCGGCGGCCGGAATCGTCGGCAACGCGGAGATCACGCTCCCGCAGCCGATCCGCAGCATCCGTGACGTGCAGGCAGTGAGCCGCGCGCTCACCAACCCGCAGATTCCGGGGCCGATCGTCGTGACCGCTTGGCAGCGGTTCGAGGACTGAGCCAACCCGCCCCCCACCAGCGCGGGGCCCGGCCAACGCATTCCACCGCCCGGCCGGGCCCCGCATCCCCACGAATGAGGAGTGGCCATCATGGCAGAGCCCAACAGCAACGGCGATGACCTGGAGCCGATCGTGCCGGCGCCGCGGGCTGGCGAAGCGGACTACTTCGAGCCGCGCGGCGAGCAGCTGGCCATCGAGGTCGGCCGGGAAGACGGGCCGCCCGTCGACCCGCCGCCCACGTCGACCACATTCGCCGACATCACCAGCCGCTACCAGGGCGACCGCAAGCCGATCGTGCCGGCATCGCTGCGGTCCAAGGCTGGCCGGCACGCCCTCATGGTGGAGGCGGTGTCGTTCGTGACGTACTCGGCGGCCATCCACATCACCCGGTCACCGAAGTACGCGGCCAAGACCGCCTGGTATGCGCCGTTCGGCCTGTTCCGGCTCACCGGCAAGGGCATCCACTGGTGCCTTGACCTGGAGGGTTTCGGCATCCGGCAGAACGCCGCGAACCGCAACGACGTCGGCGACTACCTGGCCCTGTCGCGGCAGCGTGACCGCCGGGTCGGCGCCCGCGCCTGGCTGGCCGTGCCGGTGGTGCTGCTGCTGGCCGTCGTGGCCGGACTGCTCGTGTTCGTCGCCCCCTGGTGGGCTCAAGCCCTCGCGGCCGCCATCGTGGTGCCGTTCCTGGCGCACGTCGGCCGCCCGATCGACGCGCCGATCCTGGACCGGGTGTTCAACGCTGAGCGGTTCATCCGGCTGACTGCCGGCCTGACCCGGGCCGCGATCCTGGCCTGCTCGGTGAAGGGCGTCAAGGACGCCAAGGACATCAAGTTCGTGCGGGACATCAGCCGTGAGGGGCCCGGACATGAGGCCCTGGTGCTGCTGCCCGCCGGGGTGCTGGCCACCGACGTCATCGACGAGCGGGAGCGGCTCGCCTCCGGCTTCCGGCTGCCGAAGACGCAGGTGTGGCCGGCGACCGTGCCGGGGCAGCACCCGGGCATGCTGTCCATCTGGGTGGCCGACAAGCCGGTCAGCAGTATGAAGGCCCCGGCGTGGCCGCTACTGGAGTCGGGCGAGTTCGACTACTTCACCGGCACGTTCGTCTACGGCCACGACGAGCGGATGCGCCCCATCACGTACTCGCTGGCCGAGAAGAACAGCCTGTTCGCGGGCATCCCCGGGTCGGGCAAGACCCTCGCGGCCCGGGTGGTGCTGCTCGCGGCCATCCTGGACCCGCTGGTCGTGCCGGTCGTGTTCGACTTCAAGGGCTCCGGCGACATCGACTGCCTGGAGCCGCTGTGCCCAGACGGGCTGTACGGCTCGGGCGCCGACGAGGTCACCAAGGCCAACGGCCTCAACGCCCTGGAATGGCTGCTCAGCGAGTGCGACGAGCGCGCCCCGCTGGTGCGAAAGTACGCGGCGCAGGGCATGAACACCGCGAACAAGGTCAACCGGCGGATGGCCGAGCACGACGCCCGGCTCCGTCCCCTGGTGGCGTTCTTCGACGAGCTGCAAGAGCTGCTGACCGACCCGACCCACGGCAAGCGGGCGAAGTTCCTGCTCACGTCCATCGTGAAGCGCGGCCGCGCGCTGGGAATCCACATCGTGTTCGCCACCCAGCGCATCGACAAGGAGTCGGTGCCGCGCGGCATCAGCTCGAACATCGCCCTGCGGACCTGCCTCGCGGTCACCTCTCACACGGAGACAGACCTGGTGCTGGGTACCGGGTCGTACGCCCGAGGTGCCCGCCCGACCGAGTTCGAGCCGGGCGACTCCACCGGCCCGAAGGACTCCGGTTGGGGCTACCGGGCCGGCGCCGGCCCGACCCGCCCGTGCCGGTCGTCGTACGTCGACAACCCCGCCGCCGAGAAGGTCGTCGCTCGGGCGCTCGAGATGCGCCGCGGTGAGCAGCCCGTCGAGGTGCCGCGCATCGCCCTGCGAAACCTGCTCGCCGACGTCCGGCAGGTATGGCACGAGGGCGAAGACGCGTTGTGGTCGGAGCTGATCGTGCCCCGGCTCCAGGCCCTCGACCCCGACGCGTACGCCGACCTGACCGTCGAGGTGTTCGGCGCGTGGATGGCTCGCGCCGGCGTGAAGACCGTGAGCATCGGCCGGCGGATCGAGGGCACGGCGACCACCCGCAAGGGCGTCAAGCTGGCCGCCCTGGACGCCAGGATCGCCGAGAAGTCGGCCGAGACGATCGCCTCCACCGACCTCGCTGAGGTCGAGTCCTGATAGCCCCGGTGGGGTCTAGCGCTAGCCCCTCCGCTAGCCCGTCTGAGCAGCGGAAATGACGCTAGACCCTGCTACCGCCCAAACCCCGATTTCGGCCTGTGGAGGCGTTGTGAGAGGCCCACTGACAGCTAGCGCTATCGCCCTGACCCTCATCGTGATCTACGTCGTGCGGATCGCCCTGTTCCCGCTCAAGGACTGCTGGTGCTGCAAGGGTCAGGGCGTCCACCGGTCCGAGAGCAACCCGAAGCACTCTCGGCGCTGCTGGTGGTGCAAGAACACCGGCAAGCGGTGGCGCATCGGCCGCCGAGTGTGGAACCGGATGAGGCAGAAGCACCGCGACGCCAGCTAAACGCGAAGCAGCCCCCGACCACGATGGTCGGGGGCTGCTTCGTGCTGATCAACGTCGCGCTCGCCCTCTGTGGCGGGCTGTCGCTGATGGCCCTGGCGGCCAGATGCCCTGTTGTCGCTGACGGCACTCGCCCTCGGGGCAGTCGCACCACCAGCCGAGCTCCTCCTGAGGGATCCGGCTGCCGCCGCAGTCATGCTGGCTCAACTTCCACGAGGCGCAGCCCATGCAGCGGGACGGACCTTGCGGCAGGGGCTTCAGCGCACCCAGCCAACAAACCGAACCCACGTCTCACCCGTCAGGGTCACGGGCAGCTCGTTGACCGCAGCGGCGTACACCGCGCCGAGGTACATGGCCAGGCCGACCCGGTCCCGGCCGTACGCCTCGGCCAGGCGCACCTGCGCGGGCGGGCACGGCCAATCCTGCTCGCAGGTGCCGCAGTCCCACTCCGGCCGGAGCGGGGTGTGCTGGCCGCCGAGCCGCCGATCGAGGGCGTCCACCGCCTGCTGTCCTCGGGCGCGCTCCGCTTCCCGGGCCTCGTGCACGGTGGTCGGTGTCTCGGCCATCACCGCATATCCCCGCAGGTACGGGTGACCTGGCCGGGGGTCATCAGCGGAGCGACGGTGGTCATGAGAGTTGGGCCATCCCACGCCGGCGGTGCGGGGGTCTCGGCCGCCCGCTGTGTACCACCGGCAGCCTGGACGGTCTGGTCGAGTTGCGCAGGCCGGCGGCGCCGGCGGAACGGTAGCCACATCGCGGTGCCCTCTCGCCTCAGGGACTGAGGCGGCCGGCCCCTCTCGGCACGGCCGCCCCCGCCCTTCCTGGTGAGGGCCCCTGGAACCGGACGTCACGGGGGAAACAGCCGGTTACCAGGCCCTCACTTCGAGGCTCGCGGGTAGGCGTGCGGCATTCCAGGCACAGACCGTACGATCGAGGTTGATCAGTGACGCGGGTAGCACGGACCGTACTAGTTCGTGTATCCAACCAGGTCAGCCAGCGCGGCCAGATCGTCCGTCATTGCCCGCCGCCGACCTTCGTCGATCGTCTGCACAATGTCCCGGGCGTAACGCTGGTGCCGCAACCATGCCGGCGCGAGCCGACCCAGCTCGGTGAGGATCGCTTCCGACTCCACGAACTGACGGCTAGTGGCGTGCGCCCATGCCACATCGAGGCGGTGCCGCTGCCAACTCGACCCGACCGGCGTAGGCCCCGGCGGCACCGCCTCAGCCAGCGTGAGCACCTGCCCGGGATCGCCGGCCACCGCAGCCGCCTCGACACGGGCCATCTGCACTCGACCCGCGTCGAACCCTCCGACCATCAACAGGTGCTCGCCGCCTGGATCGCGCTCACCGATCCGCACCGCCGCCGCGGCAGCTGCGTTGACCAGCTCGGCCGCGTCGTCGGGCCGATTGTCCCGAGCGTGCGCCGCCGCGGCGCCCATGAGCAGCCAGCCCCACGCGGCGAGTTCGCCAGGAGTCGCGCGGGAGAAGCGCGGTTCCACCTGATCAGCGGTGGTCACCGCGAGTTCAGCGGCCTCGGCCAATCGGCCCTGCCGCATGAGCAGCCAGCAGAGCCCTTGGATGACGGTGGCGGCGACCACCTGGTCGCCGCAGCGACGTGCCGCGCTGAGCGCATCGGTGAGTGCTGTCTGCGCCAGGTCTCCGGCCCGCAGCTGGATGAGTAGGTTCCCGGTCAGGTGGAGGGTACGGGCGAGTAGCGCGTAGGCCGCTGGCTCGGCGTCGCTGTCGGCCAGGTCCACGGCGGCGCGCACGTCGAGCAGCAGCGGCGGCAGGGCGGTGAGCGCGGCGGCGTAGTCGTTGGCCTGGTACGCCCGGTCGGTTGCCCGTAGCCGGGCCCGCAGCGTGTCGACGGGTGGTGGGTCACCGGCGGGCGCGGCCAGCGCGGCGCCGGTGAGCCCGTGCACGGGGGCGACCGCGCGGCGAATCTCGGCGAGGGACAGCGGGCGATGATCCGGCTCGTCCCGGGCGGCGGCCTCGGACGCGTCGCCGATCAACGCGGAGGTATGAACGCCGAGCGCGCGGGCGAACGCGTGGAGAGTGCCGAGGCTAGGTGAACCGGGCCGGTTCTGCTCCAGTTTGCGGACCGTCTCGACACTCAGCCCAGCGCGTTCGGCAAGCTGCTCTTGCTTCAGCTTCGCGGCACGGCGAAGGCGGGCGAGGTTGTCGCCTGTGGTGGGCTTCTTCATCGGGGCTCCCAGGTAGCGGTCTGGGGCGGCCCGCCGACCGCTACAACCGACGGGCCTGCCACTACCGACGATACGCCTGGAAACACGATGAGGCCGGGAGGCGAACGGGGGCCGCCTCCCGGCCTGGGCTTCACGACCCGGTGCCAACCAGGGACGGTCTTCCCGCTGCTCAAGCTAGGTCACACAGTGCGCAATGTGCAAGCAGCGCTTGAGCATGACGGTGGCGGTGTGATCGACTCCCCGTGCCAGCCAGGGAGAGTCACATCAGCATGCCCATACCCATGTCGTCGCGGCAGATCGCCGACGACGTGTCCGACCGTATCCGCGCCGGGGAGTACCCGGCGGGTTCCCGGCTGCCCACCCTGCGGGAGCTGGCCGAGCTGTACTCGGTGAGCGTGTCGACGATCCAGCGCGCCCTGGAGCTGACGCGCGATCGGGGGCTCACGGTTGGGCGGGCGGGCAGTGGCGTCTACGTGGCCGAGGACTAACGCTGTAGCACAGAGCAGAGTATTCGCCTTCCGCCCTTTGTCAGCGACCAGGGTTTATGCAGGTCGCCACAGCGTTAAAGGCGGAGGTACTTCTAATCCCAAGGCCGCAGGTTCGAATCCTGCCGGGCGCACCCCCACCACCGCAGGTCAGCGGCTTGCCGCGCAGGGTCCCGTCGATCACCTCGACCCGTACAGCCATTCATGCAGCTCGGAGATCCGCTACCTAGCCTTGAAGCCGCTGCGCCCAGTACACCTGCCCAGCGGACCCATGTAGACCAAGGCCAGCAGCAGGTTCGATATCGCAACCGGTGCAGTGGCTCCCCTGGCCGCTTTCCGTTGCGCCTCCTCCGGGTACGGGAAGGGTGCGACGAACGTCAGCGGCCACCGAGCAGGAGGTACGGGTGTTGGCCGCCCGGATCCTGTCCGCGGCGAACGCCGACGAGTTGCCCGTTCTGCCCGGCGCCATTCAGGATGCGCTGAAGGGCACCGAGGATGAGCTCCGCGCATTCCTCAAGACGGGCGTACAGAATGCCTGGTCGGTGGCTCTACGGATCACTGTGGTTCGCACGTTGACGGACGCCGGCACCAACGTGGAGGCGGCCGCGCAGAAGGTGCTCGGGGAGGCGACCGTCGATGCCTACCTGGCTTACCTGAATGACGGTCTGTACGCCGCCCGTGAGCTTGACTGCGCGTCTCAGCCCACGCCGACGCCGACGTCTCAGCCCACACCGAGCGCTTCGCCCAGCGCCACGAGCGTCGCACCGACTCCTACCGTCTCCGCCAGCCCGGGCGGGCCCGGCGGCGAGGGTGGCGAGGGCGGTGGGCTGCCCGTGACCGGTGCTGACACCGCGACGGTGGCCGGCATTGGCGGTGTGCTCCTGCTCCTCGGCGGCGCGGGCTACCTGATCGGCCGCCGACGCCGTTCGCGCTTCGTGCCATAGCTCACCTGACGCGCCCGGCTCGATGCGTCGTCGAGCCGGGCGCGTCAACGCCGTGCGTGGCCGTCGCGGATGCGGCGGGGGCAGTCGTGCTGGGCGAACGCGCGCTTGCGGGAGTTCATGGGACGTGCCCGCGTAGCGAGAAGCCACTGCGCTGATGGCGTCGGGCCGTGTCGATGTTCGGCACTCCTCAGGTGATCCTCTTCAGCGAGGACGTCTCCCGCGCCGCCGAGTTCTACGCCGGCCTCGGCTTCACCGAGTCCTTCCGGGTGCGGGACCGCGTGGCGCTCGGCTTCATCGTGGGGGCAGGCCCGCACGGACGGTGTGCTCAGCCCTGCTGGTGACGCTCATTGCGCCGAAGGGCCTCTTCGAGTTGGTCCTCAAGAATGATGATCCGGCAGGCCGAGGCCATGTCGGTGCCCTGGTCGCACATCTCCCGAGCCCTCGCGGCAAGGCGCAGTTGGTAGCGGGAGTAACGGCGGTGCCCCCCACTGGAGCGCTGCGGGTCGATCAGTTTCGCCTCGCCGAGCCGGCGTAGAAAATCCTGCGAGCAGCCAAGGATCTCGGCGGCACGGCCCATCGTGTAGGCGGGGTAGTCCTCATCGTCGAGCATGTCGTCGGGTTGAGCCATGGAACCTCCATCACGAGGGCCCCGGTGCTCGGAAGCACCGGGGCCCAAGGGTTGTGGGTCAGGAACACCATCTACCGACAGAACGTCGGCTTGTCTTGTCCGCACCAGCCGTCAGGGACGGCTTCGGGTGCGAGGATCGCATAAGCGTGACCGGAGACCACCTCTCGTTCGAGGGAAACTGCGGTGTCCGCGCCCAGCCCACGATTGCGACTGGCAGCGGGCGATCCAACGGTGTAATGCCCTCCCTTGCCTCTGATTTCCTCTGTCGTACTCCGTGCTATCCGTCGGTGTCCGAGCCCCACGCGACTTCATGGCCCCAACACGTACGACGAACTCTCCTCACCTCGGGTGAAGCCCTGAACAAGCGTTGGCCCCACCCGCTGTCACACGCGTACTGCCTAACTGCGGCACATGTCTGCCGCCGAACCGAGCAGGACTTGCAAGATCCCTGCCCCACTCCTTCGCCCTCGTGCGGGGCGGCAACGTCAGCGTCTTTGTTTGCTCTGCTCTCGACCACAGGAACGTTAGTTGGCGACGGCGCGAATGTCTAGCGCTTCGCGCATAGATTTTCTCCGAGGACGGAGTAAGTCCTGCCGGTGCCAAGGCCAGCGGGCGCGGTGATCCTCTGGACCCACGACACCGCCGCCGCGTGCGCCGCACTCCCGGCCTGCGGCGCACAAAGTGCCCGGTGGGTGTCTACGGAGCGGCCGGCCTGAGGCGTTAATAGGGCGTGACGTTCGAGGAGTACGCGTTCGCTCGCACTTCGGCGCTGGTGCGGCTCGCCCGGCTGCTGACCGGTGACGAGCACCGAGCCGAGGATCTGGTTCAGGATGTCCTCGCGCGGGCGTACGCCCGGTGGGGTCGCATCTCACGGACGGACCGTCCTGATGCCTACGTCCGGCGCATGCTCGTCAACACCCACAACTCGTGGTGGCGTCGGCTCAGCAGCCGCGAGATCTCGGTTGCCGCGGTGCTCGATCGGGCGGGCGACGTGGACGAGGCCGCCGGGGTCGCCGAGCGCGACGCACTGTGGCGGCTGGTCTGTGATCTGCCGGCGCGTCAGCGCACCGTGATCGTTCTGCGCTACTACGAGGATCTCGACGACACCTCGATCGCCGAGATCCTCGCCTGTTCGACAGGCACGGTACGCACACACGCGAGGCGGGCCCTGGCGACGTTGCGTCAGCGGCAGGTTGCAGCTACCCACGCATGGGCAGGAGAGCTCTGATGTTCAGTGACCTCGACGAGCAGCTCGCCACCACGCTCAAGCGTCGGGCGGGCGGCGACATCGATCCGACGCCGATCGTGCAACGGGCCCGTCATCGTGGCCGGCGGTTGCGACTGCGGCGACGAGGACTGATCGCCGCCGGTGTGGCGACGGCGTGTGCCGCTCTCACCTCGGTGGTGCTGGTGTTTCCGGGCGGCGGAACCACCGATGACCCGATCATGCCGGCCGCGGCGTTGATGCTGCCGGAGGCACAGAGCGGTGGGACCGTACGCCCCGAGGAGGTCGGTGCCGATCCCGCGACTGTGCACTTCTCGACCGAGACGCTGGTGAGCGATGCCAGTTCCGCGTCGTGGCGCACCGGGCGCGGCATCGAGAGCGTCGAGTTTCGCGGCCCGACCGGTCAGGCTCGTTTCGTGTTGGCGCGTACCGAAGATTTGCTGGACGGGCTCCAGCAGACGTTGTCCTCGCAGGGGCAACCGCAGGGACGGACCGAGGTGCGGGTCGGCGACCGCCCCGGGGTCGCCTGGTTCGATCCGTCCGGCGACCGGAAGCTGTGGTTCGTCCGCTGGCAACCCGCCGACGGGCTCTGGGCCCAGTTGGAGATCTACGCGACCACCCGGGACGAGGCGGCCGGTACGGCGAGCCGGGTCCGGTTCGATGGCGCCCACCGCTGTGTCGTGCCGTTCCGCCTGGAGTCGCTGCCGCCCGACGGACGGCTGCTGGAGTGCTCGGTCACGCTCGGCCGGTCGGCGCGGGACTCCTTCGTCGAGGGCTCTCTGGTGGTCGGTGACGCATCCGGTCGTTGGCTGACCGTTCGGGCGCAACTCGCCCCGGCCGGCGACGACGCCCGCCGCGGAGACCTTGTCGCGGGCCCCTACCGGGTCCGCCGACAAGGCAGGGACGTGCTGGAGATGGTGGTCAGGCCCTGCCACGTCGAGGCGTTCCGCAAGGGTCGGGGGAACGGCTACACCGAGGCGGAGGGCTTGGCGATCCTCGGCGGGTACCAGCCGGCCCGCGATCTCGACCGCCCGGACACCTGGTGACACCGCCCCCTGGCGAGGGTGTGGTGCACGAGCTGCGGATCACCCGAGCCGCGCGGCTGGCCCGCCGTCTTGTTCGGGGCCGAGGAGCAGACGCTCCACCCCGGTGATCCGCAGCACCCGCTGGGTGATTCCCCCGGCGCCTCGGATCGAGAAGCGGGAGCCGACCTGGTCCGCCCGGTCTCGCGCCAGCAGAAGTACGCGCACGCCCGCGGCGCTGAGGAAACCGACGCCGGTCAGGTCGCAACAGACTTCGGGATGGCTGTCGATCGCGTTCATCAGCGCCGTGGCCAGGCGTGGCGCCGTGTCCATGTCGACGTACCCCACCGGGGCGACGACCATCCGGTCGGACGAGATGGTCGCGGACAGGTTCGTGGGCTCGGTGTAGCGGGTCACCTGGAACGACGGCCCGGAGGAGTCGAGGTCGAGGCGGCCATCCCGCTTGCTGCTGGCGAGCGCCGCTGGCGTGACCTGCCCGAGGCTGACTGCCGTCGGGATGCCGTCGAAGCCGCTCGGGAAAGACCAGGAACGCTCATTCATGGGAGCACACGCCTCCTGTTGAAATCCGTAACAGGATTGGCGCGTGGCTTGACCAACCTCGACGATAACCGCCTGAGTAGTCGGCCGCCACTCGGTCGCGTCGGCTCTGGCCGACCTCAGTCGGCGCTGCGCTGGCGGACCGTCAACTCCCGAACGCACAGCAGACTGTTGCCGAACGCCTACGGTAGGTTGCCGGACGCACCGCGATCACGCTTGAGACTCGGCGTCCGGGTGGTCCGTTCCACAAGGGCGGCAGCGACCTCCCGCAGCTTGCGGTTGGAGTCCTGGGAAACCTTCGCGAGGACGGCGAACGCCTCGTCGGGGGTGCAGCGGCGCTCGCCCATGATGATGCCCTTGGCCTGCTCGATGACGGCCCGGCTCTCCATGGCCGACTGCATCTGTGCGGCAAGGGTGGCGGTGGTGTCGTACAGGTGGGCGTTGGCGAGGGCGATGGCGGCGTATCCCGCGAACGTCTCCGCGAGGGCGACCGCGTCGTCGTCGAAGGCACCCGCCTCGGCCCCGTAGATGTTCAGCGCACCGAGCACGGACTCCTGGATCGGGAACCCGATCGACAGTGAGCTGTGAGCTCCGCCCTGCGCGGCTTCGGCCGCCCACCGCGGCCAGCGGACCTCGTCGGACATGTCGGGGACGGACACGACGGCGGAGTCTCTGGCCGCCTCCAGACACGGACCCTCACCATGCTCGTACTGCAGTTCGTCGAGTCGCAGCGCCATGTCACCGCTGAACGCGGCGGTGTGCGCACCCTCCTGCTTCAGCAACGTCACCGACACCTCCACGGCACCGGGGATCGTCCGTCGCGCCAACTCGGAGACCTGGGTCAACACTCCAGACAGGTCGGTTTCGCCGAGCTTGATCTGGCCGAGTTCGGAGATCGCCGCATTGGGGTCAATGGGCTGCTGTGCCATGACTTCAAGGTCCTCGTGCCCGGGGCGCGTACCGGTTGCAGGGAGGCGACGGCAGCGCGCGTGGTGATAGCGCACCGCGAGCACGGGGCGCCGCACGGACTCGCCAACCGAGCCCGGGCGCCCGCTGCTGGACGCTGACTGACCGACGCCCACGCGTCGGCTGCGGCGACAACTATACGACGCGGAGTGGAACGTCCCCGAAGCAGCCGGATCGGCTCGGGCGCACTCGTTTGACCCCCCGGCCGGCGGGGCATCGTGCTCAGACAGCGCGTACACCACGCCCCGGCTCGGAATGTGCCGATGTCAGCTCAGAAGCGCACGAGCCGGGCCTCGACCGCACCCGACAGCGGAGGTGGGAGGCACCGATGCCAGCAGGATCAAGCCCGAAGAGAGAACGACAGTACGAGCACATCAAGGAGAGCGCGCAACAGCGGGGCGCCTCCTCAGGGCGGGCCAAGGAAATCGCGGCCCGCACTGTCAACAAGGAACGGGCCCGCTCGGGTGAGTCCCGAACGGCGAGCCGGTCCTCCCGCAACGACGTGTCGTCCGGGCACCGTGGCGGTAAGCGCTCCCACAGCGGCGCACAGGGTCGCACCAAGGAGCAGCTGTACAACGAGGCGAAGCAACGCGGCATCAAGGGCCGCTCGTCGATGTCGAAGAGCGAGCTGGAGCGGGCCCTGTCGAAGTAGCTACCGGTGGTTCCCCGCCCCGACAGGGCGGCGTCGTGGACCCGCCGAGCCGGCTCAGACGGGCCCCAGCAGGGCGACGAGCGCGTCGTCGCCCTGGCCGAGCTGCGCAGCGCCGCTCGCTGGCGCGACCAGGAATCGGCGGCAGCCGTCGAGTTCCACGTACCGGTCGGGGCCCGTACCTTCGAGCGGGCGTAGCACAGCGAAGCGGGTCGCTGGGGTGGCACAGTCGACCACTGCCCGGCGGTTGGACAGCGCCCGGAGCACGCCCGCCTGGCGCTCGGTTGGCAGCGGACCGCCGTACACGAAGTCGCCCGCTGGTTTCTCGCCTTCCTGGAGCGACGCGGGCACCTGGTAGACGCAGAGGCGCAGCCGCCCGGCGGCCGGCGGTAGCCCCGGCCCGGGCGGCGCGGGGCTACCGTTGCGGGTCCGCACCCACACCATGTCCGTCCACTGCTGCGCGCATCCGGCGGTCTCGGCCGCCGCGGATTCGATCTGCCGGATGGTACGGGTGTCCACTGTGGTCCACTGCGGCCCAGCCAACGCGGCGATCACCTCGGCGCGAGGCTTGCCGCAGGAGTCCGTCGGGATGTGCGGCCGCAGCCAGCGCCCCCGGTCGTCCACCAGGGCCAACCACGGCGGGATGACCATCTCGAGGGTGCAGGCGACCTCACCGCCGGTCTGCTCGCTGGGCAGACGCAGCGCGGTGAGCAGCGGTGCGATCTGCTCGGCGCGTCGCTCGGTGGCGATCTGCTCCTGGCCGCCGTTGGGGCCCGGCCGGATCTCCCGCCCGCAGATCACGGCAGCGACCGCTGTGAATGCGCTGTCGATGCGACCGATCGTCGGCTCTTTCACTGCCGGCGGAGGCGTCTCCGTGGTCGGCACCGTGATCACCTCGCCGGCCCGGGGTGCCGCCTTGGCGCAGGAGGTCCACCCGTCGACGATCTGGGCCGGACCAGGCTCCCTCGGATCGCTCGGCCCGATCACCGTGCCACCGCAGCCACCCAGCGCCATGCCGAGCAGTGCCACCGCCAGTACCGTCCGGGACGAGCGCATCCGGCTCACCACCCTTCCACCCGAGGATGAGACGGACGACAGACGCGTCCGGTTCCGGCCGGCCGGCCGGCCCGCGGCGTGACGAGGGTGACCGGCGCGGACGTCGCCGGCCGGGCCCGGGGCGTCCGCCGACAGAATGGCCGAATGGCACATCTGGGACTTGTCACGCTGCTGGTCAGGGAGTACGACGAGGCGATCGACTTCTACGTCGGCGCCCTCGGTTTCGAGCTGGTGGAGGACACCGCGCGACCCGACGGCTCACGCTGGGTGGTGGTCCGCCCGGCGGGGGCCCGGGAGACGGCAGTGCTGCTGGCCCGGCCGAGCAGCGCCGAGCAGCAGGCTCGGATCGGCGACCAGACCGGCGGCCGGGTCGGGCTGTTCCTCCATACGGAGGATTTCGCCCGGGACCACGCTCGGATGGTGGCGGCCGGCGTGCGCTTTCTGGAGGAACCGCGGCATGAGGCGTACGGTTCGGTAGCGGTGTTCATCGATATCTACGGCAACCGCTGGGATCTCCTTCAGCCCCGCAGCACAGAGTGACACATTAGCGACACTCCGCACACATAGGATCACCCCGTCACGGTCCGCCATGCTATTGTCCGATGTCGATCTACGCCGTGTGGACCCGGACCGGGTCGTTGTCGGAAGGACACTTCCCGATGCCGGCCGTTGCCACCCCAACCGTGCCGCCGCCCACGCTGGACAACCCGGCCGGCGGAGCCCTGGGCCTCATCTTCACCACGCTCCCAGCGCTGCTCCGGCTGAGCTGCGGGGTGTTCGGCGCGGCGGTGGCCGTGTCGGTGCAGACCCCGCCGGTGCGGCAGGCGGTGTTGCTGCCCGCTGTGGCAGTGCTGACCGGCTGGTCCCTCTGGTACGCGCACCGCGCGTTGCGCCACGGCATCGGCGCCGGCCTCGTCGGCGGTGACGTGGCGGTCACCGCGCTGACCTGCCTGCTCATCCCGGTGTTGGTGGCGCCCGAGGTACTGCCCGGCGAGGGCAGTTGGATCGCCGTGCTGGCCAGCACCACGGTGATCAACACGCAGGCCACGACCTCGGCCCGCTGGTCGATCCCGGCCGGGCTGCTCGTGATAGCCACCTACGTGACAGGGGCGCAGGCCGCCGGCAACCCCACCGAAGCCAGGGCACACGCGGCCACGCTACTGGCGCAGACCGCCTGCACGGCGATGATGGCGGCGGTCATGCGCCGACGCATCGGCCGGGCGGACCGCGCCTTCGTCGAACACCAGCGGATGACCCGGGAGGCGTTGGTCGCGCGCGCCGCCCGCGAGGCCGAACGCCAACAGAACCGCGACCTGCACGACACAGTGCTCGGGACGCTGACCATGGTGGGGCTGGGCGCGGTGGCCGGGCCCTCGGCCGTCTTCCGGGACCGTTGCGCGGCCGACCTGCGTACCCTCGTCTCGCTCACCGACGTCGGCCCGGTGGCCGGCGACGGCCCGGTGCCACTCGACGGGCGGTTGCGGTTGGTGGTCGGCCGGCTGCCCGAGCTCGCGGTACGGCTGGACCTGGCGTCCTGCGCCGTCCCGGTCGGCGTGGCCGACGCGATCAGCGAGAGCGCCTACGCGGCGTTGTCCAACGTGGTCCGCCACGCGCCGGGCGCCGGGGCCACGCTGCGGCTGACCCGCGACGCGATCGGCGTCGTGATCGAGGTCGCCGACGACGGCCCCGGCTTCGACCTGGCCACCGTCCCACCGCACCGGTACGGGTTGCGCGAGTCGATCCGCGGCCGGATGGCGACCGTCGGTGGCCGGGCCGACGTGCACTCGGCCGTCGGCGCGGGCACCCGGATTCGGCTGGAGTGGCCCGGTGTCGGCTGACCTGAACGCCCCGGCGCACCCCACCGACGCGCCGGAGGCACCGGACCGGACCAGCGTTCCGACGCCCCGTGAGCCGGACTCCCCCGCGACGCTCGCCGCACCGGCCGCCGTGGCGCACGCGTCCGACAGGGGTGCCCGGATCGCCGCCGTCGCCATCGCGTTGGCCTGGCACGTCGCGATCGCGCTGCCGGCGGTGCTGTCCGCCCGCGCGGAGTTCGCCGCGCCGGCGGTGGTGCTCGGCGCCTGGATCCTGGTCGCCGTGACCGGCGCGGTGGCCGGGGTACGGCTGCTGCACGGTTCGCCACTGCCGCCGTGGCCGCTGGCCGGGCTGCTGCTGGTCGTCGACGCGGCAGTCTTCGCCGCGGCCGGTGAGCGGCAGTTGTTCACCGCCGCCAACTGGGTGTGGGGCACGCTCGGCTGGTTCTTCGTGCTGGCGGTGTGGGGTCGGCGCGTCGTGGGGCTGATCGCGCTCCTCGGCACGCACGCGTTGATCGCCCTGGTCGCCGTGCTCGTGCACGGCCCCGATCCGGCGGACGTGGCCCGTTACGTGATGTACGTCTACGGCACGTTCTCCCTGCCGGTGGCGGTCTTCGTGGGCAGCACCGTCATCGTCGGCCTGGCTCGGGAACGGGCCGCCGTCTCGGCCGCCGGTCACGCCATGGCCGCGGAGCGGGATGCCGCCGAGCGGGGCCTTCGGGAGCGCCGGGACCGGCTCGCTCTGGTCAGCTCGGCGGCCGGGCGGGTCCTCGGGGACCTGGCCGCCGGCCAGGCCGACCCGGACGACCCGGAGGTGCAGCGCCGGTGCATGCTGGCCGCCGCCCGGCTGCGCCGGCTGATCGCCGAGTCCGACGATGTGCCCGACCCGCTGTTGCACGAGTTACGAGCCGCCGCCGACCTGGCGGAACGCAACGGCCTACCGATCGACCTGGTCACCATCGGCACCCCGCCGCCGCTGCCGGTGGAGGTCCGCCGTCGGCTGGCCGACCCGCTCACCGGCACCCTCGCCGACGCCCGGGGATGGGCGCGGCTGACAGTGGTCTCCGGCTCGGACGAGGTGGTGGTCAGCCTGGTCACCCCGGATCGGGATGGGCCGGAGTCGACCGGCCCACCCCCAGGGGAGCACGACGACGGGCCGGTGCAGCACCTCTACGAACGGGACGGGAACATCAGATGGGCGCAGACCCGGTGGCGGCGGTGACCGGCGATCGACCGGTCGGGGTGGCGATCGTCGACGACCATCCCGTGGTCGTCGAGGGGGTCCGCGCCTGGCTCGCCACCGAGCCTCGTCTGACGGTGCTCGCCACCGGCGACGACCCGGACGCGGTGCTGCGGGCGGCGCCGGACGCCGACGTCGTCCTGCTCGATCTGCGGCTGCACGGGCGGATGGCATTGGACAAGTTGGCCGAGCTGAGCGCCGCCGGCCGGCGGGTGGTGGTCTATTCGGAGCACACCGACCCGCAGACGATGCTCGCCGCGCTGGACGCCGGGGCGGTGGCGTTCCTGGCCAAGCACGAGGGCCGGGAACACTGCGTGGAAACGGTGCTGGCCGCCGCGAGCGACCGCCCGTACGTGCCGCCGGCGCTGGCGGGTGCGATGGTCGGCGACCCACGGCCGGACCGGCCGATGTTGTCCGACAAGGAGCGTGAGGCGCTGCTGCTCTGGTTCCAGTCGATGTCCAAGGCGTCGGTGGCCCGGCGGATGCAGATCAGCGAGCACACAGTGAAGCAGTACGTCGACCGGGCGCGGATCAAGTACACCCGGGCGGGGCGGCCAGCCGCCACAAAGGCGGCACTACTCGCCCGTGCGATCGAGGACGGTCTCGTCCGCCCGGAGGAGATCGGCATCTACCGGTCACAGGCGACACACGACCGGCCGACCCCCTAACAGGCGTCATGACAGGGGCGCTCCGGTCCGGAAGGCTTCAGTACACAGCCAGCTGACCGGAAGGTCGTGACGATGCATTCCGACGCGTCCCCCTTCTTCATCGGTCCTCACCGGTTCGACGCCCCCGACGACGACGTGGGCCCGACCCTGGACCGCCGCTACAACCTGCGACCGATTCCCGGCGAGCGGTTGCTCGGGCGACACCAGCTGCTGGTCGCGGGCTACCTGCTCGGGCCGAGCGAGGTGCGACGCCGTTGGCAGTTGCCCGAGCCGGTTGCCGTGACAGTCACCGACCAGCGGATCTGCTGGGTGGGCAGTGGCTCGCAGCTGTCGCTGGTCGGCGACGGCACGCACCGGGCCCGACCGCCGGCTCGACTGAACGGCCTGATGAGCGGCCAGATCCGCTGGCAGTGGCCGTCCCGGTTGGAGCTGCCCACGAGCCCGCCGGACGCGCCGGCGCAGTTGCTGATCGTCTGCGACGCGCTGCGCACCATTCAGCAGCCGGCGTTGGCCCTCAGCGGCGCGACCGCCGAGGTCGTGGCGCTGGCCCGGCAGGTCCGCCGGGCGGTGGCCATGTTCCGGCTCAACCGCCCACAACTGGTCGACCTCTCGGCCCAGGAGCGCGACGTGCTGCTGCTGCGGGCCGGCCCCGGTCTGCTCGCCGGGGACAGCCGGATCACGCTGCCCGGCTCGTTGCCCGTGGAGTTCCACTCCCGGGACGACTACTACCGCTCAAGACCGGATCCGACGACGTGGGGCGGGCTCGCAGGCGGCGCAGCATCCGGGCATCGGTGAAACCGACAGCCCGCGCTGCGGCGTCCACTGTGGTGCCGTGCCCGATCAGGTGCTCGGCCCGTTCCACCCGGAGCAACTGCTGGTAGCCGAGCGGGGTGAGGCCGGTGCTCGCCCGGAAGATCCGGGTGAGGGTTCGTTCGGCCACCCCGCCGGCGGCGGCCAGTTCGGCCAGCGGCAGGGGCTCCGCGTACCGGCTGTCGATCAGATCCTGCACCCGGTGCACCGAGTCGGACAGGTGTGAGCGGTGCCGCATCAACGCGCTGGCCTGCGGCTCGTGCCCGTTGCGGCGGGCGTAGACGACCAGCGTGCGGGCGATCTTGGCGGCGGTCGCCGGGCCGTGCCGGGTCGCCACCAGATGCAGCGCCACGTCGATGCCACTGGCGATGCCCGCCGAGGTGACCACCCGGTCGTCCACCACGTACAGCACGTCGCGGACGACCTGGGCCGCCGGGTGCCGGCGGGCCAGGTCGTCCTGCACCTCGTGGTGGGTGGTGCAGCGGCGGCCGTCGAGCAGCCCGGCCCGCCCGAGCGCGTAAGCCCCGGCGCAGACACTGGCCACCGTGCCACCGGCCGCGTGGTGCTCGGCGAGCCGCCGCAGGTCGCCGGGCGACACCGGTCCCTGCGGCCCGTGCGCCGCCGGCCGCCAACCGGGCACGATCACCAGGTCGTCCGGGGCCAGCTCGGGCCACCGGGTGTCGGCGACCAGCGGTACGCCCTGCACCGTGGGCACCTGCTCGCGCTCCGCGACGTAGTGCAGTCGGTAGTCGTACCCGAGGTCGGCGGCGCTGGAGAAGACCTGGGCCGGCCCGGCGAGGTCCAGCAGGTGCAGCTGTGGGACCAGCAGGAAGACGACCCGGGTCACGACGTCAGCCCCGGCTGCCGGCGAGGGTCACGCCGGTGACCTCGTCCACGGTGCGGATGGTCGCGAAGCGGCCAGCCAGCGCGTACTCGGTGCGGGTCACGATTTCCTCGTTCGTCAGGGTGCGCGGGTCGGCGAGGATCTCCGCGACCGTGGCGGTCTCCGGCAGGTCCCGGTGTGGGATGGGGAAGGTGAGCGTGGCGTCGGTGACGAAGGTCATCCGGTAGCCCAGGTCCGCGCCGACCCGGGTGGTGGTTTCCACGCACTGCTCGGTGCGGATGCCGCAGACGGTGATGTCGGTGATTCCCGCCTGGGTGAGCAGTTGCTGGAGGTTCGTCGTGGTGAACGCGTTGTGTGCGGTCTTGACCAGCGTCGGCTCACCCTCGGCGGGGACCAGCCCGTCGATCAGCCGGACGTAGGAGAGGACGGGGTCGAACAAGCCGCCCGTTCCGGGCTCCGAGTGCAGGACCCACACCACCAGGTCGCCGCGCTGCCGGGCGGCAGTCACCAGCCGGTCGACCTGGCGGATCATGTCGGGGTTGGAGCCGTACGCCCAGATCGGGCGCTGCCGGAAGGACTCTTGCACGTCGATCACGACGAGTGCTGCTCTGCTCATGACGTCGATCCTGGTCGGACGGCCTTCGCGCCGGCAGACACCATTGTGCCCAGGTGCGGAACGATCCGGCCAACTACGGCGTGGGGGCGCGGTGTTCGGCGGCGGCGTCCAGAGCGGCGGCCTCCTCCGGTGTGGGCGCGCTGCCGCCCAGGTGCGCGGGCTGCCACCAGGTGTCGTCCGGGCCTGCCGGGGTGTCCGGATAATCCCGCTGCGCCCGGTCGACGAGGGCGCTGAGCCGGGAGGTCAGCTCGGCGGCCAGCACGTTCGGGTCCGGGAAGTCCGCCGGGTTGATCGGCTCGCCGATCAGGATGGTGATCGGCGTGTGCCGGCGGGTCAGGGTGCGCGGGCGGCCCTTGGTCCAGAGGCGCTGGGTGCCCCACAACGCGACAGGCAGCACAGGCACCTTGGCCGAGCGGGCCATCCGGACCGTGCCGCTCTTGAGCTCCTTGACGGTGAACGACCGGCTGATCGTCGCCTCGGGGAAGACGCCGACGACCTCGCCCTGCTTGAGCGCGCCCACGGCGGCGCGGAACGAGGCCGCGCCGGCCTGCCGGTCCACCGGAATGTGCCGCATCCCGCGCATCAGCGGGCCGGAGATCTTGTGCGTGAAGACCGAATCCTTGGCCATGAAGCGGACCAGCCGACCCGACGCGTTCGCGCCCAGACCGGCGAAGATGAAGTCGAGGTAGCTCACATGGTTGCTGGCCAGCACCGCCCCGCCCGTGCGGGGTACGTGGTGGGCGCCCTCGATCGTGATCTTCAGGTCGAGGACCCGGAACAGCGTCTTGGCGGCGGCGATAACGGGCGGGTACACGAGCTCCGGCATTCGCAGAATCTACCCTGACCGGCTGGGGATCGGCTGGGTGGCGGACCGGCGGCGACGCGGATGGCGCGCCACCGCCGGCCCGGCGGTCCAGCCGGTCAGTCGGAGAGTTTGTTCAGGTCCAGTCGACCCCGGGCGAACGCGTCCACCCGCCCCCAACGACCGGGGATGTCCAGCACCTCGATGCGACCCATCCCCACCGGCAGCCGCGGCTCGACCGCCAGGTGACCCTCGTGCGGCTCCAGACCGAGCATGGTGCGCAGCAGCAACAGCGGCGTACCAGTCGACCAGGCCTGCGGGCTGCACGCCGTCGGGTACTCCACCGGGAACTTGGTCAACTCCCGCGGGTAGCCGCCGAACGCCTCCGGCAACCGGCCGTCGAAGTACGTGGCCGCGTCCAGGATGCCGTTGGCGATGGTCGCGGCCTCCTCGGCGAAGCCGTAGCGGCGCAGACCCCAGGCGATGAACGAGTTGTCGAACGGCCAGATCGTGCCGTTGTGGTAGCCGATGGGGTTGTAGCGGGCCTCCCCCTCGGCGAGGGTGCGCACCCCCCAGCCGGAGAAGAGCCGCGGCCCGACCAGGTGCGCGGCGAGCTTCTCCGCCCGCTCGGGTTCGACGATCCCGCTCCACAGCAGGTGGCCGATGTTGGAGCTGAGGATGTCGCACTGCCGGCCGTCCGGGTCCAGGGCCAGGGCGAAGTACTCCCCGTCGTCCACCCACCAGTCCCTGTTGAACCGTTCCTTCAGCTCTGCCGCCTCCCGCTCCAACTGGTCGGCGAACTCCGGGTCACCCCAGAACTCGCGCGCCAACCGGGCCGCGCGGACCTTCGCGTCGTACGCGTACCCCTGCACCTCGCAGGTGGCCCGTGGGAACGGCGGCAGCGTGCCGTCGGAGTAGGAGATCGAGTCCCAGGAGTCCTTCCAGCACTGGTTCTCCAGGCCGGTGTCGGTGTTGCGTCGCTCGTACCAGATGTAGCCGGTGCCGACCAGGTCGGCGTAGTTGTCGATCCACCTCAGCGCCGCCCGGGACTCCTGCTCCAGCTCCTTGACCAGCGCGACGTCCCCGCTCCACCGCTCGTACTCGTCGAGCAGCACGATGAACAGCGGCGTCGCGTCGACCGAGCCGTAGTACGGCGAGTGGGGCTGCTCCTCGAAGGCCGCGGTCTCGCCGTAGCGCATCTCGTGCAGGATGCGCCCCGGGTCCTCGTCCCGGAAGTCGTCGAACCGGCTGCCCTGCAACGACGCCAGGATGCGCAGCGTCGTCTTCGACAACTGCGGGGTGAACGGCAGCGTCTGTAGGCAGGTGAGGATGCTGTCCCGGCCGAACATGGTCATGAACCAGGGCAGACCGGCGGCGGGCAGGGTGGCGCCGCCCAGCGACAGTGGCGAGAAACGCAGCGCCGCCAGGTCGATCAGACTGCGCCGGTACGTGCTGGCCACCCGGCCGTGCTCACTGTTGACCTTCGGTGCGTCGGCGATCCACTTCTCCAGGTCGTGCTGGAGGGCGAGCCGCTCGGTGCCGTGTTTGCGCAGCCCGAACCGCAGGTCCCGGCCGCCGGGCCCGACCGCGTGGGTCTGCACGTCGATCGAGGCATCCCACTGCTCGTTGGGCTCCAGGTGCACCGTGTACGCGAAGCCCTTGCTGTCGTAGCGGGCCGACATCGACGACGAGATGATCGTCTCCCGCTGGAAGTTTCCCCGCCGGTACCCGAGCCGCAGCCGGTCCGACTCCACCTCGGTGTAGATCTCGCCCTTCTTGTTCAGGATCTCGTCCTTGACCTGGAACAGGTCGGCGAAGTCCGACGCCGCGTCCATCCGGACTTCCAGGTCGACGGGCTTCTCGTCGTGGTTGAGGATGGTCAACTGCTCACAGAAGCTGCCGCCCACTGTGCGCTCCCGGATGATCGACAGCTTCGCGTCCACGTAGTGCGTGGCCATCCCCGGGACCAGGAAGAATCGCGACTCGAAGTACTGCAGGTCGTCGTAGGAGAGCGAGTTGAGTCGCTCACCGTTGACCGTCAGCACCCACGTCGACAGGAACCGGGTGTCGATGGAGAACAGCCCGGTGGGCTCGCTCGGCGTCGCCTCGATGTCACCGGTGTCCTCGCAGACGACGAACGTGTTGCCGTCCAGGATCCGGATCGTGTTGCTCTGCCCCATCAGTGCACCTCCCCGGAGAATCGCCGACGCGGCCCACGGGCGTCCGGGGAACCCGGAAAGATCCGCTCCACCTGTACGACGAGACGAGCGTCACCGGACACCGTCATGTCCCCCCGCAACAGCGCCGCCAGGCCGTGCTCACGCCCCGAGGCGATGTCGTCGAAGAGGACCGGGCTCGCGCCGATCACCGTGTCGGCCTCCTGGTCCTCCTGACTGACGTTCAGCCGGCCGTGGTCGATCCTCAGCAGCCAGTGCCGGGTCTGCGCCCCCTCGTGCAGGTCGATCCGCAGCGTCCCGGAGGTCTTGGCCAGCAGGGGTTCGTACCCCCGCCGGTCCAGGTCCTCGAAGAACCTCGTGGTCGCGTCCACCATCGGGTCCACTCCTCCCAGTTGCCGGGCCGGGGATCCCACCCACCGCGCTCGCGTCGCACGGATGGCCGGCGTTGCACGTCCCCGCACGGGTCCCCGCCACTCCCCCGGCCAACCTCGCCCAATTCGGGTGACCCGACCTTGATCACCCACCCCGCCCTGCGCCGGTGATCAAGAGCTTTGCGTCATCGCTTCCGGCGTGTCGTGACGCGAACCTCTTGATCACCGAAGGGGTGGAGACGCCACAGCGCCGGCCCTCCCGGACGGGAGAGCCGGCGCGCGCCGCGGCGGACGGGTCAGTTGTTCGGGTCGTCGGCGCTGATGTCGGCCAGGACCGACTGCGGTTCGCGCTCGACAGCGAGGTCACCCATCGACACCAGGCCGATCAGGCGCCCGTCGTCGATCACCGGAAGTCGGCGTACGGCGTACGTCCGCATCAGGTCCGCGGCGGCCACGGCATCGTCGTACTGACTCACCGTGATCACGTCGCGAGTGGTGATTTGACTCAACCGGGTCGAGCCCGGGTCCATGTTCTCCGCGACACCTCGGACCGTGATGTCCCGGTCCGTGACGATGCCGACGACACTGTCGCCGTCGGTCACCACCACATCACCTATCGCGCTGTCGCGCATCTCCTGCGCGGCGGCGATGAGCGTGTCGTTGCCGTCCATCGTCACCAACCGGGTCGTCATGAACTCTCCGACCGTTGTCATGGTGCTCCCCTCTCGGTGTTCGGCACGGCCCGTCTACCCGCCGCCCGGGAGGGGGTAACGCCGACGGCCCCGGCCTATCCGCGCGGGTGTCGCAGGCGTCGAAGTTCGTAGAGGCCGCTGCTGGTCAGGCTGTAGAACACCGGCAGCAGCAGGAAGATCACCAGCGCGAACAGCGGGCTGGTCACGAATCCGACCAGGATCGCCAGCGCGTACCCCAGGAGGCCGACCGCGGCCCGGGCCCGTTCGGCCGGGAAGAACCGAAGCGGCACCGTCTGGTCCAGCAGATCGTGATGCCGGGCGAGGTAGTGGTACAGCCCCAACCAGCTCACCGAGACCAGCACCCCGACCAGACCGTAGACGACCACGCCGGTCCGCTGGTCGGCCTGGTCGCCGTCCCGCATGGCCTGCGAGACGACCGAGGTGGCGAACGGCAGCAGCGCGGTGCTGAACAGCACTGCGAGGTTGTACCACTGGAGGGCCTTTCCGCTGTTCATCACCCGGTTGAAGGCGGCTCGGTGGTTCAGCCAGCCCACCGCCACGTACACGTACGACGTGACATAGGCGAGGTACGCGGGCCACTGCTCGACCAGCGCGTGCAGCATCTGACCGCGGCCGACCCGGGGAGGCTGGAGGTCGAGCACCAGCAGCGTGATGATGATGGCGAAGACCCCGTCGCTGAACGACAACAGCCGGGAGGTTTCCCGCCGCAGGGGCGGCCCACCGGGACGGGTCTCGTCGCTGCTCGTTCCCGCGCCCATCGCCCATCCCCTCCCCGACGTCCCGCAACGGCAGATCAGCGCGGTATACCCGTCGACGGGCGGCACACCCGCCCACGGCGGCGCACGTCGACTCCGCTGCCTACCGTGGGCGGATGATGACGGGCGAGGAGGAGCTGCGGGACCTGGTCGCCGGCAGCGAATGGCTGACCCGGGCGCTGACAGTGGTGCGTGATTCCGGGCTGCCGGACGCCTGGATCGGCGCGGGCGCCCTGCGTGACCTGGTCTGGGGCGAGCGATACGGCCACGGGTTCGACCCGGCGCGGGTCCGCGACGTGGACGTGGTCTTCTTCGACCCGGCGAGGCTGACCCGCGTCGACGACGACCGGGCCACCGCGCTACTGGCGGGAATGTGGCCGCAGCCGCCGTGGCAGGCGCGCAACCAGGCGGCGGTGCACACCTGGTACGCGGCCAAGTTCGGCGGCGACCCGATCGAGCCGTACCGAAGCGTGGCCGAGGCGGTCGCCACCTGGCCGGAGTACGCGACAGCCGTGGCCGTCCGCCTGGACCCGGCCGGCCGACTCACGGTCTGCGCCCCGTACGGCCTGACGGATCTGCTGGTCGGGGTGTGGCGGCACAACCCGGCTCGGGTGGATGTGGACCGGTCGCGGCAGCGGTTGGCCCGGCACCGCCCGGCGCAGCGCTGGCCCGGCGTGACAGTGATCGAGCCGGGCTGATCGGCTGCGGGCGGTCTCCCTTGGGCGGGTCAGCCTCGGGGCGGCATCCCGTAGATCCGCTCGACGTGCAGGCGTAACACGATCCGTCCCTCGTCGACCATTGCCTGGCGGTACTCGTCCCAGTCGGGGTGTTCGCCGCTGAGCCCTCGGTAGAGCGCCACCAACTCCTCGACAGTCTCGTCGCCGAGTTCGGTCGCCGGCCGGCTGAGTTCGGCGCGACCCTCGACCACCGCGTACGCCCAACCGTCCTCGCTGCTCACGTGGAAGCTGCCACGCGGGTCGCGGCGCAGGTTGGCGGTCTTGGCGCGGCCGTCGGTGACCGAGACCCGGATCAGGCCCGCGTCCCGGTCGAAGGAGTAGAGCACCGTGGACAGCTGCGGACGCCCGTCTCGCTTGATGGTGGCGAGCACGCCCATCGAGCGGCCGGCCACCAGATCGGTCAACGCCTGCTGGGTGCGGTCATCCGGCATGGTGTCCTCCAGGTTGGACGATCGTCTCCGACCCATCCAAGCACGACCTGCCGGCCGCCGCGGGCGACCACCCGAACGGCGGGGCGACCACCCGCATCGGCACCGAGCCCTCGCCGACGGACGGCGAGGGCTCGGTGTTTCGGCAACCGTGCCGGTCAGCGGCGCTCTGCGGCGACCAGTTCGGCGAGTTGCACAGCGTTCAGCGCTGCGCCCTTGCGCAGGTTGTCGTTGGAGCAGAACAGCGCCAGCCCGTACTCGACGGTCTCGTCGGCGCGGATCCGGCCCACGTAGGTCGGGTCCTGGCCGGCGGCCTGCAACGGGGTCGGGACGTCGGTCAGTGCCACCCCGGGCGCGTCGGCCAGCAGTTCGTGGGCGCGCTGCGGGGTGAGCGGCCGGGCGAACCGGGCGTTGATCTGGAGCGAGTGCCCGGTGAAGACCGGCACCCGGACGCAGGTGCCGGAGACCAACAGGTCGGGGATCTCCAGGATCTTGCGGCTCTCGTTGCGGAGCTTCTGCTCCTCGTCCGTCTCGAAGGAGCCGTCGTCGACGATCGAACCGGCGAGCGGGAGGACGTTGAAGGCGATCGGCTGGGTGAACGAGCGGGGCGCGGGGAACTCGACTGCCGACCCGTCGAAGGCCAGCCCGGCGGCGTGCTCGGCCACCTTGCGGACCTGCTCGTCCAGCTCGGCGACGCCGGCCAGCCCGGCGCCGGAGACCGCCTGGTAGGTGGAGACGACCAGGCCGACCAGGCCGGCCTCGGCGTGCAACGGACGCAGCACCGGCATCGCGGCCATCGTGGTGCAGTTCGGGTTGGCGATGATGCCCTTGGGCCGGTCCAGGGCGGCGTGCGGGTTGACCTCGGCGACCACCAGCGGCACCTGCGGGTCCATCCGGAACGCCGACGAGTTGTCGATCACCACGGCGCCGGCCTCGGCGACCCGGGGCGCCAACTCGCGAGCGGTGCCCTTACCGGCCGAGAAGAGCACGATGTCCAGCTCGGAATAGTCGGCGGTCGCGGCGTCCTCGACTGTCACCTCGCCGTCGCGCCACGGCAGCGTACGCCCGGCGGACCGCGCCGAGGCGAACAACCGCACCTGCTCCGCTGGGAACTCCCGCTCCGCCAGCACCTGCCGCATCACGCCACCGACCTGGCCGGTGGCCCCCACAATGCCGATCCTCATGCCCGCGAGGCTACCGACCCCACCCCCGAAACCGGGACCCCTTTCCCACCCCCCGGGTCCCACCTCACACCCCGCCCTACATCTGTCGATCAAGAGATTCGCGTCAGAAACCGTGCTCCGGATGACGCAAACCTCTTGATCAACGGCGTTCGTCCGGTGCGGGTCAGGGGAGGAGATCTCCCAGGGCGGTGGCTTGCAGGTCGTCGCGGATCACCGCGGCGTCGCCCTCGATGACCAGGGTCAGAGCTTCCGGGTGCAGGTGGGTGGCTGCCGCCGCCGAGACCTGGTCCACGTCGGCGGAGAGCAGCGACTCGCGCAACCGCGCGTGGTAGTCGTCCGGCAGGTCGTGCACCACCAGGGTGGTCAGCGCGGAGGCGATCGCCCGGGGGCTCTGCAATTCGACCGAGAGCTGCCCGGCCCGCCAGGAGCGGGCCACCTCCAGCTCCTCCTCGGTCACCCCGGTGGCCTGGGTACGGGTGATCTCGCCCACCGCCTCGACCAGGGCCGGCGCGGTGACCGCCGTCTGCACGCCGGAACTGACAGCGAACCGACCGAACCGCCGCGACGCGGCGAAGTCGCCCCGGATGCCGTAGGTGTAGCCGTGCACCTCCCGCAGCAGGTGGTTGAGTCGGGAGGTGAACGCCCCGCCGAGCACAGTGCCGGCGAGCGTCATCGGCACGTGGTCGGGGTGCGCCCGGTGTGGCGACGGGTGGCCCAGCCGCAGCGTGGACTGCACCGATCCGGGTCGGTCCACCAGGATGATCCGCCGACCGCCGTGCAGCGGCACCTCGATGGGACCGCCCCGTTCGGTGGGGCCACCACCGGTGCCGGCGAACGCCGCGGCGGCCAGCGCGTCCAGGTCGATCCGGTCCAGGTCACCGGCGACGATCAGGGTGCCGGGGCGGAGGAACCACTCCGAGTGGAAGACGGTCACGTCCTCCACGTCCAACCCGGCGACCGACTCCGGGTCGCCGTGCATCGGCCGCCCCCAGCGGTTCTGCGCGCCGAACAGGTCGGCCCGCAGCGCGGCATCGGCGCGCGGCCCGGGGTTGGCCCAGTCCATCCGGAGCGCGGTCGCCTCGTCGTCGCGGACCCGACGTACGTCGGCGGGGTCGAGCCTGGGCGTCCGGACCGCCTCGGCGAGCAGTTCCACGGCCGCGCTCAGCCGGTCCACCGGGATCACCACGCTGGCCTGGAACGAGTCCCAGTCCAGACCGGTCGACAACGCGGTGCCGAGCCCCTCGACGGCGAGCGCGTACGCGGCGGCGTCCCGCTGCGCGGTCCCCTCCTCCAGCGCCTTGGCCAGCACACCGGACAGCCCCTCCTTGCCGACCGGCTCCTGGCCCGCGCCCACGTCGAGCAGCAGCAGGGCCACGGCGAGGTTCTGCCCCGGCAGGTGCGCGGCGACGACCTGACCACCGGCCACGGCGCGGCGGACCACCGGCGGGAACCGGTACGGGCGGGCGGCACCCGGGCCGGGACGGTCGGCGATCAGCGTCATGAGGTCTCCTCGGGCAGGTAGGTCAGGGTCACCCGGTCGGTGGCGAGCACCTCGGCGGCTGCCTCGGCGATCTGCTCGGCGGTGACCGCGAGCAGGGCCGGCAACTGCTCGGCGATGCGGGCCGGGTCACCGAACTGCGTGGTGTACCGGCCGAGCAGGTCCGCGCGGCCGTCGACGGTGGACAGCTGACGCCACCACCCGGTGCTGAGCAACGCCTTGGCCCGATCCAGCTCGGCGGCGGTGACCGGCACTGTGGCCAGCTCGTCGATGACCTCGGCCAGCCCTTCGGCCAGCCGCTCGGCGCTCACCCCGGGGCGGGCGGTGGCGGTGGCGATCAGCGGTGCCGGGGCGTGTGCGAGGTCCACCCCGTACGCCCCGACCAGGTCCGGTTGCGCGATCCGCTCGCCGTCGGCGAGGCGCTGGTAGAGCCGGCTGCCCCGGCCGCTGCCCAGGATGGTGGCGAGCACGGTGATCACGTTGTATCCCGGGCTGCCGAACGGGTAGCTGCGGTGGGCGATGTAGACCCGTGGCGCCGGCACGTCGGCGCTCACCGACTCGACGGCTGTCTGCCCGGTGACGGGGACGTCGCGGCCGTCCGGTGCCGGCGGGATGTCGTCGCGGGCGGGCAGCGCGCCGAAGTACTTGTCGGCGAGCGCGAACACGTCGGAGGCGGTGGCGTCGCCGACCACTGTCAGCACCGCGTTGTTCGGCGCGTAGTAGGTCTGGTGGAACGCCTGGAAGGTGGCCAGGTCGGCGGCATTCAGGTCGGCCATCGAACCGATCGTCGCGTGGTGGTAGGGGTGTCCCGGCGGGTAGAGCAGCGGAAGCAACCGCAGCCAGGCGTCGCCGTATGGCACGTTCTCGTAGCGCTGCCGGCGTTCGTTCTTCACCACGTCCCGCTGGTTGTCCAGCGTCTCCTGGGTGAGGGCGGGGACCAGGCCGCCCATCCGGTCGGCCTCCAACCAGAGCGCCAGCTCCAGGTGCTCGGCCGGAACCGTCTCGAAATAGTTGGTCCGGTCCGGGTTGGTGGTGGCGTTGAGCGAGCCGCCGGAGCCCTGGATCAGCTTCATGTGCTCGGTCTTCGCCACGTTCACCGAACCCTCGAACATCAGGTGCTCGAAGAGGTGGGCGAAACCGGTCTGCCCAGCCGGCTCGTGCCGGGAGCCGACGTCGTACCAGAGGTTGACGGCCACGGCGGGCGCGGTGCGATCCTCACTCACCACCACGCGCAGGCCGTTGTCCAGTCGGGACGTCTGAATGGGCCAGGGGTAACCGCTGTCGGGCATGCCCCCGACGCTATCCGATCTCGGAGGCGGAAAGGTGACGTGCCGTCGGTCGGCGAGCCGACCCGGGCGGCATCGGAGCCGCCGCGCGGGGTACCGGGAAGCAATGACCGTGACCCCGCCTCCGTCCCGGGCCGCCGGCCGGGCCGCCACCGCCGTCGAACGCGCCAGCACGGCACTCGGCCGGCTGCGCCGTGGCCGGTTGCTGCATCCGGCCGGTCGCTCGTTCGTCGGCGAGACGGTGATCTGGGGTACGCCCGGACCGCCAACCGGTGTCGCTCTGCTGGACCGCCCCGGCCGGTACCGGACCAGCATCCGGCTCTCCAAGGGGACGCCCACGCCCGGCAGTTGGCCGGACGTTCTTGGCCTCGCGCTGCGCCTGCACCGCGGCGACGGCCGGCCGTTCGACCTGCTGGTCAGCTCCAGCGGCGCGGCCCCGGTGCTGCGGAACCTGCCGCTGCCCCGACGCCGCTTCACGGGCACGTACAGCACGATCACGTGCTACCGCGCGGGTCGGCGCCGCCTCTGGCTGGCCGCGCTGGCCGACCCCGACTCGGCCGACCTCGGTCGCAGCCTGGCCACGGCGGCCGCCGTGACCCGGACGGACACCCCGCGTCTGGTGCTCGCGGTCGCGTCGGCGGTGGGGCCGTGGCGGCTGGTCGGGCAGGTCCTCCTCGGTGCCCAGCTCAGCGCCGAGGAGGACGCGGCGCTCGCGTTCGACCCGGTGCGCAACCTGCCACCCGCACTGCGGGTGGCAGGTCCGCTGGCCTGGCTGCGAGACCAGACCTACCGGGGGTCGCGCCGGGCCCGTGGGGCGACAGCTCAGTCCGGCGGTTCGACCGCCACCACTGTCTGATCCGAGGTACGACGCTCCAGCACCGTGTCCGGGGCGGCGTTCTGGTCCGCCTCGCGGATGTCCGAGTCGGCGAGGATGGCCTCCGCCTGCGCCTCCGGGTCGTCGCTGCCCACCGCCCTCTCCTCGGGCAGGAGGTGGTGCGCGCGGGACTCCACCCGGTCCTGATCGCTCTGCTCGTGTGTCATGGCACCCCTGTTACCCCGACCGCGCCCCCGGCACGCGATCTTCGCCCCGCATCTTGGGACGACAGGACGGGAGACCCCGTTTGGTCGGGTACGCTGGCCCGGTGACGCGTTCCTATCGATGGTTTAGGCAGCCGGCTCGCACGCCGGTGACTTCACTATGAACTGACGTCACCACAGACCGAGCCGGCCGGGCAGGAGCTGTCGTTCCTGCCCTTTTGCGTACGAGCAGCCGGCTCGTCCCGGGCACCGGCCCCGGGCACGGTCGGCGGAAGGATGCCCACCGTGACGACCCCGGAGACTGATCGGGTCAGCGATCAGCGAATCGACCGTGTCGTGCCGCTGACCACGCCCGCCCTGCTGCACCACGAGTTACCCCTGGACGCCCCGCTCGCGTCGGCCGTGTTGACCGGCCGCCGCGCGGTCGGTCGCGTGCTGGACCGCGAGGACGACCGCCTGCTGGTGGTGGTCGGTCCCTGCTCGGTGCATGACCCGGCCGCCGCCCTGGACTACGCGCAGCGCCTTCGGACGGCTGCCGACCGGCTCGCCGACGACCTGCTGATCGTCATGCGGGTCTACTTCGAGAAGCCGCGCTCGACTGTCGGTTGGAAGGGCCTGATCAACGATCCCGGCCTGGACGGCAGTGGGGACGTCAACACCGGTCTGCGGCTGGCCCGTGCGCTGCTGCTCGACGTGCTCCGCCTCGGCCTGCCGGTGGGTTGCGAGTTCCTCGACCCGATCACCCCGCAGTACATCGCGGACACGGTGGCCTGGGGCGCGATCGGTGCCCGCACCGTGGAGAGCCAGGTGCACCGCCAGCTCGCCTCCGGCCTGTCCATGCCGATCGGCATGAAGAACCGCCCGGACGGCAGCATCGGCACGGCCGTGGACGCGATCCGCGCCGCCGGGGTGCCGCACGTCTTCCCCGGCATCGACTTCTCCGGCACCCCGGCGATCCTGCACACCCGGGGCAACACCGACGGGCACCTGGTGTTGCGCGGTGGGGGCGGCCGGCCCAACTACGACGCCGGGTCAGTCGCCGGGGCACTCGACCTGCTCCGCGCCGCCGACCTGCCGGAGCGGCTGGTGATCGACGCCAGTCACGCCAACAGCGGCAAGGACCACCGCAACCAGCCGCTGGTCGCCGCGGACGTGGCCGCCCAGATGGCCGCCGGCCAGCGGGGTATCACCGGCGTGATGCTGGAGTCCTTCCTGCTGCCCGGCCGGCAGGAACTCGACCCGACCCGGGAGCTGGAGTACGGCCGGTCGGTCACCGACGCCTGCCTGGGCTGGGACGACACCGCCGAGGTGCTCGACCACCTCGCCTCGGCCGTGCGGGCCCGCCGGGCCACCCTGCCGACGACGGTGTGACAGCCGACACCGCTGCCCGCGGAACACGAGCGGGGGTCGGCTCGTTGACTGGGGTGTCGGTGTGTCCAGTGTCCCCGGGCCTCACCTAAATAGCCTTCGCGGAATACCGTCCGGCTGGAGCCGCGTAGTGCCACTCGCCGAGAGGCGACCTGCACACCGACACCAGCGCCGCCCCCGGCCCACAAGGCCGGGGGCGGCGCTGTCTGTATTCGGCGAACACCAGCGGACGGACGCGGCCTGGCCGAGAGGGCCGAGCAACATCACCCTCGCCCTCCTTCGCCCCGCTACGTCGTTGCCTCCCTTTGCTCTGCCCCCGCCCTTTGCTCTGCCCCCGCCCTTTGCTCTGCCCCCGCCCTTTGCTCTGCACCCGCCCGCGCACCACCTACCGAGCGTGACTGTCGCCTGGGCGGGTGCAGAGCAAAGGAGGATTCGCGGAGCTGTCGACCGAGAGCGCAGGCCGCCACCGGGGTGACGTTTGACCGATTCCGCCCCGGGTAGCTGATCGACGTGACCGACGACGCATCTGTGGCCGGCGAGCCGGACACCCAGGCCCTCGACGACCTGCTCGACGACATCTTCCGGGCGCAGGAGCGGGTCACCCAGGCGGAGATCTATCGCCGGGCGGTGGCCGCCGAGCTTCCACCGGACCTGCTCGCCCGCATCGACGCGCTTCCCGAGGGCGAGTACGCGGTGGACGAGGCCAGCGACCTGCTAGGCGGTTCCATCGGCTGAGCGACCTGGGCGGCGCCATCGCGTGAATGACCGCAGGAGGGACATCGACATGACGCACCACGAGGACCACGACGAGAAGGTGCCGGCGCTGGGTCAGCCCCCGAAGGGCAGGGACACCACACCCGAGCCGGACTTCGCCAACGAGCACGACCGCACGGCGGTGGATCGGGACATCATCACCGGGGCGGACGAGGACGAACGGGAGCCGGAGTCGCCGCACGGTTGGTCCGGCATGCAACGTTGAGGCGTACGCGAAAGGGGGGCCGGTGTCTGCCGGCCCCCCTTTCCCGTCCCGCTGGTCAGTCGTCGTCCTGGTGCCCACCCTCGGCGGCCTGTTGAGCCGTCGCGTACGCCATCTGGAGGAAGTCGGACGCGGCGACCGCCGTCAGCGCGGTGGCCACCAGGCGGGTGAGCCGGGGCGCGAGCACCAGGCCACCGGTCAGCCCGGTGGCCACCCAGACCGCCAGGCAGAACGGGCAGCTCAGCAGCTCGCCGATGGCGTGCCGGGTGGGGCTGCCCGAGTCGCGCACCTGCTCCATCACCTCGCCGCTGCCGATCGGACGGTCATAGCGGGTGAACGGGGCCCGCAACGGGCTGGTCACCGCGTCCTTCGACAGCAACCGGCTCAGTTTGTGCGTGGCGATGGAGAGCAGCACCACGTCGGACGGCGCGGGACGCTCCGGCACCGGACGGCCGGTCGCCTTGACCAGACCGGCGAGAGCCACGGTCACCCCGGCGTAGGCGCCCATCGCCACCAGGTAGCCGCCGAGCGGCCGGTGCTCGTGCGGCGCGTACGCCCGGCGCAGCCGGGCCGCCTTCTGTCGCAGGCCAGTGTCGCTCACCCGATCTCCTCAACTGTCGTGGTGGTGCGGGAACGACGTCCCGCGCGGCCGGCTCAGCCGGCCTGGAGGTTGTCGGCGACCTCGCGTGCCAGGTTGGTGAGCGCCTCGTCGGCCAACTGGTCCGGACCGGGCCCGCCGGACCCGTCGGCGAGGTCGAGTTGGATCCGGGCACCACCGGAATCCGCCGGCTCCACCCGGATTTCGGCGGACCAGTCGTCGGCGTCGCCGTCGCCCCAGCGGGCGCGCAGCTCCTCACCACTGATCTCCGCGGCGGGGCTGCCGTCTCCGCGCAGCGGCTCCGGCAGCCAGGCCGAGGCACGGTCGGGGTCGGTGGCCGTGCTGAAGACCACCTCGGGTGGCGCGGACATGCCGCGCACGGCGCGCGCCGGCATCACGCGTCCCGCAGGCGGCTGGGATCGACCTCGCGACCCGGGTGGCGGGCCAGGTACTCGGTCTCCAGCTCCGCCGTGCGCCGCAGGTGGTTCGCGAGTGCGGAGTCCGCCGCGTGCCGCAGCGTGTCCAGACGGGTGCGGTGCAGGCTGTGCATCTCGCGGATCAGGTCCTCGTCGGTCAGCTCCGTCGGGTCGATGCCGAGCAGGTCGCCGTCGAGGCCGGGAGCGCCGGCCGGGTCGCCGAGCTGATCGCCGCCCCACTCGGGCACCCGCTGCTCCGGGCTCATATCCGCACTGCCGCTGGACGCAAAGCCGTCCCCACGTACCGATCCGGTCATGATCGCCCCCCTTGATCTCGTTTGGGCTGGCGTCTAGACGATTGCCCAGGCGCGGTGATGCCAAACCAAGCCGGCGAGGCGACGACTACGACACGGTGTCGGAGACCGGTAGCGCCCCCGGTACCCTCAATGTCATGAGGCGGCTCTGGACCCCGGCGTGGATCGCACGCCACGTGGCCATGGTCGTGCTGGTCGTGGGCTTTCTCGGGCTGGGCTGGTGGCAGATCAGCCGGGCCACCGCCGGCAACAGCCTGAGCTGGGGGTACGCGGTCGAGTGGCCGATCTTCGCCGGCTTCGTGGTGTACGTCTGGTGGCGTGAGGTGAAGCTGGCCCGCCGCAAGGCGGCGGAGGCCGACGCGCCGCCCGCGGATCCGGCCGTCGAGCCGGCGCCGACGGTCACCACCGGGTCCCGACCGGCGGTACGCCGCCCGGTGCGGGTGTCCCGGGTACCTGCCACCGGCGATGTCGCCGAGGACACCGATCTGGCCGCCTACAACCACTACCTGTCATGGTTGAACGCCAATCCGGGCGCCCGGCCCGGTGACTATCCCGGCTGAGCCGGGCTCGGAAGGACGGACGAAGGTGGGCGCTGCCCTTACTCGGTACCGCGTGATCGCCTGGATCGTGGGCGTGGTGCTGATCCTGCTGGTCGTGATCGGCATGCCGCTGAAGTACGCGTTCGACAACCCGGTCGTCGTGGAGACCATCGGGCCGGCGCACGGCTTCCTCTACATGATCTACCTGGTGGCCGCGTTCGACCTGAGCCGCCGAGCCGACTGGCCGCTGAAGCGGATGCTGCTGGTGATGCTGGCCGGCACGGTGCCGTTCGTCTCGTTCTACGCCGAGCGCCGGGTCAGCGCCTGGGTGGCCGCGCCGCAGCAGGCACGGACTCCGGAGCCGATCGCCCGCTGAGCTTGCTGGACGGCCGGTGGGCCCAATGCGGCTCCGGCCCACCGCCGTCGGGTCATCGGTTGGGCCGCCACGGGTCCGCTCCGGCGAGCGGGTCGACCCAACTGCCGTAGCGGTTGACCTCCCGGGCCCGCAGCAGCGACCGGGTGACCTGGCCGAACTGCCGTTCGTCGTCGGCGCTGAACAGCAGCACCTCCGAGCCCTGGTACCACCCCCACAGTTCGTGCGGTGGTGGGCGCCAGCGATCGCCGACCAGGGCGAGAGCGGCCGGGAGCAGGAACACCGCGCCGAGGATCAGGTACGCCCCGGCGGTGAGGCGGTGCAGACCGCCGGTGAAGCCGAGGAGCACCCCCACACCGCCGAGCATGCTGGCGGTGATGACCACGGCCCGGACGGCGATCCGGTCGTGCGGACCCCGGGTGGTACGCAGATGGGTCAGGTCGGCGATCCGGTAACTGTTCCGACCGACGGTGAACCTGTCGACGGTCACGATGATGCCGGGCCGCGCGTACAGCAGGGTCGACCGAGCGCCCGGCACCGTTCGCGGGGGTCGCGTCTTTGCGCCTTCACGATTCACGGTTCCTCCCGAAGGGGACGGTTGGCCGAGTGGCCCCGTCGGCGATTCATCGCTGCCTGTTGACGGGATTCCCGGCTCCGGACTTCATTGTGTTGCGGCGCCGCCAGTGGACCTGGGCATTTACCGGGTCCCGACAGCTCGCCACCACTGGGTGACATCGCCGAGAAACCGCATCCATTTCAGCTTTTATCGGTTATGGCGGCTAGGAATCCGGCGGCATACGCCCGGAACGACGAAAGTCGCATATCCGTCAGTAGGCCGCCAAAAGGGCGATGTTCCCTCGCTCGCAGGTGTCATCAGCCACGATGGCGCCACCCAGCGCAGGCGCCCGACCCGCAACTCTCCCAACTTTCGCCCCTGCTTCAACTGCGAGCGACATCCGTCCCGGGTTAGGTTGGGCGAGCCGGTCCGGCCCAGTGCCGTCCGCCCGGATGGCCCCGGCCGGTGTCGTCGAGGGCGTCAGCAGCCCCGACGGCCGTGGGAGAGGGGCCTTCCGCTCTTGTCATCCCTGAGAAATCTGCTGCGCACCGTGGCGCTGGTCGGCATGTCGGCCGCGCTGATCGCCCCGACGGCGGTGGCCCAGGCCGAGCCGTCCCCCGCCGACCTGACCCGCCGGATCGAGACGTCCTCGGCCGAGTTGGAGCGGGTCGTCGAGTCCTACAACAAGTTGCGTGAGGAGATCAAGACAAACGAGGCCGCCGTGGCCCGATTACAGACCCGCATCGGCCCGCTCGAACAGCAGGTCGAGCAGAGCCGAGCCGACGTGGCGGAACTCGCCTCCACCGCGTACAAGAGCGGCGGTCTGCGCACCGCGGACGCATTGCTCCGTCCCGGCGGCTCGGCCGCACTGCTGGACCGGCTCGGCACGATCGAGCAGTTGACCCGTCAGCGGCAGGAGCGCATCTCCGGCTTCACTGCCGACCAGCAGCGGCTGCTCGACGAGAAGGCACGCCTGGGCGCGACGCTGACCCGGCAGGCCGCACAGGCTCGTCAGCTCGCCGCGGGTAAGAAGCAGATCGAGCAGGACCTGGCCAAGCTGTACGAGCTGCGCCGGCAGGCGTACGGGGCCGCCACCGAGCGACCCGAGCCCAGGGCGGCGACGAGCGAGGCCAAGAACGTGCCCGCCGTGTCCGGTGCTGCCGGAGCGGCGGTGCGTTACGCGTTCGGCGCGATCGGCAAGCCGTACGTCTGGGCGGCCGACGGGCCGAACGGTTACGACTGTTCCGGCCTGACCTCGGCTGCCTGGCGGGCGGCCGGGAAGTCCCTGCCGCACAACACCCGGATGCAGTGGAGCGCTGTCGCCCACATCGGGCGGGGCGAACTGCGCCCCGGCGACCTGGTCTTCTACAGCGGGCTCGGGCACGTCGCCCTCTACGTGGGCGACGGTCAGGTGATCGACGCGCCCAGCGCCGGTCGTAACGTGCTCAAGCGTGGCATGAACATGATGTCCATCCAGGGTTACGGCCGGGTGCGCTAACCACCATCGGAAACGGCGAACGGCCGGCGTCCCCCTATCGGACGCCGGCCGTTCGCCGTCATTACTACCAGGTCAGGCTGCTTGCAGCCCCTCCGCCCGGGCCAGCTCACGGAGCCGGCCGAGGGCCTGGATCTCCAGCTGTCGGATCCGCTCGCGGGACAGCGAGAAGCGGGACGCTACCTCGGTGAGCGAGTGCTCCCGGCCGTCCTCCAGCCCATAGCGGGCCCGCATGATGCCGGCGGACCGGTCGTCGAGGTGGTTGAGCAGCCCTTCGATGCGCTGCCGCTCCAGGCCGCTGAGGACGATGTCCTCCGGCGACGGCGCGTCACTGTCGGCGACCAGGTCACCGAGGTTCGTGTCGCCGTCGTCGCCCACCGGGGTGTCCAGCGAAACGGTGTCCTGCGACCAGCGGCGCAGCTCGTTCACCCGCTCGACGGTGACGCCGAGGGCGTTGGCGATCTGCTCCGGCTCCGGGTCGCTGCCCAACTCACGGGTCAGCTGCCGGGCCACGTTGCGCATCCGGTTGACGTCCTCCACCAGGTGCACCGGCAGACGGACGGTGCGCTCCTGCTGGGCGATCGCCCGGCTGATCGCCTGCCGGATCCACCAGGTGGCGTAGGTGGAGAACTTGTAGCCGCGCTCGTAGTCGAACTTCTCGACCGCCCGGACGAGGCCGGTGTTGCCCTCCTGGATCAGGTCCAGCATGGGCATCCCCGAGCGCACGTAGCGCCGGGCGATCGACACGACCAGTCGGAGGTTGGCACGGATGAAGAGGTCCTTCGCCCGCTCGCCCTCGACGACCAGCCACTCCAGGTCGGCCCGGTCGACACCGGCGGGAACGGCTTCCTCACCGAGCAGGTGCTCGGCGTAGAGGCCGGCCTCGATCGCCTTGGAGAGATCGACCTCCTTGGCGGCGTCCAGCAGTGGCGTCCGGGAGATCTCGTGCAGGTAGACGCCGACCAGGTCGCGCTCCTCGGCAACCTCGTCGGTTCGCATGCCGATGTTCTTGTCCACGTTGCCCACGGTCCCCTCGCTCGCGCCGGTTGCCCGGTTCCTTGCCATTCCCCACACCTGTCGGCCCCTGGTAACTTCTGCTGTGCCCATCGGTGCTGACACCTACACAACAGATGAGACGTGTCGGGGATTCCTCGTCGTGAGTCGAAAGTGTCACGAATGCCTGAGTAGTAGCTGAGAGCACGGTCCATGTTTGCTGTCAGCACCCCATCGGGCGGCTCGCCACTGGGCACCACGTACGGGTTACCGCACCATGGCAACACCGCCCGCAGTGGGGGCACAGCGACCCGGGTCACCACCGCGATGCGATCCTGGTCACTGCCAGATACGCACCGGCGCACCGGTCGGTTCATTCACGGGGGTGTTATTACCCCCCGGCCTCATGAACAATCCGAGGGCCGGTTCGCTTCCCGATGCGGGTGGCGCTAGGAGGCGAGCAGGGCGAGGGCGCCGCGCACCTGGTCGGCCGAGCGGGCCAGCGCGGCACGGGCGGCGTCGATCTCGGCGCCCGAGACGAGGGCGACGAGCGCCGTCTTCAGGTCCCCGTCGGCCTCGGTGAGGGCCTGCCGGGAGAGCTCCTCCGAGCAACCGGTGGCCTCGACCAGGATCGAGATCATTCGTCCCCGGAGTTTCGCGTTGGTGGCCACCATATCGATCATGAGGTTCGAGTAGACCCGCCCCAGGCGCACCATGACGGCGGTCGAGAACGTGTTGAGGACCAGTTTCTGCGCTGTGCCCGCCTTCATCCGGGTCGACCCGGTGACCACCTCGGGTCCGGTGTCCACCCCGATGAACACGTCGACCGACCGGGCGGCCTCCGCCTCCGGATTGGCGCAGAGCAGCACCGTCGAGGCGCCCTTGGCGCGGGCCGCGGCAAGCGCCCCGAGGACGTACGGGGTGCGTCCGCTTGCCGCCAGACCAACCACCAGGTCCCCGGCCCGTACACAACTGGCCGCTTCGACCGCGCCGCCCCGGTCGTCGTCCTCGGCGTCCTCGACGGCCCGCCACATCGCGTCCGGGCCCCCGGCGAGGTGCGCGCAGAACCAGTGTCGGGGCGAGTTGAAGGTGGGGGCCAGTTCGGCCGCGTCGAGCACGCCCAGTCGGCCGGAGGTGCCGGCCCCGAAGTAGTGCACCCGGTGACCGCCGCGTAGCGCCGCGACCGCCAGGTCGACGGTGGTGGCGATCTCGTCGAGCACCGCGGCGACCGCCGCGGGCACCCGCCGGTCCGCCTCGTTGATCACGGTGAGCACGTCCCGGGTCGACATCAGGTCGAGGTCGACGCTGAGCGGGTTACGCCGTTCGGTGGGGGCACCCACCCGGACCGTGGGGCGAGCGGGCCGTGCGGGCATCTCCGCACCGGCCGTCATGCCCGCCTCCGGTTGGCACCCACCCGGTGCGACTGGACCGCCTCGGCGGTCGCCTCCAGGGCCTTGCGGGCCCGGGCCCGGTTGCGGGCGGCCACCCCGACGAAGAGGCAGTCGACCACTGTGAGCTGGGCCAGCCGGCTGGCCGTCGCGCCGGAGCGGTAGGTGGTCTCCCGTGCCGCCGTGGTCAACACGAAGTCCGCCACGTCGGTGATCGGCGAGCGCGGGAAGTTGGTCAGCGCCACTGTCGCGGCACCGCGGGTGCGGGCCTGCTCCAGCACCTCGATCACGTCGGAGGTGGTGCCGGTGTGCGAGATGCCGATCGCCACGTCGCCCCGGCCCAGGAGGGCGGCCGACGTCAGCGCGGTGTGCACGTCCGGGAAGTAGAAGGCGATCCGGCCGATGCGGTGCAGCTTCTGCTGGAAGTCCGAGGCGACGAACCCGCTTGCGCCGGCGCCGTAGATGTCGATCCGGCCGGCACCGCTGATCGCCTCGACCACCTGCTCGCAGATGGCGGGGTCGAGTTGCTCGGCGGTCTCCTCGACGGCGCGGGCGTCGTTGAACGCGATGGTGGCGATGATCTGGGCGAGGTCGGCACCGGGCGGGATGTCACCGCCCACCACTCGGGCGTCTGGCGGCTCGATGCGGCGGGCGGCCTCGGCGGCGAGGCGGATGCGCAGCTGGGGGTAACCGTCCATGCCGACCGAACGGCAGAACCGGATGACTGTCGCCTCGGATGTCTCGGCCGCGGTGGCGAGGTCGGTGATTGTCCGCCGGGCGGCGGCAGCCGGGTCGGACACGACCAGCCGGGCGACCCGCTGCTCGGCGGGCGACAGCGATGGCAACAGCCCGCTGATGTGGACGATCAGCCCACCGGGCTCGTGACTCGCAGAAATCTTCGGACTCTTCGCCACGGATGAAACTTACTTTCAGCAGGCGTGAGCGTCAACTATGACTGTCCGAGGTGGGGGGAAACTTCGATCGCCGGGATCACCGGTCCCGCACAGCCTGCCACCTTCCCAGGATCGCCGCCTCATCCGCCGGGTCGAGTCCACCCTGCCGGATGGCCGCCGGGTGTGCGGCCATCCAGGACGCTGTCGCCCGAACGGTGTCGGCCAGCGGACGGACCGTCAGACCCGCCTCCAGGGCCGGCCGGACGTCCCGGTCCATCAGGCCGGCGGTCTCCGGCAGCCGCACCCAGAGCGGCAGCGCCCGCTCCCCCGACCACTCGCGGACGTCCTGGGACAGCAGGAACTCCTGGTCGACCCAGGTGAACTCCGGATCGGCGACGCCAAGCCCGGCGGCCACCCCGGCCAACAGATCGGCCCGGGACATCGCCGGACCGGTGCCGTCGTACGTGCCGCCGAGTCGGGTGCCGGCGGCGTGCAACAGCCAACGCGCCAGATCGGCGACGTCCACGAACTGCACCCGGTCAGTCGGCTGCCCGGGGGCCAGCACCTCGCCACCGGCCGACAGCCGCCGCACCCAGTACGGGAAACGGTCGCTCGGATCCTCCGCGCCGACGATCAGCCCCGCCCGACAGATGAACGAACGGTCCACGCCGACCCGCTCCCGGACCAGTTCCTCGATGCTCACCTTGCACTCGCCGTACCAGCGGTGGTCCGGGCCGACCGGACCGTCCACGTCCGGCGGGGCCGGTACCAGGATCGGCGCGTCGGCAGCGGTCTGACCCGGGGTGGTGTGGTCCGCGTACACCGAGATCGTCGACACGAACGACCAGTGGCCGACGTGGTCGGCGAGCGCGCTGAGCGCGTGCCGGGCGTGGCTGATCTGGCGGGTCACGTCGACCACTGCGTCGAAGCCGTCGGCGGCGAGCGGGACGAGCGACTCGGGATTATCGCGGTCGGCCGCCACGAACCGCGCCCCGGCCGGCACCGCGCCGGACACGCCTCGGGCCGCGCAGGTCACCTCGTGACCCTGTTCAAGGGCGAGCCGTGCCGTGGCCCGGCCGAGAAACTGGGTGCCACCGAGAATGAGTATCCGCATCCGCCGATCCTGCGCCCTCAAGGCTCGAACGACCCCACCAATCTGCCCACGGCAGACCGCGATCATGAAGTTGTCACCACTCGGATCGGCGTGTCACGGCAACAACTTCATGATCGACGGAGGGGCCCGAAGGAGGCGTGGGGGCACTAGCGTGGGGTTCATGGGACAGGGCAGCGTTCTGGTTACCGGGGGGTTCGGGGGGCTTGGCGGGGCGGTCGTCACCGCGTTCGTCGAGGCGGGCTGGCGGGTGGTCGTACCGGATCGGAAAGCCCGGCCCGGGTCGGAGCCGGCGACGGCCGGACTGGTCCGCGTGCTCGCGGACCTGGGCGAGCCGGCGGGCGCGGCGCGGGCGGTCGAGGCCGCGGCCGGCGAACCGGCGGCACCGCTGCGCGCGGTGGTCAACCTCGTCGGGGGGTACGCCAGCGGCGGATTGGTGCACGAGACCCCGGTCGAGGAGTTCGAGCGGATGCTCACCGTCAACCTGCGGCCGACCTACCTGGTCACCCAGGCAGCGCTCCCGCACCTGGTGTCGTCCGGCGGCGGCGCGGTGGTCTGCGTCTCGGCCCGCGCGGCGGTCACCCCGTTCCGCGGCGCGGCCGGCTACTCGACGGCCAAGGCGGCGGTGCTGGCCTTCGCCAACGCGGTCGCCGTGGAGTACCGGTCGCAGAACGTGCGCTGCAACACCGTGTTGCCCAGCGTCATCGACACCCCGGCGAACCGGGCGGCCCAGCCCGACGCCGACCATTCCCGCTGGGTGACCCCGGCCGAGATCGCGCCGGTGATCCGGTTCCTCGCGTCGGCCGATTCCGCCCCGACCAGTGGTGCCACGGTGCCGGTCTACGGGCGGGCCTGAGCCACCACCGGGCCGACGTCCTCTCCGCTTGAGGCGGACGGCGGTAGCCAGGTCTCCAGGTGCGCCTGGATCTGCTCGGTCACCTCCTCGGCCGGGCGGCCCGCGTCCACCAGCACGAAGCTGGGGTACTCGGGCAGTGCCCGGTAGGCGGTGTCGGCGGCGGTCAGCCACCCCATCGTCTCGTGGTCGGTGCCGCGTTCCTCGATGCGCCGGTACGCCTCCGCCGGGTCGACGGCGAGCAGGAAGGTCACCTGCGGCGTCGGGAACAACCGGTAGCCGGCCCGGGCGAGCCGCTCCCAGCGCTGCCCGCCGTGCGCCCGGATGCTCGCGTACTGGCACGCCGAGTAGCGATCCATCACCGCCGTCCGGCCGGTGAGCAGACAGCTGATCAGTGCGATGGCGATGGCCAGCCAGCGCAGCACCGACTCCACGGCCAGCACGCCGTCGCGACCGACGAGCCGTTGCGCGTCCGGCCGGCCGAGGCGTTGGGCGAGCCGACCGAGCCAGCGGCGGCCACTGGCGTTGCGGCGGTAGGTGGCGGGGCGTCCGGCGGCGGTCAGCGCGTCGGCCAGCCGGTGTGCCTGCGTGGTCTTGCCCGAACCGTCGATCCCGATCAGGGCGACGGTGCGCAATCGGGCCTTGCGTCGTCGCATCCCCGATGATCTGGCCACTCTCCACAGGTTATCCGACCCACGCACTTGGTCCGCGAGGTTTGTGGTGCTTCATCCCTGTTGACGCCCGACCGAGACACCAGCAGGTGTGGACGACCTGAATGCCGGGTACCGGAGTTTGAAATCCAACCGCCGGTCCACCAACACGACGACGGAGGAACCAGATGGCTGAGCGCGGAGACGAGAGTCTGGTGCACACCCTCAAGAAGGTCGCCGCCGTGCTCAAGCAGTCCGAGATTCCGTTCGCCCTGGGCGGCAGCTTCGCGGTCTACGCCCACGGGGGCCACTCCAGCGATCACGACGTCGACTTCCTGATCCGGGAGGCCGACGTGGACGAGGCACTGGAGGCCCTGGTGGCGGCCGGCTTCGTCGCCGAGCATCCCCCGGAGGACTGGCTGGTGAAGGTGTTCGACGACGGCCGGATGGTGGACCTGATCCATCGGCCGATCGAGACGCCGGTCACCGAGGAGACGTTCGCCGACACTGTCATCCGACCGGTGGACGCGATTCGCATGCCGGTGCTGTCCGCGACCCAGCTGATGGTGCACAAACTGCTCAGCTTCTCCCAGCACTACTGCGACTTCGCCCGCGGTCTGCCACTGGCCCGCTCGCTGCGGGAGCAGATCGACTGGGAACGGGTACGCAAGGAGACGCAGCACTCGCCGTACGCCGAGGCGTTCCTGGTGCTGCTGGACCGGCTGGAGGTGGTGCCGGCCGCCGGCACCCAGCCAGGAGAGGGGACATCGTGACCCATCATCGCGACATCGACGCCGGGCCACCGGACGAGTACGTCGAGGCGGAGATCCAACGGCTGCTCGTCGAGGACCCGGCCGTCGCCGAACAGGGGATCACAGTGGTTCGACGGGAACGCGCCCTCGTGCTCTACGGCGAGGTGGAGAGTCCGCACCGGCGGGACGAGATCCTGCGTCGGGTGTCCGAGCGCTTTCCGGACGTGCCGGTCACCAGCGACATCGGGGTGATCCGCGCCCAAGCGCCCACGGAGATCGAGCAACTGCCCTGAGGGAGGTTCCATGGTGATCCGGATTGCCGCTGTGGGCGACGTGCATCTGGACGAGGACGTGGTCGGCCGGTTCCGACCGGCGCTGGAGGAGTTGCCGGAGTGCGCCGACGTGCTGCTGCTGGCCGGGGACCTGACCCGGCACGGCACCGAGGCCGAGGCGCGCTGCGTGGCCGAGGAGTTCGGTGGGTTGGCCGTACCCGTGGTGACAGTGCTGGGCAACCACGACCACCAGTGTGACCAGGTGCCACAGGTGGTCAAGGTGCTGGAGGACGCGGGCATCACAGTGCTGGAGGGCAACGGCGTCGTGCTGGACTGCGCGGGTGGCCGACTCGGCATCGCCGGCGTCAAGGGCTTCGGCGGCGGGTTCGCCGGTCGGTGCGCCAGTGACTTCGGCGAGCCGGAGATGAAGGCCTTCGTGCGGACCACCACCGACAGCGCGGACCGTCTCGGTGCGGCGCTGCGCTCGCTGGACTGCGACATGCTGGTCGCGCTCACCCACTACTCGCCGGTGCCGGACACGCTGGCCGGCGAGCCGTTGGAGATCTACCCGTTCCTGGGGTCGTACCAGTTGGGGCAGGCGATCGACTCGGCGCCCACGGCGCTCGCCGTGCATGGGCACGCGCACGCCGGGACCGAGCGCGGCACGACCCCCGGCGGGGTACGCGTCCGCAACGTCGCGCACCCGGTGATCAAGCAGGCGTACAGCGTCTTTCACGTTGGCGATCAACTCGACACCGACCAGGTTTCCCCGATCGGCCAGTCGGGTAGTCAGAGGTCATGGAGCTGATTCTCTGGATTCTCGCAGTCGTACTCGTGGTCGCCGGCATCCTCGCGCTGTTCCGCCGGCAGATCCTGTGGGGCATCGTCCTCATCGTCGTCGGGCTGTTGGTCGGCCCGGGTGGTGTCAGCATTTTCAATTAGCGCTCATACGCCTCAACACCGGGACCCGCCGGGGTCGCCGCGACCGGAGCTTCGTCCTCCCGACAGAAGCACCGGCCGTGGCGATCCCGGCGCTTTTTCGTGCGTGGCAGGCCCCGTGAACCGCCCTCCCGCTCGGCGGTTTGAGCCGACAGCGAGAGGAAATATCTCGACCATGGAGACATCTCAGGAGGCACCGGCTACCTCCGGGCGGCGAGCGTGGTGGGCCCTCGCCGGTTTCGCGGCGGCGGTCTTCGTGGCGGCCGCGATTGGCGGGCTGGGCGTGCAGGGCACCACCGAGGAGTACGCGAACCTGCGGCAGCCCGGCTGGGCCCCGCCCTCGTGGCTCTTCGGCCCGGTCTGGTCGCTGCTCTACGCGCTGATCGCGGTGGCCGGCTGGCTGGTGTGGCGGCGGGTCGGCTTCTCCCCCGCCCTCTGGGCGTGGACCGCCCAACTGGTGCTCAACGCGATCTGGACCCCGCTGTTCTTCGGCGCGGGGCAGTACGGGCTGGCGTTCGCCGAGATCGTGCTGATGTGGCTGGCGATCGGGCTCACAGTGGTGCTGTTCGCCCGGGTGTCCCGGGTGGCGGCGGCGCTGATGCTGCCGTACTGGGCCTGGGTCACCTTCGCCGCCGCGCTGAACCTGTCGATCTGGCAGCTGAACAACTGACCGACCGGTCCCCGGCGGCGGTGGCCGCCGGGGACCGTGGCCGGATCAGCAGCGGGGAACGCCGGGGATGTAGCCGTCGGAGCCGGTGTACACGTACGCGTCGGCGATGTAGCGGCCGGAGCCGATCCGGTCCCAGATCGAGCTGGTGCCGTACGTGCCGGTGACAGTGGTGCCGCTGGTCTGGCAGGCGATGGTCACCCGGGCGCCGTCGGCGACGGTGCCCACCGAGGCGTACCCGGTGCCGGGGCCGGAGCGGACGGTCAGCGCCGTGCCGCTGGTGTCGACAGTGCCGTTGCCGCTGCCCGAGGAGCACCCGTTGTTACTGGTGTAGCTCTTGGTGCCCCAGTACAGCGCGAGAGTGCCGTTGAAGCGGACCTGGATGTCGGCGCCGTTGAGGCGCTGCTCGTAGTGCAGGTGGGGGCCGGTCGATCCGCCGGTGGTGCCGACCCAGCCGAGCACCTTGCCGTACCCGACCGTCTGCCCGACCGAGACGTTGAAGCCGTTGAGGTGCGCGTAGTAGGTGCTGTAACCGCCGCCGTGGTTGATCCGGACGTACTTGCCGTAGCTGGTGCCACCGAGGTCGGTCACCCGGTCGACGGTGCCGGGGGCGCTCGCCACCACCGGGTCGCCCTGATCGTCGGTGCGGTTGAAGTCGACGGCGTTCGCCGGGCTGTGACCCGATCGAGTCTGCCCGGACCAGGACTGGCCGCACGGGAACGGCACCTTGAAGGTCGGCGCGGCCAGCGCCGGGCTGGCTGGCGCCAGGACTCCCCCGACGATGAGACCCGTCACCAGCAGGCTGATCCACCGCTTTCGCATACAGCTCCTCCTATGTCGAAAACCTTCGATACGTGGTGTCCAGCCTGACAGATATCGTCAATCTTCGAAAGAGTCCCCAGCTTGTCGCCGGGAGCGCGCCCACCAGGCAGACCGCAGGTTTCCGGATTGTTACTCGCTCGTGTCTGACAGGGGGTGGACCGGGCCGGATGCAAGCGCTTACATGTGTGCACGCCCAATCGGACCGGCGACGGGTCACCAGCACGACCGCGCCGGCTAGGAAGGAGGACGGCATGGCGGTCTTTACCAGACCACGCCAGGCCTTCGTGATCGCCGGTGTAATCGGGCTGGCGCTCAGCGCCACCGCCTGCGGTACCGGCGACGACAAGAAGAGCAGCAAAGCGGGCTCCGCGGAGTGCGCCGCATACGACAAGTACCAGGGCCACGACGGCAAGAAGGTCTCCATCTACGCGTCCATCCGTGACGCTGAGGCCGACCTGCTCGAGCGGTCGTGGTCGCAGTTCACCGAGTGCACCGGCATCGAGATCGACTACGAGGGCAGCGGCGAGTTCGAGGCGCAGCTCCCCGTCCGGGTCGACGGTGGCAATGCCCCCGACATCGCCTTCGTGCCGCAGCCGGGCCTGGTGAAGCGTTTCGCGGACGCCGGCAAGCTGAAGTCCCTCGGCGCCGACACCAAGGCCCTCGCCGAGCAGAACATGCCGGCCGACTGGCTGAAGTACGGCACCGTGAACGGGACGCTCTACGGCGTGCCGCTCGGCGCCAACGTGAAGTCCTTTGTCTGGTACTCGCCGAAGACGTTCAAGGAGAAGGGCTGGGAGGTCCCGACCACCTGGGACCAGCTCATCGCCCTGAGCGACAAGATCGCCGCCAGCGGCACGAAGCCGTGGTGCGCGGGCGTCGAGTCCGGTGACGCCACCGGCTGGCCGGCCACCGACTGGATCGAGGACGTGGTCCTGCGGACGCAGGGTCCCGAGGTCTACGACCAGTGGACCACCCACGCCATCCCGTTCAACGACCCGAAGATCGTCGACGCGGTCGACCGCGCCGGCAGCATCCTCAAGAACGACAAGTACATGAACGGCGGCTTCGGCGGCGTCAAGAGCATCACCACCACCGCCTTCCAGGAGGCGGGCCTGCCGGTGACCACCGGCAAGTGCGCGATGCACCGACAGGCGTCGTTCTACGCCAACCAGTTCCCCGAGGGCACCAAGGTGGCCGAGGACGGCGACGCGTTCGCCTTCTACTTCCCGGCCATCGACCCGTCCAAGGGCAAGCCGGTTCTGGGCGCGGGCGAGTTCGTCGTCGGCTACGCCGACCGTCCCGAGGTCCAGGCCGTGCAGACCTACCTGGTCTCGGCGGAGTACGTGAACAGCCGCGCGAAGCTCGGCAACTGGGTCACGGCGAACAACAAGCTGGACATCGCCAACGTCGCCAGCCCGATCGACAAGCTCTCCGTCCAGATCCTCCAGGACAAGACGGGCACCTTCCGCTTCGACGGATCCGACCTGATGCCGGCCGGCGTCGGCGCGGGAACGTTCTGGAAGGGCATGGTCGAGTGGCTGAACGGCAAGGCGACCGCCCCGGTGCTCCAGGGCATCGAGAGCAGCTGGCCTAAGTGATCCCCGACGGTGGCCCGGTCCGCTGACGCGGGCCGGGCCACCGGCCGAGGTGGACCCGGAAGGGAGGGTTGATGGAGTTCGACTTCGCCGATGAGCAGCCGAAGCTCCTCATGCTGATGTACGGGCTGGTTGCCTTCGTGCTGGTGGTGGGTGGTCTCCTACTGCTGCTCGACGTGGTGCCGGCCTGGTTCGCCCGGCGACGGGAGGCGCAGCTCGTCGCCGCCTCGGCGAGTGGTGCTCCACTTCCCCGTCGGCTCAAGCAGCGGGAGGGGATCTTCGCGCTCTTCTTCCTGCTGCCGACGCTGTTGCTGCTCACCATCGGTCTGGTCGTACCGGCCATCCGCACCGTGCTGCTCTCCCTGATGAACAGGACCAGCACCGAGTGGGTCGGGTTGGAGAACTTCGGCTGGATGTTCTCCGACGACGCGATCGTCCGGGTCCTGATCAATACCCTGATCTGGGTGCTCCTGGTCCCGCTGGTGGCGACCGGATTCGGCCTCATCTACGCCGTAATGGTGGACAAGGCCCGGTTCGAGGCAGTGGCCAAGTCACTGATCTTCCTGCCGATGGCCATCTCCTTCGTCGGCGCCAGCATCATCTGGAAGTTCGTCTACGCCTACCGAGGCGACGGCGACCAGATCGGTCTGCTCAACCAGATCGTGGTCAGCCTGGGCGGTGAGCCCAAGCAGTGGCTGCTCGAATCGCCGCTGAACACGCTGCTGCTGATCGTCATCATGGTCTGGATCCAGGCCGGCTTCGCCATGGTGGTGCTCTCCGCCGCGATCAAGGCGATCCCCGGCGACATCGTCGAAGCCGCCCGGCTCGACGGTGTCAGCCCGTGGCAGATGTTCTGGCAGATCACCATGCCGAGCATCCGACCGGCGCTGATCGTCGTGATGGTGACCCTCACGATCGCCACGCTCAAGGTCTTCGACATCGTCCGGACCTCGACGAACGGCAACTACGACACCAGCGTGATCGCCAACGAGATGTACAACCAGGCGTTCCGGTACAGCGAGAACGGGCGGGGTTCCGCGCTCGCGGTCTTCCTCTTCATCCTGGTCATCCCGGTCGTGATCTACCAGATCCGTAACCTCCGTCAACAGCGGGAGGGCTGAGATGAGCACCGCAACGCCCACCGTCGCCGCCGGCACCCAGAAGACCGACGGCACCCTGACCACCAAGGCCGGCCGGGTCCGCAAGCGATTGAACAGTCGCACCGCGACGCTCGTCTCGATCGTCATCGCGGTGGTCTGGACCATCCCGACCTTCGGTCTGCTCATCTCCTCCCTCCGCCCGGAGGACGAGATCAAGACCACCGGCTGGTGGACGGCCTTCACCAACCCGCAGTTCACCTTCGAGAACTACGAGCAGGTCCTGTTCGGGCGCTCGGCGTCCTCCGGGCAGCTCGCCGGTTCCTTCATCAACTCGCTGGCGATCACCATCCCGTCGGTGCTCTTCCCGCTCGCCTTCGCGGCCCTCGCCGCGTACGCGCTGGCGTGGATCAATTTCCGTGGCCGGGACTGGGTCTACATCGCGATCTTCGCGTTGCAGATCGTGCCGCTGCAGATGGCCCTGGTGCCGCTGCTGAGGTTCTTCTCCACCGGGGTCAGCCTCGGCGGCGTCACACTGATGCCGGCCTGGGACCTGGTCGACGAGCAGAAGTTCGCCCAGGTGTGGTTCGCCCACACCTGCTTCGCGCTTCCGTTCGCCGTCTTCCTGCTGCACAACTTCATCTCGCAACTGCCGGGGGACCTGATGGAGGCGGCCCGGGTCGACGGGGCCACCCACCCGAAGATCTTCCGCACCATCGTGCTGCCGCTGATCACCCCGGCGCTGGCGGCGTTCGGCATCTTCCAGTTCCTCTGGGTCTGGAACGACCTGCTGGTCGCGCTGATCTTCGCGGGCGGCGGCGACGAGACCGCTCCGCTCACCGTCCGACTCGCCGAGATGGCCGGCACCCGCGGCAACGAGTGGCAGCGCCTGACCGCCGGTGCGTTCGTCAGCATCGTCGTACCGCTCATCGTGTTCCTGTCCCTGCAGCGCTTCTTCGTGCGAGGTCTGCTCGCCGGCAGCGTCAAGGGCTGACCCGCGCGTCCGCCGCCGCCCGGCCCCTCGGGCGGCGGCGGACGCTCCGGGCACCGAGCGGGGGAAACCGTGACGAGGATCGATGATGTGGCCCGGCTGGCCGGAGTGTCCACTGCCACCGTCTCGCGGGCGCTGCGCGGACTACCGACGGTCTCGGCCGCCACCCGACGCCGGGTACTCGCCGCCGCCGAGCAACTCGACTACGAGGTCTCGCCGAGCGCGTCCCGGCTCGCCGGCGGCCGGACCGGCACTGTCGCGGTGGTGGTCCCCCGGATCACCCGCTGGTTCTTCAGCACCGTCGTCGAGGCGGTCGAGGAATACCTCCACCAGTCCGGCTACGACCTGCTGCTCTACAACCTGGGCGGCCGGGAGCAGGTCCGCCAGCGGGTTCTGCGTACGGCGAACCTGCACAAGCGGGTGGACGCCATGATGCTGGTCGCCACGCCCCTGCGTCCGGCCGACCTGACCGCGCTGGCCACCCTGGAACTGCCCGGCGTCACCATCAGCTCGGGCAGCAGGGTGCCCAACTGGCCGTGCGTACGGATCGACGACGTGGCTGCCGCGCGGGTCGCGACCAAGCATTTGATCGACCTCGGCCATCACCGGATCGCCCACATCTCCGGCGACCCGGACGACGAGTTGGCCTTCACCACCCACCTCGACCGACGTCGGGGTTACCAGTCGGCGCTGCGCTCCGCCGGCCTGCGACCCGACCCCACCCTGGACATCGAGTCCACCTTCACCATCGACGGCGGCAACCGGGCCACCGCCGAGTTGCTGGCCCGCGGCGAGCCACCGACGGCGATCGTCGCCGCCTGCGACGAGATGGCGATGGGCGCGTTGACCGCCCTGCGCGACGTCGGACTGCGGGTGCCGCAGGACGTCAGCGTGATCGGCATCGACGACCACGACCTGGCCGGTGTGCTCGGGCTCAGCACCGTCGCCCAGCCCGCTGCCGAGCAGGGCCGGCTGGCCGCCCAGATGTTGCTCGACCCGCTCGGGGCCCGACCGCCGGGCCCCATCGTCAGTCAACGGGGCGCCGATTGCGACACTCCGGTGGTCCTGCCCACTCGGTTGGTGGTCCGGGACTCGACCGCACCGCCCCGGGCACACTGAAATCCACACACCGCAACACGGGAGACGACCCTGAACACCGATCCGACGCAGCAGACCCCCTCCGGTCACCCGGCCACCGGCTGGTGGACCGAGGCCGCCATCTACCAGATCTACCCCCGCTCGTTCGCCGACTCGGACGGGGACGGAATCGGTGACCTGCCCGGCATCACCGCCCGCCTCGACCACCTGGTCGAGCTGGGCGTGGACGCGGTGTGGCTCTCCCCCTTCTACCCCTCGCCGCAGGCCGACGCCGGCTACGACGTGGCCGACTACCGCGACATCGACCCGCTGTTCGGCACCCTCGCCGACGCGGACAAGCTGATCGCCGAGGCCCGGGCCCGCAACCTGCGGGTGATCGTCGACCTGGTTCCGAACCACACGTCCTCGGCGCATCGCTGGTTCCAGGCCGCGCTGCCGGCCGCGCCCGGCAGCGCCGAACGGTCGCGGTACATCTTCCGGGACGGCCGAGGTCCGGCCGGCGACCAGCCGCCGAACGACTGGCAGAGCGTCTTCGGTGGTCCGGCCTGGACCCGGACTGTCGACGCCGACGGACAGCCCGGCCAGTGGTACCTGCACCTGTTCGACACCGGGCAGCCGGACCTCAACTGGGACAACCCGGAGGTGCACGCGGAGTTCCTGGACGTGCTGCGCTTCTGGTTGGACCGCGGCGTGGACGGCTTCCGGGTCGACGTGGCGCACGGCCTCATCAAGCAGGCCGACCTGGCGGACTGGCAGGAGCCGCAGGAGATCCTCTCCGGCAACGAGATCGACAAGCCCCGCCCGCCGATGTGGGACCAGGACGGCGTGCACGAGATCTACCGGCAGTGGCGGCAGGTGCTGGACAGCTACCCCGGCGAGCGGGTGCTGGTCGCCGAGGCCTGGGTGGAACCGGCCGAGCGGCTGGCCCGCTACGTCCGCCCGGACGAGATGCACCAGGCGTTCAACTTCGAGTACCTGCTCGCCGCGTGGAGCGCACCGGCCCAGTACGCGGTGATCACCCGTTCGTTGGAGGCGACCGACTCGGTCGGCGCGCCGACCACCTGGGTGCTGTCCAACCACGACGTGGTGCGGCACGCCTCCCGGCTCGGCCTGCCGGTCGGCACCGTACGCCCCAACGGCATCGGCATCGGCGACCCGCAGCCGGACGCCGCACTCGGTCTGCGCCGCGCCCGGGCGGCGACCCTGCTGATGCTGGCGCTGCCCGGCTCGGCGTACCTGTACCAGGGTGAGGAGCTGGGGCTGCCCGAGCACACCACTCTGCCCGACGAGGCCCGGCAGGACCCGACCTGGGCACGCAGCGGGCACACCCAGCGCGGCCGGGACGGCTGCCGGGTGCCGATCCCGTGGGAGGCCGACGCCCCGTCGTACGGCTTCGGGCCGACCGACGCGAGTTGGTTGCCGCAGCCCGCGCTCTGGGCGGAGTACGCGCTGGACCGCCAACGCGACGTGCCCGGCTCGACGTACGAGCTGTACCGCACGGCGCTGCGGTTGCGCCGTGCCCACGGGCTGGGTCGCGGCACCCTGGAGTGGTTGTCCTCCGGCGACGAGGTGCTGAGCTTCCGCAACGGTGAGCTGACAGTGCTGACCAACTTCGGTGCCGCCCCGGTGCCGGTGCCGGCCGGCGCCGAGGTGCTCGCCGCCAGCGCGCCCCTGGACGACGACGGCGCGCTCCCGGCTGACGTGACCGTCTGGCTGCGAGGCTGACCGAACGCTGACCGGCCCGTTCCGCGGTACTCGCGGGCGGGCCGATCAGCGTGGACCGGCCCGCTATGGAGCTGATGTCGTAAACGATTCATGCCCGCCCGCCGTGCGCCCGCGCCCCGCACCCTCGAGATCGCACTCATTCCAGGATGCGGTGGCCTCGGCCCGCCGGAAGGCAACGAGAACCAGGAAGTAGCGCGATCTCGAGTGGCGCGGGACGCCCAGTCCCTCGGACCCGCACACCGAACGTGCCCCCCACGCCGCCGCCGCGCCGATCTTGCAGATTCGGTCGTCGGTATGGGTTCTATGCCGCTTGTGTCGGGACAGTAAGCGCAAGATCGCGGGGCGGGGGTGAGTGGGGGTGAGTGGGGGTTAGAGGCGGTTGGCTCGGGTGTGCAGCAGGTCGTGCACGTTGTCGATGTCCGCCGGTGAGGTTCGCGAGGCGAGCCAGTACATGACACCGGTCGGGATGAAGAAGAGCTGGAACGCGGCCAGCCCGACGGCGAAGTTCAGCGGTGGCGGGAATGCCGCCCGCAGGGCCTGGAAGGCCACCCCGACCAGCCCGTTGCCGGCCGCGCGACCAACCCCGTTGACCAGGTTGCCCAGGCTGTAGACAGTGCCCCGGTGCTCCGGTGGGTTGACGTCGGCGATCAAGGCGAACCAGTTCGGCGAGTTGGCCGAGGTCAACGCGAGCGCCACGATGGCGGTGAGCAGGCTCAGCCCGACCGACGGCTCGGTGAACACACTGGCCAGTACCGCACCCACCACCGCGCCGCCGCTCGCGCCGTCCGGCACGTCGATGGTCACCGGTACGAAGAACAACACCAGGTAGAACGGCAGCGCGGCGAGGATGCCGATCGAGGCGACGAGTGCCCGCCCTCGCGGGGTACGCCGTTGCACGGCGTCACCGATCAGCCCGCCCACGATGGACAGCACCCCACCGAGCTGGAACAGGGTGGCGAAGACGCTGCCCACCACCACAGCTGTCGAGGTGGAGTAGCCCTGCGCCTCGGCCCGTTCGGCGAAGAGCACCGGCAGCCAGACCAACGAGCCGAACGCGGCCTGCGCGGTCAGGCCCTGCAGGATCAGCCACCGGTTGGTCCGCCGGGCCAGGATGCGTGGCAGGTCGGCGCGGCTGATCCGGTAGTCGTACTCGGCGCCGGCGTCCAACCTGCCGGCCAGTTCCGGCTCGCTCTGGCCACGCCGGACGTCGTACGTGAAGAGGTAGGCCACTGTGGCGACCAGTCCGACGCCGGTCAACAGCAGGAACGGCCGCCGCCAGTCGGCAGCCCCGAGCAGCCCGCCGACGAGAGTGCCCGCGAGGGTGCCGACCCCCTGGGAGAGCCCCCAGAAACTCATCACCAGCCCGCGCCGGGTCGGTGAGATCAGATCGGTGACCACGGAGAAGCCCACCGAGCCGACCGCGCCGAGGCCGACAGCCGCGACCAGTTGCGCGGCCAGGAACGTCAGGTAGCCGTCGGCGAGCGCGCTACCGCCGGTGCCCGCCGCCCAGAGCAGCGTGCCCACCATGAGCAGTGGTTTGCGGTTGGTGTGGTCCCCGACGTACGCCCAGCCGACCGCCGCGACCGCGCTGACCAGGAAGCTGACCGCTGTGACCACGCCGAGCAGCCGACCGGACACGTCGAACGCGTCGGAGATCGGGCCGTACAGCGGGGGGACCAGCCCGATCGCCACGTTGTCCAGCGAGGCGAGCAGCACGAACACCACGACGCTGTACAGCCGGTGCGCCGGCCCACCGCCCCGACCGTGCGGGCGCAGGCCGGGCCCGCCACTGGTCACCGTCATGACCGGCAGCCAACCAGACCACGTGAAGGAGGTCGTCACGCGGGTGGGTGTCGGTCACCGTCGGCCCGCACCCACCCGCGTCGATCCCGACTGTCAGCGCCGGTCGAGCACCAACCCGCGCGCCGCGGCGTACTGGTCGCGCACGGCGGGGACGGCCGTCGCCGCGTACTCCTCGGTGCCCTCGACCGCCCAGACCGGCGGCGCGTCGCCGCCCAGGGCGACCCAGGCGGCCTGCCGGGCGGCACCGTCGGCGACGTACTCGCCGGCTGGCGGAACGACGACCGGGCAGCCGAAGACCTGCGGGGCGATCTGCCGCACCGCTGCCGACCGGGCCCCGCCGCCGACCAGGATGACCCGGCGGGCGGTGGCACCCTGCGCGGTCAGCGCGTCCAAGCCGTCGGCGAGCGCGCAGAGCATGCCCTCCACGGCGGCCCGCGCCAGGTGCGCGGGGGTCGACGTGCGCAGGGTCAGGCCGTGCACGGCGCCGGTGGCGAGCGGTCGGTTCGGCGTCCGCTCGCCCTCCAGGTAGGGCACCATGACCAGCCCGTCCGCCCCGGCTGGCGCGGAGAGCGCCAGCTCAGCCAGCTCGTCGAGGCTGACCCCGAGCATCGCGGCGGCGGCGTCCAGCACCCGGGCCGCGTTGAGCGTGGCGACCAGCGGCAGGAAGCGACCGGACGCGTCGGCGAAGCCCGCCACCGCACCGCTCTCGTCAGCGGCGGGCACGTCGGCGACGCTGAACACGGTGCCGGAGGTGCCGATCGAGACGATCACGTCACCGGGCCCGGCGCCGACACCGAGCGCGGCGGCGGCGTTGTCCCCGGTGCCCGCGCCCAGCAGCGCGCCGCCCGGCCCACCCAGTACGTCGGACAGCTTCCCCGCCGAATCCGCCGGACCGAGCACCTCGGGCAGCACCAACCGCCGGCCGAAGCCCTGCTCCAGCAGGTCCAGCCGGTATTGACCGGTGGCCGGCGACCAGTAGCTGGTGCCGCTGGCGTCGCCCCGGTCGGTACGCAGCGCGTCCAGCCCCGGTGCGCCAGCCAGCCGCCAGGTCAGCCAGTCGTGTGGCAGGCAGACGGCCGCCACCTGGGCTGCCCGCTCCGGCTCGTGCGTGGCCAGCCAGCGCAGCTTGGTGAGGGTGAAGCTGGCCACCGGAACGCTGCCGGTGGCCTCCGCCCAGAACCGACTCCCGGCCGAGCCGCCGCCGGCCTCCTCGATGAGGTCGGCGGCGGCGTCGGCGGATCGGGTGTCGTTCCACAGCAGCGCCGGGCGGACCACCCGGCCGTCCTCGTCGAGACACACCATGCCGTGCTGCTGGCCGGCGACGGAGACCGCCGCCACGTCGGCCAACCCGCCGGCCTGGTCGGCGGCGCTACGCAGCGCCTGCCACCAGGCTTCCGGGTCGACCTCCGTGCCGTCCGGGTGCGGTGCCCGGCCCTGCCGGAGCAGGGCGCCGGTCTCCGCGTCCCGGATCACCACCTTGCAGGACTGGGTGGACGAGTCAACGCCTGCGACCAACGGCATGGCGGGGCCTCAGCGAGCGCCGAGCAGGTGCTCGACGGCGAGCTGGTTGAGCCGGACGAAGGCGAAGCCCCGGGCGGCCACGGCGTCCACGTCGACGTCCTCGAACGCGGACCGGTCGGCCAGGAGCTCCTCGTAGCCCTCGCCGTCGCCCAGCGTCGGCGTGCTCAGCTCGCCGACCTTGCTGGCGGCGAGCGCCTCGACCACCTCGGGGTCGGCGCGGAACGCCGCTGCCCGCTCCTTGAGCAGCAGGTAGGTGCTCATGTTGGCCGCCGCGGAGGCCCACACCCCGTCCATGTCCTCGGTGCGGGACGGCTTGTAGTCGAAGTGCCGGGGGCCGTCGTAGGCCGGCCCGCCGTTGGGGCCGCCGTTCTCCAGGAGATCCACCAGGGCGAACGCGTTCATCAGGTCGCCGTGGCCGAAGACCAGGTCCTGGTCGTACTTGATGCCGCGCTGGCCGTTGAGGTCCAGGTGGAACAGCTTGCCCTGCCAGAGCGCCTGGGCGATGCCGTGGGCGTAGTTGAGCCCGGCCATCTGCTCGTGGCCGACCTCCGGGTTGAGGCCGACCAGCTCCGGGTGGGCCAACTGGGAGATGAAACCGAGCGCGTGCCCGATGGTCGGCAGCAGGATGTCGCCGCGCGGCTCGTTGGGCTTGGGCTCCAGGGCGAACCGCAGGTTGTAGCCCTTGTCGATGGAGTACTGGGTGAGCAGGTCCACGGCCTCGCGGTAGCGGTCCAGGGCGGCGCGGACGTCCTTGGCGAGGTCGTACTCGGAGCCCTCGCGGCCACCCCACATGACGAAGGTGCTGGCACCCAGCTCGGCGGCCAGGTCGACCTGACGCAGCACCTTGCGCAGCGCGTAGCGGCGGACGTCGCGGTCGTTGCTGGTGAAGCCGCCGTCCTTGAAGATCGGGTGGGTGAAGAGGTTGGTGGTGACCATCGGCACCACCAGGCCGGTCTCGTCGAGGGCCTTGCGGAACCGGGCGATGTGCTGGTCCCGGGTGGCCGCGTCGACGCCGAACGGGATCAGGTCGTCGTCGTGGAAGGTGATGCCGTACGCGCCCAGCTCGGCGAGCCGGTGCACCGCCTCGACCGCGTCGAGCTCGGGACGGGTGGCGTCACCGAACGGGTCGCGGGCCTGCCAGCCCACGGTCCAGAGCCCGAAGGAGAACTTGTCGGCGGGGGTGGGACGGGGTGCCATGAGCGACCTCCGGGGTGGTGTTGTCCGCTATTTGTTCAGCGATTGAATTATTTGCCCACCCTATGGCACTGTCAAGGGGTGAGCCTCACCCACGCCCCGGCCGGCGCAGTCCGTCAGGGCAGCCTGCGCGAGCTCAACCTCGCCCTGGTCCTCGGCCGAATCGCCACGGCCGACCGACCTCCCTCCCGGGCCGACCTGGCGACAGCGACCGGCCTGACCAGAGCCACAGTGTCCGCGGTGGTCGAGGACCTGCTCGCCGGCCGGCTGGTCAGTGAGTCCGACCCCGCGCCCCGCTCGGGCGCCGGCCGCCCGGCGCGCGGACTGGTCCTGGCCGATCAGGGGCCGGCCGGGCTCGGCCTGGAGGTCAACGTGGACTACCTGGCGGTCTGCGTCGTGGACCTCACCGGCCAGGTCCGGCACCGCACCGTCCACCGGGCCGACCTGCGCCCGGTGGCCCCCGCCGACGCCCTGGCCCTCCTTGTCGAGATGGCCGGAGCAGCCCGCGAGGACGCTGCCGAGGACGGCCTCACCCTGGTCGGGGCCGCGCTGGCGGTGCCCGGCCTGGTGGACGACGCCGGGCTGGTCCGGCTCGCGCCGAACCTCGGCTGGCGTGACGTGCCGGTGCCCGCGCTGCTCGCCGAGCACCCTCCGCTGATCGAGCAGGTGCCCGGCATCCCCGCACTGGTGGTGGACAACGAGGCCAACCTCGCGGCGCTCGGCGAGTTGCACTCTCAGCCACCCGGCCCGTCCAGCTTCCTGCACATCTCCGGAGAGGTGGGCATCGGCGCCGGCATCGTGCTGGACGGCGCGCTGTTTCGCGGCGTACGCGGGTGGAGCGGCGAGATAGGGCACCTTCCGGTGCACCCCGAGGGCCGTCCGTGCCGCTGCGGCGGGCAGGGCTGCCTGGAGCAGTACGCCGGCCAGGAGGCGATCGTGGCCGCCGCCGGGCTGGCCCGGGCGGAGCTTCCCGCGGACACCGCGACGGCCCGGTTGGCCGAGTTGGCCCAGGCCGGCGACGCCGATGCGCTGCGGGCGCTGCACGACGCCGGAACGGCGCTCGGCGTCGCGGTGGCCAGCGTCGTCAATCTGCTCGACCTGGACACCGTGGTGCTCGGTGGCGGTTACGCGGCGCTCGCACCCTGGCTGTGTCCCCCGGTCCTCGCCGAGATCGGCGCCCGGGTGCTCACCGCGGCCTGGTCGCCGGTCACGGTCCGCCCGTCGACGCTCGGCGCGGAGGCCGCCGCGGTGGGCGCCGCCGGCTCGGTGGCCCGCCGGATCGTCGCCCAGCCCGCCGGCTGGCTGGCCCGCGCCGGCTGATCGCCACCCCGCGCCGTGCGCCGCTGTCGGGGAGAATCGGTACCCTTGCTCTCAGGCAACGATCCCCGGTGAGGAGTCGAGAAGCAGCATGCGCACACGTCGTCAGACGCGAGCCGGCGTCCGGCGGTGACCACGACCAAGCAACCCGGCGGCACCCCGTTGCCGGCCGACGAACGGTTGGCCCGGGAGCTGCTCGACGGGCTCGCCGAGGCCGTGCTGACAACGGACGGGACCGGTCGGGTCACCCTGGTCAACGCCATGGCGGCCGAGTTGATCCCGGAGATCGACGCCGGCACCGAACTGGCCGGTTGCCCGGTGGCAGCCCTGGCCCGGGCGGTCGCCAGCGGCGCTGACCGCTTCGACGCCGACCACCACGGCCGGCGACTGCGCGGCGTCCGACGGCAACTCGCCGGCTCCCGATGGGCGTGGTACGTCCGCGACGTCACCGAGGAGCACACCCGCGCCGAGGCCCTGCTCGCCGAACGCTCCCGCACCGCGTTCCTCGCCCAGGCCGGCAGTCGGCTGGCGCTGGCCCTGCACCGGGACCAGGTCCTCCTGGCCGCCACCACGCTCGCCGTTCCCTACCTGGCCGACGTCGCGGTGGCACTGCCCCGACCGACCGCGCCGGCCGAGCCACACGCCCGATGGATCCGGTACGCCGACGGCGAGCCTGCCCCGATCACCGGGCTGGCCAGCCCCGCGCTGACCAGCTCCGTGCCCGGGCTGGCCGAAGCGTTGGCCGGCGACCGGGCCGAGCCGGGCCCCTGGCCGGACGTCCCGCTCACCGACGTGGCCGACCTGCTTCCGCCCGAGTTCGACCCCGCCGGCATGGTGCTGGTCAGCCCGCTGCTCAGCGCTGGCGGGTCGGCCGGTGCGCTGCTGCTCATCCGTCGGGCCGGGCGGGCCGGCTTCGACAGGCGCGACGTGGAGCTGGCCCGGGAGTTCGCCGCCCGCGCGGGTGCCGCGCTGGCCACCGCCGACCTGCACGGTGAGCAGGCCCACCTGGCCCGGGTGCTGCAGACCAGTCTGCTCCCGCCCGAGCTGCCCGTCGTGCCCGGTGTGAGCCTGGCCGGCGGTTACCGGGCAGCGGGCGACACCCTGCGCATCGGCGGCGACTTCTACGAGGTGTTTCCGCACCCCCGCGGCGCCCTGTTCGCGCTCGGCGACGTGTGCGGCAAGGGCGTGGGCGCGGCGGTGCTGACCGGCCGGGTCCGCCAGTCGTTGCAGACGCTGCGACTCGTCGAGCAACGCCCGCTGGAGCTGATCCACCTGCTCAACCAGGCACTGCTCGACGCGCCGGACGCGGCACGGCGAAACCAGTTCACCACCCTGCTGCTCGGTTCCCTGGACCGGGGGCCGGCCGGGCTGGACCTCCGCATCGCCGGCGGGGGTCACCCGGCGCCCCTGCTGGTCACCACCGACGGCACTGTCACCCCGGTCCCGGTCGGTGGCATGCCGGTGGGGGCGCTGACGGCCGCACGGTTCGCCGAGACCCGGGTGCACCTCGATCCGGGCGATCTGCTGCTCGCGTACACCGATGGGGTGACCGAGGCGCGCGGTCCGCGTGACGCGGCGATGTTCGGCGAGGCCCGGCTGCGGGCCGCGCTCGTGGCGGCGGCCGGGCAACCGCCGGCGGCGCTGATCGACCAGGTGCTCCGGGCGGTCGACGACTGGCTGGGCGGGCAGGCCCACGACGACATCGCGATGCTGGCCGTGGGCGCCTCGGCGTGACCGACGGGCGACCGCCGGGCCGGCTCGATCAGGCGGTACGCGCCACCGGCGGGCCGCCGGCCGGCCATTCCCTCGTGGTGCCGACCGATCGTTCCGGACCGCCCGACGAACCCGTCCACCCCGTTTGGATCTGCCGATCCGAATCGCCCGACCAGTCATCCGGCCGCCCACCGGGCCGGTCCGGGTCGCCCGGCCAGTCCCCCTGGCCCGTCGACTCATCCGACGCCGGCGCGTGCTGCGCCTGCTGGCGTCGGGCGGTCTCGTCGAACTCCCGCATCCCGCGCAGCAGCGCGTCGCGGCCCTCCCGGCTCATCCCGGCCAGCACGGCGGCGAGTTGGCCCTGGCGGTCGGCCCGCAGCTCGGCGACCAGCCGGCGGGCCTCCGGGGTGAGATGCAGCGAGATCTCCCGCCGGTCGAAGCGGCCCGGCTCGCGTTCCAGCATGCCGGCGGCGACCAGCCGGTCGCAGAGACGGCTGGCGGAGCTGAGCAGCATGTCGAGTCGGGTGGCGAGCCGGCGCAGGTTGATCCCGTCGTACTGTTCCACCACCATCACCGCCCGCAACTGGGCACCGGAGACGCGGTTCGCGGTCCCCTCCCGGGCAGACTCCCAGATGCCCAGCAGGGCAGCGGCCGCCGCATCCAGCGCGGCAGCCATACTCGTCTCAGGGTCCGTCGGACGGTTCTGTTCGGCCATGGTGGCCCGAGAGTACTCCGAACCTCCTGGTGGTCGAGCTTTCAGTGAAGGACTGACGATGAGCGAACCGGTCAATCGGGCACGACGTGCCCTGAACGAGACACCAGCTGACCGGCTTGTCGGTGGTATCGGGGACGTGCTCGCCGAGTCGTACGGCATCACCGACGTCGAGCTCTACCAGGTCGACTACCGGCTCGCGGAGCTGCTGCCACTCGGCGACGACGATTCGATCACCAGCCCCGGGCACCCGGCCTGGCGCGCCTTCGACCACCAGTCGCCGATACTGACCGACGGCACCGCCTGGTTCCCGGTCACCATGCGTGGCGAGCGTCGAGGGGTGCTGCGCCTGTCACCCGTTGCGGACGACCAGGACGTCGTCGCCGCGCTGGCCGAGATCGCCACCGCACTCGCCCACGAGGTGGCGGCGGTCTCCGCCGGCACCGACGTCTATCTGGCGGCCCGGCGCACCCAACGCCTCACCCTGGCCGCCGAGATGCAGTGGGATCTGCTCCCCGGCCGCAGCCGGATCCGTCCCTCGTTCAGCCTGGCCGGGCAGTTGGAGCCGGCGTACGCGGTGCGCGGCGACAGCTTCGACTGGTCCGACGACGGGGAACGGGTCTGGTTGTCCACCATCAACGGCACCGGTGAGGGGGTGGCCGCCTCCCTGCTCACCTCGCTGGCCACCCACGCGCTGCGCAACGCGCGTCGGGCCGGGCTGAGCCTGGCCGACCAGGCCGCCCTCGCCGATCAGGCCATCTACGACCTGTACCGGGGCGAGCAGCACCTCTCCGCCTTGCTGATGGAGTTGGACCTGCGCTCCGGGATGATGACAGTGGTGGACGCGGGGTCGCCCCGGCTGGTCCTGCTTCGCGACGGGGACGTCACCGAGCAGCCCCTGGAGGCGCAGTTCCCGCTGGGCATGTTCGAGGCGACCGACTATCACGAGCAGAAGTTCCCGTTGCAACGCGGCGACCGGGTCTTCGTGGTCAGTGACGGCGTGGTGGAGGCCACTGGTCAGCACATGCGCTACGGCGAGACGGCACTGGACCGGTTCCTGCGGCGGACCGGGCCGATGGCACCCCTGGACGCCGTCCGGTCGCTGATCGGTGATCTGCGCGCGTTCGTGGCCGGTGACCTGGTCGACGACGCGGTGGTCGTCTGCCTGGACTGGACCGGCCCGCAACCGTGACCGGTGGTCAGTAAGCGCCCCGGCCGTTCAGCACCGCTCCGAAGGTCTTCCAGAGGATCGTGAGGTCGGCGGCGAGGGACCAGTTCTCCACGTAGTACAGGTCGAGCCGGATGCCGTCCTCCCAGCTCAGGTCGGAGCGGCCACTGACCTGCCACAGGCCGGTCATGCCGGGCTTGACCAGCAGCCGTCGGGCCACGTCACCGTCGTAGCGGGCCACCTCCGAGGGCAGCGGCGGGCGGGGCCCGACCAGGCTCATCTGCCCCAGCAGCACGTTGACCAGCTGTGGCAGCTCGTCCAGTGACCATTTGCGCAGCAGCCGGCCGACGCGGGTCACCCGGGGGTCGTGGCGCATCTTGAACATGAGGCCGTCGGTCTCGTTGCGCGCTGTCAACTCGGCGAGCAGCGCGTCCGCGTTCACCACCATCGTGCGGAACTTGAACACGCCGAACTCCTGCCCGCCCCGGCCCACCCGGACCTGTCGGAACAGCACCGGGCCCCGGCTGTCCAGTTTGATGGCGAGCGCGATGAACGCGATCAGCGGCAGCAGCACCGCCAGCGCCAGCGACGAGACGGACCGGTCGACGAAACCCTTCACCAGCTTGCGGACGCCGCGGAACTCGGGCGCCTCGACGTGGATCAGCGGCAGGCCGGCGACCGGGCGGGTGTGGATGCGCGGGCCGGCGACGTCGGTCAGCGCGGGTGCCACGACCAGGTCGATGCCGGTCCCCTCCAACTGCCAGCCGAGGCGGCGCAGCCGGGTCGCCGTCAGCTCACCGGAGGCGGTCACCGCGACCGTGTCCGCGCCGATCGCGGTGGCGGCCTCCGGGATACCCCGGAACGACCCCACCACCGGCACGTCACCCAGCCGCTGCGCCACCGGCGCGAGCAGCGCGTCCGGGATGCAGGCGCCCACCACCTGGTAGCCGGCGTACGGCTCACGGCGCAGCGTGTGGACCAACTCCAACACGTGGGCGGTGTCGCCGACCACCAGCACCTTGCGGGACCAGCCGGCGCCCAGCGAGCGGGCCCGGTGCAGTCGCTTGCGGGCGGCGAACCGCGCCACCTCCAGCCCGACGGTGCCGACCGCGAAGGAGATTCCCAGGAAGCCCCGGGAGACGCCGACGTCGGCGATGTAACCGATGATGGCGATCGCCCCGGCCAGGCGCAGGCTGGCGGAGCTGACCCGCCGGTACTCGTCCGCCCCGTAGCCGATCACCCGGTCGTCGTAGCAGCCGAGCGCCTTGAGCGAGATCAGCCAGGCCAGCACCAACCCGGGGGCGACCAGCACGTACGGGATCTCCGAGCCGGTCGGCTCGTCGTCACCGAAACGCGCGACGTACCCGATCAGCAGCGCGATGATGAGGATGGTGGTGTCCAGCACCACCAGGACCCGGACGTAGGACCGTTCGTCGGCACGCGCCACAAACCCGGCGCGTCGACCATCGGGCTCCGCCGACGTGGCGGGGGTCAACAGTGTCGCCACGCTCACCGGCCCTCCCACTCTGTACAGGATGGCCCCGGCCGACGGGTCGGACCGGAGGCGGACCGACTAAGCCGGAACAGTCGACATCCTGCCTTGACAACTATGACTGCCGATTGCTTCCGACGTATTGCCGTCACTTTTCTTCAACAAACTGGTGGCCGAAAGGGGCCTGCCACACCGAATCGACGGTACGGCAGGCCCTCGGACGTCTGAGCGTCGGATCAGCGTGGCGCTGGGGGACGCCGTGCGATGGCGCTGAGGAAGATGCTGCCGATCTCGCTCGGGTCCTTGGTGACGAAGACGTCGCCACCGGTCACCTTGGTGATCGACTCCAGCTCTGCCTTGCTGACGCCCTCGCCGATACCGATCATGATGACCTGGACCGGCCGCTCCGGGTCGGCGATCTGCTTGAGCTTGGCGAGCAGCTGCTGCTGGTTGAGGCCGTTGTTGTCCTCGTTCTTGCCGTCGGTGAACAGCACTATCGAGTTGACCCGGCCGGGCTGCCAGTTCTCCTGCACCGCCTGGTACGCGGCCAGCATGGTGTCGTAGAGGCCGGTGTCGCCGCTGGAGGGCTTGACGGTGGCGAGCGCGCCCTCCAACTGGGCCCGCTGGCCGGAGAGCGGCCCGATCGGGACCAGCTCCCGGTAATCCCGGTTGCCGACCAGTTGGGTGGAGAAGGTCCACAGGCCGATCGACCAGGAGTCGTCGAAGAGGCCGAGGCCGCGACGGGCCGCGTCGACGGTGACCTCCTCCCGGCTGCGGTTGTTGGCGCTGGGCACCGGGTCCTTCATCGAGCCGGAGACGTCGATGACGGCGAGCATCCGACCGGACTGGGTGGCGATCGACCAGCTGGAGACGACCCGCTGGATGGCGGCCGGGTCGAGGCCACCCGCCGCGGTGCCGCCGTTCGCCGGTGCGGTCGGCGCGCCGCCGGACGGGCTCGGGGCACCCTGCGGCGCCTTGAATCCCTCGCCCCAGTTGCCGTCCGGCGCGCGCAGCGACTGCGCGGCGAGCCGGTCACGGAAGGTCGGGCTGGTGAGCAGCTCGAACAGCACCTTGGCGGCCGACGCCTTGCTCGGCTCGATGCCGGGCAGCACCGCGTACGGGTAGTCCAGCGGCATCGGCGCCGGCTCCATGTAGAGCGCGGCGAGCGGCACCGGCGGCTTCTTGCTGTTGTACGCCATCACGTCTTCTTCGGACAGCGCCGCCGCGCCGAGACCACTGGCGATGGACGTCGTGTCGTTGGCCGTCGGGAAGCGGGCCAACAGGTCGTTGCGGAGCGAGGAGCGCCCGGTGGCCAGTGCGCGGAGCGCGCCGACGGTGTTGCGCTGGGCGTCGCCGCCGGCGCCGTTGGCGGCGGCGGTCAGCGAGAGCAGACCGGACAGGCCCGCCGCGTCGCGGGTCGGCTCGACGATCCCGGTCCGCAGTGGCGCGCCGGTGTTGGTGACCTGCTTGAGCAGGTCGGTCCAGGTGAACTTCTTGTCCGGCCAGCCCAGCCGGGTGGCGATCGGCTCGGGCATCGCGACGACGATCGGGCTGCGCGCGATGGACTGGCCGTTGGTCGGCGCGAACGCCGTCGCGTCCTTCTTCAACCGCAGCAGCCACGTCGAGGAGTCGGGCACCCAGACGTCGGGGCTGACCGCGGTGCCGCTGGCCTGCCCCACGCCGGCCAGCACGGCGCCGTGCTTGGCGGCCACCACGGCCGCCACGTCGACCGGGTCGGACGCGGACACGTCGACGCGGATGCAGGTCGGGCCCACCGCGGCGCCGTCCTTGACCCACTGGGAGGCGGCGGCGTCCACCGCTGGCGCGAGTTCGGAGGCGACCGCCACAGCGAGTCGGATCTCTCCCGAGCAGCTGGGCTGGATCAACTCCTGGTAGCCGAACCACGCGCCCGTCGTCACGACGAGCACCCCCGCCGTTGCGGCGGCGGCGGCTAGATGGAGTTTCGAACGCATGCGATGGCGGCCTGCTGACACGGTGACCATCTTGCGTACTAGGTGCCGTCTCTGCCACATCCGTTCGGACTAAAGTTACGGAGGAGAAACAGTTGACCACCTTTTCGCAACACAGAGTGACGAGGCAGCCTCACGGCGTCGCCAAACCAGTGCCGCCCTCACGTCTCTAAACCATCGTTCAGGGCAGCACGCACGTCGGGCTCGGCACCGGCACCGGCTCGCCAACCGCCTCCAGGACACCGGTGTCCGCGTCGCGCCGGAACACCCGCACCATGTCCGCCCGCTCGTCGGCGACGTAGAGGTGCTCCCCGATGAGGGCGAAGTGCCGGGGCCACTCCCCGCCGGTGTCCACTTCGGCCACCAACTCGGGCAGCTCCCCGGTCAGTGTGAACACCGCCACGGTTCCCACCCCACGGTTGGCGACGTAGAGGAACCGGCCGTCCGGGGCGACAGCGACCTCCGACGGCTGGACGTGACCGGCGCGCTCGCTCGCCTCTACCCGCCCGCGCTGGTGCAACGCGCCGTCGTGGGTCAGCTCGTAGGCGGTGACCGAGGCGTCCAGCTCACCGACGAGGTAGCAGCGCCGCCCGTCGGGGTGCCGGGCCAGGTGCCGGGGGCCGGTGCCGGGCTTCGTACGCATCCGGGGCGCCCGCGGCACCAGCCGTCCGGTCGCCTCGTCCAGGTCGTACCGGTAGACCGAGTCGGTGCCGAGATCCACGCCGAAGATCGGCCCCGGGCCGGACCCGGGCGAGACCATGTGGGCGTGGGCGTGGTCCTGGCGCTCCGGGTCGGGGCCGTGCCCCTCGTGCACCACCAGGTCGGTGCGCTCGCCGGGCGCGCCCTGCTGGTCGAGCGGGAAGACCGCGATGCTGCCGCTGCCGTAGTTGGCAGCCAGCAGGTGACCCCCGCCGGGCAACACCGCCAGGTGGCAGGGCTCGGCGCCGCCGGTCGACCGACTGCCGATCGGGTCCAGAGCGCCGTCCGCCCCGACCCGCCAGGCGCTGATTTCGCCGTCCGTCAGCTCGTTGACCGCGTAGAGCACCGGCTGGGTGGGGTGCCGCACCAGGAAGGAGGGGGACGGGGTGACCGCCACAGTGCCGAGCGGGGTCAGCGCCCCGGTCCTCGGGTCTCGACGAGCGGCGACGATGCCGCTGCCCCGCCCGCCGCTCTGCGCCGTGTAACCCCCGATGTGGACGACCTCACCCTGACCGCTCACGCGCAACTCCTCCGCCGGCATCCTTCGTTGATCCAACCAGAGGCTGCCCGCGTTGCCGGCCCGTTAACCCGCTTTCCGGCCCGGATCTCAGGCCGCCGGCACCGGCTCGCCGCGCTGTCGGGCCACGTGCTCCACCAGAGAGATCAACACCATCTTCCCGGACTGCCGGTCCCGGGCGTCGCAGAGCACCATCGGCACCTCCGGGTCCAGGTCCAGCGCTCGGCGTACGGTCTCCAGGTTGAATCGGCGGGAGTCGTCGAAACAGTTCACGCCCACCACGAACGGGATTCCCCGCTGCTCGAAGTAGTCGATGGAGGGGAAGCAGTCGGCCAACCGTCGGGTGTCGGCGAGCACCACCGCGCCGAGCGCGCCGAAGGCCAGCTCGTCCCAGAGGAACCAGAACCGGTCCTGCCCCGGCGTGCCGAACAGGTAGACCTGAAGGTCGTCGTTGATGGTGATTCGGCCGAAGTCCATCGCCACAGTGGTGGTGGACTTGCCCTCCACGCCGGAGATGTCGTCGGTGCCGATCCCGGCACCGGTCAGCACCTCCTCGGTCTGCAACGGACGGACCTCGCTCAGGGCGCTCACCAACGTCGTCTTGCCAGCCCCGAAGCCTCCCGCGATGAGGATCTTCAGTGCCAGTGGGATCGTGGTGCTGGTGCCCACCTGGTCATAGCGCACGGAGTCCACTGACCACCGCCTTGAGGATGTCGTCGTCGGGAAGGATGCCGGCGGCCGGCGGCTCGTGCACCGCTACCAGGCCCTCGGCGAGGAGATCACCGAGCAGTACCCGGACCACGCCGACCGCGAGGTCCAGCTCGGCCGCCAGTTCGGCCACCGACACCGGCCGGTGGGCCAACATGACCAGCCGTCGATGCTCCGGCAGCAGATGCGAATGGCTCGTCGCGTCGACGTCCGAACCGGCCAACACGAACGCGACCAGGTTGAAATCGTCGACGGCGGAGCGCACTCGGCCTCCGGTGAGCGTGTACGGGCGCATCACCGGGCCGGCTTCACCGTCCAGCCACTCGTGCTGCGGCCCGGGCGGCTCAGTCCGCATCTCCGGCACCCGCTGCCGATCGGGCCGGCGCGGCGAGGCTCTCCCCCACGCGGATCACCAGCATCGCCATCTCGTACGCGACCAGCCCGATGTCCGCGTCGGCGTCGCTCACCACGGCCAGGCAGGCACCCTGCCCGGCGGCGGTGACGAAGAGGTACGCCGCCTCCATCTCCACCACTGTCTGCCGGACCGGGCCGCCGTCCACGTGGCGGCTGGCGCCTCGGGCGAGGCTGGAGAAGCCGGCGGCCAGCGCGCAGAGGTGCTCGGCGTCGGAGCGCTCCAGCTCGGCCGAGCAGCCGAGCAGCAGGCCGTCGGCGGAGAGCACCACCGCCTCGCGGGCGGCCGGTACCCGTTGCACCAGTTCGTCGAGCAACCAGTCCAGGCCGGCGCTCTGCTTCGTCGAATGCCGCACTAGGCGTCCCTCTCAGTCACGGTCGGGGGTTCGGGGGTCGTCGGCGGGTCGGTGGGGGCCGCCTGAGCCGTCGGGCCGGTTGGCGCCGTCGGGGTGGTGGCGGTGGCACGTCCGCGGGCCGTGCCGGCCTGGAGCGCCGCCATCACCTGGCGGACCTCCTCCGGCGAGCGGGGCGACGGCGTGTCGGTGACTGTCGACCGGGGCTGGGCGGCGGGGGTACGACGTCGCACCCGGCGGGGCAGGCCATCCAGCTCGTCCTCCGGCTCGTCGGAGGTCGCCGATCCCTCGTCGCGCCCATTGGCGGGCGGGATGGCCGAGGTCGGCGCTCCGGTGGGTGGGGCGGGCGGGGCCGTGCTGGCGGACGGGGCCGTCGGCGGGCGGGTACGGGGACGGGTGACAGCGCCCCGGCGCGCCGTCCGAGCCAACCGCCGGCTTGGGTCGGCCGAAGCGGTACCGAGCGTGGCGGGGTCGGGGCCGGCCGGCGGCTCGGTGGTGACCAGGTCGCCGGGGACCACCACCACGGCGGTCACGCCACCCTCGCCGGACGGGCGCAACCGCACCCGTACGCCGTGCCGGGCCGCCAGCCGGGCCACCACGAACAGGCCGAGTCGGGCGCTCTGCGCCGGGTCGAACTCGGGCGAGCTGGCCAGTCGGGTGTTGGCGGTCTCCAGTGCCGCGTCGGACATGCCCAACCCCTGATCGGTGATCTCCAGGGCGTACCCGTTGGCAACCTGGGCCCCGGTGACGGTGACCCGCGTGTCCGGCGGGGAGAAGGCGGTGGCGTTCTCGACCAGCTCGGCGAGCAGGTGGATGATGTCGCCGACCGCCCGCCCCAGCACGCCGGCCGGCTGCACGGCCTTGACGTCCACTCGTTCGTACGCCTCGACCTCGGAGATCGCGCCGCGGATCAGGTCGACCATCGCGACCGGGTTCCGCCAACCCCGGCCGGGCGCGGAGCCGGCGAGGATGACCAGATCCTCGGCGTGTCGGCGCAGCCGGGTGGCCAGGTGGTCGACCTGGAACAGTTCGGCCAGCTCGTCCGGGTCCTCGCTACGCCGCTCCATCCGGTCCAGCAGGTGCAACTGACGGTGCACCAGGCTCTGGCTCCGTCGGGCGATGTTGAGGAAGACCTCGTTGAGCCCGCGACGCAGTGTGACCTCGTCGACGGCGGCCTGGACGGCGGTGCGCTGCACCTCGGTGAAGGCGCGCCCGACCTCGCCGATCTCGTCGTGGCCGTACTCCAGCGGCGGCGCCTCCCGGGCGACGTCGACCTGCTCGCCACGGCGCAACCGGGCCACCACGTCGGGCAGTCGGTGCTCGGCCAGCTCCAGCGCGGCGGTGCGGACGCCACTGAGCCGGCGGACCAGGGTGCGGCCGACCCGCAGCGCCACGAGCACCGAGACGACGACAGCGACGAGCCCGAGTACGCCGGCGGCGGCCAGCCGCACCAGGATGCGGACCGCCATCGGCACCGAACGGTCGGCGAGAGCGTCGGCCTCGGACAGTTCGAAGTCCCGCAACTGCTGCTGCACCGCGTCCTGGCTGGCCTGCCAGGCCGCCGCGTCGACAGTCGGCCGGCCGGACCGGTTCGGTACGACCAGCGCGTCCTGCATGCTGCGCAGCCGCGTGAACGCCTCGCTCTCGGTCAACCGTTGGTACGCGACCCGGCTACTCGCGGGCAGGTCTGCCACGGCGCTCTCGGTGAGCCACCGTTGGTTGCCGATGGCCTGTACGAGCTGGGTGTGCTCCCCCTCGGCGAACCGTCCGGCGGTGAGCGCGCCGGCCAGCAGCGCGTCGCTCTGGCCGAGCAGTTCCCGGGAGCGACCGAGCGCGGTGAGCGCCAGGGCCTGCCGGTTGATGTCCGGGTCGGTCAGGGTCGCCATGCCGGCGAACGCCTGGAAGGCCGCCGAGACCATGCCGCTGTACAGGCCGATGGCGCCGGCGCGGTCCACCTTGCGCTGGTCGATGAACTTCCGCCCGTCCGGCAGCGCCGCCAGGGTATTGACCAGCTGGTCGACCCGGGTTTCCAGCAGGTCGTCAGCGGCGTCGCGCAGCGGCTCTCCGTCCACCCGCCGGCGCAGTTCGGCGATCGCCCGATCGGTGCGCCCGCGCTGCTCGGCGAGCGCGGGCAGCTCGGAGTTACCGGCGAGCTGCACCACCGAGAGTCGACGTTCCCGTTGCAGCTCGGTGACGACTGTCTCGCCGGGGCGACCCAGGTCGTACAACAGGGTGCGGGCGGAGAGCAGGTTCAGTGCGGGACCGAAGGTCAGCGTGGTCGCGAAGATCCACAGTGCCAGGAGCGCGGTCACCGGCGCGACGACCAACGCGGTCAGCTTCGAGCGGATCGGCCAGTCGCGGGTTTTCATCAGACCTCGCCCGTACAGGGTGGCAGGAGGGTGCCGGCGCTGCCGAGCACCGCGCCTGCCGGCTGCGAGCCCGGCCGCGTCGCCGGGCACCGGCGCGGGCGCCTTGGGCAGGATACGTAATCGGAGGCTGTTTCACTACCGCCCGTGTCTCCACCGCCCATGCGCCTCATCTGGGATGAATCAGGTTTTGGCCGGTGAGTAGTTGCGCCCCTCGTCAGGAAAGTGCCTCGGATCGGGATTGGCGATCACTGCGCGGAGGGAATAGCAGATGACGAAGGAGGAGCCCATGTCGCCCACGCAGATAGTCGTCATCGTGCTCGTCGTGCTGGTGATCGTCGCGGTGCTGGCCGTGGCCGCCCGCTCGCTCAACAACCGCCGGGCCCTGCGCAACCGGTTCGGACCGGAGTACGACCGGGTGGTGGCGGAACAGGACAGCCGGTCCGCCGCGGAGCGCGAACTGCGCGACCGGGAACGCCGGCATGCCGAGCTCACGCTCACCCCACTCACCCCGGAGTCCCGGGCCCGGTACGCCGCTGCCTGGGAGGAACTCCAGGTCCGCTTCATCGACTCCCCCGGCGAGACCGTGGGCGACGCGGATGAACTGGTCACCCGGCTCATCGAGGAGCAGGGCTACCCGACCGGTGACTTCTCCGACCAGATCGCCCACCTCTCCGTCGAGCACGCCCGCACCCTGACCAACTACCGGGACGCGCACGAGATCCACCTGCGCAACTCCCGGGGCGAGGCCAACACCGAGGAGCTGCGGCAGGCGGTCGTGCACTACCGCGCACTCTTCGCCGACCTGCTGGGCGAGGAGCCGGTCGGCCACCACACTCCCGAACAGCGCCACCACCCGGACCACGACGCCACGAGCCGCTGAGGAGGCCACCGATGCGCCAGGAAGAGCAGCAGGTGAGCAACGACCACCCGGAGGCCGTCCGGTCCGCGCCCGTGCCGGTACCCCCGGCCGGCGACCGGGCCGGCCGCTCCGACGTCCCGGAGGACGCCCTCGACGAGCGGGGCACCTTCGACGACCAGACCACCGCCCACGAGCGGGCCAACGACACCGACCGGGACGCCGCGTACGACCCGGCCGACGACGAGCTGACCGACGACGCCGACCCGCGCCACCGGCGCGACGACCGGTCCACCGACGAGGATGGTTTCCACGAGCCGGGGCCGCTGCCGACCACGTTCGGCGCCACCACGGTGGCCGACGCGGTGGCCGCCTCCGCGCTGGCCAGCCCGCACCCGCAGGATCAGCCGGACCCGAGGGCCGAGCGGACCGCCCAGCCGGGCGACGGCGCCGAGGACGGCGAGCGGGAGGGTCTGCGCGCCGACCCCACCGCCGAGCTGCATCGCCGCGACACTGATGTCGACGACAGCGCGGACGTCGACGACAGCACCGATCTCGACGACCGCACCGACGCGGACAGGTCCGCGCGGACCGTCGTTCCGCCGGGGAGCACTGACGGCGACCCCGAGCGGCGCGTCGATCTGACCGGCGACCGCGATGCCGCCGCGGCGGGTGCGGCCGGCTACGGCAGCGCGACACCGGAGATGGTCGACCCGGACGCGGACGGCGAACCGGTCCCCGGCGACGACACCAGCCCCACGCTGGAGTCCGCCGGAACGTCCCGTTCCGCCGGGTCGACGGTCGCGGCCGAGCCGGCCACGCTCCTCGACACGGACACCGCGCAGGGCTTCCGGGACCGCTGGCGGGACGTGCAGCTGCGTTTCGTCGACGACCCACAGGCGGCTGCCGGTGAGGCGCAGTCACTGGTGGAGGAGGCCATCCAGGCCCTCTCCTCGGCGCTCGCCGCTCAGAAGAGCACCCTGGGCGGGTGGCAGGACGCCGGCTCGGCCGACACCGAGCAACTGCGGATGGCGGTCCGCAACTACCGGGACTTCCTGGACCGCGTACTCGGTCGCTGAGTACACAGCACCACCACTGGCGCCCCGGCCGAAACCGGCCGGGGCGCCCTCGTGCGTGCCGACAGTCGCCAACCCCGCCAGACCACTCGACAGGGCCCGAACACGGCGGTCTCGACCTCCGCGAGTGAAACGGCGCGGACGGGGTAATAGGGCGCGCGCACACCAACCAGCGCGGACGTCGGGACGAGGGGTGACGGGATGGACGGCGACGGTCTCCGGCTCAACATGAACGGCCTGGACTACCTGATCCTGGCGCTGTACTTCGTCACCGTCCTCGGGGTCGGCTTCGCCGCGCGCCGGGCCATCCGGACGAGCGTCGACTTCTTCCTCTCCGGCCGCTCCCTGCCCGCCTGGGTGACCGGTCTCGCCTTCGTCTCGGCGAACCTGGGCGCGTTGGAGATCATCGGAATGGCCGCCAACGGGGCCCAGTACGGCGTGATGACGGTCCACTACTACTGGATCGGCGCGGTCCCGGCGATGGTCTTCCTGGGCATCGTGATGATGCCCTTCTACTACGGCTCCAAGGTCCGCAGCGTGCCGGAGTACCTGCGGCTGCGGTTCAACCGCCCCACCCACCTGCTCAACGCGATCAGCTTCGCCGTCGCCCAGGTGCTGATCGCCGGCGTGAACCTGTACGCGCTGGCCCTCGTCATGCAGGCGCTGCTCGGCTGGCCGCTCTGGACGGCGATCGTGGTCGGCGCGGCGATCGTGCTGGCGTACATCACCATCGGCGGCCTGTCCGGGGCGATCTACAACGAGGTGCTCCAGTTCTTCGTCATCCTGGCCGGCCTCATCCCGGTCACAGTGATCGGCCTGGTCAAGGTCGGCGGGTGGAACGGCCTGATGGACGCGGTCGGCGACACCAAACTCGGCGAGGCGGGCCTGCACGCGTGGCAGGACACCGGCAGCACTGCCAACCCGCTGGGCGCGCACTGGATCGGCATCGTCTTCGGTCTCGGCTTCGTGCTGTCGTTCGGCTACTGGACGACGAACTTCGCCGAGGTGCAGCGGGCCCTCTCGGCCAAGAACATGAGCGCCGCCCGGCGCACGCCGATCATCGCCGCGTACCCGAAGCTGTTCATCCCCCTGGTCACTGTCATCCCCGGCCTGGTGGCCCTGGTCACCGTGAAGGGCCTCGGCGCGGAGAGCGGCGACCTGCAGTACAACAACGCCATCCCGCTGCTGATGCGCGACCTGCTCCCCAACGGCGTGCTCGGGGTGGCGGTCACCGGCCTGCTCGCCTCGTTCATGGCCGGCATGGCGGCCAACGTGAGCGGCTTCAACACCGTCTTCACCTACGACATCTGGCAGGCGTACATCCGCCGTGACCGGTCGGACGAGTACTACCTGCGGGTCGGCCGGTGGGCGACTGTCGCCGCCGTGGTGATCGGGATCGGCACCGCGTTCATCGCGGCCGGGTTCAGCAACATCATGAACTACATCCAGGCGCTCTTCTCCGTCTTCAACGCGCCGCTGTTCGCCACGTTCATCATCGGCATGTTCTGGAAGCGGATGAGCGCGCTGGCCGGCTTCTGGTCGCTGCTGTTGGGCACCCTGGTGTCGCTGAGCCTCTACCTGCTCTACAAGGGCGGGGTCATCCATTTCAACTCCGACCTGGAGGAGAGCTTCTGGGGTGCCGGTCTGGCGTTCGTCACGGCGGTGGTGGTCGCCGCGATCGTCACCCCGCTCACCTCACCCAAGCGGGACGAGGAACTGCGCGGGTTGGTGTACGGCATGGGCGGCGTCGACCTGAAGGGCGACGTGCTCGCGGGGGACGCCGCCTGGTACCGCTCCCCGGTGCTGCTCGGTCTGATCGCGGTCGCGCTGGCCGCCCTCTTCTACATCCCGGTCTTCTAAGGAAAGGGGTCGGCAGATGAGCAACGACGGCCAGCCGGCACAGGACCCGCTGATCGACGAGGCGCAGGCGGAGCAGAGGCGTTCCGCCGCGGCCCGGCTGTTCGACATCCGCCGGGTGATCGGTGGCCTCTTCGTCGCGTACGGGGTCATCGTGACGCTGATCGGCATCTTCGACAGCCGGGCCGAGATCGACAAGGCCGAGGGCGTACGGATCAACCTGTGGGCCGGGCTGGCGATGCTCGCCTTCGGTCTGCTCATGCTGCTCTGGCAGTGGTGGCGCCCAGCCGAAGCGCCGGACCCGAACGAGCAGCAGCCCGACGCCTGAGCATCTGACCGCACGGATTGAGCACGGCCCGGCCCGACCGCCGGGCCGTGCGGCATGAGCGCGGCACGAAGGGGTACGTGGGGGAAATCAGGCACCGTGTCGGACACAGGAGGCAGCACCATGACCGATCGCGATCGCCAACCGCCGCTGGAGGACAGCCCCGAGGTGGCCTCGGCGGTGGACGATGACGCCACCGTGTCGCAACTGCGGACCGGAGGTGGCCCGGACCGGGACACACCGGGCTTCGCCGAACCCCGCAGCCGACCGGCCGATCTCGCACCGGACACCGACGAGCTGATCGGCGACCCGTACGCCGCCGGCACCGGGGCGACCGGGACGGGCACCGGCGCCGGCGGGGACAACATCCGCACCGGGGGCGAGCAGCCCTGGGAGCCGGAGGACCTGGTGATGGCCCGCGGGCAGGACCTGACACCGGAGAACCTGGAGAAGGCCCGCCGTGACCTGGCCGAGCAGGGCCGGGCGGCGATCGAACGCACAGTGCCCTAAGGGGGGTCCCCGGCCCGACCTGTGACGGTCGAGCCGGGGACCCGGGGGGAACCTGCTGCCAACAGTGCCTCACCAACCACTGGCAGCGGGTTGGTGCGTGAGCTACCCGATCAGAGCGCCGGGTAGGCGTTGCGCATGAGCTCCTGGAACTGGGCGGAGAACCACGCACCGGAGATCGGCGCGTCGCCGAGCGCCCCGGACGGGTTGTTGCCGTTGCGGGCGTTACCGCCGTACGTCGGGTCGCACATCCGGTCGAAGCCCTTGCCCTCGTTGTTCGGGATCTCCTTGCTGGAGCCGTCCGACTCACCCGGCGGCTTCACCCAGACGTAGGCGTCGATGCCCGTCGCCGGGGTGGCCCGGGGCCGCTCACCGAGACCGGCACCAGCCTGGTTGCACCAGTTGCCGAGGTGGGCCCGGCGGTCGATGCGGCCGCCGTTGACGTACGTGTCGACGCTTGTCGTCGCGCCCGGACCGGTGGGCCGGGCGGAGCCGCCCCAGCCGTTACGGGACGTGTCGATAAGCATGCCGATGTTGGAGTTGAAGCCGACCGAGACCAGCTGGTTGCGGAACGCCTGGGCGAACGACAGCTCGTCGACGTAGAAGTTCCAGTCGACCCACTTGGACTGCCGCACCGTCTGGCCGTTCACGTTGTCGGTGACCTTGAAGTACGGCTCCTGCAACGCCGAGTAGTTCGCCGTGTTGGTGATGAACCCGTGCACGTTGTTGACAGTGCTGCCGGAGGCGACCGCTGCGGTCTTCAGGATGTTGGAGGTCGGGACGAAGTTGGAGTCCCAGCCGAGCCAGCCGTGGTGGCCTGCGTCGATGTAGTTGTAGACGTTGCCGATCGCGCCCAGCTTGGCCAGGGCGTAGCCGACACCGTTGACGTAGGCGCCGTTGGCCTTGACCGTGTCGCACATGACAGTGCCGCCGGCCTGGTCGGACGTGTTGGTGACCAGGTTCGGCAGCGAGTCGATCTCGATGATGTTGATGATCCGCAGGCTGCTGTACTTCGACTCGCCCTGGATCGCGGCGATCGGGTCGATGTACTGGGCCTTGTACTTCGGCAGCTCGTCCGGGCCCAGCTCGCCGTTGGAGGCGAGCGCGGAGCAGTCCCGGCCGGGCAGGTTGTAGATCACGAACTGGATGTAACCGGCGCCCTGGCGCAGCGCCTCGTCCAGGTGCTGACGAACCCCGAAGGCGCCGTTGGAGCTGCTGTCCGGGGTGCCGTTGATCGCGGCGATCCGGTCCAGCCAGACGGCGGTGGGGTTGTTGGAGACGCGGCTTCCGCCGGCCTCGGCGTCCGCCTTGGCCTTCCACTCCGGGTTCACGTAGCCGCGCACCCCGACGTACGGGTTGTCGACCTTGGTGCCGGGCGGGTTGGTGGGCGGGTCGGTCGGCGGATCCGTCGGCGGGTCGGTCGGCGGGTCGGTGGGCGGGTCGGTCGGCGGAGTGGTGCCGCCGTTGCAGACCACGCCGTTCAGGGTGAACGAGGTCGGCTTCGGGTTGCTGCCGCTCCACGCGCCGTTGAAGCCGATGCTCGTCGACGCGCCGGTGGCCAGGGTGCCGTTGTAGGACAGGCTCCGGGCGGTGACCTGGCTGCCGGACTGGGTGAACGTGGCCGACCAGCCCTGCTGCACCCGCTGGCTGGAGTTGGCGAAGGTCCAGCCCAGCGTCCAGCCGTTCAGCGCGTCGCCGACGTTCTTGATGGTGACGCTCGCGGTGAAACCGCCGGGCCAGTCATTGCTCGTGTACGCGATGTCGCACTGCGTCGCGGCCTGCGCCGCGGTAACCGGAATCGTTACGAGCCCACCGGCGACCAGGGCACCCGCGCCGGCGAGCGCGAGGGCCCGGCGTGGGCCGGTTAGCCTTCTCCACACATTCATGCCACTGATCTCCTTGGGCGAGACCGGGCCCAGGTACGGCCCGGCGGGACGGCCCGATGGGCGTCCTGCACGGACGGCCGTCGGCACCACGGGATTCTTTGGGGGGCGCCCGACCCGGACGGGCGATGGTGGTGGTGGTGCCCGGCCAATGCGTCGGCCGGTCGATCGGCGGCGGGGTGCGTCGCCCGGTGAAACCGGGTGCCCTCGACTCCCCTGCCTGCACGGTATGGCTCTCTGAACCGCGTCCGCCGATTCTTGCATGGGAGCGCTTCCATGGCAATGGCTCGATGTGTTGCCGGAGCCGTTTCGGACGATACCTCCGAGTGCGCCCGACCGGCACGCGCCGCTCGGACCCGCCGCTACCGGTTGACCGGGCAGGCCCGGCACGGGAAGCGCGGAACGCCATGGCACACCCACAGGGCTCCGAGCCGCCTGACACGACGCTCAGCGCAACGAAAGCCGCGTACCACCCCTTCACCTCTTACTTGGATCAAAGGTAAAACGCGAATCTTTCACTTCATAAGTCATGAAACGGTCTAACGTCGGTCTTAGCTCGGTTGTCGCCGAGCTCAGGACAACAGGGATGGAGTGACGCAGGTCATGGCTAAGAAGATGCTCGGGAAGGTCGTTGCGGGCGCCGCGCTCGGCGGCGCGTCGCTCCTGGTGTTCGCACCGGGGATCGCGTTCGCCGACGGCCACGACGACGGCAAGGTCTACGCCAAGCCGCACGTCGTCAAGGCTGGCGACGAGGTCAAGCTCCTCGAGATCTGCCCGGATCGGCAGGAGCACGCGTACGTGTGGTCCAAGGTCACCGGCAAGGTCAAGCTCAAGCCGGCGCATGAAGACCGGGGTGAGGACCGCGAGTGGCGCGAGGAGGAGAACTCCTCCGACCACGACAAGGGCAAGGACGAGCACGGCAAGGACGAGAACGGCAAGGACCACGAAGGCAAGGACGAGAACGGCAAGGACGACAAGGGCAAGGACCACGAAGGCAAGGACGAGAACGGCAAGGACGAGCACGGCAAGGACGACAAGGGCAAGGACGAGCACAAGGACGAGAACGGCAAGGGCGGCCAGGGTGGCGGCGCTGCCGCCGACGCCTACGGCGACGAGGGCAGCAAGGACTGGAAGGGCGAGGAGCACGGCCAGGACGCCGAAGAGGGCCGTGACAAGAAGGACTGGGACTCCAAGGACGAAGACAAGAAGGACTGGGAGTCCAAGGACGAGCACGGCTCGGACTACGGCTCGGACAAGGGCTGGGAGTCCAAGGACGAGCACGGCTCCGAGTACGGCTCGGACAAGGGCTGGGAGTCCAAGGACGAGCACGGCTCCGAGTACGGCTCGGACAACGGCTCCGACAAGGGCTGGGACTCCAAGGACGAGCACGGCTCCGAGTACGGCTCGGACAACGGCTCCGACAAGGGCTGGGAGAACAAGGACGAGCACGGGTCGGACGAGCGTGGCGGTTACGGCAAGGACGAGCACGGCTCGGACGAGCGTGGCGGTTACGGCAAGGACGAGCACGGCTCGGACGAGCGTGGCGGTTACGGCAAGGACGAGCACGGCTCGGACGAGCGTGGCGGTTACGGCAAGGACGAGCACGGCTCGGACGAGCGTGGCGGTTACGGCAAGGACGAGCACGGCTCGGACGAGCGTGGCGGTTACGGCAAGGACGAGCACGGCTCGGACGAGCGTGGCGGTTACGGCAAGGACGAGCGCGGCTCGGACGAGCGTGGCGGTTACGGCAAGGACGAGCGCGGCTCGGACGAGCGTGACTGGGACGAGGAGCGCGAGTTCGTCTACTACGGCGAAGCCAAGGTCGACAAGGACGCCAAGCCGGGTCGCTACGAGCTCAAGGGCTCCTGCGGCGAGGGCGAGCTCGTCGTGCTGCCGCACGGCGGTGTCGACGGTGGTGACGGTGGCGTCAGCACCGGTACCGACCGGGGTCTGGCCACCGGCGGGGCTGGCCTGCTCGGCGCTGCCGCGCTGGGCGGGATCGTGCTGATGCGTCGTCGGCGGACCGATGGTTCGCTCGTCTGACGTGACGGCGACACCGGCCGGCGGCCGTCACGGGAAACCGTGGCGTGCCGCCGGCACGGCCGTCGTCGTCACCCTGGCCATGATCGGCGCCGGCATGATCGGCGCCTCCCTGAAGACCACGCCCACTCCCCGGCCGCCGCAGCCGCTGGCCCAGGCCGGCCCCGAGGCGACGGCGCCGGCGAGCACCGCCGACGATGCCCCGCCGGTCGACGGGCAGCCGGTCGGTCAGGCCGCGGCCGGGTTGGCCCGTTCGGCACCGACCAGCATCGAGATCCCCCGGATCGGCGTCGACGCGACGATCATGTCGTTGGGCACCAACCCGGACGGCACCGTCCAGGTCCCTCCGCTTGATAAGGCAGACCAGGCCGGGTGGTACGAGCCCGGTGCGAGCCCGGGCGAGACAGGTAACGCGGTCATCGTCGGGCACGTGGACTCGGCGGTCCTCGGCCCGGCCGTCTTCTTCGACCTCGGCGCTCTCCTCCCCGGCGACACCGTCACCGTGCGCCGCGCCGACGGAGTGCCGGCCACCTTCACTGTCGACTCGGTGAAGTCGTACCCGAAGACGGCCTTCCCCACCGAGTTGGTCTACGGGCCGAGTGACCGGCCCAGCCTGCGGGTGGTCACCTGCGGCGGTCAGTTCGACCAGGCCGCGAAGAGCTACCCGGACAACATCGTCGTCTTCGCCACCCTGGCGGCCTGACCGGCGACGGAACGAAACGCGGTCCGGCCGGTCGGGTCACCCCGACCGGCCGGACCGCGTCCGTCGTACCTGACTCAGGCGGCCGCGGACGTCCGCACCAGGGTGCGGATCTGACGCAGCAGCACCGACAGGGCGGCGAGATCCGCCCGCGACTCGTCGAACTCACCCATCGCCCGACGGGCCCGGTGGATGGAGGTGGCGTTCGACTGCTCCCACTGCTGCACCCGCTCGTGCGGTGGCAGGTCGCCCGGGGTGGAGTCGAGTACCTCCGCGGTGAGCGCGGCCAGCGCTGCGTACAGGTCGTACCGCAGCGCCATCCGGGCCAACGTCTGCCAGCGGTCCTCCCGCGGCAGCAGGGAGATCTTCGACAGCAGCGAGTCCACCCGGAACAGGTCCGACAGCACGAAGTAGACCGAGGCCACCTCGCTGACGTCCCGCCCACTGGCGTTCGCGGTCTCCACCACGTCCATCAGACCGAAGCTGTACATCAGCCGGGTTGCCCGCTCCGCCAGCTCGCGGGGCAGCCCACGCTCGGTCATCGAATCCATGTGCGCGGCGATGCCCTGACGCTCGTTGCCGTAGAACAGCTCCTCCAGCCCCGGCAGCAACCGGGTGACCCCGTCGCGCAGCCGGGCGATCTCGGCCGGCACGTCGATCGGCGAACGCCGGTTGGAGACCAGCCACCGCACGGCCCGGTCGAGCAGCCGACGAGTGTCCAGGTAGACGCTGGTCTGCAGCTCGGGCGCCACCTTGTTGTCCAGCGCCTCGACCGCGTCCCACAGGTCGCGCAGGCCGAACACCTCGCTGACCACCACGTACGCCCGGATCACGTCGGCCGCGCTGGCCGCCGTCTCCTCGACCACCCGGAAGATGAACGAGATGCCACCCCGGTTGATCGCCTCGTTGACCAGCACTGTGGTGACGATGTCCCGGCGCAGCCGGTGCCGGCCCATCCGGTCGGCGAACCGCTCGCGCATCGGCGTCGGGAAGTAGTTCACCAGGACGTCGGTCGTCCACTCCTCGTCGGCCAACCCCTCGGTGAGGATCTCCCGCTCCAGGACGATCTTCACGTACGCGAGCAGCACGGCGAACTCCGGCGCGGTCAGCCCGGACTCGCTGCGAACCGCCAGTTCCTCGTCCGGCGGCAGCGCCTCCAACGCGCGGTCCAACCCGCCCGAACGCTCCAGCTCGTTGATCATCCGGCGGTGCACCGGGAGCAGCGAGGCGGCCTGGGCCTGGGCGTTGTTGATCGCCCGAGCCTGGTCGTAGTTGTCCCGCAGCACCAGCTCCGCGACCTCGTTGGTCATCCCGGCCAGCAGCTCGTCCCGCTCGGCCATTGTCAGCTCACCGTCGGCCACCGCCGTGTTGAGCAGGATCTTGATGTTCACCTCGTGGTCGGAGGTGTCCACACCGGCCGCGTTGTCAATGAAGTCCGTGTAGATCCGGCCACCGGTCAACGCGTACTCGATCCGGCCGAGCTGGGTCCAGCCCAGGTTGCCGCCCTCACCCGCCACCCGGCAGCGCAGGCTGCGCCCGTCCACCCGGATCGCGTCGTTGGACTTGTCGCCCACCTCGGCGTTGGTCTGGGTGGAGGCCTTGACGTAGGTGCCGATGCCGCCGTTCCAGAACAGGTCCACCGGGGCGGTGACGATCGCCTTCATCAGGTCCTGCGGCGACAACTGCGTGACGTCGTCGTCCAGGCCGATCGCCGCCCGGACCTGCGGCGTGATCGGGATGGACTTCGCGGTACGCGGGAAGATGCCGCCACCTGCCGAAATCAGCTCCGGGTTGTAGTCCTCCCAGGAGGAACGGGGCAGGTCGAACAGCCGTCGACGCTCCGTGTACGAGGTGGCGGCGTCCGGCTCCGGGTCGAGGAAGATGTGCCGGTGGTCGAAGGCGGCCACCAGCCGAATGTGCTCGGAGAGCAGCATTCCGTTGCCGAACACGTCGCCGGACATGTCCCCGACGCCGACCACTGTGAAGTCCTGGGTCTGGGTGTCCAGGCCCAGCTCACGGAAGTGCCGCTTGACCGACTCCCAGGCGCCCCGGGCGGTGATGCCCATCTTCTTGTGGTCGTAGCCGGCGGATCCGCCGGACGCGAACGCGTCGCCCATCCAGAAGGTGTGGGCCTTGGAGATCTCGTTGGCGATGTCGGAGAACGTCGCGGTGCCCTTGTCGGCCGCCACCACCAGGTACGGGTCGTCGCCGTCGTGCCGGACCACGTCCTCGGGCGGCACGATCTGCCCGCTGACGATGTTGTCGGTGACGTCCAGCATCGCGCCGACGAACTCCTGGTAGCAGGCCACCGCCTCGTCCCGGTCACCCGGCTTCTGCTTCAACACGAAGCCGCCCTTGGCACCGACCGGCACGATCACGGTGTTCTTCACCATCTGCGCCTTGACCAGGCCCAGCACCTCGGTACGGAAGTCCTCCCGGCGGTCGGACCAGCGCAACCCGCCCCGGGCCACCGGCCCGAACCGCAGGTGCACACCCTCGAAGCGCGGCGAGTAGACGAAGATCTCGAACTTCGGTCGCGGCGCGGGCAGGTCCGGAATGGCCTGCGGGTCGAGCTTGAACGCCACGTACGCCTTCGGCCGCCCGTCGGCGCGCTTCTGGTAGAAGCTGGTCCGCAGGGTCGCCTCGATCAGCGTCAGGTACGAGCGCAGGATCCGGTCCTGGTCGAGGCTCGCCACGTCGTCCAGCGCGCCCCGGATCGTCTCCACCAGCTCACCGCTGCGCTGCTGCCGCTGCTCGGTGCTCGACTCGCCCGGCGCGAACCGGGTCTCGAAGAGCTCCACCAGCAACGCGGCGAGCTTCGGGTACGCGATGAAGGTCTGTTCCATGTAGTCCTGCGAGAAGACAGTGCCGGCCTGCCGCAGGTACTTCGCGTACGCCCGAAGCACCACCACCTGCCGCCAGGTCAGCCCGCCGCGCAGCACCAGCTCGTTGAACCGGTCCACCTCGGCCTCGCCGCGCCAGGCGGCCGCGAAGGCGTTCTCCACGTGCGGACGCACCTCGGCCAGCTCGTGATGCCCCTCGGGCAGCATGAGGCCGAAGTCGTACAGGTAGACCCGACCGTCGATGCGGTCCACCTCGTACGGGTGCTCGTCGACCACCCGTACGCCGAGCGAGTGCAGCACCGGCAGCACTGCGGAGAGCATCATCGGCTCGCCGTACCGGTAGACCTTGAACCGGACGTCCATCGCCTCGGCCAGGTCGGCTCCCGGCACCCGGGTGCCCGGCCGGGGCGCCAACTGCTTGCGGAACAGGTGCATCTCCAGCTGGCCGGGCTCCTCCAGCAGCTCCAGCTTCGCCAGGTCCTTCATCGCCTCGTACGGCGTGTGCCCGTCCTTGTAGCCCTCCGGGAACGCGTCGGCGTACCGGGTGAACAGGTGCTTGGCCTGCTCGTCGCCGAGCTTGCGCTCCAGCACCAACCGGTAGTCGTCGTCCCAGAGCCGGGTCGCGTCGGCCAACTCCTCGGCGAGCAGGTCGGCGTCGATGTCGCCGGGTGGCCGCGTCGGGTCGGTACGAACGATGAAGTGCACCCGAGCCAGCATCGACTCGGTGACCCGGGTGGTGTAGTCCACCCCGACACCGTTCAGCTCACGCAGCAGGATGTCCTGCATGCGCAGCCGGTTCTGAGTGGTGAACCGGTCCCGGGGCAGGTAGATCAGGCAGGAGATGAACCGCCCGTACGCGTCCCGGCGCAGGAACACCCGGAGCTGCCGCCGGCCGGCCATCCGCAGCACGCCGACCACCGCGTGGTACAGGTCGTCGGTCTTGATCTGGAACAGCTCGTCGCGCGGGTAGGTCTCCAGGATCTGGATCAGATCCTTGCCCGAGTGGCTGCGCTGGCTCAGGCCGGAGCGGTCCAGCACCTCGGCCACCTTGCGGCGTACCACCGGCAGCTCGCGGACGCTGGTCCGGTAGGCGGCCGTCGAGAACAGGCCCAGGAAGCGCCGCTCACCGATCACGTCACCGGCGGAGTTAAAGATCTTGAAGCCGATGTAGTCCAGGTACGCCGAGCGGTGCACCGTCGCCCGGGAGTTGGCCTTGGTGATGATCAAAAGGCGCTTCTCCAGCACCTTCTCGTGCGCCTCGGGCGTCATCGAGGACAGCGACCGCGCATCCGGCGAATCGGAGCGCAGGATGCCCAGACCGGTGCCGAGCACCGCCTCCAACGCCTTGCCGTCGACCGGGTCGGCGGCGTCGCCGCCGTCGGCGTCCACCAACCGGTACTCGCGGTAACCGAGGAAGGTGAAGTGGTCCTGGGCGAGCCACCGCAGCAGCTCCACCGAGTCGGTGATGTCCTTTTCCGGCACCGGTGGGCGGTTGTCGGAGGTACGGGCGGACGCCAGCTCGTCGGCGAGCGCGAGGGCACGCTGACGCATCTTCGGCCAGTCCTCCACCGCCTCCCGCACGTCGGTGAGCACCCGCTGCAACTCTCGACGCAACCGGTCCCGTTCGGCAGCGTCCCGGACCGGGTCGATCTCGATCCGCATCCAGCTCTCGATGATGTCGCCGGCGATCGCGTCATCCGGTTCCACATCCGCGGAGACCTCGGTGAGCCGGCCCAGCGGCTCCCGCCGCACCACCACCAGCGGGTGCACCAGCAGATGCACGTCGAGGTGGTACGAGTTGAGCAGCGCCGTCACCGAGTCGACCAGGAACGGCATGTCGTCGGTGACGATCTCGACGACCGTGTGGTGCTGGTCGGCGTGCGGTTCGTGGATCCGCAGCTTCAACTCGCCCGGCACCCGCTGTTGGGCGAGATCCCGGTGCGCCCGGGCCGCGTCGAGCATCTCTTCCGCCGTGAAGCCGACCAGCTCCTCGTCCGGGGCGAACCTCCAGAAACGGCCGACAAGTGTCGCCGCGTCGTGGTCGTCCCCGGCGAGCGCGACGGCCTGGGCCACCAGGCGCTCCGCGTTGGGGACTGGTTCGTCGAGCTCGGCGTCCTCCACGTCGTCGGCCAGCGCCTCGGCTGGCAGACCCAGATCGTAGATGGTGTCGATGCTCGACCCGGTCAGCCCGGTGACTCCCGTGTCGAGTCGGCCGTAGCCGTCCCCGTCGGTCGCCGAATCGAAGCTGTCATCGTCCCGGCCGGAGTCATCCTGCCGGAGGTCGGGTTCCGGTTTGATCGCCGGACGCCGGTCCATCGGTGCCACTCCCCTCGACCCACCGCGTTGTGGGTCACTCTGCCGCCCAGCCTAGGCCCTGCCGTTGTGCGCCTTCGTCGGCGGACCACTGGCCAGACGTCCGGATCGGGACTTTGTCCTTTCACCCGTTGCGGGTCCGAGGTTGGCCGGCTGCGGGATACCCCGCCACGCGATGTTCATCACACGGGCGCGGCCCGTCTTTGAGCGCGGCCGAGCGCCTGGGGGACGTTGGGGACGGCGTTCCCGTACTACCGTGCGAGGGCAGTCCGAGATCGGAAGGACCAGCTTCATGCCCTTGTCGTACCCCCGGCCCCACCGGCCGAACCCCGCCCGCCGGCTCGCCGCCGCCGTCACCACGGCGCTGCTCGCTGCGGGTGTCCTGGTCGGTTGTTCCGGTGACGACGGGCCGCAGCGCGCCGTCGACGCCTTCCTGGCGGGCTGGCGCAGCGGTGACCTCCAGGCGGTCGGTCTGATCGACCCACTCGGCTCGAAACTGCCGTCGGCCGACGTGGCGCGCGAGATCAAGGACCTCTCCGGTGAGCTGGCGGCCACCCCGCCCACGCTGACGCGTCGCGGCGAGCCGAAGATCACGAAGGACATCGCCACCACGACAGTCCAGGTGGAGTGGGCCCTGCCCGGTCAGACCCGCTGGGCGTACGACCGGGAGGTGCGGCTCGCCCACGGCGACGACGACCAGTGGCAGGTGATCTGGGAGCCGACTGTGGTGCACGAGCAGCTCACCAAGGGCGACCGGTTGGCGCTGCGGCGCGACCCCGGTGCCCGCGCCGCGGTGCTGGACAACGCCGGAAAGCCGCTGGTGACCCCGCGCCCGGTGGTCCGGGTGGGTGTGCAGCCCAACGGGGTCACCGACATCAAGAAGCTCGTCAAGGACCTCGACGCGGCGTTCAAGGCCATCCGCCCGGCGCTGGTCCCCGGCGTCGACCTGGCCGACCTGCCCGACCGGGTGGCAAAGGCCGAGCCGGGCGCATTCGTCGAGGTGGTGTCGCTCCGCGAGGAGGCGTACCGGCAGATCAAGCCCCGGATCTACGACCTGCCCGGCACCAAGTTCGTCTCCGACAAGATCGACCTGGCGCCCACCCGCGAGTTCGCCCGTGCCCTGCTCGGCTCAGTCGACCCGGCGCAGGCCGACGACCTCGCCGCACACCCCGACCGGTACGTCGTCGGTGATCTGGTCGGGCACGGCGGGCTACAGGGCCGCTACGACGAACGACTGCGCGGCGGCCCCGGGCTGACAGTGGTGGTCGAGCGCCCGGCGGAGGGCGGCAAACTCGAACCCACCGGCGCCGAACTGTTCCGCCGGGAGCCCCAGCCCGGGCAGGCGCTGAAGACCACGCTGGACGTCGCCGTGCAGAACGCGGCCGACGGGGCACTGCGCGCCGAGTCGCGCCGATCCGCCCTGGTGGCGGTCCGGATCAGCGACGGCGCCGTGCTCGCCGCCGCGAACGGCCCCGGTCCGGCCGGGCAGAATCTGGCCTTCGACGCCCAGGTTCCTCCGGGCTCCACCTTCAAGATGGTCAGCACGCTGGGCCTACTGGACCGGGGCGCGGTCACGCTGGACGGGCCGGTGGACTGCAAGAAGACCTTCACAGTGGACGGCCGGTCCTTCAAGAACTCGGACAACTTCGAGCTCGGCTCGGTGCCGTTCCGCACCGACTTCGCCAAGTCCTGCAACACGGCGTTCGCCGCGCTGGCCCCGAAGCTCGGCGGCGACGGGCTGGCCGCCGCCGGTCGCTCGCTGGGCCTGGAGGGTCAGTGGGACCTCGGCACGGACGCCTTCACCGGCAAGGTCTCGACGGGCGGCAGCCTGGCCGAGCAGGCCGCCGCGTCGTTCGGGCAGGGCACCACGCTGGTCAGCCCGCTCGCCATGGCCGGCGCCACCGCCGCCGTCGCCCGCGGCCGCTTCGAGCAGCCGAAGCTGCTGCTCGACCCGGCGCCGGCCAAGCCGGCCCCGGCCGGCGAGCAGCTCAAGCCGGAGTCCGTCGCGGCGCTGCGCACGATGATGCGCGAGGTGGTCACCGCCGGCACCGGCAGCGCGCTCAAGGATGTGCCGGGCGAGGTGTACGGCAAGACCGGCACCGCCGAGTACGACGACAACCCGGCGCACACCCACGCCTGGTTCGTCGGCTGGCGGGGCGACGTGGCGTTCGCCGTCTTCGTGGAGAAGGGCGGGGCCAGCACCGCCTCGGCCGTTCCGATGGCGGAGCGCTTCCTCCGCGCCCTCCCAACCCCCTGACCCCACCCGGGGCCCCGGTGTCCGGCCACTCCCCCGGGGCCAACGCCCGACGCCGGGGCCGAGGGACGGGTCAGGCGCTGTCGGCTTCGTGCCTCTCGGGCGGGTTCTGCGTCGACGGGCCGGTGCGTCGGAGCAGACCCGGGCCGGCCGACGCCGGCGGGCCGACCGGTTCGCGCTCGACCAGGGGCGCGACACTGGTCGCGACGCCCGATGGCTCGGAGTGGGCCCGGCCGCCAGTGCCTGGTGACTCCCCCTCGGCCGGGGCGTCGTATGGCACCGCGCTCACCGACGGACCGACGCCCGGAACACCGACGCCGGTAGGCCCGCCATCGGCAGACCCGAGCGCAGCAGGCCCGACATCGGCGGGGTCGATGTCAGCAGGGGCGATGCCAGCGGGGAAATCACGCCGCGCAACCCGCTCAGCGCGGTCGAGCCCGTCAAGCCCAGCAAGACCGTCGAGCCGCCCGGCACGGTCGGGACGCTCGGCACGGTCGAGCCGCTCGGTGGCGGTCGCGGCCCGGCCGTTGCCGCGTCGGGGGGAGGGCGTGGGCCGGGCCGACAGCAGTCGGGGCGGCACCGCTTCCGGGGCGGTCACCGGTGCCAGCCCGGCGACCACCGTGTTGACGATCTCGGCCGCGTAGGAGCCGTCCGGGTCGTAGTCGGGGTCGAAGACGGTCAGCTCCACGCCGAGGCAGTGCGGGGTGTCGACCAGGCCGGCGAGCAGGATCTCCAGCTCGGCGAAGGCGATCCCACCCGGGTCGGGGGCGTCCACGGCGGGCATCACCGCCGGGTCGAGCACGTCCACGTCGATGTGCACCCAGTAGCCCGCGCAGTCGGCGAGTTGCTCGTGCGCCCACTGGGCGGTCCGGGCGGCGCCTTCGGCACGCAGCGCCGGCACCGGTCGGGTGGTGATCCCGGCTGCCTGGAGGTCGAGCCGGTATTCGTCCTGGGCGCGGATGCCGAGCACCACCACGTCGATGTCGCGGAAGTAGGGCCGGCGGCCCTCCAGCGCGGCCAGGTCGGCCTGCCCTCGCCCGGTGACCAGGGCCAGGTCCTCACCGGCGGCGGCGCCGACGTAGGAGGCGTTGCCGGGGTGCCGGAAGTCGGAGTGCCCGTCGACGAAGACCAGCCCGATCCGCCCGCCGACGGCCTCGCCGAGGCGGTGCATGGCCAGGGCCGAGCCGAGGAGCACTGAGCAGTCGCCGCCGAGCACCACCGGGAACTCGCCCCGGTCGATGATCGAGCCGATGCGTTCGGCGAGGGCCAACGAGTAGTCGGCGATCTCCCGGGCGTGGCACACCCCGTCGCCCGGTCGCCAGTCGCCCGGGTCGTACCGGGCGGGGGTCACGCAGCCGGCGTCGCGGGCGCGGAGCCGGGCCAGCAGGTCGTGGTCGCGCAGCGCCCCGGGCGCCTTGGCACAACCCGGGACCGACGTGGGTGTCGGCGGCCGTAGACCGAGATTTGTCGGCGCGTCGAGGACGGCGATCCGGCGCATCGTGAGCTCCCGTCCTCGGTGGTCGGGCGGGCCGGCCGGAACGCCGGCCCGCGCTGGCGTGCTACGAACTCAGAACAGGGCGCTGGCCAGGGCCCGACGCGCCGAGGCGACCGCCGGATCGTCCGGGCCGGCGATGGAGAAGAGCGAAACCAGGTGCTGGCGAACAGTCTCGCGGTCCTCACCGGCGGTGCGCCGGACCAGACCGACGAGCCGGGCGTACGCCTGCTCGGCCAGGCCGCTGAGCACCTCGATGTCGGCCGCCAGCAGTTGGGCGGCGACGTCGTCGGGGGCGCTCTCGGCGGCGGCCAGCGCGGTGGACGGGTCGGCGCCGGCCACCCGGCGGGCGACCCCGACCTGGGCCAGCCCCGCCGTGGCCGCGGCGTCCGCCGGGGCGTCGGCGAGGATCTTCCGGTACGCCTGCTCGGCGGCATCCAGATCGCCGCTCATCAGCGCGTCGTCCGCCTCGTCGAGCCGGGGGTCCTCCGGCTCGGCGACGGTCACGCCACCGGCCTTGAGGACGGCCTGGATCCACTGCCGCAGCTGAGCCTCGGGAACGACCCCGGAGAAGGCGTCAACCGGCTGGCCGCCGACGACCGCGTAGACCATGGGGACGCCCTGCACCCGGAACATCTGGGCGATTCGGGGATTTTCCTGCACGTCGACCCGGGCCAACACCCAGGTGCCGCCGCCCTCGGCGTTCAGCCGCTCCAGGACCGGGGCGAACTCGTCGCTCTCCGGGAAGCCGGCCGCACCGAAGAACACGACGACGGGCGTGGCCATCGAGCGTTCGAGCACGTCGGACTGGATGGTCGCCTCGGTGACGTCCACGATGGCGGTGTCACCGCCGGCGGTGGGCGCGCCGGGGGCGCCGTTGGTCGGGCCGCCCTGCGGGGGCGTGCCGGGGCGGGTACTTGCTGGTGCGGGGCCACGCAGCGTGCTGAGGTCGACCGCGCCGCGGGTGAAGATCGACGAGGTGATCCGTGGGTCGCTCATGGTTACCTAGTCTCGCACGTGAGCCCCCGATCTCAGCTCACCCGCAACCCCGACGTTGCAACTCTCACGCCCCCGTCCCCACCCCCGCGATCTTGCACATCCTGTCGCCGGTACGCCACATTTATGCCTTATGTCGGCGCAGAAACTGCAAGATCGGCGGGGTGGGGGTTGCGGGCAGGGGTTAGAAGCGGGCTGGCTCCCGGTAGGTGCCCCACTCGGCGCGCAGGGCGTCGCAGATCTCGCCCAGGGTCGCCTCAGCGCGGACCGCGTCGAGCATGGCGGGGACCATGTTCTCGTCGGTACGGCTCGCCTCGATCATCCGGGTCACCGCGCCGCGGACCGCCGACTCGTCCCGCGCGCCCTTGCGCTCGGCGAGCACTCGGCGCTGCTCCAACTCCACCTCGTGCGAGATGCGCAGGATCTCCAGTTCCTTGGCGACGGTGCCGGTGTGGCAGTTGACCCCGACGATCTTCTTGTCGCCCTTCTCGAGGGCCTGCTGGTAGACGAAGGCCGACTCGGCGATGTGCCCGGTGAACCAGCCGTCCTCGATGCCGCGCAGGATGCCCGAGGTCATCGGGCCGATCTGGTGTGGCCCGTCCCCGCCGAGCTGCCGGATCCGGGCGAAGATCTCCTCCGCCTCGGCCTCGATCTTGTCGGTCAACGCCTCCACGTACCAGGAGCCGCCGAGCGGGTCGGCCACGTTGACCACACCGGTCTCCTCCATCAACACCTGCTGGGTACGCAGGGCGATCTCGGCCGACTCGTCGGTGGGCAGCGCCAGGGTCTCGTCCAGAGCGTTGGTGTGCAGCGAGTTCGTGCCGCCGAGCACCGCCGCGAGAGCCTCGACGGCGGTCCGTACGACGTTGTTTACCGGCTGCTGCGCGGTCAGCGACACCCCGGCGGTCTGCGTGTGGAACCGCAGCCACAGGGCCTTCTCGCTGGTCGCGCCATAGACGTCGCGCAGCCAGCGGGCCCAGATCCGGCGGGCGGCACGGAACTTGGCGATCTCCTCGAAGAAGTCGAGGTGCGAGTCGAAGAAGAAGCTCAGCCCCGGCGCGAAGACGTTCACGTCGAGCCCACGCGAGAGACCCAGCTCGACGTAGCCGAAGCCGTCCGCCAGGGTGTACGCCAACTCCTGCGCGGCGGTCGAGCCGGCCTCACGGATGTGGTAGCCGGAGACCGACAGCGGCTTGTAGCGCGGGATCTCCCGGGCGCAGTACTCCATCAGGTCGCCGATCAGGCGCAGGTGCGGCTCCGGGTCGAAGAGCCACTCCTTCTGCGCGATGTACTCCTTGAAGATGTCGGTCTGCAGGGTGCCGTCCAGCTTGGACAGGTCGGCGCCCTGCCGCTCGGCGGCGACCAGGTACATGCAGAACACCGGCACGGCCGGACCGGAGATGGTCATCGAGGTGGTCACGCCGGCCAGGTCGATGCCGTCGAAGAGCGCCTGCATGTCGGTGGCGGTGTCGATGGCCACGCCGCAGTGGCCGACCTCGCCGAGCGCCTGCGGGTCGTCCGAGTCGCGGCCCATCAGCGTCGGCATGTCGAACGCCACCGAGAGCCCGCCGCCGCCGGCGCCGAGGATCATCTTGTAGCGCTCGTTGGTCTGCTGGGCGTTGCCGAAGCCGGCGAACTGCCGGATCGTCCAGGTCCGCCCGCGATAGCCGGTCGGATACAAACCCCTGGTGTACGGATACTCACCCGGCCATCCGATCCGTTCGAAGCCCGGATAGGTGGCGCCCTCCGGCGGCCCGTACACCGGCTCCACCGGCATCCCGGAGAGCGTGGTGAAGTCCGCGTCCCGCTTGCGTGCGGCGTCGTACCGGGCCTGCCAGCGCGCCCGTCCGGCGTCGATCTCGTCGGCGTCCATGAGCAGGGCTCCTCCTCGGGTCCTCGACTGCACGTCGAGTGTAAGGCCCCTACCTGAACGATCGCTAAGTCAGGCCCGTACCGACGAGTAACGGCGAGCGCCCGCGTCGACCCTGGAGTCGTGGTGGTGCACAAATCCCCGCCGTCGCCACAGGATGGCCACCACGACTACATGATCGACGTGAAAATCGGGTCAGATCGCGCCGCGCACCGTTCAGGCTGAGGGCGTGGTGGGGGTTTCGCTGATCGCCAGGTCGTCGACCCGGATGTTGACCTCATCGACCCGCAGCCCGAAGGTCTCGACCGCCTCGGTCACTCGAGCGCGCACCTGACCGCTGACCTCTGCCACCTGTCGACCGGCCTGGATCACCAACACCAGGTTGACCACTGCGGCGTCACCTGTCACGTGGGCAGAGCAACCCCGTCGGGCGTCACCCACCTGGTCCAGCCCGACCCGGTCGAGAACCGCGTTGAAGAATCGGGCGACGTCCCCGCCCAGGTCGGCCACGCCGGGCACCGCGCGGGCCGCCGCGACGGCGATCTTCTCGATCACCTCGTCGGCGACCTGCGTCGTCCCGCCAGCCGGCACCGACGCCCTGGTCAGCTCCCGCGTTGCTTCCAGGTCCACAGTCGCTCCTGCTCCTCACACCACCGAATCAGCCATAAGGTTGTTGGGCAGCTACGCCTCAGGCGCCGGCTGCCGCCCCCGGCTGGTTCAGCTCGATGTCGTCCACAGTGACGTTGACCTGGGTGACAGTCAGGCCGTACTTCTCCACGGCGTCGATCACCGCGGCCCGCACCGCCTCGGTCACGTCGGCCACGACGTGCCCGGCGTCGATCACCAGGACCACGTTGATGATGGCCGAGCTGCCCTTCACGTCGGCCGAGACGCCCCGCCGAGCGTCGCCCACCTCGTCCAGGCCGATCTTGTCCAGCACGCTGTTGAAGAAGCGCGACACGTCACCGCCGAGATCGGCGACACCGGGCACCGCGCGAGCGGCCGCCCCGGCGATCTTCTCCACGACCTCGTCGGAAACCGACGTGACACCCCGGGCCGCACCCGTCGCGGGCTGCACTGCGCCGGCGTTCTCCACCGCGTCCGTCATGATCACATCTCCCCTGGTCCCGGGTGCACTGTGGACCGATCGGCTCGTCAGCCCGCTTCGCGGAAGCCCCGCTCGCGGCCACGCGCGGCGAGCCTACTAAAACCGGAGCGACCTTCGCTTGCGGGCGTGCGGCGCACGGGCGACGGCGTCGGTCCGCACCGGACGGTGCCGATCGGGTTCCTCCAGGTGGACGCGCCGGCCGGCGGGTCGCGGGGTCAGCGCGCGAGCTGGGCGAGCAACTCGTCCGCCGCCGTGTACGGGTCGGTAACGCCCTCGGCAACCTTTGTGGCGAGCGTGGCCAACTCCGTACCGTCGCGCAGCGAGCCGATCCGGGAGCGGAGGGTGCCGAGCGCGATCGCCTCGATCTCGGCGGCGGCCCGCGCCTCCTGGCGGCGGCGCAGCTCGCCGTGCTCGACCAGCCAGCCCCGGTGCTTGTCGATGGCGGCGGCGATGTCGTCGATGCCCTCGCCCCGGGCGGCGACCGACCGGACCACCTGGGGCCGCCACTGCCCCGGCCCGCGCTCACCGAGCGCGATCATGCCCTGGATGTCACGGACGGTGGCGTCGACGCCGTCCCGGTCCGCCTTGTTGACCACGAACACGTCGGCGATCTCCAGGATGCCGGCCTTGACCGCCTGGATCGCGTCGCCCATCCCGGGTGCGAGCAGCACCAGCGTCGTGTCGGCGAGCGAGGCGACCTCCACCTCGGCCTGCCCGACGCCGACCGTCTCCACCAGCACCACGTCGCAGCCCGCGCCCTCCAGCACCCGAACCGCCTGCGGCGTGGCCGCGGCCAGCCCACCGAGGTGCCCCCGGCTGGACATCGACCGGATGTAGACGCCCGGATCGGTGGCGTGGTCCTGCATCCGCACCCGGTCACCGAGGATCGCTCCGCCGGTGAACGGGCTGGACGGGTCGACCGCCAGCACACCCACCCGGTGCCCACGCGCCCGCAGCGCGCGGACCAGCTCGTTCGTGGTGGTCGACTTGCCCACCCCGGGTGAACCGGTCAGCCCGACCACCTGGGCCTGCCCGGCGTACGGTGCCAGCGCCGCGGCGATCTCCGGCAACAGCGCGTCACCGTTCTCCACCAACGTGATCAGGCGAGCCACCGCGCGGGGGTCGCCGGTGCGGGCCCGCTCGACCAGCAGCGGTACGTCCCGGCTGCGGCGCACCGACGTGGTGCCCGCTGCCGGGACGTGCTCAGCCTCGCTCACTGCGCCATCCCCGTTCGCGACCGCGGGGCTCGCAGGACCGGCTCACTCCTCGCGCTCACTGGCTGGTCTCGGCCTTGCCCGGCACGTGGATGATCAGCGCGTCGCCCTGGCCACCGCCGCCACACAGCGCGGCAGCGCCGGTGCCACCGCCGCGCCGCTTCAGCTCCAGGGCGAGGGTGAGGACGAGACGCGCGCCGGACATGCCGATCGGGTGCCCCAGCGCGATCGCGCCGCCGTTGACGTTGACCTTCTCCGGGCTGATCCCGAGGTCCCGGGTGGACTGGACGCCGACCTGCGCGAACGCCTCGTTGATCTCGATGAGATCCAGGTCAGCGACGCTCAGGCCACCCTTCTTCAGGGCGTGGTTGATCGCGTTGGACGGCTGCGAGTGCAGGGAGTTGTCCGGGCCCGCAACGTTGCCGTGCGCACCGATCTCGGCCAGCCAGGTCAGCCCCAGTTCCTTCGCCTTGGCCTTGCTCATCACGAGCACCGCGGCGGCGCCGTCGGAGATCGGCGACGAACTGCCGGCGGTGATGGTGCCGTCCTTGGCGAAGGCGGGGCGCAGCTTGGCCAGCGACTGGACTGTGGTGTCCGGACGGATGCCCTCGTCCTCGGTGATCACCAGCGGGTCACCCTTGCGCTGCGGGATGACCACCGGGGCGATCTCGTCGGCGAAGTGGCCGTTCTTCTGCGCGGCGGCGGCCCGCTGGTGGCTGGCGGCGGCGAAGGCGTCCTGCTCCTCGCGGGAGATGCCGTGCTTGGCACCGAGCCGCTCGGTCGACTCGCCCATCGAGCAGCAGTCCCAGGCGTCGCTGAGCCCGTCGTGCGCCATGTGGTCCTTGACCACCACGTCGCCGTACTTGTAGCCGGTGCGCTGGCCCATCAGCAGGTGCGGGGCGTTGGTCATCGACTCCATGCCGCCGGCCACCACGATGTCGAACTCGCCGGCGCGGATCAGCTGGTCGGCCAGGGCGATCGCGTCCAGGCCGGAGAGGCAGACCTTGTTGATGGTCAGCGCCGGCACGGACATCGGCACGCCGGCCTCGACCGCCGCCTGCCGAGCCGGGATCTGACCGGTGCCGGCCTGCAACACCTGCCCCATGATCACGTACTGGACCTGGTCCGGGCTGACGCCGGCACGCTCCAGCGCCGCCTTGATGGCGATCCCGCCGAGCTTCGTGGCCGGGAGGTCCTTGAGGTTGCCCAGCAGCCGGCCCATCGGGGTCCGCGCGCCGCTGACGATCACCGAAGCCATGCCTGCCTCCGAAGGGGGTGCCGAGCTGTACGCCTTAACGATTGTTCGGCCAGACTAGCGCCATGGCAGAGAACTCCCCCGTCGAGCCCGGTGCGGACTACGTCACAGACATCGGACTTCGCAAGATTGACCACGTCGGGATCGCCGTGGCCGACCTGGACGCCGCTATCGACTTCTACCAGCGGACGTTCGGGATGCGCTGCGTACACGTGGAGACCAACACCGAGCAGGGCGTCCGGGAAGCGATGCTTGCCGTCGGGCCGACCACCGAGGGGGGCTGCGTGCAGTTGCTCGCCCCGCTCACCCCGAAGTCGACGATCGCGAAGTTCCTGGACCGCAACGGGCCGGGCGTGCAGCAGGTCGCGTACACGGTGGTGGACATCGACGCGGCCTGCGCGGCGCTCCGCGAGCGCGGCATGCGCCTTCTCTACGACGCTCCGAGGCGTGGCACCGCGGACAGCCGGATCAACTTCGTCCACCCCAAGGACGCCGGTGGCGTCCTCGTCGAACTGGTCCAACCCGCCGCCACCCCCCACTGACCCACCCACCCCTGCCCCGCCCACCCCTGCCCCGCCCTGCCCCCCTGCCCCGCCCTGCCCCGCCCTGCCACCCCCTGGTTGATCAAGAGGTTTGCGTCAGCCTGGGCCCCTCGAGTGACCGAAAGCTCTTGATCAACAGGGGGTGGCGACCGGCAGGGCCCGGTGCGCGCACGTCAGTGCGCGGTTGACGGGGTGGCTGGACACCTTCACGCATCGGCGGATGCAGTTTTTCACAGAGGACTTCCCGGCCTAGCTACCGTTCAGTAACGTCCGGCCCCACAGGAGCGCGACCGGTGCCGGATGTGTCGAATGCCGACATGGCGGTCGTGCCCACCGGCGCCGACGATGGCAGCACCCGGGCCCGTGCGGGTGCGGATGAACCGGAGGTCACCGTGCAGGACATCCTCGAAGCGATCATGGCGGCGGAGGAATCGAACGATCCGGACCGCGAACTCGCCGGCCTCGCCGGGCTGCCCGTACCGGAGACCTACCGGGGCGTAGTGGTCCGCGCCGAGGAAGCCCGGATGTTCGACGGTATGGCCACCCGGGACAAGGACCCCCGCAAGGCCCTGCACGTGCAGGAGGTGCCGACACCGGAGCTGGCGCCGGGCGAGGCGCTGATCGCGGTGATGGCCAGCGCGATCAACTACAACACGGTGTGGACCAGCATCTTCGAGCCGCTACCCACCTTCAAGTTCCTGGAGCGCTACGGCCGGGTCTCCGAGCTGACCCGCCGGCACGACCTGCCGTACCACGTGGTCGGCTCGGACGCGGCGGGCGTGGTGCTGCGCACCGGCCCCGGGGTGACCCGCTGGGCCCCCGGCGACGAGGTGGTCGCGCACTGCCTCTCCGTCGAGTTGGAGGACGCGGCCGGGCACGACGACACGATGCTCGACCCGCAACAGCGGATCTGGGGCTTCGAGACCAACTTCGGCGGGCTGGCCGAGCTGGCGGTGGTCAAGGCCAACCAGCTGATGCCCAAGCCGCGGCACCTGAGCTGGGAGGAGGCGGCCAGTCCCGGGCTGGTCAACTCCACCGCGTACCGGCAGCTCGTCTCGCACCACGGCGCCAACATGAAGCAGGGCGACGTCGTGCTGATCTGGGGCGCCTCCGGCGGCCTCGGTGGGTACGCCACCCAGATGGCACTCAACGGCGGCGCGATCCCGGTCTGCGTGGTGTCCTCGCCGGAGAAGGCCGAGCTGTGCCGCCGGATGGGCGCGGAGCTGGTCATCGACCGGGCCGCGGAGGGCTTCCGCTTCTGGAAGGACGAGGAGACGCAGGACCCGGACGAGTGGCGGCGCTTCGGCGAACGGATTCGCGAGCTGACCAGCGGCGAGGACCCGGACATCGTGTTCGAGCACCCGGGCCGGGAGACGTTCGGCGCCAGCGTCTACGTGGCCCGGCGCGGTGGGACCATCGTCACCTGCGCCTCCACGAGCGGCTTCCTGCACCAGTACGACAACCGCTACCTGTGGATGCACCTCAAGCGGATCGTGGGCAGCCACTTCGCCAACTACCACGAGGCGTGGCAGGCCAACCGGCTGGTCGCGCTCGGCAAGGTGCACCCGACGGTGTCCCGCACCTACCCGCTGGAGCAGACCGGCCAGGCCGCGTACGAGGTGCACCGCAACGCCCACCAGGGCAAGGTCGGGGTGCGCTGCCTCGCACCCACCGACGGGCTGGGCGTACGCGACGGGGAGTTGCGGGCCCGGCACGAGGACGCGATCAACCGGTTCCGGGGTCACTGACCGGCACCGCCGGCCCGCGGTCACCGACCGGCACCGCCGGCCCGGGGTCACCGACCGGCGTCCGGAGCGCCGAGGCGGGTCCCGGCCGGACGGTGGAACGCCGCATGACCATTGCGCTGATCGCTCATTGTTCTTCCGCCCCCATTAGCGGATAAGCCACCCGGATCGAACAAAGGGCCTCGGGGTAACCCCGGGGCCCTTTTCCGCGTCACGCTGCGTGGCGTCCGACCCGCCGGGACCTGCCAAGATCGCCGATTGGTCCAACCTCGCCGATCGCGGGAGTTGACCATGTAAAGAGGGCACGAAAGCTTCGCACCGCTCTTGCGAAGCACCCTGGGGCGTCTGCCAGTATGTCCCAATGCCCCAGCAGCAGTCCTCCCCTCTCGCGTTCTTCGATAACGCGAACTCGCAGCCAGATTTCACCGTTGGCCTGCGCGGATACAACACCCATCAGGTCGACGACTTCCTCGGCCGGATGACCGCCGCGCTGACCCAGTCCGAGCAGGCCCGTGCCGAGGCCGAGCAGCGGATGAACGACGCCCAGCGTCGGCTCCGCCAGGCCGAGCAGCGCATGAGTGCGCTGGAGCAGAAGCTCACCGAGACGAACAAGCAGCTCGAAGAGAACAGCCGACCCACCCTCTCCGGGCTCGGCACGCGCGTCGAGCAGATCCTCCGGCTCGCCGAGGAGCAGGCCAACGACCACCGCAACGAGGCCAAGCGCGAGTCGGAGGGCATCCTCTCCGCCGCCCGCCTCGAGGCCCGCGAGATCACCGACAAGGCCCGCGCCGAGGCCGCCGCCATGAAGGCGAGCGCCGAGCGCGAGGCGGGCAACCTGCGTACGGCCGCCGAGCGCGAGGCCGCCGAGGTCCGGGTGCAGGCTCGCCGCGAGGCCGACACGCTGCGCGCCGACGCCGACCGGGAGACCAAGCAGCTGCGTACGGTCACCGCCCACGAGGTGGCCGAGCTGAAGTCGACAGTCGAGCGGGAGGTCGCCACCCTGCGGGCCACCGCCGAGCGGGAGATCACCCAGCAGCGGGCGAAGGCCGCCCGCGAGGCTGAGGAGAAGCGCGCCGAGGCGACCAAGCTGCTCACCGACGCGCGGGACAAGCGCGACAAGGACCTGCAGGCCCTGGAGCTCCAGTTGGCCGAGCGGCGGGAGAAGGCCGAGCGCGAGGAGTCCGAGCGGCACGCCGCCCAGGTCGCCCAGACCCAGAAGATGGTCAGCGAGGCCGAGCAGCGTGCCCGGGCCGCGCAGGAGCGGGCCAAGGAGATCGAGCAGCGCGCCGAGGCGCGGCGGGTCGAGTCGGAGCGCAACGCCGCCGAGACGGTCGACAAGGCCAAGGCCCACTCGGAGAAGACCCTCAACGAGGCGAAGGCCGAGTCGCAGCGCCTGCTCACCGAGGCCCGCACCGAGGCGGAGCTGACCACGCAGGCCGCCCGCCGCGAGGTCGAGGATCTCACCCGGCAGAAGGACGCTGTCACGTCGCAGCTGGGTCAGATGCTCTCCGGCCTCGCCGGCATCGTTCCGGGAATGCCGGCGCAGGCCGCTCCGGCTGCCAAGCCGGAAGCAGCAAAGAAGACCGATGGCGGTCAGGAGCGGGTCCCCGCGGAGACCGCCGGCTGACGCGAGGCGTCAGGTCGGGGCATCGACGGCGCGAGGTGACACCGGGTAACCGGTGCCACCTCGCGCCGTATGCGTTTCCTAACCCCTGGTATTCGCTGACCGCAACGGAGTGAAGTAGGTCCCACAAGGCCCGTCCGTATCGCCCCAGCAGGGCCCGTTGCGTGTGAGGATGGGGGCATGTCGCACGGCGAGGAACTGTTCGCTCTCGGCGGGGACGTGACGACGGAGCCCAGCTTCGAGTCCGCTCTGCGGGGGTACGAGAAGAAACAGGTCGACCGTTATGTCGCACGTGCTGAGCACGAGATCGCGACCCTCGCCTCCGAACGGGAACAGGCGTATACACAGATCCACAAGCTCGCCGGCCAGGTCGAGGTTCTCCAGCGCGACCTGACCCAGGTGCGCAAGCAGATGAACGTGGTCGACCGGGCGTCGTTCCGGCATCTCGGCCCGCGGGTCGAGTCGATCCTCACTCTCGCCGAGGAGCAGGCGGAGCAGATCCTCGGCGACGCGAACGGGGAGATCGAGGCCCGTCGTGCCGCGGCCGAGAACATCGTCGAGGAGGCCCGCGAGCAGGCCGCGCGGGCTCTGAAGGACTTCGAGATCGCCCTCGCCGCCCGACGCGCGGAGGAGGAGCGGCACAGCGCCGCGCAGCGGGCCGAGGCGGACGCGGCCCTGCGGTCGGCAAAGGACGAGTCGGCGCAGTTGCGCAAGGCCGCGCAGGACGCTCTGGCGAAGGCCCAGCAGGAGGCCACCCAGCTGCGGGATTCCGCCAAGGAGATCCACACCCGGGCTCAGCAGGAGGCCACCAAGCTGCGCGAGACGGCCCGCGAGACGCTGGCCAACGCCCGGCAGGAGGCCAGCGATCTGCGCGATGCCGCCAAGGAGGTGCATGCCAAGGCTCTCCAGGAGGCCAAGCGGCTCACCGACACGGCGACCGAAGCCGGGCGGGCCACCCACGCCAAGGCGCAGCAGGAGGCCAAGCAGATCATCGACGACGCGTCGATGGCCGGGCGGGCCACCCGCGCCAAGGCACAGCAGGAGGCCGAGCGGCTGACGACGCAGGCCACCGAGTCGGCGAAGCGCAGCCGGGCCGAGACCGAGGCGTACGTGCAGCGAATGCGCACCGAGACCGAGGCGTACGTGCAGCACACCCGGGCGCAGACCCAGCAGGAGCTGGGCGCGTGGCGGGCCGGGGTGGAGCAGGAGGTCAACTCCCGTCGGGAGGCGGCCGACCGGGAGTTGGCGCAGCGACGGTCCGCGGCCGAGCAGGAGTTCGCCAAGCGTCGCGACGAGCTGGACAAGCAGCACACGGCGCGCCAGCAGGAGCTGGAGGCCGGGCTCGTCAGCCGTCAGCAGGAGCTGGAGAGCGGGTTCACCACCCGTCGGGACGAGCTGGAGACCGAATACTCCGGTCGCAAGAACGAGCTGGAGACCGAGTACACGGCTCGCAAGAACGAGATCGAGCAGGGCGCGGCCGGCGTCCGGCAGGCGGCCGAGCAGGACGCGGCGGCGCTGCGCCAGCGGTCCGAGGCGGAGGCTGCCGAGCTGCTGAGCCAGGCCGAGGCCGAGGCCAGCGACAAGCGCCGCAAGGCCGACGAGCATGTCGCGGCGTCCCGGCGGCAGTTCGAGGAGTACGCGGCTACCACGCAGCAGCACCTGGCCACCACTCAGCAGCACCTGGCGGCGACCCAGCAGGAGTCGGCGGCGGGCCGTCAGCAGTTGGCCCAGGTGATGTTGGAGATCGCCCAGGCCCAGCAGCAGTTGGCGGATCTTCGGCAGGAGACCTGGAAGGCCCGGCAGGAGTCCGACGAGTTCCAGCGGCAGATGTCGGAGCTGCGGTTGCAGAGTGTGGCCGGTCCGATCGACGGCCCGACCGCGCCGGCCGGCGACGCCAGCGCGAGCGAGGGCGTGCCCGGTGGTGGGGACGACGGCGTGAACGTTGCCGCCGGCGCGGCCTCCGGGCCGGGTACGGGCACCGGGCTGAAGACGGAGCCCGCCGACACCAGGCAGCCGGTGAACGGCGGTGCGGACGAGTCCGGCCAGTCCACGAGCCGGCCGGTAGCCGAGCCGGTGACCACAGTGGACGGCGGCACGGCGAGCGCCGGGGTGGACGGGGAGCCGACAGTGGCCGCCGTTCCGGGCGAGGGTGGCCGGGGCGCCAAACCCACCAAGATCACTAGCACCGGTGAGAACGGCAAGCGACCCACCAAGCCGACCACCGACGAGCGCAGCGCCAAGCCCAGCAAGGTCACCATCGAGAAGGAGTGACGGGCACCCGCCCGTCGAAGCTTCGAAATCTTGGACACTTTCCGTCATCGGCTGACGGAAAGTGTCCAAGATTCATTTCTGCGTCGGGTGGCGCAGGGGCGCGGTGGGGGTCCAGCCCGCAGCGATGAGGGCGCGGCGGACGGTGTCGGCGACCTCGTCCGGGCGTGCGCGGACCAGCCAGGCCGGGAAGCGCAGAATCCGGTCGCCGTCGGTCCACACGTCGTTCTGCCGACGCATGTCGGCCGCCCACTGCTTGGCGTCCATGTGGTGTGCGCCGTCGATCTCCACCTGCACCCGCCACTCCCGCCAGTACGCGTCCAGCCAGCGGTTCCGGCCGGCCGCGTCGACCCGGTGTTCCTGCAGGTCCGGAGCGGGCAGCCGGTGCCTGCGGCACAGCCGCAGGAAGTCGATCTCCGAGAGCGCCTGTGCGCCGCCCGCGATGTCGCTGATGGTCTGCCCGATCAGCCGCCGACGGGGGGCCCGAGGGAGGACGTCGAGCACCGCCTGCAACTCCGCGGGCAGCACCCGGCGTTGCTGGCAACCGGCGGCCAGCACCGACTGCGCCTCGTCCACGCCGGTCGCCCAGCCCGCCGCGTCCACCAGGGCCCGCGCCGTCGTGGTACGCGGTGGGCGGGCACGTTGGAGATGGGCCTCGGGGAGGACCGTCGTGCGGTGGACCAGGACGGCGGGCATGTCGATCGGAAGTCGACGCAGGGTGGTCCGCGCGGCACGGCGGGCTGCCGGCACCAGCACGTGCAGCGGCTCGCGTCGCAGTCCCCGTACCCCGGCTTCGGCAGCGGCGGACACCCCGGCGAGCACCGCCCCCGGCCCGGCCGCCAGCACCGCCACCCAGAGTTGTTGGTCGCGGGTGAGCCGACCGTTGCCGGCCAGCAGGATCCCGCGGCAGACCGACCGCCACCGACCGGAGCGAATCCGGCCCCGCACCCGCCCCTCGCTGAGCAACCCGGCGACCTGCGCGGTCGTCAGCACGCCCGCCTGCTCGAAGGCGAGCCAGTCGAGTGCGTCGGCGTCGTCGGCGGGCAGCATCCGGACAGCTTTCGCCCTTGAGCGCCGCCCCACCACCAGATCTTGGACAGTTTCCGTCAGGCCGTGACTGTGCTGTCCCGAGACATGTGTCAAGGGGAAGTCCCGATAGATGTGTCAGGTGTTGTTGATCAGGCTGCTCGGGTGAGGCTGATGTAGGTCCGGTCGGGGGCGAGGTGGAAGTGGCCGAGGGGTTGGCCGTCGTGGTGGTAGATGGTGATCCGGTTTTGGTCGCGGATGGCGGTGACGGTGGCGCCGGCGTGGGTGGTGCCGACGCTGGTGCGGTGTCCGGCGACGGTGATGGCGCCGGTGCTGCCGACCCGGCAGCGGTGCAGGGTGGCGTCGGTCTGCATCGGGAGGCTGGCTGGCCCGCCGAGGCTGGGCGCGTCTGTCCATGCCTGGGCGGGGGTGGCGCGTTGTGGCAGGGCGCTGTGGCGTCGTTGGGTGTTGTAGTAGCGGCGGTAGACGTCCAGCAGGTTCTGCAGCTCCGCGCGGGTGCTGGGGGTGGGTTGGGTGCTCAACCATTTCTTGAGGGTTTGGTGGTGGCGTTCGACCTTGCCGCAGGTTTGCGGATGGTAGGGGCTGGAATTGATCGGCCGGACATTGTGGTCCAGGAGGCACTGGACGAATGTGGAGATCGATCCGGGCCGGGTCAGTCGGCTGGTGAACGCGGTGCCGTTGTCGGACAACACGATCGCCGGGGCGCCGTACTCGTCGAACGCCTGCCTGACCGCGGTGACCGCGCCTTCGGCGGTCTCCGCGATCGTCGTGTAACAGCCGACGAGGGTTCGGGTGCAGTCGTCCAGGACGTCGAAGACCGCGGCGAGGCTGCCGTCGGCGAGCCGAACGTTCGTGGCGTCGATCTGGTAGCAGTCCCGGGGCCGGGCGTAGACGAACCGCCGAAACGAGCTGCGCGGCCGTTTCGCCGGGTTCCGCTCCAGCAGGTCATGCCGGGCCAGGACCCGGTTGATCGTCGACCTTGACGGCACCCGCCACACCGCACCGGTAGCGGCATGCACCTCGATCAGGGCATCGCGGATGAAGTCAGCCCCGTTGTCCAGGCCGAGTTCGACGCGCAGCTTGCAGATCCAGGCGTCCAACTCCGGTGGCGTCACCCGCGGACTGCTCCGCGGCCGCCGGGACCGCTCATGCCACTCGCCCACGTCCCGGATCCGCGCCTGATGCCGGTACACGGTACGGACCGACACCCCATGCTCACGCGCGAACTCGGCCGCGTTGATCCGCACTCCAGCAGCCAACTGCGCATCGAGCAGATTCATGACATGCCGCCGAGAAGCCATGCCCGGCACCATGGACCAGCACGCCCAAGATCCCCACCAAGTGACACATGTATCGGGACTTCAACACTGACAGATGTCATGGGACTGAATAGTCAGGCCGTGACGGAAACTGTCCAAGATCTGCACGGATTCGGCGGGGCCCGGACGTCGTCCGGGGTGGGTGGGGTCCGCGTCGAACTCCGCCTCGCAGCAGCCGGGCGTCCGCGCAGGGCCACGGCCGGCCGTCGGTCCGGCAGCACCACGCGGGTCGCAGCGGGATGGGCGGCGTCCGCGCGCCGCAGGGTCGGACAACCACGGGGTACGACCCGAGCCACTGGGGCCGTGGGTCCCGCTTTCCGGGCCGTTCAATCTGGCCCGAGGCGCCGACGGTGGTTGGGTGGGGCACATGGAGCATCAGATTGACGGTCTCGTAGTCGATGGCGACCAGGAGGTGGCTACGCTGCTGGCGCGTTGGGAGATGATCAGAAACGGTGCGTTTTCTCGCCGCCAGTCGATCGAGCTGATGAAGGAAGTTGTGACCTCATGGACCTGACCGGCGCGTTCTGGCGCACGTCCAGCCGTAGCGGCAACGGAGAGTGTGTCGAGGTGGCGGACAACCTGCCCGGGGTCGTGGGGGTGCGGGACAGTAAGGACCCGGCTGGCCCGGTGCTGGTGTTCGCGCCCGCCGCGTGGCGGGCGTTCGTGGCCGTCGCCCGTCGTCCGACGGCCTGAGCCGGGAGGTCCCTGGTGCCACAGCACGACCCGTCCGGCGATGAGCCGAACGTGACCCCCGGTCCCCCGCCAGCCGAAACCCCACAGCCGGCGGAGACGCCACCGTCGGCGGAGACGCCACCGTCGGCGGAAGCGCAGCCGTCGGAGGCGCGGGCGGCATCGTCGCCGGCAACGCCACCGCCGGTGCCGGTCCCCGTTCCGGGGGTCGACCCGGAGGAGCCGCCGGCGGTCCCGTCCGGAAAGTTCGGCACACCGGGGCGGCCACTGCGCCGCAGCAGCTTCCTGCTCGGCTTCACCGGTGCGCTGGGCGTGCTGCTGGCGTACACCCTCTATCTGGGGATTCGCAATGCCGGCGGCATCCTCGTGCTGGTGGTGATCGCGCTCTTCCTCGCGGTCGGCCTCAACCCGGCGGTGGTCCGACTGGGCCGCTGGGGTGTGCCGCACGGCCTGGCGGTGGCGGGGGTCGCCCTGACGGTGGTGCTGCTGCTCTGCGGCGGCGTGGTGGCGTTGGTCCCGCCGATCGTCACCCAGTCGGGGCAGTTCATCGACCAGATCCCGAGCCTGCTCGACGAGTTGCGCCGCAACCCGACGGTCAATGACCTGGTGGAGCGGTACGACGTGGTGGAGCGGGTGCAGGGCGCGGCCAACGCGGAGACTGTCGGACGGGCGCTCGGCGGGGTGCTGGGCGGCGCACAACTGATCTTCGGCACGGTGTTCCGGACGCTGACCGTGCTGGTGCTGACCATCTACTTCCTGGCGTACTTCGACAAGCTGCGTTCGCTGGGCTACTCGTTGGTGCCCCGGTCGCGGCGGCAGCGGGTGCAGCTGATCGGCGACGAGATCCTGGCCAAGGTGGGCTCGTACATGGTCGGCGCGCTGAGCATCGCGGTGCTGGCCGGCGCGACCACCTTCGTCTTCGCGCTGATCGTCGACCTGCCGTACCCGTTCGCGTTGGCAGTGGTGGTCGCGGTGACCGACCTGATCCCGCAGATCGGCGCAACCCTGGGCGCGGTGATAGTGAGTCTGGTCGGCTTCGCCGCCGACCTGCCCACCGGCATCGCCTGCGCGGTCTTCTTCCTGATCTACCAGCAGGTGGAGAACTACCTCATCTACCCGAAGGTGATGCGGCGTTCGGTGGAGGTCAACGAGGTGGCCGCCTTGCTGGCCGCGCTGCTCGGGGTGGCGCTGCTGGGTGTGGTGGGCGCGCTGATCGCCATCCCCACCGTGGCCGCGCTGCAACTGATCCTGCGCGAGGTGGTGCTGCCCCGCCAGGAGCGCCGCTGAGCGGCGGCCGGGCCGGGAACGGGCGGGTCAGTCCGCCTTGGTGGCGGCCGGGCCGGGGACGGGGGTGTCGGCGAAGGCGGCCACCGTCCGGTCGGCGTACGCGCTGACGTCGCCGGCCTCCATCGGGCCGTCCCAGGTCGTCGGAAGCGGCACCTCGACGGCTGGGTTGACCCGCCGGACGATCTCGTCGAGCACCGTCTCCGCGTCGCCCACCCACAGGTGCTTGGCGCCCGGCACCCCGACCACCTCGGCCTGCGGCACGGCGGCGAACCGCTCCCGCGCCTCGGTGGGACGCAGGTAGTCGTCGAACTCCGGCACCAGCGCCACCAGCGGCCGACCCGAGTTGGCCCAGGTGGCCAGGTCCTCGGGGGCGGAGAAGCGCAGCGGCGGGGAGAGCAGGATCGCCCCGGCGATCGTCGGGTCGCAGCCGTACTTCAGCGCCAGGTCGGTGCCGAACGACCAGCCGACGAGCCAGATGTTGGGCAGCTCGGCGAACTCCGCGTACTCGATGGCGGCGGCCACGTCGTACCGCTCGCCCACCGCGCCGTCGAAGGCTCCCTCGCTGGTGCCGCGCACGCTGCTGGTGCCCCGGGTGTTGAACCGCAGCACCGCCAGGTCGGCCAGCGCGGGCAGCCGCCAGGCCGCCTTGCGGAACACGTGGCTGTCCATCATTCCGCCGTGGGTGGGCAGCGGGTGCAGGCAGACCAGGGTGGCCACCGGCGGCCGGTCGGCCGGCAGGGCCAGCTCACCGACCAGCCGCAGACCGTCGGCGGTGTGCAGCTCGATGTCCTCCCGGCGGCCGGGCAGGATCGACGACGCGCGGATCGCTGTGCTCACCACCCAAGTCTGTCGCGAAGTCGCCGCCGCCGCCCGCCCAGGCACGAACAGGGTGACCCAGGTCGCTCAGTAGCGCGGGGAGCCCCGGCCACGCTGCACCGCCGGGCCGCGCCGCTCCCGGGCCCGCCAGCAGCCGCTGTGCCAGTGCCGCCGGTCGGTCAGGTCACCCAGGCCGTCCGCCGGCCAGGCCACCAGGTGGGCCACCCCAGGTGGGATCTCCTGGTTACAACCGGGGCAGCGGTACGTCTTGACCGACGCGCCAGCGCCGATGCCGCGTACCTGCCAGGCGCCGTCGGTCCACTGCTGCACCGAGGCGACGCCCTGGCGGACCCGGTCGGCGTCCAGGTTGGCGTTCTCGTCCCGGCGAGGGCGGTTGCGACGGGGGCTCACAGCCACCAAGGTTACGGTCACTCCCAGCTGGCCGGCTCGCCACGGTCGTCGGCGACCCGGAGCCCCGCCGATAACCGTGCTGACCTCCGCGTCGTGGGCGACCGGTCAGCGGTGCGAGTGGTCGCGGAAGCCGCGGCGGGTCTTGCGGCCCAGGTAGCCGGCGGTGACCAGGTGCTCCAGCAATGGCGCTGGCGCGAAGCCCGGCTCGCGCAGTTCCAGGTACAGCTCGCGCTGGATGGCCAGGGAGACGTCCAACCCGACCACGTCGAGCAGCTCGAACGGGCCCATCGGGTAGCCGCAGCCCAACTTCATGGCGTGGTCGATGTCGTCGGCCGTCGAGTAGCTGGCCTCCAGCATCTTCACCGCGTCGTTCAGGTACGGGAAGAGCAGCGCGTTGACGATGAAACCGGACCGGTCGCCGCAGACCACGCCGGTCTTGCCGAGCGCGGCGCAGACGGCGCGGGCGGTGGCGGTGGCCTCCGGGGAGGTGCGGATGGTGCGGACGACCTCGACCAAGGGCATGACCGGGGCCGGGTTGAAGAAGTGCAGCCCCACCACGTCGGCCGGCCGCTGGGTGGCCATCGCCACGTCGATCACCGGCAGCGACGAGGTGGTGGTGGCCAGCACCACACCCGGCTTGCAGATCTCGTCGAGGCTGGCGAAGAGGGCCTTCTTGACGCTCAACTCCTCGACGACCGCCTCGACCACCAGGTCGACGTCGGCGAGATGGTCGAGCGTGGCGGACCAGCTGATCCGGCCCAGGGCGGCGTCCCGGTCGGCCTCGGCGAGCTTGCCCCGCACCACGCCCTTGTTCAGCGAGGTCTTGACCGCCTCGCAGACCTTCGCGGACTTCTCCATGCCACGGGTCACCGAGACGACCTCGTAGCCGGCCTTCGCGAAGACCTCGATGATCCCGGTGGCCATGGTCCCGGAGCCGACCACGCCGACCTTCGCGATGGCGCGCGCGCCGTCGGCGAGCGCGGCGTCAGTGGCCAACGGCGTCGCCTCGTCCGGTACGACAACCGGGGAGCCGGGCCGCTCGTAGGTGTAGAAGCCCCGGCCCGACTTCCGGCCGAGCAGCCCCGCCGTCACCATCTGCTTGAGCAGCGGCACCGGGGCGTGCCGGCGGTCCCGCCCGCCGCGCCGGTACATGGTGTCCAGGATCTCGTACGCGGTGTCCAGACCGATCAGGTCCATCAACGCCAGCGGGCCCATCGGCAGGCCGCAGCCGAGCTTCATGGCGGCGTCGATGTCCTCCCGGGTCGCGTAGTGCGACTCGAACATGGCGACCGCGTGGTTCAGGTAGCCGAAGAGCAGCGCGTTGGCGATGAAGCCGGCCCGGTCGTTGATGGTGACGTCGACCTTGCCGAGCCGGGCGCAGAGCGCCTCAACGTCGGCGACCACCTCGGGTGCGGTGACGACAGTGCGGACCACCTCGACCAGCTTCATCACCGGGGCCGGGTTGAAGAAGTGGATGCCGATCACCTGGTTGGGTCGGCTGGTGGCGACCGAGATCTCGGTGACGCTCAACGACGAGGTGTTGGTGGCGAGGACCGTCTCCGGTCGGCAGACCCGGTCCAGCTCGGCGAAGATCCGCTGCTTGAGGTCCAGGTGCTCGGGCACCGCCTCGATGACCAGGTCGACGGAGTGCAGCGCGTCCAGCCCGACAGCGAAGTGCACCCGCTCGTGCAGGGCGTCGCGGTCCGCCTCGGCGAGCTTGCCCTTGGCGACCGCCCGGTCGGTGGAGCCCTTCAGTGTGGCCCGGCCGCGCTCCAGCGCCGGCGCGGAGATTTCCACTGCCACCACGTCGATGCCGTTGCGGGCGAAGACCTCGACGATGCCGGCACCCATGGTGCCCAGCCCCACCACACCAACGGTGCTGAACTCGCGCGCCACGACCGGCCTCCCCAGAGACTCCGCACGGCCACTGAACGGCCGCTAAGGTTATGCGCGCGAGTCTGCCACGTGACGGTGAGTTGTCGAGACGCCGTGGCATATTTCACCCACGGCTCAGCGGCACCCGCTACCCGGCCGCCACGCTGGTCAGGGCCAACAACTCCGCGACGAACTCCGCGGGGCGCTCCAGGTGCGGGCTGTGCCCGCAACCGGGCAGCACCACCTCGTGGTACGCGCCGCCGGCAGCCGCGTACCGGTCGAGCACCGCCCGGGTCTGCCCGACCATCGGCTGCGGTGGACAGGCGTCCGCGCCGGGCCAGCCGGGCACGAGATCCAGCGAACCCAGGTACGCCAGGTCGAAGAGCGAGGTGTCCGAGACGATGACGTCGACGTCTCCGCGTACCCAGGTGACCGGCGGTTTCTCGGCGACGGCCACCAGCTCGTCGGCGAGCCGGAACCAGGTCGGCGACAGCGCGTTGAGCACCCCGCGCTCCCCCGGCGCGGTGCCCGGCCAGTTCTCCGACGGCACAGCGGTGCCCGGGTAGTTGTCGTCCCCGGTGGCGGTGGACAGCACGGTGTCGAGCAACAGTTCCTCGTCAGTGCCCAGCGAGGCGGGATCGGCCACGTAGGTGGCTCGCAGCACGGCGCGCGGGCTGGCCGGCGCGTCAGCGCTTCGGTCACCGGCCGCGAGGCGGGCGACGAAGTCCGGGTTCGCCGTGCCGGCGCCGGTGCCGGCGAAGTCGGCCGTGGTCGGCGTGCCGGTCAGGTCGCGGGTGCCGCCGAAGCCGTACGGGGAGACCGGTGCGGCGAGCAGCAACCCGCCCACCCGGTGCGGATGGTCGACCAGCAGGCGCATCGCCACCCCGCCGCCGAGGGAGTGCCCGACCACCACCGGGCGCGCGTCGGCGGCGAAGAGCGTCGGGTCGTCCAGCAGTGCGGCCACGTCGTCGGCGAAGTCCCGCAGGCCCCGGGTGGCGTCCACCGGGGCGGTCGCGGAGTCGCCGTACCCCCGCAGGTCGGGGGCGACCACCCGCAGCGTCGGTGGCAGACGGCGGACCAGCGGCTCCCAGAACATCGCGGACGAGCAGTTGCCGTGGATCAGCAGCACCGGTGTGCCGTCCGGCGGGCCGGCCACCCGTACCGCCTGGGTGATGCCGTTCGCCGTCACGATGCGCTGCTCGGTCTCCATCCGCGGCATGGTGCCACGGGTGTCCCCGCCGGTCCAGGTGTCGGACCGCCACCCAACGGAGCCACCCGGTGTGGCAGGCCGCCAGGCGATCAGCGACGCGAGCCCGGTGGCGCGGCCAGCGGCAGCGGCAGCGTCGGTCGGACGTCGCGCCGGGACGGGCCGAAGCTGAGCCCCACCGGGTCGGTGAGCGCCACCCCGGGGTCGAACAGGCGCAGTTCGGTACGACCCAGCCGGATCACGTCGCCGTCGGAGAGGCGTTCCACCTCGCTGATCCGCCGGTCGTTGAGCCAGGTGCCGTTGGTGGAGCCCAGGTCCCGCAGGGACGGGCCCTCCGGCGCCAGCCACACCTCGGCGTGGCGACGGCTCAGGTGTGGGTCGTTGATGACCACCTGACCGCTCGGCGCTCGGCCGATCACCTGTATCTCGGCTCGCATACGAAAGCTCGCGCCGCGCATCGGTCCACCTGCGACCGTCAACAGCGGCATCAGTTCCGGATGTTCCTCCATGGACAGTCAGCCCTCCACCCCGCACCGTCACTCCGCGCGTCAGCTTGCCATCAGACGGTAGTCGTCAATACCGACCGGCCGGTCAGCCTCTCGTCACCTCCCGGCCATCTGCCGTTCGACGATTCGGGCGGGCCGTATCCGTCACCAACGCCCTGACCTGCACTGATCAACGATCGGCCGGGTTGGTGCGACGCCGCTCCCCCGGCCCCGAATCGGGGACCCTACCGGCGAGTAATCCTCGGGTCTAGACTTCCGCCATGACGGCAGTGCATATCCCGGGCGTTCCGGTCATCGACGCGGGCCAGTTGGTTTCCACCAGCCCGGCGACCGGCGCCGAGGCCGGTCGCCTCCCGGTCGCCACCGACGCCGACGTGCGGCAGGCCGTCGACAGCGCCCGCGCCGCCGGCGAGTGGTGGGCGGGTCTCGGCTTCACCGGCCGCCGCCAGCGGATGCTGCGGTGGCGTGCCCTACTCGCCAAGCGCATCGAGCAGTTGGCCGAGTTGGTGCACGTCGAGGGCGGGAAGCCGATCGCCGACGCCATCGTCGAGATCGTCACCGCGATCGAGCACATCGACTGGGCCGCCCGCAACGCCGGCCGCGTGCTCGGTCCACGCCGGGTGCGGTCCCGGCTCATCCTCGCCGAGTTCTCCGGGCACCTCGAATACCAGCCATACGGGGTGGTCGGCGTGATCGGGCCGTGGAACTATCCGGTCTTCACGCCGATCGGCTCCGCCGCGTACGCCCTCGCCGCCGGCAACGCCGTGGTGCTCAAGCCGAGCGAGTACACGCCCGCGGTCGGCCAGTGGCTGGTGGACAGCTTCGCCGAGGTGGTGCCCGAGCAGCCGGTGTTCACCGCCGTGCACGGGCTGGGCGACGTGGGCGCGGCGCTGTGCCGCTCCGGCGTCAACAAGCTGGCCTTCACCGGCTCCACCGCTACCGCCCGAAAGGTGATGGCCGCCTGCGCCGAGACGCTGACCCCGGTGCTCATCGAGGGCGGCGGCAAGGACGCCATGATCGTGGACAGCGACGCCGACCTGGACGCGGCCGCCGAGGCGTGTGTCTGGGGCGGCATGACCAACGCCGGCCAGACCTGCATCGGCATCGAGCGGGTGTACGCGGTCGACGCCGTCTTCGACGCCTTCGTCGACAAGGTGGTGACCCGTGCCGGTCGGCTGACTGTCGGGCCGGAGGGCACCGACATCGGCCCGATCACCATGCCCAAGCAGATCGACGTGATCCGCCGGCACATCGACGCCGCCATCACGTCCGGCGGGCGCGCCGTGCTCGGCGGTCCGAGCGCCGTGCAACCGCCGTACGTCCACCCCACAGTGCTGGTGGACGTGCCGGAGGAGTCGGCCGCCGTCCGCGAGGAGACCTTCGGCCCCACGCTGACCATCAGCCGGGTCCGCGACGCCGACGAGGCCGTCACCCGCGCCAACGCCCTGTCGTACGGCCTCGGGGGTTCGGTCTTCGGCCGGCGGCGCGCGGTGGCCACCGCCCGGCGGCTGCGCTCCGGGATGGCGTCGATCAACTCCACGCTGACCTTCGCCGGCATGTCCACCCTGCCGTTCGGCGGTGTCGGCGACTCCGGCTTCGGGCGGATCCACGGGGAGGACGGCCTGCGTGAGTTCGGTCGGTCCAAGGCGATCACCCGACGTCGTGCCCGGTCACTGCTGCCGTCGATGACCTTCGAGCGCACCCCCGCCGACGTGGCCCGACTCGTCAAGGCCATCAAGGTCATGTACGGGAGGTAAGTGTCGGATAACCGATCATCAACAAGGATCGGTGTATCCACATGTTTATACGCCGTGGTCACGGCGGTACATTGCGTTAAATGGGCCCCAATCGATTGCGCTACCGCCTTGTCGACAGTGACCAGTCGTGGAGCGCCCGACGGCGTCGGCATCGCTCGGACTGGCTGGCGCGCACCTTTCCCGACATCGGCGACATGCACGTGGTCGACCTCGGCGGTCGGCTCGGCACCTGGCACCGCGCCACCGTCCGACCGGCCCGGGTGACAGTCGTCAACCTGGAGCAGCCGCCCGCCGTCGTCCCGGATTGGGCCCACGTCGAGCAGGCCGACGCCTGCGACCTGCCCCCGCACCTCAGCAAGGGCAGCTTCGACCTGGTGTTCTCGAACTCGGTGCTGGAGCATGTGGGCGGGCACGAACGCCGGATTCGCTTCGCCGCCGCCGTCCGCTCACTCGCCGACCGGCACTGGGTGCAGACGCCCTACCGCTACTTCCCCATCGAGCCACACTGGATCGCACCCGGCATGCAGTTCCTGCCGGTACGACTGCGCACCGCGTTGGCCCAACGCTGGCCATTGGGGCACAAGCCGACCCGCAGCCACGACGCCGCCATCCACCAGGTGCTCTGGACCGAGCTGTTGGACCGCTCGCAGATGCGTCACTACTTCCCCGACTCGACGATGCTGGTGGAGCGGGTGTTCGGTCTGCCGAAGTCACTGATCGCGGTGCGCACCGGGTAGCGCGCCGGTCAGAAGAGGGTCAGCTCGTCCTTCACGATGCCGCGCAGCTTGTCGTAGTCCACTACCACACACCGGATGCCCCGGTCGGTGGCGAGCACCCGGGCCTGCGGCTTGATCTCCTGGGCGGCGAAGACCCCGACGACCGGGCTGAGCAGCGGGTCACGGTTCATCAGCTCGAGATAGCGGGTCAACTGCTCCACCCCGTCGATGTCGCCACGCCGCTTGACCTCGACGGCGACCGAGCCCGAGTTGGCATCCCGGCACAGCAGGTCGACCGGGCCGATCGCCGTCATGTACTCGCGGCGGACCAGCGTGAACCCCTCACCCAGGGCACCCGGGTTGGCGGCCAGCAGCTCCTGGAGGTGCGCCTCCACCCCGTCCTTGCGCAGGCCCGGATCCACACCCAGCTCGTACGAGGTGTCCTGGAAGATCTCCTCCAGGGTGATCCGCAGCTCCTCGCCAGCCTTGTTGACGACCCGCCACACACCGGGGGCCTCCTCCAACCGACACGGCGGGCTCATCCAGTTCAACGGCTTGTACGCCCGGTCGTCGGCGTGAATAGACACCGACCCGTCCGCCTTCACCATCAGCAACCGGGTGGCCAGCGGCAGGTGAGCCGAGAGCCGTCCGACATAGTCCACCGAGCACTTCGCAATGACCAACCGCACCCGACGAGGGTAGCCGAGCACCCACCGGCCGCCAGCGAGCGGCACTGGCGCGTCGATGCGATGCTGAGATCGTGTTCGAAGTCCTCACCGGCACCGGTCTCGCCGCCTCGGCGGGGCTGAACGCCTACATACCCCTGCTCATCCTCGGCCTGCTCGGCCGTTACACCGACCTGATCGACCTGCCCAGCGGCTGGACCTGGCTCGGCAACGGCTGGGTCATCGCCATCATGGCCGTGCTGCTCGCCGTGGAGATGGTGGCGGACAAGGTGCCAGTGGTCGACCACATCAACGACGTGGTGCAGACAGTGGTCCGACCCACCGCCGGTGGCCTTGCCTTCGGCGCCGGCTCCTCGTCGGAGACGGTGACGGTCAGCGACCCGGGGAGCTTCTTCTCGTCCCACCAGTGGGTGCCGGTCGTCACCGGCGTACTGCTGGCGTTGGGCGTGCACCTGCTCAAGTCCGCGGCCCGCCCCGTGATCAACGCGACCACCGCCGGCATCGGCGCCCCGGTCGCCAGCACCGCCGAGGACGCCACCAGCGTGGTGGTCTCCCTGGTGGCGATCATCCTGCCGGTGCTGGTGCTCGTCGCCCTGGTCGGGCTGGCGTTCTTCACCTTCTGGTTCTTCCGTCGTCGATCCGAACGACGCCGCGAACGAGAGGCCGCCCGCGCCGCCGGCTTCCGCGTCTGACGCGGCGGATCGGCGGCCCGCCATACCGGGGTTCCACTGGTCGACAAAAGCCTAGGATCGGGGCAAGAGCCTAGAGGAGGTCGGCATGACCGCAGCGTTGGAGATGCCCCGAGTCCAGGAATGCGTGGTCGCCGCGTGCGCGTACAACCAGTCGGGTGACTGCCACGCGTTCGCGATCACCATCGGCAGCATGGATCACGCCCACTGCCACACCTTCGTCGAGTCGCCCGTCCGGGGTGGCGTGGAGAGCCTGATCGCGCAGGTGGGCGCCTGCCAGCGCGCCGACTGCCGGCACAACGAGCAGTTGGAGTGCCACGCGGCGTCGATCAGGGTGGGCCCGGACAACGACATGGCCGACTGCATGACCTACGCCGGCCGCTGACCCACGCCGGTCGGCGACCTGTCGGGGCAGCTCTCGGTCAGGGCAGGTCGTTGGCGCGACGGATGACAGTCACCAGGTCGTCGATGATGCCGGTGAGGGCGAAGTCCTTCGGGGTGAAGACCCGGGCGACACCGGCCGCCCGGAGAGTGTCCGCGTCACTGGCCGGGATGATGCCGCCCACCACCACCGGCAGGTCCGCCCGGCCGGCGGCGCGCAGCCCGTCGAGCACCGCGGGCACGGCGGCCAGGTGCGACCCGGAGAGCACGGAGAGCCCGACCAGGTCGACGTCCTCCTCGACAGCGGCGGCGACGATCTGCCCCGCGGTCAACCGGATGCCCTGGTAGACGACCTCGAAGCCGGCGTCGCGGGCGCGTACCGCGATCTGCTCCGCGCCGTTGGAGTGCCCGTCCAGGCCCGGCTTGCCGACCAGCAGCCGCAGCCGGCCGCTGCCCAGCTCCCGTGCGGTGGCGGTGACCCGCTCGCGGACCGCCACGAGGCCCGGCTCCCCACCGCCGCCGGTGGCGCCGGCCAGGCCGGTCGGTGCCCGGTACTCGCCGAAGACCTGGCGCAGCGCGCCGGCCCACTCGCCGGTGGTCACCCCGGCCCGCACACACTCCAGTGTGGCCGGCATCAGGTTGGTGGTGGTCGCGGCGTCCGCGCGCAACCGGGCCAGCGCCGCGTCGACGACGGCCGGGTCCCGGTCGGCCCGCCACCGGTGTACGCCGTCCACGGCGGCCGCCTCGACCGCTGGATCGACCTGCTCGACGGCGTCCGCGCCGGCGGCGGTCAGCGGGGAGGGTTCGGTCTCGGTGTACCGGTTGACCCCGACCACCACGTCGGCACCGGACTCCATCCGCCGACGGCGCTCGGCCAGCGACGCGACAAGCGCGCTCTTGAGGTAGCCGGTCTCCACGGCGGCGACGACGCCGCCCAGCTCCAGCACCTTGTCCAGCTCGACCCGCGCCCCGGTGACGACCTCGTCGACGAGCGCGGTCATCACGTGCGAGCCGGCGAAGAGGTCGGGATATTCGAGCAGATCCGACTCGTACGCCAGGACCTGCTGCATCCGCAGCGACCACTGCTGGTCCCACGGTCGGGGTAGGCCGAGCGCCTCGTTCCACGCGGGCAGTTGGACCGCGCGGGCCCGGGCGTCACGGGACATCGTCACGCCGAGCATCTCCAGCACGATGCGCTGGATGTTGTTCTCCGGCTGCGCCTCGGTGAGGCCGAGCGAGTTGACCTGCACGCCGTAGCGGAACCGCCGTTGTCTGGCGTCGGTGACCCCGTACCGGTCCCGGGTGATCTCGTCCCAGAGCACACCGAACGCGCGCATCTTGGCGATCTCCTCGACGAAGCGCACCCCGGCGTTGACGAAGAACGAGATCCGCTGGACCACGTCGCCCATCCGCTCGGCCGGGACCTGGCCGGAGTCTCGGACCGCGTCGAGCACGGCGACCGCTGTGGCCAGCGCGAAGCCGACCTCCTGCACGGGCGTGGCGCCGGCTTCCTGGAGGTGGTACGAGCAGATGTTGACCGGGTTCCACCGGGGCATCTCGCGCAGCGTGTACGCCACCACGTCGGCGGTGAGCCGCAGCGACGCCGCCGGCGGAAAGATGTAGGTGCCCCGGGACAGGTACTCCTTGATGATGTCGTTCTGGGTGGTGCCGGCGCAGCGGGCCAGGTCGGCGCCCTGCTCCAGCCCGACGGTGCCGTACAGGGCGAGCAGCCACATCGCCGGGGAGTTGATGGTCATCGAGGTGTTCGTGTCGGCGAGCGGGAGACCGTCGAAGAGCGCCCGCATGTCACCGAGGTGGGCCACCGGCACTCCGACCCGTCCGACCTCGCCGGCGGCGAGTTCGTGGTCCGGGTCGTACCCGGTCTGGGTGGGCAGGTCGAAGGCGACCGACAGGCCGGTCTGCCCCTTCGCCAGGTTGCGGCGGAAGAGGGCGTTGGTCGCCGCGGCCGACGAGTGGCCGGCGTAGGTGCGCATCACCCACGGGCGGTCCCGCTCGGGCAGCCGCCCCGGGAATGCCGTCTCATCCATGGCCGGAGTCTAAGTTACCGTTCAGTAAAAGGAGCTGTGGAAAACCACACAGGTCCATGTCGGGGACGTCCGGGTGGCAAGCGCCCGCAGTGGCGTGGACCGCCACACCCCGGGCACCACCCGGCCCAGGCCAGGACGCACACTGGACGGCATGGATGACGAGCTGGCCATCTCCGTCCGGGGGCTGCGCAAGGCGTACGGCGACAACGTGGCGGTGGCGGGCGTGGATCTGGACGTCCACCGCGGCGAGGTGTTCGCGTTGCTCGGCCCGAACGGCGCCGGCAAGACCACGACGGTGGAGATCCTGGAGGGTTACCGCCGCCGGGACGCCGGCGAGGTCACCGTCCTCGGCGCCGATCCGGCCAGACCGGATGCCGACTGGCGCTCCCGGGTCGGCATCGTGCTCCAGGGCACCGGCGAGTTCGACGAGCTGACAGTGGCCGAGGTGATCCGGCACTTCTCCGGCTTCTACCCCGACGCGGACGACCCGGAGAAGGTGATCGAGCGGGTCGGGCTGGCCGACAAGGCGAAGGCCCGGACGCACACCCTCTCCGGCGGGCAGAAGCGCCGCCTGGACGTGGCCCTGGGCATCATCGGCCGTCCCGAGCTGCTCTTCCTCGACGAGCCGACCACCGGTTTCGACCCGGAGGCCCGCCGCGAGTTCTGGGAGCTGATCCGTGACCTCGCCGCGGCCGGCACCACGATCGTGCTCACCACCCACTACCTCGACGAGGCCGAGGCCCTCGCCGACCGGGTCGGCGTGATCGCCGGCGGCCGGCTGGTCGAGGTCGCCGCCCCCAACCGGCTGGGCAATCGGCAGGAGGCCCTCGCGACGGTCTCCTGGCGTACCCCGGAAGGCACGGTGGAAAGCGCGCAGAGCGCGACGCCGACGGCCTTCGTGGCCGACCTCGCCGCGCGCTACGGCGGCGAGGTCCCCGGGCTCACGGTGACCCGGCCGACCCTGGAGGACGTCTACCTCACCATGATCGGACACGCGCGATGACGACCACGACGAAGCCGGCGACGCCGGTCACCGCGACTCGCGGCCGACGGCCGGGTGCCGGCGCGCTCGCCCTGCGCCAGGGACGACTGGAGATCACCCAGTTCCTGCGCAGCCGGGAGTCGGTGGTCTTCACGATGGGCTTCCCCATCATCATGATCCTGATCTTCGCGTCGATCTTCGACGGCACGATCGGCGGCGGGGTCAAGTTCACCCAGTACTTCATCACCGGCATGATCGCGACCGGCCTGATGACGGTGAGCTTCCAGAACCTCGGCATCTGGATCCCGATCGAGCGGGACCGGGGCGTGCTCAAGCGCTACCGGGGCACGCCGATGCCGAAGTGGGTCTGGTTCGCCGGCAAAGTGATCATGGTGGTGGCGATCGGGATCGCCGAGACGGTCCTGCTGCTGGCCGTCGCGGTGGCGCTGTTCGACCTCGACCTGCCGGGCACCGCCGCGAAGTGGTTCACCTTCGGCTGGGTCGCCGTGCTCGGGGTGACCGCGTGCACCCTGTGCGGCATCGCGATCTCGTCGCTGGCCCGCACCGCCCGCAGCGGCTCCGCGGTGGTCACCCCGGTGGCTCTGGTGCTCCAGTTCATCTCCGGGGTGTTCTTCGTCTTCACCGACCTGCCCACCTGGATGCAGCAGGTGGCGGCGGTGTTCCCGCTCAAGTGGATGTGCCAGGGGCTGCGGTCGGTGTTCCTGCCGGAGAGCTTCGGCGCCCAGGAGCCGGGCGGCTCGTTCGAGCTGGGCCGGGTGGCGGTGGTGCTGGCCCTGTGGTGCGTGATCGGTGTGGTGCTCTGCCTGACCACCTTCCGCTGGACGACCAAGCGCGACGGCTGACGCCTTTCCGGGGCCCCCGATCCGCCGTGGGGCTGCCAGACTCTGACGATGGCCGCTCGACCGACCCGGCGCGGGCTCCTGCTCGCGGGGGCAGGGGCGACGGCGCTTGCGGTCGGGGTCGGCTGGACGGCCCGCGACCTGATCCGGCCGTCGCCGACGCGGCCCGTTCCCCCGGACGCGCCAGCCGGCGACGAGCGACTGGTCAGCCGCCAGTCCGCCGCACGTGACCGCTCGGTCGACTTCTACACCGCCGTCCCGGACGGGCACGGCGACGGTCAGGGGTTGCCGGTCTGCCTGGTGCTGCACGGCGCGTCCACCACCGCACGGGACTTCCCCGGGCTCGGCCTGGGGCGCTTCCTGACCGACGCGGTACGTCGGGGTGCGCCGCCGTTCGTGCTCGCCGGAGCGACCGGCGACCGCCTCTCCTGGCGCCCCGCCGGCCGGGACGACCCGCAGCGGATGGTGCGTGAGGAGGTGCCGGCCTGGTGCGCCGAGCGGGGCTTCGACGCCACCCGGCTGGCGGCCTGGGGATGGTCCATGGGGGGCTTCGGCTCGCTGTTGCTCGCCGCCACCTGGCCGGGGTCACTCCGGGCGGTGGCGGCCTTCTCCCCCGCCGTCGCGCCAGGTGATGCCGTCTTCGCCGGTGTCGACCGGCTACGCGGCACTCCGCTGGGCCTCTGGTGCGGTCGCCAGGACGACCTCCTCGCCGACGTGCAGGCGCTGGAGCGGGCCCTTCCCGAGCCGGCCGCCCGAGCCGAGTACGCCGACGGCGGGCACGACTTCCGCTACTGGGGCTCGGTCATACCCGCTGCCCTCGACTTCGTCGCGGGAGCGCTGGCCGCGCCGCCCGGCCCGAGTTGAGCTGAACCGGGGGGCCCGCGAACGGGCCCCCGCGGCTGCCGGTCTCAGTAGGTGTAGAAGCCCTTGCCGGTCTTGCGGCCCAGGTCACCGGCGGTGACCATCCGCTGGAGCAGCTCCGGCGGGAAGAACTTCTCGTCGGCGGTGTCGGTGTAGATGTTCTTCGAGGCGTGCAGCAGCACGTCCACGCCGGTCAGGTCGGTGGTGGCCAGCGGGCCCATCGCGTGCCCGAAGCCCAGCCGGCAGGCGGTGTCCAGGTCCTCCGCGGACACCACCCCGGACTCCACCAGCTTGACCGCCTCCATCACCAGGGCGGAGATCAACCGGGTGGTGACGAAGCCGGCGATGTCCCGGTTGACCACGACGACCGTCTTACCGATCTCCTCGGCGAAGGCCCGCGCGGTGTCCAGCGTGGCGTCGCTGGTCTTGTAACCGCGTACCAGCTCGCAGAGTTGCATCATCGGCACCGGGGAGAAGAAGTGGGTGCCGACCACCGCCTCGGGCCGCTCGGTCACCGCGGCGATCTGGGTGACCGGGATGGCCGAGGTGTTGGTGGCGAGCACCGCGTCCGACTTGCAGATCTTGTCCAGGGCGCGGAACACCTCGTGCTTGATCTCCAGGCGCTCGAAGACCGCCTCGACCACGATGTCCGCGTCCGCCGCCGCCTCCAGGTCGGTGGTCGGGGTGATCCGGGCCAGCGTCGCCTCGACCTCGGACGCCTCGATCTTGCCCTTCTCGGCGAACTTCTCCAGTGACTTCCGAATGCCGCCCAGACCCCGGGTGGTGGCCGCGTCGTCCAGGTCGCGCAGCGTCACCTGCCAGCCCGCCTGCGCCGCCACCTGGGCGATGCCGGAACCCATCAACCCGGCTCCAACGACCGCGAGTCGACCCGCCATCTGCTTCTCCCTCGCTGCGATTGAGTGCCTGCCTGCACCCTAGTCGGCGAGCCTGAACGATGGCTAAGTGGCGGTCGGGCCGGGTCGTGGGGGCCTCAGATCTCCAGTGCCGGCTCCTCCGGCGTGGTGCCCCGCTCGACCGCCACCCCGAGCGCACGCAGGTCGGCCACGAAGTCCGGGTAGCCCCGGTCGACGTGGTGCACGTGGGAGACCTCGGTGACCCCCTCCGCGCAGAGTCCGGCGATGATCAACCCTGCGCCGGCCCGGATGTCGGTGGCCCGCACCGGGGCACCGGAGAGCCGCTCCCGACCCCGGACCACCGCGTGATGCCCGTCGGTCTTGATGTCCGCGCCGAGCCGCATCATCTCGTTGGCGAACATGAACCGGCCGTCGAAGATGTTCTCGGTGATCAGGGAGGCACCGTCGCTGACGGCCGCCAGCCCGATCGCCATCGGCAGCAGGTCGGTGGCGAAGCCGGGGTACGGCAGCGTCACCACGTCCACCGCCCGGGGCCGCTCGTCCATCCGTACGCGGAAGCCGTCTCCCCGGGTCTCCACCAGCCCGCCCGCCGCCACGACCTTGTCCAGGGCGACCTCCAGGAAGGCCGGGTCCAGCCCGGTCACCGTCACGTCGCCGCGGGTCATCGCCGCGCCGAACGCCCAGGTGCCGGCGACGATCCGGTCCCCCACCGTGGCATGGCGCACCGGACGCAGACCGGGCACACCGGTGATGCGCAACGTCGACGTGCCCGCGCCGACGATGCGCGCACCCATCTGGTTGAGCATCGTGCAGATGTCGACGATCTCCGGCTCCCGGGCCGCGTTGTCGATCATCGTGGTGCCCTGGGCCAGCACCGCCGCCATCACCAGGTTCTCGGTCGCGCCGACGCTGGGGAAATCCAGCACGATGTCCGCGCCACGCAGCCCGTGCGGGGCGGAGGCGATGACGAAACCGTGCTCACCGGAGATCTCCGCGCCCATCCGGGTCAGCCCGGAGATGTGCATGTCCAACCCCCGCGACCCGATCGCGTCGCCGCCGGGGTGGGCCACCCGCACGTACCCCCGGCGGGCCAGCAACGGGCCGAGCACGCAGATCGACGCGCGCAGCCGTCGGACCAGGTCGTAGTCGGCCTCCGCGCCCGGCTGCTCGGGTACGTCGATCGTCACCGACCGGGACCGGGCCACTCCACCACGGACGACCATCGGGTCGACCGGGTCGTCCGCGTCGAACTGGACGTCGCAGCCCAGCCGTCGCAGCACCTCCCCCATGATCGCGATGTCGGTGATCCGGGGGACGTTGGTGATCACACTGCGGCCCGGCGCGAGCAGCGCGGCGGCCATCAGCTTCAACGCCGAGTTCTTGGCACCGACCACGTGCACGGTGCCGGACAGTCGGGCGTCACCGCGTACCCGGATGACGTCGACATCGTTGACCGCCGAATCGCCGGCGTCGCCGGGACCCACCACCACCGGCCAGCCGGCGGTGCTGTCCGGCCGCGCCGGGATCGTCAGGTCGGGAATCCGTAGGCTGTGCGTCATGGCCGTCCACCTCACGCGCATCTACACCAAGGCCGGCGACGCCGGCATGACCAGGCTGAGCAACAACGAGCAGGTGCCGAAGACCGATCCACGGATCGCCGCGTACGCGGATGTCGACGAGTGCAACGCGGCGATCGGTGTCGCGCTCGCGCTGGGAAACCTCGACGAGGAGCTTCGCGGCGTGCTGGGGTCGGTGCAGAACGACCTGTTCGACGTCGGCGCCGACCTGTCCACCCCGGTCGAGCCGGAGCCGAAGTACCCGCCGCTGCGGGTCACCGAGGCGTACGTCGAGCGCCTTGAGGGCTGGTGCGACGAGTACAACGCACGCCTGAGCAAGCTCGACTCCTTCATCCTCCCCGGCGGCACCGCAGGTGCGGCACTGCTGCACGTGGCGCGGACCGTCGCCCGGCGTGCCGAACGGGCAGCGTGGGCGCTGGTCAGCCACGATCCGGAACGAACCAGCACGCTCCCGGCAAAGTATCTCAACCGGCTCTCCGATCTGCTCTTTATCCTGTCAAGAACGGCAAATCCGGCAGGAGACGTGCTATGGGTGCCGGGCGGCAAGCGCTGAACGTCGGGCGCTTCGCACCACGTCGAGGTCTGGGTTCCCACTCTGCCCGCCACCACGCGTAGCCAGGGCCGACTCCTCGGCGAGCCAAGCCGACCAGCACCTCGACCGACGCGCAAGCCGCGCAGCCCGGCCGCGCAGCGCACACCGAGGGAGGCGGGACTCAGCCGCCCCGGTAACGGCAGGTGATCAAAGCCCGCCGGATCGACGCACAGCGGCAACGAAGGGTTTCCGGGGGAGCCCGCCCGGCGCAGGGATCAAGCCTGACCGCCCGGAGCCGGGCGGGCTCCCCCGGAAACCACAAGAGCGACCACGGAAGCCAAGAGCAACCACAGAAGAGCCGATCAGGCAGCCGGCCAGTCCTGGGAGGCCATACGCGGCGAGACCGCCCCCGGAGGGGCGGCCTCGAGCCAGGAGAGAAAACCGGTGACTGTCGATCGCGCCATGGCGATCTCCACCGGTGCGTGGTTACTCGTACAGCGGAGGATCACCCAGTCGGCCGGCATGGAGAACCGTTCCTGACCTTCGGGCAACCGGCGGCGCTCCACGGCCAGCCCCTTGCGGGAGAGCACCCGCTTGGGCCGGATCGCGAAGCTGAACATCCGGTACCAGCGCAGCTCTTCACCGGCGAACCGGCCGAAGCCGGGCGACCAGCCACGGCCGTCGAGCATGGTGGAGACCCGCACGCTGAGCCGGATGATGCCACCGCTGCGGGTGACGAGAGCTCGCCGGACGAAGAGGGTCAGAAGCGCGCCGAGGATGACGACAACGCCGATTCCGAATCCTTCGACGATCTCCATCCCCGGTGTGGCTCAGCGGCTCTGCGCGGAGACCGGGGTTGCGCTCTCGGCCAGCACGGTGACACCGTCGGCGCTCACCGAGAGGAAGCCGCCGGCGACCTCGTAGGCGACCTGCTCGCCGCCGGCGAGCTTGATGCGTACCTGGCCGGGCTCGGCGAGTTGGCCGAGCAGCGGCGCGTGCCCCGGCAGGACACCGAGCTCGCCTTCGGTCGTCCGGGCGACGACCATCTCGGCGTCACCGGACCAGACCTTCTCCTCGACGGCGACGAGCTCGACGTGAAGCTGCTGTGCCACGCTGTCTCCTTGCTGCGGCTACGGATTGCCGAAAGTCTAGCCTGACGACGCGGCGCGCCCAACGCGGGTGGGGACAACGCCGACCTGACTACTTGGCCTTGTTGACGAATTCCGGGTGCTCCAGCAGGAACGGGTCGAGTTGCTCGTTGTGCAGGGCGGTGAAGAAGTCCGGAACACCGTCCTGGAACTGCTCGCCCAGGTACTTACTACCCTCGAAGACCCCGCCACCGGGCAGCTTGATCATCTCGATGGTGTTCGGGCGGATGTCCTTCAGGGCGAGCCCGAAGTCGACAACGCTGTTGCCCCGGCCGTTGAAGATCAACGACTGGCCGGCGGCACGGAGCACCTTGTCCAGCTTGATCGGGTTGGACACCACGTCGGCGCTGAACGCCTGACCGACCATGGCCTTGACGAACTGCTGCTGGTGGCGCTGCCGACCGTAGTCGGAATCCGGAACGCCGTTCTTCGGGTAGCGCTGCCGGACGTAGTCCAGCGCCTGCCACCCACTCAGGTGCCGGTTGCCCTTCTTGTAGATCGCCTGCGGGCCGACGTAGCCCTCACCACGCGTGTTGCCCGGCCGCGGCTTGCCGTCCGGCTGCTTGTGCTCGGACTTCACGTCGCGCTCGATGTACATGTCGACACCGCCCATGGCGTCGACGATCTTCTGGAAACCGGTGAAGTTGATGATCGCGCCGGCGTCGAAGCGCTTGATGCCTGTGAGGTTCTGCACTGTGGTGGCCAGCAACTCGAAGCCCCGTGCCGCGTCCGGGTTGGCTCCCGGCACCTTGCTGCCGAACGACATCGCGGCGTTGATCTTCGTGGTCTCGCCCGGGAAGTCGGCCTTCTTGAACGCCGGGATCCGCACGTAGAGGTCACGAGGCAGCGAGAACAGGTAGGCCCGGTCCATCGAGGCCGGCACGTGCAGCACCATGATCGAGTCGGCCAACGGCGCGGCCGTCGGCGTACGCGGGTCGATGCCGACGAGCAGGATGTTCAGCGGACCCTTGATGTCGCTCTTCTTCGCCTGGGCGCCCGCCGCCTGGTCGCCGAAGAGGTCGGCCTTGCCGACGGACCCCTCGTAGCGGGCCATGAGCACCTCGGTGCCGACCAGCACGGCGCCGCTGAGCACCGTCAGCACGGTGCCGAACACCGTGCAGATCCTGGCCCACCGCGGCACACCTCGCCAGATGGACCGCTTGCGGCCACTGTTGCCGGCCTTACCCACGAGCAGCTCCGTTCGTTACGCCCACGATGAGGAAGACGGGCGCACGTCGTCGAAAGGTTGCAAAGATCAACGCTCGTTCACGTGAGCGCGGAACGAACCGTAGCTCGGGACCCTCCGGAGTGACGACCACGAGTAACGGACCGCGACGATGGTAAGACGCGAACATGAACAAAAGACTGCCCCGGCATTGCCGGGGCAGTCTTTTTGCTACGGATGAGAGCTGGGTCAGCTCTTCATCAGCTCCTCAGCCTTGCGCTCCAGGTCCTCGAGACCGCCGCACATGAAGAACGCCTGCTCGGGGAAGTGGTCGTACTCGCCCTCGCTGATCTTGCGGAACGCCTCGATGGTCTCCTTGATCGGGACCGTCGAGCCCGGCACGCCGGTGAACTGCTCCGCCGCGTAGGTGTTCTGCGAGAGGAAGCGCTCGATCCGCCGGGCGCGAGCCACGGTGATCTTGTCTTCCTCGGAGAGCTCCTCGATGCCGAGGATGGCGATGATGTCCTGCAGGTCGCGGTAGCGCTGCAGGATCCGCTTCACCTCGGTGGCAACCTGGAAGTGCTCGGCGCCGACGAACTCCGGGGCAAGGATCCGGGACGAGGACGCCAGCGGGTCCACGGCCGGGTAGATGCCCTTGTCGGAGATCGACCGCTCCAGGTTGGTGGTCGCGTCCAGGTGGGCGAACGTGGTGGCCGGGGCGGGGTCGGTGTAGTCGTCCGCCGGCACGTAGATCGCCTGCATGGAGGTGATGGCCTGGCCCCGGACGGAGGTGATCCGCTCCTGGAGTTCGCCCATCTCGTCGGCCAGGGTCGGCTGGTAACCCACGGCGCTCGGCATACGGCCGAGCAGGGTGGACACCTCCGAACCGGCCTGCGTGAAGCGGAAGATGTTGTCGATGAAGAGCAGCACCTCCTGCTTCTTCACGTCCCGGAAGTACTCCGCCATGGTCAGCGCGGAGAGCGCCACCCGCAGCCGGGTGCCCGGCGGCTCGTCCATCTGGCCGTAGACCAGCGCGGTCTTGTCGATGACGCCGGACTCGGTCATCTCGGCGATGAGGTCGTTGCCCTCACGGGTGCGCTCCCCCACGCCGGCGAACACCGAGGTGCCACCGAAGTTGCGGGCAACCCGGGTGATCATCTCCTGGATGAGCACCGTCTTGCCCACGCCCGCGCCGCCGAACAGGCCGATCTTGCCGCCCTTGACGTACGGGGCGAGCAGGTCGATGACCTTGATGCCGGTCTCCAGCATCTCGGTCTTCGGCTCAAGGTCCGCGAAGGCCGGGGCCTTGCGGTGGATGCCCCACCGGTCGTCGGCCTCGAACGTCTCGCCCTCTTTGAGGTTGAGCACCTCGCCGATCGCGTTGAACACCTTGCCCTTGACCGCGTCACCCACGGGCACCGTGATCGGCTCGCCGCGGTCGCGCACCTCGGCGCCACGGACCAGGCCGTCGGTCGGCTGCATCGAGATGGCACGGACCAGGTTGTCACCCAGGTGCTGGGCAACCTCCAGGGTCAGCGTCTTCTCACCGCCGGACAGGTTCACCTTCACGTTCAAGGCGTTGAACAGGGGCGGCATCGCGTCGCGCGGGAACTCGGCGTCGACGACCGGGCCGATGACCCGGACCACGCGACCCGTGGCCGTCTTGGTCTCTACTGGTGCAGTCATCACACTTCACTTCCCGACGCGGCCAGCGCGTTGGCGCCGCCGACGATCTCGCTGATCTCCTGGGTGATCCCGGCCTGGCGAGCCGAGTTCATCTCGCGCGTGTACTTCTCGATCATCTCTTCGGCGTTGTCGGTGGCGCTCTTCATCGCCCGCCGCCGTGCCGCCGACTCACTCGCCGCCGACTCGATCAACGCCGCGTAGATCCGCGTGTTGATGTACCTCGGCAGGAGCGCGTCGAGCAGCGCCTCCGCCTCCGGCTCGAACTCGTACGCCGGCAGCAACCCCTCGGAGCGCGGCCGGTCCTCCACCTGCATCGGACCGATGACCTTGGTGACCGGGTTCTGCGTCATGAGCGAGTGGAACTCGGTGTAGACGATGTGCAACTCGTCGACGCCGAGCACCCCGTCCGCTCCGGCCCCGCCGTCGACGTCGTCCGCACCGGCGGTGAACGCCTTGATCAGCGTCTCACCAACGGTACGGGCGTCCTCGAACGACGGCTGCTCGCTGAAGCCGGTCCAGTTCGCCTCGATCGGCCGCTCGCGGAACCGGTAGAACCCGACGCCCTTACGCCCGATGACGTAGAGCACCGGCTCCTTGCCGTCCGCCCTGAGCCGCGCGATCAGCGACTCGGCCATCCTGATCGCGTTGGAGCTGTAACCGCCGGCCAGGCCACGGTCACTGGTGACCAACAGGACGCCGGCCCGCCGCACCCGCTCGCGCGGGGTGAGCAGCGGGTGGTCGATCCGCGCGTTGGACGCCAGCGCCGTGAGCACGCCGGTGATGGCCTGGGCGTACGGCAGGGACGCCTGCACCCGGGCCTGGGCCTTGGCGATCCGGCTCGTCGCCACGAGCTCCATCGCCTTGGTGATCTTCTTCATCGACTTCGCCGAGCGGATCCGTTGACGAAGAACGCGTACCTGGGCCGCCACGGGATCAGCTCTCGGCCGGGCGGTCGGTCGCGCCGTCGCGGAAGCGGGTCACCGTCTCGCGGTTCTCGTCGCCCTCAAGCGGCGCGGCCGGCGCGTCGTTGACCTTGCGCTCGTCCTCCTTGTTGAGGAAGACCTGCTTGAACTCGGCGATCGCGCTGTCCAGTGAGCCGATGATGTCATCGTTCCACTGGTTGTCGGCGATGCCGGCCAGCACACCCTGGTGCTTGTGCCGCAGGTACTGGAGGAACTCCGACTCGAAGCGGCGGACCTCGCCCACCGGGACGTCGTCCAGCTTGCCCTCGGTGCCGGCCCAGACCGTAACGACCTGCTCCTGCACCGGGAACGGCGAGTAGTTCGGCTGCTTGAGCAGCTCGACCAGGCGCGAACCGCGGTCCAGCTGGGCACGGGAGGCCCGGTCCAGGTCGGAGGCGAAGGCGGCGAACGCCTCCAGCTCGCGGTACTGGGCCAGGTTGAGCCGCAGCGAACCGGCGACCTTCTTCATCGGCTTCACCTGCGCGGCGCCACCGACCCGGGAGACCGAGGTACCGACGTTGATCGCCGGACGGACGCCCTGGTTGAACAGGTCGGTCTCCAGGAAGATCTGGCCGTCGGTGATCGAGATGACGTTGGTCGGGATGAAGGCCGAGATGTCGTTGGCCTTCGTCTCGATGATCGGCAGACCGGTCATCGAGCCGCCACCCAGCTCGTCGGAGAGCTTCGCGCAGCGCTCCAGCAGGCGGGAGTGCAGGTAGAAGACGTCACCCGGGTACGCCTCACGGCCCGGCGGGCGACGCAGCAGCAGCGACACGGCGCGGTACGCCTCGGCCTGCTTGCTCAGGTCGTCGAAGACGATCAGGACGTGCTTGCCGCCGTACATCCAGTGCTGCCCGATGGACGAGCCGGTGTACGGGGCGAGGTACTTGAAGCCAGCCGGGTCGGACGCCGGCGAGGCGACGATGGTGGTGTACTCCATCGCGCCCGCCTCCTCGAGCTGCCCCTTGATGGAGGCGATCGTGGAGGCCTTCTGGCCGATGGCGACGTAGATGCAGCGAACCTGCTTCTTCGGGTCGCCGGTGCGCCAGTTGTCCCGCTGGTTGAGGATGGCGTCCAGGGCGACAGTGGTCTTACCGGTCTTCCGGTCACCGATGATGAGCTGCCGCTGGCCCCGACCGATCGGGGTCATCGCGTCGATGGCCTTGATGCCGGTCTGCAGCGGCTCGTCGACGGACTGCCGGGACATCACGTTCGGAGCCTGCAGCTCCAGCTCGCGGAAGCCCTCGTTGGCGATGTCGCCGAGCGCGTCGATCGGCTCACCGAGCGCGTTGACCACGCGGCCGAGGAAGGCGTCGCCGACCGGAACGGAGAGAACCCGCTCGGTGCGCTTGACGCGCTGCCCTTCCTCCAGCTTGGCGGAGTCACCGAGAACGACGACGCCGATCTCCCGGACGTCGAGGTTCAACGCCACGCCGAGCGTGCCGTCCTCGAACTCCAGGAGCTCGTTGGTCATGGTCGAGGGCAGGCCCTCGACGTGGGCGATACCGTCGCCGGTGTCGGCGACGGTGCCGACCTCCTCGCGGGAGACGTCGGACGAGTAGGAAGAGACGTAGCGCTCCAGGGCGCCGCGGATCTCCTCCGTCGAGATGGTCAGCTCGGCCATCCTCTGCTTCCTTAAAATTCAGGGGCCCGGGATACCTAGTACCGACCGGTCCGAATGGCGTCTGTCATTCCGGGCACTGAGCGATCCAGTCACCCCGATGCTGGGCGGCGGAGCCGCTCAGCGCCGGGGCGGCGAAGCCACCACATTGCTGGGCGGCGGAGCCGCTCAGCGCTTCGCGAGCGCGTTGCGGGTCTCGTTGAGGCGGCGCAGGATGGTGCCGTCGTACAGGTCGGAGCCGACCCGCACGCTCACGCCACCCAGGACGTGGGGGTCCACCGTCTGCTTGACGGAGACCTCTCGACCGTATATCGCGCTGAGGCTCGCACCCAGCCGGCGCTCGTCCTCGTCACTCAACGGGGCCGCGACGGTCACGTACGCCACCTGCCGGTCGCGTCGCTCGGCGGCGAGTTCCACCAGCCGGGTGAGCGCGCCGGTGAAGGAGCGCCCCCCGTACCCGCCGAGTGCGACCTCGACGAGGCGGACGGTGACCGGACGGGCCTTGTCGGCGAGCAGCTCGCGGGCCAGGGTGGCCCGCTGCTCGACCGGGGCGACCGGGTCGGCGAGCGTGTTGCTCAGCGCCGACTGACCGGCCACTACCTGACCGAAGCGGAACAGCTCGTCCTCGACCTCGCCCAGCTCGCCGGCCTTGTCGGCGCTGGCCAGCAGCGCTTCCACGCCCAGCCGCTCGGTGCCGTCGAGCAGCTCCGAGGGTGCCGACCACCGGCCGGCGACCAGCGACACGAGCAGGTCGAGCGCGTCCGCGCCGATCCGCCCGCCGAGCATGTCGCCGAGCAGAGCGCCGCGATCCTCGCCGGACCGGGACGGCTCGGAGAGCGCCCGGCGCAGCCGCGGCTCACGCCGCAGCAGGGTCGCCACGGAGAGGATGGCGTCGGCGGTGGAGGCCACCGCTGACGGCTCCGCGCCGCGGACGTACGCGTCGAGGCGCTCGGCCGCGACCTTGTACGACTCCCGGCTGGCGGCCTGCATCAGCGGGCCCCCGTGCTCTCGAGACCGCTCAGGAACCGGTCGACGGTGCCCTTACGCCGCGCCTCGTCGGCCAGCGACTCGCCAACGATCTTGCTGGCCAGGTCCACCGCGATCGTGCCGACCTCCGCGCGCAGCTCGCGCACGATGGTGGCCCGCTCGGCGGCGAGCGCGTCCTTGCCCGCCTGGATGACCCGGTCGGACTCTTCCCGCGCCTTGGCGAGGATGTCCTGGCGGATGCCCTCGGCGTCGGCCCGCGCGTCGTCACGGATCTTGGCGGCGTCGGTCCGGGCCTCAGCGAGCTGGGCGCGGTACTGCTCGAGCAGCTGGTTCGCCTCGGCCTGGGCGGCCTCGGCGCGCTTGATGCCGCCCTCGATGGCGTCGACCCGAGCCTGGAACGTCTGCTCCATGCGCGGGAAGACGAACTTCATCAGGACGAAGCAGAGCACGGCGAAGGCGACCGTGCCGACCACGATCTCTTGCCAGATCGGAATGATCGGGTTGTGGTCTGACTCACCACCCTCGGCGGCGAGGAGGAACAACATGGGTGACCTCCCGGTCGGAAGGGGCGGAATCAGCCGGCCCAGATGAAGCCGAAGGCGATGCCGAACAGCGCGAGCGCCTCGATGACGGCGAAGCCGATCCAGACGTACGGCAGGGTCATGCGCGACGACTCGGGCTGCCGGGCGGTCGACTGGATGTAGGCGGCGAAGACCAGGCCAACGCCGATGCCCGGGCCGATGGCGGCGAGACCGTAGCCGATGGCAGCGGTGCTACCGGTAACCTCGGCGAGAACGCTAGCGTCCATTGGTGTGGTTCCTCCTGGTTATCACGCGTGACTCTCACGCGGGACGACAACGGTTGGTGCGTGGATCAGTGCTCTTCGGCGAGCGCGCCCTGGATGTAGCTGGCGCTCAGCACGGTGAAGACGTAGGCCTGCAGGACGATGACCAGCGCTTCGAGAAGGGTCAGCGCCACTGTCATCACCCAGGAGACCACCGAGATCGGCGCCAGCCAGGCGTTGGCGTTGAGCATCGCGAAGCCGCCGAGCGTGAAGACCAGCAGGAGCATGTGGCCGGCGAACATGTTCGCGAAGAGACGGACGGCCAGCGAGAACGGCCGGATGATGAAGGTCGAGAACGCCTCGATCGGGATCAGCAGCGGCAGGATGTACCACGGTGCCGGCGGGATCAGGGCGTGCTTGAAGTATTTGCCGAAGCCGTGGTGCCGGATGCCGATGTAGTTGAACAGCACGTAGCTGATCACCGCGAGGATCGCCGGGAAGGCGATGTGCGAGTTCGGCGAGATCTGGAAGAGCGGAATGATCGCGAACGCGTTCGTCACCAACACGAAGCAGAACAGCGTCGTGAAGTAGGGAGCGAACCGGACGCCCTGGTGACCGATCATGTCGACCGAGATGTTGTTCCGGACGAAGCCGTAGATCGACTCGGCGAACCACTGCTTCTTGGTCGGCACCAACTTCGGGTTCCGATAGGTCGCCAGGAAGAAGATGATCAGAAAGCCGACCGCGACCCAGATCATCAGCGTGAACTTGGTGAACCACGGGGCGTTCTCCACACCCCAGGGCACGATCGCGGGCAGGTAGAAGTCGTCCACACTGGGTGGGAATGCCGCCTGGCCCGCTGCCAGAACGTTCGCCTGTCCGAACACCGTGTCCCTTCCTAAGTAGGCGTGCCGAGCCGACGGACGACGAGGATGATCCCCCCGGTCACGCCGAGCACGACGCCGATGCCGGTGGCGACGCCACCGGTATCGAGCCACTGGTCGACCAGCCAGCCGATGAAACCCCACACGAGCATTCCTCCGATGAGGTAGCTGAGCGCGGTCCAACCCTGACCGGCGCCGGACGGATAATCGTCCGGTTCACCGGCGGGACGGGGGGTTTGGTCACCAGCCATGACGGGGCGAACGATATCAGCCGGGAAGACGAGGCTGTGCCTCACCCCCCGCACAACCGTCGTTGTGTGGGCTTCTCGTGGGCGCCGTCGTCTGTGGGCACGCTACTCCCCTTCCGCCCGTCGGAAAATGACCGGAGGCCGACACATTCCGGCGCGTCCGCTGGTTGGGACGACCGCCAGGTCAGCCGCGCGGTCGGCGAGCGTGCACCGTGGTCAGCCACCAGAGGTGCACCGCTGTCCACACTGCCACCCCGGCGACGATGCCAAGGCAAAGAGGGATCAATCCGGGCCAACCGGTCGACGCCACCGCCACCAGCACCACGCCCAGCAGGCTGAACTTCAACACGTACAGGCCCAGGCCGAGCGGCAGCAGCAACTGCGGGTTGACCTGGTCGGCCCGGGCCAGCACCACTGTGGTGAGGGTGTAGCTGAGCACCGTGACGCCCACGCCGGCCGCCGCGCCGAGCGCGCCCGTGACGCCGCCGGTCACCCCACCGACCACCGCGGCGACCGCGGCGAGCGCCGCCGACGCGGCCAACAGCACCGGCAGGTGCCGCAACCGCCACCGCCGGTCGGTGTCCGGCTCGACCACCCCGGGCTCAGCCACGGGGGTACGCCGGGAACGCCGCGACCAGCTCGGACACCTCGGCACCGAGGCGGGTCAACTCGTCGGCCCCGCCCGGAGCGCCGGGATCGGTGCGCACCGCGCGGGCGATCAGGGTCGCCACCTGGCGCAGCTCCCCCTCGCGCATCCCCTGCGTGGTGACGCTCGGTGTGCCCACCCGGATGCCGGAGGCCACCATCGGCGGCTGCGGGTCGTACGGGATGGCGTTCTTGTTCAGGGTGATCGACGCGGCGTCGCAGCGGCGCTCGGCCTCGGCGCCGGTCACCCCCAGCTCCCGCAGGTCGATCAGGGCGAGGTGGGTGTCGGTGCCACCGGACACCGGGCGCATCCCCTCGTCGGCCAGCCCGGCGGCGAGCGCCTGGGCGTTGCTGACCACCTGCCGGGCGTACGTCTGGAACTCCGGCTGGGCGGCCTCGCGCAGCGCGACCGCCTTCGCCGCTACCGCGTGCATCAGCGGGCCGCCCTGGGTGAACGGGAAGACCGCCTTGTCGATCCGCTGGGCCAGCGACTCGCGGCACAGGATCATGCCGCCGCGCGGCCCGCGCAGCACCTTGTGGGTGGTGGCGCAGACGACATCGGCGTACGGCACCGGGGACGGGATCGCCCGGCCGGCGACCAGGCCGATGAAGTGCGCCGCGTCCACCATCAGGTACGCGCCGACCTCGTCGGCGATCTCCCGGAACCGCGCGAAGTCGATCAGGCGCGGGTACGCGGTGGCGCCGCAGATGATCAGCTTGGGTCGGTGCGCGCGCGCCAGGTCCCGTACCTCGTCGTAGTCGATCTGCTCAGTGTCCGGCCGCACCGGGTAGCCGACCGGGTGGAACCACTTGCCGGAGAAGTTCACCCGGCTGCCGTGGGTGAGGTGCCCGCCGTGCGGCAGGTCCATCGCCAGCACCGTGTCCCCCGGCTGCACCAGCGCGGCGTACGCGGCGAGGTTGGCGCTCGCCCCGGAGTGCGGCTGGAGGTTGGCGTGCTCGGCCCCGAAGAGCTCCTTGGCCCGGGCGATGCCGATCTCCTCTGCCCGGTCCACCTCGGCGCAGCCGCCGTAGTAGCGCCGACCCGGGTAACCCTCGGCGTACTTGTTGGTCAGCGTCGAGCCGAGCGCGGCCAGCACCGCCGGCGAGGTCAGGTTCTCGCTGGCGATGAGCTGCAGGCCGCCGCGCAACCGGTCCAACTCGCCGAGGACCACCCCGGCGATCTCCGGGTCGGTGGCCCTGAGCTGCGCGAAATCCGGCCCCCAGAAGGTGCTCGTCTCGGTCTCCACAGCGAACGAGTCTAGGGGGCCGCACACTGGAACCCGTGAGATGCCTCGTCACCGGCGCTACCGGCTACATCGGCGGGCGGCTGACACCGCTGCTGCTCGCCGACGGACACACCGTGCGCTGCCTCGCCCGCAAGGCGGTGCGGCTGCGCGACGTGCCCTGGGCCTCGGCGGCCGACATCGTCGAAGGAGACCTGAGTCGACCGGAGACGCTGGCCGCCGCGTTCGCCGACGTGGACGTCGCGTACTTCCTGGTGCACTCCTTGGGCCGGTCCGACTTCGAGGCGGCCGACCGGACGGCGGCGACCAACTTCGCGGCGGCGGCGCAGGCGGCCGGCGTACGGCGGATCGTCTACCTGGGCGGCCCGGAGCCGGCGTCCGACGCGGAGGTGCCATCTCCGCACCTGCGGTCCCGCGCCGAGGTGGGCCGGATCCTGCTCGGCAGCGGGGTGCCCACGACGGTGCTCCGCGCCGCGGTGATCATCGGGTCCGGCTCGGCGTCGTTCGAGATGCTGCGTTACCTGACCGAGCGGCTGCCCGCCATGATCACGCCGCGCTGGGTCCGCAACCGGATCCAACCGATCGCGGTCCGCGACGTGCTGCACTACCTGTCCGGCTGCGCCGACCTGCCTGCCGAGGTCAACAGGGGTTTCGACGTCGGCGGGCCGGACGTGCTGACCTTCCGCGAAATGATGCAGCGCTACGCCCGGGTGGCCGGGCTGCGCCAGCGGATCATCGTGCCGGTCCGCCCACTCACGCCGTCGCTCTCCTCGCACTGGGTCGGGCTGATCACCCCGGTGCCGAACAAGATCGCCCGCCCGCTGGTGGAGAGCCTGATCCACGAGGCGGTAGCCCACGAACACGACATCGCCCGCTACATCCCGGACCCACCCGGCGGGCTGACCGGCTTCGACGAGGCCGTGGCGCTGGCGCTGGCCAAGGTGCGCGACGCCCAGGTGGAGACCCGCTGGTCCACAGCGAGCGGCTCGGACGCGCCCGCTGAGCCACTGCCCACCGACCCGGTGTGGTCCGGTGGCACCGCCTACACCGACGTGCGGGAGCGGGCGGTGGACGCCCCACCAGCGGCGCTCTGGCGGGTCGTCGAGGGCGTCGGTGGCGAACACGGCTGGTACTCGTTCCCCCTCGCCTGGTCGATCCGAGGCTGGCTGGACCGGCTGGTCGGCGGGGTCGGACTGCGCCGGGGTCGACGCGACCCGCACCGCCTCCAGGTCGGCGAGGCGCTGGACTTCTGGCGGGTCGAGGAGATCGTCCCGGGCGAGCTACTGCGACTGCGCGCCGAGATGCGGCTGCCCGGCCGGGCCTGGTTGGAGATGCGGGTACTGCCGGCCGACGACGGCCGTAGCCGCTACCAGCAACGCGCCGTCTTCCTGCCGCGTGGCCTGCCGGGGCACGCCTACTGGAAGTCGGTGGCCCCGTTCCACGCTGTGGTCTTCGGCGGAATGGCCCGCAACATAGCCCGCAACGCCGAACAAACCCCCTAACCACACCCCGACCCCACACCCCACACCCCGCTCCCCGCTCCCCGCTCCCCGCTCCCCACACCCCGCTCCCCGCTCCCCGCTCCCCGCTCCCCGCGATCTTGCACTTTGTGTTACCGATTTATGGGGTCTCGGCACCTTTTGTCACGACAGAAAGTGCAAGATCGGCGGGATGGGTGGGTGGGGCGGGGCGGGGTGGGGTGGGGTGGGGTGGGCGGGGTGGGGTTAGTTGCCGGCTTGGGGTTGGGCTTGGAAGGCGGTTCGTCCGCTCGGCGGGACGAAGTCGCGGACCGGTTGGTCGCGCAGGGCGAAGGCGAGCACCTCGCCGACCGCGTTCACGATCTGGGCCTGCACCGCCTGACCGACCGCGTCCCGGGGATCGTCCGGGTTCGCCGCCATCGAGGCGACCGCGAGTTGCGGCGTGAACGCCACCACCGTCTCCGTCTCGTACCGCTCCGAGCTGCCGGTCTTGCCCGCCACCGGACGGCCGAGCTTCGCCCGCAACCCGGGAGCGGTGGCGCCGTCGCAGCGCCCGTACATCGACTGGTCGCCGACCGGGCAGCGGGCCGCGTCGGTCGCTGCCCGCGCCACGTCGGCGTCGAGCACCTGCCGGCAGTCCGGCTTGGCGGCGTCGACCGGCCTGCCGCCCGAATCGGTGATCGAGACCACCGGCAGCGGCGCGCACCAGGTTCCCTCGGCCGCCACAGTGGCGTACGCGCTGGCCAGGTCCAACGGGGTGGTCGCGGCCACGCCCAGTGTGAACGGACCCCAGTCCTTCGCGCCGTAGCGGGCCAGCTTGGCGTCGGACTCGGCTCGCAGCACGATGCCGAGCCGCTCAGCCATCTCCACCACCCGGTCGGCGCCGACCTTCTCGGTGAGCCAGGCGAAGTACGTGTTCACCGAGCGGCCGAACGCGCTCCACATGGTGCGGGGGCCGTCCATCGACGACGGGCTGGCGTTCGCCGGGCACCACCGTCCGTCGCAGCTCGCCTCCCCGGTCACCGGGAAGCGGGTGAGCAACTGGGTCGGCGCCACGAAGTCGGTCGACAGCGGTAGACCGGATTCCAGCGCGGCCAGCAGGGTGAAGAGCTTGAACGTCGAGCCGCCCTGGTACCCCTCGATCGCGCCGCCGCCGGCGATCAACTGGTTGACGGTGTTCGGGCGGTTCTTCTGCCCGACCGGGTTGTCCGCGACGCTGTAGGCGCGGTTCACCGACATCGCCAGCACCCGCCCGGTGCCCGGTTGCACCACCGCGGTGGGCAACGCCTCGGCCCTGGTCGTCGGATAGATCCTCAACACCTGCTCGGTGGTGGCCCGCTGCACGCCCGGGTCCAGCGACGACACGATGGAGAAGCCGCCCCGGCGCAGCGCGCGCTGCCGCTCGTCGGCTGTCGCCCCGAACGCGGGCTGGCTGCTCCACCAGCGGGTGAACCAGTCGCAGAAGAAGCCCCAGTCGTTGTGCGCGTCGGGCACGCCCGTGCAGTCGTTCGGGGTCTCGCTGGTGCGCAGTTGTAGCGGTTCGGCCCGCGCGGCGGCCGCCGCGTCCGCCGGCACCTGTCCCGACTCCACCAGCCGTTCCAACACGTACGACCGCCGGGCCACAGCGCTGTCGGCGTCGCCGTTTATCGGATCGTCGCTGTCGGGCGAACGCACGAGACCGGCGAGCAGTGCCGCCTGGGCCAGGGTCAGCTCGGCCGGGGAGCGGGAGAAGTACCGCTTGCTGGCCGCCGCGATGCCGTACGCCCCGGCGCCGAAGTAGGCGATGTTGAGGTAACGGGTCAGGATCTCGTCCTTGTCGAGTTCCCGCTCCAACGCGAGCGCGTACCGCATCTCCTGGAGCTTGCGGACGGTGGTGAGTTCGGTGGCGGCGTCCCGCTGCGCCTCGGTCAGCCGGGGGTCGTTGCTGAGCACGTTGCGGACGTACTGCATGGTCAGCGTGGAGGCGCCCTGCCGGGTCCGGCCGTCGCGCTTGTTGACTGTGAACGCGCGCACCACGCCCCGCAGGTCGACACCGCTGTGCTGGTAGAACCGGACGTCCTCGGCGGCCACGATCGCCCTGCGCATGACCGGAGCCACCTCGTGCAGCGGCACGTCCACCCGGTCCTCCTGGTAGAAGGAGGTGATCAGGGTCGTGCCGTCGTTGGCGTAGAGGTTGGAGCGCTGCGCGGTGGGTGGCGTCCGGAGTGTGTTCGGCAGCTCCGAGTACGGCGTCGACAGGGCGCTGAAGCCGATCCCGAAGACCAGGGCCGCGGGTAGGGCGGCGGCGGCCAGCACCAACCCGGCCAGCACTCCGGCGATCACCACGGTCAGCAGTTTGTCGAGTTGGGCCCGGATCATCAGCTCTCCCCGCAGGAGCCGGTCACGCTAGGACCCGTTCAGAATGACCCGGAACGCCCCTTTAGCCCTGGGTTTTCCCCAAACCCGGAGGAAACTCGCACCACGCTCAGGGCAGCAGCGCGCCGGCCAGCGGGTGGACCGTCTCCTCGATCTCGTCGGCGACCCGGCTGAAGCACTGGTCGCCACGACCCCACGGGTCGTCCAGATCATCGGTGGTCAGGGCCGAGGCGCCCAGCCGCGCGTCGTGAGCCGCCGCCACCAGGGCCATCCCCCGGGCGTACACGGCCTCCGGGGTGGCGTCACCCGGCGGCAGCGCGGCGGCGTCCACAGCGGCCAGCAGCCGGCCGAACTCGCCCAGCACGAACGTGCGGGCCGCAGCGTCCGGACGAAGCGCCACCACGTACTCCTGCTGGTCGGCGGTGGCGGTCAGGACCAGGTCGGCGGCGTCGATGTGGTCCGAGCGCAGCTTGCGCGCGGCGAACCCCGCCACGTCCCCACCACGGCCGGTGACCTGCCGTGCCGCCGGCGGGTTCATCTCCTCGCCCGCGTGCCAGCCGCCAGTGCCGGCGCTGTGGCTGTGCACCAGCTCCTCGGCCTGGGCCGGGTCCTGCGAACGCCGGGTCAGCCGCTCCCGCACCGCCAGGGCCAGCAGCCGCTCCGCCATCGGCGAGCGGCAGATGTTGCCCATGCAGACGTGCAGAACAGTGAACGGGGGCACTCAGACCGCCCGACCGTCGGCGAGATCCGGAACCACGTCGCGCAGCTTCTCCAGCGGGATCGCCCCGGCCCGCAACAGCTGCGGCACCTCACCGGTCAGATCCACGATCGTGCTGGGCACCGGGTCCGGGCAGGGCCCGGCCTCCAGGTAGGCCCGCACCGAGTAGCTGAGCTGGTCACGTGCCTCGTCGGCGGTGACCGCGGCCGGCTGGCCGGTCTTGTTGGCCGACGAGACCGCCATCGGGCCGGTCTCGCGCAGCACCTCCAACGCCACCGGGTGCAGCGGCATCCGCACCGCCACAGTGCCGGTCTTGTCGCCCAGGTCCCACTGCAGGCTCGGCGAGTGCTCGACCACGATCGTCAGGGCACCCGGCCAGAACGCCTCCACGAGGTCCCGGGCGGCGGTGGGCAGCGAGAAGACCAACCCGTCCAGGGTGTGCCGCGAGCCGATCAGCACCGGCGGCGGCATCTGCCGACCCCGGCCCTTGGCATCGAGCAGCGCCTTCACCGCGTACGGGGTGAACGCGTCCGCGCCGATCCCATACACGGTGTCCGTCGGGAGAACGACCAGCTCGCCGTTCTTGACCGCCTCGATGGCCGCAGCGATGCCGCGGTCCCGATCGGCGGGCGACCGGCAGTCGTAGAGCATCACGAGGAGTCAGTCTGCCACGCCGGCCCGATCGGGGCGTGCTGGCCGTCCGCCCGTCGGGACGCGGTCGCGTAGCGGGGACGCCCGGTGAGGTCCAGATGCTCCGCGACAGCGGTGAAGCCGCCGTCCTGGGCGAGCAGCTCGGGCACCGCCGCGCCGTGGGTGTCGTCGTGCTCGACGCCGAACACACCCCCCGGGCGCAACAGCACCGCCGCCCGGGCGACGACCGGCCGGATCACCACCAGACCGTCCGCGCCGCCGAACACCGCCTCCGCCGGGTCGTGCCCGGCCACCTCCGGCGGGACCACCACGTCGTCCGGCACGTACGGCGGGTTGCAGAGCAGCACGTCGACCCGGCCCACCAGTTCGGCGAGCAGGTCCGGCGCTGTCACATCAGCCTCGACCACCTCGATCGGGCGGTCTCCCGCCGCGGCGCGCTCCGCCGCGTTGCGCCGCAGCCACACCAGCGCCGCCGGGGACCGCTCCACAGCGATCACCCGCGCTCCCGGCAGCTCCTGAGCCACCGCCAGCGCGATCGCGCCCGAGCCGCTGCACAGGTCCACCACCACCGGATCGGGCCGGCCCTGGGCCTGCTCGACACCCCAGCCGGCCAACAGCTCGGTCTCCGGCCGGGGCACGAAGACACCAGCGCCGACCGACAGCTCCAGGTGCCGGAACCCGGCCCGACCGGTCAGGTGTTGCAACGGCTCACGCGCGGCGCGGCGGCGCGTCAACTCGTCGAGCCGCACCAGTTGGTCGTCACTGAGGTCGTCGGCTAGAGCCAACCGACCCCGGGGAACGCCGAGCACGTACGCCGCCAGCAACTCGGCCTCCACCCGGGCCGAGCCGACCCCGGCGGCGTCGAGCGCGCGGGCCGCTCGGGCCACCGCGGCGGACGGCCGGATGGGGCCTGTCCCTTCGGGGGGGTGTTGCGGCAAAGTACTCACGACATAATCATGAAGCGTCGCGGGCGACGTGACGAACAGGTGCGCCCGGGCGCGCACGACAGGAGGTTGGCGGGTGGGCTGGCTCGACCGGGTCGATGACCAGGTTGACGCCCTGACGCACGCCCGGGCGTTGCAGGAGGCCAGCCGCTCCGCGGAGGCGTACGTCCTGCTGGAGCGTGTGATCCGCACCACCAACGATCCGGCGGCGCGGGCGGACGCGATGGTGCAGCGCCTCTCCGCGCTGATCAATCTCGGTCGGACCGCGGAGTTCACCCGGGCCATCGAAGAGGCGTCGGCGGCGGTCCGTGACCTCGCCGAGCCCTATCTGCACGGTCACCTCAACGCGTTGGCCGCGCTCGCCGCGCACCACCAGGGCGCACTGGACCGATGCGTCATGCACCTCGTCCGGGCGGCCCGGGCGCTGGGCGCCGTCGCCGACCCGGACCGGGACACCGCCTGGGGTTGGCACGACCTGGCCATGGCCTACAGCTACCTCAGCTTCCACGGGTACGCCCTGGGCGCCATCGAGCGGGCCCGGCAGCTCGGGCTGACCTCCGGGATCCCGGAGGAGACGTTCGCCGCGCCGGGCATCCGGCTGCGCAACGCCGTGGCCCTCGACCACAACGGCGACAGCGACGGTTGTCTGCGGGTGCTCCGGGACGTGGCCGCCGACCTGACCCGCTTCGTCCGCGCCGGGCGGGCTGGCCAGCTACGCCCGAGCAGCCTCGCCGCGTACGGCTACGCGGCGGCCCGACAGGCCGCGCTCGGCGACCAGGTGGCCCCCGAAGGCCCCGAGCCGGCCCGGTTGATCACCCACGGCGGGGACAGCGCCCGTGCCCGCGACCTGCGTCAGCTCGGGCAGGTGTGCCTCGCCGTCGCCGACGGTAGGCCGATCGAGGCGGTCGCGCGACTGGATACCGTCCAGGTCTCCAACGAGACGCTCGGGGCGGCCGAGCCGGCCCGGCTGCGCAGCATCGCGTTGACCCGCGCCGGGGACCACCTGGCGGCGCACCGGGCCGACCGGCTGGCGTTCCGGCTCGCCGCGCAGCGCAACGACCGGCTGCGCGACGTCTACATCGACGGCATCGCCGCCCGCATCGACCACGAGGAGATGCGCCGCGAGGCGGCACGCTTCGAGGGCGAGGCGTTGACCGACCCGCTCACCGGGCTGCCCAACCGCCGCCGGCTGGAGCGCTACATCACTGCCGTTGTCACCCGCGGCGATCGAGTGGTGATCGGCGTCTGCGACCTGGACGGCTTCAAGGCGGTGAACACCCGGCACGGGCACCACTCAGGCGACCTGGTGCTGCAACGCATCGCCGGTGTGATCAACCGGGTGATGCGCCGGGGCGACTTCGTGGCCCGCTACGGCGGTGACGAATTCGTTGTGGTGCTGCCGGACACCGGCATGACCGAGGCCGCCGAGGTGGCCCGCCGGATCGAGGCCGCGGTCCGCCTGGAGGACTGGGAGTCGTTGGTCCCGGGCACCCCGGTCGGGGTGAGCATCGGCTTCGCCGAGGTCTCCGGTGGCAGCGGGCTGCGCGACGCGCTCAGCGTCGCGTTCGAGCAGGCCGACCGCGAGATGCTCCGCGCCAAGACCCGCCCCCGCGCGAGCTGACCCCCGCCAGGGGGCGCTGGCGCGGGCGTCGATCAAGCGCTGCGGGTCAGCTCGAGTGCCGTGGTCAGCGGCGGGTCAGCTCGGTGTCGCCAGCGAGCCGGGCGGCCCGGTCGGCCTCGGTGAGGGCGTCCAGTACCCCGTCCAACTCGCCGCCGAGCGCCAGATCCAGGTTGTACGCGGTGTAGCCGATCCGGTGATCGGTGATCCGGTTCTGCGGGAAGTTGTAGGTGCGGATCCGCTCCGAGCGGTCAACAGTGCGCACCTGGGCCTTGCGCGCGTCCGAGGCTGCGGCGTCGGCCTGCTCCTGGGCGGCGGCGAGCAGCCGGGCCCGCAGGATCCGCATCGCCTGCTCCCGGTTCTGCAACTGGGACTTCTCGTTCTGGCAGGAGACGACGATGCCGGTCGGCAGGTGGGTGATCCGCACCGCCGAGTCGGTGGTGTTCACCGACTGGCCACCCGGGCCGGACGAGCGGAACACGTCGATGCGCAGTTCGTTCTGGTCGATGGTGACGTCGACGTCCTCGGCCTCCGGCAGCACCAGCACCCCTGCGGCACTGGTGTGGATCCGGCCCTGCGACTCGGTCACCGGGACACGCTGCACCCGGTGCACGCCGCCCTCCCACTTGAGCCGCGACCAGACGCCGTTGCCGCCGTCCGGCACACCCTTGGTCTTGATCGCCAGGGAGACGTCCTTGACCCCGCCAAGGTCGGAATCCTGTGCGTCGATCACCTCGGTCACCCAGCCGTGCCGCTCGGCGTAGCGGGTGTACATCCGCAGCAGGTCACCGGCGAACAGCGCCGACTCCTCGCCACCCTCACCGGCCTTGATCTCGACGATCACGTCCTTGGCGTCGTGCGGGTCGCGGGGAATGAGCAGCTCGGCGAGCCGCTCCTCCAGCGCCGGCAGGGTCGCGGCGATCGACTCCGCCTCGCCCGCGAAGGACGGGTCCTCGGCGGCCAGCTCGCGGGCCGCCACCAGGTCGGCGCGGGCCTGTTCCAGCTCGTCGGCGGCCTTGTGCAGCGGCACCAGCTCGGCGTACCGGCGACCGACCCTGCGCGCGGTGGCCTGGTCGGCGTGGATGGCCGGATCGGCCAGCCGCTTCTCCAGTTCCGCGTACTCGTCGAGAAGGCCGGCCAGACGCTCGCTGCTCATGCTGCGGATGCTCCTTCGACGGTGCGCGACGACCGGGCCGGGGCCGAAAGGCCACCGGCCGGGCGGAATTGGAGGAAAACGCGGACGGCGCCCGCGTCCGGTGAAAAACCGGACGCGGGCGCCGAACGAGGAGTTACTTGGCCTTCTTGGCCTGAACCTTGGCGTACTTCTGCTGGAACTTCGCGACCCGGCCGGCGGTGTCGAGAACGCGCTGCTTACCGGTGTAGAACGGGTGGCAGGCGCTGCAGGTCTCGGCGTGGATCGCCCCGCCCTTGGCGGTGCTGCGGGTCGTGAACGTGTTGCCACAGGAGCAGCTGACCTCGGTGGTCACGTACTCCGGGTGGATGTTTGCCTTCATCGCCTCGGTCCTCTCGTTGGTGGTCGCCGGGTCGCCGTCATCGCTCGTCGCGCCGTACGCGACGGGCTCGGGCGTGAACCGGAACCGGTGGCCGATTGACCAGTGTGCCATGGGCCTGAGCCGACCCGGTAATCGGGCCGCACACCTCGTCCGGCATCGTCAACACGTGCCTACCCGTCCGCATTCCCGCCGCCCGGCGGGGCATTCGCGCACCCGGCGGATCGCCGCCAGGTACCCCGGCCGGGGTACGCCCGTCGAGCCGGAGGTGCGTCCATGACCCGCCTGATCGCCACCCGGGGACTGCCCGCCTCGGGCAAGACGACGTTCGCCCGCACGCTCCAGCCGTCCGTATCGCGGGTCAACCGGGACGATCTGCGCCGGATGTTGCACGGCGAGCGGTTGTTCACCCAGTGGGCCGAGGCGCAGGTGACCGCCGTACAGCAGGCTCAGGTCGAGGCGCTGCTGCGGGCCAGAGCGGACGTCTGCGTGGACGACACCAATCTGCGCGCGCGGACCCTGCGGGGCTGGGCCGAGCTGGCCGCCCGCCACGGCGCGGACTTCGAGGTGCACGACTTCACCGACGTGCCGCTTGACGAGTGCCTGCGCCGCGACGCCGCCCGGCCGCCCGCCGACCAGGTCGGCGCGGACGCGATCCGCCGGCTGCACGAGCGGTACCTGCAGGGGCGGGAGCTGCCGTTGCCGGTGCCGCAGGCCCGCACCGGCAGCCCCGCCGTGGTGCATCCGCCGTCGACCGAGCCACCGGAGATCGTCCTGGTGGACATCGACGGCACCGTCGCGCTGGCCGTCTCCCGCAGCCCGTACGACATGACCCGGGTGGGCCAGGACCAGCCGAACACGGCGGTGATCGCGGCGGTCCGGGCGATGCACGCCGCCGGCTACGGGGTGGTCTTCTGCTCCGGGAGGGACGCCTCCGCCCGCGCGGCCACCGAGGCGTGGCTGGCCCGGCACGTACGAGTGCCCTACCTGGGCCTGCACCTGCGGGCCATCGGTGACTCCCGGAAGGACTCGATCGTCAAGCGGGAGATCTACGACCGGGAGATCCGAGACCGTTACCGGGTGGCCGGCGTCTTCGACGACCGCGTCCAGGTGGTCCAGATGTGGCGATCCCTCGGCCTCACCGTCTTCCAGGTGGCCGACGGCGACTTCTGAGGTGTCCGGACGGGCCCCCACGCGTGGGGGCCCGTCCGGACAGTTCACCCGGTGACGGTGATGGTGGCCTCGGCACGGACGCCGTTGACCTCGACCGCCAGGCGTATCGGCGCGCCGGGCCGCAGTGCGGTCAGGGTGCCGGTGGCCGGGTCGAATCGGGCGGTGTGCCACTGGCGCACCCCGGCCGCCGAGCCGACGTGCACTCCCGGCGAGGCCGACCAGTCGGCGCTGACCGGTGCGACCACCGGGACCGTACGCCCGCCGGGCTGGGTCAGCGTGGCGGTGACCGCGGCGGGGGTGCCGACCGCGACGCCGGCCGGGGCGGTCACCGTGAGGCGGTCGGCGTGCGCGTGGAACTCCGCGTCCACCCAGCGCGGGCCCTCGGCGAGCGGGTTACGACGGGCCCGGTCGGCCTCGGCCGGGGTCACCGGATCCACGCCGAACTCCGTCCACCCGGTGAAGCCGCCCTGGTCGGCGGGGGTGGACGGTGTCTTGCCCGCGTTGCCGTTGATCACGTACGGCACACCGTCCACCCGGTCGGCGTGGAAGGTGCCGACGTGCCCGCCCACGAACAGCGCGCCCTTGCCGGTGCGGTGCTGGAAGTCGGCCAGCCACTGCTCCAGCAGCGCTGCCTCCTTGCGGTCGCCAAGCTGGCTGGCCTGCGCCGGGCTGGGGTCGCGCGGCGGATGGTGGTGCAGGACGACCACCGAACCCACGCGCCGGTCGGTGGCCGCCGCGTCCAGCGTCTCCCGAAGCATCCGTACCTGGTCGAAGCCGCCGCCGCGCAGCGTCCCGGTGGACGAGTTCAGCGTGACGAACCGGGTGCCGTTGTGGTCGAACACCCGGGAGGTGGCGCCGAACGCGGCAGCGAAGTTGCTGATCGGGGCCCCCATGATCTCGTGGTTGCCGGGCACGTAGTACCAGGGCAGCGCGTCGCCCAACTCCTCGTCGAGGATCCGCCGGGCCAGCGCGAAGTCGGCCGGGTAGGCGGTGTCCACGAAGTCGCCGTTGATCAGGAGGAAGTCCGGCCGGGCCGCCCGCACCTCGCGCAACGTCCGCCGGGCCTGGGCGACCAGGTCGCTGTCCGGGTCGGCGGCGACGAACTGGGCGTCGGAGAGCACCGCGAACCGCCACGGCGCGCCGTCCACGGTGCCGTCGCGGACCACCACCCGATCGGTACGCGGGGCCACGTGCGGCACGTCGACAGTCGGGGGCACCTTCGCTACCAGGTCGTCGATGATCACCTCGCTGGTGTACTGCGCCGCGGCGTTCGTCTCGGCCACGTAGAAGCGGCGTACCCGCACCGGGTACTGCACCCCGGCCGGCACCGCGAACTCCACGTACCGCCAGCCGGTCCAGGTGATCAGTGGGCCGCGCAGCACGTGTTGGGTGTCCTGGGCGTCGTGCAGGTGCAGACTGGGCCACTCCCCGGTGCCGTTGCCGTGGATCCACATCCCGAAGGCCTGCGGCTGACCGGGCACCTCGATCCAGGCGGGTGGGTCGGCGTACGCGGCCCGCGTGCCGGTGGACTGGCTGAAGTCGTACGACATGCGCAGACCGGTGCCGGTGTGTCCGGGCGCCGACGTGACCGAACCGCTGGCGCGGGCCTGGCTGAACCGCCAGGACGTCGCGTCGTCGAAACCGGCGACCGGCACGTCGGTCAGCCCGACGGTGACCGGCAGGACAGCGCTCGTGCGTCCGACGTGAACGGTCACCAGGCCCGAGCCGGTGTCCCGCAACGCGGCGATGGACAGGTTGCCGTCCCCGGTCGGAGTGATCCGCAGCAGGTCCCGGTCGTAGTCGACTGTGAGGTCGGCCGGCTCGATCGGCGCGGTGTTGCCCTCGGCGTCGTACCCGACCACGCCGATCGTGGCGTTACCGTCCCGGCCGGTCAACCCGACCCGCGGCTCGGTGGTGCCGATCCGGGCCAGCGGGCCGAGCACTGTGAGGTTCAGCGAGCCGGTGACCCGCCCGCGTGCGGCGGTGACCGTGCTGGCCCCCGGTGCGCCGGCGCGGAAGACGCCGTCACTGTCGACCCGGCCGCGTGCCGCCGGGGTCACCCGCCAGGTGGGGGCGCCCGCCGCCGGGCCGTACGTCTCGTCGTAGCCGGATGCGGTGAGGGTGCGGGTCAGCCCTGGGAAGACCCGGTCGGGCCGCCCACCTCGCACAGGTGAGACGCCCGGGGCGGCGGTGGGGTCGCTGGCCGTCTCGACCCAGTAACCGGTGAGTCGCCCACTGCCCTTCGGCGCGTAGATGGCCAGGCCGTTGGGCACGGCCCGCTCGCTGCCGTCGGAGGGGCCGTTCTCCAGCTGCACGGCGGGCGCGCCCGGCTCCCGGGCCAACAGCGTGGACGATCCGCCACCATCCAGGTTGAGCGCGTGATGGGCGCCCAGCTCGGCCATCATCCGGCCCATCTCGGTCTGCGTCACCCCACGGCTGTCGACCTGACGGCCGTCCACCGTCAGCATGATCATTTTTCGACCGTCGGCGCTGAACCCGACGGCGGTGCGGGGGGCGAGGGTCGGGTCGGCGATGGTCTGCACGACGCCGTCGCGGACCAGGACGTTGCCGCCACCGACCGCCGCGTGCAGGGTGCTGCCGTCGGAGGGCTTCGGCCGCCAGGCCACCGTCACCGGGTCACCGGGGCGCAGGCCGGCCAGCGCGTCCGCGCCGAGATCGCGCCCGAGCAGCACGGTGCTGCCCGCGACGATCGGGCCGCTACCGGCCACGCTTCCCACCGCGGCCACCCGACCGTTGGTCACTGTGACCTCGATCACCCGCGCCGCGCCCTCCACGGCACGCTGTCGGGAGTACGTCCCCCACAGCTCGGTGAAGGCGCCGATGCCGTCGGCCTGCACCATGTTGTTGAACTGGGTCAGCGGGACCGGCCCGGTGGGCAGTGTGGCGCTGCCGTCGAAGTTCACCTCGATCACTCGCCCGAGGCCGTTCGTGGTGACCGCCACCGCGTTGCGGTGACCGCTGACCCCCGACTGGATCAGCTCGCCGTCGCGGACGCCGACGCCCTGGGCGGCACCGGAGTTGTTGATGTCGAAGAAGTCGCCGTTGACGGCGGCGACCGCGTGCGACTGGTCCACAGCCTTTCGCAGCGGCTCGGCCCGGCTGACCGCGCCGGAGTTGACGTAGTCGACGGTGGAGCCGCCGGCCAGGTCGGTGGTGAGCGCGTCGGCGCGCAGCCAACCCTCGGCGTCGTACCTGTCGAAGGACGTCAGCTGCACGCCCGGCGCGACCGGCCGGGTGGCAGTAGTGGTCTCCAGCCCGCCGGCCGGCTCCAGACCACCAGCGCCGGCGGTCGGGGCGGTCGCGACTGTCGGGGCGGCGGCCAGGCTGACCGAGCCGGCCGGGCGGGAGGACGCGGGCGGCGCGTCCTCGGCGATGGTGGGTGAGGCCACCGACGGTGGGGCCACTGTGGGCGGGTCGATGGTGGGTGCGGCGGTGGCCGGCGGCGACAGGGCCAGGGCGAGCACCGGCGTCAGCAGCAGGACGCCGGTGCGGCGGGCGGATCGTCTGCGGGTACGCATGGACGACAGTCAACCCGGCGATGAATAGAAGTTTCAATACCTGTCGACTGAACCGAAGGAAAATTCCATCACCGCGCGGCGCGGGCGTCATCTCCCGCCCGCTGCGGCTCCCGCCGACTGCCGGTGTCGGGCCCGGGAACATGACGAAGGGGCACGGCCGCGATGGCCGTGCCCCTTCGATCGTCACCCGGGGATGGTTACTCCCCCGGCGTCGACTTCGCGATCTGCATCAGGAACTCGATGTTCGTGCGGGACTGCTTGAGCCGGTCCAGCAGGAGATCCATCGCGGCCTGCGAGTCCAGCGAGTGCAGCACCTTCCGGAGCTTGTGGATGATGGCCAGCTCTTCCGGTGCGAGCAGGACCTCTTCCTTACGCGTACCGGACGGGTTGATGTCGATGGCCGGGAAGGTCCGCTTGTCGGCGATCTTCCGGTCCAGCTTCAACTCGGCGTTGCCGGTGCCCTTGAACTCCTCGAAGATGACCGTGTCCGCCATGGACCCGGTCTCCACCAACGCCGTGGCGATGATGGTCAGCGACCCGCCGTTCTCGATGTTGCGGGCCGCGCCGAGGAAGCGCTTCGGCGGGTACAGCGCGGTGGAGTCGATACCACCCGACATGATCCGACCGCTGGCCGGCGCCGCCAGGTTGTACGACCGACCGAGCCGGGTCACCGAGTCGAGCAGCACGACGACGTCGTGTCCAAGCTCGACGAGGCGCTTGGCCCGCTCGATGGCCAGCTCCGCCACCGTGGTGTGGTCCTGCGGCGGACGGTCGAACGTGGCCGCGATGACCTCGCCCTTGATCGACCGCTGCATGTCGGTGACCTCTTCAGGCCGCTCGTCCACCAGCACCACCATCAGGTGGCACTCCGGGTTGTTGCGGGTGATCGCGTTCGCGATCGCCTGCAGCACCATCGTCTTACCCGCCTTGGGCGGAGACTGGATGAGTGCCCGCTGGCCCTTGCCGATCGGCATGACCAGGTCGATGACCCGGGTGGTCAGGATGTGCGGCTCGGTCTCCAGCCGCAGGCGCTCCTGCGGGTAGAGCGGGGTGAGCTTGTAGAACTCCGGACGACGCCGGGCCTCCTCGGGCTCCATCCCGTTGATCGTGTCCAGCCGCATCAGCGGGTTGTACTTGTCGCGCCGCTGGTCGCCGGTGTTGCCGCCCTCGCGGGCCGCCCGCACCGCACCGGTGATCGCGTCACCGCGGCGCAGGCCGTACTTCTTGATCTGGGACATCGAGACGTACACGTCGTTCGGGCCGGCCAGGTAACCGGTCGTCCGCACGAAGGCGTAGTTGTCGAGCACGTCGATGATGCCGGCCACCGGGACGAGCACGTCGTCCTCGTTGACCTGCGGCTCACGCCCGCCGGTGTCGGCACCGGTCTCGGTGCGCTCGCCGCGCCCGCGGCGACGGTCCCGGAAACGGCTGCGCCGGCCGCGCCGGCCGCCACCCTCGTCGTCGTCGTCGCTGTCCCGCTCGGCACGCTGACCACGGTCGTTGCGGTCGTTGCGGTCACCGCGGTCGGGTCGGTCGTTGCGCTCGGCCCGCTCACCCCGGTCGGAACGCTCGGTCCGGTCGTTGCGCTCGCCACGATCGGCACGCTCGCCCCGGTCGTTGCGCTCGGTCCGCTCGCCACGCTCGGTCCGCTCGCCACGCTCGGTCCGCTCGCCACGGTCGGCACGCTCGGTCCGCTCGCCACGCTCGGTCCGCTCGCCACGCTCGGTCCGCTCGCCACGCTCGGTCCGCTCGCCACGCTCGGTCCGCTCGCCACGCTCGGCCCGCTCGCCACGGTCGGCACGCTCGGTCCGGTCGGCACGCTCCGGACGCTCGGCCCGCTCGCGGCGGTTCTCGCCACGGTCGGCCCGCTCGCCGGCTTCCGCCTCGTCGGTACGCGTCTCGGTCGCCCGAGCCTCAGTCGCCCGCGCCTCAGTCGCCCGCGCCTCAGTCGCCCGCGCCTCAGCGGGGCGAGCCTCGGTGGCACGGGCCTCTGCCGTTGCGGTCCGGCTCCGCCGGGTACGGCTACGGCCCTCGGTCTCGGCGGCCGGCTCGGCCGGCGCCTGCTCGGCACCGCGTCCTTCGGCTGCCGGCCGGTCGGCGGTCTCCCGCACCTCGGCGCGCACTCCCTCACGGGTCGGGGCGGCCGCGGCCGCGACCTCGGCCCGTGGTCGAGGGGTCCCGGCGGCGTTGCCGCCCTGCCGCTCGGAAATCGCGGCGATCAGCTCGCCCTTGCGCATGCGAGCCGTGCCGGAGATGCCGAGCGACGCAGCCAGGCTCTGCAGCTCTGGCAGCAGCATCGCCGACAGACCGGTGCCGCTACGCCGACGACGGGCGGGAGCGGCTGCGGTGGCATCGCCAGCGACGTTGGAAACATCCGACGTCACGTCGGTGGTGTCGCTCAATGGATTCCTTCCCTCGATAGGCCGGGACTGCCCGGAGTCGGAGCTCAGGTGGCCGGGCGGCCTCGGTGCACCCGCCTCGCAAGGACGCGTCGCGGGAGTCTGTGACACAGCAGCCGGTCGGTATCCCGACTCACCAACGTCGGTGAGCAGGTCTCGCCGTCTGCGGCGACCTGTGGAAACTGCGGTGCGGCGTGGGCCTTTGGCAGGGGTAGACGGGCTGACCGCCGAGAGCTTCGGGGGTGCGCCGCCCCGCAGGAGATCGCGTGCTTCGCGGCTGTGCTAGGTCTAGAGCGTAATCAACTCTTCCGACCTGCGGCAACAGGGTCCCGCTCGGCGTGTCCAAGTCTACCCCGTGCGACCCGCGCGCCGCTGACGTCTATCGGTAACTGCCAGATCTCCCAGTCTGTTCCCACCGGGAAGCCCGCTGGAGGCTGGCTGAGCGCCAGCACAGTCGGCCCCGCCCCACTGACCACAGCTGCCACACCGGCCGCTCGCAACGCGCTGACCAGGGCAGATGTGCCTGGCATCCCGGCTGCGCGGTAATCCTGATGGAGTCTGTCGACCGTGGCCGGCAGCAGCAGGGTCGGGTCCGTGGTGAGCGCGTGCACCAGCAGCGCTGCCCGCCCGGCGGTCAACGCGGCGTCACCGTGCGGCACTGTTGCCGGCAGAGCCGCCCGCGCGGTCGCTGTCAAACCGCGTTCCGCCGGGACGAAAACAGTGGGCCGCACCGCTGCGGCGACCGGCAGGGAGACCGCCCGGGCGCCGCCCGACTCGGACCAGGCCACCGTGAAACCGCCGAGCAGGCACGGCGCCACGTTGTCGGGGTGGCCCTCGATCTCGGCGGCCAGCCGCAGCGCGCCGGCGTCGTCGAGGTGGTGCTCCCCATCGACGACCAGGGCGCGGGCCAGCAGCACCCCGGCGACGATCGCGGCGGACGAGGAGCCCAGCCCACGTGCCTGGGGGATCCGGTTGACGCACTCCACGCTCAGCCCCGCGGGGTAGGCCCCGAGCACGTCGAACGCGGCACGCATGGCCCGCACCACCAAATGCCGGTCGTCGTCGGGCAGTTCACCGGCGCCCTGCCCGGTCACCGTCACCCGAACACCACCCGAGGCGACCTCGGCGGCCACGTCGTCGTAGAGCCCGAGGGCGAGACCCAGCGCGTCGAAGCCCGGGCCCAGGTTGGCGCTGGTCGCCGGGACGCGGACCCGGACCGGCTCGGCGGTGAAGTTCGTCGGCACGCGCTCATGCTAGGGCCCGGGACCGACGAACCGGTCCCGCGCCCGCTGCCTGGGATCGCCGAGTTCAGCCGGCCGGGTCCGGGACCGGCTCGACGGCCGGATCGGTGAGCGACAGCCGGCGGGTGGCGATCCGCCAGCCGACCGCGTACACGAGGGTGATCAGACCGCAGCCGGCGAGCACCACCCGTTCGTCGACGGAGTCCACCACCAGGGCCACCGCCAGTTGGCTCACCGAGATCGCCAGCGTCGCCAGCATCATGTCGGTGGCGAAGACGCGGCCCCGCAACCGGTCCGGAACTTCACCCTGAAGGGCGAAGTTCGACATCACCCAGTTGCTGCCGCCCGCGAAGTGGGCCACGAAGACCAGCAGCAGCACCAGCGGAAACCATCGCACCACCGAGGTGCCCAGGTAGGCCAGGCCGTAGAGCGACATGGACAGCGCGAGCCCGGGAAGCAGCCACGCTCGGTTGGTCAACACCCGGCGCATCAGGATCGGCCCCACCAACGCTCCCGCGCCGCGTACCGCGAAGAGCAGGCCGGCGCCGAGCGGACCGACGCCGTACACGCCGGCCAGCAGCGGAAACACCGTCAGCACGCCGTTGCCCAGGCCCACCGCCGACTTGACGGTGACCAGCGCGAGCACCCGGGGGCGGTGACCGATGTAGCCGAGCGCCTCGCGGACCGCCGACCAGGTCCGCTGGGCCGGTTGGTCGGCGTCCCGGGGCGCCTGCAACGGCCGGCGGATCCGGGTGGCGAGGGTCGCGGCCGCCGCGAGGCCCGCCGCCGCCACCCAGAAGCAGACGTACGGGCCGGCAGCGGTGCTGAGCACACCGCCGAGCGAGGCGCCGACCACCGTCATGGTGCCCCAGGCCGAGCCAGCGATGGCGTTGCCCGCGGCGAGTTCGTGCGGCTCCAGCACGTTGGGCAGCGCGGCCTGGGCGGCCGGCGAGTAGAACGCCTTGGCGACCGCCACCACGCCGATCGCTACCAGTGCCAGCCACGCGGTTGCGGCGTTCCGCACGCCGAGCAGCAGCAGCACGCCCACCAGCGCGGCCACGTTCGCGGCGATCATGACCTTCCGGCGGTCGAAGCGGTCGGCGATCGTGCCGGTGTACGGCAGCAGCAACGCCACAATGCCGGTGTCCACCGCCAACACCAGCGCGCCCCAGACGCCACTGCCGGTCAGGTGCGGTAGCAGCACCAGCAGCGGCACCATGACGAACCAGTCGGCGCCGAAGACCACCAGCTCGGCGAGGAACAGGTTGCGGAAGCTCCGATTGCCGGTCAGAACCGAGAGGGTGGACGCCACGGAGCGCGACCCTACCCGGTCGTCGTCGAAGCCATATCCGCTCCCAGCAGCGCCGAGACCGTGACGAATGTGTAGCCACGCGACCGTAGCCCGTTGATCATGTCGGGCAGGCCCCGCAGTGCGACCAGCCGCCGGCGCGCCCCCACATCGTGACCGAGCACTATCGTTCCCGGTCGAACCTCGGCCATGATCCGTCGGGCGTGACCGGCCGGATCGTGAGGGAACTCACGCTCCACCATCTGCAACGACCAGAGCACCAGCCGATAGTCCAGCCGAGCCGCCGCGTGCAGCACCGCCCCGCCCAGGTGGCCGTACGGCGGGCGGAGAAGCGCCGGCGGCACCCCGGTCAGGTCGGCGATCGCGTCGTGGCTGCGGCGCAGGTCGTCGTACGCCTCGGCGGCGTCCAGGTCGGCCAGGTCCCGGTGCGCCCAGCTGTGGTTTCCCACCTCGTGCCCGTCGAGCCGGTCGCGGACGACGTCGGCGTGCCGGCGGACCTGCGTCCCGACCATGAAGAAGGTAGCCGGGACCCGGTGCTGGGCCAGGGTGTCGAGCACCATGGGGGTCCACTGTGGCGCGGGGCCGTCGTCGAAGGTGAGGGCCACCAGGCGCTGGTTGGTCCGCCCGGACCAGACGACCTCCAGCGCGCCGGAGCTGACCTTCTGCTGGCCGTTACCGAGGGTGGCGCTGGCGGGGCCGCCGGCGATCGGCATCCGGCGATGCGTGATCCGCCACGCCTCGGACGTCCCCGCGCCGATGGCCATACCGCCCGCCACCAGCAGGCCACGGCGCAGCAGATCGCGCCGCCCCCATCCGCTCGCGCCCTCGGCCATCCGCCCGCCCCACTTCACCCACACCCCCACTCACCCACAAGGAGTATGCAAGAAGTTACACAAAGTATGGGGTGGGCGAGTCGGAGTGTTTTCGGTCGAACGAACCTGAAACGCCCCCGGCGAAAATCCGCCGGGGGCGTTCCGAAACGCGCTGCGACCTACTCGGTCGGCTCCGCCGGAGGCAACGGCGAGGTACGGCTACGCGGTAGCCGCAGCACCTCGAACTGGTCCGTGCCCTCCACCAACGCGGCCGACGGCGCGGGTCGCCCGGCCGGTCGCACATCCTCGGCCGCGACCGGGGCGGGCGCGCCGCTCGGCACCGCTACCTGGTTCGGCGCTGGCACCTCGTCGGTCTCCGTCGTGGTCACCGTCGACCCTCCGGAGCGCCGCCGTGCGCGCCGACCCCGCAGCGACTCCTTGGTGTGCTCCACCATCGTGTACAACGTCGGCACCAGGATCAGCGTGAGCAGCGTCGAGCTGAGCAGACCACCGATCACCACGACCGCCAGCGGCTGAGAGATGAAGCCGCCCTCACCGGTCAACCCGAACGCCATCGGCAGCAGCGCGAAGATGGTCGCCACCGCCGTCATCAGGATCGGGCGCAGCCGGCGACGGCCACCTTCGACCACCGCCTCCCGGACCCCCATGCCCTGCGCCCGGTACTGGTTGATCAGGTCGAGCAACACGATCGCGTTGGTCACCACGATGCCGACCAGCATCAGCACACCGATCAGCGCCGGCACACCGAGCGGCGTCCCGGTGACCAACAGCAGACCGATGGCGCCGGTCGCCGCGAACGGGATGGAGATCAGCAGGATCAGCGCCTGCGTGAGGCTACGGAACGTGGCCACCATGATCAGGAAGACGATGGCGATCGCGGCCAGCACCGCCAGGCCCAGGTCCGCGAAGGCATCCGCCTGATCCGCGCTGACACCACCGATGGTGAAGCTCGCACCCGGCACGTTGATGCCGTCCAGCCGCTTCTGCAACTCCGTGCTTGTCGCGCCCAGGTTCGAGCCGGTCGCCGCGCCGGTCACCGACACGCTGCGCTCACCGTCGATGCGGGTGACCTGCTGCGGCCCCTCGCCCTGGGTGACCTGCGCGATGTCGCCCAGCTTCACCGGACCAACCGGCAGTGCCCGCAGCTGCTCCACTGTCGTCGGCGGTTGCGTGCCCGACCGCAGCACCACGTTCTGCTGCTGGCCGTCGAGCGCTACCTGACCCAGCGGCGCTCCCCGGAACGCCTGCGACACGAACTGCCCCACGGCGGCCTCGGTGAGCCCGACCCGACCCGCGGCGACCCTGTCGACCACCACGTCGACCCGCGGCACCCGCGCGGCCAGGCTGGTGGAGACGTCCTCGACGTCCGGGACGCCGGCCATCGCCGCCCGCGCCTCCTCGGCGGCCCGGGTCAGCGCCTCCGGGTCGCTCGCCTGGACGATCACCTCAAGCTGGCTGGTCGACGCCTCCTGCCCGCCACCGAAGCTGATCTCGCCCACACCGGCGCCGAGCTTGTCGAACTCCTTGCGCAGCACCTCACGCATCTGCTTCGCGTCGGTGTCACCGTCGAGCGCCAGCGACCAGCTGGCGACGTTGTTGCCGCCGCCGCCCGCCCACGGGTTGTCGCCACCGCCCGCTGTCACCTGGTACGTCTCGACGCCGTCGGTGCGGGACAGCACCGACTCGACCTGCTTGGCCGCCGCGTCGGTGGCCGCCAGGCCACTGCCGGCCGGCAGCTCCTGGCTCATGTTGAGGGTGTCCTGGCCGGAGTCGTCCAGGAAGTTGGTCTCCAACTTCTGCGCCAGACCGAAGGTGCCGAAGAGCACCAGCAGGCCCAGCCCGACGGTGATCCAACGGGTCGACCGCTTGCGGGTGGCGAACCCGATGACGGGCAGGTACGCCCGCTGCAACGGGCTGCGCAGCTCCTTCTCCTCCGCGGCGTGCCGTACCGCCTCGTCGTCCGCGGTGCCGCCGCGCGGCTTGAGGAACCAGTACGCGAGGACCGGGATCACTGTCAGCGACACCAGCAGCGAGGCGAGCAGAGCCACCGTCACGGTGATCGCGAACGGCGCGAAGAGCTGCCCCACGAACCCGCCGACCAGCGCGATCGGCGCGAACACCGCCACCGTGGTGAGGGTGGACGCGGTCACCGCACCGGCGACCTCCCGGACACCGGTGATGATGGCGTGCCGCTTCTCCTCGCCGTACTCCAGATGTCGTTTGATGTTCTCCAAGACCACGATCGAGTCGTCGACCACCCGACCGACCGCGATGGTCAACGCGCCGAGGGTGAGCAGGTTGAGCGAGTAGTCGCCGATCCACAGGGCGATCAGCGCCACCAGCACGGAGAGCGGGATGGAGACCGCGGTGACCACCGTCGAGCGCACCGACAGCAGGAAGACCAGGATGACGATGACAGCCATCACCAGGCCCAGCAGGCCCTCCGTGGTCAGCGACTCGATCGACTTCTCGACGAACGGCGCCTGGTCGAAGACCACGGTCAGCTCCGCGCCGGAGGCGTCCTTCAGGTCGTCGAGCCGGTCCCGGATCTCGTGCGAGATCTCCACGGCGTTGCCGTCCGGCGCCGCGGTGACAGCGATACCGAGGCTGTCCTTGCCGTTGGTCCGGGTGATCGCCGTGGCCGGGGCGAGCTGCTGCTCGACAGTCGCCACGTCACCGAGGCGAACCGGCGCCGCGGCCGGGGCGACCACGATGCCGCGCAGCTCCTCCAGGGTGGAGATCGGCGTGCCGACCTGCACCGGGAGGGCCAACGCGCCGTCGGTCACCGCGCCGGCCGGAACCGCCACGCCGTTTGTCTTCAGCGCCGCGCCGATCGCCGTCGGCTGGATCTTCGCGGCGGCCAACTTGGCCGGGTCCGGGGTGACCACCACGACGTCGTCGCGGGTGCCGGTCACCTCGACGGTGCGTACCCCCTCGATGCCCTCCAGCTCCGGCACCACGGTCTCGCGCAGCTTCTCGGCGAGCGCCCGCTCGTCCGCAGCGCCGGCCGCGGCCAGCACCACGGCCGGCAGGTCGTCGGTGCTACCCGCGATGACCTGCGGGTCGACGCCCTCCGGCAGCTGGGCGTCGATCCGGCTCAACGCGGTCTGCATCTTGTTGACCACGTCGTCGAGGTCGGTGCCGAACTCGTACGTCACCTGGACGGTGGCCGCCCCCTCGCGGGAGGTGGAGGTGACCTGGTCCAGCCCCGGGATGCCCTGGAGGGCGTTCTCGATCGGCTCGGTCACCTGCGACTCGACGATCTCGGGGCCGGCGCCGGGGTAGGGAGCCACGATGAACGCGGCCGGGAACTCGAGCGACGGCAGCAGTTGCTGCTTCAGCGACGGCACGGCGAACACTCCGAACACCGTGGTCACCACCGCGATGAGGGCAATCAGCCCTCGGTTGGCGAGGCTGAATCTGGCGAGCAGCGACATCGGCCTGGCTCACTCCTGAACGAGAATGCGGGCGGGGATACCCGAAAGTGTGCCGGACTCGCATACCTCGGCCCCCGCCGCCCCCGGGCCGTCGCGCCGCCCAGCTACCCGCCGTCGATCACCACCCGGACGGTGGCGCGCTCAGGCCAGGTCGAGGGCGCGCGCCGCGGCCAGCGGGTCGTTCGCGATGGTCACCGGCGCCGGCGCTGTGGAGATCGCCCATTCCGGGTCCTTCAGCCCGTGGCCGGTCACCGTGCAGACCACTGTCGAACCGGGCGGCACCGCGCCCGCCGCCGCCTGCTGCAGCAGGCCGGCCACGCTGGCCGCGCTCCCCAGCTCGACGAAGACCCCCACCTCACGGGCGAGCAGACGGTACGCGGACAGGATCTCCCGGTCGGTCACCGACGCGATCAGGCCACCGGAGGCGTCCCGGGCGTCCAGTGCCTTGGTCCAGCTCGCCGGGTTGCCGATCCGGATCGCCGTGGCGATGGTGGACGGCTCCGGCACCACCTGACCGGTCACGATCGGGGCCGCCCCGGCGGCCTGGAAGCCGTACATCTTCGGGGTGCGGGTGGTGGCGCCGGCGGCCAACTCCTCCCCGTATCCCATCCAGTACGCGGAGATGTTGCCGGCGTTGCCGACCGGCAGGCAGTGGATGTCGGGCGCGTCACCGAGCGCCTCGACGATCTCGAAGGCTGCGGTCTTCTGGCCGTGCAGCCGGTCGATGTTCACCGAGTTGACCAACGCGACCGGGTAGTCCTGGGCGAGCTTGGCGGCCGTCGCGAGGCAGTCGTCGAAGTTGCCGTTCACCTGGAGCAGCTTCGCGCCGTGCACCAGCGCCTGGGCCAGCTTGCCCAGCGCGATCTTGCCCTGCGGCACCAGCACGGCGCAGGTCAACCCGGCCCGGGCCGCGTACGCCGCGGCGGAGGCGCTGGTGTTGCCGGTGGAGGCGCAGATGATGGCCTTGTTGCCGGCCTCGACCGCCTTGGACACCGCGAGGGTCATCCCCCGGTCCTTGAAGGAGCCGGTCGGGTTGGCGCCCTCCACCTTGAGGTGCACGTCGCAACCGAGCCGGGCGGACAGCACCGGCGCCGGCAACAGCGGGGTGTTGCCCTCGTGCAGCGTGACGACCGGCGTGGCCGCGGTGACCGGCAGCCGATCCCGGTACGCCTCGATCAGACCCCGCCACATGTCGTTCTCCTCGCCTCTACCGCCGCGCCCACCCGATTGTCAGGGCCACCTTGGACCAGCCTGCTGGAGTGGTCAACGGCACACCCTGGCTTACCCACCTGGCGGGACGCACGAGCCGTCCCGTCGATGATGCAACGACTCAGGCGTCGCCCTCGACCCGCAACACACTGGTCACCGACCGGACGATGTCCAGACCGCGCAGCTCACCGACGGTCGCGGCGAGCGCGGCGTCCGGTGCCACATGCGTGACGATGACCAGCTCGGCGTCGCCGTCGCGGCCCGCCGGCCCGCCCGCCGAACCCTGCCGCACCGTCGCGATCGACACGTCGTGCCGGGCGAACACGCTCGCCACCGAGGCCAGCACACCCGGGCGGTCGGCCACGTCGAGGCTCACGTGGTAACGGGTCAACGCCTCACCCATCGGCCGGACCGCGAGGTCCGCGTACGCGCTCTCGCTGGCCGCGCGCACCCCGGCGAGCCGGTTGCGGGACACCGCGACCACGTCACCGAGGACCGCGCTGGCGGTGGGCGCGCCACCGGCGCCGCGACCGTAGAACATCAACTGGCCTGCCGCGTCCGCCTCCACGAAGACCGCGTTGAACGCGTCGCCGACGCTGGCCAGCGGGTGGCTGCGCGGGATCATCGCCGGGTGTACCCGGACGCTGACCGTCTCCCGGCCGGTGGAGTCGACACCCCGGGCCGCGATGCAGAGCAGTTTGATCGTGCAGCCCATCGCCTGGGCGCTGGCCATGTCCGCGGCGGTCACCTCGGTGATGCCCTCGCGGTGCACGTCGGCGGCGCCGACCCGGGTGTGGAACGCCAGCGAGGCGAGGATCGCCGCCTTCGCCGCCGCGTCGAAGCCCTCCACGTCGGCGGTCGGATCGGCCTCCGCGTACCCCAGGGCGGTGGCCTCTTCGAGGGCCTCGGCGAAGCCGGCGCCGGTCGCGTCCATCGCGGAGAGGATGAAGTTGGTGGTGCCGTTGACGATGCCGGTGACCCGGTTGATCCGGTCGCCGTGCAGCGACTCCCGTAGCGGACGCAGCAGCGGGATTGCCCCCGCGACGGACGCCTCGTAGTAGAGGTCGCCGCCGCCCTCGGCCGCCGCCTCGTGCAGGGCCACGCCGTCCTCGGCGAGCAGCGCCTTGTTGGCGGTGACCACGCTCTTGCCGGCGCGCAGCGCCTCGACCAGCCAGCTCCGGGCCGGTTCGATGCCGCCGATCACCTCGATCACCACGTCCACGTCGTCGCGCTTGATCAGGCCAAGCGCGTCGGTGGTGAAGAGGTCCTCGTCGACCGGCAGGTCACCCCGGTCGCGGCCGAGCCGACGGACGGCGATGCCGGCGATCTCCAGCGGAGCGCCGATCCGCGCGGTGAGGTCGGCGGACTGCTCGTGCAGCAGCCGGACCACCTCCTGGCCGACAGTGCCACAGCCGAGCAGCGCCAAGCGCACAGGTGACGTCATCCCACATCCAAAGCCAGCAGGTCGTCTTCGGTTTCCCGCCGGACGATCAGGCGCGCCTGGCCGTCGCGCACCGCGACCACCGGTGGCCGGGGCACATGGTTGTAGTTGCTGGCCATGCTTCGGCAGTACGCACCGGTGCCGGGCACTGCGACAAGATCTCCGGGCTGCACGTCGGCGGGCAGGAATTCATCCTTCACCACGATGTCCCCCGACTCACAGTGCTTTCCCACCACGCGGGCGAGCAACGGCTGCGCGGTCGAGGCCCGCGAGGCCAGCGTCGCCGAGTAGGACGCGTCGTAGAGGGCGGTGCGGATGTTGTCGCTCATCCCGCCGTCGACACTGACGTACGTCCGGAGGCCGTCGAGGTCCTTGACAGTGCCGACCTCGTAGAGGGTGAACACGGCCGGCCCGACGATGGCCCGGCCCGGCTCGATCGACAGGTGCGGCACGGCCAGGTTCTCCGCCGCGCACTCCGAATCGACGATCTTGCGAAGCCGCTTGGCGAGATCCTGCGGGGTCGCCGGGTCGTCCTGGGTGGTGTACGCGATGCCGAAGCCACCGCCCAGGTCCAGCTCGGGCAGCTCCACTCCGCGCGCGTCGCGGATCTGCGCCTGAAGGGCGAGCACCCGCCGGGCCGAGACCTCGAAGCCGCTGGCGTCGAAGATCTGCGAACCGATGTGCGAGTGCAGACCACGCAGCTCCAGCACGCCCTCGTCGAGGATCTTGAACGCGGCGTTGGCGGCGGCACCGCCGGCCAGCGAGAAGCCGAACTTCTGGTCCTCGTGGGCGGTGGCGATGAACTCGTGGGTGTGCGCCTCGACCCCCACAGTGACCCGGACCAGCACCCGGGGCCGGACCCCGCGCTCACGGGCCAGCGCGGTGAGCCGGTCGATCTCGGTGAACGAGTCGACGATGATGCGGCCCACGCCGGCGTCCAGCGCCCGGCCCAGCTCGGCGACCGACTTGTTGTTGCCGTGGAAGCCGATCCGCTCCGGCGGCATCCCGGCCGACAGTGCGGTGGCCAGCTCACCACCGGTGCAGACGTCCAGGTGTAGCCCCTCCTCGGCGATCATCCGGACCACAGCCCGGCAGAGGAACGCCTTGCCCGCGTAGAACACGTCCTCGGTCGGGAAGGCCGCCCGGAAGTCGCGGCAGCGCGAGCGCAGGTCGGCCTCGTCGAGGACGTACACCGGGGTGCCGAACTCGGCCGCGATGTCGCGGACGCTCAGGCCCGCGACGGCGACAGCGCCGTCGGCGCCGCGCGTCACCGACCGCGGCCACAGCGCCGGCACGAGGTCGTTGACGTCGGCCGGGGTACGCAGCCAGGCCGGCCCCTGGTTGCTGATGTCCGCGTGCAGCGCACCAGCCTCATGAGCCCTCATGTCACATCCTCTCGGGTGCGGAGACGCCGAGCAGGTAGAGGCCGTTGGCGATCACCGTGCGGGTGGCGTTGTTGAGCCAGAGCCGAGCGCGGTGCAGGTCGGTGATCTCCTCGTCGCCCAGCGGCAGCACCCGGCAGTTGTCGTAGAACCGGTGGTAGGAGGCGGCCACGCTCTCCTCCAGGTAGCGGGCCACCCGGTGCGGCTCCCGCAGCTCGGCGGCCGTCGCCACCACAGCGGGGAACTGCGCGAGCGCCTTGAGCAGCTCGTTCTCCTTCTCGTGGTCGAGCAGTTCGGGGCGGAACCCGTCGGCGTCGCCCGGAACCAGCCCCACCTCGGCGGCGTTGCGGGCCACGCCCGCCGTCCGGGCTGCCACGTACTGCACGTAGTAGACCGGGTTGTCGCGGGTCGCCCGGGTCCACAGCTCGATGTCGATGTCGATCGGGGAGTCGCTGGAATAGCGGGCCAACGCGTACCGGGAGGCGTCCACGCCGATCGCCTCGACCAGGTCCTCCAGCGTGATCACCGTGCCGGCCCGCTTGCTCATCCGCATCGGCGCGCCGTCGCGCAGCAGGTTGACCAGCTGCCCGATGAGGATCTCCAGGTTGCGCTCCGGGTCGTCGCCGAAGCAGGCGGACATCGCCTTCATCCGGCCGATGTAGCCGTGGTGGTCGGCGCCCAGCATGATCACGACCCGCTCGAAGCCGCGCTCGCGCTTGTCCAGGTAGTAGGCGCAGTCCGCGGCGAAGTACGTCCACTCGCCGTTGGACTTGCGCAGCACCCGGTCCTTGTCGTCGCCGAAGTCGGTGGTGCGCAGCCAGGTGGCGCCCTCGGACTCGTAGAGGTGGCCCTGCTCGCGCAGCCGGTTCAACGCCAGGTCGAGCTCACCCCGGTCGTGCAGGTCCTTCTCGTTGAAGTAGGTGTCGAACTCCACCCCGAAGTCGCGCAGCGAGGAGCGGATCTCGTCGAACATCAGCGCGACGCCCTCGACCCGGAAGACCTCCTGGGCGGCGTCGTCGTCGAGCGAGCGCACTTCCGGCCGGCGGGCCTGCACCTCGGCGGCGATCTCGGCGATGTACGCCCCGCCGTAGCCGTCCTCCGGCGCCGACTCACCCTTGGCGGCGGCGAGCAGCGACCGGGCGAACCGGTCGATCTGCGAACCGGCGTCGTTGAAGTAGTACTCCGTGCCGACGTCGGCGCCGGTGGCCCGCAGCAGCCGGCTCAGCGCGTCACCGACGGCCGCCCAGCGGACCCCACCGATGTGCACCGGCCCGGTCGGGTTGGCCGAGACGAACTCCAGGTTGATCTTCTCGCCGGCGAGCCGGTCGCTGCGGCCGTACTCGGCGCCGGTCTCGACGATCACCCGCGCGAGCTGACCGGCCGCTGCGGCGTCGAGCCGGATGTTCAGGAAGCCCGGCCCGGCGATTTCCACCGACTTGACCCCTGGTGCCCGGCCCAACTCGTCGGCCAGGGCCGTCGCCAGCTCCCGGGGCGGGACGCCGACCTTCTTGCTCAACTGCAGTGCGAGCGTCGAGGCGTAGTCGCCGTGCTCGGGGTTGCGCGGTCGTTCCACCACGGTGCTCGCCGGCAACGCGGCGCGGTCCAGCCCACGCTGCTCGAAGACGGCGTGGGCGGCGGCAAGGACGACCGAGGCTAGTTCTGCAGGAGTCACCCAACCATGTTATCGGGGGTAGACTCGGGCACTCGGCGGCTCCCCTGCGCGTCATCCGGCCCGCCACTCCCCTGACCGACCGACTTGACGAGGCACGATGAGCATCAGCACCCCGGGTGGCCCTGAGCGCCGCCCGACCGTGGTCAGCACCGGCAAGAAGCCGGCCGCGGGCCGGCCGGCGTCCGGCGCCAAGGCCGGTTCCGGCAAGCCGACGGGCACTCCCCGGTCCGGGGGCAAGGGCCCGCGCAAGCCGGTCACCCCGGTCAAGGTGAGCCAGGGCCGCGCGTGGGGGCCGATCGCGCTCTTCGTCGCGGTCGGCGTGCTCGCGGCCGGCATCATCGGTTACGGCGCCTGGGCGTCGTTCCAGGGCTCCAAGCCCTGGGACAAGCGGGCCAACGCCATCGAGGGCATCGTCAACATCCGCAAGACCGACAAGACGAGCCTCGACTACGAGTCGCACAAGTCGGGCCCGCTGACCTACAAGTACTCGCCGCCGGTGGGTGGGGTGCACAACGCCGCCTGGCAGAACTGCATGGGCGACGTCTACGACGCCCCGATCGCCAGCGAGCACGCGGTGCACAGCCTGGAGCACGGCGCGGTGTGGGTCACCTACCGCCCGGACCTGCCCAAGGACCAGGTCGACAAGCTCGCCGGCAAGGTGCGCGGCGTCGAGAAGATGCTGATGAGCCCGTACGAGGGCCTGGACAAGCCCATCTCGCTGCAGGCCTGGGGCTACCAGCTCAAGCTCGACAACGCCGACGACTCGCGGATCGACGAGTTCATCAAGGACCTGCGGGTGAACGCCTCCGTGGAGGGCCCGACGGCGCTCTGCAACACCGGCATCACCGCCACCGGCACCACGCCGCGTGAACTCCAGCAACAGCAGCAGCCCACCCAGTAAGGACGGCAATGACCGCTCCGGCAACCACCGACAGCGAGCACGACGAGATCCCGGCCGCCCTGGACGAGGGCGGCCGGGCCCCGGCGTCGCGCTACGGCGTGCTGGCGCTCGCCATCATGCTGGTGGTGGGGCTCCTCCTCGGGTACGCGGGCGGTCTGCTCACGCCACGGATCACCCGACCCGGTGACGCCTCGGTCGAGGCGGGCTTCGCCCGGGACATGACGACCCACCACGCGCAGGCGGTGGAGATGAGCCTGATCGCGTACCGGTCGGCGACCCTCCCCGAGGTGCGCCAGATCGCCGTCGACATCGCCACCGGGCAGCAGGGCGAGATCGGCGCGATGCAGACCTGGCTGCGCGAGTGGGGCCTCAGCCCGACCGGGTCGAACCCGCCGATGTCCTGGATGTCCGACGGGGCCGCCGTCAAGGACGGTCTGATGCCGGGCATGGCCACGCCGCAACAGATGACCGCCCTGCGCGAGGCCCAGGGCATCGAGGTCGACAGGCAGTTCCTCACCCTGATGTACAACCACCACCTGGGCGGCATCCACATGATCGACGCGGCACTCGGCGCGACCGACAACGCCGAGGTGGTGCGGGTGGCCAACACCATGAAGAACACCCAGCAGACCGAGCTGAACAACCTCCGGCAGCTCCAGGCGCAGGCCAAGGGCTGACCGAGCGGACTGGCGCACCCGGCCCGCGTCCCCGCCGATCAGAGGCGGTGACGCGGGCCGCTCCATGTCGACTCCAGAGCGCCCGCCGGCTCGGCCCCTGCCAACCGCTGGCGCAGCCCCGGCCCCATGCCGAAGCCGTCGTGTATGACCTGAAAACCCCTCTCGCACCTTGTGGGCGTTTTGCGTGACACAGGCGATTACGTTGCTTAGAGAGTTTTCTCCCCACATATCGTGACCAGTTGCGATTCGGGCTCGTTGCCCAAGACGTGGGGGTTGCACTCAGAGACGCACGGCGTTCGGTAACCAGTTGGTGCCGACGCCACACCATCGGTGGTGACGGGGCGGTGGCAGCCGTCCGTCGCGGACAGCGGCAGGGCGAGCCGGGATTGCTCAGCCGCGAACAGGAACTCGAGTTGATCGACACGCTGCGGGGCGTCCATCCCGACGAGTTCGGCCTGGACGAGGAGCTGTGGACGCGGCAGAGCCTCACCACGCTCATCCAGCGGCGCTTCGAGCTGCCGCTGGACACTGGCGCGGTCGGGGCGTACCTGCGGGCCTGGGGGTTGGGTCCGCGGGAACCGCGTGAGCGGGCCTGCGGGCTCTGCGTCAGCGCTGTCGAGCGTTGGGTCCGCAGCGAGTACCCGGGGATCACCCGGGCCGCCCAGGAGCACCTCGCTGAGGTCTACTGGATCGGCCGGGTCCGGCTGCGCGGCACGATGCCGGCCGCCGACGTGATCTCCGCCGTCTCGTCCCGCGGTCGGGTGCGCTTCATGATCACTACGCCGACGGTGGACCCGCCGCTCCCCCGCGACTTCGTGCTGCGGCTCAGTGGCGAGGAGCAGCGCACCGTCCACCTGATAGTGGACGGCTCCTGGCCGCGCAACGAGTGGCCGCGCCGGCTCCCTCGACGAATCGTCCTGCACCCGCTGCCCAGCTGCGGGCGGGCGGTAGCCGCCTGAGCACCGGGTGGGCCGGTCCGACACGATCGGCTCACCCGATACCGATTCGGCGTACGCAGGGGAGGTTTGCTAGTCTTCTCCAGTCGCTGAGCCCCCGTAGCTCAGGGGATAGAGCACCGCCCTCCGGAGGCGGGGGCGCAGGTTCGAATCCTGCCGGGGGCACCAAGATTGACCAGCACGAGAGGCTCCTGACCAGAAATTCGGTCAGGGGCCTTCATTGTTTTGGCGGAACACCCACCAGAATGTCGATCATGCTGTTTTTCGGTCTGCTCCTCTCCGCGCTGGGTGGGGCCGTCATCGCGACCGCCCTCACCGTCAGTGGATTCCGCGCGATGGTCAGGAAGAACGAACGGTCGGGTCGCCTCCGCGCTGCGGCGCTGCTCGTCGGCGCGGGTGCCGTCGCCCTGTACGCCTGGGGTCTGCTCCACCTCGGCTACGCGGTGATGCAGGCCGAGGACGGCGGTGCCGGATCCGCCCCGGTCGGCCCCTGTCGCGAGGCCGGACCACAGGTGGCGAGCCTGGTCGTCGGTTACGACGTCAGCTTCCTGCCGATCCACTTCGAGTGCCGCCTCAGCGGTGGCGGCTCCTACGTCACCTCGTCCGTGCCCGGGTACGTCAACCAGGGCACGGCCGGTCTCGGTCTGGTCGCCGCCGCCTGCGGAGTCCTCGCCAGCACGACGGCTCGGCGCACCCGACAAGCGGTGACGTGAATGGCGGCCGTCAGCTGCCGACGTACGCCGCCAGGTGCTCGCCGGTGAGGGTGGAGCGGGCGGCGACGAGGTCCGCGGGAGTGCCCTCGAAGACGATCCGGCCACCGTCGTGGCCGGCGCCGGGACCGATATCGATGATCCAGTCGGCGTGCGCCATGACGGCCTGGTGGTGCTCGATGACGATCACCGACTTGCCGGAGTCGACCAGGCGGTCGAGCAGGCCGAGCAGTTGCTCGACGTCGGCCAGGTGCAGGCCGGTGGTCGGCTCGTCGAGGACGTAGACGCCGCCCTTCTCGGCCATGTGGGTGGCCAGCTTGAGCCGTTGCCGTTCCCCGCCGGACAGAGTGGTGAGCGGCTGTCCGAGGCTCAGGTAGCCGAGCCCGACGTCGGCGAGCCGGTCGAGGATGGCGTGCGCTGCCGGCGTACGCGCCTCGCCGGCGCCGAAGAACTTCTCGGCCTCCGTCACCGACATCGCAAGCACCTCGCTGATGTCGCGACCGCCGAAGCGGTATTCCAGCACCGATGCCTGGAACCGCTTGCCCTCGCAGTCCTCGCAGGGCGCGGCGACGCCCGCCATCATTCCCAGGTCGGTGTAGATGACACCGGCGCCGTTGCAACTCGGGCAGGCACCCTCGGAGTTGGCGCTGAACAGCGCCGGCTTCACCCCGTTGGCCTTCGCGAACGCCTTACGGATCGGGTCGAGCAACCCGGTGTACGTGGCCGGGTTGCTGCGCCGTGAGCCGCGGATCGCGCCCTGGTCGATCGAGACCACGCCCGCGCCGGCCGGGATCGATCCGTGCACGAGCGAACTCTTGCCGGAGCCGGCGACGCCGGTCACGACGACGAGCACCCCGAGGGGTACGTCGACGTTCACGTCCCGGAGGTTGTTGGCAGTGGCCCCCCGGATCTCCAGCTTGCCGGTGGGCGTCCGCACCGTCTCCTTGAGGGCCGCCCGGTCGTCGAGGTGACGGCCGGTGATGGTGCCGCTGGCCCGCAGACCTTCCACTGTGCCCTCGTAACAGACGGTCCCGCCCTCGGTGCCGGCGCCGGGCCCGAGGTCGACGACGTGGTCGGCGATGGCGATGGCCTCCGGCTTGTGCTCCACGACCAGCACCGTGTTGCCCTTGTCGCGCAGTTGGAGCAGCAGCTCGTTCATCCGTTGGATGTCGTGCGGGTGCAGCCCGATCGTCGGCTCGTCGAAGACGTAGGTGACGTCGGTGAGCGAGGAGCCGAGATGGCGGATCATCTTGGTGCGCTGCGCCTCACCGCCGGAGAGGGTGCCCGACGGTCGATCGAGCGACAGGTAGCCCAGCCCGATCTCCTCGAACGAGTCGAGGAGGTGTTGCAGGCCGGCCAGCAACGGGGCCACCGACGGGTCTTCGATTCCGCGCACCCAGGCGGCCAGGTCGCTGATCTGCATCGCGCACGCGTCGGCGATGTTCTTGCCCTTGATCTTCGAGGACCGGGCCTCCTTGCTGAGCCGGGTGCCGGCACACTCGGGGCAGGTCGTGAAGGTCACCGCGCGCTCCACGAAGGCGCGGATGTGCGGCTGCAACGCGTCGATGTCCTTGGCGAGGAAGGACTTCTGGATCGACGGGATCAGGCCCGCGTACGTCAGGTTGATCCCGTCGATTTTGACCTTGGTGGGCTCCCGGTGGAGCAGGTCGTGCAGCTCCCGCTTGGTGAACTTGGCGATCGGCTTGTCCGGGTCGAAGTAGCCGCAGCCCCGGAAGATCCGGCCGAACCAGCCCTCCATGCTGTAACCCGGGATGGTGATCGCGCCCTCGTTGAGCGAGAGGTTGTCGTCGTAGAGCGCCGACAGGTCGATGTCGGTCACCGCACCCATGCCCTCGCACCGCCGGCACATGCCGCCGAGACGGTTGAAGGTCGCCTTCTCGGTCTTCGTCTTGCCGGCGCCGCGCTCGACTGTGATCGCCCCGGTCGCCTTCACCGAGGGAACATTGAAGGAGTAGGCGTTGGGCGAGCCGATGTGCGGCTGCCCGAGCCGGCTGAACAGGATGCGCAGCATCGCGTTGGCGTCGGTGGCGGTGCCGACGGTGGAGCGGGAGTTGGCGCCCATCCGCTCCTGGTCCACGATGATCGCCGTGGTCAGGCCATCCAGCAGGTCGACCTCGGGCCGCGCCAACGTCGGCATGAAGCCCTGCACGAAGGCGCTGTAGGTCTCGTTGATCATCCGCTGCGACTCGGCCGCGATCGTGCCGAACACCAGAGAGCTCTTGCCGGAGCCGGAGACACCGGTGAACACCGTCAGCCGCCGCTTCGGGATCTCGACGCTGACGTCCTTGAGGTTGTTCACCCGCGCGCCCTGCACCCGGATCAGGTCGTGGCTGTCGGCGACGTGCGGCTCGGACGGCTGGATGGCCGTGCTCATCGTGTCTCCATCTGTCGGGCGCGCAGGACTCAGCGCACTTCCTGGATGCGGACCATGTTGCCCGCCGGATCGCGGAAGGCACAGTCGCGCACGCCGTACGGCTGCTCGGTCGGCTCCTGGACGACCTCGGCGTCGCTGGCCTCGAGCTTGGCGAAGGTGGCGTCGAGGTCGGTGGTGGCGAGGTTGACGCCGAAGTAGCTGCCCTTGGCCATCAGCTCAAGGATGGTCTGCCGCTCGTCGTCGGTAATGCCGGGGTTGGCGGCCGGCGGGTGCAGGACGATGGCGGTGCTGGGCTGGCCGACCGGCCCGACCGTGATCCACCGCATCCCCTCGTACCCGACGTCGAGGCGGACCTCGAAGCCGAGGATGTCGCGGTAGAAGGCCAGCGAGGCCTCCGGGTCGGTGTGCGGAAGAAAACTCGAGTGAATGGTGATGTCCATGCTGGTCACGCTAGTTGCGGCTCGGTGACCCGCGCTTCTCGATTCCTGACCGGTCTGGTCACCTGCTTCGCCACGCACGACGGCATGCCCGCCGTCGCCTGCGCCGCCTGCCGCCGGTAGACGCTGGGCGGCACGCCCACCAGCTCCGTGAAGCGGGTGCTGAAGGTGCCCAAGGACGAACAACCGACAGCGAAACAGACGTCGGTGACGCTCAGGTCGCCACGGCGCAACAGGGCCATCGCCCGCTCGATCCGTCGGGTCATGAGGTAGCTGTACGGAGATTCGCCATAGGCGAGCCGGAACTCGCGGCTGAGGTGCCCGGCCGACATGTGCGCGCCACGGGCGAGCGCCTCGACGTCCAGCGGAGACGCGTATTCCCTGTCGATCCGGTCGCGGACCCGGCGCAGCCGCGCCAGGTCGGCCAGTCGCTGGGCCGCGTCGGATTTGCTGCTCACCTGCGAAATCGTGCCACAACCCACCGACAATCCGCCGCACGCCGAGCGCGGGCGGGGGTTCGACCAGCCGGTCAGCCGGCCTCGCGGCGGGCGCGGGCCCGGCGCTTCCCCTCGTGCATGGCCTGCACCCTGGCCACCGGGATGGTCCGGCCCTCGGCCACCAGGTCGGCGGGGAGCGGTTGCGGGGCCGGCATCAGGGCGGCCCACGGGTCGCCGTCGGCGAGCAGCGCTGGCGCGGTCCGGATGGTGAAGTCGGCGGGGGTCACCTCGGTCAGGTCGGCCCAGTCGACCGGAAACGAGACCGGCATTCCCGGGCGCAGCCGGGGGCTGTACGCGGCGGCCACTGTCGCACCGCCCGCCCGGGTGGCGTCCACGAAGACCCGGCCACCCCGGTCCTCCTTGATGTACGCCGTGGTGGCCAACGCCGGGTCGAGCCGCTCGGCGCGGACGGCGAGGGCCCGGGTGGCGGCGGCCAACTCCTCGGCCGTTGGTTCGTCGGTCACCGGGACGAAGACGTGCACGCCCTTGGCGCCGCTGGTCTTGACGGCGCCGGCCAGGCCGGCGTCGGCGAGCGCCTGACGGACCAGCAGGGCGGCGTCGACCGCCGCGCGGAACCCGTCGCCGTCCGGCGGGTCCAGGTCGAGGATCAGGTGGGTCGGGCGGTGCAGATCCGCCACGGTGGCCAGCGTCGGGTGGTACTCCACCGCCCGCTGGTTGGCGAACCAGAGCAGGGTGCGGCGGTCGTCGCAGAGGGCGTACGAGATCTCCCGGTGCGACGCCTCCGCCCAGACCGGCGCGCGGCGAACCCAGTCCGGGGTGTACCGGGGCAGGTTCTTCTGCATGAACGGCGGCTGGCCGGGGCGGACCCTGATCACCGACAGCGGCCGGCCCCGCAGCTGCGGGAGGATCCGGTCCCGGACCGCGTCGAGGTAGTCGACCAGGTCACGCTTCGTCGCGTCGTCGCGGTCGGACAGCGGCTGGTCCAGGTTGGTCAGGGCCACGCCGTCCCGGGTCTCGTCAGCCTCGCTCACCCGACCACCCTCCCGGCCCCGCTGCCGTCGGTCAACTGGACGCGGCGCTTCGGTACGAATCGATTCCGGCGCCAACCCCGGCCGGATCCGACGGATCGGTGACCGGCGACGGCCGGGCCGGGCGTCGGGGCACCGTGGTCAGCGCCACCAGCCACGCGGCGACCACCAGACCGGCGGCCACGGCGAACGCGGTCCGGTAGCCGCCGGCGAGCGCGGCGGTCTCGGCCCAGCCGGCGGCTCGCAGCCCGTCGCTGCGGCTGGCGGCCAGGGTGGCCAGCGCGGCCAGGCCGACCGCCCCGCCGACCTGTTGGGTGGTGTTGGCCAGGCCGGAGGCGAGCCCGGCGTCGGTGTCGGTCGCGCCGGCCATGGCGAGTGTGGTGACCGCCGGCAGGGTCAGGCCGCCGGCCACCCCGAAGATCACCATCGCGGGGAGCACGTCCGCTACGTAGGCGCCGTCGGCGGGCAGTCGGGCGAGCAGGAGGAAGCCGACGGTCGCCAGGACGAGCCCGACCAGCAGAACCATCCGGGCATTGAAGCGGGCGATCAGCCGACCGGCCAGGCCGAGCGAGACCACGGCGATCACGACCGGGGTGGGAAGGAAGGCCCAGCCGGTCGTGGCGGCGTCCAACCCCAGCACCAGTTGCAGCTCCACGGCGAGCAGGAACTGGAATCCGAAGTACGCGCAGACCATGAGGAACTGCACGGCGTTCGCCGCCACCAGGCCCGGGACGCGCAGCACCCGGGACGGCACCAGCGGGGTCGCCGCCACCCGTTGGCGCAGCGCGAACCCGCCGAGCAGCAGCGCCGCGAGGGCCACCGTGCCGAGCGTCCGAGGGCTGGTCCAGTCGTGCTCGCCCGTCCCGACGATGCCCAACACGGCGACCATCAGACCGGCGGTGGCGAGCAGCGCGCCGGGCAGGTCCAGGCCGGCGCGCAGGCCGATCCCTCGTTCGGCAGTGAGCCGGCGGAGGGCCGCGATGAGGATGGCCGCCCCGATCGGCACGTTGACCAGGAAGATCGTCCGCCAGCCGGCGGCCTGGGTGAGCACCCCTCCGGCGACAGTGCCGACCGACGCACCGGCGGCGCCGGTGAAGCTGAAGACGGCGATGGCGCGGGCCCGCTCGGCCGCTTCGGGATAGAGCCGAACGATCATGCCGAGGCTGACCGCCATGGCCAGCGCGCCTCCGACGCCCTGCCCGAACCGCGCGCCCACCAGCACTGCCGGCCCGGTGGCGACCGCGCAGGCCAGCGAGGCCAGCGTGAACAACGCGACGCCGGCCAGGAAGACCCTGCGCCGGCCCAGCAGGTCACCGAGCCGGCCGGCGAGCAGCAGCAGCCCGCCGAACGCGACCAGGTAGGCGTTCACCACCCAGGCCAGGCCGGCGGCGCTGAAGCCCAGGTCGCGTTGGATGGCGGGCAGCGCCACCGCGACCACTGTGCCATCCAGGATGATCATCAGGCTGCCGGCGCAGAGCACCAGCAGCGCCGGCCAACGGGATGGGACGACACGCTCCACGAAACCCTCCTTGGTGCACGGTTTGTTACCGAGGTCATCGTCTGTGACCATGAACCGGAGCGGAAGGAGGCACTTTGATGTCCCAGAGGAACAGCGATGTGTCCGCGCTGGTCGAGGCCGAGCTGACCTGCGCAGCCGAGAACGTGCCGTTCACCCCGGGTCAGGCTCGGGCGTGCACGGTCCGCGAGGTGCTGGACCGGGTCGGCGGCAAGTGGAGCATCGGCATCCTGGTGGCCGCCTCGCACGGGCCGGTGCGCTTCACCGAGTTGGAGCGGCACATCGAGGGGATCAGCCGCCGGATGCTCACCCTGACGCTGCGCAACCTGGAACGGGACGGCCTGCTGCACCGCACGGTCTACCCGACCGTCCCGCCCAAGGTCGAATACACAGCCACCCCGATGGCGCTGGAGCTCTACGAGTCGCTCGTCGCGCTGACCAGTTGGGCCGAGCGGCACCGCCGGGCCATCGCCGAGGCGCGGACCAGGTACGACACCCAGCACGCCGGATAAAACCCGCCAGGGGTGTGGTGAACGCCACCGCTTCCATCTGACCGATCGGTCAGGGTCTGACCGATCGGTCAGGCATGCTGGTCTGCGGGAGGTGGACCGGGCATGGCCAGAGCGGTACCCGACACGCACGGCGAGATCCTCGCCGCAGCGGCACGGCAGTTCACGGTGACCGGCTACCGGGGCACCTCCCTGCAGGACATCGCCCGGGAGGTCGGCTGCTCCAAGGCCACTGTGCTCTACCACTTCGCCAACAAGGAAGCCCTGCTCGCCGAGCTGATGGCCCCCGCGATCGAGGTGCTCCGCAGCCTCGACGACCAGCTCGCCGGTCTGACCGGAGCTGCCGCGCAGGAGGTCGCCGCACAGGGCTTCGTCGACCTCGCGGTCCGGTTCCGGCAGGAGATCGCGGTACTGCGCGGCGAGTTCCCGGAACTGCTGTGCCAGCCGGCCTTCGCACACATCCAGGAGATCTCCGACCGGCTGCGGGACGCGTTGGCCGGGCACTCCGACCGGCCGGGCGCCCGGATCGCCGCGCTGGTGCTGCTCGCCGGCATCTCCGAGGCGTGCGGCGAGTTCGCCGACATCCCCGACGACGAACTGCGCCTCGCCCTGCTCACCCTCGCCCGACGGGCAGTCGAACCCGTCGACGCGCCACTGCCCCATCCACCCACGACCGAGGACAAGGACTCCTGATGGCCACCCTGCTCTACCGGCTCGGCCGGGGCGCGTTGCGCCGGCGACGGCTCGTCGTCGCGCTCTGGCTCGTCGTACTCGTCGCCGCCGGCCTGGCCGCGGCGACCCTGCGCGGCCCGACGGCGAGCAACTTCACAATGCCCGGCACCGAGAGCCAGCGCGCGCTCGACCTGCTGGCCGACCAGTTCCCCGCTGCCAGCGGCGCCACCGGCACCATCGCGGTCAAGGCGCCCGCCGACGGCCAACTGGCCACCCCGCAGGGTCAGGCAGTGGTACAGGAACTCGTCCAGCAGGCGTCGGCACTGCCCGGCGTGGTCGGCGCGGTCAACCCGCTCCAGGTCGGCGCGGTCTCACCCAACGGCCGGTACGCGCTGGTCCAGGTCCAGTTCGCCAGCGGCGGGGACGACGTCACCGACGAGCAGCGCACCGCGTACGAGCAGGTTGGCGCAGCGGCGAAGGCGCAGGGCTGGCAGGTAGCCCCCGGCGGTGAGGTGCTCGGCGGCGAGCCGGAGATCGGCTCCACCGAGGCGCTCGGCGTACTGGTCGCCGCTATCGTCCTGATCATCACGTTCGGCTCCCTGGTCGCCGCCGGCATGACGATGCTCAACGCGCTGATCGGCGTGGGCGCCGGCATGGCCGGACTGTTCGCGCTGAGCGGCGTCGTCCAGCTCACCAGCACCGCGCCGATCCTGGCGCTGATGCTCGGTCTCGCGGTCGGCATCGACTACTCACTCTTCATCACCTCCCGACACCGGCAGAACCTGCTCGACGGCCTGTCCCCGGAGGAGGCGGTCGGCCGGGCCGTGGGCACCGCCGGCTCGGCAGTGGTCTTCGCCGGCGCCACAGTCGTCATCGCCCTGGCCGGGCTCGCCGTGGTGGACATCCCGTTCCTCACCGTGATGGGTCTCGCCGCCGCCGGCACCGTCACGGTCGCCGTCCTGGTAGCCATCACCCTCCAGCCGGCGTTGCTCGGCTTCGCCGGTCGCCGGGTGCTCCCCCGCCGGCTGCGCTCCGTTCCTACCGACGGCACCGCCGTTGACGAGGACGACTCGGACGTCACCGATCGGCCGGCCGCGACGACGACCACGACCACGACCACGACCGAGGAGCGCAACCGGTTCGGTTTCCGCTGGGCGCGACTGGTCACCCGGTTCCGCGTACCGGTCATCCTGGTCGGCCTGCTCGGCCTGGGGCTGCTCGCGCTGCCCACGCCGGACATGCGGCTGGCCCTACCGGGCGCCGCGACGGCCGCCGTCGGCTCACCCGCCCGGGTGGCGAACGACCTGACCGTCGAGGGCTTCGGAGCGGGCTTCACCGGCCGGCTCGCGGTGGTGGTGGCCGGCGACACGCCACAGGCCACCTCGGCTGCCGTACCGCAGGTCACCGCCCTGCTCCAGCGCACCGAGAACGTCCTCGCGGTGGCGCCACCCCAGCTCAGCCCGGACGGCCGGACCGCGCTGCTCGGCGTGGTGCCCAAGACCGGCCCGACCGACGAGGCCACCGAGACCCTGGTGCACGACATCCGTGGCGCGGTAAGCGGTATCCCCGACGCGGAGGTACTGCTCACCGGCGTCACCGCCATCGGCATCGACGTCTCCGAGAAGCTCTCCGACGCGCTACCGATCTACCTGCTGCTGGTGGTCGGGCTCTCGGTGCTGCTGCTGATGCTGGTGTTCCGCTCGCTGCTGGTGCCGATCAAGGCGGCGCTGGGCTTCCTGCTCACCGTCGCCGCCACGTTCGGCATCACCGTGGCCGTCTTCCAGCAGGGGCACCTCGCCGACCTGGTCGGCCTGGACACGCCCGGCCCGCTGATCAGCTTCCTGCCGATCCTGCTCATCGGCATCCTGTTCGGGCTCGCCATGGACTACGAGGTGTTCCTGGTGTCCCGCATGCGGGAGGACTTCGTGCACGGTGAGACGGCCCGACAGGCCACCATCAGCGGCATGGGGCACGGCGCACGGGTGGTCACGGCCGCCGCGCTGATCATGATCTCGGTCTTCGGGGGCTTCGTCTTCCTGGAGGACCCAGTGATCAAGTCGATGGGCTTCGCGCTCGCGATCGGTGTCGCCATCGACGCGTTCGTGGTCCGGATGACCATCGTCCCGGCGGTGATGTCGCTCCTTGGCGACCGCGCCTGGTGGCTGCCCCGCTGGCTCAACCGCGCCCTGCCCAACGTGGACATCGAAGGCGAGGGCCTGCGCACCCACCTAGAAGACCGCACCCCAACCCACGTCTAACCCGCACCCCTGTCGATCACGGAGTTGTGGTGCCCGTCGTGCCCCGATCAGAGGCCTTCGTCCAGCACCACAACTCCGTGATCGACGCGAGCAGGCGGCCGTCAGACGCCTGCCGGGTAGGTTTCCATCTCGCCCGGAACCGCTGGCACCGGTAGCGGGTGCAGGGCCGTGGTGTCGTCGCACCAGATGAAGGCGTCATAGCGGTCGCCGAGGCGGGTGGGCACGTAGTTGCCCCAGGACTCGAACGACGGGTCGTAGACGACCCCGATCGCCCGGTGGTCCACGGTGTCGGTGACCCAGCCAGGCTGGTCGTCACCGCCGAAGATCAGCACCGCCCGCTCCGGCATCAGTTCGTGCAACCGCCGCTCGATCGAGCCCTCCCGGGCCGGGGGCACCACCATCGCCTCGGGCGGCGAACCCCAGCGGGGTGCGGCGATCACGGTGCCCCGGTAGCTGCCGAAGCCGACCAGGGCCACCGCGTCCTCGCCGTGCCGCTCCCTGGCCAACTGACCAATGTTGACCATCCCGTCGGCGGCCATGTCGGTGGCCCGCGCATCCCCGACGTGCGTGTTGTGCGCCCAGACGATGCCTCGGGCGTCGGGGCCGTACCGGTCCAACAGCCGGTCCAGGGTGTCCTGCATGTGGGTGTCGCGGATGTTCCACGAGTCCGGCCCGCCGGCCACCATCGCCCGGTAGTAGCGCTCGGCGCCGGCCACCACCTCCGCGTTCTGCCAGGCCGAGAAGCGGTCCGGGCCGTCGGACAGGGCGTGTTCGCGGGTCCGGGCGAGCAACCGGACAACTTCCTCCTCGCACCGGGCGGAGACGAACCGGCTTGCCGCGCCGTACTCCTCGACCCTCTTGCCGTACGGTTCGAAGCACCGGTACGCGTCCTGCGCCGCCTCCAGCGACTTCGGGTCCTCCTCCCCCAGGTAGTCGAAGATCGCCTGCATCGACTCCCAGAGGCTGTAGACGTCGAGGCCGTGGAACCCGGCCCGTTGCTCCTCCGGCCGCTCCACGTTCCAGGCCCGCAACCAGCTCGCGAACCGGGCCACCTCGGCATTGGCCCACATCCAGGTCGGCCATCGCTCAAACTGATCGAGTGCGAGCTGCGGTTCGAGCGCGCCGCCCGGCGCGGCAGTCACCGAACGGTGCACCCGGTCGCAGTCGGGCCAGTCACCCTCCACGGCGACGAAGGAGAAACCGCACTCCGCGATCAACCGGCGGGTGAGCTGCTCGCGCAACCGGTAGTAGTCGTAGCTGCCGTGGGTGGACTCACCGATCATCACCACCCTGGCGTTACGAACGCGCTCCAGCAACGGGTCGAAATCGCTCGGCGCGCCGAGCCGCTGAACCAGCATGCCAGCGGCTACCCGGCCGCCGCTGCGGCAAACCGTGCGCGCGTCGCGGGCCGACACGCCGGCCGCCGGGCCGTCGTGGGCCCCAACCAAGCCGGTGTACGACCACCGCGAGCGGGTAGCCGGCCGACATGACCGTCACCGGGGTTCAGTTGCAGGAGTACCTGGCCGGGCTCGACTACCCGGTCTCCCGCGAGGACCTGATCCGCTGGGGTCAGGAGAACGGGGCCAGCACGGCGATGTTGCAAATGCTCCAGGCCCTACCACCCGAGCAGTTCAACTCCCCCGACGAACTGAACGCCGCCCTCTCCACCGCCACCTAAACCGACCCAGCCCCGCCCCGCCCCGCCCGAACCCGGGTGCCCGGCCCGAACCCGACCCGGCCCGACCCGGCCCGGCCCGCCCCGGCTCGACTCGGCCCCGGTGATCAAGAGGTTTGCGTCATGCCCTGTGGCGTGTCGTGACGCAAACCTCTTGATCAACCTGAGCTGGTGGGTGGGTGGGTGGGTGGGGTGCGACGGGACCCGGGGGCCCGGGGGGTTAGGGGGTTAGGGGATTGGGATGGTGCGGGATTCGGCGCGGGCGGTTTCGGCGGCGGCGAGGATGGCGACGACCTCGCGGCCGAAGCGGACGTCGCAGCGGTGGTCCCGGGTGCCGGCCCGCACCTGCTCGACCAACTGGTCGATGGCGACGCCGAACGCGGTAGCCGCGTCGTTCTCGCCGAACGGGACGTTCTCGATGCCGTTCTCGCCATAGAACACGAACTCCCGGGCCATCGACTCGGTCGGGGCATCCAGGGAGAGCGAGGCGCTGCTCGTGGCACCGCCCTCGTGGGTGAGCAGCAGATGCACCATCCCGCTCGGTCCGTCCATCGCCGCCACCTGCGTCACCCGACCCAGCACCGGCAGGAGGATCGAGAGCGCGTGCGGGGCGATGTCCCAGAGCGCGCCGTGCTCGCGACGCCACAACGAGCCGCCGTACGGGCTGCCGTCCTGGAAGATCGAGGCGAACGCGGTGGTCCGGCCGTGCTGCCAGCCTCCGGCGGCGGCGGTGGCGGCGAGGAACGCTGTCACGTTCGGCTGGAACCGCTGGGTGAAGAAGACGACCGAGGCGACCCCGGACTCCTCGGCGGCGGCCACGACCCGGTCGGCGTCGGCCACGCTGAGCGCCAGCGGCTTGTCCAGCAGCAGGTGGCGGCCGGCGCGGGCGGCCCGGACCGCGATGTCGGCCTGGATGTCCGGCGGCAGGGCGACGGCGATCGCCTCGCACTGCTCGATCAGCGCGTCGACGTCGGCGTAGGCGGGCACGCCGTACCGCTCGGCCAGCGCGGAGGCACGCTCCGGGTTGCGGCCCCACACTCCGACCAGTTCCGCGTCGGGATGTGCGTGCAACGCCTTCCCGTGCGTCTCGATCGCCCAGTGACCGGTGCCGAACAAGCCGAACCGCAGCACGTGTACCTCCGCTGTTTCCCCGCACCGCGACAACGCCACGGACGTGATCCACGCTAGTCGCCCGGGCGGCCATGACGGCGGCGGGTTCGACCAATCGAAGCAGCTCACCTTCACTTCCAGACTCGGAACGACGGACCGGACCCGCTCCTTGCCATCTCCGTCCACTGGCCGCAAGCAGACGACTGACGCCCATCCGAGGAGCGTGGGCACCGGGGCCGCGGACCCCTCGACGGGTGCGCGTCACACCCGGAGAGGCAGGGCACTCCTTTACTACGACGGTTAGTAGGCTGTGCCGGTGACCGAGGCAACGACCGGGTGGTGCCGGTGACCAGCGTGGGCGCCGATTCGCCGGTGGACGGGATCGTCGCGACAGTGCCGATCGTGCTGTCGCTGCTCGTGGCGGTGTGGGCGCTGGTGGCGGCGGTACGCCACCGGCCACCGGACCGGTTGCAGTTCGTCGGTCTGGCCGTCGTCGAGGTGGCGTTGTTGGTGTTGAGCGTGCTGGCGCTCGTCGCCGTGGGCGGCGGGGATCGACCCGGCGAGCCCGGTGCCTTCTTCGGCTACCTCGTCACGCTGGTGTGCCTGCCACCCCTGGCCTGGGTGCTGGCCCGGATGGAACCGACCCGCTGGGGCTCGGCGATCGTGTGCGCGGTCTGCCTCGTGGCCCCGGTGGTGGTGGTCCGGTTGCAGCAGACCTGGGAGGTGCTCGGTGGTTGAGACAGGATCGGCCCGGCAGCGTACGAACTCCGGCCCGGGTCGGCTGTTGATCGCGGTCTACCTGCTCTTCGCCATCGCGGCGACGAGTCGGGCGGGCTTGCAACTCGCCACGAAGTTCGACGAGGCGCCGGTGGCGTACCTGCTCTCCGGTGTCGCCGCGCTCATCTACATCGTGGCGGCTGTGGGGTTGGCCCGCGCCGGTCACACCGGCCGTCGGGTGGCGCTGGCGTGCTGCTCGGTGGAGCTGGTCGGGGTGGTCGCGGTCGGCATCCTGAGCCTGGTCGACAAGGACCTCTTCCCGGACGAGACGGTCTGGTCGCAGTTCGGCAGCGGGTACGGCTACATCCCGTTGGTGCTGCCGGTGCTCGGCCTGATCTGGCTCTGGCGCACCCGCCGCGCACCCGCCTGACCCGCCGCGCACCCGCCTGACCCGCCGCGCACCCGCACGAGGGCGCAGACCCGGCGACGAGGGCGCCGGCTCACCTGCCGGAGCGCCCTCGTCGGGAGTACGGGTCAGTCCCGTGGGCCGCCCGCGACGTAGATGACCTGACCGGAGACGAAGCCCGCGCCCTCGCTCGCCAGGAACGAGATGGTGTGCGCGACGTCCTCCGGCCGACCCGGGCGACGAACCGGGATCTCGGCGGCGGCGTGCTTCTGGAAGTCGTCGAAGTCGACCTTCATGCGGGCAGCGGTGGCCGCCGTCATGTCGGTGACGATGAAGCCGGGCGCGACAGCGTTCACTGTCACCCCGAACGGACCCAGCTCGATGGCGAGCGTCTTGGTGAAGCCCTGGAGACCGGCCTTGGCCGCGGCGTAGTTCGCCTGGCCCCGGTTGCCCAGCGCGGAGGTGCTGGAGAGGTTGACGATCCGCCCCCACTTCTGGTCCACCATGTGCTTCTGGGCGGCCTGGCTGACCAGGAACGCGCCGCGCAGGTGCACCCCCATCACCGTGTCCCAGTCGGCGTTGGTCATCTTGAACAGCAGGTTGTCGCGGAGCACACCGGCGTTGTTGACCAGCACGGTGGGCGCGCCCAGTTCGGCGGCGACGCGGCTCACCGCCGCCTCGACCTGGTCCCGGTCGGACACGTCGGCGCCCACTCCGAGTGCCCGGCCACCGGCACCGGCGATGGCGTCCACCGTCTCCTTGGTGGCCGCCTCCTCGATGTCGACCACGGCGACTGCCATTCCGTCGGCGGCCAGCCGTCGGGCGGTGGCCGCGCCGATGCCGCGTGCGGCTCCGGTGACGATGGCGACGCGGGACTCCTCCGACATGATTACCTCCCGGTAACTTGGGGTCGATCGGAGGAGCTTAACCTCAACAGGCCGACCCTCGGCATAGGCGAATCCACCGGTATCCGTAGCCGGAGACCTTCACCGCGCCGAGCTTGCCCAACTCTCCGTAGCCACGGTCGGCGAGCACGTCGATCGGCAGGTCGGCCTCCGGTTCGAGGCTGCTGAGGTCCACCTCGACGTCGTCGGTGCCCAGGTTGTGCACGAAGACCATCGTCCCGGTCGGCCCGTCCGCCCGGTGCGTCAGCACGCCGGGCGGCACCGGCACGTCGATGTGGCTGGTCGAGCCGGAGCCGATCTCCGGCGCCTCCCGCAGCGTACGGATCATGCGCTCGAACCAGGCGAGCAGCGACTTCGGGTCGCCCCGCTGGGCGGTGACGTTCACCGTCTGGTAGCCGAACTCACCCTTGTCGATGACCGGGCGGACCAGCTTCTCCGGGTCCGCCGTGGAGAAGCCGGCGTTCGGCTGGTACGACCACTGCATCGGGGTACGGATCGCGTCCCGACCGCGCAGCGACAGGTCCTCACCCATCCCGATCTCCTCGCCGTAGCGCAGAACCGGCGTACCGCGCATCGAGAACTGCAGGGCGTACGCCAGCTCGATGCGCCGCCGGTCGTTGCCGAGCATCGGGGCGAGCCGGCGACGGATGCCCCGGTCGTAGATGCGCATGTTCTCGTCCGGGCCGAACTCCGCGTACACCTGGTTGCGCTGTTCGGTCGTCAGCCGGGACAGGTCGATCTCGTCGTGGTTGCGCAGGAAGGTGGCCCACTGCCCACCGACCGGCAGCTTCGGGGTGTCGTGCAACGCGTCGATCAACTGCTCCGGGTCCTGGCGGGCCAGGGAGAGCATGAGTCGCCCGTTGAGCATGAAGTCGAAGAGCATGTGGATCCGGTTGCCGGAACCGCTGGCATCGCCGAAGAACGTCGGTAGCTGGTCCGGCTCGACGTTCGCCTCGGCCAGCAGGACGGCGTCGCCGCGGCGCCACTGGACGTGCTGGCGCATTTCGGTGAGGAACTCGAAGTCCTTCGGGGAGTTCGGGTTGCCCGGTTCGGTCAGCTCGATGATGAACGGCACCGCGTCCATCCGGAAACCGGAGACGCCGAGCTGGAGCCAGAACGACATGATCTTCTTGATCTCGTCCCGGACCTGCGGATTGGCGAAGTTGAGGTCCGGCTGGAACTTGTAGAAGCGGTGGTAGAACCACGCCTTGGCGGTCCGGTCGTAGCTCCAGGTCTCGTCCTGCTCGCCGGGGAAGACCATGCCCTGGTGCCGGTCGTCCGGCTCGGTGTCGGACCAGACGTACCAGTCCCGGTACGGCGAGTCCGGCGAGGAGCGGGCGGACTGAAACCACGGGTGCTCGTCGGAGGTGTGGTTGACCACTAGGTCGATGATCACGCGGATGCCCCGGTTCTGCGCCTGGTGCAGCAGCTCGGCGAAGTCGCCCAGGGTGCCGAAACGCGGGTCCACGTTGTAGAAGTCGGTGGCGTCGTAGCCGTCGTCACGGTTGGGCGACGGGTGGATGGGGTGCAGCCACAGGCAGGTCACCCCGAGCCGGGCCAGGTAGTCCAGCCTCCCGATCAGCCCACGGATGTCACCGACCCCGTCGCCGTCGGAGTCGGCGTACGTGTCGATGTCGAGGCAGTAGACGACGGCTTCGGAATACCAACGGTCACCCATGTCGGAGGAACATCTCCGTTCGGTCACCCCGGCAAACCCGTCCGGCGGGCGCGGGGCGGGCGGCGCACGGCGGGCGGCGGGCGGCACACGGCGTTGGCTACCGTGCCGTCATGGAGAACGACCTCGTACCGCCGAGCGAACTGTTGGACTGGTCCCGGGGCAGCTGGCTGCACCCGCCGGTACGCGTCGAGGAGGGCCCGGCCGGCGAGTTGGTCGTCGAACCGGCGGCGGAGAGCGACTTCTGGCGACGGACCAGCTACGGCTTCGTGCACGACAACGGCCCGGCCCTGCTGGCGCCGCTGCCGGTGGGCACCGCCATGGAGGTGAGCTTCCGGCTCGACTTCTCGGCGCAGTTCGACCAGGCCGGGGCGTTCGTCCGCGTCGACGAACGGACCTGGACCAAGGCCGGTGTCGAGGTGAGCGACGGCGAGGCGCAGCTCGGCGCCGTGGTGACCCGGGAGTTCTCCGACTGGTCGGTGGGGCCGGTGCCGGAGTGGGCGGACCGGGAGGTGACCGTCCGGGTCAGCCGGGCCCGCGACGCGCTGACCATCCGCGCCCGGGTCGACGACGAGCCGTGGCGACTGGTCCGGCTCGCCCCGCTGGACCCGACGGCCGAGGCCGTCGCCGGCCCGTTCTGCTGCGCGCCGTCCCGCGCCGGCCTGACAGTGGTGTTCACTGGTTGGCGGCAGGGGCCGGCTGACACCGCGCTGCACCCGGAGCACTGAGCGCAGGTGTGGTTCGCGCCCCGCTGGGTATGACCATCCGATCCCCGACAGCCGACCGGAAGGACGACCATGGCGTACGCCCAGGCTGGCGACCCGTCCGAGTTCACCGGGTTGACCGGCTGGGTGGCCTCGGTGATCGAGGCGATGGGCCCGGTCGGAGTGGCGCTGCTGGTGGCGCTGGAGAGCATCGTTCCGCCGATCCCCAGTGAGATCGTGCTGGCCCTCGCCGGTTTCCTGGCACACGAGGGTGAGTTCAACGTCTTCCTCGTGGTGCTGGCCGCGACGGTCGGCTCGCTGGTCGGCGCGTTGGTGCTCTACTGGCTAGGCGCGGCGCTGGGCGAGGAACGGCTCAAGCGCTGGCTGGACCACATCCCGTTGGTGGACAGCGACGACCTGGAGAAGGCCGACAAGTGGTTCGAGCGGCACGGTCGGTGGGCGGTGCTGATCGGCCGGGTGGTGCCGGTGGTCCGCAGCCTGGTTTCCGTGCCGGCCGGGGCCAACCGGATGCCGCTGGGTGAGTTCATCCTGCTCACCACCATCGGCAGTGGGGTGTGGAACGGTCTCATCGTGGGAGCCGGTTACGCGCTCGGACGCCGTTGGCAGGACGTCGAGCGCTACAGCGACTGGTTCAACTACGCGATCGTCGCGGTCTTCGTCGTGATGGTGGCCAGTTGGGCGATCCGTAAGGTTCGCAAGCGTCGGGACCGCGGCGACCGGCCGTCGGTGACCGCCGGTCGCTGATCCGCGTTCCCGCTCACCGCCGGCGTCCGGTCCGGACGCCGGCGAGCGCGGTCAGGGCAGGGTGTCCAGGTGTGGGCCCACCGTGTTGGCGAAGCCGTTGCCGTTGCTGACGTCCCAGTTCACCGACCAGGTCATCGCGCCCCGAATGCCGGGGTAGGTGCGCGGCGGGCGGAAGCTGCCGCAGTTGGCGCCTCGGGCCAGGCAGTCCAGGGCGGCGTTGACCACGCTGGGCGCGACGATGCCGCCGCCGGCCGCTCCCGCTCCGGCGGGCAGGCCGAGGCCGACCTGGTCGGGGCGGAGCCCGGCCTCCAACTGGATGCAGGCCAAAGCGACGATGAAGTTCACGGTGCCCTGGCCGTACGCGGCGTTCTGGTCGCAGCCGAGCATGGCGCCGGAGTTGTAGTACTGGGTGTTGACGACAGTGAGGATGTCCTTGATGTCGAGCGCCAGCTTGAAGTAGCCGCCGGCCGGGTTCTGCATGTCGATGGTCTGCGGCGCCATCGCGATGATCAGGCTCGACCCGACAGTGGCCCGCAGCGCACGCAGCGCCTGCGCCATGTAGGTCGGGTTGAGCCCGTTCTCCAGGTCGATGTCGATCCCGTCGAAGCCGTACCGGGCGATCAACGCGGCTGCCGTGTTGGCGAACGCGGTGGCCGACGCGGCGTTGTTCACTGTTACCCGGCCGGTCTCACCACCGACGGAGAGGATCACCCGCTTGCCCCGGCTGTGCAGGGTGCGCACGTCGGCGGTGAAGTCCGCGTCGGTGTAGCCGCCGAGCGCGGCGGCCAGCCCGGGGTCGACGCCGAAGGTGAGCGCGCCGGGAGTCGCGGTGGCCTCGGCGAAGGCGACCGCCACCAGGTCGTACTCGGCGGGGACGTCGCGGAGCCGCAGCTCGACGGCGGGGTTGTCGAAGTTGTGCCAGTACCCGGTGAGCAGGTGTTTCGGCAGCCCACCGGTGGGCGGGTCGGTGGGCGGTGGCGTGGTGGGCGGTGGCGTGGTCGGTGGGGTACCGCCGCCGCAGGACGCGCCGTTGAGCTGGCAGCCGCTCGGTGAGCCGGAGCCGCTGGCCAGGAAACCGAAGGAGACCGACGCGCCCGGGGCGATCGCGCCGTTCCACGATCGGTTGGTGAAGGTGTGCCGCTGGCCGGACGAGCTGAGCAACGCGTCCCAGTAGCTGCCGAGGGTGGTGCCGGACGGCAGGTCGAAGGCGAGGTTCCAGCCGTTGATGGTCGAGCTGCCGCCGTTGGTGATGGTGTACTTCCCCTCCCAGCCGGAGCCCCAGTCGGCGGTCTTGACGAAGCTGGCGGTGGCCCCGGCGGCGTACGCGGGCAGCGCCACCCAGGCCGCGCCGAGTGTCGCCGCGAGGGCGGCTACGAGGGACAGGACAAGGGATCTGGAGCGTTTCATGCGACCCTCCGGGCCCGGACGGGCATTTATGGACGTCAACGTTGCTGCCAATTATTAAGACAGTTAACTGTTTCTGTCCAGGGGGCGCGTCGGGACCGCCTGCGGGCGGCGGAGCACCGCCTGCTCAAGAGCCGACCACACGCTGGTGGTCACCAGGTAGATCACTGCGGCGAGCGGCAGCACCAGCGCCACCAGCACCGTCGTGAAGGGCAGCAGGGGCAGCAGCCGGCCGAGCGTGGCCGCCCCCGGCCCCTCGGCCGGCGTACCGGCCACAGTGCCCACCGCAGCCGACGCCCGGCGGGCCCGCCGCGACGACCACCAGGCCACCACCAGCAACACCACCAGCAGTACGCCGAACAGCGGTCCGGCCGCACCGGCCAGCCCGTCGCTGAGGTGGTGACCCAGTGGTACGCCGGCCAACCGCTCGTCCAGCAACCCGGTGCCACCCTCGCTGGTGCTGAACAACCGGTACAGCACCAGCAGGAACGGCGCCTGGATGAGCAGCGGCAGGCAGCCGGCGATCGGGTTCGCGCCAGCCTCGCGGTACAACGTGAACACCTCGCGCTGAAGCGTCGCCGGGTCGTCGGCGTACCGCTTCTGAAGGTCACGCACCTGCGGGGCGAGCGCCGCGCGCCGCCGCTCACCACGGACCTGCGCGACGGTCAGCGGCGAGATCAGCAGGCGGACGGCGATGGTGAAGAGCACGATGGCGGCGGCGGTCGCCCCGCCGCCGGCCAGTGGTTCGAGCAGCTCGGTGAGCCAGGACAGCGCGCTGCCGGCAGCGGCGACAGCGTCGTGCAGTGGTGCGAAGGCAAGCATGGGAAGCCCCTCGGTCCGATTCCGGTGAGGCCCTCCCCCGGGCGGTATCCGCTCAGCAGGGGTGGCCGGTGACGGCGGGATCGGCCGCGCGGCGGCGAGGCGCTACGCGGCCGAGGGGTGCCCCGGAGCACGGGGACGAGGCCGACCGGCGGCATCCGGGTCGATCTGGCGGGGCATCCGGCGACTTCGGGAGCGGGCCCGCAGGCCGGCCCACCGTGGCCCGGCACCGGGCGCGCCCGCCCGGTCGTGCACCCGGGCCGCCAGCACCACCGCGAGCAGGACCAGGGCGGTCAGCGCGGCGCCCGCCAGCAGGTCGACCGGTCGGCCCGCGAGCAGAGTGAGCTGGGCGAACGCGGACATCCACGCGACCCCGACATAGCCCAGCAGCACCGGCACCGGCTCAGCATAGGACCCGCTGTCACGTCACCCAGCCGAATCCCCGGCGGCCCGCCCTCCAACGCCGCGTCGCCGCCACGTTTCCCGGCATCGCCACGTTGGGTAACCACGAAGGACCGGCGCGGACGGACCGCGAACGGTAGGAACGGACGGGTGATGTCGATGACGGGTCAGGTGGCGGAGGCGCCCAGCGACATGGCTGCGGCGACCGGGTTGCTCACCGTGGGTGTCGAGGAGGAGTTCCTGCTCGTCGACCCGCACACCGGGGCCGCGGTTCCGGCCGTGGACCTGGTCATGGAGCAGGTGCCGGCCGAACTTCGCGGGCAGGTGGAGCGGGAGTTCCAGACCAGTCAGATCGAGATCGGCAGCCCGCCCGGCCTCGAGCTCTCGTCGATCCGGCACTCCCTCGGCGTCCTGCGTCGGGCGCTCTCCGACGCCGCCGAGCGGGCCGGCGTACGCCTGCTCGCCATCGGCACCGGCCCGGTGGACGGCCCGGTGCCGCCAGTGGTGGACAAGCCCCGCTTCGACCGGATGATCGAGCGGTTCCGGCTGCTCGTCCCCGGCCCCGGCAACAACGGCATGCACGTACACGTCGGGGTGCCCGACCCGGACACCGGCGTGCAGGTGCTCAACCACGTACGGCCGTGGCTGCCAATGCTGCACGCGGTCACCACCAACTCGCCGTTCTCCCGGGGCGAGGACACCGGCTACGCCAGTTGGCGCTCGGTGGAGTGGGAGCGCTGGCCGTCGGTGGCGCCGACGCCGTTCCTGGAGTCGCACGAGCACTACCAGCGGCTGATCCGCCAGTTGATCTCCAGCGGGGTGATGCTCGACGAGGGGATGCTCTACTGGTACGCCCGCCTGTCGGCGAAGTATCCGACCGTGGAGCTGCGGATCGGCGACGTCTGCCCGTCGGTGGACGACGCGGTGCTGGTCGCCGCGCTGGTCCGGGCGCTGGTGGCCACCGCCATGGCGGATGTCGAGGCCGGCCGACCGGCGTTGCAGACCGACCACCACCTGCTGGTCGGGGCGCACTGGCGGGCCGCCCATGACGGCCTGGAAGGTGAAGCCGTCGACGTCACCAACGGTGAGCTGCGCCCGGCCTGGGAGCTGTTGGACCGGTTCGTGGAGCGGATGCGGCCGGCGCTGGAGCAGCACGGCGACTGGGCCGAGGTGACCGACCTGCTGGGTGGGTTGCGCCGGCACGGCAGCGGCGCGGCGCGGCAGCGCGCGGTGTTCGAGCGCACCGGCCGACTCACCGACGTGGTGCAGGACGTCGCGCGGCAGACCCGCGGCTGATCACCGCATGACAGGATGAACCCGTGGCGCAACGGCTGATCGTCATCGGCGGAGACGCCGCCGGTATGTCGGCGGCGTCCCAGGCCCGACGCCGCCGTGACCGTGGCGACCTGGAGATCGTGGTCTTCGAGCGGGGCAACTTCACCTCCTACTCGGCGTGCGGCATCCCGTACTGGATCAGTGGCCTGGTGCCCGGCCCCGAGGCGTTGATCGCCCGGACCCCGGAGACGTTCCGCACCGACTACGCGATGGACGTCCGGATGCGTCACGAGGTCACTGCCATCGACCTGGAACGCCGCGAGGTGGTCGCGCGGGACCTGAAGGGCGGCGGCGAGGTCCGCGAACGCTTCGACGACCTGATGTACGCCACCGGCGCGGTGCCGGTGAAACCGTCGTGGGCGATCACCGACGCGGGCGGCGTGTTCGGCATGCAGACCCTCGACGACGGCGCGGCGCTACGCGACTGGCTGGACGCCGACCCGCAGCCGCGCCGGGCCGTGGTGGTCGGCGGCGGGTACATCGGCGTCGAGATCGCCGAGGCCCTCATCCAACGCGGCCTCTCGGTGACCCTGGTGGAGGCCGGCGAGCAGCCCATGTCGACTGTCGACAGCGACATGGGCGAGCTGGTCGCCGAGGCGATGCGCGGCCTCGGCATCACGATCCGCGGCAGCCTGCCGGTGACCGGCCTGGAGGAGCGGGACGGCCGGGTGTCCGCCGTGGTCACCGCCGAGGGGCCGATCCCGACCGACGTCGTGGTCATGGGTCTGGGCGTACGCCCCAACGCCGCGCTCGCGGAGGCGGCCGGGCTGCCCCTCGGGCCGACCGGCGCGATCCGGGTGGACCGCCGGATGCGGGTGCCCGGGCACCCCGGGGTCTGGGCGGCCGGTGACTGCGTGGAGACCCTGCACCGGGTCAGCGGGTTGCCGGTGCACGTGCCGCTCGGCACGCACGCCAACAAGCAGGGCCGGGTCGCCGGGATCAACATCGGCGGCGGGTACGCCACCTTCACGGGCGTGATCGGCACGGCGGTGACGAAGGTCTGCGACCTGGAGGTGGGTCGGACGGGTCTGCGCGAGCGCGACGCCACGGCTGCCGGCTTCGAGTTCGTCTCGGTGATCGCCGAGTCGACCAACCGGGCCGGCTACTACCCGGGCGCCCGGCCGATGACCGTCAAGCTGATCGCCGAGCGCCCCAGCGGCCGGTTGCTCGGCGCGCAGATCGTCGGCTGGTCCGAGGCGGCCAAACGGATCGACTCGCTGGCCGTGGCGCTGTGGAACGGCATGACGGTGGACGATATGACACAGCTGGACCTGGGCTACGCTCCGCCGTACGCGCCGGTCTGGGATCCGGTGCTCATCGCCGCCCGAAAAGCGGTCGACGCGCTCGCCGCCCTCGACCGTTGACCCGCGCCTGCCGTGGAGGACCACCCCGTGACCCAGACCCCGACCCGGCCGACAGTGCGTCGGCGTCCCACGATGGTCGACGTGGCCCGGCGGGCCGACGTCAGCCTGAAGACGGTCTCCCGGGTCGTGAACGACGAGCCGGTCGGCCAGGAGTTGGTCGGCCGGGTGCTGGCCGCCATCGCCGAGCTGGGCTTCCGGCGCAACGACATCGCTCGTAACCTGCGCTCCCGGCAGCTCAACGCCACGGTCGGGCTGCTGATCGAGGAGATCGCCAACCCGTTCTACGCGACCATCGCGAGCGTCGCCGCCGAGATCGCCGCCGCCCACGGCACCATGCTGATCACCGCGTCGTCGGAGGAGGACCCGGAGCGCGAACGCGCCCTGCTCCAGGATTTCACCCAACGCCGCGTCGACGGCCTGCTGGTGGTGCCGGCGGGCCTGGACCACTCGTTCCTGCGTCGGGAGGTCGAGCTGGGCATGCCTGTGGTGTTCCTGGACCGGCCGCCGCAGGGGCTTCAGGCCGACGCCGTGCTGTTGGACAACCGGGGTGGCAGCCACGCCGGGGTGAGCGCGCTGCTCGACGAGGGGCATCGACGGGTGGGGCTGCTGCTCGGCGCTCCGAGCGTACCCACGATGCGGGAGCGGCTGGCCGGGGCACGGGCGGCACTGGACGCCGCCGGGGTCGAGCCGGACGAGTCGCTGATCCGTGAGCGGCTCATCGCTCCCGAGGAGGCCAGCCGGGCGGTGGCCGCGCTGCTCGACCTTCCGGAGCCGCCCACCGCGTTCTTCTGCGCCAACAACCGGCTCACCGTCGGCGCGCTCCAGGAGCTGCACCGGCGGGGCAGTGACGCCGCGCTGGTCGGCTTCGACGACTTCGAGCTGGCCCACCTGATGCCCCGACCGCTGACCGTCGTCGCCTACGACACCCGGGAACTGGCGAGGGTCGCCACAGAACGGCTGTTCGAGCGCATAGCCGGCGACGACTCCCCACCGACAACCACGGTGCTCCCCACGCGGCTCCGACCCCGCGGCCTCACCTGACCCCCGCCCGCCCCATCCGGTGGCGGAACCGCGAGCGTTGAGCAGGACGTGCACGCCCCGGAGGAGCAAGGCCGACAACCCCCTGCCCCCTCCTTTGCTCTGCACCCTTATGCGCACCGGTCACGGCCGGTCACCAGCGGTCACGGCCGGTCACGGCTCGTAGCCGTCGCATCCGCGGGTGCAGAGCAAAGGAGTCAGTTTGCGGGGGTGAGGCGGGCCGCCACCTCCGAGCGGCGGGGCGGGTCGGCACCCCGACGGCCGCAGGTCAGTGCCGCCACAGTGGCGGCCTGCCGGAGCACCGCACCCCACTGCTGCGGGGTCACCGCGGCGAGCCGGTCGGCGGGGCGGTCACCGAGCGCGTCAAGGTCGGCCAGCGCGGCCAGCAGGCCACCGGTGAACGAGTCGCCGGCGCCGACGGTGTCGACCACCGTGGTGCGGACCGCCGGCTCCTCGTGCAGCGAGCCGTCCGGCGCGAGCAGCCAGGCGCCGTCCCCGCCGCGGGTCACCACGGCGCAGGACACACCGGCGGTACGCCACTCGGTCATCACGTCGGCCACGGAACGGCCCGGGTAGAGCCAGGCCAGGTCCTCGTCGCTGGCCTTGACCAGGTGCGCGAGGCGAATCTGCCGGCCTACCCGTTCCTGCTCCGCCGCCCGGTCGGTGACGATGCTCGGGCGCAGGTTGAGGTCGATGGAGACGGTGAGCCCATCCCGCCGGCGTTCCCGGGTGAGCAGGTCCTCCAGCGCGTTCGCGCCGGGTGCCAACGCGAGCGCGAGGGATCCGGTGTGCAGCGCGATCGCCGGTGAGCCGGCCAGCTCGGGCAGCTCCTGCGGCGTCCATTGCCAGTCGGCCGCACCGGCCAGCCGGAACTCGTAGCTGGCCTGCCCGGCGGCGTTCAGGGTGGCCACCGCCACCGACGTGGGCTCCTCGGCGCGTACCGCCCACTCCAGGTCCACCCGGTTGGCGCTCAGATGCTCGACGAGTTGCCGACCGTACGCATCGCTGGCGAGTCGGGCCAGCAGTCGTACCGGCTGGTCGAGCCGGGCCAGGGTGACCGCGACGTTCGCCGGGGAGCCACCGGGCACGGCCCGCTGCCCCTCGGCGGTGACGACGAGGTCGATCAGCGCCTCACCCGCGACGACGATCACGCGGTCACCTCCCCCGGTGCGAGCGGGCCGGGGCCGCCGAGCCCGTCGGCCGCGCGGGACAGCAGTACCGCCTGGTAGGCGTGGTAGACGTCCGGTCGGCCGTGCCAGACCGTGTCGGCGGGCAGGTTCTGCGCGTCCAACTCGTGCCGCCATCCGGTCTGGTCGATGAGACCGCGACGGGCGTACGCCCAGAAGACCTGGTACCAGTCGAGGTAGACGGTGTCCCCGGTGCGGCGGTGCAGGGTGATCGCCGCGCCGATGGCCTCGGCGAGAACCCAGTGCATCCGGGAGCGCACCACCGGCCGGTCGTCCCAGTCGATGGTGTAGATGAAGCCGTCCGCGCCGTCGACCGCCCAGCCGCGACGCACGGCCGCGGCGAACAGGGCGCGGGCGTCGGCGAGCAGCCAGCGGGGTGGCTGCGGCAGCACCGCCTCCAACTCCAGCAGCAGCCGGGCCCACTCCAGCCAGTGCCCGATCGTGGAGCCGTACGGCCGGAACGGGTCGGCGGGCTGGTCCCGGTTGTAGTCGGGCAGCGGCGTCCAGTCGGTGGTGAAGTGCTCGGGCAGCCGCCAGTCGTGTCGGGCCGCCTCACCGTGCACCAGGTGGGTGGCGATCCGCAGGGCCCGGTCGGCCCAGCTCGCGTCACCGGTGGCGGCGGCAGCGCCGAGGAACGCCTCGACCATGTGCATGCTGCTGTTGGCGCCCCGGTAGTCCTCGGTGACCGTCCAGTCCCGGTTCCACGATTCGCGGACCGCGCCGGCGTCGTCGTCCCAGAACCGGTCCCGCACGACGTCCAGCACGTCGGCGAGCAGCCGGTCCGCGCCGGGCCGTCCGGCGCGCGCGGCGCTGGAGGCGGCGAGCAGCACGAACGCGTGGTCGTAGCCGGCCTTACGGTCGTTGACGGGTACTCCCTGCTGGTCCACCGCGCCGAACCAGCCGCCGTACCGGTCGTCGCGCAGCAGCGTGCTGAGCGCGGTGATCCCGTGGTCGACCAGGGCGGCGGCGTCCGGGTCGCCGTTGCGGTGGGCGAGGGCGGCCACGTGGGTCATCCGGCAGGTGATCCAGGTGTGGATCGGTTCGCCGCGATCCGGGGTGCGGTCGTCGGTGAGCCACCAGAAGCCGCCCTCGGGCCGGACCGAGCGGCGGGCGGTGTCGAGCAGCGTCCGGGTCTGGTCGACGAGGAACTCGTTCAGATCGGGCAGGTCTGGTGACCCCGCCGGAGCAGGGGTCGTTGCGGCGTCGGATCGGGGCACGTCGGTCATCTCAGCTGGTCACCGTCGGGTAGGAAAGGGACATACGGCCAGGATCGGCGACGGACCGGGTCCGCGCCGCAAAACCGCCAACGGTACGCCACGAATCGACTGGCCGGGGTCGGAGCGCGGCGGGAGGCTTTTCCTCCCATTTGCCCGTTGACATCGTTGTCACCGCTCAACCCTGCTCTGGCAGCGGGTCGACTGTCAATTCCTGCTGCGTCACATCGCAACGGGGGCGGCCGCCCGTCTGTGGCGATGGTCCGCGCCCCCGCATCCATCAGGCGCCCCCGAGGTCGACCAGGCCGATCTCGGCGGGGGGAAGGGCTTGGACGTCCGGGCCAGCACGCAGGCCCTCGAGCATGAGGGTCAGGTAGCGGTCCACGCTGCGCTGGGTGAGCTCCGCGCGTAGGCCGGGTAGTGGCCTCAGCAGCAGCGCCATCATGAGGGTCAGGTCGCCGGCGTCCACGTCGGGACGCAGGTCACCATCGGCTTGGGCGCGGCGGACGAGCCGGTCGAGGATCTTCAGCAGGGCTTGACGGAGCCGCTGCTCCTCGGGCTCGGCGTGCAGCTCTTCCCAGGTGCTGGTGAACCAGATCGACAGCCAGGTCGCCAGCCTCAGCTCGGCGGCCGCCCGGCGGACGAAGCGTGCGAGCGCATGCCACGCGTCAGGCTCCTCGTCTTCGGCGTCGCGAGCGATGGCGACCACGCGGTCGAAGCCGTCCAGCGCGACCCCGCGTACCAGAGCCTCACGGTCGGGGAACCGGCGATAGAGGGTGGCGGCCCCGACACCGGCGCGGCGGGCCACCTCCTCCATCGGCACTTCGACACCGCGTTCGGCGATGAGTGCGCGGGCCGCCTCGATGATCTGTTCGCGGTTGTGCCTGGCGTCCGCCCGGAGCCTGGGGCTCTCGTTCTTCACCTGACCAGCATACGGATGCCATTCTCTCACTTACACTTTCCTAAACGGAGGAAGTTCTCTCACTTAGGAGGTCGATGATGGACACAAAGGCAGCGATGAGGCAGACGTTGCACAGAATCGGGCACCACGGGCGCGTCGCAGCCGACGTGGAAACGCTGTTCGCATTGCATCAGGCCTGGCGATACGCCGTGCCGTACGAAAACCTCGACATCCAGCTCGGCCGGCCGATCGCCCTCGATGCGGAGGCGCTCTTCGACAAGCTCGTGCGGCGGCGGCGCGGCGGTTACTGCTACGAGCAGAACGCCGGCCTGGCCATGCTGCTGCGTCTGGCCGGCTTCCAGGTGACCATGGTGGAGGCCGCAGTCATGCGCGCTACCCGCGGCGAGGCGATGTGGGGCAACCACAACGCGCTGCTGGTCGACCTCGGTGGCCGACGCTGGCTGGTCGACGCCGGCATCGGCGACGGATTCATCCAGCCGTTGCCGATGCGGGAAGGGCCCCACATTCAGGGAAGCCTGGCCTACCGGCTTGAGCGGCTCGATCCGGATACCTGGCGCTTCCACCACCACCCCGGCGGAACCATCGCCTCCTACGACCTACGCCTGCAGCCACGGGAGGTCGCCGACTTCGCCACCCACTCCCGGGAGCTGTCCACCTCCCCCGCCTCGGCATACGTCACCACGCTCATGGCCGCTCGGCCGAGCGGCGACCACACCCTGGTCCTGCTGTCCCGGACGTTGCGTCGGCTGGGTGCCGCCGCCAGCACCCCCCGCATGATCGCCGATGTCGACGAATTCGCCAGAACGCTGTCCACTGACTTCCTCGTACCCCTCGACGACCTCGGCCCGGAGGGCGTCGCCCACCTCTGGCACAAGGCAGGCACCCAGGACGACCTGTGGCGCGCACGCGTCCGCAACACGGCCTGAGCACCCGGGGCAGCCCTCGGCCTCGGCGCGGCCAGGTGTCGTGACGGTGGACGTGGCGGGTCGTCTCGCCCTCACCTACCAGACCGCCTCAGACGGGCCCGGTCAGTAGTAGTCGTCGATCGGCTGGCGTGCCTCGTCGAACAGCGCCGGCCCCTCGTAGCGGACCGGTGGCAGCGGCGGGGTGGCCGGCTTGACCTCCTCGAACTGCTCGGTGGACAGCGCGTACACCACCCGCCCGAGGCCGGACCGGTCGATCGCCGTCGCGCACATCGCGCAGGGCTGACAACTGGTGAACATGGTGGTGCTGGCTGCCACCTCGGGGGAGAGTTCCCGAGCGGCCCAGCGGGCCAGCTTCAACTCCGGATGGGCGCTGATGTCCGCGTCGGAAACCACAGTGTTGTGGTCCTCGATCAGGACGACGCCGGCCGCGTCGACCAGCAACGAGCCGAACGGCCGTTCGCCGGAAGCCCCCGCCCGCCTGGCGATTTCCACGGCGTGGCGGAGAAACTTCTCGTCGTCGGGGGTCATCGGTCCTCCTGGGTTGCGTGATGTGCGGCCACTGCCGCAAGGGTCCGCCAGGCGCGTTCGGGCTGACGGATCTCGGTCAGGTCGCCGTTGAACGGGTCCAGCACCACCGTGTCCGCGCCGAGCGAACGAAGCTTGTCCAGGTCGGCGACGATCTGATCGATGGTGCCGACACCGGCGAGCCGGTCCGGGTCGGTGATCGGTTCTCGGGTCTCCTGGAGCGCGATCCGCGGCACCACTGCCGGCACCGGGCGACCCAACTCGTCGGCGATCTCCGCCAGTCGTCCGACAGCCTCGGCGAGCCGTGCCGGCGTGATCCGCAGCGGGTGCCACGCGTCACCGAGCAGTACCGCGCGGCGCATGCCGGCCTCGCTGTTGCCACCGACCCAGATCGGGATCGCAGCCGTGTCGTAGTCGTCGGTGTCCTGCCAGGCCTCGCGCATGGTGTGCAGGTACTCGTCGGTCAGCGCGCCGCGCTGCCGGAACGGCACGCCGAGCGCCTCGAACTCCTGCCGGGCCCAGCCGACGCCGACACCGAGGACGAGCCGGCCGCCGCTGAGCCGGTTGAGGTTCGCCGCCATCCGGGCGGTGAGCAGCGGGTGCCGGTACGGGACGATGAGCACAGTCGTGCCCAGCCGAACCCGGCTGGTCACCCCGGCCAGCCAGGACAGCGTGGTGAACGGCTCGTAGAACGGCGCCGGATACTGCTCGGCCACGTCCGGTGTCACCGCGATGTGATCGGAGACCATCAACAGGTCGAAGCCGAGACCCTCCACCGTCTGCGCCCACCGGCGCAGCACGTCGGGGTCGGTGCCCGGGGCGAAGTTCGGTACGTTCACACCAATCTGCACCCGTCCACGCTAGCCACTGTGGACCGGCGTGGGAACGCCGTGGCCCGGCCGAATCACCTGACAGCCGGCACGAATCGCCGCACGACTCAGGAGCACCGGATGGATCTGCCCGAGGGGCTCGACTGGGTACGCGGATCACAGGCCGGTCGCGCCTGGCTGGCCACACTCCCGACGTGGCTGAACGAGTGCGCCGAGCGCTGGTCGCTGCGGGTCGGCCCGCCCTTCCGGCAGGCGTACGCGTCACTGGCGCTCCCCGTCCACCTGCCCGACGGCACCGCGGCGGTGCTGAAGCTCCAGTACCCCGACGAGGAGAGCCGGTACGAGGCCGACGCCTTGGCCCAGTGGGACGGTGACGCGGCGATCCGTCTGCTCGCCCACGACCCCGAGCGGCGTGCCCTGCTGCTCGAACGCTGCCAGCCCGGCACTCCCCTGCACGACCTACCGCCGGACCGAGCGCTGGACGTGGTGGTCGGTCTGCTCCCCCGGCTCTGGCGATCGGCCGGCGCGCCGTTCACCCCGCTGGCGCAGGAGGCCGCCGGCTGGATCGACCGGATGCCCCGGGCCTGGGAACGGGCCGGCCGACCGTATGAGCGACGGCTGCTGGACGCGGCGCTCGAACTGGTAACCGGCCTGGCGTCGAGCCAGGGCGAGCAGGTGCTGGTCAACCAGGACCTGCACGCCGGCAACATCCTCGCCGCCGACGCACTCGACGCCGCCCGAGGGCCTTGGCTGGCGATCGACCCGAAGCCGCTGACCGGGGAACGGGAGTTCTCGGTCGTGCCGATGGTGCGCGGCCCGGAGTTGGGCCACTCCCCGGCCGCCGTCCGGCATCGACTGCACCGGCTCAGCGATGAACTGGGCCTGGACCGGGAGCGGGTCCGGGGTTGGACGATCGGCCACACGCTGTCCTGGAGCGTCGCCGACGACACCGTCTTCCCCGAGAAGATCGAAGTGGTCCGCTGGCTGCTCGACACCGACTAAGGCCCGGCTCGGCGATCACGCGGCGGTGCCCCCGACCCACCTCCGCGATCTTGCACTTTCTGTCCCGACCTAGGGTGCATATCCCCCCATACCGACAACAGAAACTGCAAGATCGGCGCGGGGGTACGGGGGTGCGGGGCGGGGGGGGCGGGGTCAGGCGGTTTGGCAGGTGGGGCACCAGTACAGGTTGCGGCCGGCTAGTTCGCCGCGACTGACCTCGGTGCCGCAGACGTGGCAGGGCGCTCCCGGGCGGCGGTAGACGTACACCTCGCCGCCGTGCCGGTCCACCCGCGCCGGCCGCCCCATCGCCTCCGGCAGGTGCGCGTCGCGGACCGTGTCGATCCGGCCGTGCTTGACCGCGAGCCGCATCAACCCGACCAGGTCGGCCCAGAGCGCGTCCCAGCCGGTAGTGGTCAACTGTCGGCCCGGCATCGTCGGCGGCAGCCCCGCCCGGAAGAGCGCCTCGGTCACGAAGATCAAACCGGTGCCGGCCACCACGGATTGGTCCAGCAACAGCGCGGCGAGAGGGGTGGGGCTGCGGGCGATCCGGGCGTACGCCCGCTCCGGGTCGGCGTCGGCGCGCAACGGGTCCGGCCCAAGACGGTCGCGCAGCGCGGCCACCTCGGGTGGGGTGAGCAGCTCGCAGGCCGTCGGCCCGCGCAGGTCGAGCCAGTGCCGGTCGCTGACCAGTCGTAGTCGCACCTGCCCGACCGGCTCCGGCGGCTCCCCCGGCCCGTCGGTGAACGTGCCGTACAACCCGAGGTGTACGTGCAACGTCAGTTCGCCTGCGTAGTGGTGCAGCAGATGCTTGCCGTACGCCTCGGTGCTCTCCAGCACCGTCCCGGAGAGCCGGGTGGCACCCTCGGCGAAGCGGCCCTGCGGGCTGGCGGCGTGCAGCTTGTCCCCGGCGAACAGCTCGGCGTGCCGGGCCGCCAGGCGATGGATCGTGTGTCCCTCTGGCACAGGTGCCAAGGATAGCCAGCCCCGCCCGGTCAGGGCCGTTCTCGGCGACCGTACCCAGGATTGGTGTCAGGAAACGCCCAGGTGGGTATTTGAGGGCCGACACCGCGTGGGTGCCACCCTTTCCGTCGGCCACCACGCATTCATCAGGAGGTGTGTAGTGGTCAGGATTCCTTCGCTGTCCCGCCGGTCCGAGCCGGCACCGACGCGGGATGAGAACCTCGACGGCCGCGTCGACGGCCGCGACACCCCGGTCACCGAGACCGGTCAGTCCGACGACACCGTCGGCCGCCCGGTGGTCACCGACCGGGACGCCGAGCAGACGACGTATCGCAGCGCCGGCGCGACCGGCGGCCAGACCAGCGAGGCCGAGCGGCGGGCAAACGAGCGGGCGGCGGTTGCCCGAGCCGCCACCGGGCGACCGGCGGAGACCGATTCCCGGGGCACCGCCTCCCGCCCGGTCGCACCCGAGCCGGTGAACGGCACGACCCGCCCCGTCGCACCCGAGCCGGTGACCGGCACGACCAGCCCGGTCGCACCCGAGCCCCGCACCGCCCACGGGGTGGAGACCGAGTCCCGGCCCACCGTCACCCCGACCACGGCGCGCACCGCCGAGCGGGACGCCGACCTCGACAGCACCACCCGTCGGCCCGACACCACCGACCGGGTCGCCACGGACCGCCCGGTCGACCCGACCCCGGGCGTGAGCACGCCCGAGCCGCCGGTGACGCGTGGCCCGAAGCCGCGGGCCAGCCTGCTCGCCACCCTCGGCCTGATCGTCTCGGTCGCCGGCGCGATGTTCGTGCTGACCGGGACCCTGGCCGGGTACGGAATCGGGCTCGGCGCGTTCGGCGCGGTGCTCGCGGTCCTCGGCCTGATGGCCACCCGTCGTCGGCACGTCGCCGGCAAGACCGACGCGCTCTTCGGCGTGCTGATCGGGTTGGCCGCGGTCGTGATCGGGGTGCTCGCGATGACCGGCCAGTTCGACTGGCCGACCACCGACGGCGACTGGGTGCCGCGCTTCCGAGAGTGGCTTGACTCACAGTTTGTGGATCGTTTCTAGCGGGCACTGTTCCGCTCGCCGGTGATGCACCGGCGAACAGCCGGCGGTTCGCCGGCAGCCCGATCAGTCCGGTGGTTCGCCGGCCGGGCGACACCCTTTCAGGGGCGGCGGTTCGCCGCCCCTGAAGTGTGTCCGGGGTTCGACGGTTCCGGTCCAGGTCGCCGAGCAGCCAACTCGCGCGTCCCCGCGGTCGGGAGAACCACGAACACCGCCCTTTGCTCTGCATACCTATATGCGCCACCGGGCGTCCGGCGGGGCTTCCACCGGCGTCCGGCGGGCTTCCACCGGGCGTCCGGCAGGCGTCCGGCGGGCTTCCGGCGCGGCGGCGCCGGACAGTGGCCGACGGATCCGGTACTCGCCGGTGAGGGTGGAACCCGTCTGGCGGCGCATATAGGGCAGCAGAGCAAAGGCTGCCAACGAGTCCTCCGGCCCCGACTCTCGGCCCCCGCCCCCACTCCGATCGCCTCGCCTGCGGCAAGAGACCCGACGCATCCACGCTCCAACGCAACAAATCGCTTCACATGGCCCGCCACACGCAACGAATGTTCGGTCTGCGCAACTCTCGGTGGTGGATCCTGCCGCTGACGCCGCATACCGTTGAGCAACGGCGCCAGCCCGTGGGCCACGGTGGCCGGGCGCGCCCGACCCCTGGGAGCAGGACAATGACGATGGACGCCACCAGCCAGCGCCTGTTGATGTGCCGGCCGACGTACTTCGCCGTCGATTACGCGATCAATCCCTGGATGGACCCGAGCGCGCCGGTCGACGCCGCGCTGGCCGTCCGGCAGTGGGAGCAGCTGCGCCAGACGTACCTTGACCTGGGCCACACCGTCGAGGAGATCACTCCGGTGCCCGGCCTGCCTGACATGGTCTTCGCCGCCAACGGCGGCACCGTGATCGACGGCAAGGCGATGGCCGTACAGTTCCGCGACCCGCAGCGCGCCGACGAGGCGCCCGCGTACCGGGCCTGGTTCGAGGCCGCCGGCTTCGAGATGTACGACCCGAAGCACGTCAACGAGGGCGAGGGCGACGTCCTGCTGGCCGGTGACCACCTGCTGGCCGGCACCGGCTTCCGCACGGCGCACGCCGCACACGCCCAGTTGCAGGAGGTCTTCGGCTACCCGGTGATCACCATGCAACTTGTCGACCCGCGCTTCTACCACCTGGACACCGCGTTGACAGTGCTCGACGAGCGGACCGTCGCGTACCTGCCGGAGGCTTTCTCCCCGGGCAGCCAGGCTGTGCTGCGCCGGCTCTTCCCCGACGCGGTGCACGCCACAATGGCCGACGCCGAGGTGCTGGGGCTGAACGCGGTCAGCGACGGACGGCACGTGGTGCTGCCCGCGCAGGCCACCGACCTGGCCGCCAAGCTGCGCGACCGGGGCTACGAAACCATCGGGGTCGACCTGTCCGAGCTACGTAAGGCCGGCGGCGGACCGAAGTGCTGCACGCTGCGACTCCGTCAGGGAAAGGCAAGCAAGTGATAGTGGATGACAAGCTGCGTACGCCGGGAGCGGTCCGGGACGCCGAGCGCTGGACCGCGCACAACTACCACCCGCTGCCGGTGGTGATCTCGTCCGCCGAGGGCGCCTGGCTCACCGACGTGGACGGGCGCCGCTACCTGGACTGCCTGGCCGGCTACTCCGCACTGAACTTCGGTCACCGCCACCCACAGTTGATCGCCGCCGCGCACGCCCAACTGGACCGGCTGACGCTGACCAGCAGGGCGTTCATCCACGACCAGTTCGCCGACTTCTGCCGGGAGCTGGCCGAGCTGTGCGGCAAGGACCTCGTGCTGCCGATGAACACCGGCGCCGAGGCGGTGGAGACCGGGATCAAGGTGGCCCGCAAGTGGGGCTACCAGGTCAAGGGCGTGCCCGCCGGACAGGCCAACATCGTGGTCGCCGAGGGCAACTTCCACGGGCGGACCACCACCATCGTGAGCTTCTCCACCGACGAGGACGCCCGCGCCGACTTCGGGCCCTACACCCCGGGGTTCACTGTCGTGCCGTACGGCGACCTGGCCGCGCTGACCGCCGCGATCGACGAGAACACAGTCGCCGTGCTGCTGGAGCCGATCCAGGGTGAGCAGGGTGTGGTGGTGCCGCCGGAGGGCTACCTGCCGGGCGTACGCCAGCTCTGCACCGAACGCGACGTGCTGTTCATCGCCGACGAGATCCAGTCGGGTCTGGGGCGTACCGGCGCGACCTTCGCCTGTGACCACGAGGGCGTCGTGCCGGACATGTACCTGCTCGGCAAGGCGCTCGGCGGCGGCATCGTGCCGGTGTCCGCGGTGGCCGCGAACGCCGACGTCCTCGGCGTGCTCAAGCCCGGTCAGCACGGCTCCACCTTCGGCGGCAACCCGCTCGCCTGCGCGGTGGCGATCGAGGTGGTCCGGCTGCTGGCCACCGGCGAGTTCCAGCGCCGCTCGGCCGAGCTGGGTGAGCGGCTACGGGCCGGTCTGGAAGGGCTGCTCGGCAAGGGGCTCGTCGGGGTACGCGTCCGTGGCCTGTGGGCCGGGCTGGACATCGACCCGGCGCTGATGAGCGGTCGGGAGGCGTGTGAGCGGCTTGCCGCGCGCGGAGTGCTCGCCAAGGACACCCACGGCTCCACCATCCGGCTCGCCCCACCGCTGGTGATCACCGAGGAGGAGATCGACCTGGCGGTGACCCGGCTGGCCGAGGTGCTGGCTGGCTGACCCGGGAACGTGGTGAAAGGCGGGCGTCGGAACCCCGACGCCCGCCTTTCGCGTCAGGGGCGGGGCAGGCGCATGGCCATCGTCGGGGCCTCGGCCATCACCGAGGTGGGCGTGAACGGGGCACCGGTGGGCAACTCCTCTGCCCGACCGATCTGCACCCCCGGGTACAGCTCCACCATGTCGTTCTCACCCAGCACCCGGGACTGCTGCGGCGCCAGCGGGATCCGGTCGGACTCGGTCATCGAACCGGCCGGGCGGATGCCGGAGCCGTTGGTGCTGACGTCGGTCACGATGACCTCGCCGACCCGCAGCTCGAAGCGGACGTGACCACGGCTGATCCAGCGCCGGGCCTCGTCGTTGAGCCACTGCCCGAGCATGATCCCGCCGTCCTGCTCGGGAGCCCGACCGGCCACGATCGGCTGTTCCTCGCTGAGCACGAACCGCCGTCGGACCAGGCCGCCGACGCGCACCGCGAGCACCTCGGTACGCGGACGCGGGCCGGCGTCACCGAGCCGTACGCCATGGCGGGGGCAGGTCGGCACGCCGTTGCGCAGCGCGGGCGGCGGCTGCGCTGCGGGGCTGCGGTCGGCACCCCCGGCCAGGTCGGCGAACGCGCCACCCCCACCACCGCCGCCGAACAGCGCGCAGCCCGACTCCGGGCAGCGCCACTGGCGGGCCAGCAGCTTGACGCCGGTCGGCGACCGCTTCCCGGCCACCGGCGAGTGCCCACCACCGACGTGCGCGATGAACACCGGCCCGCCGGCGCCCGGCACCGGCGCGACCACCCGACCGGGCTGTTCGACCAGCCACGGGAACCGACCGCGCAACCCGTCGAAGCGGACCCGGCTGAGCACCGGCAGACCGAGCAGGTCGGCGACCTCCAACATCCGGTCACCCGGGTTGTCGAGCACCTCGACGAGCCCGTCGTCGGCCCAGCGGCGGACGACCATCCGCTCGTTCGAGGTGAGGTCGGCGTCGGAGAGCAACGCCCGGTGCACGACCGCGTAGACCTGGACGCTGTCCTCCTCCAACTCGCGGGAGAGCGCGTCGATGACCATGCCGAGGCGCAGCAGACTGGCCGGCCGGCCACCGTCGATGTCCTGGTAGCGGATCACCTCGGCCAGGTCGATCACGGCTCGGGCCAGTGACGGGTCGGTGCAGACGCGACCCTCGATGGCGTCCAACACCTTGCTGATCTCAAATCTCATGCCGCGCTCCGGACGATGTCGTCGATCCGCCCGGCCAACTCGATGTCCCGGTGGGTGACCCCACCGGCCGAGTGCGTGACACAGCGGAAGGTCAGGGTCCGCCATCGGATGTCGATGTCGGGATGGTGGTCGAGCTCCTCGGCCAGGTTCGCCACCCGGTCCACCACGGCGATGGCCGCCGGGAAACTGCCGAGCTGGACGGTACGGCCGATGCCGGTCGGGTCACCCGACCAGTCGGGCAACCGGCTCAGCTCTTCTCGCACCGCGTCCGCGGTGAGCAGGTCTACCATGCGCCGACCCTACCGGGGACGCCGGCCGGCATCGACCAGCGGTAGCGGGATGTCGATCGGCCCGATACGCGCAGGTGGGGGCGGTGCCGTTTGGCACCGCCCCCACCTTCCCCCTGGTGTGTTCAGCCGCGCAGCGGCCGACCCACCTCGTGCAGGTGGCCGAGAGCCTGCCGGTACGACTCGACCAGCCCGGTCTCCGCGTACGGGATGCCCTGCTCGACACAGTAGGCGCGAACGATCGGCTGGGCCCGGCGCAGGTTGGCGCGGGGCATGTTCGGGAAGAGGTGGTGCTCGATCTGGTAGTTGAGGCCGCCGAGCGTGGTGTCCACCAGTCGGCTGCCGCGCACGTTGCGGGAGGTCAGCACCTGCTTACGCAGGAAGTCCAGCTCATCCTCGGCGGTCGGCATCGGCATGCCCTTGTGGTTCGGCGCGAACGCGCAGCCCATGTAGAGGCCCCACAGCGCCTGGTGCACGACGGCGAAGAGCAGCGCCTTGACCGGGGACATGACCGCCAACAGCAGCGCCACGTAGGCGGCGGTGTGCGCGACGAGCAACGCCGCCTCGACCGCCCGGTGCCGCATCGGAACGGCGTACTTGCCGTCCTCCCGCCCGACGATCGCCCGGATGCTCGCCACGTGCAGGCTCAGGCCCTCGAGCAGCAGCATCGGGAAGAAGAAGTACGCCTGCCGCTGCGCCATCCAACGGCCGAACCCCCGGGTCTCCAACGCCTGCTCGGGCGTCCACACCAGGGCCCCCGCGCCGACGTCCGGGTCCTCGTCTTCGTGGTTCGGGTTGGCGTGGTGCCGGTTGTGCTTGTCGACCCACCAGCCGTAGCTGATCCCCACCGCCACGTTGCCGGCGAGCAGCCCGACCAACTCGCTGGGGCCACGCCGACGGAACATCTGACGGTGCCCCGCGTCGTGACCGAGGAACGCGACCTGGGTGGTGGCCACTGCCATCAGGGCCGCGAGCGGGAGCTGCCACCAGGAGTCGCCGAGCAGGAACACGGCCACCCAGCCGGCCACGAAGGCACCGAGGGTGAGCACGATGCGGGTGACATACCAGCCGGGGCGCCGATCCAGCAGGCCCGCCTGGCTGATCCGTCGGGACAACTGTGCGTAGTCACTGCCTCGCCGTCGTACCGGCGGTTCCGCCACCGCTCCGAGCGCCATCGCTGCTCCCGTTCCGCTTGCGCCCGTACCGGGGTGGTTCGGGCTTAATGTCAAGTCTCCCGATCGCGGTAGCCCTCAGTAACCCCGACAACCCCCGAATGGGGGGTAGGGCAGGCCCTACCCCTACTGGTTCGACTCAGGTCAGTCGGCCCACCGCGGCGCGCAGTCGAGCCAGGTCACGTCGACGCCGCTCGTAGGTGGCGGCGAGTCCGACCAGCGCCAGCCCGCCGATTCCCAGGTAGATCCACCGGGGCAGCAGATCCCACCCTCGGGCCAGCTCGTGCAGCGCCAACAACGTCAACACCCCGCCGCCGAGCAGCACCGGCGCCTGCCACCGGCGGGTCGCGCCGGCCAGCACCGCGCCGGTCGCCGCCACGCCGAGGAGCAGTCGCCGCCAGGGCTGCGGGTCCGCACCGGCCAGCACCGACACGAGGCTGGGCAGCAACGCCGCGACCAGCCCCGGGCCGAGGGCCGGCCAGCTGGTCAACCCCGGGCGGGTGCGCAACGCCAGCAGGCCCGCCCCGACGGCGAGCGCCGCGGCCGGCAGCGTGTACGCCTCCAGCACCGTCACCCCACCGGCGGCCAGCAGCACCCAGGCCCCGAGCAACTCGCTGCCGGCGGCGATCCCGGCGAACGCCCACCGCCGAGCGGCCGGTTCGCCCCGGCGCAGCAGCCGCAGCGCGACGGCGACACCCCAGAGCACGCAGACGGTGGCGAGGTGCCGCGCCGCCTCGACGGCGAGCACCGCCGCCACCAGCGCGACGGCCTGCGAGGCGGCGTCCAGCACCCGTCCCAGCCGGACCCGCGCCGGGGTGACCGCCGCGGCGGCCAGCACCAACGCGGCCACCGTCAGCAGTGGGTACGCGGCGGCCCGCAAGGGAAGCCCACCGGCGAGCGGGGCGGTCACCGCCAACGCGGACGCCGCGCCCACGGCGGCGAGACAGCCGGCGACCCGTACCTCGAACCGGCGCGCCCCGGCGGCGACCGCGACCGCCGCCACCAGCAGCGCCCCCTCGGCGGCAAGCGTCCCGGCGCGGGTGACCAGTAGACCGAGCACACCGGAGGCCACCAGCACCACGCCCACCGGCACGGCGACCGGTGTGAGCGCCGGGCGGGCTGCCGCCAGCGCGGTGAACAGCAGCGCCGCCAGGCCGGTGAGCAGAACGGCGGCCGGCAGCACCGGCCACGGCGCGCCGATCGCGATGAGCAGCACCGGCAGCGCCGCCGCGACGAACGGCAGCGCGGGTGGCACCGGCAGGCCGAACCGCCGACCGGCCAGCGCGCCGGCCACCGCCAGCACGAGCAGCGCGAACCCGACCGGGAGCACCGTCGGGTCGGCGACGACAGTGGGCACCCCCGACCACACCCGGTTCCCGCCGCCGTAGGGCGACCCGAGCGCGGTCAGCACCGTCGGCAGGGCCGCCAGGACGGCGACCACCGCCAGCGTTCCGCCGGCCGCCAGCAACAGCGCCGACCGGGCCGACTCGCGCCCGTGGGCCGCCGACCGGTCCCCGAGGGCCGCCTGGCCGGGGGCGCTCGCCGATGGCAGCCAGCAGGCGACGAACGTGACACCCAGCGCGGCCAGCGCCGCGTACAGCACGAGCGGCTCGTCACCCGCCCCTACCAGAGGCGCGAGGCCGGGCACTGTCACCGCCGCGACGGCGCCGGTCACGGCGTACCCGATCAGCTCCACCCGGTGGCGGCGGGCCGCGAGCGCCGCGACCAGCGACAGCCCGGCGGCGGCCAGCGCGAGCCGGGCCTGCCACCAGGGCGGCCCGCCCGCGGCGAACATCGCCACCGCCGCTATCCCGGGCAGCGCGAGCTGCCCGACCAGCAGACCCACGCCGGCCACCTCCCGGTACGCGCCGGCCCCCCGCCGGACGGCCAGTGCCAGCCCGACCACGGCGAGCGCGCCGAGCGCCACCAGGGCACCGGTCGGCGCGGCCAGGGCAACCAGCAGCCCGTGCCCGAGCAGGACGGCACCGCCGAGCGCGCGGGTGCGCAGGGCGACCGATGGGGTACCCGGGCGGGCCAGCACGGCGAGCAGCAGCGCAACCCCGCCGACCAGGTCGATGGCCACCACCTGAGGCCAGGAGGCCGACCAGCCGGCGGGTACGGCGAAGAGCACCGCCACCGCGCCGGCCGTGGCGAGCACCGCCCGCGTGTTCAGAGGGAGCAGCAGCACCGTGGCACCGATCGCCAGTGCCACAGCGGGTGCCAGCTGCCAACCCCAGCTCAGGTCGGGCCCGGTCCCGGCACCGCCCCAGGGCGGCAGCGACCGGCCGACGGAGGCGACCGCCAGCCCGATGGTGATCAACGCGGTGACCTGCGCCGTACCCGCCGCGACGACCAGCGCGCCGGCCCGCGGACCGGTCCGCCAACCCCCGCCACCGTCCACCGCCGACACCACCGGCAGGAGCCGCACGGCGGCGGCCATCGCCAGCGCCACCGTCGCCGCCGCGAGCAGCAGCACTGACGGCCGCAGCTCCGCCACCGGACGCAGCAGGGCGGCGGCGAGCACCGGCACCAGCAACCCGGCCGCCACCGCCCGCAGCGCCCGCCCCCCGACGAGCCAGGCCGCACCGAACCCGGTCAACGCGACAAGCAACAGCGGCACCCCGGCCAGCAGTGGCGAGCCCCCCGCCCGCCCAGCGACCAGCGGCACCATCGCGCACGCCGAGGCACCCACCAGCGCGGCGACGTGACCGGCGCCGGCCAACACCCGGCCGACGAGCTGCGCCGCCCCTCCCCGGCCACGCAGCGCGGTCAGCACGGCCAGGTTCAGCGACGCCACCCCGAGCAGTACCAACGCCCACCCCGCCGCGCCCAGCCCGGCCTCGGCAGCGAGCAGCGGCAACGCCGGCTGGGCGGCCACCAGGGCGGCGAACCAGGGCCCCGTCAACCCGCTCCACCGGCCGTACGCCACGGCGACCGCCGCGCTGGCCCCCCCGACCAGCGCGGCGTACCGGCTGCCCGGCCAGCCGGTCACGCCCGCCAGGTCCACCGACCAGGCCGCGTAACCGTCCAGCACCACCAGCAGCAATCCCACCGCGGCGAACGTCTCCGCCGTACCGCGCAGCCCTCGCCGGACCGCCAGCAGCGGTACGCCCAGCGCGAGCGCTGTGAACGCCACCAGGATCAACGCCCGCCCGGCGACCCCCACCGCCGCCCAGGCCACCGCTGTGAACACCACCGCCGCAGTGCCCAGCAGGAGTCCGCCGAGGACGAAGAGCAGGCCCTGGACCGTGCGGGTCGAGGTCTCCGCCGCACCCGGCCGCGAACCCGTGGCGACCCCGGGGCCCGGACCGATGAACGGCGCCGGGCCGACGACAGGCGCCTGGCGCGCCACGACCGAGGCCGCCAACCCGGCGCGGACGACGGCGGCCAGTTCGGCCCGCCGCCCGGACACTGTCGACAGCCGCCCGGCCAGCTCGGCGTACGCGCGGCGAGCCCGCTCCACCTGCGGCTCAAGCTCGGCCACCTCCCGGCTCAGCCGAACCACCTCGGCGGCGATCGGGTCGGGCGCGCGTCGGCAGCCGGAGCAACCGGCGCTCAGATCGGCCGGTGCACCGCAGGCGGGGCAGGGGTAACGGGTGTCGTCCACCCGGTCATCATCGACAACCGACCGGGGTACGACCCAGAGTGCGCGTACTCAGGATCGGGTGTGCTCGTACACCCAGGTGGCGTAGTCGGGGTTGCCGCTCTCCACCCTGGACACCAGGATCTCCGGCACCTCGTACGGGTGGCTGACCCGGATCTGGTCCAGCAACGCGGTGAGCCGATCCGGTGCGGTCTTGAACTGCACCGACCACTCGGTGCTCGTCTCCATCCCGGACCGCCACCAGTAGGTGCTGTCCACCTGACCACCAACCTGGGCGCAGGCGGCGAGCCTGCCGGCGACGGCCGCAGCCGCCAGCACGTCGGCGACCGAACGCGCGTCCACCACCGTTGTCACCACGCAGATCTCGTCCACGCCCGCACCCTACGCGGACATTTACCGATTAGCGGCGATCCAGGCATCAATCTGCGCCCACCAATCGAAGAGCCAGTCGATGCGTTCCTGCCGTCCGGTCGGTACGTCCTCCGGCGGCACGGACCAGAACCGCATCACGATCCGCTTGTCCATCGGCAGTTCCCGCCACACGTCGGCGACGGTGAGCATCCGGTCCAGACCGGTGTGGGCGACGAAGATGACCCCGGCGTCCGGTGCGGCGTCCAGCGCGGCGAGCATCCCACCGGGCTGCGGGGCGAGCACGTGGCGCATCCGCTCGGCGCGCAGGGCCATCCTCTCCAGGCCGAGGGAGCGCAGCCGGGCGATGGCGCGCAGCCGTCGCCTGGGGGTGAAGTTGCCACCCTCGGGGAAGATCACGAACGCGTCGTTGTCGTCCAGGCCGGTGGCGAGGTGCCCGACCTGGCGTACCGTCTCCTCGCCGCGCTCCGGGGTCGGCGCGATGAACCGGTTGGGCAGCCGGTTGAGCAGCACGTCGATCGCCGGATCCCACTGGAGGCTGTCCTTGAGGACGATCCGTGGCTCGCGGTGGAACCAGTTGACCAGCCCGTGGATCAGGATGAACGAGTCGCCCGGCCCGGCGTGCCGGCAGAGCACCAGCTCGGGCCGGCCGGGCAGCGCGGTGTCCGGGTCGGTGCCCACCACGTCGATGCTCAGGCGCAGTGTCCAGCGTGCCTGCCAGAACAGCACCCGCAGGAACCAGCCGGCCAGCACGTAGTGCGCGCGCTGGAAGGCCGGGGACCGGGCCCGCCAGCCGAAGCCGGAGACGACCCAGAGCAGGAAGAGCGCGAGCAGCGCGGCGGCGTCCCAGACCAGGTAGAAGCAGCCGATCCAGAGCAGTCGCAGCGGGCGCAACCGGCCGGGGACCAGCGGGGACGCGGCTGCGGCGAGCAGCGCCCAGATCGGCAACGTGGTGACCACGAGGAAGGCGAGCAACACGACGGCGGGAGCGAGCAGCAGCCGACGCAGCCACCGGGGAGGCAGCGACATCAACTCTCCAGGTGGGTGGCGAGGTAGCGCCGGGAGGCGGTGTACGCGCGGCTGATCCGCCGGCCCACCGCCGCCATGTCCCGGTACGCCCACGGCGTGTCGTCGCGCGGGTTGAGCCCGCCGGTCGGCAGGACGTGCACCTCCACCCCCTCCGGCAGCGCCGCCAACTCCCGGAAGAAGCGGTGCCGGCGGGAGATCTCGAACGCGACCTGCGCGATCTCCCACGGCCGACGGGGTGGGGTCAGCTCCCGTTCGATCCGACCCACCTGGAGGACGTAGATCCGGCGGGCGCCGACGGCCACCGCCTCGCCGATCGGGATGGAGTTGACGATGCCGCCGTCCACGTAGTGCGCGCCGTCGATCTCCATCGGCGGAAGCAGGCCCGGCACCGAGGCCGACGCCATCACGGCCGGCACCACCGGACCGCTGTCGAACCAGTGCTCGGCGGCCCGCTCGATGTGGGCGGCGCAGCACCGGAACGGCACCCGCAGGTCGGCGAAGGTGGTGTCCACCCCCAGCTCGGTCTCGAGCAGGCGGCGCAGCGGCCGGGGTGAGTGCAGGTGGGTACGGGCGGCGAAGCGGCGCAGTTGCCGGGCGACCGAGTCGCCGTACACCTCGCTCGCCTCCGGCGAGGCCCAGAGCCGGACCAGCCGGTCGGTCACCGCCTCCGACGGGTCGGCGGCGACCAGCGCGCCGTTGACCGCGCCGATCGAGGTGCCGAGGACCATGTCGGGTTGGATACCGGCCCGGAACAGGGCACGCAACATGCCGACCTCGACCGCGCCGAGCACTCCACCGCCGCCGAGCACGAACGCCACCGGTCCCCCCGCCATGTCTCTCATCCTGGCACGGGCCCGCAGCCGCCCGGTGGGCCGCTGTCGACCGGCGGTCGGCGCACGGCAGGCACCGTCCGTCGACGGCCGGTGGCGACGGCGTTGACAGGCAGGACGCATTCGCGCAACCTGATACCGCTCCCACCCCTGAGGCAGGTGCGATCGTTGAAGGCAGCGCTGCATCCGGGCCGATTGCTGGCTCGCAGATACCGACTTCTGGACCAGATCGGCGCCGGTGGCATGTCGGTCATCTGGCGTGCCCGGGACGAGGTACTGGACCGGGTGGTCGCGCTGAAGGTGCTCGCTCCGTCACTCGCCGCCGACGCGCGGTTCCGGGGCATGGTGCGCGAGGAGGCACGGGCCGCCGCCCAACTGGTGCACCCGCACCTGACCTCGGTGCACGACTACGGCGAGACGGTCGACCCGGACGGCTCGATCACCTCGTTCGTGGTGATGGAGTTGCTCAGCGGCGAGGAGTTGAAGCTGCGGCTCACCGAGGGGCCGTTGCCGTGGACCGAGGCGGTCCAGGTGGGCGCGCAGGTGGCGGACGCGCTGGCCGCCGCGCACCGGCTCGGCATCGTGCACCGGGACATCACCCCGGCCAACGTGATGATGACCGGGACGGGCGTCAAGGTTCTCGACTTCGGCATCGCCACCCGGATCGGCGCGCCCGACGAGGACGAGGACGGCGAGACCTTCGGCACCCCCGCGTACGTCGCCCCGGAACGTCTCGACGGCGCGCCGGCCCAACCGTCCACCGACGTCTACTCGCTCGGTGTGCTGCTGCACGAGGCGCTCACCGGCCGGGTTCCGTATCCGGCGGACACCTGGGAGCAGCTCAGCGCCGCGCTGGCCACTGGACCGCCGCCGACGCTGGCCGACCTACCGGACCTGCCCGCACCGGTGGCCCAGATCTGCCTGCGCAGCCTCGCCCGGAACCCCGCCGATCGGCCGACCGCCCGGCAGGTCGCCACCGCGCTCCGCGACCACGCGCTGCCCGCCGAGCCCCCGACGGCGACCATCCGGGTGCCCACCCAGCCCCTGCCACAGCAGTCGCCCGCCGTCGCCACGGCCAGCGTCCCGGCGGCGGCACGACTGGACGGAGACACGTCGGACGGCGGAACCTCCTCCAGCGCGGGCGAGCCGGCGACCGGGTCGGGCTGGTCGCGGCGGCGGCTGGTGTTGCTGCTGGTGCTGGCCGTCGGGGTGACACTGGCCGGGGTGGCCCTGCTACCCGAACAGCAGCCGACCCGCCGGGCGCAGCCCTCCGCCGGGCCGGTCACGACACCGTCGACCGACCCGCCGGCCCCCGAGTCGTCCCCGCCGATCACGTCGACCCCGCCGACCCCGGCGCCGTCGACGAAGCCGACCACCGGTGCGCCCACCTCGAACCCGGGCACCCTGACCGAGGTCGCGAACCGCGTCGACAGGTTGATCGGCGCCGGCCTGAGCGCCGGCGAGATCCGCGACGACGTGGCCCTCGACCTGCGCAACGAGCTCCGCAACCTGACAGTGGCGGTCAGCTCCGGCCGCGAAGAGCTGGCGCCGCCGGTGGCCCGGCTGCGCGCGAAGGTCGCCGTCCGTCTCGGTGAGGGTGGCATCAGCCCGGCGTACGCCTCTCGGCTCGACGCCGCCATCGCCGAGCTGGGCGCGACCGGGGCCTGACCCGGCGACACCGGCGGGTCAGCGCACCGGCACCCGGGCCGGTTCACGGACGCCGTGCCGACCGAGGGCGAAGCGCCGATAGACATCCGCGTAGCCGCTCGCCATCCGCTCGACCGAGAAGTTCCCAGCGACGTGCGCCACGCAGTCCTCCGGGTCGAGCCGCTCCGCCTCGAGCAACGCCGCGGGCAGCTCCTCCGACCGCTCGACGACGAGCCCGGTCAGCCCCGGCCGCACCAGCTCCGGCACCGCACCCCGGTTGAGAGCCACCACCGGGGTGCCGGTGGCCATCGCCTCCAGCATCACCATGCCGAACGGCTCGTCCCACTGGATCGGCATGATCAGGCAGCGGGCGTCGACAAGCATCCGCAGCGTCGTCGCGCGGTCCGCGTTGAGCACGACTGTCACGTCCTCGTCGACCATCGGCGCGACGACCTGCTCGTAGTAGCGGCGCTCGGCCGGCTCGTTGCACTTGCCGGCCAACAGCAGGGGCAGTCCGGCCGCCCGGCACGCGCGGATGGCGGTGTCCGGGCCCTTGTCCGGGCTGAACCGGGCCAGCCACAGCACCGGCCCCGCGCCGGGCGTGTGCTTGCGCGGGAAGCCGCGGATGTCGAGCGCGTTGTGCACGGTGCCGGCCCAGGGCAGGTTCGGGTTCAGCCGGCGCTGGGCGTGCGAGATGGCCACCAGTGCGACGCCCGCGTCGATGTCGCTCAGCACGTCGCCGTACTCCCCGACGGGGTTGCCGTGCACCGTCGCGACAGTCGGCACGGCCCGACGGCCGGCGACCAACGGACCGATGGTGGTGTGATCGTGGATCACGTCGAAGTCGGCGGGGCTGATCAGCCGATTCACCCGGGCCAGGTGGGCCAGCTCGGGCAGTGACTCGCCGAGCCGCTCGTACTGCACCTCGGCCACTGTGGAGACGAAGCCGTCGGCCGCCGTGCCGTGGTCACCTCCGGCGCCGAACAGGGTCACCGAGTGCCCCTGCCCGCAGAGCGCGTCCACCAGGGCGGCGACGACCTGTTCGAGGCCGCCGTAGCCAGGCGGCGGCACGGACAACCACGGCGGAACCACCATCGCGATGCGCAGCGACCGCTCCTCGGGGCGGCCCGCAGGCGAGTGGTTCACGGCCACGAGTCCTCCCCGTTGCTCCCCGGTGCGGCGGCACCGCCGGTCGGCGGCGGTTTCCCGGTGGCGTCCCAGGTAAACCGGACATGGCGGACGATCACCCGCCCACCAGGAGTTGGTCGTGGACCACCCGCACCCCGGGCGCGGACCACGCCACCCGCTCGACCTGATCGCGTTCCCACCAGGAACGGACCACGCCCGCGAGGACCAGCGTGTCGCCGTCCACCTCGACGCTCACCCGCTCGCCGCCGAGCGTGCGCAACAACGCCCGCTGGACGTCGCGCCGCAGCCGTTCGGCATCCGGTGGCGCCGCGGGTCGTACCTCGATCAGGTTGGTGATCCCGCGTACGCCGTCGAGCCGGCGCACCTCGCCCTCGGCGGCCCGCCGCTGCCATCCGAACTCGACCTCACCGCGCAGCATCAGCCAGCCGTTCGCCACTGTCACGTCCAGCCGTTCGGCGGGCACGAAGCTGTCCCACTCCAGGGCGCGGGTGGCGGCGTTGGCGACCTCGGCATCGGTACGCCCCGGAGTGCCGGGCAGCCGCACCTCCATCTCGTCGGCCACCGCCCGTACGCCGCGAACCCGCTGCGCGCACCGCGTCGCGGCCCAGCCGCGGGCGGCACCGTCCACGAATCCGGTCAGGGTGACAACGCCCTGGTCGACTGTCACCCCGATCTCGTTCGGTCGCAGCCGGGCGTCCCAGGCCAGCTCGGCCAGAACGTCGCGTTGGATCCGCTGGTCGTCGCGGACACCCACCACCTCGGTCATGGCACCCCACCCCCGGTTCCGGTCGTCGCCCTCCGAACCTGCCGGGCAAGCGGGTGACGGCGGTTCACCCGATCCGGGTGAACCGCCGTCTGGGCGGAAAAGAGCGGCGGGTGACGGAGCCGACCCCCTCGGCCCCGCCACCCGCCGCCGGAGGAAGGAAGCAGGTTTCACATAGCTGGTTAGGACGTCTCGGCGAGCGTCACGGTCTCCGTCTTCTCGACACCGTTGCGCTTGAACTGGACCTCGACCCGGTCGCCGACCTTGCCGGCCTGCACCGCGCCGACCAGGTCGTCCGAGTCGTTGACGGGCTTGTCGCCGAACCGGGTGACGACGTCGCCGCGCTGGAGGCCAGCCTTCTCCGCCGGGCTGCCCGGGGTGACCGACGCGACGAGGGCGCCGCCGCCCTCGGCCTGGTTGACGCCGACTCCGAGCGACGGGTGGCTGACCTTCTCGCCACGCTGGAGCTTGCCCGCGACGTCCTTGGCCTTGTTGCTGGGGATGGCGAACCCGACACCGATGTTGCCGGTGCTCTGCCCGGAGGTCGCGATGGCGGTGTTGACGCCGATCACCTCGCCCCGGGTGTTGACCAGCGCGCCACCGGAGTTGCCGGGGTTGATCGGGGCGTCCGTCTGGAGCAGGCCGGAGATCGAGCTGACCGGCTGGCCCTGCTGCTGGGTCGGGTCCTGCGGCTGACCCTCACCGGCCCGGATGGTGCGGTCCCGGGCGCTGAGGATGCCCGAGGTCACCGAACCCTGCAGACCGAGCGGGCTGCCCAAAGCGAGCACCTGGTCGCCGACCTGCATGGCGTCGCTGTCGCCGAACTTGGCCGGCTTGAGGTCGCTCACCCCGTTGGCCTTCACCACTGCCAGGTCGGTCTTCGGGTCGGTGCCGATGATCTTCGCGTCGGCGGTCTTGCCGTCGGCGAAGACCACCCGCACGGCGTCGCCGGCGGCGGACGCGACAACGTGGTTGTTCGTCAGCACGTACCCGTCGGCGCTGAGCACCACCCCGGAGCCCTCACCGCTGCCGGTGGTGATCGAGACGACGCTGTCCTGCACCGAGGCGGCGATCTTCGGCAGGTCGGCACCATTGATCACGGGAGCTGCGGAGTAGGTGCGGGTGATGCCGCCACCGTCGCCGTCGAGGGCGAGCGCGAGCGCCCCACCGGCAACACCGGAACCGAGCATCAGGGCGAACACCGCGACACCGGCACCGGCGAACTTGGCGATCCGGCCCGGCCGGGGGCCGCTGCCGGGCGGCGCGACCTGCGGGCCCCACGGCGGGACCGGCTGGCCCGGGTGGTGCGGGTGCTGTCCGGGGTGCTGGGCGTGCTGCCCGGGGTGCTGCTGGTGCTGGGCGTACGGCATGCCCGGCTGGCCCCCGCCGGCCCAGCCGGACTGTTGACCCGGGTACCACTGGGCACCTGGGTAGTGGCCGGCGGCCGGCTGCGGGTAGCCGGGCTGGCCGGGCGCCGGGTGACCGGAGACCGGGTACGGCGGCGCGGACGCGGCGGCGGCCGGGCGCTCGTAGCCGGTCGACGGCTCGTACCCGGTCGGCTGAGCGGCGGCCGGCTGGCCGGCGGGCGCGGCGGAACCGGGGTACCCGACCGGCGCGGCGGCCGGGGTGACGGCGGTGGCCTCCGCGTCACCGGTGGTGGAGGCGACCGTCGGGTCGCCGCCGGTCGAGACGACCGGTACGGGAGTGGTCGGGGAGTCGGACTGCGCGCGCTCGTCTCGCGGCAGCTCGGCGGTGGGGTGCGACGGCTCGGCGTCGGTGGGGGCCGGCCGGCGCTGCGGGTCGGACTCGAACTCGGTCATGGGACTACCTTCTCCCTCCGCACTGCAATCAACCTGGAACCGTCCTGGAAGTTGGCTGAAAGTCACTCGCCCGCTCCGTCGACCTGTGGCAGCAGCGGCAGCCGAACCCGGAAGGTGGCACCGCCGCCGGGCGTCTCGGCCACCTCGACCGAGCCGTGGTGGGCGGCGACCAGCGCCGCCACGATGGCCAGGCCGAGGCCGGTGCCGGTGTTGCCGTCGGCCCGCCGGGTACGGGCCGCGTCGGCCCGGTAGAACCGTTCGAAGACCCGTTCCGCCTGCTCGGCCGAGAGGCCGGGACCGGTGTCGACCACCTCCACGACGGCGAAGTCACCCGGTTCGGCGCGAAGCCGTACCCGGACTTCTGCCTCCGGTGGGGTGTGGGTGAGCGCGTTGGTGACCAGGTTGCCGATCACCTGCCGCAGCCGGGCGTCGTCGGCGGAGACGACGAGCGGGCCGGATTCGGGCGCGATCTCCAGCTCGATCCGCCGGTCCGGCGCCATCGCCCGCGCCGCCTGCACCGCGTCGGAGGCGAGCACCGGCAGCTCCACCGGGGTCAGCGAGAGCGGCCGTTCCATGTCCAACCGGGCGAGCAGCAGCAGATCCTCCACCAGCAGCCCCATCCGGGCCGCCTCGTCCTCGATCCGGCGCAGCAGGCCGGCGGTCTGCTCCGGCGCACTTGCCGCACCCTGCCGGTACAGCTCGGCGAAGCCACGAATGGTGGTGAGCGGCGTCCGAAGCTCGTGCGAGGCGTCGGCGACGAACTGCCGCATCCGCTCCTCGGAGCGGATGGCCCGCGCCTCGGACGCCTGAGCGGCGGCGGCGGCGTCCCGGGCGGCGCTCTCCGCCCACCGGGCCGAGGTTTCCGACGCGGCTCGGGCGGTGAACGCCGCCTCGATCTGGGTGAGCATCGCGTTCAGCGCGCGGGAGAGCCGGCCCAGCTCCGAGGTCGGCTCGGCCTGGCCCTCCTCCGGGTCGGGCACCCGGCGGGTCAGGTCACCGCCGGCGATCGCCGCGGCGGTCTGTTCGATCTCGACGAGGGGCTTGAGGCTGGTCCGGACGATCGCCGCGCCGACCGAGGCCAGCATGATCAGCACTGCGCCACCGACCAGGAGGTCTATCCAGACGAGCTGCTTCACCGCCCGGTCCACCTCGGTCAGCGGCTGACCCACTGCCAGCACTGACCCGTCCGGTTGAGCCGCGTAGTAGACCCGCCACCGGGTGAGGCGATCGTGTGAGACGACAGTGCGCGGTTCGCCCTCCGCCGCCTCGAAGTCCTTACGGCTGGCGGGGAACGTGGGTAGCTGCGCGGGGTCGAAGTTGCGCTTGTCGTACAGGGGGTCGTACACCCGCCGCTCGTCGGCCACGATCACGACGTAGTCGCTGGGCAGCAACGCGCCGACCTCACCGCTGCGCAGCTTCAGAAGCACCTGGCCGAGGCCCTGGGCTGTCGACCGGACCTGCCCGTCGACCTGGCCCTCCAGGTAGTTGCGAAGGAAGTACGCGGTCAGCGAGCTGATCACCAGAAGCGCGACGGCGACCAGCGCGAGCACCGAGGTGACCAGCTTCACCCGCAGCGGAACGCTGCGCACCCGTCCCTTCGCCTGCTGGACCGCGTTCACGCCGCCGGCTTGCGCAGGACGTACCCGACGCCGCGAAGAGTGTGGATCAGCCGGGGTTGGGTGGTGTCGACCTTGCGCCGCAGGTACGAGATGTAGGACTCGACGATGTTGTCGTCGCCACGGAAGTCGTAGTTCCAGACGTGGTCGAGGATCTGCGCCTTGGACAGCACCCGGTTGGCGTTGAGCATCAGGTACCGCAGCAGCTTGAACTCGGTCGGCGAGAGCTGCACCCGCTGGCCGGCCCGGTGCACCTCGTGGGTCTCCTCGTCCAACTCCAGGTCGGCGAAGGTGAGCCGGGACGGGGCCTGCTCGCCGGTAGTGGTGCGGCGCAGCACGGCGCGGATCCGGGCGGTCAACTCCTCCAGGCTGAACGGCTTCGTGACGTAGTCGTCGCCGCCCAGGGTCAGCCCACGGATCTTGTCGTCGGTGGCGTCCCGGGCGGTCAGGAACACCACCGGGGTACGCGTGCCGCCCTCGCGGAGCATCCGGATGACCTCGAAGCCGTCCAGGTCGGGGAGCATCACGTCGAGCACCACCAGGTCGGGCCGGTGGTCCTTGGCGGCGTTCAGCGCCGCGCTCCCACTTGTCGCGGTGGCCACGTCGAAGCCCGCGAACCGCAGGCTCGCGGAGAGCAGTTCGAGGATGTTGGGGTCGTCCTCGACGACGAGCAGTCGCGCCTCGGTCTGGGTAGCGGGCATGCGCCCATCATCGGTGACATCACTGCGCCAGCGCTGGACGCTTCCTGCAAAAAGGCTGTGAGTCGACGGCCGGTCGGCGACGTCGGTCAGCGCAGCAGGCGACGCAGCCCGTCGAGGGCGCCGTCGAGCAGCCGGATCGCTGTGCGAAGTTGGGTGTCGCTGAACTGTCGGGCGCGGATCAGCCGGCCCACCTCGGCGGTGAACGCGGCCAGCCGCTGGTCCAGCTCGTCGAGGAGCTCGGCCTGCGGCCCGGCTGTCGACGCCGGCCGGGGCGGCGGTGCGGGCGCCTCCCACCGGGCCCGCCGGGTCTGCCGGGTGGCCTCGCTCAGCTCCCGCTTGAGGTCGCGTACCGATCCGCGTACCTCGCTGCGGATCTCGCCGGCCAGGCTGGAGAGGTCCGCCACGGAGGCCGCGATGTCCGTCTCCAGCGCGGTCAACTCGCCGGCCCGCTGGCGCAGCTCCGCACGGCCGGCGTCGGTGATGTCGTACGTCTTGCGGCCACCGGCCGCGGTGTGGCTGACCAGACCCTCGACCTCCAGCCGTTGCAGCCGGGGGTAGATGGTGCCGGCGCTGGGCGCGTACAGCCCGAGGAAGCGGTCCTCCAGCAGGCGGATCAGCTCGTAACCGTGCTTCGGGCCGTCGTCGAGGAGCTTGAGCAGGTAGAGCCGGAGCCGCCCGTGGCTGAACACGGCGGTCACGGCAGCTCCTCTGCATCGTCGTCGACGGCTCGGGCGAGCAGGGCGATGCTCCCCGAGGTCGCGGAAGCCCAGAGCTTACCGTCGCCGGCGCCGAGCACCCCTTCGCTGCTGGGCAGTGGGAACGTCGAGGTGCGCAGCTGCGGAAAGCCGCTGGTGATCCGGCCGGAGGCGGTGTTCAGCTGGACGGCGAGGTCGCTGTCCGCACGGACCCGGACGGTGATGCTGCCCGAGATGGTGGTCAACCGGATCTCGCTGCGCCGGGGGTTGTCCAAATCACAGGTGATCTGACCTGAGACGGTCTGCGCCCGCACCCGGTCGGCGGCGCTGTCGGCGAGGATCACCTCCCCGGAGACCGTCTCCACTGTGAGGTCACCGCGGACGCCGAGTGCCTCCACCGGCCCCGAGGTGAGCTTCGCGGAGGTGCTGCCGCGCAGCCCCATCAGGGTGATCTGGCCGGCGACGACGTTGGCGGTGGTCTGCCGGCGCAGGCCGGAGGCGACCAGCGAGCCCGCGACGAGGCCCAGGTCGGCGAGGACGTCGGCGGGCACGGCGATGGAGACGTCCACCCGGGGATAGCGGTGGATCATCCGGAACCAGCGCAGGACGTCCGACCAGCCCCGACCGCGCTCCTGGCGGATGCTGAGCCGACCGTCGGTGTGGTCGATCAGGACCGGCCGACGGCCGACCTGGGTCACGTCGATCCGGGTCGGCCCGTCGGTGGCGACCACGTTGAGCCGCCCACTGATCAGTCGAACGTCCAGGCGGACGACCGGAGCGTCCAGTGTGAGCCGTCGTGGGCTCTCGACAGTCCATCCGGCCATGGCGTCCCCCTCTCGACGACGCGCGGGAGGCACGCCGAACAGGAGGAGACTGTAACGCGATACATCGCGACATCACAAGACAGGTCGCGAGTTGGTCGCCGGCTCGGCTCGGCGTGCTCCCCTCAGGCCGCCAGGTCCAGCTCCCGATCGGCAAGCGGAGCCGGCGCGGAAACGGCTGGGGTCACCGTCGGCACCGGCCGCAGACGGGCCCGCGCCACCGCACCCGCCGTCGGCACCAGGTGTACTGCCGACTCGGCGGCCCGGGCCAGCAACCGCCGGTCGGCGTCACGGGCCGGGTGCAGCGCGGCGGCGATCGTCACCGAGACCACCAGATCCCGCGCCGCGACCACCCGTGCCACCGAACGCAGCAGGGTGTCCGCACCGAGGAAGGCGGCGGCCGTCGTGGTCGACCCGGTGGCCGCACAGCTATAGGTGAGCCGCAGCGGGACCACCGGGCTGCCCGTGTCGATGGCCGCCTGGAACGTCGCGGGCCGGAACCCACCCCCCGGGCGGCAGTCGGTGGAACCGATCCCGGCACACGACGTCGTACCCTCCGGGAAGACCGCCACCGACCGCCCGGCGCGCAGCGCCTCGGCGACCCGGGCGACGGTCCTCGGCAGCGCCAGAGGTCGGGCGCGGTCCACGAAGACAGTGCCCGCCGCCGCTGCCAGCAGACCGACCACCGGCCAGGAGCGGATCTCCCGTTTCGCCACCATCCGGGTGGGCGCGACCGCCAGCACCGCGAGGATGTCCAGCCAGGAGACATGGTTCGCGACCAGCAGCGCGCGTCGCCGGGGCAACCGACCCCGGACCACGAGACGGACGCCGAAGGCGCGCGCGGTCGCCCGCGCCCAGCCGCTGAGCAGCGCCCGCCGTTCCCGAGTGGGGAGCACTGGCAGCAGCGCCACCACCGGGATCCCTGCCAGCAGCATGCCGAGCGCGGCGACCAGCCGGAGCACCCGGCGGGCCACCGGCACCGTGGGCACCTCGCCGGCCGCTGGCAGACAGTCGTCGCCGCAGCCCGAGGAGGGCCGCCACAGGTCGCGCGGCACGGCGCTCACCGCTGCTCACCGCCGAGGAAGTGCCGCAGGTAGCGCGGGTTCATCCGGTCCAGGGAGAAGAGGACGTAGAAGTCCGCGCACCCGAAGTCGCTGTCGTACGACGGCTCACCGCAGATCCACGCACCGAGCCGGAGATAGCCGCGCAGCAGCGGCGGAACCGCCACCCGCCCGGCCGGGGCTGCGGCGACCGGGCCGGCGGCAGCCGCCTCGGTGAACCAGGGCCGCAACGGACGGACCCGCAGCGGCGGCGGCGACAGGTGCCGGGCCCGGGCCTGGGTCCACACCTCGGCGACCGTCCGCCCGCGGTCAGCCACCGGCACCGAGGCGCAGCCGCCGAGCCAGCGGGAGCCGCGCAGGTGCAGGTACCGGATGATGCCGGCCCACATCAGGTTGATCACCGCGCCGGAGCGGTGGTCCGGGTGCACGCAGGACCGACCCGCCTCGACCAGGTCGTCGCGGAGCGGGTCGAGCGGGCTCAGGTCGAACTCGTCCTCGGCGTAGCGCCGGGTCGTACGCCCCGGCGGCAGCAGCCGGTACGTGCCGACCACCTCGCCGGTGCTGTCCTCGCGGACGATCAGGTGATCGCAGTACGCGTCGAAGGGGTCCACGTCCAATCCGGCCCCGCCGGGAAGGAGGGTGGCGCCGAGCTCGGTGGCGAACACCTCGTGGCGCAGGCGTTGCGCGGCCGCGACCTGGGTGGGGTCGTCGGCGATCAGCAGGGTGTATCCGCTGGTCTTCAGGGGTGCGCCAGCGGCATGCAGAACGGCCATGGGATCTGTGTAGGTGCCCGGGTTGCCATCCACGGGGACCACTGGTGTCGATCGGATGAACGCCGGCAGGCGAGACCGCTAGCGACGCCCGGCGCAGACCGTGCGAGGCTGCCGGACCAGGCCGGCGACGGCGCCGACACGCACCACCGGAGGTCGACGATGCGCATCGAAACCCGCTACAACGGGCCCGCCGGTTCCGGCAACGGCGGCTGGAGCGCGGGGATCTTCGCCGCCGAGGCGGACGGCAGCGGGCCGGTCGAGGTGACCCTGCGCCGGCCACCACCGCTGGACACCGAGCTGATCCTCGTCGACGGCGAGGTCCGGGACCCGGCCGGCGAGCTGGTGGCCGAGGTGCGCCCGGCCGGGGTGATCGATGCCGTCGTACCCCCTGTCGACCTGGAGACGGCGGTGGCCGCCGCGGCCCGCTACCCCGGCCTGGTCGAGCATCCGTTTCCCAGCTGTTACGTCTGCGGGCCGCAGCGGGCGGACGGGCTGCGGATCTTCCCCGGTCGCCTGCCCAATGGCCGGACCGCCGCGCCGTTCCGCGCGCCCGCACAGGTCAGCGTTGCCACGGTCTGGGCCGCGCTGGACTGTCCCGGTGGTTGGGCGGTGCTCGCGCCGGGCCGCCCGTACCTGCTGGGCCGGATCGCCGCCGAGGTCGCGGCGCTGCCCGGGCCGGGCGACGAGTGCGTGGTGACCGGGGCGTTGCGCCGCGTCGATGGACGCAAGGCGCTGGTGCACACCAGCCTGTACGGCCCGGACGGGTCGCTGCTCGGCGCGGCGCGGGCAACCTGGATCGCCCGCTGAACCCGGGCCGTCGTCCGCAGGGATGAGTCGCGTCCGCCCCGCGACGGAGGCAAACGTAGCGACCGCGCCTGATTGACCTTGTTGCCACGGGCCGTCACGCTGTGCCACGGCGTACCTCGACGCCACACACGGGAGGAGAACGATGACTGACGGGCAGCGAAGCCCCACCAGCGACGGTCAGATCGTGGTGTCCGGTCTGACGAAGCAGTACAAGAACGTCCGGGCGGTGAACAACCTGTCCTTCACAGTGGCGCCGGGACGGGTGACCGGCTTCCTCGGCCCGAACGGCGCAGGCAAGACCACCACGCTGCGCATGCTGCTGAATCTGGTCACGCCGACCGCCGGCACGGCCACCATCAGCGGCCAGCGCTACGCCGACCTCGCCACCCCGCTGCGGCAGGTCGGCGCGGTGCTGGAGGCCTCCAGCGCGCACAAGGGCCGCACCGGCATCAACCACCTCCGGGTCATCTGCGCGGCGGCCGGGCTGCCCAAGCAGCGGGCCGACGAGGCGTTGGCCCTGGTCGGGCTGACCCCGGCGGCGAAGCGCAAGTTCAAGGGTTACTCGCTGGGCATGAAGCAGCGGCTCGGCATCGCCGCCGCGATGCTCGGTGACCCCCGCGTGCTGATCCTCGACGAGCCGGCCAACGGGCTGGACCCGGAGGGCATCCGGTGGATGCGTGGGTTCCTCAAGAACCTCGCCCACGAGGGTCGTACGGTGCTGGTCTCCAGCCACCTGCTGTCGGAGATGCAGCTCCTCGCCGACGACGTGGTGATCATCGCGGCCGGGCAGTTGGTCCGGCAGGGGCCTGTCGACCAGGTGCTCGGGTCGATGGCCCAGGGCGCCCGGGTCCGGGTCCGCACCCCGCAGGCCGAGGCGTTGACCGCCGCCCTCAAGGCGCAGTCGGCGACCATCGAGACCGACGAGCAGGGTGTGCTGCTGGTCGGCGGGGTGGACGCCCCGACGATCGGCCGATCCGCCCTCGCGGCCGGGGTCGAGCTGCACGAACTGACCACCGAACGGCCCGATCTGGAACGGGTCTTCCTGGAGCTGACGGCCGGAAAGGCGGGCATCCGATGAACCTGGTCCGATCCGAGCTACTCAAGATCCGTACCACCAGCACCTGGTGGTGGCTGGCCCTCGGCGCGTTCCTCTCGATCGCCCTGGCGTTCGCGATCAACGCGTGGTTGGCCGTCACGACGCTCGGCGGCGACGCCGAGGACGTCGGCGTCAGCGCCGAGCAGGCGACCGCGCCGGCGCAGGCGGCGAACCTCTATACCTCGGGCCAGTACCTCGGGCTGATGTTCGTGATGCTCATCGGCATCCTGATGGTCACCAACGAGTTCTTCCACCAGACCGCGACCACGACGTTCCTGACGACTCCCCGGCGTACGTCGGTCATCGTCAGCAAGCTCGTCGCCGCCAGCCTGCTCGGCTTCATGTTCTGGCTGGCGACCACGCTCATCGACCTGGCCGCCGGCGCGATCTTCCTGTCCGCGAACGACTACGGCACTCAGCTCGGCGAGTGGCCGGTGCAGCGGGCGCTGTTGTTCAACCTGCTGGCCTACGCCATCTGGACGATCCTCGGGGTGGGCATCGGCACGCTGATCACCAACCAGCTCGGTGCGGTGATCACGGCGGCGGTGCTCTACCTGATCGGCACCCAGGTGGTGGGTCTGCTGTTCCTGCTCCTGTCGAACGTGCTCGACAGCCAGGCGGTGCTCAAGTGGCAGGTCATCTGGCCCGCTGTGGCATCCCAGGTCATGATCACGGAGGGCACCTCGGAGTTCACACCGTCCTGGTGGGTCGGGGCCCTGGTGCTGATCGGCTACGCGCTGGTCAGCGGAATCGCCGGTGTCCTGCTCACCCGGCGGCGCGACATCGCCTGATGGCGTCTGCGACCCCGGAGCGGCAGTGACAGGCTGGCCGCTCCGGGGTCGGGCGTCACCCTCGGCGACCGGCCGTACGCGGGCCGGGTGTTACCAGTTCGACACGGTGCGCGCAGGCGTTGCTGAACTTCTGGCATCTTCTGTGAAACCGGCCACGGGACCGAGGCGGAAATGCCTGCGGGATCGGTACGGCGTAGCCTGGGAGCCGTCTAGTCCGTGCTCCTAATCGGGCGCGACGGACCCACCGCGTGCCACACAAACCCGCGTGAAAGAGGCGATTACCGGCCGTGTCGACCCAGCAGACTTCGCAGGAGAACCCACTGGCGGGTTTCGGCCCGAATGAGTGGATCGTCGAGGAGATGTACCAGCGCTACCTCGCCGACCCATCGAGCGTCGATTCGGCCTGGCACGACTTCTTCGCCGACTACCGACCGGCACCGGGAGCGGGCACCCCGCGCGGCGCCGAATCGTCGGACAAGCCGGCCGCCGCCCCGGAGCCGGACGGTCAGCCGGAGGCAGCCGCCACCGTCGCCCAACCGAGCGCCCCGGCCACGCCGGCGACCGCTAGCAAGCCGGCCGCCGCCCAGGCGGCGCCGGCCAAGCCCGCCGCTCCGGCCACGAAGGCCGCGCCGGTGAAGACCACCGCACCGGAGAAGACCGCTGCGCCCAAGCCGGCCGCCAAGGCCGCCGCGCCGAGCGCCGACGGCCCGCAGACCACACCGTTGCGGGGCGTCGCGGCGAAGATCGTCCAGAACATGGACGCCTCGCTGAGCGTGCCCACCGCGACCAGCGTGCGCGCAGTCCCGGCCAAGCTGCTGGTGGACAACCGCATCGTGATCAACAACCACCTCGCCCGTGGGCGCGGCGGCAAGGTCAGCTTCACCCACCTGGTCGGCTACGCGATGGTTCGCGCGCTGGTCCAGCACCCCGAGATGAACAACTCCTTCGCCGAGGCCAACGGCAAGCCGGCGGTGCTCCGCCCGGCACACGTCAACCTCGGCATCGCGATCGACCTCGCCAAGCCGGACGGCAGCCGCAACCTGGTGGTCCCCTCCATCAAGGGTTGCGAGCAGATGGACTTCCGGCAGTTCTGGCAGGCGTACGAGGACGTGGTCCGACGGGCGCGGCGCAACGAGCTGACCATGGAGGACTACTCCGGCACCACGATCTCGCTGACCAACCCGGGCGGCATCGGCACCGTGCACTCGATGCCGCGGCTCATGCAGGGGCAGAGCGCGATCATCGGCGTCGGCGCGATGGAGTACCCGGCCCCCTACCAGGGGATGTCCGAGGCGACCCTGGCCGAGCTGGCGGTCAGCAAGATCATCACGCTGACCAGCACGTACGACCACCGGATCATCCAGGGCGCGCAGTCCGGCGAGTTCCTCAAGGTGATGCACGAGCTGATCCTGGGCGAGCACGGTTTCTACGACCAGATCTTCACCGCGCTGCGCATCCCGTACGAGCCGGTGCGCTGGATGCGCGATGTCGCTGTCAACTCCGAGGGTCAGATCAACAAGACCGCCCGGGTGCACGAGCTGATCCACGCGTACCGGGTGCGCGGTCACCTGATGGCCGACACCGACCCGCTGGAATTCAAGATCCGCAAGCACCCCGACCTGGACGTCCTCCAGCACGGGCTGACCCTGTGGGACCTGGACCGCGAGTTCCCGGTCAACGGCTTCGCCGGCCGGCAGCGGATGAAGCTCCGCGAGATCCTCGGCGTGCTGCGCGACTCGTACTGCCGCCGGGTCGGCATCGAGTACATGCACATCCAGGACCCGGAGGAGCGGCGCTGGGTCCAGGAACGGATCGAGCGCAAGTACGAGAAGCCGTCCGCCGACGAGCAGAAGCACGTGCTCAACCGGCTCAACGCCGCCGAGGCGTTCGAGACCTTCCTCCAGACCAAGTACGTCGGCCAGAAGCGCTTCTCGCTGGAGGGCGGCGAGTCGCTGATCCCGCTGCTCGGTGAGGTGCTGGAGTCCTCCGCCGAGAACGGGCTGGACGAGGTCGTCATCGGCATGGCCCACCGGGGTCGGCTCAACGTGCTGGCCAACATCGTCGGCAAGCCGTACGAGAAGATCTTCTCGGAGTTCGAGGGTCACCTGGACCCACGCTCGACGCAGGGCTCCGGCGACGTGAAGTACCACCTGGGCCAGAACGGCAAGTTCACCACCCCCGACGGCGAGCACGCGGTCAAGGTGTCGGTGGTGGCCAACCCGTCGCACCTGGAGGCCGTCGACCCGGTGCTGGAGGGCATCGTCCGGGCCAAGCAGGACCGGATCGACCTCAAGCTGGAGGGTTACACGGTGCTGCCGCTGGCGGTGCACGGTGACGCCGCCTTCGCCGGGCAGGGTGTGGTCGCCGAGACGCTCAACCTGTCCCAGCTGCGCGGCTACCGCACCGGCGGCACGGTGCACGTGGTGGTGAACAACCAGGTCGGCTTCACCACCGCCCCGGAGTACAGCCGGTCCAGCCTCTACAGCACCGACGTGGCCCGGATGATCCAGGCGCCGATCTTCCACGTCAACGGCGACGACCCGGAGGCAGTGGTCCGGGTGGCCCGGCTGGCCTTCGAGTACCGGCAGACGTTCAACAAGGACGTCGTGATCGACATGGTCTGCTACCGCCGGCGCGGGCACAACGAGGGCGACGACCCGTCGATGTCCAACCCCCAGATGTACAAGATCATTGACTCGAAGCGCTCGGTCCGCAAGCTCTACACCGAGGAGCTGATCGGTCGCGGTGACATCACCGTGGAGGACGCGGAGGAGCTGCTGCGCGACTACCAGGCGCAGTTGGAGAAGGTCTTCAAGGCCACCCGGGACGCCGCCTCGGCACCGCGCCAGCTCAACCGGCCGCGCCGCGAGGAGGAGCCGGAGCCGCAGGTCGACACCGCCACCGACGCGTCAGTGGTCAAGGCCATCGGCGAGGCGCACGTCAACCTGCCGGAAGGCTTCACCCCGCACAAGCGGATCCAGCAGCTGCTGGACCGGCGGGCCAAGATGTCCGTCGAGGGCAACATCGACTGGGGCTTCGGCGAGATCATCGCGCTCGGGGCGCTGCTGCACGACGGGGTCACCGTCCGGCTCGCCGGGCAGGACTCTCGTCGCGGCACGTTCGTCCAGCGACACGCCTCGGTGGTCGACTCCCGCACCGGCGACGACTACCTGCCGCTGAAGTCGCTCACCGGCGACGGCGACCGCTCCCGGTTCTTCGTGCACGACTCGCTGCTCAGCGAGTACGCGGCGATGGGCTTCGAGTACGGCTACTCGGTGGAGAACATCAACGCCCTCGTCGCCTGGGAGGCCCAGTTCGGCGACTTCGTCAACGGCGCCCAGTCGGTGATCGACGAGTTCATCTCGTCCGGTGAGGTGAAGTGGGGCCAGCGCTCCGCCATCACCCTGCTGCTGCCGCACGGCCACGAGGGTCAGGGCCCGGACCACACCTCCGGCCGGCCGGAGCGGTTCCTGCAGATGTGCGCCGAGGACAACATGCGGGTGTCCATCCCGACGACCCCGGCGAACTACTTCCACCTGCTGCGCCGCCAGGCCCTGTCGCCCAAGCGCAAGCCGCTGGTGGTGTTCACGCCGAAGTCGCTGCTGCGGCACAAGCTCTGCGTCTCGTCGGTGGAGGACTTCACCACCGGCACCTTCCAGACGGTGCTGCGCGACACGGCCGCTCCGGCGCCGGAGTCGGTGAAGCGGGTGCTGCTCTGCTCCGGCAAGGTCTACTACGACCTGTTCCAGGCCCGGCAGGAGCGCGGCGTCACCGACACCGCGATCCTCCGGCTGGAGCAGCTGTACCCGCTGCCGGTGGAGGAGATCCGGGCCGCCCTCGCGCAGTTCCCGAACGCGGAGGACTTCGCCTGGGTGCAGGAGGAGCCGGCCAACCAGGGTGGCTGGTCGTTCGTCGCGCTCAACCTGCTGGAGCACCTCACTGACGTTCGGCTGCGGCGGATCTCCCGCCCGGCCGCGGCCGCCCCGGCGGTCGGCTCGGCCAAGACCCACGAGGTCGAGCAGAACGCGCTGATCGAGGCGGCTCTCCCCCGCCCGTGACCTGACCTGAGCACGGAAGCCGGGGCAGGGCCGTTTCACCACGGTCCTGCCCCGCTCTGTCGGTCCACCCGCCATCTCATCCGCCCGGCCCGAGCCGGGCCGAGCACGAGGACGTACCCATGTACTTCACCGACCGTGGCATCGAGGAGCTGGTCGAGCGCCGGGGCGAAGAGCAGGTCACGCTGGAGTGGCTAGGCGAGCGCCTGCGCGACTTCGTCGACCTCAACCCGGACTTCGAAACCCCCATCGAGCGCCTGGCAACCTACCTGGCCCGCCTAGACGACCCCGACGACGAAGACGCCTAACCCCTAACCCCGTTCCGCACCCGGTGATCAAGAAGTTTCGGTCACGATGGGGGCCGGAGCTGACGCAAACTTCTTGATCAACGGGCAGGGGGTGGGAACGTGGCTCGGAGTGTTTACCTCACCAGCGTGGGGTCCGGCGGGGGCAAGTCGACGATTGCCCTCGGGTTGGCGGAGTTGCTGTCCCGCCAGGTCGGGCGGATCGGCGTGTTCCGGCCGTTGGTGGCCGACACCGGCCAGGACCCGATCCTCGCCCTGCTGAGCGAGCGGTACCGGGTCGAGGTGCCGCTGTCCGAACTGGCCGGGGCGAGCTACGCCGAGGCTTCGGCGCTGGTCGCCGACGGCCGCCGGGAGCAGCTCATCTCCGCCATCGTCGAGCGCTACCGGGCGGTGGAGCGGCAGTGCCCGGCGGTGGTGGTGGTGGGCAGTGACTTCGACGAGCCGGGCGACCCGGCCCACCCCCGGGAACTGGCCTTCAACGCCCGGCTGGCCACCGAGTTCGGCAGCGTGGTGGTGCCCGTCGTGGACGGCTTCGGGCAGGAGCCGGCGGCTGTCGCGTCGGCGATGCGGGGGGCGTACCACGATTTGGCCGACCTCGGCGCAACGGTGCTCGCGGTGATCGCCAACCGGGTGACCGCGCCGATGACGCTGCCCGACCTGCCGGTCCCCGCGTACGCCATCCCGGAGGTGCCGAGCGTGTCCGCGCCGACGGTGGCCGAGGTGGCGGCGGCGCTCGACGCCACCCTGCTGGCCGGAGACGACGCCGCGCTCGGTCGCGACGTGCTGGACTTCGTGGTCGGCGCGGCGCACGTGCCGACAGTGCTGGGCCACCTCACCGAGGGCGCCCTGGTGATCACCCCCGGGGACCGGGCCGACCTGCTCGTCGCCGCGAGCGCCGCGCACGTGGCCGGGCAGGTGTCGGTGGCCGGGCTGGTGCTCACCCTCGGCGAGCAGCCCGACCCCAGGGTCATGCGGCTGGTGGAGGGGCTCAACACCGGGTTGGCGGTGCTCTCCGTGCGTCTCGACAGCTACGACACGGTGGCCGCGTCCAGTCGCATCGAGGGCCGGCCCAGCGCGACAAATCCCCGCAAGGTGGAGGCCGCGCTCGGCGCGTTCGAGCGCTGTGTGGACACCGACGACCTGGCCCGTCGGCTGCGGTTCAGCCGGTCGGCGCGGGTCACCCCACTGATGTTCGAGAACGAGCTGATCGACCGTGCCCGCTCGAAGCCCCGGCACCTGGTGTTGCCGGAGGGCACCGACGAGCGGATCCTGCGCGCGGCGGAGATCCTGCTACGGCGTGGAGTGGCCGAACTGACGGTGCTCGGCCGGCCGGACGACATCTCCCGACGCACCCGGGAGCTGGGCATCGACCTCGGCGACGCGCAGGTGGTCGACCCGGGCGCCAGCGAGTGGCGCGACGACTTCGCCGCCGAGTACGCCCGGCTGCGCGCCCACCGGGGCGTCACCACCGAGTTGGCGCACGACATCGTGGCGCAGCCCAACTACTTCGGCACGTTGATGGTGGCCACCGGCCGCGCCGACGGCATGGTCTCCGGCGCCACGCACACCACCGCAGCTACCATCCGGCCGGCGTTCGAGATCATCCGTACGCTGCCGGACGTCTCGGTGGCCTCCAGCGTCTTCTTCATGCTGCTCGCCGACCGGGTGCTGGTCTACGGCGACTGCGCTGTCAACCGCGACCCGGACGCGGCCCAGCTCGCCGACATCGCGATCTCGTCGGCCGACACCGCCGCCCGGTTCGGCATCGAACCCCGGGTGGCCATGCTGTCGTACTCGACCGGCAGCTCCGGCGCGGGCGCCGACGTGGAGAAGGTCGCCGCGGCCACCGCGCTGGTCCGGGAGCGCCGGCCCGACCTGCTGGTCGAGGGGCCCATCCAGTACGACGCGGCGATCGACCCGGCGGTGGCGGCCACGAAGCTGCCCGACAGCCCCGTGGCGGGGCACGCCACCGTCTTCATCTTCCCGGACCTGAACACCGGCAACAACACGTACAAGGCGGTGCAGCGCTCGGCCGGGGCGGTCGCCGTCGGCCCGGTGATGCAGGGCCTGCGGCGGCCGGTGAACGACCTGTCGCGGGGTGCCACGGTGCCGGACATCGTCAACACCGTGGCGATCACCGCCATCCAGGCGGCCACCGAGGAGGCGTCGTGAGTCGGGTACTGGTGCTCAACTGCGGGTCGTCGTCGGTGAAGTGGCGCCGCTACGACGGTGACCGGGCACTCGACCACGGCACCGTCGAGCGGATCGGTGAGCCCGGCGGCGGCCCGGTGGACCACGCCGAGGCGGTCCGGCAGATCCTGGACGGGCTGGACCTGGCGGGGCTGGCGGCGGTCGGACACCGGGTGGTGCACGGCGGCCGGACGTTCAGCGCGCCGGTACTCGTCGACGACGCCGTGCTGGCCGCGATCAAGAATCTGGTGCCGCTCGCCCCACTGCACAACCCGGCCAACCTGGCCGGCATCGAGGTGGCCCGCGAGGCGCTGCCGGACGTCCCGCAGGTCGCCGTCTTCGACACCGCGTTCCACCACACCCTGCCGGAGGCCGCCGCGACGTACGCGATCGACCGGGACACCGCCGAGCGGTACGACATCCGCCGGTACGGCTTCCACGGCACCTCGCACGCGTACGTGTCCCGGCGCACCGCCGAACTGCTGGGCCGCCCGTACGAGCAGATCAACACGATCACCCTGCACCTGGGTAACGGGGCCAGCGCCTGCGCGGTGGCGAACGGTCGCAGCGTCGCCACCTCGATGGGCATGTCCCCGTTGCAGGGGCTGGTGATGGGGACCCGCAGCGGCGACGTGGACCCGACCATGATCTTCCACCTGCGCCGCGAGGGTGGGCTGTCGGTGGACGACATCGACGACCTGCTCAACCACCGCAGCGGCCTGCTCGGGCTGACCGGCGCCAACGACATGCGCGAGGTGCTCGAACGCCGGGCGGCCGGTGACCGGGCGGCGGCGTTGGCCTTCGACGTGTACTGCCGGCGCATCACCGAGTACGTCGGGGCGTACTACGCGCTGCTCGGTCGGGTCGACGCGATCGCCTTCACCGCCGGGGTCGGCGAGCACGCCGCGCCGGTGCGGACCACCGCGCTGGCCGGCCTGGGCCGGCTCGGCATCACAGTGGACGACGCCCGCAACGACGGCGAGGGCGACCGGTTGATCTCGCCCGACAACGCCGAGGTGAGCGTCTGCGTCATCCGCACCGACGAGGAGCGGGAAATCGCCCGGCAGACCCGGGACGTGGTCGGGGCGGCCTGACGCCACTGAGGCGCGCACCCCCGGGGAACCCGAGGGTGCGCGCGATTCGGTGAAGCCCGTCCGGTGCCGGCGCCAGCCACGCGACTCGATCAGCGAGACGCCAGCCAGACGTCTCGATCAGCCGGTCGCCAGCCAGGCGACGAGTGCCACCAGCACCACGACGACCACTGCCGCACCGATGATGAGCGGCAGGCGGGACGGAGCCTCCGTCGGCGCAGCGGTCTCCGGCGTCTGGTTGAAGGCGCGGAACGCCTCGGTGTTGCCGCTGGGGTCCGTGTAGTTCTCAGGCATGTCGGTGACCCTAGCGAAGCCGGCCAGGCGGCACCGTCCCCGGCCCGCGGCGTCCCAGGGGTGGACCCGGCCGGCGGAGGGGACCGACCGGGTGGCGCGTGCACCCGAGCCGGACGGCGGGGCCGCCACGCCCGCCCGGGCACCTACCGTGGAACGATGGGGGCGGGCCGGCTGATGGCCGTACTGGTGACAGCGCTGCTGGCCGGTTGTGCGCCGGCCACCGCCGTGGCCGGCGGGGCCACCGGGCCGGTGTCGGCGCGTCGGGCGCCCGAGGTGTCGTACGCCGTCGGCGTGCGTACGTTCACCCTCGATCCGCGCTCGACGCGCCCCCTGCCGGTGACGATCTGGTACCCGGCGTCGACCGATCAGGTGGCGGCCGGACGGTTCCCGGTGGTGGTCTACAGCCACGGGCTGGGCAGCCTGCCCGAGCTGCACGCCGGCCTGACCACCCGCTGGGCGGCGGCTGGCTTCGTGGTGGCCGCACCCGCGTACCCGCACACCCGACAGGGTGCCGCGCACTTCACCCGGGCCGACGTACGCCACCAGCCGGCCGACGCCTGGCGACTGATCCGGCATCTGGGCGACCTCGACCGGAGCCCTGTCGATCCCCTCGCCGGGCACCTCGACCTGACCTCGGTCGCCGCCGCCGGGCACTCGGCGGGCGGCTTCACCACCTCGGGCATGTTCAGCGAGGGTCACTCGGCTCGGCTACGCGCCGGGATCGTGATCGCTGGCGGTGGGCTGCCGGGCAGCTTCGCCGGGCCGGCCGCGCCAGTGCTCTTCGTGCACGGCACGGCCGACCCGGTGGTGCCGGTGACTGTCGGCCGGGCCGCGTACGCCCGCACCCCCGGGCCGGCCGGGTTCCTCAGCCTGCTCGGCCAGGACCACGGCGCCTACCTCACGCCGGGTCACCCCGGCTTCGCCCCGGTGCTCGCCACCACCACCGACTTCCTGCGCTGGACCCTCTACGGCGACCGGGCCGCCGGTGCCCGCCTCCCCGCCGACGCCCACTCCCCCACCCTGACCCGTTACGAGTCCCGCCCGGCCCACTGACCCGACCGACACAGGTGGCGCCCCAGATCGGGTTCAAGCAGATGCACCCGGTCTGGATGCCGGAACGACGCGCCCCCGACCGGATCGACGAGATCGTTGCGCTGGAACGAACCGGTACAACCCCAACGCCGCCTTCCCTCCGCGCGCGCTGACCGACGCCGCATGTCGGCGACGCCCGCTCGCCGAACGTGCTACGGCCTGATACCGACCGCGCAGCGCTGGGTGAGTCGACGGGCACACCGCGTCGAAGTCCACCAGGCACGTCGGCGGGGCGAGGCACAATCGGATTCATGCCACGTCGCGTCACCCCCGCCCTGCTGGCCAGCGCCGTGCTCATGGCCGGTCTGGTCGGCTGCTCAGCGGACGCCAGGAAGACCGAGGGTCAGCAGGCGCCCGTCGAGCCACCGCCCGCCGCCACGCCGACACCGCAGGTCCCCGCCGGCGAGGCCCCGCAGCGCGCCTTCGCGGTCGGCGTACGCCAGCTCAAGCTGAACCGGGACGGCCGCGCGCTGCCGACGACGCTCTGGTACCCGGCGGCCGGGCAGTCTGGCGGCGCGGCCAAGCGGTCGGCGACGGCGGCTGAGGGCCGGTTCCCGGTGGTGATGTTCAGTCACGGCCTGGGTGGGCGACCGGACGACTACGCGACGCTGCTGACCCGCTGGGCGGCGGCGGGTTTCGTGGTGGCCGCGCCGACATTCCCGCACACCTCGCGGGGCGCTGACAACAACGTCCTCGACGTGCTCAACCAACCCGCCGACGTGTCGTACGCGTTGGACCAGGTGCTGGCGTTGGACGGCAAGGCCGGCGACGCGTTGCGCGGCCGGCTGGACGGCGAGCGGGTGGCCGCGGCCGGGCACTCCGCGGGAGGGGTGACCACCATCGGCCTGTTCACCGCGAGCCGGGACGAGCGGCTGGACGCGGGTGTGGTGTTCGCGGGCACGGCGCTCGGCGTGGGCACCGCGTTCGCGGGCGCGGCAGCGCCACAGCTGTTCGTGCACGGCGAGTTGGACGAGGTGGTCGAGTACGCGGCGGGCAAGGCCGCGTACGACAAGGTGCCCTGGCCGAAGGCGATGCTGAGCCTGCCCAAGGGCGACCACGGGCGGGCGCTGCTCGGCGACGGCGCGACGCTGCGGGTCGTCTCGGACACGTCGGTCGAGTTCCTGCGTTGGTCGCTCTACGGCGACGCCGACGCCAAGAAGCGCATCTCCACCGACGCGACGCGCGGCGACATCGCCACCTTCGACGACCACCTCTGACGGCCGCTCCGGCACTCGACCGCCACAAGATCGTGCAGTAACCAGGAAATAGTGGCCTCCCACGACGCGGAGGCCACTATTTCCGTGATATTGCGCGATCTTGCGGCGGGCCAGGCCAGGCCGGGCGGGGCCAGGCCGGGCGGCGCGGCGACGCCGCGCGCGGTGCGCGTCAGGCCGTGTGGTCGATGACGACCTTGCCGAAGGCGTCGCCGGAGTGCAGTCGGGCGAAGGCGTCCTCGACCCGGCTGAACGGGATGACGCTGTCCACCACCGGGCGCACCTCGTTGTCGGAGCAGAACGCCAGCAGCTCGTACAGCTCGCCGGGCGTGCCCATCGAGGTGCCCAGGATCTCCAGCTGCATGGCGAACACCCGGCGCAGGTTGACCGACGGCTCGTGCCCGGCCGTCGCGCCGGAGACCACGATCCGGGCCATCGGCGCGGCCGACTTCAGCGAGTGGTCGAAGGTGGCCGCACCGACCGTCTCGATCACCACGTCCACCCGCTCCGGCAGCCGGGCACCGGGTTCCACGGCGATGGCGCCGAGGGCCGAGATCCGGTCCCGCTTGACGGCGTCGCGGCTGGTGGCGTACACCCGCTTGCCCATCGCGACGGCGAGCGCGACGGCCGCTGTGGCCACGCCGCCGCCCGCGCCCTGGACCAGCACGCTGTCGGCGTCCGCGACGCGGCCCTTGGTGGTCAACATCCGCCATGCGGTCAGCCAGGCCGTGGGGAGGCACGCCGCGTCGGTCGCCGCCATGCCGTCGGGCAGCGGGATCAGATTCGACCGGGGTACGGCCACCCGCTCGGCGAGCGTCCCGGCAAAGTGCTCGGAGAGGATGGAAACCCCGCGCGGGTCACCTGGCGTGACGACCACCGGGTACACGACCACCGGGCGTCCCTCCGGGTCCAGCCCGACAGCGTCACAGCCGAGGATCATCGGCAGCTGGGCCTTGGTGAGACCCACCCCGCGCAGCGACCAGAGGTCGTGGTGGTTGAGCGAGGTGGCCCGCAACTGCACGGTCACCCAGTCGTCAGCCGGAGGGGTCGGCTCGGGCCGCTCGCCGACGGTGAGCGCGGCGAGCGGATCGGCGTCGTCGAAACGGGAGGCAAAGGCAGCACGCATGATCGGCACGGTAACAAGCTGAGCGCTCGTTAAGAAGCCTGCGCGCAGGCCGGCGGCGCATGCTGCGCCGGAGCGCCCCCGGCCCACGCGTGCGCACAGGCCGGCGGCGCATGCTGCGCCGGAGCGCCCCCGGCCAACGCGTGCGCACAGGCCGGCGGCGCATGCTGCGCCGGAGCGCCCCGGCCAACGAGTGCGCACAGGCCGGCGGCGTCGGAACGCCCCGGCCCACGCGTGCGCTCAGCGGCGGGCGACGCCGTCGCGGCGGGCGGCCTCGGCGACCGCCTCGGCCACGGCCGGCGCGACGCGCGGGTCGAGCGGAGACGGAACGATCGCGTCGGCGGTCAGGGACTCCGCCACCACACCGGCGATGGCGTCCGCGGCGGCGACCTTCATCGCCTCGGTGATCCGGGTGGCGCCGGCATCCAGCGCGCCGCGGAACACACCGGGGAAGGCCAGCACGTTGTTGATCTGGTTCGGGTAGTCGCTGCGCCCGGTGGCGACCACAGCGACGTGCCGGGCGGCCACCTCGGGGTGCACCTCGGGGGTCGGGTTCGCCAGCGCGAACACGATCCCGCCCGGCGCCATCCCGGCCACCGCGGCCTCGGGGATCTGCCCGCCGGAGACCCCGACCAGCACGTCCGCGTCGCGCAACGCCTCGGTGATGTCGCCGTGGCGGCCGTCGGCGTTGGTGCTCGCCGCCAACTCGGCCTTGGTGCCGGTCAGTTCGGTGCGGTGCCGGCCGATGATTCCCTTGGAGTCACAGACCACCACCTGGTCGGGGTTGACGCCCCCGGCGATCAGCATCTTCGTCACGGCCACGCCGGCCGCGCCCGCGCCGCTCACCGCCACCCGCAGGTCACCGAGCTTGCGGTCGAGCAGCGTCGCGGCGTTGCGCAGCGCGGCCAGCACCACGATGGCGGTGCCGTGCTGGTCGTCGTGGAAGACCGGGATGTCCAGCGCCTCGTCGAGCCGACGCTCGATCTCGAAGCATCGCGGCGCGCTGATGTCCTCCAGGTTGATCCCACCGAAGGACGGTGCCAGCGCCCGCACCACGGCGACGATCTCGTCCACGTCCTGGGTGTCCAGGCACACCGGCACGGCGTCCACCCCGGCGAACTGCTTGAACAGCACCGCCTTGCCCTCCATCACCGGGAGCGCGGCCCGGGGACCGATGTTGCCCAGCCCGAGCACCGCCGAGCCGTCGGTGACCACCGCGACCGTGTGCGACACCCAGGTGTAGTCGTCCACCAGGGCGGGGTCGGCGGCGATCGCCTCACACACCCGGGCCACCCCCGGGGTGTACGCCAGGGAAAGGTCCTCCCGGCTGGTGAGCGGCACTGTCGAGGTGACGGCCATCTTGCCGCCCCGGTGCAGGAGGAAGACGGGATCAGCGGGGTCCACGGTGGACGACGACATGGTGGTGACTCCAGGATCTGTCGAGCAGATGTGAGGCGGCCTGCCTCGCCGCGAGGTGGGCGGCGAGCGGTGGCACGCGGTGCGGGGGGTCACCCGGGCACTTTCCGAGCATAGTGTCGGCACCACCCCTCGGATGTGAGCAGGGTCATAACTGACGGCGAGGTACCCGTCCGGGGCGTGGCCAGTAGCGGGCCACCACCCGCCCTCGTACGTCGGCCACCCCGTACGCCCGGGAGTCATCGGTGATCAGGTCGTTGTCGCCACGCAGCCACCAGCCGCCGTCCTGCGGCCGGACCGCACGCTTCACCACCAGCAGATCGGGCCGGGTCCGGAAGACAGCGACCACCACGTCGCCGGCGCGGATCGGGCGGCCACCGGGACGAACCAGAACCGCGTCGCCGTGCCGCAGGGTCGGGGCCATGGACGGGCCGGTCACCAGAACGGCGGTCAGCGGCCCGCGCAACCGGGGCACCTCAGCCGGGTGATCGGCGGCCACTGGTTTCACCTCCACCCCGTTCGGGGAGCATTCCCAGGAGTAATGTCGCCTTTGATCATCGCAAACTTCCCATGGAGGATCCCGATGCGACTTCCGCGCATCCTTGCGCCCCGCGTCACCGCGAGCGCTCACTGCGACCTGCCGTGCGGTGTCTACGACCCGGCTCAGGCCCGGATCGAGGCCGAATCGGTCAAAATGATCTGCGAGAAGTACCAGGCGAACACCGACCCGGAGTTCCGCACCCGCGCCGTCATCATCAAGGAGCAGCGCGCCGAGCTGGTCAAGCACCACCTCTGGGTGCTGTGGACCGACTACTTCAAGCCGCCGCACTTCGAGAAGTACCCGAACCTGCACAGCCTGTTCAACGAGGCCACCAAGCTCGCCGGCGCCGGTGGCGTCAAGGGCAGCCTCGACCCGGCCACCGCCGACAAGCTGCTCGCGAAGATCGACGAGATCTCGAAGATCTTCTGGGAGACCAAGAAGGCGTGACCTCCCCGGTCATCCCAACGATCCGGCCGGCACGTCCCGAGGACGTGCCGGCCGTCGTCGCCATGGTGCACGAGTTGGCCGAGTACGAGCGTGCCGCGGAGCAGTGCCACCTCACCACCGAGCAACTGACCTCGGCGCTCTTCGCGACTGCTCCAGGTCGCGGCGTGGCGTCAGACGCGCCGAGCTGGAGCGGTCGTACGACCGCTCCGGCGCTCTTCGGTCACGTCGCGGTGGACGCGCACGACGAGCCGGTCGGCTTCGCGCTGTGGTTCCTCAACTTCTCCACCTGGGCCGGCGTGCACGGCATCCACCTGGAGGACCTCTACGTCCGGCCGGCCGCCCGGGGCACCGGAGCCGGTCGACTGCTGCTCGCCGCGCTGGCCGACATCTGCGTACGACGCGGCTACCAGCGGCTGGAGTGGTGGATGATCGACTGGAATCCGGCGGCCGGCTTCTACGCCTCGATCGGCGCCGAACAGATGAGCGAGTGGGTTCCCTACCGACTCAGCGGCGCCGCGCTCCGCGAGCTGGCCGAGCACGCCACCACCGCCGGCACGCGTACGGGCGACTGACCGGGTAGAGTCCCCGACCGGGGGGATGAGGCGTGACTCAACTGACTGGCCAGCCAGCGACCGACGACGACGTGGTGCACCTCACGGTGCCTGCCGACGGCGGTTACCTCGGCGTGCTCCGCACCGCCACCGCCGGTCTCGCGGCCCGGTTGCAGTTCGCGCTCGACGAGATCGAGGATCTACGGATCGCTGTCGACGAGGCGTGCGCCATGCTGCTCGCCATCGCCACCCGCGACGCCGAGTTGGAGTGCCGCTTCGCGGTCACCGAGGACGCGCTGACCGTCGAGGTGACGGTGCCGACCGTGCGCGGTGCCACCCTGCCCGGCGAGTCATCGTTCGCCTGGAAGGTGCTCACCGCGCTGACCACCTCGGCGTCCGCCACCTCCGCCGACGATCGGGCCACGATCGCGCTGCTCACCCGCCGCTCCGGCGGCTACTAACCGGTCCGACGCACCGGCGGGGTCACTCGAAGCCGAGGGCCCGGGTCGTCGGTGGGCAGATCAGCAGCCAGGCCACGCCCAGGCCGAGCGCCATCAGCGGCACGCCCAGCCAACCCAGGCCGGCCTGGATCATGAACCACCCGATCGGCAGCAGCATCAGCTGAAGCACTATCGCGGGGGCTCGTGCGCCCGCCTGACGGCGTAGCAGCGCGCGACCCAGGGCCCAGAGCGCGACGGCCGCCCCGATGGCGAACACTGTCACCAGCAATGCCACCAGCAGGTCGGTGCGGGTGGCCGTGAGGTCGGCCCAGATCAGCCAGACGGCGATCAGCCCGACGACGGCCGCCTCCGCCCACAGCAGCCGGACGGCCCAGCGGAGCGTGACGGGGATCGGGTCCGAGTCGATGGTCACGCGCGCCACGATACCCGGGCTGCCGGAAGGTACAGTGCCGCCCATGCGGGCCGTCCTGGTGGTCAATCCGAAGGCCACCACCACCAGCGAACGCAGCCGGGACGTGCTCGTCCGGGCGCTGCGCAGCGAAGTCGATCTCAGCGTGCGCTACACCCGTCGGCGTGGACACGCCGTGGCGCTGGCCCGGGAGGCAGCCGCTGAGGGCGTCGACCTGGTCGTCACCCTGGGTGGCGATGGCACTGTGAACGAGGTGGTGAACGGCCTGATGACGGCCGAACCGCCGACTCGCGCCGGCGACGCGCCGATGGCGGAGCGACTGCCCGCGCTGGCGACCGTCCCCGGTGGCTCGACAAACGTGTTCGCCCGCGCTGTGGGTCTGCCCCGGGAGTGGCCGGAGGCGACCAGCATGATCCTGGAAGGGCTGCGGCTGGGCCGGAGCCGGACGGTGGGGCTGGGCCTCGCCGACGACCGCTACTTCACCTTCTGCGCCGGCTTCGGCCTGGACGCCGCGGTGATCCACCGGGTGGAGCAGGCCCGGCGGAAGGGGCGGGTCTCGACACCATCGCTCTATCTGCGTTCGATCATGAACCAGTACTTCTTCGCCTCGGACCGGCGGCATCCGGCGATCGTCCTGGAGCGTCCGGGTGAGCCGGCGGAGGCCGAGCTGGCCACCGTCATCATCCAGAACACGGCACCGTGGACGTACCTGGGCGACCGGGAGGTCAACCCGAACCCGGCGGCGTCGTTCGATCTGGGGCTCGATGTGCTGGCGTTGCGTCAGCTCCGGGTGGCTAGCACAACACGGACAGTGACGCAGTTCCTGTCCCGGCAACCGGATCCACGCGGTCGGCAGGTGTTACGACTCCATGACACCGCGGAGTTCACGCTGGTCTCCAGTCGTCCGCAGGCGTTCCAGCTGGACGGGGACTATCTCGGCGAGCGGGAGAAAGTCAGATTCACCTCCGTTCCGGCCGCACTGAGAGTAATCTGCTAGGTCTCGGGTACTGCCCTTGGTCGACACGGTGGCCACAACCGATCGACTTGGTCGCCGCCACACCGAGGGGCAGGTGCCGGAAATGTCAGCAATGTCACGCGGACTGTACTATATTGATCCTCGACTGTGGCACGGCGGGTAACCAGGAAAGCACTGGAATCCGGACAAATGGGTTGTGGGCTTGCTCACCGCCCGGAGTTTTTCCGAGCGTCACCCTTGACATCGCGACTGTTCGTGAAAGTATTCACAAGCGAACTTGAGTTACCGGGACATTGCCTGGATATGCTCGTCAGGTTGAGCTGTTCCAGCAGGTCCCCGGCGCTGAACGCCTGCTCACGCACTGCCGAATGGACAGACGCTAACTGTCACCATCGGCACTGCGGATGCATATAGGAAAAGCACGACAAGCAATTGTTCGCCACCCATCCAGAATGAGGAGTGTTGCCGCCATGGACTGGCGTCACCATAGTGTCTGCCGCGACGAGGACCCCGAGCTGTTCTTCCCGATCGGGACGTCTGGACCGGCTCTGCTGCAGGTCGAGCAGGCCAAGGCCGTCTGCAGGCGCTGCTCCGTGACCGACCAGTGCCTTCAGTGGGCACTCGAGTCTGGTCAGGACGCCGGCGTCTGGGGCGGAATGAGCGAGGAGGAGCGGCGCGCCGTCAAGCGGCGCGGCGGTCTCCGGGTGTTGCGCGCTCACTCCGCCTGAACCCCAACACACAGCTGTACGCCCCGGTGGGTTCGCCCACCGGGGCGTTCTGCTGTCCGGCACCGGATCACCCAGTGCCCGCACGGGCCGGGATCACCCAGTGCCCGCACGGGCCGGATCACGCAGCGCCGGCACGGGTCAGCCCGTAGACGCCAGCACCGGCCGGTCGTCGACCCGACGCAGCACCAACTCGACCAACTCCGGTGCGTCGGTCAGCGGCGCGGCGACCGCCACCGCACCCGCCGCCCCGGCCGCCTCGGTCACCGCGTCATGGAACAGCCCCGGCGCGAGGAAGTACGCGGACACCGCGACCCGACGCGCGCCGGACGCCCGCAACCGGGACACCGCCACACCGGCCGCTGGTGGAGCCGCCGAGGCGTACGCCACCCGGCAGGGCACCCCGAACTCCACGCCGAGCGCATCGGCGACCCGGCCCACCGATCGCCGCGCCCGCGCGTCCCGGGTGCCCGCCGCGGCCAGCACCAACGCGTCGAAGCGGCCCGGACGCGTCTCACCCAGCCGTCGGCACAGCCCGGCCAGCAGCCCAGGATCGGGAGTGTCCTCCGCCGGCCCGAGCACATCGGTCACCCGTACCGACAGCGGTGGCCCGGACCGCGTCGCCGCGGCGACCGCCGCCGGAATGTCCACCCGATGGTGGTACGCGGCGGTCAGCAGCAGAGGCACCAGCACCGCCCGGCGGTGACCGGCCACGGCCAGGTCCCGCAGCACCTCGGTCGGCCCCGGCTCGGTGTGGTCCAGCCAACTCGCCCACACCGGTGTGCCCGGCCGGGCCGCCGACACCGCCCGAGCCAGCGCCCGGGTGGCATCGGCAGCCCGTGGGTCACGACTGCCGTGCGCGACAAGCACCACCGGGTCCGCCCCGCCAGCCGCACCGAGGCCGGTCAGGGGCGTCGCCGGGGAGGTCAGACGTGCAGCCCGCACTCGGTCTTCTCGAACATGGCCCACCGGCCGGCCCGCGCGTCCTCGCCGGCCTTCGTACGGCGGGTGCACGGCCAGCAGCCGATCGACCCGTAACCCTGCTTGAACAGCTCGTTGACCGGCACGTTGAAACGGGCGATGTAGGAGTCCACATCCTTCTGCGACCAGGCCGCGATCGGGTTGACCTTGACCTTGCCCCGACGGGCGTCGAAGGTCACCACAGGTGTGTTGGCCCGGCTCGGCGACTCGTCCCGACGCAGACCGGCGGCCCACGCGTCGTACCCGGTCAGCGCCCGCTCCAGCGGCTCCACCTTGCGCAACTGGCAGCAGTCGTCCGGCGACTTGTTGAACAGCCGAGGGCCGTACTGGCCGTCCTGCTGGCCGACGGTGAGCCGGGGCCGGATCGACCTGACGTTCACCGGCAGCGTCCGGGCGACCTCGTCGCGTACCCGTAGCGTCTCGGGGAAGTGCAGGCCGGTGTCGAGGAAGACCACGTCCACCCCGGGGGCCACCCGGGAGACCAGGTGCGCCAGCACGGCGTCGGCCATCGAGCTGGTCACGCAGAACCGCTCACCGAAGGTCTGCGCAGCCCAGCGGGCGATCTCCAGTGCCGGGGCGCCCTCCAGGTCCCGAGCGGCCTGCTCGGCCAGGGCCCGCAGCTCGTCCGGGTCGCGCCGGGCCGGGTCGGCCGACGTCGAGCCGCCCGGGCCCACCAGGCGCAGGCTCGCGGCTGAGACGAGACTCATGAGGTCACCGCCCGACTCAGCAACCCGGTGAACTTCACCGAGAAGACCCGGGTGCAGGCGTGGCACTCCCAGGCGCCGTGACCCGCCTCGTGCGGCCGTAGGTCCTCCTCGCCGCAGTACGGGCAGTACAGAGGTGCCGCTCGGTTCTCGCTGCTCACCGCAGTTCCTCCTCGTCGACTCTGATCACCCAGTTGGCGAACGTCTCGCCCTCGCTCCGACCGGCCAGGTAGCGACGGGCCAGCCGTTCCACGTACTCCGGAAGTTCGTCGGCGGTGGTCTTCAGGCCGCGAAGCTTGCGGCCGAAACCGGCGGTCTGCCCCTGGGCCATGCCCAGCCCGCCGCCCAGGTGCACCTGGAAACCCTCGACCTGCCGGCCGTCCGGGCCGACCACCAGCTGCCCCTTGAGCCCGATGTCGGCCACCTGGGTGCGTGCGCACGCGTTCGGGCAGCCGTTGATGTGGATCGAGATGTCCGCGTCGAAGTCGCGCAGCCGCTGCTCCAGCCGGGCCACCAACTCCTCGCCGCGGGCCTTCGTCTCGACGATGGCGAGCTTGCAGTACTCGATGCCGGTGCACGCCATCGTGCCGCGCCGCCAGGCGGACGGCCGGGCCTCCAGACCGATTCCGCGCAGCGCGTCGATCAGCGACTCCGTCCGCTCCGACGGCACGTCGAGCACCAGCAGCTTCTGGTACGGGGTGAGCCGCACCCGGTCGCTGCCGTGCGCCTCGACCACGTCGGCCAGCTGGCTGAGCTGCGCGCCGGAGACCCGCCCGACCACCGGAGCTGCACCCACGTAGTGCCGCCCGTCGGCCTGCTCGTGCACGCCCACGTGGTCGACCGGCTTCGACGGCAGGATCGGCGCCGGGCCGTCGAGCAGCGTACGACCGAGGTAGTCCTTCTCCAGGACCTCGCGGAAGCGCTCCACACCCCAGTCGGCCACCAGGAACTTCAACCGGGCCCGGTTGCGCAGTCGGCGGTAGCCGTAGTCGCGGAAGATCCCGACCACCCCGGCCCACACGTCCGGCACCTCGGCCAGCGGCACCCAGACGCCGAGCCGCTTGGCGAGCATCGGGTTGGTGGAGAGCCCCCCGCCGACCCAGACGTCGAAGCCGGGCCCGTGCTCCGGGTGGTCGACACCGAGGAAGGCGATGTCGTTCGACTCGTACGGGGTGTCCACCAGCCAGGAGATCGACGTCTTGAACTTGCGGGGCAGGTTGGAGAACTGCTTGTCGCCGACGTACCGGGAGACGATCTCGTCGATCGCCGGGGTCGGGTCGAGCAGCTCGTCGCGGGCCACACCGGCGACCGGGCTGCCCAGCACGATCCGCGGGCAGTCGCCGCAGGCCTCGGTGGTCTGCAGACCGACCGACTCCAGCCGACGCCAGATCTCCGGCATGTCCTCGACCCGGATCCAGTGGTACTGGATGTTCTGCCGGTCGGTGATGTCGGCGGTGTCCCGCGCGAACTCCCGGGAGATGTCCGCGATCACCCGCAGCTGGGCAAGGCTGAGCTGCCCGCCGTCGATGCGGACCCGGAGCATGAAGAACTCGTCCTCCAGCTCGTGCGGCTCCAGCACCGCGGTACGCCCACCGTCGATGCCCGCCTTGCGCTGGGTGTAGAGGCCCCACCAGCGGAACCGGCCCCGCAGGTCCTGCGGATCGATCGAGGCGAAGCCGCGATGCGCGTAGATGGTCTCGATGCGGGCCCGGACGTTGAGCGGGTCGTCGTCCTTCTTGATCCGCTCGTTGGGGTTGAGCGGCTCGCGGTGGCCGAGCGCCCACTGACCCTCACCCCGTGGCCGGCGCGGCGCTCGGGTCGGGCGAGCCGTCGGGTCCTCGGAACGGGCCGGGATGCTGCTGACCGCCATCGCGGCGTCCTCCGTTGTCTGCTGTGCCTCGGGATACGCGGGGCGCGGCGGCCGGCCCGGCGAAGCGGGCGGGACAACGGTGTCTGAGACAGCCGGCGCGGAGCGCGCCCGAGACAGAATGGTCGGGCGTCGTCAGTAGGCCGGACAGATCGCGCTGCGCACGCGGCCGTAATCGACGTGGCGGCGTGCCACGAAGCGGCGGACGACTGCGGCGGTCATGGGCCCATGCTGCCACACCCCATGGGGGCCGGCCAATGTCCACGTGCTGGATCCCACATCACGGGCCGGAGCTCAGCCGACCAGCTGGTCACCAAGGACAGTTCGGGCATAACGCGGAGAGCGCCGGTGACGCCCACGGAGGGGGTGGTCGTGGCAGGCTCGGACCGTGCGGCAATTGTCCGAGAGGTCGGCCGGGGCGGCGTGGGAGCACCTGCGCCGCCTGCCGGTCTGGCTCCCCCCGGTGCTGTTGACAGTGGCGGTGACAGTGACCGGGCTGGGCTCCGCCCAGCTCTGGCGCGACGAATTGGCGACGTGGAGCGCGGCCACCCGGTCGCCCGGCGACCTGGCCCGACTGGCCGGCACCATCGACGCCGCCACCGGGCCGTACTACCTGCTGATGCACCTCTGGACGGGGGTCTTCGGCGACTCCACGATCGCCCTGCGCGTACCGGCCGTGTTGGCGATGACAGTGGCCGCCGGGCTGCTCGCCGTGCTCGGCGCGCGGCTCGTCGACCGGCGCGGCGGTCTCTTCGCCGGGCTGCTGTTCGCGGTGCTCCCCGGCACCTCCCGCTACGGGCAGGAGGCTCGCCCGTACGCGCTGGCCACCATGCTCGCCGTGCTCGCCACAGTGCTGCTGGTGGCCGCGTTGCGTCGACCGAGCTGGGCCCGCTGGGCCGGTTACGCCGCCGCCGTCGCCGCTCTCGGGCTCATCCACCTGATCGCGCTCACACTGCTCGCCGCCCACGCGCTGGTCGTCCTCATCGTCTGGTGGCGCGGCCCGGCCCCGGCCGGCATCGCCACCCCGGCCCAGCCCGACGCCGAGCGGGACCGGCGGGTGTGGCGGTGGCTGGTCGCCGTGGTGCCGGTCGCGCTGCTGGCCGGCCCGCTGCTGGTCAAGGCGCGTAGCCAGCAGTCCCGGCAGTTGAACTGGGTCCACCTGGCCCGGCTGGACGACCTGAGCGCGCTGCCCGGCGGCGTGGCCCAGAGCGGTGTGGTCGGTGGCCTGCTGCTCGGGGTCGCCGCGTTGGGCGCGGCCCGGCTCGGGCGGCGCTCCCTGCTGCCGGTCGGCGCGGTGCTGCTGCCCGTACTGCTGCTCTTCGCCGCCGGCACTGTCGTACCGCTGTGGGTGCCCCGGTACCTGGTCTTCGTGGTGCCCTTCGCGTGCCTGCTGGCGGGCGCGGCGCTGGCCGCCGTGGCCGCTCCGGCCGCGCTCGTCGTGGTGGTCCTGGCCGGGCTGCTCGGCCTACCCGACCAGGCCGCGCTGCGACGGACCCACGAGTGGCCGCGCAGCGCGCCGGTGGACTACGCGGGGGCGGCCCGGGTGATCGCCGACGGCCAACGCCCGGGGGACGCGGTGGTCTACTCGCCCCGGCACAGCTGGCTCTTCCTCGATCTCGGCATCGAGTACCACCTCAGCGACCCGCCACGCGACGTGCTGGTCACCGAGGACGAGGTCCGCCGCGGCGACCTGTGGGCCGCCGAGTGCCCCCAGCCAGCACCGTGCCTGGCCGGTACGACGAGGGTGTGGCTCGTCGTCTCCGGCCGGCACGCGGAGCCGCTGGCCGCTGTGCCCGGCCCCAAGGGCGACGCCCTACGCACCGACTTCACCGTCACCCAGGTCTGGCCGCGCCCCGGCCTGACCATTGCCCTGCTGACCAGCCGCCCCGACCGCTGACCGGCCCGTCCACGGGCAGGCCGGCGGCTCAGGTCTGCGAGCGGCCGTCGTGGGTGTTGCGGGCCAGCGGGACGACCAGCATTGCCTCGGTGCCACCGTTGGCGCCGGCACGCAGTTCGATGGTGCCGCGCAGCTCCCCGGTGATCAGCGCTCGGACGATCTGCAGGCCGAGCCGGCTGCCGCGTTCGGCGTCGAAGTCCGGGGGCAGGCCGCGCCCGTTGTCGGTCACCGAGACGTGCAGCATCTTGCGGAACCGGTGCGCGGAGACCACCACCTCGGGTCGCAGCGACGGGTCCACCTCGGGCGCGGCGACCGGCACCATGCCGGAGGCGGAGGCCACCGGGGGATCCTCCGCCTCGTCGGCCGGTGGGAAGCCGTGCTCGACGGCGTTGAGCAGCAACTCGTTGAGAACCATCACCAGCGAGGTGGCGATCTCCGCCGGCAGTACGCCGAAGCTGCCCCGCCGGCGCATGCCGACGCTCACCTCGGTCGCCGCGACCTCGGTCGCCGCGCTGGCCACCCGGTCGACGATGCCGTCGAACTCCACCGCCTCGTCGCTGGACATCGAGAGGGTCTCGTGCACCAGGGCGATCGAGGCGACCCGACGGACCGATTCCTCGAGCGCGACCCGGGCCTCCGGCATCGCCACCCGGCGGGCCTGCAACCGCAGCAGCGCGGCCACCGTCTGAAGATTGTTCTTCACCCGGTGGTGGATCTCCCGGATGGTGGCGTCCTTGGTGATCAGCGCCCGGTCCCGGCGGCGTACCTCGGTGATGTCCCGGACCAGCACCAACGCTCCGATCGGCACCCCGGCCGGCATCAGCGGCAGCGCCCGGGTGAGCATCGTGGCACCTCGTGCGTCGATCTCCCGGCGGGGTGGCGCCTCACCGCGCAGCGCGGCCAGGATGCCGTTCGAGGCCTCGGTGCCGTCCAGCGGGTCACCGGCCAACCGGCGGTGCAACGCGGCCAGGTCCTCCCCCACGAGGTGCGAGGCGTAGCCCAGGCGGCGGTACGCGGACTGCGCGTTCGGGCTGGCGTAGGTGACCTTGCCGCCGGCGTCGAGCCGGACCAGGCCGTCGCCGACCCGGGGCGCCGATGTGGTCTCGCCCGGATGCCGCGGCGGCGGGAAGGTGCCGTCCGCGATCATCTGCGCCAGGTCGTCGGCGGTGGTGAGGTAGTTGAGCTCCAGCTGGCTGGGCGTACGCGCGGTGGAGAGGTTGGTGTCCCGCCCCACCACGGCGATCACCTCGCCGGCCTCCCCCTCGGCGGTACGCAGCCGAACCGGGATCGCCTCGTGGCGGGCCGGCACGTCGCCGTACCAGACCGGGTCGCCCTCGCGCCAGATCCGGCCCTGGGAGTACGCCACCCCCAGGTGGGCCACCTCCGGACCGCCGACGATCCGACCCACCTGGTCGTCCTGGTAGGCGGTCGGTGCGGTGGTCGGGCGCACCTGGGCGACGCAGAGGAACGTGCCGTCGGCGTCGACCGGCACCCAGAGCAGCAGGTCGGCGAAGGACAGATCGGAGAGCAGTTGCCAGTCGCCGGCGATCCGGTGCAGGTGGTCGATGTCGGCCGGACGGAGATGGGTGTGCTCCTCGGCGAGGTCGCGCAGCGTGGACACGGTGACCAGGGTGCCACGCCGCGCCTCACATCGTCGCGGTGACCTTCTTCAACCCGCGCGGCGCGTCCGGGTCCTCGCCTCGGGTCAGAGCCAGGGCCAGCGCCAACCGCTGCATCGGCAGGATGTCCAGGAGCGGGGCGTACCGCTCGTCGACCTCGGGGACGGCCAGCCGGGTGGCGCCCGGTACGTCGGCGGAGCCGACCACCACGACGTCGGCGCGGCGTTCGCCGAGGCGCGGCAGCACCTCACCCATCGACCGGCCGCCGGGGCCGGAGCCGACCACGGCGAGCACGGGGACCTCCGGGTCGGTCATCGCGAGCGGGCCGTGCAGCAGGTCGGCGCCGGAGAAGGCGAGTGCCGGCAGGTACGAGGTCTCCATCAGCTTCAGCGCGGCCTCCCGCGCGGTGGGGTAGGCGTACCCCCGGCCGGTGGTGACCAACTGCCGGGCGAACCGGTAGCGCGGGGCGAGCTGGGCCGGGGTGCCGTCGGCCAGGGTGCGGGCGGCCAGCTCGGGCAGCGCGTCGAGCGCCTCCCGTTCGGCCTTCGGGAGCACGCCGTCGCCGGCCCGGATCCCCTCCACCAGCATCAGCAGGGCGAGCAGCTCCGCGGTGTACGTCTTGGTGGCGGCCACCGCCCGCTCGTGCCCGGCGGCGATGTCGACGCTCAACTCGGCCACGTCGACCAGCGGCGAGTCGGGGGCGTTTGTCACAGCGAGGGTCAGCGCACCGGAGGCTCGGGCGGCGCGCAGCACCTCGGCCAGGTCGGGCGAGCCGCCGCTCTGGCTGACCCCGACGACCAGCGCGTCGGAGAGGTCGGGGCGGGCCCCGAACAGGGTGACGACGCTGGGCGAGGCCAGCCCGGCGGGCAGGCCGAGCCGGATCTCGGTCAGGTAGGCCCCGTAGAGCGCCGCGTGATCGGAGGTGCCCCGCGCGGTGAAGACCACGTGCCGTGGCCGACGTTCCGCGATGACCGCCGCCACCCGGGCGATCTCGGCGGCGTTGGCAGCGGAGAGCAGGCGCGCGTAGCCAGCCGGCTGCTCGTCGATGTCGGCTGCCATTCCAGCCCCTGCACGTGTCACGGAAACCCTCCCCCTGCGCGGTTGCCGCGCGATTCTTGCTCAGTCTTGCACTTTTGAGCGTATCTCAGCAATCGAACGAGCAGGATTGCGCAGCTGATCACCAGTTGATCTCAATATCAACTAAGCTTTACCCGTTGCACCCGGTCTAACTGCCACGAGAGGACGACGTGCCCGAGGGAACGGACGATCCCGCGCTCTCCGCGACGGAGGAGCTGGCGCTGGCCCGGCTGGCACTCGACGAGGGCGACCTGCACCACGCCGCCGGCCACCTCGCCGGCGCGTTGGCACGGGCCCCCACCCTGCCGGAGGTGCACGAGACGCTGGCCCGGCTCGCCGTGTCGAGCGGCGGCGGCCTCGACCTCTTCCCCATCAACCACCACACGTTCGTCGGCGCGGTCGTCGCCCGCGCCCACCTCCTCGCCACCGCCGGGCGCCCCGCCGAAGGGCTGGAGCTGCTGGCCGCCGCGACGTCGTACGCGCCCGGCACCGAGTGGGCCGGCGTGCCCTGGGTCACCGCGCCCGAGCTGGCCGAACGACTGGAACCGGAGCACATCGCCCGCGTCCTCATGCAGGTCTGCGCCGCACTACCCGACCCGGTGCCGCGGATCGGCCGGGCCCCGCTGACCCCGTACCTCACGCTCGCCCGCAACGCGGCCACAGTGCACCCCGAACACGGCCTGCTGCTGGGCGCGGCGTCCGCGCTGGCCCGGCGCCTCGGCGAGGTCGAGCTGGCGGTCCGCTGGGCCACCCGAGGGGTTCGCGCACAGCCCTCGAAGATGGGCGAGGTGTGGCTCGGGTACGCGTACCGCAGCTCGGGCCGGACCCGTGACGGCCTCGCGGCCCTCGGTCGGGCCGTCGAGCTGGACCCCGACGACCTGGCGATCTACGCGGACATCGCCGGCACCCTGGCCGAGATCGGCCGACTGGACGAGGCGTTGGAGTGGACCGAGCGGGCGCTGGCGCGCGATCCGTCGTTCGACTGCGCGGTGCACACCGCCCACCGCCTGCGGCACCTGCGCGACGGTGACCTCGCCCACCTTGTCGCGCTCGCCGACTTCGTGCGGGACCACCCGGACGACAGCCACGAGCACGGCGACCTGGCCCAGTGCTGCCGAGGTAGGCCCTGGCTCGGCCAACTCACCCCGGCCGGTGGGCCCCTTGTCGACGCCATGCGCCAGGCGGTGGCCGATGACGAACTTGGTCTCGGTGGTGCCGTACGCCTGCCCGCCGCCGCCCCGCCGAGCGCGGTCGGGACGGCGATCTCCACCGCCCCCGGGCTGCGGATCGAGGTGGTCGGCACGCCCGAGCCCGACCCGCGCGAGCCCCGCCGGGAGACCGCTCAGCGGTTGTGGCACTACGCGGACGCCGTCCCGACGCCCGCGCTCGCGGCGCCCTCGGCGACGGCTGTCGAACGGATCGGGCAGATCGCCCACCCGGCGTGGGCACATCCACCGGCGGCGTACGACGCCGCGGTGGGCCTGGCCGGCCTCGACCTGGGCGACCTGCTCGGTTTGCTGGTGCACCCGCCGGCGGCGCCGGCCAACGCGGTGGGTCGACTGCTGGCGGCCCACGACCCGTCGGTCTGGGTCCGTGGAGTGCAGGTGTGGGCCTGTCTGGGGCTGCTGCACCACCGCACCGACGAGCCGTGGGAGGGCTCGACCCGGCGCCGGGTGCTGCTCGATCTGATCTGGGGCGTCGAGGACTGGGTCACCGAGGCGGCGCTGTTCGCCCTGGTCACGGCCGCCTGGGTGGACCCCTCGGTGCGGTCGGACGTGGCCCGGGTGGTGGCGGAGCGGCTGGCCGACGCGGCTGCCGTGGCGCGGAGCCGACCGGTCCCGATCGCCGCCTCGCTCGCCCACCTGGCACTCGCCGCCCCGCAGTTGGATCCGGCGACGGCGGCACTGGCCACCGAACTGCTGGCCACCTACTCCCCCCGGCTCCCCCGCCCCCGCAACCCCCTACGCCGCCTCTGGCAACGCCTGCTCCGCCGCTGACTCCCACCACCCCGCGATCTTGCACTTACTGTCGCCGTTTTGTCGGAAACAGTGCTTATGCACGCGCACAAAGTGCAAGATCGCGGAGGTTCGTGGGTCAGGCGACCGGGGCCTTGCCGAGGGCGACCTCGGCGTCCTCCTCCGGGGTGGCCTGCGGCGGCGCCTCGTTCGCGGTGCGCAGCGGGATCTCCTTGATGAACCAGGCGAGCACCGGGATCACGATGGTGAACAGCACCGCCCAGAGGAAGACGTGCGAGATGGCGTCGGACAGACCACCGAGCACCGCCTCGCGCGCCTGGGCGGGCAGTTCCCTGAGCTTCTCCAGGTCCATCCCGGCGCCGGCCTCGCCGCCACCGAAGGCCCGGCCGCCCTCGGAGCTGGCCAGCCGGTTGGCGAAGATCGCGCCGAACAGCGAGATGCCGAACGAGCCGCCGATCGACCGGAAGAAGGTGGCCGCGCCGCTGGCCGCGCCGAGGTCCTTCTGCTCCACGCTGTTCTGCGCGATCAGCATCGACGTCTGCATGAGGAAGCCCATGCCGACGCCGAGCACGATCATGTAGAGCGAGGACATCAGCTTGCTGGTGTCGGTGTCGAGCATGGACAGCAGCGCCATGCCCGCCGTCATCGTCACGCCACCGATGATCGGGTACGCCCGGTACCTGCCGTTGCGGGTGATCGCCCGGCCGATGACCAGCGAGACGACGAGCATGCCGAACATCAACGGCAGCAGCAGCAGACCACTGTTGGTGGCCGACGCCCCCTGCACTGTCTGCTGGTAGAGCGGCAGGAAGTTCATCGCGCCGAACATCGCGAAGCCGAGCAGGAAGCCGATCACCGAGATCAGCGCGAAGTTACGGTTGGCGAAGAGCGCCAGCGGCAGGATCGGCTCCTGGACACGGCGTTCCACAAGGCCGAACGCCGCCAACGCGACGACGGCCAGCACGGCCAGGCCAAGGATCGGCAGTGACACCCAGTCGTACTCGTTGCCACCCCAGGTGGTGATGAGCACGATCGCTGTGATGCCGACCGAGAGCAGCCCGGCGCCGAGCCAGTCGATCCGGTGCTCGGTGCGGTACTTGGGCAGGTGCATGGTGGTGATCAGCACGAGCAGCGCGATTCCGCCCAGCGGCAGGTTCACGTAGAACGCCCAGCGCCACGAGAGGTGGTCGGTGATGAACCCGCCGACCAGCGGGCCGGCGACCATGGCGATGGCCATGATGCCGGCGATCATGCCCTGGTAGCGCCCGCGCTCGCGGGGCGGGACCAGGTCACCGATGATCGCCATCACGCCGACCATGAGGCCACCGGCGCCGAGGCCCTGCACGGCCCGGAAGGCGATGAGCTGGACCATGCCGTCCTCTGGGCCGCCGAGCATCCCGGAGCCGGCCATGCCACAGAGGGCGGAGCCGACCAGGAAGACGACGACCGAGGTCAGGAAGACGGACTTGCGGCCGTAGAGGTCACCGAGCTTGCCCCAGATCGGGGTGGAGACGGTGGTGCCGAGGACGTACGCGGTAACCACCCAGGTGAAGTGGTTGAGCCCGCCGAACTCGCCGACGATCCGCGGTAACGCGGTGCTGACGATCATATTGTCGAGCATCGCGAGCATCATCGCGATCATCAGCCCGAACAGCACGACCCGGATGTTGTTGGGTCGAGTGCCGGCCTGGGTTGCCTGAGTCATGGGTAAGCTCCCCCCGAGGATTGCCGTACTTACTTGCCGCCCGGCTAGTCACCTTACTAGCCGCACGGTAAGTTGGGTACAAGCAACGGTCAAGCCATTTGGAGGGTGTGCGTGAGCGAGAGCACAGGCGGCGGAACGCGGGAACGGATCAAGGCCGTCGCGCTCGAACTCTTCACCGAGCAGGGGTACGAGAAGACCTCGCTCCGGGAAATCGCCGAGCGCCTCAACGTCACCAAGGCCGCGCTCTACTACCACTTCAAGAGCAAGGACGACATCGTCGCCAGCTTCGTCGAGGACCGGCTGGAGGGGATGGATGCGCTGATCGCCTGGGCCGCCACCCAGCCCGCCACCCTGTCCACCCGGCGCGAGCTGATCTCCCGGTACGCCGACACGATGTTCGACGGCACTCAGCCGTCGGTGATGCGCTTCTTCGAGCAGAACCAGACCGCGCTCAAGAGCCTCTCCTCCGGGCAGAAGATGCGCGGTCGGATGTTGGAGCTGGCCGACGCGCTCTGCCGGGGCGACGACTCCCCCGCCGCCCAACTGCGCGCGGCGCTGTCAATCTTCGCTGTGCACACCAGCTGGTTCGCGGTCCGCGCGCCGCACATCAGCGACGACGAACGCCGCAAGCTCGCCCTGGAGGTGGCAGACGAACTGCTGGCCGCCATCGGCACGCAACCCGACGCCTGACCGGGCGTGATCGTGCCGGCCCGGGGCTCGTCGGTCGCCGGCTCAGCCGCGCGTCAGCTCCAGCCGCAGGCCGAGCAGATCCACACCCGGCAGCGGTGACCAGTCCTTCTCCGGAGAACGGACGAAACCGCGCCGCGAGTAGAGCCGGTGCGCCGAATCGGCCATCCCGGCCCGGACGCAGATCGCCACCGCCGTGCAACCCAACTCGGTCGCCCGGTCGACACACGCCTCGACCAGCGCGGCACCCACACCCCGCCCCTGGGCGCCCGGGTCGACGGCGAGCATCCGGAACTCCGCCTCGCCCGGCCCCGCCAGTTCGGCGAACGGGGTGCCCGGCAGCACGAACGTGACCGAGCCGAGCACCGCCCCGGTCACCTCGTCGACTGCGATCAGCACCTCGCCGCTGGCGGCTCGGGTCGACACGTCGGCCAGCACCTCGCCGTACCCGTGTTCGCCCTTGAGCTGGCCGTCCGCCTCGTACGCGGCCACTGTCAGCCGGGCCACCGCCGGGAAGTCGGCCGACTCGGCCAAACGGACCCGCAACCCGGTCAAGCGATCACCGCGATCAGGTCACCGTCCTGCACGACGTCGCCCTCGTTGACGACGAGCTGCTGGAGCACACCATCGGACTCGGCGACGACCGGGATCTCCATCTTCATCGACTCGAGGATCACCAGGGTGTCGCCCTCGGTCACCGTGTCACCCGCCGTGGCGACGACCTTCCAGACGTTGGCCACCATCTCGGCGCGGATCTCCTCGGCCATGTCCAGGCCCTCCCTCTTCGCGACGTGCCTGCCGATGTATCCAATCATGCGTCGACCGGCGATGGGCGGGCAGCGGCGCAGCCGGGATGACAGGCCCGCCCTGGGGAAGGCGGCGGCTGTCGACCGCACTACCATCAGCGGGTCGGACCCGACGCCGGACCGCCGGTGGCCGCATCCGCGCCGAGGTCGTGCGCAGGACGGATCCGACCCATCACGAGGAGGTCAGCATGGCGAAGAAGTCCCGGAAGAAGAAGGCTCGTAAGAAGAACGCCGCGAACCACGGCAAGCGTCCCAACTCCTGAACGGGTCGACGGGCCGACTGCCCGTCGCCGCTCAGCCGGCCGAGGCCGGGTACACCGGTGGCCCGGGTCGACATCGACCCGGGCCACCGGTCTTGCCAGCTGGTGCCGGCGCTCGATCGGCCAGCTCAAACGATCAGTCGGCCAGCTCACGAGAGTCGCTGGTCTCGAAGACCACCAGCTCGGTGAGCTTGACCCGCAGCCGCTCGCGCAGCTGATCCGGCGCGGTCTCGTTGCCACAGCAACGCGCCACCAGCGCCCGCACCTCCTGCTCCAGCCCGTACTCGCGCAGGCAGGGCCCGCACTCGTCCAGGTGGTGCCGGATCAGCGAGCGGCGCTCGTCGGCGCACTCCAGATCCAGGTAGAGATACACCTCCGCGAGCACTTCGCGGCAGTCCGTCTCGTGCGGCTCCCCACAGCTCACGTCATACCTCCCGGCCGGCAGCGGCGGTCGAGCCCTTCGCCGAGCGGGCCGCACTGAAGCCCCGCTCCCCGGCGTAACGCTCGAGCAGCTTGCGCAGATTACGACGGCCCCGGTGCAGACGCGACATCACGGTGCCGATCGGCGTGCCCATGATGTCCGCGACCTCCTTGTAGGAGAAGCCCTCGACATCGGTGAGGTAGACGGCCAGGCGGAACTCCTCCGGCAACTGCTGGAGGGCCTCCTTGACGTCGCTGTCCGGCAGCCGGTCCAGTGCCTCGGTCTCGGCCGAGCGCAACCCGCTGGAGGTGTGCGACTCGGCCTCGGCGAGCTGCCAGTCGGTGATCTCCTCGGTGGGCGCCTGGATCGGCTGACGCTGCCGCTTGCGGTAGGAGTTGATGTAGGTGTTGGTCAGGATCCGGTAGAGCCAGGCCTTGAGGTTCGTGCCCTGCTCAAACTGGTGGAAGGCCGCGTACGCCTTCAGGTACGTCTCCTGGACCAGGTCCTCGGCATCCGCCGGGTTGCGTGTCATTCGCAGCCCAGCAGCGTAGAGCTGATCGACGAATGGCATCGCGTCCCGCTCGAATCGGGCCCTGCGCTCGTCCGTCTTCTCGGTGGTCAACCGCACATCCCCTCGCGTCGGATGCTTTCCCGCCGAGGATACGCGCACGGACCTGCCCGCAGATTCACTTCCGGCCGGTGTGCCCGTGCTCACCGCACCCACCACGCCCGGTCCCGCCGTCGCCGGCCACTCCGGACCGTCCAGCAGCCGCTTCAGCTGCCGGGCGTCCCGCTCGTCCCGTTCCAGGCTTCGTGTCTCGGTTGGCACCGGTCACCCCCCTCGAAGAAAAGTCGTCCGGGGGTAGTAACGCGAGATGACCACTGGGGCATTCCGGCCGGTCCTCCCCGTTCCTGGTCCCGGCCCCGACGTCGGCCGGCGCTGGGACCAGGAAGGGCCTGGGAGGACTGGTGTAACGGGCCCTGCTCGGGCCTGCGGCACCAACGGATGCAACGACCCGTGCCCGCGCCGGAAACGGTCGCCCCGGCGAGCCGACCGCGACGCGTCAGCCGGCCGCCCAGCCCTGGGCGGACAGCCAGTCGCGCACCGCGGCGGCGGTGCCGGCCGGATCGCGGCGCAGGTCGTGCGTCTCACCGGGACGGCTCACCACCTGCACTGCCGGTCCCGGCTCCGGGGTCCCGAACGGATCCCGGTCTCCGTTGACGACCAACGTCGGCAGGCCCGTGCCCAGTTCCGCGGCGCGCGAGCGTTCCGGCCGGCCGGGCGGGTGCAGTGGAAAGGCCAAGGCGACCACGCCCACCGCGCCCACCGCACGGGCCGTCCGACAGGCCACCCGTGCGCCGCTGGAACGCCCACCGACCACCACCGTCGGCACGTCGGCGTGCCGGTCACGCAGCTCGGCGAGCACCGCCGCCCAGGCCTCGTCGAGGTGACCTGCCGGTGCCGGGGCACGTCGACCGGCGACCCGGTAGGGCTGCGTGACCCGGACCACCGCCAGGCCGGCCGCCACCGACGCGTCCCGGACCGCGAGCAGGTCGGGCGCGTCGACGCTGCCGCCCGCGCCGTGCCCGAGGACGAGCAGGGCGGTGGCCGGGCGGACCGGCAGGTCGGTGTCGATCCACGCCGGACCGCGCGGGGTGTCGATCTCGTTGCTGGCTGGCACCGGCCTATTCTGCGCCGCCGGACGGGCGTCGGGTGCGAACCGGGCCGCCGATCAGCTCAGCGGGACCAGGGCCAGCAGGCGATCGCGCACCGGCGGGCCCGCGTCGTCGACGGCGTCCGGATCGGGTTCGACCTCGCCGCGCCAGGCGACAAGCATCGCGCGTCGTTCCCGCGGCGTGGTGCCGCCCCACACGCCGTGGCAGTCACCGACGTCGAGGGCCCAGGCCAGGCAGGACCCCTGCACGTCACAACTGCGACACAGCGCGACGGCGGCGTCCGCCGGCTCGTTCGGTGCCGGAAAGAATGTCTCCGGATCGACGCTCTGGCAGGTTCCTCTGGTGCGCCATGCGTCGTCCTGTCGCCGTTCTCGCACGGCCCGCAGCAGTCGCGGATCTCGCCGCGCCGCCGCCACCTCGTGCGGGCGCGGCATACGTGCCCGTGTCATCCACCCACCTCCCCCGTGGGACCGGCAAGAGCTGTGGACGTCGTCCGCCCCGTGCGGACCGACAGCCACTACCGGCGCTGTGTTCTATCGCACTTCGCAACACCGGGACAAGGGTCTGCCGGGAACATGACTGAACAGCCAGGAGACGAATCGCGCGGAACCCTGGCAAATCGGCGGCCGACGATGCGCGGCGGCGTCAGAAGAGGGTCAGCTCCTGCGGTGTCACAGTCGGCGCCACCGCCACCCGCGCGGTCAGCTGTGGCCCGTCGTTGCGAACGTCTCCCACCGCCGCGCCCACCGGGCGGATCTCCAACCCGGCCAACTGCTCGGCCGACGCCGGAGTGAGCAGCCGCTCCGGCTCCTCGGTCGGCGCGAGCCACGACGACCACCGCTCGGGTGGCAGCAGCACCGGCATCCGGTCGTGGACCTCGGCCAGGTCGCCGAGCGCCGCGGTGGTCAGCACGCTGAAGGTGAGCCGGGTCTCCGCGTCGGACTTCCAGACCGACCAGATGCCGGCCAGCGCGAGCACCGAGCCGTCCCGGGGGGTCATGAAGTACGCCTGTCGCCCGCCCTCGGGCAGCCGGACCCACTCGTACCAGCCGTCGGCCGGAACCAGGCAACGGCGACGGGAGAAGGACCGGGCGTACGCCCGGCTGGTGGCCACGGTCTCCGCCCGCGCGTTGATCATCCGGGCGGCTCCCGAGGCGGACCGGGACCAGTGCGGCAACAGACCCCAGCGACCGACACAGAGGCTGCGGTGCCCCTCCGGGCTGACCCGGACCAGCGGCACCGGGTCGGTCGGCGCGACGTTGTGGTCCGCCCTGATCAGGCCGTCGGAGTCGTCGGACGACTCGAACAGCGCGCTCAGCTCGCCGGAGCTCCGGGTCGTCGCGTACCTGCCGCACATGGGGCACACGCTAACGCGTCGGAGGCCCCGTCGGCTGTCCCGCCAACCGGGAGTACGAGTGCCGGGCGCCGCCGCCCGCCCGCCGACACGGCAGAATGTAACCGTGGGCAACCTGACCGCGACCCGGCCGCCGCAGCCGTGGACCGCACCGACCGCATCCGACCCGGTGGCGGCGACGCTGCGCCTGCCCGGTTCCAAATCGATGACCGCCCGGGCCCTGGTGCTCAGCGCACTGGCCGCCGGCCCGTCGACACTGGCCCGGCCACTGCGCGCCCGCGACACCGAGTTGATGGCCGCCGGCCTGCGGGCGATGGGCGCACACGTCTCGATCAGCGACGACGAGCGCTGGCTGGTCCGACCGCACCCGCTGGCCGGCCCCGCCCACGTCGACGTCGGGCTGGCCGGCACCGTGATGCGATTCGTGCCACCGGTGGCGGGCCTGGCCGACGGGCAGGTCACCTTCGACGGTGACCCGTACGTGCGCACCCGCCCACTCGGCCCGCTGGTCGGCGCGCTGCGCTCGTTGGGCGTTCGGATCGACGTCACCGGCACCGGCAGCCTGCCGCTGACAGTGCTCGGCGCCGGCCGGGTCACCGGCGGCGAGGTCGTGATCGACGCGTCGGCCTCCAGCCAACTCGTCTCCGGGCTGTTGCTGGCCGCCCCACGCTTCGACCGGGGCGTCGTGGTCCGCCACGTCGGCCCGCCGGTGCCCTCCGCGCCGCACGTTCGGATGACGGTGCAGATGCTGCGGGCCGCCGGCGCGGCGGTCGACGACAGCACCCCCGACGTCTGGGCAGTCGAGCCCGGCCCGCTCACCGGGCGCGGCTGGGACATCGAACCGGACCTCTCCGGCGCCGTGCCGTTCTTCGCCGCCGCGCTGGTCACCGGCGGCGAGGTCACCTTGCAGGGTTGGCCGCACAGCAGCGGTCAGCCGGTCGAGAAACTCCGCTCGCTGCTCCAGCGGATGGGCGGCGAGGTCACCCTCTCCACAAACGGGCTGACCGTCCGTGGCACCGGCGTGGTGCACGGTCTGACCGCCGACCTGTCCGACGTCGGCGAGCTGACCCTCGTGCTGACCGCGCTGGCAATGCTGGCCGACTCGCCGTCGGTGTTCACCGGCGTCGGGCACATCCGTGGCCACGAGACCGACCGGCTCGCCGCGCTCGCCCGCGAGTTCGGCGGCCTCGGGGCGGACATCACCGAAACACCGGACGGGTTGGAGATCCGGCCCCGACCGCTGCGCGGCGGCGTCTTCCGCACCTACCACGACCACCGGATGGCGCACGCCGCAGCGGTGGCCGGGCTGGCCGTTCCGGGCATCGAGGTGGACGACGTGGGGTGTACCTCCAAGACCATGCCCGAGTTCCCGGCACTATGGTCAGCGATGGTGACCGGCAAGAGCTGACGCGAGAAGAGGACAGGTCCTGGCGACCAAACGGCGGGAGTACGACGAGGACGACGTGCGGGTCCGGCCCGGAAAGTCGTCGCGCCCGCGTACGCGCACCCGCCCGCAGCACGCCGACGCTGTCGACGGGTTCGTCATCGCCGTCGACCGGGGGCGCTACACCTGCGTGCTCTCCGGGGCCGAACGCGGCGTGGTCGGCGCCGAGCTGCCCACTGTCACCGCCATGCGGGCCCGCGAGTTGGGCCGCAAGTCGGTGGTGGTCGGTGACCGGGTCAGCCTGGTCGGCGACACGTCCGGCGCGGAGGGCGCGCTCGCCCGCATCGTCCGGATCGCCGAACGTCGTTCGGTGCTGCGCCGTACCGCCGACGACGACGAGACCACCGCCGAGGGGCGGCTGGAACGGGTCGTGGTGGCCAACGCGGACCAGTTGGTGATCGTCAGCGCGTTGGCCGACCCACCGCCGCGCACCGGGTTCATCGACCGCTGCCTGGTGGCCGCGTACGACGCGGACGTCGAGCCGCTGCTCTGCCTCACGAAGGCCGACCTGGCCGGGCCGGAGGAGGTGCTCGGCTACTACACCGAGCTGGAGCTGCCGTACGTGCTCAACCGCCCCGACTCCGACCTCGACGCGCTCCGCGCGCTGCTCAGCGGCAAGGTGTCGGTGCTGGTCGGGCACTCCGGGGTGGGCAAGTCGACGCTTGTCAACCGCCTCGTTCCGGACGCGCTGCGCGCGGTCGGCGTGGTCAGCGCGATCGGCCGGGGCCGGCACACCTCGACCAGCGCGGTGGCGCTGCGACTGCCACCGGTGCCCGGGATAGACACCGATCCGGGCTGGATCATCGACACCCCCGGCATCCGCAGCTTCGGGTTGGCGCACGTCTCGGCCGACAGCCTGCTGCACGGCTTTCCGGACCTGGTCGAGGGCACCGTCGACTGCCCACCGAACTGCCCCCACACTGCCGACGAGGCCGACTGTGGGCTGGACGCCTGGGTGGCCGCCGGTAAGGCCGACCCGCGCCGGTTGGCCTCGTACCGTCGGTTGCTCGCCTCCCGGGCCGGCGAGGGCGACTCGCGCGGCGACAGCGACCAGCGCGGCCCCGGCGAGGGTGACCGGCGCGGCCCCGACGAGTGACCCGAAGGGCGTGGGCTAGGTTGCCGGCATGACCGGGTACGCCGACGACCTCGCCCTCGCCCACCTGCTCGCCGACCGGGCGGACGCCATTGCCACGGCCCGGTTCCGCGCGCTCGACCTGCGCGTCGAGGCGAAGCCCGACCTGACCCCGGTCTCCGATGCGGACACCGCGGTGGAGCGGGACATCCGGGCCCTGCTGGCCGAGCACCGACCGACCGACGGCCTGCTCGGCGAGGAGTACGGCGCGCAGCCGCCCGCCGACCCGAACGGCCGCCGGTGGATCATCGATCCGATCGACGGCACCAAGAACTTCGTCCGTGGCGTGCCGATCTGGGCCACCCTGATCGCGCTCTACGACGGCGACCAGCCCGCGGTCGGCGTGGTGTCCGCACCAGCGCTCGGGCGACGCTGGTGGGCCAGCGCGGGTGCGGGCGCGTACGCCGGGCCGGGCCCCGCGGCCGGCGAGCGGATCGGCGTGTCAGCGGTGCGGGGGATCGCGGACGCCAGCTTCTGCTACTCGTCACTGAACGGGTGGGAGGAAGCCGGGCGGCTCGACGCTGTGCTCGACCTGATGCGGGACACCTGGCGCAACCGGGCGTACGGCGACTTCTACGGCTACATGCTGTTGGCCGAGGGGGCACTGGACGTGATGGCCGAGCCGGAGTTGTCACTGTGGGACGTGGCGGCGCTGGTACCGATCATCACGGAGGCGGGTGGCACGGTCACGGATCTGGCCGGACAACCGGCCCCCGCCGGCGCTCCGGGCACCGACAGCAGCGTGGTGGCCACCAACGGTGTGCTGCACGCCGACATCCTCGCCCGCCTCAATCGACCAGCCGAGCGCTGACCCCCGGCAACCTCTATCCTCGCCAGGTGGTCTCCTCCGGTTGGTGCTTTCTCGCGGCGATGATCGTCGCGTACGGCTTCGCCAACCTGCTCCAGTCGGTGGCGGCGGCCCGCACCACCGTCCACCACACCTTCGATCCGGGTCTGCTGCTGCGCCTCGCCGGGCACCGGACGTATCTGGTCGGTCTGGGCTGTCAGATCGCCGGTTTCGTGCTCGCCTTCCTGGCCCGGCGGGACCTGCCGCTGTTCCTCGTGCAGGCCAGCGTGGCCGCCGGGCTCGGGGTGACCGCCATTCTCGGCGTGTTGGTGCTGAAGTGGCGGCTGCCGGCGGCGGAGGTGGTGCTGCTGGCGCTGCTCTTCGCGGGGATCACCGCGCTGGTGCTGTCCGCCCGGCCGGCGCCGTCGAAGCAGCTCGGCACCGCCGGCTCGATCGCCCTGCTGGTGGCGTTGGGCCTGATAGCGGTGCTCGGCTTCTTCGCCGTCCGACTGCACGGGGCGCCGGGTTCGGTGGCCCTCGGCTCACTGGCCGGGCTGGCGTTCAGCTCGGCCGCGGTCGCCGCCCGACCACTGGCATCCGCGCCGTCCGCGGAGGCGTTCCTCGCCGACCCGCTGTTCTACCTGCTGATCGCCCACTCGATAGTGGGTCAGCTGCTGCTCGGTCTGGCCATGCAGCGCGGCTCGACGACAGCCGCTGTCGCCGCGATGGACGCCGCCGGCGCGGTGCCGGCCGCGATCGTCGGCCTGCTGCTGCTCAACGACAAGATCTGGCCGGGGCGGGAGTGGCTGGCCGCCGTCGGCTTCCTGGTGACCCTGGCCGCGGTGATCGGCCTGACCCGGTATGCCGAACCGCAGCAGCACCGTTCGGTGGCACGCCGTCGGGACCCTGCCATGGTCGGTGCCGGCCGGCCGGGCTGACCGTCCGGCACGGCACCACAACAGAGCTGCCGGCTTAGGCCTCGACCGGCTTGCGGCGACTCACCACACGTTCGTAGAGGCGCTCCAGCGCACCGGCGGTCCGCTCCCAGGTGTAGCTGCTGCGCACCCGGTCCACAGCGGCGTGCCCGTACGCGAACCGACCGGCGTTGTCGGCGAGCAGCCGGCGCAGCGACACTCCGAGTGCCCGTACGTCACCGGGGGGCACCAGGCGGCCGGTGACCTCGTCGACGACGGCGTCCGCCAGCCCACCCATCGCGTAGCCGATCACCGGCACCCCGCAGGCCATCGCCTCCAGCGAGACCCGCCCGGCCGAGGAGTAGTGCGGCGTGCAGGCGACCACGTCCGCCGACCGGTACCAGGTGGCCATCTGGTCGTGCGGCACCGCCCCGACGAGCCGTACCTGGTCGACGACGCCGAGCTGTTCGGCCAGTTCGCGTAGCCGTCGCGCCTCGGCGTGGTTGGTCAACTGGTCGGCCGGCGGCCCACCGGCGATCACCAGCTCGGCGTCACCGACCAGCCGCATCGCCCGGATCAGGTCCTCCTGGCCGTGCCCGGCGGCCAGCGAGCCCACCGAGAGGATGCGCGGCCGCTGTTCGCGCGGTGCTGCCTCGCCGTCGGGATGGAACAGGTCGATGTCGACGCCGGCCGGCACCAACGCTACCGAGCTGCGTTGCAGACCCATCCGGGTCAGCTCGTCGACCTCGTCGTTGGACTGGGCCACGGCGATGTCGACCGCCCGGGTCAACGCGCGCTCCAGCGTGATCCGCTGACCCGGCCCGTCGTAGTGGCCTCCCAGGTGACGCAACTGCTCGATGCCGAGCGAGTGGAACGTCTGCACCACCGGAATGTCGGTCTCCCGAACGGCGTGCGCGGCGGCCAGGCCACCGACCCAGTAGTGCCCGTGCACCACCTCGGGCCGCCAGGAACCCGACCACTCGTCGGCCAGCCAGCGGCCGACCTCCGTCACGTGCGGGATCAGCTCGACGGTCGGTAGTGGGGTGGGCGGGCCGGCGGGCACCTGGTGCACCTGGTAGCCGTCGACGTTCATCGTCGCCGGCAGCGCCGGGTCGTCCCGGCGCACGTAGAGCCGGACGTCATGGCCTCGCTCGGCCAACTCGGCGGCGACCCTCGCTGTGTGCTGTCGGGTGCCGACCGGCGGGCCGTCGGCGTGGCGGTAGGAACTGGCGTGCGCGCAGACGAGGCCGACGCGCATGGGTCACCTCCCTGCGATCTTTCCTCGGCGGTGGTCCTCCCGGTCAGAGCGTCCCATTAACCCCGCGACGCTGAGCCGAAACCTGGCAGATCAGGAAGAGTCAGCGCGAGTGCCACCGACACTTGCGCCACGGCAAGCACACGCGACACGTGGCGGCACGCTTCGACGATGATCGACAAGCCGTCGTCGGTGTGACCAGGCCCGGCCCGGGGTACCGATCAGGAATGCCGCTGACCCGCAGTCTCGACGATTCGACCGTGGTGATCACCGGCGCGTCCAGCGGGATCGGCACGGCGACCGCGTACGCGTTGGCCCGCCGGGGCTCCGCCGTCGTGCTGGCCGCCCGCAGCGAGCCGGCGCTGATACAGGTCGCGCAGCGCTGCCGGGAGTTGGGCGGCCGGGCGCTCGTCGTCCCGACCGACGTCACCGAGTTGGAGTCGGTGCGGCGGCTGGCCGAGCAGGCGGCGGCCGAGTTCGGCCGCATCGACGCCTGGGTGAACAACGCCGCGGTGAGCGCCGTGGGCCTGTTCGACGAGATCCCGGTCGCCGAGTTCCGCCGGGTGCTGGAGGTCAACCTGCTCGGGGCGGTGCACGGCATCAAGGCTGCCCTGCCCTACCTGGGCGCCGCCGGTGGTGGTGTGCTGATCAACAACGCCTCGGTGCTGGCCGAGGTGGCCATGCCGTACCAGTCGGCGTACAACGCCTCCAAGCACGGCATCCGCGGGCTGGCCGACACCGTCCGACAGGAGCTGCGGGTCACCGGTCGCGGTCACATCTCCGTCTGCACGGTGCTGCCGGCCACTATCGACACCCCGTTCTTCCGGCACACCGGCAATCACAGCGGTCGGGAGCTGATGCCGCCTCCTCCGATCTACCCGCCGGAGGTGGTCGCCGAGACCATCGTCCGGCTGCTGCGCCGACCCCGCCGCGAGGCGTACGCCGGCGGCGCGGCCCGGCTGATCGGCCTGCAGTGGCGGCTGGCGCCCGCGCTGGTCGAGCGCACCCTCGGCTGGTACGCCCACCGCACCCAGTTCGGCCCGGGCGCCCGGGTGGACAGCAGCGGCAACGTGTTCCACCCCGATGCTCGGGCGCGTCAGGACGGTGACTGGCACGGTCGGCGGCGACAGTTGGTGCGGATGACCGCCGCGTTCGGTCTGGCCGCCGCCGGCACCGCTGTCGGCACCCTGGCGGCCATCAACCGCCGCTCCCGGTCGGACCGCTGATGGCCGATGTCGAGCGCCCGAATGCGCTGACCGTCACCGGCGCGCACAATGGGGCGATCATGTCGAGCTGTCTCGTGGAAATCGACGAGTCGTCAGCGGTGGTCCGGCTGACCGGTGTGCTCGATGCCGCCGGCGCCGAGGCGGTACGCGGCGCGCTGCTCGCCCGTCTGCTGGCCCGGCCCGGCCCGGTGGTGGCCGACGTGACCGGCCTGCGGGTCGTCGACCCGGCCGGGCGCGGCGTCTTCGCCGACGTACGCCGGGAGGTCGCCGACTGGCCCGCCGCGGACCTGCTGCTGTGTGACCCGGCGGTCGACGGGCCCGCCCACCCGGACGCCGCGCTCGCCGGGGTGCCGGCCTGGCCGACGCTCGACGGGGCGCTGGCCGCTGTGGCGGCGACACCACTGGCGGCGGTGCTCACCGCCGACCTGGCTCCGGCGGTGGGAGCGGCCAGGCAGGCGCGCGAGCTGGTCGCCACCGGTTGCGAGCGCTGGGGCATGCCGACGCTCACCGACCCGGCGTGCATCGCGATCACCGAGATGGTCAACAACGTGGTGGCACACGCCCGGACCCCGATGACCGTTCGGCTGGCGCCGCAGGAGGCCACCCTTCACCTGGCGGTTCGCGACCACTCCCCGCGTCAGCCGACCTTCGCCGGGATCTCCCCGCCGAACCGTGCCGGCGGCCGGGGCCTGCTGCTGATCGACACGGTGACCCGTCGCTGGGGCAGCAGCGCCGTACCGGACGGCAAGGTCGTCTGGTGTGTGCTGCACCCCGACGACGAGGCCGCCTGACGGGGCTTTCGCCATCGGCGCACGGTTCGGCGACGTACCGCCGGAGCCCGCCCGGTTATGGCGGCAGGGCAGCGGGTAGTGATCAGACATGCGCGACAACGAGTACCCGACCCCCCTGTCCGACACCGAGGCGCAAGGGCTGCCCGACACCGCCGATGACGACTCGACCGCCAACGACGACGTCCTCACCGGGCGCGAGGCGGACGGTCCGGACCCGGCCCAACTGCCCGGCGATCGGACGCCGGTGGCGGTGGACCGGTTCGGAACGACCGCCGAGGAGCAGCTCGACGGTGAGTCGTTGGACTACAAGCTCGACCGCGAGGTCTACGAGCGCCCGGCGGACGACCCGCTGGCCGGCACCATCGACCCGAAGATCGCCTTCGAGGCGGACAACCTGGAAGCCGCGGCGGAGGCTCAGTTGGACGCCGACGTGATGGATCCCGGGCCGACCTCGGATCCGAACTCACCGGTCTCCCTCTACGACCACGGTCAGCTCGGCACGGTGGCCGACGCCACTGTGGGCCGACTGGTGGAACCGGACGAGGGATCGCACACCGACCAGGAGACCGACTCGGTGGCGTACGACGCCGGATCGGCCGGGGGCGGAGCGACAGCCGAGGAGTTGGCCATCCACGAGACGGAGCCGCCGCGCTCGGTCTGACGTCCGCTCAGTCGTCCAGGCCGCGTTCGATGGCGTACCGGGTCAGCTCGACCCGGTTGTGCAGTTGCAGCTTGCCCAGGGTGTTCTGCACGTGGTTCTGCACCGTGCGGTGCGACAGGCCGAGCCGCTGGGCGATCTGCTTGTACGACATCCCCTTCGCCACCAGCCGCAGCACCTCCGTCTCCCGTTCGGTGAGCTGGGGGGTCGCGGGTTCGGCAGCGCCGGCCGGGCCGGTCCCCCGCCCCGGGCCGGCGGCCAGCCGGCGGTACTCGCCGAGCACCAGGCCGGCCAGGCCGGGGGTGAAGACCGCGTCGCCGGCAGCGGTGCGGTGCACCGCCTCCAGGAACTCGGCGGGCGCTGTCGACTTCACCAGGTAACCGGTGGCCCCGGCCTTCACCGCATCCAGCACGCTCTGCTGTTCGCCGCTGGCGCTGAGCATCAGCACCCGTACGGCGGGCAGTGCCGCGCGCAACCCCAGGATCACCTCGACGCCGGAGATGTCGGGTAGTTGCAGGTCGAGGACGACGACGTCGGGCCGGGCGGCGGCGGCCACCCGGATGGCCTGTCGTCCCTCGCCGCTGGTCGCCACCACCAGGAAACCGGCCTCGGTCAGGTCGCGGGCCACACCCTCCCGCCACATCGGATGGTCGTCCACCACCATCACTCGGATCGGGTTCGCCGCTGTCACCTCGGCACGCTCAGCTCGATCTCGGTGCCTGCCTCGGGGGCGGACACGATCCGAACCGTGCCGCCCACGTCGGCCACCCGACCCCGGATCGACTGGGTCACGCCGAGCCGGCCCTGGGCGGCCGCCTCGTCCAGTCGACCGTCCGGGATGCCCGGCCCCTCGTCGCGGATCGACACGGTCACCGTCGCCCCCTCGTCCTCGATCAGCACCCAGGCCCGTCCGCCGGCGTGCCGCCCCACGTTGTCCAGCGCCGCGCCGGTCGCGGCGGCCAACTCTCCGGCCACCCGTCGGGGCAGCGGCACCGGGGTGGCCGGGGCGGAGAGCGCCACCGCCGCCGAGGCGTACCGGCCGAGCAGGGTCCGCAGGTCCACCGCCTCGCCGCCGTCCGGGAGGCTCGCGGCGGTCGGGCCGGCGCCGGCGATCAGCGCCCGCAGGGCAACCTCCTGCTCGCCAGCCAGCCGGGCCAGCTCGCCGGCCTCCCCGGGCAGGTCGGCGCCGCGCCGCTGGACCAGCGCCAGCACCTGGAGCACCGAGTCGTGGATGTCCCGGGCCAGCCGCTCCCGCTCCCGGGTGGCGGCCTCCAACTCCACAGCGCGCTGCAACCGCTCCTCGGCGCTCGCCGCGAGCCGGGCCACGTGCCCGACCACCACTCCGGCGAGCAGCATCAGGATGACCCCGGTGAACGAGGACTGGCCGATCCGCTCCCGGGTGGCCAGGTCCGCGCCGGCCACCAGCAGCGCGGCGACAGTGCCCCGCCGCCGGCCGCCGGAGACGGCCCAGGCCAGCACCGGGCCGGCCATCCAGGCCACCCCCAGGGTGGGTACGCCGTGGGTGAGCGCCGTCCGGCCGACCACCCACGGGGTGGCCAGCACGATGGCCATCACCACTCCGAGGTCGGCCAACAGCAGCGGCCAACGCCGCCAGGCCGGTCGGGCGTACCCGATCGCTGTCGCGCCGGTCCAGGCGATCATCAGCAGGATCAGGGCGCCGACGGCGTACGGGTGGGCGTACCGGTCGGCGTCGCGCACCGCGAGCGCGCAGACGTACGCCAGGGAGGCCAGCCTGAACACGGTCAGCGCACGCCACAGCGGCACCTCGAACCCACCCGGCGGCGACGGCATGGCGGTCAGGATGCCACAACCGGGCCGGCGCACGGCGAGCAGCGAGTGCGGTTCGGGAAACCCTGACGTACGGTGGAAAAGCCGCGAAATACTCCGAGATGCGCCGCCGGGACGGGCCCATGACGAACGCAGATCCGCACGCACCGCGTACGGTTGTGCCCATCGAACCTGCCCTCCTGATCGCCGAAGCCTTTGACCAGGCCCAGGTGACCGAGATTCGACACTCGGTCACCTCCTGCGCGCATGCCTCGGGTCTCAGCGGCCAACGGCTGGACGATTTCGTGCTCGCGATCAACGAATTGATCACCAACGCGGTGCGCCACGGCGGCGGGCGCGGCTGGCTGCGGCTCTGGCACGAGTCGGGTGTGCTGGTCTGCGAGGTCGCCGATCACGGGCACGGGATCAGCCCGCAACGTCTGGGCGACCGCAGCCGACCCGCCCCGGACACCGCCGGCGGCTGGGGTCTCTGGCTGGCCCGCGAGTTGACCGACGCGATGGAGGTCGTCACCGGCACCGCCGGCACCACCGTCCGTATCACCACCGGCGTCACCACCCAGAACCCCACCCCGCGCTAACCCCGAGCACCCCTCCCCCTCAGCGCGCGATCTTGCACTTACTGTCCCGACGAATCGCCCGAAACCACTCATCCCGACGACACAAAGTGCAAGATCGCGCGGTAAGGGCGCGGGGGTGGATCAGGCGAAGAGGGCTGAGACGGATTCCCCGTTGTGGATTCGGCGCGTCGCCTCGGCCAGGGCGGGGGCCACCGACAGGACCTGCAACTTGGGGACCCGCTTGTCGGCCGGGATGGGCACCGTGTTGGTGCAGACGATCTCCAGGACGCCGTCCTGGTCGCTGAGCCGCTGCAACGCGTCGCCCGAGAAGAGGCCGTGCGTGCAGGCGAGCCGGATCGACCGGACCTTCAGGCCGCGCAGATGCTCCATCAACTCGACCACTGTGCTGCCCTTGGCGATCTCGTCGTCCAGCACGATGACGTCCCGGTCGGTCACGTCGCCGATCACCGCGCTGATCTTGACCAGGTCGTCGCTGAACCGCTGCTTCGCCCCGGCCGCGACCGGCGTGCCGAGCAGCCGGGCGAAGGCCGCGGCCTCCTTGGCGTTGCCCAGGTCGGGCGACACCACCACAGTGTTGCTGAGGTCGTAGCGCCGGAAGTGGGTGGCCAGCTCCCGCAGCGCGTGCAGGTGATCCACCGGGACGCTGAAGAAGCCGTGCACCTGCGGCGAGTGCAGGGTCATCGCGAGCACCCGGTCCGCCCCGGCCGAGGTGAGCAGGTCGGCGACGAGTCGCGCGCCGATCGAGATCCGTGGCGCGTCCTTCTTGTCCGATCTGGCGTACGCGTAGTGCGGGAGCACCACGGTGATCCGACCGGCGGAGGCGCCCCGGGCGGCGTCGATCATCAGCAGCAGCTCGACCAGGTGCTCCTGCACCGGCGGCACCAACGGCTGGATCAGGAAGACGTCCCGCTCCCGGCAGTTGGCCTGCAACTGGACTTCCAGACAGTCGTTCGCAAACCGGGAGACCCGCACCGGGTGCAGCGGCACCCCCAGGTGGGCGCAGATCTCGGCAGCCAGGTCGGGATGGGCGGTTCCACTGAAAACTGCGATGTCGCGCACGTTCGCACATCGTAGGGGAAGCCGACGGCCACCGACGGCGGCGGGCCGGAACCCGCCGTGACGCCTGTCGCGCCGCGCCGCCGTCCGGGTACGGTGCTGCGGTGACCCCCCAGTACGTCGCCGCCATCGACCAGGGCACCACCTCCTCGCGGTGCATCGTCTTCGACCGGGCCGGGGACATCGTCGCCGTGGCTCAGCGCGAGCACCGGCAGATCTTCCCCCGACCGGGGTGGGTGGAGCACGACGCCGAGGAGATCTGGGACAACGTCGAGCAGGTGGTCGCCGAGGCGCTACGGGCCGCTGGCACCGACGCGGCCGGGCTGGCCGCCGTCGGCATCACCAACCAGCGGGAGACCACGGTCGTCTGGGACCGCGCCACCGGCCGCCCGGTGGCCAACGCCATCGTCTGGCAGGACACCCGGACCGGGCCGCTACTGCGCGAGCTTGCGTCAACGTACGGCGAGGAGCGGTTCCGGGCCCGCACGGGCCTGCCGCTGGCCACCTACTTCGCCGGGCCGAAGCTGCGCTGGCTGCTCGACGAGGTCGACGGCCTGCGCGAGCGCGCCGAGCGCGGCGAGGTGCTCTTCGGCACCATGGACAGCTGGCTGATCTGGAAGCTGACCGGCGAGCACGTCACCGATGTGACGAACGCCAGCCGGACGATGCTGATGGACCTCACGACCCTGGACTGGGCCCCGGAGCTGCTGGACGCGATGGGTGTTCCGGCGGCGATGCTGCCGGAGATCCGCTGCTCCGCCGAGGTGTACGGCACTGCCGGCGGGGTGCTCGACGGGGTGCCGGTGGCCAGTGCGCTCGGCGACCAGCAGGCCGCCCTGTTCGGGCAGACCTGCTTTCAGCCGGGTGAGGCGAAGTGCACCTACGGCACCGGCAGTTTCCTGCTGCTCAACACCGGCGCCAGCCCGGTCCCGTCGACACACGGCCTGCTCACCACGGTCGCCTACCGGATCAAGGACCAACCACCGGCGTACGCCCTCGAAGGCGCCATCGCGGTCACCGGATCGCTGGTGCAGTGGCTGCGCGACAACCTCGGGTTGATCTCCACGGCCGCCGAGGTGGAGGAGTTGGCCCGCACCGTGGACGACAACGGCGGCTGCTACGTGGTGCCGGCGTTCTCGGGGCTGTTCGCCCCGCACTGGCGCAGCGACGCCCGCGGGGTGATCGCCGGCCTGACCGGTTACATCACGAAGGGGCACCTGGCGCGGGCGGTGCTGGAGGCGTCGGCGTGGCAGACCCGCGAGGTGGTCGACGCGATGAACGCCGACTCGGATGTGGCGTTGCGCCGTCTCCGGGTGGACGGCGGGATGACAGCGAACGGCCTGCTCATGCAGTTCCTCGCCGATGTGCTCGACGTGCCGGTGGTCCGTTCCCGGATCACCGAGACCACCTGCCTGGGCGCCGCGTACGCGGCCGGTCTGGCGGTCGGCTTCTGGCCGGACCTGGCCACCCTGCGGGCGCAGTGGCGCTCCGACGCGCAGTGGGAGCCGGCCATGGCCCCGGATCTGCGCGAGACGGAGCTGCGCCAGTGGCGCAAGGCAGTGCGGCGCACCCTCGACTGGGTGGAGTGAGCGCCGCCGCGGCGGTCACTCCCAGCGGTTGCCGGTGAGCTTCTCGTAGACGTCGATGTAGCGAGCCCGGGTCGCCTCGACCACCTCGGCCGGCATGTCCGGGGCGGGGGCCTGCTTGTTCCAGCCGCTGCCGGTGGCCCAGTCCCGCACGTACTGCTTGTCGTAGGAGAACTGCACCCGGCCCGGCTGGTACGACTCGGCCGGCCAGAACCGCGACGAGTCGGAGGTGAGCAACTCGTCGGCGAGGACCAGGGTGCCGTCCGGCGCCCAACCCAGCTCGATCTTGGTGTCGGCGACCAGGATGCCCCGGTCGGCGGCCAGTTCGGCGCCGCGCCGGTAGATGTCGATGGTGATCTGCCGGAGCCGCTCGGCGGTGGCCTGACCCACCTTGTCCACCACGTCGTCGTACGTGATCGGCTCGTCGTGCTCGCCCGCCGGGGCCTTGCTCGACGGCGTGAAGATCGGCTCGGGCAGGATCGACGCCTCGCCGAGCCCTCGCGGCAGTGGTACACCGGAGACCGCGCCGGTCTGCTCGTACTCCCGCAGGCCGCCGCCGGTCAGGTAACCGCGGGCGACACACTCGACCGGGACCATGTCCAGCCGCTGGCAGCGGATGGCCCGCCCGGCGAACTCGGCGGGCACGTCGGTGGCCGAGATGACGTGGTTCGGCACGAGGTCGGCGAGCTGCTCGAACCACCAGAGCGAGAGCGCGGTGAGCAGACGGCCCTTGTCCGGGATCGGCGTCGGCAGCGCCACGTCGTAGATCGAGATGCGATCCGAGGCCACCAGGATCAGGTCGTCGCCGTCGGCGTAGACGTCCCGGACCTTGCCCGAGTGCAGAAGTTCCACGCGCCCTAGTACACCACGCGATATGGGAAGCCCCTGATTCGACCACCCAGCCGAGGGTGACCGGACGGACGTTGACACCTTCGTGTGCTGCCTGCGTGAATGGTCCGACCGCCACCCCCGTAGGTCCAGGAGAGCCCCGTGCCCGTTGTTCGACCCCCGCTGGACCGCCTCGGCGCCGACCCGGGCCGACGCCGACTGCTCGGCGCGCTGCTCGGCGCACCTCTGCTCGCGTCCGGCGGGCTGGCGGGGTGCAGCGACGGCGCCGCCACCTCGACCCAGGACGGGCCCGTCGAACTGTCGGTCTTCTGGTGGGGTGGCACCAAGCGGGCCGAGCTCACCGAGAAGGCGCTGCGGCTCTACTCGGATCGCAACCCCCGGGTCACCTTCCGGGTCACCTGGCAGGGCGCCGACGGCTACTACGACCGGCTGGCCACCCAGGCGGGCGGCGGGAACGTACCGGACCTGATCCAGATCGACGACGCCATGCTGACCGAGTACACCCAACGTCAGGTCATCCTCGACCTCACCGACCACCACCTGGATCTTCGGGGCCTGCCGGAGGGTCTGATCCGCTACGGCACCGTGGAGGGGCGGACGATGGCGGTGGCCGCCGGGCAGACCCACGCCGTTGTGGTGTTCAACCGGGACCTGCTGCGGGAACTGGAGATGCCAGAGCCCCGCGGCGGGATGACCTGGGCCGACTACATCTCCTGGGCCACGCAGGTCACCGAGGCCAGCAACCGCCGGGTGGCCGGCACGATGGACGGGTCGGGCGACTACCGGGCGCTCTGGCTCTGGCTGCGGTCGCAGGGCGGCGAGTTCTACCGGGGCAACCAACTCGGCTTCGGCGCGGACGAGCTGATCGCGTGGTTCGAGTTGTGGCAGCGGGCCCGCCGGGGCCGAGCCACGCCGAGCGCCGCCCTGGTCGAGCAGGCCGACAGCGGCGAGCCGGCCCGGCAACTCGTGGTGAGCGGGGTGACGGCGGCGTCCTTCGCCTGGTCGCACCAGCTACCGGAGCTGCAACGGCTCACCGATTCCGAGTTGGGCATCGTCGGCGTTCCCGGCCCGACGGGGGCTCAGTGGGCACGAGCGTCGATGTACTGGGCGGCGTTCCGGGGCACCCGCCACCCGGACACGGTCGCCGACGTGATCAACTTTCTGACCACCAATGGTGAGGTTGGCGCGGTTCTGGGCCACGAGCGCGGGCTGAACGCCAGTGCGGCGGTGCGCCGCTACGCCGAGGGCAGCATCACCGACCCGGCCCAGCGACGTGCCGCCGAGTTCGGCGCCAGCATCGCCGACCTGCTCGGGCCGGCGCCGGCGCCGCCGCCCAGGGGGCACGCCAAGGTGCGCACCCTGCTGGTCACCGCCGCCGAGCGCATCCGCGTCAAGCGCGACGGCACCCGCGAGGCCACCGCGCGCTTCCTGTCCCAGGCGATCGCGGCCCTGGCTGTGTGAGCACCGGCGGCCGGCCCCGGAGCCGGCCGCTGGTGACCCGCCGACGCCTCGGGTCCGGTCAGCGCGGCGGGCCACCCCGGCGGTTGCGCATCAGACGCAACACCAGGAACACGACGATCGCGACCACCACCAGGCAGCAGAGCAGCGGGAGCACCCCGAAGCCGCTGCGGCCTCGCCGCCGGGCGGCCTCCACCACGAGTTCGCCGGTGCCCGTGGACGCCCAAGCCGCGACGGGCACGAAGACCGCCAGTACGACCGCACCGAAGACCGCGCTCAGGCGGCCCCACCACTTTCCGAATGAAGACATGTGCCCATCCTCGCCGAAGCGCGCAACCTCGGCACGTCGGTCCACGCCGAATCACGGGACCGGATGGTCCGAAAGCTCTCCGGGCGGTGCGCAACGCGCTCGCAACATCCCGGCAAAGATGATGATCTTTACATGAATCTCTCGAGGTGATCGGATTCGCCTCATGCTCAACTCTGTAGACAGTGCGCGGATCTCTCGCACCCGAAGATCTGCGGCGGCAGCGGTCGGCGTCACCCTCGTCGCCGCTCTCCTCACCCCCACGGCGGCGCACGGCGCCCCGCCACCCCAGCCGCCGCCGACGAGACCCGCTCCGAACGGCAACGCGGACCGCACACCCGTCACTGTCACGCTGATCACCGGCGACCGGGTGACGGTGACCCCGGGCGTCCACGGCGCAACCGATTCGGTGGACGTCAAGCGCGCCCCGGGCGCCACCGGCTCCGTACGCGTCTCCACTGAGGGCCGGGACACCTACGTGTACCCGGACGAGGCGATGCCGTACCTCGCCACCGGTCGACTCGACAAGCAATTGTTCGACGTCACCCAGCTCATCGCCCAGGGCTACGACGACGCGCGGACCGCCGAACTCCCCCTGATCGTCACCCGCACGACGGGTGCGGCGAAGCTCAGGACCGGCACCACGCTGCCGGGCGCGCGGACCACGCTGGAGCTTCCCTCCGTCAGTGGTGAGGCGATCCGCGCCCGCCGATCGCAGGCTGCGGACTTCTGGTCGGCGCTCACCAGTGGACAGTCGCCGACCGGCCGCAGCGCCGTCACCCCGGCACCCTCCTTCGCGGCCGGCGTCGACAAGGTGTGGCTCGACGGCAAGGCGAAGGCCACCCTGGCCGACACCACCGCCCAGATCGGCGCGCCCGCGGCGTGGGCCGCTGGTGGCACCGGCAGCGGTGTCCGGGTCGCCGTCCTGGACAGCGGGGTGGACACCACCCACCCGGATCTCGCCGACCAGGTGGTGGCCTCCCGGAGCTTCATCCCCGGCCAGGACGTGATCGACCGGAACGGGCACGGCACCCACACCGCCTCCACCGTCGCCGGAACGGGCGCCGCCTCCGGCGGCAAGGAACGGGGCGTGGCCCCCGACGCCGACCTGGTGATCGGCAAGGTCCTCGACGAGTACGGCAGCGGGTCCATCTCCGGGATCATCGCGGGCATGGAGTGGGCGGCACGGGCCGAGCACGCCAAAGTGATCAACATGAGCCTCGGCGTGAGCGCCTGGCACACCCAGGACGACCCGCTGAGCCAGGCCGTCAACCAGCTGACCGACGAGACGGGTGCGCTCTTCGTCGTGGCCGCCGGCAACAGCGGACCAGACCCGTACACCCTCGGTGCGCCGGGCACCGCTGACGCCGCGCTGACCATCGGCGCGGTGGACACCTCCGACCACCTGGCGGGCTTCTCCAGCGTCGGACCCCGGATGAACGACGAGGCCCTCAAGCCCGACATGACCGCTCCCGGGGTGGACGTGCTGGCGGCGCGCTCGCAGCACATCTCCTGGGGCGAGGGCTACTACTACGCCGACAGTGGCACCTCGATGGCGGCGCCGCACGTCGCCGGGGCGGCCGCCCTGCTGGTGCAGAAGCACCCGACCTGGAGCGCGCGGCAGATCAAGGACGCCCTGATGAGCACCAGCGTCCGCACGCCCGACTACGACGCCTACCAGGCCGGCAGCGGTCGACTGAACGTCGCCGCCGCCTACCACCAGGACCAGGTCATCGCGTCCGGGTCGGTGGACGCCGGACTCGTCGGCTGGGGCACCACGCCCCAGCCCGTCAAGCGGACGATCACCTACACCAACACCACTGACAGCCCGATCGCGTTGGAGCTCTCCGTCGACCACGGCACCGCCCCCGCACAGACGTTCACGGCAACCGCCGACAGCGTCACGGTGCCCGCTCGGGCCAGCGCGACTGTCGACGTCGTGGTGGCCCCGGCCGGCCTTCCCGCCGGCAGGTACTCCGCCCAGGTCACGGCCCGCTTCGCCGCCGGCGAGGTGCACACGGCCGTCGGGGCCGCCGTCGAGTCCAAGAAGCACGACCTCACCATCCACCTGAAGGACCGCGCCGGCCGGCCCATGAGCGGCGAGGTCGAGGTCGTCAACGCCGAGACCGGATCCGCCTTCCTGTGGGTGCCGGACGGAAAGCTCACCGCCCGCCTGGCGCCCGGCTCCTACACAGTCGTCACGGCGGCGGACGTGGAGGGTCTGCACGGGCCCCGCTCCCTCGGGCTCGCGATGCTGACCGCTCCCGAGGTCGACCTGACGACCAACCGGGTCGTGGACCTCGACGCCGCACGGGCCCGCCAGGTGAAGGTGGCGACGCCCCAGCCGACCGCCGTCGTCAACAGCAGAATCGACGTCTACCGCTCCTTCACCTCGAGCGAGCCGACGCCCACCGACTGGAGCGCCCTGCGCGAGACGTTCTGGCCGGGCGCCGCCTACGACAGCCTGTGGGCCCTGCCGACCGGGGACAAGGTGCGCAAGGGCAGCTTCGTCTTCACCACCCGGATCCGCGCCGCGCAGACGCCACTGGCGATCAGCTACCACGGCCGGCACCTCAGCGACCCGCTCGCGCAGCCCGGTTCCCCGCCGCTGCCCGACGGCACCTCGCGCCTGGACGCCGTCTTCGCGGGCGTCGGCGGCACCGCCGACTACGCCGGCGTCTCCGCCCGTGGCAGGGCGGTGGTCGTCCGCGGCGACGACTCGGTGACCCCCACTGACCAGGCAGCGGCGGCACACACCGCCGGTGCGGCGATGCTCGTCGTGGTCAACGACCGCGCGGGTCGCAAGAGCGACTGGTACGGCAACCCCGACGCCGTGACGCCCGGACCGATCCCGGTGACCTCGGTGACCACTGACGAGGGCGAGGCGTTGATCCAGAAGATCACCGCCGCGGGCCGCGGGCCGGTACGACTGGTGGCGGTCGCCCACCCCAGGGCGACGTACCTGTACGACCTGGTGGACTACCACGATGGCGGGGTGCCGAAGGACCCGTCCGCCACCACCGACCCGCGCAGCCTCGCCCGGATCGATCTCACCTTCTCCCCGCCCCCCGGAAAGCAGTCCAGCGAGACGCGGATGGACTTCCCGCCGTACGAGTACGCGGCGGCACGGCCGTTCCCGTTCGAGCCGGTCGCGCCGGGACCGCGTACCGACTGGGTCTCCGCGGGTGGCGGCATCAAGTGGATGCAGTACGCCGACGTCGCCGACTGGGCGCGGTCCAACACGGAGGCCATCGCGTACCGGCCGGGCAGCGTCCAGAAGGACCGCTGGTTCGGGCCCATCACCCGGCCTCGGCTGCTCAGCACCGAGATCCCGTTCCGTGGTGAGACCGCCATGAGCGCCTACATCCAGGGGTTCGGCGACGCGGGCGCGGCGCACAGCGGCGGGGCCAGCATGTCGCAGATCGCCACGTTCTATCAGGGCGACAAGCAGCTGACCCGGTTCGACGGCTGGCCGGAGGTCGGCGCTGGTGACCTGTCGCCGGAGAAGCTGCCGTACCGACTGGTCGTCGAGACCACTGGCAAGCCCGAGTTCAGCCCGTACTCGACCGCCACGCACACCGAGTGGAGCTTCGTCTCCGGCGGCAGCACCGAGGTGCAGGCCATCCCGCTGGTCCAACTGGACTACGGAACGGACGTGGACGTCGCGGGTCGGACGAAGCGCCGAACCGACTTCTCGATCACGCCCGTGGTGGTGGGCAGCACCGCGGCTCGGGACGCCGTGTCGTCACTTCAGCTGGAGATCTCCTACGACGACGGGGCGACCTGGCAGCGGCAGGCCCTGCGGGAGAAGAAGGGCACCTGGCAGGCGTCGCTGAACGCGCCGCACCGGACCGACTTCGTGTCGATCCGGGTCACCGCCAAGCAGCGCAACGGCGGCGGCGTCACCCAGACCGTCACCCGGGCCTTCGGCCTGCGGTAGGACCCGCCGGGGGCCGGTGCCGAAGAGGTGCCGGCCCCCGCGGGCCCTCAGTTCTGACAGCGACACCAAACAAGTCCGGCCCCCACACTGTGGGGGCCGGACTCACATCACTTTCAGTGGTAGCGGGGACAGGATTTGAACCTGCGACCTCTGGGTTATGAGCCCAGCGAGCTACCGAGCTGCTCCACCCCGCGTCGACTGGTTAAGACTAACTCACCCGTTCCGGGCAATGATCACCGGGGTCACCAACCGCTACGGGGGCCCGTACTCGACGATGCCCGACGTGCCGGACAATGCCGAAAGCCCGCCCCGGTTTCCCGGGACGGGCTTTCTCTCGTAGCGGGGACAGGATTTGAACCTGCGACCTCTGGGTTATGAGCCCAGCGAGCTACCGAGCTGCTCCACCCCGCGTCGGCTCGATAACCGTAGCGCACCGACCCGGGACACCGCAAAGCGACGCCGATACCGCACTCGCCGACACCCCTGACCTGGGCCGTTGTCAGTCGAGCCAGTTCTCGATCGCCGCGACCGCCCGTCGACTGTCAGCATCGACCTGGGACCGAACGGCCGCCGTGTGCTCCCAACCCTGCTCCCAGAGCACCGTCACGACGTCGCCGACACGGACCGCCCGGACCAGCCGAACCTCCTCCGCACCCGGCTCGCCCATCCCGTCCGGCATCGGGGCTCGCATCTCGAACAGCACCGACCCGTCCCCGTACGCCCCCGAGGCCAGCAGCCGCTGCCGCCACGTCCTGTTGTCGTCGGACAGCTTCTGGTCGGGGCAACCGCGCACGGCCTGCCGCAGCTCCCGCAACGCGTCGTCGGCCCGGCCGGCCCGGTAGATGGTGATGGTGTGCCGGTAGCTGCCGTCCGGAACGTGCCCCGTCGGCGTCCCCGGCAACTTGTAGGCCAGGTAGCGACCACGGCGTTGGACCATTGCCGCGTCGCTGGGCAGGCGCGTCCCGCACAGCGTCGGCAGGGCCGGACCCTCCCCCGAGGATTCCAGTCCGGTCCGGTTCGGGGCCGCCAGCACGAAGAAGGCGCGGTCCGGGATCGAGGTGGGCGGCCGAGGTGCCGCCGGTCCGGTGGCTGGCTGGGACGGCGTACCGCTCGGGGTGGTCCGCGACGGTGGCGGGAACGAGGGTGTCGACGCCGGGGTCGGCGTGGGTGACGGCCGGGAGGTCGCAGTCGCCCCGGTCGGCAGCGGGCCAGGGGTGTCGGCGGGCGGCGGCAGCGGTGCGGAGCCGTCCGCCGGGTACGCCAGTCGGCCACCGACGGCGACCCCGCCCACGAGCAGCGCCACCGCGAGCGTCGAACCGGCTACTCGGGCTCGGGCCCTCCGGTCGGCGAACCGTCGAAGTGACTCGGGGTGGGTCAGCTCGTGCCCGTCCGCGACGGTGCTGAGCGACCGGTACAGGTCAGAGAGTTCAACTGACATCGTTCGCCTCCAACTCCACTGTGCTGAGGTCGGGCAGCAGCGCGGCCAGCCGGGACCGGCCTCGGGACAGCCAGGACTTCACGGTGCCGACCGGGACGTCGGTCTCCCGGGCGATCTCCTCGACGGACATGTCGAAGAGGTAGTGCAGGGCCAGCGCCTGGCGGTGCGTGGCGGGCAACTGCCGGAGCGCCCCGACCAGGAGCACCCCGTCCTCGCTGGGCGGGGGTGCGACCGCAGGCGGTCCGGTACGGCTCAGCACCACCCGCCAACGGTGCAGGCGCCGCCAGCGGTCGGTGGCCAGCCGGGCCACCACGAGCCGCAGCCACGCCTCCGGCGCCGGATGCGACGACAGTCGCCCCCACTGCCGCCAGGCCCGGGTGTACGCCTCCTGCACGAGGTCCTGCGCCTCACTGTGGTCGCCAGCGACCGCATAGCCGTACCGCAGCGTCCGCCGGGCGGTGCTGCGGTAGAAGTCATCGAAGCTCTGCGCGTCCCGCACGACTGTTCCCCCTCGTCCCCACCCCGTTGCATTGAGGACGGCGGACCGGCGTCGCAGGTTGCGGAGGTGGAGGGTGCTGTCGGTGACGTGACAGATACGCACAGATCAGGACAACGGTCGAGCCCCCGCCGTTCGGACCTGATGCGGTCCGAACGACGGGGGCTCGGGAAGGAACTGCGTGCGGTGGCGGATCAGCCTCCGGCACTCGGACTGGCACCAGGCGCACCAGCGGCCTGCTGCGCCTGCTGGAACGCGGTGAGCGCCTCGTCGAGGGCCTTCAGCGCCCGCCCGTACCGCTCGAAGTCGCCGGACGCCTGCGCGGCCCGGACCTCGGTGATCGCGGTCTGCACCCGGTCCGCGGCGGCAGCCAGGTCACCGGTCGGCGGTGGGGTGCCCGGGCTCGGGGTCGCCGTCGGCGCTGGCGTCGCCGTACCCGAAGGCGTCGGCGTCGGCGTCGTCGGGTTGCCCCCGGTCGTCGGTGGCGGCGACGTGCCCTGCCCGGCCTTCTTACCCTGCTCGACCAACTGCTTGATGCCGTCGTTGATGTTGTCGGCGAGCGCCACGAACGAGCCGCCGTCACCGTACGAGAGCAGCACCTTCTGCAACAGCGGGTACGCGTCCTGCTGGTTGCTCTTCACGTAGACCGGCTCGACGTAGAGCATGCCGTCGGCGAAGGGCAACGACAGCAGGTTGCCGTACTGCACCTGAGCCTGGTTGCTGGAGAGCAGGTTGAGCTGCTGACGGATGTTCGCGTTGTTCGTCATCTGCTGGTGCACCTGCACCGGGCCGGAGATCCGGGTCTGATCCGGCAACTCCAGCACCTCCAGCCGGGGCTTCCCCTCGACGTACGACCCGGAGATCAGCGCGGCGAGGTTCTGCCGGCCGTTCGGGGTGACCGCCGAGGTGAGCTGGAACCGGGGGCTCTCCTGCCCGGGGAACTGGGTGAACAGGTAGTACGGAGGCTGCTTCTGGCCGCTGTCCGGGGCGTCCGGCACGTTGGGCACCTGCCAGAAGTCCTGTGCGGAGTAGAAGTCACCCGGGTTGGTCACGTGGAACTTGGTGAGCAGGTTGCGCTGCACCTTGAACATGTCCGCCGGGTAGCGCAGGTGCTCGGTCAGCTCGACCGGGATCTCCGCCTTCGGCAGCACCAGGTCACCGCCGAACGCCTTGTTCCACGCCTTGAGCACCGGGTCGGTGTCGTCGTACTCGTAGAGCTTCACAGTGCCGTCGTACGCGTCGACGGTGGCCTTCACCGAGTTGCGCATGTAGTTGACGTCTTCCCGGGCGAGCTGGAAGGTGCCCCGGTTGGTCAACTCGTCGGTGGTCTCGGTCTGCAGGTTGACCCTCTCCGCGTACGGGTAGGAGGCCGCCGTGGTGTAGCCGTCCACGATCCACTGCACCCGACCGTCGACCACCGCCGGGTACGGGTCGCCGTCCAGGGTGAGGAACGGCGCCACCTTCTCCACCCGGTCGCGCGGGTTGCGCACGTAGAGCAGCTTGGAGTCCTTGTTGACCGCCTCGGAGAGCAGGAAGTTCGACTCCTGCTCCTTGATGGAGTACAGCAGTCGCCGGGTGAAGGAGCCGATCTCCACGCCGCCCTCACCGGTGTAGGTGTAGGACTCGCCGCCACCCTCACCGACCGGCCTGTCGAACTCGGCCTTCTTGTTCGGGTCGGACTGCCCGACGATGGCGTAGTCGTCGGCCGCCATCCGCTCGCCGTAGTAGATGCGCGGCTGCTTGGCCGGGATCTGCTCGGTCTGCGAGGAGCACGCCTCCTGGGTCTTCTCGCCGAGGAAGCCGGAGACGAAGAACGGCTGCCCGCCGCAGACCACCTGGTTGGCCGGGGCGGCCACCAGCCCGTACCCGTGGGTGTAGACGGTGTGCCTGTTGATCCAGGTGTTCTGCTGGTCGGTCAGCTCGCCGTAGTTGATTTCCCGGACGCCCACCACGTAGTCGGAGACCTTGCCGTTCACCCCGTACCTGTCGATGTCCAGCTTCGGACCGAAGTCGTAGAAGCCACGCACCTGCTGGAGCTGGGTGTACGTCTCGCTGACCAGCTGCGGGTCGAGCAGCCGCACGTTCGACACCACCGAGGTGTCGGTCGCCAGGTTCCCCGGTGGGGTGAGATTGTTCGCCGCGTACGGGGTCGTCTCGGTGGCCCCCAACCCGAACGCCGCCCGCGTCGCGTCGATGCTGCGCTGGATGTACGGCGCTTCCTTGTCCTTGGCGCTCGGCTTGACCTCGAAGGTCTGCACCGCCCAGGGGTAGATGCCGCCGATGGCCACCGCGGACACGCCGAGCAGCGCCAGCGAGATCCCCGGCCAGACCAGGTTCCGCATCCAGGCGTTGGAGAACACGAGGATCGCGATGGCGACCACGATCGAGATGTAGGCGAGGATCTCCTTCGCCGGCAGCAACGCGTTGACGTCGGCGTAGCCGGCGCCGTACAACTTGGCGCCCTCGTTGTACTCCAGCAGCATGGCCCGCCGGTCCAACACGTACGCGATCGCCTTCAACAGCACGAAGACCGCGACCAGCGTGCTCAGGTGCGCGCGGGCCGCGTTGCTCATCCGGTCGCCGACGCCCTGCAGGCGGACCCCGCCGAAGAGGTAGTGCACCGCCAGCGCGCCGATCACGGCCAGCACCACAGCGGTGAAGGCGACCCCGAGCAGGTAACGCCAGAACGGCAGTTGGAAGACGTAGAAGCCGATGTCGACACCGAACTCCGGGTCCTTGATGCCGAAGTCACCGCCGTTGCGGAACAGCAGCCACTGGTTCCACCGGTTCTGCGCGGAGAGACCGGCGAAGAGCCCGACCACAGCGGCGGTCAGCGAGATCCAGGTGCCGAGACGCGGGCTGAGCACCATGCGGTAGCGCTCCAGCGTCGCCTGCTCCACCGAGTGCGGACGCAGTCGCGGGCGCAACCGGTAGGCCAGCCAGAGGTTGCCGCCGACGATCAGCGCCATGCCGAGGCCGATGGCGAGGAAGAGCACCAGCCGGGTGAGCAGGACGCCGGTGAAGACCTCGGTGTAGCGAACCTCGTCGAACCAGAGCCAGTCGGTCCACGCCTGGACACCCCAGCCGAGCAGGGTGAAGAGCACGAACACCCCGACCAGGACCGCGATGGTGACGCGCCCGCGCCGGCTCATCCTCGGGAGGGGGCTGCTGCTACGCATGACCACTGTTGGCTCCGCACGCTCGATATGATCGGCTCCGACCAGGCACCCAGAGTACGGGGTGTTCCTGAGCGTGGCGGGGCACGGTCACACCGGTCAGCAACGCGTCGGCTGACCACCCGCCCGCAACGTCTCCAGAGCGGTCATCGCCTCGTCCAACGAGCCCACCCGCAACAGCGGCAGATCGGGCTGCGGATTGCGGACCGCCTCGGCGCAGTTGTCCGCCGGCACCAGGAAGACCTTCGCCCCGGCGCGCTTGGCGCCGACCAGCTTCTGGGCGATCCCGCCGATCGGGCCGACGGCGCCCTCGTCGTCGATGGTGCCGGTACCGGCGATGATCTGGCCGCCGGTGAGGTCGGCCGGGGTCAACTTGTCCACGATCCCCAGGGCGAACATCAGACCGGCGCTCGGCCCACCGATGTCCCCCAGGTCGATGCCGAGCGTGAACGGGTGGGGCTGCTGCTGATCGATCTCGACACCGATCCGCGGTCGGCCGTCCTGCTCCTGACTGGTCACCGTCGCGGTGGCCGGCACGCCGCCACGGGTGTAGCCGATGGTCAACGCCGTGCCCGCCGGCTTGGCCCGGACCAGCTCGGTGACCTTCGCGGCCACCGGCACCGGCTGGCCGTCCACCGAGGTGATCACATCGCCGGCCTTCAGCGCCCCGGCCGCCGGGCCGTCCCCGGCCACCGTCTTGATCACCACCTGCACCGCAAAGCCCAACTCCCGCAGCGCGGCGGTTTCCGCGCTGGTCTGCGACGCCTTGAAGTCCTCGGCGTTGCGCTGCTCGACCTGCTCCGTCGACTCCCCCGGCGGGTAGACCAGCTCACGTGGCACCACCGCCTCGTCGTCGGAGAACCAGCCAGCGATCGCCCCCCGCAACCGCACGGTGGGCTGCACCCCCACCGTGGTCAGCCGCAACTGGCCGGCCGAGGTCGAGGTCTCCCGACCGGAGACCTGGATGACCTCCTTACCGTCGGTCGTACCGAGGGTGTTGACAGTCGGCCCCGGGCCCAGCACCACGTATGGAATCGGCACCCTGAGCACCCCGATGCTCAGCAGGGCGGTGAACAGGGCACCGAGCAGGACCGTCAGGCCACGACGTCTCATGCCGCAGAGCGTACCGATCGGTTGCGGGCCACCCGCCGGATGCGGCGCGCGACTTCGCCCTCAGCGCAACGCCAGCGGCGGCTACCTGGGGCGCGGTCCGCGTACCGTAGATGTCGTGCCTGATATTCCGTTCGGTTTCGCGCTCCCGGGTGGGCAACCACCAGACCCCAACGATCCCGCGCAGATGCAGCAGTTCATGTCGCAGTTGCAGCACCTGCTCTCCGCGCCGGGCAGCGGGCCGGTCAACTGGGACCTGGCCCGGCAGGTAGCAGCCAGCCAGCTCGCGGCCGCCGGTGACCCGGCGGTGTCGATGTACGAGCGCAACGCGGTCGAGGAGGCGCTGCGCCTCGCCGACCTGTGGTTGGAGCCCGCCTCGGCGTGGCCCTCCGGCATCCAGAACCCCGTTGCGTGGAACCGCAACGAGTGGATCTTCAAGACGCTGGACGTGTGGCGCAAGCTGTGCGATCCCGTCGCCAGCCGGATGGTCGGTGCGATGGGCGACCTGGTGCCACCCGAGGCGCGCGCCCAGCTCGGCCCGATGCAGTCGATGGTGGCCTCCCTCGGCGGCGCGCTGTTCGGCGGTCAGCTGGGCCAGGCCCTCGGCTCGCTCGCCGCGGAGGTGCTCTCCGCCGGCGACATCGGGCTGCCGCTCGGCCCGGCCGGCACGGCCGCGCTGATCCCGGCCAACATCCGGGCGTACGGCGAGGGCCTGGAGCTGCCCGAGGACGAGGTCCGCCTCTACGTGGCGCTGCGCGAGGCTGCCCACCAGCGGCTGTTCCAGCACGTCCCGTGGCTGCGTGGGCATGTGCTCAGCGCTGTCGAGATGTACGCCTCGGGCATCCGCGTCAACCGGGAGGCGATCGAGGAGGCGATGGGTCGGGTCGACCCGACCGACCCCGAGTCGATGCAGGCGATCGCCCTGGAGGGCATCTTCACCCCGGAGGACACTCCGGCGCAGAAGGCCTCACTGGCCCGCCTGGAGACCGCGCTCGCCCTGGTCGAGGGCTGGGTGTGCCACGTCGTCGACAGCGCCGCCAGCGACCGGCTGCCCAATGTCGTCCGGCTGGGCGAGGCGTTCCGCCGTCGCCGGGCCGCCGGTGGTCCCGCCGAGCAGACCTTCGCCGCGCTGGTCGGTCTGGAACTGCGCCCCCGCCGACTGCGCGAGGCCGCGGCGCTCTGGGCCGCGCTCACCCAGCACCGTGGCATCGAGGGCCGCGACGCCGTCTGGGGCCACCCGGACCTACTCCCGTCGGACGACGACTTCGCCGACCCGGTCGCCTTCGCGATGAACGACATGGACCTCAGCGAGCTGGACAGCTTCGATTTCTCCGCCCCCGGCGGGGTGGAGGAGAAGGCCCCCGGCCAGTCGGGGCAGCCGGGTCCGTCGGGTCAGTCGGGGCAGCCCGGTCCGTCCGATGAGACCGACGGCGAGGACGACGCCAAGTCCTGACGCCCGCGCATCGATGGCCTGCGCCCCGGGTGCCCGCAGATCGACGGCGGGCACCCGGGCGCGTTCGTCAGGTGCGTCGGTTCAGGTGGGTCGGCCCGACCCGGAGAGCAGGGCGCGGGTCGCTTCCCAACCCTCGAATGCCGGGTCCAGCGTGGCCAGGTCAGCCGGGCCGCGCAGTCGTCGCCAACCGGTGGTGACCGCCACGTCACCCGGGCGCGGGGCGTTGGCGCGCGCCTCAGCCGGCGTCGCCGTGTCCAGTTCCAGCGTCGGCAGCCAGTCCGGCGCGGGCAGTCGTACCGCGACCCCGAGCAGACCCGGGCCGCCGCCCTCGACCGGCGCCACAGCGACCGGCCGGCTGGTGAGTGGGCGGAGCAGCTTGCCGACGGTCAGGGCGGGCAGGTCAGGCACGTCACTGACCAGCACTGCCGCTTGGTCGTACCCCTCGAGCGCGGCGAACACGGCGTTCGGCGTCGGCTCGGCCACCTCGTACACCGCCGTGCCGGGCCACACCAGCGCATCGGCCAGGGCCCGGTCGGCCGGGGTCACCGCGACCGCGACCTCCACCTCGTTGAGCGTGGCGAACAGGTCGATGACGTCTTCCGCGAGCGCCGCTCGCCACTGCGCCAGGTCGACGCCGGGCGGCGACCAGTGCACCGGCCCGAGCAACGCCACCACCACCCGTCGCGCCATGCCCCGACCCTAGCGCCCCACCCCACCCACCCCACCCACCCCACCCGGCCCGCTCGGCCCACCCGGCCCGCTCGGCCCGCTCGGCCCGCTCGGCCCGCTCGGCCCGCTCGGCTCGGCTCGCTCCGCAACATGATCGACTCGGCCTCATTGAAGTCGGGGTGTCCCGGCAGCCTGGACAGCGCGTTTTTCAGGAAGGCGAGTGGATCTAGGCCGATCGCGCGTCAGACAGCGGTCGGAGCTCGGCGCGGCGCCGCAGGGTCTCGACCCGGCGCCCGAAGAGCGCGGCGCGGTGTCCGAAGGGATTCGACGGGCTGCGCCAGCGCCTCGGGGGCGTGGGTCAGGTGGGGAGCGGCGGGCAGGAGGAGGCTGCGGCGACCCCTTCGAGGTAGCCGCGGGCGCGTTCCGCCTTGGGGTAGCGACCGACCAACGCCCAGAACCGGGCGTTGTGGCTGGGCACGATGAGGTGCGCCAACTCGTGCAGCAACACGTAGTCGATCACCCAGTCGGGCATCTCCTGGACGCGGTGCGAGATGCGGATGCTGCGGTCCGCCGGCGTGCAGGAGCCCCACCGGCCGTTCTGGTTGGTGACCCATCGGACGCTGGCCGGCACCGCCTTCGTGGCGTATCCGGGGAGGTAGAGGTCGATGAGCCGATTGGCCCGGGCCAGCAACTCGTCGTCGGACCGGGCGAGGCGCCCCTCCCGGGCGGCGAGCCGGGCGAGCATCCGGTCGACCCACTCGCTCTCCTCGGCACGGGAGAACTGGTCGGGGATGAGGACAACCACTCGCTCACCGTCACGGTACGCGGACACCGTGCGTCGTCGACGCTGACTGCGCCGCACCTCGACGACCGGCTTGCGCGTCCCCGCCATCACTGGCCCGCGCAGCCTCGACTACGTGTCACGAAGGCAAGCTAATGCCCACTGACCAGGGGTCCGCAAGAGTCAACCGCACGACACGCGCCCGGAAAATGGTGATTGGTCGCCAGCCGTCCCGAAAATTTCTTGACCACGGCGTCATCGCGCCATCTCGTCACCCTTGGTGAACCCCGATGGCACCGGCGCGCGGCACGTCTCCACCGTAGGTGATCACGGCCCCGGATGCCGCTGCGGGGGCACTCGCACGGGTGGCTGTCAGGGTTTGGTCGGCGTGTCCCCGCCAAACTGACTTATCCGACCTATTTCGCCATGCACACTCTCGACGTCGACTTGCTCACAGTGTCGATGCACAGCTGACATGGAACCGCCCAGACCTGGGTAGGGTCCGCGGACCAGCGGTCACGAAGGTGGCCGCGGAGTGAGACCCAGCGCCGGCGCCCCGTGTGGCCCGCCGCCGGGCACCCCGCCGGAACGGCATTGACCGGCGGACGAGACGAGGAGGGCACCGTGGCCGACCAGGCCCAGACGACCTACAACGGTTACTGCGTGAAGTGCAAGGAGAAGCGGGACTTCGAGGGGCACGTCGAGGTCTCGAAGACCGGAATGAACATGGCCAAGGGCAAGTGTCCGGTGTGCGGCACAACAGTGAACCGCATCCTGGGCAAGGCCAAGGTCTGACCCGAACGGGTGGACGGGGGTGGGGTGGCCGGGTGGCCGCCCCACCCCCGTCGCCGGATCGGGAGCGCGTGCCACCGCTGCCAGCCCTGTCGGGTGACCGACAACAGGCGCGAGGGGCTGTGGAAAACCCGTCAAATCCTGTGGATAGCGCTGGACAGCGGCCTGACCGCCTGTGGACAACGATCGACTGAAAGCGAAGATGCGGTCACGATTCGTGACCATGAGCCGCACCGTACTGCCCCGCCCCACCCTGCTGCCCGGCCTCAACCGGCTCTGGCGGGACCGGCACACCCTCCAACTCGGCGTCGGCCCTGGGCCGGCCGCCCTGCTGGAGCTGGCCAACCCCCGCGCCGCCCACCTGCTCGACCTGCTCGACGGCACCCGCAGCGAGCGGACCGTGCTGACCCAGGCGGCATCCGTCCAGGTCAGCGCTGACGACGCGCGTACCCTGCTCGACACCCTGCGGGCCGCCGGCCTGTTGGTGCCCGCGCACAGCCTGCTCCCCCGCGACCTGGCCGGTCCGGTCCGCGCCCGGCTCGCGGCGGAGGCCGGCGCGCTGGCCCTGGCCGCCGCCCGACTGCCCGGCACCCCCGCGCAGGTCCTGCGGAGGCGACGTGCGGCCCGCGTCCTGCTCACCGGCCCCGGGGCGCTCGGCGGGCCGCTGACCGTGGCGTTGGCCCAGTCCGGCGTCGGGCAGGTGATTCCCCAGCTCACCGGCTCGGTACGCCCCGTCGACCTGATCGGCACCGGCATCCCCGCCGCCGAACTGGGTCAGCCGCTCGCACCGGCGGTGCGGGCTGCGGTCAACCGCGTCGCACCGGGCACCGGCACCCGCCCGAGCCGCGCCGTACGGATCGACCTGGTGATCCAGCTCGGCACGGATCGGCCTCCCGCGCTGCTCGCCGCCGGTCTCGCCCAGCGCCGGCAGCCGCACCTGCTGGTCACACTGCGCGAAGGCGTACCGGTGATCGGGCCGTTGGTCCGTCCACCCGCCGGCCCCTGCCTGCACTGCGTCGAGCTGCACCGGGCGGACCGCGACCCGGACTGGCCGAGGCTCGCCGCGCAACTCGCCGCCGCCGACCCGGTGGCCGCCGCAACGACCGGCGCGCTGCTCGTCGCCTGCGGGTACGCCCTGACCGAGGCGCTGACGCAGCTGGACGGCGGCCAGCCGGAGACGCTGGGCAGTGCCATGGAGATCACCGGCGCCGGCCGTTTTCGTCGTCGGGGTTGGCCGCCACACCCGGCGTGTGGGTGCTCACGAGGCCGAGTGTCCGCACCAGCCCGGCCGCAGAGCAGCAGCGGGGCCCTCCGGTCGGTAACAATGACCGGGTGACCGACATCCCGCGCCGCGCCGTGTCCCGCACCGCCAAGCTCGCCGCCCTGCCGCTCGGCTTCGCCGGCCGGACCGTTCTGGGAATGGGAAAGCGCGTCACCGGGCTGGCCTCCGACGTGATCTCCGCGGAGATTCAGCAGCGCACCGCCGAGCAGTTGTTCAGCGTGCTGGGCCAGCTCAAGGGTGGGGCGATGAAGTTCGGTCAGGCGCTGTCGGTCTTCGAGGCCGCGTTGCCGGAGGAGATCGCCGCGCCCTACCGGCAGGCGCTGACGAAGTTGCAGGAGGCTGCGCCACCGCTGCCGGCCGCCAGCGTGCACAAGGTGCTGGCCGAGCAGCTCGGCCCCGACTGGCGGGACCTGTTCGTCGAGTTCAACGACGTCCCGGCCGCCGCCGCGAGCATCGGCCAGGTACACCGGGCGCGCTGGCGCGAGCCGGGCTTCGACGAGTCGGGCGAACCGAACAGCCGCGACGTGGCGGTCAAGATCCAGTATCCGGGGGCCGGTGACGCCCTGCTCGCCGACCTCAAGCAGCTCTCCCGACTCGGCGGAATGTTCCGGGCCATCCAGCCCGGCCTGGACGTCAAGCCGCTCCTGGCCGAGCTGCGCGAACGGATCACCGAGGAGTTGGACTACGAGTTGGAGGCCGAGTCGCAGCGCACCTTCGCCGCCGCGTACGCCGACGACCCGGAGATCTACATCCCGGAAGTGATCAATGCCTCGCCCCGGGTGCTGGTCACCGAATGGGTGACCGGCACCCCGCTGGCCGACATCATCCGCGAGGGCACCGAGGAGGATCGGGACGAGGCGGGCCGATTGATGGCCACCCTGCACCTCTCCGCGCCGCAGCGGGCCGGGCTGCTGCACGCCGACCCGCACCCGGGAAACTTCCGGCTTCTGCCCGACGGTCGGCTCGGGGTGATCGACTTCGGTGCGGTGGCCCGGATGCCGGAGGGCACTCCGGAGCCGATCGGTCGTATCGCCGCGACGGCCCTGCGCGGCGATGCCGACGAGGTGGTGGCGGGGCTGCGGTCGGAGGGGTTCATCGGCTCGGCCGAGGAGATCGACGCCGAGGGGGTGCTCGACTTCATCCGCCCCATGTTGGAGCCCATCGCGGCGGACGGTTTCCGGTTCACCCGAGCCTGGCTACGGGCCGAGGCGGGTCGACTGGCCAGCCCTCGCTCTCCCACGTACCAGCTGAGCAAGCGGCTCAACCTTCCACCGTCGTACCTGCTGATCCACCGGGTGACGCTCGGGTCGATCGGGGTGCTCTGCCAGTTGGAGGCGAAAGCCCCCTACCGGAGCATCCTGGAGCGCTGGCTTCCCGGCTTCGCCCCAGTCGCCTGACCATCGAGGCCCCGGCGCCTGAACACTCGAAAACCCGGCGCCTGAGGACATGGGGAAGGGCGGGTGCCGACCGGCACCCGCCCTTCTGCGTGAGGTGGTATCAGAGAACGCCCAGGTCGCGGGCCGCCTGGTTGCGGCCGGTCATGGCGACGGTACGGGCGGATCGGGTTGCCTCAGTGCTCGTGGTGGTACGACCGGCCTGAGGCCGGCGCATTCGAGCCCGGGTCAACGCTTCGTGAAGTAGTTGCATCTCGAAGGCTCCACTCGGAACGTTCAACATCGTTTTCTCACTCACTGCCGGTGTGCCACCGGCGTAGTTGGAACGGGTCGGGAACATGTCAGGCTGCCAGCCGGACCGCGCCACGCACCTCGGACAGCCCACTGGCCGCCAGGCGCGCCTCGGCCTCGACCCGAAGCTCGGCGTCACGGGCGACGTCCTCCTTACGCGGGCGGCCACGAGGCCGCTTACGCGGGACAACCGCGCCACGCTCGAAGATCTCGCCGCCCCAGACGCCCCACGGCTCCGCTCGCTCAACGGCTCCGGCCAGGCATTCGACACGCAGCGGGCAGTCCCCGCAGAGTGACTTGGCCAGCTCGAGCTCGGTGGGCGAGTCGGAGAACCACAGGTCGGGGTCGAACTTCCGGCAGGGCAGGTTCGCCTCCATCTCGACGCTCATGTCGAGGGGGGCCAACGCCAGACTCATCTCCCGGTCACCTCTCTCTCACTTCGATCTCGTGGATCGCATTCCGACGTACTTACGGCGGGCAAAAAACTGAGGCCGCGGATCCCGGTAAGCGGGTTCCGCGGCCTCGAGGTGAGCCGGAGTCTGATGGTCAGACCGGTTTACCTCGAGGTGGAACGCCGCGGACATCCATGCGCTTCTTGGCGACCTGGATGCCATTGCCCGTGAAGCCACTGGTCCCCTCGACTCCAGCGGGCGCGACGGTCAGGATCAGCTCGGCCTGAACCTGGTGCACCTGTGGAACCGACGGTCGTGCAGCCGCAAGGGCCACCCGGACAGCCGACAGCGGAGCGCAGACAGACGGCATCGCCGCCAGACGCTCATAGGTGAAGATCTTCACGGGAACCACCTCCCTCACGTTCCTCGAATCGACTGGACCGCACCCCGTGAGCAGCCGGAATGGCGCCGCTCGCGTGGTGTGTCCTGAGGCTATTCCTCGCGCCGGGGCGAGGGCAAACGAATTTACGACGAGATTTCGAAAGTTTTCTCCGGGCAGACATCGTCCACCCCGGCACCGGCCACGAGGGCCAGCACCGACTCCCCGTAGAGGCCCAGCTTGCGCGGGCCGATACCGGCGATGGCGATCAACTCTTCCGACCGGCCCGGACGTCGCTCGGCCAACGCGACAAGCGTCGCGTCGGTGAAGACCACGTACGCCGGGACCTTCTGCGCACCGGCCACCCGCTGCCGCCACTCGCGCAGCCGTTCGTGCAGCTCATCGTCTATGTCGGACGGGCAGGTGGGGCAGCGGCCGAGCTTGCGGTCCGGGCCGGCGAGCAGGGTGGCGCCGCAGATCCGGCAGGAGACGATCTGGGTCCGCCGTCGTTCGGGACTGCGGGCCGGAGCGGCGCCGCCGGTCGCCCGTTCGGTGCCGCCGGAGCGGTCCAGCTGCGGCAGGAACCGCGACGGCCGCCGGGCCCGTCCGCCCGGCGAGCGCGCGGCGGCGTACGACAGCCACAGCCACTCCCGGGCGCGGGTGATCCCGACGTAGAGCAGCCGACGCTCCTCCTCGACCTGTTCGACGGTCTTGGCGTAGATGGTGGGCAGGGTGCCCTCGGCGAGGCCGACCAGGAAGACCGCGTCCCACTCCAACCCCTTGGCCGAGTGCAGGGACGCCAGCGTCACGCCGTCCACCGTCGGCACGTGCTGCTGGGCGGCCCGGCGCGCCAACTCCTCGGTGAAGTCGGTGAGGGTGACCGGGCGCTCCACCGAGGCGGCCTCGCCGATCGGCACGACCTCGGGAGTGGCCGCGTACTCCTCGGCGAGCTGGACCAACGCGGACAGCGCCTCCCATCGCTCGCGGGCGGCGCCGCCGGCCGGGGGCGCGTCCGGGGCCCAGCCGACGGCGGTGAGCGCCTCGACGACGGCGGCCGGCAGCGGTGTCTCCCCCGGGATCGAGCGGGTGGCCGCACGCAGCGCGACCATCGCCTGGCGCACCTCGGTCCGTTCGAAAAACCGCTCCGCGCCCTGCACGACGTACGGCACCGCGGCCTCCGTGAGCGCCTTCTCGTACGCCTCGGACTGCGCGTTGACGCGGAACAGCACGGCGATCTCCTTCGCCGGCGTGCCCGCGTCGATCAGCGACCGGCAGCGCGCGGCCACCGCGTTCGCCTCGGCCGGCTCATCGGTGAAGATCCGCAGGTCCGGCTCGGGGCCGGGTGGGCGTTGCCCGCTCAACTCCAGCCGCAGGCGCGCCTCGGTGCCGCGGGCCTGGGAGATCACCGCGTTGGCCAGCCCGACCACCTGCGGTGTCGAGCGGTAGTCGCGGACCAGCCGGACCACTGTGGCGTTGCGGTGCCGGCGGGGGAAGTCGACCAGGTACGCCGAGGTCGCCCCGGTGAACGAGTAGATCGTCTGGCTGGCGTCGCCGACCACTGTCAGGTCGTTGCGGCCGGCCAGCCAGGCGTCCAGCAACCGCTGCTGGAGTGGGTTGACGTCCTGGTACTCGTCGACCACGAAGTGCCGGTACTGGGTGCGGATCTGCTCGCCGACGTCCGGGTGCTCCTCGATGCCCCACACCGCGGCCCGCAGCATGTCCTCGAAGTCGATCACGCCGTTCGAGCGCTTGAGCTGCTCGTACGCGGTGAACACGTCGGCGACCTTCGTCGGCTCGTGCGGTGTGTCGCGCAGTGCCCGGGCCGCGGCCACCACGTAGTCCGTCGGCTCGACCAGCGACGACTTCGCCCACTCGATCTCGCCGGCCAGGTCGCGGGCGGCGGCCCGGTCGGTACGCAGGCCGACCCGGGCGGCGGCGAGGGTGACCAGTCGTACCTTGCTGTCCAGCAGTTCGGGCATGGCGCGGCCGGCCAGCAGCCGGGGCGCGAAGTACCGCACCTGGCGCAGCGCGGCGGCGTGAAACGTCCGGGCCTGGACACCGCTCGCCCCGAGCAGAGTGAGGCGGTGTCGCATCTCGGCGGCGGCGCGGGCGGTGAAGGTGACCGCGAGCACGTGCCGGGGAGAGATCTCCCCGGAGAGCGCCCGGTGGGCGATTCGGGAGGTGATCGCCCGGGTCTTGCCGGTGCCGGCGCCGGCCAGGATGCAGACCGGGCCGGCGGGTGCGGTCACGGCGGAGCGCTGCTCCGGGTCCAGCCCGGCGAGCACCTGTTCCGACGCTGAGTGAACCACCACAACCAGGAATCATCTCAGCTCCTCCCAGCGTTGCAGCGAACAGGCTCGGCTTGATCCGCAAGCCGCGGCCGGAGGAGTTGGAGGATCCGAGGATGCTGACGATGTATTCCACCCCCTGGTGCGGCTACTGCCACCGGCTGAAGTCGCAGCTCGACCGGGAGGGCATCGGGTACGAGGTGGTCGACATCGAGCAGGACCCGAAGGCCGCGGACTTCGTGATGAGCGTCAACGGCGGCAACCAGACGGTGCCGACGCTGCGCTTCGCCGACGGCAGTGCCCTGACGAATCCCTCGATCACCCAGGTGAAGCAGCACCTGGAGACGCTCAACGCCTGATCTTCCGGTTCATTCTCGGTGCGCGGCCGCCCCACCCGGGGCGGCCGCTCGTCGTGTTCGGGAACGGGTGGCCGCTGTCGGTGGGTGCCGGAAGCCCGGATCGGTCGGCGTCCTCGGCCGGACGGCGAGGTGCCGGAAGCGTCGGGCGGGTGGGCGGCGTCGGCGGGCGGGCCCCGCCCGGCGCGCTCAGGTGGCGGCCCCGCCACAGGTAGCTGCCAGCGGCGAGGGTGGCCACCCCGACCAGCGCGAACAGCAGCCGGTAGTCCACGAACCCGACCAGCAGGGCACCCGCCCCGATGGAGACCGCCTGCGGCCCGCTGACCATCGCCTGGGTGGCCGCGGCGACCCGACCGACCAGCGACGGCGGCGTGCGGCGCTGGATCAGCGTGTGCAAACCCACCATCGTCAGCGGGAGCGAGACCCCGGCCAGCAGCACCGCGGCGAACCCGAGCCACAGATCGGGGAACGCGAGCGCGAGCGCGGCCGGAGAGAAGAAGGCGACTCCGGCGGCCAGCGTGCCGACCTCTCCGAGCCGGCGGACCAGCGTCGGTGAGCAGAGCCCACCGAGCAACCCACCGACGCCCTGCACGGTGACCAGCACCCCCACGAACGCGGCATCCCGGTGCAGCCCCTGGTCGACGTAGGCGAAGATGAGCGACTCGCTGAAGCCCATCACCAGTGACCCGAGCCCGTAGCCGAGCAGGGCCCGTCGCAGGGCCGGCTCACCGGCCAGGTGCCGCAGACCGGCGCCCAGTTCGGCCGGCCACCGTAGCCGTACTGGCGGTGGCAGCCGTTGCGGGGTGGGCAGCGCGGTGACCACCGCCGCCGCGGTCAGAAATCCGACCATGCCGATTCCGGCCAGAACCCACCCACCGAGCGCCGCGTAGAGCGCCGCGCCCACCAGCGGTCCGACCAGCCGGATCCCCTGACGTACGGTCTGCAGCACGCCGTTCGCGTCGGCCAGCAACTCGACCGGCACCATCTCGCGGATGAGCCCACTGAGCGCCGCGCCGAGCGTGATCGACGAGAGTCCGTACAGGGCGGCCACCAGATAGACGACCCAGACGTCGCCAGCGTCGCGGACTGTGAACAACGGGGCGAGCAGGGCCGCGGTCAGCACGTTCGCGGCCACGAAGAACGGTCGGCGCGGGTAGCGGTCGACAACCCAGCCGACCAGCGGCGCCAGCGTCATCGGCGCGATGACCGCGAAGATCGTGGCACCGGCCAACCCGTTCGAGCCGGTCAGATCCTTGACCCAGATGGCGAGTGCGAGCAGCAGGATCGACTCGGCGGTCATGCTGGCCAGCAGGCCGCCGAAGAGCAGGCGGAAGTCGGGTCGGCGCAGGATCGTGCGCATGGGTCCCTCCGGCGGGATGGCTGCCCAGGTGGGCGAGGTCGACGGGCCGCGACCGCGGGTCCGTCGTCATCCGGCATTCCCGTGGTGCGATTTTCGCAAGACACGCCCTCGCCGGAACCTCCGACACCGGTCGCGCCGTCCATACTGACCGTGGGGGGCGAATTTCATACAGTTACCGTCGCGTCTGCGGCGGTCGACGGGAAAGAGGACACTGTGCCTCCTGCCGCACCCAGCCCGATCCTGCGTCGTCGCCGGTTGGGCGTCGAGCTGCGCCGCCTTCGTGAGGCCGCGGGCCTCACCGGCGATCAGGTCATCGAGCGTATCGGTTGGGCCTCCGCGTCCAAACTGTCCCGCTTGGAGAACGGCCGCAGCCGACCGGACCCGCAGGACGTCGGCGACCTGCTCGACCTCTACGGCGCCGACCAGGCGCTGCACGACGAGCTGCTGGGCATCACCAACGAGGCCGGCGACATGCGCGGCTGGTTGAAGAACTTCCCGGTGATGACGCAGCAACAGCGCGGTTGGGCCGAGTTGGAGGCGGGCTGCGCGGAGATCTCCGAGTACAACCCGGTGCTGGTGCCGGGCCTGTTGCAGACCCCCGGGTACGCCCAGCTCCGGATCATGTCGGCCCGACAGGTGAACGCGGGCGCGGGCGAGCCGGAGCCCGGCGACGAGCCGGAGACCGAGGTGCAGGCGCGGCTGGCCCGCCAGTCGCTGCTGACCCGCGAGCCGCACGCTCCCCGCTACACCGCCGTGTTGGAGGAGGCGGCTCTCGGCCGCCGGGCCGGGCCGCCGGAGGTGCTGCACGAACAACTGCTCCAGCTCTGCGAGTTGGCGCTGCTGCCCAACGTGGCCCTGCACGTGCTCCCCCGGGACACCCAGATCGGCAATTGGTACCTTCCGCCGACCGCCTTCTCGGTCTATCGGTTCGCCGATCCCCTCGATCCGGAGACATTGGCCATCGAAGGTGGCTTCACCGACGTCATGTCGACCGAGTCAATCACGCTAAATCGCTATAAAGTGGTGTTCGAGTGGCTATGCACGGCGGCACTTAACGCCTCGGACACCCTCTCCTGGCTGATCGAGGCGACGGGACGGCTGACCGAGGCGACGCCCCCATCCACAGTGGCGTTCGGGCCGGCAACGGCGCCGACCCAACGCCGCAGGGAATCAGGGCGACTGACGGACCGGTGATCCACGGGGGACCCTCCGTCGGGACGTGCGGCACCACTCGTCCCATCGGATCGCTGCACATCAGGAGCAGAGCCATGAACGAAATCCGCAACACGCCGTCCGTCTCCGCCCACTCGTTGGCGGACGCCCCGTGGCGTACCAGCACACGCAGCCAGACCTCCAACTGCGTGGAGGTCGCCCCACTGGCCACCGGCCCGTCGGCGGTCGCCCTGCGCGACAGCAAGGACCGGGGCGGCCCGGTCCTGCTGTTCAACCGCGCGGGATGGCTCGGTTTCATCACCGGGGCGAAGAAGGGCCAGTTCGATCTGAACTGATTCGGTGACTGGTACGGGGCCGTCGGCGCACTGCCGGCGGCCCCGTCGCTGTGCGACCCGGCGACCCTGCTGAGCAGCCATCCGCCGATCGGACGAGGCTCGAAACCGATAGGCGCGTTTCAGTTGCTGGGACGAACACGGGGCGTAACATGGCCCTCGAGTACGTGGAACTTCCACACTGGCTCATCCGTCGCGGTTCATCCGGAGACCCTCATGCGGTTCCTGATCGTTCGCACCGACATCCGCGCCGTCGCTGACGGGGACATCGCCGCCGCCTGGGCGGACGGCCACCGACTTCGCGACGAGACGACCACGCCCGAGCCGCGCCGGCAGATCGTGCACGCCGAGGACCGGGACGCCGCGCTGCTGCTGGCCCGCGCCCTGGCCACCGTCGGCGCGGTCCGCGCCGGCAAGCAACGGGTCAAGGTCCTCCCGCTGATCGAGTCGCGGCCCGCCTTCCGACACAGAGCGGGCCGCACCGGCACCTGACTCCACAGGTCGTCCGTCGTGGTCGGACCGGCTCCCCCGCCGCGTTACTCGCACCCGCCGACCACGACGGCCCGTGTTCCCGGCCCGTGACCGCCGCGGCAACGGCGGCCACGGGCCGGGACCGTGCTCAGCTGTCGGCGTCCACCCAGCCGTCCAGCCAGCGGTGGATGAGGAACAGCGCTATCGACGACGGAGGCGGCAGAATCAGCCGGGCCCCGTCGCCCACGTCCACCGTCTGCCCGGCCAACGCCGACCCGATCTCCCCGCGGGAGAACCACCTGGCGTACGCGATCTCGGACGGGTCGACCCGCACCGGCTCGTTCGGGTTCGCGGTGGCCAGGAAGCCCAGCATCAGCGAGCCGGGGAACGGCCAGGCCTGGCTGCCCACGTACCCGATGCGCTCGACCCCGATGCCCACCTCCTCGCGGACCTCGCGCAGCACGGCGGCCTCCGCCGACTCCCCCGGCTCCACGTAGCCGGCCAGGCAGGAGTAGCGGCGACCACCCGGGGTGCCCTGCCAGCCGGCGTTGTTGCCGAGCAGGCAGCGGCCGTCCGGGCCGTCCACGCCGTCGTGGACGAGCACGATCATCGCCGGGTCGGTACGCGGCCAGATCCGCCCACCGTTGCGGTCCACCCGGGACCAACCCGCCTCGTCCATGGCGGTCGGCGCGCCGGTGCTCGTCGAGTAACCGTGTCGGGTGTGCCAGTTGACCAGCGCCAACGCGGTGGTGAAGATGCCGGCCTCGCGGTCGGCGAGCAGGTGACCCACCTCCCGGAGGTGGACCGCCCGGGTCCCCGGGATCGCCGGCAGCGGCGCGTCGACAGCGAAGACCGGCACCCCGTCCGGCTCGACACCCAGGAACATCGCCATCGACTCCGACCCGGCGGGCACGTCAGCCGACCCGAACAACACCAACGTCGGAGGCGACGTCTCGGTCCGGGCCAGGGTCCGACCCTCGTCGGTCGAATCGAGCAGCAGCACCCGGGCGCGCAACCACGCCTCGGTCAACCACTGCGAGTCACCCCGCCGGTGCGCGGCCCGATCCAGCGTGGACCGCGCCAACGGCGGCGCCGCCTCCCCGCTCACGCCGCCGCTCCGCTGCTGAGCCCCATGGTTCGCTCACTTCGCTCGCTCACGCCAGCGCTCCGCTCGCTCACGCCTTCTGCTCGGTGTGAACAGTGGTCAGCGCGGCCAGCCCGGGGGTGATCCGCTCCGCGTCGCCGAGCACCACTATCGCCGCCCGAGCCGGGGCCAGGTAGCGGGCTGCCGCCTGCGCGACGTCGTCGATGCTCGCCTTCGCCAACCTCGCCGCGTACTCGGCGAGGAAGTCCAGGCGCAGACCGTTGCCGGCGTACGCGCTGGTCAACGCCGCCAATCCGGCCTGGGTGGACATGCCGAGCTGGAGGGTGCCCAGGGCGTACTGCCGGGCCTGCTCCAACTCCTCTGGCTTCGGCGGCAGCGACGCCAACCGACCCAGCTCGTACGTCGTCTCCAGCAGCGCCGGGCCGGTGACCTCGGTGGCCACGTCGGCGGCGGCGACCAGCACCGACCCGGCGACCGAGTGCTCGATCACCGAGTGCGGGCCGTACGTGTAGCCCTTGTCCTCGCGGATGTTCTCCACCCACCGGGAGGAGAAGTAGCCGCCGAAGATCAGGTTGGCCAGTTGCAGCGGGGCGTGGTCCGGTTCGGTGCGCGACACCGCTGGCAGCGCGATCCGCAGCGAGGACTGCACCGAGCCCGGCCGGTCGACCAGCAGCAGTGGCCCCGGCTCCAGCGGCGGGGTCGCCGGCAGCTCGGCCACCCGCCCGGCACCCGACCAGCCGCCGAGCGCCCGCTCGGCCGCGTCCAGTGCCTTCTCCGGCTGCACGTCACCGACCAGCACCAACTGCGCGCCGGTCGGGTGGACCCGCTCCGAGTGCAGGGTGCGCAGCGCCGCCGGTCGGACGGCACGGATCTGGCCGGGCTCCGGCGTCTGCGTCGCGTACGGGTGCCGGCCGTAGATCCGCTTCAGCAGCGCCTCCCGGGCCAGGTGCGAAGGCTGGCTCTGCGCCACCTGGATCCGGTCGACCAGCCGGTCCCGTTCGGTGGCCACCTCGTCGCTGGGGTAGCTGGCACCGGTCAGCACCTCGGCCAGCAGCTCCAGCATCCGGTCCAGACCGGTGACCAGCCCGGCGCCGGAGAGCATCAGCCGGTCCGGGTCGACGCCCGCGGACAGCCCGCCGCCCACCTTCTGCAACTCGGCGGCGATCTGCACGCTGGTCATCGACTCGGTGCCGGAGAGCATCGTCTGCGAGAGCATCGCGCCGCGGGCCAGGTGGACCCGACCGAACGGCACCCAGAGCCGCAGTTCGACGAGGGGTACGGCGGGCCGGCGTACGGCGATCACTGTGAGCCCGTTGCGCAGTGTGCGCTCGGCCTGCTTGGGCACCTTGAGCTTGCGGGTCGGCCCGAGCGGCGGCAGCGTACGCGGACCGGCAGGAGAAGTAGCGATACTCACTGTGTCACCTTCGTTCGCGACTGTGGGGCTCGCAAAACCGGCTCGCTCCTCGCGCTCACCGAACGCCTCCGGCGATGACCTCGATGGCGGCCCGGCGCTCCGGGCGCACTGTGGCCGCGGCGGCCCGGACCTGCTCCTCGGTGACCTCGCCGACCAGCCGGGGCAGTTCGTTGAGCAGACCCGGTTCGCCGCGTTGCTGCTCCAGCACGGCCATCCGCAGCGCCCGACCGAGCACCGCGTCGGTGTCCCGTAGCAGGTGGGTCGCCATCCGGGCCTGGGTGCGGGCCAGTTCACCGTCGGTCAGCCCGTCGGTGGCCAGCCGGTCCAGTTCCTCGTCGATGGTGCGCAGCACCTTGTCCACGTCGCCACCGGGCGGCAGGTGCGCCTGCAACAGCAGCGCGGTGGGGTCGCGGACGTCGAACGGGTCGCCCATGAAACCGATGTATCCGCCGAGGCTGGTCACCGTGCGGTCCCGCTGCACCAGTCGTTCGACCAGTCGCGACGCGTCGCCGTCGGTGAGCACCTCGGCCAGCACCACGTACGGCAGGTAGCCGGCGAAGTCGGTGACCGGGTCGGGCACGCGCCAGGCGCCGGCCACCGCCGGCAGCGGCGCCAATGCATCGGTGTACGAGGTGCGCCGCTCGGCACTCAGGTCGGGCTCGGTGAAGTCCGGCCGTTGCGGTGCCGGTCGGGCCGGCACGTCGCCGAAGTGCCGGGTGACCAGTTCGGTCGCCTCGGCCACGTCGATGTCGCCGCTGACGGCCAGCACGGCGTTGCCGCTGGCGTAGTAGCGGCGGAAGAAGTCCGCGGCGTCGGCGACGGTCGCCGACTCCAGGTCGTCGAAGGAGCCGTAGCCGTCGTGGGCGTTCGGGAAGGTGTCGAACATGACCGGCGGCAGAGTGAGCCAGGGGAAGCCGCCGTACGGCCTGTTGAGGACGTTGACCCGGATCTCCTCCTTGACCACGTCGACCTGGTTGCGCAGGTTCTCCTCGGTCAGCCGGGGCCCACGCATCCGGTCCGCCTCCAGGAACAGCGCGCGCTCCAGCGCGTTGCTCGGCAGCGTCTCGAAGTAGTCGGTGTAGTCCAGGTGGGTGGAACCGTTGAAGGTGCCACCCGCGCCCTGCACGTGCCGGAAGTGGGCCAGCTTCTCCAGGTTCTCCGAGCCCTGGAACATCAGGTGCTCGAAGAGGTGGGCGAAGCCGGTACGCCCCTCCGGTTCCGAGCGGATGCCGACGTCGTAGACCACCGCCACCCCGATCACCGGGGCACTGCGATCGGGGGTGAGCACCACCCGCAGGCCGTTGTCGAGGGTGAACCGCTCGACCGGATACTTCGTCGCTGGAATTCTGGATCTCCGCGCCGCCACGGAGTCGACCCTAGCGCGTCGACACCTCCGCCACCCGCGACCTTCCCGGAGCCGCCGCGACCGGGGCTGTCACCAGGGGCAGCACCTCGGCGCCGACCCGCTCGGCCTCCTCGCGGTGCGGCCAGCCGGAGAGGATGAACTCGTCGACGCCGAGCGCGGCGTACTCGTCGATTCGGGCCGCGACCTCGGCGTAGCTGCCGACCAGCGCGGTGCCGGCGCCCTCGCGGACCAGGCCGACGCCGGCCCAGAGGTTCGGTGCGACGGTGAGTCCGTCGCTGCGGCCGGCGTTCAGCGCGGCCATCCGGGCCTGACCCACCGAGTCCATCCGGCGGAACCGGGCCTGGGCGGCGGCGATCCGCTCCGGGCTCATCCCGGCCAGCAGCCGGTCCGCCTCGGCCCACGCCTGCGCACTGGTCGGACGGGCGATGACGTGCAGGCGGAGGCCCGTGCGCACTGTGCGGCAGTGCTCGGCGGCGAGCGCCCGGACCCGGGCGACCCGGGCCGCGATGGACGTCGGTGGTTCACCCCACATCAGGTACACGTCGGCCTGCCGGGCGGCCACCGTCTCGGCAGCCGGGGACGCGCCGCCGAAGTAGACCGGCGGCGGCGCGGCGAGCGGGGTGGCCAGGCCGCCACCGTCGACCCGGTAGTGCTTTCCGGCGTAGTCGAACGGCCCGCCGGCCCAGGCACGGCGAAGCACCTCGACGAACTCGCCGGTGCGCGCGTAACGGTCGTCGTGCCCGAGGAAGTCGCCGTACGCCCGCTGCTCGGCCGGGTCGCCCCCGGTCACGATGTTGAGCGACAGCCGGCCACCCGAGACGGCCTGGAACGCCTCGGCCTGCTGGGCGATCAGGGTGGGCAGCGCGAAACCGGCCCGGACCGCGACCAGCATGCCGAGCCGCTCGGTGTGCTGGGCGACCGCCGCGCAGACGATCCACGGGTCGGGGCAGCCGGCGCCCACCGGTGTGAGAACGGCGGTGAACCCGTTGGTCTCGGCGGCCCGGCCAACCTCGGCCAGGTAGGCCACCGTCGCGGCCCGGTCGTGCCTCGCGGCGCCCGCGGTGACTGTGGCGGCACCGACCTGGTCGCCGTCGCCGGAGGTGGGCAGGAACCAGTGGAAGGTCATCGCGAAGTCGCCTCTCTGCCGGTGACCGAATGACGGTTACCCTAGCAAGCTGGTAGGAAATACCGACATAACTGAGACGCGCCATCCCGCCATGTGGATGAGCCTTGACGCTGACCGCAGCCTGGCCCACTCTTCCTACCAACTAAGTAGGAATACTGCGGATTGGATGGACGATGAGACGGCTCCCCCTGCGCCGGTTGGTCACCCTGGCCACCCTCGCCGCCCTCGGCGCGGCGACCCTGGGCAGCACCGCCGCGTGCGGCGACGACAGCGATGGCGCGGGCGGCAGCTCCGGCCCGGTGACGCTGCGCCTCGGCTACTTCCCCAACATCACCCACGCGCCGGCGGTCGTCGGCGTGGAGAAGGGCATCTTCGCGGAGAAGCTCGGCACCGACGTCAAGCTGGACCCGAAGACCTTCAACGCCGGTCCGGCCGCCATCGAGGCGGTCTTCTCCGGCGCGCTGGACGCCACCTACATCGGTCCGAACCCGACGGTGAACGCCTTCTCCAAGTCAAAGGGCGAAGCCGTCCGGGTCATCTCCGGCGCGGCCTCCGGCGGCGTGGCACTGGTCGTCAAGCCCGGCATCACCGGGGCGCAGGACCTGAAGGGCAAGAAGATCGCCACCCCGCAGCTGGGCAACACCCAGGACGTGGCGATCCGTTACTGGCTCAAGCAGCAGGGCCTCACCACCACCAAGGAAGGTGGAGGCGACGTCAAGATCGTGCCGCAGGAAAACGCCCAGACCATCGAGACGTTCAACAGCGGCGCGATCGACGGTGCCTGGGTGCCCGAGCCGTTCGTCTCCCGCCTGATCAACGCTGGCGGCAAGGTGCTCGTCGACGAGCGCGACCTGTGGCCGGACAAGAAGTTCGTCATCACCAACCTGCTGGTCAGCACCAAGTTCCTCAAGGCGCACCCGGACGTGGTGCAGAGGCTGGTCGACGGTCAGGTGGCCGCCAACGAGTTCGTCAACACCAAACCGGAGGAGGCGCAGCAGGCCATCTCCGACGCCATCGGCAAGATCACCGGAAAGCCGCTGGACCTGAAGCTGATCAAGCAGGCGTGGCCGACGTTGGAGTTCACTAACGACCCGATCTCGTCCTCCCTGAAGGCAGGGCTCGACCACGCCGTCGACGTGGACCTGACCGAGCCGGTGGACCTCAAGGGCCTGTACGACCTGAAGTACCTCAACAACGCGCTCAAGGCGCAGGGCAAGTCCGAGGTCGTCCAGCCATGACGTCGACGACGACGCCGCGGAGCGCGACCACAGCGGTCGCGCTCTCCGGTGTGACCAAGGTGTACGGGCGCGGGGCGAACGCCGTCCTGGCCCTGGACGGTGTGTCGCTGAACGTCGCGCCCGGCGAGTTCGTCTGCCTGGTCGGCGCGTCCGGCTGCGGCAAGAGCACCCTGCTCAACCTGGTGGCCGGGCTGGACCGGGTCAGCGGTGGGCAGATCACCCTGGCCGGCGACGCCAACCCGGGCCTGATGTTCCAGGAGCCGGCGCTTTTTCCGTGGCTGACCGTCGACGCCAATGTGGAGGTGCCGCTCAAGCTGCGTCGGCTCCCCCGGGCCCAACGCCGTGAGCGGGTGGCCGAGCTGCTGCGGACGGTGCACCTTGCCGACTTCGGCCGCAAGCGCCCGCACGAGCTCTCCGGCGGAATGCGGCAGCGGGTCGCGCTCGCCCGCACGCTGGCCCTGGACACTCCGGTGCTGCTGATGGACGAGCCGTTCGGCGCGCTGGACGCGATGACCCGGGACATCCTGCACGACGAGCTGGAACGGATCTGGTCCGAGCGCAAACTCTCGGTGCTCTTCGTGACGCACAACGTCCGCGAGGCGGCCCGGCTGGCCGACCGGATCATCCTGCTCTCCAGCCGACCCGGCCGGATCATCTACTCCACCGAGGTGAACATCCCGCGCCCTCGCCGGATCGACTCCCCCGAGGTCGCCGCCATCGCCGCCGAGGTCACCGAGCGGCTCCGTACGGAGGTGGGCCGCCATGGCCAGTGACACCCTGACCAGTTCGGCGCGTACCGACGCGGAGATCACCGGCCTCGACGCGCTGGAGATCGCCGGTCGGGACAAGGAGGTCTCCCGGGGCGCCCGGATCTGGGCGGCCACCTGGCCCAAGCTCGCCGCCCTGGCCATCACCATCGCCGCCTGGCAGTTCGTGGTCTGGACGGGTTGGAAGCCGCCTTACTCGTTGCCGGGGCCGCTGGAGGTCGGCCGCGAGTTGCTGACCCAGGCCCAGGGCCCGCAGCTCTGGGAAGGCATAGCCACCACGTTGCGCCGGGCCGCCGTCGGGTACGTCTTCTCGGTAGCCGTGGGCCTGCTGCTGGGCCTCGCGGTAGCCCGGTCCACGGTGCTGCGCGCCGCCATCGGCTCGATGATCACCGCGTTGCAGACCATGCCGTCGATCGCCTGGTTCCCGCTGGCCATCCTGCTCTTCGAGCTGAGCGAGAAGGCGATCTTCTTCGTGGTGGTGCTCGGCGCGGCACCGTCCATTGCCAACGGGGTGATCTCCGGAGTGGACTACGTGCCGCCGCTGCTGCTACGTGCGGGCCGCAACCTGGGCGCCCGAGGGCTCAACCTCTACCGTTACGTCATCGCACCGGCCGCCCTTCCGGCGATCGTCGCCGGCCTCAAGCAGGGCTGGGCGTTCTCCTGGCGCAGCCTGATGGCGGGTGAGCTGCTCGTGGTCGGCATCTCGCAGACCTCGCTCGGCGCCCAGCTCACCTACTCCCGCGAGTTGTCCGACTCACCCTGGCTGCTCTCCACGATGATCGTCATCCTGGTCGTCGGCCTCGTCGTGGACGCCGCGTTCGGCGCTGCGGACAAGGCGATCAGGCGCCGCTGGGGTGTACTGGACCAGGCCGGTCAGTGACGTGTTCGTCTCCGCGCGCAGCGACTACGCGCTCCGGGCGATGCTCGCCGTCGCTGCCGCCGGTGGTGGCGGCGACGGCGACCGGGTCGGGGAGTTGGTGAAGGCGGCCAGCCTGGCCGAGGTGCAGGACATCCCGCTCAGCTTCCTGCAGGGCATCCTGCTCGACCTGCGCCGGGCCGGTCTGCTGCACAGCCATCGTGGCGCCGACGGCGGGTACGCGCTGACCCGCCCAGCCGACGAGATCACCGTCGGAGACGTGCTGCGTGCGGTCGGCGGCTCGCTCACCACGGTGCGCGGCCTGCCGGCCGAGCGGGCCGGCTATCACGGAGTGGCCGCCGGGCTCACCGACGTCTGGCTGGCGGTACACGGGGCGATCGCCACCGTGGTCGACAGCACCACCCTGACCGACCTGCTCACCCACGCCCCCACCACAAGGTGAGTCCCGGTCACACCCCGAGCTCCGCGATCTTGCACTTACTGTCCCCGCATAAGAGACATTTCGATCATATCGACATCCGAAAGTGCAAGATCGGCGCGTCGGGAGGGGCTGCGGGGGCGTGAGGCGATGTGGCCGGGCCGGTGCCCCGCCGACCCGACCACATCTCGCACCGATCCTGACCGGGCCTGCCCCTCCGCCGGCACCGGTAGGCCGGTCGCTGCTCAGCCCACGTGTGCGGTCGCCGGGGCGAGGCCCGGGTCGCCGGGACTGTGCAGCTCCACCAGACCGGCGGGAGCGTTACCCGCCGGGGTGGCATGCCAGGGCGCGAAGGCCGCGACCATGGCGAGCAACAACCCAGCGAGCGCGACCGCGACCACCAGGATCAGTTCACGCAGTGCGCCCGAGCCGGCTTCGCCCGCCATGGTCACCCCTCCCGTGCCGGGCCCCCCGCCCGACATCCCCCGTCGGTCAGCCTCGACCACGTCCGGCCGGGGCGCAGTCGGCCAGCCGACCCAGCGAAGGCTGATTACCGACTCAGCAGAGCGGGCCGCACGGCGCGGTCGGCTGACCGGTCGGGCCGCACGGACAGCCGACCGGCCCGGAACACCGCGCAGACAAAACCGACCCGCCCCGCCGAAGCGGGACGGGTCGGTCGACGCGCAGAAGATCAGACGGTACGGGGACGACGCGGCCGACGGGACCGGCCCGACGCGCGGTGCGCCGGACGGGCGCCACCATCGGCGGCCGAGCCGCCGGAGGTACGGGCCCGAGAGACGGGCGCCGGCGGAGCGACGATGGTCACCGGCACGCCGGACGGCTCGCGAGCGCCGGTCACCCGGGCCAGCGATCCGTCACCCGCGCGGACCTGGACCGACTCGGGCCGGATACCGGCGGTGGCCATCAGCCGGGACACGTCCCGGCGCTGCTCCGGCAGGACCAGGGTGACCACGGAACCGGACTCGCCGGCCCGGGCGGTACGGCCGCCCCGGTGCAGGTAGTCCTTCGCCTCGGTCGGCGGGTCCACGTTGACCACCATGTCCAGGCCGTCCACGTGGATGCCACGGGCCGCCACGTCGGTGGCGACCAGGGCGGTCACCTGACCGTTGCGGAACTGCTCCAGGATCCGGGTGCGCTGCGGCTGGGACTTGCCGCCGTGCAGCGCTGCCGCGCGTACGCCCTTGGAGAGCAGTTGGCGGGCCAGCCGGTCGGCGCGGTGCTTGGTGCCCATGAACAGGATGGTGCGGCCCTCACGGGCGGCGATCCGGGTCAACGCGTCGGGCTTGTCCGCAGCGGCGACGTGCAGCACGTGGTGGGTCATAGCGGTGACCGTCGCGGTGCCCGGGTCGACCGAGTGGGTGACCGGGTTGCTCAGGAAACGGCGGACCAGCCGGTCCACGCCGCCGTCCAGGGTCGCGGAGAAGAGCATCCGCTGCCCCTGCGGCGCGACCTGCTCCAGCAGCTTGGTGACCTGCGGCAGGAAGCCCATGTCGGCCATCTGGTCGGCCTCGTCGAGCACTGTGATCTCGACCTGGTCGAGCCGGGCGTCGCCACGGTTGATCAGGTCGTGCAGGCGACCGGGGGTGGCGACGACAACCTCGGTGCCGGCGCGCAGGGCGTCCGCCTGCCGCTGCAACGACAGCCCGCCCACGACGGTGGCGCAGCGCAGCCCGACGGCGCGGGCGTACGGGGCCAGCGCGGTGGTGACCTGCTGAGCCAGCTCGCGGGTCGGCACCAGCACCAGGGCCAGCGGGCGACCCGGCCGGGCCTTACGGCCAGCGGTACGGGACAGCAGCGGAAGCCCGAAGGCGAGAGTCTTGCCGGAGCCGGTACGACCGCGGCCCAGCACGTCCCGGCCGGCGAGCGAGTCGGGCAGCGTCGCCGTCTGGATCGGGAACGGCTCGGTGATGCCCTGCGCGGTCAGCGCGGTGAGCAGCGCCGGTGCCAGACCGGTATGAGCGAACGACGGAATAACTGTGGTCATGCGAAAGCCTTCCTCGACGCGGCACGTGTCGAGGGAGGGCGCCGAAGTCGGCGCTGTCAACCGGCGGCGCAAGGCAGCCAGGACTCACAAGCACGAACCGAAAGGGAGTACAGGCCGGCCCGCCGCCGGGCCGCCGCCTGCGTAGGCAGGTGGCAGCGGGGCGGGCCGGTCCCGTCACCGTCACACCCGGAGGGCGCGACAGGTAATGCTGACCGATCCGAAGATCAGAGCGGGCGGATGTTCTCCGCCTGCGGGCCCTTCTGGCCCTGGGTCACCTCGAACTCGACCCGCTGGTTCTCGTCCAGGCTCCGGTAGCCGGAGGACTGGATCGCCGAGAAGTGGGCGAAAACGTCGGCGCCGCCGCCGTCGGGGGTGATGAAGCCGAAGCCCTTGTCAGCGTTGAACCACTTCACGGTGCCAATAGCCATGTGTTTCGTCTCCTTGACGGAACGTCGGACGCGCACTTGTTGCGTGCCCGAAGAGGAGCGCTCCGCGCGGGGATGCGCGAATCGCCTGTCGCTTCTGGTCGCCCCGCCCGGAGAACTCCGGACACAACAAAGAGCGCCTGGGGCCACAATCCCGCCAGGCGCACACAGAGTCTCTGGTAACCAAAACTGCAACCCGGTCAACCTACCACGGTTTTCCCCGCCATGGTCAATGTTGGGCAGAATCCTCGGGCAACTGGGCGATCATGGCGGTGAGGCCCGTCACATCCAGCAGGTCGGCGGGCCGTACGGTCACCCCATGGCGGACGTAGTGGAACGCCGCGCCCACCCGATCGACCGGCACGCCGGCCAACTCCGCCCAGGCCAGCCGGTACACCGCCAGCTGCACGGCGGCCACGTCGGCCGCCGGCCCGGTGGGCTGCGCGCCGGTCTTCCAGTCGACCACGTCGAACCGGCCACCCGGCCGGGCGAAGACCGCGTCCATCCGGCCCCGCACCACCACTCCGGCGATCACAGTGGCGAAGGGCACCTCCACCTCCACCGGTGACCGGTCGGCCCACTCGCTGGCCAGGAACCGCTCCTGAAGCTCGATCAGCGCCTCGTCGGGTGCGGCATCGGCGTCGGCCGCGCCGGGCAGCTCGTCCAGGTCCAACAGGCGGTCGGCGCCGAAGCGCTGCTCCAGCCAGGCGTGGAAGGCGGTGCCTCGACGGGCGTACGGGTTGGGTTCGGCCGGCACCGGGCGACGCAGCGTACGGGCCAGCGCCGCCGGATCGCGCCGCAGCGCGACCAGTTGGGTGACGCTCAGCGCCCCGGGCAGCGCCACCTCGACCGCACCGGAGAGCCGGGTCAGCTCGGCGCGCTCCGCCAACAGCAGGTCCGCCTCGCGCTGCCAGCGCGCCACCTCCGGATCCACCTCCGGCTCGACCGTTTCGGCCTCGATCGACGGCACCGGCCCGGCAAACACCGGCCCGACCTCCGACCCGACCGGCGACACCGGCCCGACCGGCGACACCGGCCCGACCGGCCCGGCGAGCACCGGCCCGGGGAGCACCGGCCCGACCGGCCCGGGGAGCGCCGCCGTCGGGCCGTCGGCCATCAGGCGACGCACCAGCCCGGCCGCCTCGGCCAACGCCGGCCGTCGACCGCCCAGCGGGTCGGCCGGCCACTCCGCGCGGAGCACCACCTCGGCAGTGGGGTTCGTCGCGTCGGGAGTCGGCTCCGGCGCCCACGCGTCGATCAGGTGCCCCGGCCCGCCGTCGAGGCAGGCGTCGTACACCTCACGCAGGAAGACCGACGGACCTCGCGGTCGCTTCGTGCCCTCCCCCCACCAGTAACCGGAGCAGAGCAGCAGCCGACGCGGCCGGGTGACCGCCACATACGTCAGCCGGCGTTCCTCCCGCTCGTCGTGGGCCCGCCACGCGTCGGTGAAGTCGGTCACCGCCCGCGCCACGGCCCGCTGGTCCCCCGCCTCGTCGAGTGCCAACTCGGGCAGCCCGTCGGCGTCGCCGCGCAGCGGGAACGGCAGCACGCCCAGCCCACCCAGCCAGTGGTCGGAGTTGCGCACCGGCCCCGGCCACAGACCACGACTGAGCCCGGCCACCGCGACGACGTCCCACTCCAGGCCCTTGGCGGCATGCGCGGTGACCACCTGCACCGCGCCCTCCACCACCTCGACCTCGCCCGGCGCCAGACCGCGCTCCTCGTCCTCGGCGGCGGCCAGGTAGGACAGGAAGCCGGACAGGGTCGCGCCGGGCGTCTCCCCGCTGAACCGGGCCGCCACGTCGCCGAGCGCGTCCAGATGCCCCCGGGCCAGGCCCGCGTCGCCGGCGCCGTCCCGGCCGGCCCGCACCGCGACCTCCACGTCCAGGCCGATGGTCCGCTCGATGTCCGCGATCAGGTCCGGCAGCGCCTGGTCCAGCCGGTAGCGCAGCAGCGCCAGTTCCCGGCCGTACGCGCGCAGCCGCGCGAACCCCTCGGCCGAGTACGCCTGCGCCGGCCCGAGGTCGGCCAACGCCTCCACCAGGGTCGCCTCGTCCAACAGGTCGGGGCTGATCTCCGAGGCCTCGTCGGCGGCCACCTGTCGCCGGGCGTTCGCGATGGCCCGCGCTCGTCGGTGCAACGCCACCAGGTCACGTGGCCCGATCCGCCAACGGGCACCGGTGAGCAACCGCAGCAGCGCGGCGCCATCGGTCGGGTCGGCCAGGACCCGCAGCGTGCAGACCACGTCGCGCACCTCGGGGGTGTCCAGCAGGCCACCCAGCCCGACCACCTCGACCGGTAGGCCCCGCTCGCGCAACGCCGACTCGATCGCCGGGATCTGGCTGCGCACCCGGACCAGCACGGCGGTCGTCGGGCGGCGGTCCACCGGGATGTGTTCCGGGGTCGCGCCCGGCATCCCGGCCGCCCCACGCCAGGCGGCCAGCACGCTGTCGGCGATCCAGTCGGCCTCGTCGGCGTACGTGGGCAGCATCGCGCAGTGCACGGTGCCGCCGGCCGCGCCGCCCGGGCTGCGGTGCGGGATCGGGTCCCGGACGGTCAGCGCGGAGCGCAGCTCCGGCACCCGGGCACCCGCCGCCCGCAGCGGGGTGGAGAGCGCGTTCGCCACCCGGAGGATCTCCGGGCGGTTGCGCCAGCTCGTGGTGAGCCCCAGCGCCGGGGCCGGTTCACCGTTGGCGCGGGCGAACTCGGTGGGGAACCGGTCCAGGGTGCCCGCGCTGGCCCCCCGCCAGCCGTAGATCGACTGGCACGGGTCGCCCACCGCGGTCACCGGGTGCCCGCCACCGAACAGCGCGTTGAGCAACACCACCTGGGCATGGCTGGTGTCCTGGTACTCGTCGAGCAGCACCACCCGGAAGCGGTCCCGCTCGATCACGCCGACCCCCGGGTGGTCCCGGGCCACCCGGGCCGCCCGGGCGAGCTGGTCGGCGAAGTCCATCGCCTCGAAGTCCTCCTTGCGCCGGGCGTACGCCCGCACCAGCGGCAACAGGCGCAACCGGGTCTGCTGGAGGGTGAGCGCCTTGCGCACGTCCGCGTACACCCGACCCGGCCGGGACTGCACCTCGGCGAAGAACCGACCGGTCCAGGCCGCCAGGTCGTCCGGCGCGACCAGATGCTCGTCCAGCTCCCCGGCCAGCGCCAGCACCGCGTCGGTGATGGTGCTCGGCATCCGGTCCACCTCGGACATGTCGCCGTCGTAGTTACGCACCAGCAGGTCGACCAACTGCCAGCGGGACGCCTCGGTGAGCAGCCGGGTGGACGGCTCGTAGCCGGCCCGCAGCCCATGCTCGGTGACGATCCGCCCCGCGTACGAGTGGTAGGTGGAGACGGTGGGCTCACCAGCGAGCGGATCGTCCAGCGGGTCCCGCCCCTGCCGACCGAGTCGTCGGATCAGCTGGTCGAGCCGGGTCCGTACCCGATGGGCCAGCTCGCCGGCCGCCTTGCGGGTGAAGGTCAGCCCGAGGATCTGCTCCGGCCGCACGTACGAGTTGGCCACCAGCCAGACCACCCGCGCGGCCATCGTCTCGGTCTTGCCCGACCCGGCGCCCGCGACCACCAGCAGCGGCTCCACCGGGGCGGCGATGATCGCGGCCTGCTCCCGGGTGGGTGCCGGCAACCGCAGCAGCTTAGCCAGCTCCACCGGTGTGTAGCGGGGGCCGGAGTCCGCGAGTCGGGGCGTCGGCGCGGGGCCCGCGCCGAACAGGGTGGGCTGACTCACCGTGCCGTCTCAGTTCGTGACTGCGGGGCTCGCAAGCTCACTCCTCGCCCTCACGGGTGCCGTCTCAGTTCGTGACTGCGGGGCTCGCAAGCTCACTCCTCGCCCTCACGGGTGCCGTCTCAGTTCGTGACTGCGGGGCTCGCACGCTCACTCCTCGCCCTCACCTGCGCGTCGGACGGTGGGTGGCTCGACGACCTGACGACCCTGCCCGGAGACCGGGCAGCTGGTGCGCACCGGGCAGACCCGGCACTTCGAGTTGGCCACCGCGGCGAACGTGGCGGCTGCCATCGTATCGGCGGTCCGCCGGACCAGCGCGGTCGCCCAACCGGCCGCCGGACCCTCGCTGGCGGCCGGCTGATTCTGCTCCCTGGCGTCCTTGGCGGAGGTCCCGAGCTGCACCAGCGCGGCGCCCCCGGACTCGTCTCCGAACTCGGCGAACGCGCCCGCCTCCACCGCCGCCTGGTAGGCGCCGAGCTGCGGGTGCTCGGCAAGGTCGGTGCCGGTGACAGCTGTGGACTTGCCGGTCTTCAGGTCGATCACCACGAGCCGCCCGGCCTCGTCGACCTCCAGCCGATCGACCCGACCGGTCAGGTCGATGGGCCGGTTCGGGTCGTCCAGGCGCACGGCGAACTCGTGCTCGATGGCGAGCAACCTGCGCGGGTTGGTGGCCAGCCAGCGCAGCAGCTTGTCGACCATCGCCTCGGCGCGTTCCCGCTCCGGCCCGGCCATCCAGCGGGCCGCCAGCTCGATCGCGTCGAACCGGGCGGCCACGTAGTCGAGCAGCGCGCCCCGGTCGGCGCTGGCGTCCTCGGCGAGCATCGCGGCGGCGTGCACCAGGTTGCCCACCCCCTGCGCGGTGCTGGTCGGGCCGCTGCCGCCGTGCCGTTCCAGCAGCCAGCGCAGGCTGCACCGCAGCGCACTCTCCATGGCCGACGGGGTGACCCGCACCGCGTCGCCGTCGTCGACGAGCGGCCGGTCGTCGGAGAGCACCCGCAACCCCCACCAATCGTCGGGGTGCGCGCCGGGCACCCCGGCGGCGGCGAGCCGGGCCAACTCGGCCGCCGCGGCGCGCCGCCGGGCCGCCGGAGCCGCCGGGTCGGTGATGGCGGTACGCAGTTCCGCCACCAACGCCGGCAGGGTGAGCGCCCGTGGTGGACGGGTCACCGGCAGTGCTCCGGGACGGCCCGACTCCTCGTCACCGGTCTCACTCGCCGCAGCACCCCCGTTGCCGCCGGAGGACGGCTCGGTGCGGGGACCGGGCGGCGGGCCGGGCGTGCTCGGCGGGGTCGGTGGCGTGCTCGGCGGGGTCGGTGGCGGTGTGCTCGGGCCCAGCTCGTGCAGGAACCGGCTGGGTTGCTCCTCGTGGTCGTCGCCGCCGACGGCGGCCGACGCCACGGCGCTGACCAGCAGCCGGTGCCGGGCCCGACTGATGGCGACGTGGAAGAGTCGACGCTCCTCGTCCAGCAACGCCGAGGTCTGACCCACCACGTTCGCCGCTGTGGCCCCGTCGACCGACCGGCCGGCCAGCACGTCGACCAGGCGCTCGGAGCCCAGCAGGCTGCCGCGCAGCCGCAGGTCCGGCCAGATGCCCTCCTGCACACCGGCCACCGCCACCAGGTCCCATTCCAGGCCCTTCGCGGCGTGCGCGGTGAGCAGGCGTACCGCCGCACCCCGGTCGGCGGTCGGGGCGATGGTGTCGGCCGGCAGGTCCTGGGCGAGCACGTGGTCGAGGAAGACCTCGGTACGCGCGCCGGGCAGCCGGTCGGTGAACCGGGCCGCCGCGTCGAAGAGGACCAGCACGGCGTCCAGGTCGCGGTCGGCAGCCTCGGCCCGTCGACGCCGGGCCAGGTCGCCCTCGCCGGCCTCCGGACGCCCCTGGTTGATCGCGCCGGCCCACCGCTCGGCGAGACCACTGGCGTGCCAGACGGCCCAGAGCACGTCCTCGGCGGTCGCACCCGGCCGGGCGGCGGCTTCGCGGGCGATGGCCAGCAGCCCGGCCACCGCCTGCGCCGGCTCCGCCCAGCGCCGCTCGATGCCGGCTAGCTCCTCCGGATCCTGCAGGGCCTCGACGATCAGCTCCCCGGAGGGCCGTCGGTCACCGCCGGCCAGGGCGAGCGCCCGCAGGCCCTGCCGCAGCCGTCGCTCGGCCAGCGGGTCGGCCCCGCCGAGCGGCGAGTGCAGCAGCGCGACGGCGGCCTCCTCGTCGAGTCTCTCCGGCTCCAGCGCGCAGCGCAGCAGGAGCAGCAGCGGCGCGACCGCCGGTTGCAGGTGCAGGGGCAGATCCTCACCGTGCACCACAGTGGGTACGCCGGCAGCGTGCAGCGCCCGTCGCAGGGTGGGCAGCTGCAACGCTGTGGACCGCACCAGCACCGCCATCCGTGACCACGGCACGCCGTCGAGCAGGTGGGCCGAGCGCAGCGCGTGGGCCAGCCAGGCGGCCTCGCTGGTCGCCGAGCGGAAGGTGTGCACCTCGACCACGCCGGGCGGCGCGTCCGGCAGGGGGTGCAGCCGACGGTGCGCGGCCGGGCCCCGCAGCCGCCGACCCAGCCGGGCGATCGCCGCGAGCAGACCCGGCCCGGCCCGGTACGACGTGGTCAGCAGCACCTGCGCGGCCGGCGCGCCGGATGCCGTCCGGAACCGGTGCGGGAACGTCGCCACCCCGGCCGGGTCGGCGCCCCGGAAGGCGTACGTGGAGGAATCCGGGTCGGCGAACGCGACAAGCGACTTGCCACCGCCGGCGATGACCGAGAGCAGCTCCAGTTGGGCGGGGTCGGTGTCGGCCAACTCGTCGAGGTAGACGTACGCGAGCCGACGACGCTCGGCGGCCAGCAACTCCTCGTCGTCGCGCAGCAGCCCGGTGGTTGCCCGGACCAGCTCCGCCGGGTCGTACGCGATGGAGCCCCGGTTGCTGACGTCGCGCAGCGCGAGCACTGCGACGTACTCCCGCAGGAAGCGGGCGGCGGCCGGCCAGTCGGCGCGACCGAGCCTCTCACCCAGCCGGGCCAGGTCCATCGGGCCCACGCCGCGCTCGGCGGCGCGCATGAGCAGGTCGCGCAGTTGGCCGGCGAACGCCCGGGTGCGCAGGGCGGGACGCAGGTCGGTGGGCCAGCCGACCGGGTCGTCCTCGGGCTCCTCGCCCACCACGTCCAGCAGCTCACGGATGATCAGATCCTGCTCGGGGCCGGTGAGCAGCCGGGGCGACGGTTCACCCCGCTCGGCGGCGGCGCGGCGGAGCAACCCGAAGGCGTACGCCGGGAAGGTGCGAACCAACGGCTCGCGCAGCACCCGGTGGCCGTCCTGCGCGATCCGGGCCTCGATGCGCTGTCGCAGCGCGGTGGCGCCTCGGCGGCCGAAGGTCAGCACCAGGATCCGTTCGGGGTCGACCCCCTCGGCCACCCGGGCGGCGACCGCCTCGACCAGCGTGCTGGTCTTGCCGGTGCCCGGGCCGCCGAGCACGAGCATCGGCCCGTCGGTGTGCCCGACCACCTCGGCCTGCACCGGGTCGGCCCGCCAGCCGTCGCCGACGACCAGCTCGGGCCCGGCCACACCATCGGACCGACTCGACGTGCCGACGCCGCCCCCGGACGTGCCGCCGCTGGCGGGCCCGGAGGCGGTGTCAGGCGTCGCCCCGTCCCCCCGCGCCGGCCTCTCGGGCCGCCGCACCAACCGGTACGCCTGCATCAGCTCATCCCATCAGACCCATACGACACCACCCAGTCCCCACCCACTCCCCCTCACCCCAACATCCACCCCCGTCGATCATGAAGTTAGCGGCGCGACACGCCGAGAGCGACGTCGCTAACTTCATGATCACCGCGAGCGGGCCGGGACCGGCCCGGGATGCGGTGGGGTGGGGTGGGGTGGGGTGGGGTGGGGTGGTCAGGTCAGGTGGGATTCCAGGACGTCGAGGGCCTCGGTGACGGTGGTGGTGACCGTCAGGAGGTCGCGGCCGGCGGGCTTGAGGAAGGTCTGGTCGGCCAGCGCGTCGAGCCAGTCCAGCAGGGGGCGGTAGAACCCGTCGGTGTCGATCAGCACCATCGGCTTGGTGTGCAGGGCGAGGGTGGCGGTGGTCCAGACCTCGAACAACTCGTCCAGGGTGCCCAGCCCGCCGGGCAGGGTGAGGAAGGCATCCGACTTGTCGATCATCAAGGTCTTGCGGCTGGCCATCGAGTCGGTCACCAGCAGCTCGTCCGAGGCCAGGTCGGCGACCTCCAGATCGACCAGCGACTGCGGGATCACGCCGACGGTGCGCCCACCGGCGGATCGGGCGCCGTCCGCCAGCGCGCCCATCATGCCGACGCAGCCACCACCGCTGACCAGCGTGTGCCCGCGCCGGGCCAGCTCCGCGCCGGTCTCGGCGGCCAGGTCCAACCAGCGCTGATCGAGGGTACGAGAGGAGGCACAGAAGACGCAGATCGCCGCCATCAGTCGTGGTCCCGAGCCTGCTCGGCGGCGGCCTGCTGGTCTGCGCCGGTGCGCGCGACAGCCTCCTCGCGAACGGCCTCCTGCTCGGCGGAGAGCGCGGCCTCCGATTCGACGATGTACCGGACCGCCTCGCTGACGTCGTCGGTGAGGCAGATCAGGTCCAGGTCGACCGGCCCGATCTTGCCGGTGGCGGCCATCGTGCCGCGCAGCCAGTCCAGCAGGCCCTGCCAGTAGGCGACGCCCATGAGCACCACCGGGAACCGGGTGACCTTGCCGGTCTGCACCAGTGTGAGCGCCTCGAACAACTCGTCCATGGTGCCGAACCCGCCCGGCAGCACGACGAACGCCTGGGCGTACTTGACGAACATCGTCTTGCGGGCGAAGAAGTAGCGGAAGTCGATGGCCAGGTCGACCCAGTCGTTGATGCCCTGCTCGAACGGAAGCTCGATGCCGAGCCCCACGGAGAGCCCACCGGCCTCGCTGGCGCCGCGGTTGGCGGCCTCCATCACGCCGGGCCCACCTCCGGTGATCACCGCGTAGCCGGCTCGGGCCAGTGCACCGCCCAACTGCTCGGCCAACTGGCACTCGGCGCTGTCCGGCGCGCTGCGCGCGGAGCCGAAGACGCTGACCGCTGACGGCACGTCGGCGAGGGTGTCGAAACCCTCGACGAACTCGGCGAGGATGCGCAGCGCGCGCCAGGCGTCCTTGGTCTTCCAGTCACCCCGCCCCCGTGAATCCAGGAGTCGCTGGTCGGCGGTGCTGCTCGGGATCGCCCCTCTGCGCAGGGTGACCGCACCGCGATGCCGCTCCTGTCCCGGACCGCGACCGGCCTCCCGCCCGTTGCTCTGGCTCATGGGGCAACCGTAGTGGAGCAGCACCGGCCGGGTGCGCGGGGCGGGGACGCCGAGAAATTGTTCGGGATCATGGGCAACTATTCGGCGCTCCCGTACGTCTTACTATTCACATACCGGGTATGCCCCGGCGCGCGCCTTCGGGGGAGGAGACAGCGTGATCAGTAACAGCGAGATGATCCGGATCCGTCGCCAGATGCAGCGACGGATCCGAGACGTGGTGGCCGAACGCCGCCGCATCCGTCAGCAGAACCCAATCCCCGTCTCCCCCACCCCATCCGGAGCCGATCAAGAGGTTTGCGTCGCCGACAACGGGCCAGGCTGACGCAAACCTCTTGATCACCGGTGCGACCGGACGTGACGGGGCGACCAGGGTCAGGCCGGGGCCAGCCAGCGGTGCAGGGTTGCCGCACCGTCGCGGATCTTGCTGATCTCGACGTGCTCGTCGGGGTGGTGGGCGAGGTTCGGGTCGCCCGGGCCGAAGTTCAGCGCGGGGATGCCCATCGCCGCGAACCGGGCTACGTCCGTCCAGCCCAGCTTGCCGATCGGCGCGGCGCCGACCGCCGCCAGGAACTCCTTCGCGGGTGCCGCGTCGAGGCCCGGCGCGGCACCGGCAGCCGTGTCGGTGACTGTCACCTCGAAGCCGGCGAACACCTCACGCAGGTGCGCCTCCGCCTCGGCCGGGGTGCGGTCCGGGGCGAACCGGTAGTTGACCTCGACCTCACAGAGGTCGGGAACCACGTTGCCGGCCACCCCACCGTTGATCCGCACCGCGTTCATGCCCTCGCGGTAGTCGCAGCCGTCAATGGTGACTCGGCGCGCCTCGTACGTCTGGAGGCGTCGCAGCACCTCGCCGGCGGCGTGGATGGCGTTGACCCCGTGCCAGGAGCGCGCCGAGTGGGCGCGTACGCCGGTCGTGGTGACCACCGAGCGCATGGTGCCCTGGCAGCCCGCCTCGACGATGCCGTACGTCGGCTCCAGCAGCACCGCGAAGTCCGCCCGCAACCACTCCGGGAGCGCCTGGGCGACGAGGTTGAGCCCGTTGTACCGCGACTCGATCTCCTCGGCCTCGTAGAAGAAGTACGTCACGTCGTAGCGCGGCTCGGGCAACGTCACCGCCAGGTGCAGCGCGTACGCGGTGCCGGACTTCATGTCGGAGGTGCCGCAGCCGTACATCAGGTCGCCGCGCATCGTCGACGGAAAGTTGTTGTTCAACGGCACCGTGTCGAGGTGCCCGGCGAGCACGACACGCTGCGACCGACCGAGGTCGGTACGTGCCATCACCGTGTTGCCGTGCCGGTGGGTGGTCAGGTGCGGTACGCCCCGCAGCACCTCTTCGACACAGTCGGCGATCGCCTTCTCGTTGAGGGACACGGACTCTATGTCGACCAGAGCGCGGGTCAGCTGCACCGGATCGGCGAGGACCTCGGGGGTCAGCGGGTTCTCCATGGTTCGCACGGTACCTTCAGGTCTGTCAGCGCGAGGAGCGAGCCGAGGTCAGCCCGGCCGTGACCGAGAGGTGTAACAGTGACGTCCGCAGATTCCGCCTGGGGCATCGGCCTGGCTACGGTCACCGCCGACGAGCAGGTGCTCGATACCTGGTACCCGACCGGCAAGCTGGGCCTGGGCGAGCTGCCGCTGGTCGCCGGCGAGGACAAGGCGGACGTGCTCGACCTGCCGCCGGCCGCGCTCGGTGACCGGTCCCTGCCTGGCCTGCGTACCGTGCAGGTGGTGACCGTGATCGGTTCGTTGGACGACCCGATCAAGGACGCGTCCGACGCGTACCTCCGGTTGCACCTACTCTCGCACCGCCTGGTGCGACCCAACCAGCTCAACCTGGACGGCATCTTCGGCAAGCTGGCAAACGTGGCCTGGACGTCGGCCGGGCCGTGCCCCCCGGAGCGGGTGGACGAGCTGCGGGTGATCGAGCGGGCCGCCGGCCGGCACCTGGCGGTGTACGGGGTCGACAAGTTCCCCCGGATGACCGACTACGTGGTGCCCTCCGGTGTGCGGATCGCCGACGCCGACCGGGTGCGCCTCGGCGCGCACCTGGCCGCCGGCACCACTGTGATGCACGAGGGCTTCGTCAACTTCAACGCCGGCACCGTCGGCACCTCGATGGTCGAGGGGCGAATCGTGCAGGGTGTGCTGGTCGGCGACGGCTCCGACATCGGCGGCGGCGCCTCCATCATGGGCACCCTCTCCGGCGGCGGCACCGACAAGATCAGCATTGGTGAGCGGAGCCTGGTCGGCGCGAACGCCGGCGTCGGGATCTCACTCGGCGACGACTGCGTGGTCGAGGCCGGCTGCTACATCACCGCCGCGTCGAAGATCACGCTCCCCGACGGCCGGGTGGTCAAGGGCCGGGAGCTGTCCGGCGTCGACGGCCTGCTGTTCTGGCGCAACTCGGTCACCGGCGCGCTGGAGGCCCGGCCGCGCACCGGCCGGGGCATCGAGCTGAACGCCGCCCTGCACGCCAACGACTGACGGCCCCGCCGGGTCCGCGGCGCTCGGCCGCGGACCCGGACGGGGTACGCCTCAGCGCAACCGGTACGCCTGGATGATCCGTTGGGTCACCGTGTTGCCGGCGGTGTCCCGTGCGGTGGCCCGCAGCGACACGTGGCCGGCACCGGCCGGATGCCGCAACACTGCCGACCAGCCGTCGGCCGAGGTGCGGACCAGCTTCGCCTTGCCCCAGGTCTTTCCGCCGTCGTACGAGACGTCGACGGTGAGCTTCTCCACCCGGGTGGCCGGCGAGCCGGGCTGCCGCTGCACCCGTACCGGTACGACGAAGCCCTGACCGGCCGGTGCGCTGTTGTCGACCCGCAGTGGCGGCGCGAAGCGCACCGCCGACAGCGGCAGTCGGGCCGGCGTCTCACCGGCGACGTGCCTCGACCGGAAGGTCCAGCTGGACTCCACCTCGGTGCTCAGGTCGGTGAAGCTCCGCTTCGACGACGTGACGAGCCGGTAGTCCGCCGCACCCGGTGGCACCGTGAACTCCCCGTAGCCGGCGTACTCGCTCTCGCCGACCAGCTTGCCGTTGCGCCAGAGCTTGGTGTGCTCACTGTCGCTCAGCGAGAAGCCCGGGTGCCCGGCCGCGTCACTGAAGATCGGCACGTCGACCAGGATGGTGTCGCCGACCCGGGTGACGCTCTGCTGCGGCCAGCGCGGGTTCGGGAAGGACGGTCCGTAGGGCGCCTGGTTCCAGATCTCCTGGACCGTCCGCCCGGCCCGGTACGCGGTGGAGGTGGAGACGAGCGCTGCCTTCGGGATCAACCACCCTTCCTCGTCCACAGTTCCGAAGAGGATTTCGGATTCCCACTTCACGCCCTTGGTGTTGTAGTACTCGACCCGCTGGCCGGGCACGACGGTGGGCAGGATCACGGCCGAGTAGCCGACGTTGTACTCCAACTCGGGGAGCACGATCCGCTCGGCCTCCATGCCCGGGTAGCCACCGCGGAACTGGTGCACGACGGTGGCCAGGTCCCGTCGGGCGTAGTCACGCACGAACCCGGTGGGCATTCGGCCCGGGATCGCCTCGGCCAGCGCGTACAGGTACGGACTGTTGGCCGAGTCCGGCGTGGTCCAGTTGCTGCTGACGGTGGCGACGAACTTGTCGGCGGAGACCGGCTTGCCGAGCTGACCGCTGGTCAGGCCGGTGAACGTCTCCGCCCAGAGCCCGACGCCGTACCCGCTGCCGTCGTCGGCGGTGAAGTTGGCGCTGAGGTCGATCAGTTGCGGGACGGCGGTCCGGTCCGGCACTGTCGTCCGTACCGGCTTGGCCCGGCGAGCGTCCACGACGATCCGGGTGTCCTGATCGACAGTCAGTTCGGGCTGTGCCAGCAGGGACATCCCGCGCTGCTCATCCTCCGGGCCGGGCTCGAAGACGAGGCCGGTCAGGCCGTAGTGCCCCTTGGGCACCCGCACTGTGGCCACTCCGTCGGAACTGACGAGGTCCCAGAAGCTGTAGGTGTCCAGCCCGACCAGGGACGTCCAGTGGTCCGCCGTGCGAGCGCCGGCCCGGTTCAGGTGCTCCACTGTGAGCGTGTAGCTCTCGACCTCCCGGTGCACCGCCAGTGGAGTGACAGCGACCGCCGCACCGGAGCGGGCCACGATCCGACCGGTCCAGTAACCGTCGGCGCCGCCGAGCCGGGTGTCAGTGGTGACGGTAGTGGCGGCCGTGCCGCCCGCGGGCACTGTGAGTTGGCTGGCACCCAGAACGAACAGGCCGGCCGGTAGCGCCCGACCGCCGGGGCCCGCGCCCTCGATGCTCAGGTCCACTGTGACCGCTGCCGGGCCGTCGTTGCGCCAGGTCACCGTACGGGTGATCGGGGCGTCGTCGGCGTGCGGCCAGAGCGTACGCCCGAACGAGACGCTCACCGGGTCGGTGGTGATCTGCTGGGTGATCGCGTGTGCGACGTCGACCCGCCCGGCACCCTGCTGGTAGGCGGTCTGGTCCGGGTGCGGCTTGGCGGCGGCCATCAGGGTGGCCTTGAGCCGGTCGGCCCGCCATCCCGGGTGCTGCTGGGCCAGCAGCGCGGCCGACCCGGCCACGTGCGGGGTCGCCATCGAGGTGCCGGAGAGCGTGACGTAGCGGTCCCCCACCGGATCGCCGATGACGCCGGTGGCGGACCGCGCGGCGACGATGTCGACGCCGGGCGCGGTGATTTCCGGCTTCAGCGCGTCGTCGCCGACTCGCGGTCCCCGGCTGGAGAATTCGGCCAGCTCGTCGTCGCGGTCCACAGCGCCCACGGCGAGCGCGGCGTCAGCGGAGGCCGGGGAGCCGACCGAACCGTCCGAGCCGTCGTTGCCGGCGGCGATGACGAACAGGGTGCCGGTCTGGGCGGTGAGGGTCTGCACGGCCTCCTCGACCGGGTCGACCTCCGGGGTGTCCCAGCCGCCGAGGCTCAGGTTGACCACTGCGGCCTTCTTCTCCACGGCGGCCCACTGCATCCCGGCGAGGATCGCCGAATCGGTGCAGCCCGCGTCCTCACAGACCTTGCCGTCCAGCAGCGTCGCGTCCGGCGCCACACCCCGGTACTTGCCACCGGAGGCGGCGCCGCTGCCCGCGATGGTCGAGGCCACGTGGGTGCCGTGGCCGACAGTGTCCCGAGCGTCGGCGACCTCGGTGAAGTTGCGCGCCTCGGCCACCTTGCCGGCCAGGTCCGGGTGGGTGGCGTCGACGCCGGTGTCCAGCACCGCGACGGACACCCCCGTGCCGGTGAACCCGGCCGCCCAGGCGGCGGGCGCGCCGATCTGCGGCACGCTGTGGTCGAGGGTCACCCGTCGATGACCGTCCAGCCAGATCCGCTCGACGCCCCCCGCCGCGTCGAGCCGGGCCCCAGCGGGACCGGTGACGACCGTCTCCCACACCGCGCCGAGGGAGGACTTCTCGCTGTTCAGGGCGGCACCGCGAATCAACGGCAGGTCGCGGGTCAGCCGCGTGCCGGGCAGAGCGGCCGAGGCACGCTTGGCGGTACCCGTCGAGCCGTACTCCACCAGCAGCGGCAGGGTGTTGCGGTTGGCGTCGTCGTAACCTGCCTCGACCAGCCCGGTGACGTCGAAAAGTCGCCGGTCCACCCGACCGGAGCGCAGCAACGGCACCGCGTCCGTCGGCGTCACGGTGAGGCGGCCGCGCTCGCGCTGGACCAGGAACTGCACGTCCTCGCGGCCGGCGCCGGGCCGGACCGAGGCACCGGACGCGGTGACGGTGACCCGGTCACCGGTGATCAGCGTGACAGTGGTCGAGCGGTTGGTCGGGTGTCCACCCGGAGTGGACTGTTGGTCGGCGTCGCCCGGTGGGGCGGGCACGGCGGCCGTGGCTGAGGCGGGAGCCGGCGCGGAGAGCGCCAGCGCGAACACGAGGCCGAGAGCGGCCAATTTTCTTCCCTGGTGCAACGGATCCTCCTCGTCAAGCGTCTTGATGGATGGAGTCACATTGACAACCCAGAATTGCATACCGGGTATGTAAAATGAAGGCCAAAAAATGACGGACCCGCCACGAGCCGACGAACCGGGCCGGCATGATCGGGCGGTGACCTCCATGAAGGACAAGATGCTCGCCGGTGAGCCATACATCGCCGACGATCCCGAGATCATCGCCGACCTGGACCGGGCCGCCCGGCTGATGGAGCGCTTCAACACCAGTCCCGCGGCCGATCCGCAGGCCCGGATCGCGGCCCTGCGTGAACTCCTCGGCGAACTGGGCGAGGACACCTGGATCCGCCCACCGTTCTACTGCGACTACGGCTGGCAGATCCGGATCGGCCCGCGCAGCTTCGTCAACTACAACGCTGTCTTCCTCGACGTCGCTCGGATCACCCTCGGCGCGGACGTCCAGGTCGGCCCTAACGTGCAGCTACTCACCCCGACGCATCCGGTCGAGCCCGGCCCGCGACGGGACAAGTGGGAGGCGGCCAAGCCGATCACCATTGGCGACAACGTGTGGCTCGGCGGTGGCGCGATCGTGCTGGCCGGCGTGACGATCGGCGCGGACACCGTCGTCGGCGCGGGCGCTGTCGTCACCCGGGACCTGCCCGCCAACGTGGTGGCCGTCGGCAACCCGGCCCGGCCGGTCCGCGAACTCGGCTAGACCGTCGGCGGATCCGACAGGCGGACCACCAGGTCGGCCCGGTCGGCGGTGGGGGTGATCAGGGCGGCGTTCGACTCGTCGCTGCCCAGCGCCCACGCCCGTGCCTGCTCCGGAGACCGACCGAACGCCTCGTGCCGGGCGGTCAGCCGGCGGTGCCGCACCTCGGCGTCCAGGTCGAGAAACCACGCCTCGTGCAGCAGCGGTCGGATCTCCTGCCAGGGGAAGTCCGGCAACAGCAGATAGTTGCCCTCGGTCACCACCAGCCGGACCGACGGCGCCACCTCGATCGCGCCGGCCACCGGCTCCTCGAGCTCCCGGCGGAACTCCGGCGCGAAGACCGACGTCGGCTCCAACCGGCGCAACCGGCGCAGCAGCGAGACGTACCCGTTGGCGTCGAAGGTGTCCACGGCGCCCTTGCGATCGGCGCGACCCAGGCGAACCAGTTGCGACTGCGCCAGGTGGAAGCCGTCCATCGGCACCAGGCAGGCGGCCGACCCGACCTCGGCGACGATCCGCTCCGCCAGTGTGGACTTCCCGGCACCCGGCGCGCCGGCGATGCCGAGCAGTTGTCGCGGGCCGGCCTCGGCGAGCACCAACGCCCGCGCCACCAACTCGTCGGCGGACAGCACCCGGGCCGGCGGCATCAGCCCAGAACCGGGTCGCTGATGGTGAACCGCGCCTGCACCGCCGCCTGCACGGTCTGCGGCTGCGGGTCCAGCTCGAGCTCCGGCGGACCACCGCCCGCGCCAGCGCTACCGGCGAAGGCCGCACGAGCGAACATCGGCCGGTCGGCGGGGCCCGCGTCGGCCAGCTCGATCAACGAGGTGACCCGAGCACCAAGCGCCTCCGCGTACTCACGGGCCCGCAGCAGCGCGTCGCTGATCGCGGCATGCCGGGCCGCGCGATGGGCCGGGCTGTCCGGACGAAGCTCCCACCACGGGCCGGCCACCTCGACCTGGTCCTGGTCGGCGAGCCGGAGCATCAGCTCACCCAGCGCGGTGAAATCGGTGACAGTGACTGTGGTGGTGACACTGCCGTGCCAGGCGACCACCCGCTCACCCGAGCGCCGGGTCTCCGGCCGCACCCGCAGGTCGCCGGTCTCCCGCCGCGCCACCGTCGGCCCAGAACCGTCCAGCAGCACCCGGATCGCCGCGGCCCGCTCGGCCAACCGGGTCAGCGTCGCCTCCCGGTCCCGGTCGCGGGCTGTCGCGGTGACCGCGAACCGGGCCAGCTCGGGAGGCACCTCCCGGTACGCCTCGCCGCGCACCTGCACCACCGGACCGTCCACCGCCATGCCCCTCAGCCTAGTCAGCGACGGGGCGCCGCGCCGCGTAGGAGACGGTGTCCGCGTCGACGTGCAGGCCGGTCAGGTAGCCGCCGGCCACCCCCAGTTCGCGCAACCAGGACACCTCCCCGGCGTGGTCACCGCCAGCCGGGAACTGCCTGTCGTACGCGTCGAACCGCCGGTCGCGCAGCGCCACCCGGGAGGCCCGCGCCTCGTCGTAGCGTGCGGTGAGCGCCTGGGCGTCGTCGGCGCGCAGCGCGGCGGCCAGATCGTCCAGGAACGCGGTGACCTCGGCCAGCTCACGCAGCACCCGGTCCCGGTTGCCGAGCAGCATGTTGGCGGTCCGATCGGCAGGGGTTCCGGCGACCCGGGTGCCGTCGGAGAAACTACCGGCGGCGAGCGCGAGGATCGCGTCGCGCAGCGGTGCGCGTTGCACGGCGCCGGCCAGCGCGCCGGCGAGCAGGTGCGGCACGTGTGAGGCGAGCGCGGCGGCCGAGTCGTGCTCCGTGGCGGACATCGGCACCACCCGGGCCTCGAAGACCTCCACCAGCAGCTCGGCCAGCCAACGGAACGCGGTGGTGGCACGCCCGGGCGCCGGACAGAGCACCCAGGCCGCGCCGGTGAGCAGGTCCGGTCGCGCGGCCGTCAAGCCCGCCCGGTCGGTGCCCGCCATCGGGTGTCCGGGCACGAACCGGTGCGTCAGCCCCTGCGCGGCCGCGAACGTCGCCACCCGCTCCTTGGTGCTACCGACGTCGGTCAGCACACAACGCTCACCGGTCATCGCCGCCACCTCGACCAGCGTCGCCGGCAGGGTGGGCAACGGCCCGCACAGGAAGACCACGTCGCGGTCGGTCACCGCTTCGACCAGGCGGTCGGGCGCGGGTACGCCCACCCGGCGGGTCTCCCGCCGGGTGGCCTCGTCCGGGTCCCACCCGACCACGTCGATGCCGGCGGCGACCATCCGGAGCAGCACCGAGCCACCGATCAGGCCGGTGCCGACGACCGCCGCCCGCACCCGCGCACCTGGCCTGTCCACCATGCTCGACCGCCCCGAGCCGCGATCAGGCGAGACGCGCCGCGACGCCGGCGATGTGCTCGTCGGACTCGGTCAGCGCGACCCGGACATGTTGCCCGGCCGTCGGGCCGTAGAAGACGCCGGCCGCGACCAGGATGCCGCGCCGGGCCAGCCAGTCGACCGTCTGCCAGCAGTCCTCGCCCCTGGTCAGCCAGAGGTACAGGCCCGCCTCGGAGTGCTCGACGGTGAACCCGGCACCGGTGAACGCCGCGGCGAGCACCTCCCGCCGGGCGCGGTAACGCTCCCGCTGCTCCTCGGCGTGTCGCTCGTCCTCCAGCGCGGCCACCATCGCCGCCTGCACCGGCGCGGGCACGATCATGCCGGCGTGCTTGCGGACCTTGAGCAGCTCGGCGACGAGCGCCGGGTCGCCGGCGACGAAGCCGGCCCGGTAGCCGGCGAGGTTGGACCGCTTGGAGAGCGAGTGCACGGCCAGCACCCCGGCATAGCTGCCCCCGCTCACCTGCGGAGACAACACCGAGACCGGGTCGGCCGACCAGCCCAGCGGCAGGTAGCACTCGTCGCTCGCGACCACAGCGCCACGTTCACGGGCCCAGTCGACCACCTTGCGCAGGTGCGCCGCGGGCAACACCCGGCCGGTCGGGTTACCGGGCGAGTTGACCCAGACCAACCGGACCCGCGGGGTCGGCCCGAGCGAGGTGAGCGAGTCGGTACGAACGACTGTGGCACCGGCCAGCCGGGCGCCGTCCTCGTAGGTGGGGTACGCGATCGACGGCACCACCACCACGTCACCCGGGCCGATGCCGAGCAGCGTGGGCAGCCAGGCCACCAGCTCCTTCGAGCCGATGGTCGGCAGCACACCGAGACCGTCGACGCCAGCGCCACAGGCTCGGGACACCCACGCCGCGATCGCGGCCCGCAGCGTCGGGGTGCCGGCGGTCAGCGGGTAACCGGGAGCATCGGACGCGTCAGCCAACGCCCGCCGGATCACCTCGGGCACCGGGTCGACCGGGGTACCCATGGAGAGGTTGATCAGGCCCTCCGGATGCGCCGCGGCCAACGTGGCCGCGGCGTCCAGGGTGTCCCAGGTGAACTCGGGCAGCCGCGACGAGACCGGCGCGGGCCGGTTCAGTGGCCCTCGCCGCGCGGCGGCTGCGCGGCGACGAAGGTGGCGTCCTTCTCCACCTTGCCGACCTTCGAGGCGCCACCGGGCGAGCCCAGGTCCTCGAAGAACTCGTAGTTCGCGCCGGTGTAGTCCTTCCACTGCTCCGGGACGTCGTCCTCGTAGAAGATCGCCTCCACGGGGCAGACGGGCTCACAGGCACCACAGTCGACGCACTCGTCGGGGTGGATGTAGAGCATCCGATTGCCCTCGTAAATGCAGTCGACCGGGCACTCCTCGATGCATGCCTTGTCGAGCACATCTACGCACGGCTCGGCGATGATGTAGGTCACCGGTCTTCTCCTCCGCAAGACTCGCCGCGATCTCCCGCGACGCTAAGAGCCTAGTATCTCGCCGGGGAGGGGGTCGATCGTGCTCCGACAGCAGGATGTGGGACACCGGATAGTGGTCCGCCGGATTGTGGGGATTCGCGAAGGCCGCCCGCAATTTTCCGATGCCCTCGGCGAGCTGGTAGAGCTGAGCGAGACTCATCTCACGCTGGCCACCGCTCAGGGGCCGCTTCGGGTGCCGGTGGCGCAGGTCCACCGCGCCAAGCGCGTTCCGCCGACCCGTCGGCCGACCGCCGCGGCGGTCGTGGCGCTGGAGCGGGCCGCCGACGAGGCCTGGCCGGCACCGACCCGGGGCCGACTCGGTGACTGGCTGCTCCGTTCGGCCGAGGGCTGGACCGGGCGCGCCAACTCGGCGCTGCCGATCGGCGATCCCGACCGACCGCTGGCCGCCGCTGTCGACGCGGTGGAGCGCTGGTACGCCGAGCTGGGGCAACCCGCGCTGATCAACACCCCGCTGCCCCTCGCCGCACCGGTCGGCGCCGAGTTGGACGCCCGCGGCTGGGGCACCCGCCCGCCGACGCTGGTGCAGACCGCGCCGCTGCCCCTGCCGGAGCCGACGCCCTCCACCGGCCGGGCCGACGGGTGGGCCAGTGCGGTGGTCGAGCTGACCACCGCGCCCAGCGACGAGTGGCTGGCCATCGCCGCCGGCCGCAAGGGCGGCCTGCCGGACGCCGCCCGGCACGTCCTCACCGCCGTGGACCAGGTCCGCTTCGCCCACGTGTACGTCGACAACGCCCTGGTGGCCGTCGGCCGTGGCACGGTGACCGGCCAGGGGCGCTGGTTGGGCCTCAGCCTGATCGAGGTCCTACCGGCGGCCCGCCGCCAGGGGTTGGCCCGCCGCGTGATCCACGAACTGGCCAGTTGGGGCGCGTCCGGAGGCGCGACGCACGCGTTCCTCCAGGTCGAGCAGCGCAACACGGCGGCGGTCGCGCTCTATCAGCGGCTCGGCCTCGTCACCCACCACACCTACCTGACCCGGGTCGCCCCGAACTGACCCGCGAGGCGGCCGGGCGGTGCTTGACCGGGCTGGGCGGTGATCAGCGGCGGACGACGCGGCGGGGCTTGGCGGCCTTGACCTCGGCGTACCGCTTGAGCTGCTGAGAGCGGTAGTCACGGCCGAGCGCGGTGAGCACCAGGTAGCCGATCAGCAACCCGGCGCCGGTGGCGAGCAGGTAGAGCCAGATCTGGGCGAAGAACGTCGCCGCGCCGCCGTCGAACGGGTTGTGACCGACCAGCAGGGGCCCTACCAGCACGGTCAGCAGCATCGCCACCGGCACCACGAGGGCCAAGTCGGCGGCCCAGCCCGCCAGCGGCCGGCGACGACCCCAGCGGAAGGCGACCACGGCGAGGATCAGCCCGATCACCACGAACATCGCCAACGACACCCGGTCGGCGGCGATGTCGTCACCCTCGAAGCCGAACCGGATGATCAGTCGGGCGACCACGTTGACCGCGAAGAGTGCCGCTGCGAGCACCCCGATGTCACGCCACCGCTTGTCCATCGCCGGACCCTCCTGCCGTACGCCCCGTCGCGGGGTTCGCATCCCTGGCAGGAATATCTACCACCCTTTCCTGGGAGACGTCACCACCCGGCAGCAACCCAGAACCAGCCCGACGTCAGCTGCCGAGCATGGGCGGCTGTGGGGCGAGGATCTGCCGGAAGCCCATCACCGCGAAGGTCATCGCGCCGGCCACGATCATGGCCAGCCCGACCCAGTTGTCGCCGGCCAGCAACAGGTCACCCTCGTTGGTCCGGATGGCGGCGACCGCCATCAGCGCGAACCACGGCACCGCCGGCAAGGCCACCGCCCAGCGACGGCCGACCGCCTCGTACGCGAACCAGCTCAGCACGATGTTGGCGCCGATGGCGAGGAGCACCGACACGCCGATCAGTTGCCCGCCGACGCGGAGCGTGGCGAGCAGCAGCTCCAGTACGCCGGTCAGCACACCGGCGAGGACCACGACGATCCCACCGACCAGCCGGACGCCCAGGTCCAGCAGTCGCGGCGGCGGCCCCGCCGGCGGCGGGGCTTCCTGGTCCTCCACGACCGTCATCGGTGCGGCCGGCACTGTCACCGGAGACCCGCCGCCGCGACCGGGGACCGGTCCGGGGCGGTCTCCGCGGGCAGGCCGGCGAAGAGGTCGTCCTCCCAGCCGTACGGCCCGGTGCCCGGGCCCTTCTCACCGACCGCGAGGGTGAAGAACTCCACGCCCATGAACTCGCCACCGAAGTTGCCGGCGATCGAGTAGAGCCACGAGTTGGCCGGGATTTGGGTGGCGTGCGCCCGCATCGCGGCCTCCTTCGCGGTGTGCTGGTCGGTGCCGTCGATCCGGGCGGCGATCTGAGCGTCCGGGGTGCCGAAGGGCAGGTCGGCGATGTCCTCGATGCCGCCGAACGGGTTGTCGGACGACTCGGCGAAATGCGTCATTCCGGCTTCCAGGACGCTGAGCGGCATGGCCGTCCAGTAGACCTTGAGCGGGGCGCAGCCCTCGGCGGTGGCCAACTCGACGGCGCGCATGGCCACCCGGTGCGCCTGGATGTGGTCGGGGTGGCCGTAGAAGCCGTTCGGGTCGTACGTGACGAGCACTTGCGGGCGTACCTCTCGCAGGATCTCCACGAGGTGCCCGGCGGCCTCGTCGAGGTCGGCCTGCCAGAAGGCCCGGGGGTGCTCGTTCGTCGCGAGCCCCATCATCCCGGAGTCGCGGTAGCGGCCGGCGCCACCGAGGAAACGGTGGTCGCTGACGCCGAGCGCGGCGCACGCGGCGGCCAGCTCGGCCACGCGGTACCCGCCGAGCTGGTCGGCCTCGGCGGCGGCGAGCTGCGCCAGCGCGGGCACGTGGATCTCGCCCTCCTCGCCGAGCGTGCAGGTCACCAGCGTGACGTGCGCGCCGTCCGCGGCGTAGTGGGCCATCGTCGAGCCGGTGCCGATCGACTCGTCGTCGGGGTGCGCGTGGACCAGCAGCAGGCGGCGGTCGGGCAGCATCGTCACGACGGTCACTCTAACTGGCAGTTCTTCCCCGGCCGACGCTGACGCGTCCGCCCAGGTCGGCCACATCACCCCCGCTCCCGCTCTACGATTTGGGCTGTGGACTTTCCGGAGCTGGCCGCCCGCACCCGCCGGTTCAGCCACGGCGCGCCGCGCGCTGTCTCGGTGGCTGAGGACGGCTCCCGGGTGATCTTTCTGCGCTCCGCCGGCCCCGAGGACCCGGCGGACGCGCTCTGGCTGTTGGACGTGGCCACCGGCGAGGAGCGGCTGGTCGCCGACCCGGCCACCCTGCTCGGCGAGGGCGGGGATGTCCGCTCCCTCTCCGCCGGTGAACGCGCGCTCCGCGAGCGGCTGCGGCTCAGTGCCGCCGGCATCGGCTCGTACGCGCTGGACGCGGCCGGCCGGGTTGCGGTGTTCGCGCTTGCCGGGCGGTTGTTCCGGGCCGATCTGGTGCACGGCGACGTGGTGGAGGTGGCGGCCGTCGGCCCGGTGTTGGACCCTCGTCCGGACCCGACCGGGCAGCGGCTGGCATACGTGACGGACGCGGCCGAGGACGTGCGCCGGGGTGAGCTGCGGGTGATCGACCCCGACGGCACCGACACCCTGCTGGCCGGCGAGGACGCCGGCGTGAGCTGGGGGTTGGCCGAGCACATCGCGGCGGAGGAGTTCGGCCGGTTCCGGGGGTACTGGTGGGCGCCCGACGGCCGGTCGGTGCTCGCCGCCCGGGTCGACGAGTCCCGCCTGGAGCGGTGGCACCTGCACGACCCGGCCGAGCCGGCGAGCCCCCCGACCGCCGTCGCGTACCCCCGGGCCGGCGGCCCCAACGCGGAGGTCAGCCTGCACCTGCTGGACCTGGACGACGGCTGGGTCGACGTGCACTGGGACCGGGAGACCTACCCGTACCTGACCGGGGTCAGCTGGGGTGAGGGCAGTCCGTTGATCACCGTGCTGCGCCGGTCGCAGCAGCACGGGCTGGTGCTGGCGGTGGACCCGCGCACGGGTGAGACGCAGGTGCACGCCGAGCTGGCCGATCCACGCTGGGTCGAGCCGATCGCCGGCACCCCCGCCCACCTGCCGGACGGCCGGGTGCTGGTCGGCGGGGAGTTGGCCCACGACGGGTACGACGCCCGGTGTCTCTTCGCGGACGGCACCCTGCTCACCCCGCCGTCGCTGTACGTACGACGGGTGGTGGGTCGGCTTCCGGCCGCCACCGGCCCGGCCGACCTGCTGGTGGAGGCGAGCGACGGCGAGCCGAGCGAGCGGCACCTGTTCCGGGTCCGCACCACCATCGGCGGTGGGGTGGACGCGCGCCGACTCACCACCGATTCCGGCTGGTACACCGCCGCGGTGGGCGGGGACGTGCTGGCCGTCGGCGTCGCGTCGCTGGACCACGCCGGAGTGCGCTGGACGGTGCGCCGCGGCGATCAGGAGATCGCCGCGCTGCGCTCGTTCGCCGCCACCCCGCCGTACTCTCCGCTGCCACTGCTGGAACGGGTGACCGACCGGCGGCTGCCGGCGGCGGTGCTCTACCCCGACAACCACGTGACGGGTCGGCGGCTGCCGGTGCTGCTGGACATCTACGGCGGCCCGGGGCACCAGGAGGTCGTGGCGGCGCGGGCCGCGTGGCTGGAGCGGCAGTGGTGGGCCGACGCCGGGTTCGCTGTGGTCACCATCGACAACCGGGGTACGCCGGGCGTGGCGCCGTCGTTCGAGAAGGCGATCCACCGGCGGGTCGCCGACGTGATCCTGACCGACCAGATCGACGCGCTCACCGCGCTCGCCGGCAAGCACCCGGACCTGGACCTGGGGCGGGTCGGGGTGCGTGGTTGGTCGTTCGGCGGGTGGCTGGCCGGCTTGGCGGTGCTGCGCCACCCGGAGCTGTTCCGGTGCGGGATCGCGGGCGCCCCGGTGACCGACTGGGCGCTGTACGACACCGCGTACACCGAGCGTTATCTGGGGTTGCCGGAGGACGGCCAGGACATCTACGCGCACCACTCGCTCGTCGAGTTGGCCGCCGAGCCGGTCACCAGCCCGGACCAGGCCCGGCCGTTGCTGCTGGTGCACGGCATGGCGGACGACAACGTGGTGGCCGCACACACGCTCCGGCTCTCCGCTGCCCTGCTGAGCACCGGCCGGCCGCACGCCGTGCTGCCGCTGACCGGGGCCACCCACATGGCCGCGAACGGCACCGCCGAGCGGCTACTCCCCCTGGAGCTCGACTTCCTCCGTACCCACCTGCTGTAAGCGGCATTCGATAAGTGGGTTCGGCACACCGAGCCCCCTGCCGAATGCCATGCTGGCCGAAGCGGCACCCGGCGGCGTGGGTTACCCCGGCGATACACCGCTTTCCCTTGTGCCGAAAGGACTCCAGGATGGTTGGCATCGCGCAGAAACCCTCGGTCGCCGCCGTCCAGGAAGGCGAACTTCCGGTCACGCACTTCCGCACGGCGACAGTGAACGGGATCGACATCTTCTACCGCGAAGCCGGACCGGCCGACGGGCCCGCAGTCCTGCTCCTGCACGGATTCCCCACGTCGTCCGCGCAGTTCCGGCACCTGATCCCCCTGCTCGCGGACCGCTACCGGGTGATCGCGCCGGACTTCCCGGGTTTCGGCCACAGCGCCAGCCCGGACCGGTCGACGTTCGACTACACGTTCGCCAACTTCGCCGACCTGATGGACGGCCTGCTCAGCCAGCTCGGCGTGGATCAGTACGCGCTCTACTGCTTCGACTACGGGGCACCGACCGGTTTCCGGATGGCTCTCAAGGGGCCAGAGCGGATCAGCGCGCTCATCGTGCAGAACGGCAACGCGTACGAAGAGGGCCTGAGCCCGTTCTGGGATCCGATCAAGGCCTACTGGGCGGAGAAGACCGACGAGCACCGCCAGGCCATCGCGTTCATCCTCAAGCCCGAAACGGTGAAGTTGCAGTACACGCAGGGGGTGCAGGACCTCACCCGGCTCGACCCCGACATGTGGATCCACGACGACGCGCAGCTCGCCCGCCCCGGCAACGCGGACATTCAACTGGATCTGTTCTACGACTACGGCAGCAACGTCACGTTGTACCCGGAATTCCACGCCTTCTTCCGCGACCACCAGCCACCGACGCTGATCATCTGGGGCCAGAACGACTCCATCTTCCCGCCCGATGGTGCCCACCCCTATCGGCGCGACCTGCCGTCGGCCGAGTTTCATCTGCTCGACACCGGCCACTTCCTGCTGGAAGACAAGCTCGACGTGGCTGCGCCGATGATCCACGATTTCCTGGACCGCTCCATCGGCCGTTCCTGACCGCAAACACCGCTCGGCCAGTCCGCCCGCACCCCGCGCCCCGCACTCTCACACCCCGCGCCCCCAAGATCGCGCTCGATCCAGGATCTAGTGGTATCCCGGCGCAAGGTGGCCACTCGATCCAGGATCGAGCGTGACCTTGGCGCGATCCCGCCTCACGATGCCGTTCCGCCACACCCGAATACGGCCCGAGCGCAACAAGGCCGCCCACGAGCGGCTGGCCCGAGGCGGCGTGCGCGGCGGCGTGGTGATCGTCCCCTGATCCGCCGCCGCGAAAGCTCGATGAGGGGCTTGTATCTCAAGCCGCTCGAGATCGCATAGTGGGTGCCGTGGACAGAGACGAGCTGTACGCCATCGGAGATGTCGCCCGGCGGACCGGCCTGAGCGTCAGCGCCGTCCGGTACTACGCGGACGCCGGTGTCGTCACGCCGGCCGCCAGCACCCCGGCCGGCCACCGCCTGTACGACGTGTCGGCCATTGCCCGGCTGGAACTGGTCCGGACGTTACGGGAACTCGACGCCGGCCTGGACGAGATCCGGCGGGTGCTGGCCGGCGAGGCGACGCTGCGCGAGCTGGCCGCCACCCACCTGGCAGTGCTGGAACGGCAGGAGGCACGGCTGCGCAGCCGGCGCGCGGTGCTGTCGGCCATCCTGCGGCAGGACTCCACTGCCGAGCAGGTCACGCTGATGCACAGACTGGTCGGCCTGTCGGACGAGGAACGCGACCGGCTGATCGACGAGTTCTGGACCGAGGTGTCCGCCGGCTGGGAGCCGCCGGAGCGGATGGTCGAGTGGTGGCGGGCGGCCCGACCGGAGCTGCCCGACCATCCCACAGCAGCCCAGTTGGAGGCGTGGATCGAGCTGGCCGAGCTGGTCCGGGACACCGAGGTCCGGCAGGCCGTACGCCGTGAGCTGCACGAGGCGTGCACCACCGGGGCCGGGCCGCTGATGACCTCGTCGCCGATGCTGGACGCCCTGGAGGAGGGCGCGGCGATCGGTCAGCCGGTGATGGACGCGGCGCGCGAGCAGGTGCCGCCGGGCTCGCCCCGGGGCCGGGAGATCGCCGACCAGTGGATCGGGTGGCTGACCGGCATCTTCGCGACGCCGGACAGCCCCGGGATCCCGGACACGCCCGAGTTCCGGATCCAGGCGGCCGACCAGATGCGCAAGGGCGCGGAGTGGGACCGCACGCCGCCGGAGCAGGAGGGACCGTTCGACAGGTACATGGAGTTGGTAAGCACGGTGAACGACGCGCCGCCGGAACGGTTCCCGTACGAGTGGCTGGCCGACGCGCTGCGCGCGTCCGCCGTACCGGCGTCCTGATCGCCGATCCGCGACCCGGCACGTATGTCCGTGCCGCCGCCAGCGCCGAGGCTGGAACGCATGACAACGTGGTGGATCTCGACGGGGTGCGCGATGAGCCTCACCGGGAGCGCACCCTCCAGCGTGCGCCTCGGCTGGCACCCATGTCGATGTGCTGTTGAGCCGTATACCTCAGAGGTATGAATATGACTTTGAGGTATACCGCTCAACACCGAATCCGCCCGGACGGAGGTGACGGACGGTCACCGCCGGCCCTCGAGGAACTGGGTGGTGGCTTCGATGAGCAGACTGCGGGTGCCAGGTTCGGAGCCGCTGTGGCCCGCGTCCTCCACGATGTGGAACTTCGCCTCAGGCCAGACCCGATGCAGGTCCCAGGCTTGGCTCGGCGGCGTCTTGATGTCGTAACGGCCGTTCACGATGACCGTCGGGATGTGTCGAATGCGGTCGACGCCCGCCAGGAGACCTTCCGGCGGGAGGAAGCCGCCGTTGCTGATGTAGTGGTGTGTGATGCGGGCGAACGCCAGCAGGCTGGTGTCGTCGATGGCGGGCGGCGTCATCGGCAGCAGGGTGTTGGCCGAGAGCTCCCAGCCCATCCAGGCGCGAGCCGCCGGGCCGTGGACCGCGGGGTCGGGGTCGGAGATGCGGCGGCCATAGGCGCCGACTAGGTCGTCCTGTTCCGTCACGGGGATCGCAGCACGAAACGCCGCCCACTCGGCGGGGAACAGGTGCGCCGCGCCCGCCGGGGTGAAGGCCCATGCCTCGTCTGACCTGCGAACCAGCCACACGCCACGAAGCACGAGTTCGGTGACCCGTTTGGGATGGGCCTGCGCGTAGGCCAGGCCGAGGGTGCTGCCCCAACTGCCGCCGAAGACGAGCCAACGCTCGATCCCCAGGTGATCGCGTAGCCGCTCGATGTCCGCCACCAGGTGCGGGGTGGTGTTGTGTTCCAGTGACGTCTTCGGGTCGCCCGCGAAGGGCCGGCTGCGACCGCAGTTTCGCTGGTCGAACAGCACGATCCGGTAGCCGGACGGGTCGAAGTACCGCCGATTGTCCGGGAGCAGGCCACCGCCGGGGCCGCCGTGCAGGAACACAGCGGGTTTGCCGCCGGGGTTCCCGCACAGTTCCCAGTAGAGCTCATTACCGTGGCCGACGCTGAGCATCCCGGAGTCGTACGGCTCGATGGGCGGATACCAGTCCATGACAGAAGGGTCCCCTCCCGACGGCGCTGTCGGGAGGGGACCCTCCTGGTCTGCGGTGTGACTTACGGCTTGACGTGCGCGTTCACGAACGACGGGTAGCCGAAGACGCTGGAGATGAACACCCCGCCCGCCTTGGACCCGTGCACGTTGTAGGCCACGTCGACGAAGAGCGGCACCACCGGCGCGTGCTCCTTCATGATCCGCTCGTCGAGCTTGGCCCACTCCGGGCCCTGCTCGGCTGCGGGAAGCGCCGAGATGCGATCCATCTCGGTGTTGATCGCCGGGTCGTTGAAGTAGGCCTGGTTGCTGTTGCCCTCGGCCTTGATGGTGCGGCCGTCGTAGAGCACCGGCAGGATCGAGGCTCCGCTCGGCCAGTCAGCCGCCCAGTTGCCGATGTACAGGTCCCAGGGGTTGTTCTTCTTCTTGATCTCGTCGAGCTTCGCGTCGTCGGAGATGTTCCGCAGCGTGATCTTGAAGCCGGCCCGCTCCAGGTTGGCCTTGAGCTGGGCGCCCTGCTGCTGCTCGGTGGAGTTGTCGGCGACGCCGAGGACCAGCTCCGGAGTCTTTCCGCCGAGCAACTCCTTGGCCTTGTCGACGTTGCCGTTGGCGCCCGCCGGGTACGCGTCGTACGCCTTGTAGCCGATGGTGGCCGGCGGCATCAGCGTGGTCAGCGGCGCGGCGACGGTCTGCCCGCCCATCGCCTTGATGAAGCCCTCGCGGTCGATGGCGTAGTTGAGCGCCTGACGGACCTTCAGGTCGGTGACCCGCTGGTTGTTGATCACGAGCTGGTTGGCGCTCGGGGTCGGGGAGAGGATGCTGCGCGACTTGAGCGTGGCGTCCCCGGCCACCTTGGCGACCAGCGAGGCGGGCACTGTGTTGAAGGCGAGCGCGCTCTGGTCGGCGCCGTTGTCGGCGATCACCCGGTTGTTGGCGGCGTCCGCGGTCGGGCCGAAGCTCCAGACGAACTGGTCCGGGTACTGGTGCCGGACCGGGTCGGTGTTCGGGTCCCAGTTGGTGTTGCGGTCCAGGGTGATCTGCACGCCGACCTGGTTCTTGGCGACCTTGTACGGGCCGGACGAGAACGGCTGCTTGTCCAGGTCGACGCCGGTGTCCTTGTCGGCCGGCAGCGGCGCGGTGGTCGGCAGCGAGACCGCGAACGGCAGGTCACAGCGGGGCTTGGCGAACTCGAAGCGCAGCGTCTTGGCGTCCGGCGTGCTCAGACCGGGCGGCAGCGACGTCTTGTTCTTCTTGAAGTCCCACTTGGTGTCGAACTGTGGGGTGTCGGCCAGCCACTCCTGGATGTAGGTCGGGCCGCCGGACAGGTCCGGGTCGAAGGACCGGGCGATGCCGTACGCGATCTCCTTGGAGGTGATCGGTCGACCGTCCTCGAACTTCACCCCGTCCTTGACGGTGAATTCCCAGACCTTGCAGTCGTTGTTGACGTTCTTGCCCGGCGTCTCGGCCAGGTCGCCCACCAGCACCAGGCCACCCTTGCCGTCGTCCTTCCAGGTGGTCAGGTAGCGGGCGAAGAGCGGGTTGGCCATCAGACCGGCGAACGAGTACGTCCGCTGCGGGTCGAGGTGGGAGATCGGCGACTCCCGGATGATGGTGAAGGTGCCACCCTTCGCGGCGCCGCTCACCTCGGCCGCCGGCCCCTGCGAGTCCTTGGGGTCGGTAGCGATGACCCCGGTCTGCTGCCGTTCGGTGTCGACAGTGGTGCCCTCGCCCGTGTTCTTCGAGCACGCACCCAATGCCACAACCAGTGCGATCGCGCCGCCTGCGGCAACCGCCACGCGTGGTCTCATGAAGTACCCCCTCCACCCATGTGCCGTGCGATTTCGTCGGGGCGAGAACCGCCGACGTCCCGAGGATCGTAAGGAAGAAAACCTACGAGTTGTGTAACAGTTGTCGATAAATTTCGCCACAGCCCAGCGGCCGGTCACACGCTGGACCTTGACAGGTCAGCGCAGCCGCACCCGGGGGTCGATGGCCGCGTAGAGCAGGTCCACCAGCACGTTCGCCACCACCACGAAGACGGCGGCGATCAGCACTGTGGCCATGATTGTCGGCAGGTCGCCCGAGCGCACCGCGTCCACCGCCGTACGCCCCAACCCCTGGATGCCGAACGTCGTCTCGGTGATCACCGTCCCGCCCAGCGCCCCGCCCACGTCTAACCCGGCGATGGTCACCACCGGAGTGATCGCCGCGCGCAGCGCGTGTCGCCCGTAGACCTTGGGTTTGGCCAGGCCCTTGGCCCGCGCGGTCCGGACGAAGTCCTCCGACAACGTCTCCAACATCTGGGCCCGCGACAACCGGGCGTAGATGGCCGAGAAGAGGAAGGCCAGCGCCACCCAGGCGAGCACCAGCCCACTGGCCCACTTCGCCGGATTGTCGAAGAGGGACGTATAGCTCGGCACCGGCAGCAGCCGCAGGTTGTAGACGAACACCAGCAGCAGCACCGCACCCACGAAGTACAGCTGCAACGACGCGCCGGTCAGCGAGAAGCCGATCGCCAGCCGGTCCAGCCAGGTACCCCGACGCAGCGCGGACACCATGCCGAGCCCCACGCCGAGCAGCAACCAGAGGATGGCCGCCGGGATCACGATGCTCAGCGTCACCGGCAGCACCCGGGCGATGGTGTCCGAGACGGCCTCGTTGGTGACGTACGACCAGCCCAGGCAGGGCGCGTCGCACCGGCCACCCTGGGCGCTGCCCAGGTCCCGACCGGTCACGATGCCCTTCATGTAGCCGGCGTACTGGCTGATCAGCGGGTCGTTCAGGCCCAGGTCGTCGCGGACCCGCTCCAGCCGCTCCGGGTTGCAGTTCTTGGAGCAGATGCTGCTGACCGGGTCGCGCGGCAGGGCGAAGAACATCAGGAAGGTCAACACGCTCACCGCGAACAGGGTCAGCGTGGCGGAGAAGAGTCGCTTGAGCAGAAACCGCGCCATGATTTTGACCCCTACCGGGACGACTTCGGGTCGAGCGCGTCCCGCAACGCGTCGCCGAAGAGGTTGAAGGCGAACACCAGCGCGAAGATCGTGATGCCCGGGAAGAACACGTACGCCGGGTCGGTCTGGAGGAAGTCCAGACTGCGGTAGATCATTCGGCCGAAGCTGGGCGTCTCGTCGCTGAGGCCGACGCCGATGAACGACAGCGCCGCCTCGCTGGTGATGAATTGCGGCACCGCCAGGGAGAACGACACCAGGATCGGCGCCCAGATGTTCGGCAGCAGTTGCCGGAAGATGATGTGCCCCAGCCCGGCGCCACTGGCCTTGGCCGCCTCCACGAACTCCCGCTCGCGCAGAGCGATCACCTGCCCCCGGACCAGGCGGGCCGTGCTGGTCCAGCCGAAGATGGCGAAGACGGCGATCAGCACCCCCACCCCGAAGGCGGACGACACCTGCCCCCGCTCACCGTAGAAGCGCAGCGTGATGGTGGGTGTGAGCGCCAGCGCGATGATCAGGAATGGCATGGCCAGGGTCAGGTCGGTGATCCAGTTGATCACCGCGTCGAGCCAGCCGCCGAGGTAACCGGCGAGCGCGCCCAGCACGATCCCGATCGTCGCGGTGATCAGAGCCGCCGCGAACGCGATGAACAGCGAGGTCCGCAGCCCGTAGATCAGCCGGATGAAGATGTCCCGGCCCAGCCCCGGCTCCAGACCGAACCAGTGCTCGCCGCTGACCCCGCCGGCGTACCCCAGCGGCATGCCGAAGCCGTCCAGCATGTTCTGGAACTGCTCCCGCGGGCCGATCCCGTAGACCATCTCGATCAGCGGGGCAGCCAACCCCAACAGCATGAAGAACACCAGGAGTACGCCGCTGACCATCGCCGTCCGGTCACGGCGCAGCCGCAGCCAGGCGAGCTGACCGGGTGAGCGTCCGACGACGCCCTTGGTCGCGGCTCCGCCCTCGTCGCCACCGGACTCGATCTCGGCCAGCGCGACACCCTCCACCGGGGACAGGCTCACGACGACACCTCCTCGACCGCCGCAGTCGACTCCGCCGACCCCGGACTCGTGCTGGCCGCCTCCCCTTCGGGACTCGCGCTGGCCGCTTCCCCTTCGGGGCCCGTGCCGGCCGCTTCCCCTTCGGGGAAGTGACACGCGGTGGCCTGCGAACCGCCGTCGCGCGGGATCAACGCGGGCTCCTCGGTGGCGCAGATGTCCTGCGCCTTCCAGCAGCGGGTACGGAACCGGCAGCCCGACGGCGGGTCCAGCGGGGTGGGCACGTCACCGGTCAGCCGGATCCGCCCCGCCGGGCCGAGCTGGGTGACGTCCGGGATCGCCGAGAGCAACGCCCGGGTGTACGGGTGCTGCGGGCGCTCGTAGATGTCCGCCCGGTCGCCGATCTCCACGATCCGACCCAGGTACATGACAGCGACCCGCTGGCAGAAGTGCCGGACCACGGCCAGGTCGTGCGCGATGAACACGAAGGCCAGGCCAAGCTCCCGTTGCAGGTCGCGCAGCAGGTTGACGACCTGCGCCTGGATCGAGACGTCCAGCGCGCTCACCGGCTCGTCCGCGACGATCAGCTTCGGCCGCAGGGCCAACGCGCGGGCGATGCCGATGCGCTGACGCTGACCACCCGAGAACTCGTGCGGGTACCTGTTGTAGTGCTCCGGGTTCAGCCCGACCAGCTCCAGCAACTCCTGCACGCGGGCCTTGATCCCACCCTGCGGCTTGATCCCGTTGACCTGTAGCGGCATCGCCACGATCCGGCCCACAGTGTGCCGAGGGTTCAGCGAGGCGTACGGGTCCTGGAAGATGATCTGGAATTCCTGGCGCAGCGGGCGCAACTCCCGGCGGCCGGCGTGCGTGATGTCCCGCCCGTCGAACTCGATGCTGCCGCTCGTCGGCTCCAGCAGCCGCACCAGCATCCGACCGGTGGTGGTCTTGCCGCAGCCCGACTCCCCCACCAGGCCGAGCGTCTCGCCCGGGCGCACGTCGAAGTCGAGCCCGTCGACCGCTCGCACCAGGCCGGCGGCGCGCAGCCCCTGGCGTACCGGGAAGTGCTTGCTCAGGCCGCGTACCCGCAGCAGTGGTTCATCGGTCATCTCCACGGTCCTCCGTTCGGGACTGCGGTACTCCGCTGCGCTGCGTTCCTCGCCCTCACACAGCCACCCCCACTCGTGCGACCTCCTCGGCGTAGAACGTGGCGCGTTCCTCGGCGCTCAGGTGACAGGCGACGAGGTGGCCGGTCGAATCGCCCTCCCCCGCCGGGCGCAGCTCGGGCACCTCGGTGCGGGAGCGGCTGCCGGCGCGGTCCGCGTACCGGCAGCGGGGGTGGAACGCGCAGCCCGACGGCAGGTTGATCAGGCTGGGCGGGTTGCCGGGAATGGGCACCAGGTCCGCGTCCGCGTCGCCGTGCAGCGACGGCACGCTGGAGAGCAACCCCCAGGTGTACGGATGCTGCGGCGCCCGGAGCACCTGCTCGACGCTGCCCCGCTCGACGGCCCGCCCGCCGTACATGACCAGCACGTCATCGGCGACCTGGCCGACCACGCCAAGGTCGTGGGTGATCAGGATGATCGCGGAGTGGAACTCGGCCTGCAGGTCGGCGAGCAGGTCCAGGATCTGCGCCTGCACCGTGACGTCCAACGCGGTGGTCGGCTCGTCGGCGATCAGCAGCGCCGGGTCGTTGACCAGGGACATCGCGATCATCGCCCGCTGGCGCATGCCGCCGGAGAATTCGTGCGGGTACTGGTCGAAGCGGCGCGCCGGCTGCGGAATGCCGACCCGGTCCAGCATGTCGACCGCCCGCTGACGGGCCTCGCGCCGGTTGGCCTTCGGGTGGTGCACCCGGTACGCCTCGGCGATCTGCCGGCCCACCGTGTAGTACGGGTGCAGCGCCGACAGTGGATCCTGGAAGATCATCGCCATGTCCCGGCCACGTAGTCGGCGTACCTCATCGTCCGCGAGGCCGACCACCTGCCGGCCACCCACGGAGATCTCCCCGCTGATGGTGGTCCGTTTCGGATCGTGGAGGCCGAGAATCGCCAGCGAGGTGACGCTCTTGCCGGAGCCGGACTCACCGACGATGCCCAGGGTGCGGCCCCGCTCGACGGCGAACGACACCCCGTCGACAGCGCGCACCACGCCGTCCTCGGTGTCGAACCGGACCCGCAGATCACGCACCCGCAGGTAGGCGTCCTGGTCGGAGCGCTGCGCCGGCACGGCGGGACGGTCGTCCGGGTCCCCGGACGGCGAGGGTTCCGAGCTGTCCACGGCCACCTCCCTCAGTGACGAAGAGAACTTACAGCAAAGTCCCGAGGGTGAAAATAAGCTACAAAGCCGGCACGTGTCAGCGGGCCCGAGCGTAACGAGTCGGCATCGGCGCCGCACCCCCGTCACCTCGCCATCCACACCCATTCATGTCGCGCCCCGCGCACCGCGCACCGCGCACCGCGCACCGCGCACCGCGCACCGCGCACCGCGCACCGCGCACCGCGCACCGCGCACCGCGCCAAGATCTCCGCAACTTCCCCGATGTTGCTGCCGCCGACACGCGAGGAGACAGCAACATCTCCGATATTGCGCGGATCTTGACGACGAACACCGCCCCCGCGAGTAGGAGTGGGGTTTGGTGCGCCCGCCGCCACCAAGGTCACGCTCGAACCAGGATCTAGTGGCATCGCCGACGCGCCGAGACCACTACAACCAGGATGTTGCGCGATCTTGCGGTTCCGAAGCGGCGGGGCGACGGATCCGGTGCGGGGCACCATTCGACCGGAGGATCTGCTGGCCTGACGGGTGTCGGTCGGCTGGCCTAGGGTCGGTCCATGACCGAGTTCGACGCGGCCACCGCCGCCGTCCAGGCCGCCCTCGACGCGGGCGCCCGGTACGCCGACGCCCGGGTGATGCACCGCCGCTACGAGTCGATGACCGCGCGCAACGGTGACGTGGAGGAGCTGACCCAGGACGAGAGCATCGGGCTCGGGGTCCGAGCGTTGGTCGGGGCGAGTTGGGGCTTCCACGCCGTACCCGATCTGTCGGACGCCGCCGCCCGCGACGCCGGCCGGCGCGCGACGCGGACCGCCATGGCGAGCGCACGGGTGCCGGGCCCCTCGGTCGACCTGGTGCCAGTCCAGGCGGTCACCGCGAGTTGGGCCTCCGGCTGCCAGATCGATCCACTCGGGGTGCCCCTGTCGGACAAGGGCGATCTGCTTGTCGACGCGACCCGGACGATGGCCGAGCACGGCGCTGACCTGGCCGAGGGCCTGTACCAGATCTGGGACACCGCGAAGTGGTTCGTCTCCAGCGAGGGCCACCGGATCGACCAGCGCATCCGCGAGTGCGGCGGCGGCATCTCGGCCACCTCGATCGGCGACGGCGAGACGCAGCGTCGCTCCTGGCCGAGCTACCGCGGCCAGTACGGCACCACGGGGTGGGAGCTGGTCGAGTCGCTGGATCTGGCCGCGCACGCCGCGCAGATCGCCGAGGAGTCCCGGGCGCTGCTCACCGCGCCGGTCTGCCCGGCCGGCGAGACGGATCTGATCCTCGGCGGCGAGCAGTTGGCCCTGCAGATTCACGAGTCGGTCGGGCACGCCATCGAACTGGACCGGATCCTCGGCTGGGAGGCGGCGTTCGCCGGCACGTCCTGGCTGGACCTGGCCCAACTCGGCTCGCTGCGGTACGGCTCGGAGCTGATGAACATCACCATCGACCCGACGATCCCGGGGGCGCTGGGCAGCTTCGGTTTCGACGACGAGGGCTCCCCGGCGGTCAAGCGGGACGCGGTCCGCGACGGTCGGTGGGTGGGTGTGCTCGCCGGCCGGGATTCCGCCGCCATGGCCAGCCTCGACTACGGCGGCAGCGTACGAGCCGACGGGTGGGCCCGCCTGCCGATGGTGCGGATGACGAACGTCGGCCTGGAACCCGGCCCACACACGCTGGAGGAGATCATCGCGGCCACCGACGACGGCGTGTTGATGGACCTCAACCGGTCCTGGTCGATCGACGACAAGCGGCTCAACTTCCAGTTCGGCTGCGAGGTCGGCTGGGAGATCAAGAAGGGGCGGCGGGGGCGGATGCTGCGCAACCCCACGTACACCGGGATCGGCCCGCTGTTCTGGCGTTCGATGGACATGCTCTCCAGCGAGACGGTCTCCTGGGGGACGCCCAACTGCGGCAAGGGCCAACCCGGCCAGGTCGGGCACACCGGCCACCCGGCCGCGCCGGCCCGTTTCCGCAACGTCCGTGTGGGGGTGTCAGCGTGAGCGCGAGGAGCGAGCCGGGCTTGCGAGCCCCGCAGTCGCGAACGAAAGGCGGCGCAGCGTGAGCGCGAGGAGTGAGCCGGGTTTGCGAGCCCCGCAGTCGCGAACGAAAGGCGGCGCAGCGTGAGCGCGAGGAGCGAGCCGGGCTTGCGAGCCCCGCAGTCGCGAACGAAAGGCGGCGCAGCGTGAGCGCGAGGAGCGAGGTCGAGCTGGCGGGGCAGGTCGTGGAGCTGGTTCGGCGTCTTGGCGGGCCGGCCGCGCAGGCCGAGGCGGTGGTGACGCGGGCGGACCTGGCGCTGACCCGGTTCGCCAACTCGGGCATCCACCAGAACGTCTCCGAGTCGACCGTCGGGGTCCGGCTGCGGGTTCACGTCGACGGACGGACGGCTGCCGGTGGCGGCAGCGTGGTCACCGCCGACGGGTTGTCCGCCCTGGTGGAGCGCACCCTGGCCGCGGCGCGGCTCTGCCCGCCCGACGCGGGTTGGCCGGGGCTGACCCCGCCCATGCCCACGCCGGACGCCCCGCCCGTCGACGAGGCCACCGCGCACGCCGAGCCGGATCAGCGGGCCGATCGGGTGGGGGCGTTCGTGGCCGCCGCCGGGGGCCTGAGCACCGCCGGTTACTGCCGCACCGCGCACCGCTCGTCGGCGTTCGCCAACTCGGCCGGGCACTCGGCGTACGGGCGCTCGGTGGAGGCGGCGATGGACGGCATCGCCCGCCGCGATGGCGCGGACGGGGTGGCCCGGCGCAGCGCCGACCGGCTGTCCGACCTCGACGGCGCCGAGTTGGGCGCGCAGGCGGCCGCCAAGGCGCAGGCGGCGGCCGACCCGGTCGAGCTGCCGCCGGGGCACTACGAGGTGGTGTTCGAGCCGGCCGCCGTGGCGGACCTCCTGCAGAACCTGTCCTTCTACGGCTTCAACGGCAAGCGGTACGCCGAGCGGCAGTCGTTCGCCGAGCCGGGCGCCGCCCAGTTCGACCGGGCGGTGACAGTGGTGGACGACCCGCTGGGCGGGTCCGGGTTGCCCTTCGACGCGGAGGGCACCGGCCGGCGGGCGCTGACGCTGGTCGAGGCGGGCACCACCCGCGCGGTGGCGCACGATCGCCGCACCGCCGCCGAGGCGGGCGTGGAGTCCACCGGGCACGCGGTCGCGGGCGGTGCCACCTGGGGCCCGATGCCGCGCAACCTGCGGCTCACCGGCGCGGTGGCGGGTCCGGCCAGTGCGGTGGGCCGGAGCACCACCGGCGCGGCGGCCGGGGCTGTCGTCGACGCGGACACCGCCGCGTTGGTGGCCGGCGTACGCCGAGGGCTGCTGGTCACCGACCTCTGGTACACCCGGGTGCTCGACCCGAAGAGCCTCGTCGTCACCGGGTTGACCCGCAACGGCGTCTGGCTGATCGAGGACGGCACTGTCGTCCGGGCGGTCCGTGACCTGCGGTTCACCGAGTCGTACCCGCGGGCGCTCGGGCCGGGGGCGGTGCTCGGGCTGGGGGCGCGAGCGGTGCGCCAACCGGACCGGGTGGACGGTGCCTGGTGGGCGGCGCCGTCGCTGCGGCTGGCGTCCTGGCACTTCACCGGAGGAGCCTCCGGCTGACGTTCTCGACCGGGGGCGCCAAACCGGCGCGTCGAGGGCTTTTCCGCAGGCCAGACACACGGACCACTCCCTTGCGCGGACGGCTCGCGGAGATCGGCGTAACGTGTGTCACTTAGCTGCGTCGGTCGATCCGGCGTGGTCGTTGGTGTGCGCATGACGTGGCAGCGGGTGCGGGTTCGCCGGTCCGCGTGCCGACCGGAGAGAGACCAGCCCGCCCGTACGGGCCCGTCGAGGAGACGACTCGAATGACTTCAACGGCAACGAGGCCGAGGGGGGCGCGGGCGCGCGCCGCCATCGCGGCGAAGACGTTGCGTACCGACCGATGGTGGTTCGCCCCGCTGATCACCGTGATCGGGCTCAGCGCCTGGGTCGCGTACGCGACCGTCCGGGTCTTCATGCACAAGTGGTACTGGGTGGACCAGTTCCACTACCTGACCCCGTTCTACTCCCCGTGCGTGACCGACCGGTGTGTCGAGGAAGCCTCGCACTTCGGCCGGTTCCTGCCCGGCTGGTGGATCATCCCGGACGCCGCGCTGACCCTGCCGTTCCTGCTGCTGTTCCGGCTCACCTGCTACTACTACCGCAAGGCGTACTACCGGTCGTTCTGGCTGTCGCCGCCGGCCTGCGCCGTCCCGGACGGGCACAAGGAGTACGGCGGTGAGACTCGTTTCCCGCTGCTCGGGCAGAACCTGCACCGCTACTTCTTCTACGCCGCCGCGATCATCTCGCTGATCAACACCTGGGACGCGATCCTCGCCTTCCACTCGCCGAAGGGCTTCGGCTTCGGGCTGGGCAACATCATCCTGCTGCTCAACGTGGTGATGCTCTGGGCGTACACGATTTCCTGCCACTCCTGCCGGCACATCATCGGCGGCCGGCTCAAGCACTTCTCCAAGCACCCGGTGCGGTACAAGGCCTGGACGTTCGTCTCGGCGTTGAACGTCCGGCACATGCAGCTCGCCTGGATCACCCTCGGCACCCTGGCGCTGGCCGATTTCTACATCATGGCGCTCGCGGCCGGCTGGTTCTCCGACCTGCGGTTCATCAACTAAAGGGCCCCTGACATGACCACAACCACTCGCATCGAACGACACCACTACGACGTCGTCGTCATCGGGGCCGGCGGCGCCGGTCTGCGCGCGGCGATCGAGGCCCGGCTGGCCGGCAAGAAGACCGCGATCATCTCCAAGTCGCTGTTCGGCAAGGCGCACACGGTGATGGCCGAGGGCGGCGCGGCCGCCGCGATGGGCAATGTGAACAGCCGGGACAACTGGCAGGTGCACTTCCGCGACACCATGCGCGGCGGCAAGTTCCTCAACAACTTCCGGATGGCCGAGCTGCACGCGAAGGAGTCGCCGCAGCGGATCTGGGAGCTGGAGACGTACGGTGCGCTCTTCGACCGCACCAAGGACGGCAAGATCTCGCAGCGCAACTTCGGTGGCCACGAGTACCCGCGCCTGGCGCACGTGGGCGACCGGACCGGCCTGGAGCTGATCCGCACCCTCCAGCAGAAGATCGTCTCGCTTCAGCAGGAGGACCAGCGGGAGTTCGGCTCGTACGACGCCCGGATCAGGGTGTTCTCCGAGACGACCATCACCGAGCTGCTGCTCGACGGTGACCGGGTGGCCGGCGCGTTCGGCTACTACCGCGAGTCGGGCGAGTTCATCCTCTTCGAGGCGCCGGCGGTCGTGTTGGCCACCGGCGGCGTCGGACGCTCCTACAAGGTCACCTCGAACTCCTGGGAGTACACCGGGGACGGGCACGCGTTGGCGCTGCGCGCCGGGGCGACGCTGATCAACATGGAGTTCCTCCAGTTCCACCCGACCGGCATGGTCTGGCCGCCCTCGGTGAAGGGCATCCTGGTCACCGAGTCGGTGCGTGGTGACGGTGGCGTCCTGAAGAACTCCGACGGCAAGCGGTTCATGTTCGACTACGTCCCCGACGTCTTCCGCAAGCAGTACGCGGAGACCGAGGAGGAGGCGGACCGCTGGTACACCGACCCGGACAACAACCGACGCCCGCCGGAGCTGCTGCCCCGCGACGAGGTGGCCCGCGCCATCAACAGCGAGGTCAAGGCCGGCCGGGGTTCCCCCGCCGGTGGCGTCTTCCTGGACATCGCGAGCCGACGTTCGGCCGACGAGATCCGCCGCCGGCTGCCGTCGATGTACCACCAGTTCAAGGAGCTGGCCGACGTCGACATCACGGCCGAGCCGATGGAGGTCGGGCCGACCTGCCACTACGTGATGGGCGGCGTCGAGGTCGACCCGGATTCGGGTGCCGCCTTCGGCCACGTACGCGGGCTGTTCGCCGCCGGTGAGGTCTCCGGTGGCATGCACGGCTCCAACCGACTCGGTGGTAACTCCCTGTCCGACCTGCTGGTCTTCGGCAAGCGGGCGGGCGGGCACGCGGCCAGCTACGCCGACGGGCTGACCGCCCGGCCGAAGGTGGCGGTGAACGAGGTCGAGGCGGCCGTGGAGACCGCCCTCGCGCCGCTGCAACGGGACACCGGCGAGAACCCGTACACCCTTCAGCAGGACCTCCAGGCGGTCATGGGTGACCTGGTGGGCATCATCCGCCGGGAGGGTGAGCTGGCCGACGCGCTGGTCCGGCTCGCCGAGCTGCGTGAGCGGGTGGCCAAGGTGAGCGCGGCCGGCGGCCGACGCTACAACCCGGGCTGGCACCTCGCGCTGGACCTGCGCAACATGCTGGTGGTCTCGGAGTGCACGGCGAAGGCGGCGCTGGAGCGGCAGGAGTCGCGCGGCGGGCACACCCGGGAGGACTACCCGGCGATGGAGCCGAAGTGGCGGCAGGTCAACCTGGTCTGCGCGCTGGACGGCGACACAGTGCAGCTGACCCGCAAGCCGCTGCCGAAGATGCGGCCGGAGCTGATCGGCCTCTTCGACCGGGCCGAGCTGGCCAAGTACCTCACCGACGAGGAGATCGCCGACTTCGACGCCCTCGTTGCCGACGCTGGAGAGGCGGACAACCGATGAGCGGGAAGCGTCAGTTCCGGATCTGGCGGGGCGACGAGAGCGGCGGTGACCTCCAGGACTACATGGTGGAGGTGAACGAGGGCGAGGTCGTCCTCGACGTCATCCACCGCCTGCAGGCCACCGACGCGCCCGACCTGGCCTGCCGGTGGAACTGCAAGGCCGGCAAGTGCGGCTCCTGCTCCATGGAGATCAACGGCAAGCCGCGGCTGGGTTGCATGACGCGGATGTCGACCTTCGGCGACGACGAGACCGTCACTGTCACCCCGCTGCGCACCTTCCCGATCATCCGGGACCTGGTCACCGACGTCTCGTTCAACTACGAGAAGGCTCGGGAGACCCCGGCGTTCGCTCCTCCGGCGGACGTGGCCCCGGGTGACTACCGGATGCAGCAGGTCGACGTGGAGCGCTCGCAGGAGTTCCGCAAGTGCATCGAGTGCTTCCTGTGCCAGACGGTCTGCCACGTGATCCGCGATCACGAGGAGAACAAGCAGGCGTTCTCCGGCCCGCGGTACTTCATCCGGGCGGCCGAGCTGGACATGCACCCGCTGGACGCCCGGACCGACCGCAAGGAGTACGCGCAGGCCGAACAGGGCCTCGGCTTCTGCAACATCACCAAGTGCTGTACCGAGGTCTGCCCCGAGCACATCAAGATCACTGACAACGGGATCATCCCCATGAAGGAACGGGTCGTCGACCGCAGGTACGATCCCCTTGTGTGGCTTGGTAGCAAGATCTTCCGTCGGGGCGAGACGCCCCAGACCAGCGTGACCACCGCCCGTCAGGGCTCGGCGACCCCGGGCTCCGCCCGGGGTGGGGTGCACTCGCACGCGGGTGGCTCCCACGATTCGCGGGCTGAGGCGCAGGCGCAGAGCGGCGTCAACTGGCACCGGGAGGTGCCCCACCCGACCGCTCCGGCGGTCGACGACCGGGGCAAGCTGCCGCTGACCGAACTCACCTTCGACCGGGCCGCCGCGCCGTCGCCGTTCGGCGACGACGTGACCTTCCCGCTGCCTCCGGAGCACCTCAACTTCGCCCACCCGGAGCAGGACAACAAGCACTAACCACCTGAACAGAGACGGGGGCCGTGGCGACAGCCACGGCCCCCGCCCCACGTCCGCCCCCGCCCCACGTCCGCCCCCGCCCCACGTCCGCCCCCGGCCCCCGCCGCCCCCGACCCCCCGTCGCCCCCGACCCCCCGTCGCCCCCGTTGATCATGAAGTTATTGCCACGACACGCCGCCGCCGGTGGCAATAACTTCATGATCAACGTGAGGTGAGCAGGAGGGGGCGGAGGGCGGCCACGATGGGGGCGTCGGCGGGGAGCCAGGTGACCGAGTCCAACTCGTCGGCGGTGAGCCAGCGGAGCGCCTCGTGCTCCAGCGCCTGTGGCTGGTCGCCGCCGAGCAGGCGGGCCGCGTACACCTTGAGCACCGAGCGGCCGTGCGCCATCCGTACGTTGCGGCCGACCCGGTCGCCGATCTCGACGCGTACGGCCAACTCCTCGGCGCACTCCCGGATCAACGCGTCGGTCTCGGCCTCCCCCGGCTCGACCTTTCCGCCCGGAAACTCCCACATGCCCGCTACCTCGGGTGGTGCGGAACGCGCACAGGCGAGCACTCGCCCATCCCGGATGATCGCCGCACCGACGATCACCTTCAGGTCCCGTCGTTCGGCCTGCCCGCCATCATTCGCCCGTTCGGTCCGCACGGGCGTCCAGGGTGCCAGATCAATCGGCGGTTTGGGTACCGTAGCCGTCCGCTAGGCCAATAAGACACGGAAGTGTGGGCGTGGACACCCCCTCCGAGCAGCGAGAGACTAGGAGACACCGACAAGACACGGGATGGCGACGATTTGGCCACAAGCCGGCAACGGCGCTTGGGGGGTGCGGTGATGCGCGTGCTGTTCAGCAGCAGGGCCAAGCACGACTACCTTTCCGACGCGTTGACCTTGCTATCTGGTTGGACGCGCGAGGGCGAGCAGATCCGACGAACGCTCGTGATCGACGATACCCAACACGCCGCACTAACTGAACGGGTCAAGGTCGTCGCGGATGCGCTGCATCTGCGGCCCGAGATCAGCCGCCGGGCCGACAGCACCCAGATCCGGGTCGGGCACGGCAGCGGCGACCCGCTGACCGAGGGCGAGGTGTTGTTGGCCGCCCGCATCGAGGACGCCTACCGGGCGGTCACCGAGGCCTGACGACCGTCTCCGAATCCGATCCGGCGTCCTGCGGGTACCAGCGCAGCTCCACCGAGTTGCCGTCCGGGTCCCGCACGTAGATCGAGGTCGCCGAACCGCGCGCGCCGAACCGGCTGACCGGCCCGGTCAGCACCGTGAAGACCCCCGAATCGATCACCTGCGCCCAGTCCAGTGGTGCCACCACCAGGCAGAAGTGGTCCACGTTCGCGCCCTGCGGCTCACCGTGGACGAGGTCGATGATGCTGTCGGGGCTGATCCGCACCGACGGGAACGGGACGGTGCCCGCACGCCACTCGTCGACCCGCACCGGCGCCAGCCCGAGCCGGCCGCAGTAGAAGTCCAGGGACCGTTCCACGTCGGCGACGGTCAGCACCAGGTGGTCGAAACCGGTTACCCGCATCGCGCTCACGCCTCCTCCAGGCAGGTCGCTCAGGTAGTCGTCAACGCTCATGTCGGAGCCTTTCGCTTGGTTTTCGCTGGCCCATTCACGATCCTCGGACGAGGGGCGTGGACCAAGACCCGATGCCGCTACGATCGTTGCCCACAGGTCAACGATGGGAACGATGTGCTGGAGCGGTACGAGGTCGAGACGTTCCTGACCCTCGCGGACGAACTGCACTTCGGCCGGACCGCCGAGCGGTTGACAGTCAGCACCGGCCGGGTCAGCCACATCGTGAAGAAGCTGGAGCGCCGGATCGGCGCGCCGCTGTTCGCCCGCACCAGTCGGGTCGTCCGGCTCACCCCGATCGGCCGGCAACTCGCCGACGAGCTGGCCCCGCTGGTCGCCGAGATGGACGAGGCCGTCCGCCGCGCGACCGACGCCGCCCGGGGCGTGACCGGGACGCTACGGGTGGCGTTCCTCGGCGAGTGGACCGCGCCGGTACTGCTCCGGGCGGTGGCCCTGTTCGGTGAACGGCACCCCGACTGTCGGGTGGAGGTGCACGAGGCGCAGTTGTCCACCACCCGATCGGGGTTGCTCGACGGCTCGACAGACGTGTTGATCGCTTCGTACCCGTTCGACGGGATGGCCACCGGCACGGCGCTGCTCTCCGAGGACCGGGCGCTGGCGGTAGCGGCGGGTCACCCACTTACCCGGGAGCGGTCGGTGTCGTTGGAGGTGCTCGCCGACCACCCGGTGGTGCAGTACCCGACGGTGACCTCGGTGGAGTTCAAGCGGGACCGCACCCCGGAGCGCACCCCGTCCGGCCGGGCGGTGCCGAAGGGGCCCGCCGGGAACACCTTCTCCGAGATGCTGTCCCTAGTCGCCCTGGGCCGGGGCGTCCTGCCGGTGGGCGAGCACACGCGGCATTACTACCCGCGCCCCGACGTGGCGTACGTGCCCATCCACGACGCGCCACCGATCGAACGAGGGCCGGTCTGGCTGCCCAGCAACACCACCACCCGGGTACGCGAGTTCGTCAGTGCCGCCACCGACGCGAACCCCCGATGAGGCACGCCGAGTTCCGCCACCACCGGCTGGTCCAGGTGTACGACGCGGAGTGCCGGTGGGGGCCGGACGACGACTTCTTCCAGGCGGTGGTCGACGAGACCCCGGCTGCCCGGGTGCTGGACCTCGGCTGCGGCACCGGCCGGCTGACAGTTGCCCTCGCCGCCGCTGGTCACACCGTCACGGGAGTGGACCCGGCCGACGCGTCACTGGCCGCCGCCCGTGCCAAGCCCTGTGGTGAGCGGGTGACCTGGCTCGCTGGCACCTCGGCGCTGCTGCCGGATCGGGCGTTCGACGTGGCGCTGCTGACCAGCCACGTCGCGCAGTTCTTCGTGAACGATGCGGAGTGGGCGCGTACCCTCGCCGACCTGGCCCGGGCACTCGTGCCCGGCGGTCGGCTGGTGTTCGACGCGCGCGACCCGGCGGACCGTCGCTGGGAGCTGTGGAACCCGGTGGATTCGCACCGGCTGGTCATGCTGCCCGACGGCGGCGAGGTCCGCGCATGGACCGAGGTCACCGGGGTACGCGACGGAGTGGTCGACTTCACCCACCACTACCACTTCGACGACGGGGAAGAACTCCTCAGCGCGGCGAGCCTGCGTTTCCGCACCGAGGTCGAGCTGCGCACCTCTCTGACCAGGGCGGGCTTCATTGTGGACCGCGTTCACGGGGGCTGGCGCGGCGAGCCCGTCGGCCACGGCGACGGCGAGTTCGTGGTCATCGCCCGGGTGGGCACGTTGGCACCGGTTTTCTAGCCTGGAGCACATGGCGAACATCGCGTACGACCGCAAAGAGCAGGTCCAGCAGATTGAGAGTGGCCTCCTCGAAGGCGAGCAGATCATCGCCGTCTACGACGCCGTCGGCACCGGCACCGGGTTCATCGGGCTGACCGACCGTCGCGTGATCATTCAGGACCGGTCGTTCGTCGGCAAGCGGTTCGCGATCACCAGCATCCCGTACTCGAAGATCACCAGCGTGAGTGTGGTCAGCAACAAGTCGTGGGGTGGTTCGTTCTTCTCCACCGGCGCCATCGCCATCCACGTCGGTACGCACACCTACGAGGTGGAGTTCCGTGGCGCGCAGAAGAGCCACCACGTGCACAACGTGATCCTGCACCACATCTCCTGAGCGCACGTGCCGTCGTGGGCCCGGCTGGCGTAATTGCCTTGCCGGGCCCACGGCGTCTCTGGTGTCCTGGGTCGACAGCCAGGCGGAGGGAGCAGCCATCATGCCCAACACGACGAAGTCCCCCGAACCAACAGTCGTCCGACCCGAGGAATCGAGACTTCGTGAGCAGGTTTGTTCCCTTGGCGCTGCTGGGCGCCACTGATCTCAACCCCGGAGGCCGCTGATGTCGGTCTTCGACGATCCCGGCCTCTTCGGCCGGCTCTGGGCTGCCGACTACGACGCCCCAGGTAACCCCGACCCCGCGCCGGCGGTGGACTTCCTGGCCGACCTGGCCGACGGGGGTCCCGTTCTCGAACTGGCGATCGGCACCGGCCGGGTCGCGTTGCCGCTGGCCGAACGCGGCCTCGCCGTGCACGGCGTCGAGGCGTCCGAGGAGATGCTCGCGCAGCTGCTGGCGAAACCCGGCGGCGACCGGATCCCGGTGGTCGTCGCCGACATGGCGGACGTGCCGGTGGCCGGTGAGTTCCGGCTCGCGTACCTGGTCTTCAACACCCTGTTCAACCTGGTGGACGCCGAGCGGCAGGCGGACTGCTTCCGCAACGTCGCACGGGTGCTGTCGCCCGGCGGCGCGTTCGTCATCGAGACGTTCGTGCCCGACCCGCGCAGCTTCGACTCGGACGAGCAGGTGCAGGTGCGTGAGGTCACCGAGGACTCCGCGACGATCCGCCTGCACCGGTACGACAGGCCGGCGCAGCGGTTCGTCCGGCAGACGATCACGTTCGACGCGGACGGTGTGCACCTGAAGCCGTTCGCCATGCGGTACGCCTGGCCGCACCAGATCGACGAGATGGCGCAGCAGGCCGGGCTCCGGCTCACCGAGCGGTACGCCGACTGGCACCGGCGACCGTTCCAGGCCGACAGCCCGTCGCACATCTCCGTCTACCGGGCGGAGTAGCGGTTTGATCGGCTCGGGTTTCGGAAAGTCGGGGTGTCATCGCCCCGACGTCATGGAACCCGAGTCGATCTCCCGCCGCCGGAAAGGTGAGATGCCGCCATGAGCAAACGAGCCGTCCAGGTAGTCCTGGCCCTGTCGGTCGTCCTGATGGTCACCGGCATCATCCTCAGGGTGACCGGGGACGGCGGGGCCGACACTGCCGGCACGGTGGCGGTGTCACTGGCCTCGGTGGGTTCGATAGTGGCGAGCATCGGCTCGTCCTTCGGCGCCGCCCGCGGAAACGACGGCCCGCAACGGTGACCCGGCTTTCACCCTCGGTTTGATTCTGCTGGTAGCAGTAGGTGTTGATAAGCGGGTCTCGCGCCGGGTGAGCTGACAGCATGCCGGACGCCTCCCGTTTCCCGCGCTCCTCTCCGTACTGGCCGGTGGTCAGTCACCCTCAGCTCCGGCGCGTTCTGCCCGGGCTGGCCGTCTCGGCGTTGGGCGACGGCCTGGCGGTGGTCGCGGTGACGTGGCTCGCCATCCAACTCGCCCCGCACGATCAGCGGGGCACCTGGATCGCGCTGGCCATGGCGGCGTACACGCTGCCCAGCGCGGCCGGGACTGTCGTCTTCGGCCGGCTACTGCGTGGGCGAAGCGGCGCGCAACTCGCCGGGTGGGACGCCATCCTGCGGGCCAGCGCGCTCGGGGCGATCCCCCTCGCGCACCTCACCGGTGTGCTCACCGTCTGGCTGTACGTCTTCCTGCTCGCCGCCTCGGCGTTGCTGCACTCGTGGGGTGCCGCCGGGCGCTTCACCCTGATCGCCGAGTTGCTGCCGCCACAGCACCACCTGCCGGCGAATGCGCTGCTCACGACCATCGCCGCGTTCGCCACCATCGTCGGCCCGCCGCTGGCGGGCATCCTGATCGGCTGGGTGAGCCCGGTGTGGGTGCTGGCTGTCGACGCCGTCACCTTCGCCGTGCTGGCCCTCACGTACCGTTTCGCCCTTCCCGTCGCCGGCGGCGTCCGCCGGTCCGAGCGCGGGGCGTCGCGGACGGCCGGTTTCGCTGTCATCCGCCACGACCCCACCCTGCTGGGTCTGCTGGTGCTGAGCCTCGGGTTCTTCTTCCTCTTCGGACCGGTGTACGTGGCGATGCCCATCCACATCACCGACGACCTGCACGCCTCCGCGACGCTGCTCGGCGCCTACTACACCGCGTTCGGTCTGGGCGGCCTCGTCGGGGGTGTGATCGCCGGCTACCTTCGCGACTGGCCGCTGCGCGCCACCACCATCGGCATCGTCATCGGTTTCGGGGTGGCCATGTTGCCCCTCGGCCTGGGCGCACCGGTCAGCCTGTCGCTGCCGGCCTTCGCGCTGGCGGGCGTGATCTGGGCACCGTACCGGTCCACCTCGATGGCGCTGTTCCAGCGCAGCACGTCGACCGCGCAGCTCCCGGCCGTGCTCGCCGCGAACGGCGCCATCCTCGTGCTGGCGGTGCCCCTGGGCACCATGCTGGGCGGGCCGTTGGTGAGCGCCATCGGCGCACGCCCGACGCTGCTGCTCTGTGCGGTGGCGATAGCCGCTCTCGGCCTGGCCGCCGGGGGGATCGCGATCTCGCGGCGAGGCGCGCGATCCCCCGGAAGCCCAACCGGCATCGAGGTCAGTGCCCGTCGCTGATCTGGACGTCGTTCGGCGCCGGCCGGCCGCGCCCCGTCTCGACCAACTCCTTGAGACTCATCAGGAAGACCGCCCACTTGGTGCTGCACTCGCGCATGAGTTCGGTCGGCTCGCGCCAACCCGCGTGCGTGAAGTCGACGATCGTGAACCGGCCTCGCTGGCCGAGCCGCCAGTCGATCTCGGTGCCGATCCACTCCTCGGGCCCACCGACGACCCGCCACCGCACCCGGCCATCCGGGTCCAGCTCAAGGATCTCCAGGTCGAACCCGCCCTCGTCACCGAAGTGGACGGCCAACTGCCCGCCGACCTCACTCTTGCCGGTCGTGTCGACCGACCACCAGCCGGCGACGCCCTCGGGGGTTGCCACCGCCCGGTAGACGTCGGCAAGCGGAGCGACGACGCCGACCTGGTGCAGGATGTCCACCATCTTCAGCCTCCCTGGTTGTTGGTGCGGTGGCGTTCGATCGTCTCGGCGATGCGCTTGATCCGGCGGAGGCGGGCGTCCCAGGTAGAGCCGACCGCCGACAACTGGGCGACAGCGCGGGCGAGTTGCGCCTCGTCCACCTGGTAGTGACGCTCGCGACCGGCCGGCTCGGCGTTGATCAGTCCCACCCGGTCGAGGACCGCCAAGTGCTTCGAGACGGCCTGACGGGTGACGGGTAGCCGCCTGCTCAACGAGGTGGCCGTCCCCGGCCCGTCAGCGAGAAGAAGATCGATCATCGTACGCCGGATCGGGTCGCCGATCGCCGACCACAGCTCGTCGTCGACCGCCGCGCTCACGCTGTCGCGACCAGCCGCGCGACGTACTCGCCCAGTCGGGGCATGTAGTGGTCCCAACCGTTCTCGTGGTCGCGGTACTGCTCTTCCAGGACAGCGACCTCCCAACCCAGCTCGCGGAACCCGGTCTCGGTCATCCGGATCAGCGTCCCGGCGCCGCTGGGCACCAGGTCGAAGGTGACGAAGAGCGCCTGCCCGCTCCGGTCCTGCTCGGTGAAGCACCACCGGAAGGAGAACCGCTTCGGCGGGTCGACCTCGACGACGGCCAGCGCGACGGTCTTCGTCTCGCCGGTGTCGGCGTCGCGCCAGACCAGCTCGCCGGGCGCACCGGCGACCGACTCGAACCGCGCGTCGTCGGGCCACCACTCCCGCATGTGCTCGGGTTGGCTGACCACCTCGAAGACGACCTCGGGGGACGCGTTGACGTGGATGTCGCGTTCGATCGTTCCCTGTTCCATGCCCACAACCTTTCGCAACCTTTGGTTGCACTCAACCTACGACAGCCCGCGGCAATCGCGCAACCTTTCGTTGCGTGTCGTGGTTTCGTCGTACCCGGGGTGCAGGATCGCCGCATGTCTGAGCCATCGACCCACCGACACCACGCCATCGACTACGTCGAGCTCACGGTGACCGACCTCGCCGTGGCCAAGCGGTTCTACGCCGACGCCTTCGGCTGGCAGTTCAACGACTACGGGCCGGAGTACGCCGGCATCCGCAGCCCACACGGCGACGCCGCGCCCGAGGTCGGCGGTCTCCGTGTGGACAGGGAGGTTCGGGCGGGTGGCCCGCTCGTGCTGCTCTACTCCAGCGACCTGGACCGATCGGTGCAGGCCGTCAAGGAGGCCGGCGGCCAGGTGGTGAACGGGCCGTACGAGTTCCCCGGTGGCCGGCGGTTCCACTTCACCGACCCCAGCGGTAACGAGCTGGGCGCCTGGGCCGAGCAGTAGGACGCCGAGGTCGCCTGGGCGGAGGCTGATCGTCGTCGCCAACTCCGGCAGAGTGTCCCCATGGCCGGGAGAGGACTGGACGCCGAGGGCTGGATTGCGCGCGAGGGTGCGCTGAGTCGGATCCCGGCCGCGTTCGCCGGTGTTGTCGACGCGGCACGCGCTCGGATACCGGAGTCGTTCGACGGTGCTCTGCTGCACAGCGCCTACCTCTACGGCAGCATCCCGCGTGGCACCGCTGTCCTCGGCGTCTCCGATCTCGACCTGCTGCTCGCCCTGCGCACCGAACCAACCGAGGCCGACCGGGCGGCAGCCACCCGGATCGAGCAAGACCTCGACCGGTCCTTTCCGCAGATCGACGGCGTGGGCGTCCTGCTGTTCAGTGCGCGTACGCTGCTCAGCGAGCTTGAGCGGCACGACCTCGGCTTCTTCGTCGCCTGCCTGTGCACTCCCCTGCTGGGCGACGACCTCGCCGACCACCTTCCCCGCTACCGGCCCACTCCCCTGCTCGCCCGCGAGACGAACGGTGACCTGTCCCGTGCGCTTGCGGGGTGGCGCCGCCAGGCAGCCGAAGCGACCACCGACCAGCAACGGAAGGCCCTCAGCCGGGTCATCGCTCGTCGCGTCGTCAGGACCGGCTTCACGCTGATCATGCCTCGGTGGGGAGGCTGGACGAGCGACCTCACCGAATCCGCCGACGCGTTTGGGCTTTACTACCCGGAACGCGCCGAGCAGATGCGCAGAGCTGCCGTCATCGGCCGCACACCCTCGCCGCACCCGGGCGTGCTGCGCGAACTCATCGACGACCTTGGGTCCTGGCTCGCCGCGGAGTACGTAACCGTCCATGGCGAGAAGACCGTCCGTCCCTGACCTGTCGGAGGTCCTCGCCACTCACCACGAGACAGCCGAACATGTCAGTGAGGACGGCCCGCTGGTGGTCGGTCAGCGGGTTCGCGAAGACCACGACGCCGACCCCGCGCTGCCGGCAGGCCTCGGCGATTTCGCGGGCCCTACCGGGGCTGAGCAACGTTCGCCGCGAGAACGGGTCGCCCATCTTGTCCGCGCCGCCGGAAGAGACACCCCGCCGCTGCACGTGCCGGCCCACGACCTGGCCACCGTGGGCTTCCACCAGGCCGGCGAGCAGATCGAGCTTGCTGTCGAACTCCCTGTCCTTCGCCGAGAACAGGCCCACCAACGCCACCCCGGCGCCTGTCAGCACAGCTTTCAACGCCCCGCCCCGATGTCGGTTCGCCGGGTCGCCGGCCGTCAGCTCCGGCGGGCGCGCAGCACGCCGGTCAGCATCGGCAGCGTGAACTCGCCGTGTGCCGTTTCGGGTCGGCTCCCGAGGAAAGAGCGGATCCGACCGAGGGCATCCTCTCGCTCCTCTTCCGGCATGACCAGCATCCCGGCCCGCGTCGCGAGCGTCGCGACGAGCGAGTCGGCGGTACGCCGCTGACCGTGCGGGAACTCGACCTGCTCCGCCGACCCGAACCGGGCGACCAGGCCGGTCCTCGGAACGAGCATGTCCGCCGTCGCCGCTCGCCAACTGCTCAGCGTGTCACGCGGGCCGATGGCCGCACTCCCGCTGACCCGTTCGAGCCCGGCAACCCAGTCGATCCGGTCGTCCAGAATGTTCCACAGACCAGCCAGGACACCGCCGGGCGCGAGGACTCTGGCGATCTCCGCCCCGGCGACGGCCATGTCGAACCAGTGCAGGGCGTTGCCGGCGAGCACGGCATCGACGGACCCGTCCGGCAACGGAATGGCCTCGGCGCTACCCGGCAGGGCACCGACGGCCGGCACCGCACGGCGTAGCTCGGCGAGCATCGCCGGGTCGGGCTCGACCGCCACGACGTCCGCGCCCACCGCCACGAGCGTCGCGGACAGCTTGCCGGTGCCAGCGCCCAGGTCGAGCACCCGTAGGCCTGGGGCGGGCTCCAACGCCCACCGCACCGCTGCCTGCGCGTAATCCGGGCGGTGCTCGGCGTACGCGGTCGCCGCCGCGCCAAACGACGACCGGAGCAGCTGTTCCGTCATCCGGTCAACCTACCGCCGCTCGTCGATATCGACTGCCACCATGGCCACCGTGCAGAACTTGCGGAGCTGGTGGCGTGCCCGCTACCCCGTCTACGCACTCGGCCTCCTCGTCGGGATGGTCATGATGTGGCTGCCCTTCAAGACCTTTGAGGACAACGACGCCTGGACGGGTCCATGGCGTGCCAGCCCAGGCAGTCGTCGATGAACTCGTGCACAAGCGGCGGAACACGATGCACCTGCGCGTGGCTGGCCCCGACCGGCTAAGGGAGGGGTCAGACGCGCTCCCAGGCGGCGGCGCGTGCGGCCCGTCTCGGGCCGCCTTGAAGACGTACAGGAACTTTGCACAACATCGCCGGCAGTCCGGCTGTCGTGTCCCGGGAGATGCTTGACACTCGCGTCCCGCCTGATGCCTGACATGATCTCAAGACGCGTCGCGGAGGCCTTCACGGTCCCTGACAAGGCGCGCATCGCGGCGGATCAGCTCAATCGATCAGCTCTGCGGTAAGGGCAAGAGTTGAACCAGGCCTACCGCGGTTTCCTCATTCGCCCAGGTGTGAACGGCGCGGACGGCCCACCGGCCAGCCGGTGTCGGAATAGGGGCTTGCTCGGGCACCGTCTCTTCACCGGGGTACGCAACCGTCAGCTCGGTTCCAGGGGTGACGGAATCTATAAGCACCGCCGGTCCGTCCGTCTCCCAGATGCCACATTGCGCCCACTCGACGGCAGGGTCGTCGAGGATGGACTTCGCGACGTTGATCAGCTCAGCCTCGGAGTCGGCCCCGAGCCAACGGACGAACGTCCGCCACTCCGGCAGATAGCAGGTTCTGGCGGGTTCGTCCGCCAAGACAAGTCCCTGCCGGCCGCTGTTACCGATAGCGATCACACCTGCCAGGCCAGCAACCTCGCAGGCGCGGTCGTAGTCATCCAGGGCGTCCCCGGTACCCGCGATCGTCCCGGCGGCCGTGCAGCCACCCCACTCGTTCAACGCCGCAACCGGTACCGCGAGCAAAGGACCACCCATCGACTCGACCCACGCGGGGGAGGACTCTACCGAAGGCGTTGAGGTGGACCAGGCGGCTTCCATACCGCACAGTCTCCCGCCCGACCAGCGGCGATGCCGCATCAGTCTCCGCAGAGACGGACGTACGACCACGACCACGACCGGCTACCGACGCACCGTCACCGACTGCAACCAGAACGACTGAGTAACCAAGGCCGGCTGTCGTGCATGTGCTGGGACGGATTCGTCAAGCATGTGGTGGGACTAGACACGCCGCACTGAGCCGAAGACCCGCCGCTCGCGCCGAACCATCCCGCTCCCCAGGTCGTGGCGATTGCCATCCGCGAGCACACGGCGCAGTTTCCGCCGGCTGCCGATGGCACCATCTTCACCACCCGCTTCGCCGGCCCATACCGGCACGACTACTACGGCTCCCTGATTTTCTCGGCGGCCGTCGAGCGGGCCGGGCTACCGAAGGGCACCACGAGTCACTACCTACGGCACCACTACGCCTCGGTACTGCTGATGCAGGGCGTGTCGGTCATCGTGGTCGCCGAGCGGCTGGGGCAACGAGAACGCGACCCTGGTCCTGTCGACGTACGGCCACCTGATGCCGGACTCGGAAGAACGCACCCGCCGCGCGGTCGATGACGCGTGGGGTTGTGCCCCCGATGTGCCCCCGGGCAACGACTCAACCGCCTGACCTGGGTTAACAGGCCAGCGTCAGACGTTGAAGCGGAACTCCACCACGTCGCCGTCCTGCATGACGTACTCCTTGCCTTCGATGCGGACCTTGCCCGCCGCCTTGGCCGCCGCCATCGAACCGTGCTCGACCAGGTCGTGGTACGAGACCACCTCGGCCTTGATGAAGCCGCGCTGGAAGTCGCTGTGGATGACACCCGCGGCCTCCGGCGCGGTGGCGCCGACCGGGACGGTCCAGGCGCGCGCTTCCTTGGGGCCGGCCGTGAGGTACGTCTGGAGGCCGAGGGTGCGGAAGCCGACCCGGACGAGTTGGTTGAGGCCGGGCTCGTTCTGCCCGATCGACTCCAGCAGCTCGCGGGCCTCGTCCTCGGGCAGGTCCACCAGCTCAGATTCGATCTTGGCGTCCATGAAGATCGCCTCTGCGGGGGCGACCAGGGCGCGCAGTTCGTCGAGGAACGTCTCGTTGGCCAGCTCGGCCTCGTCGACGTTGAAGACGTACAGGAAGGGCTTGGTGGTGAGCAGGTGCAGCTCGCGCAGGTGCTCCAGCTCGATCTTGGCGGCGGCGGCCCCGGAGTAGAGGGTGGTACCACCGTCGAGCACCTCGATCGCGGCCTTCGCGGCGGCGACAGCGGCGGCCCGGTCCTTGCGGAGCTTGGCTTCCTTCTCCAACCGGGGCAGCGCCTTGTCGAGGGTCTGCAGGTCGGCGAGGATCAGCTCGGTGTTGATCGTCTCGATGTCGTCGGCCGGGGAGATCTTGCCGTCGACGTGCACCACGTTCGGGTCGGAGAAGGCCCTGACGACCTGGCAGATCGCCGAGGCGTCCCGGATGTTGGCCAGGAAGGCGTTGCCCCGGCCCTGCCCCTTCGACGCGCCGCGGACCAGGCCGGCGATGTCGACGAACGACACCGGCGCCGGCAGCACCTTCTGCGAGGAGAAGATCTCGGCCAGCTTGCCCAGCCGCTCGTCGGGCAGCCCGACCACGCCGACGTTGGGCTCGATGGTGGCGAACGGGTAGTTCGCCGCCAGCACGTCGTTCTTGGTCAACGCGTTGAAAAGCGTGCTCTTGCCGACGTTGGGCAGGCCGACGATGCCGATGGTGAGACTCACGACGGGCCAGCTTACGCCGGTCCCGGCCGGGCCGGTCCACGCGGCTCCGATTCGGCGCCTCGCCGCTTGTCGATCGTTGCTCCCACCGGGTCCTGTCAGGCGTTGCTAATCTCCCGGTTCGATGTTCCGCTGCTGGAGGTGAGATGACCTCGACGTTGCCCGAGCTGTACATCGGCGTCGACGTGGAGGCGGACGGGCCGATCCCCGGGCCGTACAGCATGATCTCGCTGGGCATGGCCGTGGCCGGCCGCCCGGACCTCACCTTCTACACCGAGTTGCGTCCCATCTCCGACGAGTTCGTCCCCGCGGCGCTGGCCGTCTCCGGCCTGGACCGGGACCGGCTGCTGCGGGAGGCGCCCACCGCGCAGGAGGCGATGTCCGCCGCGGCGGCCTGGGTCGACGGGCTCCGCCGGGTCGGCCGTCCGGTCTTCCTGGCCGCCCCGGCCGTCTGGGACGGCATGTTCGTGCACTGGTACTTCGTCCGCTTCGTCGGGCACAGCCCGTTCGGTGCGACCGGCTCCGGTGTCGATCTCCGCAGCTACTGGATGGGGTTGACCGGCAGCGAGTGGGCCGGAACCCGCCAGGGCACGATCAAGCATGAGCTGGGCCTGCACGACATGCCGCACACGCACCACGCCGGGGAGGACGCCGCCGAACTGGCCCAGGTCTTCGACGCGGTGCTGCGCCGCCGACAACCGGTCGAGGAGGCGTGACGCTCAGCCGAGCCGGCGGGGGGCGATGACCGCCTCGCGGACGCTGCCGTCCGCGCCGCGGCTGACCTCGTACGCCGAGACGCCGTCGCGGTCCGCGATTGCCTCGACGAGCTGGGTGCCCCGGTAGACCAGGCCGACGCCGTCGTCGGTGCAGTGGCTGGTGGGGAGCGTGCCGTCACCGACCAGCTCGTGCATGAGCGGGCGGCGCTGGCCCTCGCTGTCGTAGTGCACCCCGTTGCCGTACGGCAGCCAGGCCAGGCCCTCGGTGAAGCCGCGCAGCCGGGGGCCGAAGCTGTCGGTGGCACCGCCGACATGCCAGCAGATCGAGCCGGCGGAGACGCCGGCCAGCACCACGCCGGCCTGCCAGCACTCGTGCAGGATCTCGTCGAGCCCGTGCACCCGCCACACCGCGACCAGGTTGGCCACGCTGCCACCGTCGACCCAGATGACGTCCTGGGCGAGCAGGTGGGCGCGGACGTCCTCGACGTTCGGCATCGGGAACAGGGCGAGGTGTGACAGCCGGAAGCGGGTGTCGGCGAACGCGCCGTAGACGGCGGTCAACGAGGTGGGCTGGTCGCCGACGGCCTGCCCGAGATAGCAGACCCGCGGCTGCGGACCGGCCTCGGCCAACTCGGCCGCCAGCTCGAAGACCGGGCTGGGACGCAGGTCGTAGGGCCCGCGGTTGCCCCGAAAGAAGCCCATGCTGGTGGCGATGATGGTCGGTGCGCTGGCGGGCATCGGAGCGTCCTTCCGTCGACTGCGGTGCGGCGTCCATCCTGCCGCAGCCGGTCTTCCGCCCGCTCGGTGCGGGGCCCGACCGCCACTCGCTGGTGGCGGTCGGGCCCGGCCAACATCATGATCAACTCGACGGGTCGGGCCGCCGTTGGCGGGGCACCTCTACCTCGGGCCAATGGCCCAGGGCCCGACGGTCGGCCGGGGGCAGTTGCCCGGCGGCGGCGCGGGGCAGGGTGAACCGGTCGGCGGCGGCCGGCCCGACCGAGACCGACTCGCGCAGCATCCAACGCACCTCGTCGGCCGTCCAGCCCAGCCCCGGCCGCGCGGCGATCTCACGGATCAGCCGCCGGCCAACACTCGTGTCGTCGTCGTAGAAGCGCATGCACCAGTGGTGCGTCCACATCCCGAGCGCCCGCAGGCCCGCGTCGTCCAGGGAGCCGGCCAACCGGCCGCAGGCCGTGTCGGGAAAGCTCTGCTCGGGGTCGCCCGCCCGGTCCCGTTCGATGGCGCCCACGGCCGCCGGCGCGACGGCCCGCATCCGGCGGTAGAAGGACTGCGCCACCGCGCGGGGCAGCGGCGGGAACGCACCCGGTGTCGACGCCGCCGCCCAACCCGCCACGCTCGTCATCCGCCGCACCCCTTCTTCAGTTGGTGGCCGGACGCTACCCGGCACGACCGACACTCTCGGGCCGAAAAACCCCACCGATCGTGGATAGCGACGATGACCTGGGACGTCTGTATCTGTGACAACGAAACGGGGGTGGTGGGTGGACGAGGACGAGCGCGCACGGCTGGCCGAGTTCGTCGGCAGCCGGACTCCGGCGCTGATGCGGGTCGCGTACCTGCTGACCGGAGATCGCAACGCCGCCGAGGACCTGTTCCAGTCGGCGTTGGCGCGGACCATCCCGAAGTGGGGAACCATTCGGCACGCCGATCCCGAGGGCTATCTGCGGGTGGTGATGTACCGCGAGCAGATCAGCTGGTGGCGGCGACTCCGCCGGTGGCGGGAGACACCGCTCAATCCGGGCGACGAACCGGTCGGCGGCGACCCGAGCGGCGGCACCGACGTGCGGTTGGCGATGCGGGCCGCGCTGCGTCACCTGCCACCGACACAGCGGGCGGTGGTGGTCCTCCGCTACTACGAGGACCTGCCCGAAGCCCGGGTGGCCGAGTTGCTGGGCTGCTCGGTGGGGACCGTACGCAGCCGTACCCATCGAGCGGTGAAGCGACTGCGTGACCTGCTGCCGGACGTCGACAGGCTGGAGGTACGGCGATGACCGAACCCTTCGAGCACCTCATCCGCTCCACCCTCACCGACCTGGCCGAGGAGGCACCGATCGTGCATGACCAGTTGAGCCGAGCGGAACGGCTGGTGCGCAACAGACGTCGCGCCACTGTGACGGTGGGGGCGGTGAGCACCCTGGCGGCGATCCTGATCGCCACCCCGATCGCCCTGGCCGCGACCGGCTCGGACGAGCCTCCCCCGGCCGTGCCCAGCCCGGCTGGCCCGGCGGCCGTGCCCAGCCCACCCGCGCCCAACCCGTCCCCGCCCAGCATGGTGCCGACGGTCGTACCGAGCCCCGGGGGCGCGCCCGGGGACCCGTCGATCACGCCGGGCCCGCCCGGCGTACCGGGCCAACCGACTGTCAAGCCGAGCCCGTCGGGCCCGCCCGGTGTTCCGGACCGGCCGACTGTCACGCCAACCCCGTTGACTCCGCCCGCCCCGGGCGGTGTGCCGGGCCGGCCGACTGTCGTGCCGAGCCCGGCGCGTTGAGCGGAACCGCCCCGGCCTGACCGGTCAACCCAGGAGATTCCGGTCACCTTCGCGCGGCGCTCCCCGTACCGGCGAGCGTCGCGCGTCGCAGCGGCCGGCGGGCACCGGTCCGCCGAATTTGTCGAGGCCGACATGCCCGCTCATTCTTGGGCCATGACCGATCCCGGACACCCGAGGTGCGAGCTGCGGGGCCAACGATGAGCACCGCCATGGCCCGGGTGCCCGACTCCCTCCGGGGGCAGATCGTCACCCCCGGCGACCGCCGGTACGCGCAACTGCGCTCGACGTACACCAGGTCGGCGTCCCCGGCAGCGGTCCTACTGCCGAAGACCACCGCGCAGGTGGTCGACGCGCTGCGCTACGCGCGGGAGCAGCGGCTGCCGATCGCGGTCCGCAGCGGCGGGCACGGCCTGTCCGGAACCTCGTCCAACAACGGTGGGGTGGTCATCGACCTCTCCATGCTCAACCGGGTTCAGGTGATCGACGAGCGGGCCGGGCTGGTCCGGGTCGAGGCCGGCGCGCGCTGGGCGAACGTGGCGAAGGCGCTGGCCCCGTACGGGCTGGTGATCAGCTCGGGTGACTACGGCGGTGTCGGCGTCGGCGGCCTGGCCACCGGCGGTGGTGTCGGCTGGCTGGTCCGCGCCCACGGCCTCACCATCGACCGGGTCCGCGCCGTCGAGGTGGTGCTGGCGGACGGGACGCTGGTACGCGCGGACGCCGAACACGAGCCGGAGCTGTTCTGGCTGGTCCGCGGGGCCGGGGCTGGCACGGGCATCGTGGTGGCCTTCGAGATCGAGGCGGCCGAGCAGCGCAACGTCGGTGTCGCGCAGCTGGTCGTCGAGGCGCATCCGGACGGCCGCACCGTCCGGGAGTGGACGAGCTACCTCGCGCAGGCGCCACGGGAGTTGTCAGCGGCCGCCGTGGTGTACGCGGAGGGTCGATCGGTCCTCATGTCCATCACCGCGGTGGTCGCCGCCGAGAGCCTGCGCCGGGCCCGACCGGCGGTGGAACCGCTGCTCGCCATCGGCAAGGTGCTCGAACACCGGACCGACCTGCTGCCCTACCCGACGCTGGTGCCGACAGCGCACCTCAACCCCAACGTCGGGCAGCAGCGCGGCACGACCACGAACGGTCTGTTCACCGCGCTGGACGACGCCGGGGCGCGGGCCGTGACGCGAGCGGTGACCGGGCCGGGGCGGGCGGTGATCCAGCTCCGCTCGTTGGGTGGGGCGGTCAACGACGTCGCCTCCGACGCGACCGCGTACCCGCATCGTCACCAGGACACGCTGATCGTGGCCTCGGTGTTTCCGCCGCAGGCCGACGCCGCCTTGAACGCCGCCTGGCGGGCCGCCGGGGCACGCGCCGACGGCGCGTACGTCAACTTCGAGAGCCGGCTGGACCCGGCCGCGTTCGCCCGGATCTACCCGGGCGAGACCGGAGCGCGGGTCCGGCGGCTGTGGAAGCGGTACGACCCGGACGGGGTGTTCCGATCGGCCCTGCTGACCGGCCAGGCCAACCGCGCCGGTCAGGGCAACCGGTCCAACGGTGCCGGCCAGGTCGACCGAACCGGTCAGGGCTCCCGCGCCGGCCGGTCCGGTCAGCCGCACCGCCGCCGCCGCTGACGCCGGGGCCGGTCCCGCGCCCGCGCACACCCAGGTCCGATTCCCGCCAGCCGACGACCGGTCGGGCGGGGCATCATCGGTGGCATGGAGATGGACTTCGAGCGGTGTTACCGGGCCGTGGACAGCCGTGACCAGCGGTTCGACGGCTGGTTCTACACCGGTGTGACGTCCACCGGGATCTACTGCCGGCCGTCCTGCCCGGCGATCACACCGAAGCGGCAGAACGTCCGGTTCTTTCCGTCCGCCGCCGCCGCACAGGGCGCCGGGCTGCGTGCCTGCCGCCGCTGCCGGCCGGACGCCGCGCCCGGCTCACCGCTCTGGGACGTCCGCGCGGACGTGGTCGGTCGGGCGATGCGGCTCATCGCCGACGGGGTGGTCGACCGGGACGGCGTACCGGGGTTGGCCTCCCGGCTGGGCTACACCGAGCGGCACCTGCACCGGATGCTGAGCGCCGAGATGGGTGCCGGGCCGCTCGCGCTGGCCCGGGCCCAACGCGCCCAGACCGCCCGGATTCTGATCGAGACGACCGACCTGGCGATGGCCGAGATCGCGTTCGCCGCCGGCTTCGGCAGCGTGCGGCAGTTCAACGACACGCTTCGCGAGGTGTACGCGAGCGCCCCGTCCGACCTGCGCACGGCCCGTGGTCGCCAGCAGGCGCCGACCGGGGCGGGGACCATCGCGCTCCGGCTGGCGTACCGCCCGCCGCTGCACGCCCGGGCGCTGCTGGACTTCCTCGCGGTGCGGGCGTTGCCCGGCGTGGAGGCGGTCCGCGACGGGACGTACCACAGGGGTCTGCGGTTGCCGCACGGCACCGGCCAGGTGGCCCTGACCCCGGTGGACGGGCACGTGGCGGCGACGTTGCGCCTCGCCGACCTGCGCGACCTGGCACCGGCGGTGGCCCGCTGCCGCCGGTTGCTCGACCTGGACGCGGACCCGGCGGCCATCGACGCCACGTTGGCCACCGATCCGGCGCTGGCCCCGGCGGTCGCCGCCGAACCCGGCATCCGCGTCCCCCGCGCCGTCGACGGCTTCGAGCAGGCCGTCCGCGCCATCATCGGCCAACAGGTCTCGGTAACGTCCGCAAGAACAACCCTCACCCGCCTCCTCACCACCCACGCCCACGCCCACGCCCACGCCCACGCCCACGCCCACGCCCACGTTGATCATGAAGTTGTTGCCACTGACGACGGCGTGTCGGGACAACAACTTCATGATCAACGGGGTGGGGCGCCGGGTGGGCTGCGGGGGTTCTTGAGCGCGGAGGAACTTTTGGGGCTGCCGGACTCGGGGTTCGGGATGCCGGTGGGGCGGCGGGAGGCTCTGCGGGGGTTGGCTCGCGCCGTTGTGGACGGGTCTGTCGACCTCGCCGCTGGAGTGGATCGGGAGGAAGCCGTTCGGCGGCTGCTCGCGCTGCCCGGCATCGGCCCGTGGACCGCCAACTACCTGGCCATGCGCGCCTTCGGCGACCCCGACATCCTGCTCAGCTCCGACCTCGCGGTCCGACGCGGCGCTGCCGCGCTCGGCCTGCCCGACACCCCACCAACCCTCGACAGGTACGCCGAGCGCTGGCGGCCCTGGCGGTCCTACGCCACGATCAGACTCTGGAGAGCGGCATGAACATCGACAGCACCGTACTGAGCACACCGGCCGGCCCACTGAGCATCCTCGCCGGCCCCGACGGTGACGTACGGGCGGCCGGCTTCACACCGGACCCGGCGGCGCTGCTGCCCCTGGTCCACCCGGCCCTGCGGGCACCGCTACGGGAGCGGGCAGACCTCGGCCCGGTCAGCGCGGCGGTCCACTCCTACCTGGACGGTGACCTCGCCGCCATCGACACCGTGCCGGTCCGTCAACGCACCGGTGGAGAGTTCATGGCGCACGCCTGGCAGGTGCTGCGCGAGGTGCCGCCGGGCACCCCGGTCACCTACACCGGGTACGCCGCGCTGGCCGGTCGACCACCGGCGGTCCGAGCCGCAGCGGCAGCCTGCGCCCGGAATGCGGCGGCTCTCTTCGTGCCCTGCCACCGGGTTCTTCGCACCGACGGCACGCTCGGTGGCTACCGCTGGGGGCTGGACGTGAAGAAGTGGCTTCTCGGTCATGAGCGACGCTTGACAACAAGCTGACAGGAGCATCGACACTCATTGACGCTACCGTCTGGTAGTGCCTGTGGAGAGCGACGGCGACCCGGCCGCCCGGGCCGCCGCGGGCACCCACCCCGTGCACAACCTCTGGCGGCTGCGCCCCTACCTGCGCCCGTACGCCGCCGAGTTCGCCTGGCTGCTCGTCGCGGGCCTCGCCGGCACCGCGGCCGGGATCGCCGTGCCACTGGTCGTGCAGCGGGTAGTGGACGGGCCGGTGGCCCGACACGAACCGGCCGGGCTACTCCAGCTCGGTGGCTTGGCGCTGCTGCTCGGCGTGGTCGAGGCGGTGCTCATCTTCATCCGCCGGTGGGTGCAGTCGTCCTCGGCGGTGGGCATGGAGGCGGCACTGCGCGCCGACGTCTACGCCCACCTGCAACGGCTGCCGACCGGCTTCCACGACCGCTGGCAGTCCGGCCAGTTGCTCTCCCGGATCACCAGCGACCTGTCGGTGATCCGCCGGTTCCTCTCCTTCGGCGTGTTCTTCCTGGTGCTCAACCTGACCACGTACGTGGTCGTGGTGGCGCTGCTGATCAACCTGCATCCGGCGCTCGGGGTGCTGGTCGCGGCCAGCGCGGTGCCGCTGCTGCTGATCAGCCGCCGCTTCGGCAGGCACTACCACGCCGCGTCCCGCCGGATGCAGGATCAGCAGGGCGACGTGGCGACGCTGGTCGAGGAGACCGCGCAGGGCCTGCGCACCATGAAGGCGTACGGGCGGGGGCCCGAACTGGCCGCTCGCTTCGCCGGTGCGGCCCGGCGCCTGCACGACACCGGCGTCGGCAAGGGGCGGCTGCTGGCGAACACCTCGGCGCTGCTCGACCTGGTGCCCAACGTGACACTGGGCGTGGTGCTCGCGGCAGGGGCGGCCGCCGCCGCGCAGGGCACGCTCACCATCGGTGAACTGGTCGCGTTCGTCAGCCTCCAACTGATGCTCATCTGGCCGGTGCAGTCGCTGGGTTGGATCATCGCCAACGGTCAGGAGGCGGCCACCGCCGCCGACCGGATCCAGGAAGTGCTGGACACTCCACCGCAGATCGTCGACTCTCCCGACGCGGTCGCGCTGTCACGCGGCGCGGTGCGCGGTCGGCTGCGCTTCGAGCGGGTCGCGTTCAGCTACCCGGGTGCCACCAGTGGGGTGCTGCGCGAGATCGATCTGACCATCGAGCCGGGCGAGACGTTGGCCCTGGTCGGCGCCACCGGCTCCGGCAAGAGCACGTTGCTCTCCCTGGTGCCCCGGCTGCACGACGTGACCACCGGCCGGATCACGCTGGACGGGCACGACCTGCGCGAGCTGCGGCTGGCCTCGCTGCGCCGGTTGGTCGGGGTGGCGTTCGAGGAGCCGACGCTCTTCTCCATGTCGGTACGGGAGAACCTCACACTGGGTCGCCCGGACGCCGGCGACGACGAGATCCGCGCGGCCCTCGCGCTGGCCCAGGCCGACTTCGCGTACGACCTGCCCTGGGGGTTGGCGACCCGGGTGGGCGAGCAGGGGTTGTCCCTCTCCGGCGGGCAACGGCAACGGCTCGCGTTGGCGCGGGCCGTGCTCGGCAGACCGGCGGTGTTGGTGCTGGACGACCCGCTCTCCGCTCTCGACGTGCACACCGAGGCCCTTGTCGAAGCGGCGCTACGGCGGGTCCTGCGCGACAGCACCGCACTGCTGGTGGTGCACCGGCCGTCGACGATCGCGTTGGCCGACCGGGTCGCCCTGCTGGAGGACGGCCGGATCACCGCGACCGGCCGGCACTCCGACCTGCTGGCCACCGTTCCGGCGTACCGGGCGCTACTCGCCGCCGAGCCGCCCGCCGGGCATCCACCCCCGGCTGGAGCCAGCGGCCCGAGTTCGTCCCCTTCGGACGGGTGGGGGCTGGTGCGCTCGTGAGGGTGCCGGAGCAGGCCGACCCACCTCCCCCCGAGGAGGAGCCCGAGCTCACCCGCTGGCGCGGGACCGCCACCGACCCGGAGGCCGACCGCAGTCGAGCCGAGGACACCAGCCCGGAGGCGGTGGCCCGGCTACGCCGGCTCAGCCGCACCCTGCTGGGCGACCTGCTCCGCCCGCATCGGAGGCGTCTCACCGCGGCGGTCGCCCTGCTGCTGGCCCAGAACGCCGCCGCGATGGCCGGCCCGTACCTGGTCATGATCGGTATCGACCGGGCCATCCCGCCGTTGCGTGCCGGCGACGCCGGCCCGCTGGTCACCGTCGCCGGGGCGTTCGCGGTGGCCGCCGTGACCGAGTACGCGGCCCGCCGCGGCTTCCTCACCCTCTCCGCCCGGATCGGCCAGGCCGTCCTGCTCGACCTGCGGCAGCGGGTGTTCGGGCACTTCCTGCGGCTGTCGGTGGGCTTCCACGAGCGGTACACGTCCGGCCGGATGGTCTCCCGGCTCACCAGTGACCTGGACTCGATCGCCGAGCTGGTCGACGGTGGGATCGACAGCCTGGTGCTGGCCGGTCTCTCCATCCTGTCGGTGGCCGCCATCCTGCTCTGGCTGGACCTGCCGCTGGCGGCAGTGACGCTGTTCGCCTTCCCCTTCCTGTTCTGGCTCTCCCGCTGGTTCGCCCGGTCGTCGGCCAGCGCGTACCGACGGACCCGGGACGCCGTCGCGCTGGTCATCGTGCACTTCGTCGAGTCGATGCGGGGCATCCGTGCGGTGCAGGCGTTCCGCCGGGAGCCTCGCAACCAACGGATCTTCGTGGCGCTCGGCGACGACTACCGGCGGAGCAGCCTGCACGCGTTCCGGCTGATCGCCACGTACTCGCCCGCGATCAAGCTGATCGGCAACGTCACAGTGGCGGTGGTGCTCTGCTACGGCGGTTGGCGGGTGCTCGGCGGGCAGACCGAGATCGGTGTGCTCGCCGCGTTCCTGCTCTACCTGCGCCGATTCTTCGAGCCGATGCAGGAGCTGAGCCAGTTCTACAACTCGTTGCAGTCGGCCACCGCCGCACTGGAGAAGCTGGCCGGGGTGCTCGACGAACGACCGGGCGTCGCCGAACCGGCCCGGCCCACACCGCTGCCGACCGGTCCCGGCCGTGGTGAGTTGATCTTCCGCGCGGTCGGCTTCGGCTACCGGGCCGACACCCCGATTCTCTGCCGGCTGGAGTTGACAGTGCCGGCCGGGCAGACGGTGGCGCTGATCGGCCCCACCGGGGCGGGCAAGTCGACGATCGCGAAGCTGGTCGCCCGGTTCCACGACCCCGACACCGGCACGGTCCGGCTGGACGGGGTCGACCTGCGCGACGTGCGCGACGCCGACCTGCGCCGCGCGGTGGTGCTGGTGACGCAGGAGAACCACCTGTTCACTGGGACCGTCGCGGAGAACATCAGGTTCGGTTGCCCGGGGGCCGACGACGCCGCCGTCCAGGCCGCCGCGCGGGCGATCGGCGCGCACGACTTCATCGCCGCATTACCCGAGGGGTACGCCACCCAGGTGCACCGGCGCGGCGGCCGGCTCTCCGCCGGGCAACGGCAGTTGGTCGCGTTCGCCCGCGCGTTCCTGGCCGACCCGACAGTGCTCATCCTGGACGAGGCGACGTCGTCGCTGGACGTGCCGACGGAACGTCTGGTGCAGCGGGCACTCGGCACCATCCTGCGCGACCGCACCGCGCTGGTGATCGCCCATCGGCTTTCCACTGTGGAAACCGCTGACCGGGTGCTCGTCCTCGACGGCGGAAAAGTCGTCGAGGACGGCCCACCCGCCGTGCTCGCCGAGGCAGATGGCCGGTACGCCGCCCTGCACCGTCAGTGGCGTGACTCGCTGATCTAGTCGGGCCACCCCGTCGCGGCCACGACCGCCGGCCGGTGTGTTCGGCAGCAACTACGTCGCCCCGCACCCGGTAGGTGCCTACGATCGCATGATGACCGATACGGCGAGGACGGCCCGCGCCAGCGTTCCCGAGCGTCCGACCCTGGACGGGCTCGAGGAGAGCTGGGCACGCCGCTGGCAGGAGGACGGCACGTACACGTTCGACCGCTCGAAGCAGCGGAGCGACGTGTTCTCGATCGACACCCCGCCGCCGACCGTATCGGGCGAGTTGCACATGGGGCACGTCTTCTCGTACACGCACACCGACACCACTGCGCGGTACCAGCGGATGCGCGGCAAGGCCGTCTTCTACCCGATGGGCTGGGACGACAACGGCCTGCCCACCGAGCGTCGGGCGCAGAACGTGTACGGGGTGCGCTGCGATCCGGCGCTGCCGTACGACCCGGTGTGGCGGCCACCGGCGGCTCCGGTCGACGACGCCGCCCGCCGCGACCCCACCCCGATCTCCCGGCGCAACTTCATCGAGCTGTGCGAACGGTTGACTGTCACCGACGAGCAGGCCTTCGAGGCGCTGTGGCGACGGCTCGGACTGTCGGTGGACTGGTCCCTGACGTACACGACCATCGGCCGGATCGCCCGGACCACCAGCCAACGGGCGTTCGTCCGCAACCTGCGCCGCGGCGAGGCGTACCAGTCGGAGGCCCCGACCCTCTGGGACGTCGGCTTCGCCACCGCCGTCGCCCAGGCGGAGTTGGAGGACCGGGAGCGCCCCGGCGCCTACCATCGGCTGCGGTTCACAGCGGCCGACGGTCGGGAGGTGCTCATCGACACCACCCGGCCCGAGCTGCTACCGGCCTGTGTGGCGCTGGTCTGTCACCCCGACGACGAGCGGTACGCCGACCTGGTGGGCGGCACCGTGCGCAGCCCGCTGTTCGACGTCGAGGTGCCCGTGTACGCCCATCCCCTCGCCGAACCCGGCAAGGGCACCGGTGTCGCGATGGTCTGCACCTTCGGTGACCTGACCGACGTGACCTGGTGGCGTGAGCTGGGGCTGGACACCCGGGTGGTGATCGGCCGGGACGGTCGGTTGCTCCCCGAGCCACCGCACGGGGTGCCGGCGCAGCCGTACGCGGCGCTGGCCGGGCAGAGCGTCAACGGCGCCCGCCGGGAGATCGTCGGGATGTTGGCCGACGCCGGTGACCTGATCGGCGAGCCGCGCCCGATCACCCACCCGGTCAAGTTCTACGAACGCGGCGACCGGCCACTGGAGATCGTCTCGACGCGACAGTGGTATCTGCGCAACGGCGGCCGGGACGAGGCGCTGCGAGCCACGCTGCTGGGCAGGGGCGAGCAGTTGCACTGGGTGCCGGCGCACATGAAACACCGCTACGACAACTGGGTGGGCGGCCTCAACGGGGACTGGCTGGTCAGCCGTCAACGCTTCTTCGGCGTGCCGGTGCCGGTGTGGTACCGGCTCGACGACACTGGCGAGCCGGACTGGTCCCACCCTCTCACGCCGGACGAGTCCGCGCTGCCGGTCGACCCATCCAGCGATCCGGCGCCCGGTTACGACGAGTCGCAACGCGGCCGACCGGGCGGTTTCATCGGCGATCCGGACGTGCTGGACACCTGGGCCACGTCCTCGGTGACCCCGCAGATCGTCGGTGGCTGGGAGACCGACCCGGACCTGTTCGCCCGGGTCTTCCCGATGGACCTCCGCCCGCAGGGGCAGGAGATCATCCGGACCTGGCTCTTCGACAGCGTCGTCCGGTCGCACTTCGAGCACGGGGTGCTGCCCTGGCGGGACACAGTGCTCTCGGGCTGGATCCTCGACCCGGACCACAAGAAGATGGCCAAGTCCAAGGGGAACGTGGTCACCCCACTGGCCCTGTTGGAGCAGCACGGCTCGGACGCGGTGCGCTACTGGGCGGCCAGCGGCAAGCCCGGCATGGACCTGGCCTTCGACCCGGCGCAGATCAAGGTCGGCCGGCGGCTGGCCACCAAACTGCTCAACGCGTCCAAGTTCGCGCTCGGGCTGGGCGCGGCGGACGCGTTGCGCGCCCCGTACGACAACTCCAGTTCGGCGCGTCTGACGCCGCGCCGCGACCTGGAGCTGTCGGCCACCACCCCACTGGACCGGGCCATGCTCGCCGAGCTGGCCACCGTGGTCACCGCCGCGGGCACCGCCTTCGACTCGTACGACCACACGGCGGCCCTGCAGGTCACCGAGGCGTTCTTCTGGCGGTTCTGCGACGACTACATCGAGCTGGTCAAGGAGCGGGCCTACGGCACCGGCGCGGCGGCGGACTCCGCACGGGCGGCGCTGGCCTCGGCGCTGTCGGTGCAGCTGCGGTTGTTCGCCCCGGTGCTGCCGTACGTGACCGAGGAGATCTGGTCGTGGTGGCGGTACGGCTCGGTGCACCAGGCGCCGTGGCCCACCACCCACGAGGTGGCCCGGACCATCGATGGCTCGGGTGAGCCGGCGCTGCTGCGGCTCGCCGGTGACGCGTTGAGCCAGGTGCGACGGGCCAAGTCGGAGCGGAAGTTGTCGATGAAGGCGGAGGTGCCGTTGGCGGAGGCACTCGGCCCGGCGGCGCTGCTGGAGCAGCTCACGCTGGTCGCCGACGACCTACGGGCGGCGGGCCGGATCGGCAAACTCGACCTGCTCCCGGACCGTACCCCGGAGTTGGTCATCGCCTGCGCCTTCTGACCGGGGTCCGCCGCCGCCCGCTCGGGCGGCGGCGGACCGGCCGGTCACCAGCCGCGCAGGAAACGCAGCCCGAGCAGGAACGCGATCACGGCGGGCCCCACCAACAGGGTGATCGCCTGGAGCCGGTACGGCATCCGGTGCCGGGTCAGCTCGCCCGCGTTACCGAGCACGATGGCCCCCGCCAGCATCAGGAACGCGCCCCACCAACCCGTCTCCAGGTGGATCAGCTCCACCCGGATCAGTTGCAGGGTCAGGCCGAGCAGCGCCCCGGTCAACGCGAGCAGCGCCACCGCCCGGTGCAGGCCCCGGGCCAGCGGGTGGGCGGCGCGCCAGCCGTACGTGCCGAACACCGCCAGGCAGGGCAGCACCACCATGAGCGGCCAACCCCGCCCCATCACGCCGAACATCAGCAGTGCGCCCACAGCGAAGACCATCGTGCCGACACAGGCCAGCATGTACCCGGCGAAGGCCCGGCCGCCGCCGCGAGCGAGCAACGGCCCACCGCTGGCCGCGATCAACGCGGCCGGGATCAGGATGAACACCGCCCACCAGTGGAACTGACCGCTACCCTGAGCCGCCGTGGCGACGGTGGCACAGGCCAGCCCGGCGACGGCCAGACTGGTCAGCCACGGCCGGCTGCTCCGGGAGTATGGCTCAGCCAACGACGTCCGCTCCGCTTCGACGCTCACGCCCACCAGCCTGGCCCGAGGTGGCCCGACCGGTCCATCCGGCCAGCCCTACCGCCGCGCGGGGGCTGGCCGGAACAGCGTCCCGCACGGCTGTCAGCTCGTCTCGCCAGCCACGCTGAACGAACGCAGGCGGTCGATGGCGAGCACTGTGAAGCCGACGCTGACCAGCGCGGTCATCACCGACGCCACCGGCACCGACACGCTGGTCTCCAGCAGCCCCGTGGGGGCGATCCGGTCGGCGAGGGCGATCACGTACTGCTGGATGGAGAGCACCTTGGTGCCGCTGACGAAGTTGCCCAACAGCCCCTCCCAGATCAGCACGTAGACCAGCCCGAGCAGCACCGGCCGCCTGGTGACCAGGCTGAGCGCGAGGAACAACGCCGAGTACGCCAGCGCGCCGAGCGCCGCCGCGACCGCCAGCGCCAGTCCGAGGCGTACCGAATCGGCGAGCACGCCCGCGACGTAGAGCGGCACCGCCACGGTGACCGCGGTGACCCCGGCGGCCACCGCGAGCTTCGGCAGCACGATCTGCCAGCGCGGCAGCGGCTTGGTCAGGATGTGCACCACGGTGCCGTCGTCGATCTCGGCGCCCAACACGCCGGTGCCAATGATCAGCGCGACCACCGGCAGCACCACGGCCAGCCCGAGGCCGACAAGCACCGGCGGGCCCCACTGGCCCGGGTCCACCCCGAGCGACCGGCAGAGCACGGCCAGCCCGAGCAGCACCAACGGCAGCGGTAGCAGCAGCAGGAACCGACGTCGGCCGAACAACCCGCGCGCGGTGATCCAGGTAACTGTCGACATGTCAGGCCTCCACCAGGTAGGAGAAGACGCTCTCCAGGGACTCGTCGGACGGCACCAGCTGGCGTACCCGAATGCCTTTGTTCAGCGCGATCCGGGGTAGCGCCCGGGTGAACGCGCCGTAGTCACCGGCCCGCACGGTCAGGCCGGTCGGGTCCAGTTCGACCCCACTGACCGACGCCTCGGCGATCAGCGCGACGGCCAGCGCCCGGTCGTCGGTGGAGCGCACCGCGAACACGTGCGGGCGGTTGGTCATCAACCGGCGGATGGTCCGGAAGTCGCCAGAGGCTGCCAAGCGGCCGGCCACCATCACCTGCACCGTCCCGGAGACCTGTTCGACCTCCTCCAGGATGTGCGAGCTGAACAGGATCGTCCGGCCGGCATCACCCAGAGTGTGCAACAGCTGCATCATGTGCAGCCGCTGACGCGGATCCATGCCGTTGAACGGCTCGTCGAGCAGCAACACCTGCGGGTCGTGCACCAGCGCGGCGGCCACCCGGGCGCGCTGGCGCATGCCCTTGGAGTACGTGCCGATCCGGCGGTCCTGCGCCGACTCCAACTCCACCAGATCGATCGCCCGCCGGGCCGCCGCCGCCGGATCGGGCAGCCGGTGCAGCTTCGCGCTGGCCAGCACGAACTCGTACGCGGTGAGGAAACCCTGCACCGCCTCCCGCTCGCTGACCAGCCCCAGCCGCCGGTAGACGTCGGGGTTGCGCCAGGTCGGCTCCTCGTCGAGGGTGACGGTGCCGCGCGACGGAGCGAGGAACCCGGCCATCATGTGCAGCAGCGTGGTCTTGCCGGCGCCGTTCGGGCCGAGCAGCCCGGTCACACCCGGGCCGAGGGCCATGCTGATGTCGTTGACAGCGACCACGTTGCCGTACCACCGGGACACCCCGGTCAGGCTCAGCGTGCTCATCAGGAGGCGACCTTCCGGTAGCGGGCCAGCAGGAGGGCGGTCGCGCCGGCGACCAGCAGCACCGCGGCCAGGGCGTAGACCGGGCCGAACCCGCCGATCATCATCTCGCCCGGATCGCCCTCGACCAACAGGTCGCCCAGCGACCAGATGCCCACCCCCTGCACAAGCGTGGATGGTGAGGCGAGCCCGGCCAGCTCGTTGGCGGCGCGCGACGGCAGGATGCTCAGCACGCCCACGATCGGGGTGGTCATCAGGAAGACAGCGACCACGCCGCCGGCGGCGAAGGCGCGCTTACCGGTCAGCGACGCGACCAGCAGGCCGATCGAGGCGAAGACCACAGCCCACAGCCCGGCGTAGAGCAGCCCGGGCAGCAGGTCGAGCAGCTCGTTCCAGACCCCGCGCATGCCCTGCTTGGTGGTGAACGCGGCACCCAGGAACATCAGCAGCTGCGGCCCGCCGAGCAGCAGCCAGAGCGCGGTGACCAGCGCCAGCAGCTTGGCCAACGCGTAGTCGGTGCGCGGCAGCGGCCGGGAGAAGTACAGCGGCAGCACACCGCTGCGCAGATCCCGGGAGACCAGCTCCGGGGCGACGACCGCGACGAAGAAGATGACCAGCCAGCTCATCGCGTCGGCGAACTGGGCGTACGTGGCGACCGGCTCGCCGATCTGGCTGCGTACCGCGGCCAGGGCCACCGCGACCAGGGTGACGATGCCGACCACCAGCCACGGGAAGATCTTGGCCTTGGCGCTGCGCCCGAAACCGAACGCGGTGCGCAGACCGTGCAGGTAGAGCGCGCCGAAGACCTGTCGGCGGCCGAGCCTCGGGCCCTCGTAGCGTTGGTAGCCGATGTCGTGGATGACGCCCGTCGGCGTGGGGCGCACTGCGGCGGTGGACGGCTCAGGCATGAGTGAGCTCCCTCGTGGCGAAGAGTTCGGCCACCCGGTGCCGGCGCTGGTCCAGTCGGTGCAGTGGCAGGTCCAGTTCGGCGACCGCACCGAGGATCAGGTCGTAGGTGCCGTCGTCGGCGAGCGGCACGAGGAGTAGCCGCCCGTCCCGGGCGACAGGCAGTTTCAGTTCGGCGAGTCGGGCGGCGAGTTCCTCCGTGCCCTCGCTGACCTCCACGGCGAGCACGTCAGTGGCCGAGGTCATCGCGGAGATGTTGTCGGCGCGCAGCAACCGGCCGCCGTCGATGGCGATCAGCGTGTCGCAGATCCGCTCCACCTCGCCGAGCAGGTGCGAACAGACCAGCACGGAGATGCCGAACTCGGTGCCGATCCGGTGTACCAGGGCCAGCATGGCGTCGCGTCCGGCCGGGTCCAGGCCGTTGGTCGGCTCGTCCAGCAACAGCAGGTCGGGGTCGTGCACCAGCGCCTGGGCCAGCTTGACGCGCTGCTTCATGCCGGTCGAGTAGCCACCGACCGGGCGATAGCGCTCCTCGTAGAGCCCCACGTGCCGCAGCGCCTCCGAGGCCCGCTCACGAGCCGCGGTGCGGGGAAGGCCGCTCATGCGACCAAGGTGGGTGACCAGTTCGGCGGCGGACAGGTCCGGTGGGAGACAGTCGTGTTCCGGCATGTAGCCGACACGGTTGCGGACAGCCGCCGGGTCTGCGGTCGGGTCGATGCCGAGCACCGAGACCTGACCGCTGGTTGGTGCGATCAGGCCGAGCAGAATCTTGATCAACGTGGATTTGCCGGCGCCGTTCGCGCCCACCAGGCCGATGATCCCGGGCTCGACGGCGACGGTGAGGTCGGCCAACGCGGTGACCCGACCTCCGTACGTCTTGGTGAGCGACTGGGTCGCGATCAGTGTCACGGGCCCAGCGTAGGGAGTCGATGCCCAGCAGGGACACCGGCACGCCCCCGGCACTCCCCTGATCCTTTCCCGGCCGGACCCCTAAGGTCCCCGGCTGAGGCTCCCGCGACGTTTGCGCCGGTCCCGCGTTCGGCCCGACCCCGCCTTGGAAAAGACCCGTCCAAGGTGACACCATTCACCTCCCGTTCACCAGGCAGCGACAGGCCCGGTGATCGACCGACGACGCGGGAGGGATCCTGATGGCCGAGGTGGGCGTCCCCAAGGTGAGCGTCGTGGTGCCGGCGTACAACTCCGGCCGACACATCGAGAAGCTCGCTGCCTCGCTGCTGCGCCAGTCACTGCCCGCCGACGAGTTCGAAGCCATCTTCGTCGACGACGGCTCGACCGACGACACCGCGAAGCGCCTGGACCGGCTGGCCGCCGAGCACCCACACATCAGGGTGCTGCACATCGAGAACTCCGGCTGGCCGTCGCGTCCGCGCAACCTCGGCATCGACCACGCCCGCGGCGAGTACGTCTTCTTCGCCGACGACGACGACTGGTTCGCCGACGAGGCACTGGAGCGGCTCTACGCCTGCGCGACGGCGAACGACGCCGACATCGTGGTGGGGAAGATGGCCGGGTACGGACGCCCCGTGCCGCGGGAACTGTTCCGCAAGAACCGCTTCAACGCCACCCTGGCGAACGCGCCACTGATCGACAGCCTGACCTGTCACAAGCTGTTCCGGCGCGCGTTCCTCAACGAACACGGTCTGCGGTTTCCGGAGGGCGGCAAGCGTCGGCTGGAGGACCACGCGATGGTCGCGCGGGCCTACTTCCTGTCCCGACACACATCGGTGCTGTCCGACTACATCTGCTACCACCACGTCCAGAGGACCGACGCGCGCAACGTCACCGCGAGCCCGCTGGAGCCGTCGAGCTACTACCGCGCCGTGCGGGACGCGTTGGACATCGTCGACGCGCACACCGAGCCCGGTCCGCTGCGGGACCGGTTGCACCGACGCTGGCTGCGCAACGAGATGCTCAGCCGACTGCGCGGCAAGCGGCTGCTGGAGGCCCCCGAGGCGTGGCTGGAGGAGGTCGCGCTGGAGATCCAGAAGATCATTCAGGACCGCTTCGCCCCTGGCGTCGCCGCCGGGTTGCCGCCCCTGCTGCGGGCCGTGGCTTACCTGGCGGAGCGGGGCCGCGTCGCGGACCTGCGCAAGCTGGCCCACTGGGAGGCGGGCATCGCCGCGCACGGCACGATCGACGAACTCCAGCACGCGGACCACGCCGTCACGGTGACCCTCGCCGCCGAGCTGCGCTCGGAGAACCAGCCGGTCGGCTTCCGCGCCGACGATGGTCGCGACGTGCTGGTGCTCCCGATGGACGAGATCGCCGCCGAGGTGCTTGACGCCACCGCGCAGGTGCGCAAGGCCCGCCTGGACCTGGTGGCCCGCCACAGGGAGACCGGCGCCGAGATCTTTCTTCCGAACACCTTCCAGACCGAGCGGATCACCGGTGGGACCGGAGCGGACACCGTCCACCTGGTGCACCGGGCCACCGCCACTATCGACTTCGCCGCCCTCAACGGCGGCCGGACCAGGGGCAGCTGGCAGCTCAAGGCCCGGATCAGCAACGTGGGCTGGACCGAGGACGCACGACTGCCGCTGGTGTTCATCTGCCGGGCCGACGGCTCGCGACCCCGGATCCGCGACGAGCGGAAGGTGTGGAACCGGGTGCGGTCGGCGGTAGGCCGACGGATCAAGCGCTGATCCGCCCGCTGGGGTCTTGGAGTGGCGCCCTCGACCGATCGGCGGTCGGCTGCGAAACTGTGTGCCGGTCAGCGAGTGGGGGGTGTGGATGAGCAACGGCTGGGTGCTGCCCGACGAGGTGCTACGGGACGCACCGGCGTACACGCCACGTCCCGGTGAGCTCGCGGATCTGGAGCTGCTGCTGACCGGCGCGTACGCCCCTCTGACCGGTTTCATGACCCGCGCCGACCTGGTGTCGGTCAGCCGACGCGCTCGGCTGGCCGACGGCACACCGTGGCAGGTCGCTGTCGTTCTCCAGGTGCCGGCCGCCCTGGCGCAGAGCTTCGATCCGCGCGACCCGGCCCGCCGGGCGCTCGTGCTGACCGACGGGGAGGGCGCTCCGGCGGCCGCCCTGGACGTGGCCGACGTCTGGCCGGTCCGCGAGGGTGTGGCGGGAGTGGGCGGCCAGGTTCGGCGGCTGGGCGACGGTGGGCACGGTCCGTTCCAGCGACTGCGGCGTAACCCGGAGGAGGTCCGTGCGCTGCTGCCTCCGGGCCGGGTGCTCGGGGTGATCGCCGATCGGCCGCTGCATCGTCCACAGCTCGCCCAGATCGCTCACGCCGCCCGCACCCTCGCCGCCCATCTACTCGTGATGATCCCGGTCGGCGAGGGCGGCGCAGACGGGCTCCCGCCGGAGGCGCTGGTCCGTACGATCTTCGCCGCGAGGGACCGGATGCCACCCGCCACCCTGGTCGCGGTGCCGCTGTCGCACCGACGCGAGGAGATCAGCGACGCGTTGCTGCGCGCCCGGGTCTCGGCCGCGTACGGGGTCACCCACCTGCTCTCCACCGGGGAGATGCTCTCCGGCGCCGGGCTGCGTGTGCTGGTGCCGCGCGAACTCGCCTACGACAACCGGGACGGGCAGTGGCGTTGGCGGGAGGACATCCCGCCGCGCAACCGCCGGCTCGCGCTGACCCAGCCGGAGATCGACGATCTGCTCGACCGGGGCTTCCCGCTGCCGGAATGGCACACCCCGCCCGCTGTGGCGCGGGAGTTGGCCCGGGCCCGGCCGCCGCGTCGGCAGCGAGGGCTGGTGGTCTTCCTGACCGGCCTCTCCGGCTCCGGCAAGTCGACGATCGCCCGAGGGCTGGCGGACGCGTTGCGGGAGAGTGGCGACCGCACGGTGACCCTGCTCGACGGGGACGTGGTGCGTCGGGAACTCTCCGCCGGGCTGGGCTTCAGCAAGACCGACAGGGACCTCAACGTCCGGCGGATCGGCTGGGTGGCCGCCGAGATCGCCCGGCACCGTGGGATGGGCATCTGCTGTCCGATCGCCCCGTACGCGGCGGCCCGGGCCACCGCCCGGGAGATGGCCCTCGCCGCCGGATCGGGTTTCGTGCTGGTGCACGTGGCCACCCCGCTGGAGGTGTGCGAGCAGCGGGATCGCAAGGGCCTGTACGCGCGGGCGCGCGCCGGCCTGCTCACCGGAATGACCGGCATCGACGACCCGTACGAGGAGCCGACCGACGCCGATCTGGTGCTCGACACCACCGACCTGAGTGTGGCGGACGCGGTGCAGGCAGTGCTGCACCATCTGACCGAGACCGGCTGGGTGGAGCTGAAGATCGCCACCGCCTGAGACGTCGCCGTACCCGTTCCTTCCACCGCTGAGCGGCACGCGCTAGTGTTCATCTTTGTTGGAACACGTTTGACCGCGTGAGGGTACGTGGACGTCCGGGGAGGCACGGCGGATGCTCGCTCAGCAGCGGCAGGCGGCCATCCTGGAGCGGGTCCGCTCGACCGGCGGCGTCCGGGTCAGCGAGTTGGCAGGCGAGTTCGGCGTTTCCGACATGACCATCCGGCGTGACCTCGATGCGCTGCACGAACGCGGCCTGCTGGCCAAGGTGCACGGCGGCGCGACCACGACCGGGCCAAGCTCGACCGACGAGCCGGGCTTCCGCGCCAAGTCGGTCCGCCAACTGCCGGAGAAGGCCGCCATCGCCGACCGGGCGGCCCAGCTGGTCCGGCCGGGAGCGGCGGTCGCTCTCTCCGCCGGCACCACCACCGCCGAGCTGGCCCGCCGGCTGGTGGACGTGCCCGAGCTGACAGTCGTCACCAACTCGCTGCCGGTGGCCGAGATCATGCACGCCGGCGGCCGCCCGGACCAGACGGTGGTGCTCACCGGCGGCGTACGTACACCGTCGGACGCGCTGGTCGGCCCGCTCGCGGTCGGGGCCGTCCGGTCACTGCACCTGGATCTGCTCTTCCTGGGCGTACACGGCATCACCGAACGGGCCGGCTTCACCACCCCGAACCTGATGGAGGCGGAGACCGATCGGGCCCTCGTGGCGGCGGCGGACCAGCTGGTGGTCCTCGCCGACCACACCAAGTGGGGCACTGTCGGCATCTCCTCGATCGTCGGGTTGACGGCGGCCCACGTACTGGTCAGCGACGACCGGTTGCCTCCACCCGCACGACGGGTACTCGGCGAACACGTGGGCGAACTGATCATGGTCAAGGCGACAGGGGCGGGCCGCGCGACGCGCACGCCGACAACCGAGGGGACGGCGCCGTGAAGCGCACCGCGATCGACCTGGCCGACGGCCGGGAGCTGATCTACTTCGACGAGCGCGACGACGCGGTTCGCGACCAGCCGGACCGCCGGGACCTGCCGCCCCCTCCTCCCGCGTCGCAGCTGCGCTACGACCCGTTGACCGACGAGTGGGTGGCGGTCGCCGTACACCGGCAGACCCGCACCTTCCTCCCGCCAGCGAACGAGTGCCCTCTCGACCCGTCGGTGGGCGACCGGCTGACCGAGATTCCCGCACCCGACTACGACGTGGTGGTCTTCGAGAATCGGTTCCCGTCGCTGAGCGGTCGGGTGGCCGAGGAGCCCGGGGAAATCACCCCGTTCACACCGGTCCGGCCGGGCCTCGGCCGCTGCGAGGTGGTCTGCTTCACGTCGGACCACAACGCCTCCTTCGCCAGCCTGTCCCGGCGCCGGGTCCGCACCGTGCTGGATGCCCTCGCCGACCGCACCGAGGTGCTCGGCGCACTGCCCGGCGTCGAGCAGATCTTCTGCTTCGAGAACCGGGGCGTGGAAATCGGTGTCACGCTGCACCATCCGCACGGCCAGATCTACGCGTACCCCTTCGTGACGCCGCGCACCCGCGCGCTGCTGGCCGCGGCACGCCGGCACGCCGAGCGGACCGGCGGGGGCAACCTGTACGCGGACGTGCTGGCCGCCGAGCGCGCCACCGGCGACCGGGTGGTCACGGAGAACGAGCACTGGACGGCGTTCGTCCCGGCGGCCGCCCGCTGGCCGTTCGAGGTGCACGTCGCGCCGCACCGCGTGGTGCCGGACATCCCGGCGCTCAGCGACAGCGAGCGGGACGCCTTCGGGCCGCTCTACCTGGATCTCCTGCGCCGCTTCGACGGCCTGTTCGACATGCCGATGCCGTACATCTCGGCCTGGCACCAGGCTCCCGTGCGGATCGACCGCGAGCTGGGCCACCTGCACCTACAGCTGTTCAGCATCCGGCGGGCCGCTGACAAGCTGAAGTACCTGGCGGGCTCCGAGTCCGGGATGGGCGTCTTCATCAACGACATCGCCCCGGAACGCGCCGCCGACCTGCTGCGCGCCGCCTGAACGCCCCCGGCCGCCAACCTCGGCCCGCTCCGGGCTCCGGCTCCGGGCTTGCGGGCGTTCGGGCTTGCGGGCGTTCGGGCTCGCGGGCGTTCGGGCTCGCGGGCGTTCGGGCTCGCGGGCGTTCGGGCTCGCGGGCGTTCGGGCTCGCGGGCGTTCGGGCTTGCGGGCGTTCCGCACGGCCGTGAGCGCGGCCCGACCTCCCACCCCACACGGCAGGAAGCGTGATGTCTGAGAGTCATCGTGATGACTCACAGACATCACGCTCTCTGGAGTGTCCGCCGGCCGGCACCGTCGTGCTCTGCCACCAAACCTGGCCTCGGGACCAAACCTGGCCTCGGGAACGGTCTCGGCGGTCGAGTCCAATCCTCGCTCGGCCGCCGCGGGGGACACGGGCCATGGCGGCGTCGCGCAGGGCTAAGACGGCATCAGCCCTGCTGTGCGCGTGCCCTGAGCTTGGCGTGGCACGGCTCGCGCGTGGCCTGAGCTTGGCCCGGCCTGAGCTCGGCCCGGCCTGAGCTTGGCGTGGCACGGCTCGGACGTGGCCAGAGCTTGGCGCGGCCTGAGCTTGGTGGGAAACAGGGCGCGGGGGGCCCGGGACAGGGCCCCCCGCAGGGAAGGGACGGCTGGCTGTGCACGGCACAGCCGGGAAGGCTGGCTGATCGGCGCACGGGTGCCGCGGGTCGACCGTGGTCAACCTTCCTGGACGCGACTGGCATCTCGTCCATCCTGGTCAACGAGGCGCGCCGGTAGCAGTGACGCCGATCGGCGCGGCGGCGCCGGACACGCCGAAGCCCGCCGGCAGGAATGCCGGCGGGCTCCGATGACGCGGTACGCCTGAATCAGGCGGCGATCTTGCGGGCCAGGTTCTCGTCGAGCGCGTTCATGAACTCGTCGGTGGTCAGCCACGGGGCGTCGCGCGAGATGAGCAGCGCGAGGTCCTTGGTCATCTGGCCACCCTCGACGGTGTCGACGATGACCTGCTCCAGGGTGTTGGCGAACTCGGTGACCGCCGGGGTGCCGTCCAGCTTGCCCCGGTGGGCCAGGCCCCGGGTCCAGGCGTAGATCGACGCGATCGGGTTGGTCGAGGTCTTCTCGCCCTTCTGGTACTGCCGGTAGTGCCGGGTGACGGTGCCGTGCGCGGCCTCGGCCTCGACGGTCCGGCCGTCCGGGGAGAGCAGGACGGAGGTCATCAGACCCAGCGAGCCGAAGCCCTGCGCGACGGTGTCGGACTGCACGTCACCGTCGTAGTTCTTGCAGGCCCAGACGTAGCCGCCCTCCCACTTGAGCGCGGCGGCGACCATGTCGTCGATGAGCCGGTGCTCGTAGGTGATGCCGGCAGCGGCGAACTCGGCCTTGAACTCGGTCTCGAACACCTCGGCGAAGATGTCCTTGAACCGGCCGTCGTACGCCTTGAGGATGGTGTTCTTGGTGGACAGGTAGACCGGGTAGTTGCGGTCCAGTCCGTACCGGAACGACGCCCGGGCGAAGTCCCGGATCGACTCGTCGTAGTTGTACATACCCATGGCGATGCCGCCGCCGGGGAAGTTGGCGACCTCCATCTCCATCGGCGCGCCGCCGTCGGCCGGGGTGTAGGTGATGGTCACCGTGCCCGGGCCGGGGACGACGAAGTCGGTGGCCTTGTACTGGTCACCGTGGGCGTGCCGGCCGATGATGATCGGCTTGGTCCAGCCGGGGACCAGCCGCGGCACGTTGGACATGATGATCGGCTCGCGGAAGACGACACCGCCGAGGATGTTGCGGATGGTGCCGTTTGGCGACCGCCACATCTTCTTCAGGCCGAACTCCTCGACCCGGGCCTCGTCCGGGGTGATGGTCGCGCACTTGACGCCGACGCCGTGCTCCTTGATGGCGTTGGCGGCGTCGATCGTGACCTGGTCGTCGGTCTCGTCACGGTGCTGGATCGACAGGTCGTAGTAGTGCAGGTCGACGTCGAGGTAGGGCAGGATCAGCTGCTCCCGGATCTGCTTCCAGATGATCCGGGTCATCTCGTCGCCGTCGAGTTCTACGACCGGGTTGTTTACCTTGATCTTCGCCATCGGCCGGCGCTCCTCTCGGGGGACACGTGCTCAAGCAGTACGAGCGTACTGCAATTGGGCCGGCAGCCCCCAGCCGGCCTCGACCGGCCGGCGGAACCGGGCTGCGCGGAACAGGAATGCCCTGGAATCATCGTCCGATGCCACTGAACCGCACCCTCGGGTCTATCACGGTCACCGCACTCACCGACGGTGAGGGTGCCTTCTTCCAGCCCCGGGCGGACGCGTTTGCGCAGGCCACAGCGGCGCACTGGGCGGAGGCCGACCGGCGCGACCCCGGCTCCGTGACCGCCGACGGGCAGTGGTGGCTGCCGTTCCGCAGCTTCGCGATCCGCGCCGGCGACGGGCCGGTCACGCTGGTCGACGCCGGAATCGGCCCAGTCGACGCACCCGCCGCGAGCTGGGCGCCCGTGCCAGGGCGGATGCCCGCCGAGTTGACCGCCGCGGGCATCGACCCCGCCGATGTCGACACCGTCGTCCTGACCCACCTGCACAGCGACCACATCGGCTGGGCGGTCACCGGCACGCCGGGGCGGCCGTACTTCCCGAACGCGAGCTACCTGGTGCAACGCGCCGAAATCGACGCGGCGGAGACGCTCAACCCCGGGCTGCCGGCCGGGCTCGTCGCACCCCTGCGCGCCGCCGGCCAGCTCCGGGTGGTCGACGGCGAGACCGCCCTCACCCCAGCGGTACGTCTGCTGCCCACCCCGGGCCACACCCCCGGTCACCAGTCGGTGCTCCTGACGTCGGCCGAAGAGCGGATGCTGCTCACCGGGGACCTGCTGGTGCACATGGTGCAACTCGTCGACCCCGACCTGGCGTACGCCCACGAGGAAGACCCGGACCTCGCCCGCGCCTCCCGGCTGAACGCCCTGCGCGCGCCCACTCCCCCACCGTCCTGGCCACCCCCCACCTCGGCACCCCCTTCACGCCCCACCCCAGCCCGGTTGATCACCAGTCGGCCAGTCAAGATCCCGCTCGATCCTGGATGTAGGGGCAACCCCAGCCCAGAAGACCACTACAACCAGGATCGAGCGCGATCTCGACCGAAGATCCGCGCCACATCTGCAAAAGCGCTGCCTCCGGAGCCCTCACCTGGTTGATCAAGAGGTTTGCGTCACCACAACCGCGATTCCTGACGTAAACCTCTTGATCAACCAGGGCGGGGGCGGGGGCCGGGTGGGGCCGGGTGGGGCTGGACGGCGAAGGGCGCCCCGGCGAAGCCGGCGCGCCCTTCGGTGGTGCTGTGGTTCGGGGGAACTACATGCTGGAGATGTCGCCCTGCTTGGCGCGGACGGCTTCGGCGGCCTCCAGGAGGCTGGCCCGCTCGTCGGCGTCCAGGTCGGTCTCGACGACCCGCTTGACGCCCTCGGCGCCGATCTCGGCCTCGACCCCCAGGTAGACACCGGAGATGCCGTACTCGCCGTCGACCCAGGCGCAGACCGGCATGACCTCGCCGGAGTCCTCCGCGACGGCCTTCGCCATCCGGGCCGCGGCGGCGGACGGGGCGTAGTAGGCCGACCCGGTCTTGAGCAGCGCGACCACCTCGGCGCCACCGTTGCGGGTCTTGACGACCAGCTCCTCGATCTGCTCGGCCGGCATGGCGTCGCGCAGCGGCTTGCCGTTGACGGTGCTCTTCGACGGCACCGGCACCATGGTGTCGCCGTGCGAGCCCAGGGTCAGCGTGCGTACCGAGGCCACCGGCACGTTCAGCGCCTCGGCGACGAAGTTGCTGAACCGGGCGGTGTCGAGCATGCCGGCCTGGCCGAGCACCCGGTTCTTCGGGAACTGGGTGGCGAGCTGGGCCAGCGCGGTCATCTCGTCCAGCGGGTTGGAGACCACGATGACGACGGCGTTCGGGGCGTACTTGGCGACGTTCTCGGCGACCTGGCGGACGATCTTGGCGTTGGTCTCCAGAAGGTCCATCCGGCTCATGCCGGGCTTGCGCGGCAGACCAGCGGTGATCACGACGACGTCGGAGCCCTCGATGCTCTCGTAGCCCTCACCGTTGGGGCCGGTGGTCACGCCGACCACCTTGGTCTCGAAGCCCTCGATGGCCCGGGACTGGTTGAGGTCGAGCGCGAGGCCCGCGGGCTTGCCCTCCACGATGTCGGTGATCACTACGGTGTCGAAGACGTCGTACTCGGCCAGGCGCTGTGCGGTGGTGGAGCCGTAGAAGCCAGCCCCGACGACAGTGACCTTCTTACCCATGGTCGTCCCACTCCCTGATACCAGTCGGTTTTCCGGACCGTATCAGTCATCCTGGCACCGATCAGGCCAGGGGCGGCGGCCATCGCCGGGATGGGGCGAACGTCACCGCCGTCCTGGTTCGGCGCGGCCGAGGCGTGGGTCAGCCGCGCTCGGCGCGCTCGACGACGTTGGTGAGCAGCATGGCCCGGGTCATCGGGCCCACGCCGCCGGGCATGGGGACCAGCGCGCCGGCCGTCTCGGCTACCTCCGGGTCCACGTCGCCGGTGTAGCGGCCCTTGCCGTCCGCGCCGATCACGCGGGTGATGCCGACGTCCACCACCACAGCGCCAGGGTTGATCATGTCGGCGGTCAGCAGACCCGGTACGCCGGCCGCGACGATGACGATGTCGGCGGCCCGGGTGTGCGAGGCGAGGTCGAGGGTGCCGGTGTGGCAGAGGGTGACAGTGGCGTTCTCGCTGCGCCTGGTGAGCAGCAGGCCGAGCGGTCGGCCAACCGTGTTGCCGCGACCGACGACCGCGACGGTGGCCCCGCGCAGCGCCACGTCGTGCCGGCGGAGCAGCTCGACGATGCCGCGCGGCGTGCACGGCAGCGGCCCGTCGTAGCCGAGCACGAGCCGACCCAGGTTGACCGGGTGCAGGCCGTCGGCGTCCTTGTCCGGGTCGATCAACTCCAGCACCCGCTGGGTGTCGAGGTGGGCCGGCAGCGGCAGTTGAACGATGTAGCCGTGGCACGCCGGGTCGGCGTTCAGCTCGGCCAGGACGTCGTCGACCTGCTGTTGGGTGGCGTCGGCCGGCAGTTCGCGGCGGATCGAGGCGATGCCCACCTCGGCGCAGTCGCGGTGCTTGCCGTTGACGTACGCCTGGCTGCCCGGGTCCGCCCCGACGAGGACCGTGCCGAGCCCGGGGATGATCCCGCGTTCCGCGAGTGCCTTCACCCGGATGCGCAGCTCGTCCTTGATCTCCGCTGCGGTTGCCTTGCCGTCCAGAAGCGTCGCCGTCACGACCAGATCGTCTCACGACCACCGCCTGCGGATCAGACGACCCAGCTCGGGCCGTCCGCCGCCCACTGCGTGTGAGGGGCCATCGGGCCGACCCGGCCACGATGGGGTGACCGCCCCGGGAGTAACCGTGTGTGAGGTGTCGCTAGTCACTTTCGGTGACAATCTGTGGATTCGATCACGGTCGAACCAGACAGACCTCGCCGTCACCACCGAGACGGGACGCCAGCCTCAGGCGGTGCCGCAGCGGCCAGGCGGCGCCATACGCGTCGTGAACCAGCGCGATTTCCGCAGGTCAACGTCGATAGACCCGGTTTGGATTAGCAGATTCCTTCGCCCCCGACAAGGGAGGCGCCCCCGGACCGTTACCCACCCGCAACCGCGTCGTTGTCGAAGACCCGTCGCCGACCTACCGTTACCGCTTGTTGCGCAGCGTAACCCAGCGTCGGGCCTGACTGCGCAGCGTGAGGAGATGAGGAGGCTCAATGCGAGTTCGTAGACTCGCCGCCTGGACCGCCCTCCCGCTCGCGGTGACGCTGGGCCTCGCGGCCTGCGGCAGCGGCGGAGACGGTGGATCCGGTGGCAGCGACAGTTCGGTGGTCAGCATTCAGATCGCCGAGCCGAAGCACCTGGTTCCCACAAACACCACCGAGACGTCCGGGTCGCAGGTGATCGCCGGCCTGTTCAGCCCGCTCGTCGACTACGATGCCCAGAACAAGCCGTACGAGGTCGCCGCTCAGTCGATCACCTCGTCCGACAACAAGGTCTGGACGATCAAGATCAAGGACGGCTTCACCTTCCACAACGGTGAGAAGGTCACGTCCCAGAACTACATCAACGCCTGGAACTACGGCGCGTACGCCCCGAACGGTCAGGACACCAACCCCTTCTTCGAGAAGGTCGCTGGTTACGCCGACCTGCAGGGCAAGGCGCCGAAGGCCAAGGAGATGTCCGGTCTGAAGAAGGTCGACGACCTCACCTTCACCGCGACGCTCTCCGAGCCGTACATCGACTTCAAGACGACGCTGGGCTACAACGCGTTCTTCCCGATGCCGGATGCCGCGTTCTCGGCTCCGGGCGTGCTCAAGGACTCCTACGAGCAGGCGCCGATCGGGCAGGGCCCCTTCAAGATGAAGGGCACCTGGCAGCACGACAGCAAGATCGACGTCGAGCGCTACGACGCGTACCCGGGCGAGAAGCCCAAGGTCAAGAACATCGAGTTCCGGATCTACCAGCAGCTCACCGCTGCCTACGCGGACGTCCTGGCGGACAACCTGGACGTGCTGCCCACGATCCCGACCGAGAGCCTGAGCACCGCGCCGAGCGACCTGGGTGACCGGTACAAGACCAGCCCGATGTCGTCGTTCCAGTTCCTCGCGTTCCCGACGTTCGACAAGGACTACAGCAGCCCGGACGTGCGCAAGGCCATCTCGATGGCGATCGACCGTGACGAGATCACCAAGTCGGTCTTCAAGGGTTCGCAGACGTCGGCGCGCTCCTTCGTCGCGCCGGTCCTGCCGGGCTACCGGGAGGACACCGCGGGCAAGGCCGCCGAGTTCAACCCGACCGAGGCCAAGAAGCTCTACCAGGCCGCCGGCGGTCCGTCGAAGATCGTCATCTCGTACAACGGCGATGGCGGGCACAAGGACTGGGTCGACGCCACTGTCAACCAGCTCAAGACCAACCTGGGCGTGGACGCGGTCGGCTCGGTCGAGCCGAAGTTCGCCGACCTGCTGACCAAGGTCGAGAAGAAGACGCCGGTGGGTGCGTTCCGGATGGGTTGGGTCATGGACTACCCGACCATGGAGGACTACCTCGGCCCGCTGTACAGCACGAACGGCTCGTCGAACTACTACGGCTACAGCAACCCGGAGTTCGACAAGCTGGTCAAGGAGGGTTCCGCCGCCAAGACGCAGGACGAGGCGATCGCCAAGTACCAGCAAGCGGAGGACATCCTGGCCAAGGACATGCCGGTGATCCCGCTCCGCTTCGGCGAGAACGTGTTCGGCCACTCGTCCAAGGTCAAGAACGTGGAGATGGACCTGTTCCAGCGGGTCAACCTCGTCAAGATCGAAGCAGCCAGCTGAGCTGACCATGGTGCGGGCCACCCGGGCGACGAAGCCCGGGTGGCCCGGACCGCACCACCGGGGCCGGGCCGCAGCAGCGGACCCGGCGTCGGTGGTGCCGGCTCCCCCGGGCCGGACGGCACGTCTCGGATATTTCGGGTACGACCAGAGATGCCGTCCTGCGACCCTTTCGCACATTTCCGGAGAGACTGCTAAGCATGTTCCGCTACATCCTGCGGCGCCTACTGCAGATGGTCCTGGCGTTCTTCGGGACCACCCTGATCGTCTACGCGCTGACATTCGCCGGACAGGGCGACCCGATCCAGGCGCTCGCCGGCGAGCGGCCGGTGACGCCAGCCCAACGGGCCTACCTGACCGAGAAGTACAACCTGGATCAGACGGGCGTCGGCGGCTTCTTCTACCGCTACTTCGACTACGTGAAGGACCTGCTCCAGGGCAACCTGGGCGAGTCGCTCACCGGTCGGAGCATCGGTGACATCCTCCAGCAGGCCTGGCCGGTCACCGTGCGCCTCGCGCTCATCGCGCTCGCCGTGGCGATCATCTTCGGCGTCACCGCCGGGGTGCTCGCCGGCATCCGCCGGGCCAGCATCTTCGACAACTCGACGCTGGTGCTGACCCTGCTGGTGCTGGGCATCCCGACCATCGTGCTGGCGCCGCTGGCGCAGTACTTCCTGGGCGTCAAGTGGCAGCTCTTCCCGCCCACCGCCGGCTCCGACCCGAGTTTCTACGCGCTCCTGCTGCCGGGCATCGTGCTCGGCTCGCTGTCGCTGGCGACCGCCCTACGGCTCACCCGGGCCTCGGTGGCGGAGAACCTGCGCGCGGACTACGTCCGGACCGCCCGGTCCAAGGGCCTGGTCAAGCGGCGCATCGTCGTCGTCCACGTGCTGCGCAACTCGCTGATCCCGGTGGTCACCTTCCTCGGTGTGGAACTGGGCAACCTGATGAGCGGCGCGATCATCACCGAGGGCGTCTTCAACATCCCCGGCGTGGGCTTCAACCTCTTCCGCGGCATCCGCACCGAGGACGGCCCCCTGGTGGTGGGCATCGTCAGCGTGCTCGTCGTGGTCTACCTGGTCTCGAACCTGGTGGTGGACGTCCTGTACGCCGTACTCGACCCGAGGATCCGCTATGAGTGAGCGCAGCGAACGAATCATCAGCGCAGCGTGCCTGGGCTCTCATGCCGGCGCCGAGCGCAGCGAGGTGGCGGCATGAGTGACTTTGAAACTGTGGCGGCCACCGAGAACCAGGCCGCGCGACGTGGCCCCTCGGGGGAGCCGGGCACGCCCAACCAGGTCGGCGCCGCGAACAAGCCCCGCAGCCTGGCCGGTGACGCCTGGCGGGACCTGCGCCGCAACCCGATCTTCTGGATCTCGCTGGCGCTGGTCGTCATCTTCACCCTGATGGCGCTGCTCCCCGGGGTCTTCACTGCCAACAACCCGAACGACTGCCTGCTCTCCCGGCAGCACGCCGGGCCGTCGGGCGGGGCCATCTTCGGGTACGACTTCCAGGGCTGCGACACGTACTCCCGGGCGGTCTACGGCACCCGGGCCTCGCTGCTGGTCGGTGCGCTCGCCGCGTTGGGCACGGGAATCATCGCGCTGGTGATCGGCATGTTGGCCGGTTACTTCGGCCGCTGGGTCGACGCTGTGCTCTCCCGGGTGATCGACGTGGTGCTCGGCATCCCGCTGCTGCTGGCCGCGATCGTGCTGCTCAAGCGCGTGTCCAGTGACAGCCAGTGGGCCCGGATCGGCGCTGTCGTCTTCGTTCTGGCTCTCCTCGGCTGGACCACCGCCGCCCGCGTGGTCCGGTCCTCGGTGATCACCGCGAAGGAGCAGGACTACGTCGCGGCGGCCCGGATGCTCGGCGCCGGCAACAGCCGGATCATGTGGCGGCACATCCTGCCGAACTCGCTGGCCCCGGCCATCGTCGTACTGACCATCGCGCTCGGCTCGTTCATCGCGGCCGAGGCGACGCTCTCCTTCCTCGGCATCGGCCTGAAGGCGCCCACCATCTCGTGGGGGCAGGACATCGACACCGGCCGGATCCACATGCGGGAGGCGGCCACCCCGTTGATCGTCCCGTCGGCCTTCCTGGCGCTGACCGTGCTGGCGTTCATCATGCTCGGCGACGCGATCCGTGACGCCTTCGACCCGAAGCTGCGGTGAGAACATCCGTGCGAGCGCGAGGAGTGAGCGGAGCGAGCCCCGCAGTCGCGAGCGAAAGGCAAGCACAGTTATGACTGTCAATCCAACTCCCGCCTCTGCCACACCCGAGGGCGGTCACCTGCTGGAGTTGCGGGACCTGCACGTCGAGTTCCGCACCAACGAGGGCGTCGCCCGGGTGATCAACGGTGTGTCGTACCACCTGGACGCCGGCGAGACCCTTGCCGTGCTCGGCGAATCCGGCTCAGGTAAGTCGGTCACCGCCCAGGCGATCATGGGCATCCTGGACACCCCGCCCGCGTTCGTCCGCTCCGGCCAGATCCTCTACCAGGGTGAGGACCTGCTGACCCGCTCCGAGGAGCAGCGCCGGCAGGTACGCGGCAAGGAGATCGCGATGATCTTCCAGGACGCGCTCTCCGCCCTCAACCCGGTCTTCCCGGTCGGCTGGCAGATCGGTGAGACGCTTCGCCAGCGCGCCGGCATGTCCCGGGCCGACGCTCGACGTCGTGCCGTCGAACTGATGGATCTGGTCAAGATCCCGGGTGCCGCCAAGCGGATCGGCGACTACCCACACCAGTTCTCCGGCGGCATGCGACAGCGCGTCATGATCGCCATGGCGTTGGCACTGGACCCGAAGGTCCTGATCGCCGACGAGCCCACCACGGCCCTCGACGTGACAGTGCAGGCCCAGATCATGGACCTGCTGGCCGACCTGCGCCGGGAACTCAACATGGCGATGATCCTGATCACCCACGACCTGGGTGTGGTCGCCGGTGTCGCGGACCGGATCGCTGTCATGTACGCCGGCCGGATCGTCGAGCACGCCGACGTCCGCTCGCTCTACAAGGCGCCCGCCCACCCGTACACCAAGGGGTTGTTGGAGTCGATCCCGCGCCTGGACGTTCGCGGCCAGGAACTGTCGACGATCAAGGGGTTGCCGCCGAACCTGATGCGCATCCCGTCCGGCTGCCCGTTCCACCCACGGTGCCCGTACGTCCAGCAGGTCTGCGTGGACGAGGTGCCGCACGACCTGGTCCTCGGCGATGGCCGGACCAGCGCTTGCCACTTCGCGCAGGAGGTCCGTGATGACAGCGTCGCCCGCTAACCCCACAAAGGTCCGCGGCGAGACCATCCTCTCCGTCGACAACCTGGTGAAGCACTTCCCGATCACTCAGGGCGTGCTCTTCCAGCGGCAGATCGGGGCGGTCAAGGCCGTCGACGGGGTGAGCTTCGAGCTGCGCCGGGGCGAGACGCTCGGCGTGGTCGGCGAGTCCGGCTGCGGCAAGTCCACCCTCGCCCGGTTGCTAATGCGGTTGGAGACGCCCACCTCCGGACGCGCGACGCTGGAGGGCAAGGACCTGTTCAAGGCTTCCGGGGGTGAGCTGCGCCGGCTGCGCCGCAACATGCAGATGGTGATGCAGGACCCGTACACGTCGCTGAACCCGCGGATGACCGTCGGTGACATCATCGGCGAGCCGTTCGAGATCCACCCGGACGCCGCGCCGAAGGGCAGCAAGGCCAAGCGGGTCCAGGAGCTGTTGGACCTGGTCGGGCTCAACCCGGAGCACATCAACAGGTACCCGCACCAGTTCTCCGGCGGTCAGCGTCAGCGCATCGGCATCGCCCGCGCCCTCGCGCTGAAGCCCGAGGTGATCGTCTGCGACGAGCCGGTGTCGGCGCTCGACGTCTCCATCCAGGCCCAGGTGATCAACCTGCTCAAGCAGCTACAGGGCGAGCTGGGGCTGTCGTACATCTTCATCGCGCACGACCTGTCGGTGGTACGGCACATCGCCGACCGCGTCGCGGTGATGTACCTCGGCCGGATCGTCGAGATCGGCACCGAGGACGAGATCTACGAGCGGGCCACCCACCCGTACACCCAGGCTCTGCTCTCTGCCGTGCCGGTGCCGGACCCCGAGGCCCGCGACCAGCGCAACATGATCCGGCTGGTCGGCGACGTGCCGAGCCCGGCCGACCCGCCGAGCGGGTGCCATTTCCGGACCCGCTGCTGGAAGGCCCAGGACATCTGCGCCACCGAGGACCCGGCGACCGTTCCCCGGGCAGCGGACCCCCACCCGTCCGCCTGCCACTTCGCCGAACTCCGCCCCACCACCCCGGCCTAACCGACCCACCCCCCTGCGGTTGATCATGAAGTTATTGCCCTGACACGCCGACGTGCAGGGCAATAACTTCATGATCGACGGGGTCTGGCCCCCGGGGGGGGGGTTAGTGGAAGAAGTGGCGGGTGCCGGTTAGGTACATCGTTACGTTGGCCTTCTTGGCCGCTTCGATGACCTCTTCGTCGCGGATGGAGCCGCCGGGCTGCACGATGGCGCGGACGCCGGCGTCGATGAGGATCTGCGGGCCGTCGGCGAACGGGAAGAACGCGTCCGAGGCGGCGACCGAGCCGCGGACCCGGTCGGCGCCGGCGCGGCTGACCGCGAGCTGCGCCGAGTCGACCCGGTTGACCTGACCCATGCCCACGCCCACGGTGGCGCCGTCCTTGGCGAGCAGGATCGCGTTGCTCTTCACGGCGCGGACCGCCCGCCAGGCGAACGCGAGGTCCCGCAGCAGCTCCTCGTCGGCGGCCTCGCCGGTCGCCAACTGCCAGTTGGCCGGGTCGTCGCCGGGGGCGTTGACCCGGTCGGCGACCTGGGCCAACACGCCACCGGTCACCTGCCGCAACTCCACCAGCGCCGGCTTCCAGGCCGGTGCCCGCAGCAGCCGGATGTTCTTCTTGCCCTGCAACACCTCGACCGCGCCCTCGTCGAAGCCGGGGGCGACCACCACCTCGGTGAAGATCTCGGCGACCTGCCGGGCCAGCTCGACCGAGACCGACCGGTTGACAGCGATGACACCGCCGTACGCCGACACCGGGTCGCAGGCGTGCGCCCTGCGGTGGGCCTCGGCGACGTCCGCGCCGACCGCGATGCCGCACGGGTTGGCGTGCTTGATGATCGCCACCGCCGGCTGGTCGGCGAAGTCGTTGGCGGCCCGCCAGGCGGCGTCGGCGTCGACGTAGTTGTTGTACGACATCTCCTTGCCGTGCAGCTGCTCGGCCTGCGCCAGCCCGGCCGGGGCGTCGGGGTCGGTGTAGAGCGCGGCGGGCTGGTGCGGGTTCTCGCCGTAGCGCAGCGCTGTCGACTTGCGCAGCGCCAACCCCGCGAACTGCGGCCACGAGTCGTCGGCGGGTGCCAGCTCCTGGGCGCACCACTGGGCAACCGCGACGTCGTACTCGGCGATGTCGGCGAACGCCCGGGCGGCCAGCGCGCGACGCTGGGCCATCGTGAAGCCACCCTCGCTGAGCGCACCGATCAGCGCCGGGTAGCCGGCCGGGTCGGTGAGCACGGCAACCGAGGCGTGGTTCTTGGCGGCGGCCCGCACCATGGCCGGGCCACCGATGTCGATCTGCTCCACGCACTCCTCGACGCCGGCGCCGGAGGCGACGGTCGCCTGGAACGGGTAGAGGTTGGAGACCAGCAGGTCGAACGCCGCCACGCCCAGCTCGTCGAGCTGTGCCACGTGCGTGTCCTTGCGCAGGTCCGCGAGGAGACCCGCGTGCACCTTCGGGTGCAGGGTCTTGACCCGGCCGTCGAGCACCTCGGGGAACCCGGTCACCGTCTCCACCGGCGTCACCGGCACCCCGGCGGCGGCGATGGTGCCCGCCGTGCTGCCGGTGGACACGATCTCCACACCGGCCGCGTGCAGGGCCTGAGCCAGCTCGACCAGCCCGGTCTTGTCGTAGACGCTGACCAGCGCCCGCCTGATCGGGCGGCGCCCGTCCTGAGTGGGACTCACGGAACCGTGACCTTCCTTCCGGTGATGGTCCAGCCTTCGCGGACCAGCCGACCGACCTGCTCGACGAGCTGGCGTCGCTCGGCTTCCTTGATGCGCTCGGTGAGCGTGTCGACGTCGTCGTCGTCAAGCACCGGCACCGCTACCTGCGCGACGATCGGCCCGGTGTCCATGCCGGCGTCGACGAAGAAGAGGGTGGCTCCGGTGAGCTTCACGCCGTAGGCGAGGGCGTCACGCGGGCCGTGGATGCCGGGAAACGCCGGCAGCAGCGTGTTGTGGGTGTTCAGGTAGCGGTCGCCGAAGGCGGCGAGGAAGTGCGGGCCGACCAGCTTGAGGAAACCGGCGGAGATGACCAGGTCGGGTTGGTGCTTCGCGACGTGCGCGGTGAGCGCGCGGTCCCAGTCCTCCCGGGTGTCGTGGTCGCGGACCCGTTCGACGAAGGTCGGCACCCCCGCCGCGTCGGCCCGGTCCAGGCCCGCGATGCCGTCGCGGTCCGCGCCGACCGCGACGACCTGTGCGCCGTACGCGGGGTCGGCGGCGGCATCCAGCAGCGACTGAAGGTTGCTCCCGGAGCCGGAGATGAGGACGACGATGCGGGCGACAGGCGCGGGCTCGGTCACCGGGCCACCCTATCGGGCAGGTCAGGGACGCCCTTCGACTGGGCGGTGCGCCGATCTTCGACGGTGCCGACGTGCGTCGACCCGGTACGCTGCCGCTCGCTCGGGCCGAACGCCGCGCCGGCCCACACACCGCCCCTGATCCGGCACACGAAGCGGTCGACAAGGGCAAGTTTGCCTGCTTTGGGAGACATGTCGTCCTGTTGCTGTACTGGGCTTTGGGAGGACTGACCGCGATCATGGATGGAAATAAAGAGCACCAACTGACGGAACCAGTCCAAGGAGCTTCTCGAATGCAGCCCGGTAACCCCGGTCAGGACCCGTACGGCCAGCAGCCCAACCAGGACCCGACCGCTCCGCAGCCGCCGGCCGCCCCGTACGGCCAGCAGCCCACCTCCGGCCAGCCGTACGGCCAGCAGCCGCAGGACCCGTACGCCGCGCCGCAGGCCCCGTACGGCCAGCAGCCCACCTCGGGGCAGCCGTACGGTCAGCAGCCGCCGTACCAGGACCCGTACGCGCAGCAGCAGCCCCCGTACGGTGCCGGCCCGACCTACCCGAACGCCGGGTACCCGCAGGCACAGGGGCAGAACAACACCCTCGGCCTGGTGTCGATGATCCTCGGTATCGCGTCGATCCCGCTGATCTGCTGCCTGTACCTGGGCATCCCGGTCGGCATCGCGGGCATCGTGACCGGCTACCTCGCCAAGCAGAAGGTGGCCCAGGGCCAGGCCAACAACGCCGGCCAGGCCAAGGCCGGTCTGATCTGCGGCGCGGTTGGCGTCGGGCTGGGCATCCTGCTGCTCATCCTGAGCGTCGTGGCGCAGGTCAACCTGCCCACCCAGCCCTGACGGGCGCGGATTCGGCGGGGCGCTCCGGGTTCGCCCGGGGCGCCCCGCGCTCGTCTACGGCGCGGGTCGGCAGGTCAGCGCCCAGGTGGCGGCGCTACTGCGTGGGCCCGCGGGTCAGCGCCCGGGTGGCGGCGGCACCGAGCAGCGCGCCGACCGCTATGACACCGGCCGCCACCGCCCCGACCTGCCAACCCACAGGCCCGACCTGGGACAGCCGACCGGCGCCGAGCGGCCCGCCGGAAATCGCCGCGGCCGCGCCGAGCACCACGCCGGCCACCGGCCCGGCCAGCACCGCCGGCGCCAGCAACTCGGCCCAGCGCTGCGCGGCCCGCTCCGGGACGGCGAGTCGAGCCACCCGCCGGGCGAGCAGCCAACCGGCGACCATCCCGGCCAGCACCGGCACCGCGAGCAGCAGGGCGCCCAAGCCGTCCACCGGGCCACGCGGCAGGCCAGCGAGCAGCGGCACGGCCGGCAGCGCGCCGACCGACACCTCGCTGGTACGGACCGCGGTGTCGGTCCCGACCGCGAACCCCGGCCCGAGCAGGTAACTGGTCGACCAGACCGCCGCGTTGGGTGCGTACGCGGCGCTGACCAGGGTGATGCCGGCCTGCCCGGCGACCCCGGTCCGGTACGCCCCGATCATGTCGGCCGCGTCGCCGCCGCCGGTGGCCACCGCAAGGCCGGCCGCGCCCGCGCCCGCGCCGAGCAGCAGCAGCCCGGCCACCAGGCCGGTGCGAACGCCGTCGCGCACCGGCCCCGGAAGCCGGGTGACGAGCAGCCGGGTCACTGCGGTGATCCGGACCGCGCCGACCAGCGCGGCGAGTGTGCCGACCGCCGCGAACGTGGCGCCCGCCCGGATCAGCGACACAGTCGGCCCACCCGTGCCGACCAGCACCGCCGCGAGCGCGCCGAGCAGCGCGTACGCGATGCCGACCGCTATCGCGGCGAGCAGTGCCCGGCGCGGTGAGCGGGTGTCGCGAGCACCGATCGCCCGGCTGACGTGCACGCCGGCGCGGGTCAGCCGCCAAAGTGCGAGCACTGTCAACGCCAGCGGCGCGAGCCCGAGCGGCCCGGTCTCGGTGTGCAGGGGCACGCCGTGCCCGAGCAGCCAGCCGGCCAGCGCGGTGCGCAGGGTGCCGGTCAGTGTGGTGGAGTCCGCGCCGAGCTGCACCAGGCCGAGCACTATGGCGACCGGCAGGTAGGAGGTGAGGGCGGCCCAGCAGGCGGCCACCCCGGCGGCGACGGGCAACGGTGCCCGCCCGCGCGGCGACCCGCCCGCGCGAGGCGCGGGCACCCGCCGGGCCGGTGCGGCGCGGTCGACCGGCCGGTCGTCGGCGCTCACACCGCCGGGACGGCTGGGACGGTCAGGGGTGACGGGGGACATCCGCTCTACTCTGGCACGTCGCGCGGGCCGTGGCAGTCCGTTAACCCCTCCTAAGGTCGGCGAGTTGACCGAACCGACGTCCTGCTCACCCGGGCCGGTCTAGCCTCGGCCCTGAGGGGGCGCGAGTCGCCGCCACCCGGGACGGGCCCGCCGGTCGCGGTCCAAGCCGGCACGTCGCCCACTACCGCTCGGAGGAAGCTGTGACGACGCCATACCCGCCTCCCCCACCACCACCGGCCCGAGGACGCGACCGCACCACCCTCTGGGGCGTGCTGGGCATCGTGCTGGGGCTGATCTGCTGCGGCGTTTTCGGCATCGTCTTCGGCTACCTGTCCATCCGCGACGCCCGGCGGTACGGGCAGTCGCCGCTGCTCGGTTACCTCGCCATCGCGTTCGGCGTGATCAACATCATCGGCGGGGCGATCCTGCGCTCGACCGGCAACTACCCGTTCTGGAACAACGACTGACGCGTACGCCGAAGGGGGTCGACCGTAAGCGGTCGACCCCCTTCGTGTTGCCCTGACCGGCTCAGCTGCCGGACATGATCTCCCGCATCAGCTTCGCGGTCTCGGTCGGCGTCTTGCCGACCTTGACGCCGACGGCCTCCAGCGCCGCCTGCTTCGCCTCGGCGGTGCCGGCGGAGCCGGAGATGATCGCCCCGGCGTGACCCATGGTCTTGCCGGGCGGAGCGGTGAAGCCGGCGATGTAGCCGACCACCGGCTTGGTGACGTTGGCCTTGATGAACTCGGCGGCCCGCTCCTCGGCGTCGCCACCGATCTCACCGATCATGACGATGGCGTCGGTCTCCGGGTCGGCCTCGAACGCCGCGAGGGCGTCGATGTGGGTGGTCCCGATGATCGGGTCACCGCCGATGCCGACGCAGGTGGAGAAACCGATGTCGCGCAGCTCGTACATCATCTGGTAGGTCAGCGTGCCGCTCTTGCTGACCAGGCCGATCCGGCCGGAGCCGGTGATGTCGGCCGGGATGATGCCGGCGTTGGACGCGCCCGGCGAGGCGATGCCCGGGCAGTTCGGCCCGATGATCCGGGTCCGCTCGCCCTGCGAGACGTTGTACGCCCAGAACGACGCGGTGTCGTGCACCGGGACGCCCTCGGTGATCACCACGGCCAGCGGGATCGCGGCGTCGATCGCCTCGACCACGGCGGCCTTGGTGAACTGCGGCGGCACGAAGATGACAGTGACGTCGGCCCCGGTCTCGGCCATCGCGTCCGCGACGGACGCGAAGACCGGCAGCTCGGTGCCGTCGAAGTCGACAGTCTGGCCCGCCTTGCGCGGGTTGACGCCACCGACGACGTTGGTGCCGGCGGCCAGCATCCGCCGGGTGTGCTTGGAACCCTCGGAACCGGTCATCCCCTGGACGATGACCTTCGAGTCCTTGGTCAGCCAGATAGCCATGATCAGACCCCCGCAGCTGCCAGCTCGGCGGCCCGCTCGGCCGCACCGTCCATGGTGTCCACCCGCTGCACGAGCGGGTTGTTCGCGCTGTCCAGGATCGCCCGGCCAGCTTCGGCGTTGTTGCCGTCGAGACGGACGACGAGCGGCTTGGTGACCTGCTCGCCGCGCTGCTCGAGCAGGGCCAGCGCCTGGATGATGCCGTTGGCGACCTCGTCGCAGGCGGTGATGCCGCCGAAGACGTTGACGAAGACGCTCTTCACGGCCGGGTCGGAGAGCACGATCTCCAGCCCGTTCGCCATCACCGCGGCGCTCGCGCCGCCGCCGATGTCGAGGAAGTTGGCCGGCTTGACGTTGCCGTGCCGCTCACCGGCGTACGCGACCACGTCGAGGGTCGACATGACCAGACCCGCGCCGTTGCCGATGATGCCGACCTCGCCGTCGAGCTTGACGTAGTTGAGGTCCTTGGCCTTGGCGGCCTGCTCCAGCGGGTCCACGGCGGCCTGGTCGACGAGCGCCTCGTGGTCCGGGTGCCGGAACCCGGCGTTCTCGTCCAGGCTGATCTTGGCGTCGAGGAGCAGCATCCGGCCGTCGCCGTTCTTGGCGAGCGGGTTGACCTCGACCAGAGTGGCGTCCTCGGCGACGAACGCCTGCCACAGGCCGACGGCGATCTCGACCACCTGGTCGGCGACCTCGGCCGGGAAGCCGGCAGCGGTCACGATCTCGCGGGCCTTGGCCTCGTCCACGCCCTTCACGGCGTCGATCGGGGCCTTCACGACCTTGTCGGGGGTATCGGCGGCGACCTGCTCGATGTCCATGCCACCGGCGACGCTGGCGATGCAGAGGAAGGTGCGGTTCGCCCGGTCGAGCAGGTACGAGAAGTAGTACTCCTCGGCCACGTCCGCGGTCACCGTGATCATGACCTTGTGGACGGTGTGACCCTTGATGTCCATGCCGAGGATGTCGGTGGCCCGGGCCACCGCCTCATCCGGGCCCTCGGCCAGCTTGACGCCGCCGGCCTTACCTCGGCCGCCGACCTTTACCTGCGCCTTGACGACCACACGGCCGCCAAGACGTTCGGCGATCGCGCGGGCCTCTTCCGGGGTAGTGGCGACGCCGCCGGCCAGCACGGGCAAGCCGTGCCGCTCGAACAGGTCCCGCCCCTGGTACTCGTACAGGTCCACGATTGCGCGTCCCGTCCCGTCTCCGCGGCGCGCCGTCGCGCCGCCACCAGCGTTCAGAAAACAGTTTGACGCCTGTCATCAGTTGAAACAGGCCATTGGCCGCAGCCTAGCGAGGTCGGCACCACCGGCAACCGAGCGGGTGCACGGTGTGCGGTAATGCACAACCGGACATCAGGTGTGGCCGGTTTCCGGCCATGACTCGGGCGGCATCCACCGTCCGGGCGATGTTGTCCGGCTTGCGTAACCCTGTCGTGGGGGCGTCGTTGAGTCAGATGTCGGAGCGCTGAACAGCGCAAAGACGGGATACGGCCGATGCCCTGTCGGTCGAGGGGTGGCGGCGGGGCATCGTGCATAGAGGGGCCGGACGTGTGAGGGGTGCGTCCGGCCCCTCCCCCGTGCCCAAAATCGGTGGCGCAGCGGATCGGCGTGCCTCAGGAAACCGGCTGAGCCACGTTCTGTCGAACCCACTCGACAATCGCCTGGGTGGTGGCGCCCGGCGTGAAGATCTTCGCGACGCCCAGCTTCTCCAACTCGGGAATGTCGCCGTTCGGAATGATGCCGCCACCGAACACGACGATGTCGCGGGCGTCCCGCTCACCGAGCAGTTCCAGCACCCGCCGAAAGAGCGTCATGTGCGCCCCGGAGAGCACTGACAGGCCGACCGCGTCGGCGTCCTCCTGGATGGCGGTCTCCACGATCTGCTCGGGAGTCTGGTGCAGGCCGGTGTAGACGACCTCCATGCCGGCATCTCGCAGGGCGCGCGCGACGACCTTCGCGCCCCGGTCGTGGCCGTCCAGGCCAGGCTTCGCGACGACGACCCGAATCCGAGAGCTCATCAGCGCACACCTTTCACCGGCTTGACCGCCTTCACCTTAACGAACGGTAACCCGGCGGGCCCGACCCGGGAAATCCGGGCTCGGCTACCGGCCGTTACCCGGCGTGTCGACCGCGCAACCCGGAGAGGTCCGGCCTGGCGCCGTCCCGGCCTCGTCGCCACCGCGCCGCTGGCAGGGCCGGGGACGCCATCCCGGCGCCGCCCGGAGTCAAGTCGGACGACTCCGCCGGAACGGTCACGCTCGGCGACGAACGGGCAGCGACGGGGGCACCGTTCGGCGTCGCGATGCATGACAATCATGGACGCAAACGGACAGATCGACACGCCAATTTTTCGGTCTAGCTTGTGACTCGCCTGGCGGTTGGCTAACGTGTCCACGGTTGTCATCAGGTCCATGGACGGGTGACGACGCGGTCAGCGGACGTCTCACTGGAGCTTCAGGGGACGCCCACCGGCCGCTTCGGAACCCCGACAACGGAGGGTGTGCGTGCGCCAGCGCCTGTCGTCTGAGCCCGATCGATATCGCGGTCGCCGCCGCGTACCCACCCCACCCCGCAGCCGTTACGCCGCTGTCGTCACCACCGCGTTCGTCGGTGCCGGCATCGTGGCCCTCGGCGCGAGCGCCCTGCCGGACGCCAAGGACGTCAGCCCGACGGTCCTCGACGAGCTCAAGCAGGCGTCGGTCACCAGCCAGGACGCCGCGGCCCGTGCGGACAACGCCGACCGCGCCTCCCGGGACAGCCGCAGCACCGACAACGCCGAGCCCGAGGTCTGGCTGCTGCCGCTGCAGGGCTACGACTTCAACTCCCCGTACGGCGTCCGCTGGGGCAAGATGCACACCGGCGTGGACCTGGTCGCCGGCGAGGGCACGCCCTACGTGGCGATCCACGACGGGTTGGTCACCAAGGCCGGCTGGTTCGGCGGGTACGGCAACGCGGTGATCGTCCAGCACGCCGACGGCAGCGAGGCCATCTACGGCCACTCCTCCGCGGTGAGCGTCAAGGAAGGCCAGCAGATCAAGGCGGGCGACCAACTCGGCCTCGTGGGTCAGACCGGCCACGCGTACGGCACCCACCTGCACCTGGAGATCCATGTCAAGGGGCAGCCGATCGACCCGGTGCCGTTCCTCCAGGAGCGCGGAGTGGACATCAAGCTGCAAGTCGAGGCAATTTACAGCGACGTAGCCGCCGGCTGACGGTGCGTGACGACCGTTGACCGCCCGGATCTGTTGATCCGGGCGGTTTGCTTTGTGCGGTCCCGGCGGATGTATCCCGGGTCACAGCACCGAATGTGACCGACGACACGCGCCAACATGATCACTTTTCTGGATGTAGCGCCTCACAGCGGGTCATATCCGGGCACCCGACCGTCCGCTCTCTGTCCGAGGGTTCGGTCCCCGCGCCTGCCCTACCTCGGCCGGACACCAGTATTTCGAGGTCAAGTGCCCCTCGACTGTGAAGGTCCGCCGTGCAGGAAGACAGCCCCGTCCAGAACGAGAACACCCCCGACACCAGCGAGACCCCGCCGCCGCGGCGCACCGGCCGACGGAACCGCCTCATCGTGCTCGGGGCCGCCGCCCTGGTAGCCCTCGGCCTCGGCGGTGTCGCCGTCGCCACCAGCGGCACCGACCAGCCGGCACCCGCCGCCGTCTCCCTCGACGCCCAGGCCCGGGCCGACGCCGCGAGCCGGGCCGACCGCTCGGTTCGTGAGTCGAGCACCCCGGCCGCCCCCTCGCTCAGCCCGACGCCCAGCCCGTCCGCGATCAGCGCCAGCCCGGCCCCTGCGAAGACGGCCGCCGCGAAGGCCAAGCCGAAGCCGAAGAAGACCACCAAGCCCACGCCCGCCTGGGTCGACCCGATGCCGGGCGCGGCCGTCACGTCCTGCTACGGGCAGCGCTGGGGAACCCTGCACGCCGGTATCGACCTGGCGATGCCCTCCGGCACGCCGATCCACGCGGCGGCCGCCGGCACCGTGACCCAGGCCGGCGACGCCTCCGACGGGTACGGCAACTCCGTCTTCGTCGACCACGGCAACGGCTACCTGACGCACTACGCCCACCAGAGCCGCATCGCTGTCACCGTCGGCCAGAAGGTGAAGGCCGGCCAGCTCATCGGCTACGAGGGCGCCACCGGCGACGCCACAGGCCCGCACCTGCACTTCGAGGTGCACCAGGGCATGTGGAACCAGATCGACCCGGCCCCGTTCATGCGGGCCCACGGCGTCGACCTGGGCTGCTGAGGCGACATCCCGGCGCGGTCCGGGCGCAACAGCAGGAGGGAGGGGCCCGAGGCCCCTCCCTCCTGCCGCAGTGCAATCGTGCGGGCGCGCCGGGTCAGAGCTTGTCGACCGGGGCGTGCCGGAGCACCAGCCACATGGTCTGGTCGCCGAAGTCGATCTGCGCGCGGGCACCCGGGCCGTGCCCCTCGACGGCGAGCACCCGCCCCAACCCGTACCGCTGATGGTTGACCCGGTCGCCCGCTGACACCTTCGGCCCCTGCGGCAGCTCGCTGGCGGTGGTCAGCCGGCTGGCGTCCACGCCGAGCCGCTGCGCCAACTGCGCCGCCTTCGGCGTACCCCCCGTGAAGTTGCCACGCACGCCGGGCGCGCGGTCCGCACGGCCACCGACGCCGCCGCCCCCGCCAGCCCACGAGGTGTACGACCCCTCGGTGCGCTCCCAGTGCACCAACTCGGTCGGCAGTTCCTCCAGGAAGCGCGACGGCGGGTTGTAGGACGGCTGCCCCCAGGCCGAGCGGGTCACCGCCCGGGACATGTAGAGCCGCTGTCGGGCACGGGTGATGCCGACGTACGCCAGGCGGCGCTCCTCCTCCAACTCCCGGGTGTCGCCCAGCGAGCGCAGGTGCGGGAAGACGCCGTCCTCCAGCCCGGTCAGGAAGACCACCGGGAATTCCAGCCCCTTGGCGGTGTGCAGCGTCATCAGGGTGACAACGCCCTGGTGGTCGGGGTCGTCGGACGGGATCTGGTCGGCGTCGGCGACCAGCGCCACCTGCTCCAGGAAACCGGCCAAGGTGGCCCGCTCGCCCTCCTCGCCCAACGCCTCGATCCGCTCGGTGTACTCGCGGGCGACGCTGACCAACTCCTGGAGGTTGTCCACCCGACCGGCGTCCTGCGGGTCCAGGCTCTCCTCCAGCTCGGTGAGGTAGCCCGAGCGGGTCAGCAGCGCCTCCAGCACCTCTTCCGGGGTGCCGGTCTCGGACAGCTCGCGGGCCCCGTCGAGCAGCGCCACGAAGTCGGCGATGCCATTGGCAGCCCGGCTGGAGATGCCCGGCGCCTCCCGGGCCCGCCGCAGCGCCGCGCCGAACGAGATCCGGTCGCGACTGGAGAGCGCCTCGACACACGCCTCGGCGCGGTCGCCGATCCCCCGGCGCGGAGTGTTGAGCACCCGCCGCAGGCTCACCGTGTCGTCGTCGTTGACCACCGAACGCAGGTACGCCAGTGCGTCGCGGACCTCCTTGCGCTCGTAGAAGCGCACCCCGCCGACCACCTTGTAGGGCAGGCCGACCCGGATGAACACCTCCTCGAAGACGCGGGACTGCGCGTTGGTGCGATAGAAGACGGCGACGTCGCCGGGGCGGGTCTCGTCGGCGTCGACCAGCCGGTCGATCTCACGGGCCACCCAGTCGGCCTCGGCGTGCTCGGTGTCGGCCACGTAGCCGACGATCTGCTCGCCGGCGCCGGCCTCGCTCCACAGCCGCTTCGGTTTGCGGGAGGTGTTGCGGTCGATCACCGCGTTGGCCGCGTTGAGGATGGTCTGGGTGGAGCGGTAGTTCTGCTCCAGCAGGATCGTCCGCGCGTCGGTGTAGTCCCGTTCGAACTCCAGGATGTTGCGGATCGTCGCACCCCGGAACGCGTAGATCGACTGGTCCGCGTCGCCGACCACGCACAGCTCGGCCGGCTCCACCCCCTCGGTGCCGGACACCAGCTCCTTGATCAGGATGTACTGGGCGTGGTTGGTGTCCTGGTACTCGTCCACCAGCACGTGCCGGAACCGCCGACGGTAGCTCTCCGCGACGTGCGGGTGGGACTGGAGCAGGTGCACCGTCGTCATGATCAGGTCGTCGAAGTCCAGGGCGTGCGCCTCACGCAGCCGACGCTGGTAGAGCGTGTACGCCTCGGCCAGCGCCCGCTCGTTGGGCCCGGTGGCCCGTGCCGCGAACTGCTCCGGGTCGACCAGCTCGTTCTTGAGGTTGGAGACCTGGGCGGCCAACCCCCGCGCCGGGTAGCGCTTCGGGTCGAGATCCAGCTCGCGGGTGACCAACTGCATCAACCGGCGGGAGTCGTCGGCGTCGTAGATCGAGAATGTCGATTTGAGGCCGGCGTGCTCGTGCTCCGCACGCAGGATCCGCACGCAGGCCGAGTGGAACGTCGACACCCACATCAGGCGGGCCCGGGGGCCCACCAGCGCGGCGACGCGTTCCTTCATCTCGCCGGCGGCCTTGTTGGTGAAGGTGATGGCGATGATCTCACCGGGGTGCACGTCCCGAGCGGCGAGGAGATAGGCGATCCGGTGCGTGAGCACCCGGGTCTTGCCGGACCCGGCGCCGGCCACGATCAGCAGCGGCGAGCCGGCATGGCTGACGGCGTCGCGCTGCGGCCCGTTCAGCCCGGCGAGCAGCTGCTGCGGATCGAGGCGCACGACGGCAGCCCCGGGTCGGTGCGGGCGGGCCGGCGCGGACTCCGGCGCAGGCGGGGACGCGGGGATGTCGAAGAGAGGATGCATCGCCCGACAAGTCTATGCCGCCGGCCGGACACTGCGCCTCTGGCGCTCAGCGGCTCGTGCCCGACGGCACGCACCACCACCCGACACGCCCACCGGCGAAAGGCGCCCTCCGCGACGCGGAATGCTTGCGCACCCGGCAACGACGTGGGCATACTCGACGGCGTGATCGCTGCGCGCTTCTACTTTTACTATGGCACCGGGAGTCCGGCTGCCGTAGGTCGCGCCTGATCGATTCAGACCTGCTAAAGCCCCGGGCTCCTGGAGTCCGGGGCTTTTTCCGTCCCAGGTTCCGGGCACCGGGCACCACAGTGCGAGAGGTACCCGATGATGACAGACGTGATGGAGCAGAGCGGCAGCCCGATCCGACCGGGGCAGCCCGCCGTGCAGGGCACTGAGCCGGCGGTGGCCACACCACCGGCGGGGGCGGACGCCGAGCCGGCCGAGCAGCAGACCGGCACCCAGGAGCCGTCCGCCTCGGCGCGGATCGTGCAGATCAGGGAACGGATCGACGCGATCGACCACGAGTTGATCACGCTCTGGCAGGAGCGGGCCGCGTTGTCCCAGGAGGTCGGGGTGACCCGGATGGCGTCCGGAGGGACCCGCCTGGTGCTCTCCCGGGAACGGGAGATCCTGGAGCGTTTCCGGGTCGCGCTCGGCGCCGACGGCACCCAACTGGCCCTGCTGCTGCTCCGCGCGGGCCGCGGCCCGCTGTGAGCCGTCCCAGCCCGCGTCGAACCGGGCCACGGCCCCCTGGTGAGCCACACCGCCCGTCTGCTCACTGACGCCGCGTGGGCGGCCAGGCGCCGCGCTGCCGATCCGGGTCACTGACAGACGAGACCGCCTGCCGTCGTCGTGGTGACGGCGGCAGGCGGTCTCGGTGACTCACACCTCGTGGCTGGCGACGATCTCGCGCTTCTCGGCGAAGTGGCAGGCGCTCGGGTGGTCCGAGTCCCGTCGGATCTCCAGCAGCGGGACCTGCTCGGCGCAGACGTCCTGCGCCTTCCAGCAGCGGGTCCGGAACCGGCAGCCCGACGGCGGGCTGATCGGCGACGGCACGTCACCCGTGAGCCGGATGATCGTCTTGTTGTGCCGCTGCGTCGGGTCCGGCACCGGCACCGCGGAGAGCAGCGCCTGGGTGTACGGGTGGGTCGGTCGCTCGTAGATCTCGTCCTCGGTGCCGATCTCGACGATCTTGCCGAGGTACATCACCGCGACCCGGTCCGACAGGTGGCGGACCACCGACAGGTCGTGCGCGATGAAGACGTACGAGAGGCCGAACTCGCCCTGCAACTGCTCCAGCAGGTTCATGACCTGGGCCTGGATGGAGACGTCCAGCGCCGACACCGGCTCGTCGCAGACGATGATCTCGGGCCGCAGCGCGAGCGCGCGGGCGATGCCGATGCGCTGACGCTGACCGCCGGAGAACTGGTGCGGGTACCTGTTGATGTGCTCCGGGTTGAGCCCGACCAGGTCGAGAAGCTCGCGAACCTTGGCCCGGCGGCTGCCCTTCGGCGCCACCTCCGGGTGGATCTCGAACGGCTCGCCGAGCAGGTCACCGACGGTCATCCGCGGGTTCAGCGAGGTGTACGGGTCCTGCATGACCAGCTGGATCTGCCGGCGGAGACGCCGCAGCGCCCCACCGGACAGCTTCGAGATGTCCTGGCCCTTGTAGACCACGTTGCCGGCGGTCGGCTTCTCCAGGTTCATCAGCACCCGGGCAAGCGTCGACTTACCGCAGCCGGACTCGCCGACCACACCGAGCGTCTCACCGGCGCGCAGTCCGAACGAGACCCCGTCGACCGCCTTGACCTGACCGACGGTCTTCTTGAACACCACACCCTGCGTGACGGGGTAGTGCTTGACCAGGTCATTGACCTCGAGGATGTTCTCAGACACGGTTCACCAGCTCCTCGGCGAAGTGGCAGGCGCTGGCCCGAGCGGGGCCGACCTGCAGCAGCGGCGGGACCTTCTCCCGGCACACCGGCTGAGCCATCGGGCACCGCGGGTTGAACGGGCAGCCCGGCGGGATGTTCATCAGGTTCGGCGGGAGGCCCTTGATCGTCCGGAGCTGCTGCCCCTTCTCGTCGAGGCGCGGGATCGAGTCGATCAGACCCAGCGTGTACGGGTGCGCCGGCTTGGCGTACAGCTCGTACACGTCGGCTTCCTCGACGATCCGGCCCGCGTACATGACAGCGATCCGGTCCGCGACGTCGGCGACCACGCCGAGGTCGTGGGTGATCAGGATCATGCCCATCTGCCGCTCGCGCTGAAGCTCGGCCAGCAGGTCCATGATCTGGGCCTGCACCGTCACGTCGAGGGCGGTGGTCGGCTCGTCCGCGATCAGCACCTCGGGGTCGAGCGCCAGCGACATCGCGATCATCGCGCGCTGCCGCATACCGCCAGAGAACTGGTGCGGGTAGTTGTTGAACCGGCCCTTGGCGTTCGGGATCTTGACCTGGTCGAGCATGTCGATCGCGCGCTTCTTGGCCTCCGCGCGGCTCATGCCCCGCCGGACCCGGAACTGCTCAGCGATCTGGAACCCGACGGTGAAGACGGGGTTCAGCGCGGAGAGCGCGTCCTGGAAGATCATCGCGATGCCCTCGCCGCGGATGCGGCGGCGCTCCTCGTCGGACATGCGGAGCATGTCCTTGCCGTGGAAGCGGACCTGCCCACCGGTGACGAAGCCGGGCGGCGTGTCGAGGATGCCCATGATGGTCTGCGCGGTGACGCTCTTACCGGAGCCGGACTCGCCGAGCACGGCGAGGGTCTCCCCCGCGTCGACGTGGTACGTGACCCCGTTGATGACCTTTGCGACGCCGTCCCGGGTGCGGAACTCCACCCGCAGGTCGTCGACCTCGAGCAGGCGGCCGGAGGGACGCCGGGACCCGCCGGGTCCCGGCGCTGACTGCTCGGACACGAGAATGTCGGACAACTGGATCTCCCCTAGCGGAGTTTCGGATCGAGGGCCTCGCGGACCGACTCACCGAGCATCACGAAGCTCAGCACTGCGGTGACGAGGAACGCGGCGGGGAAGAACACCAGCCCCGGCGCGACCCGGATGAACTGCTGCCCGTCGCTGATCATGATGCCCCAGGACACCACCGGCGACTTCAGACCGACGCCCAGGAACGACAGGGTGGCCTCGGCGCCGATGAACGAGCCGACCATGATCGTGCCGTACACCAGCAACGGGGCCAGGCAGTTCGGCAGCAGGTGCTTGAGGATGATCCGGCCGGTGCCGGCACCCAGTGCGCGGGCCGCCACGATGTAGTCGGCCTCCTTGGTGGCGAGCACCGAGGAGCGCATCAGTCGCATCACGACCGGCCAGCTCAGCACGATCAGGGACGCGGTCACCAGGCCCATGATCTTGTTCTTGCTGTTGCCGGCGCCCGAGCCGTTGAAGGTGGTCAGGATGACGATCGCGCCGAGCACGAAGGGCAGACCGAAGAAGACGTCGGCGATCCGGCTGAGCAGCGCGTCCACCCAGCCACCGCGGTAACCGGAGATGATGCCCATGGTTCCGCCGATGAGCAGGGTGCCCAGCACGGAGAGCACGGCGACCTGGATGGACGCACGCGCACCGTAGATGACGCGAGCGTAGACGTCACGGCCCTGCACGTCGTAGCCGAACCAGCCATTGGCCGACGGCTTGTCGAGGCTGCGGGACAGCGAGCCGTTGACCGCGTCGCCCGGGGCGAACAGCGCCGGGAAGGCCGCCATCAGCAGGAAGATCACGATCAGCGTGGCCGAGATCCAGAACAGCGGCTTGCGTCGCAGGTCCCGCCAGGCGTCGCCGAGCAGGCCGCGCGGCTTGTCGTTGCTCTGCGGCTGGCCCGCGGTGGCGGGGGCGGCGGAGTCGGTGGGGTGTGCGCCAGGGGTGCTGACGATCGATGCGGTACTCGGGTCACTCATAACGGATCCTCGGGTCCAGGGCGGCGTAGAGCAGGTCAACCAGCAGATTCATCACGAGATAGACCAGCACCAGGACGACCACGATGCCTACTACAGTGGCGCTTTCCTTGGTGATGATCGCTCGGAAGACCTGGCGGCCGATCCCGTTGATGCCGAAGATTCCCTCGGTGACGATCGCGCCGCCCATCAGGGCGCCGAGGTCGGTGCCGAGCAGGGTCACCACCGGGATGAGCGAGTTGCGCAGCAGGTGCACACCAACGACTCGGCGCATCGGCAGGCCCTTGGCGATGGCGGTGCGCACGTAGTCCGCGCGGCGGTTCTCCGCGATGCTCGTTCTTGCCACCCGTGCGATGTACGCCACTGACGCGCTGCCGAGCACGAAGCCGGGCACGATCAGCTCGGACCACCGCATCTCGGAGGAGACGGTCGGCTTGATGATGCCCCACTGCACACCCAGCAGCCACTGGAGCACGAAGCCGACCACGAAGACCGGCAGTGCGATCAGGAAGAGGGTGGAGACCAGGACCAGGTTGTCCAGGAAGCCGTTACGCCGCAGACCGCTCAGCACGCCGGCGCCGAGGCCGATCACGGCCTCGATGGCGAGCGCCACGACGGCCAGCTTCAGGGTGTTCGGGTACGAAGTCAGGATGATGTCGCTGATCTCGCGCTGCGAGAACGTCTGACCGAAGTCGCCCTGGAGCAGGTTCTTCATGTAGTTGGCGTACTGCACGAAGACGTTCTGGTCGAGGTGGTACTTCTCGGTCATGAAGGCGATGTACTGGTCCGGGCAGCGACGCTCACCGCACTTGCCGGCGAACGGATCGCCCGGAACGGCCCAGACGAGCCAGTAGATCAGGAACGTCGTACCGATGAAGACCGGCACGAGTTGGAGCAGCCGTCTCAACAGATAACGGCCCATGGGGTGGTCCTCCAGACAGGGGGCGCGTCGGACGGCCGACACGGTGGTGACAACGTGCGAGTGGAGTGTTGTAACACCCAATCGCGGAACGGCCCCGGGTCGGGCTCACCGGATGTGGCGAGCCCGACCCGGGGTCAGACCGTTCGGATCAGAGCTCGACCGAGGTGATGTCGATCTCGCCGACGTTGTTCAGCTCGAGCTTCTTGATCTTCTCCGAGTGGCCGGACTGCTGACCGTAGAAGTAGACCGGGATGCTCGGGACGTCCTGGTCGACCTTCTCGACCGCCTTGGCGAACGCCTCGTGCGAGGCCTCCAGGCTCGGAGCGCCGCTGGCCTGCTTGGCAAGGGCGTCGACCTCGGGGTTGCTGTAGAGGCCGTCGTTCGAGGAGCCGTTGGTGATGAACAGCGGGTTGACCCAGTTCTCGACGTCCGGGTAGTCCTGCTGCCAGGCAGCGCGGTACGGGCCGTTCATCTTGTGGGCGTTGATGTTCTGGCGGAACACCGCGAAGGTCGGCACACCCTCGGCCCGGGCGTTGATGTTGAGGTTGGTCTTGATCTGCTGCGCGACGGCGTCCATCCAGTCCTTGTGGGCGGAGTCCGCGTTGTAGTAGAAGACCATCTCACCGCTGAAGCCACCGGCCTCGGCGAGCAGCGTCTTGGCCGTGGCCGGGTCGAACTTGCAGGCGGTGCAGTTGCCCGGCTTGGCGCCCGGGGTCAGCGGGTTCGCCCAGCTGTCGGCCGGCTTGCGGGTGCCGAAGAAGATCTTGTCGGAGATCTCCTGCCGGTTGACCGCCAGCGACACCGCACGACGCAGCTTCGGGTTCTGGAAGCGCTTGTCGTAGATCGGGAACGCGATGAACGCGGTCGACGGCGTGACGGTCGAGCGGCCCCGTTCACCGAGGTCGGTCTTCCACTTGTCGCCGGCGAGCGCCGAGGTGGGGACAACCTCCATGAAGTCGAGGTTGTTGGCCAGCAGATCGGCGTAGGCCGCGTTGTCGTCCTGGTACAGCTTGACGTCGACGTCCTTGACCTTCATCTTGTCGCGAAGGTTGTAGTCGTCGAAGCGCGTCAGCTTGATGAGGGAGTTGTCCTCCCACGACACGAACTTCACCGGGCCGTTGGCGATCGGCTTGCGGCCGAACTCTTCCGGCTTCATGGTGAAGAACACGTCCGGCAGCGGCATGAAGGCGCTGTAGCCGAGCTTGGTCGGGAAGACCGCGGTCGGCGCCGCCAGGGTGACCTCGAAGGTCTGGTCGTCGATGACCTTCAGGCCGGACATCTTGTCGGTCGTCGGCGTCGGGGCCTTCTTCGGGCCGTCCGCGCCATCCGGGTCCGTGGTGTAGGTCTGGTCGAAGCCCGCGATGTCCGCGAAGAAGGTGCCGTTCTGCGCACCGTTCGGCGAGTAGGCGGCCCAGTTCCAGGCGTCGACGAAGTTCTTCGCCTTGACCTCGGTACCGTCGTGGAACTTGGTACCGGCCTTGATCTTGATCGTGAAGACCTTGGAGTCCGTGGTGTTGATGGACTCCGCAAGCGCGTTACGCGGGGCCCCACCGTCGTTCGGGTACTCGACCAGGCCAGTGAAGAGCCAGTCGATGATCTTGCCGCCACCGGTCTCCGTGGTGTTCGACGGGACCAGCGGGTTCTCCGGCTGGACGCCGTGAACAACGATCGAGCCATCCGCGCTGGCGGCAGTTTCGTCGCCGCCGCCGCTCGAGCAACCGCTCGCGACAAGCGCGGCAGCCGCGCTGAGCGCGATGGCGCTCGTCGCCCGCTTCGAGACTCTCATTCCGAGGGGCCTCCTCTTTCTAACCAGGTTCCGTCGTGGGTTTCACGCACGTTTGGGGGTGACACCGCCCGACCACCCCGGGGGCGCGGGTCGCCGGGACCACAGGGAAGTTGGGGACACCCCTGATGTTCCGATCCGCCGGGCTCCCCCACCAACGAGGCTTGGCACGACGCAATCGACACAGCCACGGGCCGCCGAGATCGGCGGAATCGTGGTCGTGGGGCGTACGGAGTGCCACACACCGATGGTGAGGTGCTGCCACTGTGACACCCACTGGCCTCTTCCGTGAAGGTGCCGTTATCAAGCCGTTAGTTGCCCGCCACGTTGCCGATACTTGAAAAATGATCATAAAACGCCCGACGCGGGCGGCACTGAGCAGGAAATACGTTGCGCCACCCGAACAGTCGGCCTCGGCCCCTGCGCGAGCCCCGAGGTCACACGAGCCCGGTGGGACGTCCGTCACCACTCACGTTTCGAGCCATCCGGATGAGGGCCCCCACGGCTACCCGGACACGATCATCGGCTGGGTGTACGAGGGCGCGCCGGACGTTTCTCTGATCCTCGCCGGTGACGACGCGCCGTCTCCTCACCGGTAACGACGCGCCGTCTCCTCACCGGTAACGACGCGCCGTCTCCTCACCGGTAACGACGCGCCGTCACACGAGGCGGCGATCCGCCGCCCAACGGGAGAGCTCGTAGCGGTTGGACATCTGAAGCTTGCGCAGCACGTTCGACACGTGCGTCTCCACAGTCTTGATGGAGATGAACAGCTCCTTGGCGATCTCCTTGTACGCGTACCCCCGGGCCAGCAGCCGCAGCACCTCACGCTCACGGTTGGTGAGCTGGTCCAGCTCCGGGTCGGCCACCGGCGCGTCCGGCCGGGCCGCGAAGGCGTCCAGCACGAACCCGGCCAGCCGTGGGCTGAACACCGCGTCCCCGTCGGCCACGCGACGGATCGCGGCAGCCAACTCGTCCGGGGAGATGGTCTTTGTGACGTACCCACGGGCGCCGGCACGGATCAACCCGATCACGTCCTCCGCCGCGTCGGAGACGCTCAACGCGAGGAACTTGACCTGCGGGTGCGTACGCCGCATCGCCTCCAGCACCGCACGACCGCCACCGTCGGGCATGTGCACGTCGAGCAGCACCACGTCCGGGCCGACGGCGGCGATCCGGGTGACCGCCTCGGCCACGGTGCTCGCCTCGCCCACCACCTCGACGTGGGCGCCCAGCTCCGCGCGCACCCCGGCTCGGAACATGGCGTGGTCGTCCACCAGGAACACCCGCAGCCGCTCGGGGCGGGCCTCCGCCGGGTCGAGGTGCTCGGTCGACTGCTCAGCCATGGTCATCTGTTCCTCTCCGCTGCGGACGAGTCCCGGGAGATCGGCAGGATCAACCGGACCTCGGTCCCCTCCCCCGGGCCGGACCGTATTTCGGCCCGTCCGCCGTGCCGCTTCATCCGCCCGATGATCGAGCCGCGTACGCCGTGCCGGTGGTCCTCCACGGTATCCGGATCGAAGCCCTTCCCCCGGTCACGGACGAAGACACTGACCTGATCCGGCTCCACCTCGGCGTAGAGCGACACGGTCTGCACGCCGGCGTGCCGGGCCGCGTTCACCAACGCCTCCCGCGCGGCCGCGACCAGCGCCCCGACCTTCTCGTCGGTCTCCCGGTCCCCCACCACCACCGTCTCCACGCTGATCGCGAAGGTGTCCTCGACCTCGGCGGCGGCCTGTTCCAGAGCGGCGGCGAAACGCTCGCTCGGCGAAGCGGTCGGCTTGTAGAGCCAGTTGCGCAGGGAACGCTCCTGCCCTCGGGCCAGCCGCTGCACCGTCTTGACGTCGCCGGCGTTGCGCTGGATCAGGGCCAACGTGTGCAGCACCTGGTCGTGCACCATCGCTGCCAACTCGGCCCGCTCCTGCTCACGGATGCGCCCCTCGCGCTCCGAGCGGAGCTGGCTGTACGTCCGCCAGAGCACCGGCGCGGCGACCACGCCGACGCCCGCCAGCCCGACCAACGCGAAGATCACGCCATTGATCACCGCGTCGAAGTTCTGTGCCGGTGAGTAGACGGCCGCGACGCCGATGATGCCGACCGCGACCAGCACTCCCCCGCCGATGAACCGCAGCACGAAGGCCCGCCGGTCGCTCTCCTCGACGACCGCGCCGAGCCAGGGCACCGGCATGGCCTCGCCCCACTGTCGCCGCCGTTCGGGCGCGGACTGGTGCCAGATGACCCCGGCGCCGACCGCGATGATGGCCACCAACCAACCGGCGGTGCCCGCCGCGCCGACCGAGTCGAAGACCATCACCTGGATCAGCAGGACACCGAGCCCGATCCCCACGAACGGCAGAAGTTGGGCGACGTCCCGCCGGGGCGGCACCGCCGTGTCACCGGGACGCAGCGGCACCACCGCCCAGAACGCCGCGTAGAGCAGCAGGCCGAGCCCGCTCAGACCGAGCAGGACCATGAACGCGACGCGCACCCGCAGCACCGAGATGCCGAGATGGTCGGCGATACCGGCGGCGACGCCGGCGGCCATCCGGTGCTCCGGGGCGCGGTACAGGCGCGGGGGCGAGGTCACGGTGCTGATCGGAGGCTCCCTGGTCACTGTGGCGGACAGGTGGAGGTCGGTGACTCGATCGTCACACGCTGCGGCGTCCGCGACCACGGGGACGCCCCCGACATTCCGGCCGCCGGATCTCAGGGTGGGGTCAGGGTCGGGTCCTGAGGCCGTTCGGGTGGACCGGGCAGCAGGATCGAAGCATGACCGAGGAAGCTGCCCCGCCGCCCCGACCGGGGTCGGCACAGTCGGGCGGTTCAGCACCGCCCCCGCCCACCACCACGCCCACCGAATGGACCGAGCCCAGCACGTTCGGTCCGCACGCCGGCACCGACGCGACCGCCGGCACCGCGCCCGGCGAGCCGGCCGACGGCTACGCGCCCCCCGCGGCGGGCTACGGCCCAGGCCCGGGGTTCGCGGCGGGCACCGGCTACGGCCCGGGCGGCACACCACCCGGGCCGGGTGGTCCCGGTCCGTCCGCGCCGCCACCGCCGCTGGGCGGCACCGGCTTCACCTCGCGGTACGGGCTGGTCCGGCCGCGCGAGGGGCGGTACCTGTCCGGTGTCTGCGCGGCGATCGGGCGCGCCACCAACACCGATCCGGTGCTCTGGCGGGTGTTGCTCGCGGTCCTCGGGTTCTTCGGGGGCATCGGCATCCTGGTGTACGTCGCCGCCTGGCTGATCATCCCGAACGAGGGCGACACCGCGTCCCCCGTCGAGTCCATGCTCGGTCGCGGTCGCTCCAGCATGTCCCCGGTGACGGTGATCGTCCTGGGCATCCTGGTCGCGGCCAGCTTCGCGTACATCGTCACCGACGCCTTCCGCGCGGTGCTGCTCGGCGCGGCCATCCTGGTCGCCGGCGCGCTCCTGCTCAACCGGGACGGCCGCAATCCACGGCCCGGCACCCCGGGTGGTCCGGCGCCTGCCGCACCGTCCGGCGCGGTCGTCCCACCGGTGACCTGGCCGTCGTACGGCGCGGCGCCGTCGACCGGCCCAGCGGCGACGCCGCCGATGTTCGGCACCGGTCCGGGGTACGCCACCGCGACGACGGGGGCGGCGCCCACAGTCACCATCCCGGCGTACGACGCGCCGCCGACCAGCGCGACGCAGCCGTTGCCCGGGGTCGGCCCGGTGTCCGGGTATCCGGCCGGCACGACGGCTGCCCAGCCTGGCTGGCCGAGCACCGCGATGCCCAGCGCCGGTTGGCCGTCGGCACCCGTGAGCAGCACACCCGCTGCCCCGGCCGGCTATCCGACAGCCCCGCCGCCCTCCGGTTACCGCCCTCCGTTCGCGCCGCACGGCCCGTACGCTTCGCCGACCCCGGCTCCGCCTCCTCCGCCCAAGCCGCCGAAGCCGCCGAAGCGGCCCAAGGAGCGCTCGCCGCTCGGCGCGGTGACCTTCTCGCTGATCTTCCTGGTGCTCGGTCTGGTCGCCCTACTCGACCTGCTGGACGTCTTCGCCATCAGCGCCTCGGCGTACTTCGCGGCCGCGCTGGCCACGATCGCCCTCGGCCTGCTGGTCGGCACGTGGTTCGGGCGGGCGCGCTGGCTCATCGCGCTCGGTCTGGTGACCGCGGCGGCGCTGGGCACAGCGACCGTGGCCGAGTCCTACGACCGGATCCGGGGGGTCGACGGCGCGGTGACCTGGGCGCCCACCGACTACCGCGACCTGGCGGACCGGTACGAGAACAGCTTCGGTGACGCCGTGCTCGACCTGCGCGGGATCGACTTCGCGAAACGGGACAGCCAGGTGACAGTGGCCGTCAACTTTGGCCAGGCGACAGTGGTCGTGCCGCCGAACGTGGACGTCACCACAGTGGCCGACGTCAACGCGGGTGACGCCACGGTCTTCGGCAACCGCTCGGGCGGGCTGGACGGCCGCCTGCGGGAATCCACCGACGTCGGCGCGGACGGGCCCGGCGGCGGGACCCTGCGCCTCTACATCCATGTCAATGCCGGCAACCTGGAGGTGACCCGGTGAAGGCTCACCGCACGGATCTGGTGTCGTTCGCCTTCGGGCTCGTGTTCCTGGCGCTGTCCGCCTGGTGGCTGCTCGCCCAACTGCTCGGGCTCGCGCTGCCGCCGGTCGGCTGGTTCCTGGCCGGCGCACTCATCCTGATCGGGGTCTTCGGGCTGGTCGGCGCGCTGCGCTCGGGTCGACCGAACCAGCCGGAGCCGATTGCCGAGGCCGGTGCCGCCGAGGCGGTAGCGCCCGTCTCCGGCACGTCCGTCTCCGGCGCGCCCGTCTCCGGTGCCGCAATGTCGACGTCCGGCGCGGCCCTGCCGGACTGGGAAGCCGAACGGTCCACCTGGGACACTCCCTCCTCCGACCCGACGCTCGTCTCCGGCCCGACGCCCTCCTCGGACCCGACGCTCTTCGCGGACCGGACGTTGGAGACGCCGACCACCGAGGTGCGGGCGCCCGACGTGCCGGCCACCGACGTGATCCACCCGGCCTGGCTGGCTCATCCGCCGGCGGAGCCGCCGACCGAGCCCTTCCCCGGCAACGGAGACGACGAGCCGACCACCGGGAACCTCGCCCGCCCGGCCTCGTCGGAGGGGGACGAGCCGACCAGATCCGACCAACCAGTCGAGGCCGTCGGCGACCGGCCGGGTGACGAGCGGGAGGGTCCGCGCAGGGAAGCCTGACCTCGGGCGGCCGTCCGCGTCGATCCACCGCATCCCCACGGCGGTGCGGCCGGCGCGGACGGACGCATATGCTGACTGGTGGAGATCTCGCCTCCGCCGGCCGGCCCGTCCCGCCCATGCCGGTCCCGCCGCGATTCCCGTCTCTACCCCCGTCAGGAGCCCGCCCGACATGACCCAGTCCCCCGCCGTGCGTACCACCGGCCGGTCCGGTCCGGTCCGCATCGGCGAGCGAGCCGCCCGTACCCTCGTCGCCGAGCTGGCCCGGATCAACGACCCCAAGGCTGCCCTGCTGGTCGGGGTGACCCCGGACTCCGCGGTGCTGGCCGCGGCGGTCGATGCGCTGCTCCCCGGTGACCGGCTCACAGTGGTGCCCGCCGAGCCGTTCGGCGCTGCGGCGCTCCGCGAGCACGTCACAGCCCAGGGCCGCTGGGTCGCCGACCGGGTGAGCGTCGTCGACTCGCTGGCCGAAGCCGAGGCCGCCGTCGTCGTCATCGCCGGTGAGGCGTTCACCGGCACCGCCGAGGCAACCCGCGGCGGCGTCGAGGGGTTGGCCAAGTACCTGACCGACGGGGCGGTGCTGAGCGTGGCGACCGTCGCCACCCCCGGCCGGACCGAGGGTGCCGCCGCCGAGCTGGCCCGACAGGACGCCCTCTACGGCGTCGGCGCCGATCTGGTGCTGCGCAACTCGCCACCGGTGCGGGTCTACCGACTGCGGTTCACCCCGGCCAGCCCGGCCGCGGCCGACAGCCTGGCCCCCGCGTACCGGCCGTCGAGCGTGCCGGTGACCAGGGGCATGCACATCGACTCCAACGGCGTGGCGGCCGCGGGCATCGCGCTGGGCCTCGCGGCGCTGGCCCGGGTGGCGCGCCCGTCGTCCAAGCTGTGGCTGCTGCCGGCCCTGGCCGCCGGGCCGGTCGCCGCGTTCTTCCGGGATCCCGAACGGGACGTGCCGGAGGACCCGAGCGCCGTGGTCGCCAGCGCGGACGGGAAGGTCCTGTCGGTGCAGCGGCTGCACGACGAGCGCTTCGGCGACGGCGAGTGGCTACGGATCGCCGTGTTCCTGTCGGTGCTGGACGTGCACGTCAACCGCGCCCCGGTCGCCGGCAAGGTGGTGGACTACTTCGTCGCCGATGGCGGCTTCGTCAACGCGATGAAGCCTGACGCCGAGCACAACGTCGCCGCGTACACGGTGCTGGACACCGCTCGCGGCACTGTTGTGGTCGCGCAGCGGACCGGGCTGATCGCCCGCCGGATCGTGCAGCGCGCGCCGATCGGCGCGCTGCTGGCCAAGGGCGAGCGCTTCGGGCTGATCCGGTTCGGTTCCCGGACCGACGTCTACCTGCCCGCTGAGGCCGCGGACCCACTGGTCGGGCCGGGCGACAAGGTGGTCGGTGGGTCAACGGTCATCGCCCGCTGGCGCTGACCCCCGAACGAGGAACGGGGCGCCGCTGTCCGCGGCGCCCCGTTCTGTCTGCTCAGATCAGGCGGTACGACGTTGCCGCAGCCAGAGAACCGGCCCGCTGACCAGGTAGCCCACCACGATCAGGGCGAACGTGAGTCGGATGTCGACCAGCGCGCCGATCACCGGGGCCAGCCAGAGCCACGGCGGCAGCTTCACCAGGCGGGCGAGCTTGGCGTACGGGAAGCTCGACACCATCGCGAAGGCCAGCAGCGCCACCCCGGCGACCAGCACGGCACCGGGCACCGGCAGGCCGATCGCCACTGTCACGGCGAGCACAGCGGCCGCCATGGTGGTGGGCACCCCGCAGAAGAACCTGCCGTCCTTCGGCGAGACGTTGAAGCGGGCCAGTCGGATCGCGGCACACGCCGCGACCAGGGCACACGCCACTGCCGCCGCCGCCGTGGAGACGGAGCCGGCGAGCGAGGCGTAGACCACTACCGGCGCGGCGAGACCGAACGAGCACATGTCGGCCAGTGAGTCCATCTGTGCGCCGAACGGGCTGGCCACCCCGAGCCGTCGGGCCAGCGCGCCATCCAGACCGTCGAAGCCGACGCACGCGATCAGGCAGAGCGCCGCCATGCGCACCTCGCCCTGCATGGCCAGGAAGATGGCCAGCATGCCGAGCATCAGGCTGGCCAGCGTGCAGGCGTTGACCAGGGCGAATTTCATCCGGCGCGCCATGGTGCGCTCGCCGGGGAGCAGTGGGATCGAGTGGGCCTCGTCGGTCTGCGTCATCGGCGGCATCGCCGGGCTGACCGGCATGACCGCGTCGACGTGGGCTCGGTCCAGGCCCAGTGTCGGGTCCACGCCCAGTGTCGGCCGGCTGAGCCGGTCCAGGCCGTAGCGACGGCGCTGCCGATCGGCGTACCGGTGCTCGGTCGGGGCCAGGTCGGCCGGGTGCAGGTCGCCGTCACGGCGACCGACTCGGACCAACAGCACCTGGCGGGCGAACGTGCTGCTGCGGCGCAACCGGCCCGCCCAGCGACGCCCTGCGGGGCGCGGACTGTCAGTAGTACGACGCCGGCGCCATGGGGCTCTCGGCACGTTTCCTCCATCACCGGATCTGCTGACCGCCACGTGGCGGGTGTCCGGCTGTCTCGTGCCGGACCTTGCATGGCCCGGCAGCCGTTTTGCGGAGTACACCATCGCATAGGGGAACATGGCTTGGCGATAGCTGCCGGCGGTACTTATATCTGGTCAAACCGCTCGAACCGCTCGCTTGTTCCCATCCCGGGCTTCATCGCCCGTTTCCTCCATCATTCCCGCCTTTGACTGTACCGGAGGGTCACCAAGTCGGCTCACCGAGCGGGGTGCTATCGGCCACTCTGTCCGATTGCCACGACGGCGATGTCGCTCAACGGCAGGTCAGTCGCCTCGTCGCGGGTGAACCACCCCGCCCGCGCCGTCGAGCCTCCGGCGGACTCGGTGACCACCGCGTCGGTGGGTACGTCCACCAGCACCCGATAGATCACCCGTACGCCGTGCCAGTCCAGAGGACGGCCCTCCGGGCCCAGCGCGGCGGGGTTGTGCAGGTTGTTGACGCCGAGAAGCTCCACGACCCGGCCGACCTGCCCGCCCTCCTCGACCAGCTCCCGCAGCAACCCGGTGGCCGGCTGCTCGCCGTGATCGGTGCCACCGCCGGGCAGATGCCACAGACCGGCCCCCGGGTAGCCCTCCGCGATCTGAGTGAGCAGGATTCGCCCAGCGGGGTCGGTGACCAGCCCGTACGCCCCGAAGCGCAGCCGGCGGTCGGGGTGCTGCGGCGGGAACGGGTCCCGCGACCGGTGCGCCGTCGGCGGCAGTGGGGTGACCGGCAGGCCGAGCGCCTCGGCGGTGAACGGGGTCACCGGCAACTGCGCCACCTCCGCCAGTGGAAGCCAGCAAGCTTGATCAACCAGCTCAGCCCCGACGCCCCGCACCCCGTCCCCGGGCCGGGCACTCTCAGGCCCCGAACCGTCGGACGATGCGCCGTGGGGAGTGCTGAGCTCGAACAACAGCCGGTCGGTGTGCAGCGCGCCCTTGCTCTCCGGAAAGGTGGCAACATCGGCGACCACCGCGAGTAGTCGCGTCACCGCGACCGTCAGCCCGGCCTGCTCGGCGACCTCGCGGACCACAGCGCGCTCCGGGTCCTCGGCATGTCCGAGGGCACCGCCCGGCAACCGCCAGGCCCCGGGAAACTCGCCCTCGGCCCCGTCCCGAACCACCAAGACCCGACCCGAGTCCCGCACAAGCCCATAAGCCCCGACTCGACGCGTGAATTGCACCTTTGCCCGCCCCCCGCTTCGCACCCACAGTCTGTTGATCATGAGGTTGTCGCCGTCCATCTCGCGTTCCGACAATAACTTCATGATCAATGCGAGACAGCGCGCGGGAAACCCGCGGAGCTGGTGAGCCGGGGCGTTCAGGCCGAGGTAGCCGACTCTTCACGACGACCGATCAGCCTCTTACCGACCCCTTCAGCCTGCTTCGCGACCGACCCGCTCCACCCCATTTACCCTCATTGTGGCGGCCATTCGCGTCACGGCAGGTCGAGACCAACGCTGATCAACTCGGGTTCAAGGAAGGCGCGGTATTCCAGCGCGCCCGAGATACCGCGCGCCTTCACGGAAACCCGAGTTGATCACAGGCTGGAGCCACCGACACACCCAAGCCGGACGACCCCTGGGCGGCGCCGAGGACCCACTGCCCGGGACGTCCGAGGAGATCCCTCAGCGGGTGTCCCCGAGCTCAAGATCGCGCAACATCCAGGGTGTAGTGGCATCGGCGCGTCGGTGACGCCACTACATCCTGGTTCGAGCACGATCTTGGCGGGGTGGGGCGTGGTGCGTGAGGCGTCGCGCGTGGGGCGTGGGCGTGGGGCGTGATGCCACGCGCGACGCCCCGGAACTCGCTCAGGTGAGTTGGGCGGCTTGGACTGCTTCGGCGGTCACCTCGGTGAGGCGGTCGGTGGGGAGGGCGCCCAACTCATCGCGGCCGAACCAGCGGGCCTCACATGTGGAACCGCCCACGTCAGTCACGGTCAATGGGTTGGGCTGGTCGACGACGACCCGGTAGAAGGCGCGTACGCCGTGCCAGTCGATCGGGTAGCCCTCGGGGCCGAGTGAGGCGGCGTCACGGTGGCTGGCGACGCCGAGCAACTCGACGAGGCGGCCGGCCTGGCCGGTTTCCTCGATCAGCTCTCGGATGAGTGCCGCGCCGGGCTGTTCGCCGTAGTCGGTGCCGCCGCCGGGTAGGTGCCAGCAGCCGGCGCCGGGATAGCCGTCGGAGATGCGGGTGAGCAGCACTCGGCCGGCGGGGTCGGTGCAGACCGCGTACGCGGCGAAGCGCTGGGCCCGGTGCAGACCGTCGGGGCCGGGCACGGCGTAGAAGGAGGGGAACTCGGGTGCCTCGTCGGGCACCACGTCGGCCGAGGAGGCGGGCAGCCCGAGGGCGCGTGCGGTGAACGAGCGCAGCGGCAGCTCGCGCGCCTCGTCGAGGGTGTACCACCGGGCCAGGTCGGTGGGGCGCTCGCCCACCCGGTCGGCGAGGGTGCCACCGCGCACGCCCACCCGGTAGATCAGCCGGTCGGTGTGGATGGTGATACCGCGGTCGGGGAGCGCCCGCATGTCGGCGAGCACGTCGGCCAGGCCGGAGACGGCGACGGAGAGGCCGGTTTCGGCGGCGGTCTCGCGGACGACAGTGTGGTTCGGGTCCTCGCCGTGGTCGACAGCCCCGCCGGGCAGTGACCACGCGCCGGGGGTGCCGGAGCGCTCGGATGCGCGGACCAGCAAGACTCGGCCGCTTGAATCAGCACAAACTGCGTATGCCGCGATCCTGCGGAGCGGCTTGAGCAAGGTGGTCACGGAAGCAAATTCTCCCCGCGCCGGGTTACCGGAACGGAAAAGAGTCGGATTCCTGACTATCTGGCACCGGTCAGGGATTGGTCAGGGTAAGGATCCGGGCGGTCACCGAGGGCGGGCGGGGCACCAGCGCGGACCGTGGGGGTATGACATCGACCACCGCTCCCCGTGCCCCGTACAAGCAGCTTCGGCGACCCACCACCGACCGCATGGTCGCCGGGGTCGCCAGCGGCGTCGGCCGCTACTTCGCCGTCGATCCCACACTGGTCCGCGTGATCTTCGCGGTCACCGGCCTGCTCACCGGCGGGCTCGCGCTGTTCGCGTACCCGATCATGTGGTTCCTGATGCCGGAGGAGCCCACCGGCGCGCCGGCCTGGCCGCACGCCTCGGGCGTCGCGCCGCAGAACGGCCCGCCGCCCACCGCCGGGCCCGCGCCCGGCGGGCCACCGCAGGGGTACGGCCCGACGCCGTCCTACCCGCCGACGACCCCGTCCAGCCCGCCGCCGGCGGCCTGAGCGGCGCTCACTCCCACTCGATGGTGCCCGGCGGCTTGCTGGTGACGTCCAGGACCACCCGGTTGACCTCGGCGACCTCGTTGGTGATCCGGGTGGAGATCCGGGCCACCACGTCGTAGGGCAGCCGGGACCAGTCGGCGGTCATCGCGTCCTCGCTGGAGACCGGGCGCAGCACCACGGGGTGCCCGTAGCTGCGCCCGTCTCCCTGCACACCGACGCTGCGCACGTCGGCGAGCAGCACCACCGGGAACTGCCAGACACCCCGGTCGAGGCCGGCGGCGGTCAGCTCCTCGCGGGCGATCAGGTCGGCCTGGCGGAGCAGGTCGAGGCGTTCCTGGTCGACAGCGCCGATGATCCGGATGGCCAGGCCGGGGCCCGGGAACGGGTGCCGCCAGACCATCGCCTCGGGCAGGCCCAGTTGGAGGCCGAGCGTCCGAACCTCGTCCTTGAACAGGGTGCGCAGCGGCTCGACCAGCGCGAACTTCAGGTCCTCCGGAAGGCCGCCGACGTTGTGGTGGCTCTTGATGTTGGCGGTGCCGGTGCCGCCGCCGGACTCCACCACGTCGGGGTAGAGGGTGCCCTGGACGAGGAACTCGACGTCGCCGTGTGCGGCGATCTCGCGGGCAGCGGCCTCGAAGACCCGGATGAACTCCCGACCAATGATCTTGCGCTTCTGCTCCGGGTCGATCACGCCGTCGAGCGCGCCGAGGAACCGGTCGGTGGCGTCGACCACCTTCAGCTTGATGCCGGTGGCGCTGACGTAGTCCTTCTCCACCTGCTCGGCCTCGCCGGCGCGCAGCAGGCCGTGATCGACGAAGACGCAGGTGAGCTGGTCACCGACCGCCTTGTGCACGAGCGCCGCGGCGACCGCCGAGTCCACCCCGCCGGAGAGGCCGCAGATGACCTCCTTGTCGCCGATCTGGGCGCGGATCCGGGCGACCTGCTCGTCGATGATGTTCTCGGGAGTCCAGGTCGGCTCGATGCCGGCGATGTCGTAGAGGAAGCGGGTCAGCATCTCCTGGCCGTGCGCGGTGTGCCCGACCTCGGGGTGGAACTGCACGCCGGCCCGGCGACCGGCCAGGTCCTCGAAGGCGGCGACCGGCGCGCCCGCCGACTCGGCGGTCACCGTGAAGCCCTCGGGCGCCTCGGTGACGCAGTCGCCGTGGCTCATCCAGACCGGCAGGTCCGCCGGCAGGTCACGCAGCAGCACACCGGGGTCGAGGAGCCGCGGACGCAGCGGGGTGCCGCCGTACTCACGGTTGCCGGTCCTGGTGACAGTGCCCCCGAGCGCCTGGGCCATCGCCTGGAAGCCGTAGCAGATGCCGAAGACCGGCACGTCGGCGCTGAAGACGCCCGCGTCGATCTGCGGCGCGTCCGGCGCGTAGACGCTGGCCGGACCACCGGAGAGGATGATCGCGGCGGGGTTCTTCGCCAGCATCTCGGCGATCGGCATCGAGTGCGGCACGATCTCGGAGTAGACCTTCGCCTCACGGACCCGGCGGGCGATGAGCTGGGCGTACTGGGCTCCGAAGTCCACCACGAGGACGGGGCGAGGCAGGCTCATGTGCACGAAGCCTACCGACAGTCACGACCCTTCCCGGCACCGGCTCGCCGACAACCCACTCTCCCCGCGATCTTGCACTTTCCGTCCCGGCAAAAGACGCAGAAGCCACAAGACGACGACCGAAACTGCAAGATCGCCGGGGGTCAGGGTCGCAGCGCGCCCGGGGCGTCCGGCGGGACGGCCGGGTTTCTTGGGGGTACGGCGGGCAGGCGGCGGTACGGGGCGCCGAGCGCCGGGCGGGGGTCCGGCTCGCCCTTGTTGGGCCAGAAGGACATCGCTCGTTCCGCCTGTGCGGTGATCGTCAGCGACGGGTTCACGCCCAGGTTGGCCGAGACCGCCGCGCCGTCGACCACGTGCAGCCCGACGTGCCCGTACACCCGATGCCAGGGGTCGATCACCCCGTCGGCCGGGGTGGCGCCGATGACCGCACCACCCAGGATGTGCGCGGTCATCGGGATGTCGAAGGGTTCGGTGAGGGAGCCGCCGGGGGTGCCACCGATCTCGTCGGCGAGCATTCGGGCGGCGGTGTTGCCGGCCGGGATCCAGGTGGGGCTGGGCGTGCCGTGGCCCGGGCCGGTGACCAACCTGCGACCGAGCGGGCCACGCCGCCACCGGGTGGTCAGCGAGTTGTCAACGGACTGCATGACCAGGGCGATCACCGTCCGTTCCGACCAGCCGCGTACCGACAGCATCCGTGCGGCCAACCGGGGCTGCCGCACGATGCTGCCCAGCCAGCGGCGTACCCGGTGCGGGCCGCCGTCGACAAGCAGCGACTGGAGCAACCCCATCGCGTTGGAGCCCCGCCCGTAGCGGACCGGCTCGATGTGCGTCTGCGGGTCGGGGTGGAACGAGCTGGTGATGGCCACCCCCTCGGTGTAGTCCAACCGCTCGGACCGGGCCCGTTGGCGTGGCACCGAGGCGCCGAGGATGGCCTCCGAGTTGGTCCGGGTCAGCTCGCCGAGGCGGGGCGAGAGCCCGGGTAGCGCACCGTCGGCCCGCATCCCGTGCAGCAGTCGCTGGGTGCCGAGCGCCCCGGCGGCGAAGACCACCTGGTCGGCGTGGATGACCTGCCGCCTCTTGCGCAGCCAGGCGCCGGTGCGTTCGGTGTGCACCTCGTACCCACCGCCGTCGGCGGGCCGGACGGCGGTCACAGTGGTCAACTGACGGACCGTGACCCCGAGCCGTTCGGCGAGCCACAGGTAGTTCTTCACCAGTGTGTTCTTCGCACCATGTCGGCAACCGGTCATGCACGAGCCGCAGTGCAGGCAGCCGGTGCGTTCCGGGCCGGCACCGCCGAAGTACGGGTCGGCGACCCGCTGGCCGGGCCGGCCGATGTGCACGCCCACCGGGGTGGCGTGGAAGGTGTGCCCCACCCCCATCCGCTCGGCCACCGCGCGCATGGCGCGGTCCGCGCCGGTGTGCACCGGGTACGTGGTGACGCCGAGCATCCGTTTCGCCTGGTCGTAGTGGTGGGCCAACTCGTCGCGCCAGTCGGTGATGTCCCGCCACTGCGGGTCGCTGTAGAAGGCCGGCAGGGGCTCGTAGAGGGTGTTCGCGTAGACCAGCGAACCGCCGCCCACCCCCGCGCCGGAGAGCACCAGCACCCCGCCGCCGGATCGTCTGTCGGCCGGGCGGAGCAGGGTGAGCCGTTGGATGCCGTAGCAGCCCAGCTTCGGTGCCCAGAGGAACCGGCGGACCCGCCAGGACGTCTGCGGGAACTCGTCGTCGGCGAAGCGGCGGCCGGCTTCCAGCACCGCTACCGAGTAGCCCTTCTCGGCCAGTCGGAGCGCGGTGACGCTGCCACCGAAGCCGGACCCGATGACGACCACGTCGTACCGCATGGACGCATCATTACTCGCGAGTAGCGCTCGCGCCAGCGGCACTTTTCGCGCGATCATGCTCCGGCCGACCGACCCGGCGTCTTCCGGCCGCAACCCGGAGCACCCGTCGGAGCGTTGTTCACCAGACGGGTGGAAGGAATCCAACATGGTTCTCGGGTCGATGGCGCCGCGCCGACGGTGGCTGCTGCTGGGGTTGGCGGCCCTCGCCGTCGTCGCGCTGATCGCGGCCGGCACTGTGGTGATCACCCGGCTGACCAGCGACAACAAGCCGGGCGGCGGTCCGGTGGCCGGCTCACCGACCCCGTCGCCGGTCGGCACGCCGACTCCGAGCCCCAGCGGCCCACCGCCGGGCGCTGACATCACCGGCCCGCTCAACCTGCTGCTGGTCGGTGTGGACACCCGGGTCAGCGTGCCCGGGTGGGAGCCGCACTCGGACGCCGTGCTGGTGCTGCACGTACCCAAGGGGTTGGATCGGGCGTACCTCTTCTCGCTCCCCCGCGACCTGGTGGTGGACATCCCGGCGTTCCCGAAAGCCGGCTACAAGGGCGGCAAGACCAAACTCACGCACGCGATGAGCTTCGGCAGTCGGGTTCCGGGCAAACCCAAACAACCCAGCACCGCCCAGGGGTACGAGCTGCTGCGCAGCACTGTCAGCGGTTACACCGGGCTGCGCATCGACGCGGGCGCGGTGCTCACCTTCAACGGGTTCGATCGGCTGGTCGACGCCCTGGGTGGGGTGGACATCTACGTCGACCAGCGGGTCGAGTCGCTGCACCGCCGACCGGACGGCAAGTATCGGGAGAGCGCGCCGGGCGGCTACAAGGGGCCGCAGCAGGTCTACGAGAAGGGCGAGCAGCACCTCAACGGCTGGCAGGCGCTGGACTACTCGCGGCAGCGCTACATCACCGGCGGTGACTACGCCCGGCAGCGCCACCAGCAGCAGCTGATCCGGGCGATGACCCGCAAGATCCTGGACGAGGGTCTGGCCCGGCAACCCGAGCGCGTCGACCAGGTGGTCTCCGCGCTGGGCGACACGCTGGTCTACGTGGGCGGGCGTCGGATCGTGGACATCGCGTACGCCCTCAGTGGCCTGCCGGAGAACCGTTTCACGCTGGTCGGGCTGCCCGGTTCCGGCGTCGGCAAGGGCAGTGCCTACCGGGGTGAACAGCTGACCACCGAGGGCCGGAAGTTCCTCACCGAACTCCGCGCCGGCCGCGCCGACGCCTACCTGGCCGCCCACCCCAAACTGGTCGTCAAGAACTGAACTAGCCCTCCCCACCCCCGCGATCTTGCACTTTCGGTCCCCGTTTCACGCGACTTTGCCCCGTTTCGCGACGACAGCAACTGCAAGATCGCGGGGAACCGGGAGGGGTCAGAGCCGCTTGGGCAGGGCCGGCTTCTTGGTGCCGTAGAGCCAGGCGTCGAAGATCGAGTCGAGCTGCTTACCGGAGATCCGCTCGGCCACCGCCACGAACTCGGCAGTGGTGGCGACGCCGTCGCGCTTCTCCGCCGCCCAGGTCTTGACGATCTCGAAGAACACCTTGTCGCCGACGGCCACCCGCAGGGCGTGCAGGGTCATCCCGCCGCGCTGGTAGACCGACTCGCTGAACAGCTTCTCCACGCCCGGCTTGCCCGGCGGTGTCTGCCACACCTGCGCGGACATGCTGGCGTACCGGCTGCCGAACGCCTCCTTGGCGGTGTACGCCCTGGTGTGCTCGGCCCAGAGCCACTCCGCGTACGTCGCGAAGCCCTCGTTGAGCCAGATGTCCTCCCACTTGGCCAACGCGACGCTGTCGCCGAACCACTGGTGGGCCAACTCGTGCGCGACGACCTCGGTGTTCTCGCCCTGCCGGAAGAAGCTCGCCGCGTACACCGGTCGGCTCTGCGTCTCCAGGGCGTAGGAGATCCGGCTGTCGGAGATCACCACCCCGCCGTACGCGTCGAACGGGTACGGCCCGAACACACTCTCCAGGTAGTCGGCCACGGCTACGGTCTGCGCGATCGACGCGTCCGCGTTGCCCTTGGCCTCGGTGGTGGTGACCGCGTTGTAGACCGGGCGGCCCTTGTGCTCGCCTGTGGTGATCCGGAACTTGCCGATCACCAGCGTGCTCAGATAGCTGGCCATCGGCGACTTCTCCGACCACTTCCAGGTGGTCCAGCCGCCAGTGCTGGTCTTCCCGCCGGGAACGCCGTTGCTGATCGCGGTCAGGCCGTCCGGAACGGTGACCTCGAAGTCGTAGGCCGCCTTGTCCGACGGGTGGTCGTTGACCGGGAACCAGGTGCTGGCCGACTCGGGTTGACCCAGGGCGATGGCACCGTCGGCGGTGTGCAGGAAGCCACCGTCACCGAGCGTCTCGTTCTTCAGCGGCTTCGGCTTGCCCGCGTAGGTGATCTCGGTGACGAACCCGTTGCCGTTGATGAGGCCGGAAGCCGGCTTGATCACCAACTCGTTCCGCTTGCGGCTGTGGGTCGCCGGTACGCCGTCCACAGTGACCGCGCTGACGGTCAGGCCGGCCAGGTCGAGGTTGAACGTCGACAGGTCGGCGGTCGCGGTGGCCCGCACTGTTGTCGTACCCGTCAACTGGTCCTTGGCCGGGTCGTAGCGCACCTTCACCGTGTAGCGCCCGACGTCGTAGCCGCCGTTGCCGTAGGTCGGGAAGTAGGTGTCGCCGACCCCGTCGGCACCCGCTGTGAACGTCCGCGTCGGCGTGGGGGACGCGCTCGGTGGTGGCGCCGCCTCCGGGCCCGCCGAGTCGCATCCGGACAGTGTGAGCGCACCGGTCACCAGCAGGCCGGCAGCCACTCGCAGTCTGTGCCGCGTCCCGCGCATCCCACACCCTCTCCGCACGGTGGCCGGTCCCGGCCTCCGCCATCCCGCGCGAACGGGCGCCTACCCGCCGTTCGCAGGCGGCAGCATATCGACCGGTCAGCGGCGCCGGGTCACGGCAGTGTGGGGGCCGACCCACCCACCAACCAGGCGTCGAAGAGCGGACGCAGTTGCCGCCCGGCGACCCGCTCGGCCAGCGCGACGAGGTCCGCTGTGGTCGCGTTGCCCGCCGCCCGCTCGCTGGTCCAGGTACGCAGGATGCGGAAGAAGAGGTCGTCACCGACGGTCCGGCGCAACGCGTGCACGGCCAGCGCCCCGCGCTTGTAGACGGCCGAGCCGAACATCTGCTCCCGGCCCGGCTCGACCGACGGCTGCGTCCAGTCGGTTGCCGCGTACTGGATCTCGAAGGTGCGCTGGGCGGTCCGGCCGCCGTCGTGCTCCTCCCACAGCCACTCGGCGTAGCTGGCGAACCCCTCGTTGAGCCACATGTCGCTCCACCTGGTCAGCGACACGCTGTCGCCGAACCACTGGTGAGCCAGTTCGTGCGCGACGACGCTCGGGTTCGGCCGGTCGTCAGCGAAGAAGCCAGGCCCGTAGACCGGCCGGGACTGGGTCTCCAGCGCGTACCCGATCCGGTCGTCGGCGATCACGATCCCCCCGTACGAGTCGAACGGGTACGGGCCGAAGCGGCTGGCCAGGAAGTCGACGATCGCGCCGGTGCGGGCCAGCGAGGTGGCCGCGCCGCCGGTCGCCGGCAGGCTCGCGGCCACCGCAGTGACCATCGGCCGGCCGGCGTGCGTGCCGGTCACCACCCGGTAGTCACCGATCACGAGCGTGCTCAGGTAACTGGCCATCGGGGCGCGCTCCGACCAGCGCCAGGTGGTCCAGCCGTCGGCGGTGCTCTTCGGCCCGGGCACGCCGTTGCTCAGCGCGGCCAGGCCGTCCGGGACGGTCACCGCCAGGTCGTAGGTGGCCTTGTCCGACGGGTGGTCGTTGACCGGGAACCAGGTGGCTGCCGAGTCGGGTTGGCCGAGCGCCACCGCGCCGTCGGCGGTGTGCAGGAAACCGCCGCTGCCCAACGTCCCGTCGTCGACGGCAGTGGGGACGCCCGCGTACTCGACGGTCACAGTGAACTGCCGGCCGCGCGGCAGTCCGTCGCGGGGCGTCACCACCAACTCGCCGTCGCCGCGTCGGTGCTCGGCCGCCGCGTCATCCACGCTGACCGCGCGGACCTCCAGGCCGACCAGGTCCAGGTTGAACCGGGACAGGTCCTGGGTGGTGGTGGCCGTGATGACGGCTCGACCGGTCAGCCGGTCGGTCGACGGGTCGTAGCGGACGTCGAGGCCGTAGTGCCCGACGTCGTAACCGCCGTTGCCGTGCCCCGGCACGTACGGGTCGCCGACGTCGGCGGCACCGGGCCGGAAGCCGTCGCTGTCGTCACCGGTGCAACCGGTGGCGGCCAGCCCGATCGCGCAGGTCAGCGCGGCGAGTCGCCGTCTCCGTCCGGTCAGGACCATGCCCACCCCTCCTGCGGCACCCGGCCTCCTGCGGCGTTGCGGTCAGGACGAGCGTAGTCAGCATCGCGGGCCGCGCGGCCGGTATCGACGATCATCAGTGACTTTCGTCGAATCGAACAAAAGCTGCCGTCGATCGAACCTTTCTTTCGACTTAGACCGACGTTAGTGTCGATCTCCGACCACCGTCGCGAAAGGTGGAACCATGTCAGACCACACCGCCCCCGACGCCACCCCCACCGGCCGGCTCAGCCGCCGATCCCTGCTCGCCGCCTCCGCCGGCGCCGCCGCCGCCATCGGCGCGGCCGGCCTACCCGTCCTCGCCACCGGCACCCCCGCGCTCGCCAACCCCGGCAACGCGAGCAAGCTGCGGGTGGAGCCGCTGATCCCGGCCAGGAACCGCGGCATCATCCTCTACAGCGTCCGCGACCGGATCACCGCCGCGCCCGACGACAGCGGGGTGCCGTACGGCTTCGAGCGCGTCCTCGCCCGACTCGCCGAGATCGGTTACAAGGAGATCGAGTTCGCCGGCTACACCCAGAGCACCGAGATCCTGGGCCGGCAGATCACCCCCGCCGAGATCCGCAAGATCCTCGACGACAACGGACTGGTGGCCAACGGCACCCACGCCTCCATCCAGCCGGCCACCTTCCAGCAACAGCTGGACATCGCCGAGGAACTCGGCATGAAGAACATCGGCACCGGCAGCGACCCGACCAGCAGCGCGTACAAGGCCGAGTGGGACGCCGCCGCCGACATCTGGAACGAGCTGGGCCGGCAGGCCAAGGCCCGGGGCATGCGGCTCTACACCCACAACCACGACGCCGCGTACAACTTCCTCATCGACCGGGGCCCGCGCGACGCGCAGGGCCGGCAGACCCGGTCCTCCGGCATCCGCCGGTTGGAGTACTTCTTCGAGATCACCGACCCGCGGTACGTCTTCTTCGAGCTGGACATCTACTGGGCCTACGTGGCCCGTTACAAGCACCAGAAGTACGTCAACCCGGCCGGCCAGGAGGTGACCGACCTGTTCGACCCGATCCTCACCGTGGCCGACCGGACCACCCGGTTCCCGCTCTTCCACGCCAAGGACGGCGACCGGGACACCAGCGTGCCCAACGGGTACCAGATGACCCCGCTGGGCGACGGCGACCTCAACTTCCAGCAGTTCTTCCAGACCATCGGCGAGCGCAACTTCCACCACGCCAACTGGGAGATGGACACCGCCCCCGGCGGTGCGGACAACAAGGGCCAGTCGCTCGACTTCGCGGCGACCAGCTACCAGAACATGTCCGACCTGAGCATCTACGTGGAGAAGTGACTCCGCGCTGAACGCGACGAAGGCCGGCCCCGCACCAGGCGGGGCCGGCCTTCCGGCGTCTGACGGCTCGGTCAGCGGTCGAGGACCAGACCGACCTTCTGGAACTCCTTCAGGTCGCGGTAACCGCACTTGGCCATCGCCCGACGCAGCCCACCGAACAGGTTGAGCTGGCCGTCGGCCTCGTCCGCCGGCCCGAAGAGCAGCTGCTCCATCGACCCGAGCGGCTCACCGGAAACCTCGAAGGCACCCCGGGGCAGCGACGGGTGACTCGCCGCCGAGTGCCACCAGGCGCCACCGGCGGGAGCCTCGTCGCAGAGCGACAGCGGCTCACCGAGCATCACCGCGTCCGCGCCGCAGCCGAGCGCCTTGGCGATGTCGCCCGAGGTCTGGATGTCACCGTCGGCGATCAGGTGCACGTACCGGCCGCCGGTCTCGTCCAGGTAGTCACGGCGGGCCGCCGCGGCATCGGCGATCGCGGTGGCCATCGGCACCCGGATGCCCAGCACCGACTCGGTGGTCGACCACTCGTCGCCCCCGATGCCCACGATCACGCCAGCCGCGCCGGTACGCATCAGGTGCAGCGCCGTCTTGTAGTCGGTGCAGCCACCGACGATCACCGGCAGGTCGAGGTCGGCGATGAACTCCTTGAGGTTCAGCGGCTCGTCGGTGGTCGACACGTGCTCGGCCGAGACGATGGTGCCCTGGATGACCAGGATGTCCACCCCGGCGTCCAGGATCACCGGCGCCAGCGCGAGGGTGTGCTGCGGAGAGACCCGCACCGCCACAGTGCCGCCGCCGGCGCGCAGCTCGCGGACCCGCTCCGCGATCAGGTCCGGACGGATCGGCTCCGCGTACACCTCCTGGAGCCGCTTGGTGGCGCGGGCCTCCTCGTCGAGGCCGGCCAGCTCGTCCAGCACCTTGGTCGGGTTCTCGTAGCGGGTCCAGAGCCCCTCGACGTTGAGCACGCCGAGGCCGCCGAGCTGACCGAGCCGTACCGCCGAGGCCGGGCTCATGGTGGCGTCGGAGGGGTGGCCGACGCACGGAATGCCGAACGGGTACGCGTCGAGCTGCCACGACGTCGAGACGTCGTCGACGTCCCGGGTACGGCGGCTCGGCACGATGGCGATGTCGTCCAGGTGGTAGCCGCGCTGCGCGGTCTTGCCCAGCCCGATCTCGACCACGTCACGCATGGGGGACTCCAGGTGGTTGGGGGTGTTGGGTCAGCGGGTGTGGTAGTTGGGCGCCTCGACGGTCATCTGGATGTCGTGCGGGTGGCTCTCCTTCAAACCAGCCGCGGTGATCCGGATGAGCTGGCCCCGGCGGTGCAGATCGGGGATGTTCTCCGCACCGGCGTACCCCATGGCCAGCCGCAGCCCGCCGACCAGCTGGTGGGCGACCCGGGACAGCGGCCCCCGGTAGGGCACCTGACCCTCCACGCCCTCGGGGACCAGCTTGTCGTCGCTGAGCACGTCCTGCTGGAAGTAACGGTCCTTGCTGTACGACTTGGCCTGACCCCGGGACTGCATCGCGCCGAGCGACCCCATCCCGCGGTACGTCTTGAACTGCTTGCCGTTGACGAAGATCAGCTCGCCGGGGCTCTCCTCGCAGCCGGCCAGCAGGCTGCCGAGCATCACCGTGTCGGCGCCGGCCACCAGGGCCTTGGCGATGTCGCCGGAGTATTGGATGCCACCGTCGCCGATCACCGGCACGCCGGCCGGGCGGGCGGCCCGGGCCGCCTCCATGATCGCGGTCACCTGCGGCACGCCGACCCCGGCGACGATCCGCGTGGTGCAGATCGCGCCCGGCCCCACGCCCACCTTGACACCGTCGGCGCCAGCGTCGACGAGCGCCTTCGCGCCGGCGTACGTGGCCACGTTGCCGCCCATGATGTCGACCGCCACGTCGGCCTTGAGCCGGCGGACCATGTCCAGCACGGCCCGCTGGTGGCCGTGTGCGGTGTCCACGATCAGCACGTCGACGCCCGCGTCGACCAGGGCACGGGCCCGCTTGTACGCGTCCTCGCCCACACCGATGGCGGCGGCGACCCGCAGCCGGCCGGCGTCGTCCTTGCTGGCGTCCGGGTACTGCTCGCTCTTGGTGAAGTCCTTGACGGTGATCAGGCCACGCAGGCGGCCCGAGTCGTCGACGATCGGCAGCTTCTCGACCTTGTGCTGACGCAGCAGCGCCAGGGCGTCGTCCTTGCTCACCCCGACCCGCGCGGTGACCAGCGGGGTGTGGGTCATGATCTCCCGAACCGGAGTGTTCGGCTCGGAGACGAAACGCATGTCCCGGTTGGTGACGATGCCGACCAGCTGGCCGTCGCGGTCCACCACCGGAACGCCGGAGATGCGGTAACGCCCGCACAGCTCGTCGACCTCGCGCAGCGTGTCGTCCGGGCTGGCGGTCACCGGGTTGGTGATCATGCCGGACTCGGAGCGCTTCACCAGGTCGACCTGGAGGGCCTGGTCCTCCAGGGAGAGGTTGCGGTGCAACACACCGATGCCGCCCTGGCGGGCCATGGCGATCGCCATCCGGGCCTCGGTCACCGTGTCCATCGCGCTGGACAGCAGCGGAATGGACAACTCGATGTTGCGGGTGAGCTTCGTCCGGGTGTTGACCCGGCTGGGCACCACGTCCGACTCGCCCGGCTGAAGCAGCACGTCGTCGAAGGTGAGGCCGAGCGGAACCACCCGGGCGGAGCCGGCCGGCAGCTCGGGCAGGTGGCCGCCCAGGTCGGCGTGCTCGACGCCGGCCGGAAGATCGGTGCTGGGCGAATTTTCCACGATTGCTCCCCTGAGCTGCTCGGATGGGCTTCAGCGAGGTGGCGCGGGCGGGCACCGGAGCGCGCCACGATGCCGGCACGTCGCCTCATCGTACCCAGTGAGCTGGGCGCCCCGTCCGTGGCAGGCCGGGCCGCGCGGAGGCCGGGGGGCGGACGTTCGCGCCGCGTTGGGTCTACGGTGAGGGGGTGCACGACGAGCCCATCGACCCGTTCAATGGCGACCCGGCCGATCCGACAGCGGGTCTGGATGACCCGGGCGATGACGCGACGCCGGATCCGCTGACCGACGTCGAGCGGCAGGATGTGCTGGAAGACCTCGCTGACCTGGAGATCTACCAGGCTCTGCTGGCCCCGATCGGGGTCCGCGGGCTGGTGATCGAATGCGAGGACTGTCGCGAGCCGCACTACTTCGACTGGGACCTGCTCCGCGGCAACCTGCGGCACCTGCTCAACTCGGGCCGGCCCCGGGTGCACGAACCCGCCTACGACCCGGACCCGGACCACTACGTGACCTGGGACTACGCCCGGGGGTACGCGGACGGGGTGCACGACACCCTGTCCGAGGGCACCGAGGACGAGCCGGGCGGCCCGACCGCCACCAAGTGACACCGCCGCGCGGCGGGCACCCGGCTGCCGCCCGTCACGGATGCCCCGCAGTCGCCTGGCGGACCCGGGCTGCCGCGCGCCCCGATGCTCCGCCGTCACGCGGCGTGCCCTGCAGGCGCCTGGCGGACCCGGGCTGCCGCGATGCTCTGCTGTCGCGCGGCGTACCCCTGCTGTCGCGCGGCGTACCCCTGCTGTCGCGCGGCGTACCCCTGCTGTCGCGCGGCGTACCCCTGCTGTCGCGTGGTGTGCCCCGGCTGTCGTCACGCGGGGTGCCCTGCGGCCGCGCGACGTGCGTATGTCAGGCGACCAGACCGGCGCGGAAGCCCGCAGCCACCGCGTGGGCCCGGTCCCGGGCGCCAAGCTTGCGGAACAATCGGCGGGCGTGCGTCTTCACGGTGTCCTCCGAGACGAACAACTCCCGGCCGATCTCCGCGTTGCTCTTGCCCTCGGCCATGCCGAGCAGCACCTGAAGCTCACGCTCGGTGAGGCCGATCGACGCCCGACTGGGTCGGGCGTTCGGGGCGGGACGGCCCGGGTCGGTCTGCGCCGGCGACTCGCCGGTTCCCGCCTCCGCCTCGTCGTCGCCCCGCTGCACCGGCACCGAAGCCAGCCCGGCCGGCCCGTCGGCGGCCGTGGCCGCCCAGCCGGGCTCACCGGAACCACGCGGCGACGGCCCGGAGCGGCCGGAACCACCCACCGCCGCCGCGTCGCGGGCCGGATCGGTGATCCGCTGCCGGGAGGCTCGGCCGGGGGCTGTGAGCAGCAGTAGCGCCTTCGCCACCGCGCTGGTCAGGTCATGGTCGACATTCTGGATGAGCCCCCGGGCGCCGGCGCTGATGGTGGCCGCCGCGGCCTCGGACTCCTCGGTACCGAGCAGCAGCACGGCCGCCTGCGGCGCACGTGCCAACACCCGACGGACGAAGCCGGCGCTGTCCGGCCGGGTGAGGGCCGTGTCGGCCAGGACCACGTCGGCCGGTCGCTCGGCCAGCCGCAGCATCACCTCGGGATCAGAGACGGCGGTACGAACGATCGCGGACAACCCCAGCCGCGCGGCAGCAGAAGTAAGGTGCTGGGCCGCGAGTGGTGTCCGAACGCACACAAGAACGGTACGCACTGTGGTCTCCTCTCCGCCAACGAGCAGACCATGACGCGGTCGGCTGGGGAGGGGGTTCCCGGCAATCCTTCGAACTTTTCCGACAGATGGGGCAAAAGCCGCAATTTCCCGGACGTTTTCGATCACAGACGTGTGAGTTGACGACGGCCCGGGTACCGGGAGATCCAGGCCGGGAACGGTGCGCCTGCGCGGCCCGCCGCCCGGATGCCGGCCATAAGGATTCTCGCGGAGCCGCGCGGGAGGAGGGGTGCTGATGTCGAACGTACGTAGACTGCCCGGACCCATCGTCGATCTCTGGGACTGGCAGCGACTCGGTGCCTGCCGAGGGCGCGACAGCGCTCAGTTCTTCCACCCCGACGGTGAGCGTGGTTCCTCCCGGCTGCGTCGCGAGTCCGCCGCCAAGTCGGTCTGCCGCGCCTGCCCGGTTCGCGCCGAGTGCGCCGCCCACGCCCTGTCGGTACGGGAGCCTTACGGCGTGTGGGGCGGCTTCAGCGAGTCGGAGCGTCTGCGACTGCTCGCCGTCGGCTGGGAGGACCTGGCAGACCGCCGGCACGCCCGGGTCGACGTCGCACGGCTGGAGGCCCGACTGGGCCGCCCGCACAAGTCGACCGTCCCGGCGCAACGCAACGTCGCCTGACCCGACGCGTCCCGAACATCCACGAAACCGCGCCCTCACCCGTTGGGCGCGGTTTCGTGTCGTTCATGCGGTTCCCCCACGGCCAAGGCCCGCGCCGCCGCCGACAAGCCTTGAGCAACACCGGTTCCTTGATGTCGGGGCATCCCGCCCGAACACCCGATGGCAATGACCCGGACTGGATCAAGCGAGCGTTCGGCCCGAGCGGCAGGCAGAAGAGGTGCCCTGAGTAGCTTTGTCCGGTCTGGGGTATTCGGGCCGGGTGCAAGGCTTAGGCTGCTGCGAGGTATGCGACCTTTGTCCGGTGACCGGATGCACTCGTGGGCCGGAATCATGGCCGGGCGGGGGTCGTTACATACCCTGACGATCGCAGTACCACCGGCCCGCCGCCCGACCCCTGAGGGCTGGTCGCGCAGGTTGGAATGCCAGCCTCCACCCGGTCGTTACAGTCCCCACGAACGGCCGTCGGGCACCGCCTCGATAAGGGTGCCGGCAGGTGGGCCAACCCCGGAATGACCCCGGCCCCCCGGTCGTTACAACCCCCACGAACGACCGTCGGGCACCGCCTCGACGAGGGTGCCGGCAGGTGGGCCGACCCCGGAATGACCCCGGCCCCCGGGTCGTTACACAGGGTCCCGGCGCCACGAGCCCCCCGCGCTCGGCAGGTCGCCGACCCGACGCCCCACACGGCGTCACCCCCCAAGACTTTTTCCCCGTTGTTTGTTGCAGCGCCGGACGAGGTGCTCACACCCGTCACTGCCGTTCCCCCTTTTTGGCGGTGTGGGTGTTCTACCCCCGAAGGAGCTACCCCCATGAACACGATCTTCCGTAAGAGCATGTTGTCTGTTGCTGGTCTCGCGTTCGCTGGTGGTGTGTTCGCCGGCCCGATCGCCGCCCACGCCAACCCGGTGGATGCCAAGCCGGTCGCGGTGGCTGTGCAGTCGGCGGCGCCGAAGCCGCAGGGCGACCAGTCGCGTATCAGCCTGAATGACGAGCAGACCGCGAACGTGAAGGCGATCATCGCCGCTACGAAGAAGGCTGGTCTGCCGGAGCGGGCCGCGGTCATCTCGATCGCGACGAGCCTGCAGGAGTCGAAGCTGGAGAACCTGGGTCACCTGGGCGACATGAACGACCACGACTCGCTGGGCCTGTTCCAGCAGCGCCCGAGCTCGGGTTGGGGTACGCCGGAGCAGATCACCGACCCTGAGTACTCCACGACCGCGTTCCTCAAGGGTTTGAAGCAGGTCGACGGGTGGCAGGACATGGCCTTGACCGACGCCGCGCAGACCGTACAGGTCTCGGCCTACCCGGACGCCTACGCCCAGTGGGAGCAGCAGGCCACCGACCTCGTTGCCCAGCACTGGAACAGCTGACCCACACCACCGCACCACACCACAAGCACCCAGCACCAGGGCACGGCACCACCGCACCACCGCGACAACACCACAGCAGGACACCGACCTCTGGCCGGCACCCGCAACCCCGGGTGCCGGCCAGCGGTGTTTCTCTGCTCCGAGTCCACAGACCTGAATCCGCAGATCTTGGACACTTTCCGTCCAGCGCGAACGGAAAGTGTCCAAGATCTGCGTGCGTGGTCCGGGGCACCACCGGTCCACCCGCCGTCCCGCCGTACCGCCGTACCGCCGTACCGCCGGAGAATCGCGGGAACCCCGCAACGCAGGTCGCGAACCAGCCCACCGACCCGCAGAGCAGGTCACGAACGCGCACCCGCAGAGCAGGTCACGAACGCACAGGGCAGGTCACGAACGCGCAGAGCACGTCGCGGACACACGTCGCGGACACACGTCGCGGACACACGTCGCGGACGCAGCCCGGGCGACGACGCCATGGCGTGGATCAGCGGACGGTCACTGTGATCGTGTGCCAGCCGGTGGCGCCATCCGGGACGACGTCCTGCGTACGTTCGGTCTGGGTTTCACCGGTTGCGTCGGTCGCGCGGACCTGAAGCCGGTGCTCGCCCAGCGTGGCCTCCCACCGCCAGGACCACTGCACCCAGGTGTCCACCGACACTGTCGGGGCCAGCGCGGCTTCCTGCCACGGGCCGTCGTCGACGCGTACCTCGACTCGGCGGATGCCCCGGTGCTGCGCCCAGGCCACCCCGGCGACGGTCACCGGGCCGGCGGTCAGCCTGTTACGTCCCCTGGGCGTGTCGATCCGGGATTGGGTCTTGATCGGCCCCTGGGGGGACCAGCCGCGCGGCACCCAGTACGCGTCGAAGTCGGCGAACCGGGTCAGCTCCAGTTCGGTCACCCATTTGCAGGCCGACACGTAGCCGTAGAGTCCTGGCACCACCACTCGGGCCGGGAAGCCGTGCTCGACCGGCAGCGGCTCGCCGTTCATCCCGACGGCCAGCAGGGCGTCCCGGCCGTCGCGCAGCGCGGCGGTGGGGGTGCCGCAGGTCCAGCCGTCGACCGACCGGCCGACGACCTGGTCGGCGTCGTCGTCCGGCTCGACCTCGTCCAGCAGTTCCCGCAGGGGTACGCCGAGCCACAGGGCGTTGCCGATCAGGTCACCGCCCACCTCGTTGGAGACGCAGGCCAGCGTGACATACCGCTCGACCAGCGGTCGGGCCAGCAGATCCGCGTAGCTGTAGGTGCGTTCCCTACCGACCCGTCCGTGGATCCGCAGCCGCCAGGTGTCCGGGTCGACCTGGGGCACCACCAGCGCCGTGTCGATTCGGTAGAACCCGAAGTTCGGGGTGACGTACGGCGCGAGCTGCGTCAGTGAGAGGTCCGCGCCCGCCGGTACGGCAGGTGCGGGGGTAACCGGCGCGGGCAGGCGGATCGCGTCGCGGGCTGCGGACACGCCGCGCCGCCCCGCCAGCCAGCGCCCACCGAGGCCGGCCACCACGGCCGTCCCGAGCAGCACTCCGCTGCCGGTGAGGAATCGCCGCCGCGACTCGGGGTCCACTTCGGCAGGCCCGACCGGTTCGACAGCCGCCGTCGGTCCGGCCGGTGTCACCGGCACCGGCCCTGCCGGCGACACCGGCACCGATTCACCCGGCGGCACCGATTCTCCGGGTGACCCCGGACCAACCGGCGACCCCGGACCGGCCGACCCGGGACCAGCCTGCGATCCCAGGCCAGCGGTCGACACCGGACCAGCCTGCGACACTGGACCTGCCGATGGCACCGGGCCAGCGGGCGGCGTGGGTGGTGACCAGGACCAGGGGTCCAGCTCGAACGGCCCGCCGATGAACAGCCAGAGCACCAGGGCGCCGAGACCGGCGCCGACCAGGGACGGCAGCGCGTCGGCGAGGTCAGCGCCGGCGCGGGTCAGCGCGGAGGCCACGCCGATGACGCCGAACGCGGCAATGCCGGCCAGGCCGAGTGCCAACCGGCGGACCGCCAGTACGCCGAAGAGCGCGGCGAAGCCTCCCAGCAACACGGCAGTGCCGACCAGCAGCGCGATCTTGTCGGCGGTGCCGAAGAGGTCGATGGCGAGTTGCTTCAGCGACTCGGGGACGGCGTCGACGACGACCCCGCCGACCGCGACCAGGGGCGCCGACCGGGGACCGGTCAACACCGCGACCGGTTCGGCGATCCCGATCGCGACGGCGGCGGCGGTGATTCCGGCCAGCGCGGCGTACCGCCGTGACGTGGTGCTCATCGGCCCAGTGTGCGCGATCAGCTCGCCGGGTCGCCAACAACGTCAGCGTTCGGTAATGACCTACCAGCCCGCGAGAACGAGCCGGGGCGCACCGCCTTACAGCGGTGCGCCCCGAAACGGGTGTCGCTACCGGATCAGAAGCCCGGGCCGTGCTGGTGGCCGTGACCGTGGCCGTGCCCGCCGCCGGCGGCCGGCTCGGCCTGCTCCGGCTTCTCCACCACGAGGCTCTCCGTGGTGAGCAGCAGACCGGCGATCGAGGCGGCGTTGGTGACCGCGTTGCGGGTCACCTTCACCGGGTCGATGATGCCGGCCTTGACCAGGTCGACGTACTCGCCCTTGGCGGCGTCGAGGCCGTTGCCCCACTTGAGGTCGGCGACCTTCTGCGTCACGACGTAGCCGTCGTGACCGGCGTTCTGGGCGATCCAGCGCAGCGGCTCGACGAGCGCCTTGCGCACGACCGAGACGCCGACCTTCTCGTCACCGGTGAAGCCCAGGTCGTCGTCGAGCACCGAGAGGATCTGCACCAGGGCGGCGCCGCCGCCGGGCACGGTGCCCTCCTCGACCGCAGCCTTGGTCGCCGCGATGGCGTCCTCGATGCGGTGCTTGCGCTCCTTCATCTCGACCTCGGTCGCCGCGCCGGCCTTGATGACGGCGATGCCACCGGAGAGCTTCGCCAGCCGCTCGGCCAGCTTCTCCCGGTCCCAGTCGGAGTCGGAGGCCTCGATCTCCTTGCGGATCTGAGACACCCGGTCGGCGACGTCGGCCTTCTGGCCACCGCCGTCGACGATCGTGGTGTTCTCCTTGTCGACCACGACGCGCCGGGCGGTGCCGAGCACCTCCAGGCCGACCTGGTCGATCTTGTAGCCCAGCTCCGGGGCGACCAGCTCGGCACCCGTGGAGATCGCGATGTCCTGCAGCATTGCCTTGCGCCGGTCACCGAAGCCCGGGGCCTTGACCGCGCAGACCTTGAGGGTCTTGCGCAGCGAGTTGACCACCAGGGTGGAGAGCGCCTGGCCGTCCACGTCCTCGGCGATGATCAGCAGGGGCTTGCTGTTCTGCAGGACCTTCTCCAGCAGCGGCAGCAGCTCCTCGATCGCCGAGATCTTCTGGGTGGTGACCAGGATGTACGCGTCCTCAAGGACGGACTCCTGACCCTCCAGGTCGGTGACGAAGTTCGGCGAGATGAAGCCCTTGTCGAACTGGAGACCCTCGGTCACGTCCAGTTCGGTGGTGAGCATCGAGCCTTCCTCGACGGTGATGACACCGTCGCGGCCGACGCGCTCCATCGCCTCGGCGATCAGGTCGCCGATCGTGGAGTCCTGCGCGGAGATCGTCGCCACGTTGGCGATCGACTCCTTGCTGGTGACCTCGGCGGCACGGCCGAGCAGCGCCTCGGAGACCTTCATGGCCGCCGCGTCGATGCCCCGCTTGAGGCCGGCCGGGTTGGTCCCGGCGGTCACGTTGCGCAGACCCTCGCGAACCATCGCCTGGGCCAGCACTGTCGCGGTGGTGGTCCCGTCGCCGGCGACGTCGTTGGTCTTGGTCGCCACCTCCTTGACCAGCTGCGCGCCAAGGTTCTCGTACGGGTTGGTGAGCTCGATCTCCTTGGCGATGGTCACACCATCGTTGGTGATCGTCGGCGCACCGAATTTCTTGTCCAGGACGACGTTGCGCCCGCGCGGGCCGAGGGTGACCTTGACCGCGTCCGCGAGGGCGTTGACACCGTGCTCCAGCAGGTGCCGGGCGTCGTCCGAGAAGCTCAGGATCTTCGCCATTAATGTCCCTTCGAAGCGCCATTGCCCCGGCCCGGCGAGCCGGACCGGGGCAGTGGCACTGATCGGTTGCTTACTTCTCGATGACCGCGAGGACGTCGCGGGCGGAGAGCACCAGGTACTCCTCGCCGGCGTACTTGACCTCGGTGCCGCCGTACTTCGAGTAGAGGACGGTGTCGCCGACCTGCACGTCAACCGGAACCCGGTTGCCGTTGTCGTCGACGCGCCCCGGGCCCACAGCGAGGACGGTGCCCTCCTGCGGCTTCTCCTTGGCGGTGTCGGGGATCACGATGCCCGACGCCGTGGTGGTCTCAGCCTCGTTCGCCTGGACCACGATGCGGTCCTCGAGCGGCTTGATCGCAACCTTGGTCGCGGTAGTCACGGGCATACCCTCCTGGGGTACTGGTTTCGTTGCTGGCCAGCGGGGCTGACCAGCGTCAATCTGCCTCATGCCACCGGGCGGTGCCGTCGTCGCGGGTGCCGGTCCGCCTGGCGTGCGCACCCGGGTCGCGAGACCCGGAAGCTGGCACCCTCAGGGTGAGAGTGCTAATCGCAGGTTATTCCGTGGCTAGCACTCCGTCAAGGAGAGTGCCAGCGAGTCGCGCCCCGCCAGCCAGGATTTCCGGGTCGGCCGGGACAATGGCGGGGTGGATCTCGATCAGCTGGCGGCGCTGCGTACCCCTGAGGGGTCGGCCGCGCTCACTGCGGCGGCCGACCTGGCCGGCGGTGATCCACTGGTCGCGGCGTCGGCGCTGCGCGCGACCGGGGTGCCGCCGACGTTGGCTGCGGCGGCCCTCACCCAGGCCGAATTGCGGCACCGGGCGGTGGGCAAGTTCGGCCCGGCCGCCGCTGGGATGTTCCTCACCCGTCCCGGCCTGGAGCAGGCCACCCGCCGGGTGGTCGCCGACCGTCGGGCCGCCCGGTTGTCCGCGGCCGGCGTGCGCTCCCTGGCCGACCTCGGGTGCGGGCTCGGGGCCGACGCGCTGGCCGCCGCCCGCGCCGGCATCCGGGTGTACGGGGTGGAAGCCGACCCGGTGACCGCGGCGATGGCCGCCGCCAACGCCGAGGCGGCCGGCCTGGCCGAGCTGTTCACTGTCGAGTGCGGCGACGCGACCGGGTTCGACGTGTCAGGGGTCGACGGGGTCTTCTGCGATCCGGCCCGCCGCACCACCGGCACCGGGCGGCGGATCTTCGACCCGCGCGCCTACTCGCCACCGTGGGACTTCGTCACCGGGCTGGCCGAGCGGGTGCCGCGCACAGTCGTGAAGGTCGCGCCGGGCCTGGACCACGCGCTCATTCCGGCCGGCGCGGAGGCCGAGTGGGTCAGCGTGGACGGCGACCTGGTCGAGGCCGCGCTCTGGTGCGGCGAGCTGGCGGAGGTGCCCCGCCGCGCCACCGTCTACCGCCAGCGGGGCGCCGAGACCCACCGTCACCAGCTCACCGGCTCGGGTGCCGCCGAGGCGCCGGTCGGGCCGCCGAGGCGCTACCTGTACGACCCGGACCCGGCGGTGGTGCGCGCGCATCTCGTGGCCGAGCTGGCCACCGAACTGGACGCCACCCTGGGCGATCCGAGCATCGCCTACCTCTACGCCGACCGGCCGATCCGCACCCCGTACGCGCGCTGCCTGGAGATCACCGACGTGCTGCCGTTCTCGCTCAAGCGCCTGCGGGCGCTGCTGCGCGACCGCGGGGTGGGCCGGGTGGAGATCCTCAAGCGGGGTTCGGCGCTCACACCGGAGCAGCTCCGGCGGGACCTGCGGCTGGCCGGGAACGCGGCGGCGAGCCTGGTGCTCACCCGGGTCGACGGCGCACCGACGGTGCTGGTCGGCCAACCTGTCGGCTAGCCCCGTCTCGACTAGCCTCGTCGCTGTGGCGGGACAGGGCACGCCGGCAACGGCACTGTTGGTCAAGCACGGAGTCGCGCATCGCACCCATCCGTACCGGGTGTCACCGGACGCCCCGAACTACGGCGCGTTGGTGGCGGTGGCGCTCGACGTGGCACCGGAGCGCGTGTTCAAGTCGCTGGTGACCGCTGTCGACGGCGCGCTCACTGTGGCGGTCGTCCCGGTCACCGGCGAGCTGGATCTCAAGGCGCTCGCGGCGGCGGTCGGCGGCAAGCGGGCAGCGTTGGCCGACCGGGCGGTCGCCGAGCGGGCCACCGGTTACGTGCGCGGTGGGATCAGCCCGCTCGGGCAGCGTCGACGGTTGCCCACGGTGTTGGACGAATCCGCGCTGGATCTCCCGACGATCTACGTCTCGGCTGGTCGGCGTGGTCTGCAACTCGAACTGGCCGCAGCGGATCTGGTGGCGCTGACCGACGCCCGCACCGCGCCGTTGCAGACCCACTGACGACAGTCGTTACGTCGACTCCCCCGTGGGATACCCAGGGAGTAACAGTCGCGTTGCTGAATTGTTATCGCTCCCAACAAACTATGCACCTGCGCGGTCTTGTGGAGCCGGTGTGACGCGAAATACGTTGCCGGACACAACAAAACAACACCTCCCCCACCTCCGAAAGGACCCTGCACATGCGTAAGGGGATCCTCACCATCGCCGCCGTGGGCCTGCTCACGACCGGCGGCTTGACCGCCTGTGGCGACGACTCCGGCGACAAGGCCGCCTCCGCCAAGACCCCCAAGATCGGCGTGATCCTCCCGGACAGCAAGTCCTCGGCCCGCTGGGAAACGGCGGACCGTCGGTTCCTGGAGGAGGCGTTCAAGGCCGCCGGCGTCCAGTACGACATCCAGAACGCCCAGAACGACAAGACGGCCTTCCAGACCATCGCCGACCAGATGATCACCGGTGGCGTGACCGCCCTGATGATCGTCAACCTGGACTCCGGCACCGGCAAGGCCGTGCTCGACAAGGCCAAGTCGCAGGGTGTGGCCACCATCGACTACGACCGGCTCACCCTCGGCGGCTCCGCCCAGTACTACGTCAGCTTCGACAACGAGACCGTCGGCAAGCTCCAGGGCGAGGGTCTGACGAAGTGCCTGACCGAGAAGGGCGCCAAGAACCCCGTCGTGGCGTACCTGAACGGCTCCCCCACCGACAACAACGCCACCCTCTTCAAGGCCGGCTACGACTCGGTGCTCAAGCCGAAGTTCGACGCCAAGGAGTACGTCAAGGGCCCTGAGGACGCGGTGCCGGCGTGGGACAACGCGCAGGCCGCGACGATCTTCGAGCAGCAGCTCACCAAGGCCAACGGCAAGATCGACGGCGTGCTCGCCGCCAACGACGGTCTCGGCAACGCGGCCATCTCGATCCTGAAGAAGAACAAGCTCAACGGCAAGGTGCCGGTGACCGGACAGGACGCCAGCACCGAGGGCCTGCAGAACATCCTCGCCGGTGACCAGTGCATGACCGTCTACAAGGCGGTCCGGGAAGAGGCCAAGGCCGCCTCCGACCTGGCCATCGCCCTCGCCAAGGGTGAGAAGAAGGACACCGGCCAGACGGTCAAGGACGGCGACCGGGACGTCCCGTCGGTGCTGCTCACCCCGAAGGCCATCTACAAGGACAGCGTCAAGGACGTCATCGCCGACGGCTACGTGACCAAGGAAGAGGTCTGCACCGCGGCGTACACCAAGTTCTGCGCCGAAGCCGGCATCAGCTGACCGACGCCGCAGTACCCGCCGGAACGACCATCGCCGCCCGGCACGGGAGCACCCTCCCGTGTCGGGCGGCGCACGCCGGACGGGCCCCGACCCTCCCTTAAGAAGGAGACCCCCGTGTCCGCGACCCCCCTGCTGGAACTCCGCGGGATCGACAAGAGCTTCGGTCCCGTCCAGGTGCTCCGCGACGTCGCCCTGACCGTCCACCCGGGAGAAGTGACCGCACTGGTCGGCGACAACGGCGCCGGCAAGTCGACCCTGGTGAAGTGCATCAGCGGCATCCACCCCACCGACGCCGGGGAGTTCCTGTTCAACGGTGAACCGGTGCACATCGGCAGCCCACGCGACGCCGCCACGCTCGGCATCGAGGTCGTCTACCAGGACCTCGCGCTCTGCGACAACCTGGACATCGTGCAGAACATGTTCCTCGGCCGGGAGAAGCGCAGCGGCATCGTCCTCGACGAGCCGACAATGGAACAGCTCGCCGCCGAAACCCTGGCGGGGCTCTCCATCCGCACCGTCACCTCACTTCGCCAGCACGTGTCCAGCCTCTCCGGCGGTCAACGCCAGACCGTGGCCATCGCCAAGGCGGTGCTGTGGAACAGCAAGCTCGTCATCCTGGACGAGCCGACCGCGGCGCTCGGCGTGGCACAGACCGCCCAAGTGCTCGAACTGGTCCGCCGCCTCGCCGACAACGGCCTGGCCGTGGTGCTCATCTCGCACAACATGAACGACGTCTTCGCCGTCTCCGACCGGATCGCCGCGCTGTACCTCGGCCAGATGGTCGCCCAGGTGAAGACCACCGACATCACCCACGCCCAGGTGGTCGAGCTGATCACCGCCGGGCGCTCGGGCGGGCTCGGCCTCGCCACCGACCCGGGCAGCAACGGCGACGGCCCGCAGGCGGCCGACTCGATCTCAGGAGGCGTCCGATGACCACCACCGCCGTGCGGAAGGACGGACCCGCCGCCGTCACACCGACGCCGACCATCGGAGGCCACTTCCGCAACTACCTCAGTCGGGTACGCGGTGGCGACGTCGGCGCACTACCAGCCGTACTCGGCCTGATCGTGCTCTGCACCGTCTTCGCGATCATGCGGCCGTCGTCGTTCCTGTCGGCCGGCAACTTCGCCAACCTCTTCACCCAGGGCGCGGCGGTCACGCTGATCGCGATGGGCCTGGTCTTCGTGCTGCTGCTCGGCGAGATCGACCTGTCCGCCGGCTTCGCCAGCGGCGTCTGCGCGGCGGTGCTGGCCAATGTGGTCACGGTGCTCGGCTACCCCTGGTGGGTCGCCGTGCTCGCCGCTGTCGCCACCGGCGTGGTCATCGGCAGCACGCTGGGCATGCTCGTCGCGAAGATCGGCATTCCGTCCTTCGTGGTCACCCTCGCCGGCTTCCTCGCCTTCCAGGGCGTCGTGCTGCTGCTCGTCAAGGATGGCACCAACATCGCTGTCCGCGACGACGTGCTGGTCGCCATCGCCAACCGCAACCTCGGCCCCACCTTGGGTTGGGCGCTGACCGCCGTCGCGGTCATCGGCTACGCGGCTGTGCAACTGCTGCGGCACCGCACCCGGGTGGCCCGCGGCCTGATCACCGATCCGCTCGCGGTGGTGGCGCTGCGGATCGGCGGGCTCGCCGTCATCCTCGGCACCGCTGTGTACGTGCTCAACCTGGAGCGCAGCCGCAACGTCCTGATCAGCTCACTCAAGGGTGTGCCGATCGTGGTGCCGATCATCGCGGTGCTGCTGATCATCTGGACCTTCGTGCTCCAACGCACCAGCTACGGCCGGCACATCTACGCCGTGGGCGGCAACCGGGAAGCGGCCCGCCGGGCCGGCATCGGCGTCGACCGGATCCGGATCTCCGTCTTCGTGATCTGCTCCTCCATGGCCGCCATCGGTGGCATCGTGGCGGCCAGCCGGGCCAACTCGGTCGACCCGAACACCGGGGGCAGTAACGTACTGCTCTACGCGGTCGGCGCGGCGGTGATCGGCGGCACCAGCCTCTTCGGTGGCAAGGGCCGCGTCCTCGACGCCGTCCTCGGCGGCGCGGTGGTCGCGGTCATCGAAAACGGAATGGGCCTGATGGGGTACACCTCGGGAGTCAAGTACGTGGTCACCGGCGTCGTGCTCCTGCTCGCGGCCAGCGTCGACGCGCTCTCCCGCCGTCGCGCGGCAGCCACCGGCACCCGCTGACCGCGCGGGAGGTAGCACCAGCATGCGCCCAGGACCGACCCAGGATGACGTCCGACGGCAGAACCTCGGGGCTCTGCTGAGGCACGTGCACGTCCACGGGGCGACCACGCGTGCCGAACTGACCACCACGCTGGGCCTCAACCGCAGCACCATCGGCGCGCTCACCGCCGACCTGTCCGCGGTGGGGCTGGTCAGCGAAGGGGCACCGAAGGAAACCGGCCGGGCCGGACGACCGTCACTGGTCGTCCGGCCCGAGTCGGCGCGGGTCTACGCGTACGCGTACTCGGTGGAGGTGGACCGGCTGCGCGCCGCCCGGATCGGGCTGGGTGGCGCGGTCCTGGACCGCCGGGATCTGGACCGGCCGCGCGGGCTGCTGGCCGCGGAGGCCGCACCACTGCTGGCCGGCGCGGTCAAGGAGATGCAGCAACTGGTGCCGGCGGACGCGATCTGCGTCGGTGCCGGCGTCGCCGTCTGCGGCATGGTCCGCCGGGACGACGGCCTGGTTCGACTCGGCCCCACCACCGGTTGGGTGGACGAGCCGATCGGCGCGGCCCTCGCCGACGAGTTGGGCATCGACGTACCGATCACAGTGGGCAACGTGGCCGACGTCGCCGCGTTCGCCGAGCACGCACGCGGTGTGGCGGCAGGCTGCGACAACGTCCTCTACCTGTACGGCGACGTGGGCGTGGGTGCCGGCATCATCGCCGGTGGGCGCAGGCTGACCGGGCACGGTGGGTACGGCGGCGAGGTCGGCCACATGAAGGTGGTGCGCGACGGCAGACCCTGTGAGTGCGGCTCCCGGGGCTGTTGGGAGACCGAGATCGGCGAGCGTGGCCTCCTGCGCGCCGCCGGACGCTCCGACGCCCGGGGCCGTGACGCGCTGCTGGCCGTCTTCGACGCGGCCGATCGCGGAGACGCTCGGGCCCAGACGGCGGTCCGCCAGGCCGGCGACTGGCTCGGCTTCGGAGTGGCCAACCTGGTGAACGTCTTCAACCCCGAGATGGTCATCTTCGGTGGGACGATGCGTGACCTCTACCTCGCGGCGGCGGCCCAGATCCGCAGCCGGCTCAACTCCAACGCGCTCGGCGCCTGTCTGGAGCACGTCCGGCTGCGTACGCCGAAACTGGGTACTGACGCGCCCCTGATCGGTGCCGCAGAGCTGGCCTTCGAACGGCTCCTCGCCGACCCCCTCGACGTGGGCTGATCCGCGTACGCTGTCCGGCGTGGATGTCGAGCTGCGCGCCTCCGACGACGACCGCAACCGGGTGGTCGCCGCGCTGCACCAGCACACGGCGGCGGGCCGGCTGACGCTCGACGAGTTCTCCGATCGCGCCGGTGCGGTGTGGACGGCGCGCACCCTCGGTGACCTGGCCGCGCTGACCCGCGATCTACCGGCCCTGCCCACCTCGGGCGTCGACACCGGCCCGGTCGGGCGCGGGCGTCAGGAGTTGCTGATGGTCTTCGCCGCCGCGGCGATCACCCTGCTGCTGCTCGGCGGCCTGCTCGCCGTCACCCGCTGATCCCTGTCGCTCCGCGATGAACTGATCGCGCGATCAGTCCGTACCAGTGGGCGGACGGGCAACCGGCAGGATACGGCTGCCCGGTCCAGACGCGTTCCGGTCCGGACCGAGGAGGCACCACAGACATGGCACCGCTCAGATCCGCCCATCGCCGACTGGGCACCCGGACCCACCGAGCGGCGATGCTGCTCATCGCGGTCATCGCGGGGGTCGGTGTCCTGCCCGGCGTGGCCGTCGCCGCGCCCGCCGGTGGCCAGCAGCTCAACGCCGCCGACATGACACTGCTCAACGGGGTGCGGCTGGCCGGGCTGTGGGAGATGCCAGCCGGCCAGATGGCCGCCGAGAAGGGACAGTCGGCGAAGGTCCGGGAGATCGGCGCCGGCATCGCCAGCGAGCACCAGAAGCTCGACCAGCTCGTGGTCGACGCGGCCAACAAGTTGGGCGCGACGATCCCCAGCGATCCGACCGCCGAGCAGAAGGGCTGGCTGGCCGAGATGCAGAAGGCATCCGGCGCCCGGTTCGACCAGATCTTCGTCACCCGGCTCCGGGTCGCCCACGGCAAGATCTTCCCGGTGATCGGCGCGGTCCGGGCCAGCACCCGGGACGCCACAGTCCGCAAGCTCTGCGAGGACGCCAACGCGTTCGTCCAGCACCACATGCAGATGCTGGAGAGCACCGGCCTGGTCCGCTGGCCCGAGTTGCCGCCGGCGGCGCTGCCCGCCCCGGGTGAGGACGGGCTCCTGGCCGCCGCCTCCGCCAACTCCGGCCCGCAGGTCGGAGTCAGCAGCACAGTCGTGTGGCTGGTCTTCCTCGCCGCGCTGGGCACAGGCGGAATCGCCACCTACCGGATGTTGCGCCGCAGCTGACCAGTCAGGCAGCGGCCTGAATGGTGGCTCGCGTTACCGGTCCACCTGGGTGAAGTCCCAGGAGTGCGGGGCGCGGGCCACCAGCAGGGCTGGTGGGTCCGGCAGCGGCCGGGGGTTGCTGCGCCACTTGGAGATCACCACCACGCGGTGGTCGGTGGAGGAGAAGACCTCGCTGGAGACGTGGAGCGGGTCGTGCTCCAACTCGGGCAGGGCGGTGTCGCACACCCAGGTGATCAGGTCGGCGACTCCGTACGCCTCGGCGCGCGCCTCCCACATCCGCACGATCATGTCCGCCGCTCCCGTCACACGCTGACCGTTGTCAACGGCAGTGCCGAATCGGCCGGCAGGTCCAGTCGGCTCGGAGCGACCCCGGCGGCGACCAGGTGCGAACCGAGCGCGGCCACCATCGCGCCGTTGTCGGTGCACAACTTCGGCCGGGGTACCCGGACCCGGATGCCGTACTTCTCGGCTCGCTGTTCGGCCATCGCCCGCAGCCGCGAGTTCGCCGCCACTCCCCCGCCGATGACCAGGGTCTCGATGCCCTGCGCCCGGCAGGCGGCGAGCGCCTTGCTGGTCAGGACGTCACAGACCGCCTCCTGGAAGGACGCGCCCACGTCGGCCACCGGCACCGGCTCACCGGCACGCTGACGGGCCTCGACCCACCGGGCCACCGCCGTCTTCAGGCCCGAGAACGAGAAGTCGTAGCGGTGGGCGGCGAGATCCTTCGCGGCGGTCAGACCGCGGGGGAAGGCGATCGAGGCGGCATCGCCGGCCCGGGCCTCCCGGTCGATGGGCGGACCGCCCGGGAACGGCAACCCGAGCAGCCGGGCGACCTTGTCGAACGCTTCCCCGGCCGCGTCGTCGATGGTGGCGCCCAGCGGGGTGACACCCCGCGCCAGGTCGTCCACGAGCAGGAGGGACGAGTGGCCGCCGGACACCAGGAGCGCGATGGCGGGTTCGGGCAGTGGGCCGTGCTCAAGGGTGTCCACCGCGACGTGGGCGGCGAGGTGGTTGACGCCGTAGATGGGTTTCTCGGCGGCGACCGCGTACCCCTTGGCGGCGGCGACGCCGACCAGCAACGCACCGGCCAGCCCCGGCCCGGAGGTGACAGCGATCGCGTCGATGTCGGCCAGCGTGACGCCGGCCTCGGTCAGTGCCCGGTCCATGGTCGGCACGATGGCCTCCAGGTGTGCCCGGCTGGCCACCTCCGGCACCACACCCCCGAACCGGGCGTGTTCCTCGACGCTGGAGGCGAGCGCGTCGGCCAGCAGGGTGTGCCCCCGCACGATGCCGACACCGGTCTCGTCGCAGGAGGTCTCGATACCCAGGATCAGTGGTTCGTCAGCCATGGTCGTGTGGTCCGTCCCCGGTCGGCTCGGCGTCGCGCCGCATGACCAGCGCGTCGGTGTTGCTCGGTTGGTAGTAGCCGCGCCGCACCCCGATCGGCTCGAAACCGTACGTCGCGTAGAGCCGCTGAGCTGCGGCGTTGTCCACGGCGACCTCCAGCAGGGTGCTGCGGGCGTCGCGCCGGACCGCCTCGGCGAGCAACTCCTCCAGCAGGGCACGGCCCACGCCGCGCCGCTGGGCGTCCCGGCGCACGGCGATGTTCTGTACCCACACCTCGTCCGGCGGAACGCCGGCGAGCCCGGCGTAGCCGAGTACCGACCCGTCCGCGTCGACGGCGACCCGGTAGTGGTGCCCGTTGGCGAGCTCACTCCAGAACATGGCGGGCGACCACTTCTCAGCGCCGAAGAGGTCCGCCTCGATCGGCAGCACGTCGTCGATGTGCCACCAGCGGAACGGTTCGAGCCGTACCGCCGTCATGGCAGGACCGGTTTGCGACCGGTCGCCGCCACCGCGTCGGGGCGGCGCAGGTAGAGCGGGGTGAGCCGCTCACTGGACGCCCCCGCCCGGATCCGCTCGGCGGCGAGCAACGCCAGCACCGTCGCGTCCGGGTAGCGCGGCTCGACCCGAACGGGCAGGTCCAGGACCTCGGCGTACCGGTGCGCCCCGTCACCGACCGCGATCGTCGCGCCCAGTTCGCGGGCGCGCGCGGCGGCGACCGCCGGCGCGGATACCTCCGGCCCGACGATCCGCTGGCCAGCGCCGTCGTAGACGGCCCAGTAGAGCTCCTTGCGCCGGGCGTCGCTGGCGGCCAGGACCGGCGCGCCGGACGCCGCCGGGTAACCGATGGCGTCCAGGGAACAGACGCCGTACGTGGGGATGCCGAGCACCTGACCCATCGTCGCGGCGGTGACCAGGCCGACCCGTAGCCCGGTGAACGGCCCCGGGCCGAGCCCGGCGACGATGGCGGCCAGGTCACGCGGGCGCGCGTCAGCGTCGGCGAGGACCGCATCCACCTGGGGCGCGAGCAGCTCACCGTGCGCGCGGGCGTCGACAGTGCACCGGTGCGCCCGCGACGCCACGCCGTCTGCCGAGACGTCCACCAGCGCCGCAGTGACCGCGGGGGTCGAGCTGTCCACCACGAGTACGAGCACGGTAAGCCAGCCTAGCCGCCCCGCCGCAGCCTTCAGTCACGCCCCGCCCCGCCAGCAGCCGCTGTCACGCCCACCCACGGCCGCCCGCACCACTGTCGCTCTTTCGCGGCGGGGGGGCGACGAACCGGCGCGGGGGGCGACGGGCCCCATCCCCCAGTGAGCGGTATACCTGTGAGTCATATTTATGACTCACAGGTATACCGCTCATCAGGGAACGGCCCTGGTCACCGGTCACGCGTCAGTCGCAGGTCCCGGGGAGCAGGGCGGCGGCCGTCCAGTCATGAATACGCCTCAGCGGTTTCGGCCACGACCGGCGTGGTCCACCATCCCGGGATGCCACCCACTCGTCTCGCCGGCCTGCTCGGCACCGCCATCCGTGAGCAACGACAGTCGCGCGAGCTGAGCCAATCTGAGCTGGCCGAGTTGGCCGGCGTCAGCCAGGCGACGGTCGCCCGGATCGAACGCGGTGAGCGAGCGCCCAGCATCGCCGTGCTGGAGCGGTTGCTTGCAGCGATGGATGTGCAGTTGGTCGTCGGCGTCGAGCCGTTGGACGCGCACCTCGACGCCCGGATCGACGGCTTGGCCGCACGGCCGATCGCCGAGCGAATCGACGGGCTGGGGTTGGATCGACTGCTGGATCGGCTCACCGACTTTCCGCAGGTGATCACCGGATGCGCCGCGGCGGTGCTACAGGGTGCACCGGTGCCGGCCGACACGCTGCAGATCGCCCTGCGCTGGCAGGACGCCAAGCTGTTCACCCGCTGGCTGGAGACGAACTACGGCCAGCGGTGGAACGCCCGCTGGGGTGAGTTCGGCGGGGTGTGGTTGGAGCCCGAAGAGCCGGGCGAACACCTGTGGTCGACCCGGTACGGGGAGATCAGGGCCACCATGTGCGACGAGCTGCCCGAGACGATCGAGGTGCGCCACGGTGGGCGGAGTTACCAGGTGGTGCCGCTTGTCGAGCTGGAACTGAGCGAGCCACGCGCCGCCGAGTTGCTGCGCCGCTACCGGGACCGGCAGCTGGCCAGCGACGGCTGAGCCAGTGCCGGTCCACACCAGCAGCGGGACGTCGACGAGCGGCTCAGCCGGCGGTGCGCTCCCAATCGATCGTGGGCAGGCCGGCGTCGGCGAGTGCCTTGTTGGCCGCGCTGAACGGGCGGCTACCGAGGAAGCCGCGCGGGTTCATCGGGCTGGGGTGACCCGCCTCCAGCACCACGTGCTGCGGATTGGTGACCAGCGCGGCCTTCTTACGGGCGTAACCACCCCAGAGCAGGAAGACCACCCGGTCCGGTGCCGCGTCCAGTGCCCGGATGGTCGCGTCGGTGAACTCTTCCCAGCCGGCGTTGGCGTGCGAGCCCGGGGTTGCCTGCCGGACGGTCAGCACCGCGTTGAGCAGCAGCACCCCCTGGGCGGCCCACCCGTCGAGGTTGCCGCTGCGCGGCTTGGGCACGCCCACGTCCTCGCCCAGCTCCTTGAAGACGTTGCGCAACGACGGCGGCACCGTCACACCGTCGCGGACGCTGAAGCTCAACCCGTGTGCCTGCCCGGCCCGGTGGTAGGGATCCTGCCCGAGGATGAGCACCCGCGTGCCCTGCGGCGGGCAGAGCCGATATGCCGAGAACAGATCTTCCAACGGCGGGAAGACCGTCTGCGTCGCGTATTCCCGGGCGACGAACTCGCCCAGCGCGGCGGTGCGTGCCGGGTCGAGGTGCGGGGTGAGCACTGTGCGCCACTGCTCCGGCAGCAGAGCCAGCAGATCCAGGGCGGGAGCGTCGTCGGGCATCGGGAACCTCTCACAGCGCGGGTCGGACCCCCGCACTCTAGGCATCGGGTACGACAGCCGCCGACCTAGCCCAGGTCGGCGAGCCGCCGGGCCCAGTCGCCGCCGATCGGGTCCAGCTCGACGATGCGGGTGTCGTCGTCGCGGCGGTCGATGCGAACCCGCAGGTGCGCGTCCACCAACTGCTCCACCAGGCCCTCGCCCCACTCCACCACTGTCACCGAGTCGTCCACCGACGCGTCGAGGTCCAGATCGTCGATCTCCGCGCGCGGGTCAGTGGCGTCACCCAGGCGGTACGCGTCGGCGTGCACCAGCGCCACCCGGCCACCCCGGGCCGGATCGGGGCGGTGCACCCGAGCGATCACGAAGGTCGGCGAGGTGATGTCCCCGAGGACACCGAGCCCGGCGCCGACGCCCTGGGTGAGTGCGGTCTTGCCGGCGCCCAACGGGCCGGTCAACAGCACCAGGTCGCCGGCGCGCAGCAACCCGGCCAGCCGCCGGCCGAAGTCCCGAGTGTCCTCGACGGTCGGCAGCTTGACGACGTGACTCACCGTTCCTCCACGCTCTGCAATGACTCCAGGAACCGCGCCAGGGCGGCGTTGACCTCGTCCGCGTGCTCCAACATGACCACGTGACCGCTGTCCTTGATCTTCACGAACTCGGCGTGCGGCAGCCGGCGGACGATCTCCTCGGAGTGGGTCACCGGCGTGATCATGTCCTTGTCGCCGACCACCACCAGCACCGGAGTCGCCGCCAGCGCCGCCAGCGCCGGAAAGCGCGAGTGGGTGGCCAGGGTCCGCAGGTAGCGGGTCACCGTGTCGGCCGACGTCCGGGAGTTCATCGTCTCCACGTAGGACACCAGCGACGGGCTGGGCTTGCGGGTACCGAAGCCGTACTTGCGGGTCAGTAGCCAGGCCACGTTCGACGTCGACTTGCGGGCCTTGTCGATCACCGGCCCGCCGTACCGGGTGGCGTTGCTGACCATGTAGAGCACCGGCCCACCGACCCGGCCGAGCAGCGCGGGCGCGACCAGCTTGGTCTCCGCGATGAGCCCGCCCGACGTGGCCATCAGAACGGTGCCCACCACCCGGTCACCGAACAGCTCCGGGAACAACTCGGCGAACGCCATGATGGTCATGCCGCCCATCGAGTGGCCGACCAGCACCAGCGGCCCGTCCGGGGCGGTTCGGTCGATCACCTGGCGCAGCGTCCGGCCGAGCACGGCGAGGTCGTACTCCCCGGTCTCCAGCCGGCCGGACCGGCCGTGACCGGGCTGGTCGTACGCCACGATCCGGTAGTCACCGCGGGCGGCGAGCATCTGGCGCTGGAAGTGGAACGTCCCCATGTCCAGGCAGAAGCCGTGCACCAGCACCACAGTCGGTCGCCCCGGCACCGGCCGGGTCGGCTCGACCACCTCGACGTGGATGTCCGTGCCGTCCGGCAGCTCCAGGCGGAACGCCTCGTCGTACCGCTGCTTGTCGAACGTCTCGTGCGCGTAGCGGTCGGCCGGATCGGCCTTGAGCCGGCGGACCAGGGTCCGCTCGGTCGCGACACCAGCCGCCAGACCTGCCGCGGCCACCCCCACCGCCGCGCCGACGATCCCGGCGACCCGGCCCACGGCCGTGCGCGGACGCGGAATGCGGTAACTCATTGTTTCTCGCCGTCGTAGACCCGGGGCACCCGCGTGCCGCCGAACCGGGTGACGATCTCGTAGTTGATCGTGCCGACCGCCTCGGCCCAGTCGTCAGCTGTCGGTTCGCCGTCGACGCCGCTGCCGAAGAGCGTCGCCACGTCGCCGTCGGCCACCGGGTCGTCGCCGCAGTCGAGCACGAACTGGTCCATGCAGACCCGCCCCGAGATCGTCCGGCGTACGCCGCCGAGCTGTACCGGGCCGGTGTTGGACGCGTGCCGGGGGACCCCGTCGGCGTACCCGAGCGGCACCACGGCCAGGTTCGCGTCGGCTTCCGTCGTGTAGGCGTGCCCGTAGGAGATACCGGTGCCGGCGGGCACCCGCTTGGTGAGCATCACGCGGGCGCGGGCGGTCATCGCCGGCCGCAACCCGTACGTCTCGCCGGCCACCGGGGACAGCCCGTAGATGGCCAGGCCGGGGCGGACCAGGTCGAAGTGGGTGTCCGGGCGGGTGAGGGTGGCTGCCGAGTTGGCGAGGTGCCGCCAGCGCGGCCGTAGCCCGGCCCGCTCGACCATGGCCAGCCCCTCGTGGAAGACGGCCAGTTGGCGGTCGGTGGTGGGGTGGCCGGGCGAGTCCGCGTACACGAAGTGGCTCCACACGCCGACCACCTCGACCAGGCCATCGGCCTGCGCCTTCGCGGCGGCGTCCAGCAGCGCGGGCCAGTCGGCGACTGTCGCGCCGCCCCGGGACAGCCCCGTATCGATCTTGAGGTGCAGACGGGCGGGACGCCCGGCGAGACGACTCGCCTCGATCATCTCGTCCAGTTGCGCCAGGCTGGCCGCGCCCAGGTCCACCCCGGCGGCGACCCCCTCGTGCAGCGGCAACCCGGGGGCGAGCAGCCAGGCCAGCACCGGCACTGTCACCCCGGCCCGCCGCAGGGTGAGCGCCTCGTCGAGGGTGCAGACACCGAGCCAGTCAGCGCCGGCGTCGAGCGCCGCGCGGGCGGCCGGAAGCATCCCGTGGCCGTACCCGTCGGCCTTCACCACTGCCATCAACTCGGCGGTGGTGCCGGAGCGGAGCCTGCTCACGTTCTCGCGGATGGCGTCAAGATCGACGCGTACCTCGGCCTGCCACATGTACCCAGCCTACTTTCCGCCGTGATCACGGCGGGCGGCGACGCACGTCCCGACGCGGCGATCCGGTCACCGCGCCCGCAACCGCCCCGTTCAGCCCAGCCGGGCCAGCACCGGACGCAGCGCGGTCGCCACGTCGGGCGCGGTCACCGGCCCACCCCGGGCCGCCTCCCGCCCGGCGAGCCCATGCAGGTACGCGGCCGAGGCGGCGGCCCGATCGGCGGGCACACCGGCCGCCAGCAGCGAACCGAGCAGCCCGGCCAACACGTCGCCGGTGCCGCCGGTGGCCAGCGCCGGGGTGCCGGTCGGGTTGACGTACGCCCGACCGTCCGGCGTGCCGATCACAGTGCGGTCGCCCTTGAGCAGCACCACAGCGTTCATCCAGGCGGCCAGCCGCAGCGCGGCGCCAACCCGGTCGGCGCCCGGCTCCTCACCGCAGAGACGGGTGAACTCCCGGTCGTGCGGGGTGACCACGATGGGCGCGTCGCGACCCCGCAGCCGGTCGGCGAGCGAGCCGTCCACCAGCAGGGTCAGGGCGTCGGCGTCGAGCACCACCGGCACCGGGGCGGCCAGGACGGCGCGCAGCTCGGCCGCCGCGTCGGCACCGGTGCCCAGCCCGGAGCCGCAGACCCAGGCCTGCACCCGGCCCGCGTCGGCGACCCGCCCGCTGGCGATCACCGAGGGGTGCTGGTGCAGCACCTCGGCGCGGGCGCTGCCGGCGTAGCGGACCAGGCCGGTCGGCCCCGCCAGGGCGCCGCCCACGGAGAGCACCGCCGCACCGGGGTAGGTCGCCGAGCCGGTCGCCACCCCCACCACGCCCCGGGTGTACTTCTCCGACGCCGGGCCCAGTTGGGGCCACCAGTCGACCAGGTCGGACCACTCGGTGACCCGCAGCGCAGGGGTGCCGCGCAGCCACTGCCGCAGCCCGATGTCGACAAGCTCGACGTGCCCGGCCAGCGCGGCCGCCGGCCCGACCACCAGGGCGGGCTTCAGCGCGCCGAAGGCCACGGTCACGTCGGCGCGGACCGCCGTGGGCCGGCCGGACGCGGACAGCGGCACGTGGCCGGTGTCGACAGCGACCCCGCTGGGCACGTCGACCGCCAGCACCGTGGCCCGTTCCCCGTCGCGTCCGCGCAGCTCGCCGAGGCGCTGGACCACCTCGTCCGCGTTCGCCCGTAGCCCGCCGGTGCCACCGATGCCGACGATGCCGTCGAGGACCAGGTCGACCGGGCCGGCCGGATCCTGGACCAGCCGGCCTCCAGCGGCTCGCAGTGCGGCCAGACCGGCGGTGTGCGCCCGCCCGGGGGTGAGCAGCAGGGCGGACACCTGGACACCTCGGCGGGCCAACCGCTCCCCCGCGTACAGCGCGTCACCGCCGTTGTCACCGGAGCCGACCAGCAGCAGCACCCGGCCTCCGTAGACCCCGCCCCGCTCGGCGAGCAGGAGCGCGGCCCGGCGGGCCAGGCCGGCGGCGGCCCGCTGCATCAGCGTCCCCTCCGGCAGCGTGCCCATCAACCCCGCCTCGGCCGCCCGTACGTCGGCAACCCGCCACACCGCTCTCATGCCACCGTGTCCCATTCCGTTCGCGGGCGGACCTGACCGGCCCTCCCGGCCGACGTCATCGTTCCGCGACCACCATCGCCGACGCGATCCCGCCGTCGTGCGACAACGAGAGATGCCAGTGGTTGACCCCACGTGCGTCGGCCACCGTCGCGACAGTGCCGGAGACGGCCAGCCAGGGGCGGCCATCCGGGTCGGGCACGATCTCGCAGTCGTGCCAGTTGAGCCCGGCCGGGGCGCCGAGCGCCTTGGCCACCGCCTCCTTGGCGGCGAACCGGGCGGCGAGCGACTCGGGCGAGCGCGGGCTGCCGGAGCGGGTGTGCCGCTCGGCCTCGGTGAAGAGCCGGTCGGCGAGCAGTGGCGTCCGTGCCAGGGCCCGGGCGAACCGGTCGACCAGGACGACGTCGATGCCGACAGCGACGATCACCACACCACCCTACCGGCGGTCGAGGCCGCAGATTAGCCGTCGGGCTCGCGCTGGGCAACGCCTGTGGACACCCCGGGGTACGCCTCGACGTCGGCTGTCCACAGGGCACGGCGCGGCCTCCGGTACGTGCCTAGCGTCAGCGCGTCGATGCCGATCGTCCACGGGGGTGTGGTCATGACCGACGAGCCGTTCGCCGTCCAGCCGGAGGAGTTGCGGGCGGTCGCCGTCCTGCTCGACGACGAGGCGCGCCGGTTGGCGTTGGGCCTCGCGGGGGTGCCCGGGCTGGTGGTGGCGGCGCCCGAGTGGCGGGCCGGCGCGGCGCTGGCCGGGTTGGAGGCGGCCGGGCACGCCTGGTTCTGCCGGCTGGGTGCTCGCGTCGCGGTGACCTCCGGCGGGGTCCGGGCGGCGGCCGAGGCGTACGAGACGGTGGACGACAGGGCCGCCGGCCGGTTCGCCTCCCTACCCCGGTGAGCAGTGTCGGTTACCGGCAGCTGTGGGCTGTCGATCCCGGTGGGTGGCGGGCTGCCGGGGCGGCGTGGGCGGGGTTGGCCGGGCCACTCGATCGGGGCCTCGGCGGGCTGCGCACGGCCGGCGGGCGGTTGCGGGACGGCTGGTCGGGTGCGGCAGCCACGGCGGCGGACACTCGACTCAGCCGTCTGCGTGACGAGCTGGCCTCGATCGCACCCGCGCTGATCGAGGTCGACCAGGTGCTGGCCGAGTTGGCCGGTGGGCTGGCGGTGGCGAAGGCACGGCTGGCCCAGGCGGTCACCCAGGCCGAGGCGGCCGGCCTGCTGGTGGACCGCTCGGGTGGGGTGCGGGTCGATCCCGCCCGGTTCCGGCCTACCGAGCGGGCCGGGGTCGCCGCGGCTGGGGTGGCCGCGGCGCTGCGGGCCGCGCTCGACGGGGCAGCCGCCGCGGACCGCGTCGCCGCCGACCGGTTGGATGATCTGGCGAGGGCCGCCGGCACCGGCTGGACGTCTCCGCCCCCGTCGGGCCGGCCGGCCCTCGGTGCCGCGCCCGCGCTGGTCAGCGCCTGGTGGTCCGGGTTGACCCCGGCGCAGCGACGGTGGCTGATCGTTCGCGAGCCGGCACTGGTCGGCCGGTTGGACGGGCTGCCGGTGGCCGCCCGCGACCAGGCCAACCGGTTACGGCTCGACGCCTGGCGTGCGGAGTTGCTGGCCGAGCGGCGACGGCTGCTGTCGCGAGTGCCGCCGGGGCCGCTCGCGGTGATCCGGTTGCGCGGGGTAGCCGGACGGCTGGCCGGTCTGGACGCGCTGGTCGGGCGGTTGACGGCCGACGAGGTGCCGCGGGCGTACCTGCTCGGGTTGGATCCGGCGGGTGAGGGCCGGGCGGTGGTGGCGCTCGGTGACCCGGACCGCGCCGACCGGGTGCTGACCTACGTGCCGGGGATGACCGCCGGCCTGGACGACGCCTCCGGCGAGCTGGGCAGGGCGGCCCGGGTGCTGGAGCGGTGCGCCGCGCTCGCCCCGGGTGAGCGCAGCGCGGCGGTGCTCTGGTTGGACTACGACGCTCCGGATCTGCTGACCGAGGCCGCCTCGGCGGGTCAGGCCCGGGACGCCGGCCCGGCGTTGCACCGCTTCCAGGAGGGGCTGCGTATCAGCCACGACGGGCCGCCGGCCCGGCAGACGGTGCTCGGGCACAGCTACGGGTCGCTGGTGGTGGGGGTGGCCGCCCGGGAGCACGGCCTGGCCGCCGACGCGCTGGTCTTCGTCGGCTCCCCCGGTGTCGGCGCGTCGCACGCCAGCGAGCTGGGCGTGCCACCCGGGGAGGTCTGGGCGAGCAGCGCCCCCGACGACGTGATCCGGGCGGCCCGGTCACCGGAGGAGCTGGGCCGAGGGGCCCTGCTGCGTACGGCTCCGCTGGCCGCCGTGCTGGGCTGGCCGGGCCGGACCGGGCACGAACTGTGGTTCGGGCAGGACCCGTCGGATCCCGGGTTCGGCGGTCGGGTCTTCGGCAGTGGGCGAGGCGGGCACACCGGTTACTGGGACCCGGGCAATCCCGCGCTGGACGGGATGGCCCGGGTCGTGTTGGGCCGCTGAGGCTTACTCGACGGTGACCGACTTGGCCAGGTTGCGGGGCTGGTCCACGTCGTGCCCCCGGGCGGCGGCGATCTCGGCGGCGAGCACCTGCAACGGGACCGTGGTGACGAGCGGGGCCAGCAGGGTGGGCGTACGCGGCACGTAGATCAGGTGGTCGGCGTACCGGACGACAGCCTCGTCGCCCTCCTCCGCGATCACGATGGTCCGCGCGCCCCGCGCCCGGACCTCCTGGATGTTGGAGACGACCTTGTCGTGCAGCATGCCCCGGCCCACCGGCGAGGGCACCACGCAGATCACCGGGGTGCCCTTGTCGATCAATGCGATCGGGCCGTGCTTCAGCTCACCGGCGGCGAAGCCCTCGGCGTGCATGTACGCCAACTCCTTGAGCTTCAGCGCGCCCTCCAGGGCCACCGGGTAGCCGACGTGCCGGCCGATGAACAGCACCGTCGGCTCGGACTTCAGCTCCCGGGCCAACTCGCGGACGGGCTCGATCCGGTCGAGCAGCTCACGCAGCTTGCCGGGAATCTCCTGCAACTGCGCGACCACAGCGCCCACCTCGTCGGCGAACTTGATGCCGCGCACCTGGGCCAGGTGCAGTCCGATCAGGTAGCAGGCGACGACCTGGGTGAGGAACGCCTTGGTGGAGGCGACGGCGATCTCCGGCCCACCGTGGGTGTAGAGCACGGCGTCGGACTCGCGGGGGATGGTCGAGCCGTTGGTGTTGCAGATCGCCAGCACCCGGGCCTTCTGCTCCTTGGCGTGGCGCAGCGCCATCAGGGTGTCCATCGTCTCGCCGGACTGCGAGATGACCACGATCAGCGTGGACCGGTCGAGCACCGGGTCGCGGTAGCGGAACTCGCTGGCCAGCTCCACCTCGCACGGGATCCGGGTCCAGTGCTCGATGGCGTACTTGGCGACCATGCCGGCGTGGTACGCCGTGCCGCAGGCCACGATGAAGATCTTGTCGACGTCGCGCAGATCCTGGTCGCTGAGGCGGACCTCGTCGAGGGCGATCTCACCGCTCTCGGTGAGCCGGCCCAGCAGCGTGTCGGCGATGGCCTGCGGCTGCTCCTCGATCTCCTTGAGCATGAACCAGTCGTAGCCGCCCTTCTCCGCGGCCGAGGAGTCCCAGTCGATGTGGAAGTCCTTGCCGGAGGCGGGCTGGCCCTCGAAGTCGGTGATCTCGATGCTGTCGCCGGTGATCAGCACGATCTGGTCCTGGCCCAGCTCGACCGCTTCCCTGGTGTGCTCGATGAACGCGGCCACGTCGCTGGCCAGGTAGTTTTCCCCGTCGCCCCGGCCGACCACCAGCGGCGAGTTGCGCCGGGCGCCGACGACCGCGCCGGGCACGGCGGCGTCCACAGCGAGCAGGGTGAACGCGCCCTCCAGTCGCTGGCAGACCACGCGCATGCCGGCGGCGAGCAGTTGCGGGCTGTCCGGCTGGCCGGCGGCGCGCAGGTCGGCCAGCGCGGCGGCGAGCAGGTGCGCGGCGCACTCGGTGTCGGTGTCGCTGGTGAACTGGACGCCGTCGGCCTCCAGCTCGGCGCGGAGCTTGGCGAAGTTCTCGATGATGCCGTTGTGGATCACCGCGACCCGCCCGTCGGGGGCGACGTGCGGGTGGGCGTTGCGGTCGGTCGGGCCGCCGTGGGTGGCCCACCGGGTGTGCCCGATGCCGGTGGTGCCGTCACCGATGCCGATCGGGCTGGCCGCGCAGGAGGTCGGGTCGTCGGCGGCCCGCTCGGACAGCACCTTCTCCAGGTTGGCCAGCTTGCCGGCCTTCTTCTCGGTCAGCAGCTGATCGTCACAGACGATCGCGACGCCTGCCGAGTCGTAGCCACGGTATTCCAGCCGCCGCAGCCCGTCGAGGACGATGCCGAGTGCGGGGCGCGCGCCCGCGTATCCCACGATTCCACACATGGCCCGCAGCCTAACCCAGTTTCACTCATGTTGGTTGCTCGAAAGTCGGGTTATCAATCACGGAATCTGAGCGATCAGCGCCTACGCGGCCACAACGGGACGAGCGTCACAGCCCGCCCGCCCGCGCCCGATCCGCCGGGCGGGGTTGCGACACGCCTTCGGGTGCGACAGTCTCTCGGCGGGTTTGGCGCTCCCGTCCACGGCCCGTTCGTTCCATACCCACTCCCGCCCGGAGCAGCCATGTCCGACGCGCCGTCGCCCGACCCGACCCCCTCATCCACTCCGGACCCGGCCTCCCCCGCACCCCCGCCGGATCCGACGGCACCGCCGTCCTCGGCCCCGTATGCGGCCCCCGACCCGCTGGCGGCGGGTCAGCCGTGGGCGCCGCAGGCCCCCTGGGCACCCGCCCCGCCGGCCGCGCCGTGGACGCCCTCTCCGCCCGCCACCCAGTGGACGCCACAACCGTCCGCGACGCCGTGGATGCCCGCCCCACAGACGCCCCAGTGGTCGCCCGACGCCTCAGGCCCGCCGTCGGCCGGATCGCCACCGCCAGCGGGGTGGCCGATGCCGGACGGGCAGCCGTCGGCCGCTGGCTGGCCGCCGCCCGGGACCGGCTGGCCGCCGCCCGGCTATCCGCCGCCGTACGCCTACCCCGGGTATCCGCAGGTTCCCGGCAAGCCGGCCACGAGCAGCGGGCGGATCGTCGGGATCGTCGTCGCGGCCGTCGTGGCACTCGTCCTACTCGTGTGCGGCTGCCTCTGCGTGGGTGGCCTGTGGCTCGGCTCGACCAACCCGGACCCGACCGCCGAGGAGCCGTGGGTCGTCCCCGACGACGACGGCTGGACGGAGCCCACCACTGGGCCGATCATCCCGGAGCAACCCACCACCAGGCCATCCACCGCAGCGCCCACCCCCAGCAAGAAGCCGATCACCCGACCGACCTCAGGGCCGGCACCGGTGACCGTGGTCTACGAGCTCAGCGGAACGGGTGTCGTCGACCTGGCGTACTACGACGCCGAGAGCGATCTCATGCACGTCGACGGCCAGAAGCTGCCCTGGCGCACCACGATTCGCACCAACGGCAAGACCCGGGTGCTGGTGGAGGCCAGATGGGCCGACGACGAGGGTCAGCGACCACTCGACTGCACGGTCACTGTCACCGGCGCCGGCAAGCCGGTCGTCGACAAGACCCGGGGGTACTGGTCGACCAGTTGCGCGCCCGAGTGAGGCTGGGGTCCGAGCCGGGTATGGCCGTAGGCTGGCGCAGGTGACGACGAGCACCGATGTCGACCCGCTGGTGGCCCGGATGCGGCCATTCGGCACGACGATCTTCGCCGAGATGTCCGCCCTCGCCGTACGCACCGGCGCGGTCAACCTCGGCCAGGGCTTCCCCGACACCGACGGCCCACCGGAGATGCTGGCCGCCGCCGCCGAGGCGCTGCGCAACGGACAGAACCAGTACCCGCCGGGCCCGGGAATCCCCGCCCTGCGCGCGGCCGTCGCGGCGCATCAGCAGCGGTTCTACGACCTGGGGTACGACCCGGACAGCGAGATCGTGATCACGGCGGGCGCTACCGAGGCGGTCGCGGCGAGCATCCTCGCGCTCTGCGAACCGGGCGACGAGGTGGTCTGCTTCGAGCCGTACTACGACTCGTACGCCGCCTCGATCGCGCTGGCCGGCGCGGTCCGCCGGCCGGTGACGCTTCGCCCCTCGGCCGACGGCCGGTACGCCTTCGACCCGGCGGCGCTGCGTGCGGCCTTCGGCCCGCGCACCCGGCTGGTGCTGCTGAACTCGCCGCACAATCCGACCGGCAAGGTCTTCACCCCTGCCGAGTTGGCGCAGGTCGCCGAGTTGTGCCAGGAGTTCGGCGCGTACGCGGTCACCGACGAGGTGTACGAGCACCTGGTCTTCACCGACGCGGCGAGCGCGCACGTGCCGCTGGCCAGCCTGCCCGGGATGTGGGAGCGGACGCTGCGCATCTCGTCGGCCGGCAAGACGTTCTCCTGCACGGGGTGGAAGGTCGGCTGGGCGAGCGGCCCGGCGGCGCTGGTGTCGGCGGTGCTCCGGGTGAAGCAGTTCCTCACCTATGTCAACGCCGCGCCGCTGCAACCGGCGGTGGCCGTGGCGCTGGCCCTGCCGGACGACTACTACACCGGCTTTCGGGACGGTCTCCAGCAGCGGCGTGACCAGCTCGTCGGTGGTCTGACCGACGCCGGGTTCGAGGTGCTCGACTCGGAGGGGACGTACTTCGTCACCGCCGACATCACCGCCCTCGGCGGCCGGGACGGGGTGGAGTTCTGCCGCTCGTTGCCGGAGCGCTGCGGTGTGGTGGCGGTGCCCACCCAGGTCTTCTACGACGACGTCGACGCGGGCCGGCGGCTGGTCAGGTTCGCCTTCTGCAAGCGCCCGGAGGTGCTGACCGAGGCGGTCAGCCGGCTGCACGCTCTGGGCTCGAGCCGCTGACCCGCCCGGAGCCGGCCGATCCCGGGTCGGTCGCCGACTGATCCGCTGTCGACGCCGCGAGTCGGGTGAGCAGTTGGCCCTCGTCACCGAGCAGCACCGCCTCGGCGTCGTCGACGAACGACAGGTCCGCTGTCACGTGCCGGCTGGCCGCGGTGAGCAGCAACCCGACCACCGGATCCTCGGCGGCCCTCCGTAGGCCGTCCAGATTGCGCAGCTCGCGCAGCAGGTGCCCCCGCTGGTTGCTCAGGACGGCGCGAACCGTGGTCGCGGAGCCGGACCGGGCGGCGGCGGTGACCTTGAGGAAGAAGTCGTCCCGGAATCCGCCGCTGCGCGGGCTCGGCTCGGCCAGCCACCGCGCCAACTCCGCGCGGCCGGCCGGGGTGATCTCGTAGACCACCCGGTCCGGCTTGATCGGCTGCGGCTGCCGTTCGGCGACGACCAGCTCGTCCCGGGAGAGCCGGTCCAGGATCTGGTAGAGGTGGCCGATGTTCAGCGGCCCCCACTGCGGGCCGACGGCGGCCTCGAACGCGCCCTTGAGCTGGTAGCCGTGGCTGGGGCCACCAGCGAGCAGGGCGAGGACAGCGTGCTGGATCGCCATGTCACCTCCGGTACGGGTCTTGCATTGTCACAATGTATCGCGCAGAGTGAGAGCCAGCACACGGGGAGGCGCGATGCTCGGCTTCATCTGGAGACAGCTGCGCGGCCGTGCGGGACGGTCGGTGGCGCTGCTGGTCGGCGTGCTGGTGGCTACCACCGGCTTCGTGGTCCTGACCGGCGCCACCACCACCTCCCACCTGGACGTCACCGGCACTGTCGAGCGCAACACCCAGGTCGCCTACGAGATCCTGGTCCGTCCGAAGGGGACCCGCACCCCGCTGGAGGACGAGCGCCGGCTGGTCCGCCCCAACTATCTCTCCGGGCTGTTCGGCGGCATCACCACACAGCAGTACGAGCAGGTGACCGCCGTCCCCGGCATCGAGGTGGCGGCCCCGATCGCGATGCTCGGCTATTCCACCACGCTGCTGCCGACTCCGATCGACCTCACCGAGGCCGTCGACCGCTCGCTGGACCAGCAGGTCATCCGGGTCGACCCGACCTTCCACGCCGAACGCGGTCTCTCCAGCGCACCGGGCAAACCCCGGTACGTGTACGTGACCACGAAGCCGTTGATCTACCCCCGTATCGACAGGGGAATCGACGGTGACGCCGTGCCGTACTCCGATGGGCGGTCCTACTCCTGGTCGGACACCTGCGGGCCGACGCCCCGCGAGGTGCAGCCGGACGGGCGCAGCCTTCCCATCTGCGATCCGGGATACGCGTTGCTCGGCAACCCGGGCACCTACTCCGAGCGCGAGGATTGGTCCCTGCACGCCGTCCAACTGCTGCCCGACGGTCGGTTCCAAGCCGACTCCTACATCCTCGCGACCGACCGGGACGGCTCCGCTACACCCAATGACCGCCTGGTGATGGCGTACGACCTGACCGTGCCGTTCCTCCTGGCAGCGGTGGACCCGGCGGCCGAGGACCAACTCGTCGGACTCGACGACGCAGTCGTCACCGGTCGAGCCGTCCGCACCGACGACACTGTCGCCGTCAACCGCCGGGGCACAGCGGACAACCAGGAGGTCCCGGTCCTCGTCACCAACCGACCCTTCATCGACGAGTCGCTGGCGGCCAGGTTCACCCGGCTCTCGATCAGCCCCGCCGGGGTGGAGGCGATCGACCTGGAAGAGACGTTGAGCCGCCCTGGAGGGACTCCCGCCGGGTCCGGTCGGTACGACCTCAGCGCCGGGCACCAGGCGATGCTCACCGAGGAGCTTTCCCTGGCCGGGTGCTGCCACGGTCAACTTCAGACGGTCGTGCAGTCGGCCGAGGTGCAGTACGACCCGCTACCCGACGGCAGCCTGCGGGCCCGCCAGCAACCGCCCGGCGACCCCGAGGTGTACGGCAAGAAGGAGGCGTTCAACCCGCTGCCCCGACCCTGGCTTGCCGACGACACCGGTTCCCGATCGATACGGGCGCTGCCGCTACCCGTGGGCGCGAACAGCGCCAATCGTTTCTGGCGGGCCGTCGGTGTCTTCGACCCGGGCCGGCTGACCGGGTTCAGTGACCTCGGCCAACTGCCGCTGGAGACCTACCAGGCGCCGACGGCACAGGGTGCCGACGACCGCAGCCGGGCGGCGCTGGGTGGTCAACCGCTGGCGCCCAGCGGCAACCCTGCCGGCTACCTGTCCGCGCCGCCGCTGCTCCTCACCAACCTCGCCAGCGTGCCGAAGATCCTGGAGGGTGGCGGTGGGCCACAGGCCAAGGCCCCGATCAGCGCGATCCGGGTACGGGTGGCCGACGTGGGCGGCTACAGCGAGCGATCGGCCGAGCGGGTCCGACTGGTCGCCGAGCAGATCGCGGCACGCACCGGGCTGGACGTCGACATCACACTCGGCTCGTCGGGCGCGCCGCAGACGGTGGAGCTTCCCGCCGGCTCGTTCGGCCGGCCGATGCTGCGGCTGACCGAGAACTGGTCGGCACTCGGCGTGGCCTCGATCATCACCCAAGCGGTGGACCGCAAGAGCATCGTGCTCTTCGTGCTGGTCCTGGTGGTGTGCGTGCTCTTCCTCGGCAACGCGGTCAGCGCCGCCGTCCGGGACCGGCGCTCCGAGCTGGCGGTGCTCTCCTGTCTCGGTTGGCCGGTCCGCCGCATCGCGGCGCTGATCCTGGGCGAGGTGGCCCTGCTGGGGCTCATCGCCGGTCTGCTCTCGCTGACCCTCGCGATCCCGCTCGGAATCGCGCTCGGCATCGACGTCGACTGGCGGCGGTCGGCCCTTGCCGTACCCATCGCCCTGCTGCTCGCGGTGGCCGCCGGCCTGGTGCCGGCGCTGCGGGCCGCGCGCACCCACCCGGCCGCCGCCCTCCGCCCGATCGTCGCTCCCGCCGGCTGGGTGCGCCGGCCACGCACCCTCCTCGGGTTGGCGCTGGTGAACCTGGCCCGCACCCCCGGGCGCACGGTCCTCGGCGCCGGCGCGCTGGCCATCGGGGTGGCCGCGCTGACGCTGGTCACCGCCGCCGCGTGGGCGTTCCGGGGCGCGATCGTCGGCAGCCTGCTCGGCGACGTGGTCTCGCTGAGCGTCCGCGGCGCGGACACCGTGGCCGCCGCGGCCACGGTGCTGCTCGGTGCCGCCGCGGTGGCGGACGTGCTCTACCTGAACATCCGCGACCGGGCCGCCGAGTTGGCCACCCTGCGGGCGATCGGCTGGACCGACGCCGAACTCGGCCGGCTGGTCAGCTACGAGGGACTGACGCTGGGGCTCGTCGGTTCGACGACCGGCGCCGCGGTCGGCCTGGCCAGCGCGGGTTGGCTGATCGGCGCCCTTCCCGGCGCGCTGCTCCTGGTGGCCGTGCTGGTCGCGCTGGCGGGCGCGTTGCTCAGCGCCGTCGCCGCGCTGGTGCCCGCCGCCCTGTTGCCGCGCCTACGACCCGCCCGACTTCTGGCAGAGGAGTAGCAGTCATGAGCGAGCAGATCGGCAGCGCGATCTCGGTCGACCACCTGACACGACGATTCGGCACCGGGGCGGACCAGCTGACCGCAGTCGACGACGTCTCCCTGACCATCGCGGCCGGCTCGGTGGTGGCGTTGACCGGGCCGAGCGGGTCGGGCAAGTCCACGCTGCTGCATCTCATCGGCGCGATCGAGCAGGCCGACGAGGGCAGCGTGACAGTCGACGACGTGGTGGTCAGCGGCCTGCGTCGGGCCGCACTGGCTCGCTACCGGCAACGGGTCGGCTTCGTATTCCAGCGCTACCACCTGCTGCCCGCACTCACCGTGCTGGACAACGTGATCGCGCCGGTCCTCCCCCGCCGGGGCCGGGCCGATCACGCGACCCGAGCCCGCGAGTTGCTCGACGCGGTCGGCCTGTCCGGGCGGGAACGCGCCCTGCCCGCGCAGCTCTCCGGTGGCCAGCAGCAACGGGTCGCCATCGCCCGCGCCCTGATGGGGGCGCCGGGCCTGCTGCTGGCCGACGAGCCCACCGGCAACCTCGACTCCACCACCGGCGGGCAGATCCTCGACCTGCTGCTCGACCTCCGTGAACGGCACGGCATGACCATCCTGCTCGCCACACACGAACAGGCCATCGCCGCCCGCTGCGATCGACTGGTCCGACTGACCGACGGACGAGTCACCGAGGACCTCGACCTCACCGACGGCGAGGACCCCTCCGACACGTACGAGCGGGCGGCCCGACTGCGGCTGTGACGCCGCCCCGAGGTGGCCTCAGGCGACCGGGCTCGCGGTGCGCACCAGCTCGGCGATCCGCTCGGCGACCTCACGGGCGGTCGCCTCGGTGGCCGCCTCGACCATCACCCGGACCAGCGGTTCGGTGCCCGACGGGCGCAGCAGCACCCGGCCGGTCTCCCCCAGCTCCGCCTCGGCCCGCTCGACCTCGGCGCGTACCGCGGGTGCGGCGGCGCCGACGGTCCGGTCGCCGACCGGCACGTTGATCAGCACCTGGGGCAGCTTGGTGACCACCGAGGCCAACTCGGCGAGGGACTGGCCGGTGGCCGCCATCCGAGCCATCAGGTGCAGGCCGGTGAGCACCCCGTCGCCGGTGGTGGCGTGCGCGGGCATCACGATGTGGCCGCTCTGCTCACCGCCGAGCGCCAGCCCCGAGGCACGCAGCTCCTCCAGCACGTACCGGTCGCCGACCTTGGTCTCGATCAGGCGGATGCCCTGCGCGGACATCGCGAGCCGCAGCCCGAGATTGCTCATCACGGTGGCCACCAGGGTGTCCTGGGTGAGCGTGCCGGCGTCCCGCATGGCCAGCGCGAGGATCGCCATGACCTGGTCGCCGTCCACCTCGTCGCCGTCGGCGGTGACCGCCAGGCAGCGGTCGGCGTCGCCGTCGTGGGCGATGCCCAGGTGGGCGCCGTGCTCGACCACTGCGGCGCGCAGCGCCTCGATGTGGTTGGAGCCACAGTCGTCGTTGATGTTCAGCCCGTCGGGCTCCGCGTGGATGGCGATGACCTCCGCGCCGGCCTCCCGGTAGGCGACGGGGGCGACCTCGGCGGCGGCGCCGTTGGCGCAGTCGACCACTACCTTGATCCCGTCGAGCCGGTGCGGAACGGTGCCCACCAGGTGCTGGACGTAGTGGTCGGCACCGTCGAGCAGGTCGTGCACCCGGCCGACGCCGGCACCGATCGGCCGGTCCCAGGCGGTGGTGGCGTTCGTCTCGACGGCCGCCTCGATCTGCATCTCGATCTCGTCGGGCAACTTGTGCCCACCGGCGGCGAAGAGCTTGATGCCGTTGTCCGGCATCGGGTTGTGCGACGCGGAGAGCATCACACCCAGGTCGGCCTTGGCCTCCGCGGTGAGGAACGCCACCGCCGGCGTGGGCAGCACGCCGACCCGCACCACGTTGGCGCCGGCACTGGTCAGCCCCGCGACCACGGCAGCCTCCAGCATCTCGCCGCTGGCGCGGGTGTCGCGACCGACGACGGCGAGCGGCGGATGACTGCGGTCCGTCTCGGCGAGTGTGTGCGCGGCGGCCACCGCGAGCGCCAGCGCCAATTCCGGGGTGAGATCCGCGTTTGCCCGCCCGCGTACGCCGTCCGTGCCGAACAACCGACCCATACCCGCCAACCTCCGAAAGAGCACTGCTAGTGAGGAGAAAGCGGAACGGCCGACCCGCCTCCCCCGAGGGGAGGCGGACCGGCCGTCCGTCAGAAGTACAACGCGCTGGAAAAGATCAGCGCTTCGAGTACTGAGGAGCCTTACGGGCCTTCTTGAGGCCGTACTTCTTGCTCTCCTTGACCCGGGCGTCACGGGTGAGGAAGCCGGCCTTCTTCAGGGCCGGGCGGTCGTCCGGCTCGTTGATGATCAGCGCGCGGGCGATGCCCAGCCGGAGCGCACCGGCCTGGCCGGTGGTGCCGCCGCCACGCAGGTTGGCGATGACGTCGAACTGCTCGGGCTTCTCGGCGGTGACCAGCGGGTCCTTGATGAGCTGCTGGTGCACCTTGCTCGGGAAGTACGCCTCGAGGTCCTGGCCGTTGCAGGTGATCTTGCCGGTGCCCGGAACGAGGCGAACCCGGACGATGGCCTCCTTGCGGCGGCCCACGGTCTGGATCGGCCGGTCACCACGAGGCGCGCGGGCAACGGGGGCCGGCGCCTCGGTGGCCTCGGGGGCCTCCGTGGCTTCCGGGGCGACCTCGGTCTCGATGATGTCGGTCATGCTGCTTCCTTCGCCCGCGCTCACTGCGCGATCTGCTTGATCTCGAACGGCACCGGCTGCTGCGCGAGGTGCGGGTGCTCGGCACCGGCGTAGACCTTCAGCTTCTTGATGAGCTGACGGCCGAGCTTGTTGTGCGGGAGCATCCCCTTCACGGCCAGCTCGATGGCCCGCTCGGGACGCTTGGTCAGCAGCTCGTCGTAGCCGATCTGCTTCAGACCACCCGGGTAACCCGAGTGGCGGTAAGCGACCTTGGTGTGGCGCTTGTTGCCGGTCAACGCAACCTTGCCCGCGTTCACGATGACGACAAAGTCGCCCGTGTCGACGTGCGGCGCGAAAGTCGGCTTGTGCTTACCACGCAGCAACGTGGCGGCGTGGGTGGCCAGGCGGCCCAGCACGACATCAGAGGCGTCGATGACGTGCCACTGACGCTCGATCTCACCCGGCTTCGGGCTGTACGTACGCACAGGTCTACCTTGTCTCGTCGTCGGTCTGGGGTCGCGCGCCGAGGTGACCAGATCTAGCAGGCCGGACCAGCGCGCACGAACGACCAAGCGTACCTGAAGGGGCACGCCTCTGGATGTCGTACAACAGCAGGCAACGATACCCGGCGCCCCGTCCGCAGGTCAAAACGGGGGTGCGGTCCCGCGCGGCGACGCGCCGAGGGTGTCTCAGCTCACACGTTGGCGAGTCGACCGGCCCTCGGACGGCGGTAGACCACCCAGGTGACCGCGAAGCACAACGCGTACCAGCCGATGAAGGCCAGGTAGGCGGCGTCGGCGTTGCCCGAGCTGAGGAACGACTGGCGGAACGCGATGTTGACCAGCACCCCGCCGAAGGCGCCGATCGCACCCGCTATGCCGATCAACGCGCCGGTCATCCGTCGCGCCCACCGCGCGGCGGCCTCCGGATCACGCTGACCGGCGGCCACCGCGTCCGCCGAGCGGGCCCGGAAGATCGCCGGAATCATCTTGTACGTGGAGCCGTTGCCGACGCCGGAGAAGACGAAGAGGGCGAGGAACCCGGCGAGGTAGAGCCCGAACGAGCGCTCCCGGGCCGCGTACAGCACTGTGCTCGCGCCAGCCGCCATCGCCACGAAGTTCCAGAAGGTCACCCGTGCCCCGCCCAGACGGTCGGCGAGGTGCCCGCCCAGCGGCCGGATCAGCGAGCCGACCAGCGGGCCCAGGAAGGTCAGCCAGGCGGCGTCGACCGGGGTGGGGAACCGCTCGGCGAACTGGAGCTGGAGCACCTGGCCGAACGCGAAGCCGAAGCCGATGAACGAGCCGAAGGTGCCGATGTAGAGCAGCGACATCACCCAGGTGTGCGGGTCGCGGGCCGCCTCCCGCAACGCGCCCGGCTCGTTGCGTGCCCCGGGCACGGTGTCCAGCCAGCGGGCCGCGGCCAGCGCGGCCAGCACGATCAGCGGCAGGTAGACCGCCGGCACCAACCGGGGGTACGCGGCACCCGCGGTGGCGAGGACCGCCAGGCCGACCAACTGCACGGCGGGTACGCCCAGGTTGCCGCCACCGGCGTTGAGCCCGAGCGCCCGCCCCTTGAGCCGCTGCGGGTAGAACAGGTTGATGTTCGCCATCGAGGAGGCGAAGTTGCCGCCGCCGACCCCGGTGAGGCAGGCGAGCACCATCAGGGTGGTGTAGGACACCCCGGGTTCCAGCAGCACCGTCATCGGGACCGCGGGCACCAGCAACAGCAGTGCGCTGATGATCGTCCAGCGTCGTCCGCCGAAGCGGGCCACCGCCAGCGTGTACGGCAGCCGCAGCACCGCGCCCAGGGCGGCCGGCACGGCGGTGAGCAGGAACTTCCCGGCCGGATCGATGCCGTACGCGGGGCCGAGGAACAGCACTGTGACCGACCAGAGACTCCACACCGAGAAGCCGACGTGCTCCGCGAAGATCGAGACCCAGAGGTTGCGTCGGGCGATCGGCGCGCCGGTGGCCTGCCAGAAGTCCGGGTCCTCGGGGCGCCAGTCCTGCAGCGGTTGCCGGCGACCGGTGACGGCAGGCGGCTCGGCGGTGACTACGGTGCTGGTGAGCGTGCTCACGGCGGCTCCTCCTCGTCGATGTGACGAGGGGAAACGCTAGGAACACCCGGTTACCTGGCAGTGCCCGTCGCGGGTCGGGCCGGAAACGGCTATCGCACCACGGGCCGGCGGCGATGGTGAGCACGCCACCGGGGCGGCACGATCGGAGCTGCCTTCGCGCGCGCTCAGAGCTGCTGGAGGATGCGCAGCGCGCGGCCGACCCGGAGCATGGTGTCGGTGTCGGCGACGTCCACGCACGCGGTGAACCACTTCTTCATGGGCGAGGAGATCCGGTCGGGCATCACCACGTACCGGCCCATCGACACGGCGAGCGGCGAGTCCCGCAGGAGCGACTCCTCGACCACCTCGACCACGATCACGATGGGCACGTCGGTGGAGTTGTAGACGTCCGAGCTGATCACGAGGCCGAGGCGTTCTCGGGCGCCCTCGATGCGCCAGATCTCACCCCTACGCAGCACGCGGCCGTCCGCCGGAGAACAGGTCGTTGACCATGCCCACCTCGCGGGCGTCGGCGAGCGCGGCGGACTCCAGATCCAGGCTGGCGCGGCCGACGGCGGCAGCGTGCGCGGTGAAGACCTCGCGCAGCGCCTTCTCCCGGGCGGCCTGGTCCATCCACGCGGAGAGCGACAGCCCTTCGCGCTTGGCGAACCGCCGCGCCTCCTCGATCGTCTCGTCCGTGAACGAGAGAGTCACCTTGGCAGTCATGCCGAGCAGATTACCCATCGGTGTGACCAACAGTCATCCCTGCGTTCACCGGCTCGCCCCCGGGCGGCGAAACGCACATTCCGTCGGGCTTACCCGGCCCGGCCGCCGAACACCGCGAAGCGCCACTCCTTGAAGTAGCAGTCGACGTCGATTAGGCCCGCCTCGGCGAGCCACCGGCACTGGTCGGCCACCGTGGCCGGGCGGTCGTGGCGCATCCGCTCCCGGGAAGCCGCGATCTCGTCGGGGGACGCGCCCAGCTCGGTGATCCGCTCCAGCCACACCTCGTCGTAGCGCCGGTCCAGTTCCGGCGTCGGGCCGGCGACCTGCTCGGCGTTGACGAACACCCCACCCGGCGCCAGCGCGGCGGCGGCCCGCCGGTAGAGCGAGCGCTTGCCGGCGTCGTCCAGGTGGTGGATCGCCAGCGCGCTGACCACCGCGTCGTACCGGCCCGGCGGCAGTTCGTCAGCCAGGTCGGCGTGGACCGTTCGGTGTGGCACGGACCGCGCATCCAACTGGTCGGTGGCGCGGGCGAGCATCGCCGGCGCTCCGTCCACCAGGGTCAGCCGGACTCCGGGCACCGCGGTGGACAGCAGCAGGGAGAGCAGGCCAGTGCCCGCGCCCAGATCCAACACCTCCGGGGTACGACCGGCGGCGAGCGCGGCACGCAACGGCGGCGCTGCCACCTGGACGGCGGCGCCGTAGAAGGCGTCGAAGCACGGGATCAGCCGCCTGCGCGCCTCGTCGTAGGTGCCGGCAACCGCGTCGAAAACGTCAGTCACACTCATCGCGGACTCCCACCTATTGAGACAACTTTCCCACATTATAAGCCAGCGAACGGGGCTGACGTCGTCAAAGATTCAGCCCCACCCCCCGGTGCGACTCAAGGGCTAGTGGTCATCGAGACCGCCGCCGATCTTGCACTTCCGGTCGTCGTTTCGTCGCATTCATCCTTTATGCCGCCACAGAAAATGCAAGATCGCCGCAGGAGAGGGCGGTACGCGGGAAGCGCGGGGGGAGGCTTCGGGGGGGGGTGCTTCCTGGGGGATCAGACGGCGCGGCCGGTAGATCTCACGGAACGCGGCTAACGCGTTCGTGGCGGGGCCGCCTTCGACCTGCTCAGATCTTGGACAGTTTCCGTTACGTCAGAACGGAAACTGTCCAAGATCTGAGCAGGTCGAGCCCTGACGGGGCAGCTCCTGCCCACAGTGACTACCAGGGAGGGCACCGCGCCGGACCAGCCGTCCGATCGGCGACCCGAGCCGAAGCCCACACCGCGGGAGCCGCACACGGGCGACGTCTTGCACCTGACCCGCCCCGCGAGTGTGCAGTTCCTGCGCCCGATCTTCGTCCACGTGATTCGCGTTCTCGACTGGCCGATGGACGGCGGGTGGCTGTGGATTGACGGTTACGAGCTGGCCACGAATGGCGATGCGGTCGCCCGCCGGTCCCTGTTCGTGATGCCCGCAGGGCCTGATCTGGCCGGACACGCTCGCCCCGGCGGCCCGTCGCTCAACCACCCGCGTTCCCGTCAGGCGCAGTCCGGTGAGAGTCGGGTGACCCGCCGCCCTCACACCACGCCGACCTGCGCTGACCTGCGCTGACCGCTGCCTGCGGGATGAGGTCCGCTATGGCCGCGCTGGTCGAGCGTCCGTCCGAGGCGGCCGCCGTCACCCACCCGTCACACCCGCTGCTCCTGTGCGGTGTGAGCCCCACTTGACAGGACCGAAACAGAAGGGACCCGGACCGGAAACCGCCCGGCGGCACGCTTTCCCGACATGACAGACGGTGCACGGTCGGCGACTCCACCGGGGCTGACGCCCCGGGAAGTGGCGACGCACTGCCCGTACTGCGCACTGCAGTGCGGGATGACGCTGCGCGCTGACGACGCTGGTGTGACGGTCCACCCACGTGAGTTCCCCACCAACAGGGGCGGGCTGTGCCAGAAGGGTTGGACCGCCGCCGAACTGCTCGACCACCCGGACCGGCTGACCACTCCGCTGGTGCGAGACGCGGCCACCGGCGAGCTGCGCCCGGCGAGCTGGGACACCGCGCTCGACCGGGTGGTCGCCGGCATCCGCGCCGTCCAGGACGACGCCGGCCGGGACGCGGTCGCCGTCTTCGGCGGTGGTGGTCTGACCAACGAGAAGGCGTACGCGTTGGGGAAGTTCGCCCGGATCGGGCTTCGTACCAGGCACATCGACTACAACGGACGGTTCTGCATGTCCTCGGCGGCAGCCGCCGGGATGCGGGCCTTCGGCATCGACCGTGGGCTGCCGTTCCCCCTCGCCGACCTGGGCCGGGCCGACACCTTGCTGCTGGTCGGAGCGAACCCGGCGGAGACCATGCCGCCGCTGGTGCGCTGGCTCACCGAGCAGCGCCGGGGCGGCGGAAAGCTGATCGTCATCGACCCCCGGGTCACCGCCACCGCCCGCCAGGCCGACCTGCACCTGCAACCGCTGCCCGGCACCGACCTGGCGGTTGCCAACGCGCTGCTGCACATCGCCCTCACCGAGGGTTGGGTCGACCGGGCCTACGTGGCCGACCGCACCTCCGGTTTCGACGCGGTCCGCCGGGGCGTCGCCGCCTGGTGGCCGGCCCGCGCGGAACAGCTCTCCGGGGTGCCGGTGGCCGACCTGGAGGCGACCGCCCGAGCGCTGGGCACCGGCGGTCGCGTGATCATCCTGACCGCGCGCGGCGCCGAGCAGCACGCCAAGGGGGTGGACACCGTCACCGCGTACGTCAATCTCGCCCTCGCCCTCGGTCTGCCCGGCCGCGACGGATCGGGGTACGGCTGCCTCACCGGTCAGGGCAACGGCCAGGGCGGCCGGGAGCACGGGCAGAAGGCCGACCAACTGCCCGGCTACCGGCGGATCGACGACCCGGCGGCCCGCGAGCACGTGGCCGGGGTCTGGGGCGTGCCGGCCGACGAACTGCCCGGCCCGGGAGTGCCCGCCTACAAACTGCTCGACTCGCTCGGCACCCCGGGTGGCCCACGCGCGTTGCTGGTGTTCGGGTCGAACCCGGTGGTCTCGGCTCCCCGGGCGGCCCGGATCGAGGGCCGACTGCGCGACCTCGACCTGCTGGTCGTCGCGGACCTCCTGCTCTCCGAGACGGCCGCGCTGGCGGACGTGGTGCTGCCGACCGCGCAGTGGGCCGAGGAGGACGGCACCATGACCAACCTGGAAGGTCGGGTGCTGCGTCGGCGCGCGCTACGGCCGCCCCCGCCGGGTGTCCGGACCGACCTCGCCATCATCTCCGACCTGGCGGTGCGGCTGGCCGAGACCGAGTCGACGGACGCCAACCCGGCCGACGCCGACCCGGCCAGTGTGCGACCGGCCGCCGTCGCGGCGGCTCGGTTCCCGGCCGACCCGGCCGCCGTCTTCGCCGAGTTGCGCCGCGCCTCCGCCGGTGGGGCCGCCGACTACGCCGGCATCAGCTGGGACCGGATCGACGCCGACGACGGGGTCTACTGGCCCTGCCCGACCGAGGACGGGCCGGACACGCCCCGACTCTTCGCCGACCGGTTCGCCACACCGGACGGCCGGGCGCGCTTCCACAGCGTCGACCATCGGCCCGCCGCCGAGGAGGTCTGCGACACGTACCCGCTGCACTTCACCACCGGGCGGGTGCTGGCGCAGTACCAGTCGGGCACCCAGACCCGACGGGTGGCAGCGCTGCGGCGCGCCGCCCCGGAGGCGTTCGTCGAACTGCACCCCGACCTGGCCACCCGGCTGGGCATCGACGACGGCGACCCGGTGCGGGTCACCTCACGCCGAGGTGAGTTCCGCGCTCCGGCCCGACTCAGCGCCGGGATCCGACCCGACACCGTGTTCGCCCCGTTCCACTACGCGGGGGCGGGACGCGCCAACTCGGTGACAAACGACGCGGTGGACCCGATCTCCGGGATGCCCGAGTTCAAGATCTGCGCGGTCCGGGTGGAGAAGGCATGACCGCCCGGGTGGTCATCGTCGGCAACGGGATGGCGGGCGCGCGCCTCGCCGCTGAGCTGCACGCCCGGGAGGGAGACCGGAAGGTCACTGTGCTCGGGGCCGAGCCGCATCGCGCGTACAACCGGATCCTGCTCTCCACCCTGCTTGCCGGCCGGATCGACGAGCCGGACGTGGAGCTGACCGAAGCCGCCGGGCACGGCGTCGACCTGCGCAGCGGCGTACCGGTGACGGCCGTCGACAGGTCCGCCCGGGAGGTCCGAACCGACGACGGCGAGCGGATCGGGTACGACCATCTGGTGCTCGCCACCGGCGCCCGTGCGGTGGTGCCGCCACTGCCCGGCCTCGACCCGGCGAACCTGCCGGAGCGGGTGGTCCCCTTCCGGACCCTGGACGACTGCCGGCGGATCCTCGCCGCGGCGGACGGCGCCCGCAGCGCGCTGGTGCTCGGCGGCGGGTTGCTCGGCCTGGAAGCCGCCCGAGGGCTGGCCACCCGAGGGCTGACCACCACTGTGGTGCACCCGAGAGAGCACCTGATGGAACGTCAACTGGACCCGACCGCCGGCGCGGTGCTCGCGGGCACGCTCGCCGGTTTCGGCGTCAGCGTCCAACTGGGGGTGTCGGCGACCGGCGTGGCAGCGGACGCCAGCGGTGTCCGCCTCGACCTGGCCGACGGCCGGTCGCTCCGCGCCGATCTGCTGGTGCTCTCCTGCGGCGTACGCCCGGACACCGCCCTCGCGCAGGCCGCCGGCCTGACCGTGCGGCGCGGCGTGGTGGTGGACGACCGGCTGCGCACCAGCGACCGGTCCATCTCGGCGATCGGCGACTGCGCCGAGCACGACGGCGTGCTCACCGGGCTGGTCGCGCCCGCCTGGGCCCAGGCCCAGGTGCTCGCTGACGTGCTGACCGGGACGGACCCCCTGGCCCGCTACCGGCCCCGCCCGGTGGTGACCCGGCTGAAGGCCGCCGGGATCGACCTGGCCTCGATGGGTGACGCGGCCAGTGGCGGGCCGGACGAGGAGTTGACCTTCGCCGACCCGACCCGGGGCACCTACGCCCGGCTGCGGATCCGGGACGAGCGGCTGATCGGCGCGATCCTGCTCGGCGACAACCCGGCCGTCGGCACTGTGATTCAACTCTTCGACCGTGGTCAGCCGGTGCCGAGTGACCGCCGGGCGCTGCTGCTCGGCAGGGCACTCGGCGCGGCCGGCGCTACCCCGGCCGCCTCACCGGCGCTGATGCCGGACGCGGCCACGGTCTGTCAGTGCAACACGGTGAGCAAGGGCGCACTGGTCAGAAGCTGGCGCTCCGGCGCCCGGACTGTCGATGCGGTGGTGGCCGCGACGCGGGCCGGCACCGGGTGCGGCGGATGCCGGGACGCGGTGAGCGGCATCGTCGACTGGCTGAGCCAGGCGGAATCGGTGGAGGTGACGCGATGAGCGGCGGCGAACTGGTCGTCATCGGCAACGGCATGGTCGGGCAGCGTTTCGTGGACGCGCTGCGCGCCCGTGACCCACAGGGCACCTGGCGGGTGACGGTGCTGGCCGAGGAGGTGCGCCCGGCGTACGACAGGGTGCGGCTCTCGGCGTACTTCGACGGGGTCGGTGAGAGCGAACTCAACCTGCACACCCCGCACGACGGGGTGCGGCTGCGACTCGGCGAGCCGGCAACCGCCGTCGACCGGGACCGACAGGTGGTCACCACGGCCGTCGGCGAATACCGCTACGACGCGCTGGTGCTCGCCACCGGGTCGTACGCGTTCGTGCCGCCGGTGGCCGGCACTGAGCTGCCCGGGGTCTTCGTCTACCGGACCCTTGACGACCTGGCGGCGATCCGGGCGTACGCGCGGGGCCGGCGGGTCGGCGCGGTGATCGGTGGCGGGCTGCTCGGTCTGGAGGCCGCCAATGCCCTGCGACTGCTCGGCCTAAGCACCGACGTGGTCGAGTTCGCGCCCCGGCTGATGCCGGTGCAGGTGGACCAGGCCGGCGGCGCGATGCTCCGCCGCTACGTCGACGAGTTGGGCGTACGGACCCATCTCGGGGTGGCGACCACAGCGATCCGTCAGGGCCCGGACGGCGGCGTCGCGGCCCTGGAACTGTCCGACGGCACCGCCCTCGACGCCGAACTGGTGGTGGTGGCCGCCGGCATCCGGCCCCGGGACCAGTTGGCCCGGGACGCCGGCCTGCCGCTGGGCCCGCGCGGCGGGGTGCTCGTCGACGCGACCTGTCGTACCGCCGACGAGCGGATCTGGGCCGTCGGGGAGTGCGCGGCTGTCGACGGCACCTGCCACGGTCTGGTCGCGCCTGGTTACGCGACGGCCGAGGTGGTGGCCGATCGGCTGGTCGGCGGCGCGGCGACCTTCCCGGGCGCGGACACCGCCACCAAACTCAAGCTACTCGGCGTCGACGTGGCCTCGTTCGGCGACGCCCACGGCACGACCGAGGGCTGCCTGGACGTCACGTTCACCGACCCGGCCACCCGGGTCTACGCGAAGCTGGTTCTCTCCGACGACGCGCACACCCTGCTCGGCGGGGTTCTGGTCGGTGACGCCAGCGCGTACCCGACGCTGCGGGCCAGTGTGGGCGGCCCGCTGCCGGCCGCGCCGCTGGCGCTGCTCGCCCCCGACGGCGGCGGCGCGGACGCCGGGGCGCTGCCCGCCGCGGCGCAGGTGTGCTCCTGCAACGCGGTGACCCGAGGCGACGTGGACGCCGCCATCGCCGACGGTTGCGCGGACGTGCCGGCGTTGAAGGCGTGCACCAGGGCCGGCACCAGCTGCGGTTCCTGCGTGCCGATGCTGAAGCAGCTCCTGGACGCGGCCGGGGTGGCGCAGTCCAGCGCGCTCTGCGAGCACTTCGACGTCAGCCGGCGGGAGCTGTTCGAGATCGTCCGCGTCCGCGGCATCCGCACCTTCTCCCGGCTCGTCGCCGAGCACGGTCGGGGCCGCGGCTGTGACATCTGCAAGCCGGTGGTGGCGTCCATCCTCGCCTCGCTGGGCAGCGGGCACGTGCTCGACGGCGAACAGGCGTCGTTGCAGGACACCAACGACCACTTCCTGGCCAACCTGCAGCGCGACGGCAGCTATTCGGTGGTGCCCCGGATCCCGGGCGGCGAGATCACCCCGGAGAAGCTGATCGTGATCGGCGAGGTCGCCAGGGACTTCCAGCTCTACACGAAGATCACCGGTGGGCAGCGGATCGACCTGTTCGGGGCGCGGGTGGAGCAGTTGCCGCAGATCTGGCGGCGGCTGGTCGACGCCGGCTTCGAGTCCGGGCACGCGTACGGCAAGGCGCTGCGCACTGTGAAGTCGTGCGTGGGCGAAACGTGGTGCCGGTACGGGGTGCAGGACTCGGTGGGGCTGGCCGTGGCGCTGGAGCTGCGCTATCGCGGGCTGCGTGCTCCGCACAAGCTCAAGTCGGCGGTCTCCGGTTGCGCCCGGGAGTGCGCGGAGGCGCGCAGCAAGGACTTCGGCATCATCGCCACCGAGACCGGTTGGAATCTCTACGTCGGCGGCAACGGTGGTTTCCGGCCCCGGCACGCCGACCTGTTCGCCACCGACCTGTCCACGGACGCGCTGATCAGGCTGATCGACAGGTTCCTGATCTACTACATCCGCACCGCCGACCGGCTGCAACGCACCGCCGGTTGGATCGAGGCCATGGACGGCGGCCTGGACCACCTGCGCTCGGTCATCGTGGACGACTCGCTCGGGCTCTGCGAGGACCTCGACGCGGCGATGGCTCAGCACGTGTCGTCGTACTCCGACGAGTGGCGCGACGTCCTGGACGACCCGGATCGGCTGCGCCGCTACACGTCCTTCGTCAACGCCCCCGACGTACCGGACCCGTCGATCACCTTCACCAGGGAACGCGGCCAGCCGGTCCCCGTACGCGACCAGTCCCCGACCGGATCCGAGCCGACCAATGGTCGCCGTCGGCAACCGGTCACCCTCGGCCTACCGGAGGTACGGCGATGACCCAGACCCTCACCCTTACCTGGACCACCGTCTGCCCGCTCGACCGGTTGGAGCCGGACCGGGGCGTCGCCGCCCTGGTCGACGGGGTGCAGATCGCGCTCTTCCGGGTCGCCGACGAGCTGTTCGCGATCGACAACCGCGACCCGGTCTCCGGGGCGTACGTGCTGTCCCGGGGCATCGTCGGCAGCCGCGGCGGGGTGCCGACTGTCGCGTCACCGCTGCACAAGCAGGTGTACGACCTGCGCAGCGGGCACTGCCTCGACCTGCCCGGGGTGGCCGTGGCCCGACACGACGCACGTTGCCGCAACGGGCTGGTCGAGGTGCGGCTGCGACAGGAGGGTTGATGCGGGAAGAACTGTCGGGCTTCACCATCGGGGTGACCGCCGACCGGCGGCGCGACGAGTTGGCCGCGCTGCTCGAACGACGGGGCGCCCGGGTGGTGCTCGCCCCGGCGCTGCGGATCGTGCCGCTGTCCGACGACACCGAGCTGCGCGAGGCGACCCGCGCCTGCCTCGACCAGCCGCCGGACATCCTGATGGCCAACACCGGCATCGGCATGCGCGGCTGGTTGGAAGCGGCCGAGGGCTGGGGGCTGGCCGAGCCGCTGCGCTCCGTGCTGTCCAGCTCGTACGTGGTGGCGCGCGGCCCGAAGGCACGCGGCGCGATCCGGGCGGCCGGGCTGCACGACCAGTGGTCGCCCGCCTCGGAAAGCTGCGACGAGGTGGTCGACCATCTGCGCCGGCGCGGCGTGGCCGGGCAGGTCATCGCCATGCAGCTGCACGGCGAGCGTCAACCCGAGTGCACGCTCGCGCTGGAGGCGGCGGGCGCCACCGTCATCGAGGTGCCGGTCTACCGTTGGGCACCGCCGACCGATCCGGCGCCGCTGCACCGGCTGATCGACCTGATCGCCGGTCGGCTGGTGGACGCGGTGACGTTCACCTCGGCGCCGGCGGCCGAGGCGTTGCTGCGGGCCGCCGGCGACCGCACCGACGCGGTGCTGTCCGCGTTGCGCAGCGACGTGCTGGCCAGCTGCGTCGGGGCCGTGACCGCCGAGCCGCTGCTGCGGCACGGGGTGCCGGTGAGCGCGCCCGGTCGGGCCCGGTTGGGCGCACTGGTGCGGACGATCGTCGACGAGCTGCCCCGCCGGACCGTGACGTTCAAGGCCGGCGGGCATCTGCTCACGTTGCGCGGGCACGCCGCGGTGATCGACGGCGAGCTGCGGCCACTAGCGCCCGCGCCGATGGCGGTGCTGCGGGCGTTGGCCCAGTCCCCCGGTCGGGTGTTGTCCCGCACGGCGTTGCTGAGGACGCTGCCCCGGGGCGCGGACGAGCACGCGGTGGAGATGGCCGTCGCCCGGCTACGGGCCGGCCTGCGCGCGCCCCGCGTGGTGCAGACAGTGGTGAAGCGCGGCTACCGGCTTCGGGTCGACTAGGGCGTGCGGGGACGTCCTCGGTCGAGCCGAGGGCGTCGACACGCCTGTACGCGTCACGGCCGGCCGTCGTGAGCCGGCCGTGACGCGACGTTTCAGCCGACCGGCGTCGGGAAGCCCCGCCCGTGCTCGGACTGGAGTCGGAGCATGGCGTGCTCGACGACAGTCACCAGCACCTGCTTGACCGAGTCCCGCTGCCGGGCGTCGGTCATCACCAGCGGCACCTGCGGCGAGATGGCCAGCGCTTCGCGGACCTCCTCGGCCTCGTACTGCGGTGCGCCGTCGAACTTGTTCAGCGCCACCACGTACGGCAGGTTGCGGTTCTCGAAGTAGTCCAGCGGGGCGAAGGCGTCGGTGATCCGGCGGGTGTCCACCAGCACGGCGGCACCCACCGCCCCCCGGATGATCTCGTCCCACATGAACCAGAACCGAGTCTGACCCGGTGTACCGAAGAGGTACAGGATCAGGTCCTGGGCCATGGTGATCCGGCCGAAGTCCATGGCGACCGTGGTGGTCTCCTTGCCCGGCACCTTGGACGGATCGTCGATGCCGACACCCGCCGCGGTCATCAACGCCTCGGTGGTCAGCGGTGTGATCTCGGAGATCGCCCCGACCAGTGTCGTCTTACCGACGCCGAAGCCGCCCGCGACGACGATCTTCGCGGATACGATTCCCCGGCCCGGCCGCCCCCCTGCGGGGTCATAGCCTGCGAAGTCCACTTAGCACCCTTCCAAGCAGTTCCATCCGCTCCTCGAACCCCTCGGCGGGAGCAGCAGTGTGTAACGTCAGCAGGCTCTCGGCCACCATGTCGGCGACCAACACCCGGGCGACGCCAAGCGGCATCCGGGTATACGCGGCGATCTCCGCCAGCGACTGTGCTCGGCCCTCACAGACCGTGGCGATGCGGTGCTTGTCGTGCCCGGCGAAGCGGGACTCGGCGACCTGGGTGGGAGAGGCGGTCAGGACGGCCTCGAGGGCGATGTCCTGCCGGGGCTCGGTACGACCACGGGTGACCGCGTACGGACGCACCAGCGCGCCACGCGGGTCAGCGCGTCGTTGGTCCATTCCCGATCACCTCCTCGTCCCCTGCTGAGCCGGACTGTGCCGCCTCTCGTCCCTGGTCCGGCGCTCGGAAAGAGCGCCGCCTTCCGGTGCTAAGAGCGCACCGCGTCGCGCGGCAGCGGCACCAGCGCGGCGCCCACCCGCTCGACCAGCAGCGCCATCTCGTAGCCCACCTGGCCCACGTCGCAGCTGCGCGCGGCCAGCACGGCCATCGAGGAGCCGTCGCTGATCGACATCAGGAAGAGATACCCGCTGTCCATCTCGATGACTGTCTGCAACACCCCGCCCGCGCTGAACATCCGGGCCGCGCCCTCGGTCAGGCTCACCACCCCGGAGGTGATCGCGGCGAGCTGGTCCGCCCGGTCCCCCGGCAGATCCCGGGAGGAGGCGAGCAGCAGCCCGTCTGCGGACACCGCCACCACGTGGGCGATGCCCGCCACGCTGTCGGCGAAGTTGGTGAGCAGCCAACCCATGTCCTGCATGGCAGCTGGCCTGTTCATCGGCTCTCCTTGGTCGAGGTGCTGTTCAGGTCCGTTCCGGCCGTCCGACCGCGCTGCACACCGCGGTGGTAGGCCGACAGCAGACCACGTACTTCATCCGGGGTCCGCCGGCTGCGGTCCCGGCCGCTCTTCGGTTCGATGCCACCCGGCACGAGCTGTTGCTGCGGCACCCGCTTGGGCAACCCGGAGCGGGTGGTCCCGGCGGGAGCCGGCTCGGCAGCCCGGCTGGCCCGGGACCAGCCTTCGTCCGCCGCCGTGCGCCATGCCCCCGGGTCGGGGGCGGGTGCGGCCGGAGCCGGCCGGGCGGCCGGGGGCGGGGCGTACGTCGGCGGCGCCGACGGCCGCGCCGCGAAACCGTCCATTGTGGCGCCGAGTCCGTCGGCGCCCGGGGTGGCCGCTCCGTCGGTGCCGGAGCTGCCCGGGGTACGGGTCGGCAGCTTCGGTCGGGCCGGCGACGCGGCCGGCACGGATCCGGCGCTCGGCTGGCCGCCGTTGCCGGTGCGCAGGCCGGCGTCGGCCGCTGCGGTGGTGGCGGGTGCGGGCGGCTCGTCGAAGTTGGGCCGGGTGAAGATCGCGGTGGCGTCGTCGCCGTGCGACCGGAACCAGACCGCCTCCATCTCCCGGAAGATCGGAGCCTCGGCGGGGAAGTCGGGCCGGGTGCTGACCGGTGCGGCGGGCACCGACGGAACGGCCGGCGGTGCCACAGCGCCCGGCCCGGCGACCGGCCCGACCGGGAGGCTCTGCGTGCCACGCCCATCCGCGGTCTCCGGGGCATCCGGGGTGGACCCGCGTCGGGGCAGCGGGTCGACCGTCGGGTAGGCCACTGTCGGGCTGCCCAGCGAGGCGCCCGCGCCGTTGCTGTAGGCCGGCCGGGCCGGCGGGAGCGGGGCGGCGGGGGCGGCGACGGGTGCCGGGGCGGCGGGTGCCGGCGGCATCGTCGAACGCGGGCCGGTGTAGCCACCCGCCTGTACGGCCGGGGTGGTGTCCCGCGAGTCCAGCGGCGACTGCCACTGGGCGGGTGCCGGCGGGCTGGTCCGCCACTGGTCGGGCAAGGTCGCCGCCGTCGTCCCGGCACCGGCGAACTGCTCGGCGTGGCCGCCCGAGGTGAGCGGCGCCTGCTCCACGGCCATCGGCTGACGTGGTCGGGTGAGCACCTGCTCGCGGCCCCGGTTGCTGGGCAGCACCACAGTGGCGGCGGGCAACGTCACCTGGGCGACGGTGCCGCCCTCGACGTTGCGGCGCAACTCCACCCGGATGCCGTAGCGGGAGGCGAGTCGGCTCACCACGGCCAGACCCATCAGTCGGAACGCGGCGACGTCCACGCTCGGCGGGGCGGCCAGCCGCCGGTTGAGCGAGTCGAGCTGGTCGTCGGTGAGGCCGAGACCGCGGTCTTCGATCTGGATCAGCACGTAGTCGCGGATCCGGCGACCGTCGGCGACAACTGTGGTGTTCGGCGGCGAGAACCGGGTGGCGTTGTCGAGCAGCTCGGCGACGAGGCGTACCACGTCGTTCACCGCGTGTGCGGCCACCGAGATATCCGTGTCGACGGTGCCGAACTCGATGCGGTTGTAGAGCTCCACCTCGGACTGGGCGGCACGCAGCACGTCCACCACCAGCGCGTTGTCGTGACGCGGTGCGGCGGAGTCGGCGCCGGCCAGGACGAGCAGGTTCTCGTCGTTGCGGCGCATTCGGGTGGCCAGGTGGTCCAGTTCGAAGAGCTGCGCGAGCCGCTTCGGGTCTTCCTCGCCGCGCTCGATCGCGTCCAGCTCGCCGATCATCCGGTCGACCAGGGTCTGACTACGGCGGGCCAGGTTGAGGAACATCGCCGAGACGCTGGTACGCAGTGCCGCCTGCTCGGCGGCGACCCGCACCGCCTCCCGGTGTACGACGTTGAAGGCCAGCGCCACCTGGCCGACCTCGTCGCGGGTGTTGAGCTGGATGGGGTCCCGGACCTGGCGGACGATCTCGTCTACCCCGCCGTCACCCACGCTGCCCATGTTCTGCAGCCGCTGCACGGCGTCGGGCAGGTCGTGGTTGGCCACCGAGAGGGCGCCCTCACGCAGTCGGCGCAGCGAGTGGTTGAGCGAGCGGGCCAGCACCACTGCCAGCGACACGGCGATGATCAGGGTCAGCAACACCAGGATCGACTCGACCACTGCCTGCCGGATGACGTCCGAACGGGCCTGGTCGGCCTGCTGAAGCAGTCGGTCCTGCAGTTGGATCTCGGCCCAGCGCATCAGGTCGTTCACGGCGCCGATCGCCGCGGTGGCGTCCTGCGCGGTGACCAGCGGGCGCTGCCCGACCGAGCGGGTGATGTCGGTGGCCACCCGGTCGGCGAGGCCGACCGCGTCGCCGGAGACGGTGCTGTCGACCAGGGCGCGCTGCACCGGGTCGGCGGCCAGGGAGAACGCGACCAGGGCCTCCTGCTGACCGGTCAACGTTGCCACGAAGGAGGAGAACTGCTCCGAGTCGAGCTGACCGGCCGTCAACGCGGTGAAGGCGACTGCCTCTTCCTCGGCGACGGAAGCCTTGGCGCGGGCGAAGGCGGCGACGGCGCGGCGGCTGTCCGCCAGGCTCTCGTCGCCGGGCAGCTGGGCCAGGCCGTCACCGTAGGAGACCAGGTCGGTGAGGATGACTCCGTAGCGGAGCACCGCCTCGGCGACAGCCATCTGCCGGCGGTCCAGCACCTCCTGACGGGTGCCGTCCAGGGTGGCCAGGTGGTCGTCGATGGCGGCCAGCCGGTCCCGCAGGGCGGCTGGCACGTCGCCGATCCGGCCCCGCTCGGCGCGGTACTCGTCCACCCGCTGCTGCGTCTGGCGGACCCGCAGGTTGTACGCGTCGGCCGGCTGCTGCGGAGCGGCGAGGTAGGCGGCCGCGGCCATCCGTTCGGACTGGAGATCCTGGGTGAGGGCGCTGACGTCGACGGAGAGGGCCGTCAGTGACCGGGCCCGCGTGGCATCGAACGCGCCCTCGCCGACGGAGATCAGACGGACCGTGGCCAGCGCGATCACCGCCGCCACCGGGACGACCAGAATCAACGCCAACTTGGACCGGATCCGGGCATCACGCAGTCTCGGCATCCGTCGGCGCGCAGGCCGACCGCTATCGCCGAGCGCGGGCAGGGTCGTCGGTCCGGTGCTCACGACATCGCCTCCGTCGTTTCTTCCCCGCCTGAGCCGCCGAGCCATGCCGTAAGCGGAGGGGACCACGCGCGGCACGGCCGCGATTTCATCAGAGATGATCGTGTTTGGGAAGCCGCAGTGAGGTAGGAAACGGTCGGACGGAGCGCATCCCGTGATCCGGGCAACTGATACCTTCATTTCCGCAAGCCCCTGAACAGGGCATGTAACTCCAGAGTGGTCACGCGTGTATGCAAAGTGAGCTTTTGCAAACATTGCGTTACCCCAGCATGTGGGATGGCCGTCCCGAAAATGCTGCCGGGGTCCGCGCTTGACCACAGCGCCGGCCATTGGCAAGGTTTTGCAGGCTTCGCGCACACCGTACGGCAGAGGAGATCCCGTCCTCCACTGAGGACGGATTAGCGGCGGTGACCGGGCAGCGCCCGCGCCCGCACCTGGAGGACTGAGTTGAGCCCCATCCGCTCCGCGACCATCGCGGCGCTCGCATCGGCCGTAGTGGCCACCACGCTCACCGGCTGCCAGTTTGGCGAGGCCGAGAAGGACACGAGTCCGATCGTGATCGCCGCCGATCTCGAACTCTCCGGCGCCGCAGCCACGGTTGGCCGGACATACCAGCGCGCCCTCGAACTCAAGGTCGATCAGTTGAACGCCTCCGGAGCACTGAACGGCCGGAAGATCGACCTGAAGGTGAAGGACAACCGTTCCGACTCGGCCGAGTCACTTCGCAACATCGTCGACTTCAGCAGCGATTCGAAGGTCAGCGCCATCATCATGGGCGGCTGCAACGAATGCGCGGTCGGAGCGGTCGGGACCATCAACGAGAAGCGGATTCCCACCATTGCGCTAGCCGCTTCCGGCGCGATCGCCGCGCCGGCCGCTGAACGGCGCTACGTGTTCAAGCTGGGCCCTAACGCCGCGGACAGCGCCGCCGCACTGACCACCGAACTGCGCCGCAACAACATCCGTAAGGTGGGGATGCTGGTCAGCGACGACGACTACGGCCAGGAGGGCGCGACCGCGCTCAAGAGCGAGCTGGACAAGGCCAAGATCACGCTCCGACAGCAGCGGATCAAGACCACCGACACCGACGTCAGCCAGCAGGTTCAGCAGCTCGCGTCGGGCAAGCCCGACGCGATGGTCTTCTGGACCCCGCCGGAGCAGGCGACACTGGCCGCCACCAGCGTGCAGCAGACCATCTTCCGTGGGTCGATCTACTTCGACGCGGCAGCGGCCGGGGACCTCTTCCTCGGCGCGGCGGCCAAGGCGACGGAGAAGGCCACGCTGATCTTCACGCAGACCATGGTGATCGATGACGTGATCGCCACCACGCCGGCCAAGGCGGCGCGGCGGCAGTGGTTCCAGGACTACACGGCCCGCTTCGGTGGCTACAACGGGTCCTCGTCGTTCGCGGCGGACGCCGTCCAGCTGATCGCCGACGCCGAACTGCGCGCCGGCGGCGAGATCGGGAAGGTGGACCGTAACGGCATCCGGGACGTGCTGGAGACGTCCCAGATGGACGGCCTCTCCGGCCCGATCCGCATGACGCCGGACAACCACAGCGGCCTGATGCCACAGGCACTCACCACGCTGGTCGCCCGCAATGGTCGTTGGCGGTTGGCGGGGTAAACGCCTCTGGCCTTTCGTGCCGGCGCTCTTCGTCGTGTGCCGGCTGGGGGTGTGGCCTACCGTGCCCGGCTTCGGGCGGTCAGGCTTGATCCCTGCGCCGGGCACGGTAGGCCACACCCTTTGCGCCAGCAGCGTCGATGGAAAGGGCCGGCCTCCTGAGAGGGAGGCCGGCCCTTCGCGTTTCTGGGTGTTGATCTTTGGGGTGGTCGGTTAGCGGCTGCTTGTGGTTTCTCGCACCCAGGGGAGGGCGAACCGCTCGATCAGCAGGAGCGCCGCGTAGAGCAGAATGCTCACCAGCGCCACCAGCATGATCGCCGCCCAGGCGGTGGCGGCGTCGCCGATGCCGGCGTACTGCGTGATGACGTAGCCGAGGCCGCTCTCGCCGGCCTGGAACTCACCGATCACCGCGCCGATCGCGGCCAGTGGCATTGCCACCTTGAGCCCGACGAAGATCTGCGGCAGCGCCGCCGGGAAGCGCACCTTGCGGAACGCCTGCCAGCGGGAGGCGTTCCAGGAACGCACCAGTTCGGCCAGGTCGGCCGGCGTGGTGGTCAGCCCGGTCGCGGTGGAGAGCACGATCGGAAAGAAGCAGAGCAGGAACACCATGGTCAGGATCGGCTTCTGGCCCCAGCCGAGCGCCACCACCAGCAGCGGGCCCAACGTGATCTTCGGCACCGCGTTCACAGCGACCAGCAGCGGCGTGAACATCCGCTCCACGGTGCGGGAACTGGCCAGCGAGAGCCCGATCAGCACACCGGCGGCCACCGAGAGGGCGAACCCGATCAGGATCTCCAGCGTGGTGTCCCAGGTGTGCTCCAGCATCTGGGCGGGCTTCTCGACGAACGCGCTGAACACGTCGCCGGGCGGCGGCAGGGCGAAAGGGTGGACCAGCTCCAGCCGGGCGATCAACCACCACGCCGCCAGCGCGACCAGGATGCCGACCGCGGGCAGCACGGCGTCGGCCCCGGCCCGGAGACCGGCACCTCGACCCGCGCGCCCTACCTCGGGGCCGGCACCCGGGGGCGGGGGTTCCGCCACCGCCGGGTCCGCTGACCGGACGTCGGTCATCTCTGTCCTCCTCGAAATCCCACGGCCCGCCGGGGGCCGACGAGCGACGGGGGTACGCCCCACCGGGATCGGCGGGACGTACCCCCTGATGACGACCGGACGATCAGGCCTTCGGCGCGAGGCTGAAGTCGATGATCTGCTCGGGGGTGATGTTCTGCTTCAGCGCGCCGGCGCCCTGCAGGATGGCGATGCTCTTGGCGACCCGACCGCTGTCCAGGGTGCCGATCGCGGTGCCGGTGTTGCCGGAACGGACGTACGCGGCCATCAGCTCCAGCTCGGCGGCTGCGGAGACCGGGTTGGTGGCGTCGACGTTCTTCTTCAGGATGTCGGCGGCCTCCTTGGAGTTCGCCAGGCTGTACTCCAGGCCCTTGAGCAGCGCCGCGGTGAACTTCTTCACCATCTCGGGCTTCTCCTTGGCGGTCTTCGAGGAGGTGATCAGCACGTTGCCGTAGAGGTCCTGCATCACGTTGCTGTACGGCAGCATGACGGCCTTCTTCTTGGCCACCGCCTCGATGGTCGGCTGACCGACGACGAACTGACCGATGCCGTCCACCGAGCCGGAGGCCAACGTGCCGATCAGGTTCTGCGCCTCACCGTTGACCCAGGTCACCTTGGTCGCGTCCACACCGGCGAGCCGGGCGTACGTCGGGAAGAGGTTGCGGACCACGGACCCGGGAGTGTCGGCGAGCTTCTTGCCCTCCAGGTCCTTCGGCGAGCTGATGTTCTTGCCCTCGACAGTGGCGATGCCCGCCATGGTGCGCTGCTGGATCGCGGCCACCGCGGTGAAGTCCTTCGCCTGGCCGTTGCCGAGCTGGAGCAGACCGCCGGTGAGGTCGATCGGGCCGAAGTCGGCCTGGCCGCCGACGACGGTCTGGATCACGCCACCGGTGCCCTGACCCGCCTTGATCTCGACGTCGAAGCCGGCTTCCTTGAAGAAGCCCTTGTCCTTCGCCACCCAGGCGTAGGAGTCACGGCCGAAGTTACCGAACGAGGTGAGGTAGGTCACCTTCTGCAGCGTCTTGCCGTCGCCGCCCTTGGCATCGTCGGCCGAATCCGACCCGCTGCTGCAGGCGGAGACAAGGGCGAGGGCGGTGGCCAGCGCGGCCGTAGCGACCGTACGGGTCAGCCTTCTCATCAGTGCACCATGTCCTTTCCGACCGGGGCCGGCAGGCCACCGGAGGGGGTTGTCGTGACGGGCCGGCGGGAGGGGTGGAAGCCGGGCGCCGCCGTCGTGGGGGGACTCTTCGCGGGCACAGCGTACGAGAAACCCACAGTTGCGACGCCAGGCGTATCGGGTTGCGGAACGGATACAACCTGACGACGACCCCAGCCGGTGCCATACCTCGACAGGGCGGCTAGCCTTTGTCGGATTCCTGACCGTCCACTCAGCGGAGGTGCGCCGGAGATGATCCGACTGTCCGGGGTGTCCCGTACCTTCGAGGGCCGATCCGGCCGGGTGGAGGCGCTGCGCGGCATCAACCTCGACGTCGCCGAGGGCGAGTTCGTCGCCGTGCTCGGCCGCTCCGGCTGCGGCAAGTCCACACTGCTGCGGCTGATCGCCGGGCTGCTCCCGCTGAGCGCCGGTGAGATCACCGTCGCCGGTACGCCGATCGCGCGCCCCCGCCAGGACATCGCCATGCTGTTCCAGAAGCCGGCGCTGCTGCCCTGGCGCACAGTGCTGGACAACGTCCTGCTGCCGGTGGAGATCTTCGGCTGGAGCCGCGCCAAGCACCGGGAGCGGGCCCGGCAACTGCTCGACGTCGCCGGGTTGGCCGGCTTCGAGAAGCGGCTGCCGCACGAACTCTCCGGCGGTATGCAGCAGCGGGTGTCGCTGTGCCGGTCGTTGATCGGTGAGCCCCGGGTGATGCTGATGGACGAGCCGTTCTCCGCGCTGGACGCGCTCACCCGCGAGGAACTCTCCGGCGAACTCCAGCGGGTGCACATGGAGAACAAGCCGACCATCGTCTTCGTCACCCACTCGATCGACGAGGCGGTGCTGCTCGCCGACCGGGTGGTCGTGCTGAGCCCTCGCCCCGGCCGGATCCGCAAGGTCGTCGACGTGACCATCCCACGGCCCCGCACCCTGGGCCGCAACGCCCACCTGGCCGACGTCGCCCAGGTCAGCGCCGACCTGCACGAACTGCTCATGGAACGCGAACAGCCGGCCACCGCCGGCGCGGAAGGACACTGACCATGCGGGTGTCGGTCTTCACCGAGCCGAACCGTGGCGCCAGCTACGACACCCAGCTCCGGTTCGCGCGGCTGGTCGAGGCCTGCGGCTACGAGGGTTTCCTCCGCGCCGACCACTACCAGTCGATGGGCGCCGACCCGGGCCTGCCCGGCCCCACGGACGCCTGGCTGACCCTCGCCGCGCTGGCCCGGGAAACCGATCGGATCCGACTCGGCACCCTGGTGACGTCGGCCACGTTCCGCCTGCCCGGCCCCCTCGCGGTGATGGTCGCGCAGGTCGACCAGATGAGCGGCGGCCGGGTCGACCTCGGCATCGGCGCCGGCTGGTACGAGCGCGAGCACACCTCGTACGGCATCCCGTTCCCGGCGGTCGGCGAGCGCTTCGACCGGCTGGCCGAGCAGCTCGAGGTGATCACCGGGTTGTGGGCGACCCCGCCCGGCGAGACCTACAGCTTCACTGGCGACCACTACCGGCTGGTGGACGCTCCCGCCCTGCCCAAGCCGGTGCAGGTGCCCGGCCCACCGATCATCGTGGGCGGGCGTGGCCCCAAGCGCACACCCGAACTGGCCGCCCGGTACGCCGACGAGTTCAACATGCCGTTCAAGTCCGTGGCCGCCACCGCCGAGGCGTACGACCGGGTGCGCGAGACGTGTGAGCGCACCGGACGGACGGAGTCCGGGCGCGCCCCGCTGGTGCTGTCCGCCGGGATCGTCGTCGCCATCGGCCGGACCGACGCGGAGGCCCAGCGTCGGGCCGCGCCCCTGCACGAGAAGAGCGCGCTGCCACCGGAGGACCCGGTGGTCGGCTCCCCCGCGCAGCTCGCGCAGCGGCTCGGCGAGTTCGCCGCGATCGGCACCACCCGGGTCCACCTGCGCCTGATCGACTTCGATGATCTCGACCACCTCGAGCTGATCGCCGCCGAGGTGCTGCCCCAACTGGACGGAGCACGATGACCGACGTGATCGACGGAACCGAACTCGGACCGGTGGGTCAGGAGATCGTGTACGAGAACGACCGGGTCCGGGTCTGGCACATCCGCCTCGAGCCGGGCGAGCGGCAGCCGCTGCACCGGCACGACCACCCCTACCTGGTGGTGGCGATCGAGGGCGCCAAGAACGTCGTACAGACCATCGACGGCACCCGGATCGACGCCGACGAGCCCACCGGCGGAGTGGTCTACCGAGACCCGGGCGCTGTGCACATGCTGACCAATGTCGGGGATACGACTTACCTGGCCCGGCTGGTCGAACTCAAGTAGACCCGCCGATGGCCACCGGCGTGCCGCGCGGCGCGCCGGTGGCCATCGGGTGTACCAGGTGCGTAACGTGCCGGACATGGCCATTCGGACCTGGGGCAGACTGCTGCTCACGGCGCTCGGGGTGAGCGTGCTGGCCGGAGCCGGCCAGCTCGGCGTCGCGTACGGTTTCGGCATCGTCCGCCTGACCGGCGCATTCACCGGTACGACAGTCAACCAGTGGCCGGCCCAGCTCGTCTGGGTGGGCTGGTTCGCCGCGAACGCGGCCGTCGCCGGCGCCGTCCTGACCGGACGCCTCGCTCGCCGCGACGCCCCGGCGGCCAGCACCGGCCGGCAGTTGGCGGTCGGCGGCGCGGCAGCCCTCGGCGCCACAGTCATCGCCCCGCTCTGCATGCAGCCCGCCCGCGCCGCGGAGCTGATCTCCGTTGACCCGGTCTGGGCGGTGGGCATCTGCGCCATGGTCGGTGCGGTGATCGGGGCGGGCGCCGCGATAGCCGTCCTGTTCCGGCCCGAGCTGGGATGGAACATGGCGGCCGTGGCCGGCGTCGTCTGGCTGCTGGCGCTGATCTCCGTACTACCGTCACTCGGCACTGCCGGCCCACTGCCGACCGTCCGGCTCGGCGTACTGGAGCCGAGCTGGCTCGACGACGCCGCCGCTCAGCGGCTGGCGCTGCTCCTGCTGCCCATCGTGGCGCTGCTGGCCGGCGCGGCGACCGCCGGGCTGGCTCGCTGGCGCGGTCAGGCTCCACTGGTCAGCGGGGCCACCGGGGTGGCCGGTCCGGTGCTGGTGGCGTTCGCCTACCTGACCGCCGGTCCGGGCGACGCCGTGGACCGCTACCAGACCGCCCCCTACTACGGCTCGTTGATCGCGATCCTGGCCGGAGCGCTCGGCGCGGCCGCCGCCGCGCTGCTGCGCTGGCCGACGAGCACCCGTACCACCGATCCGCAGGCGATCGAGCCCACCGCCATCCTGCGCCCGCTGCCCGCCGGCCCGGCGCTGCCCGGCGCGGCGGACGACCGGGACAGCACTGCGGACGACCGGGACAGCACCGAGCGCACCGACACGGAGACGACAAACGCCGAGCTGGCCACCAGCACGAAGCGCGCCGGCGTCGTTGCGGGTCCGTGGGCGACGGGCGACCCCGATGCCGTACGCACCGTCCCGGCCCACTGGGACTGGCCGGAGACCACCGCGAGCGGACAGCACGGTCCGGCGCCCGCCGCTCCGACTCCCGCCGCTCCCCCTCAGTCCGCGGCCTGGCTGACCGCGCCGACCGGCGAGTTCACCGCCGCAGGGCAGACGCCCCCGCGCCCGGATGATGCCCTGGCGACGACCGAGCCCTCGGCCGGCACCGACCTCAGCAACGTCACCGACGCCACCGCGACCGGCACCACGGCCGGACGCACCGACGCCGCGACCCCGACGGGCGGCCGAGCGGTCGACGAGCCGACCGGCAGCACCGCGACGGGCACCAGCGGCAGCACGGCGACCAGCGGCAGGCCGACCGGTGGGCGCACCACCCGCAAGACCGCCGCCACCCCGGCCGGCACGGGCGCACCCGGTTCCGGCACTACCAGCGCGGCCGCTGCCAGCGCGCCGACCACCCCGGACGCGCCCACCCCCGCGACCGGCAGCACGGCCCGGAGCAGCGCAGCCCCGACCAGCACGGCCCCGACGAGTACGGGCAGCGGCGCCGAGGCGACCAGCACAGCACCGACTGGCACGGGCGCTCCCAGTCCCGCCGCCCCGGCCTCGACGGGCACGCGCACGGGGTCAGGCACGAGCACGAAGGCGAGCAGCGCGGGCCCGGCCGACCCCGGCACGCCCGAGGCACCGCTGACGATCAAGCCGCGACGCGGCCGTAAGTCGAAAGCCAACCCGGACACCACCGCCTCCGACGTGGCCACCGACACTCCGGGGCCCGGCCGTGGAAGCCCGGGTGGGCGGTCGAATTCGGCCTCCGAGGTCGCCTCGGCTGTTGCCTCCGGCGCGGCGGCAGACGGGACCACCGCAACCGGCGCGAAGCGAGCACCGGCCACGCCCGTCACCAGCTCGACGCGAGCACCGGCTGCCTCGACGACCGCCGATGCCGGCGCGACACAGGTGCCGGCCAGCCCGGAGTCCCCCACCACGGCAACCGACGCCGCAGGGACCCCGACCACCGGGATCGGTACGACACCAGCACCCAGTGGGGCGACACCAGCACCGGCCGACGCGACCGACGCGACCGACGCGACGCGAGCAGCGGCGGCGCCGACCACCGCTGCCGGCCCGGTTGGCGCGGAAGACCTCCCGCGCGTCCCGAAGGCCGGCCCGGTTGGCGCGGAAGCCCTCCCGCGCGTCCCGAAGGCCGGTACGGGCAGCAAGGCAGCCCCGGCCGACACGACCAGCGATCATGCGGTAGCCGAGGCTCGTGACACCGACAGCACGCGGCCCGCCGCCGAGGACGTTCCCGCCGCCGGGTTGTTCGGGGCCACCGCCGCCGGTGACCCGGACGCGGACCGGTGGACCCCCGCACCGTCGGCCTGGCCGGTCACTCAGACGTGGACGGTGCCACCGCAGACCGCCGAGCCGGACGCAACGGCATCGGAGGGGCCGAGCAGGCCCGACGCGCCAACCGGGCCGATGCCCAAGCCCCGGCATCGGGCACCGTTGCCGGATCTGAGCCGGGCCGGCACCTGGAACGCGTTCGACACCTCTCGGCGACGCGGGTCGGCGGAATCGCAGGACAGCTCGACGGCGCGGACAACGCCGACCGAAGCCGGCGAGACGACCGCTGCCGCCGGACACCCGGGCCGGCCGGAGTTCCCGAGCACTGTGGGCACGCCCTCCAGCGCCACCACCGACACCGACACCACGTCGGCGAAACCGACGCACCCGAAGGTGGCAGAGCAGCCCTCCCGGAAAGGGCGGCTCGGTGGGCTGTTCCGCCGCAACCGGTCCCGCGCCGACGAGGAGAGCCCGAAGACGTCGGATGAGGCGGAGCCCCTGGCATCTCAGGATGAGGAATTCGTCGACTGGGTCGCCGGTCTGAGCAAGCCGGTGTCGGACAACGAGCCCGAGCAGGAGAACAGCCGTCGGTCGTTGCGCTCCACCGGCCGACACCACCGCGACTGACCCAGCGCCACTGACCCAGCGCCCCTGACTCCACTGCGCGGCGCGCAGACGTACCGACCGGTCGTTTGATCGACTCGGGTTCACTGATATCGGCCGATCCCAAGGCGGTCGACCACCGCGACATCAATGAACCCGAGTCGATCATGCCGGGTGGGGTCAGGCGAGCGGTAGGTAGACCCGGCTTCCGCCGGAGACGAACTCCTCCGACTTGTCCTTCATCCCGCGTGCGGCGTACTCCTTGAGCTCTTGGGTGATCTTCATGGAGCAGAACTTCGGGCCACACATCGAGCAGAAGTGCGCGGTCTTCGCCGGCTCCGCGGGCAGTGTCGCGTCGTGGTACGAGCGCGCCGTCTCCGGGTCCAGCGAGAGGTTGAACTGATCCTCCCAGCGGAACTCGAACCGCGCCTTCGACAGGGCGTCGTCCCAGTCCTGCGCGCCGGGGTGCCCCTTGGCCAGGTCCGCCGCGTGTGCCGCGATCTTGTACGCGATGACGCCCGCCTTCACGTCGTCCCGGTCCGGCAGGCCGAGGTGCTCCTTCGGCGTGACGTAGCAGAGCATCGCGGTGCCGAACATGCCGATCATCGCGGCGCCGATCGCCGAGGTGATGTGGTCGTACGCGGGCGCGATGTCGGTGGTCAGCGGACCGAGCGTGTAGAAGGGCGCCTCGTGGCACCACTCCTGTTGAAGGTCCACGTTCTCCTTGATCTTGTGCATCGGCACGTGACCAGGGCCCTCGATCATCACCTGGACGTCGTACGCCCAGGCAATCTTCGTCAGCTCACCGAGGGTGCGCAGCTCGGCGAACTGCGCCTCGTCGTTGGCGTCGGCGATCGATCCCGGGCGCAGCCCGTCACCGAGGGAGAACGTCACGTCGTAGCGCGCGAGCAGCGCGCACAGCTCCTCGAAGTTGGTGTAGAGGAAGTTCTCCTCGTGGTGCGCCAGGCACCACGCCGCCATGATCGAACCGCCCCGGGACACGATCCCGGTCACCCGGTCCACCGCCAGCGGCACGTACGGCAGGAGCACCCCGGCGTGCACGGTCATGTAGTCCACGCCCTGCTCGGCCTGCTCGATCACTGTCTCCCGGAACACCTCCCAGCTCAACTTCACCGGGTCGCCACCGACCTTCTCCAACGCCTGGTAGATCGGCACCGTGCCGATCGGCACCGGCGAGTTCCGCACGATCGCCTCACGGGTCTCGTGGATCCGCTTACCGGTGGACAGGTCCATCACGGTGTCCGCGCCCCAGCGGGTGGCCCACGTCAGCTTCTCCACCTCCTCGGCCACCGACGAGCTGACGGCCGAGGTGCCGATGTTGGCGTTCACCTTGACCAGGAACGCCTTACCGATGATCGCCGGCTCGCACTCCGGGTGGTTGACGTTGAGTGGAAGCACCGCCCGACCCGCGGCGATCTCGGCCCGCACGAGTTCCGGTTCGACGTTCTCCCGGATCGCCACGAACTCCATCTCCGGCGTCACCACACCGGCCCTCGCGTACGCGAGCTGGGTTGGCCGACGACCGTCGACCCCGGCGAGTGGCGTGCCCGCACCCCGCACCGGGGCCACGTCACCCCGCTCGGCGATCCACGGCCCGCGCAGCGGCGGAAGCCCCACCTCCGGGTCCGAACCAGGGCCGGACGTGTCGTACAGCCGCACCGGCGGCAGATCCCCGGTCAGCCCCACCTCCGCGAACGGCACCCGGACATCCGGCCGCGAACCCTCGACGTACACCTTGCCTCGTGCGTGCATGACAGCCTCCCTGGTGATCAAGCGGACCAGCCGAAGTGGTTCAGCGGCCCACGTCCCGCGCCCAGCTCCCAGCCCCGCGCGCCGGTCAGCGCACGGAGCACGTACTCCTTGGCGGCCCCCACAGCGGCCGGCACCGGATCGCCCAGACCGAGCCGCACCGCGATCGCCGCCGAGAACGAGCACCCGGTGCCGTGGGTGTGCCGGGTGGTCACTCGCGGCGCGCGCAGCAGTGTGGTGACGCCGCCGCCGTGCAGCACGTCGACCGCCTCGCCCCCGTCCAGGTCACCGCCAGTGACCACCACGTACTCCGGGCCGCCGGCCACCAGTGCCTCGGCGGCCACGACCATCGCGGCCACGTCGTCCACCGGGCGTCCGGTGATCGCCGCGGCCTCCGCGCAGTTCGGGGTCGCGACAATGGCGTACGGCAGCAGCCGCTCCACAGCGCCCACCACGCCGAGCCGGTGACCACTCGTGGCGACGAGCACCGGGTCGACGACGAGCTGAGGCAGCCGGCCGTCCCGGGCCGCCTCGGCCACCACGTCCGCGATCGCCGGGGTGCCGAGCATCCCCGTCTTCACCGCGCAGACGGTGAAATCGGTGAGCACGCTGTCCAGTTGCTCGGTGACGGTGCGCGGGGGCAGCGGCAACACCGCGTCGACGCCCCGGGTGTTCTGCGCGGTGACCGCCGTGAGGACGCTTGTGCCGTACGTGCCCAGCGCGGCGAAGACCTTGAGGTCGGCCTGGATGCCTGCGCCGCCGCCGGAGTCCGAGCCGGCGATTGTGAGGATGGTGCTCGGGGTCATTTTCCCTGGCCTTTGGTTGCGGTTCGGGGCTGCGGCCGGCCGTTACTGGTTGCGGTTGGGGGCTGCGGCCGACCGTGCCCACTCCGGGCGGTCAGGCTTGATCCCTGCGTGGGCACGGTCGGCCGCAGCCCTGACGTGGAGACCTGGGTGACCCCGCGCCGGGTTTGGGTCAGCACAGGGGTGACCGCCTCGACATAAGCGCTGGTCAAACTCGCGGCTGTTTCGGTGGGGTCTTTGGCTCGCATGATCGCGCCGAGCACCGCAACCCCGACGGCCCCCGCCTTGACGCAGGCGGTTACCTGTTCCGGGGTTTCCACTCCGCCGAGGGCCAGCAGGGGTACCGGGCTGGTCTCGACAAGCTTTCGCAGGCCGTCCGGTCCCAGGGGTGGGCCGTAGCCCGGTTTTGTCTTCGTGGGCCAGACTGGGGAGATGGTGGCGTAGTGCTCGGTGGTCAGGCGGTCCAGCTCTGGTTGGTCGTGACAGGAGCGGCCGACCAAGGCGTGAGCTGGCGGTGGGTACGGCCCGGCGGCGGGCAGGTGCACGGCGTCGCCGCCGAGCGGGTCGGGGCCGGCCACGACGAGGGTTCCGCCGACGTCGGCGAGGATCGCGCGCAGGTCGGCGGCGAGGGCGGCGCGTTCGGCGCGCGGCAGGTCCTTCTCCCGCAGCACCACGCAGCGCACTCCCCCGGCCACGGCCCCCGCCACCACCCGGTCGAGCCCACCCCGCGCCACGAGCCGGTCGGTCAACACGACAACCCCGGACGGGGGGGTCACAGCTCTGGTCTTCCCTCGTCGGGGGTGGAGGCGAGCGCGTGGAAGCGCCGCTCGATCCGGCCGGCCTGGGCGGCCAGTCGGCCCGCCTCGACCGCGTACCGCATCGCGGTGGCCATCGCCACCGGATCGGCGGCCCGGGTGACAGCGCTTGCCAGCAGCACCCCGTCGCAGCCCAGCTCCATGGCCAGCGCCGCGTCGGACGCGGTGCCGATGCCGGCGTCGAGGATCACCGGCACGTCCACACCCTGCCGGATGAGTCGAATGTGGTGCGGGTTGCCGATGCCGAGCCCCGAACCGATCGGGGAGCCGGCCGGCATCACCGCGGCGCAGCCCACGTCGGCGAGGCGGCGGGCGAGCACCGGGTCGTCGCTGGTGTACGGCAGCACAGTGAAGCCGTCGGCGACCAACTCCTCGGCGGCGCGGAGCAGCTCCACCCCGTCGGGCAGCAGCGTCCGCTCGTCGCCGATCACCTCCAACTTGACCCAGTCGGTGTCGAACGCGTCCCGGGCCAACCGGGCCACCTTCACCGCCTCGGTGGCGGTGTGGCAGCCGGCGGTGTTCGGCAGCAGGCGTACGCCGCACCGGTCCAGCAACTCCAGCAGCCCACCGGTGGAGCCCGGCGCCGTGCCCACCCGGCGCAGCGCCAGTGTGACGAGTTCGGTGCCGGACGCCCGGATCGCCTGTTCCAGGACGTGCAGGTTCGCGGCGCCGCCGGTGCCGAGGATCAGCCGTGAGGTGAAGGTCTCCCCACCCAGTTCGAAGGTCACGCCGCTCACCCGCCCTGCGCCGCGGTGAGGACCTCGACCCGGTCACCGTCGCACAGCGCTCGGGCCGGCCAGCCGGTCCGAGGCACCACCTCGCCGTTGACAGCGACCGCCACCCCACGTGAATGCGGCACGATGTCGCGGACCAGGTCCGCCACTGACGCGCCGGTGGCGACGCTGCGCCCGGCCCCGTTCACAGTCAACTCCACAGGTCCCCCTCCATCGTCGGTTCAGGTCCGCCCGACGCGGCCACCGCGGCGGCACCGCCGAAGCGATCGGCCCGGAAGGGCGCGAGCAGCGGGTCGGGTACGCCGCCGAGCACCAGGTCGGCGATCAGGTCGGCGGTGATCGGGGTGAGCACGATGCCGTGCCGGTGGTGCCCGGTAGCGGCCAGGACGTCCGGTCGGTCGGGCAGCGGCCCGAGGATCGGTGCGTTGTCAGGAGTGCCCGGACGCAGCCCGGCGACCGCCTCGACCAGGTCGTACTCGGCCAACTCGGGCAGCAGATCGACGCCGGCGCGCAGCAGCCGTTGCACGGCACCAGCGGTGACAGTGGTGTCCGAGCGCTCCTCGACCGTCGCGCCGAGCACCACCTCACCGTCGGCGCGCGGCACCAGGTACACGTGCTCGCCGTCGGCGTACCCCCGGATCACGTGCCGGAAGCCCGGCGCGACGCCGTCGGGCGCGCGCAGCCGGAGGATCTGGCCCTTCACCGGCCGCACTGGCAGGCCGGTGAGCGCTGCGGCTCCACAGCCGGCGGCGACCACTGTGACCGACGCGTCCACGTCGGACACCGACCGGACCGGCTGCCGCACGAGCACCGCGCCGGCCCGCTGCGCGGCCGTGCGCAGCGCCGGCACCAGCAGCCGCGGGTCGACCTGGTGGTCGGTGGGCGCGAGCGCGCCGCCGCGCACCCGTGGGGCGAGCGCCGGTTCGCGGTCGCGCAGCTCACTGGGGCGCAGCGGCGTCACGGGCAGACCCAACCCCTGCTGGTACGCCCACAGCCTGCGCGCCTCGGCCAGGTCGTCGCCGGTCAGCCCGACCATCAGGGTGCCCTCGGTCCGGTAGCCGATCTCGACTCCGGTCGTCTCGGTCAACTCGGCGGCGAACGCCGGCCAGCGGGCGGCGGACGCCAGCAACAACCCGGTCAGCTGCCGCTCACCGAAGTACGCCTCGGCGACCGGGGAGAGCATGCCGGCGGCCACCGCCGACGCCCCCGAGCCGGGCGCCGGATCGTGCACCACCACCCGCAGCCCGCGCGCGGCGCATCGCCAGGCGATCGCCAGCCCGATCGGCCCCGCACCCACCACTGCCACGTCCGGCCGGACCCGGTCGCTCGACGGCGGTGACGGGGACCGGCCGGTCAGCACGTCAGGGCCTCGATCAGCTCGGCGGTCGCCCGTGCCGGGTCGGCGGCGGCGGAGACGGCACCGACCACCGCCACCCCGTACGCTCCGGCGGCCCGCAGCGCCGGCACCCGGGCTGCGGTCACTCCGCCGATCGCGATGACCGGGACGCCGACGGCGTCGACGACGGCGCGTACCCCGGCGGGCCCGATGGGGTCCGGCAGGCCGGTCTTGGTGCTGGTGGTGTGACAGGGCCCGACGCCCAGGTAGCTGGCGCCCGCCGCGACGGCCTCGCTCGCCGGGCCCGGCGCGCGAGCGGTGGCGCCCAGCACACCGGTGGGGCCGAGCACCCGGCGGGCGGCGGCGACCGGCAGGTCGTCGGCGCCGACGTGCCCACCGGCGGCGCCCACCGCCAGCGCCACGTGCAACCGGTCGTTGACCAGGCAGGTCGCCCCGTACGACGCGCAGAGCGCCAACACCCGCCGGGTCAGGTCGTACGCCTCGCGGTCGGTGGCGGAATCCTCGACCCGGACCTGCACGACCAGATCGGCGTGGGCCACGGTGAGGGCGGCGCGAACCACTGCGAGTGGGTCGCGACCCGGTCGGGTGTCGGTGATGAGATGCAATCGCCCCAGGGACGGCACGGCAACGCTCCTCCCTGCGCCGGCATTACCCGGATCAGGTTCAACGGTCGGGGGCTGTCAGCCCCCCTCTCAGCCCGGTACACCGGGCTCCCGTGGGTTACTTGCGTGTCACCGTACGACAGATCCGCCGGCCTGCCAAGGCGCGGGGTCGGCGGTGGCCAGCCGGCGGGCCGCGTCAAAACGAGCGAGATCCAATGGGGCACTTCATACGGTCCTGTTCGGAATGTCGCCCCCCGTTGCAGAACCGTTACCCGTCCGCATCTTGCCCGACATCGAGCCAGCCGAATTAATTTGTTCAGCGATTCGACAAAATGTCGGTGGGGGCACCCTGGCAGGGTGTGACCACCGGCTCCATCAGGGACGGCCTTCGGCGAGCCGACTCCCGCGAGCTCTGTCACTACGACACAGGAGGCGGCGTGTCCCGTTCTCGTCGTGCCCGCTTACCCATCACCGCAACCCTGATCTCCCTGGCCATGGCCTCGACCACCCTGTTCGGCGCGCCCGCGCAAGCGGCCGCCCAGGTTCCCCCACGGGATGCGAAAGCCGCAGCCCCGGTCAGCCAGGTGGCGCCGAAGGCGCCAAAGGCCGCAGCCGATCCCTTCTCCGTCCTCGTCTTCTCCAAGACCGCCGGCTTCCGGCACGACTCCATCCCCACCGGCGTCGCCGCCCTCCAGCAGCTCGGCGTCGACAACGGATTCACGGTTGACAACTCCGAGGACGGCGCCGCATTCAACGACGCCAACCTGGCGAAGTACAAGGCCGTGATCTGGCTCTCCACCACCGGTGACGTGCTCAACGCCGACCAGCAGGCGGCGTTCGAGCGCTACGTGAAGGCCGGCGGCGGTTACGTCGGCATCCACGCCGCGTCGGACACCGAGTACAGCTGGGCCTGGTACGGCGACCTGGTCGGCGCGTACTTCGCCAACCACCCGCAGAACCAGCAGGCCACTGTCAAGGTGGAGGACCACGCCCACCCGTCCACCGCCGGTCTGCCGGACCGGTGGTCCCGGTTCGACGAGTGGTACAACTACCAGACCAACCCCCGGCCGGACGTGCACGTGCTGGCCAGCCTGGACGAGAAGAGCTACACCGCCGGCGCCGGCGCGATGGGTGCGGACCACCCGATCGCCTGGTGTCAGGACTACGACGGTGGCCGCTCCTGGTACACGGGCGGCGGGCACACCCGGGAGTCGTACGCCGAGCCCGAGTTCCTCTCCCACCTGCTCGGCGGCATCCGCACCGCGGCCGGCGTCGAGAACGCCGACTGCGGCGCCTCGAAGACCTCGAACTTCGAGAAGGTCACGCTGGACAGCAACACCAGCAACCCGATGGAGCTGGACGTCGCCCCCGACGGGCGTGTCTTCTACATCGAGCGCGACGGTCGCGTGCAGATCGTGAAGCCGGACACCGGCAACACCGTCACCGCCGTCGACCTGGACGTCTTCACCGGTAACGAGGACGGCCTCATCGGCATCCGGCTCGACCCGGACTTCGCCACAAACAACTGGGTGTACCTGTACTACGCCCCGAACGACGGGGTCACCCGCAACCTGCTGTCCCGTTTCACCGTCACCGGCGACACCATCAGCCTGGCCAGCGAGAAGCAGGTGCTACGGGTCGACACCCAACGCAACACCTGCTGCCACGCCGGCGGCAGCATGGCCTTCGACGGCGACGGCAACCTCTACCTGGCCACCGGTGACAACACCAACCCGTTCGAGTCGAACTCGTACTCGCCGATCGACGAGCGGGCGGGTCGCCAGGACTACGACGCGCAGCGCACCTCCGGCAACACCAACGACCTGCGCGGCAAGGTGATCCGGATCCACCCGGAGGACGACGGGACGTACACCGTTCCGGCGGGCAACCTCTTCGCGGCGGGCACCGAGAAGACCCGTCCCGAGATCTACGCGATGGGCTTCCGCAACCCGTTCCGGATCGGCACCGACCCGAAGACCAACACGCTGTACGTCGCGGACTACGGACCGGACGCCAACACGGACAACCCGAACCGGGGCCCCCGCGGTCTGGTCGAGTGGAACGTCGTCACCCCGGGCAACTACGGCTGGCCGTACTGCACGGGCACGAACGAGGCGTACAACGACTACACGTTCCCGTCCGGCCCGAGCGGTCCGAAGTTCGACTGCGCCGCCCCGGTGAACAACTCGCCCAACAACACGGGCCTGACCAACCTCCCGCCGGTGGTCCCGGCGACGGTCGACTACGGGTACGCCGGTGACGCGCGTTACCCGGAGATCGGTGGCGGCGGCGCCCCGATGGGCGGCCCGGTCTACCGCTACGACGCCGACCTGAACTCGAACCGCAAGTGGCCGGCGTACTACGACGGCAAGGCTCTGCTCGGCGAGTGGAACCAGAACAAGATGTACACCATGCAGCTGACCCCCGACGGCAAGTCGTTGGTGGACATCAACCAGCTGCTCACCGGCATGAGCATGGTCCGGCCGATGGACTTCGAGTTCGGCCCGGACGGGGCGCTGTACCTGATCGAGTGGGGCAGCGGCTTCGGCGGCAACAACGACAACTCGGGCGTCTACCGGATCGACTACACCGCCGGTGACCGCGCCCCGATCGCCGCGGCGTCCGCCAACCCGACCTCGGGTCCGGCGCCGCTGACTGTCACCTTCTCCAGCGCCGGTTCCCGAGACCCGGACGGTGGCACGCTCACCTACGCCTGGACGTTCGGCGACGGGCAGACCTCGACCGAGGCCAACCCGACCCACACGTACGCCACGGCGGGCAACTACACCGCCCAGCTCACCGTCACCAACCCCAAGGGCCGGACCGCGGTGGCCAATGTGCCGGTCACCGTGGGCAACACCGCCCCGACGGTCTCCATCGAGTTCCCACCGGACGGCGGCTTCTTCAACTGGGGCGACCAGGTCCGCTACTCGATCAAGGTGACCGACCCCGAGGACGGGCAGATCGACTGTGACCGGGTGGGGCTTCAGGTGCTGCTCGGTCACGACGAGCACGCCCACCCGCTGGAGCAGCACACCGGCTGCACCGGCACCGTCCAGACGTCGCTCGCCTCCGGGCACGGCGCCGAGGCGAACGTCTTCGCGGTCTTCGAGGCGACCTACACCGACGAGGGTGGTGCCGGCGGCGCCGGTGCCCTGACCGGTCGGCAGATCGAGGTCCTCCAGCCGAAGCAGAAGCAGGCCGAGTACTTCACCGCCACCGGGCGTGCCCCGGTGAGCACCGGCGGTGGAGACCCCGGCGTGCAGCGGGAGGCCGGCGCCGACACCGCCGGTGGCGGCCAGAGCATCGCGTTCATCGAGGACGGCGACTGGTGGTCGGTCGCTCCGGCGGACCTGACCAACATCACCGAGATTCGGTTCCGGGCCGCCTCCGCCGCCGCTGGCGGTCGGATCGAGGTGCGCGCGGGTGCCGTCGACGGACCGGTGGTCGCCACGGCCGTCGTACCGTCGACCGGCGCGTGGCAGACGTACACGGACGTGAGCGCACCGGTCACCGGCGCGGCGAGCGGCTCGCTGTACTTCCTGGCCCGCGATCCGAACGGCGGAACGGGTTCGCTGTTCAACGTCAACTGGATGGACTTCGTCGGCCGCGGTGTCACCGAGAACGGGCCGCCGGTGGTCAGCGCCACTGCCACCCCGGCCACCGGCACCGCACCGGTCACCGTCGCCTTCGACGGCACGGCCACCGACGCCGAGGGCGACACCCCGTTGACGTACGCCTGGGACTTCGGTGACGGAGGCTCGGCGACCACACTGGACGCCAGCCACACCTACACCAGCGCGGGCACCTTCACGGCCACCCTCACGGTGACCGACAGCAAGGGCGCCAAGTCGTACGCCACGGTGCCGGTGCGGGTCGACGCGCCGGACACGTCCTGCTTCGGGGCGCGTTCGGACGACTTCAACGGCAACAGCCTCGACAAGGAGCGCTGGACCAGCGTCGTTCGGGAGAACCAGCTCTACTCGCTCAGTGGCGGCGCCCTGCGGCTGCCCACTGGCGTGGGTGACCTCTACGGCGCTCGCAACGACGCCACCAACCTGGTGCTCCAGGCGGCCCCGACCGGCGCATGGGAGATGACCACCAAGGTCACGCTGCCGGTGACTGCCAACTACCAGCAGGCCGGCCTGCTGGTGTACGGCGACGACGACAACTACGCCAAGGTGGACCTGCTGTACAACGGCAGCCGGCGGGTGGAGTTCATCCGGGAGACGGCGGCCACTCCTCGCAACGAGGCCGCCGACGCCACCAACGCACCGGCGGGTGACACCGTGTACCTGCGGATCACCAGCGACGGCACGAACCTGACCGCGTCCGCCTCGGGCGACGGGCAGACCTTCACCCCGGTCGGCCGTTCGGCCGCGCTTGAGGGCATCACCAACCCGCGGATCGGGGTCTTCGCGCTCAACGGAGGCACCGAGGCGCCGGTTGTCGACGCCGCGTTCGACTCGTTCCAGGTCACGCCGGACGCTCCGGCCGGCCCGGTCGACCCGTCGGACGAGTTCACCGGCAGCACGCTCGACAAGTGCCGGTGGGACGCCGTGACGCGGGAGGACCCGAGCGGTTACCGGGTCACCGATGGCGCGCTGCGGATCGACGTGCCCAACGGTGACATCTACGGCACCGACAACACCGGGCCGAAGAACTTCATCCTCCAGACCGCGCCGTCCGGCGACTGGACCCTGGAGACGAAGGTCGACGGCAGCCTGCTGAACGAGCAGTACCAGCAGGCCGGTCTGCTCGTGCAGGCCGACGACGACAACTACGTGAAGTTCGACTTCATCGCGGACAACCAGGCCGGCCAGGCGGTGACGCGGCGGATCGAGTTCCGCAGCGAGATCGCCGGGGTGGTCCAGAACCCGCAGCCCGAGGCGGGCAACCTGACCTCGGCGGTGTGGCACCTGCGGCTGGCCCGCACGGGCGACACGTTCACCGCGTCGTACTCGGCCGACGGGACGACGTGGACCGCGTTGCCGACGCTGACCACCAGCGCGGTCGGGGCCACCCCGAAGGTGGGGCTGTTCACCCTCGGCGCCAACCAGACGGCGTCGAAGACCGCCTCGTTCGACTACTTCCGGCTCAGCACGAAGGTGGCCGACGAGACGGCGCCGGTGACCACCTCGGCGGTTTCCGGCACCCCGACCGACGGGTGGCACACCGGGCCGGTGACGATCACGCTCACCGGTGCCGACGAGGCCGGCGGTAGTGGCCTCGCCGGTACGGAGTACCAGCTGGACGGGGCCACCACCTGGACGGCGTACACCGCTCCGGTGGCGGTCAGCGGGGACGGCGAGCACGAGCTCCGGTTCCGCTCGACGGACAAGGCCGGCAACGTGGAGGCGACCAAGACCGTCTCGGTCAAGATCGACGCCACAGCGCCGGTGACCTCGGCGACGTTCGCTCCGGCGAACGACGCCGGTTGGCACAACGGGACCATCCCGGTCGTGCTGGCCGCCACCGACGCCGGTTCCGGCGTCAAGACGGTGGAGTGGTCGCTGGACGGTGGCGCGTGGGCGCCGTACTCGACGCCGATCGAGGTGACCGGCGACGGGCAGCACGAGCTGCTGTTCCGCTCGGCGGACAAGGCTGGCAACGTCGAGACGCTGAAGTCGGCGGTGCTGCGCATCGACGGCACCAAGCCGACGCTGCTGGTGTCCGGGCTGGCCGACGGCCAGCTCTACGGCGACAGCCAGGACGTCCGGGTGGCCTGGCAGGCCGTCGACCCGACCTCGGGCATCGCGAGCGTGGTCGGTCAGCTCGACGGCCAGGCGTACACCAGCGGCACTCTGCAGGCCATGTACGACCTGTCGCTCGGCCTGCACGAGCTGACCGTTACCGCTACCGACAAGGCGGGCAACAAGACCACCTCGACGGTCCGGTTCTTCGTCACCACCTGCTTCCGGGACATGCAGAGTCTGCTGGACCGGTTCAAGGCGACGGGGCGGCTCTCGACCAAGGCGCACAAGCAGCTGTCGAACAAGCTCGACGCTGTTCGCGCGTCCGAGGCGGCCGGCGACGACAAGGCTGCCGTCCGGCAGCTGACCGCGTTCCGGACGCTCGCCAGCGACGCCACGCTGGTGCCCGAGGCGGAGGTCCGGGACGTCCTGATCCGGGACGCCGACGCCATGATCGTTCGGCTCGGCGGCGCGGCCAGCAAGGCCGGGGTCAAGGCGAACGGCGGCGACTCGGTAAAGGGCACCGGGCGGCTCGGTGGCGATGCCACCCGGCTGGCACCCGGTCGTCAGCTCTGATCCGACGAGGCCCCTCCCCGGCGCTACGGCGTCGGGGAGGGGCCTCCCTCATCGGTAGGGAGGAGATGTCCGTGACGGGTATCCGCAAGATCCTGGCCGCCGTGTTCGTCGGACTGGCAGTGACCCTGTCCGCCGCCGCCCCGGCGGCAGCGCAGGCCGCTCAGGCCGCCCCGGCTGCACAGGCTGACAAGGCCGCCCCGGCGGCGCAGGCCGACAAGCTCAAACTCACTGTGGCCGGCGACGGGGCTCAGGGCGTCACCATCCAGGCCACCTACGCCGATGGCCGCCGGCTGGAGCAGGTGGTGCGGTTGGTCCTCACCGCCACCGGCCCGGACGGGCAGCGGGTCGGGCCGGTGCAGCTCGAACCGCAGCCCGAGGGGCACGGTTTCTACAGCAGCGGCCCGGTGCTCTCCACCGGCACGTGGAAGGTGTCGGTGAACTCCCCCGCTCCACTTCAGAGCAAGGCCACCGCCACGGTGCAGGCGAAGGCGGCGCAGTCACCGCCGGCGCCCAAGCCGGTCGCGGTGACCGAGCCGGCGGACGGCGGCGGAGCGGACTGGTGGCCGTTCGCGGCGGCCGGTCTCGTGCTCATCGCCGCCGCCATGGGCGTGGCCATGCTGTTCGGCCGCCGCCGCACCAGCTAGACCGACCGGCGCACCAGCTGGTAGACCGGCGCTCCGGCGCCCACGCACAGGACCGGGCCGGGCCGCGACGAGCGGCCCGGCCCGGTGTCGTTCGATCGGCTGGTGATCGACTCGGCCTCCTTGAAGTCGGGGCTTCCCGGACTGCAGGTCACCCCGACTTCAAGGAACGCGAGTGGATCATGCGCAGCGCACGCGCGCGCGACGCAGCGCACGCCCGCGCGCGACGCAGCGCACGCCCCGCAGCGCTCAGAGGACGGCGCGCAGCGCCGCCAGATCGTCGTCGCTGGGCTCCCAGACGCCAGCGGCGGCGTTGGCACGCACCTGCTCGGGCGTGGTGGCACCGGCGATCACCGAGGTCACCGCCGGCTGGGCGGCCAGCCCGCCGATCGCCACCTGGAGCATCGTCAGACCCCGCTCGGCCGCGTACGCCTCGATCGCCTCGATGGTGTCCCAGTCGGCTGCGGCGAGCCGCTCCGCGTACCGGCCACCGCCGGAGAGCCGGCTGCCGGCCGGCGGCTGAGCCTCGCGCTTGTACTTGCCGGTGAGCAGACCGTTGGCGAGCGGGAAGAACGGCAGCATGCCGAGGCCGAACCGCTCACAGGCAGGGATCACCTCGGCCTCCACCGAGCGCTCCACCAGGCTGTAGTGGTTCTGCGCGCTGATGAAGCGGGACCGACCGTTGGACGAGGCGACCCAGTCCGCGTCGGCGATCTGCCAGCCGGCGAAGTTCGAGTTGCCCAGGTAGCGGACCTTGCCGTCCCGGACCAGGTCGTCCAGTGCGGCGAGGGTCTCGTCGATCGGGGTGCCCGGGTCGGGCTCGTGCATCTGGTACAGGTCGATGTGGTCGGTGCCGAGGCGGCGCAGCGACGCCTCCACAGCGCGGGCGATGTAGCGCCGCGCACCACGCGCGCCGTAGTCCGGCCCGTTGAGGCCGTTCATGTCCATGCCGAACTTGGTGGCCACCACCACGTCGTCCCGGCGGCCCTTGAGCGCCTGGCCGAGCAGTTCCTCGGAGCTGCCCTGCGGCTCGCCGTAGATGTCGGCGGTGTCGAACAGGGTGATCCCGGCGTCCAGCGCGGCGTCCACCACCGCCCGGGTGCCGTCGAGGTCGAGTTTGCGGCCGAAGTTGTTGCAGCCGATGCCGACCACGGACACCACGAGCCCGGAGTCGCCCAGCCGGCGATAGGTCATTTGGTCGTTCATGAGACACCCTCGTCTTTAATCAGGTTGAGGTGCGGAATCAATGCACACGTTGCGCTGGTTATCGACATAACGTTGACCACCTCTGAGATCGTGCCGCCGGTTGTGGCGACGAAATGGCCATTGCTCCAAAAGATTGGCAGTCTGGATTTCCACCTCGAACGTCCCGGCACTATCTGCCGTCGAGATTTATAGTGATTGTTGTGATGGAGGTAGTGCGCTACACCTACCGGCTGCGCCCCGCCGCGACCGCGACGGCCGCACTGCTCGCCGAATGGGGCCGCTGCCGATTCCTATGGAACGAAGCCGTGCACCAGCAGGAGGTTGGCGCGAAGCCCACCTTCGGCGGGCTGTCCAAGATGCTCACTGAAGCCCGCGCCAGAAACGCTTGGCTGCGCGCCGGCTCGCAGGTCGCTCAGCAACAGACCCTGCGCACGTACGCGGCCGCGCTGCGCCACTCGTTCACCGTCAAAGGCCGGGGACGGCCGAAGGTGAAGACCCGAAAACGGTCGCTGCCCAGCATGGAGTACACCCTGCGTGGCTTCACCATCGCCGAAACGCGGCTGCGCCTTGCCGGTGGCATCAGCATGCCCGTCGTCTGGTCCCGGGACCTGCCGTCTCCGCCGACCAGCGTGCGCGTCTACCAAGACAGCCTTGGCCACTGGTACGCGTCGTTCGTCGTCCGCCGCGAGGCCGCCGCCACACCCGAGGCGTCCAAGTCGATCGGCGTTGACTGGGGCGTGAAGACCACCGCCACGACCACCGATGCCCGATTCGATTTGCCGCACCTCGGGCATCGCAAGCGGTGCGCCGCTGAGTTGGCCAGGGCGCAGCGGAAGATGGCCCGCCGACGCCGCCCGCAGGGCCATGCGCAGTCCAACGGCTACCGAAGGGCCAAGCGCGCGGCGGCGAAGTTGCACAAGAAAGCTGCCCGACAGAACATCCACGACTCCCGCCAGTGGGCGAAACGAGTCGTCGACCACCACCAGGTGATCGCCGTGGAAGACTTCAAACCGACGTTCCTGACCAGGTCCACGATGGCACGTAAAGCCGCTGACGCCGCGATCGGCACGGCGAAGCGGGAACTGATCCAGCAGGGCACGCGGGCGGGCCGAAAGGTGGTGCTGGTTCCGCCCGCCTACACAACCATGACGTGTTCCTCGTGCGCGGCGAGAGCCAAGCAGCGCATCGGTTTGAATGTCAGAATTTTCGAGTGCGCTGCCTGCGGTTTCACCGCCTGCCGCGACCTCAACGCCGCGAGGACGATCCTCGCCACGGTAGAGCGCGACCGTGCCGGTGCTGACGACGTAAGGCATGTGACCACCTCCCTTCGGGATGCGGGGTCGAATGCGGTCCGAGCCGGAAATCCCCTGGATTCATCCGTGGGTAAGCGTTAACTCAGTCACGAGATCCACCCTATGTCCACCGAGCGCAGGCCACCTCGGCGGCGGCTCAGCCGACCACCTCGGTGACCAGCTCACGGGCGGCTCCGACGGTGGCGGCCAGCTCGGCGGGGCGGCGGCCGACGGCGCCGAGCAGAGCCTGCGCCCGCTGCTCGAAGTGTGGCGGGGCCCCGGGCAGCCGCCCTGCGGCGGCGATCATCCCCTTCTCGTTGACCAACCACCGGCCCGCCCGGGCGTGCAGCACCTGGGCGAGCACCCCGATCGTCCGGAACAGGCAGCCGGCGACGTACCCGCTGTCCCCGCCGACGGCGGCCTTGGCCGCGCCGCTGAGCAGAAACCCGGCCTCCCAGCCGCCGGCCACCAGCGCGTCGGCCAGCGCGGGTGGATAGTCCCGGGTCTGCTCCTTCAGCCGGGTCAGCTGGCCGGCCGGATCCGCCAGCACCTGGCACAGCGCCACTTCGCCGACGTAGGCGGACGAGTAGAAACCGAGTGGGTGCCCGGCCTGCACGCCGACCTCGTACCGGCCGACCTGGCATTCCGTCCAGGCGCGGTGCACCCGGTCGAGATCCCGGTAGATCCAGTCCACGGCGACCCCGCCGATTCGCAGCCAACCACCACCGTCGACCCAGGGCCCCCAACCACCCGGGGCGGTGAGAACTACTTCGGGGTCATCCGCGACGGTCGCGGCCACCGCCCGCAACGCCGGCACGTCCAGCCCGTCCTTGTAGTAGTACAGGCCCAGGTCCCAGTCGGAGTCGGGGCGGTGCTCGCCGCGGGCCCGGCTGCCACCGAGCGCCACGGCGACCACCCCCTCGACGCCGCACAGGCGGTCGGGCAGGTCGGTGGGGATCACCCGACGTCCCAGACCGGTTCCGGGGTCTCCACCACCTCGCTGTCGCCCCGGAACAGCACGAACCTGTCGAACGAGCGGGTGAACCAACGGTCGTGGGTCACCGCGATGACCGTCCCCTCGAAGGCGTTCAGGCCCGTTTCGAGCGCTTCCGCGCTGGCCAGGTCGAGGTTGTCGGTGGGCTCGTCGAGCAGCAGCAGTGTCGCCCCGGACAGCTCCAGCAGCAGCACCAGGAATCGGGCCTGCTGCCCGCCGGAGAGCGTGCCGAAGCGCTGGTCGCCCTGCGCGGCCAGCTCGTAGCGACTGAGCACCCCCATCGCCGCGTGCCGGTCCATTCCGGTGCGGTGCTCGTCGCCGCGCCAGAGGATCTCGACGAGCGTCTTCGACATCAGCTCCGGCCGGTCGTGGGTCTGGGAGAAGTGCCCGGGGCGGACCCGGGCGCCAAGGCGGGCCATGCCCTCGTGCGTCACCGGCGTGAGCGCGCCCGCCCCGTCGACCGGTCCGTTCGCCGGGTCGGGGTCGGTGCCGCCACGGGCCAGCAACCGCAGGAAGTGCGACTTGCCGGTGCCGTTGGCACCGAGCACCGCCACCCGGTCGCCGTACCAGATCTCCAGGTCGAAGGGGAATGTCAGGCCGTCGAGCTCCAGTTGCTCGCAGACGACCGCGCGCTTGCCGGTCCGCCCGCCGGACAGGCGCATCCGGATGTCCTGGTCCTTGGGGGGTACGGGCGGCGGCCCGGCCTCCTCGAACTTGCGCAGCCGGGTCTGCGCGGCCTGGTAGCGCGAGGCCAACCCGTCGTTGTACGCGGCCTTCTGCTTGTACATCAGCACCAGGTCACGCAGCTTCTGGTGCTCCTCGTCCCAGCGTCGGCGCAGCTCGTCGAGGCGGGCGTGCCGGGCCACCCGCGCCTCGTACCAGCTGGCGAAGCCGCCCGGGTGCACCCAGGCGCTGCCGCCCTCGACGGCGACCACCCGGTCGGCGCTCTGGGCCAGCAGCTCACGGTCGTGCGAGACGTAGAGCACCGACTTCGTCGACTCGCGCAGTCGCGCCTCCAGCCAGCGTTTGCCGGGCACGTCGAGGAAGTTGTCCGGTTCGTCGAGCAGCAGCACCTCGTCCGGGCCGCGCAGCAGCAGCTCCAGGGCGAAGCGCTTCTGCTGACCGCCGGAGAGGGTACGCACCGGACGCTCCCGTACGGCGTCCCACGGCTGGCCGAGCACTATTGTCGCGACGGTGTCGAAGAGCACCTCGGCGTCGTACCCGCCGGCCTCGCCCCAGGCACCGAGCGCATCGGCGTACGCCAGCTGGGCCTTGCCCGCGGCGTTGCTGAACTTGCCGTGGGCCTCGGCCGCCCGCATGGCCGCCTCGGTCTCGGCGAGCCGCCGGCCGGCGTCGCGAAGCGCCGGCGGGGCCAGCGACAGCGCCAGGTCGGCGAGGGTCGACTCGTCGCCGATCATGCCGATGAACTGGCGCATCACTCCCAGCCCGCCGGCCCGTGCGACGACGCCGCTGCGTACCGGCAGGTCGCCGGCGACCATCCTCAGCAGCGTCGTCTTTCCCGCGCCGTTCGGCCCGACGAGGGCGACCTTGCTGCCCTCCCCGACCCGGAACGACACGTCGGCGAAGAGTTCCCGACCGTCGGGCAGGATGTGCCCGACCGCTGCCACGTCCACGTATCCCACGCCGGGATCCTGCCCCAACGAGGGTCGGGGGGTATATCCAATTACCGGGTGACGCGCAGCACCCGGAAGCCCTTTTGGCTGGCGTACCGCTCGACCTGCCAGTTCTGCTCGGTGAGCCAGCGTTGGAGCGAGTCGCCGCCGAGGTGCCGGGCGACTACCAGCCAGCCGACGCCGTCCGGGGCGAGTCGGGGCAGCCACCGCAGCAACAGGTCGTGCAGCCCGTCCTTGCCGATTCGGATGGGCGGGTTCGACCAGATCTGGGCGAAGCGGAGGCCGTCTGGAACATCGTCGGGCGTGCTGACCCGGACCCGGTCGGCGGCGCCGACCCGAGCCGCGTTGGCGGCGGTCAGCTCGCGGGCCCGGGCGTTGACGTCGACCGCCCAGATGGTGCTGGCGGGCGCGAGGTCGGCCAGCACGCAGCTGATCGGCCCGAACCCGCAGCCGAGGTCGAGCAGGTCGCCGGTGGTGTCGGCGGCGGGCAGCTCGGCCTTGCGCAGCAGCACTGCGGTGCCCGGGTCGAGTCGGCTGGCGGAGAAGACCCCGCCGGCGGAGGCGAGCCGGTAGTCGCGGTCGGCGACGGAGAACTCGACCTCGCGCGCCGGGGCGTCGCTGGTGGGCTGAGCGGTGAAGTAGTGGTCGCCGGTCACCCGGCAATTCTCGCACCGGTCCGGGGCGGACCTGACGCGGCCCACAGGCACATTTCCCCAATATTACCCCCTAAAGGGACAATGGCTCCTACTCTAGGCGACATGGTGTATCGGTACCAGTCCGATGAGGACGCTTTCGAGGAGTACCCGGAGCCCGGGTCCGACCTGTCGGTGCTCGGCGCCGGTCCGCCCCCGGCGGCCGGGCCCTCTCCGTCGCGCTTCCCCACGCCGTCGCTGCCCCGGCCGAACCAGCTCTCGCTGCCCTCGTCACAGCCGGCGCCGGCTCGCGCCGATGTGCCGCAGCACGGGCCGGCCGCCCGCGCCGATGCGCCCCAGCCGCTGCCGACACGCGCCGACATCCCACCCGCCCCACCGCGCAGCCAGATCTACACCTCGGCGACGTCGGCGGAGCCGCCCACCCGGCGCGGCGGCGGCCGACTGTGGCAGGTACTGATCGGCGGCGCAGCCGTCCTGGTGCTGCTCGCCCTCTGCGGCCTCGGCGCCGCCGCGCTGCTCAGCAATCGCAACGAGCAGCCGCAGGGCAACCCGACGTACCAGCCGAACGCCGCCCCGACGTCGGCACCGGCGGAACGGCTGGCCCTCGACTCCCGGGACACCGACCAGGCCCCGCTCACCGCAAAGGAACTCTTCCCCGGCAGGGAGTTGAAGCTCACCGCCGACCAGCCGAGCTACCAGGTGCTCAAGACACAGTCCAGCGGCAGTTGCGCCGTCGCCGCCACCGACGAGGTAGCCGACCTGCTGGTCCGGCTCGGCTGCAACCAGGTCGTCCGGGCCACGCTGAGTACGCCCGACGACAGCCACCTGGTCACCGCCGGCCTGTTCAACCTCACCGACAAGGTCAGCGCCGAACGAGCCCGAGACCGGCTCCGGCAACTGCTCGACGATCGGCAGGGCCGTTTCCGTGGCCTCACCGCCGACGACGGCGACGGCACCGACGTCCTGGCCAACGCTCCGGCACGCGTCGGCTGGCAGGTCCGAGGCCACTACCTGGCGTACGCGCTGGTGGTCCGCAAGGACGGGGCTGCGGTCAAGGCGGGTGACGCCAAGGTCCGCGAGATCCTGTTCGACATGATCGAGCTGCACCTCAGCCGGGGCGTGCTGCAGAGCCGGGCCGACGGTGGCACCGCCGCGCAACCGACGGCGGCACCTACCGGCAGCAACGCCAACCAGGGCGATCTGCCGGGCAACTGACAGTGCCGACGGTCAACCCTCGATCGGCACCCGCAACCGGCGGGTGAGGGTGGCGCGGTGGGCATACTCGGCCGGATCTGGCGGGTAGCCGACGGCGACCAGGGTCAGCCCGCGCGCGGGGGCCACTGTCACCTCGCTGGACCGCTCCCGCTGGGTGAGCAGAGTTCCCGGCCACTCGACCGGGCGGCGGCCGTCCCCGGCCACCAGCATGGCCCCCACCAGGCTGCGCACCATCGCCTGGCAGAACGCGTCGGCCTGCACTGTGGCGACCAGGATGTCGTCCGGGTCGCGACGCCAGTCCAGCCGGGTCACCTCCCGAAGCGTGGTCGCGTGCTCCTTGCGCCGGCAGTACGCGGCGAAGTCGTGCTCCCCCACCAGCCCGGTCGCGGCGGCGTTCAGCGCGGCCAGGTCCAACGGCTTCGGCCAGGCCAGCACCTCGTGGCGGCGCAACGGCTCGGCACCGAAGGGCGCATCGGTGACCCGGTACTCGTAGCGCCGGAAGGTGGCCGAGAACCGGGCGTCGAAGTCGGCCGGCACCTCGGTCATCGCCCGTACCCGCACGTCGGTGGGGAGCAGCCGGGCCAGGCGACGCAGCAGCCGTCCCTCGTGCTGCCGCCACACGTCCACGGGCAGGTCCACGTGGCACACCTGCCCCGTGGCGTGCACACCCGCGTCGGTGCGCCCGGCCACCGTCAGGCCGGTGGCCGTACCGGCGCCCAGGACCAGGTCCAGGGTTTCGACGAGCACCCCCGCGACGGTGCGCCTGGTCGGCTGGGCTGCCCAGCCGGAGAAGTCGGTGCCGTCGTACGAGACATCCAGCCGCAGCCGGATCCGCTCGTCCACCTCGTACCTCCTGTTACGGGTCGGGCCCGACACCCCGATGGGGTGCCGGGCCCGACAATGCCCTTGATCAGGCCTTGTTCTCGGTGGCCTCGTCGCTGTCCTCGCGGGCGGCGTCGGTGTCACCGGACGCCGACACCGGCGCCTCGGAGTCCTGGTCGGCCGGAGCCGACTTCGGGGACTCGTCGGCCGGGGCGAGCGCCTCGACCTTGTCCTGCTGCGCGGCCTTGCGGGCGGCGGTCTTCTTGTTCACCTTCGGCTCGGCGACCTGAAGCTCCTCCACCAGCTCGATGATGGCCATCGGCGCGTTGTCACCCTTGCGCGGACCGGTCTTCACGATCCGGGTGTAACCGCCGGGGCGGTTGGAGTACCGGGGCGCGATCTGGTCGAACAGGGCGTAGACCACGTCCTTGTCCTTGACGACACCCAGCACCCGACGCCGCGAGGCGAGGTCACCGCGCTTGGCCTTCGTGATGAGCTGCTCGGCCAGCGGGCGCAGCCGCCGGGCCTTCGTCTCGGTGGTCTGGATCTTCCCGTGCTGGAACAGCGCGGTCGCCAGGTTGGCCAGCATCAGCCGCTCGTGCGAGGGGCTGCCGCCGAGGCGGGGGCCCTTGGTGGGCGTGGGCATTTTTGGTGCTCCTCAGTTGTGGCGGCAGCGCGGACTAGAGCTGCTCGGTCTCGCGGTAGTCGTCGGTGTCGTAGTCGGCCTCGCCGAAGGTGTCCACGACGTGCGCCGGGTCGAAGTTCGGAGCCGAGTCCTTCAGCCCGAGACCCATCCCGGCGAGCTTCATCTTGACCTCGTCGATCGACTTCTGACCGAAGTTGCGAATGTCGAGGAGGTCGGCCTCGGTACGCCCGATGAGCTCACCAACGGAGTTGATGCCCTCGCGCTTGAGGCAGTTGTAGGAGCGGACGGTGAGGTCCAGCTCCTCGATCGGCAGAGCGAGGTCCGCCGCCAGCTGGGCGTCCTGCGGGGACGGCCCGATGTCGATGCCCTCGGCGGTCTCGTCCAGCTCCCGGGCGAGCCCGAACAGCTCCACGAGCGTCGAACCGGCGGAGGCCAGCGCGGTACGCGGACCCATCGACGGCTTGGTCTCGACGTCGATGATCAGCCGGTCGAAGTCGGTGCGCTGCTCGACACGGGTCGCCTCGACGCGGTAGGTCACCTTCAGCACCGGCGAGTAGATCGAGTCGACCGGGATGCGGCCGATCTCGGCACCGGACTGCTTGTTCTGCGCCGCCGTCACGTAGCCCCGGCCCCGCTCGACGGTCAGCTCCATGTCGAGCCGGCCCTTGCCGTTCAGGGTGGCGAGCTTGAGATCCGGGTTGTGCACCGAGACGCCGGCCGGCGGCTGGATGTCGCCCGCGGTCACGTCGCCCGGGCCCTGCTTACGCAGGTACATGCTGACCGGCTCGTCGTGCTCGGAGCTGACGCACAGCTCCTTGATGTTCATGACGAGCTCGACCACGTCCTCCTTGACACCGGGGATCGTGGTGAACTCGTGCAGCACACCGTCGATCTTGATCGAGGTGACGGCCGCGCCCGGGATCGACGACAGCAGCGTACGCCGCAGCGAGTTACCCAGGGTGTAGCCGAAGCCCGGCTCCAGCGGCTCGATGGCGAACCGGGACCGGGTCTCGTTGATCGACTCCTCGGAGAGGGAGGGTCGCTGGCTGATGAGCATCTTTTCTCTTCTCTTCCGGGGCGCCCGCTATTTGACGCCCACGACACAAACTGTTCCGGTGGCCCGCCCCGAAGGGCGGGCCACCGAACGAGCTCGGACTACTTGGAGTAGAGCTCGACGATCAACTGCTCCTGGACCTGCGTGTCGATGACCTGCCGGGCCGGGAGGGAGTGCACGAGCACCTTCATCTGGCTCGGGATGGCCTCAAGCCACGCCGGAACCGTCTTCGAGCCGGCCTGAGCCTGCGCGACGATGAACGGGGTGAGCTCCTTGCTCTTGCCCCGAACCTCGATGATGTCGTGCTCCTTGACGCGGTACGACGGGATGTCGACCTTCTTGCCGTTCACCGTGAAGTGACCGTGCTTGACCAACTGGCGGGCCATGTCCCGCGAGTGGGCGTAGCCGGCCCGGTAAACGACGTTGTCCAGCCGCGACTCGAGGATCTGCAGGAGGACCTCACCGGTCTTGGCCTGCTTGCCAACGGCTTCCTCGTAGTAACCGCGGAACTGCTTCTCCAGCACGCCGTAAACCCGACGGGCCTTCTGCTTCTCGCGGAGCTGGAGCAGGTACTCCGTCTCCTTCGTGCGGCCGCGGCCGTGCTGCCCGGGCGGGAACGGCCGGGACTCGAACGGGCACTTCGGACCATCGCACTTGCTGCCCTTGAGGAACAGCTTCATCTTCTCCCGCCGGCAACGGCGGCAGTCTGCACCGGTGTAACGAGCCATCTCTCTCTACCTCTCAGACCCGGCGACGCTTCGGCGGACGGCATCCGTTGTGCGGCTGCGGGGTGACGTCGGCGATCTGGCCGACCTCGAGGCCCACGGCCTGCAGCGAACGGATGGCGGTTTCCCGGCCGGAGCCGGGGCCCTTGACGAACACGTCGACCTTGCGCATGCCGTGCTCCATGGCGCGACGCGCGGCAGCCTCGGCGGCCAGCTGCGCAGCGAACGGAGTCGACTTGCGGGAGCCCTTGAAGCCGACCTGGCCAGCGGAGGCCCAGGAGATGACCGCACCGGTCGGGTCCGTGATGGACACGATGGTGTTGTTGAACGTGCTCTTGATGTGCGCCTGCCCGTGGGCGACGTTCTTGCGTTCCTTGCGCCGGACCTTCTTTACAGCGGCTCCGGCACGAGCCTTCGGTGGCATAAGTCTGTGCGCTCCTAGTTGACTTTCCGGATTGGGTTGCGGCCTGACCCACCTCGGCGGCGGCCGACCCCGTCATCCGGTCAAGAACTACTTCTTGCCGGGCTTCTTCTTGCCGGCGACGGTCCGCTTCGGGCCCTTGCGGGTCCGGGCGTTGGTCTTGGTCCGCTGGCCACGCACGGGCAGGCCCCGGCGGTGCCGGATGCCGGCGTAGCAGCCGATCTCAACCTTGCGGCGGATGTCAGCGGCGACCTCGCGGCGCAGGTCGCCTTCAACCTTGTAGTTGCCCTCGATGTGGTCGCGGAGCTGCACGAGCTCCTCGTCCGTGAGGTCCCGAGCGCGCTTGTCCGGCGAGATGCCGGTAGCGGCGAGTGTCTCCAGGGCGCGGGTGCGACCGACCCCGAAGATGTAGGTGAGCGCGATCTCCAACCGCTTTTCGCGGGGGAGATCCACGCCGACTAGACGTGCCATGTGCGGGCGTACTCCTTGTGATGTGTGGCGGAGGTGTGGACCCGTCCCACCCCGCTACCGGCCGTCCCGTCTTTCCGACGCGGTGAGCGCCGGCGACCGGGATCGGTCGCTGCCCGAGCGGGCCCCGGCCTCCGACCGGGGGTCAGCCACGCAGAGGTACGTCTGGCGTACCGCTCGCGGCTGGGACGAGCATGTGTGATGTGTGTGTCGCTGGGGATCCACCTGGACCAACGCCACCCGGCCGTGCTCCGGCCGGACGGGCTGAGTCAGCCCTGGCGCTGCTTGTGGCGCGGGTCGCTGCAGATGACCATGACCCGGCCGTGCCGGCGGATAACCCGGCACTTCTGGCAGATCCTCTTGACGCTCGGCTTGACCTTCACGGTTGCCTTACTTCCCATCTGGCCCGGGGACGCGCTACGCGACACCGGACGTCGAAGACGGACACGGGACTTCCCGGCCGTCGTCAGGACTACTTGTAGCGGTAGACGATGCGCCCGCGGGTCAGGTCGTACGGCGAAAGTTCGACGACGACCCGGTCCTCCGGAAGGATGCGGATGTAGTGCTGCCGCATCTTGCCGCTGATGTGAGCCAACACCTTGTGGCCGTTCGCGAGCTCCACCCGGAACATGGCGTTCGGCAGGGGCTCGATGACCCGACCCTCGATCTCAATGGCTCCGTCTTTTTTCGGCATGTCCTCCGCTGTCCTGACGTCGATTGCTCCGGGCGGCCCACAACGTCTTACACGGAAATCTGATCAGAATCAGAAGCCCGCGCCAGCCGCGGCTCCAGCTCCCACCGAAGCGCAGGGTGGGCATGCCGGAGTGGACGCTGTGCGCCGATCTGAAAGTGTACGCCGGCCTGCAGTCCCCCGCCAAACCGACCACCCACCAACCCGCGCGGCGCCCCGAACGGCCCCATCTCCACCGCCGTTGATCATGAAGTTATTGTCACGACACGCCGGGATCGGCGGCAATGACTTCATGATCAACAGGGCCAGGAGGGCCCGTGCGGTCCGGGGTCAGGAGATTTCTGGGGGGTCGTCCGATTTGCGGGCGCGCTTTGCCTGCTTGCGCTCTCGGCGGCGTTGGCGCTTGACGGCCTGGCGTTGAGGCTCCTTCGCGGCCAGCCCTCCCACCGTGCGGACCAGCAGCACCGCGCCCCACGGCCCCGCCACCCAGGCCGGCCAGAAGTAGAGCAGGTCCTGGCTGAGCACCGACGTCACCGCCCAGATGGTCACCACGATGGGGATCACCCACAGGTACGGGGACCACACCTCGGCCAACCAGCGGGCGGTGACGCCCCTGCTGAAGGCCGGATCGAGCTCGTCGCCCAGCAGGCTCACCGTCGGCCCGGCAGCCGGCGCCAGGCTCGACCGCTGCGCCGGCGTCACCGGCGGCAGATCGGTCAGCAGAGCCTCAAGGTCGGCGTACGTGCGTGCCGCGTAGGCCCGCTGCAACCGCTCGTCGTACTCGTGCAGATCCAGTCGGCCCTCGTCGAGTGCGACCCGCAACCTGTCGGCGACCGCCGCACGGTCCGAGTCCGCGGCTCGCATCCCGTCGCGCCCGTCCATGCCGGCAAGCATGCCACCGTCGCGCCACTCCCGTCCGACCCCGGACGTCGGTCGATCATGAAGTTGTTGCCAGCCTCACGGGCGTGTCAGGGCAACAACTTCATGATCACCGGGTCGAGGTGGTGCCGGGGCGGGGCTAGGGGGTCTTGGTGGCCGCGGGTTGGCGTGCCGTTACCAGGTCGCCCAGGCGGGCCCGACCACCGTCGAACGCGGTGAGCACCCAGACGCCGTCCGGCAGCAGCGCCATCGAGTGCTCGACGTGCGCGGCCACCGAGCCGTCCCGGGTGACGACAGTCCACCCGTCCGCCAACTCGGCGGTACGTGGGGACGCCATGGTGATCATCGGCTCGATGGCCAGGGCCATCCCGGGGACCAGCCGCGGACCCTTGCCCGGCCGACCGTGGTTGAGCACGTGCGGGTCCTGATGCATCTCGGTGCCGATGCCGTGCCCGCCGTAGCCGTCGACGATGCCGTACCGGCCGCCCTTGCGGACAGCGGTCTCCACCGCGTGCGAGATGTCGGTGAGGCGGCCCTTACCGCTGGCCGCACCACGCGCTGCGGCGGCGATGCCGGCCCACATCGCGTCCTCGGCGACCTCGGCCATCTTCAGCAGCGCCGGATCGACGTCACCGACCCCGACCGTGATCGCGGAATCGCCGTGCCACCCGTCCAGCACCGCCCCGCAGTCGATGGAGATCAGGTCACCGGCCTGGAGCACCTGCTTCGGCGACGGGATGGCGTGCACGATCTGCTCATTGACCGACGAACAGATCGACGCCGGAAAACCGTGGTAGCCCTTGAACGACGGAACGCCGCCCGCCTCGCGGATGGTCGCCTCGGCGATGGCGTCCAGATCGGCGGTGCTCACACCGGGGGCGACAGCCTCCCGCATCCGACGCAACGCCTCGGCCACCACCAGCCCGGCGGCCCGCATCTTCTCGATCTGGTCAGGGGTCTTCAGCTGGATGTCCAGCTGGGGACGACGCATGGAGCGGTTACCTTTCGTTGCCGAACAGCGGGGCACATAACGCGTACCCCGCTGTTCGCACTCTATCCGCCGTGGCCCGGCCGGACCTCAGCCGCCGTACGACCGCAACGCGTCGATGGCCCGGGTGGTGACGTCCTCCACCGGCCCGGTGGCGTCGATCCCGACCAGCTTGCCCTGAGCGCCGTAGTAGTCGACCAGGGGTGCGGTCTTCTCGCTGTATTCGCGGAGCCGCGTGGCGATCGTCTCCGGCTTGTCGTCGTCGCGCTGGAACAGCTCGGCGCCGCACCGGTCACAGATGCCGGGCCGGGTGGTGGCGTCGAACTCGACGTGCCAGATCTTGCCGCAGCCCCGGCAGGTACGCCTGCCGGAGAGCCGCCGGATCACCTCGTCGTCGTCGACGACCAGCTCCAGGACCAGATCCAGGGCGGTGCCCAGATCGGCCAGGAGCTTGTCCAGAGCGGCCGCCTGCGGAGTCGTTCGCGGGAAGCCGTCGAGCAGGAAACCCTCGCTGGCGTCGGGCTCGGCCAGCCGGTCCCGGACCATGTTGATGGTGACCTCGTCCGGAACCAGCTCGCCCGCATCCATGTACCGCTTCGCCTCGACACCGAGCGGCGTGCCCTGGGTGACGTTCGACCGGAAGATGTCTCCGGTCGAGATCTTCGGCACCGAGAGGTGCGCGGCGATGAACTCGGCCTGCGTGCCCTTGCCCGCGCCCGGCGGGCCAACCAGAACGAGTCTCATCTACCGCAGGAACCCTTCGTAGTTCCGCTGCATGAGTTGGCTCTCGATCTGCTTCACGGTCTCCAGACCGACGCCGACCATGATGAGCACAGCGGTGCCGCCGAACGGGAAGTTCTGGTACTGCTGGTTGTCCAGCCAGATGAAGAAGAAGTTCGGCAGGATCGAGATGACGCCGAGGTAGAGCGCGCCCGGCAGGGTGATCCGGCTGAGGATGAAGTCCAGGTAGTCGGCGGTCGGCTTGCCCGGGCGGATGCCCGGCACGAACCCGCCGTACTTCTTCATGTTGTCAGCGACCTCGGTCGGGTTGAACGTGATCGAGACGTAGAAGTACGTGAAGAAGATGATCATCAGGAAGTAGACCGCGATGTAGATCGGGCTACTCGGGTTGACCAGGTTGTTCTGGATCCACGACTGGGTCTTGCCCGGGTCGGTCTGGTCGAAGAACTGCAGCGCCAACTGCGGCAGGTAGAGCAGCGACGAGCCGAAGATGACCGGGATCACACCCGCCTGGTTGACCTTGAGCGGGATGTAGGTCGAGGTGCCGCCGTACATCCGCCGACCGATCATCCGCTTGGCGTACTGCACCGGGATCCGGCGCTGCGCCTGCTCGATGAAGGTGACAGCGGTGATGACCACCAGGACCAGCGCGATGACCAGGGCGAACATGTCCCAGCCCTTGCTGGTCTTGATCTGCCAGCCCTCGCTGGGCAGCCGCGCCGCGATCGAGGTGAAGATCAGGACGGACATGCCGTTGCCGACGCCGCGGTCGGTGATCAGCTCACCGAGCCACATGACCATGCCGGTGCCGGCGGTCATCGTCATCACCAGGATGGTCAGGGTCAGCCAGTCCGGGATGCCGGTGCCGGTGGGGATGATCGGGAACTGGTCGCAGCGGTTCTGGAACAGCTGGCCCGAGCGGGCCAGGGCCACGAACGCCGAGGCCTGCAGCACACCGAGACCGAGGGTCAGGTAGCGGGTGTACTGGGTGATCTTCGCCTGACCGGCCTGGCCCTCCTTGCGGAGCTGCTCCAGGCGGGGGATCACGACGGTCAGCAGCTGCAAGATGATCGACGCGGTGATGTAGGGCATGATACCCAGCGCGAAGACCGAGAGCTGTAGCAGCGCTCCGCCGGAGAAGAGGTTGAGAAGGTTCACCACCCCGGTGGTGTCACCCTGGATGGTGTCGAGGCACTTCTGCACGTTGCCGTACGAGACGCCCGGGCTGGGGAGCGTTGCACCCAGCCGGTAGACCGCGATGATGCCTACTGTGAACAGCAGCTTCTTGCGCAGGTCAGGCGTACGGAACGCACTGAGAAAGGCGGACAGCAACTTCTTCCTCCTGCGCGAGGCGGGCCGCCGGTGATCCCTGGCGGGTCGGGGTGGATCACGGGCGAGTGCCCGCAATCCATGGCTGGGATGGGACTCTAACAGCCTCACCCCGGTCCGGGCAGATGCGCCCGACTACATAAATCGAAACCGATGTTACCGGGCGCTCAGGCCCCAGGTAGACCACGGCGCCCGCCAGTTGCTCTCAACTGGACGGGCGCCATGGTCGTACGCCTTACAGCTCGGTGACGGAGCCACCGGCGGCAGCGATCTTCTCCTTGGCCGACGCACTGAACGCGTGCGCAGACACCTGGAGCGCCACACCGCCGAGGTCCCCGGTGCCGAGGACCTTGACCGGGTGACCCTTGCGGACGGCGCCGGACTCAACGAGCTCCAGCGGGCCGACCTGACCACCATTCGGGAACAGCTCAGCGAGTCGGTCCAGGTTGACAACCTGGAAGACCACCTTGAACTTGTTCTTGAAGCCCTTCATCTTCGGCAGGCGCATGTGGATGGGCATCTGCCCACCCTCGAACGCCGCCGAGATGTTCTTGCGGGCCTTGGAACCCTTGGTACCGCGACCAGCGGTCTTGCCCTTGGAACCCTCACCGCGACCCACACGGGTCTTCGCGGTCTTGGAACCGGGCGCCGGGCGCAGGTGATGCACCTTGATCGTCATTACTCGACCTCCTCGACCTTCACGAGGTGGCTCACAGTGAAGATCATGCCGCGGATCTCGGGCCGGTCCTCCTTGACCACCACGTCGTTGATCCGCTTGAGACCGAGCGAACGCAGCGACTCACGCTGGTTGTGCTTGGTCCCGATACCGGACCGGAGCTGGGTGACCTTCAGGCGTGCCATCAGTGCGCCACCCCCGCACGCGACGCCAGCATGGCGGCCGGCGCGACGTCCTCCACCGGCAGACCACGACGCGCCGCGACCTGCTCGGGGGACTCAAGCCCCTTCAGGGCCGCCACTGTGGCGTGCACGATGTTGATCGGGTTCGACGAACCGAGGCTCTTGGAGAGCACGTCGTGGATCCCAGCGCACTCCAGCACGGCACGCACCGGTCCACCGGCGATGACACCCGTACCGGCCGAGGCCGGCTTGAGCAGCACCACACCAGCGGCGTCCTCACCCGTCACCGGGTGCGGGATCGACTGACCGATCCGCGGGACCTTGAAGAAGTGCTTCTTGGCCTCCTCGACACCCTTGGCGATGGCCGCGGGCACCTCCTTGGCCTTTCCGTAGCCCACGCCGACCGTGCCGTCGCCGTCGCCCACGATCACCAGGGCGGTGAAGCTGAAGCGACGACCACCCTTCACGACCTTGGCGACGCGGTTGATCGCGACGACCCGCTCAAGGTGCGGGGTCTTCTCGACGGGCGCGTTTCCGCGGCCGCCCTCACGGCGGTTGTCGCGGCGACCACCCTCGTTGCCACCGGACCCGCCGCCACGGCGCTGTTGACCTGGCATCAGCAGCCTTCCTTCTCTCTCGTGACGGGGTTGTTAGAACTCGAGCCCGGCTTCGCGGGCGGCGTCGGCAAGCGCGGCGACTCGCCCCGCGTACCGGTTGCCGCCGCGGTCGAAGACGACCTTGGAGACGCCGGCGGCCTTGGCCCGCTCGGCGAGCAGCGCGCCCACCTTGCCAGCCAGGGCGCTCTTGTCGCCCTCCGCACCGCGCAGCGAGGCGTCCAGGGTCGACGCCGACGCCAGGGTGTGACCCTTGGTGTCGTCGACGACCTGGGCGACCATGTGCCGCAGCGAGCGGGTGACGACCAGGCGCGGACGCTCGGCCGTACCGCTGACGTTCTTGCGGACGCGGAAGTGTCGACGCGCACGCCCAACGGCGCGCTTGGCGGCGACACCGCGGCGGCGCTTGAGCAGCGTGGCGCTCACTTCTTACCTGCCTTTCCAGCCTTGCGGCGGATGACCTCGCCCTGGTACTTGACGCCCTTGCCCTTGTAGGGCTCCGGCGGGCGGATCTTCCGGATGTTGGCGGCGACCTCACCGACCTGCTGCTTGTCGATGCCAGCCACGTGGAACAGGGTCGGCCGCTCCACCGTGAAGGTGATGCCCGCCGGGGCGGGGACGACCACGGGGTGCGAGAACCCGAGCGCGAACTCGAGATCCGAACCCTTGGCGGTGACCCGGTAACCGGTGCCGGCGATCTCCAGGCTCTTGCGGTAGCCCTCGGTGACCCCGACGATCATGTTGGCAACCAGCGTACGGCTCAGGCCGTGGAGTTCCTTGGCCTTGCGCTCGTCGTTCGGCCGGTTGACGCTCAGCTGCCCATCCTCGGCCCGCTCGACCGTGATCGGCTCGGCGAGGGTGTGCTGGAGCTGGCCCTTGGGGCCCTTGACCTTGACGGTCTGCCCGTCGATCGTGATGTCGACGCCGGCTGGCACCGGGATCGACTTACGTCCAATTCGCGACATTTCTACCTGTCTCCCGTTACCAGACGAAGGCGAGGACTTCCCCGCCAACACTCCGCTTGCGGGCCTGCCGGTCGGTCAGCAGCCCCTGGGACGTCGAAATGATCGCCACGCCCAGCCCACCGAGCACCCGCGGGAGCCCGTCCGACTTGGCGTACACCCGGAGACCGGGCTTGGACACGCGCTTGATGCCGGCCAGGCTCCGCTCGCGGTTCTGGCCGTACTTCAGCTCGACGACCAGTCGCTTGCCGACGGCGCCCTCCTCGGGCTCCTCGACCGACCAGGTGGCGATGTAACCCTCGGCCTTCAGGACCTCGGCGATGTTCGCCTTGATCTTGGAGTAGGGCATCTTCACCTGATCGTGGTACGCCTGGTTGGCGTTACGCAGACGCGTGAGCATGTCTGCGATCGGGTCGGTCATCGTCATGGATTTCGTCAGCCTTTCTCGCCGGGGTTCCCGGGGCATCAGCCCCGGGCCTACGGCGAAGAGCAATACCTAATCGGTGCAGGAGTTCCCGGCCGACGGCCGGGACGCGGTCGCCCTTACCAGGAAGCCTTGGACACGCCCGGCAGCTCACCGCGGTGAGCCATCTCCCGGATGCAGACCCGGCAGAGCCCGAACTTGCGGTAGACCGCCTTCGGACGCCCGCACCGCTGGCAGCGGGTGTACGCGCGAACCGAGAACTTCGGCTTCGCGGCCGCCTTGATGATCAGCGCCTTCTTGGCCATCTCAGTTCTCCTTGAACGGGAAGCCCAGGAGCTTGAGCAGCGCCCGGCCCTCGTCGTCGGTCGTGGCGGTCGTGACCACCGTGATGTCCATGCCCCGCTGGCGATCGATCCGGTCCTGGTCGATCTCGTGGAACACCGACTGCTCGGTCAGACCGAACGTGTAGTTGCCGTGCCCGTCCAGCTTGCGCCCGTCCAGGCCGCGGAAGTCGCGGATACGCGGCAGCGCGATGGAGAGCAGCCGGTCCATGAACTCCCACATCCGGTCGCCGCGAAGGGTGACCTTCGCGCCGATCGGCATGCCCTCGCGGAGCTTGAACTGCGCGATGGACTTGGTCGCCCGCCGCACCTGCGGCTTCTGGCCGGTGATCGTGGCGAGGTCGCGGACCGCGCCGTCGATCAGCTTGGCGTCGCGAGCAGCCTCGCCGACACCCATGTTGACGACGATCTTGACCAGCCGCGGCACCTGCATGGGGTTGCCGTAGCTGCGCTGCTCACGCAGCTGCGCCACGATCTCGTTGCGGTACCGCTCCTTGAGGCGCGGCAGGGTCTTTTCGGTAGCCGTGGTCATCACAGGTCCTTACCGGTGCTACGCGCGATGCGGACCTTCTGGCCGTTGTCGTCGATCCGGTAACCGACGCGGGTCGGCTTGCCGTCGGAGTCCAGGACCTGCACGTTCGAGACGTGGATCGGGGCCTCCTGAGTGACGATGCCGCCGGTCTTGGCGCCACGCTGGGTCGTGCTGATGCGGGTGTGCTTCTTGACCCGGTTCACGCCCTCGACCAGGACCTTGTCCTGCCGCGGGTAGGCCTGAATGACCTTGCCCTTGGCACCCTTGTCCTTGCCGGCGATGACGACGACCGTGTCGCCCTTCTTGACCTTCACGGTCACAACACCTCCGGCGCGAGGGAAATAATCTTCATGAACCGCTTGTCCCGCAGCTCCCGGCCCACCGGGCCGAAGATACGGGTTCCACGCGGGTCCCCGCCGTCCTTGATGATGACGGCGGCGTTCTCGTCGAAGCGGATGTACGAGCCGTCCGGACGCCGCCTCTCCTTGGCCGTGCGAACGACGACAGCCTTGACGACGTCGCCCTTCTTCACACCGGCACCCGGGATCGCGTCCTTGACCGTGGCCACGATGACGTCGCCGATACTCGCGTAGCGCCGACCCGAGCCGCCGAGAACCCGGATGCACAGGATCTCCCGAGCACCCGTGTTGTCGGCGACGCGCAGTCGCGACTCCTGCTGAATCACGTCTATCTCCTATGTCTGCCGGTTCTCCGGCCGCCGTAGCGGCCGGAGCCTGGCGGAACCTACGCCCGACGCAACGCCGGGCGAGCTCGAGCCTTCGCTACTTGGCCTTTTCCAGGATCTCCACGATCCGCCAACGCTTGGTGGCGCTCAGCGGCCGGGTCTCCATGATGAGAACCCGGTCACCGGTGCCAGCGGCGTTCTGCTCGTCGTGCACCTTCAGCTTGGCCGTACGGCGCATGATCTTGCCGTACAACGCGTGCCGAACCCGGTCCTCGACCTCGACAACGACGGTCTTGTCCATCTTGTCGCTGATCACCAGGCCCTCGCGGACCTTGCGGCGCGACCGCGCGGCGGCGGTGGCGGTCTCTTCGGTCATGATGCAGTCACCTCAGTCGGCGCGGCCGAGAGCCCCAGCTCGCGCTCACGCATGATCGTGTAGATCCGGGCGATCTCCCGACGGATGACCTGCAGCCGCCGGTTGTTGTCGAGCTGCCCGGTTGCGGCCTGCACGCGGAGGTTGAACAGCTCCGCCTTGGCCTCCCGCAGCTTCGTGACCAGCTCCTCTTCGGAGAGCTCACGCAGCTCGGTCGCCTTAACGCCCGCTGCCATCAGGATTCACCCACTTCGCGCGTAACAATGCGGCACTTCATCGGGAGCTTGTGGATCGCGCGACGCATGGCCTCTCGCGCGGTCTGCTCGTTGGGGAAGGACATCTCGAAGAGAACCCGCCCCGGCTTGACGTTGGCGACCCACCACTCGGGCGAACCCTTACCGGAACCCATCCGGGTCTCGGCAGGCTTCTTGGTGAGGGCCTGGTCCGGGAAGATCGTGATCCAGACCTTGCCACCACGCTTGATGTGGCGAGTCATCGCGATACGTGCCGACTCGATCTGCCGGTTCGTCACGTACGCCGGCTCGAGAGCCTGGATCCCGAACTCGCCGAACACCACCCGGTTACCACCCTTGGACGCGCCACTGCGGTCCGGGTGGTGCGGCTTGCGGAAGCCCTTCGGGGGCTTGCGCGGCATCAGCATCTGTCAGCCCTCCTGCTGCGTTTCTGCCGGAGCAGCAGTGGCGGCGACAGCTGCGCTGTCGACCGGCTCGCCGCTCGGCGTCTCGGCCTGCTGCGCGATGGTGGTCGCAGCAGCCCGACCGGCCTCGGTGCCACCAGCCGTGGTGCCGGACGAACCCGACCGGCCACGGCGCGGACGCTCGGGACGGTCGCCGCGCTCACCACGACGCGGGCGGGACGGACCGGCCTCGGCCGGAGCTTCCCGGCCCGGGACGGCGTCGCCCTTGTAGATCCAGACCTTCACACCGATCCGACCGAACGTGGTACGGGCCTCGAAGAAGCCGTACTCGATGTTGGCCCGCAGCGTGTGCAGCGGAACCCGGCCCTCACGGTAGAACTCGGTCCGGCTCATCTCGGCGCCGCCGAGGCGACCCGAGACCTGAACCCGGATGCCCTTGCAGACCGGGTTCTTCATCGCCGACTGCATGGCCTTGCGCATCGCCCGACGGAAGCTGACCCGGCTGGACAGCTGCTCGGCCACGCCCTGCGCGACCAGCTGAGCGTCCGACTCGGGGTTCTTCACCTCGATGATGTTCAGCTGAACCTGCTTGCCGGTGAGCTTCTCAAGCTCGCCGCGGATCCGGTCGGCCTCCGCACCCTTACGGCCGATGACGATGCCCGGCCGGGCGGTGTGGATGTCGACCCGGACCCGGTCGCGGGTGCGCTCGATGTCGACCTTGGAAATCCCGGCACGCTCGAGGCCCTTGGACATCATGCGGCGGATCTTGACATCCTCGCCGATGTAGTCCTTGTAGAGCTTGTCCGCGAACCAGCGGGACTTCCAGTCGGTCGAGATGCCGAGCCGGAACCCAGTGGGGTGAACCTTCTGACCCATTACTCGGCGTCCTCCGTCTTGCTCTGCGCTTCGGCCGGTGCGGCCTCCGTGGCCGGGGCGGCCTTCTTCGCCGCGGCCTTCCTCGGCGCTGCCGGCGCGACCGCTTCGACCGCCACAGTGATGTGGCAGGTGCGCTTGCGGATTCGGTACGCCCGACCCTGCGCCCGCGGCTGGAACCGCTTCATCGTCGGGCCCTCGTCCACGAAGGCCTCGCTGACGAGCAGCGCGTCGGGGTCCAGCCGCTCGTTGTTCTCCGCGTTGGCGATCGCGCTAGCGAGCACCTTGTACACCTGCTCGCTCGCAGCCTGCGGCGCGAACTGCAGCACCGTGAGCGCCTCCTTCGCGGGCAGGCCGCGGACGAGGTTGACCACCCGGCGCGCCTTCATCGGCGAGATGCGCACGTGCCGCGCAACCGCCCGCGCGCCCGGAAGCACCGGAGCGTCGCCCTTTCCTGGCATCGCTGTAACCCCTTGTTCCCTCTATCCGTATGCCCGCGGCGTCAGCGCCGACGGCTCTTCCGGTCGTCCTTCTCGTGACCCTTGAAAGTGCGGGTCAGCGCGAACTCGCCGAGCTTGTGCCCGACCATCGCCTCGGTCACGAACACCGGGACGTGCTTGCGTCCGTCATGCACGGCGATCGTGTGCCCCAGCATCTCGGGGATGATCGTCGAGCGCCGCGACCAGGTCTTGATCACGTTCTTGGAGCCTTTGTCGTTCTGAACTTCCACCTTCTTGAGCAGGTGGTCGTCTACGAACGGGCCCTTCTTCAGGCTGCGAGGCATGTCTTATCTCCCTCAGCCGCGCTTACGCGTGGCGTAGCGGCGGCGGACGATCAGCCGGTCACTCGGCTGGCCCTTACGGCGGGTGCGGCCCTCGGGCTTACCCTGCGGGTTGACCGGGTGGCGACCACCGGAGGTCTTACCCTCACCACCACCGTGCGGGTGGTCGACCGGATTCATGGCGACACCACGGACGGTCGGGCGCTTGCCCTTCCACCGCATCCGGCCGGCCTTGCCCCAGTTGATGTTCGACTGATCGGCGTTGCCGATCTCGCCGACGCTGGCGCGGCAGCGAACGTCCACCCGCCGGATCTCGCCGGACGGCATACGCAGGGTCGCGTACGCGCCCTCGCGGCCGAGCAGCTGGATGCCGACGCCGGCGGAACGGGCCAGCTTGGCCCCGCCACCCGGACGCAGCTCCACGTTGTGGATCGTGGTACCGACCGGGATGTTGCGCAGCGGCAGGTTGTTACCCGGCTTGATGTCGGCGCCCGGGCCGGACTCGACGCGGTCGCCCTGCTTCATGTCCTTCGGCGCGAGGATGTACCGCTTCTCGCCGTCGGCGTAGTGCAGCAGCGCGATGCGCGCCGTGCGGTTCGGGTCGTACTCGATGTGAGCGACCTTCGCCGGCACGCCGTCCTTGTCGACCCGCTTGAAGTCGATCAGACGGTACTGACGCTTGTGACCGCCACCGTGGTGCCGCGTGGTGATCCGGCCGTGGGCGTTACGCCCGCCCTTCTTCGGCAACGGAGCCAGCAGCGACTTTTCCGGCGTGGACCGGGTGATCTCGGCGAAGTCAGCGACACTCGAGCCACGTCGGCCCGGCGTCGTCGGCTTGTACTTACGGATAGCCATTGTCTACACCCCTCAGCTGACCGGGCCGCCGAAGGCCTCGATGCGGTCACCGTCAGCCAGCTTCACGATCGCCCGCTTGGTCGCCTTGCGCTGACCGAAACCGGTCTTGGTGCGCTTGCGCTTACCCTGGCGGTTGAGCGTGTTGACCGTCAGGACGCGGACGTTGAAGATCTGCTGGATAGCGATCTTGATCTCGGTCTTGTTCGCGTCCGGGTGCACCAGGAAGGTGTACCAGTTCCGGTTCAGCTCGCTGTAGCTCTTCTCCGAGACGACCGGCGCCACGATGATGTCGCGCGGGTCGGCGATCGTGCTCACTTGCCACCCTCCTCGGTGGTCTCGGCGGGCACGCCCAGGAACTCGTCCAGGGCGTCCTTGGTGAAGACCACGTCGTCGGCCACGAGCACGTCGTACGTGTTCAGCTGGCCGGACTCGATCAGGTGCACGCGCGGCTCGTTGCGCAGCGACACCCAGTTCAGCTCGTCGGTGCTGCTCAGCACGACCAGGACCCGACGGGCCTCGGTGAGCTTGGTCAGCGTGGCCAGGGCCGCCTTGGTAGACGGCTTCTCGCCCGAGACGAACGCCTCGACGACGTGCACCTGCCCGGCGCGGGCCCGGTCGGAGAGGGCACCCCGCAGAGCGGCGGCCTTCATCTTCTTCGGGGTCCGCTGGCTGTAGTCGCGCGGCACGGGACCGTGCACGACGCCACCGCCGGCGAACTGCGGCGCGCGGATCGAGCCCTGCCGGGCGCGACCGGTGCCCTTCTGCTTGTACGGCTTCTTGCCGCCACCGGCGACCTCGCCGCGGGTCTTGGCCTTGTGCGTGCCCTGTCGGGCCGCCGCGAGCTGGGCCACCACGACCTGGTGCATCAGCGCGACGTTGGCCTGCACGTCGAAGATGTCCTCCGGCAGCTCCACGGAGCCGCTGGTGGTGCCTTCGACGGTGCGCACGTCAACGGTGGTCACTTGGCCGCACCGCCCTTCTTCACCTTGCTCTTGGCCGCGGTACGGACCAGAACGAGCGCGCCCTTGGGACCAGGAATGGCACCCCGGACGAGCAGCAGGTTGTTCTCGGTGTCGACCGCCTGGACGGTGAGGTTCTGCACGGTGTACCGAACGCCACCCATACGGCCGGCCATCCGGGTGCCCTTGAAGACACGACCCGGAGTGGCGCAGGCGCCGATGGAGCCGGGCGAGCGGTGCTTGCGCTCGACGCCGTGGCCGGCGCCCAGGCCGTGGAAGCCGTGCCGCTTCATCGGGCCGGCGTAGCCCTTGCCCTTGGTCTTGCCGGTGACGTCGATGGTGACGCCGGCCGGGAACTCCTCGACAGTGACTTCCTGGCCGAGCGAGTATTCCCCAGCGTCAGTGGTGCGCAGCTCGACGATGTGCCGGCGCGGCGCCACGTCCGCCTTGGCGTAGTGCCCGCTGATCGGCTTCTTGACCTTGCGCGGGTCGATGGTGCCGTACGCGAGCTGGACCGCGGAGTAACCGTCCTTCTCGGCGCTACGAACCTGGCTGATGACGCACGGGCCGGCCTCGACCACGGTCACGGGAACAACACGGTTGTTCTCCCAGACCTGGGTCATGCCGAGCTTGGCGCCCAGGATCCCCTTGACTTGCCTGTCCATTTGTCCGGTCCCTACAGCTTGATCTCGATGTCGACGCCAGCCGGCAGGTCGAGGCGCATGAGCGAGTCGACCGTCTTCGGGGTCGGGTCGATGATGTCGATCAGCCGCTTGTGCGTGCGCATCTCGAAGTGCTCGCGCGAGTCCTTGTACTTGTGCGGCGAGCGGATAACGCAGAAACGGTTGATCTCCGTGGGCAGCGGCACCGGGCCCGCGACCTGCGCCCCGGTGCGCGTCACCGTCTCGACGATCTTCCGAGCCGAGGAGTCGACGACCTCGTGGTCATAGGCCTTGAGCCGGATGCGGATCTTCTGTCCCGCCATGGTGGCTTCTGTTCCTTCTCTCGATGCCGCTGTGTTGCGGGCGCCTGTACCGGCTGGCACAGGCCCACTTCGCCGACCCCCGCGGTCGGGCGTGTCGCGCCCTCGGGCCGAGCTCCGCCCCTAGGTACCGGAGTGGTGCCGACCGCACGGGGGGTCAAGGCGCCGATCGCATTACCGCGACCTGAACGCCGTGCGAGGGTGGTTGGCGACTGGGCCGCCAACCACCCTACGCTCGACTGCCTCGCCACCCGGAGGTTCAGCGAAAGCCGAACACAGGCGACGAACTGTCGTTACGCAACCTGACTAGTATGCCGCACGACCGGCGGCGGGTCTAATCGGGGTTACCTAGTTCACTTGTTAATCTTGGTGACGAACCCGGCGCCGACGGTGCGGCCACCCTCGCGGATCGCGAACTTGAGGTTCTCCTCCATGGCGATGGGCTGGATCAGCTTCACCGACATGGACGTGTTGTCACCCGGCATGACCATCTCGGTGCCCTCGGGGAGGGTGACGACACCGGTGACGTCAGTGGTCCGGAAGTAGAACTGCGGGCGGTAGTTCTGGAAGAACGGGGTGTGACGGCCACCCTCCTCCTTGGAGAGGATGTAGACCGTCGCCTCGAACTCCGTGTGCGGGGTGTTCGAGCCCGGCTTCACGACGACCATGCCGCGCTCGACCTCGTCGCGCTTGGTACCACGCAGCAGCAGACCGACGTTCTCGCCTGCGCGGGCGTCGTCCAGGGTCTTCCGGAACATCTCGATCGCGGTGACCTTGGTCTTGAAGCTCTTCTCCTTGATACCGACGAGCTCGACATCCTCGTTCGGCAGGAGAACGCCGCGCTCCACGCGACCGGTGACGACGGTGCCACGACCGGTGATCGTGAAGACGTCCTCAACCGGCATCAGGAACGGCTTGTCAACCTCGCGCTCCGGCTGCGGGATCGAGGTGTCGACAGCGGTCATCAGGTCCAGCAGCTTGCCGGTCCACTCGGGGTCACCCTCGAGGGCCTTCAGCGCCGAAACCCGAACGACCGGCAGGTCGTCACCCGGGTACTCCTGCGAGGAGAGCAGCTCACGGACCTCGAGCTCGACGAGCTCCAGGAGCTCCTCGTCATCGACCATGTCGCTCTTGTTGAGCGCCACGACGATGTACGGCACACCGACCTGACGGGCCAGCAGCACGTGCTCGCGGGTCTGCGGCATCGGGCCGTCGGTCGCCGCGACCACCAGGATCGCGCCGTCCATCTGCGCGGCACCGGTGATCATGTTCTTGATGTAGTCGGCGTGCCCAGGGCAGTCGACGTGCGCGTAGTGCCGCGACTCGGTCTGGTACTCGACGTGCGCGATCGAGATCGTGATGCCGCGGGCCTTCTCCTCCGGCGCCTTGTCGATCTCGTCGAACGGCGTGTAGGGGTTCAGGTCCGGGTACTGGTCGTGCAGGACCTTGGTGATGGCCGCCGTCAGCGTCGTCTTACCGTGGTCGATGTGACCAATGGTGCCGATGTTGACGTGCGGCTTAGTCCGCTCGAACTTAGCCTTCGCCACTGGTGTCCTCCTGTGGACTTCTTGGTTCGTACGCCCGGCGCGCCGGTCGGCGCTTAGGACTCTGTCGACAGCCTTTCCGGCCTGACGGCCGGAGAGCCTTTGTGGGTTCTGCGGCGATGAAGCCTACAGGCCCGGTCTCACGCGATCCGATCGTGGTGGCCGCGGGCGGGTGAACCCTCCCGCGACCAACCACGAATCACCAGCTCAGAGCGCTACTCGCCCGTTGCCTTGGCGATGATCTCCTTCGCGACGCTCTGCGGAACCTCGGCGTAGGAGTCGAACTGCATGCTGTAGCTAGCCCGGCCCTGGGTCTTCGACCGCAGGTCGCCGACGTAGCCGAACATCTCCGACAACGGCACCAGGGCCCGGACGATGCGGGCGCCGCTGCGCTCCTCCATCGCCTGGATGATGCCACGGCGGGAGTTGAGGTCACCGATGACGTCACCCATGTTCTCCTCAGGAGTGGTGACTTCAACGGCCATCATCGGCTCGAGCAGTGCCGGATCGGCCTTGCGGGCCGCGTCCTTCATCACCATCGAGCCGGCGATCTTGAATGCCATTTCCGACGAGTCGACCTCGTGGTACTGGCCGTCCAGCAGGGTCAGCTTCACGCCGACCAGCGGGAAGCCCGCCAGGATGCCGTACTGCAGCGCGTCCTGCGCACCGGCGTCCACCGAGGGGATGAACTCCCGGGGGATGCGGCCGCCGCTGACGGCGTTCGCGAACTCGTAGGTCGGCGAGTCGTTGTCCAGCGGAAGCGGCTCGACGCTCACGATCACGCGGGCGTACTGGCCGGAACCACCGGTCTGCTTCTTGTGGGTGTACTCGACCTTGTCCACCTTGCGGCGGATGGTCTCGCGGTACGCCACCTGCGGCTTGCCGACGTTCGCCTCGACGTTGAACTCGCGGCGCATCCGGTCGACCAGGATATCCAGGTGCAGCTCACCCATGCCGGAGATGACCGTCTGACCGGTCTCCTCGTCCAGCTGGACGCGGAAGGTCGGGTCCTCCTCGGCCAGGCGCTGGATGGCAGTGCCCAGCTTCTCCTGGTCGGACTTGGTCTTCGGCTCGATCGCCACCGAGATGACCGGCTCCGGGAAGGTCATGGACTCCAGGATGACCGGGTTCGCCGGGTCGGAGAGAGTGTCGCCGGTGGTGGTCTGCTTGAGACCCTGCACGGCGATGATGTCGCCGGCCTGCGCCGACGGACGCTCTTCCCGCTTGTTGGCGTGCATCTGGTAGATCTTGCCGATCCGCTCCTTGCGGTCCTTGGTGGAGTTGACCACCTGGGAACCGGAATCGAGCGTGCCGGAGTAGACCCGCACGTAGGTGAGCTTGCCCAGGTGCTTGTCCGTCTGGATCTTGAAAGCCAGGCCGGAGAAGGGCTCCGTGTTGGACGGCTTACGCAGCAGCGGGGTCTCGCCGTCGGTGGCCGTACCCTCGATCGCCGGAACGTCCAGCGGCGACGGCAGGAAGTCGACCACGGCGTCGAGCATGGGCTGAACGCCCTTGTTCTTGAACGCCGAGCCGCAGAGCACCGGGTTGGCCTTGCCGGCGATGGTGGCACGCCGGATGGCGGCCTTGATCTCCGCGTCGGGGATCTCCTCGCCCTCCAGGTACTTCTCCATCACCGCGTCGTCGACGTCGGCGAGGGTCTCCATCAGCTTCTCGCGCCACTCGGCCGCGGAGTCGGCCAGCTCGGCCGGGATCTCCTCAACCGCGTAGTCCTCACCCTTCTGGGTCTCCCCGCGCCAGGTGAGCGCGCGCATGCCGATCAGGTCGACGACACCGATGTGGTCACCCTCGAGCCCGATCGGGATCTGGAGCACCAGCGGGGTGGCGTTCAACCGGTCGATCATCATCTGCACGCAGCGGAAGAAGTCGGCGCCGGTCCGGTCGAGCTTGTTGACGAAGCACATACGCGGGACGTTGTACTTGTCGGCCTGCCGCCAGACGTTCTCCGTCTGCGGTTCCACGCCGGCGACACCGTCGTAAACCGCTACCGCACCATCCAGGACCCGCAGCGACCGCTCGACCTCGACCGTGAAGTCGACGTGGCCAGGCGTGTCGATGATCTGGATCGTGTGGTCTTTCCACTCACACTTGGTAGCAGCGGAGGTGATGGTGATACCACGCTCCTGCTCCTGCTCCATCCAGTCCATGACGGCAGCGCCCTCGTGGACCTCACCGATCTTGTACGTGATGCCGGTGTAGAACAGGATTCGCTCGGTGGTCGTGGTCTTACCGGCATCGATGTGCGCCATGATGCCGATGTTGCGTACCTTGGCGAGCGCGTCTGCGGCGGCCACTTCAATCCCTACTTATCGTCGTCTCGACTCAACTGGTGGCGGTTCCGGCGCCCGGAGGCGCCGGAACCAGGGTGTTACCAGCGGTAGTGCGCGAAGGCCTTGTTCGACTCGGCCATCTTGTGCGTGTCCTCGCGCCGCTTGACGGCGGCACCGAGGCCGTTGCTCGCGTCCAGCAGCTCGTTCATCAGCCGCTCGACCATGGTCTTCTCGCGCCGGGCGCGGGAGTACGTGACCAGCCAGCGCAGGCCCAGGGTGGTCGCCCGGGTCGGGCGGACCTCGACCGGAACCTGGTAGGTGGCGCCACCGACACGACGGCTGCGCACCTCGAGGGTCGGCTTGACGTTGTCCATCGCCCGCTTGAGGGTGACGACCGGGTCGGTGCCGGACTTCTCGCGGCAGCCCTCGAGGGCCGCGTACACGATGGACTCGGCGAGCTGACGCTTGCCGCGGAGCAGGATCTTGTTCACCAGCTGGGTGACCAGCGGCGAGTTGTACACCGGGTCAGCGACCAGTGGCCGCCGCGGAGCGGGTCCCTTACGCGGCATGTCAGCTCTTCTCCTTCTTCGCGCCGTAACGGCTGCGCGCCTGCTTGCGGTTGCGGACACCCTGGGTGTCCAGCGAGCCGCGAACGATCTTGTAACGCACGCCGGGGAGGTCCTTCACCCGACCGCCGCGAACGAGCACGATCGAGTGCTCCTGCAGGTTGTGACCGACGCCGGGGATGTAGGCGGTCACCTCGATCTGGCTGCTGAGCTTCACGCGAGCGACCTTGCGCAGCGCCGAGTTCGGCTTCTTCGGGGTGGTGGTGTACACGCGGGTGCACACGCCGCGCCGCTGAGGGGAACCCTTCAGCGCCGGGGTCTTGGTCTTGGTCGTCTTCGCCTGGCGGCCCTTTCGGACCAGCTGCTGGATCGTGGGCACCGGGTTTCTCCGCTCCCTTCGGCCGCATCCGCGGCCGCGCCGTCTGCTCGTTAGCCGGCCTGATGACCGGCTCTCCTACATTCCGACCAGGGTCGCCTTGCGGAGACCCCGGCACCCGCGGTCGGGCGTGTCGCCCTCGTCACGGCCCCGTTGCGACGCTCTCGCGTTCGTACCGGGTTTTGTCACCGGCGCGCGGGTCGCCCCGCCCCGGATCTTTGGCTTGTCGTGCCGCCGTCCGTAAGCCGGAAACAGCGCACGCACGAGTTGCCCGGGCATGCCCGGGCACAAGGGGAAAGAGTACCTACCACAACCGCCCAGGTCAAAACGGAATGGCCCGGCGACTGTCTCACACCCGCCGGCCGGATCTCGTCCTGCCCCGTCGCCCGCGATGGGCACCTACGAATACAAGTGTACCGGCTTCCCCGTAGAAGCACCCATCGCCCCCGGGGTGACCGGAAGCCTTCCGCGGAAAACCCCCGTCAGGTGCCGGATCTCTCGGTGACGACCCTCACGTCAGCGTGAGAAGCAGGGCAAGACCCAGGCCCAGCAGGCTGAGCAGCGCCCCCGCCGCGCCGCAGCTGATCCCGGCCATCGCCAGCCCGCGGCCGGTGAACTGGACCGCGGATGGCACCGTCGGCCGCCGGATCTGCCGCCGGCCGAGCAGCCCGATGACGACCGCCGCCCCGCCGGCCAGCACACCCAGCGCGGCGAACGCCCCGGAGGCCCAGGCCCCGCCGTCGTTCTTGAAGGCCACTCCGAAGCAGATCACCAGCAGTGAGACCAGGAGTGAGGCGATCCCCGCCACCAGCGCCCCGATGGCCAGCCCGGACGTGACCGGTGGCACGTCCAGGTGCACGACGCCGAACGGCGTACCCGAAACGGCCTCCACCCGCTTCGGCGGCCGGCGCTGGTCGTCGGTGGGCGGCGGTACCGGACGACCCGGCGTGCCACCCCACCCGGGGCCGTGCCCCGGCGGCGGCGGACCCCAGCCGGGCGCCGCCCCGGGCCCGGACGACGGCGGGCCCCAGCCGTACGGCGCAGCCGCCCCAGACGAGGACGGACCCCACCCAGGCGGCGCAGACGACGACGGACCCCACCCAGGCGGCACACTCGGCGCGGACGAGGACGGACCCCAGCCGTACGGCGCTCCCGATCCAGCCGTCGGCGGGCCCCAGCCGGGCGGCACACCCGGCCCGGAGGTGGGCGGGCCCCAGCCCTGCGGCGTCGAGGTCGGTGCGCTGGAGACCGGGTACGGCTGGTCGGAGCCGGGCGTCGCGGTCGTGCCCCAGCCGTTCGGACCCCAACCGGGGGGCGGCGCAGCAGGGGGCGGCGAGCCCGGGATGGACACCGGTGGGTGCGTCTCGCCGCTCGGACCGGGTCGCGCCCAGCCGCTCGGCTCGGATGGCGGAGCCGGCGGGTCCGGCGGGCCGGCCGGTTCGTCCGCAGGGGGCCGCGCCGGTTCCGTCACGAGGTCCTCCTGTCGAAAGGCCGCCACCGCCACACGGCGGACATCGGCCAGGCTACCGCCGCGAGCGCCGCCGCCCGCGCCGGGCGCGGTCACCGGTGGCTCAGTCCATGTTCGCCGGGTAGTCGTGGCCGAACGGGGCACCGGCCAACCGGACCACCCCGATGACCACCGCGGCCACCACACTGACCGCGACCAGCACCAGGCCGGTCCAGGCCATCCACTCCCCGCGTCGCAGCCAGACGGCGCCGGTCAGGAAACCCCCCGAGGCGTACGCCTCCCGACGCGCCTGCCGGGCCAGTTGCAGCGCCACGGTGGCCGGCACCACGCCACCGATGAACAGCCCGGTCAACATGCCGAGCAGGCCCAGCGCGAAGACCGCCCGCGCCTTCGTGGCGCGGGCCGGGTCCGGGTCCAGCGGGTGGCGCACGCCCTGCTGGGCGACGGACACCTGCCCGGGTGCGGTCGTCATCCCCCCATCATGCCGAACCAGGCCCAGGGGTGGGTGGGCACGGACACGACGAGGCCCCCGGCTTTCACCGGGGGCCTCGTCGTGTGACTGGTGCTTAGCGGTACGACCCGAAGTCGAAGTCGTCCAGCGGCACGGCCTGCCCACTGGCCGGCCCGAACCCGTAGTCGGTCTCCGGGTAACCGGTCATCGAGTAGACCTTGGCCTTGGCCTCCTCGGTCGGCTCGACCCGGACGTTGCGGTACTTGCTGATGCCGGTACCGGCCGGGATGAGCTTTCCGATGATCACGTTCTCCTTGAGGCCGACCAGCGAGTCGCTGCGCGAGTTGATCGCAGCGTCGGTCAGCACCCGGGTGGTCTCCTGGAAGGAGGCCGCCGAGAGCCAGGAGTCGGTGGCCAGCGAGGCCTTGGTGATACCCATCAGCACCGGACGACCGGCGGCGGGCTCGCCGCCCTCCGAGACGAGCCGGCGGTTCTCCGACTCGAACAGCGCCCGGTCGACGAGCACACCCGGCAGGAACTCGGTCGAGCCGGAGTCGATGACCGTCACCCGCTTGAGCATCTGGCGGATGATGATCTCGATGTGCTTGTCGTGGATGAGCACACCCTGCGAGCGGTAGACCTCCTGGACCTCACTGGTCAGGTGGACCTGGACCGCCCGCGGACCCATGATCCGCAGCAACTCGTGCGGGTCGATGGTGCCCTCGGTCAGCTTCTCGCCGACCGCGACGTGACCGCCGTCGTGGGTACGGAGCTTGACGCGCTTGGAGATCTTGTCGTAGACGATCTCTTCGCTGCCGTCGTCCGGCACCACGATGATCTTGCGCGAGCGCTCGCCATCCTCGATCCGGATCCGACCGGGGGTGTCGGCGATGGGCGCCTTACCCTTCGGGACCCGAGCCTCGAAGATTTCCTGAACACGCGGCAGACCCTGGGTGATGTCCTCACCCGCGACACCACCGGTGTGGAAGGTACGCATCGTCAGCTGCGTACCGGGCTCACCGATGGACTGGGCGGCGATGATGCCGACCGCCTCGCCGATGTCGACCGACTTACCGGTCGGCAGCGACCGGCCGTAGCAGGCCGCGCAGACGCCCAGCTTCGACTCGCAGGTGAGCACGCTGCGCACCCGGACCGTCTCCACACCAGCGGCGACGATCTTGTCGACCCCGATGGAGTTGATGTCCTGACCGCGCTCGGCCACCACGGTGCCGTCCGGCCCCTTGATGTCGTCGGCGAGGGTCCGGGCGTGCACGCTGGTCTCGGCGTGGGTGTGGACGACGAGCTTGCCGTCCAGCTTCTCGCCGATCTGCATCGGGATCGCCCGGTCGGTGCCGCAGTCCTCTTCGCGGATGATGACGTCCTGCGAGACGTCCACCAGACGACGGGTCAGGTAACCCGAGTCGGCGGTCCGCAGCGCGGTGTCGGCGAGACCCTTACGGGCACCGTGCGTGGAGATGAAGTACTCCAGCACGGACAGACCCTCCCGGTAGCTGGCCTTGATCGGCCGCGGGATGATCTCACCCTTGGGGTTGGCCACCAGACCACGGATCGCCGCGATCTGCCGGAGCTGGAGCAGGTTACCGCGAGCACCCGAGTTGATCATCTTCCACAGCGGGTTCTCCTGCGGCAGCGCGGTGTCCATCTCCTTGGCGACCTCGTTGGTCGCCTTGGTCCAGATCTCGATGAGCTCGCCGCGACGCTCCTCGGCGGTCATCAGACCACGCTGGTACTGCTTGTCGATCTGGTCGGCGTCCTTCTCGTACTTCGCCAGGATCTCCGCCTTGCGCGGCGGAGCGATGACGTCCTCCATGCCGATCGTCACGCCGGACCAGGTGGCCCAGTGGAAACCGGCCTCCTTGAGCCCGTCCAGGGTGGCGGCCAGCGCCACCTTGGGGAAGCGCTCGGCGAGGTCGTTGACGATCGCGGAGAGCTGACCCTTGCGGATCTCGTAGTTCACGAAGCGGTAGCCCTGCGGCAGCGTCTCGTTGAACAGCACCCGACCCAGGGTGGTCTCCACGGTCAGCGGGTCACCCTCGACCCAGCCCTCCGGGGCGCTCCACGCCTCGGAGCCGTTGCCGTTGTCGACACCGACCACGCCACGCAGGCGGATCTTCACCGGCGCCTGCAGGTGCAGCTCGCCGTTGTCGAAGGCCATCCGCGCCTCGGCGTCCGAGCTGAACGCCCGGCCCTCGCCCTTCTCACCGGCGGTGAGGTGGGTGAGGTGGTACAGACCGATGACCATGTCCTGGGTAGGCATGGTGACCGGCTTACCGTCGGCCGGCTTGAGGATGTTGTTCGACGACAGCATCAGGATCCGCGCCTCGGCCTGAGCCTCGGCGGACAGCGGCACGTGCACCGCCATCTGGTCACCGTCGAAGTCGGCGTTGAACGCGGTGCAGACCAGCGGGTGGATCTGGATGGCCTTGCCCTCGACCAGCTGCGGCTCGAAGGCCTGGATGCCCAGGCGGTGCAGGGTCGGCGCCCGGTTGAGCAGCACCGGGTGCTCGCCGATGACCTCTTCCAGCACGTCCCACACGACCGGGCGCTGACGCTCGACCATCCGCTTGGCGGACTTGATGTTCTGTGCGTGGTTCAGATCCACCAGCCGCTTCATCACGAAGGGCTTGAACAGCTCCAGCGCCATCTGCTTGGGCAGACCGCACTGGTGCAGCTTGAGCTTCGGGCCGACCACGATGACCGAACGGCCGGAGTAGTCGACGCGCTTGCCCAGCAGGTTCTGGCGGAACCGGCCCTGCTTGCCCTTGAGCATGTCGGACAGCGACTTGAGCGGGCGGTTACCCGGGCCGGTGACCGGCCGGCCGCGACGGCCGTTGTCGAACAGCGCGTCGACGGCCTCCTGGAGCATCCGCTTCTCGTTGTTGACGATGATCTCGGGCGCGCCGAGGTCGATCAGTCGCTTGAGGCGGTTGTTCCGGTTGATCACGCGGCGGTACAGGTCGTTCAGGTCGGAGGTCGCGAAGCGGCCACCGTCGAGCTGCACCATCGGGCGCAGGTCCGGCGGGATGACCGGGACGCAGTCCAGCACCATGCCGAGCGGCGAGTTGCGGGTGTTCAGGAACGCCGCGACGACCTTGAGCCGCTTGAGCGCCCGGATCTTCCGCTGGCCCTTGCCGGACCGGATGGTCTCCCGCAGGCTCTCGGCCTCGGCGTCGAGGTCCATGTTCTGGACCAGCGCCTTGATCGCCTCGGCGCCCATGGAACCGGTGAAGTACTCACCGAACCGGTCGCGCAGCTCGCGGTAGAGCAGCTCGTCGGTGACCAGCTGCTTCGGCTCCAGCTTGCGGAAGGTGTCCAGCACCTCGTCCAGGCGGTCGATCTCGCGCTGGGCCCGGTCGCGGATCTGGCGCATCTCGCGCTCTCCGCCCTCCTTGACCTTGCGCCGGACGTCCGCCTTGGCACCCTCGGCCTCCAGCTCGGCCAGGTCGGCCTCGAGCTTGGCGGCGCGCTTCTCGATCTCCGAGTCGCGGCTGTTCTCGGACTGCCGCTTTTCGGCCAGGATCTCGTTCTCGATCGTCGAGAGGTCGCGGTGACGCGACTCCGCGTCCACGCTCGTCACGACGTACGAGGCGAAGTAGATGATCTTCTCGAGGTCCTTGGGAGCGAGGTCCAGCAGGTAACCCAGCCGGCTCGGAACGCCCTTGAAGTACCAGATGTGGGTCACCGGAGCGGCGAGCTCGATGTGCCCCATCCGCTCACGGCGGACCTTGGAGCGAGTCACCTCGACGCCGCAGCGCTCACAGATGATGCCCTTGAACCGGACGCGCTTGTACTTACCGCAGTAGCACTCCCAGTCCCGCTGCGGACCGAAGATCTTCTCGCAGAAGAGCCCGTCCTTTTCCGGCTTCAGGGTGCGGTAGTTGATCGTCTCAGGCTTCTTGACCTCGCCGTGCGACCACTGACGGATGTCGTCGGCGGTGGCGAGACCAATGCGCAGCTCGTCGAAGAAGTTGACGTCGAGCACTATGTCCCCTATGTCGTCGTCTGTACTGCTAATTCTCGGGTGGGGTCGGGGGCCGGCGAGCCGGCCCCCGACCGCTCACCTCAGACCTCTTCGACCGAGCTCGGCTCGCGCCGGGACAGGTCGATGCCCAGCTCCTCAGCGGCCCGGAACACCTCGTCGTCGGTCTCGCGCATTTCCAGGGCCACACCGTCGCTGGAGAGAACCTCAACGTTGAGGCACAGCGACTGCAGCTCCTTGAGCAGCACCTTGAACGACTCCGGGATGCCCGGCTCCGGGATGTTCTCGCCCTTGACGATGGCCTCGTAGACCTTCACTCGGCCGAGCACGTCGTCGGACTTGATCGTGAGCAGCTCCTGCAGGGCGTAGGCAGCGCCGTACGCCTGCATCGCCCAGCACTCCATCTCACCGAAACGCTGACCACCGAACTGCGCCTTACCACCCAGCGGCTGCTGCGTGATCATCGAGTACGGGCCGGTCGAACGAGCGTGGATCTTGTCGTCGACCAGGTGGTTGAGCTTCAGGATGTAGACGTAGCCGACAGCGATCGGGTCCGGCAGCGGCTCACCGGAACGACCGTCGAACAGCTGCGCCTTGCCGGTACGACCGATGAGCTGCTTGCCGTCCCGGTTGGGCAGGGTCGACTCGAGCAGACCGGAGATCTCCTCCTCGCGAGCACCATCGAAGACCGGGGTGGCCACGTTGGTGTCGCCCTCGGACTCGTGCGCGTCGATCGAGCGCAGCTGACGCTTCCAGTCGGCGTCGTCACCCTCGACCTTCCAACCGGTCTTGGCGACCCAACCGAGGTGGGTCTCCAGCACCTGGCCGATGTTCATCCGGCTCGGCACACCGAGCGGGTTGAGCACGATGTCGACGGGGGTGCCGTCCTCGAGGAACGGCATGTCCTCGATCGGCAGGATCTTCGAGATGACACCCTTGTTGCCGTGCCGGCCGGCGAGCTTGTCGCCGTCCTGGATCTTGCGCTTCTGGGCGACGTAGACCCGGACCAGCTCGTTGACACCCGGCGGCAACTCGTCGCCGTCCTCGCGGGAGAACGTGCGCACACCGATGACCGTGCCGGTCTCGCCGTGCGGCACCTTCAGCGAGGTGTCCCGAACCTCACGCGCCTTCTCACCGAAGATCGCGCGGAGCAGGCGCTCCTCCGGGGTCAGCTCGGTCTCACCCTTGGGCGTGACCTTGCCGACCAGGATGTCACCGGGGACGACCTCGGCGCCGATCCGGATGATGCCGCGCTCGTCGAGGTCAGCGAGCATTTCCTCGCTGACGTTCGGGATGTCGCGGGTGATCTCCTCCGGACCGAGCTTGGTGTCCCGGGCGTCGACCTCGTGCTCCTCGATGTGGATCGAGGTGAGCACGTCCTGCTGCACGAGGCGCTGCGACAGGATGATCGCGTCCTCGTAGTTGTGGCCCTCCCAGCACATGAACGCCACCAGCAGGTTGCGTCCGAGTGCCATCTCGCCCTCGTCGGTGCACGGACCGTCGGCGATGACCTGACCGGCCTCGACGCGGTCGCCCTCGAAGACGACCGGCTTCTGGTTGACGCAGGAGCCGGCGTTGGAGCGGCGGAACTTGTGCAGCAGGTACGTCCGGCGGTGGCCGTCATCCTGGTGGATGGTGACGTAGTCGGCGCAGAGATCCTCGATCACACCGCCGACCTCGGCGACCACCACGTCGCCAGCGTCGACAGCGGCCCGGTACTCCATGCCCGTACCCACGAGCGGCGCCTCGGCCTTGACCAGCGGCACCGCCTGGCGCTGCATGTTCGCGCCCATCAGTGCCCGGTTGGCGTCGTCGTGCTCGAGGAACGGGATCATGGCGGTCGCGACCGAGGTCATCTGCCGGGGCGAGACGTCCATGTAGTCGACGGCACCGGGGAGGACGTCCTCGGTCTCGCCGCCCTTACGACGGCAGAGCACCCGCTCCTCGGCGAACGTGCCGTCAGCCTTCAGGCGCGCGTTGGCCTGGGCCTTGACGAACCGGTCCTCCTCGTCCGCGGTCAGGTAGTCGATCTGGTCGGTGACCCGACCCTCGACGACCTTCCGGTACGGCGTCTCGATGAAGCCGAACGGGTTGACCCGGGCGAAGGTGGACAGCGCGCCGATCAGGCCGATGTTCGGGCCTTCCGGCGTCTCGATCGGGCACATCCGGCCGTAGTGGGACGGGTGCACGTCGCGGACCTCGAAGCCGGCCCGCTCCCGGGACAGACCACCCGGGCCGAGCGCGCTCAGCCGACGCCGGTGGGTCAGGCCCGCCAGCGGGTTGGTCTGGTCCATGAACTGGGACAGCTGGGACGTCCCGAAGAACTCCTTGATCGCCGCCACCACCGGGCGGATGTTGATCAGGGTCTGCGGGGTGATCGCCTCGACGTCCTGCGTGGTCATCCGCTCGCGAACGACCCGCTCCATCCGGGAAAGGCCGACCCGAACCTGGTTCTGGATCAGCTCGCCCACGGTACGGAGGCGCCGGTTGCCGAAGTGGTCGATGTCGTCGGCCTCGTAGCCGTCCTCACCGGCGTGCAGCCGGCACAGGTACTCCACGGTGGCGACGATGTCGTCCTCGGTCAGCGTGCCGGTGGTGATCGGCACGCCAACTTCCAGCTTCTTGTTGAACTTGTAGCGCCCGACCTTGGCGACGTCGTACCTCTTCGGGTTGAAGAAGAGGTTGTCGAGCAGGGTCTGGGCGTTCTCGCGCGTCGGCGGCTCGCCAGGGCGCAGCTTGCGGTAGATGTCGAGCAGAGCCTCGTCGGCGCCGGCGATGTGGTCCTTCTCGAGCGTGGTCATCATCAGCTCGGACCAGCCGAACTTCTCACGGATCCGCTCGGCCGACCATCCGATGGCCTTGAGCAGGACGGTGACGGCCTGCCGACGCTTGCGGTCGATGCGTACGCCGACCGTGTCGCGCTTATCGATGTCGAACTCCAGCCAGGCACCCCGACTCGGGATGACCTTGACGCTGGAGAGGTCGCGGTCGGAGGTCTTGTCCGGCTGCTTGTCGAAGTACACGCCCGGAGAACGGACGAGCTGGCTGACCACGACGCGCTCGGTGCCGTTGATGACGAAGGTGCCCTTGGGCGTCATCATCGGGAAGTCACCCATGAACACCGTCTGGCTCTTGATCTCGCCAGTGGTGTTGTTGGTGAACTCCGCGGTCACGAAGAGCGGAGCGCAGTAGGTCAGGTCCTTCTCCTTGCACTCCTCGATCGAGGCCTTGACCTCGTCGAAGCGCGGCGCCGAGAAGGAGAGTGACATGGTGCCGGAGAAGTCCTCAATGGGACTGATCTCTTCAAGGATCTCCGCGAGACCCGATCGTGCGTGCGGGTCGTCCGCCGACCGGCCCTGCCAAGCCTCGTTGCCGACGAGCCAGTCGAAGGACTCGTTTTGGATGGCAAGGAGGTTGGGGACCTCGAGGTGTTCGGTGATCCTGCCGAATGAAACTCGGCGGGGAGCGAATGCGCTCGACGTACGACTGGTCTTCGCAGGGCGGGAAGCTGCCAAGATGCGTCCTTCCGAGGACCGGTGCTGCAGAACGGCTGGTACGCGTGCACTCCAATGACCCCACCAGAAATATCCGTAAACGGACATTTCCGAGCAGGGGTCAAGTCGGAAGGCAGCGCAAACTAGCAGTGTAGCCGAGAGGCTAACCGCTGTCCAGCCCACCCCGCAGGTTGTTTGCGGAGCGCGCCTCGGCCCCCGTCAACCGGGGTCTGCCGGGCCGCTCAGAACGCAACTCCCCACTGGGCCGCTCGGGTTACAGCGGCTGATGGTGCCGCCGCTGTCATACCCACGTCGTGGCCGTCGCAAGCGCGGTGTCTTGCTGGTGTCAGCGTGCCTGGCAGCCCCGGGCCGCGTCAAGGGCCGGTATCCGGGTTGTCCCTTGTTTCCCACTGGAGGGCGACCCGCCACGCTCGTTCGGGTCAAGGGTACCCATTGTTGGAGCGCAGCTCAGGACCGGTCGCGGCCAGATCCACAAACACGGCGGGCGGTGATCCGTGTCGGATCACCGCCCGCCGTGACGCGATGGTGTCCCAGCTCACGAGCCGGGTACGCGTTTGTGGAACGTCAGGTCACTTGAGGGTGACCTTGGCGCCTTCACCCTCGAGCTTGGCCTTCGCCTTGTCGGCGGTCTCCTTGTTGACCTTCTCCAGGATGGCCTTCGGCGCGGACTCGACCGCGTCCTTGGCCTCCTTGAGGCCCAGGCCGGTCAGCTCACGCACGACCTTGATGACCTGGATCTTCTTGCCACCGTCAGCCTCGAGGATGACGTCGAACTCGTCCTGCTCCGGCTCGGCCTCGGCCGCGGCGGCGCCGCCGCCGCCACCCTGGGCGATCGCGACCGGAGCGGCAGCGGTGACCTCGAAGGTCGTCTCGAACTGCTTCACGAACTCAGAGAGCTCGATCAGCGTCATCTCCTTGAACGCGTCGAGCAGCTCGTCGGTGCTGAGCTTCGCCATATCTGGCGTCCTTTCCTGATTCTGTTAAGTAAGAACTGGTGCGCCGTGGGGGCCTCAGGCCGCCTCGGCGCCCTCCTTCTCGCGCTTGTCCTGCAGTGCAGCCGCCAGACGGGCGGTCTTCGACAGCGGGGCCTGGAACAGGGCCGCGGCCTTGCTCAGGTTGCCCTTCATCGCGCCGGCCAGCTTGGCCAGCAGCACCTCGCGGGACTCAAGGTCGGCGAGCTTCGTGACCTCGGCCGCGGTGATGGCCTTGCCCTCGAAGACACCGCCCTTGATGACGAGCTTCGGGTTGGCCTTCGCGAAGTCGCGAAGCCCCTTCGCCGCCTCGACGACGTCGCCCGAAACGAAAGTCAGCGCGGTAGGACCGGTGAACAGCTCGTCGAGGCCGGTGATGCCCGCGTCCGTCGCAGCACGCTTGGCCAGCGTGTTCTTCGCGACCGTGTAGCTGGTATCGGCGCCGAGCGAGCGCCGAAGCTGGGTGAGCTGGGAAACCGTCAGACCGCGGTACTCGGTCAGCACGGTGGCGCCCGAACTGCGGAAGCTCTCGGTCAGCTCAGCGACGGCCGTGGCCTTGTCGGCCCGGATCGGCTTGTCCGCCATGTCCCTCCTCTCTCGTTACTCGAGGCTGGTCCCTGTCTCGGCCGAAGCCGGAACGGGGGCGGAGGCGACGCGACAACGAAAAAGCCCCGGCGCAGGGCGCACGGGGCGAGGGCCGGCGGATCGTCATGGTCGGCGGACCATGCTCACTGCCGAGTTACGCTTGCCGCCCTACGCGGGTCGCCCGTCGTCGCGGGACCTTCGACCGTGCCGAAGCACGGTGACCAGCGGTCTTTGGGTGGTTCCTCATCCATGAGAACACGGATGACGGTTGAAGAGTACGCGCCCCGACCAGCAGCGCCAAATCGCGCCCGGTGAGCCACGTCACCCGTGCCAGCGCCGGTCAGCCCTGCGCCCGCCGACGCCACAGGTAGCCCCCGACGACAGCGGCGCTCCAGGCCAACGCCCACCCACTCAACCCCAGCAGTGTCAGCGCGGCGGCGTCGCCGGCGGTGGTCCGAGCGGCCGCCATGATCGGCGGTGCCAGCCAGGGGGCCACCGAGCCGGTCAGGCCGAACACCACAGCGCCGACCCCGCCCAGGGCCAACACCGCTACGCCGTACCCGGCGCCGCCCACCGACGCCCGGCTGGCCAGCGCCCCAAGGGCAACCGCAGCGGGTACGACCAGCACGTGCGCCCACAATCCCAGCGCGAGCCCGACCGGAATCGACCGATCCCCCGGGTCGACCGGGCCGGACACCCCGCCGACCAGCCACGGAAAGAGCAGCGCGACGGCCACCGTCACCAGCGCCGCCACCGCGGCGGCGAGCAGCCCGGCCAACCGCTCCCGGGCCACCCCGACCGTCACCTGCGCCAGCCGACGCTGCACGTCCGGCTCGACGTCCAACAGGATCTTGGTTTGCCAGGCGAGCACCGGAAAGAGCACCACCGCGGAGACCCCGTACGCCTCCGCCGGCTGGGCCCGGCCACCGCCGTAGAGGGTGCCGAGCGTGATCAGGCCGGCGAGCAACGGCGCCAAGGCCCGGCCGGTGCGCAGGAAACCGGCCAACCGCATGCGGACCAGGGCGCTCACCGGGTCTCCCCCGCTGCCGATTCGACAGTGACGTCAGCGGCCTCCGGCTGCTCCGCTGTCAGCTCCCCGGCCATCGCGAGCGGCGGCTCGGCGGGTCGGGCGGCACCGGCCGACCGGAGCGGCTCGACGGGCAGGGCCTGGGGTGCGGCGGTGGAGGCGTCGGAGCGTACCCGCAGCACCTGATGGCCCTCGGCGCGCAACCGGGCGACGGTGCCGGCGACCCGCGCGGCCGGCACCGCCACCTCGACCACAGCGATCGTCTCGTCCGTCGACGACGTCTCCTCGGTGAGAGACCCGTCGGCCACCATCCAGCGGCGCGCGGCCGGGAGCCGGACCGTCTCGCCGCGATGGTCACTGACCAGGACTGACCCGTCGGCGGCGAGCACCTCGGCGATCAGCTCGGGCACCAACTCACGGGTGGTGGCGTCCAGCCCCTCCCAGGGCTCGTCGAGCACCAGCAGGCCCGGTGGGCGCAGCAGCGCCTGGGCGAGGCCGACCTTCTGCGCGGTGCCCTTGGACAGCTCCGGCAACCGGACCGAGCGGAAGGCGGACAGCCCGAGCCGGTCCGTCCAGGAGGTCACGGCCTCGTCGGCCGCGGCGCTGCCCAGCCCTGCCACCCGGGCCATCCCGGTCAGATAGCGGGTCACAGTGAACGGTTGGTCTGCGGGAAAACGCTCCGGCACCCAGCCCACCCGTGCCGGCCGGTCGGTGACCCGGCCCCGGCTCGGGTGGAGGACCCCTGCGGCCACCTGGAGCAGTGTCGACTTGCCCACCCCGTTAGGGCCTAGCACGATCGCCACCTCGCCGGGACCGATCCGCACGTCGATGCCGTGCAGCACCCACGGCCCCCGCCGGTGGTACCGCAACCAGACGTTCTCCAGTCGCATGGCGTCGAGCCTGCCACACCGGGAACGCGCCGGGGCGCCGCCACTGTCGTGGCGGCGCCCCGGCGGAGCGATCTGTCGACTCAGGCGTCGGCCTGGTCCTCCCGAAGGTTCTTCACCAGGTTCGGGTCGACCGGGACGCCCGGGCCCATCGTGGTGGTCAGGATGACCTTGCGAAGGTACTTGCCCTTGGCCGCGGACGGCTTGGCACGCAGCACCTCGTCGAGCACCGCAGCGTAGTTGTCCACCAGCTGGGTCTCCGTGAAGGAGGCCTTGCCGATGATCAGGTGCAGGTTGGAGTGCTTGTCCACCCGGAAGGTGATCTTGCCGCCCTTGATGTCCGACACCGCCTTGGTGACGTCCATGGTCACCGTGCCGGTCTTCGGGTTCGGCATGAGACCGCGCGGGCCCAGGATCCGCGCGATCCGGCCGATCTTGGCCATCTGGTCCGGCGTGGCGATCGCCGCGTCGAAGTCCAGCCAACCACCCTGGATGCGGGCGACCAGCTCATCGGTGCCCACCTCGTCCGCACCGGCGGCGGCGGCCTCTTCGGCCTTCGCGCCGCTGGCGAACACGATCACACGGGCGGTCTTACCGGTGCCGTGCGGCAGGTTGACCACGCCGCGGACCATCTGGTCCGCCTTGCGGGGGTCGACGCCGAGGCGCATGGCGACCTCGACCGTGGCGTCGAACTTGACGTTGGTGGTCTCCTTGGCCAGCTTCACGGCCTCGGTGGGGGTGTAGAGCTTCGACCGGTCGATGACATCGGCGGCCTTGCGGTAGCTCTTGCTGCGCTGCATTGCTGATTACTCCTGTGGTCTCTGGCGGGCCGCTCGGCGCGAGCCCTCCCACGGTTCGGGTCGAAGGCCGGGGCCGACGTCAGTCGTTGACGGTGATGCCCATCGACCGGGCGGTGCCGGCGATGATCTTCTCGGCCTGGGCGATGTCGTTGGCGTTGAGGTCGGCCATCTTCTTCTCGGCGATCTCACGCAGCTGGGCGCGGCTGACCGAGCCGACCTTCTCGGACTGCGGAACACCCGAACCCTTCTGCACACCGGCGGCCTTGATCAGCAGCCGGGCAGCGGGCGGGGTCTTCAGCACGAACGTGAAGGACCGGTCCTCGAACACGCTGATCTCGGCGGGGACGATGTCGCCCCGCTGAGACTCGGTCTGCGCGTTGTAGGACTTGCAGAACTCCATGATGTTCACGCCGTGCTGGCCGAGCGCGGGGCCGACCGGCGGCGCCGGCGTGGCCTGGCCCGCCGGCAGCTGAAGCGTGAACGTCTTGACGAGCTTCTTCTTCGGAGGCATGTCACTTCCTGGGGCTTGGAGCTGGGAAAATGCGGCTGTCGCCGCCCTCGGGCGCGCACGGTCAGCGCGGTGCGACAGCGGCGACATTCAAGAGTAGCGCAGGCCGCAGCCCACTCGTCCGCCGAGGTCGAGCGAGAGCGCGTACGCCGACGTCGGCGGCGGGCCGGGCCCGCCGCCGACGACCAATCAGATCTTGGCGACCTGGTTGAAGTTGAGCTCCACCGGAGTCTCACGACCGAAGATCGACACCAGCACCTTGAGCTTCTGCTGGTCGGCGTTGATCTCGCTGATCGTGGCCGGCAGCGACGCGAACGCGCCGTCGGTGACGGTGACGGAGTCGCCCACCTCGAAGTCGAGGACCTTGATCTCCGGCTTCGACTTCTTCTGCTCGGTCTCGACAGCCGGCGCCAGCCACTTCAGCACCTCGTCGAGCGAGAGCGGAGCAGGCCGGTCGGCCCGGTCGGTCGCACCGACGAAGCCGGTCACACCCGGGGTGTTCCGGACACAGGAGTACGACTCGGCGGTCAGCTCCATCCGAACCAGGATGTAACCCGGGAAGACCTTGGCCTGGATCTGCGAACGCTTACCGTTCTTGACCTCGACCTCTTCCCGGGTCGGCACCTCGACCTGGTAGATGAAGTCCTCCATGTCGAGGCTCGTGATCCGGGTCTCGAGGTTGGTCTTGACCTTGTTCTCGTAGCCGGCGTACGAGTGCACCACGTACCAGTCACCCGGCGCGTAGCGCAGCTTCTGCCTCAGCTCCGCGACGGGGTCGTAGTCCTCGTCCGGTGCGGGCTCGGTCGTAGGGAACTCCGGCTCGCTGGCGGCCTCAACCGACTCGTCACCAGCCGCCGTCGCGACCGTGGACTGCTCGTCCACCGGTCCGGCGGTCTCGTCGTACTCAGGCACGCTCGCTCACTTCCGTCACTATGGCTGGAGGCAGCCGGTCAGTCCGAGTTGCCAAAGACAAACAACACGACCTTGGCGAAGCCGAAGTCCAGCACACCCACGATCGTCAGCATCACCGCGACGAACGCCACCACCACGGCGGTGTAGGTCAGCAACTCCTTGCGGGTCGGCCAGATGACCTTACGCAGTTCAGCTACGACCTCGCGGAAGAACCGGGCGATGCGGCCGAAGACGCCCACCCGACCCGTTTCCGACCGCGTGGTCGGCCGGCTGTCTGCCGACTCCGCCCGGGCACGGGACCGCGTGGCGGTGCCCCCCCGGGAAACCGGCTCGTCCGCGCCGGAGGCGTCGTCGTCGGCCACGTCGTCGACGACCTCGTCGTCCAGACGATCGTCGCCGTCGTCGTCGCGCCGCTTGTTGTCGGCCACTTCGCCCTCCGTCGCGGAATCTGGGGTCGCACGCCGAGTGGCGTACGCGGCGCTGGTCACGCCGGCCGGACCCAACCGTCCCGCGACGGGCCGCGGCCGGTGGATCACCCGGAGGGCCCCGATTGCCTCGGAGCCACCCCGCCGATGCCACCACCACGGGCCGGACGCCGCCAAGTGGCGGCGCGACCCACGGGAACGGTCAGGCCTGAGGCGCAGGGGTGACAGGACTTGAACCTGCAGCCTGCGGTTTTGGAGACCGCTGCTCTGCCAATTGAGCTACACCCCTATGTGGCAACACTCGCCCCACGCGGCCACAGACGACCGTGCAGGGGTCACTTGCCCCACGGCGGACCAGTGTACGGGTAGCCGCCCGACTTTCCCAACCGGTCTCTCCGCCACGCGTGGCGGGCACCGTTCAGCGCGCCGTCCGGATGGTTGCCCGCGCCTGCGACAGCACCTTCTCACCCAGGCAGGTGGCGGTCACCTCGAGTCGGGTCAGGCCGTCCTCGGTCACCTCGCGGACCCGCGCGGTCACCTCGATCTCAGTCCCCTGGTCATCGTCGGGAACCACCACCGGCCGGGTGAAACGCACGCCGTACTCGACCACCGCGTCCGGCGACCCGGCCCACTCCGTGACCGCACGCCCGACCAGCGCCATCGTGAACATGCCGTGGGCGATCACCCCCGGCAGACCCACTTTGGTGGCGACCCGGTCGCTCCAGTGGATCGGGTTGAAGTCGCCCGAGGCACCGGCGTAGCGGACCAGGTCCGCCCGGGTCACCTGAAACGTCTGTGCTGGCAACTCCATCTCAGGCCTCCCCGCGAATGACATACCTGGCCCAGACCGCGACGACGGGTTCCCCGCCGACGGTGCTCACGTCGGTGCGCGTGGTCAGGAAGCCGTGCCCACCCCTGGTGCTGACGTCCTCGATGGTGTTGGTGCAGACCAGCTCGTCGCCGGCGACCACCGGCCGGGTGTACGCGAACCGCTGGTCGCCGTGCACCAGGCGGCTGTAGTCGACGCCCAGGGCCGGGTCCTCGATGATCTGGCTGCTCGCGGCCATCGTCACGATCACCGGAAAGGTCGGCGGGGCGACCACGTCCGGGTGGCCCAGCGCCCGCGCGGCCTCCGGGTCGTGGTGCGCCGGGTCGGTGGCGCCGATGGCGCTGGCGAACTCGCGGATCTTTTCTCGGCCCACCTGGTAGGGGGCGGTCGGCGGATACGTCCGGCCGACGAAGGAAGGGTCCAGAGGCATGCCGCGAACCTACACGGAAAGCCCAATCGCCGACCTGATCGGTAGGCAGCGGCGGAGCCGCACCAAACCGGTCAGATCGGCGATCGGAAAGCTTCGACAACGGCCGGCCCTGAGGCCGGCCAGCAGTCAGCGGGTCTCGCGGTGGACCGTGTGCCGACCGTCACGCGGGCAGAACTTCTTCAGCTCGATGCGGTCGGGGTCGTTGCGCCGGTTCTTGCGCGTGATGTAGTTGCGCTCCTTGCACTCCACACACGCCAAAGTGATCTTCGGCCGGACATCGGTAGCCTTCGCCACGGCGGAGTGCCTTCCTCGCTAACGGAAACAACTACGACGCGCCAGCCTAGACGCTGACAGCGCGGACATGCAAAGTGGGCGCCAGAAGCGCCCATTCTTACGACCACCGGCAACGAGCCCGGAAGACGAGAGTAGCGGTGGCCGGACTTGAACCGGCGACACAGCGATTATGAGCCGCTTGCTCTACCATCTGAGCTACACCGCTGCGATGGGTCCAGCTGAACCCTCGAGCCCCCTTACGGAATCGAACCGTAGACCTTCTCCTTACCATGGAGACGCTCTGCCGACTGAGCTAAGGGGGCCTGCGCGATCTTCCCCGTGGGGCGCGCAGGAGTAAGAGTACACGGCCCGGCTCGACAGGTGAAATCGGATCCCCGGTGATCGTCCGCGCCCTGTTCAGGGCACGACACGCAGGCGCGGCAGCTCTCCGTTCGAGGCTGTCTCCGGCTCGACCTGGGCGCCGAACCAGGCGGCCAATCGCTCGTACGGCAGCGGCCGGCTGAACAGGAAGCCCTGCCCGATCTCGCAGCCGATGTCCTGGAGAAGCTCCAGGGTCAGCTCGCTCTCCACCCCCTCGGCCACCACCGCCAGGCCGAACTGCTGGGAGAGGGTGACCACCGCGTTGACGATCGCCAGGTCCCCCGGGTCGGTCGCCATACCCTGCACGAAGGAGCGGTCCACCTTCACCTCGTGCACCGGCAGCCGGCGCAGGTGCGCCAGGGACGAGTCACCGGTGCCGAAGTCGTCCACCGACAGCCGTACGCCGAGATCCCGCAGCCGTTGCAGGGTGGGGATCGGCCGGTCCGTGCCGTCCAGCACCCCCGACTCGGTGATCTCCAGGGTGAGGCGCTGCGCCGGCACCTTGTACTCGGTCAACAGCTCCTGGACCCGGTCCGGGAAGTGCTGGTCGATGAGCGTACGAGCCGAGAGGTTGACCGCGATGGGCAGCGGCTGGTCGGCCAGCGCCCAGTCCCGGCTGCGTCGAAGGCCCTCCCGGAGCACCACCTCGGTGAGCCGGCTCAACTGGCCGGTGTGCTCGGCCACCGCCACGAAGTCCTCGGGCGCGACAGTGCCGTGCGCCGGGTGTTCCCAGCGGGCCAGACACTCCACACCCACCAGGCGCCGGTCCCGCAGGGTCACCTTGGGCTGGAAGTAGACCTCCAGCTCGTCCTTGTCCAGTGCCTGACGCAGGTCGCCGGCCAGACCCAACCGGCGCAGCGAACGGGACTCCAGCGCGGGATTGAACAGCTGCACGCTGCCCGGCACCGACTTGGCCGCGGTCGCGGCGAGGTCGACCCGGAGCAGCAGGGTCGCCGCGTCGCTGCCGTGATCCGGGTGTACGGCCACCCCGACGGCAGTGTCCACGTCGAGGGTGAGCGCGTCGAAGACCATCTCGTCGCGGATCTGGTCGCGCAGTTGGGCGGCCAACTCGAGCGCGGCCTCAGCGCTCTCCAACCGCAGCGTCACCAGGAACTCGTCCCCGCCGGCACGGCCGACCAGAGCCGACGACGGCGCGCTGGCCCGCAACCGCGTGGCGACCTCGATGAGGACCTTGTCCCCGGCCGCGTGCCCCAGGGACTCGTTCACCTGGCGCAGCCCGTCGACGTCGAAGAGCAGCAGCGCCACCACCTCGCCCGGCGCGCGGATCTTGACCGACTCGTCCAGCGCTCCGGTGATCCGGCGCCGGTTGGGCAGCCCGGTCAACGTGTCGTGGTGCGCATCGTGCCGAAGTCGGTCGACCAGTCGCGAATTCTCGAGCGCCACAGCGGCGTGGGCGGCCACGGTCTGGAAGACCGGGATGTCAGCGGCCGTGAAGTGGCCGACGTCGCTGAGTCGGTTGACCACCTCGAGCGTGCCGATGACCGCTTGGCCCGACCGCAGTGGCACCGCGATGACGTCCTTGACCTTATGACTGTCGAGCGCCAGCCGGACATCCTCGTCATCGTCGAAGGCCCGGCCGGCGGCCACCGTACGACCGGACTCCCGGGCACGCTCGCGCACGATCGGAGGCGTGACCGCGACGTCGAGGAGGCCGCGGTCATCAAGCCTGGCACTCAGCAGCACCTCGAGGTGGCGTCCCTGAGCCGGCAGCCAGAGCGTGGCGTACTCGGCTTGCATGAGGGCCCGGACCCGCTCCAACAACGCGTCTACCAGACCGCCGTCCTGACCGCTCTCGCTGATCGCCCGGGTCAGTTCGTACATGTTGCCGAGGGTGCGGTGCTGCCGAAGGAACTGGGCATACGAGCGATAGACCAGCACGACCGCGACAGCCAACACCGCGATCAGCAACACGGACCACAGGTTGGACTCGATCGCCATCAGGATCACCAGCCCGACGACGCTGTTTATCGCACAGATCAGCTGCGGGGCCGTACCGTTGCGAATCAGCTCCCACCCTGCCTGCCAGCCGTGCAGCAACGAGACGACAGCACTGATGGCCGCCAACGACGTGAGGCTGTTGACGCTCACCACCGCGAAGAGGACGGCCCATGTCTTCGGGCCCACCTCGTCGCCGACGGGAGGCAGTGCCAGCAGGACGACTCCCGCCAGTGAGGCAGCCACCGCGGCACGGGCGAGGTTGAACCAGACCTTCGGAGCGCTGAGGCGTCGGCGAAGCTGGCCGATCAGAGCGGCCAGGACAGCGATCAGTACGACCGTCAGGGGCGGCAGGTAGAAGAAGGCCAGTAGCAGCGGAATCTCGATGACGATGACTTCGAGCGCCTGCCGACGCACCACAATCTGGAGCACCTGGGTGCTGGCTGCCACCATGACGGCGAAAAGGACCACCGCCCCGAGGAGATTACCCGGGGGTGGTGGCCCGGCCAGCGCGAGGACGAGCGAGCAGATGATGGCCAAGACGGCCAATGGTCCCGTGATCAGCCAGGCCTGCTCGTTGGATCTACGGGCTGGGGGCGAGCCAGGCTTCATTCCGCTCCCTCGCTGGGTGGTGCGGAGCGGCCCCTATCGGGCTACGGCAACGCCCTTGTCAACGGCCGGAGCACCCCACGAGAAGTCAAACTGCTGAAAAGTGGTAGTCGCGCCGAGGAAGGAACCCGCGAACGCGACCACGGCCGCGAACGCGAGGGCGGCGCGAAGGCGGCGAGGCGTCCGACCATACATCAGCGTGCTCCTGTCGGGGGGTCAGAACAAGAATCGGTGCCCCTGATCGTGCCACAGTCGAAACCACCCGCAAAGCCCACGTACGGCGGATCGGCATGGCCGACTGGGCAAAGCCAGGCCGCCATGTAACCACCGCGTAATAAGGGGCAGACAGAGCGTCTACAGAACGCGATGGGCGACTCCCCGTTGGCACATGGTGCGGCTTCCAGCTAAGGCGGCGATTCGGAACTTTGCCCTTGGTGGCCCAGAGGCGACAAATCCCTTGATGCCTGGCCCTTCGGACCTAGGGCCTGGGTCCGTTGGGAGTTGCGAGGTCGAGGCTGGGGCTGTGGCGTCCACCGCGTGTGTGCGGCCGTTCACCCTCCACGTGCCACCGAGGGGTCAGAGTAGCTGGACTCTCCCGCCGAGGGGAGTGACACGCAGAGGATTTGCTCGATGCGGTGATCCGGGAACTGGCGGCCGCAGGTCGTGGCGACCGGCGTCGGCGGCGGAGAAGACCGGCCACAATGAGATGGTCGAACGTCTGCTGGGCGGACTCACGGTTCTCCCCGCCGCTCTGGTCGCTCGCCGACCAGGCGGATCACGCTCGACCCGACCAGGCCCTCGGTCGAAAGCACGTTCACCTCGCCTGCGCACTCAGGTCAACGCGCGGCTGGATAGTGGACTCAGCCGGACTAGGCCGGACAGACGACAACGGCCCCCGATCAGCATCTCTGCTGGTCAGGGGCCGTTGTCTGCACCTGGTGGCGGGTAGAGGATTCGAACCTCTGAAGCTTTCGCGACGGATTTACAGTCCGCTCCCATTGGCCGCTCGGGCAACCCGCCAGGGCACCCCACCGCGTCGTAACGCGGCGGCGGAAGCAAGGATAGCGGCTCCCCCCGGCACCTACGCAACCGGGTACGGTCAGGGGGTCGTGCCGCTGGTCGGCGGCCGACGGCAGGCCCAGACCGCCGGACAGCAGGAGCAGAAACATGGCAGCGAACCCGTCGTTCGACATCGTGAGCAAGGTTGACCGTCAGGAGGTCGACAACGCCCTTCGGCAGGCGGAGAAGGAGCTTGCGACGCGGTTCGACTTCCGCGGCACCGGCGCTGAGATCTCCTGGTCTGGCGAGGAGGCGATCGGCCTTCAGGCGGAGACCGAGGAGCGCGTCCGCGCCGCACTGGACGTGTTCAAGGAGAAGCTCGTCAAGCGGAACATCTCGCTGAAGTCGCTGGATGCTGGGGATCCGCGCCCGTCGGGCAAGATCTTCAAGATCGACTGCAAGGTGATCCAGGGCATCGAGACGGACAAGGCCAAGGCGATCAGCAAGAAGATCCGCGACGAGGGCCCGAAGGGCGTGCAGGCGCAGATCCAGGGCGACCAGCTGCGGGTCACCGGCAAGAAGAGGGACGATCTCCAGGCGGTCATCTCGCTGCTCAAGGGCGAGGACTTCGGCGTCGCCCTCCAGTTCAACAACTACAGGTAGGGCAGAGCCGACCGGCTGGGCGATCGGGCCGACGACCTTCGGCCAGCTGAGCAGCCGTCGTTCGTCACTCTCGGCGGACTTCGGCAGCCCTCTCCGACCCACCCGAGCCGGCCTCGATCCACCCAACCGGGGACGCCACCCGCCGAGCCGGCGTCAAGCCCACGCGAACCGGGGACGCCACCCGCCGAGCCGGCGTCAGGCCCACTGAAGCTGAGGAAGTCACCCGCCCGAGTCGGCGTCGACCCACCCAGGTCGGCGTCGACTCACCGCGCCGGTCGGGCTGATTCCGCACGGAGTCCCTCGACCACGAGTGCGTGGACAGAGCGCAGCACGGCCGCCTCCTGTTCGTGGCCCACGCCGCTGGCGACAGCGGCCCAGTGCGCGGCGCACTGGGCAGCCAACCCCCATTGTCTGTGCCTCGTCGTCGGTCGGCCAGTTACCGGAGCCGGCGACGCCGGGGGTCCAGTGCGCGATCTGGTCCCATCCTGCTTCGCGGATGCCTGACCCTGTCTGCACGACCTGGTGAGGATCGTCGCTCTCTGCCGCAATGCTGACCGCGCTGTCGAGCGCGCCATCCAGGTGGCGCCACTGCCAGGTGGTCATGCGCAGGCTGAAGGCTCGCTCCGGGTCGTCGACGTGTTCCATGTGGCTCACCCCATCGGTACGCGGGCTCAGTAGACGACGCGGTACCAGTGCTCGGTCTCGCCGGGCAGCGACTCCAACCGCACTTTGGTGCCGCCGGGGTGGTCGAACATCCGCACCCCGTCGCCGAGCAGTACCGGGGCGAAGAACATGAGGACCTCGTCGAGCAGCCCGGCCTCGACGCACTGCTTGGCGACGTTGGCACCGAGGATGTTGACGTACCTGTCCCCGGCGGCGTCCTTGGCCTGGGCGACGGCGGTGTGCAGGTCACCGACGAACGTGACGTCCGCGGGTGGCTCGGCCGGTGGCCGGTGGGTGAGGACGAACACCGGCCCGTGGTACTGGCCGCCGAACGCGCCTTCGCTGTCGGTGCCACGGTTGGGGTCGTCGCCGCCGAATGTGCCGTTGCCGGCCAGGATCGCGCCGACGCTGTTGAGTAGGCGCTCCGCCGTCGGGTTTTCGCCGCCCAGGTGATCGGTCAGCCACGACATGTCGCCGCCGGGGCCGGCGATGTAGCCGTCGAGTGACGCCGTCGCCGAATATAGAACCTTAGCCATGAACCCAGGGTAGGCGGACGGAACCTGGGTTCCTGGAAGTCGCGGTGTCCGGCGCGCAGGGAAACCCCGACTTCCAGGAACCCGAGCGGACCAAGCCGACGCGACGCCGCGCGGACCAAGCCGACACCACGCCGCGCGGACCAAGCCCGCAGCGAAACAGCCAGAAGACAGCAGGTCAGACGGAGACGGGCTGTTCGGCGCGTACCGCAGTGGTTTCCGCGCGGGCGATGGGCCCGGCGGGTAGCGCGGCGACAGCGGCCCCGACGGCGACCGCCGCCCCGGCGAACAGGAACGCCCAGCGGACGCCGCCGGCGTGGTCCACGATCACGCCGGCAACCGAGCCGCCGGCGGCGCTCGCCGCCACCGCGACGGTGACCACCCAGGTGTACGCCTCGTTCAACATGCCGGTGGGGGCGATCCGGCCGACCAGTGTGTTCTCCAGGGTCAGCGCGGGCGCGATGGTGGCCCCGCCGGCGACCAGCGCGACACCCAGCGCGAGCGGGGTGGGCATCACCGCGAATACGGCGAAGGTGGCGGCCAGCGCGGCGAGCAGCAGGGCGAACTGCCTGGTCATGTTCGGTGCTGGCTTGCGGACGCCGAACCAGAGCCCACCGATGGCACTGCCGACGCCCCAGACCGCGAGCAGGACGCCGGCGAGGCTCTCCGGGTCGCCGGTGGAGTGGTCGCTCGCGAAGGCCGGCACGGTCACACCGGCGGCCCCGAATGCGATGCCCAGGCCGGCGACGCAGATCAGCAGGGCCGGGAAGCCGGGGACCCGTAGCGGGCCGAGCCCGCGGGCGTGGTGTTCCCGCGGGTGCGGACGCCAGCCGCGCATGACCCGGCCGAGGGCCACGGCGGTGGTGCCGACCAGGGTGACCACTGCCGCGCCGATCAGCGCGGCTGCCGCGTCGGCGACGAGGACGAAGCCGGCGACGAGCAGCGGGCCGAGGACGAAGACGATTTCGAACAGCGTGGTCTCGGCGGCCAGCGCGGTGTTGCGGAGGTGGTATCGGCCGGAGTTGGGGCCGGTCAGGTCGTTCCAGGCGCCTCGGATGGCGGCGGTGAGCGGCGGGTAGGTGGCGCCGGCCACGCCTGCGGCGAGGTAGATGACGGGGAGCGCGTCGTCGCCGGAGCGGCTGGCCAGCAGCAGCCCGATGAGCGCCAGCGGGTGGGCCACGGCGGTGAGTAGCAGGACGGGGCTGGGGCCGACCCGGTCGGCGATCCGTCCGGCCACCGGGCTGAGCGCGGCACCGGCGAGGGCGTAGATGCCGCCGGCGATGGCGGCCAGCGAGTAGCGCCCGGTCACCTGTTCGACGACCAGGAGCAGCGCCAGCGGGGTCATGCCGATTCCGAGCCGCCCGATGATGCCGGTGATCAGCAGCATGGGCGCGCCGGGGATCCGCCAGACACCCAGGTACTGACGCAGCGCGGTCACCGTGAACCTCCCGAGGATGTAATGAGCGTGAGCCGTTACGACCCTAACGCCGCTGCCTGACCGGGGGACAGCGGAATTGTCTCCGACACAGCGATCCGCCCGTACCCGGCGTGGCCGGGTACGGGCGGAGGCGGTGGATCAGCGGGTCAGCGCTGGAACTGCACCGGCCCCGAGTTGCGGGCCATCTGCTCCAGCCGGGCGACGCGGTCCTCCATCTTCGGGTGGGTGGAGAAGAGCGCCGCCATGCCGCCGCCCCGGAACGGGTTGGCGATCATGAGGTGGGCGGTGCTGGTGAGCTGGCCCTGGGCCGGCAACGGCCGGCGTCGGGCCACCGCGTCGATCTTGCGTAGCGCGCTGGCCAGGGCCAGCGGGTCGCGGCTCAGCTCGGCGCCGGAGGCGTCCGCCTGGAACTCGCGGCTCCGGCTGATCGCCAACTGGATCACCGTGGCCGCGATCGGGCCCAGGATCAGGGTGAGCAGCAGCACAGCCGGGTTGGGTCGGTCCTCGTCGTCCCCGCCGCCCAGCGGGATGAAGAAGGCGAGGTTCGCCAGCAGGGTGATGATGCTGGCCAGGCCGGCCGCCACGCTGGAGATCAGGATGTCCCGGTTGTAGACGTGGGACAGCTCGTGCCCGATCACGCCGCGCAGCTCACGGTAGTCGAGGATCTCGGTGATGCCCTGGGTCACGCAGACGGCCGCGTGCTGCGGGTTGCGACCGGTGGCGAAAGCGTTGGGCTGCGCGGTGGGGCTGACGTAGAGCCGCGGCATCGGCTGCCGGGCGTCGGTGGCCAACTCCCGGACCATCCGGTACAGCTCGGGGAACTGCGCCTCGGTGACCGGTTGCGCCCCCATCGAGCGCAGTGCGAGCTTGTCGGAGTAGAAGTAGGTGACGCCGTTCATGACCAGAGACACGAGGACGGCGATGACCAGGCCGCCGCTGCCGCCGAACCAGTAGCCCACCGCCAGGATCAGGGCACTGAGCAGGCCGAGCAGCGCTGCGGTCTTCAGACGGTTGTGGTGCACGATGTCTCCTTCGGTGCACGGATCGCCGGGATCCGCTGACCGGTGTAACAACCCGGTACCCGCCAACCATCCGTCTCAACGCTGAGAGTTGACTGAGACCGGGGCCTCGGGTGGGTCAGCGGCCGGCCAGGTCGAGCACCAGCTGCGGGGCGACGCCGAGCACCACGGCGGCCACCGTCGCCACCGCCAGCACCACAGCCACCACACCCACCATGGGTACGCCCGACGCTCCGCCACCGGCGAGCGCCGCTGCCGGGCCGGGCGTCGTGGTCGGCGCCCAGAGCGCGGCGGTAACCCGCAGGTAGTAGGCGAGCCCGATCACGGCGTTCAGCGCCACCACCAGCGCCAGCCAGGCCGCGCCGCCGTCCAGCAGTGCCCGGACCACAGTCACCTTCGCGAACAGGCCGGCCAGCCCCGGCGGCAGGCCAGCCAGACCCACCAGCGCGAGACCGAACGCCCCAGCTCGCCACGGGTGCCGCCGGGCTGCGCCGCGCAGGTCGTCCAGCGTGCCGCCGTCCGCACCCGCCGGCCGCAGCGCTGTCACTCCGGCGAACGCGGCCAGCTCCAACACCACGAAGAAGACGGCGTACGCCACGGCGGCCGCGTACGCGGCGGACCGTGCCTCGTCAGTGCGCCCGGCGGCCAGCGCCAACGCTCCCAACGGGGCGAGGATGTACCCGGCCTGCGCGACTGACGACCAGGCGAGCAGTCGGACGGTCCGCCGCTGACGCAGGGCGACCAGATTGCCGACGGTCATGGTGAGCACGGCGAGCAGGGCGAGCACCGGACCGGTCTGGTCCGCCGGCAGCGCCCGTTGCACCACGGCCAGCAGGGCGACCAGGCCGCCCAGCTTCGACGCTGTGGACAGGTACGCGGCCACCGGCAGCGGCGCGCCGTCGTAGGTGGCCGGCGCCCAGGCGTGGAACGGCACCGCCGCCACCTTGAAGGCCAGGCCGACCAGCAGCACCGCAACGGCGGCGGTGGTCAACGGCAGGTCCCGCAACTCTGGCTGCTCGGCGAGCAACGCGCCGAGCCGGTCCAGGTGCAGCCCACCGGTCACCGCGTACAGCAGCGCCGCGCCGAGCAGGGTCAACGTGGTCGCCACCACGCTGACCACGAAGAAGGTCACCGCCGCCTCGGCGCTCGCGAGGCTCCCCCGGCGCAGGCCGACCAGCACGTACAGCGGCAGGGTCAGCGTCTCCAGGGCGACGATCAGCGTGATCAGGTCGCCGGCCGCGCCAAGCACCACGCCACCGGTCATCGAGCAGGCCAACAGGAACGCGTACTCCCCGACCGGTGACCGCCCGGCCCGCAGGGCGGGCACCGACAGCCCGAGCACGCCGAGGGTAAGCAGCGCGACCACCACGGCGACCAGTGCCGCCCGACCACCGAAGATCCAGGAGCAGTCGGCGCCCACGCAGAACGTCCGCCGCTCGGCACCCGCCCCGACCAGCGCGGAGCCGACGGCGGTCCCGAGCGCGCCGAGCGCGGCCACCGCGATGGTGGCCCGTGGCCGGGCCACGAGCAGATCGGTGATGAGCACGAGCACGGCCGTGCCGGCGGCCAGGTAGGCCGGCAGCAGCGCGACGCTGTCCACGCTCTGCACGACGTTCATCTGGACCTGCCTTCGTTCGCGACTGCGGGGCTCCGCTTCGCTGCACTCCTCGCGCTCACCAGAACCCGCCTTCGTTCGCGACTGCGGGGCTCCGCTTCGCTGCACTCCTCGCGCTCACCGGGAAACCACACCGATCAGGGCGTCGACGGGGGCCTCGGCGACGCCGAGGACCAGCGTCGGCGCCAGCCCGATGGCCAACGCGAGCAGCACCAGCGGCACCCAGGCGATCAATTCCGCACCGGCCAGGCCGGGACCGACCTGACCGACGGCGGGGCTCGGCCGGTTGTGGGTGACCTGGCGCAGCAACCGCAGGAAGTACGCGGCGGTGAGCGCCCCACCGATCGCCGCCAGCACCCCGAGGGTGGTCCAGAGCGGGCCGCCCACCTGCACGGCGGCGATCACCGCGAACGCCTCGCCCCAGAAACCGGCCAGCCCGGGCAGGCCCAGTGACGCGATCGCCGCGAACGCGAGCAGACCCGCCAACCGGGGCGAGGTCTCCCGCAGCCCGGACAGCTCGGCGAGGGTGCCCGTGCCGGTACGGTCTTTCACCGCCCCGGCCAGGAAGAACAGCAGGCCGGTGATCACCCCGTGCGCGACGTTGCCGATCAACGCCGCCTGGATGCCGGTGGCGGTCAGCGTGGCGACGCCCAGCAGCACGAAGCCCATGTGCCCCACGCTGGAGTACGCGATGAGCCGCTTCACGTCCGACTGGGCCAGGCAGACCAGCGAACCGATCAGGATCGCGGCGACGGCGAGCACGCCGAGCACCGGCGCCGCCCAACGGGCACCCTCCGGCGCCACCCCCACCGCCACCCTGATCAGGCCGTAGGTGCCCATCTTGAGCAGCACACCGGCCAACACGACACTGCCCACTGTGGGTGCCTGGGTGTGCGCGTCGGGCAGCCAGGAGTGCAACGGCCACAGCGGGCTCTTCACCGCGAACGCCAACGCGAGCAGTGTGAACGCGGCCAACTGGGTGCCCCGGGACATCCCCGCGCCACCGGTCAGCGTCACCAGGTCGGCGGTGCCGGCGGCGGCGACCACGACGTATACGCCGACCAGCAGCAACACCGAGCCGAACAGCGTGTAGAGCGCGAACTTCCGGGCCGCCCGACGCCGGTCCGTGCCGCCCCAGCCGGCGATGATCGCGTACATCGGCAGCAGGACGACCTCGAAGAAGAGGAAGAACAACACCAGGTCCAGGGCGAGGAAGGTGCCCAGGATGCCCACCTCGACCACCAACAGCAGCGCGACGAGCGCCCGGCCGCTGCCGCCGTCCGGCACCCGCCACATCGTGTACGCGCAGCAGAGCAACGTGAGCAGCGCGGTCAACACCACAAGCGGCCAGGAGATGCCGTCGACGCCGAGGTGGAAGCGCAACTCCAGACCGGGCACCCAGGGCAGGTCCAGTTGGTGCCACGGGCGCACCGCCGGCGCGTCCGCCGACCAGGCGACCCAACCTCGACCGCCGAACACCAGCGGCACCGCTGCCAACAGGGTCAACGCCGCCGCGACAGTGCCGACCACCCGGGCCGCCCGGTCCCGGGGCGTCGCCGCCACCGCTACCGCACCCAGCGCCGGCACCGCCAGCACGGCGACCAGCAACCCCTGCCCAAGCGTCACTGGACCGCCTCTGTTCGCGACTGCGGGGCTCGCAAACCCAGCTCACTCCTCGCGCTCACTGGACCGCCTCTGTTCGCGACTGCGGGGCTCGCAAACCCAGCTCACTCCTCGCGCTCACTGGACCGCCTCTGTTCGCGACTGCGGGGCTCGCAAACCCAGCTCACTCCTCGCGCTCACTGGACAACTCCCAACAGGGCGGCGGCCAGGCCGATCAGCAACGCGCCGGCCAGTACGCCGGCGGCGGCCCGGGGCAGCGCCGCGCGGTGCAGCGCGGCCAGCCCCGCGCCCAGACCGGACGCGGCTCTCCCACTGCCCTCGACAGCGCCGTCCACCACCACCTCGTCACTCGTGCGCGCGGCGCGGGCCAGCGCGCGGACCGGGCGTACCACGAGGGTGCGCTGGACGTCGTCGAGCCGGAACGCGCTGGCGAAGACCGGCCGCAACGGACCCAGCGCGGCGGCCGGGTCGTCGGCTGGGTCGCGCCGCCAGCCCCACGTCACCAGCGCGGCGCCGACCAGCAGGAAGGCGAGCGGTAGCAGCACCCCCGGCCCCAGGTGGACCAGGCCGTCCTCGGAGCCCGCCACCGGGACGGTGGGGAACCGCAGGCGGTCGGCGAACGCCCCGACGAACCCGGTCAGACCGAGCAGCGCGGCCGGCACGGCCAGCAGCAGCACCGGCCAGCGCAGCACGGCCGGCGGATCGTGCGGCTGGACCAGGGGCAGCCGCGGGGTGCCGAAGAAGGCGCGCAGCAGCAGCCGACCCGCGTACCAGGCGGTGACAGCCACGCCGACCAGCCCGGCGATCCAGACGATCCAGCCCACCCAGGACGGCGCGGGGCCGGTGCCCTCAAGCGCTGCCGACTCGGCGACCGTAAGGACGCCGTCCTTGCTCCAGAAACCGGCCAACGGCGGCACCCCGGCCAGCGCGCCCAGGCCCACCACAGTGCACCAGAACGTCACAGGCATGCTGCGCCGCAGCCCGCCCATCTCCGACATCAGGGTGGTGCCGACGGCGTGGATCACCGCACCGGCGGCGAGGAACAGCAGCGCCTTGAAGGCGGCGTGGGTGAGCAGGTGGAACAGTGCGGCCGACGGTGAACCGACAGCCAGCGCGCCTGTCATGTAACCCAGCTGGGACACTGTCGACCAGGCCAGCACGCGTTTGATGTCGTCCTGGGCGGTGGCGGCGAGCGCGCCGAGCAGCAGCGTGATCGCGCCGAGCACCCCCAGCACCGTCAGCGTCACCGGCGCGGCAGTGAACAGCGGGTAGAGGCGGGCCACCGCGTACACCCCGGCGGCGACCATCGTCGCGGCGTGGATCAGCGCGGAGATCGGGGTCGGACCGGCCATCGCGTCCGGCAGCCAGGTGTGCAGAGGGAACTGCGCGCTCTTGCCGGCCACTCCGGCGAGCAGCAGCAGGCCCGCAGCGGTCAACGTGGCGCCGGAGTGGTCGTGGGCGAGCACGTCGGCGATCCGGAAGCTGCCCGTCGACACGCCCAGCAGCGCGATGCCGAGCAGGAACCCGACGTCACCGACCCGGGTCACCAGGAACGCCTTCATGGCGGCGGCGGGGGCGCCGGCCAGTCGGCGGTCGTGGGCGATCAGGAGGTACGAGCAGAGGCCCATCACCTCCCAGCCGACCAACAGCATGATCAGGTCACCGGCGACCACCACCAGCAGCATGGCACCGGTGAAGAGGCTGATCTGGGCGGCGTAGGGCGGGTAACGGTGGTCCACGTCGACGTCGTCGTGCGGACCGCGCCGCAGGTAGCCGATCGAGTAGACCTGCACGGCCAGGGCGACAGTGGTGACCGCCACCGCGACCAGTGCGGCGGCGCCGTCCAGGCGTACGCCGAGGGTCACCGCCAGCCCGCCGAAGTCCACCCAGGTGGCCGACGTCTCGGTCGGCCCGTCGACAGTGAGCAGCAGCGCGACGGCCAGCGCCAGCGCCCCGGCCGCACCGGTGACGCCGAGCGTCACGGCGACCGTCCGGGCCCGGTCGCCGCCGGTCGCGCTGTCGCGCCGAGGGGCCGGTGGCAGCAGCAGACCGAGCAACCCGGCGACCAGCGGTACGGCGGGCATCAGCGCCCCGAGCAGCCCGGTCACCGGCCCGCCTCCGAGTCTGCGATGGCCGGCTCGCGCCCACCGACGGGATCCGGCGACTCGGTCAGCGGAACGTCGTCCACCGCGACTGTCGCCCGCAGCCGGTAGAGCTGGAGGACGATCGCCAGCCCCACCCCGATCTCGGCGGCGGCGAGGACGATGACGAACAGCGCGAAGACCTGCCCCGAGTGCGGGAGCACGGCGCGGGCGGTCGTGTCGGCGGTGACGAGGATCAGGTTGACCGCGTTGAGCATCAACTCGACCGACATCAGCACCAGCACCGCGTTGCGGCGGCGCAGTACGCCGTACACGCCGAGGCCGAACAGCAGCGCGGCGGTGACGTACGGGATGACCGGCCTCACCGGCGCCCCCCGGGCTCGCTGCCGGCCAGGTCGTCTGCCGTGCCGTCGCGGTGCGGGGCGGCTCTGCCGATGTCCGGCCGGGACAGCACGATCGCGCCCACCAGCGCGGAGAGCAGCAGCACCGAGAGCACCTCGAACGGCAGCACCCAGGATTGGAAGATCTGCTCACCCAGCCGCTCGGCCGTGCCGGCGGCGGGCAGCCTGACGGTGCTCCAGCGGTACGCATCGACAAGCAGGGCGGCCAGCCCCAGCCCGGCGCCGCCACCGATCAGCGCGGCCGGCCACCCGGGCCGGTCCAGGTCGTCGGAGGCGCCGATCGGGGCCCGGGTCAGCATCACCGCGAACAGCAGCAGGACCACCACCGCGCCCACGTAGATCAGCACCTGCACCCAGGCCACCAGCTCGGCGCTGAGCACCAGGAAGTCACCGGCCAGCGCGCCCAGGCACACCACCAGGTAGAGCCCGGCCCGGACCAGGTGTTTGGTGGTCACCACCAGCACGCCGGCGCCGACCGCCACCGCGCCGAGGGCGAGCAGCAGCACATCCGCCCCGGTCACCGGTGCACCCTTCCGGCTCGGGCGCTCACGACGCCGGGTCCTGGTCGGCGTCGGGGCGTACCGCTGGCGGAGCCGGACGTGCGGCGGCCGCCTTGCGCGCGGCGGAAGTCTCCTCCTTGGCCGGCTCGCCGTTCGGGTCGTGCGCGGGCGGCGGCGGAACGGTGGCCATCCACTGACCGAGGTGGTCCTTGTCGTGCAGCAGGTCCTTGATGTCGTACTCGGCGTACTCGAACTCCGGCGACCAGTAGAGCGCGTCGAACGGGCAGACCTCGATGCAGATGCCGCAGTACATGCAGAGCGAGAAGTCGATGTCGAACTTGTCGAGCACGTTGCGCTGGCGGGGGCGGGCGGCGCCGGGCACCACCACCTCCTCCTTGTGCGAGTCGATGTAGATGCACCAGTCCGGACACTCCCGGGCGCAGAGCATGCAGACCGTGCAGTTCTCCTCGGACAGGGCGATCACGCCGCGCGAGCGCGGCGGCAGGTCAGGAGCCGTGTCCGGGTACTGCTGGGTGGTCGAACGGCTGGTCATCGTCTTGAGGGTGACCGCCAGCCCCTTCACCAGGCCCGCGCCGGGAAGGCCGCGTCCGCCGGTGTCATCGCGCTCGCTGGGGTCGCTCATGTCGACCATCCTGCCCTGTGGCCACGGCGCGCGCGACCACCACCCACAGGTCGACGACCCCAGGGGCTTACCCGAGAAGCACGGTCACCTGCCGATCAGCCGGATCACGCCCCGGGTCCGCTGACGACGGCCGGTGGGAGCATCTCGACGCCGAGTTGTTGCAGCAACTGGAACAGCTCGTTGCAGCTCCACACCTCGACGATTCGGCCCGCCGCGTCGAAACGCAGGAACGTCGCCCCCGAGTAGCTGACCACCTGCCCGGTCGGCGGCACCGGCCCGAACTGCCCGGCGTGGGTGCCGGCGGCCCGCCAGTGCACTGCCACCCGCTCGCCCGCCGCGACCACGTCGACGATCTTGTAGCGGAGGTCCGGAAAGGCCGCCCGGCGCTCGCGATGCCAGGCCAACGTCGCCTCCGGCCCGGTGCCGCCCAGCCCCGGGCACTCCTCGGCGACCAGCTCGTACGCCGACTCCTCCTGGCGGGCATTCCACACATCGGCGATGAAACGCCGGGCCGCCACCTCCACATCCGTCATGCCGGCAGGGTATCCGGGACCACTGTGCGCCGTAGATCCGCGAGGATTGGGTAGAGACACTGACCAGACCGGGAGGGCGACGTGGGCGAGGAAAAAGGCGGCAAGTACGTCGAGCCGGGCGGCGAGTTCACCCGCGACCAGCGGTACATCGCCACCCGGATCACCGAGGACGGGCGCGACGGCTATCCGGTGGAGCCGGGCCGGTACCGGCTGGCGGTCAGCCGGGCCTGCCCGTGGGCCAACCGGCTGATCATCGTGCGGCGGTTGCTCGGTCTGGAGGACGCCATCTCGATGGCGGTGGCCGGCCCGACCCACGACGCCCGGAGCTGGACCTTCGATCTCGACCCGGACGGCCGGGACCCGGTGCTCGGCATCGAGCGCATCCAGGAGGCGTACTTCAAGCGCTTCCCCGGCTACGAGCGCGGCATCACCGTTCCGGCGATCGTGGACGTGCCGACCGGGCAGGTGGTGACCAACGACTACGCGCAGATGAGCCTGGACCTGTCGACGCAGTGGAGGGCGTACCACCGCGAGGGCGCCCCGCAGCTCTACCCCGAGCACCTGCGGGAGCAGATCGACGAGGTGAACGCAGTGGTGTTCCGGGACGTGAACAACGGCGTCTACCGGTGCGGGTTCGCGGGCAACCAGGAGGCGTACGACAAGGCGTACCACCAGCTCTTCGACCGGCTGGACTGGCTCACCGAGCGGTTGACCGACCAGCGCTACCTGGTAGGCGACACCATCACCGAGGCCGACGTGCGGCTGTTCACCACGCTGGTCCGCTTCGATCCGGTCTACCACGGCCACTTCAAGTGCAACAGGCAGAAGCTGAGCGAGATGCCGGTGCTGTGGGCGTACGCCCGGGACCTGTTCCAGACTCCCGGCTTCGGCGACACCATCGACTTCGACCACATCAAGCGGCACTACTACGAGGTGCACCGCGACATCAACCCGACCGGGATCGTTCCACTCGGCCCCGACCTGTCCAACTGGCTCACCCCACACGGCAGGGAAGCGCTCGGCGGCCGCCCCTTCGGCGAAGGCACCCCGCCCCCACCCCCCGCCGAGCCCGTCGACCCCGCCCACACCCCACTGCGCTAAGCCCCCTCGCACGCGTCGATCTTGCACTTTCTGACGCCCAAATGCACCATTTGGTCACGTTTGCCGGGACGGGAAGTGCAAGATCGACGCGGACGGGTGGGGGTCTACAGGGCTATGCGGACTGCCGCGGTGAGGACCAGTTGGGCCAGGGACGCGGGCACGAGGACCAGCCAGCAGAGGCGTTGGAGTTGATCCTCGCGTAGCCGGGGGTAGGAAACCCGGAGCCAGATGATCACGAAGGACACCGCGAAGATCTTGAGCAGTGTCCAGAGCCAGCCCAGCTGGTCGTCGGCGAACGGGCCCTGCCAACCCCCCAGGAACAGCACAGTGGTCAGCGCGGCGATCACCACGATGCCGACGTACTCGGCGAGCAGGAAGAACGCGAACCGCAGACCGGTGTACTCGGTCATGTAGCCGAAGACCAGCTCCGAGTCGGCCACCGGCATGTCGAACGGTGGCCGACGGATCTCGGCCAACCCGGCGACGAAGAAGATGATCATCGCGGGTGCCTGCCAGAGCAGCCACCACGGCTGCCACGCCTCGACGATGCCCGACAGGCTGAGCGTGCCGGCCGCCATCGCCACCGACGCGGCGGCCAGCACCAGCGGCAGTTCGTAACCGAGCAACTGGGCCGCCCCGCGCAACCCGCCCAGCAGGCTGTACTTGTTGGCCGACGCCCACGCCGACATCAGCACCGCCACCACCCCGACGCCGACCACTGCCAGCACGAAGAAGAGGCCGATGTCCAACGGTTGCCCGACCAGGTCGTTCGGACCGAGCGGAATGACGAGCAACACCAGCAGGTAGGGCACCAGGGCCACCGCCGGCGCCAACCGGAACACCGCCCGGTCCGCCTCGCGCGGGGTGATGTCCTCCTTCTGCACGAACTTGACCCCGTCGGCCACGAGCTGCGCCCAGCCGTGGAAGCCGCCCGCGTACATCGGGCCGAGCCGGCCCTGCATGTGCGCCATCACCTTGTGCTCGGCCTGACCGACAAGCAACGGCAGGGTGAGGAATGCGACCACCACGCCGCCGATCCGGATCACCAACTCCACCCAGAGCGGCATCAGGCCGTACCCCCGTCGTGGTCGCTCCGGCCCTCGCGGCCCGGCGGGTCCGCGATCGGCTCGCCACCCGACGCGGCCGGGCCGGCGTCGGGCTGGTCAGGTGCGGCCGCGCCGGGCGCGGCCCGGTCGGCCCCGTCAACGCCGGGCACGGTTTCGGCAGCCGGGCCGGCGTCGGGCGCGGGCTTGGCAGCCGGGCCGGCGTCGGGCGCCGGCTGGTCGGCCGGGCCTGCGTCGGGCGCGGGCTTGGCAGCCGGGCCGGCGTCGGGCGCGGGCTGGTCGGCAGGGGCCGGGCCGTCGGTGGCGCCGGCCGGTCGGGGAGTACGCGCCGGACGGACCCCCGGGGCAGGCCGCGCCGGACGCTCACGGGCCGGTCTGGCCGGGGTGCCGCCACGCGGACCCTCCCCCACCCCACCGGCGCCGGCCGGGGTGGGCGTGGGCCCCCACTCGCCCGGGGCGGGAACGCCCGGCGGGCGGATCGGTCGACGCCCGCCGCCAGCCTCGGACTCGCCCGGCTCCTTCGCGCCCGGCCAGGGCTTCGCCACCCGGGAGGCCAGCACGAACTCCTTACGCAGCGGGTGACCCTCGAACTCCGGCGGCAGAAGCAGCGGCAGCAGCTCCCCGTGGCCGGCGAAGTCGATCCCGAACATTTCGTGCGTCTCCCGCTCGTGCCAGGCGGCACCGGGGTAGACGTCGACGACCGAGGCGACAGTGGGCTCGCCGCGCGGCAGCCGGGTACGCAGCAGCAGACCGTGCCGCAGTCGCGTCGACCAGAGGTGCGCCACCACGTCGAAGCCCTCAGCCAACTCGTCGACCGCGGAGAGCCAGTCGAAGAAGTCGCAGGCCAGCTCGGCGTCGTCACGGGCGGCGGAAACCGCTGTCAGCCAACTCGCGGGCGGCACATCGACTGTGGCCCGGGCGAACCTTTGCCCGCCGGAGACCGACGGGGTCGCCTCAACCGGCGCGAGCAGCGCGACCAGCCGAGCGCCGACCTCTTCGGGAGTCATGCCGCTGATCCTAGTGCCGGCCGGGCCCGCGCCTGGCCGCCGCCGATGCCCAGCGATCTGCCGGCTTTGGGCGCGTCGCACCCCGCGGCGGGGAAAGATGAGGGCGTGCGCGCTGTGACAGTGAGACCCGGAGTCGCCAACTCGCTGAGCCTCGTCGAGGATCAGCCCGAGCCGGCTGCCGAGGAGGGCTCTGTCCTGGTCGAGGCGCTGGCGGTGGGGATCTGCGGCACCGACCACGAGATCATCGCCGGGGAGTACGGCGAGGCGCCGCCGGGCGCCGACCGCCTGGTCATCGGGCACGAGTCACTGGGCCGGGTGATCGAGGACTCCAGCGGCACCCTGCAACCCGGTGATCTGGTGGCTGGGATCGTCCGGTATCCCGACCCGGTGCCCTGCTCGAACTGCGCGGTCGGCGAGTGGGACATGTGCCGTAACGGTCAGTACACCGAACACGGCATCAAGGGCTTGGCCGGGTTCGCCCGGGACCGCTGGCGGGTCGAACCGCGGTTCGCTGTCGCGCTCGACCCGACGCTGGCCCAGGTGGGCGTGCTGCTGGAGCCGACCAGTGTGGTGGCGAAGGCCTGGGACCACATCGAGCGGATCGGGCACCGGGCCGAGTGGCAGCCGCAGACCGTCCTGGTGACCGGGGCCGGGCCGATCGGTCTGCTGGCCGCGTTGCTCGGCACCCAGCGTGGGCTCACCGTGCACGTGCTGGACCGGAACACCGAGGGGCCGAAGCCGGAGCTGGTCGCCGGGCTCGGCGCCACCTACCACACGGTGCCGGTCAACGACCTGCCCTTCGAGCCGGACGTGGTGATCGAGTGCACCGGCGCTCCCACAGTGGTCCTCGACGTCATGTGCAAGGCGGCCCCCACCGGGATCGTGTGCCTGGCCGGGGTGTCCAGCGGCGGCCGGAAAATCGACTTCGACGCCGGGGCGCTGAACCGGGCGCTGGTGCTGGAGAACAACGTGGTGTTCGGCTCGGTGAACGCCAACCGGCGACACTGGACCATGGCCGCGCAGGCGCTCGCCCGCGCCGACCAGGTCTGGCTCGAGTCGCTGATCACCCGGCGGGTGCCGGTGAACCGGTACGCCGACGCGTACACCCCCGGACCGGACGACATCAAGGTGGTGCTGGAGTTCGCGTCCTGAGCGACGCCGCGCCCGATCAGATGCCCGGCAGTCGACCGTTGCGGAACAGGTCGACGAAGAGCTGATGGTCCTGGCGGGCGCGCACCCCGTACGCGTGTGCGAAATCCACCAGGTGGGCGACGAATCCCGGCTCGTCGGCGTCCACCGCCGCGACGATCGCCTCCTCGGTGGAGTAGTCCACCAGGTCGTGACTGGATTCGTCGTCGGCGACCGAGTGCATCCGGGCCACCGCCCGGCCGAGGTCGACGAGAACCCCGGTCAGCTCCTCCGGCTCGTTCACGTCCGACCAGTCCAGATCGGCGGCGTACGGGGAGACCTCGGCGACCAGCTGACCGGTCCCGTTCAGCTGGGTGAAGCCCAGCCACGGGTCGGCGTGCGCCTGCAACGCCCGCTGCGACTCGGCGGTCCGGTGCCCCTGGTGCTGGAAGTAGCCGCGGACCGACTCGTCGGTGACGTACCGCGCCACGGCCGGCACCTGCGCCTGCTTCATGTAGATGACGACGTCGTTCTCCAGTGCCTGGGTGTGCCCCTCCAGCAGCAGGTTGTACGACGGCAGCCCGGCCGAGCCGATGCCCACCCCCTTGCGCAGCACCACGTCCTTGATCCGCGCCGCCACCGGGCGCAGCTGCGTCGAGGCGGTTGGCAGGGTGCCGAGGTAGTCCTGGAAGGCTGCGCTGACCAGGTCCCGGGTGGCGTCGTCGATCTCGAAGACCCCGTCGCCGATGGAGAAACGTCGCTCGTAGTTGTCGATGGTGGTCTGCGCGGCGAGCAGGTCCACGCGGGTGTTGAGTCGGGCCCGTTGGAGCACCCGGCGCAGCACCCCGTCGGCGTTGTCCAGGGTGATCGAACCGATCGCGTCGTCACCGCCGGCGGCGATGGCCCGCAGTTCGGTCAGGTACGACCGGGCGAACCCGGCCACCAGCTCCCCGATGGCCGTGTCGGAGAGCGCCTTGCCGTAGCCGAGCAGCGCCACGCTGGCCGCGAGCCGGCGCAGGTCCCAGGTGAACGGCCCGACGTACGCCTCGTCGAAGTCGTTCACGTTGAACACCAGCTGCCCGGAGGCGTTCATGTAGGTGCCGAAGTTCTCCGCGTGCAGGTCACCGTGGATCCACACCCGGCTGGTCTGCTCGTCGGAGAACCGGTCGTCGGCGAAGTCGCCGAGCTGGTCGGCGTAGAACAGCGCGGCGCTGCCCCGGTAGAAGGCGAACGGCGACGCCGCCATCTTGCGGAACTTGCGGCGGAAGGCGGCCGGGTCGATCGCCATCGACGCGCCGAACTCCTCGGTGAGCACGTCGACGATGTGGGTGGACCGCTGGTCCGCTGAGCTGGTCATAGTCCGCAGGCTAGTGCGGCGGGTCCACAACGGGGTGGCGAACGGCCCATCCATCGATCATGCTGTCTGGGTCACGGCGCGGGGGCCCGGACACCACGGTCACGTCGGTCGATCGCGTCGCTGCCAAGCGCGGGCGACAGCTCCCTCGCCGGGCGTCGACCATGGAGGACCAGATACAGATGCTCCGCAAAACGGGGACCCTACTCACCGCCGCGCTGCTCGGCCTGACTGCGACGATCGGCGGGGCCGGACCGGCCGCGGCCGCACCGTCCGCCTCCGCCGACGCTCCCACCTTCTCGCTGAGCCGGCTGGTGCTCGAGCCGACCGAACGCGGCTACCGGGGCAGCCTTCGGGTGACCATCACGAACAACAGCGACACCACGCAGGGCTTCTACTTCCGGGTCCGTGAGGCGGTGGCCGGCTCCTTCTCCGGGGGCGTGGAGTCACGCTGCGAATCGGACGGCGTGGAAGAGGGACGGTTGGTCCGCACCTGCGCCCTGCCGCGTGGCAATGACCTGGCCCCGGGTGAGTCCCGCAGGGCAACTGTCGAATTCCAGGTGCTGACCACTCCCCGCAGCTACCCGATGATCGCAGCGGGCGGCCTGGTCACCGCCTACTCGTACGAGACCGGATCGCTGGGCACCGTTCCGTTCAGCGCACAGTTCCGCTCCCTCGACGGCACGCTGGCCCGCCCGCAGACGTACGTGCAGGACACCCTGGCGGACGCGTCGGTCGAGGTGGCCGGCCCGGTGACCGACGGCCCCGAGAACACCCGCCGGGTGCCGCTTCGGGTCCGGTACGGCGGCGACGCGCCGCAACTCGGCCACTCGCTCACCGCCACGCAGCTTCCGGCCGGGTCGATGATCCTCTTTACCGATCCCCATGACGGGCCGGTGTACGGCCCGCAGGCTTTCGTCCCGGGCGGGCTGCTGATGCAGGGTGAGGAGCGCGACGTGGCGCTGTTCATCAGCCGGCCGACCGACCCGGCGGACGAGTCGGCCACGATCACCGTGGAGCTGGCCACCCACTACTGGATGGGAACGACCCCCGACGTCGACCCGAGCGACAACAGGGTCACGTTCAACCTGGCCCTGCCGACCAGCTGACCAACCAGCGGCGGGCCGCTGCCCGGACCAGTTCCGGGTGGCGGCCCACCGCCCTCAGCTGGCGGTGGGTGGGCGTACCGGCGGGGCGGTGAGCGAGTCGACCGAGCGTGGCGCGGCGGCCTCGCGGGGCGGGGCGTCCAGCGGCGCGGCCAGCACGTCCCGTTGCGGGACACCGCCGATGCCGGACTGCTCGGCGGCGATCTTCTCTTGCAGGCGCAGGATGCCGTGCAGCAGCGCCTCCGGCCGGGGTGGGCAGCCGGGCACGTACACGTCGACCGGGATGAGCTGGTCGATGCCCTTGGTCACCGAGTACGAATCCCAGTAGGGGCCGCCGCAGTTGGAGCAGGCACCGAACGAGATGACGTACTTCGGCTCGGGCATCTGGTCGTAGAGCCGCTTGATCGCCGGGGCCATCTTGTCGGTCACCGTGCCGGAGACCACCATCAGGTCTGCCTGGCGGGGGCCGTGGGCGAACGGGATCACGCCGAGTCGGATGAAGTCGTGCCGACCCATGCTGGTGGCGATGAACTCGATGGCACAGCAGGCCAGACCGAAGTTGAACACCCAGAGCGAGTAGCGACGGCCCCAATTCAGCACGAACCGGATCGGCTCGCCGAGCACTGCCGGTAGCTGCACGACCGCCCCCTCTCCTCACCGACAGTGAATCACAGACGGCGTCCGCGCGGCCCGGCGGTGATCGGCGGAGCGGTCCACCAAATGTCTCCGAGCCGACAAGGATCGGCGGCGATCGACGCGCAACCTACTGGCGCGCTCGCTTGTGTGACCGGTGCTGGCGAACACACCGCCGGCAGCCGCCACGGGGAGGACGAGTGCTTGTGACACGAGATGTGCGGGTGGGCGAACGCCCGCCGGACCCACCGGGAACCGCAACCTCCACGTCGGCAGAGCTGGTCTTCGACGACTTCTACCACGCCCACTTCCGCGGGCTGGTGGTGCAGTTGACCGCGTACACGGGCGACCGTGGGCAGGCGCAGGAACTGGTTCAGGAGGCGTTCTGTCGGGCGTACGCCCGCTGGGACCAACTCGTCGGTTACCAGGACCCCCTGGCCTGGGTCCGTCGGGTCGCCTGGAACCTGGGGCACAACCGGTGGCGGCGGCTGCGGACCGCCCAGCAGTGGCTGCTGCGGCAACGGGAGACACACGTCGCGGAGCCGAACCCGGACCGGGTCGCCCTCGACACCGCGTTGGCGAAGTTGCCGCCGAAGCAGCGGCGGGCCGTCGTGCTGCACTACCTCGCCGACCTGACGGTCGCCGAGATCGCCGACCAGGAACAGGTCGCCGAGGGGACGGTCAAGTCCTGGCTGCACCGGGGCCGGACCGCACTCGCCACCCACCTGCGCGACACCAATGAGGAGGTGCGGGATGTCTGAGCAGGAGATTCTTGACCTCGCCGATGAGTTCGCCCGTTACCGCCGTACCGCGCTGGCGGAGGTGGAGGCGCCGGGACCCGCCGCCGTTCGGCGGACGGTACGAGGCCGCGGCCGACGCCGGCTGGCTGCCAGCGCCACGACGGCGCTCGCCCTGGTCGGCGGGTCGGCCGTCGGATACGCGGCGTTGAGCGGCCCGGACCACCGGCCCGGTCCGGTCGACCCGACGCCGAGCATCTCGGCGTCAGCGACGCCGACGCCGATGCCGACGAGTCCGACGCCCAGCCCTGCCGGGACCAGTGCCAGCCCGACCACCCCCGCACCGGACGGCCGGTTCAGCCGGGCCCAACTGTTGGGGGTGCCGGTGACCCTGCCGGCCTGGCGGGCCGGGCGAGGCTGCCCGACGTCGCAGACGCGGCTCACGGCCGACGCCCGGGAGGGCGCGAACTCGCTCCTGGCGCTCGACCACGGCGACATCGACGGGGACGGCGGGGTGGAGACGGTGGCTCTCGTGCAGTGCGTGCTCGGCACCCGCGGGCCGATGCAGGTGGTCGCCTTCGACCGCGACAAGGAAGGAAAGGCGACGACTGTCGGTCGGGTGGTTGCGACCACCATCGACAAGCCGGAGTGGCTGTTCGCGCTGGATGTCGTGGGTGACGGCACGGTTCGCGTCCAGGTCGGTGACATCGCTCCCGGGGGTGGCTGGAACGCCAAGTGGTCACAACAGCAGTGGCGGGGCTACCGCTGGAAGGGCGACACCTTCAGCCAGGTCTCCGGGCCGACGAGCTTCGGTCCGAACCCGAACCTGGCAGACGTCTCGGTCACCACTGGCGACCTCGTGCTGAGAACTGCCGACGACGGCTCCCGGACGGGTACGGCCACGGTGCGGATTCGTAACCGGGGCACGGGCCCGGTCGCCCACCTGGTGCTGCGGTTGGGCGTGCCCGCGGTGGTGCGCGCGGACGTCGACGGGTGGGGCCCGTGCGCGGGCGTCCACGAGGGCGTCGAACCGATCACCTGCCGGCTGGGTCAGCTGGCCGCCGGGGCGGAGATGCGGCTGGACCTGGACTTCCGGGTGCTCGAAGGGATCACGCTGAGCACTGACAAGGCGGACGTGGACGTCCAGCCGATGGACAGCGAACGTGACGTCCTGCCGGACGTCAACAGAACCGACAACCTGGTTCGGATGACGATGACCTACGGCTGACGGTTGCCGGCCGCGTCGGAGGCCACGGGGGCGTACGACGCGGCCGGCGCTCCGCTCACCACGCGGGCGCTGGCCCCGCGTCCGACCCCGCCTCGCCACTCAGTCCCCCACACGACAGTCGAACCACAGCGTGGGCTGCAACCTCCGGGCCCGTTTTGGGCTTCTAACGGGGTACGGCACGCCGAGCAGGAGCGCCGACAACGGGGAGCACGGGAACGACCCCGATGAGCGAGTGGTACGACCGCCTCGGGTACGGGCCCGACGGCGAACGGGGAGGGGCAGTGACAGTGATGACGGGAGCCGGCGGGTCGCCTGGAACCTCGCCCGGAGTCGTGGCCGAGGGCACCGTCAAGTCCTGGCTGCACCGCGGCCGGACAGCGCTGGCGGGACTGCTCGACGAGAGCACCGAGGGGATGGGCAGCGTCCGGGTGCACTTCGACAACCAGGACCGGCACTGGCAGGACCTGACCTTCAAGAACACCTTCGTGGAGGTGCGGGCGGCTCCCTGATCCGGCCCATCGGGTCCGGCCGGCACCGACGGCCGGGCCCGATGCGGCGCGGTCAGTTCGGGGCCCAGCTGGGGCGTTGCAGCAGGCTGACGAATTCCACCAGCAACCGCTCGCGCAGCGCCGATGGCGCGGCGTCGAGCAGGGTGTTCACCAGCGCCATCCGTTCCGGCAGCGGTCCCGCGCCCGACCCTGCCTCGCCGCCCAGGCCCAGCCCGGCAGCCAGGCCGACGATCAGGTCCGGGGTCAGCGCCTCGGGGGTCAGCGCACCGACCAGGGCCGCCAGCTCGGCGGGCAGCCGCACCGGGCCGGCGGCCCTGGCCGCGGCCACCGCGTCGGTCAGGTCCGGCCCGAACTCGGCGACCCGGGGCGCGACCGCGGCGGTCACCGTGAGGTGCACGCTGGCGGGCAGACCGTCGTACGAGAGCTGGGGTTGGGTGTGCCAGCCCCTCGCGGTCAGCTCGTCGACCAGGACGAACAGGTCGGGGCCGCCCTCGGTGGCGGTGAAGCAGACGACCGTCGACTCCGGCTCGGCCATCAGCCGCAGCCCGTCGACGGCGCGGACCGCGTCGGCCAGGCCGGCGACCGCGTCCCGGGTGATGGCGGCCAGCCGCAGGTAGCCGTCGTCGCCGAGGTGCCGCACTGTGGCGTACGCGGCGGCGATCGGGCCGCCCGAGCGGGTGGACGCGATCACCGGGTTGATCATGGTGTAGCCGGGCCAGTCGGCGTACGCGAAGTACTGCGGGGCGCGCAGCGTGGCGTCGCGGTGCAGCAGCACGGACACCCCCTTCGGGGCGTACGCGTACTTGTGCAGGTCGACCGAGATGGAGGTGACCCCGGGCACCGCGAAGTCGAACGGCGGCACCGGCTCCCCGAGCCGACGCAGGTACGGCAGGGTCCAGCCGCCGAAGCAGGCGTCGACGTGGCAGCGCACCCCGGCCTCGGCCGCGGCGGCCGCGATCTGCGTGACCGGGTCCACCACCCCGTGCGCGTAGGACGGCGCGGAGCAGGCGACCAGCACCGTCTCCGGGCGGATCGCGGCGGCCATCGCGGCCGGGTCGGGACGCAGCGTCTCCGGGGAGACGGGCACGACGTCCAGCGCCACCCGCAGGTAGTGCGCCGCCTTGGCGAATGCCGCGTGCGCGCTCGACGGCACCACGATCCGGGGTGCGGTGATCTCCGGGTGGGCGTCCCGGGCGGTCTTGACGGCGAGGATCAGTGACTCGGTGCCGCCGCTGGTGACGCTGCCGACGACGTCCGGGGCGGTGGTCCCGGGGCCGGCGCCCAGCACCCGGCCGGCGGCGCCGACCAGCGCGTTCTCCATGGCCAGCAGGGACGGGAACGCGGTCGGGTCCAACCCGTTGACGTGCGCGCTCTCGCGGTGGGCGGCGGCGGCCAGCTCGTCCAGCCCGGGCACCGCCGGGTCGTAGACGTACGCGAACAGCCGTCCCCCGTGGGTGGGCGCGTCACTGGACCGCAGCTCCCGCACCTCTTCCAGAACCCGTTCCGCCGGAACCCCGGTGGCGGAAAGCGCCCCAGCCTCAACCCTGTTCTCGTCGATCATGGAGTTACGGTGCCCTTCTCGTGACGGTCAACGCTTTCGTCCCCCACCACAACTCCATGATCGCCCAGGTCGCTGTGGGCGGTGAGGGTGTACTGGCGGAGCAGGAGGATCGGAGGGGCGATCAGCAGGGCCGGAATCAGCGTGAAGCCGAGGAGCACGCCCAACCTCGCCGTGTCCGACTGGGCCGCCGCCGAGCCGGTGTCGGAGGACACGTAACCGGAGAGCTGGAGCACCAGTCCGTAGATACCCGGGCCGAGCGCCAGGCCGAAGGTCTCCCCGGCGGTCCACAACCCGGTGAAGACGCCCGCCTGCCGTCGGCCGGTGCGCGCCGTCTCGTGCGCGATGCAGTCCGGCAACATGGCCAGCGCGAAGACCTGCTGCCCGGCGTACCCCACGCCGATCAACGCGACCAGAAGATAGACGGCCACCGCCGGCAACGCCGGGGCGGCGACCAGGGCGAACGCGCCGACGGCGAGGATCAGCGAGGCGACCACCAGCGCTGTGCGCTTGCCCAACCGGGCACCGACCCGGCTCCAGATCGGCATCACCAGCAGCGCCGGCCCGACGAAGCAGACGAAGAGCAGCGTCGGCCCGCTCTCCGCGTCACGCAGGATCTGCCCCGCGAAGTAGTTGACCCCGGCCAGGATCGTCGCCACCCCCGCGGACTGCACCACGAAACAGATCAGCAATGCCCGGAACGGACGGTTGGCAGCGGCCACGGCGAGCTGGGCGCGCAGCGTCGGCTCGCTCTCCCCCACCGTGCCGGTCGGCGCGGACCGGGTGCCCAGGAACGCGCCGAGGGCGCCGAGGGCGATCAGCGCCGCCACGAACAGGCCCATCCAGCGGTGCCCGGCCACGCCGTCGCCACCGGCGCTCACCACCAGCGGCGCGACCGCGCCGGAGACCAGGATGGCCAGCGCCAGCACCGCGATCCGCCAGGTCATCAACCGGGTGCGCTCGGTGTAGTCGCCGGTCAGCTCCGCCGGCATCGCCACGTACGGCACCTGGAAGAAGGCGAACGCGGTGGCGGTGGCGAGGAACGCGAACGCCACGTACGCCACGGCGGCCGGCCCGTTACCGAAGGGCGCGGCGAAGATCGACGCGAACAGGACGGCGAGCGCGAGGCCGGCCACGAGCAGGTACGGCCGGCGAGCCCCCCACCGCGACCGGGTGCGGTCGGAGATCCGCCCGGCGACCGGGTTGACCAGCACGTCCCAGGCCTTGGGCAGCAACACCAGCAGGGCGGCCAGCCCGGCGGCCACGCCCAGGGTGTCGGTCAGGTACGGCAGCAGCAGCAGACCGGGCACGGTGCCGAACGCTCCGGTCGCCAGTGAACCGAGCGCGTAGCCGGCGTGCACCGAGCGGGGCAGCGAGCCGGTGGCTGACGAGCCGGCGCCCGGCGGCGTTTTCATGAGCCCGAATGTTACTCACGTTAGGGCGGCGGTCACATCCCCTCATCAGGCGACCAGCCTGCCGCCGCGATGTCCACACCCTCGCCGCGCAGCGGCACACCCTCGGCCCGCAGTCGGGCCCGCGCCTCCCGTTCGTGCCCCGGCGGCAGGCGACCACTCGCGGTCACCACCCGATGCCAGGGCACCGAGCCTCCGTGCCGGGCCATGATGGTGCCGACCAACCGGGCCGAGGCACGGCCCGAGCGCTCGGACAGCGCGTCGGCCACCCCGCCGTACGACATGACCCGGCCCTCCGGGATCCGCTCGACCAGGTCGAGAACCGCCTCGACGTACTCGTCTGGAGTCACAATCCGCCACCATATGGGAAGGCCGCCGGGCGGTGCGGCCGTGACCACGCAGAATGGGCGGGTGCGCGACGCAGTCACGACGGCCCGGCGGGTCGTCGTCAAGATCGGATCCTCCTCGTTGACCACCGCCACCGGCGGGTTGGCCGACGAGCGCGTCGACACGCTGGTCGACACCCTCGGTCGGCTCACCGCCGAAGGGCGCGAGGTGGTGCTGGTCTCCTCCGGCGCCATCGCCGCTGGGCTCGCCCCGCTCGGGCTGTCCCGACGCCCGCGCGACCTGGCCACCCAGCAGGCCGCCGCCAGCGTCGGGCAGGGGCTACTGATCGGCCGGTACGCGGCCAGCTTCGCCCGGCACGGCCGCACCGTCGGGCAGGTGCTGCTCACCGTCGACGACGTGACCCGGCGAGCGCACTACCGCAACGCGTACCGGACGCTGCGCAAGCTGCTCGACCTGCGGGCCGTGCCGATCGTCAACGAGAACGACACGGTGGCCACCCAGGAGATCCGGTTCGGCGACAACGATCGGCTGGCCGCCCTGGTGGCCGCGCTGGTGCACGCCGACCTGCTGGTGCTCCTCTCCGACGTGGACGCGCTCTGGACCGGTGACCCCACCAACCCGCGCTCGACCCGGATCGCCGAGGTGCGCGACGACGCGGACCTCGCCGGCATCACCATCGGCGGGGCCGGCCGGTCCGGCGTCGGCACCGGTGGCATGGTGACCAAGGTCGAGGCCGCCCGGATCGCCACCGGCTTCGGCATCCCGGTGGTGCTCACCGCCGCCGACCTGGCCACGCCGGCTCTGGCCGGCGAACCGGTCGGCACGCTCTTCCACCCGCAGCGGCGACGCCCGACGGCCCGGCTGTTCTGGCTGGCCCACGCCACCTCACCGCGCGGGCGGCTGCACCTCGACCCGGGCGCGGTCGCCGCCGTCGTCGGGCGGCGCAAGTCGCTGCTCCCGGCCGGCATCACCGCCGTGGACGGCACGTTCACGGCCGGCGACCCGGTGGACCTGGTGGACACCGCTGGCGCATCGGTCGCCCGGGGGCTGGTCAACTACGACGCGGTGGAGCTACCCGGACTGCTCGGCCGCTCCACGTCCGAACTCGCCGCGGCGCTCGGCCCGGCGTACGAACGAGAGGTCGTCCACCGTGACGACCTGGTGCTGCTGTGACCCGAGGACCTTCCCACCATCACCGAGGAGTGTCGGCATGAGCGAGCTTCGGCGAGCGAATCATCGATTCAGTGCGCTGGTGCCTCAGGCCGGCGCGGAGCGCAGCGGAGTGTCGGCATGAGCGTGGTTGAGCAGGCGCGACGGGCGCGGGACGCCGCCGCGGAGTTGGCAGTCGCCACGCGTACGGTCAAGGACGCCGCGCTGGGGGCGATGGCCGACGCGCTGGTGGCGCGTACCCCGGAGATCCTGACCGCGAACGAGACGGACCTGGCGGCCGGCCGTGAGGCCGGGCTGAGCGCGGCCGTGCTGGACCGGCTCGCGCTCGACGCGGGTCGCGTGGCCGGCATCGCCGACGCGCTGCGTGAGATGGCCGCGTTGCCCGACCCGGTCGGCGAGGTGGTCCGCGGGTCCACACTGCCCAACGGCCTGGAGCTGCGCCAGATCCGGGTGCCGTTCGGGGTGGTCGGCATCATCTACGAGGCGCGGCCCAACGTGACGGTGGACGCCGCCGGGATCTGCCTCAAGTCCGGCAACGCGGCGCTGCTGCGCGGGTCGTCGTCGGCCGCGCACTCGAACGCCGCACTGGTCGCGGTGCTGCGCGACGCGGTCGCCGGGGCCGGTCTGCCCGCCGACGCGGTGCAGTTGCTCGACGCCAGCTCCCGTGACTCGGTGAAGGAGCTGATGCGCGCCCGGGGGCTCGTCGACGTACTCATTCCGCGCGGTGGCGCGTCGCTGATCCGCACCGTGGTCGAGGAGTCGACAGTGCCGGTGATCGAGACTGGGGTGGGCAACTGCCACGTCTACGTCGACGCCGCCGCCGACCTGGCGAAGGCCGTCGCGGTGACGCTGAACGCCAAGACGCAACGCCTGTCCACCTGCAACACCGCCGAGTCGCTGCTGGTGCACGCGGGCATCGCCGATGCGTTCCTGCCGCCGGTGCTGGCCGCGTTCGCCGAGGCGGGGGTGACGGTGCACGGCTCACCCGAGGTGGCCGCCTACTCTGCCGCCGTGGTCGAGGCGACCGAGGAGGACTACGCCACCGAGTACCTGTCCGCCGACATCTCGGTGGCGGTTGTCGACTCGCTGGACGCGGCGGTCGCGCACATCCGTCGCTTCGGCACCGGGCACACCGAGGCGATCGTCACCGACTCGGCGAGCGCGGCCCGCGACTTCGTCGCGAGGGTCGACGCGGCGGCGGTGATGGTGAACGCGTCGACCCGGTTCACCGACGGGGGCGAGTTCGGCTTCGGTGCGGAGATCGGCATCTCCACCCAGAAGCTGCACGCTCGCGGTCCGATGGGCCTGCCCGAGCTGACCAGCACCAAGTACGTAGTGACCGGCGACGGACACGTGCGCTAAACCCCCCCGCCCTCCCGCGCCCCCCTACCCCCCGCGGCGATCTTGCACTTACTGCACCGACATAAGGTGCATCCCGCGCAGATCGGCGACAGAAACTGCAAGATCGCCGCGAGGGGTCGGGGGCGCGGGGTTCCGGGGCGCGGGGGCGCGGGGTCAGCCTCGCGGGGTGGGGCGGGCCGCCCGGATCGCGGCCAGCGTGGCGTGCACGTCGAACTGGTGGCCGTCGTCGCTCTCCCAGCCGCCGTCGCTGCGCTGGGTTTCGGTCAGCCGGCGCAGCGCGCGCACCATGATCCAGTCCTGTGGGTCGACGCCGGCGCGGCGCAACGTGGCCGCCAGCCACGCCACGTCCCCGGGGGACATCTTCGGCATCCGCTCGGCGAGCACCACCTGAATCCGGGCGGACTCCTGGAACATCTCCTGCCGGTGCAGCACGGCCGCGCTCAGCCAGCCGGCGGCGAGGTACGACGGCCAGCTACCGTCCGGGCGCAGCCGCGCGGCGAGCGAGTGGGCCGCAGCCTGCACCACCCCGGCGTACGCCCCACCGACCCGATGGTCGAGCGGGCCCGAGGCCCGGGCGTCCAGGCCAGCGACGGTGAGCCAGAAGCCGGCGTTGGCCGACACGAGGAACCCGGCCTCCGGGTCGCCGGGACGGGCCCACTCCGGTGCCGAGTCGGCCAGCGACGAGTCCTCTTCCCAACCGCCGTCGGCCTGCTGCCGGGAAGCCAGCCAGTCGAGGGCGCGGCGGGCGGCGGGACGGCCGAGCCCGCCCAGGTCGTCCAGCTCGACGAGCCGGAAGCAGGTGGCGTCGATCGAGGCGACCTCGCCGCCCCAGGTGGCCGGCCAACCGCCGTCCGGTGACTGGCCGACCTCGGCCGTCTCCAGCAACTCGGCGGGCACGGCGGTGCCGTTGCGGAGCCAGGAGAGGCGGGCGCGTTCCACCGCATCCCCATGCGCCACGACGAACCCGATCGCGGCTTCCAAGTCGACCACGGCGGAGACGCTACCTGCGCAGACCCGATGCCGCCTCGGAGAATCGGCCAGCCCGGAATGGCTGCGTCGCTCCGGCCGGACGGCCGCTCGGCGTCATCTGCGTCGATTTGCCGGGACGGCCGCCTGGGCCACCCCGGCGCGGCGACGTGGCCGCGCCAGGGCAGTCCCGGCTCGATCGGTCAGTACGCGGGCAGCGACGGGTCGATCTGCTTGATCCAGGAGAGCACGCCACCCTGCACGTGCACGGCATCCTTGAATCCGGCCGCCTTGAGCGCGGCGAGCGCCTCAGCCGAGCGGACGCCGGACTTGCAGTGCAGCACGATCTGCCGGTCCTGCGGCAGCTTCGCGAGGGCCTCGCCGGAGATGATGTCGCCCTTGGGGATCAGGGTGGCGCCGGGGATCTGGACGATCTCGTACTCGGCCGGCTCGCGTACGTCGACGAGGAAGATGTCCTTGCCGGCGTCCTGCCACTCCTTGAGCTCCAGGGCGGTGATGGTCGAGTCGAGCGTCGCCTCCTGGGCCTCCTCGGAGACCGCGCCGCAGAAGTCCTCGTAGTCTTCGAGCAGGTCGGTGACCGTCGGGTTGTCGCCGCAGAGCGCGCAGTTCGGGTCCTTGCGGACCTTGATCTTGCGGTATTCCATCTCCAGGGCGTCGTAGACCATCAGGCGGCCGACCAGCGGCTCGCCGATGCCGGTGAGCAGCTTGATCGCCTCGTTCACCTGGATCGAACCGATCGACGCGCAGAGCACCCCGAGCACGCCGCCCTCGGCGCAGGACGGGACCATGCCGGGCGGCGGCGGCTCCGGGTAGAGGCAGCGGTAGCACGGGCCGTGCTCGGCCCAGAACACCGACGCCTGGCCGTCGAAGCGGTAGATCGAGCCCCAGACGTACGGCTTACCCAGCAGCACCGCCGCGTCGTTCACCATGTAGCGGGTGGCGAAGTTGTCGGTGCCGTCGACGATCAGGTCGTACTGGGCGAAGATCTCGCGGACGTTCTCCCGGTCCAGCGCGGTGTTGTGGATCTCCACGTTGACCAGGGGGTTGATCTCGCGGATCGACGCGGCGGCGGATTCGGCCTTGGACCGGCCGATGTCGGAGACGCCGTGGATGATCTGACGCTGGAGGTTGGACTCGTCGACGGTGTCGAAGTCGATGATGCCGAGCGTGCCGACCCCGGCCGCGGCGAGGTACATCAGGGCGGGCGACCCGAGGCCACCGGCACCGACACAGAGCACCCGGGCGTTCTTCAGCCGCTTCTGGCCGGTCACGCCGACGTCCGGAATGATCAAGTGACGTGAGTAGCGGCGGATCTCGTCTACGGTCAGCTCGGCGGCGGGCTCGACGAGCGGGGGCAACGACACGGTGGACTCCCCGGGATCGGCGGTGTGAACCGCGCCATTGTTGCTCGCGGGAGCCCCCCTCGGCCATGAGGGATGACACGTGGTCCGGTATGCGGGAGCGGGAATAACCGACGACCCGGCAGATCAGGGGACGATGTCCCCCGCGTGACGACGACCGTCGAGGTACGGCCAGGCGTTGGCGACGCAACCTTGCAGCCCGTACGTCTGCTGCTGCATCACCGGGGCGGGCTCCCCGGGGCCGGGGCACGCCTCGTGCTCCTCGCCGAACTCGTGGCCCACCTCGTGGTTGATGACGTAGGTCCGGTAGGTGTCCAGCGAAGCGCCGTAGTCGGGGACCGCCTCCATCCAGCGGGCCAGGTTGATGATGACCTGACCGGGCAGGCGACAGGAGGTGTAGCGCTCGGTGGTCAACCCGCCCTCGGCGCACATCCGCTCGGACGTGACAGGGGTGGCCAGGTAGATGGTGAAGTCGGCGGCCCCGGCGTCGGCCACCCGTTGCACCCGCAGCTCATCGGACGCGATCCAACTGCGCGGGTCGGCCAGTACTTCGTCCACGGCGGCGGCGAACACGTCGGCGTCCTGGCCGGCGCCTCGTTCGACGACGACCCGGTATCGGTGCAGCGGCCCGTCCGTGCCGTGCACTGGTGTCTCGCCGTCGGCTGTCGTGAAGCGTCCCGCTCCGGCCGACGGATAGCCGGTGGGCGCCGGGTGCGCTGCCACCCCACCTCCGTGGCCCATTCCGCCCTGCGTGGGGGCGGGAGGCTCGACCGACGGCTCGCCGCCCCGGCTCACCGTCACCCCGATGGCGGCCGCGAGAACGAGCAGGCCGAGCAGCATGCTGCGACGACGACGCCGGTGCATCCGGACGAAGGCGGGACGCACGCCCCGCAACGTCGGCCGGGGCTCGGGTGGCCGAGGCGGGCCGTAAGGGGACGACGGCGTCATACGATCAAGCCTGCCAGATTATTCGGGCATTTCTCCGTTTTTATCGCTATTGCCGCAAGACGCCTGATGGAGGGGTGATTGGTCGACGTGTCGGTCTAACCAACTCACAGGGCGGGACCGGTGTATCGACGCCCGTTCAGGTACGGCCACGGGTTGACCCGGCAGCCATTGAGGAACAGCGTCTGCTGCATCATGACCGGCGCCGGCCGGCCCGCGGCGGGGCAGCGCTCGTGCCGATGCCCGAGCTGGTGACCCACCTCGTGGTTGACCACGTACGTTCGGTAGACAGTCAACGGCACGCCGGCCGAGACGAAGTGCGGCACTGACAACCGCCACCGATCCAGGTTGATGATCACCTGGCCGGGCGCCCGACAGGACGTGTACGGGCGACCGCCGATCCGGATGTCCACCCCACCTCTCGCGCACATCCGACCCGCGGTGCGGGCGGTGGCGAGGTAGACGGTGAAGTCCCGAGGCGCAGCCCCCGGCACCTGCTGTAGCCGCAGCCTGCCGCTGTCGACCCAACTGCCCGGCCCGGCGAGCGCCGCCTCGACCGCCTGGGCGAACTCGGTGACGTCCTCGGCACTGCCCGACTCCACAGCGACCCGGTAACGCCGTAGCTCACCCGCCCGGCCCAGCACCGGGCCGGAGCGGGCGTCGTAGCCGAACCCGCCGGTGCCGGCGCTCGGGACCACGCCGGGCACCCGCAACACCGGCGGCGGCGGACTGGACGGGACCACGGCAGAGGGCGACGGGGCCGGCGGCAGCGGCCCGGCCACCAGCGGCGGCGCGCCGATCTCCTCGGCTGCCAACCGGTCAGCGCTGGGACGCCCACCCGGCCCCTCGGCGATCACGGTCACCACCGCGCCGACGGCCACCACCACCGCCACCAGTTGGGCGAACAGTGCGAAACGTCGCCGACGGCGAGCAGGATAGCGGGCTGAGCTGGGCATCCTGGTCAGCCTGCCAGATCAGCGCGCCCCGCGGTGTCCTCCGTTTCGGCGAGCAGGCCGACCACCGCGCGGGCAACCAGCCGAGGAACCTCCAACTGCGCCACATGGCCGACGCCCTCGAGCATCATCAGTCGGCTGTCCGGAATGACCCGGGCGGTCTGCGGCCCGACTCGCACGTCGACCAGACGATCCTGGAGACCGCCAACCACCAGGGTCGGTGCGCGTACCGCCTCGGCGAGGCGCCACAGCGACCCCTGCCCCGGCAGGTACGACCGCAGGAAGCTGGAGACCAGCCCACGGAACGTCCGGACGTACGCGGCGGCGTAGTGCTCGGCCTCGTACCGCACCCGGATCTCCTCCAGCGCCTCGGCCCGACGCTGATCGCAGATCCGGCTGAGGTCGGCGACGCACGCCTCCAGCACCTGCTGGGCCATCACCTCGGGCGCGAGCTGGGTGAGGTGCCGGGCGACCAGCCGCTCACCTCGGGGAATGGCGAGCACCGGCAGCATCCGCCCCTGCAACGAGCGCCGGAAATCCAGGAACGGCAGCGCCGGGGAGATCAGGGTGAGGGTGCGGACCAGATCCGGCCGGAGCCCGGCGACCTGGACCGCGACCGCGCCACCCAGCGAGTTGCCGAACAGGTGCACCGGCCCTCGACCGGAATGCTCGATCCAGCGGACGACCAGATCCGCGAAGGCCGGAATCGTGTAGCTCGGACCCGGCTCGCTACGGCCGAAGCCGGGCAGGTCGATGGCCTGACCGTCCAGCCGGTCGGCGAGCAGCCCGGCCAGGTCGGTCCAGTTCTGCGACGACCCGCCCAACCCGTGCACGTACAGCGCCGGCTCCGCGCCAACGGCGGTGGCCGGGGTATCCCGCACGTACGTGATCCGGCCGTCGAGGCGGACTTCCCGGCCCGGCCAGGGCGGCGGAACGCTGTCGTCGGGGAGCAGGTGGTCCGGCCAGAGGGTGGCGCGTCTCATTGCTCCAGTCTGCCTCGAACCACTCAGGACAGCAGCGCCTCCAGCCGGCGGTTGACCGCCGCCAGCGTCGCCCGGACCACCGCCTGACGCGGATCACCAGCGACCAGGGCGGACCCGGCGAGCTGCTCGACCCAGCCCTCGCAGACCAGCAGCGCCACCACTGTGGCCACCTCGCAATTGCCGAACGGCACCACGGCAGCGTGCTCGACGAAACAGCGCCCCCGCTCGGCGTTATCGGCACCGCGCAGCAACTCGTCCACCGCGGCCGCCGCCGCCACCGCGCAGAGCCGCAACACGTAGCCGTCCACCGCCGGCCCGGTGGCGTACCCGGAGGCGCTGTCGCCCCCGGCCAGCAGCCGGACCTCCACGTTCGCGTCCAGGCCGAAGGTGCTGACCTGCACGTGGTCGATCACCACTCGGGGCCCCGGCGTACCGCCGGTCTCCAGCGGCCGGGACGGCGCCGACTCCGTCGTGGTCACCTGACCACCGGAGTACGACGTGCCCAGCGTCGCCGGGCTACCGGTCGCGGCGCCGGTCGGCGCGGACGAGACGGACCCGGGTTCCTCCACCGTGGCGCGCCCCCGGTGCGGGGCGTTCGACCGGCGGCGGCGCGTCGGGTCGGTGCCGGTCCGCTGCTCCGGGCCGGACGGCGGGGATTCGACCCGAGCACCGGACGGGCGGGCAACAGTCGGGGGCTCGGCCGACCAGACCTCGCCGGGGTCGCGCGAAGCCGCGTTTCGCGTCTCCGGGGTACGCCGCTCGGCGGGCTCGGCCGCGCGACGGCGAACCGGTGGTGGTGGCGTGCTGGGCAGGCCGGGCACGTTCTGCGGGGCCGCGGCCAACCCCATCCGCTCCTGGAGCAGCCGGGCCACCTGCCGGCTCACCTCGGCCGGGTCGGCACCGTCGGCCAGGTCCAGTCGCAGACTGTGCGCCCCCGCCGGCGTGCGGCGCAGGGCCGCGTCGCGGACACCGGCCACCTCCCGGACGGCGTCCAGGATGGCGTTGACGTCGAACCCCTCCGGGCGCTCGCGCAGGGGGGCCGGCTCGTCGTCCCGGCGCAGGTGAGTGGCGATGCGGGCGAGTTCCGGGGTTTCGGCGGGTGGCTCCACGGCTGGCGGCTCCGGCACGACGGGCACGTCCGGTTCCGCGGGGACGCGCTGCGGCAGCACCACCGCGCTCGCTGCCGACTGCCGGCCATCGTCGGCCGGCGACGTCGGGTCGGGAGCGGATCGGCGCGCCGCGTAGGCGGAGGCGGAGGCCGGTGCGGGCTGATCGCGGCGGCCGGAACCCTTGGTGGCGGTGGGCGGGACCGCTGCGGTGGAGGACGGAGTGGCGTCGGTCGACGGCGAGCCGTTGACCGGCGCGGCCGGTGCGGGCGGCTCGGCGGGTGACGGACCGGGCTCGGGTGTCGCCGGCCGGAGCCGGAACGGTGCGGTCGGTCTGACGTCGGGCCGGGACCGGCCGGGCGTCTCGCCTCCGTCGCCCCCACCGGCGCTGGCCGACCGGCTGGCCGGCCAGGACGGGCGCTCGACAGGGGTGGCCGGGAGCCGGCCCTCTGACCAGTCCGGCCGGTCGGCCCGGGAACTGCTCGCCGTCGGCGAACCGCCGGTCCAGGACGAGCGCTCGGCGACCAGCGACGGGCCGGCCGGAGCCGGTGGCGCGTCGGTCAGCGTGGGAGGTGGCCCGGCCGGAGCCGGGGGCGGTCCGGCGGGTGCCGGAGGTATCGCCTCGGCCGGTGCGGGCGGGTCCGCCGATGCCGGGCTGGAGGCCCAGGACGGTCGCGCTGGCGGGGAACTGGCCGGTTCCGGATCGGCACCGCCGGCCCAGGACGGCCGCGTCGACGCCGCGCCGGTCGCTGGCGGTTCGGACCCGCCGGCCCAGGACGGTCGTACCGGTGGCGCGCTGGTCGCCGCCTCGGACCCGCCGGCCCAGGACGGTCGCACCGTCGGCACGCTGGTCGGCGTCGGCTCGGACCCTCCAGCCCAGGAAGGCCGCGCGGGCGACGCGCTGGTGGGGTCGGGATCGGCCCCGCGAGCCCACGACGGACGGTCGGCGCGGGGACCGCCGGTCGCCCCGGACCCCGCCCAGGACGGACGGTCGGCGGGCGGACCACTGGTCGGCGACGCACCACCGGCCCAGGACGGCCGCTCAGCCGGCGGACCACTGGTCGGTGACGCACCACCAGCCCAGGACGGAGGGTCGGCGGGCGGCGCGCTGGTCGGTTTGCCGGGGCGTTCCGGGGTGGACTCGGATTCGACCCGGACGGGCTCGTACGCCCGGGGCGGATCAGCGCGCACCGGTTCGTACGGACGGGGCACCTCGGCGCGCACCGGCTCGTAGGGCTGGTGGGGTTCGCCGACCCAGTCCGGCGCCGGCTCGTCCCGTGCTGCCGGGACAGCCGGCTCGTCGTCGTGGCGCGACCAGGGCGGGGCCCACCCGCCACCCCAGCTCGGACGGTTCCAGCTCGGCCCCGACCAGTCGGGCTCGATGGCCGACGACTCCCCGGCCCGGTGCGTTTCGCCGGGACGGTGCGCGTCCCCGGTGCGATGCGTCTCCGCCGGCCGGGAACCCTCGGCAGCGCGACCGGGCTCGCCGTCGTCGGCGGACGCGGTCGGGCCCGGGGTCGCCACGGGCTCGGGTGCGAGCGGGTCCCGCCAGTCGCGGGGCGCGGTCGGACTGTCGTCGGCGGCCAGCCGGTCGCCGGTCGGTGCGTGGAAACCGGGCGGCACCTCGAAACCCGACGCCGCGGTGCCGACGGGCGGCACCTGGACCGCCGGCGGGGCCGAGGTGGGCAGCCCGGGCTCGGCCCAGCGGGCACGGTGCGCGGCAGCCGGATCGACGGTGGAGTGTGGGGCGGGGCCCGGGTCGGGCTCGACGGCACCCTGCTCAGTCGGTGGTGCGGGACGTTGGGCGGGCACCACGAGCCGGTCGCCGGCCGCCCCGGGGCGGCCCTCGACGGGCAGCCCGGGCGGGGCGCTCACCGGCGTCGGGCGTCCCGCGGGCGGTTCGAGACCGGGGTGGTGGACGCCGTTGACGTCGTCCGGGTGGTGCGCGCCGTTGACCTGGTGGCCGTTGGTGCGTGCCGGCGACTCCGGGTCGCCCGACCGCCCGACCAGCGGCGATGGCAGGTCGCCGTGCCGTGTCGAGGAGGTCCGCCAGCCCGACGCGGGGTCGGGCTGCCAACGCGGCGCCTCATCCCGGGCGTCCTCGCGGTCGGCGGCTCGGGGCCACCCACCCGCCGGAGGCGCCCACCCACTGACGGAACGGCTCGGGTCGTCGTGCTGACCCGCTCCGTCACCGTGCTCTCCCGGGGTGGCGGCTCCGGGTTGCCCTGTTTCAGTCACCGCGCGCTCCTTGGTCGCCCCCGCTGAGGCTACCGTGTGCCGAGAGTGGCGATAAGTTACAGCGGCGGGCCATTTCCCCGACCGAGGTCACGGGCCTCGCCCGGTCTGGGGGGAAAATGCCGGCTCGTACGGAGAACTCGGAGGATCCCATGACCGCTGCGGGGAACGGTGCACAGACCGCTGGCCGGCCCACCCGCCTGCCCCGCTCCGCGCGTCGTAAGCAGCTTCTCGCTGCGGCGCAGGAGGTGTTCGTCGCGCAGGGCTACCACGCCGCCGCGATGGACGACATCGCCGAGCGGGCCGGGGTCTCGAAGCCGGTGCTCTACCAACACTTTCCCGGAAAGATGGATCTCTACCTGGCGCTGCTCGACACGCACTGTGACGCCATCGTCGCTCAGGTGCAGGACGCGATGCGCGGCACCAGCGACAACAAGGAGCGGGTCAGCGCGTCGGTACGGGCGTACTTCGACTTCGTCGACCACGAGAGCGAGGCGTTCCGGCTCGTCTTCGAATCGGATCTGCGCAACGACCCGGCCGTGCGGCAGCGGGTGGAACGGGTCGAGCAGGGCTGCATCGCGGCGATCACCGACACCATCATCTCCGACACCGGGGTGAGCCGGGCCCATGCCGAGCTGCTCGCCTCCGGGCTGGTCGGCGCGGCGGAGACGGCAGCGCAGTTCTGGTTGGCCGGCGGGCGGCAGGTGCCCAAGGCCGAGGCCGAGGCGTTGGTGGCCGCGCTGTCGTGGCGGGGCATCGCGAGCTTCCCGCTGCAAGGTGAGTCAGCCTGACCGTCGGCCCCGTGATCGGATAGCCTTCGCAGGGCGGTTCTTTCGCCCCAGTTGAGGAGGCACAGTGGAGGTCAAGATCGGCGTGCAGTACGCGCCACGCGAGCTGGTAGTGGACAGCGCGCAGTCGCCGGCCGAGATCGAGCAGATCGTGACCGACGCCTTCGCCGGCAACGGCGGCACGCTCTCCCTGACCGACGAGAAGGGCCGGCGGGTCATCGTTCCGGTCGAGAAGGTCGCCTACGTCGAGATCGCCGAGGCGTCGTCGCGGGCGGTCGGGTTCACCGTCCGCTGACCGGTCCGGCCATCGCGGCAGGTCGGCACTCGGCCCACCTGCCGCAGGCCGGCGCCGGCCGGGTGGTCAGTTGTTCAGCCCGGCGGCGGCCATCCGCGCGGTGTGCGCGGTCGTGAGCCTGCCGAACAGCCCCGGCACGTCGACCCGGCCGTCTCGTGCGATCAGCGCGGTGAGGGTGGCCCGCTCGGCGGCGACGCGGCCGGCCTGGGACAACGCCTCACCGACCAGTCGGCGGGCCCACATCGAGAGCCGACCGGCCACCCGGGGGTCGTCGGCGACGGCCACCCGGATCTCCGCCGCGGCGAAGTCCGCGTACCGGGAGTCGTGCAGGACGTCCAGCACCAGCGCCCGGTCGGGTTCCTCCAGCGCGTCGGCGATCTCGCGAACGAAGTCGTCGGTGATCGCGTCGCCCACGTACGCCTTGGTGACCACTTCCGCCCAGTCCCGTGGCTCGGTCGAGTCGTGGTACGCCTGCAACGGCTCGACATAGGGCGCCATCGCGTCCGCGGGCGCGACACCCAACGCGGTGAGTCGGTCGGCGAGGCGCCGGTAGTTGGCGATCTCGGCCGCGGCCATCTCGTTCAGCGCGGCCCGGCGGCCCAGGTCAGGAGCGAGCCGGGCATCGCCCGCCATCCGCTCGAAGGCGAGCAGCTCACCGAAGGCGACCAGACCCAGCAGGTCGGCGTACGCGGAACCGGAGGCGGACACGAGCGGCAGGCTATCGCGTACCGGCCCTCGCGCGCGCCCCACGCACCTCGCACTGCAGCCCCACGTCACGGCCGAGGCCGACGGGACAATTCGTGTGGCGTATGTCACATTTGCTTGCCCCGCGTGGCGAGTGGCCGACGGGGAATCGGGACGGGGGCATGCCTGTTCAGGTAACATGGAGCAGTTGCCGTGGGCGCCGATCTGATCGAAGCTCAGCCCGCGGCGCGCGTGCGGCCCGGTCCGGCTCGGCAATCTGCCGCCGACCGTGTGGCCCGCGTCATACCGAACGCGCCCTGAGGACATGACGGGCGCACCCACGAGAGGGCACCCCCACATCCACATGAGCGACCTGACTCAAGATTTGCTGGACGGCCAGGAACTGGCCCCCACCGCCCCGGTTCGACCGGAGGCCCCCACGTTCGCCGCACTCGGCGCGCGCGCCGAGACGGTCGAGGCCCTGGCCTCGGCCGGCATCACCCGCGCCTTCGCCATCCAGGAGTACGCGATCCCGATCGCGCTGCGCGGCGTCGACCTGATCGGTCAGGCGCCCACCGGCACCGGCAAGACCCTCGGCTTCGGCGTACCGCTGCTCGACCGGGTCTTCGCCCCGGGCGAGGGCAGCGACGGTGTCCCCCAGGCGCTGGTCGTCGTCCCCACCCGTGAGCTGGGCATCCAGGTCGCCAAGGATCTGGCCGCCGCCGGCCGGACGCGTGGCGTCCGGGTGCTGCCGATCTACGGTGGCGTGGCCTACGAGCCGCAGATCGACGCGCTGCGCAAGGGCGTCGAGATCCTGGTCGGCACGCCCGGCCGTCTGATGGACCTGCAGAAGCAGAAGCACCTCCGGCTCGACCGGGTGCACGCACTCGTCCTCGACGAGGCCGACCGGATGCTCGACCTGGGCTTCCTCGACGACGTCGAGAAGATCCTGGCGATGCTTCCGGAAGACCGACAGACGATGCTCTTCTCGGCCACCATGCCGGACCCGATCGTCACCCTGTCGCGGCGCTTCCTGCGCCAGCCGATGACGATCCACGCCGGGCACACCGCTGAGACGGGCCCGTCGCCGCAGACCCAGCAGTTGGTCTACCGCACCCACTCGATGAACAAGGTCGAGGTGGTGGCGCGCATCCTCCAGGCGGAGGGGCGTGGGCTGACGATGATCTTCACGCGTACCAAGCGGGCCGCCGACCGGGTCGCCGAGGATCTCGACTTCCGCGGGTTCGCGGTCGCCGCGGTGCATGGTGACCTCGGCCAGGGCGCTCGCGAGCGGGCTCTGCGGGCCTTCCGGGCCGGCAAGATCGACATCCTGGTCGCCACCGACGTGGCAGCCCGTGGGCTGGACGTCACCGGCGTCACCCACGTCATCAACTACGACTGCCCGGAAGACCAGGACACCTACACCCACCGGATCGGTCGTACCGGCCGGGCCGGCGCGACTGGTGTCGCGGTGACCTTCGTCGACTGGGACGACATGCCGCGCTGGCGGATCATCGACAAGACCCTCGGTCTGGAGATGCCGGAGCCGCCGGAGACGTACCACACGTCCCCGCACCTCTACACCGACCTGCACATCCCCACCGAGGTCAGCGGCACGCTGCCCACTGCCGAGCGCACCCGGGCCGGGCTGTCCGCCGAGATCGAAGAGGATCTGGGTGGGACGACCCGCTCCCGTCGGGGCGACAGCGGCGGTCGGGGCCCCCGACGCGGCGAGAGCCGTGGTGAGGGTCGCAGCGAGCGCCGTGGTCGGGGCGATGGCCGCCGCGACCGTTCCGACGCCGGCACACCGGCCGTCGCCGAGGCACCTGCGGCCGACGCCGCCGACGAAGGCACCCGTACCCCCCGCCGCCGGCGTCGTCGCCGGGCCGGCGAGGTGGTCGCGGCCGAGGCGACCGCGGTGATCTCCGCCGACGCCGGCCCCTCCGAGCCGGCCGCCGCGTCCGACGGCGAGGCGTCCAAGCCGCGCCGCCGACGCCGACGCCGTGGTGGCGGTTCCGGTGCGGATGCGCCGGCCGAGGCGACAGCGGACTGATCACCAGCCACACCTGACATCCCCCGCACCGCCTCGCGCGGTACGGGGGATGTTCCCTTCTCCCACCCCACCTGCCGAAAATGGAACGATGCCGCAACCACTGGACGCCGCCCTGACCGAGGTTCGGGCGCTGCTGCTCGACCCCGCGTTGACTCGGGCGGTCGCCGCCGGACGTCGACGCGGTCGCCGCCCCACCGTTGAGCGGGCCGAGCTGCGGCCGGTGCGGCTCAAGGCCGGGCCCCGAATGCAGATCACCACGTCCGACGGTGCTCGCCCCTACACCCGCAACCTCGCCTCCGGTCCGGAGGCCGCCGCGGCCATCGACGAACTGCTCGCCGAGCCGTTCGGCAACTGGCACGTCGAGACTGCCGACGCGACCCTCCAACTGCGGGTGACCAAGTCAGGCGAGGCGCAGGTGCACCGCGCCGCGACGTCCCGCCCGGCGGCGACGCCCACCGGGAACGACCGGACGAAGGAATACCTGCTCGACCCCGGTGACCCGATCTTCGCGGAGATCGGCGGTTCGGCGGCCAAGCGCCGCCAGGTGGACGCGTTCCTTCGGGCCCTGGCCGCGACCCTGCCCGACGACCTGACCGGTCCGCTACGGGTGGTCGACCTGGGCTGCGGCAACGCCTACCTGACGTTCGCCGCGTACCGCTACCTGACGAGTCGGGGGCTCGACGTCCAGTTGGTCGGTGTGGACGTCCGGGAGGACCAGCGGCGGCGCAACACCGAGCTGGCGCAGCGGCTGGGCTGGGCCGACCAGGTCAGCTTCGTGTCCGGGACGATCGCCGAGGCCGTCGTCGACCCCGCCCCCGACCTGGTGCTGGCGCTGCACGCCTGCGACACCGCCACCGACGAGGCACTGGCCCGCGCGGTGCGCTGGGAGGCCCGCTGGGTGCTGGCTGCGCCGTGCTGCCACCACGATCTGGCGAAGCAGCTCCGCGCCCACCCCGCTCCGGCCCCGTACGAGCTGCTGACCCGGCAGGGCATCCTGCGCGAGCGCTTCGCCGACGTGCTCACCGACGCGCTGCGCGCCGGGCTGCTGCGGGCGCACGGGTACCGGACCGAGGTGGTGGAGTTCGTGGATTCGCAGCACACCCCGCGTAACCTGCTGATCCGCGCCCGTCGTACCGGTGCCGAGGCGACCGAGCCGCAGCGCGCGGAGTACCGCGAGCTGGTGGACCAGTGGCAGGTCACTCCCCGGCTGGAAACGCTGCTGGCCACCGGAGAGACACCCGCTTAGCTCCTGGGCGGCTAGCGTCGGCGGTCCCGACTGCCGTTGCGCTCGCTGGTACGACGATCGAGGACCGACACCCGGTCGGCGGCGGGTCGCTGGGCGGCCCACTCACCGTCGCCGGGGGCGGTCGGGAATGGCACGACCTTGCCCCCGGTCTCGGCGTTGCCGGCCGCCGCGAAGGCGTTCCAGGAGATGTCGACCAGCAGCTTCTTCACCTCGGCGTGCCGGATGGCGGCGTTGTGTTGCAACGCCAACCGGGCACCGAGCACCACCGCGACGAGCGTGGTGGTGATGGCGCCGGTGGCGGCCAGCACCTGGAGGCCGGTCGCGGAGTCGGTGCGGAGCACCAGTACCAGCAACCAGATCCAGAACGCGGCGGCGAAGGTGCCGGCCTTGGCGACGAAGAAGAGGCTCACCGCACCGGGCTGGCACGGCTGGGGGCGGCTCGATTCGGCCATGGTGCTCCTCGGCGGTGGTCCGGTCGAAGGCGGCAGGCGACAGACGCGGTGTCGGGACGGGCACCGAGCTTAATGGAAGAACGATGAAGATCGCTCGATGCAATTTTCGTTCTGCACACACACTTCCAGAGAAAAGTCTCGTCCACGGGACAGTTTGTGCGGTCAGTCAATTGTTTCCGTGTCCCGGCGTACTACCCTCGGAAGGCGCATCGTCCCGGTGCTCCGTCAGGAGGGGAAGACACACAGGGATGGGATCAGCCGACGTATCACCGCAGATGGCCTTCGCCCGCTTCGTCCGGCGCGCCATCGATGACGCTCGCGACGAACGTGGCTGGACCGTGACTGATCTTGCCTCGCACACGGGCGTGGGTCGCTCCACCGTGTTCCGCTGGCTGGCCGGCGACTGGCAGGACTATCCCGAGTTGGCCAAGGTGCGCGGCTTCTGCGCCGCGCTGGATCTGCCGGTCGCCGCCGCGTTCCGCGCGCTCGGGCTGCCCGACGCCGGCCCCGCGCCCCGCCGACGCCATGACGAGGGCCCGGTCGAGGCCGACGTCCGGGCCATCCTGGACCGGCTGGCCGACCCCACGGTCCCCGCCGAGGAGAAGCACCACATCCGCGATCTGCTCCGCTACCTGGCCCGCCGCCCCATCCGCCGAGCCGGCTAACCCCCACCCCCACCCCCACCCCCACCCCCACCCCGTCGGGGTTGATCATGAAGTTGTTGCCCCGACACGCCGCGCCCAGAGGCAATAACTTCATGGTCAACGAGAGTGGGCGAGGGGCCCGGGCGGGCTAGGGGACGGTCAGGGTGAACTCGGCGGTTCGGACTTCGGCGTTCACCTGGAAGTCGAGGTAGAGGCGATAGCGGCCCGGGCCAGGGGTGGTCAACCAGAACTTGATCTGACCGTCCACCAACTCGGTTTCCGGGTGCACGTGCAGATAGCCGAGGTCGCCCTCGCGCAACGCCACCAGATGCCCGTACGCCCCGAGGTACCGCTCCAGCGGGGCTGCGCCGGCAGCGCCGTCGACCCGGAAGGTCAGCGGCACTGTCGCCCCGGCCTGCGCAGTGCCCTGGTAGCCGACGGTGAAGCCGTTCACTGTCGTCGAGGTGGCCGGCCCCGGCAGTGGACGGGGTCGGTAGTCGCCGGGCGCCACCAGGTCCGTGCCGAGGGTCACAGCGGTCTGCGCGCCGTTGTCGGCGACCACAGTGAAGTCGGCGTACGCGCGCCAGAGGCCCGGCTGCGCGAGGGTCAACGGCACCGACCAGGTGCCGTCCGCCGCCATTGTCGGGTGCAGATGCTGGTAACCGGTCAGGTCCCGCCGGACGACGATGAGGTGCATCGGCTTGTCGTGCACGATGGCGAACCGGGTCACCGGCCGGCGCTGCGCGTCGCGCACCTGGAAGCGGAGCTGACCGGGGCGACCCGCCGCGAACTCGGTGGCCAGGGGCGCCAGTGTGAACCCGGCCGAGCTGACCGCGAGACCGCCCGGCTCGGTGGCCGCGCCCTGATCGGTGGTCGTGGCGGAGCCGTGGTTGTGCGGCGCGACACCCGGCGGGTCGGTGTGCTCGGCGGCCAACGACGGGCTGCCGGTGGCGGCACCGTTGGCGTTCAGCCGGCCGAGACCGAAGCCGAGCAGCACCGCCAGCACCAGCCCGCCGACCACCAGCGCCAGCCGGAGCGTGCTCCGGTCCGGCTCGGCCGGGCCCTGGTCAGCCACGACCGACGCCCCGCGCCCGGCCGGCCTCGCCGCCAGCGATCCTGCCCGCATCGGTGCGCGCACGGGTGACGGGCTGCTGGTCGGTCATGCCGCCCACGGTACCGCCGTGCCCGGCCGGGTCAGGCCGACGCCCGGACGGCGTGGCGACCGTCGCACTCGACACCGCCCGGGAACTTTTCCACCCGACCGGCGCAGACCGCGCCGCAGCACCGGGCGACGCCCCGACCAGGCACGACCGGCGGCGCAGACCCGAGCATCGCCCCGACCGGGCGCGGCCGGCAGCGCGGACCCGAGCATCGCCCCGACCGGGCGCGGCCGGCGGCGCGGACCCGAGCATCGCCGAGGGCCGGTCCCACCACCGACCCGAACGCAGCGGGTCAGCCGGCCACCGCGAGGGCGAGCGGGAGCACGCCGGTCGCGCCGGCCCGGCGTAGGGCCCGGGCCACCAGCGTCATCGTCCAGCCCGAGTCGATCAGGTCGTCGACGAGCAGCACCGGGCCGTCCAGCCCAGCCAGGGCCTCGGCCAGGTCGGTCGGCACGGTGAAGGTGTCGTGCAGGGCGCGTACCCGTTGGGCGCTGTTGCCGCGCGGCCCGGCCGGGCCGTCGGGGCCGGTCGCGGTGACCTCGCCGAGCAGCGGCAGCCGGCCCACCGTGGCGATCCGCTCGGCGAGCGAGCCGAGCAGCCGGGGCCGCCGCCGGGAACCGACAGCGACCACCGCCACCGGCCGGCGGGGCCACGGGTCGTCGCCGTGCGCCCACGCCTTCAGCACCTCCACGACCGCGCCGGCGACGTCGTCGGGCAGCGGCGCGTCCGGCGCTTCCGGGCCGACGAGAGCACGCAGCCGGCCGCCCCAGCCCAGGTCGGAGAGGCGCCCGACGGCCCGGCCCGGCAGCGCCTGGTCCGCGGGGGCGATCCGGCCCTTGAGGGGTACGCCCACCGCGTCGAGCCCGGTCGGCCAGAGCTTCTTCGGCGCGATCTCCACGCCGGGTCGCCCCAGGAAGGTCTGCGCGGCGGCGAGCGCGGCAGTCGACACGTCCGCGACGAAGAGCGGGTCGGCGCACCTGTCGCACCGGCCGCAGTCGGCCGCCTCGGTGTCGTCCAGGCGTTCCCGTAGATACCGCATTCGGCAGTCGGACGTGGTCGCGTACTCCCGCATGGCCTGTTGCTCGACGGTGCGCGCCTCGGCGACGCGGCGCAACCGTGCCTCGTCGTAGACCCACGGCTCGCCGGTGGCGAGCCAACCGCCGCGCACCCGGCGGACCGCGCCGTCCACGTCGAGCACCTTGAGCATCAGCTCCAACCGGGTCCGGCGCAGGTCGACGAGGGGTTCAAGCGCCTGGGTGGAGAGCGGGCGGTCGGCGTGCAGGGCGGCCAGCACGGCCCGGACCTGCTGCTCCGGTGGGAACGCCAGCGAGGCGAAGTAACGCCAGATCGCGGCGTCCTCGACGCCGGGCAGCAGCAGCACCTCGGCGTGCTCGACGGCGCGGCCCGCGCGGCCGACCTGCTGGTAGTACGCGATCGGCGAGGGTGGCGCGCCGAGGTGGACGACGAAGCCCAGGTCGGGCTTGTCGAAGCCCATTCCGAGGGCGCTGGTGGCGACCAACGCCTTGATCTTGTTGTCGAGCAGGTCCTGTTCGGCGGCGCGCCGATCGGCGTCGTCGGACTGCCCGCTGTACGAGGCGACCGGATAACCCCGGGAGCGCAGGAACTCGGCAGTCTCCCCCGCTGCCGCCACTGTCAGCGTGTAGACGATGCCCGAGCCGGGCAGCTGGTCCAGGTGGTCGGCGAGCCAGGCCAACCGGTGCGCCGGGCTGGGCAGGTCGAGCACCCCGAGGCGCAGCGACTCGCGGTCCAGGGTGCCGCGCAGGATGAGGGCGTCGCCCAGCTGCTCGGCGACGTCCTGGGTGACCCGGGCGTTGGCGGTGGCGGTGGTCGCCAGCACGGGGGTGCGCTCGGGCAGCTCGGCGAGGAACGTCCGCAGCCGCCGGTAGTCCGGCCGGAAGTCGTGCCCCCAGTCGGAGACGCAGTGCGCCTCGTCGACAACCAGCAGGCCGGTGGTCGCCGCCAACTTCGGCAGGACGCCGTCGCGGAAGTCCGGGTTGTTGAGGCGTTCCGGGCTGATCAGCAGCACGTCGACCGCGCCGCTCTGGATCTCGGCGGTGATCTCGTCCCACTCGTCGAGGTTCGCCGAGTTGATCGTGCGGGCCCGGATGCCGGCCCGAGCGGCGGCCTCGACCTGGTTGCGCATCAACGCCAGCAGCGGCGAGACGATGACTGTCGGCCCGGCCTGGTGGCCCTGCTCGCGGTCCCGGAGCAGGGCGGTGGCCACGAAGTAGACGGCCGACTTGCCCCAACCGGTGCGCTGGACGCAGAGCACCCGCCGCCGGTCGACGACCAGCGCCTCGATGGCGCGCCACTGATCCTCGCGCAGCCGGGCGTGGTCACCGGCCAGCCGGCGCAGCACCGCCTCGGCCCGCTCGCGTACCGCTGCCCGCTCTGCTGTCTCCACCCGGCATTTCTACCAGCGCTGTCCGTCATCCCCCTGTTGATCAAGAGGTTTGCGTCATCATTCGGCCGGATTCCGACGCAAACCTCTTGATCAACGCGGTCGCGGGGCTTCAGCGGCCTAGGACTGAGCCGCCGTTGACGCCCAGGATCTGGCCTGTGACGTAGCCGGCCGCCGGGCTGGCCAGATAGCGGACCGCTTCGGCGATGTCGTCCGGCAGCCCGGCGCGTCCGACCAGGGTCGCCGCCACCCGCTTCGCGTGCCCCTCGGCGGTCATCCGGTCACCGAAGAACTCGGTCTCGGCGACGTAGCCGGGGCTCACCACGTTGACGGTGATCTGCTCCGGACCAAGCTGCGCGGCCAGGTCGTACGCCCAACCGTGCAGAGCCGCCTTCGCCGCCGAGTACGGCCCACCGCCGCCGCGCTGGGCGGCGATCGAGCTGACCAGGATCACTCGCCCGCCGGGTCGCCGCAGAGCCGGCCGCAGAGCCTCGGTCAGCAGCACGGCGGTGAGCACGTTGGCGTCCAGGTTGGCCCGCCAGTGCGCGGCGGTTCCGGCGAACGTGCCGGTGTCCCCGGCCAGGTAGCCGCCAGCGTTGTTGACCACCACGTCGACCGGCCGGTCACCAACCGCCGCGAGGACCGTGTCGAGCTGCTCCGGATCGGTCAGATCCGCGACCACCGTGGTGACCGCGTCCGGCCGCCCGCAGTCCGCGGCGATCTGCTCGGCGGCGGCCGTCAACACGTCCGCCCGCCGCCCGACGATCAGGACGTCGTAACCGTCGCGGGCGAGCACTCCCGCCACTGCCGCCCCGATCCCCGTCCCGCCCCCACTGACTACCGCAACCCGCGAGTCCATCTCCCGACCTCCCGTACGAAGAACCCCGTCGATCATGAAGCTATCGCCATTCGACGCGGCGTGTCATGGCAGTAACTTCATGATCGACGGGGTGGAAGCGGGTGCGAGCGGTCAGCGGCGGCGTGGGGGGCGGAGGGATCGGGTCAGGTGGGACAGGCGGGGAGCCAAACTGGTCAGACCACCTGGGAAGAAGTAGACAGCCAGGATGAAGACGGTCCCCAGGACGAACAGCGGCTGGCTCAGCGGACGGCTGAGGACGGCCGGCAGGTTGTCCACCGCGTCGCTCGTGCCGAAGGCGGTGAGCCGGTGATCCAGGTACATGTAGAGGACACCACCGAGCACCGGACCCCACCGGGTGCCCGGCCCGCCGAGCACCACCATGACCAGCAGCGACAGGGTCAGCTCGGACGACGTGATGTGCGGCGACGCGCCGCCGACGATCAGGACGTAGACCACCCCGCCCGCCGACGCCAACCCGCCGGCCAGTGTGAAGGCCACCAGCTTGTAGCGGTACGGGTCCAACCCGAGCACGCCGATCCGCCGCTCGTCGTCGCGCAGCCCGGCGAGCACCCGACCGGTCGGTGACCCGCTCACCCGGTGCACCACGAAGACCACCAGGGTCAGGTACGCCAGCGCCAACCAGTACAGGTTGACGGTGTTCGTCACCCCCACCAGGCCGGCGGGCAACCCGGACACGTCCAGCGGCAGGCCCTCCTCACCGCCGGTGAGCCCGCCGAAGTCCCGGGCCACCAGGATCGCGCCGACCTGGGCGAAGGCCAACGTGACCATGGCGAACGCGATACCCACCGTCCGCAGCGCCACCGCGCCGAGCAGCGCGGCGAGGATGGTGCCGCCGGTGACGGTCAGCAGCGCCGCCTGCCACAGCGGCAGACCGGCCCGGGTGATGAGGATGTCGGTGCCGTAGACACCGGCGGCGAAGTACAGGGCGTGCCCGAAGGAGAGCATCCCGGTCCGGCCGAAGAGCAGGTCGTACCCGGCCGCCAGCCCGCCGAAGATCAGGCAGATGGCGAGCAGTTGCAGGGTGCCGGGTGAGTTGACCGGCCCCTCGAAGATCCCCGGCAGGGAGATCGTCGAGTAGGGCAGGATCGCCAGCACGACCAGTGCGACGAGCGGCAGGAACGGGCGGACCCGGTGCCACCGCCCCCGCTGCGGACTCAGTTCGTCGGGCACCTGCGCGCGAGGCGCGTCGATCACCGTCATGCCGTTGCCACCTTTCCGGCGATGCCCTGCGGGCGCAGCAGCAGCACCACGGCCAGCAGCCCGACCACGCAGATGTCGCCCAGCCCGGACGTGCCGTAGTAGTTGACGAACTGCTGCACCAGCCCGACCACGACCGCCGCGTACGCGGAGCCGACCACCGAGCCCATCCCGCCGATCACCACCACGATGAACGCGAAGATCAGCAGCGAGCCGCCCTGCCCGGGCGAGACGGTGCCGAAGTAGACCCCGCCGAGCGCTCCGGCGAGCGCGGCGGCCGCCCCACCGATCGCGAAGACCAACGTGAACGCCTTGCGGACGTCGATGCCCAGCGCCGTCACCATCTCCCGGTTCTCCACACCGGCCCGGATCACCAGGCCGTACCGGGTCCAGCGCAGGAACGCCAGGATCGCACCGAGCACCAGCACCGCCGCGATGATCAGCAGCAGGCCACCGTTGGGCACCTGCGCGCCGAAGATCCCGGTCACCTGCCGGGTCCAGTCCGGACGCGGGAACGGCCGGGCGTCCGCACCCCAGGTGGCCTGGAGCAACGCCACCCCGGCCAGCGACAGCCCGACGGTGACCAGCACCTGCTCGATGGTGCGGGAGTACAGCGGGCGGATCAGCACCAGCTCGACCAGGATCGCGACAAGCGTTCCGGCGGCCACCCCGAAGGCGACAGCCAACACGAAGCCGAACCCGTCCGGGCCGGCGCCGGGCAGGTTGCCCGCCGCCCACCAGGTGCCGTACGCGCCGACGCCGAGGAACAGCCCGTGCGCGAAGTTGAGCACGTCGGCAAGGCCGAAGACCAGGGACAGGCCGGAGGCGACCAGGAAGTACAGCGCCGCCAGGCCGAGCCCGGTCAACGCCAACAGGATCACGGTGCCCATCAGTGCTGCACCTCCGCCGAGCCGACCCCGAGCAACGACTTCGTCAACGCGGTCTCCAACAGCAACTCGTGGGCGTCGCCGGTCCAGGCCACCTTGCCGGCGGCCAGCACGACCGCGTCGCGGGCCAGTCGGCGTACGACTGCCAGGTTCTGCTCGACCAGCAGCACCGGCACCGACTCCGCGACCCGTTCCAACACCTCGGCCACCTCGGTCACCACCTTCGGCGCCAACCCCTTGGTCGGCTCGTCGACGAGCAGCAGCCGGTTGTCGTTGAGCAGTACCCGACCAATGGCGAGCATCTGTTGCTGCCCGCCGGAGAGCGAACCGGCCCGTTGCCGTCCGCGTCGGTCCAGCTCCGGAAAGAGCGCGAAGACCTTGTCGTACGCCGGGGTGGTGCCACGCCGCTCGGCGAGCCGCAGGTTCTCCGCGACGGTGAGGCCGGCGAACACGCAGCGGTCCTCGGGCACGTAGCCGAGCCCGCCGCGGACCAGCCGGTGCGTCGGCCGGGCCAGCAGACTCTGCGCGCCCATCCGGATGGTGCCGCGCACCTCCCCGGCGGGCGGGGTGAGGCCGACGATCGCGCGCAGCGTGGTGGTCTTGCCGACGCCGTTACGACCGAGCAGAACTGTCACGCCGGTCGGGGCGACAGTGAACGCCACCCCCTGGAGGATGTGCAGCCCGGAGATCCGGACCGACAGCTCCTCCACACTGAGGATCGGTTCCATCAGGGCTGCCTCCGTTCGCGACTGCGGGGCTCGCAAACCCGGCTCACTCCTCGCGCTCACAGCGACTCCCCCAGGTAGGCCTCTTGCACTGTGGGGTTGGCCATCACCGTCTCCGGGGTGTCGCAGGCCAGCAGCGCGCCGTGGTGCATGACGGCGATGCGGTCGGCCAGTTCCAGGATGACGTCCATGTGGTGTTCGACCATCAGCACCGCGCGGCCGCTGTCGCCGGTCAACGACTTGATGACGGCGACCAGCTCCGGCACGTCCTCGGCGCTGACCCCGGCCATCGGCTCGTCCAGCAGCATCACCCGCGGTTCCCCGGCGAGCAGCAGGGCGATCTCCAGCTTGCGCTTCTCGCCGTGGGCCAGGGTGCCGGCGAGGGCCGTACCCCGGTGGGCGAGGCCGACCCGGTCGAGCGCCGCGTCGGCGGCGGCGGCGACCTCCCGGTCGGCCGCCGCCCTCCGCCACAGCGCCATCGAGCCCCCGCGGTGCGCCTGCACGGCGAGCCGGACGTTCTCTCGCACGCTCAGCGAGCCGAAGACCGAGGACGCCTGGAAGGTGCGGCCCAGACCGAGGCGGGCCCGCCGGTGCGGCGGAAGCGCACCGATGTCCTGCCCGTCCAGGACGACCCGGCCCTCGGTGGCCCGGCGCAGGCCGGTGATCAGGTTGAACAGTGAGGTCTTACCGGCGCCGTTGGGCCCGATGACGCCCAGGAACTCCCCGGGCGCCAGATCGAGGTAGACGCTGTCGACGATGGCGACCTCACCGATCCGCCAGGTCAGACCGCGGGTGGCGAGCATGGTCAGCCCTTCATGGCCACGGCCGGCGGCGCGGTCTCGTCACCGGTGAGGCTCTTCTGCGCGGTAGCGGTGAACGCGGTGCCGCTGCCGGTCAGCTTGGCCTGGAACATCGGCTGGAGCAGCGCGTGGTCGGCGGCGCGGATGGTCATCTTGCCCTTGACCCCGTCGAAGCTCCAGCCCTCCAGGGCGGTGACCATCTTGTCGACGTCGTCCCCACCCTCCTGCGCGGCACGGACCACCATCTGCGCGGCGGCGAAGCCGTCCGGGTGGAACAGGTCGATGGTGTTGACAGTGGCCTTCAGCGCCTTGCTGGCCTCGGTGTCGCTGGCACCGTCGAAGTAGTGCGACAGGAAGGAGATCTTCGCGCCGGCAGCACCGAAGGTCGGCCACGAGGCCCGGATGTCCAGGCCGGTGACGACAGTGGTCGACGACAGGACGCCCTGCTGGTCGAGGGTCTGCCACATGGCCGGGGCGGTGGTGCCCGCCCACGCCACGAAGAGCAGGTCCGGCTTGGCGGCCTTGATCTGGCTGGCGAACGGGGTGAACTCGGTGGCACTGGCCGGAGCGCGGACGCTGGTCACTGTCGCGCCGGCACTGCCGATGACGGCCTTGACGGCTGCCTCGTTGGCGTCACCGAACGCGCCGTCCTGGGCGAAGACCACTACCTTCTTGCCGGTGGGATCGCCGATGAACGACTTGGCGGTCACCACGTCCTGGTAGGACTGCCGTCCGGAGCGGAAGGTGTACTTGTTCGCGCCGGTCACCGCGTCCGTGGCGGCCGGGCCGGAGATGAACAGGACCTTGTTCTGCGCCGCGATCGGCGCGACCTGGAGCGCCACACCGGAGGCGGTGGAGCCGGCGATGATCTTCGTGCCCTTGCCGATCAGGTCCTTCGCCGCGGAGACCGCCTTGGCCGGGTCGCCGGCGTCGTCGACCTCGGTCAGCTCGATCTTCCGGTCACCGACCTTGCCGGTGCCCTTGGTGGCGAAGTCCAGCCCCGCCTTGAACCCCTCGATGTACTGCTTTCCATAGCTGGCCAGGGCTCCCGACTGGGAGTACACCAGGCCGACCTTGACCGGCGCGGCACTGTCGCCGCCGCCGGTGGCGGTGTCCTGCGGGCTGCCACAGGCCGTGGCGGCCAGCGCCGCGGCCATCATCGTGGCGGCGGAGAGGAACGCCCGCCGCGTCGTCCGGACCGTCATTGCGACTCCACATGAGGACTCAGAGGGAGAGAACTTCTTCGTGACGGCTCACGCTAGAAGTGACGTCACCCACGAGCTATGTGGCGGAAACACACAAGTAACAGGAATGAGGTGGCCGGGGGTTACAACGGGCCGCACCACGAGCCGGGAACCCAGGCTCTCGATGGCCCGAACCCCCACGGACCACCCGAGCCATGTGTCGCCCTGCGCCATTCGCCCGGTTCGGCCAGGGGTACCCCTTCAAGATCGTGCTCGATCCTGGTTGTAGTGGCCTCGGAGGGCTGCCACACCACTACTTCCTGGATCGAGTGCGATCTTGCGGCGCGGGCCGCCCAGACATGCCGCTGGCCCGCCGTCCGGGTTGCGGAAGGCGGGCCAGCGTGTGGGCCGGGCGTGGTCGGCCCGGTGGTCGGCTCGGAGCGGATCAGCTCCGGGCCGAGATGTGGGTCAGCGGCCGGCGAGTGCGGCGACGGCAGTGTCCGGGTGGTCGCTGAAGACACCGTCGAGGCCCAGGCCAAGGAAGAGTTCGTACTCGGCGGTGATGTCGCCGCGCGCGTTCGGGTCGGCGCCGATCCGGAAATCCGCCGGGAGGAACTGGTTCTCGGCGCGGAACGTCCAGGAGTGCACGAGCAGGTGCTCCCGGTGCGCGTCGCGTACCACGTTGGTGGGGGCGAGCAGGGCGCCGGTGGCGTTCCGGGGGACGATCAGGTTCTTGTTCGCGCCGATGCCGTCGGCGTATCCGGCGATCCACTTCAGCCCGGCGGGCGTGACCAGATCCTGGTAGGTGCGGGCGTCACCGGCGACGGTGAAGTCGTACGGGCGGCCGGTCGCGTCGAGCAGTTGAACGAGCTTCACGTCGGTGAGCCGGCTCAGGCGGCGCAGGTTGGCCGTCTCGAACGACTGGATGAAGACCGGCGAGTTCTTCCGGTCCAACCTGTTCTGCCGCAGCACCCGCAGCAGCGGTTCCTCCAACGGCAGTTTGATCGAGGCGAAGTAGCTCGGGTGCTTGGTCTCCGGGTAGATGCCGATGGTGCGGCCCCGTGCCCGCCCCTCGGTCCGGGCCAGGTCGATGACCTCCTGGAGGGTGGGCACCTCGAAGCGGCCGTCGAAGGCGGTGTTCGCCACGCGTACCTGCGGCAGCCGCTCCTTGGCCCGCAGCGTCTTCAGCTCGGCGACTGTGAAGTCCTCGGTGAACCACCCGGTCACCGCGACACCGTCGATGGTCTTCGTCGCCTTGCGGGCCACGAACTCCGGGCGGGTCGACACGTCGGTGGTGCCGGAGATCTCGTTCTCGTGCCGGGCGACCAGCACGCCGTCGGAGGTGGAGACCAGGTCCGGCTCGATGTAGTCGGCACCCATCCGGATCGCCAACCGGTACGCCTCCAGCGTGTGCTCCGGCCGGTAGCCGCTGGCGCCACGGTGACCGATCACGATTGGTCGGTCGTTGGCCCGGGAGCGATCCGCGTTGGCAGTTGGTTCGGCCGCGGCCACGGTCGGCAGGGCCACGGCGGCGGCGAGCAGAGCGCTGGCCACGCCGAGGGTCGAAAGGGTACGTCGCAACGCCGTCTCCTGTCATCGATGGTCCGGGTAAGCAGACCGCCTGTGATTTGCCAGGAGTTGGTCGATGGCTGGCCGGCAGATGAATCTCCGGAATGCCCGTTCCCACTCCGGGGCCGCGGGCGGACAGGAAGATTGTCTGGTGCGCCGGTTCTTCCGCAATCCCGTGCGGCTGGTGCCGTTCGCGTTCCTGGTGCCGATCCTGCTCGGCACCCTGTTGCTCATGGCGCGCTGGGCGACCGCCGAACACGTACGCCCACCCGTGGTCACCGCGCTCTTCACCGCCACCTCGGCCGTGTCGGTCACCGGCATGGCCATCACCGACACGCCGAACTACTGGTCCGGCTGGGGACTGTTGGTGATCACCCTGCTCACCCAGCTCGGCGGCCTCGGCATCCTCACCGTCGCGGCGTTGGTCATCCTGGTGGTCTCCAGTCAGCTCGGGCTGCGCAACCGGTTGCTGGTGCAGGCTGAGACGGCGGAGTTCGGCATCGGTGACGTGGGCCGGTTGCTCCGCCGGATCGCGCTGACCGTCTTCGCCTGCGAGGCGGTGATGACAGTGCTGGTCGCCGGTCGGCTGTGGCTGACCTACGACTACCCCTTCGGGCAGGCCCTCTGGTCGGGCGTCTTCCACGCCGTGCAGGCGTTCAACAACGGTGGCTTCGCGCTCTACAGCGAAGGGCTGCTGGCCTTCAGCCGTGATCCGTGGGTCTCGCTGCCCCTGGCGATCGGAGCGATCATCGGCGGTCTCGGGTTTCCCGCGCTCTTCGAGGCGGTCCGCGAGTGGCGGCAGCCGATCCGCTGGGCGGTGGCGACGAAGTTGACCATCTGGGGCAGCGCGGTGCTCCTGCTGGTGGGCTTCGCTGGCCTGCTCGCCGCCGAGTGGACCAACGCGAGCACGATCGGCCAGTACGACGTACCCGGGAAGGTCCTCGCGTCGTTCACCCAGATCGCGCTGAGCCGCACCGGCGGCTTCAGCATCCTGGACATCGCCGCGCTCCAGGAGGAGAGCTATCCCCTGCTGATCGTGCTGATGTTCATCGGCGGCGGCAGCGCCAGCACGGCCGGTGGCATCAAGGTCTCCACGTTCTTCCTGCTGGCGTTCACCATCTGGGCGGAGTTGCGGGGTGAGCCCGACGTGACGATCGGGCACCGGCGGGTGGCCACCGCGAGTCAGCGACAGGCCCTCACCGTGGCGCTGCTCAGCGTCGCGTTGGTGACGGCCGGAACGATGCTGTTGCTGCTGCTCACCGAGGGCGTCCGCTTCGTCGCGGCGCTGTTCGAGATCACCTCGGCGTTCAGCACCACCGGTCTGACCATCGGTCTGGCCGCCGAACTGCCGGCCGGCGGCCAACTGGTGCTGACCGTGCTGATGTTCATCGGCCGGGTCGGGACGCTCACCCTGGGGTCGGCTATCGCCCTGAACACCCGACGCCGGCTCTACCGCTACCCCCAGGAGCAACCCATTGTCGGATAGGGCGTGTTTCGGAAGCGTCGGCCGGCCCGCACGTCGGGAACGCGCCAGTGGAAGCGGGGAGGGCCGAGGTGTCGGCTAGACGGGCGGACAGCGGCGGCATCGTGGTGATCGGGCTGGGTCGATTCGGTTGCCACCTGGCCGGGTCGCTGACCCGGATGGACCGCGAGGTGTTGGCCATCGACCGCAGCCCGGCGACGGTGCAGCGATGGTCGGCGCAGCTCGACCGGGTGGTTCAGGCCGACGCGACCGAGGAGGGGGCGCTGCGACAGTTGGGCATCACCGGTTTCGGGCGGGCGGTGGTGGCCATCGGGGCCTCGGTGGAGGCGAGTGTGCTCACCGTGTTGGCGCTGGTCGAGCTGGGTGTGCCCCAGATCTGGGCGCGGGCCACCTCGCAGAAGCACGCCAAGATCCTGGCGTCGGTGGGCGCGCACCACGTGATCTTCCCGGAGGCGGAGACCGGGGACCGGGTCGCGCACCTGATCGTCAGCCGGTTGCTCGACTTCATCGAGTTCGACGACGACTTCGCCATCGCCACCGTCCGGGTGCCGGAGTCCCTGGTCGGGCGCACGGTGCTCGACCTGAAACCGGAGGAGCGCTTCGGGGTACGCGTGGTCGGCGCCAAGCTGCCGGGCGAACGCTTCCGGTACACCTCCGACGACACCACGCTTCCCCAGGGTGGGGTGCTCATCGTCGAGGGTGGGATCGACCAGGTGCAGCGATTCGCGGGGATGCGCTGACCCTGCTGCCGGACCGGTCGGGGCAGTCGAACCAACTCATCCGACGGCCCCCGAAGCATGGCGACGCGGTGTGGCCTGCCTACTTCTTCCGGTGACCACGCGGCCCCTTGGTCACCTTTCCGCTTTTCCCGGACCACCACCGTTGGCCTTCGCGGGCTTCGCCGGGGCCTTCGCGGGCTTCGGCGGCTTGGCCTTCGACGCGCCGCCGCCCGAACCGGAGCCGCTGGACCCCTTCGCCGCCTTGGGCGGGGCCTTCGTCGTGGCGGCCTTGCTCGGCGGCGCCGTGGACGGCGCGCTGCCGGCGACGCCGGACACCCGAACCCCGCAGGTCGCCTCGCCCAGCCGGAACTCCACAGGCAACGGGTTCGCCCCGCTGTACCTACCCGTGAGGGTCACCTTCTCGGCCGCACCGGGGGCCAGCGTGGTGCGCTGGGCCGCCGGTCGGATCAGCACACTGCTCCCCTGCTGGTGCACCGGCGCGGGCTCCGCCTTCGTCACCTTCTGCTGCCCGGGGAAGGTGAAGCTCATCGCCCAGTCCCGCAACTCACGGCCACCGGTGTTGGTCAACGTCAGCTCAGCGGAGAACTCGGTGCCGGAGTCCGTGCGCAACGCGTACGCCACCTCGCAGGGCGCCGCCGCCGGCAGACCCATCCGAGCCTCAGTCGTCGGCCGGTCCCCTCCGCTGGCCGGGCTGCGCGACGTGAACCCCCACATCGCACCGGTGACCGCGATCAGCCCGACGGCGGCCACTCCGGCCTCCACCCGCCGACGCCGGGTCACCCGCTGCCGCGTCCGACGGTCCCGGTTGCGGGTCCGCGACAGCGGCAACGCGTCGGTCGCCGCCGACCAGGGCAGGATCGTGGTACGCGCGCTGCCGAGCATTGCCGCGTCCAACGGCCCGGCGGCCGGGGAGACCGGCACCGCCGCGAGCATGCCGGCCGCCTCGGCGAGCGTCCGGGTCAGCTCGGCGGTGGCCGGCCGGTCGGCGGGCCGCTTCGCCAGGCATCGTCCGACCAGGTCGGCCACCCCGTCGGGCAGCCCCGGGACGGTGGGCATCGGCTCCGGGTCGTTGTACATGTGGGCGCGCAGCATCTGCGTGGTCGTGCTGGCCTGCCACGGCAGTCGGCCGGTGAGCATCCGGTAGAGCAGCAGCCCGACGGCGTACACGTCGGTGGCCGGGGAGACCTGGCCGTTGTCCAGCCGCTCCGGGGCGAGGTACGCGGGAGTGCCCAACAGCGTGCCGTCCGGGCCCTTCTCGCTCTCGCCGACGAGCGCGGAGATGCCGAAGTCGACAACCTTGACCCCGGTCGAGGTGAGCATGACGTTGCCCGGGGTGACGTCGCGGTGCACCACCCCGCGAGCGTGCGCGGTGGCCAGCGCCGAGCTGACCTCGGCGCCGATGGTCACCGCCTCCCGCCACGGCAGTTGGCTCTCCCGACCCAATCGGCTGGCCAGCGAAGCGCCGTCGACCAGCTCCATCACCACGTACGGCACGGTCAGCCCGACCTGCACGGACTCGCCGTAGTCGTACACGTTGGTGATGTTGGGGTGGCAGAGCCGCGCGGCGGCCTGCGCCTCGATCCGGATGCGGTGGCGGAAGGCCCGGTCGCTGGCCAGCCGGGACGCCAACACCTTCACCGCGACCTGGCGACCGAGCACCTCGTCGTAGCCACGCCAGACCACCGACATGCCGCCCGCGCCGAGCTGCTCGATCAGCCGGTACCGCTCATCGAGCAACTGCGCGCCGTTCCGGTCCCCACCACCCATGGTGAGCGATGTTGCCCAGGAACCGCCCGCCTACACCTGGAGTATCGGAATCGGTCAGGATTGTCACCCGATCAGGCGGTGGCCAGCAGTTGGTCCACCGGGGCGTAATCGTCGGTCAACACAAGCGCCTCGCCGACGAAGTCCGTCAGCGCCGCACCGGACAGCAGGCTGACCTTCGGGTCCACCTCGGCCAACCGGGCCCGGACGGCTTCCAGCGGCAACGGCGCGTCGGAGCCGACGATGAGGAAGTTGGAGCCCTGCTCCTGGGCCAGCGCTTCCGGCGGCGCGATCAACGCGACGTGCCCGAACTCGGCGGTCACAGTGGCCAACTCGGCGCGGATGAACCGCAGCGGCGGGTAGTCGATGACGTTCTGCACGTACACGCCGCCGGGGCGGGTCACCCGCCGGACGTCGGCGGCCATCTCCCGGGTGGCCAGGTGCCAGGGCACCACCAGGTGCCCGAACGCGTCGCCGACCACCAGGTCACGGCTGTCGGTCGGCTCGCCGGCAACCAGCATCCGTGCGTCACCCACCACCGCCCGCAGGTCCGGCCCCGGTCGTACGCCCAGCTCCTGCTCACCCAGCTCGACCAGCCCGCCGTCGATCTCGAACACCAGGTTGTCGGTGCCCGGTCGGGTCGCGGTCAGGTATCGCGGCACAGTGAACCCACCGCCGCCCAGGTGCAGCGCGTCCAGGCGCTGACCGGCCGGCGCGGCGACGTCGCTGACCGCGCCGATCCACTTCGTGTACGCGTACTCCAGGTGTTTCGGGTCGGCGAGGTCCACGTACGAATGCTGGGCGGAGTTGAGCAGCAGCGTCCGCCCGGTGGGCCGGGCCTGGTCCTCGGTGACCCGGGCGCAGTGGTACGCGGTCTCGATGTCGCACGGGTTGGGCGCCACAGTGGTCAGCCCCGCCCCGGCCAGGCCGAGCACTGCCAGCGCGGCCCGGGCCCGGGCCGGACCAGGCAGCTCGGTGGGCTCCTGCCGGCGCAGGTACCAGCCGAGGCCGATGCCGACCAGCCCGAGCGCGAGCGACAGGGCCAGCAGGATGACGGTGCTGCGCAGCGCGGCGACCAGCACGAACCCGGTCAGCAGGGTCGCGGTGATGCCGCCGAGGGTGCCGATCCCGGAGAGTCGACCGACCACCTGGCCGGTACGGCGCAGGTCGGCGAGCTGAAGTTTCACCACCAGCGGGGTGACAGCGGCCAGCAGCGCGGCCGGCACGAACACCGCCAACGCGACAAGCAGCAGGATGCCGCTCGCCGCACCGCCGCGCAGCACCTCACCGGCGTACCGGACGACGGGCAGGGTGACGGCGGTGGCGATGCCGGCCAGCACCAACGCCGGCGCCAGCAGGCCCCGCGGGTTACGTCGGTCGGCCAGCCAGCCGCCGGACCACGCCCCGTAGGCGATAGCGGCCAGCGCGATGCCGATCACCGAACTGGTCACCTGGAGGGTCACCCCGACATACGGGCCGACCAGGCGCAGCGCGACGGTCTCCAGCACCAGCACGGCGCCGCTGGAGAAGAAGACCAGGAAGGCGGCCAGGCCGTTGGGCAGCGCCCGGCCGGTGACGGGCACGGGCGGGGCCGGGGGTGCCGGCAGGGCCGCTACGTCGGACGGTGGGGAGCTCATCGTCGCGATGGTACGCAGCGAAGCTGGTGCAACGGGTCAGTACATCGAGAGATGAACATGGTTTGTGTGTGACGCCGCCGGAGAGCCGCTTCCGCTGTACGAGCGCCAACCCGTGCCGGGATGCCAGATCTGCCGGTACCAGATCACGTAGAGCACGCCCAGCCGGTCGGCGTTGCGCACGTGCCAGGCGGCCAGGCTGTCCCCGTACGACTTGTCGCCGCCGGTCGCGTTCTTGTCCTCGAAGCCGTTCGTGGCGGCCGAGAAGTCGCAGGCCCGGCCCTTCGGATGCTCGCCGCCGCCACCGCTGCGCTTGCAGGAGACGTGCCGCTTGTAGCCGGCCGCCTGGGTCTGCTTCAGCGCGTTGAGGGTGCGTGGGGTGATGCACCCGGAGGTGGTCGGGTCCTTCACCGAGCAGGACTCGGACGGCCAGGACCCGTCGGAGTTGCGCGGCGCCGGCTTCGCCGAGGCGGAGCTGCCACCGCTGAAACCGTTGCTGCCGCCGGAGCTGACCTCGGCGAGCGCCTCCTCGGCTTCTTTCTTCTTCTTCGCCATCACGGCGAGTTGCTTCTGCTGCTCGCGGACCTCGGCGTCGATGGCGACCTTGGCCTGCTGCGCCTGCTGCCGGGCTTCGGTGAGGTCACGCAGCCGCTTGCTGTCCCGCTGGGCCATCAGGTCGAGGTCGCCCGCGCGTTGCAGGAACGCCTCCGGCGTGGCGGTGTTGAGCAGCATCGAGACCGCGCTCAGCCGACCCACCCGGTACGACTGGGCGGCCACCTCGCCCACCTGGCTGCTGAGCCCGACCAGCCGACCCTCCAGCGTCGTCAGCTCGCCGGTCAGCGCCGTCTGGCGACGCTTGGAGTTGTCCAGCTTGGCCTTGGCCTCGATGTGGCCCTTGGCGGTCAGCTCCAGTGCGTCCTGCAACTTCTTGCTACCACCCTCGCCAGGCTCCGCGTACGCGGGCACTGCGGCACCGCCGAGCGCCAGCGCGACGGCGGCGAGCACGGCGAACAGGGCGCGGCGACCGAGCCGCGGGCTGAGCCTGGTCCTGGGCACGAAAGCGTCCTTCCGTCGACCGCCGGCCCCCGATGAACACTGCACGGCGGCGCCGGTCGGCGGCCTGCTGGCGGAGACCGCCGGTCACGATACCGGATCGTGGGCCGGTGACCAGCCCACTGACCCTCCGGCTGTCCCGATGTCGACGGAGCGTCCCAACGTGGTCGCGCAGCGCGCGGATCAGGTGCTGAGGAGCGCGTCGCGCACCTCGGCCCAGACCTGCTCGTTGGCGGCGACGAGCAGACCGCGGCCGTCGTCGGCGGGGTGGTAGTCGACGCCGTCGAACCGGCGGGCGACACCCCCTGCGGCACGAACCAGCACGGTGCCCGGGGCGTGGTCCCAGGGCAGGGTGCGCCAGAAGAGGGTGAACTGCTGCTCGCCGGTGAGGATGTCCAGGTACTCCCGACCTGCGCAGTGCAGGCCGGGCAGCAGCTCACCGAGCCGCCGCCCGCCGGCGCGGACCCGGTCACGGGTCTCCGGCGGCAGGAACTTGGTCATCGCCGCGCCGCGCAGCTCGCCGAGCGGCGGCACCGTGCCGGTGCCGTCCACCGGTCGACCGTTGAGCAGTGTGCCCTCGTCCACCGAGCCGGCGGCGAGAGTGCCGGCGAGCGGGTCCAGGATCCAGCCGGCGGTCGGCCGCCCGTCGGTCAGCAGCGACACCATCAGGGCGAACGGCCGGCGACCGGCGGCGAAGTTGGCGGTCCCGTCGACCGGGTCGACCAGCCAGACGTCCCCGCTGTCGCGGAGGTGCCGCAGCAACCCCGGATCGTCGGCGACACCCTCCTCGCCGACCACCATCGAGCCCGGCCGAAGCCGGCGCAGCCCCGCCGAGAGCAACTCCTCGGCCCTGCGGTCGGCGACGGTGACCACCTCGCCGGGCGCCTTCTCCGACACGTCATCGTCGTCGAGCTTGCGGAACAGTGGCAGCACGACCTGGTCGGCGGCCTCCCAGAGCAGGCCGCCGACGTCGTCCAGCAGGGTGTCAGCCACGCGGCGGCAGCTTGACCACGCTGACGAAGAACTCGTCGATCTGACGGACCACCGAGATGAAGCGCTCGAAGTCCACCGGCTTGGTCACGTAGGCGTTGGCGTGCAGCTGGTAGCTGCGCAGGATGTCCTCGTCTGCCTGCGAGGTGGTGAGCACCACCACCGGGATCCGGCGCAGGCTCTCGTCCTTCTTGATCTCCTCCAGCACCTCCCGGCCGTCGCGCCGGGGAAGGTTGAGGTCGAGCAGGATCAGGTCGGGCGCCACCGCGTCGGCGTACTGACCCTCCCGGCGCAGGTAGGCGAGCGCCTCGGCCCCGTCGGAGACGACGGTCAGCCGGTTACGCAGCTTGTGTTCCTCGAACGCCTCCTGGGTCATCAGCACGTCACCCGGGTCGTCCTCGACGAGCAGGACCTCGATCGGGCTCTTGCCATCCGCCGGCGCGGTCATCCCACCGTCTCCCTCATGTCACCCGTTCTACCGCTTTCCAGCGTCTCGTCGGCCCGGTCCGGCTGGTCCGGCCCGTCAGCCTGCTCCGTCAGCGCTGCCGGGGCCTCGGTCGAGGGAGTCGTGTCGCCCACGGTCGGGACGTTCGGCTCCCCCTCGGCATCGGCGGCGGTAGCCGCCGCGACGTCCTCGGGAAGTGCCGGCAGGGTGAACCGGATCGCGGTGCCCTCCGGCACGTCGGTATCCACCCAGACCCGGCCGCCGTGGTACTCGACGATCTTCTTGACGATTGCCAACCCGATGCCGGTGCCCGGATACGCGTCCTTCGAGTGCAGCCGCTGGAAGATCACAAAAATCTTGTCGGCGAACTCCGGCTCGATCCCGATGCCGTTGTCCTGGCAGGTGATCTCCCACTCGGCGCCCACCAACCGGGCCGAGACGTGCACCTTCGACGGCACGTCCGGGCGGCGGAACTTGATCGAGTTGCTGACCAGGTTGGCAAGCAGGTTGGTGAGCAGCGGTTCCTCACCCGAGATCACCGGCAGCTCGGTCCAGGTCAACTCGGCGTCCGCGTACTGCCGGGCGGCCTCGGTCTGGCCGGCCACGTCGCCCATCACCTTGTTGAGGTCGACCTCGACGAAGCCGGTGGTGAGCCGCCCGATCCGGGAGAACGCGAGCAGGTCGTTGATCAGGCGCTGCATCCGTTGCGCGCCGTCCACGGCGAACGCGATGTACTGGTCGGCCCGCTCGTCGAGCTGCCCGGCGTAACGGCGCTGGAGCAGCTGGCAGAAGCTGGCGACCTTACGCAGCGGCTCCTGCAGGTCGTGCGAGGCCACGTACGCGAACTGCTCCAGGTCACGGTTGGACCGGGTCAGCTCCTCGGCCTGCTTCTGGAGTTGACTGTTTACCCACTCGATGCGCTCGCGGGCGGCCCGGACCTCGGCCAGGTCGGCGGCGATCTTCTGCCGCATCGCGTCCACGTCCTCGCCGAGTCGGATGAACTCCGGCGGGCCGACGGTGGCGATGCGGTGCTGGTAGTCGCCCTCGGCGACCTCGCGGACCTGGGTGGCGAGGCCGGTCAGCGGCCGGACCACCATCCGGTCCAGCGAGAGCAGCAGCACCGCACCGGCCACGACCACCACCAGGGCGGCCACGATCAGCAGGACGACCAGCACGTTGCTGCTGGTACGCACGTCGGTGGCGGTCTGCTCCCGGGCGGCCAGGACCTCGTCCTGGAGGTCGTTCACCGCCGAGCGCACCTCGTCGAACTGTTGCCGGGCCGACTCGGTGACCAATGCCTGGCCGGCGGTGGTGCCGCTCTGCTCGGTGGTGGTGATCACCGGCTCCGCGACCGACCGTCGCCACTGCGCGACACGCTCCTCGACGGTCCGCAGCTCCTGGCTGATCTCCGGATAGTCGTCGAGCAGCGTCCGCATCGAGGCGGTGACGCTCTGCTCCTGGGCGAGCCCCTCCCGGTAGGGGTTCAGGTCGTCCCGGTCGCCGCTGACCGCGTACCCGCGGATCGCCGTCTCCTGGTCGAGCAACGCGTTGAGCAGTTCCTGGGACTGCACCCGCAACGGGCCGGTCTCGTTCAGAACCGCGTCGATCTGGGTGCGGTTGCGGGCGGCCATCGCCGCCTCCGCGCTGGCCAGCCCGATCAACAGAAAGCCCACGACGGTGAGCAGGGTGATGACCCGGCGGCGCAGACTCCAGCCGCCGACGACCGGCTTCACCGGCCATCACCCCGACTGACCAGCAGCATGGCCACGTCGTCGGCGAGCGGGCCACCGTTGAGCCGCTCGGCCCGCCCGACCAGCCACGCCGGCAGCTCGGGCAGCGACACCGAACGGCTGGCCGGCTCGTCCAGCAAGCCACTGAGGCCCGGTACGTCGAGCCGTTCGTTGCCGGCGCCCACCCGCCCCTCGATCAGGCCGTCGGTGTACATCAACAGGGACCAGTCATCGGTGTCGAACTCCAGGTCGTAGGCGATCGGCCGGCGAGGTCGTACGCCCAGCAGCAGGCCGCCGGGCGCGGGCACCGGGGCGACCCGGCCGCCGGAGAGCAGCAACGGGGGCGGGTGCCCGGCCAGTCGGACGGTGGCCCGATTGGCGTCCAGGTCCAGTCTGACGGTGGCCACCGTCGCGAAGATCTCTTGGAGGCGGCGCTCACTCATGAGCACCTGTTCCAGGGCGGGCAACACCTCGTCGTCCGGCACCCGGGCGAGCACCAGGGCGCGCCAGGCCACCCGCAGTTCGACCCCGAGCGCGGCCTCGTCCACGCCGTGCCCGCAGACGTCGCCGACGATCAGGTCGAGGCGGTCCGGGTGGGTCTGCACCACGTCGAAGAAGTCTCCGCCGATCAATGCGGCGTGCCGGCCCGGCCGGTAGAAGGTGTGCACAGCGACCTGGTCGGTCGTCATCAGCGGTTGGGGCAGCAGGCCGCGTTCGAGTCGGGCCGACTCGGCCTGGCGCAGCTCGACCTCGCGCAACCGGCGGGCGTTCTCGTCGGCGCGCTTACGCTCCACGGCGTAGCGCAGCGCCCGGGTCAGCAGCACCCCGTCGACCTGGCCCTTGACCAGGTAGTCCTGGGCGCCCTCGGCGACCGCCACGACGCCCAGGTGCTCGTCGGTGCGGCCGGTCAGCACGCACACCGCGGCGCCGCTGGACATCTCCAACACCTGGCGCAGCCCGTCCAGCCCCTGCGCGTCGGGCAGGCCCAGGTCGAGAAGGACGCAGTCGACGTCGTTGATCCGCTGCCGCGCCTCCCGGAGGCTGGTGGCGACCAGCAGGTCGATCATCGAGTTCGTCTCGGCGAGCAGCTCACCGACCAGGAAGGCGTCGCCCTCGTCGTCCTCCACCAGCAGCACCCGCAACCGCTCGCCCGGCGGCAGGTTGGCGTGCCGCGCCAGGCCACCGTGCGGGTACGGCACAACTGGGGAACCGGCCAAGCCGGCCCCCCGGTGCGGCCGGGTCACCGCCGCGAGACGCGGGAGTTCGCTGGTGATGTCGGGCTCCTTCCGAGTGCCCTGCTGATCCTGTATTAGACAACGGTCGCACACAACACGATGCCTGCGGCGCGGGCGGGGATGGGGCGCATCACTGCTCGGCCGTGGACAAACCGGGCGGCTGACGGACGCGGGACCTACCGGCCGTCCCATCCGCAGCCCCCGACGGGCAGGATGATCCCACCCCAGGCCCCACCACCCCCCGAGGAGCTCCCGTGGGCGCACCCACCACCCCGGCCACGACGGGCACGCCGTCCCGTCCGATTCCGGGCGTACCCCCTGCCGGCCGCGCGCTGACCCGGCCGCGTCGGCGGCTCGTGGCCGCCGCGGCAGCGCTGGTCGCGCTGGCCGCGGTCGGCGCCGGCAGTCTGCTCGACCTGCGCACCCCGGCCCCGAAGTCGGCCGACGCGCCGGCTGGCGCGTTCAGCGCCGGCCGCGCGTACGAGGACGTCCAGGTGATCGCCGCCCGACCGCACGTCGCCGGCAGCCCGGCCAACGAACAGGTCCGCGCGCACCTGGAGCAGCAGTTGCGGGGGCTGGGCCTGGAGACCGAGGTGCAGGACACTGTGGCACCGGAGGCCGGCCAGCTCAGCGGGGCGGCGGGCGGGGCGACACTGGCCCGGGTCCGCAACGTGGTGGCCCGGCTGCCCGGCACCGACTCGACGGGTCGGGTCTTCCTGGTCTCCCACTACGACTCGGTGCAGACCGGGCCGGGCGGCAACGACGACGCGGCCGGCACGTCGACGATCCTGGAGGTGGCCCGCGCGCTGACCACCGGCCCCCGGCCGCGCAACGACATCGTCTTCGTGCTGACCGACGCCGAGGAGGCGTGCCTCTGTGGCGCGGCCGCGTTCGCCGCCAGCCACCCGCTGGCCGCCGACGGCGGTGTGGTGCTCAACCTGGAGGCGCGGGGCTCCACCGGGCCGGTGATCATGTTCGAGACGTCCCGGAACAACGCGAAGCTGGTGGACATCTTCGGCCGGGCCGCCCCACACCCGGTCGGCACCTCGTTCGCTGTGGAGATCTACCGCGCGTTGCCCAACGACACCGACTTCACCGCCTTCCTCGATCAGGAGTTCGTCGGGCTGAACTCGGCGTACATCGACGGGGGCGCGATCTACCACACGCCGTTGGACACCCCGGCCTCCATGGACCGCGGCAGCCTCCAGCAGCACGGGGACAACGCGTTGGGCCTGGCCCGGGAGTTCGGTGGCACCGACCTGACCGACCTGCGCTCCGGGCACGACGCCACCTACTTCCCCGTCCCCGGCGGGCTGGTCCGCTACCCGGGCTGGCTCACACTGCCGCTGGCCCTGCTCGCGGTGGCACTGGTTGCCGCCCTGGGCTGGCTGACCCGCCGGAGCGGCCGGGCCAGCACCGGCCGGCTGGCCGCCGGCTTCGCGCTGGCCCTGGTGCCGATCGTCGCCGCGCCGGTCGCCGCCCAACTGCTCTGGCTGGCGATCACCACGATCCGACCGGGGTACGCGGAGCTACTCGACCCGTACCGGCCGATCTGGTACCGGCTGGCCGTCCTGGCACTCGCCACCGCCATCCTGTTCACCTGGTACGCGCTGACCCGCCGCCGGATCGGCCCGGCCGCGCTCGCCGTCGGCGGGCTGGCCTGGCTGGCAGTGCTCGGGGTGCTGCTCGCCGTGGCGGTGCCGGGTGGGGCGTACCTCACCACGGTGCCGGCGCTGGGCGGCGCCCTCGGCGGGCTGGTCGCGCTGCGTACCCGGCAGACCGGACCGTGGCCGGTGGTGGCGGTGACGGCCGCCGCGGCAGTGGGTGTGGTCATCCTGCTGCCCACAGTGGTGCTGCTCTTCCCCGCGCTGGGGATGGCCATGGGCGGGGTGGCCGCGCTGGTCGCGGTGCTGCTCGGCCTGGTCGCCCTGCCGGTGGTCGACCTGCTGCACCCGCAGGCCGGCGGCCAGCGCGGTCTGCTCGCGCTGCGGGCCCGGCGGCTCGCGGCGCTGCCGGCCGGCGCCGCCGCGGTGGCGGCGGTGGTGCTCGCCGGGGTCGGCCTGGGCGTGGACCGGTTCGACGCCGCCCACCCCGCTCCCACCCACCTGATGTACGCGATGGACGCCGGCACCGGCCAGGCCCGTTGGCTCAGCCACGAGAGCGACCCGCAGCCGTGGACGGACGGCTACGTGGACGGGGTCACCGACGTCGGCGATGACTTCCCCGGGCTCGGCGACGGCGAGCTGCGGGCCGGCCCGGCGCAGTCGGCGAACCTGCCGGCACCGAAGCTGGAGGTGGTGGCCGACGCCACTGCGGGTGGCGAGCGCACGCTGCGGCTGCGGCTCACTCCGCAGCGGGCGGCCCGGCTCGCCACCCTGCACGTCGACACGTCGACCGCCACCGTGCTGCGCGCCGACGTGGCGGGGCGGTCGGTGCCGGTGGAGCCACGAGCGGGAAAGTGGGGCTTCGGGCTGGTGTTCCACGCCCCGCCAGCGGAGGGCGTCGAGGTCGCGTTGACGCTGCGTCCGATCGCCGGGCAGGTCGCGCTGCGGGCCATGGACGCCAGTGACGGGCTGGACGCGCTGCCCGGCTTCCGCCCCCGGCCGCCGGCTGTCGGCGTCGTCGGGTCGCACAGTTCGGAGATGTTGGCGGTCGCCCGCACCTATCCCCTCTGAGATGAAAGGGTGGTCCGGCGGGAGCTTTCTTCCGCCGGACCACCCTTTTCGATCAGCCCACCGGTTCGGGTTGGCCGGCACCGATCCGGTGCCAGCGATTACCGTCGTGGTCGGTGAAGGTGAGGTCCACCAGAACGGTGTCGGCCGAGCGGAGCCGGTGCTCCGCCGCGACTGTGACGAAGAGGTCGTGCACGTCGCGGCCGGGGATCCGACGGACCTGTTTCGCCGCGGCCAGCCCGACCGGCGGGGCGTCCGGATCGTCGGGCGGGACGAGTCGAGCCAGCACCACCACGTCCAGCACCGGGGCGTCACTCTCGTTGGCCACGGCGACCCGCAGCACCGAGGTGCCGCGAATCTCGGCCACCGCCGAGACCAGCCGAGCCTGGGTGGCCCGGACCCGCAGATCGTCGTTGCGGCGGGCACGGATCTCCCGCCGCAATCCGAGGTAGACGAAGAGCACACTGGCGATGGAGCCGACCGCGCCGAACCAGTCCGGCACGGAACCCCAGTCGACGACGTCCTGGATTGGCGACCAGTTCATAAGTCCATCGTGGATGCCCGTGTCGAGTGCCGCGCACGGCGGATCGGCCGGAATCAGCAGCGAATTGGGAATTACGGCACTGATTTTGGTCAGCCGGGGGGCCTGAACGGAGAGTGTGCAACCCAGTACGGGGGTGGATACGCTTGCGGTCGACATGGTGCGGGCGGCAATCCCTCCGACTGTCCACCATTTGGACAGGATCAAACGCCGCAGCCCCATTGTGAATTCGCCACCGAAGGGGGACCGCATTGACTGCGGACGTTCCACCCGAGGATGCCGGCGTGCCTCGGCCTGCGTACGACCGGCCGAGTCGGGTCTCCGTCGACCCACCGCTCGGACGACTGGACAGCCCGCTGCACGGGCGCGACGACCTGATCGGCGAGATCGTCCGGCCGGGCCAGAATGCCGGGGGCCCGCCCTCGGTGCACATCCTGTGCGGCATGGGCGGGTCCGGCAAGAGCCACGTCGCGCTGGAGATCGCCCGCCGGGCCCGGGCCGACGGCCGTACGGTCTGGTGGGTGCAGGCCGGGCGGCTCAACTCCGGGATGCGGGAGGTGGTCAGCCAACTCGGCGCGTCGGAGACCCAGGTCGACCAGGCGTGGGCCGGGATGATCAGCGCCACCGACCTGGTGTGGCGCTACCTCAACCAGGCCGCGCAGCCCTGGTTGTTGATTTTCGACAGTGCGGACGAGCCCGCCAGCCTGGGCCCCACCGACGGAGTGCTCGCCGACGGCACCGGCTGGCTGCGCAGCCCGGAGGCCGAAGACGGCATGGTCATCGTTACCAGCCGGGACGGCAACCGGGCCACCTGGGGCACCTGGTCGGTGCTGCACCAGGTGCGCCCACTCGACGCCGACGCCGGCGCGAAGGTGCTGATCGACCGGGCCGGCGCCCAGGCCGGCGGCCTGGCCGACGCCCGGGAACTCGCCCGGGAGCTGGGCGGGCTGCCCCTCGCCCTACGCGCCGCCGGTAACTACCTGCGGTCGGTCAACGCCAGCCCGGTCTGGCGCGGCTCATCCACCATCACCACCTTCGCCGACTACCGGACGGCCGTGCAGCGTCGGTTCCGCTCACCGCGCGACGCCGCCGACGTCGACCTCGACGAGTCCCTCGGCCTGGAGATCGTCCGCGAGGTCGACGACATCTCACTGGACCTGCTGGCCCGCCGCCAGCTCCAACAGAGCCGGCCACTGCTCAACGTGCTGGCCTGCCTGAGCATCTCCCCGGTGCCCTACGAGGTGGTGCTCAAGCCGGCCATCCTGGCCGAGTCGCCGCTGTTCAAGGGGCTCACCGGCCGGCAGCGGGTGAAGGTGCTGGAGGGCATCGGCAACCTGGCCCTTGTCGACTTCGACGTGCAGGAGGAGGTCACCGACCCGGCGTTCGCGCACGTGCTCTCGCTGCACCCACTGGTGCACGCGATGTTCCGCGACCGCGACGAGGTGCGCGAGCAGATCGCCGAGTACCACGGGCTGGTCATGAAGCTGCTGCTCGCCGCCACCGAGGGGCAGAACCCGGACGACTCGGCGGCCTGGACCAACTGGGACGTGCTGGTGCCGCACCTGGTCGAGGCCGTGCGGGAGTACCTCGTGCCGCAGAAACACAAGCACGACCCCGAGACGGTACGCCGCGCGCTGGAGCTGACCCGGCTCACCGCCCGCTACCTCATCGCGGTCGGCCTACCCGGCTCGGCCTTCGACATCCTCGACCCGATCGTGCGCGGTTGTGCCGCGTACGACCACGACCTGGACCGGCCGCAGGTGCTGGCGCTGCGCCACGAGCTGGGCCGCACCTGGCTGGAGCGCAACCAGCCGGAGATGGCCGACCGGGTGCTCCGCGAGGTGATCGCGGACCGCACCAGGGTGCTGGGCAGCGACGACGCCGACACCCTCGCCAGCCGGCACAAGCTCACCAAGGCGATCATGGCGCAGCGCCAGTGGCCGGAGGCCGAGCTGGAACTGCGGCAGATCGTCGCTGCGGAGGACCAGGTACGCGGCCCGGAACACTGGGACACCATGATCGTGCGGCACAGCCTGGCGCTGGCGGTGCTGGCCCAGCAACGGGCGCCCGAGGCCGAGGAGATGCTGCACGCCATCCTGGAGGTCCGCTACCGGTTGTGGCCGCTCAACCAACCGGAGACCTGGCAGGCCCGACACACGCTGGCTCGCTGCATGCAGGCGCAGGACCGGCTCGACGAGGCGGAGGCCGAACTGCGGGCCACCCTGGCCACAGTCGAACCTCGGCACGCCGACCGCAGCGAGGTGCTCGCCATCCGATCCACCCTGGCCCTGGTGCTGCTGCTCGGGGAGCAGGTCGACGCGGCGATCGAGGTGTACGAGCAGTTGCTGGCCGACCGCCGGCGACTCCTCGGCGACACCCACCTGGACACCCTCCAGGTGGAACACGCGCTGCGCCGGCTGCGCGACGGCGACTGACCGGTCAGTGCGGGGCCGCCGGGCCGAGGTCGCTCGGGTCGGTGTTGCCACCACAGATGATCACTGCCACCCGCTCCCCCGGCTGCGGCACGTACGCGCCACCGACAAGCGCGGCCAGTGCGGCGGCACCGCCCAACTCGGCGGCGACCCGCAGCTCCGACCAGAGCAACCGGCGTGCCCGCACCAGGTCCTCGTCGCGGACCAGCACTGACACCACCTCGGTCCGGCGGGCGGTGTCGAAGGCGATCTCGCCGATCCGCCGGGCACCCAGCGAATCGGTGGCGATGCCGCCCACCTCGATGTCGACCGGCCGACCGGCCTTGAGGGCGGAGTGCAGGGTAGGAATCTGCTCCGGCTCGACCGCCACGACACGTACCGAACCACCGAACCAACTGGCGATACCGGACACCAGCCCGCCGCCACCGACCGCCACCAGCACTGTGTCGATCCCGCCCACCTGCCGCTCCAGCTCCCGGCCGACGGTGCCCTGACCGGCCACCACCTCCGGCTGGTCGTACGCGTGCACTACCAACGCGCCGGTCTCCCCGGCCCGCTGGGTGCTCGCCGCCAACGCCTCGGCGTAGTGCTGGCCCACCTGGCGCACCTGCGCGCCCAACCCGGCCAACCGCTGCACCTTCACCGGCGAGGCGGTGACCGGCACGAAGACCTCCGCCGGCACCCCCAACGACCGGGCCGCGTACGCGACGGCGAGACCGTGGTTGCCACCCGATGCGGCGATCACCCCGGCCGAGGGCAACGAACCCTGGAGCATTCGGTTGAACGCGCCGCGCGGCTTGAACGAGCCGGTGTGCTGGTGCAGCTCCAACTTGAGGCTGAGCTGCCCGGGCACACCCAGATCGGCGCCGTCGACGGCGATGACAGGGGTTTCCCGGACCCGCCCCTCGACAAGGGCCGCGGCTGCCTCGACGTCGCTTCTGTCCACCATGGGGAAACGCCCTTCACTACGACCAGAGGGCCAGTCGACCATCGTCGGTGAGCCCGACGAAACATCCTATGGAGATCCGTCGGCCATCCGACGCGGGACGCACCGTGTGATAGTGCCGCGGATCAAACAGAAAGCCCTCCCCGAGGGTGGGGCGCAACGTCAACGACTGCCTGTCGGCGGCCACCGCCTCCTGGAAGCCGTACCCGCCGGGGACCCGCAACGGCTCGTCGTCCGGCTGCCAGCGCCGCCGCCACAGCACCGTCTCACCACCGGCCGGTGGCACCCGGATGTAGATGTTGAACGCCAACTGGGCCACCACCTCGCTATCGAGCAGCCGGCCCGCGTACTCCCGTACCGCGTCGTCGAAGTGCACCTGGAGCCCCGCGTTGATCTCGCGGACGATGCCGACGTGCATCTCCCGACCCTGCCGCCGCCCGGGCGCCACGTCCGGCCAGGCACCGCGGAACGCGGCCAGGCACAGGTCCCGGGGTGAGTCCGACAGACCCAGCGTGGACCAGCCCTTCTCGGCCGCGCGGGCCGCGTCCCAGTAGTCCTCGCGGAGTGCCCCGGCGGACCGGTGGTCGTTGATGGCCGGACCGAACTTGGCGACGACGGGAAAGACCCGGCTCTCGTCGTAGCGGTCCATCGGCGCGTTGGCGAGGGCGGCGGTGATCGCCTGGCAGCGGGCCACGGAGAGCAACCCCGGCACCCGAACGGCGGCCAGCCGCCCCGCGATGAGCCCGGCGACATCCGCCCGGGTGATCGATTCTGATTCGACGGCGACGAACAAGGGATCGGTACTGCTCGAATGCTGCACGGCGGTCCTCCCGTAACGAAGATCCCTCACCGGACGTGTCGCGCCCCCCGACCCGCGCACCGTGCAATGTACAAACCGCAGGCAAGACGCGGTAACCGCAGTTCCGGGCCGCGTGGCGCGGCCACCGCTACCATCGGCGCAACCGGGGAAATCGACACCGAGCCGTACGGCGGAAGCTTTCCACCGATCGGGGAATGGTGACGGTTCTCGGCGTGACGCATGATGCGACTAGTTCGAACGCTGACAAGGAGTTCGAGATGGCAGGCGCCGGCCCGACGGATCTTGACATGCACGCCGACCGCCTGGAAATGGCGCGTCGAATAGCCCGGGAAATGATCGAGTCCGACCATCAGGCTCTGGAGCTCGCCGTCCGGCAGCGCCCACAGTGCTGGTCCCGACGCCCCGCCCGCGCCGACGCCCTCGCGGGCTGACGCTTCTCAGCGCAACAGCAGATACTCCGCCGATGACCCTTGCGCCGCCCCGCACCGACCTCGCCGACCGGCGCTCCTCGTTGCTGGTGCTGGCCGGCTGGTACGTGGCCGTCGTCGCGGCATTCGGCCTCTTCCTCGGCACGCTCTCCGGGTCGGTCCCGGCAGACTGCGGCGAGGTGTGCGACTCCGAACGGTCGAGGACGCTGCTCTTCGGGCTCTACGTGGCCCTGCCGGCGCTGTTCCTCGCGCTGCTGGTCAGCCTGTCGACGCTCGCGATGCTCGTCTCCCGGACCGGAATCCGCTCGTCGGCCCTGGTGGGCACCCTCGCCGCGGTGCTTCCGCTGCTCGCCTGCGGCCTCCTCGTCACGATCCTCTGACCGCGCCCCCGTTGATCTGAGTAGTCCGTCGCGTCCAGCCCTCGCCGATCTTGCAGTTTCTGTCGCCGAAAAGCGTGTGATGCCCTTTTCGCCGGGACAGTAAGTGCAAGATCGCGGCATGGGGGCGTCGGCTGCGCACCGGTCCTCGTACCGCATGCCAGTCTGCCTCCACGTCCGGTCCGCTTCGCTCTACCTACAGGCCGAGCGCCACGGGTTTGGTTGGTGCTCCGTCAGCGATCAGTGCGGTCAACGGCGTGGCGAGATCCCGTGGCGAGAACAGTTCCGGACCGTGGTGTTGCCTGATCTCTGACAGCGACCACCAACGCCAGCCGATGACGTGCTCGGCGGCGAGTTCCTCGTCGCTCATCGCACCGCGCGGCGCGAACGACGCGGCCCGAACGAGGAAGTAGTCGTTCACGACGCCATCGTGGCCGGGTGCGAACCCGGCGGCGACTATCTCCTGGCGCCAGACCTGAGGCGGGTCGACATCGAGAGCAAGACCGACCTCTTCGCGCAACTCTCGCCGCAGCGCGGCCAGTGGCGTCTCGCCGTCTTCGACGCCACCCCCGGGAGTGATCCAAACGGCGATCGTGCCAGCCGGATCGGGAATGGCGAGTCGTAGCAGCAGAACCCGGTCGTCCTCATCGACGACGACCGCACGCGCCGATCGCCGCAGGTTCACCGTCGACATCAGGACACCCTACGGGTCGACGATCACCGTTGACACCCAGCTCGACGCTGCGCCCTGACGTGCCTGTTCGGCCGTGCTGACGTGTGCGAGGCTTCGACGGTGACTGATCTCGTCATCCGCGCGGCCACCTCGGCTGATGGTCGCTGAGATCGGGACCTGAGGTCAGAGGCTGTGCCGTCGCTACTTCCAGCGGAAGTGGACGAAGAGGCGGCCGAAGTTCTTCGAGTCCTTCTCCACGCGGTGGTAGAGCTGCTTGACGTCCTTCTGGTCGAGGAACCGCAGCACCCGCTTCTTGAGCTGGCCGGACCCCTTGCCGGGAATGATCTCGACGAGGGTGGCCTTCTTCGCCACCGCCTCGTCCATGATCCCGCGCAACGCCCGGTCGATGTCCTGGCCCTTGTTGAAGATCTCGTGCAGGTCCAGCTTGAGCTTCATGCCGCAGCCCCCGGCCGGTCAGGTCCCATGTCCGCCATCCTAGGCGCGGCCGCCGGCCCGCCAATCCGGCGACGGAAGGGGCGGCCCCGAAGGACCGCCCCCGTCATGGAACTGCGCACCGTCAACGCCTGCCGCCGAGGCGGGTCTCCACCCGCTCCAGCGCCGTCCGGTAGTCGTCGTTGGCCGCGTACATCGCGGCGGCGATCCGCAGGTGCCGCAGCGCGTCGGTGTGTCGGTTCAGCCGCTCCAGCGTCCGACCGAGCACGTGGTGCGCGTAGTGGTCGCTCGGGTCCCGTTCGACCAGCTCGCGCAGGTGCTCCTCGGCCCGGTTGAGCTGGGCCGACTGGAAGTACGCCCGGGCCAGCAGTTGCCGGACCGCCGCATTGCCGGGTTCGGCGTCGATGATCGGCTCCAGCAGTCGAGCTGCCCCGCTGGGGTCACCGGTTTCGAAGAACATGGTCGCCCGCCGGTAGTCCGCCAGAAGATCCATCTGCCACCTCCTCGGGTCGCACCGTCACCTGTTCCGACGCTGGCACAACACCGGACGTTTGGCGACTGTTCCCGGGGTCGAGATCGGGTCAGTTCGGGCCGCCGAAGGCCACCGACGGCCGCCGAAGGGTCAGGTGCGGGCGTCCCGGCGTCCGGCGGAAAGTTCCCAGGCGCGGACACCGCCGACGATTCCGGCGGTGTTGGGCACCACCACCACGTCGTCGCCCATCCGGGCCAGTTGCTCGGGCCGGATCAGTCGGGAGTTGCCCCCGCCCAGGTAGAGCCGGTCCCAGCGGAACACCGGGCGGAGCCCGTCCACCACCTGGCGGATCCGGCGGGACCAGAAGGCGTCACCGAGCCGCCGCCGTTCCGGCTCGCCGACGTACGTGTCGTAGGTGGTGCCCCAGCGCACCGGCGCATGCGACAACTCCAGGTGCGGTGCGAGCACCCCGCCGTCGAAGAGCGCGCTGCCCAGCCCCGTCCCGAGGGTCAGCACCAGCTCGCAGCCGGTGCCGGCGACCACTCCGGCGCCGTGCACCTCGGCGTCGTTGAGCACCAGCGCCGGCGCTCCGAACGCGTCGGCCAGCGCGCCGCGCGCGTCCCAGCCGGACCACTCGGCGAGCAGGTCCGGGTCGACTCGGCTCCGGGGGCCGTTGCGGGTCACGTAGTGCGGGGTGCTCACTACCACTCCGTGTCGGATCATCCCGGGTACGCCGACAGTGATGCGGTCCGCCGTTGGCAGGCGCCCGCCGAGATCCAGCAGGGTCCGGACAAACAGGGCGGGCGGCAACGGGTACGGGGTGGGCACCCGCAACGGCCGGGCCCGCATCGTTCCCGCCTCGTCGAGCACGGACGCCTTGATGCCCCCGCCGCCACAGTCGATCGCCAGTGTGGTCACCACGTCGTTGAGTCTGCCCGCTGGCGGCCGGTCGTATGCGGGCGGCCGGATAGGCTGCCGTCCTGATGAGCGCCACGATGATCGTCAAGGACCTGGCCGCCGGGCACGGCGACCGCCCGCTCTTCGCCGGATTGGACCTGGTGGTCGCCCCCGGCGACGTGGTCGGGCTGGTCGGGCCGAACGGGGCCGGCAAGTCGACGCTGCTGCGTACCCTCGCCGGGTTGTTGCCGGTCGAGGCCGGCAGCGTGCGACTCAGCCCGCCCACCGCGAGCGTCGGCCACCTGCCGCAGGAGCCGGAACGGCGGCCGGGCGAGACGGTACGGGACTTCCTGGCCCGCCGGACCGGGGTGACCGCCGCGCAGGCCGCGTTGGACGCGGCGACCGAGGCGCTGACCGCCGGGGCGGCGGGCGCCGACGACGCGTACGGCGACGCGCTGGAGCGCTGGCTAGCCCTCGGCGGCGCGGATCTGGACGAACGCGCCGAGCAGGTGAGCGCCGACCTGGGGCTCGCCGTCGACCTGGACCACCCGACGACAGGGCTCTCCGGGGGCCAGGCGGCCCGGGCCGGGCTCGCGTCGCTGCTGCTCAGCCGGTACGACGTGTTCCTGCTCGACGAGCCGACGAACGACCTGGACCTGGCCGGGTTGGAGCGGCTGGAGGAGTTCGTCACCGGGCTGCGGGCCGGCACGGTGCTGGTCAGCCACGACCGGGAGTTCCTCACCCGCACGGTGACCCGGGTGCTGGAGCTGGACCTGGCGCAGCAGCAGGTGAACCACTACGGCGGCGGCTACGCGGCCTACCTGGAGGAGCGCGAGGTGGCCCGCCGGCACGCGCGCGCGGACTTCGAGGAGTACGCCGACACGAAGGCCGGGCTGGAGGCTCGGGCCCGCACCCAGCGTGGGTGGATGGAGAAGGGCGTGCGGAACGCCCGCCGCAAGGCCACCGACAACGACAAGATCGGCCGCAAGTTCCGCAGCGAGTCGAGCGAGAAGCAGGCCGCCAAGGCCAAGCAGACCGAACGGCTGATCGAACGGCTCGACGTGGTCGAAGAGCCCCGCAAGGAGTGGGAGCTGCGGATGGAGATCGCCGCCGCACCCCGCGCCGGCGCCGTCGTGGCCACGCTGCGCGGAGCAGTGGTACGCCGTGGTGGCTTCACCCTCGGCCCGGTCGACCTCCAGATCGACTGGGCGGACCGGGTCGCGGTGACCGGGGCGAACGGCTCGGGCAAGTCCACCCTGTTGGCCGCGCTGCTGGGCCGGCTGCCGCTGGACGCCGGCACCGCCTCACTCGGGCCCGGCGTGGTGGTCGGCGAGGTGGACCAGGCCCGCGGGCTGTTCCTCGGCGACGTGCCGCTGATCGACGCGTTCGAGGCGGCCGTACCCCATCTGTCGCCGGCGGACGCGCGGACCCTGCTGGCCAAGTTCGGCCTGCGGGCGGCGCACGTGCCCCGACCGGCGGCCACCCTCTCCCCCGGTGAGCGGACCCGGGCCGCGCTGGCCCTGCTGCAGGGCCGTGGGGTCAACCTGCTGGTGCTGGACGAGCCCACCAACCACCTGGACCTGCCCGCCATCGAGCAGCTCGAATCGGCGCTGGCCAGCTACCCCGGAACGCTGTTGCTGGTCACCCACGACCGGCGGATGCTGGCCGCCATCGAGACCAACCGGCGACTGCGGGTCGACGCCGGGCGGATCGCCGAGGATTGATCCGTGCCCGCGGGCCGGCGCGGGGTGAGAATGACGCCATGCTCAAGTGGGAGTACGCCCTGCTGGTCCGCCGCCGTCAGGCGGCGACCAACGACCTCGGCTGGGAGGTCGTCTTCGTCTGGTACGGGCCGGACGGCTCGATGGTCGACGTGACGCCGTACGGCGACACCTCGCTGGCTCACCTGAACCGGGCCGGTGACCAGGGTTGGGAGTTGGTCGCGATGAGCGAGGACCCGTCCCTGCCCGGCAACCACGAACTGCACCGCTACCACCTCAAGCGGCCGAAGCCCGCCGACCCGCCGCCTCGCCAGCGGATGCGCGGAGGCCGCCGCACCCTCTCCGGCTGACCCGACCGCTCGACGCCCAGCCGACCGGCCGCGGTGGGCGCGGTGGGCGCGTGGCCGCTTGGGCGTTCGGTGGCCAGCGATGCGGGCCGAGCCTGGGACCGGTGTCCGCCAGGCTGCGACACGCCGCCGAATGGTTGCGTGGGCCACGCCGACCAGGCGGACGAGCGGGGCATAACGGGCGCGATTGCGGGTATCGCGCGGCGGGAGGTGGCCCGAATGGTCGCTTTGGCACAGACTCCGCCCTCGGCCGACCGGCTGCGGGCGATAGACAATTTCCTCGCCCAGGCGTGGACGGACCAGGTCCGCCATGATGATCGGTTGCGGGACCTGGCGGTCGAGGTGCGGTTCGACCGGGGGGTGGCCCATCTGAGCGGCGACGTGGCCGATCCCGCCCAGCTACGGCTGGTGCGGGACCTGGTGGGGCAAATGGCCGGTGTCTACGGCGTCTGGTGCCGGGTCGGCATCGGCGGGCGGGCGCCGGTGGTGGTGGACCTCGGTTGTGGGCCCACCAAACAGTGGTCGAGCAACCTGGGGCTGGACATCTACCCGGCACCCGGCGTGGATGCCGTGGCGGACCTGTCCGGCTCGTTGCCGCTCGCCGACAACTCGGTGGACGTCCTCTTCGCGGTGCACATCCTGGAGCACCTGATCGACTTTCTGCCGCTGGTCGACGAGTGTCATCGAGTGCTCCGCCCCGGTGGGGTGCTGCACGTGATGAGCCCCTGGTGGGGGCACGTGAACGCGGTGGCCGACCCGACCCACGTCCGGCTGATGGACGTGCAGACGTTCAAGGGGATCTGCCAACTGCGGCCACCGGGCACACCGCGCTGGTACCCACTGCACGCGGGCTGCGACGGCGCCTCGATCTTCGCCGACCTGACGCCCCTTCCCCCGGACGCCGACCCGGCGCCGCAGTCCCACCTGGCCCGCTTCTTCGACTAGCGGGTCCCTGTGGATTCGCGCAGTTCCAGGCGGTAGGGGGCGCGGAGTTCCCGGGCGGGGACTGTGGGGTCACCGTCCAGGCGGTCGGCGAGGAGTTGGACGGCCAGGCGGGCGACCTGCTCCTTGTCCGGGGCGACGGTGCTCAACGTCGGGGTGGCGAACCTGCCGTCCTCGATGTCGTCGAAGCCGGCCACCGCCACGTCCTCGGGCACCCGCAGGCCGGCCTCGTGCAGTGCCCGCAGGGCACCGAGGGCCAGCGTGTCGTTGAGGCAGAAGACGGCGTCGGGGCGTACCCCGGAGGTGAGCAGGCCGCGCATCGCGGCCGCGCCGTCGGCGCGGTGCCAGGCCGGCGCGGACGCCACCAGGTCCTGGTCGTGGTCGAGGCCGGCGACGCGCAGCGCGTCGCGGTAGCCGGTCAGGCGCAGCCGGCCGCTGGCTCCCTCGTCGGTGCGCTGCGCGCCGACGGCAGCGATCCGGCGGCGACCCAACTGGATCAGGTGACTGGTGATCTCCCGGGCCGCTGCCACGTTGTCGATCACCACGCGGTCCGCCGGGCAGTGTTCGATCCGCTCGCCGAGCAGCACCATCGGGGTGCCGTCCAGACCGGCCAGGTCCGCCGCGGTGAGCGCCAACGGACTGAGGATGAGCCCGTCGATCAGGTGGTCGGTGATACCGGAGGCAAGCACCCGTTCCTTGCCACGCCGGCCGCCGGTCTGGTCGATGAGCACCGTCCAGCCGTGCTCGGCGGCAGCGGTGACCACGTGACGGGCCAGTTCGGCGAAGTACGGGATGTCCAGTTCCGGAACCGCCAGCGCGATGACGCCGGTGCGTCCCTTGCGGAGGTGGCGGGCGGAGAGGTTGGGCCGGTAGTTGAGTTCGACGATCGCTTCCTCGACCCGGGCACGGGTGTCCGGTCGCACGTGCACGTGGCCGTTCACGACGTTGGAGACGGTCTTGACGGAGACGCCGGCCCGTTCGGCCACGTCCTTGAGTCTGTGTCGCACGCCGCAACCTCCCCGAGGTGACGGGCGCACCATACCGTCAGCGGCTTCTCCGCGACGGTGCACAAACGATGGGGGAAGGGCCCCTTGCCGTCGCGAGGGGCCCTTCCCTGTCCCGTCGAATCAGCTGTCGGCGCTCGGCCCCCGAGGCGCCGGGGCGACGGCGGGCTCGTGCTGGGCCAGCCGGTTGCGGCGGTGGCCGTAGCCGAAGTAGATCAACGCGCCGAGCAGCATCCACGCCAGGAACCGCAGCCACGTCTCCACCGACAGGTTGAGCATCAGGTAGAAACAGGCCAACGCCGAGACGATCGGCAGCACCGGTGAGAACGGCACCCGGAACGGCCGCTCCAGGTCGGGCCGCTTGCGGCGCAGGATCGGCACCGCCACCGACACGAGGACGAACGCGCAGAGCGCGCCGATGCTGACCAGGTCGGCCAGCGCGGACAGCGGCAGGAAGCCGGCCAGCAGCGCGACCGCCACCGTCATGATCGCCGAGATCCGGTACGGGGTGCCCCAGTGCGGGTGCACCTTCGCGATCGAGGGCGGGATCAACCCGTCCCGGGCGATGGCGAAGCCGATCCGGCCCATCGCCACCAGGTCGACCAGGATGACGCTGGTCAGGCCCGCGACCGCGGCGATGGAGACCAGCACGGCCGCCCAGCCCGCGCCGACCGACTCGAAGGCCGACGCGATCGGGGCGCCCCTGTCGATCTCGGTGTACGGCACCATCCCGACCACCACCAGCGAGACGCCGATGTAGAGAACCGTGGAGATCAGCAGCGTGCCGAGCAGACCCAGGGTGAGGTCCCGCTTGGGCTTGCGCGTCTCCTCGCCCAGGTTGGCCACGGCCTCGAAGCCGGTGTACGCGAAGAAGACCACCGCGGCGGCGCTGAGCACCCCGACGAAGCCGAAGACCGACGGCTCCAGCCCGAAGAGCGCCTGCGTGACCGGCTGCTTGATGCCGTCGTCGCCGCTCCCGGCGGGCTCGGCCGGCGGGATGAACGGGGTGAGGTTGGCGGCCTTGACGAAGAACAGCCCGGCTACCACCACGAAGACGCAGATGGCCACCTTGACCAGCACCAGCAGGTTGGTGATCCGGGCGGATTCGCGGATGCCGACGATCGCCACGATGCCGAGGATCAGCACGATGGCGATGGCGCCCACGTTGACGGTGCTGCCCTCCTCGCCGAACCAGCGGGTCGGCAGGTCGAGCAGTTCGGCGAGGTAGCCGGACCAGCCTCGGGCCACCACTGCGGCGCCGAGCGCGAACTCCAGCAGCAGGTCCCAGCCGATGATCCAGGCGACGATCTCGCCCATCGTGGCGTACGCGTAGGTGTAGGCGCTGCCGGCGGTCGGCACGCTGGACGCCAGCTCGGCGTAGCAGAGGGCGGCCAGCAGGGCCACCACGCCGGCGATGGCGAAGGAGATCACCACGCCCGGTCCGGCGCTGTCCCGGGCCTCGATCCCGGTGAGGGTGAAGATGCCGGTGCCGATCACGATGCCGATGCCGAAGCCGGTGAGGTCGACCGCGCCGAGCCGTCGCTTCAGCCCCAACTGGCCGTCGCTGCCGTCCGCCTCACCTTGGGCTATCACGTCCTTGATTGGTTTTGTGCGCAGCACGGACACCCGGTCACCCCTCCCACCGTGCGACCACCTCCGTGGCGGCCGGTGACCGCCGTTGCTACCCACCGGCGCGATTGGTCAACCACGAACTCTTGCGGCGGTGGCCAGATTGTGAAAATTTCCTACCAGCAACGCGGACATCGACGGCGAATCTTGCCGCGCACCGCGCGAAACATCCGGGAGCCCCAACGAAGGGACAGACCGCATGAAATTAACCCGATTCGGAGTCGCCGGGCTGGTCGCAGCACTGCTCGGCACGTTCGTCACCGCCACCCCCGCGAGCGCCGCACCCAGCGCGGCCGACAGCACCACCACCTGCGCCACCGACCCGGCCACCCCGAAACGGCAGTTCCGGGCCATGTGGATCTCGTCGGTGGTCAACATCGACTGGCCCAGCAAGGCGTCCCAGACCCGCCCGGACCGGGTCGCGGCCCAGCAGGCCGAGTACCGCGAGCTGCTCGACCTGGCCGGGCGCCTGCACCACAACGCCGTCGTGGTGCAGGTCCGGCCCACCGCCGACGCGCTCTGGCCCTCGCCGTACGAGCCCTGGTCGGAATACCTGACCGGGGTACGCGGCCAGGACCCGGGCTGGGACCCGCTGGCCTTCCTGGTCGACGAGTCGCACAAGCGGAACCTCGAGTTCCACGCCTGGTTCAACCCGTACCGCGTCTCCATGCCGGCCCCCGGCGGCGCCGGCGCCGACCTGACCCAGCTCGCCCCCGGCCACCCGGCCCAGCAGCACCCCGACTGGACCTTCGCCTACCCACCGGCCGGCGTGGCCGGCAGCCGGCTCTACTACAACCCCGGGATTCCCGAGGTCCGCGAGTTCGTCCAGACCGCCATGATGGACGCCGTCAAGCGGTACGACATCGACGGCGTCCACTTCGACGACTACTTCTACCCCTACCCCAGCGGCACGTACCAGGTGCCTGACGACGCGACGTTCGCGGCCCACAACCGGGGCTTCACCGACCGGGCCGACTGGCGGCGGGACAACATCAACCTGCTGATCCAGGAGATGAACGGCAAGATCAAGGCGGCGAAGCCGTGGGTGAAGTTCGGCGTCAGCCCGTTCGGCATCTGGCGCAACAAGACCGCCGACCCGCTCGGTTCGGACACCACCGGCAGCCAGTCGTACGACATCATCTCCGCCGACACCCGCACGTGGATCAAGCAGGAGTGGATCGACTACGTGGTGCCGCAGCTCTACTGGTACATCGGCCAGTACCCGGCCGCCGACTACGCGCGCCTCGTGCCATGGTGGGCCGAGACGGTGCGCGGCACCCGCGTGCAGCTCTACATCGGTCAGGCCGACTACAAGAGCGGCGACCCGGCGTACGGGCCGTACTGGCAGAACCCGCGTGAACTGTCCGACCACCTGACGCTCAACCGGTCGTACCCGGAGGTGCGGGGCAACGTGCACTTCTCAGCGGTGCAGGTGCGGGCCAACCGCCTCGGCGCCACCGACATCTACGCGGGCGAGCACTACTCCCGCCCGGCGCTGGTGCCGACCATGCCCCACCTGCCGGCCCGGCCGCTGCTCTTCCCGGTGGTCAGCACGGCGACCCGGCAGGCCGACGGAGTCCGGCTCACCTGGCGGCAACCCGCCGACGGCGTCGGCCCGCTCGGCACCGCCACCTCGTACGCGATCTACCGGTTCGACGGCACCACGCTGCCCGGCCGGTGCGCCACTGCCGACGCCGCGCACCTGGTCGCCACCGTCCGGGCCACGCCCGGCAACACCCAGTCCTGGGTGGACACCTCGGCCGAGCCCGGCCGGCGCTACACCTACCAGCTGACCGCACTGGACCGGTCGGCAAACGAGAGCCCCGCCAGCCCGCCGGCGTTCGCCCTGCGCTGACCCGCTTCTGCGAATGCCCCGGCCGCCTCGCGCGTCCGGGGCATTCGTCTGTTTCAACGTATGTCACCAATAGTTGGCGATGCGCATACCGCCTAGTTGATCAGCTGATCGACACTCATCGACATCCGGTAACCCGCCGGTAACTTCCGTCCCAACCCGCCCACCCCCGCGGAGGTAACCAGTGCCCCGACGTCTCACCACCCTGATCGCCTCGGGCGCGTTAGCGCTGCTCGCCACCCTCGCCATCGCCTCCCCCGCCGCCGCCGTCACCCCCGCCCAACGACTCTCCGTGCTGTCCAGTTGGACCCAGACCAGCGCGTCCAGCTACAACTCGTGGAACAGCGCCCGGGTCAACCGGGCACCCTGGGCCGAGTACAACTTCAACTGGTCCACCGACTACTGCTCGTCCAGCCCGGACAACCCGCTCGGCTTCACCTTCAACCTGGGCTGCTACCGGCACGACTTCGGCTACCGCAACTACAAGGCGGTCGGCCAGTTCTCCGCCAACAAGTCCCGCCTCGACAGCGCCTTCTACGAAGACCTGAAGCGCGTCTGCACCACGTACAACTCGGTCGTCCGGCCGGCCTGCTACAGCCTGGCCTGGACCTACTACCAGGCGGTCAGCATCTTCGGCTCGGTAGCGGCCGTCCAGCAGGCCGACATCGACCGCGCCGCCCGAATGAAGGCCCAAGCCGAAGCCAACGCCGCCCCCCGCTAACCCCCCACCCCCACCCCCGCCCGAACCCCACCCCACCCCCCGCCCCCGCCCCCACCCACCCGCGTTGATCAAGAGGTTTCGGTCATCGGGAGCGCGTTTCCTGACGCAAATCTCTTGATCAACAAGGGTGGGGGGCGGGGCAGGGTGGGGCGGGGCAGGGGTGGGGTGGGTGGGTTAGGCGCGTTCGGTTCTTGTGGCTGGGTGACGGTCGGGGTCGGCGGGACGGCGGGGGGTTGGTTGGGACAGGCCGGTGCTGAAGCGGGTCGAGTCCGCAGCCAGGTCCGGGTGTTCCACGTCGAGTGCCAGCGCCGCAGCCTCGTCCAGCCCCAGCTCCGCACCCTCGCCGTACGCGTCGTCGAAGGCCGCGTCGCCCAGCACGGCGCGCAACTCCCCCTGCTGCTCGGCCCAGTAACCGCCGAAGATGCCGGGGGTGGCACGCATGCTCGCCCGGGTGGCCTGCGCGGCCCCGAACAGGCGGGCGGCGGTCAGCCGCTCCCCACCGATCGCGCAACGCACCGCGATCGCGTTCAAGGTGTCGCAGGCCCGCCCGTGGTAGCCGTGGCCCATCCGGGAGCGCAGCGCCACCAGCAGATGCTCGTGTGCGGCGATCACGTCGCCACGGGCCAGCGCGACCATGCCGAGCAGCATGTCCACCGAACGCCGGCCCCGCTCCACGGGCCGGGCCGCCTCCACCGGACGCACCGCGCCCAGCAACTCCGCAGCCTCCTCCAGGGCGCCCCGCCGCCAGAGCAGCTCGGCCAGGCTGAAGACCGCGAACAGCGCCTCGCCGACCACGTCCTGCCCGTGCGCCCAGTCGATGACCTCCCGGCACACCCGCTCGGCCTCGACGAACTGCCCCATGTCGACCAGCGGCGCGGCCCTGCCGGCGAGTACCCGGGCCAACAACCCGGCGTCGCCGGCCTGCCGGGCCGCTGCCTCCGCCCGCTGGGAGTAGCGCAGCTCCTCGGCGAACTCGCCGTCGGCGCTGGCATGCAGCGAATGCATGTGGTACGCCGCCGCCAGCTCCGCCTCCGGGATCCGCTCCCCCGTCTCCGCGATCCGTCCGTACAGCCGGAACAGCCACAGCCGCCCCTCGCGGGCCAGGCCCCGCTCCAGCCACCACTGGTCCAGCCCACCCGCCAGACCGAGGCCGGCACGGGCGCTGCCGCCGGTGGCGCACCACCGCAGCGCGGCGCGCAGCTCACCCGCCAGTGGATCGAGGGCATACAACGACAGCGTCACGGGCCGACCGTCCTGGCCCAGGTGGGCGCGGTCCAACGCGTGCGCCGACCAGGCCACGTGCCGGTTCCGAGCGGCCTGCTCCTCGCCCGCCTCGGCCAACCGACGCGCCGCGTACGCCCGAATGGGGTCGAGCATCCGGTAGGTGCTGCCGGCGGCACGCGGCTCGGCCAACACCATCGACTTGTCCACCAGGACTGAGAGCGGGTCCAGCGGATCGTCACCCAGCAGCCACTCCACCGTCTCCAGATCCACCGGGGCGGTGAAGACCGCCAGCCACCGCAGCAGGCGGGCGGCCCGGGGCCCCAACGTCCGGTAGGACCAGGTGACTGTGGCCTGCATGGTCAGATGCCGTTCGGTGGCCGAGCGCTGCACCGCCCGACTCGCCGGGGTGGGCGGTGACGCCCCGGCCGCCGCGGCGACCAGGTCCACGGTGTCCTGCTGGTTGCCGGACCAGCCGCGCTCCACCGGCGGCGGATCCGGGTCCTCCCGGCCGGCGTCCAGGGTGCCGAGGACGTCGTCCAGCCGCTCGGCGAGCTGACCGACGGAGAGCACCCGCAGCCGGGCGGCGGCCAGCTCGATGGCGAGCGGCAGGCCGTCTAACCGCTGCACGACCCGACGCAGGTCGGCGGACTCGGCCGGGTCGGGCTGCCGACCACCGCGAGCCGCCGCCGTACGGTCCAGTAGCAGCGCCACCGCATCGCTCTCCGCACCGTCCGCGCGTGGGTCGACCGAGAGCGGCGGAATCCGCCACACCACCTCGCCGGGCAGGCTGAACGACTCACGACTGGTGGCCAGCACCCGTACGCCGCCACCGCCGGACAGCAGCCGCGCGATCACCTCGGCACAGGCGGCCGGTTGGGTGTCGCACGTGTCCAGTACGACAAGCATCCGACGGCCGGCCGCGTACTCGACGAGGGTGTCCAGCATCGGCCGACCGGGCTCGGGACGCAGGCCGAGCACGGCGGCGATGGCGAACGCCACCAGCCCGGGGTCGGTCACCGAGGCGATGTCGACGAACCAGACCCCGTCCGGGTACGCCTCGACAACTCCGCTGGCCAACTCCACCGCAAGCCGGGTCTTGCCCGCGCCACCGGCGCCCAGCACGGTGACCAGGCGGTGCTGACGCACCAGCAGGCCCAGCTCGATGCGCTCGGTCTGCCGGCCGACGAACGATGTGACCTGGGTGGGCAGGTTGTGCGCCACCGCGTCGGCGGTGCGGGGCCGAGGGAACTGCCGCTCCAGACCCGGCGCGACCAGTTGGAACAGTCGTTCCCGGTCGTCGAAGCCGCGCAGGCGGTGCAGGCCCAGGTCGAGCAGGGTCGCACCCGGCGGCATCGGCTCGGCCCGACGGGCGGTGGACGCCGTGCAGAGCACCTGCCCGCCGTGCGCGGCGGCCGCCACCCGGGCGGCCCGGTGCACCTCGGGGCTGGCGTACTCGCCGTCGCGTGGCTCGGCATAGCCGGTGTGCAGGCCCATCCGCACCCGGGGCGCGGCCTCGGGGGTGGGCCAGTCGTGGCTGGACAGTGCCCGCTGGGCGGTCAGGCAGGCGGTCATCGCCGCTGTCGCTTCCTCGAAGGCTAGGAAGAACGAGTCGCCCTCGGTCAGCAGCTCCGCGCCGCCGGTGCTGGCCAGCGTGCGGCGCAGCAGCCGGCGATGCTCGGCGAGCACCGGGCGGTAGTCAGGGCCGAGTAGTTGAGCCAGCCGGGTCGAGCCCTCAATATCGGTGAATACGAAGGTCACCCAACCGCTCGGGAGCTGGATCCGTGGCGACATGCGAGGAACCTCCGCCCGTGACGTCGGGTTCATGCTGCCTGAGTCCGAACGATCACACATCGTGAGAACGGTCGGGCAAGTGCCGCCTCAACGTGCCACTCGGGCCCGCTCCCGGCAAGGCCAGCCCAACAGGCGGCGGCGAATTGGTCCGATCAGCAGCCGCAGGCGCCGCCGCAGCAGCCACCTGCGGCGGGTGCCGGGGCACCACCGCTGCGACCGGTGACCGCGACCGCGGAAAGAAGCTTGACCGTGTCGGCGTGTCCCTGAGGGCAGCTGGCCGGCTCACCGGCCGCCGCCATCGAACGGTTGACCTCGAAGGTGTCGCCGCAGGCGCGGCAGCGGAACTCGTACCGGGGCATGCCACCCAGGGTACGTGGATCTGACGGTTCGCGGAGCATGGGTGATACTCGACAGGTGGTGGACGGCGAGGACGACACGCGTGTGCAACCGTTACGACCGGCCGCGCCGCTGGACGGGCCGCTCGAAGGCTCAGGGGCCGCGCCCGACCCGGTGCGCAAGGTGCCACGCCCCCGCCGCCCCTGGCTGAGCGGGCGTTCCGCGGGCGCGCCGACCACTCCACCGGCCACCACGCCACCGGCCACCACGCCACCGGCCACCACGCCACCGGCCACCACGCCACCGGCCACCACGCCGGCTCCGCCAGCGGCGAAGCCCTCCGCGAAGGCCGAGACCGGTAAGACCGAGGACCTCGAGACCGAGGCTGCGAAACCCGAGGATCAGAAAACCGACATCGTCAAGGCCGACGCCCCCAAGGCTGACGACGCGAAAACTGAGGAACCGGAGGCGGGCGGCAGCGCCAGCGGCCCGGCCGCGCCGAAGGCGGCCGGCGCGTCGAGCGCCGACACGCCCGCTGACGACGCGAAGACCGGTGCCGCGGATCCGGCGAAGACCACTGTGGATGAGATCCCGGTCGTGCCGGCGTCCGACCCGGCCCGCCGACGGCGGGTGCAGTTCGCGCACGCGATACGTCTGCCGCCGCGCCGGGCAGCGGCCGCCGCGGCCCAGGCGACCCGCGCCTGGGCGCGCCGGCCGAGTGGTCGGTTGACACTGCCCGGCGTCTTCCTGCTGGCGCTGGTGGCCGCGACCGCCGCGGCGGGAGCGCTGCTCGTACCGGCCGCGATCCGCTCACCGCGCCCGGTCGCTGTCGACGCCTCGGCCACGCCGAGCGGGGTGGCAGCGCCTGGGATGCCGTCCGGCCTGCCGACCAGCCCGCTGCCCACCGGGCCGCTGCCGACCCTCCCGCTGCCCTCCGGCGGGTTGCCCGGCAACGGGCTGCCGACCGGGTCGGTGATCGGTGGCCGACCGTCGGACGCCCTGGCCGGCTGGGCGCAGCAGGTCGGCGCCAAGGTCGGTGTCCCGGCGGTCGCCATGCAGGCGTACGGCTACGCCGAGCTGGTGCTCTCCCAGACCAACCGCAGCTGTGCGCTGAGCTGGACCACGCTGGCCGCGATCGGTCAGGTCGAATCGGGACACGGCTCGGCCAACGGCGCGCGGTTGGGGCAGGACGGCAAGGCGGTGCCCAACATCATCGGGCTGCCGCTGGACGGGAAGGAGGGTCGGATGCGGATCATCGACACCGACCGTGGGGCGCTGGACGAGGACCCAGTCCTCGACCGGGCCATCGGGCCGATGCAGTTCATCCCGACCACCTGGCAGGAGATCGGCGCGGACGCGGACAACGACGGCCGCAAGGACCCGCACGACCTGGACGACGCGGCCCTGGCAGCGGGAAATTACCTCTGCAAGGGCGGTCGAAACCTGAGCATTGCGGGCGACTGGTGGAACGCGATCCTCTCCTACAACGACGTACGGCGGTACGCCCAGGACGTCTACGACACCGCGAACCGGTACGGACGGGCCAGTCGGTCGTGAAGTGATCGTCTCGATACGTTGGAGAACTGGACACTTCCCCCGGGCCTCTGTTAGCGGCAAGCTAGACGGGTGATGGTGCGCGAGTGGGACCCCAGGACCGCGTCGTCCGCCGAGATCGCGTCGCTGTTGGCCACGCTGAACGCGGTCCTGGCGGCCGACCTGCCGCAGGATCCGCCCTGGCGGGAGGCTTCACTGCGGGAATACCTCGCCGAGGTGATGCCCGGCGAGCGGCGGATCTCCTGGATCGCCCAGGGCGAGCCGACCGCCCCGGGCGACACGGGCGCGGTGCTCGGCCAGGTGCACGTACTCCTTCTGGGTGACATCGGCGTGCTCGAGGTGCTGGTGCACCCGTCCGCCCGGCGCACCGGCCTCGGCCGTGACCTGGTGCTGCTCGCCGCGCGCCGGGTCTATCAGGAGGGCTTCCGGTCGATCGGGGTCGAGGTTGTCGGCGACACACCGGCGGTCGGTTTCTACGAGTCGCTCGGCTTCAACCGCGAGTACGTGGAGACGCGCAGCGTGCTCGACCTGACGGCGGTGGACTGGGCCGAGCTGGCCGAGATGGCCACCGGCATCGGGGCGGGCTACCAGCTGGAGTTCTTCCCCGGCGGGCCCCCGGACGACCTGATCGAGGCGTACGCGCGGGCCAAGGCCGAGGTGCGCGACGTCGACGACGGTGAGCTGCGCCCCAGCTCCTACGACCCGGAGCGGCTGCGGGACAGCCTCGACACGCTGCACCGGCGGGGCATGAAGCCCTACATCGTGCTCGCCCGCCACGAGCAGAGCGGCGAGGTGGCCGGCCTGACCGAGGTGGTGGTGCCGGCGCAGCACCCGACCCGCGCCGACCAGTACGACACGATCGTCGCGCAGGATCACCGGGGCTACGGCATCGATCGGGCGATCAAGGCCCGGATGCTGCTGGAGTTGCGCTCCGCCGAGCCGGAGCTGATCGAGGTGCAGACCTGGAACGCGCAGGCCAACGAGGCGATGTTGAAGGTCAATGCGGAGCTGGGCTACCGCACCGACCGGGACTGGTGCGAATACAGCGTGGACGTCGCTGAGCTGGTGCACCGCCTCGATCCGCCACGCTGAGGAATTCACGAAACTGTCCATTAGGGGATGGACGGTGGACAGTCGCGCACCTTAACGTGCGTTGACCCCATCCACCCATCGTGGAGGCCCTATGCGCCCGCGCCGCTCAATCGCCGCGCTCGCGACCGCCACCGCCGCCGTGACCGTCACGGCGCTCGGCGTCGCACCCACCGCGGCCAGCGCCGCGCCCACCGACCTGTTCATCTCGGAGTACGTCGAGGGTTCGTCGAACAACAAGGCGATCGAGCTGTTCAACGGCACGGGCGCCGCCGTCAACCTGGCGGCCGGTGGCTACCAGTTGCAGCTCTACTTCAACGGCTCCACCACGGCCACCACTATCGCCCTGACCGGCAGCGTGGCGGCCGGTGACGCGTTCGTGTTCGCCAGCGCCTCGGCTGGGGCCGCCATCCTCGCCCAGGCCGACCAGACCACCGGGGCGAGCCTCTTCAACGGTGATGACGCGATAGTGCTGCGCCGGGGCACCACGGTGCTCGACTCGATCGGCCAGGTGGGCGTCGACCCGGGCACCGAGTGGGGCGCGGGCGTCACCAGCACTGCCGACAACACAGTGCGCCGGTTGCCGAGCGCGGCCGTGGGTGACACCGACCCGTCGGACGCGTTCGACCCCGCCGCACAGTGGGCCGGCTTCCCCGTCGACACGTTCGACGGGCTGGGCGCGCACACGGTGGACGGCGGTGGCCCGGTCGACGTGCCGGCCACGCTGACCTGCGGCGGGCCGCTGGTCACCGCCGCCGGCACGGCTGCGAGCCGCGAGGTGAGCGCCACCGACCCCGATGACACGATCGTCGACCTGGCGGTGACTGCGGTCAGCCCGAGCCCGACATCCGGCTCGATAACCCGTACCGCGTTCACCCCCGCCGACGGGGTGGGCGGCACCGCCCGCGCCACTGTCGGCGTGAGCGCCGACCTCGCCGCCGGGGCGTACACCGTCACCCTCGCCACTACCGACGCGGGCGGTGGCACCGCGAGCTGCGCGCTGGCCGTGCAGGTGACCCGGGAGTTGACCGTCGGCGAGGTGCAGGGTCCGACCACCGACACCGAGTCTGGTCCGAGCGACCGGTCACCGCTCGCGCCGGCGAGCGGCAACGGCACGAGCAGCACCCTGTACGACGTACGCGGCGTGATCACGCAGTTGACCCTGGCCCGCACCTCGGCCGGGGCGGAGCAGCACGGCTTCTTCCTGCAGAGCCGCGTTGGTGACACCGACGGCGACCCGACCAGCTCCGACGGCATCTTCGTGTTCATGGGCACGTTCACGTCGCTGATCGGCGGTTACGTGCCGACGGTCGGCGACGAGGTGGTGCTGCGGGCCCGGGTGTCGGAGTACTACAACTTCACCCAGCTCTCCGGCGCGTCGCTGGTCCGCCGGATCGGCGGTGGGCTGGCCGTGGACACCGCTGTCGCGGTGACCGACGCGGTGCCACCGGCCGTGCTGACCGACGCGCAACGCTTCTGGGAGCGGCACGAGGGCTCCCGGATGCGGGTACGCGCGGGCAGCGGCGCGGTGAGCGGCCGGGACGTCTTCTCCTCCACTGCCGACGCGGAGCTGTGGGTGATCGACCGCGACGATCCGCTGCTGGACCGCGCCGACCCGTACTCCCGGCGGGTCTTCCGTGATTCGCACCCGCTGGACAACGACCCGATTCGCCGCTTCGACGACGGCAACGGCCAGCGGACGCTGCTCGGCAGCATGGGAGTGAAGGCCACCGCCGGGGACAGCGCCGCGCTGCTCCCGCCGGCGCACACCTTCGACACGCTGCGGGCGGACGCGGTGGGCGGGGTCTACTACTCGTTCGAGAAGTACGGCGTCCAGGTCGAGCGGGCGGAGTTCGCCGCCGGGGCCGACCCGTCGAGGAACAACCCGCCCAAGCCTGCCGACCGGTCGCAGGAGGTGGCAGTGGCCACCTACAACGTGGAGAACCTGTACGACTACCGCGACGATCCGTTCGATGGCTGCGACTTCGCCGGTAACGCCGGCTGCGTGGGGGTCGCCCCGCCGTTCGACTACGTCCCGGGCAGTGAGGCGGAGTACCGCGAGCAACTGGCCGCGCTCGCCGACCAGATCGTCAAGGATCTGCACGCACCGGACCTGATCCTGGTGCAGGAGGCCGAGGACCAGGACATCTGCACGATCTCCGGGGCGGCGCTGAGCTGCGGCGACACCAATAACGCCGATGGCGCTCCGGACAGCATCCAGGAGTTGGCGCTCACTGTCGCGGCGGCCGGTGGGCCCGCGTACGCCGCCGCCTATGACCGGACCGGCGCGGACGCCCGCGGTATCACCGCGGCCTTCCTGTACCGCACGGACCGGTTGTCGTTGGCGGCCGCGACGGCGGACGACCCGCTGCTGGGCTCGGCGCCGACCGTTCAGTACCGCACTGCGGGCTTGCCGGCCAACGCGGACGTGCAGAACCCGAAGGCCCTCAACGCGGTGTTGCCGGCGGATGTGGACACCTCGACCGGTCGGGACGGGAGCAACGTCTTCACCCGTGCCCCGCAGTTGGGCAAGTTCAGCGTGGCCGCAGCGCCCGGCTCGACGGAGCGGTTCACCCTGTACGCCCTCAGCAACCACTACTCCTCCGGCCCGGACAGCAGGGTCGGGCAGCGGCGGGAGCAGGCGCGTTACGGGGCAGCGATCGTCACCGCGATCGAGGCGGCCGACCAGACCGCCCGAGTTGTCTACGGAGGGGACCTGAACGTCTTCCCCCGCCCGGACGATCCCATCGCGACCGGTAGCCAGCCCACTCCCTCGGATCAGCTCGCCCCGCTCTACGAGGCGGGCCTGCACAACCTGTGGGACAACCTGGTCGCGGACGCGCCGGCCTCGGCCTACTCGTACAGTTTCGAGGGGCAGGCGCAGACTCTCGACCACCTGTTCGTCAACGACGCGTTCTACGGCGACCTGGTGCAGGTGCGGGCGGCGCACGTCAACGCCGACTGGCCGGCGGAGTTCGCCGGTGACGGGTCGCGGGGTTCCAGTGACCACGACCCGCAGGTGGCGCGGTTCCGGTCCCGGGCGTCGTTGACCGTCGCCGACACGACGGTGGTCGAGGGCAACCAGGGCACCCGGCAGCTCACCTTCACCGCCACCGTGTCTCGACCGCTGTCCCAGTCGGTGCTGCTCTGCGCCGCCACCGTCGGCCTCACGGCACAGGCGGGCTCGGACTTCGACCCGTACGCCGGCTGCAAGGTGTTGGCCGCCGGGCAGACGTCGGTGGCGTTCCCGGTGTCGGTGCGCGGCGACCGCAAGCGGGAGGCGGACGAGAAGTTGACGCTGCTGGTGGCCGGTGTGCCCGGCCTGCGGCTGGCTGATCCACTCGCTACCGGAACGATCACCAACGACGACTGATCACGGACGTGGTCGTCGACGGCCCGCCGAACCCACTCGGGGCGGCGGGCCGTCGTCCGTCCCGCGTCAGCGGTAACGCCAGAGCTGTGGTGGCGGCGGATCGCCGCGGTGCCTGGCTACCCGCACCTCCCATTGGCTGCGCCGCCGCATCGCGTCCCGGACTTCCCGATTGCGGTAGAACGTCTCGGGCGGGCGGGCCAGCCCGTAGATGTCCGCCCACCACTCCCCCGGCTCGGGGTCGAGGATGGTGTCCAGGTGCGACGGGTAGCGGCGCCCGGCACCGTCGCGCGTGTCTTCCCAGTCCCGCATCGGCCTGAGCACCCGGCCGAACTCGTCGACGACGGCCAGCCGGCAGCCGACGACCCCGACTATCCGGCGGAGCAGCTCAATGCTCGGCACAGTCCGACCGGCCTCGACGCGGCCGATGGTCGCGTGGTGCACTCCCGCCCACCGGGCCAGCTCACGTTGGCTCAGGTCGGCGTGACGACGGACCGCCCGGACGATGCCAACGACCGGCCATGAGGTGTCGGGAGGCTCGCTGAGTATGACTTTCCGCAGCGCGATGCTGGGGCTCGGACCGTCGAGGATCCTGCTGTCGGCGCTGAATGCTCCTGCATCCGGGGGCGTTTGTGAGTCGTTCATGCCGTCACCGTCCCGGCTAGCTCCGTTCCTCGCAGTCCCGATTGGCGGGCCTGTGGACAACGGAAGGACCTGTGGACAACCGGAGCGCCCATCACCGTAGGGAGGGTGACTCCCACACGGCCGGCGAGACCGTGGGCATCGAGCAGCACGCCCTCGGCGCGAGGGAGCAGGAACCCAATCTCCAACCCATTGCCTTTGCTCTGCACCCCGATATGCACCGGTCGCGCTCCGTAGCTGTCGCATCCGCGGGTGCAGAGCAAAGGCTGGCATGGAGGCGTCGGGCCCGGGGATCGGCGAGCCGAGACGGCGTCTAGGCCACGGATCAACCAGCCGAGACGGCATCTAGGGCAGGAGTCCCCCAGACGCGGCAGGGAGCCCAGCCGTCACGGCCACGTGCGGTGCCCGCTTCGCCGGGCGCACGTGACGAGGGGTGCGCGCTCAGCCGACGCGCTCGTAGGCGGGGCCGCTCAGTAGCGCTGGCGGAGCAGGCCGGCGGCCTCGACGGCCCAGTAGGTGAGGATGACCTGCGCGCCGGCCCGCTTGATCGAGGTGAGCGTCTCCAGCATCACCCGTTCGCGGTCGATCCAGCCGTTCGCGGCGGCCGCCTCGACCATCGCGTACTCCCCGGAGACCTGGTAGGCGGCGACCGGAACGTCCACCGCGGCCCGCACCGCCGACACCACGTCGAGGTAGGGCAGCGCCGGCTTGACCATCACCAGGTCCGCGCCCTCGGCCACGTCCAACGCGACCTCGCGCAGCGACTCACGCAGATTCGCCGGGTCCTGCTGATAGGTGCGCCGGTCGCCCTCCAGCGCCGACTCCACCGCCTCCCGGAACGGGCCGTAGAAGGCGGAGGCGTACTTCACCGCGTACGCCAACACGGAGACGTCCTGGTAGCCGGCGGCGTCGAGGGCCCGGCGTACCACGCCGACCTGGCCGTCCATCATCCCGGACGGCCCGACCATGCCGACCCCGGCGGCGGCCTGGGCCACCGCCATCTCGGCGTACGCGCCCAGGGTCGAGTCGTTGTCGACCTCACCGTCGGGGGTGAGCAGCCCGCAGTGCCCGTGCGAGGTGAACTCGTCGAGGCACAGGTCGCTCATCACCACAGTGGCGTCGCCCACCTCGGCCACCACGTCACGGATGGCGACGTTGAGGATGCCGTTCGGATCGATGCCGCCGGAGCCGGTCGGGTCCCGCTTTTCCGGCACGCCGAAGAGCATGATCCCACCGACACCGGCCTGGACCGCCTCGGCCGCCGCCTTGCGCAGCGAGTCCCGGGAGTGCTGGAGCACCCCCGGGAGCGACCCGATGGCCCGGGGCTCGGTCAGCCCCTCCTTGACGAACATCGGCACGACCAGCTCGGCCGGGTCGACCCGGGTCTCGGACACCAGCCGGCGGACCGCCGGGTTGCGGCGCAGCCGGCGGGGCCGGATCTCGGGGTACGACATGGCAGGCCTCCTCGAACGACTACCGGAAGCGCAGAGCGGTCGGGCCCTGCACCTTCGAGCCACGGCGCTGCTTGGCCGGCATGGCGGCCAGCTTCTCCCGCAGCTCGACGGCGTAGGCGGCGAGCGCCTCCACCAGGTCGGGCACCGAGGCGTGCGGCGGCTGGACGTCGACGCGCAGGCCGAACTCCGTCGCGGTCTCCGCCGTCTTGGGCCCAATTACCGCAACAACGGTCCGGGCGTGCGGCTTCCCGGCGATGCCGACCAGGTTGCGCACGGTCGAAGATGAGGTGAAGAGCACCGCGTCGAACCCGCCCGACTTGATCGCGTCGCGGATCTCGGCGGGCGGCGGAGCGGCCCGCACCGTCCGGTACGCGGTCACGTCGTCGACCTCCCAGCCGCGCTCGGTGAGCCCGGCGGCGAGGGTCTCGGTGGCGATGTCGGCGCGCGGCAGCAGCACCCGGCCCACTGGGTCGAGGATCTCGTCGTGCGGCGAGAACTCGGCCAGCAGGCCCTCCGAGGACTGCTCCCCGGTGGGGATCAGCTCCGGCTGGATGCCGAACGCGCGGACTGCGTCCGCGGTCGCCTCGCCGATGCAGGCGATCTTGACGCCGCCGAAGTGCCGGGCGTCGAGACCGTGCTCGGCGAACTTCTCCCAGACCGCGCGGACCGCGTTCACCGAGGTGAAGATCACCCAGGCGTACCGGCCGTCGACCAGACCCTTGACAGCCCGCTCCATCTGCGCCGGGGTGCGCGGCGGCTCGACCGCGATGGTCGGCACCTCGCACGGGATCGCCCCGTACGCGCGCAGCCGGGCGCTCATCGCGCCGGCCTGCTCCTTGGTCCGGGGTACGAGCACCTTCCAGCCGTACAGCGGGCGGTTCTCCCACCAGCTCAGCTTGTCGCGCTGCCCCACGCCGACACCGACGGTGAGCACCACCCGGCCGGTGAAACCGAGCGCGGCGGCCACGAAGCTGTCCACTGTCGACGTGGTCGTGTACTGGGTCTCGCCGGTGCCGTCGCCGGTCACCCCGACGCCGGTGGTGCCGTCGACCCCGGCGGCGAGCAGCCCGTCCCGGACGGCGGCGAGGTCACCGGCGTCCACGGCGAGCGCGAGCGAACCCCGGCCGACGGCCGTGGCCAGCGCCTCGAAGTCCAGCGCGCTGACGTCCTCGACGTCGGCTGCCGTACGCACACCCGGCAGCGGGACCCCGGCGTAGGTGGCCACGCCCTCGGCCTGGCCGACGCCGGGCACCACCTCGAAGTGGGCGGCGGTGCGGGCCACCGCCTGCACCTCCTTGACCACCGAGTCGTGCCCGAACGGGTCGCCGGCGACCAGGTGCACCGCGTTCAGCCCGGAGCGGGCCGCGGAGATCAGCACCTTCGCCACGTCCCCCGGCGCGCCCTCGGCCGGGGTGAACTCGGCATCGTCCCTGGCCTCGGCGCGAACGACGGTGAGCAACGACTCCGGGACTCCCCGGTCGTAGATCACCTGGTCGGCGTCGACCAGGGCGTCGTGGGCCCGACGGGTCAGCAGGCCCGGGTCACCGGGGCCAGCCCCGACGAACGCGATACGGCCGACGGGCTTACGGGTGCGGGTCATTCTGTGCTCCCAAATTGCTGGGTCCCCGGGCCGGTGTGTCCTTCGTGGCCGAGGATCGAGTCGGCGCCGAGCTCGAGGAGTTCGGCGGCGAGTGCCTTACCGATCTCCGCCGCGTCGGCGGGCGTTCCGGTGCGGGACAGCCGGAGGTCACGAGTACCGTCCGGGCTGATCACCGCCCCGCGCAGGTAGATCTCATCGCCGGTCTCGCCTTCGGCGAGCTCGGCATAGGCGGCGACGGGTGCGCTGCACCCGGCCTCCAGGGTTGCCAGAAACGCACGTTCCGCGGTGACCGCGGCACGCGACGGTGCGTGGTCGAGCACGGCGAGCAGCTCGACCAGGTCCTGTTCGTCGACCCGGCACTCCACGGCCAACGCGCCCTGAGCGGGAGCGGGCAGCATGAGCATCGGGTCCAGCGACTCGGTGATCACGTCCAGCCGGCCGAGTCGGGCCAGACCGGCCCGGGCCAGGACGACGGCGTCGAGGTCGGCCTCGGGGCCGAGCACCCGCGCCAGGCGGGTGTCGACGTTGCCGCGGATCGGGGTGACCTCCAGTTGCAGGCCGAGGGCGTGCAACTGGGCGATCCGGCGCAGCGCGCCGGTGCCCACTGTGGCCCCGGGCGGCAACTCGGCGAGCGTTCGGCCGTCGCGGGCCACCAACGCGTCGCGCGGGTCCTGCCGGGCCGGCACCGCCGCGATGTGCAGCCCACCGGCGGCGGCCGTGGGCAGATCCTTGTACGAGTGCACCGCGAAGTCGATCGTGCCGGCGGTCAGCGCGTCGCGCAGGGCGGAGACGAAGACCCCGACGCCCAGCCGGTGCACCGGCGCGTTGGAGCGGTCGCCTGCGGTGACGACCTCGACCAGCTCGACGGGGCGCCCGGTGGCGGCGGTCACCGCCTCGGCGACCTGGCCGGACTGGGCCATCGCCAGGGCGCTGCCCCGGGTGCCGAGGCGCAGGGGGGCGGTCATCGCGCACCTCCGGTGGGTGGGGTGGGCTCGGCGGCGTCGGCTCCGGACACCGGGTCGGTGCCGGGGAGCGCCATGCCGAGGTCGGGGGTCAGCACGTCCGGGACGGTGTCCACCGGCGAGGTCTGCGGCACCTCGAGGTCGAACAGCTCGCGCAGCAGTGCCGCGTACTGGTCGCCGCCGGGCTCCGCGGCCAACTGGCGGACCTTGACGGTGGGCTGGTGCAGCAGCCGCTGCACGACCCGGTGCACAGTGCGGGCCACCTCGGCCCGCAGGTCGTCGCCGAGGTCGGGACGGCGCTGGGCCAGTCGGCGCAGCTCGGCGGTGACCACGTCGTCGGCCCGGCCGCGCAGCGCTGCCACTGTGGGTGCCACGTCGGCACCGCGCAGCCAGGTGAGGAAGCCCTCCACCTCGCTGAGGACGATGCGTTCGACGGCAGCGGCGTCGGCAGCCGCCGGACCGTCGGCGAGCAGCGTCGCCATCCGGTCGATGTCGATCACCTCGACGCCGGGCAGCTCGGCGACGCCCTCCTCGACGTCGCGCGGAACGGCCAGGTCGAGCAGGACCAGCGGGCCCCGGGACGGGTCGCGTTCGGCCAGCGCTGCGGTGACCACCGACCGGGTGAGGACCGGTTCGGTGGACGCGGTGGCGGCCACTACGATGTCCACTGTGGAGAGGGTGTCGGCCAGCTCGGTCATCGGCGCGGCGCTCGCCCCGTACGACTCGGCGAGCCGGACGGCCCGGTCGGCGCCCCGGTTGCTGACGGTGAGCGGCCCGGCGCCCAGCCGGGACAGCGTGGCCACCCCGAGCGAACCCATCGCACCGGCGCCGACCACCAGGGCCGGGTGGCCGACGAGGTCGCCGTCGAGGTGCCCGGCGGCCAGTTCCAGGGCGGCGGTGACGACGCTCTGGCCGGCCCGGTCGATGCCGGTCTCGGCGTGGGCCCGCTTGCCGACCCGCAACGCCTGCTGCATCAGCTCGTGCAGCAGCCGGCCGGCCGAGTCGGCGCCGGTGGCCCAGTGGTACGCGTCACGCAGTTGGCCGAGGATCTGCGCCTCGCCCACCACCATCGAGTCCAGACCGGTGGCGACCCGGAAGACGTGGTCGACGGCCGCGGTGTCGTAGTGCACGTACAGGTGGCTGGCGAGCGCGGTCGGCGAGCTGCCGGCCTGCTCGGCCAGGACGGCGCAGACGTCGCCGAGCCCACCGTGGAAACCGGACACGGCGGCGTAGACCTCCACCCGGTTGCAGGTGGAGACGATCACCGCCTCGGCCACGTACGGCTGGGCGACCAGGCGGTCCAGTGTGCGGGTCAGGTCGGCGGGGGGCACTGCCAGCTGCTCCAGCGTGGCGACCGGGGCGGTCCGGTAGGACGCGCCGACGACGAGCAGTTTCACGTGCCTATCGCCTCCTGGGTGTCGGTGGCCGCGAACCCGCCCGGCAGGGCGGTGAGAGCGGTCCCGCCGGTGGCGGGCAGCGCGGTCAGCGACGCCTTGCGGTGCTCGTGGAAGGACAGAATCTGCAGCTCGATGGCGAGGTCGACCTTGCGCACGTCGACCCCCTCCGGAACCGAGAGTACGCACGGCGCGAAGTTGAGGATGCTCGTCACGCCGACGGCGACCAGTTGGTCGGCGACCTGCTGGGCGGCGGCGGCCGGGGTGGCGATCACGCCGATCGCGAGGGATTCCTCCGCGGCGACCGTCGGCAGGTCGTCAACATGCCGGACTACCAGGCCGTTGATCTCCTCACCGACCCGGGAGGGATCGGCGTCGAGCAGTGCGGCGATCCGGAAGCCTCGGCTGGCGAAGCCGTCGTAGCCGGCCAGAGCGTGACCGAGATTACCCACGCCGACCAGCGCGACCGCCCGACGTTGGGTGAGCCCGAGCACATACTCGATCTGCTCGATCAGCAGAGCGACGTCGTAACCGACGCCCCGGGTGCCGTACGAGCCGAGGTGGGAGAGGTCCTTGCGGAGCTTGGCGGAGTTGACCCCGGCGGCTGCGGAGAGACCCTCGCTGGAGACCGTCTCGTGCCCGGCGTCGGCGAGGTTGTGCAGCGCGCGCAGGTACTCCGGGAGCCGAGCGACGGTCGCCTCGGGCAGATCCGGGAGCGCCGGTACGGCACCGGCGCGGCCGGGCGCGCCTGGGTGACGGTGCTGACTCATGAGACTCCGTGCGGTGCGATCCTCGGCCAACTCCGCTGGTCGGCCGTTTGTGGACTCCCGCTGGCGACCGAGGTTGCCGGCTGTGCTAGCAGGGCGCGTCGGAGTCACAGCGTAGGCGCTTGTGAAGACGTGCACAAATCGCGATCTTGTCGCTGCGTGGCGCGACCTCACCAGCCCCTCCATTCCACAAGATCGATTGAACGGCCTGGTCCGCTCGCCGCCCGGGCGATTATTGCTCAATCCCGACTTCTCTGACCAATCCCGCGCCGGCCCTGCGTGCGCCACCGCCAGGTCCCGCGATCTTGCACTTGCTGTCCCCGCCTTTCCCCCGTACCCGGGCAAATCCCCAACAGCAACTGCAAGATCGACGGGATCGGGGCGGCGGCGGGGGGCGGGGTGCGGGGGTGGGGGGTGGGGTAGGGGCAGCACTACGGAGGAGAGGCGGGGTTTCGGGATGGGGACACCGAGCCCAGATGCCTAGCCTTTGAGCATGACCGCCGTTGCCGCCACCAGCGACCGACCGACGCTGGCACCGAGCATCCCCCGCCAGCTCTTCGTCGACTCCGGGTACGTGCTGCTCGGCCTGCCCCTGGCGCTGGCCAGCTTCGTCGTCCTCGTCGTCGGCCTCGCGGTCGGCATCGGCCTGGTGGTCACCGTGATCGGCCTGCCGATCCTCAGCGGCACCCTCTACACCGCCCGTGGGCTGGCCGACGTCGAGCGGCTGCGGCTGCCCGCCGTGCTCCACCAGCCCCGGATCCGGCCGCACTACCGGCTGCCCGAGGCGGGCGCGAACGCCTGGCGGCGGATCTTCGTGCCGATGCGGGACGCCCAGTCCTGGCTCGACCTGGCGCACGGCATCCTGCGGCTGATCGCGGCGGCGGGCACCTTCGTGGTGACGCTGTCCTGGTGGGCCGCGGCGATCGCCGGCTCGCTCTACTGGGCGTACGACTGGGCCCTGCCCCGGGCCGACGGCGAGGGGGATCAGGATCTGGCGCAGCTGCTCGGCCTCGGCGACTCGACCACCGCCCGGATCGGCCTCTACACCGCGCTCGGGGTGTTCTTCCTGATCACCCTGCCGATCGTGGTGCGGGGTTGCGCGCTGCTCCAGGCCAGCTTCGCCAAGGCGATGCTGACCGGGGTGGCCGAGATGCGCGACCGGATCACAGTGCTGGAGGAGCAGAAGCGGGCGGCCGTTTCCGCCGAGGCCTCCGCGCTACGCCGGCTGGAACGTGACATCCACGACGGCCCCCAGCAGCGCCTGGTCCGGCTGGCGATGGATCTCAGCCGGGCCCGGATGCAGCTCGCCTCGGACCCGGAGGCGGCCGGTCGCACCATCGACGAGGCGGTCACCCAGACCCGGGACACGCTGGCCGAGCTGCGGGCGCTGTCCCGGGGCATCGCGCCGCCGATCCTGGTCGACAGGGGCCTGCCCAGCGCTCTGGCCGCGATCGCCGGCCGCGGGCTGATTCCGATCGAGCTTCAGGTGGACCCGCAGCTCGGCACCCCGGCCGGGCGGCTCGACCCGGCGGTGGAGAACACCGCGTACTTCGTGGTGTCCGAGGCGCTGACAAACGTCGCCAAGCACAGCCGGGCCACCGAGGCCACGGTGGCCGTGGCCCGTAAGGGCGCCCATCTGAAGGTGCGGGTGGGCGACGACGGACAGGGCGGCGCGCACCTGGCCAAGGGGCACGGGCTGGCCGGCATCGCCGACCGGGTCCGGGCCGCCGGTGGCGAACTGGTGGTGGTCAGCCCGACCGGCGGTCCCACCGAGATCCGCGCCGAGCTTCCCCTGTGAGCGCGAGGAGTGAGCCGGGTTTGCGAGCCCCGCAGCCGCGACCAACGGAGATGCTGTGATCAGTCCCGCGCCGCACCCCCACCACGGGCAGGACGTGGTAGACAACACAGCAATGCGCATCGTGATCGCGGACGACGCCGTCCTGCTCCGGGAGGGGCTGGTCCGACTGCTGACCGAGAGCGGGCACCAGGTGGTGGCCGCCGTCGGGGACGGTGACGCCTTGGTCGAGGCAGTGGTCGAGCACCGGCCCGACGTGTCGATCGTCGACGTCCGGATGCCGCCGTCGCACACCGACGAGGGGCTGCGGGCTGCGGTGGAGGCCCGCCGGCTGGTGCCGCGTACCCCGATCCTGGTGCTCTCCCAGTACGTCGAGGTGTCGTACGCCGATGATCTGCTCGCCACCACCGGCGGCGCCGGCGGTGGGATCGGCTACCTGCTCAAGGACCGGGTGGCAGCGATCGACGAGTTCCTGGACGCGCTGCGGCGGGTGGCGGGCGGCGGCACTGTGCTCGACCCGGAGGTGGTGGGTCAGCTCTTCGCCCGACGTCGCCGCGACGACCCGCTGCGCGAGCTGACCCCCCGCGAGCGTGAGGTGCTCGCCCTGATGGCCGAGGGACGTTCGAACACCGCCATCGCGCGCGCCCTGGTGGTCAGTGACGGCGCCGTGGAGAAGCACGTGCGCAACATCTTCACCAAGCTCACCCTGCCACCGGACACCGAACAGCACCGGCGGGTGCTGGCCGTCCTCACCTATTTGCGGAACTGACCTCCCGGGCCAGTGCCACCGCGTCGGTGAGGGTGTCGGCCACCGGGTGACCGGAGGCGCGCAGCCGGGCCGGGTCGGTGAACCCGCCGGTGTAGAGGACGGCACGGCCACCCACAGCGAGCGCCGCGTCCGCGTCGTCGATGGAGTCACCGATCAGCACCACCGAGGCGCCGTCCACGCCCAGTTCGGCCAGGTGCACCTGGAGCGACTCGGCCTTGTAGCCGCCGCCGACAGTGGCCCGCAGCCCGTCGACGCGGGTGAAGTGGCCGGTCAACCCGTACGTGTGCACTGTCGGGACCAGTTCCTCGTGGAACCACATGGACAGCAGGCTCTGGCTGCCCTGCCAGGCAGCCATCGCGTCGCGCGCGTCGGCGGCCAGCTCGCAGGTGGTCAGCCCGGTGCGGTACGCGTCGTGGAAGATCTTGTCCAGTCGGCCGAACTCGTCGTCGTCCACTGCCTGCCCGAGCACCTCGGCGTAATACTCGGCGATCGGCCTGCGGAACCGCACCCGGTGCTCGTCCGAGGTGACCGTCGGCCCACCCAGGCTCGCGAACACGACGTTGGTGGCGGACACCACCAGGCTGAGGTCGTTGAGCAGGGTGCCGTTCCAGTCCCAGACGAGGTGCGGGTGCGCAGAGGTCATCAGAGCACCATAGGCACCTGTCAGAGCTGCGGCGTGGTCAGGTCCCGCAGCAGCCGGTCCTCCTCGACCCGCCAGTAGCCGTGCTCCTTGCCGTCGAGCATCACCACCGGCAGCCGGTCCCCGTACTCCCGCTCCAGACCCTCGTCGCCGGTGACGTCCCACTCGACCCACTTGTCGCCGGTGACCGCTACCACCCGGTCGAGCGCCGCCTTGGCGTCGTCGCACAGGTGGCAGCCGGGTCGGGTGATCAGGGCGAGTCGGGCGTCACTGGCCATCGGTTACCTCCGTGCGGTCGGTCGGCGTCGCCGACCGGAGTTGGGTCTTGCGTACCTTGCCGATCGCCGAGTGCGGCAGGGCGTCGACGAACTCGACAGCGGTCGGGCACTTGAACCGGGCCAGGTTCCGTGCGCAGTGGGCGAGCAACTCCTCGCTGGTCACCGGTCGGCCCTGCGCCGGCACCACGTACGCCCGCACAGTCTCGCCGGTCCGCGGGTGCGGCACACCCAGTACCGCCGACTCGACCACCCCGGGGTGCCCGGCGAGCACCAGCTCGACCTCGTGCGGATAGACGTTGAACCCGTTGACCAGGATCAACTCGCCGAGCCGGTCGACCAGGAAGAGGTCCCCGTCCTCGTCGGCGTAGGCGATGTCTCCGGTGCCCCACCAGCCGTCGGCGTCCGGGCCGCCCCGACCGTCGGGCCAGTAACCGGTGAAGAGGTTGGGGCCGGACACCACGATCTGCCCCGGGTCGGTGCCCGGCGCCACGTCGGAGATGTCCAGCTCGTCCGGGTCGTCGTCGGGGACGGCCAGCCCGTCGCGCCACAGGTCCGCCCCGTCGGCGCCGACCAGGCGTAGCCGCACCCCGGGCAGCGGCCGGCCGATCGAACCCGGCTTGGCCACGCCGCCGACCAGGGTGGAGGTGAGCACCGGCGCGGTCTCGGTGAGGCCGTACCCGATGTGCACCTGATGCCCGGTGACCTCCGTGAAGCGCGCCGCGACAGCGGGTTCGAGCGGTGCCGCGCCGCACACCGCCACCCGCACCGACGCGGTCGCCGCGCGGGCCGTGGCCGCTCCGGCCCAGGTCAGGAACATCGACGGTACGCCGACCAGCACGCTGACCGGGTGCCGCGCGACCTCGTCCAGCCCTGCCGTCGGGCCCGGCTCGTCAATTAGCACGCCGGTCGCGCCGTGGTGCACGAAAGCACCGAGCCCTGAGTTGAGCCCGTACGCGTGGAACAGCGGCAACGCCAGAAGAACAGTGTCGGTCGGCCCGACCACCGGCGGCTTGATCTCCGCGACCTGTTCGTGGTTGGCGAGCAGCGCCTGGTGCGACAGCATCGCCCCCTTGGGTCGCCCCTCGGTGCCGGAGGTGTAGAGCAGTACAGCCAGGTCGAAGCCGCCGCGTCGCGGGCGGGGTGCCGGTCCGGGCGCCTCGGCGGTCGGTGGCGTGCCGTACACCGAGGCGAGCGCGGGCAGCTCGGCGGCCACGTCGGCGACCAGCCCTCGAACGTGGTCGGTGGCGATGAGCACCGACGCGCCGGAGTCGGCCAGCACGTGCCGTAGCTCCGGGGCGGTGAGGCCGGGGTTGACGGGCACTGTGACCAGCCCGGCGCGGAGGGCGCCGAGCCAGGCGATCACGAAGTCCGGTGTGTTGGGCAGCGCGATGGCGACGCGTGGCGGCGTACCGGCGGGGTCGGTGGGAGGCGCGGCGGCGGACAGGCCGTGGGCGGCGGCGTCCACCGCGGCGTCCAGTTCGGACCAGCTCAGTGTGTGCTCACGCCAGTGCAGCGCGGGCCGGTCGGCGCTGTCGAGAGCCGCCCGGCGGACCCGGTCGGCGAGGTTCGGCGCGGGGCTTTCCGAGGCGTCCTGCACGGTGATCGAGTCTGGCACAGCGGACGGCGACGGGCCACGCCCGATGGGCGGGGCCACGGCCGGGAGACGACACCGCGACAGTCCCATGTACGGGACTGTCCGGTGTGCCACCGGCGATCCGATCAGGTCCTGTCGATGGGACGTGCGGCGCTGACCACGGGCAGTTCGGCCGCCCCGTCCGGCCGGGCGACGCGGCGGGCCAGCCGAACGGGCGGTAAGGCTCCGACCTGGGGATCCATGGTGGAACACCCGACCGGCGGAAAGTCAATCGCACACGACGGACAACCGGTCCGGCACCGGTGCGACGGAGCGGGAAATACTTCCGCCTTGTGTAACGGACTTGCCACGCGCGGGTGACGTTGGCCCTATTATCACTCGGGTCGGCTCACCCCATTTGCCGTGAGTCGACACCCCTCAGCCCGAGGAGGCCCCCGTGCCTGTGAGCGCATTGGACCAGCACCTCCAGGGGAATTGCCGCCCGTCGGCAACTCCCGTGACCGTCCTGCCCGACCGGTCAACCGGTCGGTCCGCCCCGACGAGACCTAGACCGGCCCGCCCGGCGACCGACGGGACGGGGGCAACACGGTGACCACCTTCGGTTACGCGGAACGCCCGCTCGGCCTGACCGGTCAACCCGCCCGCTCCCATGTGAACGAGCGGCCAGCGGCCCGTGCCCCATCGGACGAACAGCACGGCGGCGTCGTGCGGGGTGACGGCGCGGCGCAGCGGATCCGCAGCCGGCCACACCACAACGAGCCACCGCCACGACCCGCGGTGCCCGGTGCAAACGCGAAGCCGGCCGGCGGCCGGGTCGCCGTACCGTCGCGACCCACAATGCCCGTGCAGGGTCGTCGGGTAGCCGACACACCGGCGGTCACCACCGATCCGGCGGCGGGTGAGACAGCGGTGATCCCGGCGGTGCCGGCCACCACCGCCACCACCCCGACCGGTTTCCCCAGCCGCCCGGACCCGTCCGACCCGGCAACCGAGGTCTGGACGCTGATCGAGCGGGCCCAGGCCGGCGAGTCCGAGGCGTTCGGTCTGATCTACGACCGCTACGTGGACACCGTCTTCCGGTTCGTCTACTTCCGGGTCGGCAACCGGCAACTCGCCGAGGACCTCACCTCGGACACCTTCCTGCGCGCGCTCAAGCGGATCGGCAGCTTCACCTGGCAGGGCCGCGACCTCGGCGCCTGGCTGGTGACGATCGCCCGCAACCTGGTCGCGGACCACTTCAAGTCGGGTCGGTACCGGCTGGAGGTCACCACCGGCGACGTGCTCGACGCCGACCGGGAGGACCGGGGCCCGGAGGGCAGCCCGGAGGCTGCGGTGGTGGAGCACATCACCAACGTCGCGCTCCTCACCGCTGTGAAGCAGCTCAACCCGGAGCAGCAGGAGTGCATAGTGCTCCGCTTCCTCCAGGGCTTCTCGGTCGCCGAGACGGCCCGCGCGATGGGCAAGAACGAGGGAGCCATCAAGGCCCTCCAGTACCGCGCCGTCCGCGCCCTGGCCCGACTGCTGCCCGACGGCTTCCAGCCGTAGTTTGTTACGGCGGGACCGACGGACGCCGATCAGCGTCCGCGCAGCTCAGAGTCGGTCCCGCCCGGTGATGACCATCACTTTCTGTAATTTCGGCTCCGCCAGGCCCGTAACCCGTGCACGGTCCGCCGCGTTTCTCCGGGTGCGACCGGTGGATGTCCCGGCAGGCCCGGGTCACCGAGGTCCGACCGGCATGCCGGCGGCACCTCACCTCCGTGGTGTCACACTGCCGCCCGGTCGCTGGCAACGACGGCGGCCGACCGGCCGTGACCAGCGAGAGGAGGTGCCTGCGGTGGACAACACCCTCTTCTCCCGCCGGCGCGCGGAGCGCTTCGCGCAGCTTCTCGACGAGGCCAACGGCGCTCGACGACACCACGTGCGATCCCGGGTGGACGGCCAACTGGCGCCGCTCGTCGCAGTGGGTCAGCGGCTCAGCGTCGACCCCCCGGCTGTCGAGGTGGACCAGGACTTCCGTACCGGCCTGCGGGCGATGCTGCTCGCAACCGCCGAGCGGGAAGGGCTGGGCAGCACACCAGCGGCGGTCAGCGAACCGGCCGCCACTACCACCCGCGGGCGGCTACTGCCGGCGGTCACCGCACGGCGGGCCCGAGCCCGGGGCGCGATCCTGGTCGGCATCGCCGCCGGGGCCATCGCCGTCTCCGGGATCTCCGCCGCCAGCGAGAACGCGGTGCCCGGTGACGCGCTGTACGGCATGAAGCGCTCCACCGAACGGGCACAGCTCGCCCTGGCCAGCTCCGACATCAGCCGGGGCCAACTCTTCCTGGACTTCGCCCGGACCAGAGTCGGCGAAGCCGCCAAGCTACGCGGCGACAGGATCGGCTACAGCGCGGTCCTCGACGACATGGACGCCGACAGCCGGCAGGGAGTTCGCCTGCTGACCTCGGCCGCTGTGCAGCGGGCCGAGCCGGGCAGTCTGGACACTCTCAACACCTTCGTGTCGAGCCAGCGCCGGGCCGTACGCGGTCTGCTCGACGGGAGCACCCGGGTCGACCGGGAACGGACCCAGCGGTCGCTGGTGTTGCTGGAGAGCATCCGGGAACGCTCGGACGAGCTGCGCGCGGCGATCGCCTGCGGCCTGCCGGCACCGACCGCCAGCGACGCCCTCGGGCCGAACCCGAACACCTGCCCCGGGGCCCGCTGACCCGCGTCCCCATACCGCACGTCCGACCGGCCGCGCCACAGTTCGCTGTGTGCCCGGCCGGTCGCCCGTCTACGGCGGATACCCTCGCTGGGGAGCATCCGTCGTACCGGTGAGGAAGGGATTCGCGTGGCGCGTAGCCGTAAGGTGACGGTCAGCACCGACGCCGAGGGGCACACCGCAGCCTGGGCGGAGACCGACCTGGCCCCGGTCAGCGCACCCGACCCGACCGCCGCGGCGTTCTTCGACGTGGACAACACGATGATGCAGGGCGCGTCGATCTACTGGTTCGCGCGTGGTCTCGCCTCCCGCAACTACGTGACCACCGCCGACCTGGCCCGATTCGCCTGGCAACAGCTCCGCTTCCGGCTGCTGGCCCGGGAGCACGCCGGTGACATGTCACTGGCCAAGGAGGCGGCGCTGGCCTTCGTCCAGGGCTGGCGGGTCAACGAGGTCGAGCACCTCGCCGAGGAGATCTTCGACGAGATGATGGCCCCCCGGATCTGGGCCGGCACCCACCAGCTCGCCCAGCGTCACCTGGACGCCGGTCAGCGGGTCTGGCTGGTCAGCGCCGCCCCCGTCGAGATCGGCCGGGTGATCGCCGCCCGGCTCGGCCTCACCGGTGCCATCGGCACTGTGGCCGAGGTGCTCGACGGGGCGTACACCGGGCGGTTGGTGGGTGACCTGATGCACGGGCCGGCCAAGGCTGAGGCGGTCACCCAGCTCGCCGCCGTGGAAGGGCTCGACCTGTCCCGCTGCGCGGCCTACAGCGATTCGGCGAACGACCTGCCGCTGCTCTGCGCGGTGGGCCGGGCGGTGGCCGTCAACCCGGACGGCGCCCTGCTGCGGCAGGCCCGCCAGCATGGCTGGGAGGTGCGGGACTTCCGCACCGGCCGCCGAGCGGCCAAGATCGCCGTACCGTCGACAGCGGCAGCCGGGCTGGTCGCTGGCGCGGTGACCGCCGGCCTGGCCCTGCAGCGCCGCCGCCGCGCCGGCTGAGACGCCGTGTCCGCTGAGACGCCGTGTCCGCTGAGACGCCGTGTCCGCTGAGACGTCCTAGGGGCCGAACGGGTCGGGCCGCCGCTCCAGCAGCGTGTGCAGGGTTTGCTGGATGGTCTCCCGCACCTGGTCGGCGAGGTTGAAGACCACCAGCGGGTCGTCCGCCGAGTCGGTCAGGTGGGCGGTGGGGATCGGCGGGCAGAACTCGATCAGCCACTTGCTGGGTAGCGGCACCATGCCCAGCGGGCCGAGCAGCGGGAACGTCGGCGTGACCGGGAAGTAGGGCAGCTTCAGCAGCCGCGCCAGCGGCTTGATGTCGGCGAGCATCGGGTAGATCTCCTCGCCGCCGACGATGGCGACGGGCACGATCGGGGTGCCGGTGCGCAGCGCCGCCGAGACGAAACCGCCCCGCCCGAAGCGTTGCAGCTTGTACCGGTCGGCGTAGAGCTTGCCGATGCCCTTGAAGCCCTCGGGGAACACACCCACCAGATCGCCGCCGCCGAGCAGCCGCTCGGCGTCCGGGTTGCAGGCCACGGTGCCGCCGGTCTTGCGGGCCAGCTCGGATACCACAGGCATCCGGAAGACCAGGTCGGCGCCGAGCAGCCGCAGGTAGCGGTGGGCGGGATGCTTGTCGTGCAGCGCCGCCGAGAGGATCAGGGCGTCGAGTGCCACAGTCCCGGAGTGGTTGCCGACCACCAGGGCGGGCCCGTCCACTGGGACGTGCTCCACCCCACTGACCTCGGTGCGGAACCAGTCCCGGTAGAGCAGCCGCAGCAGCGGGTGGAAGACCGCGTCGGTCAACTCCGAGTCGAAGCCGAACTCGTCGACCTCGTAGTCACCGGAGAGCCGTCGGCGCAGGAACGCCAACCCGTTCGCGACCTTGCGGTCCCAGTGGTCCCCGGGCCGGTCCGACACCGCCGGCTCGGTGCCGCCTGGCAACCCGGCGTCGACCTCGTCGGCCGGCATCGGCGTCGAGGCCGAGGTCGGCGGTGCGGTCGAGGCCGACGGTGCGCTTGCGGCCTGCGGTGCGGTCGGGGTCGGGGTCTGCGCGGCCTGCGGGGCCGGTCGATGTCCGTTGCGCCGTGCCGGCTCCGCGTCCGGCGCGGGCACCTGCTGCGGTACGTCGAAACGCCCGACCGACTGCGGGTCGCGCCCCTCCTCCGGCCCACTCATGACGCCGCCTCGGTTCGCGACTGCGGGGCTCGCAAGACCGGCCCACTCCTCGCGCTCATGACGACCGCTCCCGGACCGCTGAGCGGACCTGCCGGATGCCGTCCAGGACGAGTTGCTCGGCCGCGGCCAACTGACCCCGGGTGACCACCACCCCACCGTGATGGGCGCGGATGAAGTCCTCGAACGCCTCGGCGGTCGACCGGGGCGTGAAGCCGTACTCCTGCTCGAGCCGGCTGGTGTCGACCACCCGGCCGTGCACGAAAAGGTCTACCTGGTCCAGGCCGTAGCGGCCGAAGCCCATGGTGCGGGCCAGCGCGGCGGCCCCGGAGAGACCCGGCTCCAGCACCGGAACGGCTACCCGTCCGGCGCGTCGGATCGCCTGGGACAGCGACAGCACTCCGGGGCCGGCGACGTTGTACGTGCCGGGATGGTCCTCCACGATCGACCGGTGCAGCACCTCCAACGCGTCGTCGAAGTGCAGGAACTGCAGGCGGGGGTCACGACCGAAGACGGTCGGCACGAACGGCTGCGAGAAGTAGCGGGTCAACGTGGTGTCGGCGGTCGAGCCGATGAACGGGGCGAAGCGCAGCACCGTGGCGGTGACGTCGGATCGGCGGCGGCGGAAGCCGCGCACGTACCCCTCAAGGTCGAGGATGTCGCGGCCGAAACCGCCGCGCGGCACCTCGCGGGGTTCGGTCTCCTCGGTGAAGACCGCGGGATCCCGGAACGACACCCCGTACGCGGCTGTCGACGAGCGGACCACGAGCTTGCGCAGTCGGGGTGCCCGCTGGCAGGCGGCGAGCATCTGCATGCTGCCGATGACGTTCTGGTCCTTCATCGCGGACCGGCCGCCGTGCTGCGGGTCGGGTGAGGTGACCAGCGCGAGGTGCACCACCGCGTCGACGTCCAGGTCGGCGAGGAGGCCACCGAGGGAACCGCTGTCGACGCGGATGCGTTCGACGCGGTCCAGCAGGTCGGTGAACTCGGTGCCGGAGTCCGGTGCGTCGACCCCGATGACCCGTTCGATGCGCGGGTCGGCGGCCAGTCGGGCCGCCACGTGGGCGCCCAGGTAACGGCCCACTCCGGTGACGACGACGACCCCCGGAGCACCTGAGGTGCCACCGGGGGTCATCTGACGCACCTACGCCGGCAGGATGGACCGAGCCGGGACGACCACGGCCTGATCACCTGAGCCTCCGGAGGTCGACAGTTTGGCAAGTGACGCCGAACGCCGGGCCGACAGCCCGGCGGCGATCACTTGCCGAGACGGCGACGCTGGACGCGGGTCTTGCGCAGCAGCTTGCGGTGCTTCTTCTTAGCCATGCGCTTACGGCGCTTCTTGACCACCGAGCCCATACGACAGCCTTTCGATACAACGTGCGGGGCGGACCGGATGACACCACGCAGGTGGCGACGGCGACCGCTTGCGGACAACGGACCGGACCAGTCTGGGCGGCGGGGCGCACCGGTGGGGTCTCGGTCGGGCTCCAGGGTAGCCGGAGGGCGTCAGCCGGACCAACGCGCCCCCGTCACGGCCACCTCTGGTTCGCGACGCGAGGCCCGCGAGCTCACTCCTTACGCCCACCGATGCCGGTCAGCCGGCTATCGGAGGGCGGGGCGGTGGCTCAGGCGGTCTCCTGAAAGGCACCCCGGAGATATTCGTGCACCGCATGCTCGGGCACCCGGAACGACCGGCCGACCCGGACGGCGGTGAGTTCACCGCTGTGCACCAGGCGATAGACAGTCATCTTTGACACCCGCATGACCGTCGCCACTTCCGCGACGGTCAGGAACTTGACCTCCGACAGCCGTCCGTCGGACTGTGACCCGGCCATGGCTCACCGACCCATCCCATGCCCGGCGCGTGCCAACCCGACGGATGCTCCGGGCCGGGCCGGCGACGCGCGTGTTACCAGTACGGTAGCGGGGCGGTTGTGACCGGCGCGATCCCTTCCTGCAACTGATCATGCTTCGGTGGCCGGTTCACCCGATCCGTGCTCCCGGTATCCACCCGTCCGCGCCTGTCGTCCGGTTGTTGCGGCGCTGGTCATTCGGTGCGCAACGCGACCACCGGGTCGAGACGGCCGGCGCGCTGCGCGGGAACCACCCCGAAGACGATGCCCACCACCGCCGACACCCCGAAGGCCAGCGCCAACGACCACCAGGTGATCGCCGCCGGGATTGGCGACAGCGCGTCGACCAGCAGGGCGGTCCCCACTCCCAGCGCCATACCGGTGAGCCCGCCGATCGTGGTGAGCAGCACCGCCTCCAGCAGGAACTGCACGCCGATGTCGCGGGGACGTGCGCCGACGGCCTTGCGCAGCCCGATCTCCCGGGTCCGCTCCCGAACGCTGACCAGCATGATGTTGGAGACGCCGACGCCGCCGACGAGCAGGGAGATGCCGGCGATGGCCGCCAGCACACCGGTGAGGACACCGAGGATGTCACCGAGGACGCCGAGGATCTGCTGCTGGGTGACCGCGCTGAACTCGGTGTCCGGGTGGCGGCGGTTCAGCTCGGCGACGATCCGTTCGCCCAGCTCGTCGATCCGCTCCCGGTCCGGCGCCTTCACCGCGATGCCGTCGACCCGCTGGGTGCCCCAGAGTCGCTGCGCGGCGGTCACCGGCACGTGCACCTCGTCGTCCCGGTCGACGCCGAGGCTCTGCCCGAGGGGCGTGAAGACCCCGATCACCCGGAACCGCACCCCGGCCAATGCCACCTGCTGGCCGAGCGGGTCCCGGTCGGGGAAGAGCGCACGGGCGACCGAGTCACCGAGCACTGCCACCCGTCGGCTGGTGTCCACGTCGGTGCCGGTGAGATAGCGTCCCCGCGCCAGCGAGCGGGTGAACACCGCCGGGGTCGTCTCCAGGACGCCCTGCACGGTGGTGAAGTCGGAGCGGGCGCCGGCCCGCGCTGTCGCCCCGGACGCGACGGTGACGGCCACCCGGTCGGGGTCGCCGACCACCCGGGTGACGGCGTCCACGTCCTTGAGGGTCAGCGGCGAGACGACAGGCGCGTTGCCCACCTCGATCCGGCCGGGGACGACCAGCAGCAGGTTGGAGCCGAGGCCCTCGACCTGTTGCTCGACCTTCTGTTTGGTGCCGGTGCCGATGGCCACCAGCAGCACCACCGAGGCCACCCGGATGATCACTCCGAGCATGGTCAGCGCACTGCGCAGCCGGTTGGCCCGTAGGGCGTCCAGCGCCACCCGCCACGCCTCGGCGACTCTCACGCCGTACCCCCGGGTCGGTCGGCTTCGCGCTCACCCGCAGCCGCGTCGCGCGCCTCGCCCTGGGCGGCGTCGCGCGGATCGTTTTCGGGCCGCTCGACCTCGCGCGGAAGGCGCCCGGTGGCTCCGGCGGCGCCACCGGAGCCACCGGACGGGTGCCCCGGACCGCTTCCGGACGCGGACCGGGGCTCCGCGCTGGGAGCGGGGACCAGTGTCGCAGGTCGACCGTGATCAACGGACGGCGGTCGATCATGAACGGAGCGCGGGTCGGCGCTGTCCGCGTTCGGCGGGTGTGCGCTCACTGCGCTGTCCGCCACGACCACCCCGTCGCGCATGGTGATTCGGCGGTGAGCACGGGCCGCCACCTCCTGGTCGTGGGTGACCATCACCAGCGCCACCCCCGACTCCGCGTTCAGTTGTTCCAACAGCTCCAGCACTGCGGCGCCGGTGACGCTGTCCAGGTTGCCGGTGGGTTCGTCGGCAAGCAGCACCGTCGGCTCGGTGACCAGCGCGCGGGCGATCGCCACCCGCTGCTGCTCGCCGCCGGACATCTGGTTGGGCCGGTGATCCAGCCGGTGCCCGAGGCCGACCCGGCCCAGCATCGCCGCCGCCCGCTCCCGCCGCTGCCGGGCCGACACCCCCCGGTAGACCAGGGGCAACGCCACGTTCTCCACAGCCGAGGTACGCGGCAGCAGGTGGAACGCCTGGAAGACGAAGCCGATGGTCTCGTTGCGCAGGGTCGCCATCTCCGGTGGGGCGAGGGCATTGACGTCCCGCCCGCCGATGACCAGGCGGCCACCGGTCGGCCGGTCCAGCCCACCGAGGAGGTGCATGAGGGTGGACTTGCCCGAGCCGGACGGGCCGACCAGGGCCACGTAGTCCCCCGCCTGCACGGTGAGCGAAACCCCGCGCAGCGCCTCCACCGACACCCCGTCGAGCTGGTACGTCCGGGACACGTCCACCGCCTCGATGGCCGGCACGCGCTGCCCTTCCGGCGGATCCGCGACGGCGGGTTCGCTCACTGGACTTCCTGGCCGTCGCGGACCTGGTCGGCGCCGCGCACCACGATCCGGTCCCCCGGCTGCACGCCGTTGAGGATCTGCACCAGGTCGGACCCCTGGACGCCCACCGTCACCGAAGCCCGGCCCGCCTTGCCGTCACGGACCACCCAGACCGCGTCCCGGCCGTCGGCGGAGAACACCGCCGACGCGGGGACGGTCACCGCGTCGACGGCCTCGCGTACCCGCAGGTGCACGATCGCGTTCATGCCGGGGCGGGGAGTCGGGGCCAGCTCGTCCTCGGCCAACGTTCCGGCGCCCAGCGCGAGGCGGACCCGATAGGTGACCCCGCCCTGCGCGGAGTTGGTGGGAAGCACGTCGACCGAGCGGACTGTGGCGTCGTAGCTGGCGCCGGTGACGGCGTCCAGCTCGACAGTGGCGGTCACGCCCGCCTTGACGAGGAGTACGTCGGTCTCGTCGACCTCGGCGAGCAGTCCGAGCTGTCCGGTGTCCACCACTGTCAGCACCGGCGCGCCGGCGGTGACCAGCCCGCCGACCGCGACGGCGTCGTCCACCCCGGCGGGCGGCCCACCCTGGCTGGGGGCCAGCACGGACGGGTCGAGGCCGGCGCCACCGGCCTGCTCCAACAGCCCGGCCAGACCAGCGTTCGCTCCACCGCTGGCTCGGGTGCCACCGGGCTGCACCACCCCGGCGATCGGGGCGCGCAGGGTCAGCGCGTCGACTGTCGCCTTCGCCAGGTCGTACGCCTGCTGGGCCTGGAGCCGCTGCGCCGCCGAGAGCGCGCCGACGGCGGAACTCAACCCGTTGATCCCCCGCTGCACCGCGCGGACCGCCTGGTCGGCGCTGCGCGCCGCGGACGCGTACTGACGTTGCGCCGACGTCACCTGGGTGAGCAGCGCGTCGCGCAGTTGCGGGTCGGCGATCTTCTCGGCGGCCTTCCGGGCCGCGTCGAACGCCTCGTCGGCGGCCTTGTCGGTGCCGCGCCGGCTGCTGGTCAGGTTGCCGGCTCCGACGCCCCGGCCGGCGCGCTTAGCGGCGGTCAGCGCCTCCTTGGCCTGACGGAGACGCTGTTGCGCGTTCGGTGAGTCGACCACTGCCAGCACCTGACCGCGCTTCACCCGCTGTCCAGGCTGGACGCGCAGGCTGGCCAGGGTGCCGTCGGCGGGAGCGGTGAGGGTGGCGGCGGCGCGAGCGGTCACCGTGGCCGGAGCGTCGATCACCTCGGTGACCGGGTTGCGAGTGGCCGAGGCGAGCGCGAGGTCGGGGCCTTCGTCGCCGCAGGACGCGGCGGTGGTGGCGGTGAGAACGACGACGGCGGTCAGGGCAATGAGCAGGCGGGGCCGCGTGGCGCTCGCGGGCCGCGGCGGGTGGAGGCGGCGCACGCATCGATCGTACGGGTGGTGACAGCATGACGAGCACCGCCATGCAAAGGATCGTAACGACCCCCGCCGTGAATTCGGGATCCATGATCGTTCGTCGATGCTTGTTCTCGACTGGCCTGATGGCGGGCGGCGAAATCGTATCCGCCGCCCGCCATTGAGCCCAACAATCGACCCCTGACAACTACGCCTGTTGCTTACTACCGAAAATTTGCAGGATATGTGCTTGCCGTCAGAGACCTTCGAATACCAGATTGCGAAGCTCTGCTGCAGCGGACCTTACCGTCTCGTCATCGTCGCCAAGAAGCTGGCCCACCACGCCCTTAAGAGCCGCAGCCTTCTCGGCGTCCAAGCTCGCGACGTACATCGCACCGTTCAAGCAGCTATAAAGGTGGTCGATATAGTTCGTCATGCTGGTCCCTTCAACGGCCGCGGCCCACCCCCGCGCAAACATCCGCCATGAAACGAGATCAGCCCGAGCCAATAGAGCATCAGCGGTGGCAACGGTGACAGCGGTGTCCTTCGCATCCATGAGCAATCGAAGAATCACACCATCCGTGACCGGCTCGCCCAGGTAGGCGACAAGACCTTGGCCAGCCCTGCTACGGTCCTGCCAGCTCTCCGACTCAGCCAGCAGCAGAAGTTCCTCTAGATCAGACACGGACGCCACTTCCACCTCATGGACACGGTAGCCAAATTCGAGTCAGGGAATAGGGGCGGGCACCCCGATTAGTGTGATCAGAAACCGCACGGCGGCTCGCCTACGGGGCCCACACCAGAGAAGGCATCACCCGTTTCCTGAACGAAGGCCTTGCCGCTCGGGTTGACATTCTCTCGATAGGTCTGCCAGTGGGGCGTCTCGACACCCTTGTGTGTCGCACCGAAGAGATCTGTTCGATACTTGAGATTACCCTTTCCATCGTATACACCCCAGTCGACGATGGCACCGCCCGCACCACGCCTATAGAGAACTCCGTCCGATGGACCGCCACTCGTCGGCACACGACCTTGCGTCCATTCATGGGAATTACCCCACGGATTGGAGCCGTTAGAGTTGTGAACCAGGACCGGAGCTTTACCAGCGAAGACATAGTACGTGTGGAGGCCGTCGACGGTGAGGTTGTATGCCTCGCCTGAGTGAGCGGTGTTCGGACGGATACCTAGCACGGATCGGGTGCGGCCGTTGGCCAACAACACGAGGTCGCCCGAATCAAACTCATCAGCCCGCTGCCACTGCCGATCAGTCTGGTTCCAGAACGGATGATCCTCAGTAGTCGTAACCGCCGAGCCGAAGAGTTGAAGATCGACGAAATCATCGTCGTGCACCCAGACGTGCGTAACAAATCTCGGCCCCTGCTCACCCACCTCCGGATCCGAGGCCATAACCTCGTCCCCGACCTCGACATCCATGAGGCGCTTGGTGGAACCGTCCGCCATCAGAACTTCAGTGTCACCACTGAAGCTCTTACAGCCACCGCCGCCCGCAGGGCGTTTGCCGGGTGCACCCACACGTCCGGCGCTGCCGAGTGCCCCGAGCGCACCGCTCTGGAACATCTCGTCCGCCGGCAGGTTCGCCGCCAAGAAGTCGATGTACGGGTTGTAAAGGTCCTCAATCCACTGCTGGCAGCCGCCCGGACGTCCCATCTCGTGACAGATGTTCATGGCGAGCGCCCGTTCATCCTGGGCCATCAACTCGTCGTTCGAGGTGAAGTTCCGGGTAAACCATTCGCCACGCTGCTCGTTCCAGCGGCGGGTGAACTCCTCAAGCGGCACCGTCTCGGGCACGAAGATCACGTGCCCGAGGATCCGAGGGTGCGTCCGCTTCCGGTCCCTGGTGCTCGTCTTGCCGTTCTTGTTGCCCCAATCGATGTTCGCGTCGGTGCCGCAGCCACCCGGGCAGCCACCCGCGCCACGACCGTCGCCCTCTTTCAGGGGACGGGGGTCGTAACCACGGCAATCGAACTCTAGGCAGTCAGCCGGGATCAGACCGTCCGGGTCACTCATGGTGACCGGGGAGTTGTTGGCGTAGGAGTAGCCGTTCCACTGCTGCGGATCGGCCAGGTCCTGCAACGGGTCGACCGAGACGAACCGACCGATTGTCGGGTCGTAGTTTCGGGCGCTGACCTGGGTCAGGCCGGTGCTCGTGTTCAGCGGCTGGTTCAGGAAGCCGCGGTTGTCCGGCGCCGTGACGGTAGAGCCGCGGGGCGCGCCGTACGGGGTGTACTGCCGCCAGGTCGGCACCTGGGCCGTGTTGTTCAGGTAGAGGTTCGGCGTGCCCTGGTGGTCCGGGATGGTGAACCCGTACGCGGTGCCACTGCCCGTGCGATAGGCCATCGCACCGCTGGGCAGCGGGTAGTAGCGGGTGCCGCTCAACGCCTGGGTGTTGGTGTTGAGGGTGATCTGCTGACCTGGCAGGTAGAGAGTGGTGACCCCCGGGTCCTTCTGGATCAGCAGGTTGCCGTCGGCGTCGTGCAGGAACGAGCTGTTTCCGCCAGTGCTGCCGGTCACCGACGCCAACTCACCAGCGTCGTCCCAGTTCAGAGTTTGGGTGCCCTGCCCGGCCTTGCGGGTGGTCATGTTGCCCGCGTCGTCGTAGCTGTACGAGGTGCTGCCGGTGAGTCCACCGGAGGTGGCGGTGCTCGTCAACGTGTGCGGCTGGCCCTTGGCGTTGCCGTCGTACACGTAGTTGGTGGTGGTGTCGGTCCCGCCGGACGTCGAGTACTGGGTCTGACTCTTCCGGTTGCCGAGCGAGTCGACGTTCCACTCGGTCCAGTAGGCGCTGGTGGCACCGATGCCACTGCCGACCATGGCGCGGTTACCGAGGGTGGGCGTGACCGCGCACGCGTCGGTCGCCGTCCATGCCTTGGTGAGCCGCCGCAGCGAGTCGTACCGGTAACACTGCGTCTCCGACGCGGTGGTCGGGTCGGAGCGGGTGTCGACGGTCTTGGTGATGTTGCCGTACAGGTCGTACTCGTAGTCTCGCTTGCCGACGTCCTTGGTGGTGGTCGTCGTCTTGGTCACCAGTTGTTGCTTACGTCGCCCGTTGTGGTCGTCGTAGATGTTGACGACCGAGGCCCCGCTCGTCGAAAGACCCACAAGGTTACGGGTGACCCGTCCCCACGCGTCGTAGTCGACGGACGCGCTGTAGCCGGCAAGCCCACCGACGACCGTCGGCAGGTCCAGTATTCCGCCGTAGGCGCGAATCACTGTCTCGCTGGGCAGGTTTCCCCTGGCCGGGTAGGTGTCGGTAACCGGAAGCCCGGTCGTCGCTGAATAGGTGTGCCCGAACGCGTACGTGTTGCCGAGCGCCCCTTCGACAGCGGGGATGGTGATCGTCTCGCCCTTCGAGTTGCCGAAGGAGTCGAAGTTGATCCACTGAGTGCTGTATTCGGCGCCATTGCGGAAGGCGGTCGCCGTGGTCAACTTGCCAATCGCATTCGTGATCGACGCGGCGCTGTTGTCGTTGTCGTACACCCATGCCGCCAGCTTGTTGCTGGCCGACTGCGTCGCGGCCGTCGCGGCGAAGCTGGCCGTACGACGGTTGATCTTGTCGAAGGTGGACGAGACGGTCTTGCCGCGACCGTCGGTCGACTCGATGACGTTGCCCGCGCCGTCGTAGCGCATGGTGCTGGTGCCGGCATCCGGGTCGTCCTTGCTGACCACCTGCCCCAGCAGGTTGAACGTGCTGATCCAGGGGTTACCGGCAGCGTCGGTAACGGTCGACTGGTTGTCCTGCCCGTCGTAGCCGTAGGTGCTGTCCACCGAGGTGCCGCCGGTGAGGCGGTAGACGCCGGTGAACGAGTTCGACGGGGAAACCAGCGTCGGCGCTGCGGTGTACTGGAGTTGCTTCTCCAACCGGCCCATCGGGTCGGTGACCGTCGCGGTGACGGTGCCACCGGTCGGCGGGATGACCGTCGTACGGTCGCCGTTGTACACCGTCCTGGTCGACGACTTGACCACGCCGTCGCGGGCGCTCTCGGCCAGGATGACCCGGCCAAGCCCGTCGTAGGTGTTGAAGGTCTGGTTGAGGGCCTTCTTCTCCAGCGAGTCGGCGTAGACCGGAACCGTGTTCGGTCCGCTGGCGGCGTCCCACCAGCCGTTGTAGGTCGCCCGCACCCAACCCCGGCTGTCGTAGAACGAGTCGGAAATCATCCGACCGCCCACGTTCGTGTCCGCCTGGGTCTGCCGCACCCGGTACTGGGCGTCGTAGATGGTGGTGGTGGTCGCGTAGCTGTTATTGAGGTTCAGCGTCTCGGTCGTCGTCGCGGTTGGCCCGCTCTTGGAAACCGCGTAGCTGTGCTTCACGTTCGGCAGAGCGCTGGTGGGCCTGGACGCCAACCAGACCGTCTTCAGCCGACCCAGCGCGTCGTACTGGGTACGGGTGACCACCCCGTTGGCATCGGTGCTGCTCGTGGGGAGATTACGCAGCGTGGTCATGGTAGTGGAGGTGCCGTGGCCCTCCGCGTTCTGCAGGGTCATGCCGGTGGTCAGGCCGGCGGCGTTGTCGGTGTAGCTGGTGGTGGACTTGTTGCCGTTGCCGTCCCAGGTGCCGGTGGCGCGACCGTAGGCGTCGAACTCGACCCGGTCGGTGGTCTGGTAGGCATATCCGCCGGAGACCCAGTCGGACGCCTTGCGGACCATCGTGACGTTGCCCCGGCTCGGGGCCGCCTGCGGGAACGTGGTCGCGAACTGCGGGTCGTCGTAGTAGGTCCGGGCATGCGAGACGACCTGCGCCGGCCGGTTGACAGTGGTCGGGGCGGCCAGCGTGTTGGTGCTGCCCGGCACCGACGTCGGCGAGCCGGCGCGGAAGCCGGCGCAGGCCACCGACACGGTCTCGACCTGGCTGGTCAGGCCGACCAGATTGAGACCGGTGTTGGCCGGGGCGTACGTCGTGCTCGTGCACCGGTCGTAGGCGGGGTTCGCCGGCACTGTGTGGTCGTACGAGTGCTGCAGCAGGCCGAAGGTCGCGGAGCTGGTCGACGCGTCGTACGACATGTCGGTCTGGCTGTATCGCCAGGTGGTGCTGGAACCCGAGGTGACCGCCTGCCGCCGCCAGGTCTGCACCGGCGCGCTGAACGTCGCGGTCAGCGCCGGGAGCCCCGTGCGGCTCCGGGTAGCTGTCGCGTCCGACACCCAGTACGAGGTGACAGTCGAGCTGTCGATCGGACCGCCGTCACCAAGGTACGAGGTGGCCTCCAGGGCACGCCCGGCGAGCTGATCGACATCCTCGTGGACGCCGCCGGCGCTGTCGGTGACGTTGACGACAGTGGTGTTGTTGTTCTTGCTCATGCCACGGTAGTAGGTGGTCTCGCCCAGGGTGCGGGGGTCGTTCGCGCCGTCACCGTTGCGGACCCGAACCTTGCCGTAACCGCGGAACTGGCCGTAGGTGCGGTACTTGGCCTTGACCACCTCGTTGTCGTCGAAGTGCCACGCCGCGCCGTCGACGTACTCATAGTTGGTGGAGGTGGCCGGGGCGCCCCCGGTGGGGTCGGTCGTGGTGACCCGGGTGACCGCGTACTTGTGGAACCAGTCCCGGATCGGGTTCGGCAGCCCGTCCGGCGTCCAGTAGACGGGGTAGCAGGACTGGGTGTTGGACGTGGGACTGATCGTCACCGGCGCGGTGCAGCGCTTCGGCAGCTCGTAGCTGGGCGAGATGACCGAACCGGTCTCGGTGGTGATCGTCGCGATGCGCTGCCGGTAGAACGACGGGTAGCCACCTGCGGTGTCCACCCGGTTGGGCAGCTTGATGCCGGTGAACGACACCGAGGGCAGCGAGATGGCGCTGGTGGAGCCACCGGAGGTGGTGTCGTGCCCGGTGCGGGTGATCGACGACAGCCACAGCGCCGGCGATGTCTCGTCTTCTGGGTTCGGCAGCGTATGGGTGAACGCGTAGGTGTCGACCTTCCGGTACGGCGGGGTGAGGCTCGCGTCGTACTGCTGGGTCTCGATGGACGTCAGCCGCACCGTGGAGAAGAACGATGGACTCCACGGCTTGCAGTCCGTGCCCGAGTTGCAGACCAGGTCGAACGGCACGTCCGGCCAGTTGGCCTTGTTCGCCTCGTTCAGCGGCTTGCAGGTGCCGGAGAGGCAGCGGTCGTCGGTGTTGAAGACCACCTGGTTGGGGATGATGCCGTACGCGCCGTTGTCGCGGAAGCCGTAGTCGATCCGGGCGAGGTTGCTGTCCCGGATGTAGGACACGTCGGTGGCGCCCTCGTTGCGTCCGTAGTAGTTGGTGGCCTGGTTGTAGTAGTAGGCCATCGCGTTGCCGTGGACGTCCTTGGCGTAGTCGAGGTTCCACCGGTACGCCATGGTGCAGACCGACGAGCTGAAGCCGGCCGCGTTGTAGCAGGGGTCTCCCGAGTGCGCCGAGTAGACCGGGATGTGGTCGACCGACTTGGTCTCCGGTTTGTTGGTCGTCCAACCCGGCAGGCGGTTACGGCCGAACTCGTAGACGGTGCCGTCCCGCTCGGTGACCCGCCAGTAGTCGGTGTCCTTGGTTCCGCTGCCGTTGCCCGAGTTCATGACCCGGGTGACCACCGCGCCGGTGTCGTTCTGCATCTTCCAGACGCTCTTGGCGGAGTCCCAGATCAGTGAGCTGGAGGATCCGTTGAGGGCGATGGTGAGGACCGGGCCGGCGTAGCAACGGTCGTTCGTCTTGACCGGGGACGGGCTGCCACCCGGGTCGTCCGAGCAGGAGACGAAGGTCTGCTCGACGTACGACTTCGGGGTGGTCCAGCCGTCGCCCACCCAGGAGGCCTGCGCGTTGGTCGCGGCGGTCTGACCGTCGACACCACCGGAGTTGTAGGAGAGGGCCAGTTGCGGCAGGAGCTTCGACCGGGTCGGTGGCACGGTCACCGGGTACGAGTAGCTGAACGAGCCCGTGCTGCCACCTGCCGTCCACGAACCGGACGGCTTCAGGTCGGTCGCCGCATAGGTGCCGCCCCTACCGCCCTCGTCGCCAGCACCCGCCATGGCGGCGAAGACCATCGCCGAGTCGGCCGACCGGCTGTCGGCGGTGGCGGTCGTGATCGGCACCTCGGCCGAGACCGAGTTGCTCGCCGGGTCGTTGGTAGAGACCAACGGTGTCGGCGTTCGGCACTCGGCGAGCGCCGGTGTGGTGAGGGCGCACGCGGGCATCCGCACGAGTCGCAGTCGGGAGCCGTAGTTGCCGCCGTACGCCTCGGCGAAGTCGGCGTAGTCGACGCCGACGCGCACCGATCCGTTGACTGGCTCGGTCGACGACGGGGTCACCGAGAGCAGCACGCCGCCGACGCCTGCCGCCTCGGTCGCCTTGCGGTCGGCGACCGACACCCGCATCTGCTGCGGGCCGGCGTACCGTCCGCGCTTGACGACCGGTTCCACCCAGACCGGGGTGCCTGCCGCGCGGGCCTTCGCCGGTGCCGTTGCCCGGGCCGCGGACGCCGATCCGGTCAACGCCACAGTCGTCGAGGCAGCTTTCGGCCACGCCGTCCGCGACGGTCGATAGGTCGACTTGGCCTGGTCGGGTGGAGTCACGAAGTTCGTGGGCAGCGGCTTGACACCGGTCACCGAACGCCCTGGCGACATGGGCGGCAGTGTGGACAGTCCACTGTCTTCCGGCTTCGCAGCCGCCGGTGCACCCACCAACAAGCTCGCCACCAGCGACGTAGCCGCGGTCAGTGCCCCCAGCCGTTTGCGCCGTGTAAGTAGGCGCAATCCCCCGTGCCCGGCCATTTCACCCTCACCTCTGCGAGATCGTCAGAAATCCACGCAGGGTGTCTCGTCGCACACCCCCGTGGCGCGAACAATGTTTCATGTCGGCTTCCCCCGAAGGTAACGGTGCGATAACAAATGACCACGATCACAGCGGCAAATACGCTGCAGTGAGTCCGAAAGGGACGACTCCGTGTGACGTCCTCCGTTCCACCGGTGCCGTAGGTGCTGGTTCACTGTGGCCGCCCAACGGACGTGCTCCGCGTCCGACGGCTTCACTCACGGGGGAGATACCTCTTCATGCCCAAAATCGGTCCTCAACCGAGGACGTCGACATCCAGACGAACGCTCACCACGGGTGTCGTCGCAAGCCTCGTCCTGGCCACCTCAGCCACGTTCCTACCCGCCGTACCGGCCGCCGCCGCGCCCAGCAAGCCCGCACCGAAGCCGGCGGATGGATCACTCAGCGTCGACCGGGCGATGGTCGAGGCGAAGCGGACTGGCAAGCCGGTCGAGGCAACCGGCGCCCGGACGTCGACCACGACCTTCACCGCCCGCCCAGACGGAATGATGGAGCTGACCGAGTCGGCCGTACCCACTCGCACCAGGGTGAACGGCACGTGGAAGGACCTGGACCCGACACTGGTCCGAAACGCCGACGGCAGCATCACGGCGGCCGTCACCACCAACCCGATCCGGGTCTCCGCCGGTGGCGGCGGACCGCTCGCCCAGATGACCAGCGGGGACCGCGCACTGTCGGTCACCGCTCCGTTGACCCTGCCGACGCCGACCCTGTCGGGGCCAACCGCCACCTACGCCGAGGTGCTGCCCGGGGTCGACCTGACCGTCCGGGTCGACACCGAGGGTTCCTTCTCGCACGTCTTCGTGGTCAAGAACCGACAGGCTGCCGCCAACCCGCGGCTCGCGGCCCTCGACCTCGCCACCGCCACGAAGGGCGTCGAGCTGACAGCCGACCCGGCCGGCAACATCACCGGGCGCGATCGTGGCGGCCGGACGGTAATCACCGCGCCCGCCCCCGCGATGTGGGATTCCGCCAGCGGCGCGGGCGCACAGGCTGGCACGAACGAACGAGGAGCCGCTTCCACTCCGGGCGGGCCCGGTCGCGGGGCGCGAACGGCCCCGATCGCTGTCCAGATCGGTGCCGGGAAGCTGCGGCTCACCCCCGACCCGAAGCTGCTGAACGACCCGGCAGCGGTGTTCCCCCTCTACATCGACCCCACCTTCAACTGGACGCCGGTCGGCCCCAAGATGAGCGGTTGGGCCTCGATCTCCTACCAGCACCAGTCGACCAACTACTGGAAGAACACTCCGGACCCGATCGGCCGGATGCAGGTCGGTAACTCGGGAAGCCAGCGGTCGAACACTCTGATCAACTTCCCAGTCCCGTACTCCACCCTGGCCGGCGCCGAGATCGCGGACGCCCTCTTCAAGATCACAAACACCAGATCCTGGAGCTGCACCGACAAGACGGTGAACATCTACGGCCCGGGCACCACATTGAGTTCCAGCAACGCCACCTGGAACTACTGGGAGGGGGTGAGTAAGGGCAGCGCCATCGCCAGCAAGAGCTTCGCGTACGGCTACAGCGGTTGCGACGCCGACGGCGTGTCCTTCGACATCACCGGGCAGATCAAGGCCGACGTCACGGCCAAGAAGTCGACCCGCACCCTCTGGATGGTCGCCGCCAACGAGGCCAGCGACGCCCAGAGCTGGAAGGAGTTCCTGGAGACCAGCCCCACGCTGACCATCCGCTACAACCACGCACCCGCCGCGCCGACCGGATTGACCACCTCCCCCGCGACAGACTGCATCGCGGCCAGCCCGACAGTGGTCGGCGACACCGCCGTCTCCCTGTACGCGCCGGTCTCCGACGCGGACCGAGGAGCGCTCGGGGTCACCTTCAAGCTGTGGAAGAACAGCGATGCCTCCCAGACGGCCATCGCCAGCACCAATCCCAACCTGCTGACGTACTCCTCCGGCACCACTGCGGTATTTGTCGTACCGCGAGCCGCGTTGGCAGCCGCCGCGGGCGTGACAAGCGGCAGTGCGGGAACCCCGACCACCTTCGCCTGGAAGGTGCAGACGACCGACTTCCGTACCTCCAGCAACTGGTCGACCACCTGTCGGTTCACCTTCGACGCCACAAGGGCCGGACCGCCCAACATCTCCGAACTCGCCGTACAGCCGACGATCGGGCAGCCAGTCACGGTCTCGGTCAAGCCGCCGTCCAGCGGCGCCGTGCCCACCAACTACGTCTACCAGTTGAACGCGGCACCGCCGCAGAGCGTCACCCCCGACGCGAACGGCAACGCGAACTTGCAGATCACCCCGAACCGTTTCACCAACACGATCTCCGTCACCAGCGTCACTGCCGCGGGCAAGAACTTCGGCGATACCGCGATCCTGTCGTTCAATGCCGACCCCTCGTCCGTCGTGGCACCGGACGGCGACCTGACCGGCGACGGCCGAGCCGACCTTCTCACCGGTGGCTCGGTGAACAACCTCAAGGCTGGCCTGTGGCTGGCAAAGAACAATGGCGCGGCCGGGGTAAACCCGAGCATCAGCAACATGGGCGCGCGAGGGAACGGGGTCACCGGTGAGAACTCTCCGGCCGACTTCAACGGCGCTCAGGTCATCACGGGACGATTCACCGGCGGCAACCTTCAGGACGTGCTGATCTACTACCCGACGGGTAACAACGCCGGCGGTGGCGGGATCCTCGCCGGCAACGGCGATGGCTCGACCTTGATGCCGGAGCGCGGTGGGGTCCAGACCAGCCTCCTGGCCGACTACCTCCTCGACGAGTACGGCCGATCGCCGATCCAGCTGGCGAACGCCGGTGAGGCGCGGGGGCCCGGCTCCGGCTTCCCGGACCTGATCGGCACCAGCGGCGACGCCACGAACGGCTACCAGCTCACCTACTACCCCAGCTTTCCGGGGACCAGCCTGTTCTTCGGGGCGACCTCGACCGGGGCACTGACCCCGACCGGTGGCGCCGACTGGAACAACTGGACGATCACCACAACGCAGACCAGCACGGGCGCGGCGATGTTCCTCTGGAACCGGACCACCGGCGCGCTGCACCTCTGGTCCAACCTGGCCTACAACCAGGACACCGGACAGCTCACCTACACCGCCCGCACCCTGGCCGCCAGCGGCTGGAACACGAATGCTGCGCTCAACCTGCGCGCCGGTGACATCAACGCCGACGGCAACCCCGACCTGTGGACCGTCGGCGCCGGTGCGGTCACGACCGCCTGGCTGGTCACCAACATCCAAACCAGCAGCGCCACCATCACCGCCCAGCCGAAGCAGACGCTTGTCACCTCGGACCACACCTGGCAGTTCGACGACCTGCCGGACGCCGCGGTCACCAGCGCGAAGGATGTCTCCGGCGGCAAATCCCTCACCGTGGAGGGCGGCAACGCCTACTGGCGAGGCGGCGAACTCTTCAGCCCGGCGCTGTTCCTCAACGTCGACAAGACCGGGACCATCGTCGACGCGTCCAAGCAGGGCGCGCTGTCGGTCAACGAGCGACTGGTCGACACGAGCAAGTCGTTCAGCATCTCGGTCTGGGCCAAGCCCACGGCCGCCGGCGGTGTCATCGCCAGTGAGGACGGGGCGAACGCGTCGCGCTTCCTGCTCTGGAACAACCAGAGTGACAACACCTGGCGATTCGGTCTCGGCAACGCCGACAGCGGTTGGTCGTACACCCAGGTGGTGGCACCTGCCGGTACGGCGCTGGGGGTCTGGACGCACCTGGTCGGCACCTACAACGCCGAGACCCGGACGATCGTGCTCTACGTCAATGGGGTGATCAAGGGGAGCGCGCAGTACACCGCCACGCCGACGTGGCCGAGCACCGGCAAGTTCGTGGCGGGCCGCTACAAGTACCTAGGCGCACCGACGGCGCACTACTCCGGAATGCTCAGCAACCTGCAGGTGTGGAAGCGGGCGCTCACCCCCACCCAGGTCGGGGCGACGAACGTCACGAAGAGCGGTTCGCTCACCTCGGTCGGTGCCACCACCTGGACCCCGCCGGGCACCGGCACGAAGCAGACCGACGTCTACGCGACGGACACCATCGGCAGCCTGTGGCGCTACCGCAAGGTCAACAACCAGCTCACCGCACCACGGCTGATCTCCTCGGGGTGGGGCCAGTTCACCTCGTTCGGCATCGCGGACATGGACCACGACGGCTACCAGGACGTGGTCGTCCGAGACAACGTCACCTGTGACCTGCAGGTGTTCCTGGGCACCGCCGACGATCTGAGCCCCACTCCCACGTTCTCCGGCTCTCAGTGGTGCAGCTACCGACCGTTCGGGATTGGCGACTTCAACAAGGACGGCTACCAGGACGTCTACACCGCGGGCACGACACACGACCTGTGGGTCTACCCGGGTGACCTGGCGGGTGGCAGGTTGCCCAGGATCGACGTCGGTGACGGCTGGAGCGACCAGTACACCGGGTTCGGGGTGGCCAACGTGGTTGGTGACGCCACGCCGGAGCTCTACGGCCGGGAGATCGACACCGCCCTGCTGCGGGTGTACGACCTGCAGGCGCGGACCATCACCCAGGTCGGCATCCAGTGGGCGAACTACACGTCCTTCGGGATGACCGACTTCAACGGGGATGGCAAGCCCGACATCCTCGCCCGGGAGAACGTGACAGGCATTCTCTGGATGTATCCGGGAGCCGCCAACGGCAGCCTCGGTACCCGATCGTCGATCGGCACCGGCTGGTGAACGACGGCGGTGGGTCGGGCGTCCGCCCGGCCCACCGCCGCCAGCAGGCGAACGAGCGGCTCAGCCGGCGGTCGCGCGGACGTACGCCACGCACTCGTCGTGCAGCGTCGACCACTGCTCACCGAACGCCTTCTCGGAGGCCGCCTCAATGGTCCGGCCGTCGTGCACCACTGTCTTGAAGAAGGTCAGCAGCCGCAACGGCCCGTACCGGTCGACGAGGTGCCGGACGGCCAGGTAGCCGATGCCGTAGCTGGCGGCCACCCGTTCGGCGGAAGCGTCGTCGGCGGGGTTGACGCCCTCCAACTTGCCGTCCCAGCCGCCCCGGACCATCTTGCGCACGTCGGCGATCCCCTCGTACCGGTCGACCGCCTGGCCGCCGGCACCGGCGAACTCGGCCAGGCCCTCGACCAACCACCAGGTGAGCTTGCCCGGGTAGCCGCGTTCCGGCAACGACGCCGCGTGGGTCAGCTCGTGCCGCAGCAGGTCGTCGGTGCCGCTGTTGGAGAGCCCTTCGGCGTTGAGCACCACCTCGTGGTGGCCGCCGCCCACTGTGACCGCGTAACCGCCGGTCCATTCTGGGCGCTCCCCGCCGTACCAGCGCTGCCACTCGGTGCGCCCGGCGTAGAAGATCCGGTAGCGGTCCGGCGGTGAGCCGGTCACCGCGTACCCGTCGGCAACCTTGGCCGCCGCCTCAGCCTGCGCGAGCAGGCCGGGCAGCTTGCCGCGCAGCGCCGGTGTGGTCGCGACGATGGTTCGCGCGCCGATGGCGACCGCCAGGTCGCTGATCTCCCAGGGTCGGGTGCCGGTCTCCACCGACTTGGATTCCTCCATGGCGACCATCCGGGGCTGGTCGCCGTTCTCCCGCCACCGGGTTCCGATCAGCACCGGGCTGGGCCGGCAGTTCGGCGTGACGAAGCAGTACTGGAAGCGCACCAGCAGCCGCCACTCGCCGGGCTTGCCGATGATGGGCACGGGCAGGCCACTGGGCTCGGCGCGCCAGCCGGTCACCTTGAGTTCGCGCAGCGCGGCGAAGCGTCGGCGCAGATCGTTGTGGGCGGCGGGATCGGCGACGGCGAGGAACCCGGCGCGGTCGCCGCCCAGGAGCGCCGCGGACTGCCGGTGGAGCTGGGCGGTGATCCGGTCGGACAACCCACGGGCCACTGCGGTGGCCGGGTCGTCGGCCGCCGAGGCGCCGACCCGGCTGACAGTGGGGCGCGAGCCTGTCTCCCGGATCACTCCGACGACGAGCGCCGCCGGCAGGCCGCAGCCCAGCAGCAGGACGACCACCACGAGCACCGTCCACAGCGGCCAGAGCCGCCGTGGTGCTGGCTGCTGCACCTCGTCAGTCACCCGCCGAAGGGTACGACCACTACCTGGATGCGGCGAGGCCGCCCCGGGCCGATCGGCCCGGCCGCTCGCTCACCAGCTTCGGCTGACCGACGAGCCGGATGGCGAAACGGGCCGGCGGTGACCCGAGGGATCGCCGCCGGCCCGTCGGCCGAACCGGAGGAACTACTTCTTGGAGATCAGGGCACGGCCGAAGAAGACCAGGTTGGCGGGGCGCTCGGCGAGCCGGCGCATCAGGTAGCCGTACCACTCGTCGCCGTACGGGACGTAGGTGCGCACCGTGTAGCCCTCGCCGGCCAACCGGGCCTGCTCCTCGGGGCGGATGCCGTAGAGCATCTGGAACTCGAAGCGCTCGGGACCCCTGTCGAACCACCGGGCCCGGTCCTCACCGATGGCGATCATCCGCGGGTCGTGGGTGGCCAGCATCGGGTAACCGTCGCCGGACATCAGGATGTTCATGCAGCGCACGTACGACTTGTCCACCTCACGGGCCGACTGGTACGCCACCGACTCCGGCTCCTTGTAGGCGCCCTTGCACAGCCGCACCCGCGACCCGGCCGACGACAGCTCCCGGCAGTCCGACTCGGTCCGCCGCAGGTACGCCTGGAGCACCGCGCCGGTCGACGGGAAGTCCTTGCGCAGCCGGCTCAGCACCTCCAACGTCGAGTCGGTGGTGGTGTGGTCCTCCATGTCCAGGGTGACGGTGGTGCCCGCCGCGTCGGCCGCGGCGCAGATCGCCCGCGCGTTGTCGTACGCCAACTGCTCGTCGAACATCTGGCCGAGGGCGGAGAGCTTCACGCTCACCTCGGCGGCCGGGGTGAGGCCCGCGTCGCCGAGCATCTTCAGCAGTTTCAGGTATTCGTCCCGGGTGGCGGTGGCCTGCTCGGGGCGGACGGTGTCCTCACCGAGGTGGTCGAGGGTGACAGCGAGGCCGTCGTCGACGAGCCCGCGGGTCGCGCGCAACGCGTCGTCGGTGGCGGCGCCGGCGACGAACCGGCGGACGACGTCCCGGGTGTACGGGGCAGTCGCGACGAGCCGCTCGACCTGGGATGACCGGGAGGCGGCGAGGATGACGGAACGGAGCATGAGCCGAGCGTAACGCCCCTGCCAGGGGCCCCGCCGAGGGGCGGCCGGGCCACCTCGACATGGGGGGCGGGGCGGCGGCGGTGGCGTCGATCGGCTACAACGATGCCGTGGACCAACGCCCCCGCCGCCGACTCCGCTCGGCCTCCGTGCAGCTCGGCGCGCTCACCGCTCTCGCGCTCGCCCTCTCCGGCTGCAACATGACCTCGGACGACGACGATGACGACGACTGCGCCCTCGGGCCGGTCGGCGGCGGCGACACCGTCGCGCTGGCGATGCGGGTCACCGACCCGGCCGCCGGTCGCACCGCCCCGGAGCCGACCACCGCCGCCCTGCCCGAACGCGGCGGATTCGGTACCCACCTCGCCGCCTGCGGCGGCTGACGTGCGCCGCGAGACGGTCACGCCTCGCCCCGGCTGGGACGCCACCATCCGGTCGCAGGGGCTGGTCTACGTCGACACCGAGCTGCCCGGCGGCGGGATCATGTCGTACTGGGACGAGACCGCCGCGTACGCGTTCGACCTGGACGAGGTGCTGCGGCTGGAGGAGGCCACCGAGGAACTGCACCGGATGTCGGTGGCCGCCGCCGAGCACGTGGTGGCGCAGCGCCGGTACGCCGAGTTCGGCATCCCGGAGTGGGCGGCCGAGGCGGTGGCCCGGTCGCTGCGGGAGGCGCCACCGACCCTGTACGGGCGCTTCGACCTGGCGTACGACGGCACCTGGCCTCCGAAGATGTTGGAGTACAACGCTGACACCCCCACCGCGCTTGTCGAGGCGAGCATCATCCAGTGGTACTGGCTGGAGCAGACCCGGCCGGAGCTGGACCAGTGGAACAGCCTGCACGAGCGGCTGGTCGGCGCCTGGGCCAAGATCGGGGCGGGGCTGCACGACCCCCGGGTGCACGTGCTCTGGTCGAACGAGGAGGAATCCGGCGAGGACCACATGACCGCCGGCTACCTCGCCGAGACCGCCCGGCAGGCCGGCCTGGGCGTCGAGCTCCAACCCATCCAGGAGATCGGCTGGGACGGCCGACGCTTCGTCGACGCCGACGACAACCCGGTGACCACCTGCTTCAAGCTCTACCCGTGGGAGTGGATGCTGGCCGAGCCGTACGGGCCGGCGGCCCTGGCCCCGGGCACCCCGACCACCTGGATCGAGCCGGCCTGGAAGCTACTGCTCTCCAACAAGGCACTGCTCGCGGTCCTCTGGGAGTTGTACCCGGGCCACGAGTACCTGCTCCCGGCGTACCTCGACTCGCCGCGCGGAATGACGGAGTACGTCGCCAAGCCACTGCTCGGCCGAGAGGGCGGATCGGTACGCATCGTCACCGCCGACGAGGAGATCACCAATCCGGGGATCTACGGCGACGAGGGCTGGTGTTACCAGGAGTTCCGGGCGTTGCCGCAGTTCGCCGGCAACCGGATGGTGCTGGGCAGCTGGATCGTCGACGGCGAATCGGCCGGCGTGGGTGTGCGGGAGAGCGCGAGTCTGATCACCGACGGCTACGCCCGGTTCCTACCGCACTACATCGACGCGCCGCGCACCCGCTGAGTCGTCTACCGTTGGGGCGTGAACTTCGACGCGTACGCCCGGACCGGCGTTGACCTGGTCAACGCCCGCCTGGACGACCTCGACGACCTGCGGGCCCTCTTCCCCGACGAGAACGCCTGGATGCGCGACGAGGTCGCGGACCGGGACGTGGCGATTTTCCGCCGGGCACAGAAACGGTTGCGCGACGTCTTCGAGTACGGCACCTCGGGGCGGGACGGCCAGGCGGTCACCGAGCTGAACGCGCTGCTCGAGGCGTTCCCGGTGCAGCCGCGCATCTCCGGGCACGACTCCAGCGACTGGCACATGCACGTGACCAGTCGGGGTGCCTCGGTCAGTGCCGAATATCTGGCCGGCGCGGTCTGGGGGCTGTCGGTGTGGCTCTGCGAGTACGGCAGCGCCCGGTTCGGGGTCTGCGCCGACGAGCGGTGCGGCAACGTCTACCTGGACACGTCGTCCAACTGCTGCCGGCGGTTCTGCTCGGAGCGCTGCGCCACCCGCTCGCACGTCGCCGCGCACCGGGCCCGTAAGCGGGCGGCGGTCGGCGAGCAGGTGGCTGTCGCCCCGCAGCCGACCTCCGCCGCCGATTCCCTCTCACCGGTCAGCTGACGCCGCGTCCGCCCGATCTCGGGCGGACGGGTCAGGCGTCGACCGGTGACGACGCGGTCAGGTGCTGGCGGGCGAACTCCAGCGCGGCGCGCAGGTCCGCCTCGCGCACCGCGCGGCTCTTCGCGCCCCGGGTGGCGACCTCCACCGCCACCGCCCCGGTGAAACCCCTGCCGGCCAGCGAGGAGAGCAGTTCCCCGCAGGGCTGGGTGCCGCGCCCGGGCACCAGGTGCTCGTCGCGGCCCTCGCCGGTGCCGTCACCGAGGTGCACGTGCGCCAGCCCGGCGCCCATCCGGTCGGCCATCTCCAGGGGGTCGCTGTGCGAGGCCGCGCAGTGCGACAGATCCAGGGTGTACGACGGGTAGCCGGCGTCGGTCGGGTCCCAACCGGGCACGTACGGGACGAACTGCCGGCCCGCCATCCGCACCGGGTACATGTTCTCCACGGCGAAGCGCAGCCCGGTGAACCGGTCCGCGACGGTGGCCAGACCCTCGGCGAAGTTGCGCGCGTAGTCACGCTGCCAGGTGAACGGTGGGTGCACCACGACTGTCGGCGCGCCCAGCGTCTCGGCCAGCTCGGCGGCCTTGCGCAGGCGCTCCCACGGGTCGGGGCTCCACACCCGCTGGGTGACCAGCAGGCAGGGCGCGTGCACCGAGAGCACCGGCACGTCGTAGTGCGTGGACAGGCCACGCAGCGCGCCCGCGTCCTGGCTGACCACGTCGGTCCAGACCATCACCTCGACGCCGTCGTAGCCGAGCGCCGCAGCCAGCTGGAACGCCGCCGCGGTCGGCTCGGGAAAGACCGACGAGCTGGACAGGAGCACGGGAACGCGGGAAGTCACATCAGCCAGCGTAGCCCGGCAGCGCCGGGGCCATCGTGACGAGCGCCGGCAAATCGACCGAAAACGGCCACCGGATCAGATCGGCTCCAGTTGATCGAGCCGGCGGAGGATGACACCCTCCCGCAGCGCCCACGGGCAGATGTCCAGCGAGTCCAGATCCAGGCGGCGCATCACCGCCTCGGCGACCACGGCACCGGCCAGCAACTGGTGGGCCCGGCCCGCGCTGACCCCCTCCAGCTCCATCAACTGCGCCGGTGGGATGTGTCTGATGAAGCCGATGACCTGCCGCAGGCCGGCCCGCGTCAGGCTGCGTCGCACCCACAGCCCGGAACCGGACGGGGCCGCCCCGGCCAGTCGGGCCAGGGTGCGAAACGTCTTCGAGGTGGCCACCGCCCGACCCCAACCCACCTCGGTCATCTGGTCGACGACCTTGTCCAGCCGGCCGTCCACGTACTCCCGGAGCTTGTCGACGGCCTCCGCCGACGGCGGGGCCGCACTGGTCGGATCGACCCGTAGCCGCTCACGGGTCAGCCGACCGGCCCCGAGTGGCAGGGAGACCGCGACGTCCGGGTCCTCGTCGATGCCGGCGGCGATCTCCAGCGAGCCGCCACCGATGTCCAGCACCAGCAGCCGGCCCGCCGACCAGCCGAACCACCGCCGTACGGCCAGGAACGTCATCCGCGCCTCGTCCGCCCCGGAGAGCACCGCCAGGCGTACGCCGGTCTCGTCCCGGACCCGGGCCAGCACCTCGGCCGCGTTGGTGGCGTCGCGCACCGCGGACGTGGCGAAGGCGATCAGGTCGTCGGCCGACAACCCGGTGGCCGCCGCCTTGGCCATGCCCACCGCCTTGACCAGGCCGTCCGCGCCCGCCTCGGTCAGCGCGCCGTCGGGGCCGATCTGCTCGGCCAGCCGGAGCACCACCTTCTCGGAGTGCGCCGGCCACGGGTGCGCGCCGTGGTGCGCGTCCACCACGAGGAGATGCACCGTGTTGGATCCGACGTCGAGGACACCCAGTCGCATGGTGAAGACAGTAGGCGCAACACGTTTGCGCGGCTCACCGGCCTGCGGACGTCACCGCGCGTACGCTGGGCCGAGTGACGATGGAGCTCCGTGTGCTGGTGGACGACCCGGGTGACCCGCGCAGTCGTGAGGTGCCCCTGGACTTCCCTCGGGAGTGGATCGAGTTCACCGACCCGGCCGACGAGACGCACCTGATCCGGGCCGACCTGACCTGGCTGCTCTCCCGCTGGACCTGCATCTTCGGCAAGGGCTGCCACGGCATCATCGCCGGTCGGGCCGCCGACGGTTGCTGCTCGCACGGGGCGTTCTTCACCGACTCGGACGACGAGAAGCGGGTGCGCAACGCCGTCCGGCGACTCGCCCCGTCGACCTGGCAGCATTTCCGGCGCGGGTTCAAGAACTGGACCGACGAGGACACCATCGACGGCAAGACGCCGGCCCGCCGCACCGCCACGCAGGGCCCCGACGGTCCGTGCGTGTTCCTCAACGACGCCGACTTCGCCGGCGGCGGCGGTTGCGCCCTGCACGCCCAGGCGCTGCGCGACGGGGTGCACCCGTTGGAATACAAGCCGGACGTCTGTTGGCAGCTGCCGATCCGCCGCGATCAGGACTGGGTGAACCGGCCGGACAACAGCAAGGTGCTGGTCTCCACCCTGTCCGAGTTCGACCGGCGGGGTTGGGGAGCCGGCGGTCACGACCTGGACTGGTGGTGCACCTCCTCGACGGACGCGCACGTCGGCACCGAGCCGATGTACCTGTCGTACTCACCGGAGCTGACCGCCCTGATCGGCGCTGCCGCGTACGAGCGGCTGGCCGAGCTGTGCGCGACCAGAACGAAGCAGGGCATGATCGCCCCGCACCCGGCCGACGAGGTCTAGCTCTGGGTGCCGATCACCGCACTTCTCGCCCCGACGGCCGCCTGAACAGCCGCGCATCGCAGGCATGAGTCGGAACGCCTTTGGAGCTGAACCGCTGACGACATCAGCGTCTGACTCGTTTGCGACATCAGCTCCAAAGGCACCGCAGCACAGCCCAAAAGGGGGCCTGCATCGCACGCAGACCCCCTTGGCGTACGCCGATCACGGCTCGAACTTGTAGCCCAGACCCCGCACGGTCACGATGAAGCGCGGCGCGGACGGCTCCGGCTCGATCTTGGAGCGCAGCCGCTTGACGTGCACGTCCAGCGTCTTGGTGTCACCGACGTAGTCGGCGCCCCAGACCCGGTCGATGAGCTGACCGCGGGTGAGCACCCGGCCCGCGTTGCGCAGCAGCAGCTCCAGCAGCTCGAATTCCTTCAGCGGCAGCTGCACGGCCCCGCCGTCAACTGTCACCACGTGCCGCTCGATGTCCATCCGCACCGGCCCGGCGGCCAGCGTCGGCGCACCCGCCTCGGCCACCTCCGGGCTCTGCCGGCGCAGCACCGCCCGGATCCGCGCGACCAGCTCCCGCGGCGAGTACGGCTTCGTGACGTAGTCGTCGGCGCCGATCTCCAGCCCGACCACCTTGTCGATCTCGCTGTCCCGGGCGGTGACCATGATGATCGGCACGGCGGAGCGCTGCCGCAACTGCCGGCAGACCTCGGTCCCCGACATCTCGGGCAACATCAGGTCGAGCAGCACGATGTCGGCGCCGGTCCGGTCGAACTCGGTGAGGGCGTCGGTGCCGGTCGCGGCGACCGAAACCTCAAAGCCCTCCTTACGGAGCATGTACGACAAGGCGTCGGAGAACGACTCCTCGTCCTCGACCACGAGAACGCGGCTCAACGGGGATTTCCTTTCCATTTGCTGTCAGACCTGCCGTAGCCCAGTCGGACCGGATTCGATCCCAACCGGCGGCAGTGTCGCCAGGAGGTCGTCCGGTGGACTGGCGGGCAGCCGGAGGGTGAACGTCGATCCACCACCAAGAGTGCTCGACACCTCGACCCGTCCGCCATGGTTGCTCGCAATGTGTTTCACGATCGCCAGGCCGAGCCCGGTGCCGCCGGTGGCACGGGAGCGGGCCTGGTCGGCCCGGTAGAACCGCTCGAAGATCCGGGCGACGTCGGTGGGGGCGATACCGATGCCCTGGTCGGCGACGGCGATCTCGACGTGCTCGTCGTCGCCGCGGAGGGTCACCCGCACCGTGGTGTCCTCGCCCGAGTAGTTGATGGCGTTCTCCACCAGGTTCGCCACCGCCGTGGCGAGTTGGGAGTCGCTGCCGTACGCGGTGAGACCCCGCGCCCCGTCCACTGTCACCGCGACACCCCGGGCGGAGGCCGTGGTTCGGGTGCGGTCGACCACCTCGGCGATCACCCAGTCCAGCGCGACCGGCTCCGGTGGCGGCTGAGGCTCAGCCCCCTGCAGCCGGGTCAACTCCAGCAACTCCTGCACCAGCCGACCCAACCGGGTCGACTCGTGCTGGATCCGCTCGGCGAACCGGCGGGCGGCCACCAGGTCCTCGGAGAGGTCGGGCGCCGCCGCGTCGGCCGGCTCAGTCGCGTCCAGCAACGCCTCGGCGAGCAGCTGCAGGGCCCCGATCGGGGTCTTCAGCTCGTGGCTCACGTTGGCCACGAAGTCCCGTCGTACCCGGGTCAGCCGGTGCGACTCGGTCACGTCGACCGCCTCGACCGCGATGAAGCCGTTGCCGAGACCCATCGCCCGCAGGTGCACGCCGAGCGGGTTCTCCCCCGCACTGTCGCGACCTCGGGGCAGGTCCAGCTCGATCTCGCGCCGTACGCCGGTGCGTCGCACCTGGCCGGCAAGGGTACGGATCAGCGGGTGCGCGGCGATTGAGCCGGGAGTGCTGCCGGTACGCAGCAGCCCCATCGCGCGGGCGGCCGGGTTGATCAGCACGGGGACGTCGTCGTTGTCCAGTACCACGACACCGGCCCGGAGTGAGTCGATCGTCCGGCGGCCGAGCCCGGCCTGCTGCTCGTCGGCTATCGCGGGCCTCCCCCTGCTCCAGCGGAAGCTGACGCTCCCCGTCGACGTGGAGTGACCGTCCCGCCTCGGCAGGAACCGGGGCAGCAGCAGACCGGCGGCCATCCCGGCCACCAAAGCCAGGGCCACCACGACCGCCACCGCCCACTCCACCCGGCGATCGTAGGGTCATTGTTAACCTGGCTACCACACAGAACGGGACGAACTACCCTCACTTACGGAAGTGTTCACCCCCACGTCTGGCGTCGTTCACCGTGGTTCATCCGGGATCCGTCCGCGCGCCCTACCGTTGGCGTCGCACCTGCTCAACCCCCTGCGCCGGCACCCGTCGGCGGCGACCGACCACAGGACGTGATGATGCGCGACGAGTTCCGGGCCGACCTCCAGATCGTCAGCCAACTGCTGGTGGACATGGCGGAGGGCGTCCGCGCCGCCATGCGCCAGGCCACCCGGGCCCTGCTGACCGCCGACCGGCAGGCCGCCGAGACGGTCATCGAGCGGGACGCCGAGATCGACGACCTCTACCGGCACGTCGAGGAGCGGGTCTGTGACCTGCTCGCCCGACAGGCGCCGGTCGCCTCCGACCTCCGGGCGATGATCACCGCGCTGCACGTGGCCGCTGATCTGGAGCGGATGGGCGACCTCGCCGAGCACGTGGCGAAGACCGCGCTACGCCGTCACCCCTCCCCCGCCGTCCCGGCCGAGCTGCGGACGGTCTTCACCGAGATGTCCGAGATCGCCGACCGGATGGCCGTGAAGATCGGTTCGGTGCTGGCGAAGCCCGACGCCGACCTCGCCGGCGAGCTGGACCGCGACGACGACGCCATGGACGAGCTGCACAAGAACCTGTTCGCCGTGCTGCTCGGCGACGACTGGCCGTACGGGGTGGAGACGGCGATCGACGCCACCCTGTTGGGCCGCTTCTACGAGCGCTTCGCCGACCACGCGGTCAACGCCGGTGAGCACGTGATCTACCTGATCACCGGGGAGAGCGCGCCCAGCAGTAACTGACCGGCACGAAAAGGGGCCCCTCGCCATCGCTCTCCGCGATGACGAGGGGCCCCTTTCTGGTGGCTCAGCGCCCCTGGTTGGCCACCGCCGCGGCGGCGGCCTTCGCGGCGGTCGGGTCGAGGTACGTGCCGCCCAGAGTGAGCGGACGCAGCTGCGGGTCGAGGTCGTAGCGCAGCGGGATGCCCGTCGGGATGTTCAGCTTGGCGATCGCCTCGTCGGAGATCTGGTCGAGGTGCTTGACGAGGGCGCGCAGCGAGTTGCCGTGCGCGGCCACCAGCACCGTCCGGCCGGCCAGGATGTCCGGCACGATCGAGTCGTACCAGTAGGGCAGCATCCGGTCGACGACGTCCTTGAGGCACTCGGTGCGCGGCATCAGCTCGGTCGGCAGCAGCGCGTAGCGCGGGTCACCCACCTGCGACCACTCGTCGTTGTCGTCGATGGGCGGCGGTGGCGTGTCGTACGACCGGCGCCAGAGCATGAACTGCTCCTCGCCGTACTCGTCGAGGGTCTGCTTCTTGTTCTTGCCCTGCAGGGCGCCGTAGTGGCGCTCGTTGAGCCGCCACGACCGGCGCACGGCGATCCAGTGCCGGTCGGCGGCGTTGAGCGCCAGCTCGGCGGTGCGGATCGCACGGCGCATCACGCTGGTGTGCACGACGTCCGGCAGCAGGCTGTGCTCGCGCATCAACTCGCCGCCGCGCCGCGCCTCGCCCTCGCCCTTCTCGGTCAGGTCGACGTCCACCCAGCCGGTGAAGAGGTTCTTGGCATTCCAGTCGCTCTCACCGTGTCGCAGCAGGACCAGCGTCCCGACGGTGGGCCCTTCGCTCGCAGTCATGCGGATCATCCTGCCTCAACCGCCCGGCGGACACGCGGGCAGCCGTCGTGACGACCACCACGTGAAAAAGCTGATGACCAGCGGATCCGGCCACCACTAGGGTCGTAAGGCACGTCAGTCACATCGGTCATTACTTGCAAGCGGGGTGCCATATGCGGACGATGCGGAGTTGGTTCCGGGACACCACCGGCGGCTTACCGACCACCTTCTGGTACCTGTGGTCGGGCACCCTGATCAACCGACTCGGCTCGTTCGTCCTGGTCTTCCTCGCCATCTACCTGACCCAGGAGCGTGGCTTCTCGGCCTCGCAGGCCGGCCTGGTGATCGGTCTCTGGGGTGTCGGCGGGGCGTTCGGCACCACCGCCGGCGGCACCCTCGCCGACCGGTGGGGCCGCCGGCCGACGCTGCTCACCGCCCACGTGGGCGCGGCGGCCATGATGCTCGGGCTCGGACTGGCCCGGGATCTCTGGGCGGTGGCGCTGGGCGCGCTGCTGCTCGGCATGTTCGCCGAGGCGGCCCGGCCCGCGTTCGGGGCGATGATGATCGACGTGGTGCCGGCGAAGGACCGGCTGCGCGCCTTCTCGCTCAACTACTGGGCGATCAACCTCGGTTTCGCCTGCGCCGCCGTCCTCGCCGGCCTCGCCGCCCAGGCCGACTACCTGCTGCTGTTCGTGGTCGACGCGGCCACCATGCTGGTCACCGCGCTGATCATCTTCAGCAAGGTGCCGGAGACCCGACAGGCCGGCCCCGCCACCGCCGTCACGGCAGCGGCGGCTCCGCGCGGCGCCCTGCGGACGATCCTCACCGACCGGGTCTACCTCGGCTTCGTGGCACTCAACCTCTTCGCCGCGCTGGTGTTCCTCCAGCACATCTCGATGCTGCCGATCGCGATGGGCGACGACGGTCTGAGCCCCGCCACCTACGGCTCGGTGATCGCGCTCAACGGCATCCTCATCGTGGTCGGCCAGCTCTTCGTGCCCCGGCTGATCCGGGGTCGGAGCCGCTCACACGTGCTCGCGCTGGCATCCGTCGTGATGGGCGTGGGGTTCGGGCTGACCGCGTTCGCCGGCACCCCCTGGTTCTACGGGCTGACAGTGCTGATCTGGACGGTCGGCGAGATGCTGAACTCGCCCTCCAACTCCACGCTGATCGCCGAGTTGTCCCCGGCCGAACTGCGCGGTCGGTACCAGGGTGTGTTCTCCCTCTCGTGGCAGATCGCCGGGGCCAGCGCGCCGATCCTCGGTGGCCTCGTGCGCGAGCACGCCGGCAACGACACCCTCTGGTACGGCTGCGCCGCGCTCGGCCTCCTGACCGCGGTGGCCCACCTGGTGTCGGGGCCGGCCCGGGAACGGCGTGCGGCAGCGCTGCGCCGCTCCGGTGAGGCACTGGCACCGACTGCCGCCTCCCGTGCGCCACAGCCCGCCGAGGCGTAATGAGTGGCGCGGCGGTGCCGGAGTTCCTACTGTGCAGGTGGAAACAGTTAACAACCTGAACTGTCGGGAGGTCGGGTGCACGCCCTGCGGCGCTGGTGGCACGACACCGCAGGCGGACTACCCGCCACCTTCTGGTACCTCTGGGCCGGCCTGCTGATCAACCGGGCCGGCGCGTTCGCGATGCTGTTCCTCTCGCTCTACCTCACCGACGTACGTGGCGCGAGCGAAGGTCTGGCCGGCACAGTGGTCGGCGCGTACGGAGCCGGTGGGGCGGCCGGAGTGCTGCTCGGCGGGGTGCTCGCCGACCGGTGGGGACGCCGGGCGACGTTGCTCGCCGCGCACCTGGCCACTGTCGGCCTGATGGTGGCCCTCGCCTTCACCCGCCCCCTGCTGCTGATCGCCGCGCTCTCCGCGCTGATCGGCGTGGTCCACTCGATGCCCAGCCCGGCATTCGTGGCGGCGATCGTCGACGTGGTGCCCGCCGAGCGCCGCTCCCGGGCGTTCAACCTTCAGTTCTGGGCGTTCAACCTGGGCATGGCGGTCGCCTCCCTGCTCGCCGGGGTCCTGGCCGAGGCCAGCTTCACCGCACTGTTCCTGGTCGACGCGGGCGCCACACTGACCGCCGCCGCCGTGATCGCCTGGAAGGTGCCGGAAACCCTGCGGTTGGCCCGGCCAGCGGCCGGCCTCCCGCCCACTCCCGGCGCGGCGCCGAAGTCCGTCCGGCCCCGTCGGCCGGGACTGCACACCGCGCTCACCGACCGCACCTTCCTGGTCTTCGTCGGGCTCACCTTCGTGCTGGCCGTACTCACCATGCAGACGTCGACCATCATGCCGCTGGCCATGCGCGCGGACGGTCTGGGCCCATCGGCGTACGGGCTGGTGGTCGCGCTCGGCGGCGCGCTGATCGTGGTCGGGCAGTTGTTCGTGCCCCGGCTGATCGACAGGCACCGCAAGGACGTCGTGCTGGCCGCCTCCACGGCGCTGCTCGCGCTCGGTTTCGGGGCGCTGGCCATGGCCGACGAACTGGCCATCTACCTGGGTGCCGCGGTGATCTGGACGGTCGGCTCGATGCTCGCCGCCCCGCCCAACGCCCAGATCAACGCGGACCTGGCGCCACCGCAGCTCCGAGCGCGCTACCAGTCGGTCTTCTACCTGACGTTTCCAGCCGCGGCTTTCGTCGCGCCCACCCTCGGCGGGGTGAGCCTCCAGCACCTCGGCGACCGGCACTGGCTGATCGTGGGCGGGCTCGGTCTGCTGGCCGCCCTCGGGCACCTGCTCGCCGGACCACCCCGGGAGCGGCACGTCGCCGCGCTGCGCCGGGTTGTCGAAGCGAAGCCGACGACCCCCGTGGACCGCGTACCGACCGGATAACCGACGCAAAGCGCCCACCACGACCCTGAGGTCGTGGTGGGCGCTCGCCGGCGGGGCCGGCGGCGGCGGGCAACACTCACCCCCGTAAGCATCGCCCGCTCACGCCGCCGGTCCAAACAGGTGGGAACCGTCCCCCAACGGTTATTCCACCCGTCCCCTCGCGCCTCGTCTGGTGCGCGGATCTGATCGATCCGCCGCTCCCCCGAACGTTTCCAAACGTGGCGCGGTGCAATAAAGCTAGTTCGCCCGGATTCTGGATTCAACCCAGAACGGCTGTCTCGCCGGTCACAACTGGCGAGTATCCGCTGCTCCGGCCTCGTCCGTTGGCAACAGCCGGGTACCCGTCGGCCATTCCCGCAAACACCTCAACCGTCTTCCCGATCGGGTGACTCGGTCCGGAAGAAGCTGCTCTGGCGGCCGTCCCGCAACTGTTCCTGATAAATCAGGTTCAACCGCCGCAGGTCAAACGTGTAGAACCACTCATCCCAGGTGATCTCGCGAATCCGGCTGCTTTCCCGGTATCCGGGAATGTTGAAGGTCAACACACCCGCCCGGCCATCCCGCTCGGTGCCGGCGATGGTCGCCGGCCTGGCCCCGCGTTCCCGGGCCCACCGCTGGATCACCTCGTGGTTCGCCGTGATCAAACTCCGTCCCGGCCGCTCCGGCCGGTCCATGATCGACGAAATCACCTGCGAACTGCGGACCGACCGCCCCGTACCCCGTCCGGTCCGGATCCCGCCGGCCGCCGTTCCGCCTCCGGTCGACGGCGTCAACGTGCGCTTGGCCGGTGCGCTCTTGGCCGGTGCGGTGCGCTTCGCCGTCGTGCGCTTCGCTGCCGCGCTCTTCGCCGCCGTGGTGCGCTTGGCCGCCGCGCTCTTGGCCGCCGTGGTGCGCTTGGCCGCCGCGCTCTTGGCCGCCGTGGTGCGCTTGGCCGCCGCGCTCTTGGCCGGCGTCGTGCGCTTCGCCGCCGGCCGCGCCGGTGCCTTCTTCGCCGGTGCCTTCCGCGCGGGCGCCGTACGCGCCGTCGCTGTCTTGCGGGCCGCCGTGGTCCTCTTCGCGGCGGTCGCCTTCTTCGCCGCCGCCGTCGACTTACGTCCGGCGGTCGCCTTCGTCGCGGCGGCCCGCTTCGCGGGCGCGCTCTTGTTCGCCGGCGCGGCCTTCGCGCGGCTCGACGCCGGCCTGGCCGCCGACTTCTTGGTGGCGGCGGCACGACCAGCCGACGCCCTGGTGCCGGCGGCCCGGCCCGACGGGCCGGTGCTGCTCCGACCCGCGCCGGCCCGCATCGAGCGCACCAGCTGTTTCACCAGCTCGGGCTTGCGCAACGCGGAGATCCCGGAGACCCCGCGTTTGCGCAACTGCCCGCGGATGTCGTCCACCCGCATCCGGGAAATCTCCGACTCGGAGACTCCGGGCGTACCCGGCGTCTGGTTGCCGGCCTGTCGCTTCGTCCTGGTCGCAGTCGCGCCGCGACCTGAGCTGTTCCGCTGAGCCATGGGACGCTCCGCTCCTTGGCACTCCGTCATCGGCGCGCGGGGGTCCCTTGCCGCACCGCGCGGTGCGGCATACCCGTCAGGAGCACTCCGAACCACAGTCAACTCGCCATGATCGTGCCGCATCCAGGATCGAGTGGCATCGCCGCGACGGCGACACCACTACTTCCTGATTCGAGCACGACCATGGGATGCGACCCGGGGGCGGGGCGCGTGGCGTGGGGCGCTTGACGCGCGGGGCGCGGGGCGCGACGCGCGGGGCGCGGGGCGCGACGCGCGGGGCGCGGGGCGCGACGCGCGGGGCGCGGGGCGCGACGCGCGGGGCGCGGGGCGCGACGCGCGGGGCGCGGGGCGCGACGCGCGGGGCGCGGGGCGCGACGCGCGGGGCGCGGGGCGCGACGCGCGGGGCGCGGGGCGCGGGCGCCGGGCGCCGGGCGCCGGGGGTGGGTCAGGTTGGGTCGGGGCCGGCGCCGGAGGGCTCGAAGAGGTGGGCGAAGGCGGCCAGGTTGGCTGTCGACTCGCCCCGCTTCACCCGCCACTCGTACTCGCGCCGGATCGAACTGCCGAAGCCGATCTCCAGCATCGTGTCGAACGACTCGTCGGCGTACGTGAGCACCGCGCCGAACAGTCGGTCCAACTCGTCGGCGTCCACGCCGGCCGGGTTGACCCGACCGGTCAGGTACACGTCGCCGACCGCGTCGGTGGAGAAGGAGACGCCGTACATCCGGGCGTTGCGCTGCAACAGCCAGGCCCACAGCTCCTCGCGGCGCTCGTCCGGCTGGCGCATCACGAACGCCTCGATCCGCAGCGCGTGCTCGCCGACGATCAGGTTGCAGATCGTCTTGAGCTTGTGGGTGCCCGGCAGCGTCACCGCGTACGAGCCGGGGCCGGTCGACTCCCAGGCCAGGTCCCGCTCGGCGCAGACCGACTCGATCAGGGTCGCGAGATCGCTCTTCGGGCTCACCGGACCCACTCTACGACCGACTCGGCCCGCGCACCGGGTGACGACTGCGCCCGGGTCACCAGGAACAGGAGAGCGCCGGGTCACCCGCCAGGTCGGCCGCGAGCCGGGCGCGGTGCCCGGCGATCGCCTCGCCGTAGACACCGAGCAGACCGTCGACGGTACGGTCCCAGGAGAAGTGCCGGGCGTGCTGCTCGGCGCCTCGGGCCAGCACCGACCGCAGCGCCCGGTTCGGCAGCAGACTGCCCATCGCACGGGCCCAGTCGACCGGGTCGTGACCGTCGATGAGTACGCCACTGACCTGGTCCCGGACGGCGGTGACCAGCCCTCCGACGGCGGCGGCCAGCACCGGCGTACCGCAGGCCTGCGCCTCCAGGGCGACCAGCCCGAACGATTCGTTGTGCGACGGCACCGCGACCAGGTCCGCCGCCCGGTACAGGGCCGGAAGGTCGTCCCCGGTGAGCGGCGGCAGGAACCGCACCCCGTCGCTGACCCCGAGCTTGGCGGCCAGCTCGATCAGGGCGGTCGGCCGGTCCAGCCCACTGCCGCTGGGCCCGCCGCAGATCACCACTGTCACCTGGTCGGCCAGCGCCGGATCGCGCTCCCGCAGCGCGGCGATCGCGCGGATCAGCACGTCGGGGGCCTTGAGTGGCTGGATCCGACCGACGAAGGCAACCACGTACCCGTCGACGGGAAGCCCCAGCCGGCGGCGGGCCTGGCGGGCGGCCGCGGACCTGTCACCCGGCGCGGGCCGGAACCGGGCCAGGTCGACACCCGGCTGCACGACGGACACCCGGTTCGGGTCGGCGTCGTAGCGGTCGAGCAGGTCTCTGGCCTCGACCCGGGTGTTGGCGACCAGCCGGTCCGCCTCGGCGACGACCTGCTCCTCGCCGATGACGCGGGCCTTGGGTTCCGGCCGATCCCCGGCCGCGAGCTGGGCGTTCTTGACCTTCGCCAGGGTGTGCGCGGTGTGTACCAGCGGCACCCCCCAGCGCTCCTTGGCCAGCCAACCGACCTGGCCGGAGAGCCAGTAGTGGGAGTGGATCAGGTCGTAGTGGCCGGGCGGACGGGACGCCTCGGCGCGGAGAACCCCGGCGGTGAAGGCGCAGAGCTGACCGGGCAGTTCCTCCTTGGTGAGGCCCTCCAGGGGGCCGGAGGTGATGTGTCGGACCTGCACTCCGGGCGCCATCTCGACCACCGGGGGGAGGTCACCGGAGGTGGCCCGGGTAAAGATCTCCACCTCCACGTTGGCCTCGGCGAGACGCCGGGCGACTTCGAGGATGTAGACGTTCATTCCGCCGGCATCACCCGTGCCGGGCTGGTGCAGGGGGGAGGTGTGTACCGACAGGGTCGCGATGCGGCGTGGCCGGGGCCACGGCCGGGCACCTCGCTGACGCCCGACACCGGTGTGCATTTCCGCCACATCCGCTCCTTCTTCACGGTTGATGCCGTCTCGCACGACCGGCGCTTCTCGGTCAACCTGTACGCCGGATGTCATCTTCCCCATCGGGCTTCGGAAATTCCCCGGCGCGGCCCCTCGGCGTGACGGACCTCATCACCGAACGCCCGCCAACGGCTGCCTACGCCCGGTCGGGGCGGGTCGTACGCCCGCTGTGACAATGTCGGGATGACCTCAGTCGCCATCGTCACCGGAGCGTCCAGCGGGATCGGCGCGGCCACCGCCCGCCGGCTCGCCGCCGACGGCTTCCACGTGCTCGCCGCCGCCCGCCGCGCCGAACGGCTCACCGACCTGGTCACCGAGATCACCGCCGCGGGCGGGCAGGCCACGGCCGTGACCTGCGACGTCACCTCGGACGAGTCGGTGGCCCGGCTGGCCGAGGCCGCCGCCCAGGCACCCGGCCCGGTCACCCTGCTGGTCAACAACGCTGGCGGAGCGCGCGGGCTGGACCCGGTGGAGTCCGGCTCGGTCGCCGACTGGCAGTGGATGTACGACGTGAACGTGCTCGGCACCCTGCGGGTCACCCAGGCGCTGCTGCCGGCGCTGGAAGCCTCCGGTTCCGGAACCATCGTGGTGGTCTCCTCCACCGCCGGCCTGACGGTGTACGAGGGTGGCGGTGGCTACACCGCCGCGAAGCACGCGCAGACCGCCATCGCCGGCACGCTCCGCCTGGAGCTGTGCGGCCGACCGCTGCGGGTCATCGAGATCGACCCGGGCATGGTGAAGACCGACGAGTTCGGGCTGGTCCGCTTCGAGGGCGACGCGGAACGGGCCGCCGCCGTCTACGCCGGGGTGCCGGGGCCGCTGGTCGCCGAGGACGTCGCCGACTGCATCGCCTGGTGCGCCACCCGTCCCGAGCACGTCAACATCGACCGGCTGGTCGTCCGGCCCCGGGCACAGGCCGCCCAGCACAAGGTGCACCGGGTCGGCCAGTGAAGCCCGGGCAGTGACGTCGGGATGAGCGGCGCGGCGCGGCGCCGGCCGGTCGGCGTGGTCACGCGCGGCACGACGAACCCGAACCGGCTTCGTCGGGTGGACAACTGGGTCGTCGCCACCTGCGCCGACCGGCTGTTGGCGGCGGACGACCCCCTGGTGGTCGACCTTGGCTACGGCGCCACCCCGGTGACCGCTGTGGAGTTACGCGCTCGGCTGGCGGCCGGGGTCCGTCCGGACGTACGCCTGGTCGGATTGGAGATCGACGCGGCCCGGGTGGCGGCCGCCACCCCGGCCGCGGACCCACCCGGGCTGACGTTCGCCCGGGGTGGGTTCGAGTTGGCCGGGCTCCGGCCGGTGCTGGTCCGCGCGTTCAACGTGCTGCGACAGTACGACGAGAGCGAGGTGGCCGAAGCCTGGCAGACGATGACCGCCGCGCTCGCCCCGGGCGGAGTGCTCGTCGAGGGCACGTGTGACGAGTTGGGGCGACTCGCCAGTTGGCTGCTGATCGACGCCGACGGCCCCCGGACGCTGACCCTGGCCGCGAAGCTCACCACGCTGGGCAGCCCTGCCGAGCTGGCCGAGCGGCTACCCAAGGCGCTGATCCACCGCAACGTTCCCGGTGAGCCGGTGCACGCGCTGATCCGCGCCCTGGACGACGCCTGGCAGGCCGCCGCCCCGTACGCCACCTTCGGCCCCCGCCAACGCTGGCTGCACGCGGTGACCCGCCTTCGCGAAACAGGCTGGCCCATCCTCGACAACCCCACCCGCTGGCGCCAGGGCGAACTAACCCTCCCCTGGCCCCTCCCCTAACCCACACCTGGCACGCCGATCTTGCACTTTCGGTTGGCGATTTGGCCCTTTTGCAGCCCTTATGTCACCGCAGAAAGTGCAAGATCGCGGGGAGCGGGTGGGAAGGCAGGGGCGGGGGCGGGGAGGGCGGCGGGGGTTAGAGGGTGCAGTTGATGAGGACTGGCTCGGGGTGCAGGGTTACGCCGAAGCGGGCGTGCACCTGGTCGCGGATGGTGGCGGCCAGGGTGAGCAGGTCGCTGGTGTGGGCGGTGCCGCTGCGGTTGGTCAGGGCCAGTGTGTGCTTGCTGGAGATGGCCACCCCACCCTCGCCGGGGTGGCCCTTGGCGAAACCGGCCTTGTCGATCAGCCAGGCGGCGCTCACCTTGACCAGGCCGTCCGCCCCTGGCCAGGCGGGCGGGTCGCCCAGCTCGGCGGAGCGTTCCAGGAGCTGTTCGTACGTCGCGCGGTCGAGCACCGGGTTGGTGAAGAAGGAGCCGACCGAGCGAGTGTCCGGGTCGTTGGCGTCGAGCACCATCCCCTTGCCCGCCCGCAGGCGCAGCACCACCGCTCGGGCGTCGGCCAGCGGCACCTGGTCGCCCACCTCGACACCGAGGGCTCGGGCGAGCTCCGCGTAGCGCACCGGCCCGGAGAGCGGAGACCTGGTGAGTCGGAAGTCGACTGAGAGCACCACCCAGCGGTCCATGTACTTGAAGATGCTGCCCCGGTAGGCGAAGCCGCACTCGGCGGCGGGGATGACCTGACGGGTGCCCTCGACCCGGTCGTACACCTCGACGCCGGTGATCGTCTCGGCGACCTCCTGGCCGTACGCGCCGACGTTCTGGATGGGGGTGGCACCGGTCGAGCCGGGGATGCCGGACAGGCATTCCAGCCCGGCCCAGCCGTTGGCGATCGTGGCGGCGACCAGGTCGTCCCACGGCTCGCCGGCGTCGACCCGTACGGTGACCGAGGTGGCGTCATCGGCGATGACCCGCATGCCGCGGGAGCGCACCAGCACGACGGTGCCGGGAAAGCCGGCGTCGCCGATCACCACGTTGCTGCCCCCGGCCAGGATCAGGACCGGCTCCGCCGCGGCGCGTACCGCCTGGACGAGTTCGTCGGCACTGCCGGCGGCCACGATCCGCTCGGCCGGCCCACCCGTTCGGAGGGTGGTGTAGCCGGCGAGTGGACCGGGGATGGCACGATCGGCGTCGGTTGTCGGCTGGGCGGAGGCGTCTGGCACGCCCTTCACCTTAGGCTGACAAGTAGCCGTGGCACCCACTGGTCGCCCGGCACCCCCGGGAGGATGGCGATGAGCAGACTGCAGGGCAGCAAGGATTTCTGGATCGGGGCGCTCCGGACGGAGGGTCCGGCTTTCGCGGCAGCGGTGGCCGAGGCACCGCCGGAGACACCGGTGCTGTCCTGTCCGGGCTGGACGGTCAACGACCTCACACTGCACATGGCCGGCATCTACCACTGGGTTTCGTCGTTCGCCGGTTCCGGCCAGACCAGCCAGCCGCCTCGGCGGGAGAAGATCGAGGCTGACCCGGCCGTGAACGCGCTCCAGTTGTGGCAGCAGGGTTACGACAGGGTGATGACCCTCTTCGACGGGCTCGACCCCGAGGCGTCGGCGTGGAACTGGGCCCCGCAGCCGAAGAAGGCCGGCTTCTGGCCGCGTCGGATGGCGCACGAGACGGCTGTGCACCGTTGGGACGCCCAGCTCGCCATCGGGGCTGGTGACCCGGTGGAGGCGAAGCTCGCGGCCGACGGGGTGAGTGAGGTGCTGGACACGTGGCTGCCGGCGGGCCGGCGGCAGGTGCCCGGTGACTGGCACGGGGTGGTACAGCTCTGCGCGACCGATGCGGCCCAGGAGTGGTATCTGCGGTTGCGCGGCGAGGGGGTGGCGCTGCTCGACACCGCTACCATCTTCGACCACGACGATCATCACGCTCGCGCCCAGGTCAGCGGCACTGCGAGCGACCTGCTGCTGGCGCTCTGGGGTCGGGTGAGCTTCGAGACGCTGGACGTCGCCGGTGACCACACCCTGTTGGACGGTCTGCGCACCGGCTGACCGACCCATCACGAACGAGGGCGTCACCCCATTCGGGGTGGCGCCCTCCGTCGATGTCGGGGGTTCCGCCGGCTGCCGGACGCCGCACCGGCGGCGAGCGTTCATCACGGGACCGCAACGCTGAGAGAGCGCTCTCTTGACAGTGGGTTGACGACCCACCACCCTGTCGTGAGAGCGCTCTCTTAGCCATCTGCCATCACCCGCCCGCCTTGAGAGAGGTCGATAACCCATGGCTGTCTTCCCGCGCCGCCGCCTCGCCGCGGTGGCCCTCGCCGCCGCCACCGCCCTGCTCGTCACCGCTGGCTGCGGCGGCGGCGACGAGCCGGGCGACGGACCGGTCACCCTGACCGTCGACGTCTTCGGCCAGTTCGGCTACGAGCAGCTCTACCAGGAGTACATGACCGCGAACCCCGGCGTGAAGATCGTCGAGCGCGGCACCGGCACCAACCTCGACGAGTACTCGCCGAAGCTCACCCAGTGGCTCGCCGCGGGCCGGGGCGCCGGCGACGTGGTGGCCATCGAGGAGGGCCTGCTTGTCGAGTACAAGGCCAATCCCGCGAACTTCGTCAACCTGCTGGACCACGGCGCCGCCGACCTCAAGGGCAACTTCCTGGAGTGGAAGTGGAACGCCGGTCTGACCGCCGACGGCAAGCAGCTCATCGGCCTCGGCACCGACGTCGGCGGCATCGCCATGTGCTACCGCAAGGACCTCTTCGAGAAGGCCGGCCTGCCCACCGAGCGCGACGAGGTCTCCAAGCTCTGGCCCACCTGGCCGGACTACATCGCCACCGGTGAGAAGTTCGTCGCGGCCAAGACCGGCGCGTCCTTCCTCGACGCGGCCACCAACACGTTCAACACGATCCTGCTGCAGACCGCCGGCAACAGCAGCGGCTACAGCTACTACGACACCAGTGAGAAGCTGGTGGTCGACAGCAACCCGGCCGTACGACAGGCCTACGACACCACAATGGACATCATCGACTCGGGCCTCTCCGGCAAGTACGGATCCTGGTCGGAGGAGTGGGTTTCGGCCTTCAAGCAGTCGAAGTTCGCCACCATCGCCTGCCCCGCCTGGATGACCGGCGTCATCGAGGCCAACGCCGGCACTGACGCCCAGGGCAAGTGGGACATCGCCCAGGTGCCCGGCAACGGCGGCAACTGGGGTGGATCACACCTCGCCGTGCCCAAGCAGAGCAAGCAGCAAGCCGAGGCGATCAAGCTGGCCAAGTTCCTCACCAGCGCCAAGGGGCAGATCGGGGCGTTCAAGGCCAAGGGTCCGCTGCCCTCCTCGCCGCAGGCGCTCGACGACCCGGCGATCACCGGCGCCACAAACGCGTACTTCTCCGGTGCGCCGGTAGGTGCCATCTTCGGCACCGGCGCGAAGAGCCTGAAGCCGGTCTACATGGGCCCGAAGAACCAGGCCGTACGGACCGAGGTGGAGAACGCCGTGCGGACCGTGGAGCTGGGTCAGCGCAGCCCCGCGCAGGGCTGGACCGACGCGGTGACCAACGCGAAGAAGGCCGCCGCCAAGTAGCCCGAGCGAGCGTGCGGGCGGGCCTCGGAGCAGAGGTCCCGCCCGCACGACGGAAAGGAGTTCTCGGGCATGACCGTCCAGCTCGACGCCCGCCCGCCGGCCCCACCGGCAACCGCTAACCGCCACCAATCCTCGGGTCGGCTCAGTCGATTCGACACCCGCTTCTCCCCGTACCTCTACATCGCCCCATTCTTTCTGATCTTCGGCATCTTCGGGGCGTACCCGCTGGCGTATACCTTCTGGGTCTCGCTGCACGACTGGGACCTGCTCGGAGCCGACCATCCCTTCGTCGGGGCGGAGAACTACACCCGACTGCTGGCCGACGTCGACTTCTGGCACGCGCTGGTCAACACGCTGGGGATCTTCGTCATCTCCACAGTTCCGCAGTTGCTGGCGGCGCTCTGGCTGGCCAACCTGCTCAACCGGGGCCTGCGGGGGCGCACCGGGTGGCGGATGGCGGTGCTCGTCCCCAATGTCACGTCCACCGCCGCGGTGGCGATCGTGTTCGGGGTGCTCTTCGGCCGCGAGTTCGGGATGATCAATTGGCTGCTCGACCTGGTCGGGATGGACGCGATCGAGTGGAAGTCCAACCGGCTGGCCTCCTGGGTGGCCATCTCGGCCATGGTCGACTGGCGGTGGACCGGCTACAACGCGCTGATCCTGCTGGCCGCGATGCAGGCCATCCCCCGCGACCTGTACGAGGCGGCGGCGATCGACGGCGCCAACCGGGCCCGGCAGTTCTGGTCGGTCACAGTGCCGCTGCTCAAACCGACGATCATCTTCTGCGCCATCATCGCCACCATCGGCGGTCTGCAACTCTTCACCGAGCCCCGGATGTTCCACTCCGGCACCAACCCGATCCGCGGTGGGCCGCTGCGCGAGTCGCAGACGCTGACCATGTACATGTTCGAGAACGCCTTCGCCCCGCACTACAACTTCGGGTACGGCTCGGCAGTGGCCTGGCTGCTCTTCGCGCTCATCGCGATCGTCGCGGCGGTCAACGTGCTGCTCCTGCGCCGCCTCGGCGGCGGAGCGCGCCCCAGCGCCCGGAAGGGAACCACCCGATGAGCCGGCTCTGGCGGGCCAGCCCGCTCACCTACCTCGCCCTTGTCGTCGCCGTCGGCCTGTCGGTCTTCCCGATCTGGTGGATGTTCGTCGTCGCCAGCCGCAGCAACGACGCGATGGGCCAACTCCCACCCCCGGTCACCCCCGGCGGCAACCTGGGCGCCAACATCGCCCGCCTGTTCGACAACACCGACGCGTACTTCCTGACCGGCCTGATCAACTCGGCGATCGTGGCCACCACTGTGACCGTCTCCGTGGTGTTCTTCTCCAGCCTGGCCGGGTTCGCCTTCGCCAAGCTCAGGTTCCGTGGCCGCAACGCCCTGCTGCTGGTGATCATCGCGACCATGATGGTGCCGACGCAGCTCGGCGTGATTCCGCTGTACCTGCTCATGACCAAGCTGCAGTGGAACGACCGGCTGCCGGCGGTCATCGTCCCGGTGCTGGTCACCGGGTTCGGGGTGTTCATGATGCGGCAGTACGCCGGCCAGGCCATCAGTGACGAACTGATCGAGGCCGCCCGGATGGACGGCTGTGGCACCGCACGGATCTGGTGGCACGTCGTGCTGCCCGCCCTGCGTCCCGCCGCCGCCGTCCTCGGTCTGCTCACCTTCATGACCACCTGGAACGACTTCCTCTGGCCGTACGCTGTATTGAACGATCCGGCGAATCCGACAGTGCAGCTGTCCCTACGAGCGCTGTCGGACGGGTACTACCAGGACATGTCGCAGGTGTTCACCGGAACGGCCATCGCGACGTTGCCCCTGCTACTGGTCTTCGTGTTGTTCGGCCGGCAGATCATCGGCGGAATCATGGAAGGTGCGGTCAAGGCGTGAACGAGCGGAGCGAGCCAACCAACCAGCCCAGTAACGAGATCCGGTTTCCCGAGAACTTCCTCTGGGGGGCGGCCACCGCCGCGTACCAGATCGAGGGTGCGGCCCGCGACGACGGTCGCGGTCCGTCCATCTGGGACACCTTCAGCCGTACGCCGGGCAAGGTGTACCAGGGCCACACCGGCGACGTCGCCTGCGACCACTACCACCGGTACGCCGACGACGTGGCGTTGATGGCCGAGCTGGGCCTTCGGGCGTACCGGTTCTCGGTCGCCTGGCCGCGGATCCAGCCCGACGGCACGGGCCCCGCCAACCCCCGTGGGCTGGACTTCTACGACCGACTCACCGACACGCTGCTCGCGCGGGGAATCGATCCGATCGTCACCCTCTACCACTGGGACCTGCCGCAGGCCCTCGGCGACCGGGGCGGCTGGACCAACCGGGACACCGCCGAACACTTCGCCACCTACGCCACGGCTGTGTACGCGCGCCTCGGCGACCGGATCGACGTGTGGACAACGCTCAACGAGCCGTGGTGCTCGGCCTACCTCGGTTACGCCAACGGCCTGCACGCCCCGGGTGAGCAGGATCCGGCGGCGGCCTTCACCGCCGTACACCATCTGCTGTTGGGGCACGGCCTGGCGGCGCGGGCGTTGCGGGCAGCCGGCGCGCGCAGCGTGGGCGTCACCGTCAACCCGGCCGACGTACGCCCGGCTGACCCGCAGAGCGCCGCCGACGCCGCCGCGGTTCGCCTTGTCGACGGCCTGCACAACCGGATCTTCCTGGACCCGCTGCTGGCCGGCGGCTACCCGGACGACGTCCGCGAGCACGTGGCCCGGATCGTCGAGCCGACGTTCATCCGCGACGGCGACGAGAAGGTGATCGCCGCCCCGATCGACCTGCTCGGGATCAACTACTACGCCCCGAGTTACGTGGCCGGTCGGCCCGACGGCGCCGGCAACGGCGCGTACCCGGGCACCGAGGGTGCTGTGCACTTCCTGCCGCCGGCCGGGCCGCTCACCGACATGGGTTGGATGATCGAACCGGCCGGGCTCACCCGTCTGCTGGAGCGGATCGCCGCCGACTACCCCGGTGTGCCGCTGCTGATCACCGAGAACGGCGGGGCGTTCCCCGACAAGCCGGTCGCCGACTCGCCCGACGGCCCGACGCAGGTGATCGACGCCGATCGCATCGCCTACCTCGACGGGCACCTCCGTGCGGCGCACGAGGCGATCTCCCGGGGCGTGGACCTGCGCGGTTATCTCGTATGGTCATTCCTGGACAACTTCGAGTGGGCGGAGGGTTACCGCAAGCGGTTCGGGATCGTGCACGTCGACTACCTGACCCAGCGGCGCACACCGAAGGCCAGCGCCCGGTGGTACCAGGAGGTGATCTCCCGGAACGGGCTGTGACGAGCGGGGGAAAGCGCGATGACGACGGCGCAGCGGCCGACGCTCGAAGCGGTGGCAGCGCGGGCCGGGGTGTCCCGCGCCACCGTTTCCCGGGTGGTCAACGGCTCCACCACCGTCGCCGAACCGATCCGCGAGGCGGTCACCCGGGCGGTCGCCGAGTTGGGGTACGTCCCCAACCTGGCGGCCCGCAGCCTGGTCACCCAGCGCACCGACTCGATCGCCCTGGTCATGCCGGAGGCGGCCACCCGGGTCTTCTCCGACGACCAGGTCTTCCCCGGCATCATCCGGGGCGTCAGCCAGGAGTTGGAGGCGGCCGACAAGCAACTGGTGCTGATGCTCGCCGGCTCGCCGGCCGGGCACCATCGGGTCGAGCGGTACACCACCGGCCGGCACGTCGACGGCGTGCTCTTCGCGTCGCTGCACGGTGCCGACCCGCTGCCCGGCACGCTGGCCCGACTCGGCATCCCGGTGGTGGTCAGCGGCCGCCCGCTCGGCGACGTGCCCGTCCCGTACGTCGACGTCGACCACGTGGCAGGGGTGACCGCAGCCGTCCGGCACATGATCGACAGCGGTCGCCGACGGATCGCGACAATCGCCGGGCCACAGGACATGGTCGCCGGGATCGAACGGCTCAGCGGTTACCGCAGCACTGTCGCCGACGCGGGGCTGCCCGAGCTTATCGCCATCGGCGACTTCACCCGGGAATCCGGGTCGGCGGCGATGCGCCGCCTGCTCGCCGAGCATCCCGACCTCGACGGCGTCTTCGCCGCCTCCGACCTGATGGCGCACGCCGCTCTGCGGACGCTGCGCGAGGCTGGTCGGCGGGTGCCCGACGACGTGGCGGTGGTCGGCTTCGACGACATCGAGACCGCCGCCTACACCGAGCCGCCGCTGACCACCGTCCGGCAGCCGATCGTGGAACTCGGCCGGCGGATGACCCGCCAACTGCTCCGGCTGGCCGCCGGGGAGAGCATCGAGGAGGCGATCATGCTCCCCACCGAGCTGATCCGCCGCGCCTCCGCCTGACCGCGCCTCCGCGCCTTCGCGCCTCCGCGCCTCCGCGCCCGCCGCGCGGCACGCGCCGGGCCCGCCCTGCAAGATCCACACAACTTCAGGGAAATAGTGGCCTCCCGGCGCTCGGAGGCCACTATTTCCATGAAGTTGCTGCCTGCAGGTCGGTCGCAGGCTGCGGACGCACAATGGTTAATGCGTCGCTCAGGCGGACGACCTTGGTTAGCCTCGCCGACATGCCGGATCCTGTCGCGCTGCCGTACGTGCTCAGCTTTATCCACCCACCCGTAGAGGTCGAGGCGGTCGCCGCCGTACGGATAGGGGCCTGACATGCGTATCCGTGTGGCACAGCCGGACGACGCCCCAGGTGTGGTGGCGCTGCGGACGATCGTCTACCCCTATCTGGTGCGCGGGGTCGAGTCGACCCGGAAGATGCTCGCCGAGCCCCCACCCGAGGAGGGCTGGACCGCCTTCGTGGCCGAGGTCGACGACCAGGTGGTCGGGTGGACGTCCGCGCAACGCTCCGGCTGGACCTCCACCCCGGACTTCGGCGAGATCTCGATGCTGCACGTGCACCCGGAGCACCGGCAACAGGGCCTCGGCACGGCGCTGCTGACCACCGCCACCGACCACCTCCGCCAGCTGGGAATCCGTCGGATACGCGCGATGGCGCAGACGGACGGGCTGCCGTTCGCTCGCCGGCACGGTTACGAGCCCAGCCGGGAGGTGCGCTACTCGGCGCTCGACCTCAACCCGGCACCCGCGCTACCCGAGCCGCCCCCGGGCGTACGACTGTTGCCGATCTCCGACCTGGACCCGCACCTGCTGTACGAGGCCGACGTGGCCTCGGCCGCCGACGAGCCGGGCGACGTGCCGGTCGACTCGATCAGCTACGAGAGCTGGCAGTACGACGTCTGGAACAACCTCGGCCTGGACAAGGCGGCCAGCACCGCCGCCGAGGTCGATGGTGTGGTCGCCGCCTTCAGCCTGGTCAAGCGGGACGGGGACCGGATGTGGTCGGACTTCACCGGCACCATCCCGGAATACCGGGGGCGGGGACTCGCCCGGCTCACCAAGACCGCAGCGCTGCACCGGGCCGCCGCGGACGGCGTGCGCGTCGCCTACACCTCGAACGACGAGGCGAACGGGCCGATGCTCGCGATCAACACCCGGCTGGGCTACCGCCAGGTGGCATCCCAGTGGACCTGCCTGGCCGACGTGACCTGACCGGCAGCCACCCGCGCGTCAGCGACCCCCGCCCGCGTCGATCTTGCACTTTCGGTCACCGATATGCACGGAATGCCCCCTATGCCGCGACAGAATGTGCAAGATCGCGGAAAGGTGCGGCTCGACCAGGGTGATCTACCTGTCAGCTCTCCTCGATCGGCTGGCCCATCGAGCGGCGGGCCAGCAACGTGGCACCGGCGACCGCGGCCGGCATGATCAACACGGCGCCGAGCGGGATCAGGAAGCAGAGGAAGACGGCCACTCCGAAGCCGAGCGCTGTGGGCCGGTCGGCCTTCAGGATCGTCCGGCGCTGCGGCAGCCGCATCCCCCGTCGGTAGAACGGTGCACCCACCAACTCCACGGCGAGGAACCACCCGCCCACTGCCGCCCCGATGACCGGGACGACCGTCTGGCCGACGATCGGGATGAAGCCGGCGACGAAGAGCGGGATGCCGACCAACGCCGTGAGCGCCACCAGGCGTACCGAGTCGGCGAGGCTGCGGCGCAGCGACGACCAGAAGGGCACCTCCACCGCCCCCGGCGTGCCGCCGTACCGCTGCTCGACCTGCTCGGAGATCTTCTCGTAGAACGGGTCGCCGATGACCAGGGTGACAGCGGTGAAGGTGAGCACGCCAAGCAGGCCGCCGAGCCCCAGGAAGGCCAACCCGGCGATCACCCGGACCAGGCTGCGGCCGGTGCTCGACCAGTCGTCGGCGAACGGGGTGACCAGCGCGGCGAGGTCGTCCACGAAGTACACCAGGGTGGCGAGCGCGGCCAGGAAGAGCACGCCGGAGATCAGCGCCGGCACGATGCCGAGCAGCACCAGCCCCGGGCTGCGGACGTAGAGGCCCAGCCCGCGCAGGAGCAGCCCCGCCCCGGCGAGGAAGCGTCCGACGACCCCGGTCACCGGGCTGGCGATTCTGCTGGCATCCACGATCGAGCAGCCTAACCAGCCGTGATCGGATCCGCCGGGCGGAGCGCTAGCAGCGACTCACCCCGTACACATCAACCGGTTGACGGACGGCGGTGATCCACCGGGGACGCCGAGGTTCGTCGCTGACCGGTCGATTCGCCGGCGGGCCACCCCGACAACCCTTGAGGGGTACGAAGTCAGCGGCGGCGGAAGGCGGCACGATGCCGGTCATCGAGGTGACCCACCTGAAGAAGCGGTACGGCGACCTGGTGGCGGTGGACGACGTGTCGCTCGCCGTGGAGGCCGGGGAGATCTTCGGCGTCCTCGGTCCGAACGGCGCCGGCAAGACCACCACGGTGGAGTGTGTCGCCGGGCTGCGTGTCCCCGACGGGGGCGGGGTGTCGGTCCTCGGGCTCGACCCTCGCGGGGACGCGGCCCAGCTACGCCAGCGGGTCGGGGTGCAACTCCAGGAGAGTCAACTGCCGGACCGGTTGCGGGTGGCCGAGGCGCTGGAGCTGTACGCCTCGTTCTACAGCAACCCCGCCGACCCGGCCGAGCTGATCGACAGGCTGGGCCTCGGCGACAAGCGGAACACCGCGTACAAGAAGCTCTCCGGCGGTCAGAAGCAGCGGCTCTCCATCGCGCTGGCCCTGGTGGGCAACCCGGAGATCGCCATCCTCGACGAGCTGACCACCGGGCTGGACCCGCAGGCCCGCCGGGACACCTGGGGCCTCATCGAGCAGGTCCGCGACAGCGGGGTGACGATCGTGCTGGTCACCCACTTCATGGAGGAGGCCGAGCGGCTCTGCGACCGGGTCGCGGTGATCGACCGGGGTCGGGTGGTCGCCCTGGACAGCCCGGCGGGCCTGGTGTCGTCTGTGGCTCCGGAGCAGCGGATCCGGTTCCGGCCCTCGGCTCCGGTCGACGACCGACTCCTCACCGACCTGCCCGAGGTGTCCGCCGTGCAGCGCACCGGCAGTCAGGTGGTGGTGACCGGCACCGGTGAGTTGCTGCACGCCGTCACCTCGGTGCTCGCCCGCCACCAGATCGTCGCCGCGGACCTGCGGCTGGAGCAGTCCACCCTCGACGACGCCTTCGTCGAGCTGACCGGGCACCGGCCCGCCAACTGAGAGGGAGCCGGCATGCACGCCTTTCGCAACATCCTGAAGACCGAGGCGCGGCTCTACCTCCGGGACCTGCCGACGCTCCTCACCACGATCGGACTGCCGACCCTGATCCTGGTGGTGCTCGGGCTGATCCCCTCGCTGCGCAAGCCGGACCCGACCTTCGACGGGCAGACCTTCGTCAGCTACTTCGCTCCGTCGCTGCTGGTGGTCACCCTCGCCATGGTCGGGGTGAACATCCTGCCTTCGGTGCTGGCCACCTACCGGGAACGCGGCGTCCTGCGTCGGCTGGCGACCACCCCGGCGCACCCGGCGGCTCTGCTCGCGGCCCAACTGGTGCTGGCCCTGGCCGGGATCCTGGCCAGCGCGCTGCTGCTCATCGTCGTCGCCCGGCTCGCGTTCGGGGTGCCGTTCCCCCGGCACCCGCTCGGCTTCACGCTGGCGTTCATCCTCGGCACGGCCGCGCTGTTGTCGCTCGGCCTGCTGGTCGCCGCCGTGGCCCGCACGACGAAGGCGGCCCAGGCCCTGGCCGTGCCGCTGTTCCTGGTGACCATGTTCTTCGGCGGGGTCTACCTGCCTCGGTTCCTGCTCCCGGACGTCGTGGCGCGGATCGGCGACTACACGCCGCCCGGGGTGCAGGCACTCCTCGACGCCTGGACCGGCACCCCGCCGCAGCCGCTGCACCTGGGGATAATGGCGGTGATCGCCGTGGCGGCCGGCGCCAGCGCGGCGAAACTGTTCCGCTGGGAGTGAGCGGAGATGCGATGACCTGCAACGGTGGGCACGACCGTCTGGCCAGTTGGCGGGAACGCGAGGCGAGCCTCTATCGGGTGTTCCCCTTCGGCGGGCTGACCCTGGGCACCCTGCTGGCCCTCGTCGCACCGGCGCCCGCTCATCTTGGGGCACTGCCCACCCTCGCCATCGCCGTGGCGGCCGGATGCTGGGTCGCCTGGTTCGTCACACTGCACCCCGGCTGGCAGAGTCGGCGCACGCTGATGGCGGTCTACTACGCCGGCCTGCTCACGTTCGCCGCCGCACTGGTGGCCGCCAGCCCGTGGTACGGCTTCTTCGCCTGGATCGGCTACATCCACGCCTTTCCGGTGCTGCCCGGGCGCTGGCGGGTCGCCGGCGTGGTCACCACTGCCGCCCTCGTCGCCACGTCGCAGGGCGGCGGTCTGTCGGTGGTGACGTCGCACCTGCCACTCTGGCTGGTGCTGGTGCTGTTCAACCTGGTGGTGGCCGGCTCGGTGACCTGGTTCGCGATGATCGCCGAACAGGAGGACGCCAAACGCAAACGGTTGGTGGCGGAACTCGGCGAGACCAATCGCCAACTCACCGAGACGGCCAGTGAGAACGCCGGGCTGCACGCCCAACTGCTCACCCAGGCCCGGGAGGCCGGCGTGCTGGACGAACGGCAACGGATGGCGCGCGAGATCCACGACACCCTGGCGCAGGGGTTGACCGGCATCATCACCCAGTTGGAGGCGGCCGAGCAGACCCGCGACCGGTCCGCCGACTGGCGTCGGCACGTCGACAACGCGCTCGCCCTGGCCCGGGAGAGCCTCACCGAGGCCCGCCGTTCGGTACAGGCGGTCCGTCCGGAACCGTTGGAGACGGCCCGACTACCGGACGCCCTCGTCGATCTGGGCGGGCGCTGGTCGGCCCTGAACGGGGTGCGGGCCGACGTGGCCACCACCGGCACCCCCCGCCCACTGCACCCTGAGGTCGAGGTGACACTGCTACGGGCCGCCCAGGAGGCGCTGTCCAATGTGGCCCGGCACGCCGCCGCGTCGCGGGTCGGGCTGACCCTGTCGTACATGGCGGACGTGGTCACGCTCGACGTCCGCGACGACGGGGCGGGTTTCGACCTCACCGACCAGCCGCTGCCCCGTGAGCCGGGCGGCGGGTACGGGCTGACCGCCATGCGGCAACGGGTGACGAGGGTCGGTGGCGAGTTGGCAGTCGAATCCGAGCCGGGCGGCGGCACCGCCATCTCGGCGTCCGTCCCCGCGCTACCCGGAGGTGCCGGTTGACCGCCCCGGTTCGGCTGCTGATCGTCGACGACCATCCGGTGGTGCGGGACGGCCTGCGGGGGATGTTCACCGGTGACCCCGATTTCGAGGTGGTGGGCGAGGCGGCGGACGGTTCGGAGGCGTTGGCCCTGGTCGCGACGCTGCTGCCGGACGTGGTGCTGATGGATCTGCGGATGCCCGGCATGGATGGGGTGACCGCCATCGGCAGGCTGGCTCGTGCCGGCAGCACCGCCCGGGTGCTGGTGCTCACCACCTACGACACGGACGCTGACGTGCTGCCGGCGATCGAGGCCGGCGCGACCGGCTACCTGCTCAAGGACACACCTCGGGAGGACCTGGTTCGGGCGGTCCGGGCTGCTGCCCGGGGTGAGTCGGTGCTCGCGCCCAGCGTCGCCGGCCGGCTGATGGGCCGGCTGCGCGCTCCCGCGGAGGAGCCGCTCAGTCAACGGGAGTTGGAGGTGCTCACCCTGGTGGCCCGCGGTGCCTCCAACCGGGAGGCGGCGACCCGCCTGTTCATCAGCGAGGCCACAGTCAAGACGCACCTGCTGCACTTGTACGCCAAGCTCGGGGTCAACGACCGGGCTGCTGCGGTGGCCACCGCGTACGACCGGGGGTTGCTGACGCCCGGCGGGCGGTGAGCGGCACCGGGCAGGATGGGCAGATGCGCGCGTCCCGACTGATCTCTTTGCTGTTGCTGTTGCAGTCGCGCGGGTCGATGACCGCGAGCGAGCTGGCGCGGGAGTTGGAGATCTCCGAGCGGACCGTCTATCGGGACGTTCTGGCGCTCTCGGCGGCGGGCGTGCCGGTCTACGCCGACCGGGGGCGTGCCGGCGGTTACCGCCTGCTCGGCGGGTACCGCACCCGACTGACCGGGCTGACCCGGGACGAGGCGGAGGCGCTCTTCCTCGCCGGGCTGCCCGGACCGGCCGGCGAGATGGGGCTCGCCGACGCTGTCGCGTCCGCCGAGTTGAAGGTGCTCGCCGCGCTGCCACCTGCCCTGCGCGACGCGCCGGCCCGTGCCGGGCAGCGGTTCCACCTGGACGTGCCGGGCTGGTTCCGGGAGACCACGCCACCGCTCTGGCTGCCCGAGCTGGCCCGGGCGGTCTGGGGCGACCGGGTGGTGGCGCTTCGCTACCGACGCGGCGACCGGGAGGTGACCCGCCAGGTCCAGCCGTACGGCTTGGTGCTCAAGAGCGCGGTCTGGTATCTGGTCGGCCGGGTCGGCGACGATGTGCGCACCTACCGGGTGGACCGGGTCACCGGTGTCGAGGTGGGCGACGAGCACTTCGACCGCGACGAGGGCTTCGACCTGGCCGGGCACTGGCGCGAGCAGGCCGGGTCGTTTCTGCGGACCATGCTGCGGGCCGAGGTCGCCGTCCGGCTGAGCCCCGCCGGCCTGCGCCAGCTCCGGCACCTGGTCGATGCCCCCTTCGTGTACGACGAACTGGTCGCCGCCGCCGGCCCACCCGACGGGCAGGGCTGGGTGGTGGCCCGGCTGCCCGTCGAGTCGGTCCCGGTGGCGTACCGCCAACTGCTGGGGCTCGGCCCCGAGGTCGAGGTCATCGACCCGCCCGAGCTGCGGCGGTTGTTCGCGGAGAGCGCCGAACGGCTCGCCGCGCTCTACCGGTAGCCGGTCACGTCCGACGGCTTGCCCGCGTCGACCACCTCGGTGATGTAGCGGAAACCCTCGGGTTGGCTGCCGTCGAGGTCGGTGAAGCCGTACACCTTGGACAGCGTGCCGGCGTCGACGGACGTGCCGCTCCAGCGGGCCTTTTCCTCGTCGGCGGCGAGCGCGGCCACCGCCCGGCCGACGAAGGCCGGGGTCTCCGAGATGAGGAAGTTCGGGTCGGTGGCGGCCCCGTCGCGCCAGTTCTCCTCGGTCACGCCGAAGTGCTCCAGCATCGCCTCGGAACGGATCCAGCCGGGGGTGAGCGCCACGGCCGTGCAGCCGTGTGGCTTCAGCTCGTGCGCCTGGCTGAAGGCGAGCCGGTTGACCGAGACCTTGGCGAGGTCGTAGAAGACCGACAGTCGGTAGTTCTCGTCGTTGTACGCCTTGGTGCCGTCGCCCATCTCCACCACCAGCCCGCCGGGCTTGCGGATCAGCAGCGGCAGGGCGAAGTGGCTGGTGATGATGTGCGTGTCGACTGCCAGTCGCAGGGTACGGAAGCCGGCGTCGAGTGGCTGCTCCCAGACCGGCTTGTCCCAGGTGACCAGCGGGTCGCCGCCCCAGATGTCGTTCACCAGCACGTCGAGGTGGCCCTGCTCGGCGTCGATCCGGGCAACCAGGTCGCGGACCTGCTCGGGCACCAGGTGGTCGACCTGAACGGCGATGCCGGTGCCACCGGCCGCGCTGACCAGCTCGGCGGTCTCCTCGATGGTCTCCGGCCGGTCCATCTCGGAGCGGCCGGCCCGGGAGCTGCGACCGGTGGCGTAGACAGTGGCTCCGGCCGCGCCGAGCTGAACGGCGATCTGCCGCCCGGCACCACGGGTGGCACCGGCGACGAGCGCGATCTTTCCTGTGAGCGGTTGTGTCATGCCTGCGACGTTGTCAGGAATACCTGACAACCGACGTCCGAATTCGGTACTCGATCTAGTCGACCAGTCGGACCCGGACCCGACGGTTGGCCCGGCCCTTGCTCTCCACCTTGACCACCTGGACCTTGCCGATCTGGGCGGTGGAGGCGACGTGGGTGCCGCCGTCGGCCTGCACGTCCAGCCCGACGATGTCGACGATCCGGACCTCCTGCTCGTCCGGCGGGATGAGGTTGGACTGGGTGCGGATGATGTCCGGCAGGGCCAGCGCCTCGGTGCGCGGCAGCACCCGGGTGGCGACCGAGCGGTCGGCGGCCACCTCGGCGTTGACCAGCTCCTCGATGCGGCTCTTGAAATCCGGGGGCACCTCGGGAAGGTTGAAGTCCATCCGGGCCTCACCCGGTTCCATGGAGTTCCCCGTGACGAGCGCGCCGAAGTCGCGGAACACCACACCGCAGAGCACGTGCAGGCCCGAGTGGGTACGCATCAGCCGGGTGCGGCGCTCGTCCTCCACCGCGCCGGCGACCTCGGTGCCGACCGGCGGTAGCGGGTCACCCTCGGCGGGGATCAGGTAGGGGTCGTCGCCCTTGCGGGTGCCGACGATGCGGGTCTGTACGCCCTGCCAGAGCAGCACGCCGTGGTCGGGTGGTTGACCACCGCCGCCCGGGTAGAACGCCGAACGGTCCAGCACGATGCCCTGCTCCGCGTCGGAGTGCAGGACCGTGCACGTCCATTCGCGCAGTGTCGGGTCGGCAAGGTCCAGCCGGTGCGTGCGGCCGTGCTGTGTGACGCCCATGACAGGGCAGGTTACTCGTTCAGGAAGCCGGAGATGCGGTCCCGCAGATCGGCGCGTTCCGTCCAGAGCACGCCGGGCCTGTCGTACACGTGCAGGGTGGCCTGGGGCAGCGCGACGGCGAGCCGCTCGGCGACCTCGACCGGGTGCAGGTCGTCGCCCGCGCAACCGATCACCAGCGCCGGCGCGGTGACGCCCGTCAGGTCACCGATCTGGCGCAGCGGTGTCTGGTCGGTGAGCGTGGCCAGACCGTCGGCGAGACCGTCGCGGAGCAGTTGGTCGAGCCGTTGTCGCAGGTAGGCCCAGCCGGCCGGGGTGTTGCGCACCGCCGGGGGCAACTCCAGCGTGACGATGTCGGCGACCGCCGAGGCGTCCCCGCTCTCCACCGCCTCCAGCAGGTCGGTGACGCGTTCGCGGGCGATCGGCCCGCGTGGCTCGTCGAGGACCGCCGGCAGGAAGAAGACAAGCTTGTCGAAACGCTCCGGGCTCTCCACGAGGAGCCGGCAGAGGGCACCCGCGCCGAGGCTCGCGCCGAACGCCCGGCTGGCGCCACCGAGGTCGGCGATCGCCCGCAGATCCCGGGCCAGGTCCAGGTAGTCCCACGGCCCGTCCGGGGCTTCGGAGCGGCCGTGCCCACGGAACTGGAAGAACACCTTGCGGCCGTTCACTCCACTGCCGAACGGTCGGGTGGTGGCGATGCCGTGGCCCAGCCCGTGCGCGAACACGGTGACCGGATCACCGGTGCCGGTGACCAGCCGCTCCAGCCGTACGCCGTGCGGGGTGTCGACCAGCTCGGTCTCCGGCTCCGGCAGTGCCGGCCGGCCGGTACGCGGCCCACCCGGCCCGGGCCCCCAGGTGCGGGGCCCGCTGTCGGGTGGGGGCGGCCAGCGAAAACCTCTCACCAGAACCCTTTGCCGTCGCTCAGGTCGCGCAGACCGACCCGGACATCGAGCAGGTAGATCAGACCGGCGGCGATGCCGACCAGTCCGAAGAGGCTGATCGGACCGAAGCCGAGCAGGGTGAGCACGAGGCAGACCGCCAGGATGGCGATCCAACCGCCCTTGGGCAGCGTCCCGATGGCGGGGAAGGCGTCGGAGCGCTGCGTGACGGCGTGCACCAGGGCGACGCCCTGAACGATCAGCGCGAAGACGAGCAGGATCAGCTCGATCACGTCACGGACGGCAAAGGCGAAGATCGGCGCGGCGTTGGCCATGTCGGCCAGTTTATGTCCACGACCCCGGCTACGTCCGACAAGGACGCCGCCGGGGTCGTGGACCCGACGGGCTACTCGGCGGCCGGGCGGGTCCGCTTGGTGGCCCGGGGAAGCTTCGCCGACGGGGTCTCGGCCGGCTTGGGGGCCTTCGGCGCGCGGGCGACCTTCTTGACCGCGGCCGGCTTGGCCTCGGCGATCTCCGCCACGTCGGCCGGGGTCGGCGCGTCGGCGGGAGCCGCAGCGGTGGGGGTGGTGACAGCCGCGGTGGTGGCCGGCGTCACGGCCTCGGTGGCCTCGATGTCGGCGTTGACGGTCTCGGCGGCCTCCAGCACGCCGGCACCGACGACCCGCTCGCCCCGGGCGACCAGCGCGCCGTACGCGGCGAACGCGCGCTCCTGGGCGACCTGGGCGCCCGCGACCACCAGGGCGGCGTTGCGGGTCGCGGCGGCGCGCAGCTTGTCGATGTCGGCCACCTCGCGCAGCTTCGCCAGGTCGGCGGTCTCGTTGGCGGTGCGCAGCGTCTCGGTGGCCTTCTGCTTCAGCTCGAAGCCGGTCAGCACAGCCCGGCCACCCAGGTCGGCGACGACCCGGGTGCTGAGGACGCCGACCACGGCCGGCAGCTTGCGCAGCTGCTCGATGGCCAGCTCACCGGCGCCGGCTGCGGCGTAGATCGGGGCGGGGATGCGGTTGGTCTTCGGCTCGCTCATGACGTCTCCTCTTCGGCCGCGTCGGCGGCCTTCTTCTTCTGGGGGATGCTGGTGCTGCCCGGGGCGGGGGCGGTGCCCGCCTCGGTGACGGCTACCGACTCGAGCACGGCCTCGGTCGGGGTGCCGCCCACTGTGGTGGGGCCGGTGGCGGCCACATTGGCCAGGTCGGCGGGCTGGTCGGCCTGCGTCGTCTCGGCTTCGGCCTCGGCCTCGGCCAGCCGGGTGTTCTCCCGGCGGAACGTCTCGTAGATCTGACTGAGCGACTGCTTCTGGGCCATCGTCAGGTCACCGTCCACGGCGATGGCGGCGAGCACCCCGTGGCCTTCCTTGTCGTCGAGCAGACCGGCGCGCAGGTACATCGCCGGCGTGGAGACCCGCAGTGCGCTCGCCAGTTGCTGGAGCACCTCGGCGCTGGGCTTGCGCAGACCGCGCTCGATCTGGCTGAGGTACGGGTTGCTGACCCCCGCCTGCTCGGCGAGCTGCCGTAGCGAGATCTTGGCGTTGCGCCGAAGATCGCGGATGAACCCGCCGACGTCGGGAAGGTCCTTGGGTGTGGCCATGACAGCGACGCTAACCGCCCGCGCTAGCTTTTGCTAGCAAAACGCTAGCCATAGTTAGCAAGGTCTCAGCGCCCCGTTTGCGCGCCGACCGACCGATCCGTACGGTCCGTCCGTGCACAAGATCACAGTCAATGGAGCAAGCATCGCGTACGACGAGGCCGGCACCGGTTCGCCCGTCGTCCTGCTGCACGCCGGAATCGCCGACCGGCGGATGTGGCGGGGGCAGGTGTCCGCGCTCGCCGCCCGGCACCGGGTGATCGTCCCGGACCTGCGCGGCTACGGAGACTCGGAGCTCCCGCCGACCCCGTTCGCGCACCACGACGACGTGGCCGGGCTGTTGGACGCGCTCGACCTGCCCCGGGCCGCCCTGGTCGGCTGCTCCTTCGGTGGGGCGGTCGCCATCGACACCGCGCTGGCCCACCCCGACCGGGTGAGCGCGCTCGCGCTGTTCGACACGGCGGTCTCCGGCAACGAGTGGTCCGACGAGGCGAACGACCTCTGGGACGGCCTGGTCGGCGAGGTCGACCCGGACGACCTCGTCGCCGGCGCGGCCGGTGAGGTGCGGTTCTGGGTGGTCGGCCCGCACCGCCAGCCGGAGGACGTCGACACCGAGCTGGTCGCGTTCGCGCAGGAGATGGACCAGCGTGCCCTCGCCGCCGAGCTGGCGCTCGGCGCGGTCGAGGTGGGAGAGCTGTCGCCACCGGCGATCGGTCGTCTCGGCGAGCTGAAGATCCCCGTCCTGGTCACCGCCGGTGCCGCGGACGTGCCGGACATCAGTCGGCTCGCCGACCGGATCGCCGCCGAGGTCCCCGGCGCGGTACGACTGCCCGACGTGCCGGACGCCGCGCACCTGCTGCCGCTGGAGCGTCCGGAGCCGGTCAACGCCGCACTGCTCGACTTCCTGGGCTAGCCGCCACCGACGCCGCCGGCGGTGTCACCAGAGCGGGCGGACCGCCCCGACCGGAACCCCGCCACCGAAGAGCGGCACCTCGGCGTACTCGGTCAGCACCGGAGCGTCCACGCCAAGCCGGCGCAGCGCGGAGACCAGCACCGGCATCCGGGCCCGGTCGGCGCCGTCGTCGATCTTCAGTGCGACGGCGCCGACGCCCGGCAGCGCCACGGCGATCACACCCTCGGCACCGACCTTGGCCAGCAGCCCCGGGACGCCACGCATCAGCCGGGTGTCGTCGGCCTGGGTGCCGCCCACGATCTCCGGGTGGGCCCGCATCGCGTCGGCCACGGTGCGCGGCACCGAGCCGGGCTCCGCGTCGACCAGCCGCAGGTACGCCCCGGCCAGGCCGGTCAGCGACACCGCGAGGACCGGGGCGCCGCAACCGTCGACCCCCACGGCCGCCGCCTGCTCGCCGGTGAACTCCTCGATGGCGGCCCGCAACCGCTGCTGAAGGGGGTGCTCCGGCCGCCAGTAGCCCTCCCGCGACCAACCGGCGGCCTGGCAGGTCAGCAGCATCCCGCTGTGCTTGCCGGAGCAGTTCATCTGCACCCGGCTCGGGCCGCCACCGGCGCGAAGCACCGCCTCCCGGGCCGCGGCGCCCACCGGCAGGTCGGGCGGGCAGTGCAGCGCCGACGCGTCCAACCCGGCGCGCTCCAGCAGGGCATCGACCCGGGTCAGATGGAATTCCTCGCCCGCGTGACTCGCCGAGACCAGCGCCACGTCGGCCGGGTCGGTCAGGGCCAGGCCGGCCCGGAGCATCCCGATCGCCTGCATCGGCTTGCTCGCCGACCGGGGGAAGATCGGCGAGGACACGTCCCCGGCGGACGCCACAGCGATACCGGCGGCGTCCAGCACCACCACCGAGCCACGGTGCGCACCCTCCACGAACCCGGACCGGACCACCTCGGCGAGCGGCGCGCCGCCCTCGTACGTCTTCGTCACGCGCTGGACGGTACCGACGGTCCGGGGGTGCCCGGCGGCGGGGTGACCAGGAGGTCCACCGCCCGGGTGACAGGGGCGCGGGACAGACCCGGCCTTACAGCCCGAGCAGCTCGCGGGCCTCGGTGGTGGTCAGCGGCGGGCGCTGGGCGAGCTGGGCGAAACCCACAGCGCGGGCGACCAACTGCATGTTGGACTCCACCGGGCGGCCCTTCGCGTACGTCACGGTGTCCTCCATGCCAACCCGCAGGTGCCCGCCGGTCGACAGCGAGGCCAGCAGCACCGCGATGGTGCTCCGGCCGACGCCGGTGGCCGAGAAGGTGGTGCCCTCGGGCAGGTCCCGCAGCATCCGGTGGGCCGCGACAAGGGTCTCGGTGGTGCCCGGCATACCGCCCGGCACGCCCATCACGAAGTCGACGTGCACGTGCCCGCCGGCCGGCAGCCCGTACTTGCCGAGCAACCGCTGCAACGCGGACAGGTGGCCGAGGTCGAAGATCTCGTACTCCGGCACGATCCCGCGTTCCTGCATCCGGGTGTGCAGGTCGACGATGAACTCCCAGCGGTTGAGGAAGACGTCGTCGCCGAAGTTGACAGTGCCCATGGTGCAGGAGGCCATGTCCGGACGCGCGTCGAGCACGGCGAGCCGGGCGGCCTCCGGGTCGGTCACCGCACCACCGGAGGAGAGCTGCACGATCAGGTCGGTGCTCTCCCGCAGCGCCGCCACGGTGTCGGCCAGCCGCACCGGGTCGAGCGTCGGCCGGGCCTCGTCGTCGCGGATGTGGACGTGGATCACGGCGGCGCCGAGCGCCTCGCACTCCTTGGCGGTGAGCAGCAACTCGTCGAGGGTCACCGGCAGCGCCGGCACCTCCGCCTTGGCCGACTCAGCGCCGGTCGGGGCCACCGTGATCAACGTCCCTGTCGTCATGCCGGCGATCCTAGACGGCCCGCTCAGGACGGGTCGATCGCCGCCGCGGTCTCGCCGATCAGCAACGCGGCGTCATCGGAGACGTTCCGCTTCAACACCGCGAGCGCGACCTGGCCCAGCTCGTGGTGCAGCACTGCGGTGCCGACGAAGCCGACCGTCCGGCCGTCGAGGGTCACCGGCGTACCGGCCGCCGGCGGCTGGTCGGTGGTCACCCCGTCCAGATGCAGCAGTACGAGGCGACGCGGCGGCCGACCCATGTTGTGCACCCGCGCCACAGTCTCCTGCCCTCGGTAGCAACCCTTGTCCAGGTGCACCGCCGGGGCGATCAGGTCGACCTCGGCCGGAATGGTCCGGTGGTCGGTGTCCACCCCGACGCGGGGCTGCCGGGCAGCCACCCGGATCGCCTCGTACGCCCACAGCCCCGCGACCGGCACGCCGGCGCCGCGCAGCTCCGCCACCACCTGATCCATCGCCGACCGGGGCACCAGCAGATCCACCCCGAGCGGACCACGGCGGGCCCAGCCGCCGATCGGCAGCGGTCGTACGTCGTACCGAGCGCTCGCCCGAAGTGGCACGGCACCGTGCGGGAACTTCGGACCCGGCACCGCTACCACGTCCGGTGCGGCGAGCCCGGTCACGCCGAGCGTGCCGAGCGCCTCCATGGCCGCCGGCCCGACCAGCGACAACAGCGCGCGCTCGGCCGTCGCGTCGCGTGGTTCGACCTTGCTGAAGAACCGCATCTTCTCCAGGTAGGTCAGCAGGCCCTGGGTCGCGCCGGGCTCGGTGTCCAGCCAGGTGGTCTCGCCGTCCTCAGCGACCATGGCGTGCTGCTCGATGTGGCCGTGCGGGGACAGCACCAGCAACTCGGTGCCCTCACCCGCGGCGAGGGCGCTCAGGTGCTGCGAGGTGACGGTGTGCAGCCAACTGGCCCGTTCTTCTCCGGCCACCGCGATGACCCCTCGATGCGACCGGTCGACCAGACCGACAGCGGTGTCGAGCGTGCGCTGCTCGCGCAGCGGGTCGCCGTAGTGCGCGGCCACCCCCCGCACCCCGGCCGCTACGTGCGCCGGATCCGGTTGGTCACGGCTGGCCTCGTCGATGCCCTCGACGGCCACCGCACCCGCGATGTCGATCATTTTTGGTCCCCGTTCTCGCAGCGTGCGCAGACGCCGAAGAGTGACACGTGCCCGATGTCCACCCGGAACCCGCGCTGCGCGGCCAACTGGTCGGCGAGGGGGCGCAGCAGCTCCGGATCGATCTCGTCGATCGCGCCACACTCCCGGCAGACCAGGTGGACGTGTTGGTGTTCACCGGCGGCGTGATAGGTCGGTGAGCCGTGCGACAGGTGCGTGTGGGTGACCAGACCGAGCCGTTCCAGCAGCTCAAGCGTGCGGTAGATGGTGGTGATGTTGACGCCGGCGGCGACCTCCCGGACCGCGGTGTGCACCTGCTCCGGGGTGGCGTGGCCCAGATCGAGCACCGCCTGGAGGACGAGCTGCCGCTGGGCCGTCAGCCGCAGCCCACGGGCCCGCAGCATTTCCGCGAGGGAGGATTCGGACACCGTCCGATCATAGTTCGGCCACCAGGCTGTTCCCCGCACCGCGATCGATCACCGCTACGCTCGACGGTCATGGTGAGGTCGTCCGTCGGGAAGGTCGCGGCCGACCCGACCGCGCGGATCGCCGTCCTGGGGCGTGGCCCGGTGCCGCCCGGCGACCCGGTGCTCCGCGGTGACGACCTCGGGGTGCTGCACGGCGACGGCCTCTTCGAGACCATGCACCTGCGCGACGGCCGGCCGTGGCTGCGCGACGAACACCTGGCCCGCCTGGCCACGGCGGCGGCCGCCGTCGAGCTGTCAGTGCCCCCCGCCAGCGTGCTGATCGACCTGCTGGACCAGGTGCGGACAGGCTGGCCAGAGGCTGTGGAAGGGGCACTTCGGCTGGTCTGCACCAGAGGCCCGGAGGCCGGCGGTCCGCCCACCATCTACGCCACGCTGGCCCCGGTGCCGGCGGCTACCCGGGCCGCCCGGCGGGACGGAATCACTGTGGCCACCCTGCCGCTGGGGCTGCCCGCCGCCGCCCGCAGCGGGCTGAGCTGGCTGCCGGCCGGCATCAAGTCCACGTCGTACGCGGTCAACAGCGCCGCCCGCCGCTGGGCCCGCCGGGCGGGCGTGGACGACGTGCTCTGGATCTCCTCCGACGGGTACGCGCTGGAGGGCCCCACCGCCAATGTGGTGTGGCTCACCGACGGCACGCTCTGCACGGTGCCGGCCGCCAGCACCGGCATCCTCGCCGGCACCACAGCGGCCTGGCTGCTCGCCCACGCGAGCGAGCTGGGCCTGAGCGCCGCCGAACGGATGGTCAGCACCGCCGAACTGCAGGCGGCGGACGGCGTGTGGTTCACCTCGTCGCTGCGCGGAGCCGCCAAGGTCCACACGCTGGACGGGGTACGGCGGGCTCACTGCCCGCGTACCCCAGCCCTACAGGCAGTGCTGGGTTTCCCCATCTAGCCGGCGCCGACCGTCGAGGTCAGCCACCGACCCGGACGAGTCGGGCGGAGAGGTGCGGGCTGAGCCCGTGCCCCATGGCAGCCATTTCCTGGGCGTAGAGCAGCGCACCCTCGACGATGCCGAAGAGCCGGTGCCCACCGGTGACCTCCTTGGCGGTCGGAGTCCGGATCACCGCGTCGGTGGCGAACTCGAGCTGCGTGCCGGTGCGCTTGCCCAGGTGCAGCTCCATCACCCCGGTCGGGGTGGTCAGCAGCGCCTCCAGCTCGTCGGTCGCCCGCCCATCCACCAGCACCGGCCGCCACCAGCCCACCTCGCGGCCGGCCGGACGGACCGGCTTGCTCTCCTCGTCGAGGATCCACGCACGCGACTCGTAGTGCAGGAACGGTCGGCCGTCGTGGCTGATCCGGATCTCCTGCGCGTAGTCGAAATCGTCGATGGTGGGGAAACCGCCCTTGCCCCGGCCGCGCCACAGACCGACGTACGGCAGCAGGGCATCCAGCGCGGGGTGCAGCTTCGGCCCGACCCGCAGGTCGTGGCTCTCCTCGAACGGGTACTCCTCGACCGGCGGCGCGTTCAGCCACGGCGGCTGCAGCGGGTTCTCGCTCACCAGCGTCACCAACGTCCTCTCGAAATGCGTACGGCAAGGTAGACCAGGCCACCGGCGAGCCCGCCCAGGCCAGCGACCAGCAGGCTGACAAACCCGATCTCGGTAACCATCCCGGCCATCCTATGCTGGGCCACATGGCCCGCAATCTCGTCGTCAAGGCCACCGCAGGGGCTGACGCCCCGGAGCGGTGCGCGCAGGCATTCACCGTCGCCGCGACGGCGGTAGCGGCCGGGGTGGACGTCTCGCTCTGGCTGACCGGTGAGTCCACCTGGTTCGCACTGCCCGGTCGCGCCCAACAGTTCGACCTGCCGCACTCCGCGCCCCTGGCCGAGCTGTTGCACGTCATCCTGACCAGCGGTCGGGTGACCGCGTGCACGCAGTGCGCGGCCCGACGGGAGATCGGCCCGGACGACGTGCTGCCCGGGGTCCGGATCGCCGGTGCCGCGGTCTTCGTCGAGGAGGCGTTGGCCGAGGGCGCGCAGGCACTCGTCTACTGACCCACGGCGGCGGTGGGTCCATCCGAGCGGAGTGCCGATACCGACCCGACATCTCGGACGGCTGCCTACGATTCGGATGTGACCGAGGCGGCGGAGAGGTTCTTCGAGGCACTGCCGTCGCGCGCCGCCGACGTCCTGGGCGGCCTGGCCGACGGCACCCTCCAGATCGACCTCGGCGAGGACCACCGCACCGAACACTGGCGGGTCCGGATGCGGCCCGGGTCGGTGCAGGTCAGCCGGGGACGCGGCCCGGCCGACGCGATCTGGTACAGCAGCGCGGCCCTCTTCGAGAGGCTGATCACCGGTGAGGCCCAGGGGGTCGCGGCGGTGCTGCGCAACGAAAGCACGTTCAGCGGGAACGTGGTGCTCTTCCTCGCCTTCCGTCGGTTCTTTCCGAACCCGCCCGGCACCCGCGACCCCCGCGAAACGGCCCGTCGAGCAGCCGGGCGACTTCGGTGAAGGACCTCGTCAGCATTCTGGACGGCAACACCTTCCTGGTCAGCGACCGGCGCGGGGACATCGAACCGTCCTACGACTTCCCCACCGGGTTGTTCTCCTTCGACACCCGCTTCCTGTCCACGTGGGTGCTCACACTGGACGGCGAACGGCTGCACGCCCTCTCCGTCGACGACGCCGAGTCGTACCGCACCAGGTTCTTCCTCGCCCCGGGCGAACCCACGCACTATCTGGACGCCAAGGCGTCGGTGATCCGCAGCCGGGCGATCGTGGGCAGCTTCGAGGAGGAGCTGACAGTGCTGAACCACCTCGGCGCGGAGGTCGAGTACACCCTCCGGATCGAGGTCGGGGCCGACTTCGCCGACCTGTTCGAGATCAAGAACTCTCGGCAGAAGCGGGGCCGCACCACAGTCACCGTCGCCGAGAACGAGCTGCGGCTGACCTACCGGCGGGAGGCGTTCCACCGGGAGATGGTGGTCAGCAGCACCGCGCCGGCGCAGGTCGACGACACCGGATTGACCTTCCGGATCCGGGTAGCCCGCAACGACAGCTGGACCACCCGGCTGCACGTGTCCAGTGTCGTCTTCGGTGCCCGGGGCGAGGACATCCGGGCCACCCTCCCGTACGGCGGCAGCCGCAGCGCGACCGCCATCCGGGCCGAGCAGCAGGAGCTGATCGACCGGGCGCCGAAGCTCGGCTGCGACTGCGAGCCGCTGGCCGGGGCGTACCGGCGCAGCCTCAACGACCTGGCCGCGCTGCGCTACGAGTCGATCGCCCTGGGCGTACGGCTGATCGCCGCAGGACTTCCCTGGTTCATGACCCTGTTCGGCCGGGACAGCATCATCACCTCGTTGCAGGTGCTGCCGTTCCTGCCGGAGCTGGTCCCGCCGACCATCCTGATGCTGGCCGGACTTCAGGGGCAGCGGGTGGACGACTTCCGAGACGAGGAACCCGGCAAGATCCTGCACGAGCTGCGGTACGGGGAGACCGCCGGCTTCGAGGAGCAGCCACACTCGCCGTACTACGGGTCGGCCGACTCGACGCCCCTGTTCATCATCCTGCTCGACGAGTACGAGCGGTGGACCGGGGACGCCGCACTCGTCCGCAAACTGGAGTCGCAGGTCCGCGCGGCGCTGAAGTGGATCGACACCTACGGTGACCTGCTCGGCACCGGCTACCTCTGGTACCAGACCCGCAACCCGGAGACCGGCCTGCAGAACCAGTGCTGGAAGGACTCCTGGGACGCCATCTCGTACGCCGACGGTCAACTGCCCGGCTTCCCCCGGGCCACCTGCGAGCTGCAGGGTTACGCCTACGACGCGAAGATCCGGGCCGCCCGGCTGGCCCGGACCTTCTGGAACGACCCGGAGTTCGCCGACGAGCTGGAGCGGCAGGCCGCCGACCTCAAACGGCGGTTCGACAGCGACTTCTGGATCGCCGACCGCGAGTACTACGCGCTCGCGTTGGACGCCGACGGCCGGCAGGTGGACGCGCTGACCTCGAACATCGGGCACCTGCTGTGGAGCGGCATCGTGGACGAGTCGCGCGCCGGCAAGGTGGTCGAGCACCTGCTCGGGCCACGACTGTTCTCCGGCTGGGGAGTGCGGACGCTCGCCGCGGACGAGGGACGGTACAACCCGATCGGTTACCACGTGGGCACCGTCTGGCCGTTCGACAACTCGATCATCGCCTGGGGGTTGTGGCGGTACGGCTTCCGGGAGGAGGCGGGGTTGCTCTGCGACACGATGCTTGCCGCGTCCCGGTACTTCGAGGGTCGGCTGCCGGAAGCGTTCGCCGGCTACGCCCGGGACCTCACCGACTACCCGGTGGAGTACCCGACCGCGTGCAGCCCGCAGGCCTGGTCGACCGGCACCCCGCTGCTGCTGCTGCGGGTGATGCTGGGGTTGGAGCCACAGGGTGAGCACCTGATCATCGACCCGGCCGTGCCACCCGGGATGGGCCGGGTCGAGCTGCTGGACATCCCCGGCCGGTGGGGCATGGTCGACGCGTTGGGCCGCAGCCGCGACCCGGACGACCAGCCGGGCGACGGTTGACCCGAGCGGGCTGCCCGGTTCAGCTCGGGCAGCCGACGGTGGCGGCCAGTCGGGTGGCGTCCGGGCTGATCTCGGCCAGCACCGTGACGGCACCGCTGCGGTACGCGTACACCGGGGGTTGGTCCAGCAGTGGGGCGTTGCCGGCCAGCGGGGCGAGCGCGGCCGTCGAGGCCGCCGGGCCGGAACCGTTCACGGACCACGCGGTACGGGCGAGCCCACCGCCCGGGCAGGGCGCGGTGACCTGCTCCGACGTGGCGTCACCCGTGCGGTCGAGGGCCGTCAGCGCGGCGGTCAGGGCGGCGGCCTCCGGGCCGGCAGCGGTGGCCGGGGACGGCGTGTAGCCGGCGCCGACCGGTCGGCAACCGGTGTCGACGACCAGTCGCACCCGGCCGTCGACCGTCGGCCGGCCCTCGACGGCCACGAAGTCTCCGGCGTCGGCGCGCAGCTCGGGGCCGTCCACCCCGGGCCGGACCCCGGCCCGCCAGCTCGCCGGCAGCCGCTCGGCGATGCCGACCAGGACGGCCCGCTCGTCACCGGTGGCAGCGAGCACCCCGACCTCGCGCCGCAGCCTCGCCCCATCGGCGAACGGGGTGACCCGGCAGCCGGACGCGATCCGCGCCGGCCCCAGTTCCAGCAGCCCGGCGGCACCGGCCGCACCAGCCAACTCGCCGACCGCCCGGTCGACCACCGGCCCGGCCTGATCGAGGGAACGCTGTTCGCGCACGGTCGGCGGGTCGTTCCGCACCGATATCCAGGTGAGCCCGGCCAGCAGCACGGCCCAGGCCACTGTCACGGCCAGCAGCCAACGTCGCCGCGACCGGGCCGGTGTCGGCGCGGCGGGGCCGGTCGAAGAGGCCCAACCCGTCTGCACAGCACCGCTCACCCGGCCATGGTGTCACGCGCCCGCCGCCGGGCCGGCAGCGGAGGCGGTCGCCCTGGTTGAGCGACAGCGGGTCAGTGGTGGTTTCGCCGGGGCGGCGGGTCGAGTCGGTAGCCGATCCCCCGCACGGTGTGCACCTGCGGGCCGCCCGGCAGGCCCCGCAGCCTGCGACGAAGCCGTCTGATGGTGGATTGCAGCGCTGCGGTGTCCGCGCCACCCAGCGCGGAGACGCAGAGCCGTTCGTAGCTCCACACCGCAAGCGGTGGGCCGACGAGCAGGGTGAGCAACTCCCGTTCGGTGGGGGTCAGCGGGAGCACCTCGCCACGCCAGGTGACCCGCTGTCCGACCCGGTCGACGACCAGTTCACCCCACGTCACCAGGCCGCACGGTTCCACCCCTGGGGGGACCGGCCTGACGGCCGGGGTCGGGGCACTCGGCGACGAGAGCAGCAGTGCCCGCAACTGGACCAGGTCTTCGCAGCTCACCACCTGACCAACCCCGTCGAGCTGTCGCCGCACCCGCTCAAGCATCAAGGCATCCGCGCTGACGCAGACGATGATCGGAACCCTTTGACCGGACACGTCGCTGTCCGCACCAACCGTGGTCTCCACTCTTAGATAGTGACGCATACCGATGGATTTGATTGGACCGTCCGCGTCGTCGACAACACCCAACTTTCTCCCAGCACCCCGCAAGGCCACCCGCTCGCGCCCGCGTCGCCGCATCACTCGCGCCAACTGTCGTAGAACCGACACCAGCACAACCAAAGAGCGGGTGCCATCGATTGACAGTGGGTAGTGGACTAGTGACGCGAGGATCCGTAACACGGTCCGCGTCGTCGGAGGGAGGCACTAGGGTGACGCCAACAGCGACGTCGTCGACGGCGAGAGGACCAGCAATGGGCACCGCCATCGTCAAGACCCCGCAGGAGCTGCGCGAGTGGCGAGCGCGGCTCCTGGAGCGTGTCCACATGAACAAAGAGACGCTGTATGACCTGGGGCGCAACTTCGAACTCCGCGCCGACGAGCGCAGCGTCTACGAGATGGTCCGCTCCATTGACTACCTGCTCGGCGATGACGACTGACGGGACCCCCGTCCCTCTGGACCTGATCGCCCGAGCCAGCGCTTTCGCCGACGACATAACCAGCCGAGTGCAACGAGTGGTGAGGACAGAGAAGCACCTGTCCGCGCTGCTGATGCCTGGCAGGAACGGCGGTCGCGTCATGGTGGGCATCGTCGAGGGAGACGACTTCGGCACCTTCCCGCTGTACATCGACAACAAGCACCGCCTTGACCTGCTAATCAAGTTCAACTGCTGCATGGACTCGAGCGGCAGACACCTGGCCACGGACAGCTCCTGGCTCCATGTCACACCCAAGGGTGAAAAGGCGCCCTTGTTCCGCTACGAGTACGTCCGGGAGTTCCAGCCCGGCGTGCCCTGTGCTCACCTTCACGTGCATGGTCACCGCGACGAATTCGCCTTTGTCATGCAGGACGGGCCAAGCGGACGTCCGAGAGCCCGTAAGCGCAGACACGAGGTACCGCGGCTTGCCAAGTTCCACTTCCCGCTCGGCGGGCACCGTTTTCGGCCCTGCGTCGAGGACGTCCTGCAGGCCATGGTGGAAGAGTTCTCCGTCGACACGGTCGAGGGATGGCGAAACGCAGTCGACGAAGGTCGGGAAGAGTGGCGCAAGCTCCAACTACTGGCTGCTGTACGCGACGCTCCGGGCATCGCCGCTCGGGCGCTGGAGGAGCTGCACTACAAGGTCGTTCCGCCAGACTCAGCCCCTGCCGACAACCAGAGCAGAATGCGAGCTTACTGACGCTGCGAAGAGACGACCGGGGCCGGCCACCCCCGTGAGGGTGACCGGCCCCGGTCGATCAGAGCAGTGGGTCAGGCGACGGTGACGGCAACCTCGTTGACGCCTCGGCCGGCAGTCACAGCGGTGTCGCCGTTGCCGTGCCGGGACAACGCCCGCAGCGTCCAGGACCCCGGCGCGGCGAAGAACCGGAACTGCCCGGCGGCCGAGGTGACCACCTCGGCGGTGAACTCACCTGTCGAGTCGAGCAGCCGGACGTACGCGCCGGGCACCGGTTCCGCCTCGGTTGAGCGGACGACGCCGGTGATGACGGTTTCCTTCTCCAGGTCCAGGCTGGCCGGCAGCGGCGCGGCCTGGTCCGGTGCGGCGCAACCCGCGGCGGTGGGAAGAGTCATGATCAGGCCTCCCCGGGTTCGTCGCCGAGAGCGACCGGCACACCGACCAGCGAGCCGTACTCGGTCCAGGAACCGTCGTAGTTCTTGACGTTGCGGTGACCCAGCAGCTCCTGCAGCACGAACCAGGTGTGCGAGGAGCGCTCACCGATCCGGCAGTACGCGATGGTCTCCTTGCCGTCGTCGAGCCCCGCGTCGCCGTAGATCTTGCGCAGCTCGTCGTCGGACCGGAAGGTGCCGTCCTCGTTGGCCGCCTTGGACCACGGAACGCTGATCGCGGTGGGGATGTGGCCGGCCCGCTGCGCCTGCTCCTGCGGCAGGTGGGCGGGGGCGAGCAGGCGACCGGCGAACTCGTCGGGGCTGCGCACGTCGACCAGGTTCTTGGTGCCGATCGCGGCGACGACCTCGTCGCGGAAGGCCCGGATGGAGGTGTCCGGCTCCTGCGCGACGTACTGCGTCGCCGGGCGGGACACCGCGTCGGTGACGAGCGGGCGGGCGTCAAGCTCCCACTTCTTGCGACCGCCGTCGAGCAGCTTCACGTCACGGTGGCCGTAGAGCTTGAAGTACCAGTAGGCGTACGCGGCGAACCAGTTGTTGTTGCCGCCGTACAGGATGACGGTGTCGTCGTTGCTGATGCCCCGCTCGGAGAGCAGCGCCTCGAACTGCGTCTTGTTGACGAAGTCCCGGCGGACCTGGTCCTGGAGGTCGGTCCTCCAGTCAATCTTGATGGCGCCGGCGATGTGGCCGGTCTCGTAGGCCGAGGTGTCCTCGTCGACCTCGACGAAGACGACGCCCGGGGCGTCGAGGTTCTTCTCGGCCCATTCGGCCGAAACGAGTGCGGTGTCGCGACTCATCGAATCACTCCCTGGTGAGGATGGATGGTGAGCCAACGCGCGCGAATCGATGGGTGTAACTGTCGCACCACGCGCGGGACCCAGCGGAAGGACGGGATCACGGGTTCGTGCGACGGCGCCGCTGCCGGGCGTTCGGTGGGATAACCGGAGGGTGTGAGAACCCTGTGCCGGTGGCCGCCGTCAGGCGGCCGGAGACAGCCCCGCCGTCAGATGACGGGGCGACACAGGCAGGTGGCCACGCGGCACAGGTCGACCGCGCGCCGTTTGGTGAGGTGGGTCCCCATGGTCAGGGAGCGTACCAGCCAGTGACCGTGCTGCCACTGGGCCGACCACCATCCGGGATCGTTCGGGCCGCCGAGACATTCGGCGGCCCACAGCGCCTCCGGCGTCAACCAGCGGAGTTGATCGGCACGTTCTTGGCGTCGGCGGTGACCGCCAGCCCTTCCGGCAGTGGACGGACCTCCCGGACCGCGAGCTGGAACGGCAACTCCGGCAGGGGCACGTCGATGGAGATGCTCTTGGCGTAGTTGCTCAGGAAGGCCCGAGCCAGCGGCAGGTTCGGCAGACCCGCGGCGTCCAGGTCGTTGAACCGCAGGGCGACCGCGCCGTTGTCGGCGACAGTGACGTCGGCGGTGCCGCTGATGGTGAGCTTCTGACCGAGGATGTCGGCCGGGGCCTTCACGGTGAGCTTGCCGTTCTGCTCGCCGAGGGTGAGACCCGGGCGGTTCAGCAGCGCGGCCAGACTCTCGTAGCTGATCGTGCCGGCACCGTTGACGGTGTCCGCCACGACGTCACCCTGGCCGGTGCGCAGGGTGTCCAGCGAGGCCCGAACGTTGCGGGCTGTCACGTCGAGCACCGGCAGCCGAACGGCGTCGCCCTCGACCGAGGCCTGCACGTCCCGCAGGTTGATGGTGATCCGCTGGTAGCGGCCATCCACCACCTGGGTGAGGAACGGAGTTCCGCCCACCTCCACCTCAGGTGCGGCGGACTGCGCGCCCTGCTTGGCGATCTCCTGACGTACGCGGTCACCGATCATCCGCTCGGCGACCCCGACCGCGACCCGGTCGGCGACCACCAGCAACCCCGCCAGCACCAGGAGCAGCACGAACAGCCCGATGAGCAGCTTGCGGCCACGCCGTCGGGGTCGCGCCTGGTCCACCGGATAGTCCTGCGCCACGCCGCCTCCTGTCTCCGCCCGCCGCGCCGCGACGGGTCGTTCGTACCGACGCCGCAGGGCGGCGCACCCGTAGGTACCCGACCGGCTCAGCGCTCAACCGTGGCTCAGAGGAAGAGCATGCACATGGCGTACGCGGCGGGCGCCGCCAGGGCGAAGCCGCCGAGCGGGCCCTGCATGTGCCGGGCCACCCACATCGTCGGCGGTTCGCCGGCCATCAACCGGCCCGCCTCCGCGTACCCCACGGCGAGGTCGGAGAGGACGGCGGTGACCGCCGCGACCAGGCCGATCACGGCGGCCCGGGTCGGCGTGAAGGGCGCCACCAGGTAGCTGCCGAGGAGTGCGCTGGTCAGCGTGCCGACCATCGCGCCGGCCACCACGCCGGCGGCGCCCCTGGGCACCTGCGGTGCGAGCCGGGGCCAGGGCAGTACGGCGTCGGTGAGCCGGGCGACGGTGAGCGCGACACCGCTCGCGGTCAGGCAGACGGTGATCGCCTGGGTGCCGGCCGGGATCCGGCTGAGCACGATCAGGGTGCCGAAGGCCACCACCCCGACCACGATGAGCAGCGTGGAGCCGAGGGAGTCGGTGACCCGCACCCGGTCGACCCGACGAACCAGTTGGCCGAGCACCGCGGCGAGGAACCCACCGGCGGCCAGGTAACCCAGCGGCGCCAGGCCGGCGACGTCGGTCTGCACCGCAGCGATGTCGACCAACGCCGCGACAACGGCGCTGATCCCGGCGACCACCAGCAGCGCGGGCGGACGCATGGCCATCGTCCAGGCGAGCACGAACAGCAGTTGGACGCCGAAGATGATGAAGGCGAACGGCAGCCGGTGACCGGGGCCCGACGTCTGCGCGCCGAGCACCAGGCCGACACCGAGCAACGCGGCGAAGCCGGCGATGGTCAGCGCCAGTTGGCGGTGCACAGCGACCGGGGGGATGACCTCCTCCTCCGGCTCGTCGATCTCCTCTTCGGATCGGCGGGCCGGTTCGCCGGCGCGGCGGGCACGGCGCGGCCCACCCCGTTCGCGGCGGTCGCCATCGGTGGTGGCCGGGCCGGTATGCGGCGCGGGCGGTTGGCCGCGCGTCGCTGCGGCGGCCGGACCCGGTTGGGGCCCAGCGGGCCACGATTCGCGGCTGGCCTCGGGCGAGGTGGAGGGAAACACGACCCGATCGTGCCAGACCGACGGCCCGACGCGGTGGTCACGGGTTTCAGCGACGTTAAAATCCGGGCCACGATCAGGGGCAAGGTAGACAAACGGGAAATGGCCTGACGGCGCGGCCGAGGCGATCGGTTAGGCTCAACGCGTTACCCGCCCGTCAGCGACGCCGGGACCACGCAATTTCTCAGCGCACTCCTTGATGGGTGCGACTGGTCGCGTGCGGCCTCGCGCCGCCGGGACGGAGGTGATCGTGGAGATCCTGCTGCTGGTGACCGCGCGTGCAGGAGAGCCGTCGGCTGTGTTGCCGGCGCTCGACCTGTTGCCGCACTCGGTCCGCACCGCGCCGCGTGATGTTCGCACCCTGGTCGCGGGCCCCAGCCCGGACGCGGTGATGGTGGATGCCCGATCGGAGTTGAGCGAGGCCCGCGCGACGTGCCGGATGTTGCACGCCACAGGTCTCGGCGTGCCGTTGGTAGCGGTGGTGACCGAGGCCGGCCTGATCGCACTCAACGCCGACTGGGGCGTCGACGACGTCATCCTCGCCTCGGCCGGCCCCGCCGAGGTCGAGGCGCGACTGCGGCTGGCGGTGGGCCGGCTCAGCAACGCCACCGCCGGCGCGGGTGGCTCGATCCGGGCCGGCGAGTTGACCATCGACCCGGACACCTACGCGGCCAAGCTCAAGGGCCGTCCGCTCGACCTCACCTACAAGGAGTTCGAGCTGCTGAAGTTCCTGGCCCAGCACCCGGGCCGGGTGTTCACCAGGGACCAGCTCCTGCGCGAGGTCTGGGGTTACGACTACTTCGGCGGCACCCGCACTGTGGACGTGCACGTCCGGCGGCTGCGCGCCAAGCTCGGCTCGGAGTACGAGTCGATGATCGGCACCGTCCGCCAGGTCGGCTACAAGTTCGTCGTTCCGCCGTCGCGGTCGCTTCCCGAGGCGGAGCACGCGCCCCTGCCGGTCTGATCGGGAGAGCACTCCGGGCGATTTCCCATATGCCCTTTTTGCGCAGCTTGGCAGCTCTATTCTGACTGCCGGGTTTGTCGGCGAAAGGGGCAATGGTGCGCGCACTGACCACGGGGGCGACGGGCCGGCGTGACCGGCAAGCCAGGCGGACGTCGTGACGCGGGGAAGCTCCACCGCGCGCGCCGCGGGGATCGTGACGCTGGTGGTGGCGGGGCTGCTCGGCTCCGCGTACGTGCTGGGCCGCAGTCTCGTCCCCGACCAGACGCCACGGCAGTCCACCGGTGTCACCACCAGCGCCGACGGACCGCAGTACGCCGACCAACCCAGCATTGGCGAGCCGGGCGGAGCCCCGAGCGCCAGCGCAAGCGCGGCTGAGACCGGCCCGGCCGAGACCGGCCCGGCCGAGACCGGCCAGGACGGGTCCGGACGGGACGCCGGAGACGACAACCTGTTCGGCGCGCACGCCACCACCGGCACCCCGCGGCTCGCGCTGACCTTCGACGACGGGCCGGATCCGCGCTACACGCCGCAGGTCCTCGCCCTCCTGCGCGAATACGACGTACGCGCCACGTTCTGCGTGGTCGGCGAGAACGCGCAGAACCACCCCGACCTGGTCCAGTCGATCGTGGACGGCGGGCACACCCTGTGCAACCACTCCTGGCACCACGACATCGGCCTGGGCGCCCGGTCGGCCGACGCGATCCGCTCCGACCTCCTGCGCACCAACGCGGCGATCCGGGCGGCGGTGCCGAACGCCCCGATCGTCTGGTACCGCCAACCCGGCGGAGCCTGGACGTACCCGGTGGTGTCGGTGGCGCAGCAGCTCGGCATGACCCCGCTGCACTGGTCGGTGGATCCGTCGGACTGGGAACTACCCGGCGCCAGCAAGATCACCGCCACGGTGTTGAGCCAGGCCGAACCGGGATCGGTGGTGCTGCTGCACGACGCCGGTGGGGACCGACAGGGCACGCTGGAGGCGCTACGCCGGATCCTGCCCGACCTGACCGCCCGGTTCGAGCTGGAGGCACTTCCCACCGACCCGGTGTGAGCCGCGGCTTTACGGCGACGCTCCGGGCGTCACGACACGCAACGGATACGGTGGCGGGATGAGCAGCGCGGAGCCGACCAGCGACCAGGTGACCCGGAGCGACAAACTGGCGCCGACGGAGATCGCCGACGTACTCGCCCTCGCCAGCGCCGCAGGTGACACGGACGGAGCGGACCCGCTCGACGAACACGTCCTGCTGCGGCTGCGCGACGCCGACGCCCCGGCCGTTCATCTGATCGCCCGCGCCGATGACGGCACCCTCACCGGGTACGCGCACCTGGACACCACCGACCCGGTCGCTGGGATCGGGGTCGAGCTGGTGGTGCACCCCGCGTACCGGCGGCGGGGCACCGGGCGGGCGCTCGCCCGGGGCGTACTCGCCTCGGCCACCGGGCCGCTGCGCGCCTGGGCGCACGGCGACCACCCCTCGGCCGCCGCGCTCGCCGTCGACCTCGGCTTCGCCCGCGCCCGGGTGCTCTGGCAGTTGCGCCGGCCCCTGGCCGCCCCGCTGGGTGAGCCGCGCCTACCCGACGGGGTGGCGCTCCGCGCGTTCCGGCCCGGGGCCGACGACGCGGCCTGGTTGGCGCTCAACGCACGGGCCTTCGCCGAGCACCCCGAACAGGGCCGGTGGACGTCGGACGACCTGCGGGTCCGCCTCGCCGAGCCGTGGTTCGATCCGGCCGGCTTCCTGCTCGCCGAGGAGACCGCGACCGGCCGACTGCTCGGCTTCCACTGGACCAAGGTGCACGAGCGGCCGGGGTCGGCCCGGATCGGCGAGGTGTACGTCCTGGGGGTGGAACCGACAGCGCACGGCGGCGGGCTCGGCCGGGCCCTGACCACAGCCGGGTTGGCGCACCTGCGGGACAGGCGCGGCCTCGATCGGGTGATGCTCTTCGTGGACGACTCGAACACCGGGGCCGTCGCGCTCTACGAGCGGCTGGGCTTCGCCCGCTGGTCCGCGCACATCAACTACCACCTGGGCTGACCGTCGGCCGTCGCCCCGACCCGCGTCACCGGTGGGTAACGGCCGAGCGTCGGCGGGATAACGCCGAACCGGAAATATGCCCATACATCCGACAGGTGTACCCGGGTTCATTTAACGGACAACTCACCCTCGGCAAGCGGTCACCTCAGGGGCCGTACGTGTTCACCTTGCGTTCACTTGCGACCGGCGAACCGGCTACCTGGCACTTCTAACTTTCGTGTCAGCCGGTCAGTGCCGGTCCTCGGGCCCCGGGATCGGGGCGCCAAGTCAGACGCGAAGGGAAACCCCTCAGGTGAAGCTCCAGCGGTACGGCACTATTGCCTGCCTCGCTCTTGCCGCGACGCTCGGCCTCAGTGCATGCGGCTCGGACAACAACGAGCCCGCCTCCGGCGCGAGTGCTTCGGGCTCGGCCGCCGCGGTCGACTGCGCTACCGGCACGCTGAACGCCCAGGGCTCGTCGGCGCAGAAGAACGCCATGGCCGAGTGGATCAAGGCGTACCAGCAGAAGTGCCAGGGCACCACGATCAACTACGAGGCTTCCGGCTCGGGCGCCGGCATCCAGGCGTTCATCGCCGGGACCGCCGACTTCGCCGGTTCCGACTCCGCGCTCAAGCCGGAGGAGCAGCCGCAGGCCGACGCCAAGTGCGTCGGTGGCAAGGCCATCCACCTGCCGATGGTGATCGGCCCGGTGGCCGTCGCCTACAACGTCAGCGGCGTGGACAACCTCCAGCTCAAGCCGGCCACCCTGGCGAAGATCTTCGCCGGCAAGGTCACCAAGTGGGACGACGCCACGATCAAGGCCGACAACCCGGGCGCCACTCTCCCGGCGACCACGATCCAGACCGTCCACCGCTCGGACGAGTCGGGCACCACCGACAACTTCACCAAGTACCTCTCGAAGACCGCTGAGAGCGACTGGACCCTGGGCAACGCCAAGGCGTGGAAGGCCCCGGGCGGCACCGGCGCCAAGGGCTCGGACGGCGTGGCCAGCCGGGTCAAGGGCGCGGACGGCTCCATCGGCTACATGGAGTGGTCGTTCGCCGAGAACGCCGGTCTGAAGATGTCGAAGATCGGCAACGGCAACGGCGAGTTCGCCGCGCTGACCGCCGAGGCGGCCGGCAAGACCATCGCCGGCGCTGCCGTCGAGGGCCAGGGCGACGACCTCAAGCTGAAGATCGACTACAACACCAAGGAGGCCGGGGCCTACCCGATCGTCCTGGCGACGTACGAGATCGTCTGCAGCAAGGGCCTCGCGGCCGACAAGCTGAAGCTGGTCAAGGGCCTGCTGGGCCACGCCGCCAGCGCCGAGGGCCAGGCCTCTCTCACCGAGCTGGGCTACGCCCCGCTGCCCGAGACGGTCCGCACCAAGGTCGAGACCGCGGTCAAGAACCTCTCCTGACCCGACCCCACCACCTCAGCAACGGAATCGAGCGAGCAGATGGGTGAAACCCCTCACCGCTCGGCCGACGCCGGCACCGGCGGGACGCGCGTGACCCAGAGTCACGAGTGGCCCGCCGGTGCCTCGGCGCGTGTGGCCGAGGCACCAGTCAGCACCCGATCCCCGGGCGGCACCGGGCTGGGCGGCGGCGGCGCGCTGCCGCGCAGCCGTAGGTTCGGCGCCGAGCGGGCCTTCCGCGGTCTCACCCTGGCCGCCGGCACCGCCGTTCTGGTCATCATCGCCGCCATCGCGATCTTCCTGGTCGCCAAGGCGGTGCCGGCCCTACGCGCCAACACCGAGAACTTCTGGTCCTACGAGGGCTGGTCCCCCAACGAGACAGAGCCGAAGTTCGGCATCGGTGCGCTCGCCTTCGGCACAGTGCTCAGCTCGGCTCTCGCACTGCTCATCGCTGTGCCGGTGGCGCTCGGCATCGCGCTCTACCTCTCGCACTACGCGCCGCGCCGGTTGGGCACCGCGCTCGGCTTCCTGGTCGACCTGCTGGCCGCCGTACCGAGCGTGGTCTTCGGCCTCTGGGGGCGGGACGTCTTCAGCAGCCCCGTCCGGGACTTCTCGGTCTGGCTGAACCAGCACTTCGGCTGGATCCCGCTCTTCGGCGGCGACGGCCCCTTCGGGGCGTCCGTCATGCTCGGCGCCCTGGTGCTCGCGATCATGGTGCTGCCGATCATCACCTCGCTCTCCCGCGAGGTGTTCCTCCAGACCCCCACCGCGAACGAGGAGGCCGCCCTCGCCCTGGGCGCCACCCGCTGGGAGATGCTCCGCACCGCGGTGCTGCCCTACGGCCGTCCCGGCATCATCGCCGCGATGATGCTCGGCCTCGGCCGGGCGCTCGGCGAGACCATCGCCCTGGCGCTGACCCTCGGCATCACCTTCGGCATCTCGTTCAACCTGATCCAGAACGGCGGCAACACCATCGCCGCCAACATCGCCAATGCGTTCGGCGAGGCGAACGAGACCGGCCGGGGCGCGCTCATCGCCTCCGGTCTGGTGCTGTTCACCATCACGCTGATCGTCAACATCACGGCGCGGGCGATCATCTACCGCCGCCGGGAGTTCACGGAGTCGGCCGCATGACCACAACCGCCACCTCCCACCGCACCCGGCCGCCGGCCCAGCCCAACTCGCTGCGGACCAAACGGCTGCCCTGGTACGCCGCCCCGGCCATCGCCGTAGCGGCCCTGGCGCTCTCCGCCGTGATCGTCTACGGCACCAGCATCGGCGGGCCGGTCCTCGTGGTCGTCCTCGGCGCGATCCTCTACCTGGTCGGGCTCTTCGCCGCCTCCAACGCGGTCGAAGGGCGCCGATCGGCCCGCAACCGCACCTGGAGCGCACTGATCCACTCCGCCTTCGTGCTGGCGGTGCTGCCGCTCGTGTCGGTGGTCTGGACGCTGGTCAGCAAGGGCGCCGACCGACTGGACGTCAACTTCTTCCAGACCTCGATGAACAACATCGGGGCCCGGGACGCCAACGGCGGCGCGTACCACGCGATCGTCGGCACGCTGGAGCAGGTCGGCATCGCCACCCTGATCACCGTCCCGCTCGGCGTTCTCTGCGCGATCTACATCGTCGAGTACGGGCGGGGCAAGTTCGCCTTCGCGATCCGGTTCTTCGTGGACGTGATGACCGGCATCCCGTCGATCGTCTCCGGCCTCTTCGTGCTGGCGTTCTGGGTGCTGATCGTGTCGCCGTGGTTCAACGACGGTCGGCCCAGCTTCTCCGGCTTCGCCGCCGCGCTCGCGTTGAGCGTGCTCATGCTGCCCACCATCGTCCGGTCCACCGAGGAGATGCTCCGCCTCGTACCGGCGCCACTGCGCGAGGGCGCGTACGCGCTCGGCGTACCCAAGTGGAAGACCATCCTGCGGGTGGTGCTGCCGACGGCGCTGCCCGGCATCGTCACCGGCGTCATGCTCGCCATCGCCCGCGCGGCCGGTGAGACCGCGCCGGTGCTGCTAGTCGCCGGCGGTGGCGCCGCGATCAACACCAACCCCTTCGAGAACAACCAGTCGTCGCTGTCCCTCTTCGTCTACCAGCAGGCCGGCGACGCGTCGAAGTACGCCCCGGCACGGGCGTGGACCGCGGCACTGACCCTGGTCGCCCTCGTGCTCATCCTGACGATCGCGGCGAAGCTGCTGGCCCGTCGCAACAGGCTCAGCCGATGAACCCCGGAGGTACCACCATGGCCAAGCGCGTCTCCGCCTCGAACGTCACCGCGTACTACGGCGGCTTCAAGGCAATCGAGAACATCAACCTGACTGTCGAGCCGAAGACGGTCACCGCTCTCATCGGGCCGTCCGGCTGCGGCAAGTCGACGTTCCTGCGGTCGATCAACCGGATGCACGAGGTGCTGCCGGGGGCCCGGGTCGAGGGCAGCCTGACCATCGACGACCAGGACATCTACGACCGGGACGTGGACGTCACAGCGGTCCGGCGCACCATCGGCATGGTCTTCCAGCGGCCGAACCCGTTCCCCACCATGAGCATCTTCGAGAACGTGGTGGCCGGGCTGAAGCTCAACGGGGTCCGCAAGAAGTCGATCCTGGAGGACGCGGCCGAGAAGGCCCTGCGCGCCGCGAACCTGTGGGGCGAGGTCAAGGACCGGCTGGGCAAGCCCGGCGCGGGCCTCTCCGGCGGTCAGCAGCAGCGGCTCTGCATCGCCCGGACCATCGCTGTCGAGCCGCAGGTCGTTCTTATGGACGAGCCGTGCTCCGCCCTGGACCCGATCTCCACGTTGGCGATCGAGGACCTGATGTTCCAGCTCAAGGACAAGTTCACGATCATCATCGTGACGCACAACATGCAGCAGGCCGCCCGGGTGTCGGACCGGACCGCCTTCTTCTCGATCGAGAAGACCGGCGACCCGGGCCGGCTGATCGAGTACGACAACACCCAGAAGATCTTCAGCAACCCGAGCGTGAAGAAGACCGAGGACTACATCACCGGCCGCTTCGGCTGAGCCGACCACGTCCGGTCACCGGCGCCCCGCCTCCCGGCGTGGGCGCCGGTGCCATATCCGCCGCCGACACCGCCCGTGGACCAAGATCGCGCCGATCTTGCAGTTTCGGTTGTCGAGATGGGTGGGATGCCCCTTGTGTCGCGACAGAAAGCGCAAGATCGCGGGGCGGGGGCGGGGGCGGGGGCGGGGGCGGGAGCGGGAGCGGGAGCGGGGGGCGGCGGGGGGCTCAGCTCAGGACGAAGCGGGGTTCGCCGTCCGGGGGCAGGTCGAGGCGCGGGGTGATCGGGCTGGCGGCGTCCCGATCGGCCGCCGCCCGCGCCACCCCGGCCAGGTCGCCGGCCGCGGCCACCTGGGCCAGCGTGACCAGCGTCGGCGGCAGCATGGTCAGTTCGCCGGCCCGAGCGCGGGCCAGCGCGTCCGCCGGGCGGATCCACAGGGTGTGGTCGGCCTCGCCGGAGACGTCGCGGGTCCGCTGGCCCGCCGGCAGCAGGGCGACGAAGAAGTACGTGTCGAAGCGGCGCGGCTCGAACTCGGGAGTGATCCACCGGCTCCAGGGCAGCAGCAGGTCCGACCGAACTGTGAGCTGACGGTCGGCGAGCAGCGCCGCGAAGCCCAGCCGGCGCCCCTCCAGGTCCTGCCGGGCAGCCTCCCAGTCGTCGCCGCTGACGTCGCCCACCACTGTCTCCCGGTTCGGGCCGGCGAGCAGTACGCCAGCCTCCTCGAAGACCTCCCGAGCGGCGGCGCAGACCACCGCCTGCGCGGCCTGCGGGGCCACCCCGAGCCGGTCCGCCCACTCGCCCGGCGTCGGGCCAGCCCAGTCCAGGTGCGCCTCCGAGTCGGAGCGGTCCACCCCGCCTCCGGGGAAGGCGTACATCCCGCCGAAGGTCATCGCGGCGACCCGGCGGATGACGTACACCTCGAAGTCGGCGTCGGTCGGACGCAGCAGCAACACGGTGGCCGCGACCCGCGGCGTCGCCGGGGTGCCACCCTCGGCCTGGAACCGGCGGGCGTGCTCGACCAGGGCGGCCGGGGCGGCGAAGCCGTCGCTGTCGATCGTCATGCCGCGAGCCTAGTTCCCGGCAGCGCGACCACCGCCGGGCGCCAGGCGATGAGGGATCATGAAGTTGTTGCCATGACACGCCGTGCCGCCGGGCAACAACTTCATGATCGACGAGGGTGGTCGGGGGGTGGGAGGGGGAGGCAGGGGTTCACCTGGCTCGGCTAGCGTTCCGGCATGACTCGTTGGGGCATCCTGGCCACCGGCCACATCGCCAGCCGTTTCGCCGAAGACCTCCGGCTGGTGCCGGACGCCGAGTTGGTAGCGGTCGGTTCCCGCGCCGCGGAGAGCGCCCGGCGCTTCGCCGACACGTACGGCGCGAAGCGCGCCTACGGCTCCTGGGTGGAGTTGGCCGCCGACCCGGAGGTGGACGCGATCTACGTGGCGACCCCGCATTCCGCGCACTACGAGGCGGCGATGACCTGCCTCACCGCCGGGCGGGCGGTGCTGTTGGAGAAGCCGTTCACCCTCGACCTGGCCACCAGCACCGAGTTGATCGACACTGCCCGCGCCGCCGGGGTCTTCCTGATGGAGGCCATGTGGATGCGGCTGAACCCGATGATCCTGCGGGTGGTCGAGCTGATCGCGGACGGGGCGATCGGCACGGTGACCGGGGTCCGGGCCGACTTCGGGGTGGCCGGGCCGTTCCCGCCGGAGCACCGGATGCGCAACGCGGCGCTGGGCGGGGGCGCCCTGCTCGACCTGGGGATCTACCCGATCAGCCTGGCTCACCTGCTGCTCGGGGTGCCGCAGCACATCCGGTCCTGGGCGCAGCTCGGCCCGGAGGGGACGGACGAGAACACCGGCATGCTGCTCGGCTACGACAGCGGTGCGCTGGCGACCCTGAGCTGCGGCATGGTCGGGTTGAGCGGGCAGACCGCCTCGGTAACGGGCACCACGGGGCGGATCGACCTGCCGGAGCCGTTCTTCCGGCCGGGTTCGGTGACGGTGCACCGGGCCGGCGCGGAGCCGGAGACGATCGTCGCCGACGGTGCCGGCAACGGCTACCAGTACGAGGCGATCGAGGTGCAGCGCTGCCTCGCCGCCGGGCTGACCGAGAGCCCGGTGGTGCCGCACGCCACGACCCTCGAGGTGATGACCCTGCTGGACACGGTCCGCGAGCAGATCGGCGTCCGGTACGTCTGAACAGCGGTAGGGCCCCGGTCACGGTCCAACCGTGACCGGGGCCCTACCGAAAACTCAGCCGAAGAGCGGCCGGACCAGCAGGTACGTGACGCACGCGATCAGCGCGGAGGCCGGGAACGTGATGATCCAGGCGAGCACGATGTTGCCGGCCACGTTCCAGCGAACGGCGGAGAGCCGCTTGGTCGCGCCCACACCCATGATCGCGGAGGTGATGGTGTGGGTGGTGGAGATCGGCGCCTTCAGAACCAGTGCGTTGAAGTAGAGCACGGCGCTGGCGACGGTCTCGGCGGCGAAGCCCTCCGGCGGCCCCAGGTCGATGATCTTGCGCCCGAGGGTGCGAATGATCCGCCAACCGCCGGCGTACGTGCCGAGGGCCAGCATCGTCGCCGAGGTCCAGAACACCCACCCCGGGATGTGCGTCTTGCTCTCCTGGAAACCACCGGTGTAGAGCGCCAGCACCACGATGCCCATGGTCTTGGCGGCGTCCTGCATGCCGTGACCGACCGACATGGCGGCCGCCGAGGCGGTCTGCGCCCAGCGGAAGCCCCGGTTGAGCTTGCCCGGCTGCCCCTTCCGGAACAGCCACAGGATGGCCAGCATCAGCAGGTAACCGAGGGTGAGGCCGACGATCGGCGACAACACCATCGGCAGCAGCACCTTCTCGCCGATGTTGACCCACTGCACGATCCCGCCGGCGGACAGCAGGGTCGCGCCGACCAGGCCGCCGAAGAGCGCGTGCGAGGACGACGACGGCAGGCCGAAGTACCAGGTGATGAGGTTCCAGGCGATCGCGCCGAGCACGCCGGCGAAGACCACCCCGAGGCTGCTCACCCCGGTGGGAAGCGTGACCAGGTTGTCGCCGACGGTCTTGGCCACGCCAGCGCCGAAGTGGGCGCCGACGAAGTTGCCGACCGCGGCGAGGCCGAGGGCGATCCGAGGGGTCAGCGCCCGGGTGGAGACGCTTGTCGCGATCGCGTTGGCGGCGTCGTGGAAGCCGTTGGTGTAGTCGAACGCCAGGGCTACCCCGATCACCGCCAGCACGGCGATGAGTTCGGGTGTCACAGTCACAGGTTCAGGACTCCTTGACCGCGATGGTCTCGACGGTGTTGGCCACGTGCTCGAAGGCGTCGCAGGCGGCCTCCAGCTCGTCGGCGACCTCCTTCATCTTCAGCACCGTCAACGCGTCGTACTCACCGGAGAAGAGGCGGACGAGCAGCTGCCGGTTGATCCGGTCGCCCTCGTTCTCCAACCGGTTGCACTCGATCCAGTAGTCCTCGAGATCCTTCATCGACTTGAGCCGGGGCATCGCGTCGGCGGTCAGTTTGGCCTGCTGGTCGAGCACGTTGACCATCTCGTGCAGCTCGCGGGGCAGCGCCGGAAGCTCGGTCAGCCCGTACAGGTAGAGCAGGTCGCCGACCGCTTCGAGGTGGTCCATCACGTCGTCCAGCAGCGAGCCGAGCCGGTAGATGTCCTCCCGGTCGAACGGGGTGATGAAGGTCGAGTTGATCTTCTTGTACAGCTCGTGGGTGATCTGGTCGCTGTCGTGCTCGACCTCGGTGAGCCGCTCGCTGACGGACTGCACGTCCACGCCGGGCAGGGCCAGCTCGTTGAGCAGCGCGGTGCCCCGGACCAGGTTCTGCGCGGCCCTGGTGAAGAGCTCGTAGAAGGCGCCCTCGGTGGGGCGGAAGGAAAACTTCACAGCACAGACCTCGTCGCGTCGGTGGAAGGGTGGCGGCACCCGAGAGCGCCCGCTCGGTGAATGCTAGGAAACGCCAGAACCGCGAATTCGCCGGCCCACCCCTGGCCAGGCACCATTCACCGCTCGTTCACCTGCCGTTCATCTCGGCCGCCCCACCCGCACCCACTCCCCCAGCCAGCAGGCGCTTCCGCTCCCCTGCAACGTCGAAATCGGCAGCCGGATACCCGAGACCGAGCGTGTCGAACGTCTCACGCAGCAGGTGGGCCACCGCCCAGTCCCGGTACCACTTGCGGTCCGCCGGCACCACGAACCAGGGCGCGGCGTCCGTGCCGCACCGGCTCAGGGCCTCGGCGTACGCGGCCTGATAGTCGTCCCAGTGCCCTCGCGAGTCGATGTCGGAGGGGTTGTACTTCCAGTGCTTACGCGGGTCGTTGAGCCGGTCCATCAGGCGCTTGCCCTGCTCGGCGTACGAGATGTGCAGCATCACCTTGATCAGGGTGACGCCACCCTCGGTCAGCTCCCGCTCGAACGAGTTGATCTCGTCATAGCGGGCTCGCCAGGTCGTCTCCGGCACCAGCGAGCCGACCCGGGCGATCAACACGTCCTCGTAGTGCGAACGGTTGAACATCCCCACGTACCCCGGCGGTGGCAGCTCCCGGCGAATCCGCCAGAGGAAGTCGTGCCGCAGCTCCTGGCGGGTCGGCGGCCCGAACGAGCGGATGTGCAGGCCCAGCGGGTTCATCGCGCCGGCCACCCGCTTGATCGTGCCGTCCTTGCCGCCGCAGTCCATGGCCTGGAGCACCAGCAGCACCCGGTGCGCCGGCCGCTCTGACCCGGTCTTGGCCATCGCGAAGAGCATCTCCTGTCGCCGGCCCAACTCCTCGCCGACCAGCTCCACCTGCTCCCGCGCCCAGGTCTTACGGTGCTCGCCACGGCCCGCGGGCTCCGGCAGGCCGGGCATGGACCGCGGATCGATCGCGCCGAGATCCACCGGCGCGGTGACCCGCAGCAGGTCCCGCACGGAACCGCCGTCCGGTGCCACGATCTGCCCTTGCTGGGGTGCGCTCATGCACGGATCATCGCCCACCCTCAGCCGTTTCGCCCGCCGAGGCCCACCTCCGAACCTGGCCCGCTGATCGGCCCCGACCGACCTGCGCCGATGGCAGGCACCGGTCCACCGAGCCGTTTCGGGGCTGCCGGCGGGCCCACTCGGCGAGAGGATGTAGGCCGGAACGCCGACCGGAAGGGGTGGAGGTCGTGCGGGAGTTGGCGACGGAGTTCGAGGCCGAGCGGGGCCGGCTGCTCGCGGTGGCCCACCGGATGCTGGGCAGCCGCAGTGAGGCGGAGGACGCGGTGCAGGAAACCTGGCTGCGCTACGCCGGGGCGCTGGCCGATCCGGCGGCCCGCGCCGAGATCCGGGACCTGTCCGCGTGGCTGACCACCGCCTGCGCTCGAATCTGCCTGGACGTGCTCCGCTCGGCCCGGGTCCGCCGAGAGGCGTACCCGGGGCAGTGGCTGCCGGAGCCGGTGGTGAGCCCGTCGGGCGGCCGGTCGCCGGCCGACGGCTACGCGCCCGACCCGGCGGAGCGGGCGGTCCGCACCGACGAGGTCGGCACGGCGCTGCTGGTGGTGCTGGAGCGGCTCGCGCCGGAGCAACGGGTCGCCCTCGTGCTGCACGACGTGTTCGCGCTGCCGTTCGCCCGGGTCGCTGGGGTGCTCGGCACCACCGAGGTGGCGGCCCGGCAGCTCGCCTCCCGGGCCCGACGGGCGGTCACCTCGCCGGACGTACCCCGGCACACCGCCGACCCGGCCGAGCAACGCCGGGTGCTCAAGGCGTTCGTCGCCGCCACCGAGTCCGGCGAGTTGGACCAACTGCTCCAGGTGCTCGCGCCGGACGTGGTCTTCGTCGGCGACTCGGGCGGGCACTTCCCGGCCGCCCGCTGGCCGGTGCTCGGCGCGGACTCCGTGGCTCGCCTCACGCTCGGCCTGTTCGGCCGAACTGGCCGCTACACCGACCGGGTGCTGGCTCGGCCCGTGCTCGTCGACGGCATTCTCGGCCTACATCTGGAGACGACGCACAGCGACGGGCGACCGATCCGCCTGGTCACCGCGTTCGCTGTCGACCAGGGCCGGATCACCGCCATCTACAACCAGCTCAACCCCGAGAAGCTGACCGACCTGCCGCCGCTGAACGCCGACGACGGTTGGCCTCCACGCTGGTGAGCCGGCCCGACCGGGCGTGCGGCCTCAGACCACCAGAGCCAACCACTTGCGGTACGCGGTGGCGAACGGCTCGGTGCCGTCGCCCAGGGCCCCCAACAGCCGCTGCGCCGCGGCCTCGGCCTCGGCCACCACGTCGTCCGGGTAGCCGAACCGGGCCCGGTGCTCGGCGAACTCGTCCTCGTCGAGCAGCTCCACCAGGCCCGTGGCCCGACGCCGGACGACGTCCAGGTCCAGGTCGATCAGGTGGACCGTGTCGTCGGACTCCCAGCGGGCCGGGGTCGTGATGTCGCAGTAGACCTCGCTGGTGCGGGGCGGGGGGTTGAACATGGCCGTCCACCAGGCGCGGTGTGGCACCAACAGCACGAACGGGATCTTCTCCACCGAGGGCCGACCGTGGTAGACCGACTCGGTGCCCTCGGGCACGCCGAGCCAGACGCCGAGATCGTCCTCGGTGAGCCGGCGGGCCGGGTAGTCGCGGTGGGCGCTGCCGTCGTACTTGCGGTAGATCACACGGACCATGTCGCTCGGCATGATTCGCACCCTAACCGATACAGCCCAACGCGTCGTAGCGCGGCCGTAACCGGACGGGGTCGGCCGCAACGCCCGCTCCGGTCGGCATCGCGCCACGCGGCGGATGGGCGCTGTCGGTGTCGGCGGCGCCGGGTACCGTCGCACGGTGACTCCGCCCCGCACCGCCACCGGTTCCGCCACCCCGTCGGCCCGTGCCAAGGGCCGGCGGCGGGGTGCCCGGCCCAGTGGCACCGAGCTGCTGGCGGCGGCGGTCGGCGCGGTGCCCGGCGGCGCGGAGCGCCCCGGCCAGCTGCAGATGACCACGGCGATCGAGGAGTGCGTGGCCGGCGGCGAGCATCTGCTCGTGCAGGCGGGCACCGGCACCGGCAAGTCGCTGGCCTACCTCGCGCCGGCGCTCACCGTGGACGGCCCGGTGGTGGTCTCCACTGCCACCCTGGCGTTGCAGTCCCAGCTGGTCGACCACGACCTGCCCCGGCTCGCCGACGCGGTCGAGCCGGTGCTCGGCCGTCGGCCCACCTTCGCCGTGCTCAAGGGCCGCCACCACTACCTCTGCCTCGCCCGACTGGACAACTCCACCGAGGAGGAGCCGGAGGACACCCTCTTCGACGCCCCCGCGTCGCGCCCCGGCGGCGGGACGAAGTGGCTCGGTGAGGCGGGCCGGCTGGGCAAGCAGGTCGAGCGGCTGCGCGACTGGGCCGAGAAGACCGCCACCGGCGACCGGGACGAACTGGACCCGGGCGTCGAAGACCAGGCCTGGCGGCTGGTGTCGATGCCGGCCCGCGAGTGCGTCGGCGCGGCCCGTTGCCCGTTCGGGCAGGAGTGCTTCGCCGAGGCGTCGCGGGCCCGCGCCCGGGAGGCCGACATCGTGGTGACCAACCACAGCCTGCTCGCTGTCGACATGCTCGCCGACCGGCACATCGTGCCGCCGCACAAGCTGCTCATCGTCGACGAGGCGCACGAGCTGGCCGACCGCGTTTCCTCCGCCGCCCAGGCGGAGCTGGTGCCGGAGCTGATCGACCGGACCACCCGGCGGGCCCGTACGCTGCTGCGCCCGGAGACCGCCGAGGCGCTCACCGCCGCCGGCGACGCCCTGGCGGTCGGGCTGGCCGAGGCGCCGGCCGGGCGGATCACCGCGGGGCTGCCGACGCCACTGCGGGAGGCGTGCACGCTACTCGACGCGGCGACCCGCTCAGCCCTGGACGCGATCGGCGACATCAAGTCCGACGACCCTGACCCGGTCCGCAAGCAGCAGGCCAAGGCCGCCCTGGACGAACTCTCCACCACCGCGCAGCGGCTACTGGAGGAGGGCGACCACGACGTGGCCTGGGTGGAGAAGAACGACAGCGGCAACCGCCGGGCACTGGTGGTCGCCCCGCTGTCGGTGGCCGGCACCCTCGCCACCCACCTGTACGACGAACGCACAGTAGTGGCCACGTCGGCGACCCTGGCGCTGGGCGGCCGGTTCGACACTGTCGCCCGCGCCCTCGGGCTGGACGCGCCGCCGCCCGCCCCGCCGACCCCCGCCGCGGCCGCACTGGCCGCCCGCACCGGTCCCGGCCGGCCGGCTGCCGAGGCGCCGGGCCGTCGCCTCGCCGGCGACGTCACACCGAACGCCGTCGTCCCGGCCACCGAGGGCCCCGGGTGGCGGTCACTCGACGTCGGTTCGCCGTTCGACTACGCCCGGCAGGGCATCCTGTACGTCGCCGCGCACCTCCCCCGCCCCAGTGTCTCCGGGCTGCCCGAGGCTGCCGGGGAGGAGTTGCTCGGGCTGGTCGAGGCGCTCGGTGGTCGTACTCTCGGGCTGTTCTCCTCCCGGCGGGCCGCGCAGCAGGCGGCGGAGCTGTTGCGCGCGCGGACCGACCTGCCGGTGTTGCTCCAGGGGGAGGAGTCGCTGCCGCTGTTGGTGCGTCGCTTCCGCGAGGAGCGCGCCAGCTGTCTGTTCGGGGTGATGTCGCTCTGGCAGGGGGTGGATGTGCCGGGCGACGCCTGCCAGCTCGTCGTCATCGACCGGCTGCCCTTCCCCCGCCCGGACGAGCCGTTGGCGGCGGCCCGCGCGGCGGCGGTGGACGCGGGCGGCGGCTCCGGCTTCGCGGCGGTCAGCGTGCCGATCGCCGCGGTGCGGCTGGCCCAGGGTGTGGGCCGGCTGATCCGGGCGACCGGTGACCGGGGTGTGGTGGCGGTGCTCGACTCCCGGCTGGAGACGGCCCGAGGCTACGGGCCGTTCCTGCGCCGCTCGCTGCCGCCTTTCTGGTACACGACCCGTCCCGAGGTGGCCCGCGGCGCCTTGGAACGCCTGGCCAAGTCCTGACCCGCGCGCCGCTTGGGCAGGCCACGATCGCGCTACGACGAGGAAAGAGTGGTCTCCCGCTGGCGGGAGACCACTCTTTCCATGATCCTGCGTGATCTGGCGGGACGCGCGGGTCTAGGGAGCCTGGGAGGCGACGACCACGGCGTCGGGCGGGGTGTCCGGCACCCTGCGGGCGGCAAGCCGGCGGACCGCCGTGTTCAGCACCGCGATGAGCGGCACGGAGACCAGCGCGCCGGTGATTCCGGCGAGGACGACACCGGCGGCGATACCGATGATCACCGCGAGCGGGTGCAGTGCCACCGCCCGGCCCATGATCAGCGGTTGGAGCACGTGCCCCTCGACCTGCTGGACGCCGATCACCACACCGAGAATGATCAACGCGGTGACCGGGCCGCTGTCGACGAGTGCCACCAGCACCGCCACGCCACCGGAGAGCGCCGCACCGACGATCGGGATGAACGCGCCAAGGAAGACCAGCGCGGCCAGCGGGAAGGCGAACGGGATGTCGAAGATGACCAGGAAGATGCCGATGCCGACCGCGTCGATGAAGGCGACCAGCACTGTCGCGCGAACGTAGGCGACGAGCGTCTGCCAGGAGGCGCGGCCGGCGTCGTCGACCTTCCAGCGGGCGGCCACCGGCAGCAACCGGACCAGGAAACGCCAGATCCGGTTGCCGTCGCGCAGGAAGAAGAACGTCGCGAAGAGCACCAGCAGCGTGCCGGTCAACACCTCGGCCAGCGTCGCGGCGGTGCTCAACGCGCCGCTGGTGAACCTTGAGGTGTTGTTGTTGATCCAGCCCTGCGCCTCGTCGATGTAGCGGTCGAGTTGCCCGTCGGAGAGGTGCAGCGGGCCTGTCTTCAGCCAGTTCTGGATCTGCCGGACGCCCTCCGAGGACTTCTCGCTCAGCTCCGGTACGCCACGAATGAACTCGTTGACCACCAGCGTCAGCGTGCCGATCACCGCGGCCAGGCCGCCGACCAGCACCACCGCCGTCGCCAGCGACCGGGGGAACCGGGCCCGCAGCAGCCAGCCCACCGCCGGGGCGAGCAGCGCGGAGAGCAGCAGCGCGATGGCCAGCGGAATGATCACGATCTTGACCGTGCCGACGATCCGCAGCAGCGCCCAGGCCACCACGCCGATCACGATCAGTCGCCAACACCACGCGGCGGCGATCCGCAGCCCGTGCGGAACGTCGGCGTCGTCCCGGCTGGAGGTGGAGCTGTGCAGGTCCACCGGGGGCTCCGCGCCGTAGACGGTGGCGCTCGACGGCGCGGTCGGCCCCGGCACCGTCGGCGACGCCACCCGGGCCGCCTCCGACGCGTCGCTCAACGCGTCACTGGAGACGCCCTCATCGGCGCGCGCCGACTCCTGTCGTGACTGGTAGGCGCGGCGAAGCCGCCCGCGTACCCGCTCGAAGCGGCTCAAGCGCACCTCCTGGCAGAAAACCCGGCCCGCCGACGGCGACAGGTCGGACAGCATACGTCCGTTCCCGACACCGTAGGGCGGTTCCGCCACACAATGCCCCGACCACCTCCGGCGTAACCACCGGCCGGCCACCGTTGGCCACACGGTAGCGTCTGCGACGTGACCGCCGACAACGATCTCGACGCCGGCCTGCCGATCCGCCTGCTGCACGACCGTGTGCTGGTGCGGATGGAGGGCAGCGAGGGCGAACGCCGCTCCACCGCTGGCATCGTCATTCCGGCGACCGCGGCGGTCGGCAAGCGCCTCGCCTGGGCCACAGCGGTCGGGGTGGGGCCGAACGTCCGCGCCATCGTCTCCGGCGACCGGGTGCTCTTCGACCCGGACGAGCGCTCCGAGGTCGAGCTGCACGGCCGCGGTTACGTGCTGCTGCGGGAGCGGGACGTGCACGCCGTGGCCGCCGAGCGGATCGAGAACGACTCGACCGGCCTCTACCTCTGACGCACCTCCCCCGGCCCTCAGGCCCTGTCGCGCACCGTTTGCCCGGCCGCACGACGGGAAGCCATCCGGCGACCGTGGCCCTGGGGAGGGACGATGCCGGTATTCGTGAAGAAGCTGTTGACCTGGGGCAGTGTCGCGTTCCTGATCTACTTCATGGCCTTTCGGCCGGACGGTGCCGCGCAGATGTTCCGGGCGATCGGGGCCGCGCTGATCGCGATGTTCCAGGGCCTCGGTGACTTCCTCACCTCGCTGCTGGCCTGAGCCGCGCTGCTGGCCTGAGCCGCGCTGCTGGCCTGAGCCGCGCTGCTGGCCTGCCGTCAGCGGTCAGCCGCCAGGCCCGGGGCCGCAGCTGTCAGGGGTGCGTCGGCGGCCAGGGCGACGCCGGGCGCAGGCCGGGCCAACCGGGCGGGGCGTACCCCACCGGAGCCGGGGCCGGAGCCAGCACCACGGGGATCGGCACCACCGGCTCGTCCGGCGCGTCCACAGCGCGCTGGGTGCCGTCCGGGAAGCGCAGGTGGTAGCGGCTGCCGTCCCAGACCCCCGCCGGGGCCTGCGGGTCCCGACCCACGAAGAACGACCGGTATTCGGTGATCGCGTCCAGCAGCTCCCGCTCCTCCCGGGCGGTCCGCTCCTGGTCGGCGGGTTTGCGGTCCAGGCCGCGCAGCGCCCCGTCGCGCAGCAGGGCCAGCCGGGTCGCCGCGGACTGGTAACCCCGCATCGCCCGCACCCCGGCGTCGCCGGCCACCCGCCGCGCCCAACTGCGGGCGGCGTGCCGCCGGCCGAGACCACTCAGGGCGGCCACCTCGGGCGGGCTGAGCCAGCCGGCGCGTACGTAGTCGGGTAGGACCCGCTCGGTGAGCCGCCCCTCCCAGGCGCGCAGCCACAGCGCCAGTCCCACGGTGCCGAAGAAGACCGGCACCATGAGGCCCAGGAAGCCGTACAGCATGATCATGGTCTCGCCGGTCGCCTGGGTCAGCGTGGGCAGCAGATTCCACGTGCCGTGCAGCATCATCGCCAGCAGCAGGCCGGCGATCGGGGCGAGCACCCGGATGCGCCGGTCGGCCGTCCGGGAGGCGATACCCAACCCCACACCGGTCATCGCTGTGAAAAGGGGATGGGCGAACCCGAACAGCAGGATCCGCAGGATGAAGATCGCGATGACCTGCTGGATGCCGGTGGCCGGGCCGTACCGGTCGGCGCCGGACGCGTACCCCAGACCGCCCAGGTAGAGGATGTTCTCCACCATCGCGAAGCCGACCGCGGCGAGCCCGCAGTAGACCAGGCCGTCGGTGATCCCCGACCACTCGCGGCGGCGGAACACCAGCAACAGGATCGGGCCCAGCGCCTTGGTCAGCTCTTCGATGAACGGCGCCACCAGCACTCCGGTGAGCGCGGACGGCAGGCCCCAGTCGGCGAAGCGGTTGGCCGCGAAGTCGTTCACAGTGAGCGAGGCGGCGGTGGAGACGAACGCCCCCCAGGCGAAGCAGAAGATCAGATACTTGAGCGGCTCCGGTTCGTACCGGTCCAGCCAGAGGAAGCAGCCCACCAGCACCGGCACCGGCAGGATGGCGGCGACCACCCCGATCAGCAGGGCCTGCACACCGAGTGACTGGCCGAGCGTGAAGACCATGAAGACCGCGCACGCCGCGATCAACAGCACCACCCCGGCCAGCACCAGGAACCGCCGCCAGCCCAGTCGGCGCAGCGGCATCCGGGGCGTCTCACCCATGGGCGGGACGGCGGGCGCAGGCGCGGCGGCGGGCGACGGCGGCAGCGGTGAACCGGGCGGGGTGTCGGCCATGCGGTCAGCGTAGCCATCCGCCGCCGGCTGGTTCGGTCGCATCGGTAGCCGCTATGCTGCCGGCAGGTCACGAGTGCCAGCGTTCAGCCCCGGCTTGCTGGCCGGCAACCCTCGTCGAGTTCGCGGTGGGGTGCCCCGGGTGATGACCGGGCCCAGCCCGATCGGTGTGCTGGGCAAGCGCGGACCCCGTCCCGATGTCGCACCCGGGGTCCCTGACCCCGGAGGTTCCGGCGTGTCCGTCACTCTCGTCCCGTCGCTGCCCAGCCTGCCCACGGTGCCGTCCGCGCCGCTCGACGTCCTCGGCGTGCCCGGCGAGATCAACCTGGACTACGCGGCCAGTGCGCCGTGCGCGCGGGCCGCCGCCGACGCGGTGGCCGAGCTGCTTCCCTGGTACGCCAGCGTGCATCGCGGAGCGGGAGCGCTGTCGCGGCGCTGCACCCTCGCGTACGAGCAGGCGAGGCAGACGATCGGCGACTTCTTCGGCGCTCGCGCCGACGATCATGTGATCTTCACCCGCAACACCACCGACGCGCTCAACCTGCTGGCGCGGGCCGTGCCGGCCGGCACCACCGTGGTCACGAACGCCTCCGAACACCATGCCAACCTGCTGCCCTGGCCGCGCGGGTCGGTGCGGCTGCCGGTGCCCAGCGACCCCGACGGGGCGGTACGCGATCTCGCCGCCGCCCTCACCGAGCTGCGCCGGGGCAGCAGCCCGGCGTTGCCGGTGCTGGTCGCGGTGACCGGTGCGAGCAACGTGACAGGTGAGCGGTGGCCGGTCGCCGAACTGGCGCGGGTGGCCCACCGGCACGGCGCCCGGATCGCCCTCGACGCCGCGCAGCTCGCCCCGCACGCCCCGGTCGACCTGCTCGCGCTCGACGTCGACTACCTTGCCGTGTCCGGCCACAAGCTGTACGCGCCGTTCGGCGCGGGCGTGCTGATCGGTCGGGCCGACTGGCTGGACGCCGCGCCGCCCTACCTGGCCGGCGGTGGCGCCACCAGCCACGTCGGGCCGGCCACCCACGACGTGACCTGGGCGACCGGCCCGGCCCGACACGAGGGCGGCACCCCGAACCTGCTCGGAGCGGTCGCGCTGGCGGCGGTGTGCAAGGCGCTCGACGAGGCGGACCAGGGCGCGCTGGCCGCCCAGGAGCAGGGCCTGCTGACCCGGCTACGGACCGGCCTCGCCGCCCTGCCGCACGTCGTCGAGCTGCGCACCTTCGGCCCGGACGCGCCCCGGGTCGGCATCGTCTCGTTCGTGGTCGCCGGCTGGGACTCCACCGAGGTGGCCGCCCGGCTCGCCGCCGAACACCACATCGGCGTACGGGACGGGTTGTTCTGTGCCCACCCGCTGGCCCGGCGTCTGCTCGGCGAGGCGGCGGGGCGTACCGGCCGGCGGGACCTGCCGCCCACCGCGCTGCGGGCCAGCATCGGGCTGGGCAGCACGGCCGCCGAGGTGGACCGGCTGCTCGCGGCGCTGGCCGAGCTGGGCTGACGCCCGACCGGCGGTTGCCAGCGCTCAGCCGACCGGCGGGGCGGTGGGTGGCTTCGGCGCCTCGCCGGGCTCGGCGGGTTCACCGACCGGGCGCTCCTGCTCCCCGAAGGCGGTGCGGATCCACCGGTTCGCCTCCTCCTGCTCGATCCCGGAGGCGACCAGCAGGTCGCTCGCGGTGGTGCGGATCTGGGCGATCACCACGCTGCCGGAGAAGCCCACCCCGGCGCCGTACGCCCGGCCGGCCTCGCTGACCGCCCGCAGCGACCGCTCCCGGGCCTTCTCCGGCTCCTCACCGGCGGCGAACTCGTGCTTGAGCAGCCGGACCGACTCGGCGAGGTGGCCGATCGCGTCCGGCATCGGATCGGGCACCGGTTCCTCGTCCTCGACCAGCGTGACGGACCGGCGGATCAGCGTGCCGCTGTTGCGCATCGCCCTGTCGATCGGGTCGGCCGCCTCGGCGTAGTGGGTCAGTTCGTCGCGGCGGTGCCAGCGGGCCGGAGAGAGGGTGGCCGTCTCCTTCGCCCCCTCGATCGCCTCGCCCAACGTGGCCAGCTCCTCCTTGTTGTTGCGCAGCCTCTCCAGTGCGCCCTGGATGGTGGCGCGATTCCGGTTGCGCAGCCCGTCGGCGGTGGCGTCGAGTTGGGCGGCTAGCAGGTCCAGGGCGGGGCGGGCCGCCCGGTTGATCACGCGGAGTGGGTTCAGTGGCAGCAGCACCGCCGTGACCAGCAGCGCGATCCCACCGCCGAGGAACGCGTCGACGAAGCGGGGGATCTCCAGGTTCTGGGTCGACGGGCTCAGCGTCACGATCAGCACGGCCGTGGCCGCCGCCTGGATGACGATGGCCACGCTCGCTCCGGCGAAGATGGTGAGCAGGATCGCCACTGTGACCACCAGGCCGAGCTGCCACGCCCCGGTGCCGAGCAGGTAGATCAGGAGGTCGCCGACGGCCACCCCGACCCCCACACCGACGATCAGCTCCACCGTACGGCGGAACCGCTGACCGACCGACGCGGCCAGGGTGCCGACCGCGGAGATCGGCGCGAAGACCGGTTGCGGGTTGCCGAGCACCTTGTGCGAGATCAGGTAGGCCAGCCCGGCGGCCAGCCCGGCCTGTACGGCGAGTCCGCCGGCCATCCGTACCCGGTGCAACCGGTCGTGCAGGGTGGCCCGACCGCGGTGGCGCAGTTGTTCGGTGGCCTCGGCGATTCGCGCGCCGTCGATGTCCACCAAACCGTCGCGCAGCGCGGTACGTCGCACCATCGGCTGTCGCTTGTCCCGGGCCACGGCCATGGGCGCGACTACCCGTGGTGGGCCCGCTGAACCCTCCCTTCCCGCGCGGCGGGGGCCGATGCGGGAGACTCGGGCGGTGGTTGATCTGTTGGACCGGTGGCGGGCGGCGGCCCGGGGTGCCGGCGCGAGGCCCGACCCGGATACGACAAGGGCCGGGGAGCAGTTGACCGTCCGGTGGCGGGAGCCGCACCGGCACTACCACACCCTGGCCCACCTGACGGCTGTGCTCGATGTGGTGGACCAGCACACCGACCTGGCCATTCGGGCCGACGCGGTCCGGCTGGCGGCCTGGTTCCACGACGCTGTCTACGACCCCCGGGCCGCCGGCGACGCCAACGAACGTGACAGCGCCGAACTGGCCGAGAGCGTGCTCACCGGGCTCGGAGTGCCGGCGCCCACGGTGGCCGAGGTGCGCCGGCTCGTGCTGCTCACCGCCGGGCACACGGTGACGCCGAACGACCGGGATGGCGCGCTGCTCTGCGACGCGGACCTGGCCGTTCTGGCCGCGCCGCCGGCCCGCTACGACCGTTACGCGGCGGCGATCCGCCACGAGTACGCCCACGTGCCGGAGCCGGCCTTCCGGGCTGGGCGGGCCGCCGTGTTGACCGGCCTGCTGTCGCTGCCCGCGCTGTTCCGGTCGCCACCGCTGGTGAGCCGGTGGGAAGAGCCCGCCCGGGACAATGTGCGCCGCGAGCTGGCCACCCTCAACGGGGCGCCGGAGAACGCGGGTTGACCAGGTGCTTCGGCCGACGCAGGTCGGCGGCGCGGAGCAACCGGACCAGCTCCCGGCTCGGCACCACCTGGGCGCCGAGCCACACCGCCGCCGCGAACCGATCCGCCGGGATGTCGTAGTGGTCCCGGTCGAAGCCGCGCCGGGGCGCGCCGAGCGCCTCGGCGAAGGCGTGCAGCTCGGCGTACGAGACATCACTGATCAGGTGCGACCAGAGCCGACCGCGCCACGGCCAGGCCGGCCGGTCCAGGTAGAGCATGGTGCCCAAGTTATCCCGCCCAGTCGATCATGTTGATGATCGCCGGTCGGCGACCTAGCCTCGGCTGCATGGCCCCCACCGCGCTCCTCGACGACCTGCGCGCCGCGCTCGGTGACGACGCCGTGCTCACCGACCCGGACCTGCTGCGCATGCACCAGCGGGACGAGGCCGACCTGTGCGCCGCCGGCGTCCCGCTGGTGGTGACCCGTCCGCGCGACACCGAGCAGGTGGTCGCCGTGATCCAGGCGGCGGCGCGGCACGGCGTACCGGTGGTGCCGCAGGGCGCGCGGACCGGGCTGGCCGGCGCGGCGAACGCTGTGGACGGCGCCGTGGTGCTCAGCACCGTCGCGATGAACGAGATCCGGGAGATCGACCCGGTGAGCCGGATCGCCGTGGTCCAGCCCGGGGTGGTCAACGCGGCGCTGGCCGGGGCGGTGGCGAAACAGGGCCTCTGGTACCCGCCGGACCCCGGCTCCTGGCAGTCGTCCACGATCGGCGGCAACGTGGCCACGAACGCCGGCGGCATGTGCTGTGTGAAGTACGGGGTGACCACCGAGTACGTGCTCGGCCTGGAGGTGGTGCTCGCCTCCGGTGAGGTGCTGCGCACCGGCCGGCGTACGGCCAAGGGGGTGGCCGGCTACGACCTGACCCGGTTGTTCGTCGGTTCGGAGGGCACCCTCGGCGTGATCACCGAGGTGACAGTGGCGCTGCGGCCCGCCCCGGCCGACTCACTGACCCTGGTGGCGGTCTTCCCCTCCACCGCCACGGCCGGCGCGGCGGTGGCCGAGATCGCGGCTCGCGGGCTCACTCCCAGCCTGCTGGAGTTGCTGGACCAGACCCACCTGCGGGCGATCGAGGCGTACCAGCCGATGGGTCTGCGGACCGACGCGCAGGCCCTGTTGCTGGCCGCCGCCGACACCGGTTCCCGGGCGGCGGACGACCTGGCGGTGCTGGCCGAGGTGTGCGAGGCCGTTGGCGCCGACGAGGTCTACGCGGCCACCGACGCGGTGGAGGCGGCGGCGCTGCTCCAGGCTCGTCGGCTGGCCCACCCGGCGATGGAGAAGTTCGCGGCGGACGCCTACCCGGGCGGCAACGGCGGTCTGGTGATCGACGACGTGGCGGTGCCGCGCGGCGCGCTCGCCGCGCTCCTGGACGGGGTCGCCCGGATCGCTGTCGAGTGTGCGGTGCCGATCGGCGTGGTGGGGCACGCCGGGGACGGCAACATGCACCCGAACATCGTTGTCGACCGGGCCGACCCGGCGAGCGTGGAGCGGGGCCGGCGGGCCTTCGACGAGATCATGCGGCTCGGCCTGGACCTGGGCGGCACGTGCACCGGCGAGCACGGGGTGGGGCTGCTCAAGCGGGACTGGCTGGCCCGGGAGATCGGGCCGGTCGGTGTCCGTGTGCATCAGGCGATCAAGTCGGCGCTCGACCCGGCCGGCCTGCTCAACCCGGGCAAGGTGCTCTGACCGGCTACGGTCAGCCCTTGACCTCGGCCGGGGTCGCCTGGGTGAGCAGCAGCAGGATCTCCCCGGCGACCGGCGTGAGCTCCTCACCCGGGCAGTCCTGCGAGGTGATCAGCCCGGCCGAGGTGATGAGGCTGGACGTCAGCGCGTCGATGCAGGTGGTCCTGTATCGCCGGGCCTGATCGGTCTCGTCGGCCAGCGCCGGGTTGGCGAGCAGCACCTGCAGCCGTTCGGTCAGCTCCGGTGCGAGGGTGCCCCGGGAGGTCACGCCGTCGCCGGCGCAGTCGACGCACTGCCACGCGCCGTTCCGCTCGACGCTCAGGGTGCGCATCGGCCCGTCTTCGCCGAGCCGCTGGAGCAGGCTGACCTGACCGGCGGCGACAGTGGTGGGGATCTCCAGCTGCGATCCGCCACCTGCGGGGCCGGCGGTCGGTTGCGCCACCGGGGTGCTCGGCTTGTCTCCGTCGAAAAGGGAGCACCCGGTCAGGGCGCCGACGAGCGCGACGACGAGCAGGGGTACGAGCAGACGAGGGCGCGCGCGGGGTAGCACGCGCGGAAACCTACCCCACCGTAGGTAGCGTTCGAAACCACCATCCGGGCCGGTATCGATGGTTACCCATCGGTAACGTCGCAATTCGTCATCGAGCGGACGGGCGCAGCTCCGCCTGATCGTCGTCGCCCCGGTCAGCCGCGTAACCCCGCACGTCCGGAGCGCCGAGGCGGGCCGCATCCGCCGCCGCGTCGTCCGGCATCAACTGGGACTGCCGCTCCGCCTCCACCCGCGCCCGGTAGTGCTCGACCTCGCGCGCCCGGGTGGCCGCGTCCCAACCGAGCACCGCGCCCATCAACTCGGCGGTGTGCTCCGCCGACTCCAGCCCCCGGTGGCTGGTCTCGAACGAGATCCGGGTTCGCCGGGTCAGCACGTCCTCCAGGTGCAGCGCGCCCTCGGCCCGCGCCGCGTAGGCGACCTCGGCCGCCAGATACTCCGGGGCACCCGCCAACGGGGACGCCAGCAGAGGATCGGCGTCGACAAGCGCCAGCAGGTCCAGGGTGAGGGTGCCGTACCGCTCCAGCAGGTGCTCCACCACACCCACCGGCACACCGTGCCGGCGCGCCAGGTCGGCCCGGTCCCGCCACATGGCCGGGTAGCCGTCGGCGCCGAGCAACGGCAGATCGGCGGTACGCGACGCGCGGGCGCCACCGAGCCGGCGAGCGGCCCGGTCGACCACGTCGGACGCCATCACCCGGTACGTCGTGTACTTGCCGCCGGCCACCAGCAGCAGCCCGAGCATCGGCTCGAAGACCGCGTGCTCCCGGGAGAGCTTCGAGGTCGAGTCGGCCTCGCCGGCCAGCAGTGGCCGCAGCCCGGCGTACACCCCCTCGATGTCGGCGGTGGTCAGCGGCCGGTCCAGCACGGTGTTGACCTGCTGGAGGAGGTAATCGATGTCGCGGGCCGACGCGGCCGGGTGGGAACGGTCCAGCCGCCAGTCGGTGTCAGTGGTGCCGATGATCCAGTGCCCGCCCCACGGGATGACGAAGAGCACCGAACTCGCCGTACGCAGGATGAGCCCCGTCTCGCCGGTGATCGCCGAGCGGGGCACCACCAGGTGCACCCCCTTGGAGGCGCGCACTCGGACGCCGGGCCGCAGGCCGACGTCGTTGAGCATCCGGGACATGTCGTCGCTCCACACACCGGTGGCGGCGATGACGGTGCGCGCCTGCACCTCGAACTCCGCGTCCGGCGAGCCCGACGGCGCCTCCAGGTCCCGGACGCGGACGCCGGTCACCTCGCGCGCCTGCCGGATCAACCCGACGGCGCGGGCACTGCTCACCACAGTGGCACCGAGGCTGGCCGCGGTGCGGGCCAGGGTGACCACCAGCCGGGCGTCGTCGACCTGCCCGTCGTAGTAGCGGATCGCCCCGGCCAGCGCGTCGGCCCGCAGACTCGGGAAGATCCGCCGGGCGCCCTCCCGGGTCAGGTGCCGGTGCAGGGGCATGCCCCTGCCACCGCCGAAGATCCCGGCGAAGGCGTCGTACGCGGCCACGCCGGCGCCGTAGTAGGAACGGCGGAAGACCCGGGCCGGCAGGTCCCGCAGGCCCCGCCCGGCCGGCAGCGGCACCATGATCGGCACCGGGCGTACCAGGTGCGGCGCGAGCCGGGTGGCCAGCAGACCACGCTCGGTGAGTGCCTCGTGGACGAGGTGGAACTCCAACTGCTCCAGGTAGCGCAGGCCACCGTGGATGAGTTTGCTGGACCGGCTGGAGGTCCCGGCGGCAAGGTCACGCGCTTCGACCAGCGCCACCTTCAGGCCACGGGACGCCGCGTCCAGGGCGGTGCCGGCTCCGGTCACCCCGCCCCCGATGACCAGCACGTCGAAGCGCTCGGCACGCAGTCGACGCAGGTCGGACGCACGGCGGACCGGTGAGAGCTGACCGGCGACGGATCGGGAGATATTGGGGTCGCGCACCCGTCCACCGTAACCGTCGAGCCACCGTGTCGACATTCGCCGCCCGCTCCGCACCGCGCCTACCTGCTCCGAAGCGCACGACACGTCTCGCCACCCGGCCCACACCGACCGATCGCAGATCTTGGACAGTTTCCGTCATCTCCTGACGGAAACTGTCCAAGATCTGCACGTTCCTCGGAGCCCCGGAACCCGACGGTCGGGTCGAAACCCTTCCTCGTAGTCGTAAGGTTCTCGGATGCAAGGTCAACCTGCGCACCCCGGCTACAGCGACCGCAGTTCCCCGTGGCCGGTGGTCGCGGCCGTGCTGGTCGGCTGCTGGACGGTGGCGGTCACAATGGGAACCCAGACCGGTGGCTGGCTCACCGATCAGGTGCTGCTGGGCTTCGGACGGGACCGGTTCGGCTGGCTCTGGCCGGTGCTCGGCCTGGCCACCGTCGTGCTGGCCGGCACACCCGCCCTGCTGCTGGCCCTCCTGCCCCGGTCGGGCGCGGTCCGGGCCACCGGGCGGGCCTGGTTGATCGGGGCACTCGCGCTCGGCGTGCTCACAGTCCTGCGGGTCGTGCCGCTGGTGCACCACGAGGCATACCTCGCCGCGCTGGCCGGCGCCGCGTTGCTCAGCGCGCTCGCCGTGCGTTGGTCGGCGCGCCGCTGGGCGTACCCCGGGCTGATTGGCTCGGTCCGCAGCCCGGCACCCACCGGGAACAGCGACGCGACACGGCCCGCAGCCACCGGGAACGGCGACACCACACGGCCCGCAGCCACCGGGAACAGCGACACCACACGGTCCGAGGCCAGCGGAGACGGCGACACCACGCGGCCCGCGCCCACCGGGAACAGCGACACCACGCGACCCGAGGCCACCGGGAACGGCGACGCCACGCGGTCCGAGGCCGCTGGGAACGCGGAGTCGGTCGGACGGCGCGTGCGCCAGCCCGGCCCGGTGCCGCTGCTCGCTGTCGCCGCCGGGTTGGCGCTGCTGCTGCCGTGGGCCTGGCTGGGCGCGCTCGGCGGCCTCCTGGAGACCGCGCTCGCGCTGCTGGCGGCCGCCGCGCTCGGGGTGCTCGCCGCTACTCTGCTGGATGCCCCGTTCTGGTCGCTGTTCGCGGTTGGGCGACCGCCCCGGCCGGCTCGGCTGGTGCTGGTCGGCGGCCTGGTCGCCGGGGTGGCGCTGCTGCTGCTCGCGGCCGGGACCGGCCAGTCCGGCGCGCAGTTGCCCGCGCTGCTGACAGTGCCGCCGGTGGGTTTCGCGCTGGCCGCGCTCTGGGCCGCGACCTGGCGGCCCACCGCCGACCCGGCCACCCCCGACCCAGCCACCACAGACCCGGCCACCCCCGACCCGGCCACCACCAGCCCAGCCACCACCAGCCCAGCCACCACCAGCCCAGCCACCACCAGCCCAGCCACCACCAGCCCAGCCACCACCAGCCCAGCCACCACCAGCCCAGCCACCACCAGCCCAGCCACCGCCGACCCGGTTGAGGCCACCCGCGCCGGCCGCACGGCGACCGGCTGGCTCGTGGGCCTGGCCGCGCTCGGCCCGTTGGCCTTCACCGACCCGGAAGAGATCAGCCTGCTGCTGGTCGGCACCCGGGACATCCCGTTCTGGGTGGCGGCCGCCAGCGGCGTCGGGCTCGCCGTCGCGGTAGTGGTCGCCATCGGGTACGCGGTGCTGCTCGCCCGACGCACGGCACGCACCCCGAACAGGCGGGTCGCCGCGGTGGCGGCCGTGGTGCTGCTGGTGGCGTTCGCGGTGGTCGACCTCGGCCCCGGCCAGCCGGGCCTGTACGGCGAGCGGCTGTTCGTGGTGCTGCGTACGCAGGCCGACCTGAGCGACCTTCCGGCCGCGGCGCCGGGTCGGGCCGGGCGGGACGCCCGCGCGGCGGAGGTCTACCGGCGACTGGTGACGACCGCCGAGCAGAGCCAGGGTGACCTGCTGCGGGGGTTGAACCGGCTGCGCCTCGACCCGGTGTCGTACTACCTGGTCAACGCGGTCGAGGTGGACGGCGGCCCAGCGGTCCGTGCCTGGCTCGCCCGCCGGCCGGAGGTGGCGCGGGTGCTGGTCAGCCAGCGCCTGCGACCGCTGCCGGCCCCGGCCGGGCAGAACCGGGGCACGTTGCCCAAGCCCACCGGCCCGCAGTGGAACATCAGCCAGATCGGTGCCGACCGGGTGTGGTCCCAACTCCGGGTCACCGGCACGGGCATCGTGGTCGGCAGCTCCGACTCGGGGGTGGACGGCACCCATCCGGCGCTACGAGCCGGGTTCCGTGGTGGGGACGACTCCTGGTACGACCCGTGGGACGACACCCGGAGCCCGACCGACCAGGGCGGGCACGGCACCCACACGGTGGGCAGCGCGGTCGGGCGGGACGGCATCGGGGTGGCGCCGGACGCGCAGTGGGTGGGCTGCGTCAACCTGGACCGCAACCTGGGCAGCCCCGCGCACTACCTGGACTGCCTCCAGTTCATGTTGGCGCCCTTCCCAGCCGGCGGCGACCCGTTCACCGACGGCCGTCCGGAGCGCGCCCCGCAGGTGCTGACCAACTCGTGGGGCTGCCCGCCCATCGAGGGTTGCGACCAGCGCGTTCTGCGGCCGGCCACCGCCGCCCTCGACGCCGCCGGGATCTTCGTGGTCGCCGCGGCCGGTAACACCGGCCCGTGGTGCGCGTCGATCGACGATCCGCCCGCCCCGTACCCGGACGTGCTGACAGTGGGCGCGGTGGACGCCCAGCGGCGGGTCGCCGAGTTCTCCTCGCGCGGGCCGGTGCCGGGCGGCTCGGGTAAACCGGACGTGCTGGCGCCGGGGGTGAGGGTGGTGTCGGCCATGCCGGGCGGCACGTACGCCGCGTTGGACGGTACGTCGATGGCGACCCCGCAGGTGGCCGGGGTGGTCGCGCTGATGTGGTCGGCGAACCCGGCGCTGGTCGGTGACGTGACCCGGACCAGGCAGATCCTTCGGGACACCGCCACGGTGGCGACACCCACCTATCGCTCCGACAGCCCTTCCGACGCCTGCGGTACTCCGTCGAACGTCACCGGTGCCGGCCAGGTCGACGCCTACGCGGCCGTTCGCGCCGCCCAGCAATAGGCAGGTTTCCTTCCTGAAGCGCTGAGCCGGGCGTGCGGCTCGACAGTCGGTGATCTAGGGTCGGCGACCATGGACGCCGAGATCACCGTCACCGAGCTGACCGCCGACCTGGTCACCAGCGTCGTACAGCTCTGCCAGCAGGCTCTCGACCTGCCCGAGGACGCCGCCGAGGCGGCTTCCATCGTGGACGTGCTCTGGACCCGGGCCGCCACCGAGCGGCCGGCGGTCGGGCTGGGCGCGTACCGGGGCGCGGACCTGGTGGGGGTGCTGATCTGTTCGGTGTCGTCGACCGAGCCGGGGATCGGGCACGTGGACCTGGTCGCGGTCCTCGCGGATCAGCGGCGTCGGGGCGTCGGCCGGACGCTGCTCCAGCGGGCCGAGCGGGTGCTCGCCGACCGCGGGGCGACCGAGGTGCTGCTGGCCGGAAACCCGCCGTACTACGCGTGGCCGGGAATCGACGTCCGCTACACGCCGGCGGTCTGCGCCGCACTCGCGCTCGGCTACCAGCAGGACCGGACCGCCTGGAACATGACCGCGGACCTGTCGTACGACGGGTCGCCGGCACTGCGGTCCACCGAGGCGACGGAGCAACGGCTGGCCGACCAGGGCGTCACGGTACGCCGGGCGGAGCCGGCGGACCTGCCGGCGCTGACCGCGTTCGCCCGGTCCACCTTCGGCGGAACGTGGGACGGCGAGCTGGCCGGGTCGGTGGGGCGTGCCGACGCCGGTTGCCACCTGGCGGAGCGCAACGGCGAGGTGCTCGGCTTCGCCGCGTACGGGTCGTCGCGGCCGAGTTGGTTCGGGCCGATGGGCACCGCGCCGGCCGCGGAGGGCTCGGGCATCGGTGGGGTGCTGTTGCGGCGCTGCCTGCGCGACCAGCGGGCGGTGGGGCTGGACCGGGCACAGATCGGCTGGGTGGGACCGGTGCCGTTCTATTCGGGTAGCGCGGGTGCGTGGATCGAGCGGGTCTTCTTCCTGTACCGGCGAACCCTACCGACGGCATAACCGGGGCAAACAGGACAAAGATCCATTCGCCCGCATCGGCCATCGACGCCCCCTACCGTTTCGGTAGAGGAGGCAGCCATGACCACGGATGACAACCAGACCGAGGACGGCCCGCCGATCACCTGGAAACCGGTGGGTGAACTCCCCGGCCAACTGCCGTTCGACAGGCTCGACTACGGCGACGCCGAGCAACTGGCCGAGATGACCACCGAGGGCGAGCCGTCGGTGGCCGAGGAACCGCAGGAGATGGTGGACGCGCCGATCAAACTGCCTCCGCCGTACAGCCGGGCACAGAAGCGGCGCAACCAGCGCCCACTACCGACCTGACGACGAACGGGGCGGACCGCGTCAGCGGCCCGCCCCGTTCGGTGTCGGAACTGGACTCAGAAGTCCATGTCCCCGCCACCCGGGCCAGCCGGGGCAGCCGGGTTCTTCTCCGGCTTGTCCGCGACAACGGCCTCGGTGGTGAGGAAGAGCGCCGCGATGGAAGCGGCGTTCTGCAGCGCCGAACGCGTCACCTTGGCCGGGTCGATGATGCCCGCGGCCAGCAGGTCGACGTACTCGCCGTTGGCGGCGTTCAGACCGTGACCCGCTTCGAGGTTACGGACCTTCTCCACCACGACGCCGCCCTCAAGGCCGGCGTTGACGGCGATCTGCCGCAGCGGGGCGTCGAGCGCGACCTTGACGATGTTCGCACCGGTCGCCTCGTCGCCGACCAGGTCGAGCTTGTCGAAGGCGGTCTTGCCGGCCTGAACCAGCGCGACGCCACCACCCGGGACGATGCCCTCCTCGACGGCGGCCTTCGCGTTGCGAACGGCGTCCTCGATGCGGTGCTTGCGCTCCTTGAGCTCGACCTCGGTGGCCGCGCCGACCTTGATCACCGCAACGCCGCCGGCCAGCTTGGCCAGCCGCTCCTGCAGCTTCTCCCGGTCGTAGTCGGAGTCGCTCTTGTCGATCTCGGCCCGGATCTGGTTGACCCGGCCCTGGATCTGCTCGGCGTCACCGGCACCGTCGACGATGGTGGTCTCGTCCTTGGTCACCACGACCTTGCGGGCGCGGCCCAGCATGTCGAGGCTGGCGGCGTCGAGCTTGAGGCCGACCTCCTCGCTGATGACCTGGCCACCGGCGAGGATGGCGATGTCGGTCAGCATGGCCTTGCGGCGGTCACCGAAGCCCGGCGCCTTGACGGCGACCGACTTGAAGGTGCCACGGACCTTGTTGACCACCAGGGTGGCGAGGGCCTCGCCCTCCAGGTCCTCGGCGATGATCAGCAGCGGCTTGCCCGACTGCATGACCTTCTCCAGGATCGGGAGCAGGTCCTTCACCGACGAGATCTTGCTGTTGGCGATCAGGATGTACGGGTCGTCGAAGACGGCCTCCATACGCTCCGGGTCGGTCATGAAGTAGGCCGAGATGTAGCCCTTGTCGAAGCGCATACCCTCGGTGAGCTCAAGCTCCAGCCCGAAGGTGTTGCTCTCCTCGACGGTGATGACGCCTTCCTTGCCGACCTTGTCCATCGCCTCGGCGATGATCTCGCCGACGGTGCTGTCGCCAGCGGAGATGGAGGCGGTGGAGGCGATCTGCTCCTTGGTCTCGACGTCCTTGGCGAGCTTGGACAGCTCCTCCGAGACGCTCGCGACAGCGGCCTCGATGCCCCGCTTCAGGGCCATCGGGTTGGCGCCAGCGGCCACGTTGCGCAGGCCCTCGCGAACCAGGGCCTGGGCCAGGACGGTCGCCGTCGTCGTGCCGTCACCGGCAACGTCGTCGGTCTTCTTGGCGACCTCCTTGACCAGCTCAGCGCCGATCTTCTCGTACGGGTCCTCGAGCTCGATCTCCTTGGCGATGCTCACACCATCGTTGGTGATGGTGGGGGCACCCCACTTCTTCTCGAGCACGACGTTGCGGCCCTTGGGGCCGAGGGTCACCTTTACGGCGTCGGCGAGCTGGTTCATGCCCCGCTCGAGGCCGCGGCGCGCCTCTTCGTCGAACGCGATCATCTTGGCCATACGGCGTTGTCCTCCTGGACACTCACGGGCCACCCGAGATGTGTGCCCCGGATGGGCCGCCTGGTGTACGCACCTTGGGACGTCGCCACCTGGCGACGACGACGTCCTTCGGCCGGGCCGGATAGCCCGCGACGACCGGCCATGTGCCGCCCCGGTGTCTCCACACCGGTGCAACCTGGCCCCACCGTCCCGACCATTGGCACTCACGGTATGCGAGTGCCAATGACTTGTTTAGCACTCTCACCTGCCGAGTGCAAGCACGATGCCGCCGCTCAGCCGAGTTCCGCGGCCAGTCCAGCGCTGTTCACCGGTGCCTCATGGGCACGCTGCTCGGCGTACGTCACCAGCAGACCGATCATCTGCGCGAGGTGGGCCGGCAGGGCTAGCACGGCGGTGATCCCGATCACCACCACCGCTCCGACGGCGGTACCCGCCGAGGAGAACGGATCCGTTCCGAGCGGGGAGGTGCCGATTCCTTCCAGGGCACCGGGGATCAGGGTGCCGACGATCACCGCGGCGGCCACCAGGGCCACCCGTCCGAGAAGCAGGCCGAGCCGGTCGTGGAACATCCGGAACGATCGACCGATCGGGTTGTGCCGTTCGAAGAGGTAGACCGGGCCGGCCATGCTCAGCGCGAAGGCCAGGTAGATGCCCGGCAGCACGCAGAAACAGAAACCGACGCCGATGAGCAGACTGATCAACAGGGTCCAGCCCCACAGCCCGAGTGCCCGACGCAGGCCGTAGCGCAGCGCGGCCTCCAGGCTGGCCGGCTGACCGGCCGCCTGCTGGGTGATCACCCAGGTGCCGGCGGCCCACCCGACGGCCTGCACCAACCCGACCACCACACTGCCGCCGACCAGCAGGACGAGGAGGCTCAGCAGCTCGGCGGCGAAATTGTCCGGCAGCGCGGGGGTCGACGTCGATTCGGCCTGGGCGGCCCACTTCGCCGATGGGTCCAGCCCGAGGGAGACCACCGAGAGCACCGCCGCAGGCAGCACCTGGGTGAGCAGCATGATCGGCACCAACTGCCGCCAGCCCCGGCGCAGCGCTCCCCCGCACCGGTTGAACCAGCCGCCGATGCCGGCACCGGGCGGCGTGACCAGGGCGTCGTTCGGGTCGAACCCGTGACCCGGCGGGTACCAGCCGACGGGCGGCCCCGGATACCACGGCTGCCCGCCGTAGGGACCCGACCCGGGCGGGTAACCCCCGGTGGGCGGGAACACCCAGCCCTGCGGTGGCGGGGCCGCACCCCAGGCACCCTGCGCGGGATCCCAGCCGGGCGGCGGGGCGGCGGGGCCGGAGGACGGGCCGGCCGGGGGCATGCCCGGCCCCCAGCCGGGGGGCGGACCGGCGTGGCCGGGGCCGCCGGCTTGCGAGGACGGATCGGACGGGTCCGGCTCCCCCGACCCGGAGGAAGGAGTGTGCGGGGGTGGCTGGTCGGTCATGAACGCTCCTCAGCTTTGGCTGGAACGGTTCACGATCTTCCCGGCTGAGTGCCCCTGCCGCAGCCCCGACTCACGGGCCGATCGGCCAGGAAGCTCAGCCGATGACGCGTACGTGCTCCGCCTGTGGGCCCTTCTGGCCCTGGGTGATCTCGAACTCGACCCGCTGACCGTCGTCCAGCGCCTTGTAACCGTCCATCTCGATCGCGGAGAAGTGAACGAACACGTCCTGACCGCCGTCGACGGCGATGAAGCCGTAGCCCTTCTCGGCGTTGAACCACTTCACGGAGCCCTGTGCCACGGTGCACTTCCCTCACTCTGCCCGGCGTTGCCTGATTCGGCGCACGGCACGGCCGGGCGCCCCGGACCACCGACTCAGCGATCGATGACCGCCATTGAATGAGGTGGCCGAAATCGCACGCTACACGAGGAGTGACGGCCGCGCACTGCCACAAATCAGACACACTTCGGGGCGTCCCGAGCGCGCTGATCGGCCGGGTTCCCCGGCCATCGGATTCGCCCGCGTCATTCGGAGAGGGGCAGGGTCGCAGGGCAGCCCTCGAGATGATCGCGATCGGGCCCAGCTCGCGAAACGCCAATCCCCGCCCTGTGGTAGGCATGCGGACATGACCACCGACATGGGCTCGCCGGCCCTACGGCTCGCGGAGATCCGCCGGGTCCGGCCGGAGGACGCCGCCCGGATGCGGGCGCTGCGCCTGGAGATGCTCGCCGACGCGCCGTTGGCCTTCCTGGAGACCCTGGCGGACGCGGCGGCCCGACCGCACAACGAGTTCGCCGCCCGGGTCGCGTACACCTCGGCCGGTGCCGGTAACGCGCAGTTCGTCGCCGACCCGGGCGGCCGGCTGGTCGGGCACGCCGGTGGTACGACCCACCCGAACGAACCGGGGCTGACCGTGATCTACGCCGTGTACGTCACGCCGACCTGGCGCGGCAGCGGCCTGCTCGGCGAGCTGATCGACGGGGTGGCCGCCTGGTCGCGAGCCTGTGGCCGACCTGAGCTGCTGCTGGAGGTGGTGGTCGGCAACGACCGCGCCTACCGTGCCTACCAGCGCCTGGGCTTCGAGGACACCGGGGTACGGGTCCCCCACCCGAACATCCCAGCCCTCACCGAGCTACAGATGCGCCGAACAGCCTGACCCACAAACCACCTCCAACGATCACCACCGCCACGCGGACGGCCGGCGCGCGCCGCCCAGCCGTGATGATCACGCTCGATCCAGGATGTAGTGGTCATCATCCGACCAGAGGCCACTACTTCCTGGGTCGAGCACGATCATGGGAAAAGCAGAGGCTCCGGGCCGGACACGCCGACGACCACCGCGCCCACGGCGGGTTTCCGGGGCAGCCCGACCCGGAAACCCCCACCGCGACTAGAGATCAGACATGACGCCGTGACTGCACGATCCGGAACCGGTTCGCCACATAAGCCCCGTCGGTCAGCGCCGAGTTGGCCGCCGCGTTGGCCCCACTGCCGTGGAAGTCGGAGAACGCCGCCGACTGGTTGACGAAGACGCCCCCGGTGAGGTTGCAGGACAGGTGAACCCCGACCTCGACCGCCACCGCCTCGGTTGCGTCAAGCACTGCCTCGTCGGTCGAGTAGACCCCGGCGGTGAGCGCGCCCTTCTCGCCGACCGTCCGGCGCAGCAGCTCCAGGCTGTGCGTGGTGGAGTCGGTAGCGATGGCGAACGAGATCGGTCCGAACCACTCCCGGCCGTACGTCTCCGCGTCGTCAGCGGCCAGCTTCACGATCGTCGGGGTACGCACCACCGCGTCGGCGTACGACGGGTGGGCCACGGCCCGCGACTCCAGCACCGGCTCGCCGACCTTGGTCACCTCGGCCAGCCGCTCCAGCACCCCGTCGTTGACGATGGCGCCGGTCAGCTCCACACCTCGGGCCGGGTCGGCGGTGAGCTTGCCGACCGCTGCGGCGATCCCGCCGGCCACCTCGTCGAAGCTCTTGTGCCCCTGGTCGGTCTCGATGCCCCCGGCCGGGATGAGGATGTTCTGGGAGGTGGTGCACATCTGCCCGCTGTAGAGGGTCAGCGTGAACCCGAGGTTGCGGCACATGCCGGCGAAGTCGTCGGTGGAGTCGATGACGACGGTGTTGAGGCCGGCCTTCTCGGTGTAGACCGATGCCTGCCGCGCGTGCGTCTCCAGCCAGTCGCCGTACTCGGTGGAGCCGGTGAAGTCGACGATCCGGATCGCCTGGTGCAGGGCCAGGTCGCTGGCGAGCTTCTCACCGGGCGCCTCGGCCGCCAGCATGATCAGGTTCGGGTCGAACCCGGCCTCGGCGAGCACCTCCCGGGCGTACTTCACTGTGATGGCCAGCGGCAGCACCGCGCGCGGGTGCGGCTTGACGATCACCGGGTTGCCGGTGACCAGCGAGGCGAACAGCCCAGGGTACGAGTTCCAGGTCGGGAAGGTGTTGCAGCCGATCACCAGCGCCACCCCACGCGGCACCACGTGGAACGTCTTGGTCATCCGCAGCGGGTCGCCCTTGCCGGCGGCCTTCTCCCAGCCGGCCGTGCCCGGGTGCCGGGTCATCTCGGCGTACGCGTACGCCAGCGCTTCCAACGCCCGGTCCAGCGCGTGCGCGCCACCGGCCTGGAAGGCCATCACGAACGCCTGCCCGCTGGTGAACTGCACAGCGTTGGCCAGCTCGAAGATGTGCTTGTGCAGCCGGTCGAGGATCTCCAGGCAGACGCCGACCCGGGCCTGCGGGCCGGCGTCGCGCCACGCCGGCAGCGCGGCGGAGGCGGCGCTGATCAGCTCACCGGGGCCGGCGTGCGGGTAACGCACCGCCAACTCCACCCCGAACGGGCTCGTCTCGGTGGCGACCCGAACGCCCGCGCCGGGCTGGTCGAGCGGGAAGTCACCACCGAGGTACGCCTCGAAGGCGGCCTTGCCGTCGGCGGCGGCAGTCTCGCCGTACACCCGGGGGCTGGGGGATTCGGGATAGGCGGACCAGTAGCCCCGCTCCGTGATCGCGGTCAGCGCACGGTTGAGGGTGTCGGCGTGCCTGTCGTACAGGGGATGCGGGGTCTCCGTCATGCCCGCCATCATGCCGCAGTCCGGTCCGCGAGCAGAAGCGCCAATGGCCGACGGCACGAGGTTGCTCGCGGCGGCAGCGGGTAACCGCGGGCCTCCGGCCAGGAAAGCCGGCCAGGGGAGGGCGGCGGGTGAGGATCACCGAGATCCGGGTGCACGGGGTCGCCGACAAGGGGCCCGAGACGATCCTCGACCGACCGATCGTCGCGCGGGTCGCGGGAGACGACAACGCCGGCTTCTACCGGCCGCGGCCCGGCTACGGTGCCGCCGCGGACCGCAACGGGGTGACGCTTGAGGCGTACCGCTGGAGCAGGCTGACCGGCGGGACCGCCACCCGGACGTTCTCCCTGGTCCTGCTCTTGCCGTTCATGCTCAGCAACATCGCGGCCTGGATGCTGCCGGTCACCGGACGCGGCGGCCACGCCGCGCGGGCGCTGTGCCGACTGTTGGCAGCGACGATGACCGCGATGTACGTGCTCTCCACCGTCGGGGTGTCAGTCGACCTGATCGCGTGGCAGTGCGCGGCCTACCCGAGGTGCCTGGAGGGGCGGCGGGAGTTGTCGTGGCTGGGCGACGTGCCGCCCGGGCAGCGGCTGGCGCTGCTTGCCGTACCGCCGATCATCGCGATCTTCCTGATCTGGCGACTCGGTGCCCGGAGCTGGCAGCTCCCCGAGGACAGCGACCACGCGCCCGGGGTGGGTGCGGACCGGCTCGACGCGCCCGCTTTCTGGGACACCCGCTCGCTGCTGCGCCGCCTGCGCTCGGTGCACGTCGCGGTGGCGTTGGGCACGCTCGACATCACTCTGCTGTTGGTCCTGGCACCGCACGACGCGACGGTGCCCGGCTGGCTGCTGCTGGCCGCGGACGTGGCGCTGCTCGCCGGCGCGGTGGTGCTGCTCTGCCGGCCGGCGATAGAACGGCGCGGAGAGCAGGACCAGCGGAGTTCGCGGACGATCCGCTGGGTGGCCGTGGCGCTCACCGCGCTGACAGTGGGCTACGCGGTGGTGCCACGGTCGCCGTGGAAGGCCGAGGGGATGTTGCCGGGGTACGGGCTGCTGGTGGCCGGGCTGTTCGCCGGGCAGGTGGTGCTGCTCGCGATGCTCGGCCTGGTGGTGGCGGTCCAGCGCCGTTCCCTCCCCCGCCCCTTCTTCCTGCTGGCCGGGTTGGGGGCGCCGGTGCTGATAACCGTCGCGATCGGGCTGGGCGTCGCCTACTCCTCGGGCCTGACCTACGGGCTCGCCGAGTATCTGGACCGTGGGTCCAGCCCGACGCCCGCACGGCCGCTGCCGCCCGGCGCGCCACCGTTGTCGCCGCCGATCGCCTACCGCTGGGTCACCCTCGGCTTCACCCTCGCAGTGCTCCTGGTGGTCGTGACGGCAGTGCTCGTGCCCCGGCTTCGCCGTGCTCGTCGCCGTCGGGAGGCCGAGGAGCTGATCCGGCGGGACTATCCGGAAGCCTCCCGGGCGGCCCCGGAACGGGTCCGGGCCGTCCGCGACGCGGTCGTGCGCGCCCGACTGACGGATCGGCTCGGAGGGCTGTTGGCCACCGCGTACGTGGTGTTGGCGCTGCTCACCCTGGCTGCGGCCGGGCTCTCGGTGATCGGTCCCGGCCCGGGTGCGCTCGCGCTGCGACTCGGCGGCGAGTCGCTGGCCCGTCCGGTGATCTTCGTGACCGACCTGGGCGCCCTGCTGATCGGGTTGTTCGCCACGGTCCTCGCGATAATGGGACTTGTCGCCTACCGTTCCGGCGCGATCCGGCTGGTCGGGGTGCTCTGGGAGCTGGCCACCTTCTGGCCGCGTGCCGCGCATCCGCTCGCCCCGCCGTGCTACGTCGAGCGGGCGGTCCCCGAGCTGACCCGCCGGATCGGGCAGCTCACCGCCGACGGGAACGCGGTGCTGCTGTCCGGGCAGAGTCACGGCAGCGTGCTCGCGGCGGTGACGATCCTTCAACTGCCCGACCACTGCCGCCGGCGGGTGGCCCTGCTCACCTACGGCTCCCCGCTCGGCAACCGGTACCGGCGGATCTTCCCGGCGTACGTCAGCGACGAGATGTTGCGCGAGGTCGGCAGCCGGTTGGCCTGGCGGTGGATCAACCTGTGGCGGTACACCGACGCGGTGGGCGGGGCGGTGTTCGTCCCGTTCGTCGACGGACCCGACGACCCCGCCGCCCGGGTCGACCGTCGGGTACGGGATCCGAAAGGGCTGCTCATCCCACCGACCGACACCGTGCCTCCGCCGGTGCAGGGCCACCGGTTCACTCCCGACGACGACTTCCACGCCGCGGTCGGCGAACTGGTCGAGCGCCTGGAACGGACGGGCGGGTGACCTGTCGACTCAGAGGGTGAGCTGCCAGTCGGTCCAGCGGTCCACCGGGCGGAAGCCGAGCTGTTCGTTGATCGACACCATGTAGCTGTTGCTGGCCGCGTTGAAGGTGTCGATCACCCGTACCGCCGGCTCGTGGGTGAGCAGGTGGTGCAGGTTTTCCGCCTTGGCGATGAGGCCGAGCCGGTGCCCACGGTGGGCCGGGTCGACGATGGTGATCTGCTGGAACGCGTGCCAGTCGGCGGAGGCGCCCACGTCCAGCAGCGTCCAGGCGACCAGCCGACCGGACGCCTCGTGCCGCATCCCGAGGTGGTAGCGCCGCCGGCCCCGGGCGTCCAGTGCCCGCTCGTTGCCACGGATCCGCTCGGCGTCCACCTGCTCCGGCTCCCACTGCACGTCGCCCATGGGCGCGTCCATCAGCAGCCGGCCGTCGAGGTAGGCGATGTCAGCCACGTACTCCTGTGGGGTGGAGCCCTGCCAGCAGACGGAGTGATAGCCCTCGGCTCGCGGTCGGGCCTCGGCGAGCGCCGCCCGCAGAGCGACCCGGTCGATCTCGCCGACGTCGAGCCGACGACGCACCTCGGCGAGGGCGGGTTGGGCGCCGGTCGCGGCGGCGAACGCGTCACCGGCCACGCTTCGGGCAGCGCCGCCGGGCAGCGCGGAGACGGCCATCGCCACCACCCGCTTGCGGCAGTGCTCGCGGAGCAGGCGCAGCCCGTACTCGTGCAGGGCCCGGCCGACGCCCCGGCGCCGCAGCCGCGGATGCACCAGCAGCTCGGCGGTGGCGTTGTCGGGGTTGTCGAGCTGCGGCAGGTCCAGTTGGAGGTAGCCGGCCGGCACGCCGTCCAGGCGGGCCAGCGCCCAGAGCGACCGGGTGCCGGGCATCGGCGAGTGGAACATCGCGTCGAAGCGACGCCGGCAGAAGGGCGGGAAGTCCGGGAGATCAGCGTCGTTGGCCGCCGACCCGATCCGGTACGCCTCGTCGACCGATGTCCGGTCGGCGCCGTCGAACGACGCGATCGTGATGCTCATGCCGGTGAGCGTGCACCGTACAAAAGCGATCGGGCCAGCGAATTACTCGCTGGCCCGATCGAACGTTGGTCGGGAGGGACACTCGCACAACGCCTCCGGCGTTGGGTCGCAAGAACTTCAAAAGTCTTCGGCGAAATGCCCTCCCGCACGGAGCATCTTGCGCCGTCCGGTTCCTGCCGTCAAGTCCGTAGCGGCGGGTTTTCCACACTCACAGCGAAAACCCAGTTACCGACTGATCGACTCCGCCCGGGTCCGAGCGAGCCCGTCAGCCCAGGAGGCCGGCGTCGCGGGCGGCGCGCAGCGAGGGCTTTATGTGGTGGGTCGGCCCGACCTGGCCGGCCACCGCGTCGATGGTCTTCAGACCCTCGCCGGTGTTGAACACGACGGTCTCGGCCGTCGGGTCGAGCCGACCGGACTCGACCAGCTTGCGCAGCACGGCCACCGTGACCCCACCAGCGGTCTCGGCGAAGACCCCTGTGGTACGGGCCAGATCGCGGATGCCCGCGCGGATCTCGTCGTCGTCGGCGTACTCCATCCAGCCGCCGGTGCGGCGGACCGCCTCCAGGGCGTAGAGGCCGGCCGCCGGGTCGCCGATGTTGAGCGACTTGGCGATGCCGGTGGGCTTGACCGGGACGATCGTGTCGGTCTCGGCGTGCAGGGCGACGGCGATCGGGTTGCAGCCGGCGGACTGCGCGCCGAAGACCTTCCAGCCGTCGGCGGGCGCCTCGACCAGGCCGATCTCCACCAGCTCGGAGAACGCCTTGTCAATCTTGGTGAGCAGCTCGCCGCTGGCCATCGGGATGACCACCTGCGCCGGGATCCGCCAGCCGAGCTGCTCGGCCACCTCGTAGCCGAGGGTCTTGGAGCCCTCCGCGTAGTACGGCCGGACGTTCACGTTGACGAACGCGGTGTCCTCGAATTCGTCGGTCTCCACCAGCTCACCGCAGAGCCTGTTGACATCGTCGTACGAGCCGTCGATGGCGACCAGTTCGCCGCCGTATACGGCGGTGGTGATGACCTTGCCCTGCTCCAGGTCGCTGGGGATGAAGACCACCGAGGGCGCACCGGCGCGGGCCGCGTGGGCGGCCACCGAGTTCGCCAGGTTGCCTGTCGACGCGCAGGCGAACCGGCTGAAGCCGAGCGCCTTGGCGGCGGTGAGCGCCACCGAGACGACCCGGTCCTTGAACGAGTGGGTGGGGTTGGCGCTGTCGTCCTTGACCCAGAGCGGCGCGGTGATGCCCAGTTCGGCGGCGAGATGCGGGGCCGCCACCAGTGGGGTCAGGCCCGGGTCGAGGGTGACCCGGCTGGCCGGGTCCTGACCGGCGGGGAGCAGCGCGGCGTACCGCCAGATGTTGTTCGGGCCGGCCTCGATCTGCTCGCGGGTGACGGCGGCCAGTGCTGCGGTGTCGTAGTCGACTTCCAGCGGGCCGAAACACTCGTAACAGGCGTGCTGGGCGGCGAGCGGGTAGCGGGCCGAACAGGCACGGCAGACCAGGGCGCGGGCGGGGCTTGCGGAGGTGTCGATGCCGGAGGCGACGAGCGTCGACGTCATGTCGAGGGTCCTCTCATCTTTCCCCGCATCGCACGGTGCGGCGGGGACGGAATTGGCACCTGCCCCGCGGGTCGCTCAGCGGTGAGCGCGCGGGGTGGTTGCCGGGGCGTCGTCGGGCCGTATCCCTCAGCCCCTCTGGATGAGGTATTCAGTTGTGCCGTCGAGTCTAGGACAACGCTGTCGGTCGCTGCTACCGCTGATCCCAGGTAGTGGGTCAGCGGGCGCTCACCGCCACCGGGTCGGTCACCGCGATCGGATCCGTCACCGCGCTCGGCCTCGGCAGCGACGTGGTCCGGGGCCGGGCGGCGAGGTTCACGGCGACCAGAGCGGCGATCGTGATGGCGGCCCCGACCAGTTCGACGGGCTCCGGGCGGTAGCCGCGGGCGATCTGCACCGCGAAGGTGGTCACCGGAACCAGGTTCATGAACAGCGCGGCGTTGGCGGCGCCGAGCCGCTGCACACCGGTGTTCCAGGCCAGGACCGCGATCACGGCGCCCACCAGCACGGCGTACGCCAGTTGCGGGGCGACCGCCACGAGGTCGGCGGCGGCCGGCGCGTGCTGCCAGCCGACGGCGTCGGCGCCGACGCTCAGGACGAGCATGGCGGCCGTGCCGGCGAGCGCGGTCAGTGTGGTGAAGCGCAGCGGTGACCACTCGCCGAACCGGCTCGCGCCGTGGGTGTAGATGCCCCAGCCCAGTACCGCGCCGATCATCATGAGCCCGCCGAGGCCGAACTGGCCGAGCCCGGCCAGGCTGCCGCGCGTGATCACCAGACCGACGCCGAGGAGCGCCACCAGGGAGAGGGCCAGCAGGAGTGGCTTCGGGCGTACGCCGTCGCGGGCCCAGCGGACGAGCTGGGTGATCACCGGCGTGGTGGCCACGAAGAGGGAGATCTGCTGCGGGGCGGCGTGTTCGAGCGCCAGGTTGGTGAGCAGGTTGAAGCCCGCGAAGCCGACCACTCCGAGCACCACCACCTCCAGCGCCCGGCCACCGTGCCGGAGCGCGCCGGCACCCTCGCGGAGCAGCAGGATGGCGACCAGGACGACGGCGGCCAGCAGGTAGCGCGCGGTGGTCAGGTTGAGTGGGTCGACCCGGTCGAGCGCGCTGGCCAGAATCGGGAACATCACGCCCCAGCCGAGCACGGCGACCAGTGGGTACGCGGTGGCGCGGGATCGCATCGGCAACTCCAATGTTCGAGTATCGTCGAACCAACGACACCGACCCTAGGGCGTCGTTCGATCGTTGTCGAACAAGGGTTACACTGGTCACATGGAGCCGCACGAGCCCGACCTGACCGCCGTACCGGTCACCAGCGTGTTGGCCGCACTCGCCGACGACGTGCGGCTACAGATCGTCCGGGCGCTCGCCGAGGGCGGCGAGGCCGCCTGCGGCAGTTTCGACTTCGGCGTCTCCAAGGCGACCCGCAGCCACCACCTCAAGGTGCTGCGCGAGGCGGGGCTGACCCGGACCCGGGCCGCCGGCACCAGCCGACTGGTCCGGCTCCGCCGGGACGAGGTGGACGAGCTCTACCCCGGCCTGCTGGACGCGGTCCTCACCCAGCGCCCGCCGGCGTAGACGAGCCGCGCCTGTGTCAAGTACGGCGCAACCCGCGCCGATCTTGCGCTTTGTGTAGTCGGTATGGGTGGTTAAGCGCCTTATGTCGGCACAGAAAGTGCAAGATCGCGGAGCCGGCCCGGCGGCGCGGGAGAGCCGGCGAGGCCGGGGCCGGGCGGCGGTGTGCCCCGCATGTGGGCGAGGATCAACAGATGATCTCCCCCGACACGGCAGCACGGCGACGCGTCACCGCTACGGTCGCGATGGCTCTCGCGCTCGGCGGCTGCACTCCCGGCGACCATCGGGGCCAGGGCGGGGACCCGAGCGGGCCGCCCCCCGCAGCGAGGGCGGAGGCGGGCCCGTCCTCCAGCACCGAGCCGTCGGCCGAGTGCCCGGCCACCGGCGTCCGGATCCGGTCGACCGGCGGGGACGCCGCGATGGGCCTGCGCGCCCTCGGCATCGAGCTGGTCAACTGCGGCGAGCACCCCTACCAGCTCAACGGGTACCCGGTGCTGCACGTGTTCGACGAAGCGCGCGAGCCGATCATGCTGCGGGTGGTCAACGGCGCCAAGGAGATCACCTTGGGCTTCGACCAACCACCCCGGCAGGTCACCCTCGCCGCCGGGGAGCGGGCCACCGCAGTGGTGCTCTGGCGCAACCTGGTCACCGACTCGACAGTGGTCGCCACAAACGGCGAGTTCCTGACCGTGGCGCCCGCCGCCGGGCAGCCGGCCGAGGAGGTCGACCCGGACGGGCCGATCGACCTCGGCAACACCGGCCGGATCGGCGTCAGCGCCTGGAAGAAGGCCGACCCGAGCAGCCCACCTACGAGGTGATGTCCTTGCGGGTGAAGCGCCAGAACGCCAACCCCCAGAACAGCGTCGCGTAGCTGATCGCCGAGATGCAGCCGCGCACCACGTCGTCGGTCTGCACCGGAGTCGACAGCAGACCCAGCCAGGCGGTGCTGAAGTGGGTGGGCAGGAAGTCGCGCAGCGCGCCCAGGGCGGTGATCTGGTCCAGGATGCTGGACAGGATCCAGAGCAGAACCGCACCACCCACAGCGCCCAGCGCGGCGTCCGTGATCACCGACAGCAGGAACGCCAGGCCGGCCACCACCAGCAGTACGACAGCCAGGTAACCCAAAACGGCCAGCAACCGGAGCAACCCCTCGGTGGGTTCCAGCTCGGCGGCGACAGTGCTGCGCAGCGGCGACCAGCCGTAGCGCAGGGTGCCGGCCAGCAACGCGGTGCCGGCCAACAGCACCAGGGCCAGTCCCGAGTACGCGAGCGCGACCACCAGCTTCACGGTCAACAACCGGGCCCGGGGCACCGGGATCGCCAACAGGTATCGCAGGCTGCCCCAGCTCGCCTCGCTGGCCACCGTGTCGCCGCAGAACAGCGCGACGACCACCACCAGCAGGAACGACGCCGACACGAAGATCGAGAACAGGGTGAAGTTGAGCCCGCCCGACGTGGCCAGCTCGACCAGGCTGGCGAACTCGTTGCGACCGTTGTCGTCGTCGCCGCCCGAGTCGAACTGGAACGCGATCAGGATGATCAGCGGCAGCAACACCATGAACCCGAGCGCCAACTGGGTCCGCCGCCGGGACGCCTGCCGACGGAACTCCGCCACGAACGGCATGGTGGCCGACGGCCGGTAACCACGGGCCTCACCCGCGTCAGTAACAACCATCACCGGTCACCGCTTCCCCGAGAGTTCTCGCCCACCAGGGCGAGGAACGCGTCCTCCAGGCGCCGCCTAGGCACCACCCGGTCCACCCCGATGCCGGCGCGCACCAGCTCCGCCACCACCTCGCTGCGGGCCGTGCCGTTGGTGTCGACCACCAGTTGGCCGTCGCTCTCCGGCAACACGCGGACCCCGTGCAGCCGGTCCAGCACCGCTCGCGCCGCCACCGGGTCGGTGACGTCGAAGAGCACGCTCGGCGACTCGCCCACGATCTCCTCCACCGGCCCGGACGCCACGATCCGGCCCTTGTTCACCACCACCGCGTGCGTGCACGTCTGCTCCACCTCGGCCAGCAGGTGACTGGAGACCAGCACCGCCCGACCGTCAGTGGCGTACCGCTGGAGCACCCGGCGCATCTCGGCGATCTGCGGCGGGTCCAGCCCGTCGGTCGGCTCGTCCAACACCAGCAGTTCGGGAAGACCGAGCATGGCCTGGGCGATGGCGAGCCGCTGGCGCATCCCGTGGCTGTAGTTCTTGATCCTCCGGTGCACCGAGTCGCCCAACCCGGCGATCTCCAGCGCCGCGTCGAACTGCGCGTCCTCCCACGGCCGCCCGGTGGCCCGCCAGTACGCCTTCAGATTGTCCAGACCCGACAGGTGCGGCAGGAAACCCGGCCCCTCCACCAGCGCCCCGATCCGGGACAGCACCGGCGAGCCGGGCACCAGCCGACGACCGAAGACGTAGATCTCCCCGGCGGTCGGCTGGGTCAGCCCCATCAGCACCCGCAGGGTGGTGGTCTTGCCGGCGCCGTTCGGCCCGAGCAGACCCACTACCTGACCGGGGTGGACCTCGAAGTCCACGTTCGACACGGCGACGAAGCCGTCCGCGTACTCCTTGCGCAGCGCGCGCACTGCCAGCGGGGTGTCCGCGTACTCCGGGTGCACCGACCGGTCCTGGCGGCGGTGTCGGCGGCGGACCAGTGCGACGACCACGACGAGCCCGATCACGATGGCGGCGAGCAGGCCGGCGAGCACCCAGCGCCAGATCGTCGCCGCGGTGGGGATCGGCTCACCGCTGACAGTGGGCAGGATGACCGCGCCGTCCGCGGCCACCGTGTAGACGGTCGGCGCGGCGGGCGTGGTGTACGCCTGGTCGGAGGTGGCCACCACCAGCCGCAACCGGTGTCCGGCCTCCACCCGGTGCACGATCCCCGGCAGCGTCACTGTGACCGGGCGGGCGTCCTGCACCTGCTGCGGAAGGCCGGTGAGCCGGATCGGGGCGACCAGGCCGTTCGGCAGGGTGGCCGCGCCGTCCGGGTCGACGTCGTAGAGCTTGACGAAGAGCACCGCCTCGCCGGTCGGCGACGCGGCCCGCACTGTGACGGTGGGCGCACCGGCCACGTCCACGGCCTCGGTCAGCGGGGTGGACTCGAACTGGGCGTGTTGGCCCGGCACGTCACCGGCCACGCCGTCCAGCAGCGAGGCGAGTCCGCCGGCGAACGGGATCGAGGAGATGGCGGCCGGGTTTCCGTTCGGCGGGTTCGCGATCGGCTGTGCCGGGCCGGCGACAGTCACCTCCCGGCGGGCGTTACCGGTGAGACCCGGGTAGTCGGGGCGGCGGAAGCCGGTGGCGACGAGGCCTCTGTCGAGCGCGTCGAAGCCGGCGATCCGCGACCAGGTGAAGTCGTCGCCGGGCGCGTCGCCCTCGCCCTTGACGTAGTGGTCGAGCCACTGGACGGTCAGGAACTTCACCCGGTCCTCGTCCGAGCGGGGTCCACTGCCACCGTCGTGCCCGCCGGTGAACCAGGCGACCCGCACCGGGGTGCCGGTGGCGGCGATGCCGCGCGCGTTGGCGTCCGCCTCACCGAGCGGGAAGAGGGTGTCCGCCTCGCCCTGCACCAGCAGGGTGGGTGCCTTGATCCGGTCCAGCACACCGGCCGGGCTGGAGCGGCGCAGCAGGTCCACGGCGGCCTGGTCGGCACGGCCGGTGGTGGCGATCCGCAGGTACGCGGCGCAGACGTCGGCGGCGAACCGACCGCAGGACGGGTCGGCGGCACCGGCCGGGGCGCCACCGGGACCGGTTCCGGGGCCGGCGCCCGGCCCGGGGCTGGGCGGGCCGGCCGACGCCGGTGCGCCCTGCGGCTGGGCGGCGGTCGCGCCGGAGAGCCCGGCCGGGCCGGAGCCGACGTTGCCGCCCCCGCCGAAGAAGAGGCCGGCCCAGCCCTTCTTGAACACACCCTCGGTCGGCGCTGCGCCGGTGCTCTCCGGCAGGAACGCACGGGAAAGATCGTTCCAAGTGATCATGGGCACGATGGCGTCGACCCGACGGTCCTGGGCGGCCAACAGCAACGCCAACCCACCGCCGTACGAGCCACCGACCACACCGACCTTCGGGTCGCCGGCGGCGTCGGTGCGCACCTCCGGCCGCGCGGCCAACCAGTCCAGCAGCCGCTCGGCGTCGCGTACCTCGTAGTCCGGGTTGTCCAGGTGGATCTCACCGCCGCTGCGGCCAAAACCCCGCGCGGTCCAGGTCAGCACCGCGTAGCCGCGCCCGGCGAACTCCTCCGCGTCGGAGCGCACCGACTCCTTCGTGCCGCCGAAGCCGTGCGCCAGCAGCACCGCCGGCACCTTCCGACCGGACGAGGCGTCGTCCGGCAGGTAGAGGGTGGTGTCCAGGTTCACCGGTTGGTCACCGGACGGTCCGGACCGGACGGTGAGCATCGCGCTCTCGGTGCGTACGCCCGGTCCCTGTGGCCACACCGCCCAGGTCACGGCGGCGGCCAACAGCACGACGACCACCGCGGCGGCGATCGCCCGGCGGCGGGTGGGCAGGGCACGCCGGAACCACGCGGCCGGCGACGGCGATGTCATGCGGCACACGGTACGGCCCGCAGCCTGAGCGTTGGCTGAGATCCGCCGTACGTCCGTCCGGTTGCCCCGATCGGTGCGCGGTGGGGTGCGAGCGCGCAACGTCCGACGCGGCACAGCGAGTTGAGTTCGGATCCCGTGAATTCCGATCTTCCACGGATATCCACCTCGATCCCTCCATGTCACACCCACAGCGGACACAGAGCGTGGCGGTAACGCGGACAAATGGTGACATGGCTCGAAGTGACGCGAACCTGACTCGCCGAGTGAGGTCTGACCAGGCGGGGGTTCGATTAGTTTTCCGGTCCGGTGCACGGGACTTGTCGGCCAGCCCGACGCCGCGCCGATCAGCGCCCCACGCCGGAGGAGACACACATGACAGTCCCCGCGCCGCGGGCCCGTCGACGGCCGTCCACGCTGGGCCGGCTGCTGCCCCTGCTGCTCATCGGAGCACTGCTGGCGCCGTTGGGCCTGCTCGTCACGTCGAACTGGCGGCAGGTCACCGACGACCGGGACCTCGCCGCCCGGGAACGGCTCGGCGTGCAGTACCTCACCGCGCTGGCGGCGGTCACCGACGCCCTCGTGGAGGCCCAGTCCAACGCGGTGAACGGCCGCCCTGTGGCCCGGGAGGCGTTGAACGGGGCTGTCGAGAAGGCCGCCGCTGTGGACGCCCGCATCGGCGGGGAACTGCTCAGCCAGGAACGCTGGGCCGGCGTACGGGCCAAGCTGGAGGCACTGCGCGGCCGCAGCGCCACCGATCCCGAGGCCGCCTACACCGCGTACGGCGAGGTCTCCGACCTGCTGCTGGCCCTGCACCGGAAGGTCCGGGAGAGCTCCGGGCTGGTCCGTGACCCCGAAGCCGACTCGTTCTTCCTCCAGGACAGCGCCGGCCAGGAGCTGCCCGAGGCGGTGGTCGGCGCCGGTCGGCTGGCCGACCTGGCCACGCTCGTCAGCCGTCGGCCGGCCGCCGAGCGACCGCGCGGCCTGCTGGAGCTGACCGGCCTGCGGGTGTCCGCCCTGACCCCTGCCGCGGACCTCGTCGACAACCTGCGCTCGGCCGTGGACGGTTCGGAGAGCACCGACCTCGGCGCCAACGTGCTGACCCCGCTGGACACCTACCAGCGTTCGGTGGAGGCGCTCGCCGGGTACTCCCTGCCAGCCAAGGAGACCGGCGTGGTCGACCCGGGCCAGTTGAGTGCCGCAGCGGTCAGCTCGCACCGCTCCGCCCGCCAACTTCAGCCGGTCATCCTCACCGAGCTGGACTCCCTGCTGGCCGAGCGCATCGACCGGCTCGACCGGGACCGCTGGCTGACCGCCGGGGCGGGTGTCATCGCCGTCCTGCTGCTGGGCTGGCTCGCGGCGATGCTGGTCGCCGCCGGTCGCCGGGCACAACGGCGGGCCGCCCTGGCCGCTACCCACGCGGAGAGTCCCGACACCCCGCCGCAGCGCGACCCGTGGCAACCGCCGACCGACGAACCGCGTGCGCTGCAACCGGTCGGCGTGGCCCGTGACCCGGAGACCGCACAGTGGGGGGCGTTCGATGCTGCTCGGTAGGCTCCGGATCCGCGGCAAGCTCGCGCTGCTCGTGGTGATTCCGCTGCTCAGCATGGTCGGCCTGGCCGTGCCGGTGATGCTCGACCGGATCACCGCGGCACAGCGGGCCGGCGACACCGCCGAACGCGTCCGGCTCGCCAGCCGGGTCGGCAGCCTGGTCCAGGACCTCCAGCAGGAACGCATCCTCTCCGTCGGCTTCCTGCTCGGCCGGGTCGAACGCGGTGAGCTGGTCCGTAAGTCCGCCGACGTGGACGACCGGGTTGCCGACCTGCGGGCGGCGCGGAGCGACGCGCTGACCGACGAGGTCGACAGCGCCCTCGACGGCGTGTCCAGCCTCGTCGAGCTGCGCACGGCAGTCCTGGCCCGAGCCGCCAAACCGGGTCAGGTGATGGACGCGTTCGGCCCGGTCAACAAGGGGATCATCGAGTCGCTGCGGCTGGTGGTCGGGGTGGACACCGACACGTTGCCGGGCCGTCAGGTGCTCGCCCTCGACGGGCTGCTCCGCGCCGACGAGGGCCTGGGGACCTGCGCCACCCTGAGCCTGTTAGTCAAGGCGATCGGCACACCGGAAACCACCGCCGGGTACGTGGCGTGCATCGCCGCGCTCATGGTCGACAACTCGCGCTTCCGCAGCCTGATCACGCCCGAGCAGCTCAAGGTGGCCCAGCTCAACGACGCCGCCGTGGCCGCGCGTACCCAACCCGACTTCCTGATCAGGAGCGCCCGCGATCCGGCGGCCGCGGTCAGCGATGTGACGATCGAGGCCCTGTTCCCGGCCGTCCGCACGATGATCCGGCTCGGCCAGTTCGTCGAGAAGAAGCTGATCGCCGACGTGCTCGCCGAGGTGACGGCCGAGCAGCGGCGCGCGCTGACCGCCGCGTACCTGGTCGGCGCCGCGGCGGCGTTGATCCTGACGCTGGTCGTGCTGCTCAGCGTGGCGGTGGCGCGGACGGTGGCCCGACCGCTGACCCGACTCACCCGCTCGGCCGACCGGGTCGCCCGGGTCGCCGAGGCGGAGCTGGTCCGGGTCACCGACGACGAGGCGGAAAGACACCATGCGGTCCGGCTGGAGCCGGTGGACATCCGCGCCAACGACGAGATCGGCGACCTGGCGCGGGCCTTCGACAGGGTGCAGAACACCGCGGCGCAACTGGTCGAACGGCAGGTCGCCGGCCGACGCAACGTGGCGCAGATGTTCGGCCACGTCGGACGGCGTACCCAGAACCTGGTGGGTCGGCAGATCGCGCTGATCGACCGGCTGGAGCAGCAGGAGGCCGACCCGGGCCGCCTGGAGCACCTGTACCGACTCGACCACATCTCCAGCCGGTTGCGGCGCAACGCCGGCAGCCTCGTGGTGCTCTCCGGCTCGGCCGGGGCCGACGCGCACACCGCGCCGGTGCCGCTGGCCGACGTGGTCCGGTTGGCGCTCGGTGAGATCGAGGATTACACCCGGGTGGAGGTGCAGGTGCCGGCGGGCGTCTCGGCCGCTCCGGCGGTGGTCGGTGACCTCGTCCTGGCGCTGGCCGAGCTGATGGAGAACGCCACGGTCTTCTCTCCGCCGCACACCCGGGTACTGGTGGCCGCCGAGACGTCCGGCCTCGGCGCACGGCTCACGGTGGTGGACCACGGCATCGGCATGAGCGAGCAACGCATGGCCGAGGAGAACGCCCGGCTCACCCGCCGGGAACGGCTCGACCTGGCCCCGACCGAGGTCCTCGGTCTCTTCGTGGTGGGCCGGTTGGCCCGCCGGCACGGCTGGCAGGTCGCCCTGGCCGCCACCGGCGGCGGAGGGGTGACCGCGCAGCTGGAGATCCCTTCGACGTCGCTGGTGCTACGCCGCGCCGACCGTGCCGGGGCCACAGTGGCCCGCGCGGCGGTGCCGGATCGGGACCGGCGTACGACGGCGACGCCCCACCCCGAGCACGAAGCGCGGCCCAGCGCGGTGGCCGTCGCCGCGCCGGCCCGCTTCGACTCGGATCTGCTGAGCCGGGCCACCCTCAGCCTGGACGCCGGCCCGTCCTGGAACGCGTTCGGTAGGGGCCAGCCGGAGCAGGCCGTTCCCGAACCCCAGAACCCGGAACCGGTGGGCAAGCCGGGCGGGCCACGGGTGCGGCAGCGGGTGCCCGGGGCCACACTGCACGCCACCGCCCCGACGACCCGGCCGGTGGACGCCACCAGCGCGGACCCCGCCGCGGCCCGCGCGCTGGTCGAGGCCTTCCAAGCCGGTGTACGCCGCGCCGAACTGCACGTGGCGCCGGGCCTCGACGGCGCGTCGGCGCGGACGGCCAGCGACCCGTCGGCCGGGGCCGGGGCGGCCGTGGTGGACTTGGGCACGACCGTCGACCTACCCAGCACCCCGGGAGGCGCCGGCCCCACGGTGCCGCGTGGTGGTGGCTCGACCGATGCCGCACCGGAGCGGCCCCGGTTGAGCCGACGGGTGCCGGGAGCGAACCTCACCGCCATCCCGGTCTGCCAACCGCCCAGCACCAACCTCGGTGACCCGAACGAGGTCCGCGACCTCATCAGCGAGTTCGAGGCGGGCGTCGCCCGCGCTCTCCGCGAAGTCAGCCCCGACCACCGGAACGAAGAAGGATCATCACGGTGACCAGCCCCTTCCTGCACGACAATGTCGACCAGACTCAGCCCAGCGCCAATGGGGACCTCAGCCCGGAGGCCCGTACGTTCAACTGGCTGCTGGACTCCTTCACCTCCAGCACCGCCGGGGTCCTGGAGGCGATCGCGGTCTCCTCGGACGGTCTGCTGATGGCCATGTCGGCGATCAAGGATCGGTCCAACGCGGAGCGGTTGGCCGCCGTCGTGTCCGGAATGACCAGCCTCGCCGGTGGGGCCGCCAGTTGGTACGCCCTCGGCGGCCTGAACCGGGTGATCGTCGACATGGCCGACGGCTACCTGCTGATCAGCGCGATCAGCAGTGGTTCCGTGCTCGGGGTGGTCGCCGACCGTTCGGCGAACCTGGGCACCGTCGCGTACGAGATGACGCTCTTCGCCGGGCGGGCCGGTGGCGCCCTGACCCCGCGACTGATCGTCGAGTTGAAGAACGCCGTTCAGCAGTGACCCCCGACGTCGCCGGCGAGGATCCGGATCCGGACCCGAGGGTTCGGATCCGACCGTACCTGCGCACGTCACCCCCGACCGGGGTGGGCGCGGCGGCGACACCGGCGCTGCCCGAGCCGGAGCCGGACGGGGACCAACCCACCGGTCCCCGCCCGTTCGTGCTCACCTCCGGGCGGGTCGCGGGCGCCGACCCGGCGATCGGGCTGGAGACCCAGGTGACCGCCCGCATGGACAGCGGCTGGTGGGCCGGCCCACCCGGCGCGCTGCTGGCACCGGAACTTCAGACCATCATCGCGCTCTGCCTCGAGCCGATCTCGGTGGCCGAGATCTCGGCCCGCGCCCGACTGCACTTCGGCGTGACGCGGGTCCTGGTCGGCGATCTACGCGCCGCCGGGCACCTGGACGTGCACGTGACCGACACCGACGACGCTGTCGACCCCGATCTCATCCTGCGAGTGATTGATGGACTCCGTGCGATCTCCTGAATGGCCGGTCGCCCCGCTCGGCGGGGTCGCCGCGAACAGCGCCGCCGCCCGTTACGGCATGTCCCCGGGCACCGGGCCGATAGTCGGACGGGCCGGCCCCCCGCCGACCGCGCCGCCTCCGTACCGGCCCCCGGCCGGCGCGGGGTCGACGTCGCCTCCGTCCGGTAAGCCGGCCGCACCGCCGATCCCGGTCAAGATCCTGGTGGCCGGTGGGTTCGGGGTGGGCAAGACCACCACAGTGGGTGCGATCTCCGAGATCGCGCCACTGACCACTGAGGCCGAGATGACCACCGCCGGGATCGGCGTCGACGACCCGGGTGCCCGGTCCACCAAGACCACCACCACTGTGGCGATGGATTTCGGCTGCGTGACCATCGACCGCAGCCTGAAGCTCTACCTGTTCGGCACGCCGGGGCAGACCCGGTTCGGCTTCATGTGGGACGACCTGGCCCGGGGAGCGCTCGGCGCGCTGGTGGTGGTGGACAGCGCCCGACTGGACGACTGCTTCCCGGCCATCGACTTCTTCGAGCGGGCCGGGCTGCCGTTCGTCGTCGGGGTCAACGCCTTCGACGGGCGGCTGGCCCTGGAACTCGGCGAGATCCGTTGGGCGCTGGCCATCGGTGACCATGTGCCCCTGGTGCAGTTCGATGCCCGCGACCGGCTCTCGGTGCGGGACGCACTACTTGTCGTCCTGGACCGCGCGCTGGACCGCGCTACCCGGGACAGGAGGGCCTGAGCCGACCAGCTCCGGCCGTGGCGGGAAGAGGTGATCTGGTGAGGGGCGACCTGGACGAGACGCTGGCCCGGCTGGCCCGACGTGTGGAGGCGTCACGCCGTCGGGCCGCCGACCGTGACGACACCACAGCACCGTCGAGCCCGCCCGGCCTCGGCGGTGACACCCGCAACGCCCGGTCGGGCCGGCACGCGGGGGTGGAGACTCCGAGCGAGGTGGCCGGCTGGGGGCCGGTCGAGGAGGTGGCCGAGGCGGTCCGCCAGGTCGTCGGGGCGTACCCCGGGCTGGCGGTGACAGTGCAGGTGGAGCACGCCGGGCGGACGTACCCGATGCGGGTCTCCTGGGACGGGCCTGCCGTCACTGTCGGACCCGTTGCCCCGCCGACACCCGTGGAACCCCCGCCGGCCTGGCCGCTGTCCGGCCGGACGGTGCCCGCCTGGGCACCCGGTCCGGACGGGTTGACGCCGGACCCGGCGGCCCGGTTGGCCGAGCTGATCCGAAGCGACCCGACGCTGTTGGACGAGCTGGATCCGCGGCGCTGACCGGCGGGGCTGGCTGACGGCGGCTACGGTCGGGCAGTGGCGCAACCCGACCTGACCCTGACGGCGAGCCTGCGGCCGGCGGCGCTCGACGCCCGACGGGGCATCGTGCGCCTGCACCCGGAGGCGCTGACAGCGCTGGGGCTGCGCCCCGGCGACCCGGTCCGCCTTGTCGGCCGCCGCGAGACGGCCGGGATCGCCGCGGCGGCCGGGCCGGGCGCGAGCAGCGCCCTGCTGTACGCCGACGACCTGACGTTGGGCAACCTGGGTCTGCGCGACGGCGGTCAGGTGCGGGTGAGCCCGGTGCCGTTGGTCTCGGCGAGCCGGGTCGTCCTGGCCGGGCCGGTGGGGGTCGTCGCGGCGGTCAGCCCGGAGATGCTCCGGCTGGCCCTGCTGGGCAAGGTGCTCACCGCCGGGGACGACGTGTCGCTGCTGCCGCAGGACGTGCTGCCGGACGCCTCGGTCCGCAGCCTGGTCGAGGCGGCACGACGCAGCCTCGCCAACACCGTCGGTTTCGCCTGGACCAGCACGCTGCTCAGCGTGGTCACTGTCGAGCCGGCGACCGGCGCCCTGGTCACCATGGACACGTCGGTTGCCTGGGAGCACGGTGCGACGACCCACGGCGGGCCCGCCCCGGCCGGCGCCACGTCGACCCGGCCGGGTACGAGCGCCGACACCGTTGCGGCGGAGGACGCGCCCGACGTGGACGAGTTGCCCGGGCTGCGGGCCCAGGCCGAGGAACTGACCGAACTGCTGGACCTCGGCTTCCACCACCGGGAGGTGCTGGGTCGACTGGGCACCACCATCTCGTTGGGGGTGTTGCTCGTCGGCCCGGCGGGCTCCGGGAAGTCGGCGCTGGTCCGGGCCGTGGCCGCCCGGGTCGGTGCGCGCGTTCACCCGCTCTGGGCGCCGGAGGTGGCCGCGTTGACCAGTCAGGCCGCCGCCGAGCGGTTGCGCGTCGCGGCATCGGCGGCACGGGCCGAAGGCCCGGCGGTACTGCTGGTCACCGACGTCGAGGCGCTCGCACCCGCTGACGACCCCGGTCCGGTGGCGACGGTGTTCCGTCAGGTGCTCGCGGAGAGCATTCGGGCCGGCGTCGCAGTGGTCTGCACGACCGGCCGACCGGAGGCGGTCGACTCCGCGCTTCGCGCGCCCGACCTGCTGTCGCTGCGGATCAGCGTCCCGCTCCCGGATCAGGCGCTACGCCGCGAACAGCTCACAGTGCTGACCCGGCAGGTGCCGTTGGCCGACGACGTCCGGCTCGACGAGGTGGCCGCGCGTACCCCCGGGTTCGTCGCTGCGGATCTGGCCGCACTGGTCCGGGAGGCCGGGGTACGCGCGGCGCTGCGGCAGAAGTCCGCCGAGACGCCGACGGTGTCGATGGCCGACTTCACCGCCGCCCGGGAGGTGGTCCGGCCCACCACGATGGCGGCGTCCACGCTGGATCTGGCCTCGGTGACACTGGACGACGTGGGTGGCCTGGACGAGGTCAAACAGACGCTGACCGAGTCGGTGCTGTGGCCGTTGACCTACCCGGACACCTTTGCCCGGCTCGGCGTGCAGCCGCCGCGCGGCGTGCTGCTCTACGGGCCGCCGGGCTGCGGCAAGACCTACCTGGTCACCGCGCTGGCCGGGTCGGGGCGGGCCAACGTGCTGTCGGTCAAGGGGGCGGAACTGCTCTCCAAGTGGGTCGGTGAGAGCGAACGCGCGGTTCGCGAGCTGTTCCGTCGGGCCCGGGAAGCGGCCCCCACGCTGATCTTCCTGGACGAGGTGGACGCGCTGGCGCCGGTACGCGGCCAGGCCACCGACGGGGGCACCACGGACCGGGTGGTCGCCGCCCTGCTCACCGAGTTGGACGGGGTGGAGACGCTGCGCAACGTGGTGGTGGTCGGTGCGACGAACCGGCCGGACCTGGTCGACCCGGCGTTGCTGCGGCCGGGCCGGTTGGAGCGGCTGGTCTACGTGCCGCCGCCGGACGGGCCCGCCCGCGCGGAGATCCTGCGGGCCGCGTCCCGGCAGGTGCCGCTGGCACCGGACGTCGACCTGCCGGCTCTCGGTGACGAGCTGACCGGCTTCTCCGCCGCGGACTGCGCGGCGCTGATTCGCGAGGCGGCGCTGGCCGCGATGCGGGAGTCGCTCGCCGCCGCCACTGTCACCGCCGAGCACGTGTCGACAGCGCGGGCCCGGGTACGACCGTCGCTGGACCCGGCGCAGGTCGCCGGCCTGGCCGCGTACGCCGCCAACCGGGAGTGATCAGACCAGCGCAACCTTTCGCCGGCCCCGACGGGCAGCTCAGAAGGCGGGCGGCGTCGAATCGAGGCAGATCTCGGCGCGTACCGTGCCGTCGTCCTCGCGCAGTTTCGCGCCACACTTCTCCAAGACGGCGACCGCGCCGATGTTGTCCGCGGTCGTCTCGGCGACCACCGCCCGCATACCCGCCCGAGCGGCGGCGTTCAGCAACTCTCGCAGGGCGGCCGCGCCGATCCCCTGCCCCCGTGCCGACCGGCCGAGCCACATCCCGGTATCCACGGTGCGCGGCTCATCACAGCGCGTCATCCGGACCATGCCCATCACCTCGCCGCCGACGAGGATGGCGTACATCTGCGAGCCGGTTGGGCCGTCCAGCCCGCCGAAGCTTGCCCGATGGAATTCGCGGAACGCCTCGCGACGGGCGAGCGACCAGCCGGCGGGTGCCTCGACCGGGGGCATCACATCACCCGGCTCCGCCTCCGCAGCCGCTACGGAGAGCAACGGCTCCAGGTTCCGTTCGTCCACCGGCTCCAGCCGGACCGCACCCGCCACGTGCCGCAGTCTGCCGCCCTCATCGGCCGAAGTCCACCCCATTGGCCATCCACTGGCGGTCCGGACAGCGGTACCGGCCGGTCGGGCGGCCCGGGTGTTCCACATCACGCTCTGTTGTCACCCGACCGGGTGTCACCGGCCCGAAACGCCTACCCGAACTCGCAGAACACCACCGACGCGTCGTCGGTGGGCTTGTGCCGGCGAAGCCGATCGGGATGGTCGCGCTCGGCGTCCCGCACCCTGTCGATCAACGCGCCCGGACCGTCGGCGCTCAGCAGGTCCAGCAGACCGGTCCAGTCGGTCAACGCGAACTGCTCCACCGCGCTGGACGCGCCGTCACTGAGCAGCGCCGCCCGCCGTAGTGCCCCCGGACCGTGTCGGGGCGCGGTCCCGGTGACCGCGTGGAAGGCCGCGTCCGGGTCGGAGGCCGCCACCCAGTAGCCGTGGGTGCGGTTCATCCGCTCCCGCTGGACGCTCACGGCGTGCCGGAACCGGGTGACCGGGTCCGCCGCGCCGCCCGGCACGACGGCCACTGTCTCCCGCAGCTCCGCCATCGCCGCGTCCAGCCGGTTGTCGGTGACCACGCTGACCTGCCCGCCGGCGTCGAGGACGAGCGGGCTGTCGCAGAGCACCAGGTAGTCCACCTGGTCGCCGCAGTCCCGCAGGAGGCAGACAGTGCTGGACGGGGTGCCCGGGTGGTCGAGGTCGCACTGCCCGCCGTGGTCGGCGCGCACCGCGAGGATCGCCGCGGCCAGATTGCTGGTCAGCCGGGCGGCCGGGCGTACCGCCTCGGCGACGCCGATCCGGGCCGCCAGGTGCCGGACGTACCACTCGGGCCCGTGCACGCAACCGGTGTCGAAGCCGTCCGGCACCGTCGCGCCGTCCAGGACACCGACCAGCGGGCCGAACCGGAAGACCAGATCCTCGTTGACCGGCCGACCCGGGGACGGCGCGGACGCGGAGCGTACCTGCATCACCGGTGCTCCCACCTGCGGTTGGTGGCGGTCATTTGTCGCTCCCTCCGTCGCCTCCGGCCACCTGCCGGCGCCCCGGAGCGCTCCCCGCGTACCCCTTGGGCCTGGCGACATTCCTGCAGGCGACAAACGCTGCGATCTTGCACTTTGTGTCCCGACAAAGACGCACAAAAGACGCGAATCGACGACAGTAAGTGCAAGATCGCGGGATTGCGCGGGAGCGCGCGGGAGCGCGCGGGAGCGCGCGGAGCGCGGAGCGCGCGGTTAACGGCGGCGGTTACGGGCGCGCGACGAGCGCAACCGTCGGAGTCGGCTGATCAGCACGGGGTCGGCGGCCAGGGCTGCCGGATTGTCCAGCAGGCCGTTGAGCAGCTGGTAGTACCGGGTCGACGAGATCCCGAAGGTGTCCCGGACGGCCTGCTCCTTGGCGCCGGCGTGCCGCCACCACTGCTGCTCGAAGGCGAGGATGGCCCGCTCCCGCTCGGTCAGCCCCGCCGCCGGATCAGCCGGATCAGTGGGCTGCGCCGAGTCGTCGGCGGGTGGTGCCAGCTCGTCGGTGGTCTCGATGGGCGGCGCCGGTCGGGGGTTCGGGACTGTCGGCCCGGCAGCACCCGCGACCTCACCCGGACGAGCGTCGATGGACGGCTCGGGGGCGGCCGGGGTGGTGTCGGCGGACATGTCGTTCAGCCTAGTCAGCGGCGACCAGGGACGCAGCAGGCGGCGCGGCCGGTCCTCACCGCCGGGAACCCCGACGGCCGGGCCGGCCGCGCCGCGTCACTGCGGCCAGGTCAGGAGATGTCGCGGCGACGCATCGCCCAGAGCGCCGCCCCGAGGATCACCACCACCCCGACCGAGAGCAGGACGGAGGACTGCTGCCAGGTGATCTCCATCGTGGCCGGCTTGCACTCCCCGTAGTAGGTCGCGTTGCAGGCGTTCCAGTCCTCCAGCTTGACCGTCTTCGTCATCCAGGCCACCGCGTAGGTGGGCAGCAGCCACGCCTCGGCGAACCGCACGCCGGCCATGGAGAGCAGGATGCCCAGGCCGAACTGGCCGACCACCATCACCGCCACCACGCCACCGAGGGCCATCGCTGTGTGCCGACCGAGCGAGGCGAGGGCGAAGCCGATGGTGGTGAGCACCAACACCAGCACCACACCGCGTACGCCGGTCAGCATGAACGACTGCCAGACCCCCGAGGTCATCTTCTCGGTGCTGCCCCGGAGGTTGGCGATCGCCCAGAACCCGGCAAACCACAGCACCGCGGCAGGCAGCGTCACCGCCAGGATGCCGGTGAGCAGGGCGGCCAGCTTGGTGAGCAGTACGGTGAGCCGCTTCGGCCGCCAGAGCAACAGGTTCATCATGCCGCCGGTGCTCCACTCGGCACCGACGAAGGACGCGCCGATGACGAACCCGACCAGGGCGAGGATCGCCGCGAACGGGATCAGTGTCTCGTCGAACGTCTCCTTGAAGTCGAACGTCGACGGCAGGAACCACTCAGCCTTGATCTCCTCCCGGGGCGGCGGAGTGATCACCGAGCAGTCGTCCGGGTAGCGGCCTTCGGTCGCCGTGCCGGAGGTCTTGGCCTGCGCACACGCGACGCGCTCCTGCTCGCTCCAGCGCACCTGCTCCTGGTACTGCTGGTCGGCCTGACGCTCGGCCCGGGCGAGCTGGCCGGCGTCGATCTTCTGGTTGGTGAAGAACACCCCGACCACCACCGCGGCCAGCACCAGCAGGCCGAGCAGTGTCATGTAGCGGGTGAAACGCCGCTTGCTGAGCCGGCGCAGCTCGGTACGAAAGAGGCTCACGCGCCCCACCCTCCCCCGGCGGGACCGGGCTGACCCGTCCCACCGACCTTCATGGACTCGTCGACCTGCCGGTGCTGGCCGGGTACCGGCGCGGTGGCGGTCAATTCGAGGAAGACGCTCTCCAGGTCGACGGCGATCGGCGCCAACTCACTGACGTAGAGGTTCTTCTCGGCGAGCAGCCGGGTCACCGACGCCGGCTTGTCGACGCCGGCCAGCATCAGGTGGTCCGGGTGACCGGTGACCCTGATCCCGGCCTGGGTGAGCGCCTCGGTGGCCACCGGCAGGTCGCTGACCGCTTCCAACCGGATCCGGACCGCACCTGACGAGTGCTGCGCGAGCACCTCGTCGACCGGGCCGAACGCGACCCGCCTGCCCAGCGAGATGATGGTGACCGAGTCGCAGATCAGCTGGATCTCACCGAGGATGTGACTGGACAGCACCACTGTCATTCCGGACTCGGCGAGGGTGCGCATCAGCGTGCGCATCTCCCGGATGCCGCCCGGGTCGAGGCCGTTGGCCGGCTCGTCGAGGATGAGCAACTTCGGGTTCTTCAGCAGGGCCGAGGCCACGGCGAGCCGCTGTTTCATGCCCAACGAGTACGTCTTGACCCGCTCGCCGGACCGGTCGCGCAGTCCGACGAGTTCCAGCACCTCGTCGACCCGCACGGCCGGCACCTCGCCTGCCCCCGCGAGCAGGGACAGCGTGTCCCGGGCCGTGAAGTGCGGGAAGAACTGCGGGCTCTCCACGATCGCGCCGACCTGGCCGGCGACAGTGGGCAGCGCGTCGGGAACCTCGTGCCCGAGCAGCGCCATCCGGCCACCGTCGGGCCGGATCAGGCCGAGCAGCGTACGCAGCGTGGTGGTCTTGCCGGACCCGTTGGGACCCAGGAAGCCGTGCACCTGCCCCGCGTCGACCCGCATGTCGAAGCCGTCGAGCGCATTGCGGGTGCCGCGTCGACGACTCTTGTACGTCTTACGTAGACCTTCGATCTCCAGGACAGCTGGCAAGCTGCACCTCCCCCGATGGGTGGGCGTGACAGCCGACACCATACGCGGTATGCAGAAGCGCGCAATACGCGGTATGCATCGACGCGCCGATCAGGCTGATTCATCGACGCAGCGTGACCTCTCAGGCGCAGATGACCTGTACGCCGGCGGCGCGGAACGCGTCAACCACCTCCGGCGCGGCGCCGGAGTCGGTCACCAGCGTCTCCACCCGCTCGACCGGGCAGATCCGGGCGAAGGCGTGACCGCCCAGCTTGGACGAGTCCGCGATGATCACGACGCGCTTGGCGCGGGCCACCATCAGGTTGTTCATCGCCGCCTCCCCCTCGTGGTGGGCGGCGGCGCCGAGCTGCGGGTCGATCGCGTCCACGCCGAGCAGAGCGACGTCCAGGGTGACCTCGCGCAGCAGCGCCCCACCCAGCGGGCCGACCAGCTCGAACGACTTCGGGCGCACCACGCCGCCGGCCACGACCACCTTCATCCGGGATCGGACCAGCAGCTCGTTGGCGATGTTCAGCGCATTTGTCACCACTGTGAGCTGGGCACCCTCGGCGCTGGTGTTCAGATCCGGTCGGACGGCGAGAGCCCTCGCCACCTCGGTGCTGGTGGTGCCGCCGTTCAGGCCGACCACGGTGCCCGGCGTGACGAGCGCGGCGGCGGCCGCCCCGATCCGCTGCTTCTCGGCCGAGTGCTTGGCCGTCTTGTAGCGCAGCGGCAGGTCGTACGACACGCCGTTGGCGACCGCGCCACCCCGGGTCCTCGTGATCATTTGCTGCTGCGCGAGCTGGTCGAAGTCACGCCGGATGGTGGCCTGGGAGACGTCCAGCCGCTCGGCTGCCGCCTCGACGCTGACCCGGCCGTTGTCGGTCAGCATTTCGAGCAGGGCGTTCCATCTGGCGTACCGGTCCACTGCGGGGGCCCTCCCAGCAACTGCACGGACGGTGATTGATTGCGTGCACACTAGTGCGCGAAACTAGGCTGGCGCAAAAGACTGACCTGCGCGATCGGCCGGCCGGTTGCCATGGTCACCCGCGTTCGCGCAGAATAACGCGCGAAATGCGGGTCTAACGAGCCGTATTGCGCACCGGTCGGCCCTGCGAGGAGTTTCCCATGGCGTACGTGGACGCGGAGATCGCGAGCCAACCCGACTGCTGGCGGGAGGCGGCCGGGCTGGCCGAGGTCGTACGCGGTGACCTGCCGCGCCCCGGGGAACGGGTCGCCGTCGTCGGTTGCGGCACGTCGTGGTTCATGGCGATGGCGTACGCGGCCCGCCGCGAGCAGGCCGGCCAGGGTGAGACCGACGCGTTCCAGGCGTCCGAGTTTCCCGCCGACCGCCGCTACGACCGGCTGATCGCGATCACCCGTTCCGGCACCACCACAGAGGTGCTGGAACTGCTCGCCGCGCTGCGTGGACGGACACCCACCACAGTCATCGTCGGTGACCCCACGTCCCCGGCGGTCGAGCTGGCCGCCGCCACCGTGGCCCTGCCCTTCGCCGACGAACGGTCGGTGGTGCAGACCCGCTTCGCGACCACCGCGCTGGCACTGCTCCGGGCCCAGCTCGGCGACCCGGTGACAGCGCTCGCCGCCGACGCCGAGGTGGCGGTGCGATCTCCCCTGCCGATCGACCCGGCCACCATCGAGCAGGTCACCTTCCTCGGTCGGGGGTGGACGATCGGACTGGCCCAGGAGGCGGCGCTGAAGTGCCGCGAGGCGGCCACCTTCTGGGCCGAGGCGTACCCGGCGATGGACTACCGGCACGGGCCCATCTCGGTCGCCGCGCCGGGCCGGCTGGTCTGGGCGTTCGGTGAGCTGCCCGACGGGCTGCCCGAGGACGTGGCGGCCACCGGCGCGGCCTTCGTGCACAGCCGCACGCACGGCTGGCGCACGGTGCTGGGCAGCTGGTCCGCCGGCCGTACCCCGGTCGACCCGATGGCCGACCTGATCCTGGCGCAGCGCTTCGCTGTCGCGCTGGCCACCAGCCGGGGCCTCGACCCGGACGCGCCCCGCCACCTGACCCGGTCCGTGGTGTTGGCGTGAGCGCGAGGAGTGAGCCGGGGTTGCGAGCCCCGCGGTCGCGAACCGAGCTGGCGCCGTGAGCGACCGCGTGGTCGTTGCGCTGGACGTCGGCGGCACCGGCATGAAGTGCGCCCTGGTCCGACCGGACGGCGTCGTGGTGCGCACCGAACGACACCCCACCGAGGCCGCGCGCGGCCCGGCCGCCGTGGTCGGCACCATCCTGGACGTGGCCGGCGGGCTGGCCGACAAGGCCCGCGCCGACGGGCTCACCCCGATCGCTGTCGGCATCGCCGTGCCCGGGGTCGTGGACGAGGCACGCGGCGTCGCGGTGTGGTCGGCGAACGTGGGCTTCCGGGACGTACCCCTGCGGGACCTGACGGTGCGACGGCTCGGCCTGCCGGCGGCGCTCGGCCACGACGTGCGTGTCGGTGGTCTCGCCGAGGCCCGGCTCGGCGCCGGACGCGGCACCGGGCACGTGCTGTTCGTGGCCATCGGCACCGGCATCGCCGCCGCGCACGTCGTGGACGGCACGGCCGCGGTGGGGGCCCACGGCGCCGCCGGGGAGATCGGCCACATTTTGGTTCGGCCCGACGGTCCGCGCTGCGGCTGCGGCCGCCCCGGCTGCCTGGAGGCGGTCGCGTCGGCCGCCGCCATCGGCCGCCGCTACGCCGAACTGGCCGGCGACACCGCAGACGCCCCGGTGACCGCGGCCGAGGTGGCCGAGCGGGCCGCAGCCGGCGAACAGCTCGCCGGCCAGGTCTGGCAGGAGGCGGTCGAGGCGCTCGCCGACGGCCTCGCCAGCGGGCAGGCGCTGTTCGACGTGGCGACGATCGTGCTCGGCGGCGGCCTGGCCCAGGCCGGGGACCGGCTGCTGACCCCGCTGCGGGCGGCGCTGCACGAACGGATGACCTTCCACCGGGAGCCGCGACTGGTCGCGGCAGCCCTCGGCGACGAGGCCGGTTGCCTCGGTGCCGCCCTGCTCGCCCTGGACGCCGTGGGTGTCCGTGACAATCGGGAGAAACGATGACCGTACGGGTGAACGGCCGAGTGGTGACCCCGACCGGAGTCGTCCGGCAGGGCTGCGTCGAGTGGGACGGTGATCGGATCACAGCGGTGGCCGAATATCCGTCGGTGCGCGACGGGCACTGGATCGTGCCCGGCTTCGTGGACATGCACACGCACGGCGGTGGCGGGCACACCTTCACCACCGGGGACGCCGACGAGGCCCGCGCGGCGGCCGACTTCCACCTCGCCCACGGCACCACCACGCTGCTGGCCAGCCTGGTCAGCGCGCCCTTTCCACTAATGCGTACGGCCACCGAGGCGTTCGCCCCGTTGGTCGAGGAGGGCGTGTTGGCGGGGGTCCACTTCGAAGGGCCGTACCTGTCGGCCGCCCGCTGCGGCGCGCAGAACCCGGAGTACCTGCGCGACCCGTCGACCGACGAGCTGACCGAGCTCATCAAGCTGGGCCGGGGCGCGATCCGCATGGTCACCCTCGCCCCGGAGCGCGACGGCGCGCTGGAGGCGATCAAGCTGCTCACCGCGCAGCGGGTGGTGGCGGCGGTGGGCCACACCGACGCCACGTACGAGCAGACCCGCGCCGCGGTCGCCGCCGGCGCCAGCGTCGGCACCCACCTGTTCAACGGCATGCGGCCGGTGCACCACCGTGAGCCGGGGCCGGTGGTGGCCCTGCTCGACGCGCCCACTGTGATCTGCGAGCTGGTCGCCGACGGGATTCACCTGCACGACGGCATGCTGACCTTCGCCACGGCGACCGCCGGCCCGGACCGCGCCGCGCTGATCACCGACGCGATGGCCGCCGCCGGCATGCCCGACGGCGAGTACGAGCTGGGCGGCCAGGCCGTCACCGTCGCCGACGGGGTGGCCCGGCTCGCCCGCGACGGCGCTATCGCCGGCAGCACGCTGACAATGGACGCCGCGCTGCGGCACGCCGTGAACGCCGGAATCCCGATCGCCGACGCCGCACGGATGGTGGCGACCACCCCGGCGCGGGCCATCGGCCTGGGTGACCGGGTCGGGTCCCTCCAGGTGGGCCTCCGCGCCGACCTGGTGGTGCTCGACGACGACCTCAACGTGGTGCGGGTGCTGCGCGGCGGCTCCTGGGTGGAGTGACGGGGGCACCCGTCGCCGCTCGCATCCGCCGTGTCGTCTCGGCCGAGCCGAGGTGCGACGCGGAGCCTTTGGAGCTGAATCGCTTACGACATCGGCCTCGTGCCGACCATCAGCCTCGTGCCGGCCATCAGCCTCGTGCCGGCCATCAGCCTCGTACCGACCATCAGCCTCGTACCGACAGGTTCGACGACCGGACGTGAGGCGGCCCCGCGCCGATTCGTTTGCGACATCAGCTCCAAAGGCCCCCAGCACATACTCCCAACGCCACGGGGAGCAGGCGGAGGCCCAGCTCAACCGACGGAGGGGACCTCGACGCCGAGGATGGCCTGCTCGTCGGGGCGGTGCACCAGCACGTCGGACAGGTACGACTGGACCGCGTGGCGCATGCCGACGTCCCGGCCCGCCTTCTCGGAGAGCAGCCACTTGTGCTCGATGATCTGGGCGAACAGCTCCTGCGGCTCCAGCTTGCGGCGCAGGTGCGCGGGGACGGCACGGACCACCGGCTCGAAGACCTCGGTGAGCCAGCGGTGGGCGGCCTGCTGCTCGTCCATCAGGTCGCTCTCCGCGCGGTAGGCGTCCAGGTCGTTGAGCAGCTTGCGGGCCTGGTTCTCCTCGGCGTCCAGGCCGGTCAGCCGCAGCAGCCGTCGGGTGTGGTAGCCGGCGTCGACGACCTTCGGCCGAACCAGGAACCGCCCGTCGTCGATTGACGACATGGCCACCTCGGCGACGTCGAAACCCAACTCGTTGAGGCGGCGGATCCGGCCCTCGATGTCGTGCCGGGCCTCCCGCTCGATCGCCTGCTCGTAGGTGATCTCGTGCCAGAGCCGCTCGTAGCGCTGCACGACCTCCTCGCAGACCACCTCCGGGTCGATGGACTCGTGCAGCAGACCGGCGGCCTGCAGGTCCAGCGCCTCACCGAAGATGTTCACCCGGGCGATCTCCAGGTCCTCGCCGCGCTGACCGTTGGAGAGCTTGTTGTGCAGGGCACCCGTCTCCGCGTCCACCAGGTAGGCGGCGAAGGCGCCAGCGTCCCGCCGGAACAGCGTGTTCGACAGCGAGCAGTCGCCCCAGAAGAAGCCGGTCAGGTGCATCCGCACGATCAGGGCGGCGAGCGCGTCGAGCAGCCGGCTCATCGTCTCCGGTCGAAGGGTGTGTGAGAAGAGCGCCCGGTACGGCAGTGAGAACTGCAGATGCCGGGTGATCAGCACCGATTCGAGCGGCTCCCCGTCCTCGGTCTGCCGGTCGGCGACGACAGCCACCGCCTCGACCGAGGGAAAGTCGATCCGCTCCAGGGCCCGGAGCAGGTCGTACTCCCGCTCGGCGATCCGCTCGCGGGTCTCCTTGAACGCGTACACGTAGTCGCCCAAGCGGACAAAACGGACGATGTGCCGGGAGATGCCCTGCGGCAGCGCCACCAGGTGTTGGGCAGGCCACTCCTCCAGCGGTGTCGACCAGGGCAGGTCGAGCAGCGCCGGGTCCACGAGGGCAGACGTGATCCGCACGGGCACAAGCATGACTGGTCGCCCCCCGCATCCGCCCCTGATCGTGGTTGGGCCCACAGCGCCGCACACCCCGGCCTCGCGCCGGGCCGGTAGCGTGGTCGCGTGCTCAAACCCACAGCGGTACGACGTGACCTGCGGCTACGGCCCGTCCGCCCGGCCGGCTGGTGGTTCGACGCGCTCCTGCTTGTCGGTCTGGTCGGGTTGACGGTGGCGCTCGCCGCAGACCAGCTCTTGGGATTGGACCGGGCGGTCGCCGACTGGGCCGACGGGCACCGGCCGGCCGCCGCGTACTGGGTCGCCCGGGTGCTGAACTTCCTCGGCCAGGGCACCCCACTGACGTTGATCGCCGCCGGGCTGGGCGTGCTGCTGGCCGTCCGGCTGCGGTCGGTGCGACCGATCCTGCCTCCGGTGGTCGCGTTCGTGCTGACCAACCTGACGATCGGCCCACTCAAGATCTGGACCGCGCGGGCGGCACCGAGCGCCAGCGTCAAGGAGCCGTTCCTGACACCCGAGCAGACCCTGCCGCTGTTCCACGACGACCTGCCGGTGCGGTTCGCCCAGTCCTACCCGTCGGGGCACGTCGCCAACGCGATCGTCTGGTACGGGGTCATCGCGCTGCTGCTCGCCCCGCTGGCCCGCAGCTTCGGCCGCCACCTGCCGACCCGTCTCGTCACAGTGATCCGCGTCGTGCCGCCGCTGGTCGTCCTCACCACCACCACCTACCTCGGCTGGCACTGGCTGACCGACTCGGTGGCCGGGCTGCTGCTGGGCCTGCTCCTGGACCGGCTGCTGCACCGGGCACCCTGGGACGGCGTGCCGCTCCCCGGCCGGTTACGCGAGTGGGATCGCCCGTTCACCTCGTATCCCTAGGTTCTGGTTCGTGGATCAACTGGCGCGACGGCTGGGCGTACCCGATGCGGTTGTCATCGGGCTGGGCTCGATGCTGGGTGCGGGCGTCTTCGTGGTCTTCGGGCCGGCCGCTGCGGCGGCCGGCGGTGCCGGTCTGCTGCCCGCGCTGGTGCTGGCCGGCTTCGTCGCCTTCTGCAACGCGACAAGTTCGGCGCGGCTCGCGGCCCGTTACCCGGAGTCCGGCGGCACCTACGTCTACGGCCGGGAGCGCCTCGGGCCGTTCGCCGGATTCGTGGCCGGCTGGAGCTTCGTGGTCGGCAAGACGGCGAGTTGCGCCGCGATGGCGTTGACCGTCGGGGCGTACCTCTGGCCGGGCCAGGCCCGGCTGGTCGCCGCCGGCGCGGTGCTCGCGGTGACCGCCGTGAACCTGCGCGGCATTGGCAAGACCGCCACAGTGACCAGGGCGTTGGTCGCGCTGGTGCTGGCGGTGCTGGCGTTGGTCGCCGTCGTCGGCCTGGTCGGTGGGCCTGTGCATCTGGACCGGCTCGGCGAGCCCGGAGGCTCCCCCCGGGGCGTGCTCACCGCTGCCGGGTTGCTGTTCTTCGCCTTCGCCGGGTACGCCCGGATCGCCACGCTGGGCGAGGAGGTCCGCGACCCGCAGCGGACCATCCCGCGCGCGGTGCCGCTGGCGCTCGGGGTGGTGCTCGTGATCTACCTGGTGCTGGCCGTGGTCGCCCTCGGCGTGCTCGGCGCCGACCGGCTGGCCGACTCCGCAGCGCCCCTGGTCGACGTGGTGACCGCCGCCGGGCTGCCCGACCTGGCGTGGGTGGTCCGCGCCGGTGCCACCGTCGCGGTCGTCGGGGTGCTGCTGTCCCTGGTCGCCGGGGTCGGTCGGACCACCCTCGCCATGGCCCGCCGCCGTGACCTGCCCGGCGCGCTGGCCGCCGTGCACCCGGTGCACCAGGTGCCGCACCGCGCCGAACTGGCGGTCGCCGCCGTGGTGATCGTGGTGGTGCTGCTCGGCGACGTACGCGACGCGATCGGCTTCTCCAGCTGCACGGTGCTGGTCTACTACGCGATCACCAACGCCGCTGCGCTCACACTGGGCCGCGACCCGGACCGACGGTTGCCGGTCCGGGTGCTGGCCGGTCTGGGGCTCTTCGGTTGTCTGCTGCTGGCGGTCAACCTGCCGCTGGGCAGCGTTCTCGCCGGCTTCGGTGTGCTCGCCGTCGGTGCCGCCTTCTACGCGCTGCGGGCCCGCCGCTGACCGAGGCCGACGGCCGGAGTCAACGGCTCAACCGCTGGTAGCGGCGCACGGCCAGCGGGGCGAACGTCGCGATCAGCAGCACCGGCCACAGCACCGCCAACAGCATCGCGTGCTCCGCCGGCCAGGAGTCGCCACCCAGGCCCGGGTTGCCGAACAGTTCACGGATCGCCGCGACGGTGGCCGACAACGGATTCCACTCCGAGATCGTCCCGATGACCGGGGGCATCAGCTCGGGCGACACGAAGACGTTGGAGATCGCGCTCAACGGGAACGCCGCCGGGAAGACGATCACACCGACCGTGTCCGGGTTGCGGACCAGCAACGCCAGGTAGATCCCGACCCAGGTGATCGCGATTCGCAGCAGCAGGAGGAGGCCGACGGCGAGCATCGCCTTGCCGACACCCTGCCGCCACTGCCACCCGACGAGCAGGCCACACACCAGGAGGGTGGACATCTCCAGCAGGGCGCGCAGCAGGTCGGCGGCGCTGCGACCGGTCATCAGGGCGGACCGTGCCATCGGCATCGACCGGAACCGGTCGACCACGCCCCGGCTGAGGTCGAGCGCCACGCCGGTCGCGGTGGCCCCCAGCCCGTAGAGCATCGTCATCACGAAGACCCCGGGCAACAGGAACTCGCGGTAGTCGCCGCCACCCGCCACCTGCATGCCGCTGCCGAACACGTACCCGAAGACCAGCACGAACATGATCGGCAGCGAGAAGTAGAGGATCAACTCCTCCGGAGCGCGGACCACGTGAGTCATGTTCCGCCTGGTCATCGTCCAGCCGTCAGCGATCGCGGTGGTCATGCCCTCTCCCCAGTTCGTCCGGCCGCCACGGGCTCGCGGGTGTCGTCCGGCCGGTGCCCGGTCAGGTGCAGGAACGCCTCGTCCAACGTCGCGCGCCGCAGACCGATGTCCTCGACAGCGATCCCGGCGTCGTCCAGCGCCCGAACCACGTCGACCAGGCCGGCGACGCGATCGAGCACCGGCACGCTGAGCCGTCGGACCTCCGTGTCGAGTTCGGGCTCCGCACCGCAGATCGGCGCGACGAGGCGGGCCGCCTGGCTCAGCTCGGCCGCGTCGCGGACCACCACCTCGATCCGGTCGCCACCGGTCATCGCCTTCAGCTGGTCGGGCGAACCCTCGGCCACCACCCGGCCGGCGTCGATCACCGAGATCCGGTCGGCGAGCTGATCGGCCTCCTCCAGGTACTGCGTGGTGAGCAGCACCGTCGTCCCGTCCGCCACGAGACCGCGGACCAGGTCCCACACCTGGTTGCGGCTGCGCGGGTCCAGGCCGGTCGTCGGCTCGTCCAGGAACAGCACCCGCGGCGTACGGATCAGGCTCGCGGCAAGGTCCAGTCGGCGACGCATCCCACCCGAGTACTCACCGGCGGAGCGACTCGCCGCCTCGTCGAGCCCGAACCGTTCCAGCAGATCACCGGCGCGTCGGCGGGCCTCCCGTCGGCCGAGCCGGAACAACCGGCCGAACAGCTCCAGGTTCTGCCGGCCGCTGAGGATCTCGTCGACCGCTGCGTACTGCCCGGTCAGCCCGATCCGGGCGCGCACCTCGTCCGGCCGGCGCGCCACGTCGTACCCGGCCACTGTGGCCCGTCCCGTGTCGAAGCGCAGCAGCGTGGTGAGGATCCGTACGGCAGTCGTCTTGCCAGCGCCGTTCGGTCCCAGCAGTCCGTGGACCGTGCCGGGCGGCACCGTCAGGTCGAACGTGTCGAGCGCGCGGGTCGGGCCGTACCGCTTGCCCAGACCCTCGGCGACCACCTCGAATGTCGTCATGCCCCCACGATGCCGCCGGGCGCTGACGGATCACGCACCGTCCGCTGACGGCGGCGCACCGGCCTTCTCCGCCTCGGTGATCTCCTTCAGGACGAGAATGATCTCCGCACGGGCGGCCTCGCCGACGTACCAGCCGGTGAGGCCACCGGCCAACGCCTCCTCGCAGTACAGCCTCGCCGCGGCCAGGTCCCCGCGCACCCGGGCCACCTGGGCGAGACCGAGCCGGGCGCTGGCCACGAACTCGGGCGCGCCGCTGCGCTGCGCGAGGAGCAGGGCACCGGCGAAGTCGTCGTGCGCCGCCGCGAGGTCACCGGCGCGCAGCCTTGTCTCGCCCCGGGTACGCAGCATGTCGGCCTGGTCGACGGCCGACCCGAGCGCCTCGACCAATCCCATGGCCTCGTCCATGTGGGCGCCCGCGGTCTCCGCATCGCCCTGCCAAGCGGCCAGTTCGCCGAGCGCACCGAGCGTGATCATGGTGCCCCACCGGTCCCCGGTGCCGCGGAAGCCGTCGAGCGCGGTGGCCAGCGCGGCCCTGGCCCGGTCCCGTTGGTCGCTCCACATCAGCGCCGAGCCGCTGCCCATCGCGCCGAGCGCGTTGATCCACGGGTCCGGGCCGACCAGCCGGCGCAGCTCCCCCATCAGCTCGTCGACATCCTCGGCACCGCCGGACGGCGGTCCGGTCGAGATTCCCGACAGGTACAGCAGGAAGGGCTGGCGGGGCGGCCGGTCGAGGCTGCGGATCACGGACCGCTGCGTCCCGAGGGACGGCAGAGGGCCGGAGCCGGTCAGCGAGGCGTTGTAGACGCAGAGGGCGAATTCCTCACCCAGCCCCGGCGGCGCCTCGGTGCCGAGCAGTTCGAGAACGTCGCCGGCGAGCCGCGCCCCTTCCCCGCGCATGCCGCGCAGCCACCAGTAGAACGACAGGGCCGCGACCATCCCGGCCGCGTCGGACGCGTCACCGGCCGCGGTGGCCCGGCGCAACGCCGCGTGCAGGTTGTCCCGCTCCGCGTCCAGCAGTCGCAGCCAGTGCAGCTGTTCGACACACCGGAGGTGGTCGCTGGCGGTCCAGGCGAACTCCAGGAAGTACGCGGTGTGTGCGCGACGGAGTTGGTCGGCCTCGCCGGCCTCGGCGAGACGCTCGGCGCAGAAGGCCCGCACCGTTTCGAGCATCCGGTACCGGCCGCCGGTCATCTCCACGAAGGACTTGTCGACCAGACCGGTGAGCGCGTCGACGAACTCGGCGGTGGACAGGCCGCAGACCCGCTCGGCCGCCTCCAGCGTGGCCCCACCGGCGAAGACGGTCAGTCGTCGGGCCACTTCCCGTTCGGCGTCGTCGAGCAGATCCCAACTCCACTCGACCACCGCCCGCAGGGTGCGGTGTCGCGGCGACACGGCCCGGTTGCCCGTCGACAACAGCCGGAACCGATCGTCGAGACGGGCGGCCACCTCGGCGACGGACAACGCGCGCAGCCGCGCGGCGGCCAATTCGATCGCCAACGGCAGGCCGTCCAGGCCGCGACAGATCCGCAGCACCATCTCGACGTTGGCCGGCGTGACGGTGAAGTCGGGGGCGACGTCGGCGGCCCGTTGGGCGAAGAGACCGACCGCCGCGTAGTCGTCGGCGTCCAACGCGGACGCGCCGAGCGGTGGCACTGTGAGCCCGGACAGCGGGCACAGCGCCTCACCGGCCAGCCCGAGCGGCTCCCGACTGGTGGCCAGGACGCGCAACGCCGGGCACGCGCTCAGCAACCGGGCCGCCAGCCGGGCCGCGTCAACGAGGACGTGCTCACAGTTGTCGAGCACCAGCAGCAGTCGCCGCTCGACGAGCGCCTCGACCAACCGGTCGACGGTCTGCCAGCCCGGCTCGGCCGGACCGCGCAGGCCGGCGTCGCGCAGGCCGAGCGCGCTCAGCACCGCCTGCGGAACGTCCGACCCGTCGGCCAGGCCGGCCAGCTCGACGAAGCGGACCTCCCCGTCGACCCGGCCCGCGGCCTCGATCGCCAGGCGCGTCTTGCCCGCGCCCCCGGGGCCGGTGAGGGTGACGAGCCGTCGCTCGCCGAGCAGGTCGCCGATGCGCTTGAGCTCCTCCTCGCGTCCGACGAAGGTGGTGAGTTGACTCGGCAGCACCGATTCGGCCGACAGGCGTTCCTGCCCACGCAGCACCGCCAGGTGAACGGCAGCCAGTTCCGCCGATGGGTCGACGCCGAGCTGATCGGCCAGCGTGTGCCGAGCGTCCTCGAACTCTGCCAGCGCCTCCGCCGGCCTACCCAGTGCCGCCAGGGCACGCATGAGCTGGCTCCGCGAGCGCTCCCGCAGGGGATGCGCGACGACCAACTCCCGCAACTCCGCGATCAGCGCGCTCTGTGCGCCCAACGCCAGGTCCGCCTCGACCCGATCCTCGATGGCGGCCAACCGCAGTTCGTCCAGCCGGGCCGCCTGGGCGGGCACGCCGGCTGCGCCGATGGCATCGGCCAGGGCGGGACCACGCCACAGCTCCAGCGCCTCGCGCAACACCGTCGCCGCCCGGGGCCAGTCGCCGTCGACGAGCGCGCGGCGTCCCGCCCCGGCGAGCCGTTCGAACCGGTACGCGTCGACATCGTCGGGGTCCACGGCCAGGCGGTAACCGGCCGGGTGGAACTCGACCGGGTCGTGCCCGGCGGGCAGGGCCTGACGCAGCCGCGACACCTGGGACTGGAGCGCGTTGGCAGCACCCCGGGGCGGATGCTCCCCGTACAGGCCGTCGATCAGGCGCTCCGCGGAGACCACCCGACCCGCGTCGAGCAGGAGGAGCGCCAGCAGGGCGCGCAGCCGCGGACCGCCCACGGGGACCTCTCGCCCGTCGGCCAGCACGACCTGGGTCGGCCCCAGGATGCGGAAACGCATGCCGTCGATTGTCGCTCAGCTCCGGCCGGTTCCGGCTGACCGATCAGCCGTTGACCGCGCGGCGAAGGTCCTTCATCAGCAGCAACAGGTGCATGGGGTCGGTAGGGCTGGCCTCAAACTTCGCCAGCCCCTGATAGAAGTCGCGGGCGGCTTCCGTCTCACAGTGAATGAGCACCGCACGTACGCCGATGACCTCGGAGGCGGCGGCTATCCGCCGCAGTACGTCGACCACCAGGGCTCGGCCCAGTCCGACGCCCTGGGCGCTGCGGTCGACCCCGAGCCGAGTCAGGATCACCACCGGTTGGTGGTAGCGGCCGGCCCCCTGCTGCAGGCGAGGCGAGGCATCGGCGGGGGCGACGCTGCCGGCAGCCAGGGCGTAGTAGCCGGCCACTCGCTGGTCGGGGTGCTCGTTGTCCCGCACCGCGTACACCCGGGACAAGCCCGCCCGATGGGCTTGCAGGGCATGCTCGACCAGCCACACCGATTGCGCGCGGGATCCGCAGTCGAACCCGGTCACCGCGAACTCGGCCGACAGCGGCTCGACCGCCGAGAAGCGGGAACTCACAGTGGCGCACCATCAGTCGGCGGGTCGAGCACCGTCGGGCCGGTCAACAGTTCCCGCAGCCCGGCGACGTCCTGGGCCGGCCCCTGCAACGCCTCGTCGAAGACCCGCCAGGCATCCTCGTCGAGCAGGAACGCCCGCCGGTCGGCGAGCACATCCGCCGCGGCCTCGGTCGCCGCCTTCAACACGAACGTCGAGACGCTGTCCCCGGCGGCTTGACTGGCCGCCTCCAGCAACGCCTTCTGCTGCTCATCCACCCGCAGGTGCAGCCGCTCCGCCTTCGCACTCACCACCCGAGTGTACGCACAACGTACGCCCCGACAAAGTCGGATCGCCGCTAACACATCGTCGTCCCACCGCAGTTACAGGACACCACCAACTGGAGTTCGTCGAGCAGCGGCGCGAAGCTCAGCGACTGCTGTCCGGTCGCCGGCCGGGTGTCCGAGAATTGTGAGAGCCTCGGCCTGCCGGCAACTCGGAATGGTGCACGGCCGGCTGATTACCCGCCAAGGCCGACCAGACAGCATCGACGCTGGCCCGGACGAGGTCAGCGTCACCGACCTGGTCCGGTTCGCTGAACTTTGTGTAGGACGGCACCAGAACCTCGACGCAACTAACCGCGAACGCAACACGCTGCCACGGTTCCAGTGCGGTAAGGACCGTGCGCAGCCGCTGACCGTCGAAGCTCTCGGTAGACGCTGCTCCAGCTTCAGTACGACGAGTGGGCTCAGTCTCCTTGCCCAAGGAACACCTCCGCGTCGAATGGTCGGCTGCGCCGGGGGTGTCAGCTCACCTCACCGGCCTCGTCATGACGGCGGGTCGGCTCGAAGTCGTCCGGCGGGCCGCCAGCGATTGTCGAGGAAGCGCCCCCGGCTGGCGCAACGGGGTGCGCCACGCCGACCCCGGGGTCCGTCTGGCCCGGCACCGCGGGAGACGCCGCCGCCGGGGTGTGCACCCCGCCGTGGACCGCCCCGGCCGGTCGGGGGACCGGGACGGGGTGGGCCGGCGGTGCGCATTGGCGCGTCAGCCAGTCCAACCCGCGTCGCCGGGCGACGACTGTCAGCCGGTCGCCGGCGAAGATCACCTGCCGGGGGTCCAGGTCCTTCCACCAGATGGTCTTGGCACCACCGGCCGGGGTGCGGGCGATCAGCCGGACCTGCCCGTCCCGGTTGACCACACCCAGCGGTCGGCCGTCCAGCTCGGAGCCGGCGGCGACCGGCACCTCGGCGACCGGCAACGCGTGCCGGTCGACGGGGATGGTGGTGATCACGGCGCGTTCGGTGAGCGCCCCGATGAAGGCCGGGGCGGCCAGGTAGGAGACCGAACGGGACACGCCGAGCGCGAAGGTCTCCTCCACCCGTTCGGCGAAGTCACCGTCGAAGAGCCGAAGCACCACGCGCAGGTCGGCGCGGAGGTCGCGGGCAGCGAGCGCCGCCTCCAGGTTGGCCACGTCGTCGGTGGACGCCACCACCAGCGCCTGACAGTCGGCCACCGAAGCGGCGACGAGTGTCTCCGGCAACGCGGCGTCGCCGACGATCAGCGGCACCTCCAGTTGGCGGGCCAGGGCGGCGCCGCGTGGCTCCGGATCCTTGTCGATCGCCACCACCTCGACGTCGTACTCGCGCAGCTGCGCCATCACCCGGGTGCCGACGTTGCCCAGGCCGATCACCACCACATGCCCGACCCGCGCGGGTTGCAGGCGGCCGGTGTGCAGGGCCAGCCGGGCGTTGACGATGCCGTCCACCACGACGGCGGTGATCAGTGGGATCAGCGCCAACCCGGCCAGGTTGAGCACCACCTGCATGATCTGGGCGTCCGCCGCCTTCGTGGTGTCCGGGTCGGCGCCGCTGAGCGTGGTGACCAGCGTCAGGTACAGCGCCTCCAGCGGAGAGACGTCCTCGGCCCGGGAGATCAGCGCCCCCAGCACCGCGATCAGCGCGAGCACCGCCATCACCGCGATGCCGATCTTGCGAGTGGCGAAGCCACGTACCGCCCCCAGCACCACAGCTACCGGACGACGCCGCCGACGCGCCCGGACCAACCGGCGGGCGGCGACCTCGGTGGCCGGTGGCTGACCGGTCGCCTCGGCGAGCACCAGGTCGGCGCCGGCCTGCTCGGCCGGCAGCAGCTCCACCCCCTGCGCCTCGCTGAGGTGCGCCAACGCGCAGACCACGTCCTGCTGTCGGACGTCGGCCCGACGCGCCACCCGCAGCGTCTTGTCCCGGTGTTGGAAGGAACTCGGGTCGACCTCGTTCAGCGCGGCGGCCACGAACGCCGGCGCGGCCATCTCGGCGTCGGAGAGCACCTCGACCGGGGCCTTGAGCAGCTTGCGTACGCCGTCGGCGAGGGTGCCGTTGAACATCCGCAGCACCTGGCGGACCCGCTGGTCGACAGCCTGGGCGCAGAGCGCGGCGTGCAGGTTGCCCACGTCGTCCTGGTGCAAGAGGGCCAGCCCGGTCGCGCCGGCCAGACCGGCGGCCTCGAAGGTGGCCACGTCCAGCCGGTCCGAGCGGACCACCCGGACGCCGCGCAGCCCGGCCACGTCCGGCCCGTTGCTGCGGTAACGCTCCGGCACCACGACTGTCACCCGGGCCCCGCCCGCCGGCAGCTCGGATTCGAGCATCGCCCGGGCCACGTAGTAGGCGAGCGCGTCCTTGCCACAGATCACGTAGTGCGGGCGCGGATCACCGACGGACCGCAGCCGCCAGTTCCACTCGACCGCCCGTCGCGCCCGGTCCCGCCACGGCTCCGCCATGCCCGGATCGTAATCAGCACGGCCACGGTGGGCGACCCCGTCCGGATCATCCCGCGGGCAGGTATGTCCGTCCCGGCGACGGGTAGAGCAGCGACATGCAGACGTTCCTCCCGTACCCGGGCTTTCTGGCCAGCGCCCGCACGCTGGATCAGAAGCGGCTCGGCAAGCAGCGGGTGGAGGCCATCCAGGTGCTGCGTGGACTCACCCGGCCCGGGTACGGCTGGCGCAACCACCCGGCGGTGAAGATGTGGGCCGGGTACGAGGAGGCGCTCGTCCGGTACGGGCTGGACATGTGCGCGGTCTGGACCGAACCGGGGCGGGCCGACACCTGCGCCACCACGATGACCGTCGACCTCGCGGCAGCCTGCGGGGCCGGCGTCGTTCGGAGCCAGGACGAGCTGGCCCGAGCCGGTGAGCTGCCACCGTGGCTGGGCCGCGACGACCTGCACCTGAGTCACCGCTCGTCGCTGCTGCGCAAGGACCCGACGCACTACCGCCCGCAGTTCGGCCACGACGTGCCGGAGGATCTGGAGTACGTCTGGCCGGCCTCCGACCGTCCCCGCCGTTGCTTACCAGCCGACTGATCCACGGTGGGGCAGACTGGGCCCATGGCGCTGTCGCAAGTGGTAGGTCGGCTGATCGGCGTACGGCAGCACCAGGTGGACCCGGGCGGCGGTGGCGCCGACCGGGTGCCGCGACCGACGACGGCGCTGGTGGTGGGTGGCGGCATCGCCGGGATGTCGGCGGCTGTGGTGTTGGCCGAGCGGGGTGTGGCGGTCACGGTGCTGGAGGCGGCACCGACCCTCGGCGGTCGACTGGGCGCCTGGCCGGAGGCGCTCGCCGACGGCCACCAGCAGAACGAGCACGGCTTCCACGCGTTCTTCCGGCAGTACTACAACTGGCGGTCCATCCTCCGCCGGATCGATCCTGACCTCGGCTTTCTCAAGCCGATTCCGGGCTACCCGATTCTCAGCGAGCAGTGGCCGACCGAGGAGTTCGGCAAGTTGCCGCCCGCGCCGCCGGCGAACCTGCTGGCGCTGCTGCTGCGCAGCCCCAGCCTGCGCCTGGCCGACCTGCGGCTGATGGACCGGGACGCGGCGCTGCCGCTGCTCAGCTACGACCCGGTGCGCACCTACGCCGACCTGGACGACAGCACCGCCGACGAGTTGCTGGCGTCGCTGCGACTGCCGGACCGGGCGCGGGCGATGCTGTTCGAGGTCTTCTCGCACTCGTTCTTCAACCACGAGGCGGAGATGTCGGCCGCCGAGATGGTCGCCCAGTTCCACTTCTATCTGCTCGGCAACCCGGAGGGTCTGGCCTTCGACTGCCCCGACGAGGACTACGCCACGGCGATCTGGGAGCCGCTGACCCGGCACGTGGAGAAGCACGGCGGCCGGGTCCTCACCAACTGCGCCGCCACCGGGGTGCACCGCGACGCCGAGGGCTGGCGGGTGACGACCACCGACGGCGGCAGCCATCCGGCGGGTCATGTCGTGCTCGCCGTCGACCCGCCGGCGCTCGCCGCGCTGGTGGCGGCCTCCCCGGACGTGGTCGAGCAGGCACCCGAGCTGGCGGCATCTATGCCGGCCTTCGGTGTCCCCGGCCCGCCGTACGCGGTGGCGCGCTACTGGTGTGACGGGGACGTGGCCGCCGAGCGGGCGGTGTTCAGCGGCGTGTCCCGCCAGCCCACTCTGGACTCGGTGACGCTCTACCACCGGCTGGAGAACGAGCCGCGGCGATGGGCGCAGCAGACCGGTGGGTCGGTCGTCGAGCTGCACGCGTACGCCTGCGAGCCCGGCGTGCCGGCCGAGGAGTTGGCCGAGCGGATGCGCCGCGAACTGGTCGCGCTCTGGCCGGAGGCGGGCGACCTGCGGGTCCGCGAGCTGCGGGCCCGGGTGGAGGCGCAGGCGCCGGCGTTCACGCCGGGCAGCCACGCGTGGCGACCGGGGGTACGCACCGACGCGAACGGCCTCTACCTGGCCGGCGACGGCATCGCCACGGACTTCCCGAGCGCGTTGATGGAACGCTCGGCCGCGACCGGGATCATCGCCGCGAACCACATCCTGCGCGCCGAGGGTGGCGCGGCCGAGCCGGTGCGCTCGATCCGGCCGCGTGGGCTGCTGGCCGGCAGGCCAAATCGACAAAACACAACATAAGCCACCGTACGCTGCCGTACGCTCGAATGATCAACCGTCGATCGGCCGGGCGGGAGGGCAGCGGGAGATGTCACCACTGCACCGCGCCGGCGCGGAGAACGAGTCGCCGATCGACGAGATCGGCCACGACGACGCGTACCCGCTGATCCGCGACGAGCGCGCGTGCATCGTCACCGCGCTCCGGCTGGGCTGGTGGATGGCGGACGCCTACCACCACGGGCAGCACGCGGAGCCCCGCGCCTTCGTCGAGGCTCGCCCTGCAGTACCGCCGGCCAAACTCTCCAACCTCACCGAGATGTCCGTCCACCGTCGGATGCGGATGTACCTCGACGGGGTGGACGTCGCCCTCGCTCAGATCGCCGACCTCACCCGGCACACCGGGCCGGTACCCGACACGTCGGCCGCCAGAGCCCTGCTCCCCGACCTGGGCCAGCCCGACTCCGCCGACCCGGTGCCGCTGCTGCTCGCCCTCGACGACCTCAACGTGGAGGTGCTGCGCTGGGCGATGGCCGCCAACCACCGGGTCGGGCTGGCCTACCGACTGGGCCGTTCGGTGGCCGACACCGTCCGAGCCGGCGACGTCACGCAGTTGCTGCGGCAGTTCGGCGGCCGGCAGGTCCAGATCAGCAGGTGGCTGGACGAGTTGGCCAGCGTGCTGCCGCCGTACTCGGCAGCGGTGGTGCGCCGCTCGCTGGCCGCCTGGGCGAGCGCTGTCGACCGTGCCGGCCACGGGGACCCGACCGAGCCGACGCCCGCCACCCTGAGCCGGGCGCTACGCGGCCAGGGCGACCTCTGGCGCGACGTGCTCACCGGCGGCCTGCACCCGCGCGACCTGCTCGACGAGGAGGACTACGCGGTGGTCGCCAGAAACTTGATCATCCGGGACCGCCGACTGGTGGCCCAGGCGGCGCGCGGCATCTTCTGGCCGGTGCTCGTACCCCTGCTGTTGGTGCTCTTCGCGGTCGTCGGCGTGAGTGCCGCCGCGGCCGCCGGCTCACCGACCACCAGGGCAACAGTGGCCCTGGTGGGCCTCGGCGCCGGGCTGGCGGCGATCTGGCGGTCGGTATCCGGGCCCGCGCTAGCAGTCGCCGGTGAGGTGAACCGGCCGCTGCTGGACAGCGAACTCACCGCCCGGATGGCGCTGCGGCTGAATCGACCGCTGACCACAGCCCAGGTCTCGGCCAAGGCGGCTCCCCGCACCCGCCGCCAGCGGCGTCCCGACGAGCCCGGCCGATCGAAATACGTTGCTCCTGTGTCCCCCGTCGACCTACCGTGAGCGCGCAAGGTCAACCACCACCGCGGGAGCAGCTCATGACGATGTCGCACGTCACCACCGTGCCGTCGACGCTGCCCGGCGACGGTTACCGAGCGGAAGGTCCCCGGGCGGGCCGGCCCGACTGACGCGTAGCCGTACGCGCTGAGCCGCCCCGTCCGACAGCCGGACCGGGCGGCTTCTTGCTGTCCGTCACCTCTGGAAAGGAGTCCCGGTGGACGCCGTCCTCGTCATCAACGCCGATCTCGGCCCGCTGCACCGGGTCACCGTCCAACACGCCGTCCGCATGCTCTGCCGTCGGGTGGCCGAGATCCACGAGGCCGAGCCGGACCGGGTGATCGGGGTCTTCCCGATGCCCCGGGTGGTGCGGCTGGTCCGCTTCGTGGTCACCCGGTGGAGGTTCAACTCCGGGCCGGCCTGGTCGCGCGCCGGTGTGCTGCGCCGCGACGACAGGTGCTGCGCGTACTGCGGCGGCCCGGCCTCCACCATCGACCACATCCTGCCGCGCTCGCGCGGTGGCCGGAACACCTGGCGGAACACCACCGCCGCCTGCTACGCCTGCAACCAGCGCAAGGGGGATCGGACGCCGGCGGAGGCGGGCATGCCGCTGCGCCGGGAGCCGGGTAACCCGGGCTGGGCGGCGCTGGCCGGGCGGTGACGGACCGGCCGGCGGGAACGGGGGGCCGCGTCCCGGGTACGTCCCGGGCGCGGCACCCGCCGGCCCCCGATCAGGCGGCGCGTTCCTTGACCTTCGACTTCAGCTGGCCACTGGGGCAGTGCACCCGGATCTCACTGCTGTGCGCCGCGGAGGTCAGCTCGACAACGATCTGCTTGGCGGGCCCCCTGTCGTAGTCCTCGACCCGGAAATCGGGCGCGAGCACCACAGTGAGCACCTCGACCGACTTCCCCACGCAGCGAGCGGTGACCGTCCCGCCACGCGCGTGGACGGGTACACCGGCGGCGGCGGTGGGAGTCGGCGCGGCAGTGGTCGGGCTCGGGCCAGAAGTGGCGGGCGTCGGGCCCGGGACCACCGGCCCGCCCGGACCGGACGGGGGGCTGATCCGGGTAGCCGGCGCGGTGTTCCTGGTCGGCGGTACGACGGACGGTCTGGCCTCGGCCGCGCCGGTCGGCTCCTCCGTGCTGGGCATCCCCACAGTGGTGGTGCCCGGGCCACTGCCGGCCGGCGCGGCGCTCTGCCCCTGTCGACGATTGCTGAAGTCGCCGAGCGACCCGGCGAGCGCCACCGCGGCGATCACGGCTCCGCCGACAGTCAGGATGGCCCGCCCCCGACGCCACGGCCCGCGCCTCATCCGCGCCGCCGAATCGCCGGTCGGCGCGGCCCCGGTCGGCGCGGCCCCGGTCTGCGCGGCCCCGGTCTGCGCGGTGCCGGTCGGCCCGGCCCCGGTCGGCGCGGTGCCGGTCGACCCGGTGCCGGTCGGCTCGGGGCCGGTCGCCTCGGCGACATTCGCGGCGGAGGCAGCGGCAACGGCAGCCGCCTCGGGGGCCGCCCCGCTGGCGGCGGCGAGCAATATGCGGGCGGCGTCGGCGGCCGACGGCCGGTCGGCGGGGTCGCCGGCCAGGCACCAGCGAAAGAGCCGGTGCACCTCGGGCGGCACACAGTCGATCGGGGGCAGCGGGTCCGGCTCGACGGGCGTGTGCGCGCGGAGCATCCCGGTCTGCGCCTCGGCGGGCCAGGGCAATCGGCCGGTGAGCACCCGGTACAGCAGCAGGCCGAGGGCGTACACGTCGCTGGCCGGCAGCACCTCGCCGGCCTGCAACCGCTCCGGCGCCAGGTACGCCGGCGTACCCAGCAGCCGGCCCTCGAAGTCGATCTCCGGCGCGCCGGCGGCAGCCGCGATGCCGAAGTCGAGCACCTTCGCGCCGGTCGGTGTGAGCATCACGTTGCCCGGCTTGATGTCGCGGTGCACCAACCCCTGCTCGTGCGCGGCGGTGAGGGCCGAGGCCACCTCGGCGCACACCCGCAGACCGGCGCGCGGCGGCAACGGCCCGGCCACCAACCGGTGTTCGAGGGTGTGACCGCCGAGCAACTCCATCACCACGAACGGGACCTGCGCTCCGTCCAGCGCCGACTCGCCGTAGTCGTAGACGCTCGTGACGTGGGGATGCGACAGCCGGGCCGCAGCCTTGGCCTCGCCTCGGATCCGCTGTCGGGCGTTGGTGTCCGAGGCGATCAGCACCTTCACCGCCACGTCCCGTTCGAGCACCTCGTCGTACGCCCGATACACCTCCGACATGCCGCCACTGCCGAGGCGCTCCAGGAGCCGGTAGCGGCCCGCGAGCAACTGATCACGCTGCACGACGGACAGCCTGCCGTACCGGCCTGAGATCCGGGTACCCGGGATCGAAATCTCGCGATGAGTGGGACCGGCTTGCAGCTAGCGTCCGCTCAGATCCGGGTGGTCCCGCAGAAAGGCCTCACCCCGGTGGGCGTTCCGGAAGACCGACACGATCAGCACCGCCCAGATCACCAGCAGCAACCCGCCGATCACCGCGAAGAACGGCGCGAACCCCACGAATGCCTGACCAACGCTCGTCATCGCCAACCCGGCGGCCAGCACCACAACCAGCGCTGGCCGGCGAACTGTCGGGCGGTCTCCACGAGGAGGGCCGGGTCTTCGTCGGTCTCGGGTGTGCCGCGTCGAACCTGCCTCGTCAGCCGCCGACGGTGCGACCAACTCAAGGTCAGCAACGGAGACTGCCGTGCCGCTCGGTAGCGCCCGGTGCGTACGACCCAGACGAGAGCGGCCACCTCGACGATGACTCCGAGAAACACCAGAACACGTCCGAGGTCGCTGGCCCAGCGCGGCGCTTCACCGTCGAAGATGCCGGTGTCCTGACCACCGATCACGACACCGACCGCGAGCGCGCCGGCCATGACGGATGACAGGGCAACGGGAAGCAGCCACCGATGCCGGCGTCGCCCCTGCTCGATGCCTGTCGGGCTGATGGTCCCCGTGTGCATCATGGCCCCCGATCACCAGTGGTGGACCGGCATTAACCATCGACGCGTCGGACTGAAACGCGGTCAGTGGTCGGTCGGTGGCCGCCAGGCGAAGCGGGGCTGCCGGCGTTCGGCGATCGCCGCGACCCCCTCCCGGGCCTCGCCGGTGCTCGTCACCTTTCGGTGCCACCAGGCGATCCGCGCGGCCTCGGCCCGCTCGTCGATGATCTCCTTCGCGGCGGCGATGCTCAGCGGAGACCGCTGGGCGATCGTCGCGGTCAGTTCCTCCACCCGTTCGGCGAGCCGGTCGGCCGGCAGTACCTCGTCGACCAGGCCGATCCGCAGGGCACGCTCGGCGTCGATCAGTTCGGCGGTGAACAGCAGGAGCTTGGCGGCGGACGGGCCGACCAGCCGGGCCAGCCGGCGCGTCGTCGGTGCCGGGTAGACCAGCCCGAGCCGGGCCGGCGGCACGCCGAAACGGGCGTCGGCGGCGGCGATCCGCAGATCGCAGGCGACAGCGAGTTGAGCCCCACCGCCGACGCAGGCACCCCGGACGGCCGCGATCGTCGGCTTGGCGAACCGGGCCAGCCGGTCCTCGGCAGCCACCGCGATGCTGGCGTCACCGGCGTCCAGCAACTCGGCCAGATCGCCGAGGTCGGCGCCCGCGCAGAAGGCGTCGCCGGCGCCGGTGAGCACCAACGCCCGTACGTCGGGGTCGGGCTCCAGCCGGTCGAGCAGTTCGGGAAGCTGACGCCACATGGCGGCGGTCATCGCGTTGCGCCGAGCCGGGTTGTGGATCACCACAGTCGCGACCGGTCCGGTCACCTCGACTGTCAACTCCGCGTCCGACACGTCCGCCCCTTCCCGCGCCACCGCCCGACGGCGCCGATCTGGCGAGCCGACGCCATGCACGCGTGCGGCGACCATAACGGCGCGGCGACGGGTCAGGTCACGCGGACTGCCAAGCAATCTTGGACAGTTTCCGTCATGCGCTAACGGAAACTGTCCAAGATTGCCAGGAAACCGGACCGGCGACCACCGTGAGGGGTGGCCGCCGGGCCGTCAGTTCAGGTCAGGTCAGGTCACGGTGACCGCCGTGTCGTCGACCACGAAGGACGTCTGCAGTGAGGAATCCTCGGTGCCGGTGAACCTCAGGTTGACGGTCTGGCCGGCGTACGCCGCCAGCGAGAACGACTTCTGGCTGTAACCGGTGGCCTTGTTCAGGTTCGAGTAGGTCGCCAGTGTGGCCAGCACCGTTCCGCCCGAGTTCAGCACCTGCACGCGCAGCGTGTCGTACGCGACGCTGGTGGTGGTCTCGGCCGAGTCGATGTGCAACCAGAAGCTGACCGTGTACGACGAGCAGCCGCTCGGCAGGCTCACCGACTGGGCGAGCGTGTCGGTGTGGCTGGTGCCGTAGCCGCTCAGCCATGCCTTGTACGTCCCGGTGCGGGCCGGCTGGCTGCTGGCGCTGGTGATCACGCCGGAGCTGGCCGACCAGCCGGTCGCACCGGACTCGAAGCCCGGGTTGGCAAGCTTCTGCCCCGGCGCGGTGCAGCCGCCTCCGGTGCCGTTCACGGTGAGCCGGTAGGTGGCGCTGCGGGTGACCGACCCCGCGCCGTTGACAGTGACCGAGTAGGTGCCCGGCGGTGTGCTCGCCGAGGTGCTGATGGTGAGGGTGGAGGAGCCGCCCGAGCTCACCGAGGCGGGGTTGAACGCGGCGCTCGCCCCGCTGGGCAGGCCGGACGCGGAGAACGTCACCGTCTGCGCCGAGCCGCTGGTGGTGGCCGTCGAGACGGTGGTGGAGACCGAGCTGCCCGGGTTCACCGAGCCGGCGGTCGGTGACAGTGCCACGGAGAAGTCGTTGCCGGTCGAGCAGGGCGCGTCGTTGCCGGCGACGTTCACTGCGGTCCAGGCGGCCTGCACGGCCTTGTACTCGGTGGAGCAACTGCCGTGCAGGTCGGTGGCCGCCCGCAGGCTGTAGGCACGGGCGGTGTTCGCCGGGTTGCCGGTGTTCACGTACGACGTGTTGGAGGTGAAGTAGACGTCCAACGCTCGGAACCAGATCTTCTCGGCCTTGGCCCGGCCGATGCCGGCGACCGCGGGGGCGGATCCGCAGACCGGTGAGGTGCCGTACGCGGTGGCGCCGGTGCCCTCGGCGAGGTTGAAGTAGAAGTGGTTGGCGACGCCGGACGAGTAGTGCACGTCCTTGTTCTTCGTGCTGCTCGACCAGCAACTGTCGGACGAGCCGTCCAGCGACGGGTTGTACATGTAGCGCAGGGGCGTACCGTTGCCATTGATGTTGATCTTCTCGCCGACCTGGTAGTCGCCCGGGTCGGCCGAGGTGTTGGCGTAGAACTCGACCATGTTGCCGAAGATGTCGCTGGTCGCCTCGTTCAGGCCGCCGGCCTCACCGGAGTAGGTCAGACCGCCGGGGACCACGTTCTCGGTCACGCCGTGGCTCATCTCGTGGGCTGCCACGTCGAGCGCGACCAGCGGGCGGGCGTTGCCCGAGCCGTCGCCGTACGTCATCCGCGAGCCGTCCCAGAAGGCGTTGACGTAGTTGTTGCCGTAGTGCACCCGGCTCGGCACTCCGGTGCCGTTGCCGAAGATGCCGTTACGGGCGTGCGTGTTCTTGTAGTAGTCGAACGTCTTGGCGGCGCCGAAGTGGGCGTCCACGCCGGCGGACTGCCGGTTCGAGGTGGCCCCGGTACCCCAGGTGTTGTCGGCGTCGGTGAACGTGGTGCAGCTCGACGTGCCGTTGTTCATGTCGCAGGTCGACCCGTTGCCGTGGGAGGGGTCGACCATCTGGTAGGTGCTGCCGGAGAGCGTCGTGTCGATGCTGACCGTGGCCGAGTAGAGGCTGTTGCCAGTGCCGGTCACCGACTCGATCTCGTCGTAGGCGCCGACCGCCGCACCGGTGGTGGCATCGGTGATGACATGCAGCCGGGACGGGGTCTGCCCGTCGGGCTGCCACCCGCTGACCACCGTCTCCCACGCCAGCCGCCCTTGCCCGGAACTGGCGTCGACGAACAACTCCGGCGTGCCCACCGCCTCGGCCCTGCCGGCGAACTGGTCGCTGGCGGCCTTCTTCGCGGCCGCCTCGCTGGTCCTGGCCGAGGTGGCGAGGGTCAGCGGCGCGGCCAGTCCGACCGAACTGCCGGCGTACGTGCCGTTCGGCGCGGTGTGGATGACGAAGTCACCGCCGTACACCCGCAGGCCCCGGTAGGTGCGGGTGTAGCGGGTGTGGGCGGCACCGCTGGCATCCAACTTGGTGCTGTGCACCCGGTAGGACTCGGCGCTCGAACCCTGGACCGCGCCGGGGTTCGTCCGTAGGACGGTTGCCGCTCGGGCCACGGCGGAGGCGTCCGGCGAGGGAGCGGTGGGGGGAGCCGCGTGCGCCGGGGTGACGACGCAGGCCAGCAGGCCGCTGGTGAGCAGCAGTGCGCTGACGGCGGCAGGAGCTCGTTTCACGTGCCCTCCTGGAAGGAGAAGAGTGTGACGGGGGTAGTCACGCATGTACATTCAGCTACCAGGAGGGAGGAAGGACGCCTCGGACCGCTTCCAGACATCGACAATGGCCGTTCGGGTGAGGCTCTTGACAAGGGAACCGACGCCGCCGTCGATGCGTCCGACGACCATGAGACCCACCTCGACAACCGGCGTCGCCATCGCGCTACTGGTCGTCCTCCTGACCGGCTGCACCAGCGCCGAACGCGCCCCCACCACCACCCCGAGCCAGCCCCCGGTCACCACCGCTCCCGGCCCGACCGGCACCCTGCTTCCGACCACCGCCCCCAGCACCGCCCCCCAGGCCAGCGGCGCGGCCACCCGGGTGATGCTGCGAAGCTCCGGCGGCTTCGCCGGGCGCGGTGACGTGGTGACCGTCGAGCCGGACGGTCAGTGGACCGCCGTGGACCGGGCCGGCAGCCGGCGGTTTGGTCGGCTCAGCCCCGCCGACCTCGGCCGCCTGACAGCTCTGGCCGCCGACCCCCGACTGGCCGCCGAGGCGCGCCGGACGACAAGCCCGACCAACTGTGCGGACGTGTTCACCTACCGGGTCACCGTCGGCACGATCGAGACCGGGTACGCCGACTGCCCGGCCGAGGGGCCCCCGCCGCCGGCCACACAGGACGTGGTCAAGCTGCTGCTACGGGCCACCGGCACTCACACCAGATAGTCCGGGGGCAGGCCGGTCGCACGCAGCTCCGGCGGTAGGTGGGCCACGTCGTTGACGGCGACCAGATTCGGCGGGCCGGCCGCGCTGTACCGGATGACTGTCAGCCCCGCGTTGTGCGTGTTCACGCCCAGCCACCGCCACTCCGGCGCGTCGAGGGCGTGCCGCACCAGCCAGGCGATCAGGAAGCTGTGCGTCACGACCAGCTCGCGGACCGGTTCGCCGCCGGCGGGCCCCTCGGCGACCGGGCCGGCGAACCGCCGCACCGCGTCCGCCGTCACTCGCGGCCCGTCGACCCGCTCGGCCGCCGAGAACTGCGTCAGGAATTCGGCGTACGCGGGCGGCAGGCCGGTCGGATCCGTGTCGTGTGGGAGGTGGTCGCCGGCCAGCTCCGTCTCGTACACCGGAACGTGGCGCAGCGACGTGGCGACCAGCGCGGCGGTCTGCGCGGCCCGGCGCAGCGGCCCGTGGTGGACGGCGGCGAACCGCCGGGCCCGTAGGCGTTCGCCCAGCAGGGTCGCCTGACGCCGGCCGCGCTCCGACAGGCCGGTATCCGGTTCGCCAGCCTCCGGCCCACTCGGCTCGGAGAGATCCTGCTCGGCGTGTCGGGTCAGGTACAGCAACCGGGTCACCATGAGCCCCACCCCAACACACCGGGAGGTACGAGTTCGACCCGTACCTCCCGGTCCTGCGGGCGTCGGCTCAGTCCGTCCGACCGGACGCCGCCCGCGCGAAGGTGACCGCCTGCACGATCGCCGAGCCGACGAAGATCGGGCCGGCGAGCACCCCGCCGATCAACAGCAGGCGGTCCCGACCGACGGCGGCCGGTCGTACCACGGGAAAGCCGCGGCCTGGCTCATCGCCCGCCCCCTACGCCCCGGGGAACATCTGGCCGATGCGGATCCGGTTGCCGAACGGGTCCCGGATGCCGAAGTCGATCCCGTACGGGCGCTCGGTCGGCTCGTCGGTGATCTCGACGCCCTTCGCGACCAGATCCTCGTGCGTCTTGCGGGCGTCGTCAGTGGTCATGAAGAGGTACCCGCCGAGGGCACCCTTGGTGAGCAGCTCCCGGACCTGCTCGGCGGTGGCCGGGTCCAGCGCGGGCGGACCGGGCTTCTCCAACAGGATCTCGCGCTCCGGGTCGCCGGGCAGGTTCACAGTGAGCCACCGCATGAAGCCGAGGTCCTGGTCGGTGTTGACCTCCATGCCGAGCTTGTTGACGTAGAAGTCAAGCGCGGCGTCCTGGTCGAGGACGTAGATCTGGGAGCGGCTGATCGCGTTCATCGTCATGCCCATGACGCTAGAGGTAGGCCCTGACCTGCGGCTTATCCAAAACTGCTGGGTCGGGTCCAGGATTTGGTGAAGCACGACGGCACGTTGGTCGGCGCCACGCGCTGACGCCGGAAATCCGAGGGCGAGTCGCCGACGATCTGCCGGAACGTCCGACTGAACGTGCCCAGGCTGCCGAAGCCGACGGCGTAGCAGATGTCCGTCACGTCCCGATTGGTCTCCACCAGCAACGACATCGCCCGCTCCACCCGGCGGCGTTGCAGGTAGCGGTGCGGGGTCTCACCGAAGGTGGCTCGGAAGGTACGGATGAAGTGCGCCTGCGAGACGTGCGCGATCCGGGCCAACGCGGGAATGTCCAGAGGGTCGGCGTACGCCCGGTCCATCGCGTCCCGGGCGCGCAGCATCGCCCGGTTCGACTCCTCCACCGCCCGACTCATTGGCCCCCGCCCCGCTCCGCGCTGCTCCGGCCTCAGGTTACCGCCGGGCACAGCGTCGTCCGATCGGGTGGCGGCTCCGCGTTGTTCCTCGCCGGACCACCGGCGGCGTCGACTACCGGTTGGCCTCGCGCTCCGGGCAGTCGGCGTACGCCCAGGTTGCGGTGAGGTCCTCACTCGTCACGATCATCCTGCCGGCGAGACAGGCGATCTCGTGCCGGCACCCCTGCTCGTGCGGCAACACCTCGTCCAACATCACGTCGAGGAGTTGGGCCACATCCCACTCTCGGTCAGCCGGCTCGATCGTCAGACTCCGCACGCCACGGTAGCGAATGGTCAGGTCTTCCTCGTGCTTCCAACAGTTGTGCTGGAGGTACAGCTCAAGCCACCGGCTGCCGCCTGTCTCACCGGACGTCAGCCGCGCGGGCTTCAGGCTCTTGACACAGCGCTGGCCAACGAAGTCGTAGTGGCCGGGTTCCGTAGCGAACCTGCGAGCCCCCTCGGGCAACGAGTCAGCAAGCGATGGCAACTGCTCGAGGTATGCCGAGGGATCATGAAAGATGCCGTCTCTGGTTCGTTCAAGGCTGACGTATCTCATTGCCGCCCCTCCGCCAATGCTCGACTCGCGGCAGCGCCCTCAGCGGTCCGTACGTGGACGGCAGGGTCTGCAGCACTGGCGGCGATTGTCTCCGACCCCGACAACCCCCGTGTGCCCACACCTGTGGGACACCGTGCGCCAGGAGGGACACCGGCTCGGTACGGCTGAGCTGTCACTTGCGGTAGTAGAAGTCGGCGGCCTCACCAGCGCGTGCCGGCGCGTTGATCTTCAAGGGCTTTCCGTGATCCTTCATGGTGGTGGTCAGCGTCAGTTTCGGGCCCTCGCTGGGACTCAGCTCGACCTTGATCGAGGTGACCCAACCCTTGTCGTCGGTGGTGATCGTGAACGGCGACAGGCGTATGCCGATCGAGACGATGCTCGGTGCGCCCACGGGGAGGAACGACGTGGCGTCCTTGCCGGTCGGGTCGAAACGACCCGCGTAGGTATGCGGGTCGACGCGGTCCACCGAGGCGATCGACGAGGTGAACGCCTTCAGGCCGGTCGGGTCGACCCAGTCGAAGCGGAGGAAGGGATCGTCGCGCTTCACTCGCTTCAGATCGACGTGCACCCAGTTCTTGTCGTCGGACGGCCGCACGTAACTGTCGTTGCCGATCACGATCCGGCTCCCCGCCGACGGGTACTTCCCACCGGTGACCGAGATCGTGGTCTGGAAACGGCGCTTCTTCGGATCGAAGGCACCCGTGCCGTTGACCTTCTGCCCTTCGGGCAGGTTGCCGCGCACCGCGTACCGGTTGGGCAGCCCCCTGCGACCGCTGCAGCGCCGCGACCAGCTCACCGCGGACGTCGGGCGTCGGGGACGGCGCGGCAGTGACAGTGGCGGTGGCCGCAACCGGTTCGTCGGTGCGCGTGGGCTCAGTCGTCGGAGTGCAGCCGGCGGCGAACAACAGACCGCCGGTCAGACCCAACGCGAGCAGAATGGTGCGGTGTTTCATTGTGATTCCCCCGTGGACCGCCGCCTGATGGCGGGACGGAGGCACGATAGCGAACCTGGTCGACGTCCGGTTGCCCCTCAGGGCGGACCGGCAGAGGCACACGGTGCCGCTCGGATACGTCTGATGTAATTGGAGCCCCCGGCCGGGATCGAACCGGCGACATCTCGCTTACAAGGCGAGTGCTCTGGCCAGCTGAGCTACAGGGGCGCGTGCGTCGAGGTCAGCATAGCGACTGACGTCCGGATATCCCGATCGCGTGGCCTCCCGAGCACGGGAATCGTCAACAACCCGACGCAGACTCGTTTCCCATGGTGTCGATTGATGTCTGACCGTGCCCGAGTGACCGGAATGCGTAGCCCGCCTGGTGGGCTGGGCGGCCCCCCGCCTTGGCAGCACGGGTAAACGCGTTTACGGTTCACTGACACGGACGACGACCGGGCGCCCCCGCGACCGCGCCGCCGTCCGCTGGACCGGCACGGACACGTGCCGGTTGCTCCTTCACTCGGATCGTCCGGCACGTTCCTGCCGGTGAAAGGAAGCGCTTCACCATGGCTACGGTCACCTATTCCAAGGCGTCCCGGGTCTACCCGGGCCAAGAGCGTCCCGCCGTCAACGAGCTGGACCTCGAGATCGGCGACGGCGAGTTCCTCGTCCTGGTCGGCCCCTCCGGTTGCGGTAAGTCCACCAGCCTGCGGATGCTCGCCGGCCTTGAGGACGTGGACGCCGGTTCGATCTACATCGACCAGCGTGACGTCACTCACCTTCCTCCGAAGGCCCGCGACATCGCGATGGTCTTCCAGAACTACGCCCTCTACCCGCACATGACGGTGTACGAGAACATGGCGTTCGCCCTCAAGCTGCGCAAGACCTCCAAGTCGGAGATCGACCGGCGGGTCAAGGAGGCGGCCGGGCTGCTCCAGTTGGAGGAGTACCTCAGCCGTAAGCCGAAGGCGCTCTCCGGTGGTCAGCGTCAGCGTGTCGCGATGGGTCGGGCGATCGTCCGCGAGCCGCAGGTCTTCCTCATGGACGAGCCGCTGTCGAACCTCGACGCCAAGCTCCGCGTGCAGACCCGTACCCAGATCGCGTCCCTGCAGGCCAAGCTGGGCGTCACCACTGTCTACGTCACGCACGACCAGGTCGAGGCCATGACCATGGGTCACCGGGTCGCGGTGCTGCTCGACGGTGTCCTGCAGCAGGTGGACACCCCGCGGGCGCTCTACGACACCCCGGCCAACGTGTTCGTCGCCGGCTTCATGGGCTCGCCCGCCATGAACATCAAGACCGTTCCGTTGAACGAGCGGGGCGCCGAGTTCGCCGAGCTGCAGATTCCGCTGACCCGCGAGCAGGTCGAGGCGGCCCGCGCCGAGGGTGGCGACGGCAAGGTCACCGTGGGCTTCCGTCCGGAGGACTGCGAGCTGGTCAGCCCGACCGAGGGCGGCATGCCGGTGGTTGTCGAGCTGGTCGAGGACCTCGGCTCGGACGCCAACGTCTACGGCCACGCCGCGCTGGGTGGCAACTCGGAGCGCTTCGTCGTCCGCACCGACCGGCGCAACATGCCGAACATGGGTGACACCGTGTTCGTCAAGCCGGTCGCCGGTCGCAGCCACGTCTTCCACGCCGCCACCGGTGGCCGGATCTGATGTAACGCCGTACCGACAGGGGCGGTCCGCTTCGGCGGGCCGCCCCTTCGTCGTACCAAAATTGGCCCTTCATCCTGCCTGGGCGCCGGACGACGAAGGCCCCTCCCGCGCTCGGCGGGAGGGGCCTTCGTTCGACGTGCGCTACAGCTCGACGGAGCGCCGGCGGGCGACCTCGGCCAGGGCGACCGCCGCCGCCACGCTGGCGTTGAGCGACTCGACCTCGGAGATCATCGGGATGCTGACGGTCAGGTCGCAGGTCTCCCCGACCAGGCGGGAAAGACCGCGCCCCTCGGAACCGACCACCACCACCAGCGGACCGACAGCGGCCTCCAGGTTGTAGAGGTCGGTGTCGCCGTCGGCATCCAGGCCGACGACCATGAAACCGGCGTCGCGGCACGCCTTCAGCGACCGGGTCAGGTTGGTCACCTGTGCAACCGGCACCCGCGCGGCCGCGCCGGCACTGGTCCGCCAGGCGGTCGCGGTGATCCCGGCGGCACGACGCTCGGGTACGAAGACACCCTGCGCGCCGAACGCGGCAGCCGACCGGATCACGGCGCCCAGGTTGCGCGGGTCGGTGACACCGTCCAGCGCGACCAGCAGCGGGGCCTGCTGCTCCAGGGCAGCGGCGACCATGTCCTCGAACGGCTGGTACGCGAAGGGCGGCACCTGCAAGCCGACGCCCTGGTGCAGCACCCCGCCGGTCATCCGGTCCAACTCGGCCCGGCTGATCTCCAGGTTGGCGATGCCCCGGTCGGCGGCGGTCCGGATGATCTCGTTGATCCGGTCGTCCATGTCGATGCCCTGGGCGGTGTAGAGCGCCGTCGCCGGCACGTTGGCGCGCAGCGCCTCCAGCACCGGGTTACGCCCGACCAGCAGCTCCGGGGTGTCCTTGGACGGGTTGGACTTGCGCCCCGGCGTGACCCGGGGGCCGGACCGGCCGGTGGGCTTGCCACTCCGTCCGCCGGTGGCGGCACCCCGGCCGCCCGGTACGCCCCGACCGCCACCCCGACCCCAGGTGGTGTCCTTGCTGCCCGGCTGGCCGATCTTGGGGGCGCGCCCCTCCTCGGCCGCCGCGCGGCGCTCCTTGTCCTGCTTCCAGGCGGTGCGCTGGGGCAGCTTCTCGGTGCCCGAGTAGCCCTTGTGCCACGGCCGCTCGTCCGCCGGCAGGGTGCGACCCCGCCCGGCCAACGAGTCCTTGTTCTTGCCGCCGGTGCCCTTGGGGGCGCCTGCCTTCGACGTCAGTCGCCGGCCACGGCGCTGCGAGTTGCCGGCCATCAGTCCTGCTCTCCAATAGTCCAACGGGGGCCCTGGGGGGTGTCCTCGACCACCACGCCGGCCAGCTTGAGCTGGTCACGCACGGCGTCCGCGGCGGTCCAGTCCTTGCGGCCCCGCGCCTGCGCACGCTGCTCCAGGGCCAGCGCGATCAGGGAGTCCACCACGGCACGAAGGTCGTCCGATCGGCCGCCACCGGTCCAGGCCGGGTCGAGGGGGTCGATCCCGAGAATATCCAGCATTGCCCGCACCACGGCCAGCGTGGTGCGGACGGTCACATCGTCGCCGACGCTCAGCGCGGTGTTGCCGTCCCGAATGTGCTGTTGTAGCACGGCCAGCGCGGCGGACGTGTTGAGGTCGTCGTCCATCGCCGCGACGAAACCGGCGGGCAGCTCCCCGAGTTGCCCGGCGCCGACCCGCTCGGCGGCCCGCTGCACGAAACCCTCGATCCGCCGGTACGCGGTGGCCGCGTCGCGCAGCGAATCCTCCGAGTAGTCGATCAGCGAGCGGTAGTGCGCGGCGGCGTAGTAGTAGCGCAGCTCCACCGGCCGCACCCCGAGCGAGTCCACGTACGCCAGGCCCAGCGCGTTGCCGGCGGACTTGCCCATCTTGGCCCCGCCGATGCTCAGCAGCCCGTGGTGCACCCAGTAGCGGGCGAACGGCAACCCGGCCGCCTGGGACTGGGCGATCTCGTTCTCGTGGTGCGGGAACGTCAGATCCAGCCCACCGCCGTGGATGTCGAACTCCGGGCCGAGATAGCGCCAGCACATCGCCGAGCACTCGATGTGCCAGCCCGGACGGCCCAGCCCCCACGGCGAGGGCCAGTAGGCGTCCGCCGGCTCGTCCGGTTTGGCGCCCTTCCACAGCGCGAAGTCGCGCGGATCCCGCTTGCCCCGATCCGGGGCGTCCCCGGCGGACTGCATGGCGTCCGGAGACTGGCCCGACAGCGACCCGTACGCCGGCCAGGACGCCACGTCGAAGTAGACGTCGCCGGAACCGTCACTCGCCGGGTACGCGTGCCCGTCGGCGATCAACTTCGTGATCAGCTCATGCATCTCGGGGATGTGGCCGGTGGCGCGCGGCTCGTAGGTGGGCGCCAGCACGTTCAGCGACCGGTACGACTCGGCGAGCAGCAACTCGTTGGCGTACGCGATCGACCAGAACGGACGACCCTGCTCGCCCGCCTTGACCAGGATCTTGTCGTCGATGTCGGTCAGGTTGCGAATGAAGGTGACCTCGTAGCCGGCGGCCATCAGCCAACGACGCAGCACGTCGTAGTTGACGCCGGAGCGAAGGTGACCGATGTGCGGCGGGGCCTGAAGGGTGAGACCACACAGGTAGACCCCCACCTTGCCGGCTTCCCGCGGGACGAAGTCCCGCACCGATCGGGTGGCGGTGTCATACAGGCGTAGCGTCACCGTACAAGGGTAGCTGTCCGTGCCTGTCCGGGTCCGCCGGTGCCGGGTCGTACGCTGCCAGGCGTGGATGCGACCGCACGCTCCGGTGGCTCCGGTGACCCGCCAGCCAACCCCACCGCCCCCGCCTTCGAACGCGCCACCGGGCCGACCGATGGGGCCTCCGGGCCTACCTCCGGCTCGGCTGACGTGGCCTTCGGGCCGGCCGAGGCTGGCGCGGGGCGGGCCGACGCGGTCGCGGGGCGGGGCGGGGAGACGTCGCAGACGCTGGACCGGGGCTTGCGGCTGCTGCACCTGGTCGCCGACGCCTCTGGCGGTCTGACCGTCACCGAGGCCGCCAATCGGCTCGGCATCGGCCGGGCCGCCGTCTACCGGCTGGTCAGTGCGCTGACCGGGCACGGCATGCTGCGCCGCGACGGAGACGGTCGGCTGCGCCTCGGTGCCGGATTGCTGCACCTGGCCCGACGGGCCCAGCCGCTGCTCGCCGAGGGTGCGCTGCCCGCGCTACGCCGCCTCGCCGAGCAGGCCGGCGCGACCGCGCACCTGACCGTCGTCGAAGGTAGCGAGGGTGTCGCCCTGGCCGTGGTCGAGCCGAGCTGGACGTCGTTCCACGTCGCGTACCGGACCGGGGCACGGCATCCACTGGACCGGGGAGCTGCCGGCCGGGCGATCCTGGCCGGTCGCGCCGGGGTGGCAGAGCCGGTGAGTAGCAGCGGTGAGTTGCAGGCCGGGGCGTACGGGGTGGCTGCACCAGTGCTCGGCGTACCCGGGCTGGAGGCCAGCGTCGGCGTGGTCGCGCTCGCCCCACTGGACGTCGACACGATCGGCCCCCAGGTGCTGGCCGCCGCACGAGCCATCACCACAGCCCTCAGCTGACCCCGCCTTGATCCACTCGGGTTCACGGAAGTCGCGGTGTCCCAGGCCCGGTGATCGCCCGACTTTCAGGAACGCGAGTGGATCACCGCCCGTCGGCGGCCCGGATGCCTGATCGGCCCGGTGTCATAGCACGATCGGCAGGCGGATTCGTGGTTGTCCACAGGTCCAGCGGCACCCGCACGCCGGGTTGTCCACAGGGGTTTCGGTGCCCGGTGCGCGGTCGGCAGGCTGCTCGGCATGCCCCCACGTCCGCATCGCCCCGATGCCCTGGCCTGGCAGGTCTTCCGCGGCTCCGACGCTGTCCGGGACGGCCTGCTCACCGAACATCAGTTGCGCAACTCCGCCTGGGTGCGGTTGCGCCACGACATCTACGCCGACTCGCGGCTGGACCGGGACCACGCCCTCGCCTGTCGTGCCGCCCTCCTCCGGCTCCCACCCGGCGTGGTGGTCGGCGGCCCGTCGGCCGCCTACCTGCACGGCGTCCAACACGCCGCGAGCTTCACTGACGAGGTGCACGTCCTCGTGCCCCGACCGCTGCGGATCGGCCCACAGCGTGGCCTCCGCGTGCACGTCACCGCCATCACCCCGCTCGCGGCGGGCGAGACCCCTGAGCCCGCCACGCCAACCACACGACGACCACCAGGGCGGCCACCGAACGCGAGCCGTCCGCCGACCCCAGGACATCAGCCAGCCGCAATCCGACCGTCAGACGCAGGCCGACCCCCAGGTGCAGGACGAATGCCGGACGCGGGACGACCGTCCAGCGCGGGACGACCGCCGGACGCGGGACGACCACCGGACCCAGGACGACCACCAGACGCAGGACGACCCTCGATCGCTGGACGTCCACGAGATGCGGCGCGGCCTCAGGGAGCAGGCCGCCCACCTGCCGACGGGATGTCACGACGCCCAGCACGGCACCTGTCCCGCCCGGCCATGGTGTCCGCCGGAGCAGGGGGCATGGCCGCGGCCGGCCGGGGCGATGGGTGGGCGACGACCAGTCCCAGCGAGCGGGACCTCCCAATCCCCCGGTCGGACCCCGGCCGGGCCGCCTGGGAGACGGCTGTCTGGCTCGACCCGGTCCGGGCGGTCGCCATCGTCGATTCGCTGCTCGGGCAGGGGCTGGCCGATCGCGACACCCTGGCCGCCATGGCTGCCCGTAACGCTGACCGGCCGGGCGCACGACGAGCACGTTGGGTGTTCGACCTGGCCGACGGCGGCGCCGAGTCCCCGCCGGAGTCACACCTACGCGTGCGGTTGGTGCTGGGTGGGCTGCCGCGCCCAGCCGTTCACCATCCGGTGCGCCTGCCCACCGGCGTCGTTCTGCACCCCGACCTGGCCTGGCCGCAATATCGGGTAGCTGTGGAGTACGACGGCACGTGGCACTCCGACGTGGAGCAGCTGCACCGTGACCGCCGTCGGCTGAATCTGCTGGTGGGCGCGGGGTGGCTGGTCCTGCACGTGACCAGCCGGCGGCTGCACGGCGAGTTCCCGGCGGTGCTTCGTGAGGTACGCGACGCGCTGGTCGGCCGCGGCTGGCGACAGGGATCGTCCAAATGACCAGGATCACCTCGGTTTCCTGGAAACCGCGCCATCCTTCAGGCACCAACACCGCGCCTTCCAGTAAGCCGAGTCGATCATGTTGAGCGCCGGGCGGCGGCGGCCCGGGACAACGGGTCCGGACGACCGCAGGGCCCGGTCGACGAGGTGTCGACCGGGCCCCGACGGTGGTGGCGGTTGGGCCACCTCCGTAGTGCGATGTGCGCTACGGGCGGGCGTTCGGCTTGAGCGGGGTCTTCACCGCCGCGTAGGCGTCGACGATCCCGTAGCCGTAGAAGCCGTTGAAGTTGACCCCACCGGCGCAGTACGCGTCGTAGGTCTCGTCCCGGCCCTCGTTGCGGTACTGCTGGAGGCGCGGCTCCGGGCACGCGTGCTCGGCGGCCGTGCGGTAGAGGTGCTGCTCGACCTGGTCCGGCGACATCCCGAAGCCAGTCCGACCCTGCGCCTTTCCGTGCCGGCTGACGATCAGCGCGGCGACACCGGCGGCGTGCGGGGACGCCATCGAGGTGCCCTGGAGGTAGGTGTAGTAGCCGCACTCACCGTTGGCCTTGCACTGCTTGAAGACCGAATTCTCGAAGCCGGCGACGATGTTGCCGTCGGCGTCGACCGATTCTTCCTCCTGAAGCACGTGCTTCGGGTACGAGGAAAGGATCATGTTGGCGTCGGTACGGAAGGTGTCGGTGCCGAAGCCGTCCCGGAACCAGCCTCCCGGCGCGGCGACCGAGATCTGCTCGGTGCCGTAGTTGGAGAAGTCCGACTTCTTGCCGGACGGGCCAACCGACGAAACGCCGATCACGTGCGGGCCCTCGGTGGGGAGGTCCCAGCAGCTCTCGTTGTCGATCGGTCGGGGGTAAGGGTCGGCGCCGTAGTCGGGGCTCGTGACGTCGGTGCGCGGAGCACCCAGGTCCTCGTTGTTGTTGCCGAGCGCACCGACGAGGGTCACGCCCTTGTTGTGCGCGAAGACCAGCGCCCGCTTCATCGCCTTGATGACGGCCCGCTGCTCGGCCTGGTCCTCGGGGGAGTCGGCCGGGTTGGCGGTGCAGTTGTAGAGCCACGGGTCGACATAGAACGACATGTTGACCACGTCGATCCCGGACCGGCCGGCGTAGACCAGGGCGTTGACGACCGGGTCGAGGAAGAAGTAGCCAGAGTCCTGGCCGCCCTTGAGCTCGACCAGCGAGACGTTCGGGGCGACGCCAGAGAGACCGAAACCGTTGGCCGCGGCGCCGATGGTGCCGGCCACGTGGGTGCCGTGCCCGCCGTCGTCGGTGCCGACCGGGTCGACGCAGCTCGGCACCTCGCAGGGGCCGTCCACATCGGTCAGGTCGGGCGCGAAGTTGCGCGACAGCGACCAGTTGAAGTTCGGCGCGATGTCCGGGTTGCTGGCGTCGACGCCGGTGTCCAGCACGCCGACGGTCACCCGACGGTCGCCCGGCTCGATCTTGCGGGCCTTGTCGGCCCGGATCATCTCCAAGCCCCACAGCTTGTCATCGAGCGGATCGAGCTTGGTGCCCTTCTTGGCAGCACCGGCAGCACCGGCACGAGCACCGGCAGCGGCCAGCAGGTGCTCCTGCTCGACCCGGTCCAGCTTCGGCTTGCGGCCGATGGCCTTCTGCTCGGCGGCCCCGATCAGCGTCGGTGCGGCGGTCGCCCTGGCCGCGAAGTCAGCCCGGTCGCTGCTGACCTGGAACATGCCGACCTCATCGGACCGGGACACCACAGTGCCGCCAGCTGCGCGGATCGCGGCGACGGCGGTGTCAGTGGCGACGCCATCCTCGGCGACGACGGTGAAGGTCCGGGCATTGCTCGGCGCGGCGTTGGCCGGCACACCCAACCCCGTAGCCGTAAGTGCCAGCACAGCCGCGGTCGCGACCGTACGGGCGGTGAAGCGCTTGCTCACCACATCAGATCCTCTCGTTGAGGGACGTGGCAGCCATCACACAGCAACGATCCGGATTACGCCAGTTGAGCGCCCGTTATGGCCGTGAATCCCGTCAGTTCGAGCCGCACCGATACGGGCCGCACCGACACAGGCCGCACAGTCACCCGGCGCACAGACACACCACTGGCCACCTCGACCTACACACCTACCGCGTCGACACCAAGATTCGCCAGCGCGGCTGGCAGCTCGGCCATGCTGGAAACTTCGGCGTCGGGCTGGCAGCCGAGGGGGCGGGGCAGGCGGAGCCGGTTCAGCCACACCGATCGCAGGCCGGCCCGCCGAGGCGCCAGCACGTCGTGCTCCCACGAGTCGCCGACGTACACGATCTGGTCGGCTGGCGCCCCGGCCGCCGCGACCACCGCGGCGTAGAACTCCGGGGCTGGCTTCTTGGGCAGGCCGTTTTCGTGCGCGTACAGCTCGAAGGCGAACTCGCCGGCGAGCCCGCACCGCTCGGCGCGGCTGTTGCCGTTGGTGGCGAAGCCCAGCGTGTACCGGCCGCGCAGCGTGGCCAGCGCCGGTGGTACGTCCGGGAACGGGCGGGTCAGGGCGAACCGGCGACCGAAGAAGAGGTCTGCGATCTCGTCCAGGTGGTTGACCAGTTCGGCGCGGGCCAGCGACCGGGCCAGTGCCGCGCGCCGGATCTCCGCCACCGGGGCGGCGCTCAGTTCACCGAAGACGGCACCCCAGTCCGACTCCAGCTCGGCGAGCGTCACCCCGGCCGCCGCCGAGGTACGTCGCCGCATCTCGTCGAGGACCGCCACCAGCCCGCCCGTGACCGCTGGACGCAGGTCCAACAGCGTCTCGTCAGCGTCGAACACCACAGTGGTCAGCACGGCACCCAGTCTCTCACCGCCCGCGCGGAGCGCGCCGCCCGCGCGGAGCGCGCCGCCCGCCGGCACGCGCCAGCCATCAGGAGCACGCCGCCGGCCAACCCTCACCGACCGTCAAGCGCCAGTTCGGGTTCGGGCGTGGCCGGCGCGGGCGTCGAGGGCGACCCGCGCAGTTCGTCGAGGCGTACCAGGGCGACGCCGGCGACGATCAGCGCGCCGCCGAACAGTTGCCAGCCGGTGGGCAGCTCGTTCAGGAAGAGCCAGGCGATAAGCACCGCGAAGAGCACCTCGGTCAGCCCGACGAACGACGACAGGCGGGGCCCGAGGATCCGGGTGCCGGCGATGCCGGTGAGGTACGCGATGACGGCGGCCACCAACGACAGCCCGGCGATGGGCACCAACCAGCTGGTGGGTTGCCCGGCGAAGGTGACCTCACCGAAGGTGGCGTGCAGCGGCAGCAGGCCGGTCAGTCCGACGAGGAGCAGCATGGCGGCGCCGACGGCCATTCCACCGCTGGCCATGGCGACCGAGGGCAGCCGGGGGTCGACCCGGCCGGCGAGCACGAAGTATCCGGCCAGGCCGAACGCCGCGCCAAGCCCCCAGAGCACGCCCACCGGGTGGAAGTCGGCGGTGCCGGCGAGGTCGAGCACGAACGCCAACCCGGCGAGTGCGGCCACCGACCCGGCGACGGTGAGCCGGCGGGGTGGCTGCCCGTGCCGCAGCCACATCCAGACCACGACGAGGATGATGCCCAGGTATTCCAGCAGCAGCGCGACACCGACGGGCAGGTAGCGCACGGCGTTGAAGAAGCACACCTGGGCCAGCGCCACCCCGAGGAGCCCGAACATGCCGATGGCCGCGGCGTTGCCTCGCAGCACGTCCCATTTGCCCCGCAGCGACAGCAGGGCGGGGATCGCCAGCACCAGGGCGGCCACCCCGACCCGGGCGATCACCGCGGACTCGGCTGACCAGCCGGCCTCGATGAGCGATCGCGCGAAGGTGCCGGAGGTGGCGAAGGTGACTGCGGAGAGCAGCGCAAGTCCGACGCCGGCAGCAGGTCGTGAGTGCATGTCGCGCTCCTCGCAATGGGCACCGTGTCATGAGCAAACTATCCTTGTACTGATGACGCTAGGCGGAAGCCATGACAGGAGTCAAGTTGCTATTCGCTCATGACACCGAGTGTTCGCTGATCGCCGCCGCGGCGCTGGTCAACACCGCAGGTCGGGACGGTGAGCTGCTGCCCGACATCGCGGCGCTGGACGCGTTCTTCGACCGCCACTCCTACAGCGGCCGGCACGAGCACACCGAGGCCGAGCTGCGCGCCGTACGGGAGCTGCGTCCCCAACTGCGCCGCATCTGGCACGCCGAACCACCCGAGATCGTCGCGGTGGTCAACGGCCTGCTGCTGGAACACAAGGCGCTGCCCCAGCTCATCGAGCACGACGACGAGCCGTACCACCTGCACGCCGTTCCCCGCGATGCGCCGCTGGCCACCCGGATCGCGGTCGAAGCCGCCATGGCGATGGCCGACCTCGTCCGTACCGGCGAGCTGAGCCGTTTGCGGATCTGCGAATACCCGGACTGCGACAACGTCGTCGTCGACCTGTCCCGCAACCGGTCCCGGCGGTTCTGCGAGGCCGGCTGCGGCAACCGCGCCGCGGTGACCGCCTACCGCGCCCGCCGGGCCGCCGGCCGCTCCTGACCGACGGTCGCCCACTCCTCGGCTCGCACCTCGTACTCCACCTCGCCTTGCTCGGTGCCCGGGATCGGGTCGTCCCACTGCAGGTGAAAGGTCCGCACGTAGCGCAGCCCGGCCTTCACCATCACCCGCCGGGAGCGTTCGTTGACAGTCATCGTCTCGGCCCAGACCCGACGTACCCCGACAACGTCGAAGGCGTGCCGGACCAGCTCCCGCGACCCCTCGGTGGCCAGCCCGCGCCCCCACGTCGAGCGGCGCAGCCGATAGCCCAACTCGGCCTCGGTGCCGTCCGCTGACGGGTCCAACGCGAACCAACCCAGGAACTCGCCGGACTCCCGATCATGCGCCGCCCACCGCCCCAACCCGGGGAACCTGTCGTACTGGGCCAGCAGCCTCGGCAACTGCTCGTCACGCACTGTGGACAGCGGGGTCGCGACACCCCCGGTGAGGAAACGCATCACCTCGGGGTCGCTGTCCAACTCGACCAGCGCGTCCACGTCGCCCATAATCAGCCGCCGCAACCGCAGCCGCTCGGTCCCCGCCGGCACCGCCGCGCCATCGTCACCCATAGCCCGGATCATCCGTCCTGCTCAGGACCGACCCCCGTCGCGGGCGAGGCGGTCGGATCAACGCGGGGGCGCGACCACGAAGAGCCGCCAGGAGTACGCGTCGACAACGAGTACGGGCCCGTCCGAGTCCTTACTGTCTCGCACCCCGACCACGTCCCCAAGATTCGTCGCCACCTCTACACAGTTGGCGTCCTGGTTGCTGCGGCTGCTCTTGCGCCATTGAGCACCGGTCAACTCCACGACTCGGCCACCTCGTTCATCAGCTCGATCGATGCCTGCGGGGGCAGGGCTTCGCCCAAGGTAGCCTCCCAGACCCGCTGCAACCGCAACAGATCCTTCGGCTGGTCCAGTTCCTGGCCGCGGACCTGACAGTCCAGGTAGGCCACCTCCGTGCCATCGGGCAGGACGGCGAGCGCGAACTGTCCACCAAGCCCTGGATACTCCTCGGCCGATCGCGGCACCACGTGCAACCGGACCCGGGGGTGCCCGGTCGCGATGCCGACCAGGTGCAGCGTCTGGTCGCGCATCACCTTTCGCCCGCCCACCCGTCGCCGCAGCACCGCCTCGTCCAGCACCGCCACGATCTGCGGCGCACGCTCGCTGTGCAGCACCTCCTGACGCTCCATCCGGGCGGTCAGTCGCCGGTCGACCTCTTCGGGAGCGAGCAGGCCGCCCGCCTCGAAGACCGCCCGCGCGTAGGCCTCCGTCTGGAACAGCCCCGGCACGTAGCGGGGCTCATACCACCGGAGTGTGCGCGCCTGCTCGAAGATCGCCTGCCAGCCGCGTAGCCAGGGCTGCGCCCGGTCCAGGCTGACCAGTTCGGTGGACATCCGGCCGAAGAGGCCGCCGGTGTCCAGGGCGCGGTCGACCAGTTCCAGGTACTTGGCGGTGGGCGGCTGCTGACCCAGCTCGACGGCGCTGACCATCGACGCCGAGTAGTTGACCGCCTTGGCCAGCTCGTCCTGACTCCAGCCACGTCGGACCCGCGCCCGGCGCAGCTCAGCGATCAGGAACGCCGCCGCCGTCATCTGTCCATCGGCCATGCCGTGCCCGCCCTCCACCCCGCCGACGATCATCTCCAGCCGGCCGCCAGCGGCGGTGCCACCCAAAACAGGGCGACTATGACGACGCGGCCAAACCCTTCCGACCGTAGTCGCCTGATCACCACACTGTGAAGCGCGGCGCCGCTCCCCGTCCCCCGGGATCTGCCGGTACCGCACGGGACCGCCCGCTCCCCCGTGCCGGGCGGTCCCACCAGACATCCACAGCCGGCGCGACCCACAGCCAGCGCGACCCACAGCCAGCGCGACCCACAGCCAGCGCGACCCACGACCAGCGCGACCCACAGCCAGCGCGACCCACAGCCAGCGCGACCACGGCCGGAGTGCGCCACGACCAGAGCGAGCCACAGCCGGAGTGCAACCCACCTGGACAAGCGGAGGCGATGCCACAAACGAGTCAGGTCCAAAGCGTCAGCCCAAGACATTGCCGGACCCGCCGACACCTGCTATCCCGCCCACGCACACGCCGGCCACCCGGGGCCGACCACGCCCACCATTCCAGCCGCGCCCACCACCCGACCGGCCACGCCCACCACCCGACCAACCACATTGGTCACCGAACCCGCCGGCAGCCCCGACCGACCACACAAGATCGTGCTCGATCCTGGAAAGAGTGGGGTCCTGGCGTGCGGAAGCCACTACATCCAGGATCGAGCACGATCTGGCGCAGGGCAGCTGGCGCGGCGCAGATGGCGCAGCGCAGCTGGCGCAGCGCAGGTGGCGCAGCGCAGGTGGCGCAGGTCCGACGCAAGTCCGGCGCGACCCCTAGCCCGGCGACATCCCGGCGCAGTCCGGTCAACGAAAGGCCACAGCATGTCCCGGATCGCCCCGGACGGCCGCGCGACGGCACCACGCCGACCGCACCTGCCGCTGCGCCCGCTCTGGCTCTGCCGGGTCTGCGCCGCGCCCTGGCCGTGCCCGGTCGCCCGACTCACCCTGCGTCAGGAGTACGCGCACGACCGCATCGGGTTGAGCATCTACCTGTGCGCCGTCCTGCACGAGGCGGCTGCCGACCTGTACCGACTCAACCCGCACGACGGCCCCGACCCCGCCGCGCTCTTCGCCCGCTTCCTCGGTTGGGCGAGACCACGGCACCTACCCTGACCAGGGCAGGCTGCGGCAGGGCGGGCCGAGCCGGGCGGGGCAGGACGGGTCAGGGATGGGTCATCCGGAGCAGGTCCAACGTCTCGTCCAGCTGGGTCTCGGTGAGCTTGCCGGAGTCGACGTGCCCCCGGGAGATGACCACCTCGCGGATCGAGGTCTGCTTGGCCAGCGCCTCCTTGGCGATCGACGCGGCCTCGTCGTACCCCAGGTAGCGGTTGAGTGGGGTGACGATCGACGGTGAGCCCTCGGCGTACGCCAGGCAGACCTCGGCGTCCGCGACCAGGCCGACCACCAGCCGGTCGGCGAAGAGCCGGCTCACCGCGGAGAGCAGCCGGATCGACTCCAGCAGGTTGCGGCCCATCACCGGGAGCATCACGTTCAGCTCGAAGTCGCCCTGTGAGCCGGCGAAGCCGACGGTCGCATCGTTGCCGATCACCTGGGCGCAGACCTGCCGCATCGCCTCGGCGACCACCGGATTGACCTTGCCCGGCATGATCGACGAGCCGGGCTGGAGGTCCGGGATGCGCAGCTCGCGCAGGCCGGCGCGAGGGCCGGAGCCCATCCAGCGGATGTCGTTGGCGATCTTGTAGAGGCCGATCGCCACGGTCCGCAACTGCCCCGAGGTCTCCACCAGCGCGTCCCGCGCGCCCTGCGCCTCGAAGTGGTTTCGCGCCTCGCTCAGCGGCAACCCGGTCGACTCACGCAACCTGTCGATCACGGCGGCGGCGAAGCCGAGCGGGGTGTTGATCCCGGTGCCGACGGCGGTGCCGCCCAGCGGCAGCTCGGCCAGTCGGGGCAGCGCGCCCTCCAGCCGTTCGATCCCGTAGCGGACCTGGGCGGCGTACCCACCGAACTCCTGACCGAGGGTGACCGGGGTGGCGTCCATCAGGTGGGTACGCCCGGCCTTGACCACCGTCTCGAACTCGGCGGCCTTGGCCTCCAACGCCGAGGCCAGGTGCGCCAGCGACGGCAGCAGGTCTTCGACGATGAACTGGGTGGCCGCCAGGTGGATCGAGGACGGGAAGACGTCGTTGCTCGACTGGGAGGCGTTGACGTGGTCGTTCGGGTGCACCGGGGAGCCCAGTTCCCGGCTGGCCAGGGTCGCGATCACCTCGTTGGTGTTCATGTTCGACGAGGTGCCGGAGCCGGTCTGGAACACGTCCACCGGGAACTGGTCGTCGTAACCACCGTCGGCGACGTGCGCGGCGGCGGCGGCGATCGCGGCGGCCACGTTGGCGTCGATCACGCCCAGCTCGCCGTTGACCTCGGCCGCCGCGCCCTTGATCTGGGCGAGGGCCTTGATCTGGGCCGGTTCGAGGCCCCGGCCGGAAATCGGGAAATTCTGCACCGCGCGCTGGGTCTGCGCCCGCCACAGCGCCTCGGCGGGCACCTCCACCTCGCCCATCGAGTCGCGTTCGATGCGGTAACCGGTCGCCTCTGGAGTCGTCACGCGTACCATCCTGCCGCGCCCGTGGCCGACTCGCAGATGATCCGTCAGCCGAACTCGGTGAGCAGCCGTTCCACCTCGTGCTGATCCGGCGACTCGATCTGCCGAAACAGCGCCAGCGCTCGCTCCAGGTGCGCGCGGGCGGCCGCCGGATCGGTGGCCCGTACGCAGCGGGCGATGCCCTCCAACGCTAGGCCCTGCTCGCGTGGGGAACCCAGCCCGGTGGCGTCGACGAGCACCCGACGATGCAGGTCGAGCGCGCTTGTCACGTCCCCCTGATCCAGGATGGCTCGGGCCAGCAGGTTGCGCGAGCCGCACTGGGCGATGCGATCCCCCGCCTCGGTCATCGCGACCAGTGCCGCACGGTGCAGATCGGCGGCCCGTTCCGGACGGCCAGCCTCCCGTTCCATCATCCCGATCTCGTTCAACACCTCACCCTCGCCAAACCGGGTGCCCACCTCTCGCTTGACGCGCAGCGCCACCCGCAGCAACCGCTCGGCCGGCACCACGTCACCCATCCGATGCCGGATCATCCCGAGGTGCCCGAGGGCGTTGCCGATCCGGCGCGGATCGCCGACCTCGCGGGCGATCCCCAGGTGCCGCCGGGCGGTGCGCAGCGCCTCGTCGAACCGTCCCCAGAGAAGCAGGGTCATCGCGAGGTTGTTGAGCTCGTTCGCCAGCGCCTCCTTGTCGCGCAGCCGCGTCGCCAGCGCGCGGGCAGCGTCGTAGCACTCCCGGGCCCGGCGGAACTCGAAGTTGGCGGCGTACGCGGTGCCCAGGTTGCCAAGGGTGTTGCGGAACTCACGGCGCAGACCGAGCCGGCGGAAAATCTCCAGCGACCTTTCCATCACCCGGATCGACTCGGGGAAAGCACCCAACCGGTAGTGGGCCGAGGCGAGATAGTTGAGCATTGTCGCGACCGCCCGATCGTCGCCCAACTCCTCGGCGGCGCGCAGGCCCGCGGAGTGCGTCTCGATCAACTCGTCCAGGCGGCCACTCTCGAACTGGGCGTGCCAGCACGCCCTCGCCAACTGCCAGCACTTCTGGAGAAGCCCCTCGGTCTCCGCCAACCGGACCAGTGCGGGCCACAGGGCAAGGTTCTCGTTGAGCCAGGTTCGACCCTGCTCGGTGACGATCGTGACCAGGTCAGCCCGAACCGGTACCGTCACCAAGATCAGCGGTTGGGTCGAGGAGAGCTCCCTCTCGCGAGCGATCGCCGTGGCGACGTGCAGGTGGTGATCGAGCAGACGCTCGATGGCGTCCCGCCGCTCGCCTGCCCGCTCAGGCTCGGCGACCAGCGTCCGCGCGTACTCCCGGACCAGGTCGTGCAACCGGTAGCGGCTGGGCTCCGCCTCCTCCACCAGGTGCGCGTCGACCAACTCGTCGAGCAGGTCCTGGACCTCGGGCAGCGGCAGTTCGACCAGTACGGCCGCGACCAGGTTGTCGAACCGTACCCCCGGGTGCAGACCCAGCAGCCGGAATGCGCGCTGCGCCGCCGGCGACACCTGGGCGTACGACAGGGCGAAGGCTCGACCGACGGACCGTTCGCCCGCTTCGAACTCGGCCAACGGGTCCGGTCGGGTGCTCAGCCGCTCGGCCAGGTCGGCGATCCGCCAACGGGGTCGGTGTGCCAGTCGGGCACCGGCCAGTCGGATGGCGAGAGGCAGGTGACCACAGCGTCGGACCACCTCGGTGGCGGCCTCCGGCTCGGCTGCCACCCGGTTCATGCCGACCACCCGCCCCAGCAGCTCGACCCCCTCGTCGGTGTCGAGCACGGGAAGCGACGAGGGCCGGCCCTCGTCCACCCCGACCAGCCGTCGACGACTGGTGATCAGGATCAGGCATCGCGAGCCGTTGGGCAGCAGGGGTGTCACCTGGTCGGCGGTGGCCGCGTTGTCCAACACCAGCAGGGCCCGCCGGCCGGACAGCTCGGAGCGCCAGAGCGCCAACCGGTCGTCCTGGTTCGCCGGTACGCGCTCGTCGGGCACACCGAGTTGCCGCAGCAGCGTCGCCACCGCCGCAGCCGGCGTCAACGGCGTGCGCTCGCTGTGCCCATGCAGGTCGAGGTAGAGCTGGGCGTCCGGGTAGTCGTCTGCGAGGGCGGTGGCGAGGTGCACCGCGAGGGTGGTCTTGCCGCTGCCCGCCATGCCGTCGATGAGCTGGATCCTGGCCCCGGCCTCCACCTCCTTGACCAGGCGGGCCAGCGTCTGCTGCCGGCCGGTGAAGTCGCCGATCGCCCGGGGCAGCGAGCGGACCGGAGCGATCGGCCACGCTTCCCGACCGGCCAGGGCCAGGTCACCGGCGAGCACCCGTTGGTGCAGTTCCTGCAACTCGGCACCTGGTTCGATGCCCAGCTCATCCGCGTAGAACCGCCGGCCCTCCCGGTAGACGGCGAGCGCGTCGGCCTGCCGCCCGACCGCGGACAGTGCCAGCATCAGTTGCCCACGCAGCCGCTCCCGCACCGGGTGCTGGTCGACACTTTCGGCGAGTTCGCCGATCAGCTCGGCGGCCAGACCGAGGCGCAGCTCGACATCGACGCACTCCTCCAGCGCGGTGAGACGCTGCTCGTCGAGTGCCTGTGCACGGCGGCGGACGCTCCGGCTCGGGATTCCACCCAGCGCCGGCCCGCGCCACAACGCCAAGGCGGCGCGGAATTCGGCACGCGCGTCTACCAGGCGACCGGCCGTCGCGGCGGATCGGGCCGCCTCCACACCCCGGGTGAAGACCTCGGCGTCCAGGTCGGTCGGTGCGGTACGCACCCCGTACCCCGCCGGGTCGGTGACGATGAGGTCCGGTGCCAGCTCGAGTTCGGTGAACCGGCGACGCAACCGCGACACGCAGGTCTGCAACTGCGCTCGGGCGGTGGCCGGCGGGCGGTCCTCCCACACCGCGTCGACCAGTTCGTCGACCGGCACGAGCCGGCCGGCCCGCAACAAGAGCATGGCGAGCACGATCCGGTCGCGTCCGGCGGTGACAGTGGACTCGCCACCGCCCACCCGCAGGGGCCCCAGGATCCCGAACCGCATCTGCTCTCCCGCATCAGTGGTGCAACTTCCAGCAGAGTAGTCCGGTGATAACAGACCGCCTCGGTCAGGCGATAGTGATCTGAGAGCGGATCGACAGCGGTGCGCAGCACACTCATTCCGAGTTGTCGGTGACGGCATCCGACGGGGGCGGTGCGCCCGTCCCACCCCAGGGGGCGGGCGTACCGATGTCGGCAGAGCACGGGCGACAGAACGGGCGCCGGGCGACTTCGCCCGGCGCCCTTTCGCGTACCTGTGGGGTCAGCGGCGGCCGACGGTGAGCACCGGCTTGGTGACCTCGGCGAAGAAGTCGTTGCCCTTGTCGTCGACCACGATGAAGGCGGGGAAGTCCTCCACCTCGATCTTCCAGACGGCCTCCATGCCCAGCTCCGCGTATTCGAGCACCTCGACGTGCTTGATGCAGTCCTGGGCGAGGCGGGCCGCGGGGCCGCCGATCGAGCCGAGGTAGAAGCCGCCGTGCTGCTGGCAGGATCGGGTCACCTGACCCGACCGGTTGCCCTTGGCCAGCATCACCTGGGAGCCACCGGCGGCCTGGAACTTTTCCACGTAGGCGTCCATCCGGCCGGCGGTGGTCGGGCCGAACGAGCCGGACGCGTACCCCTCGGGGGTCTTCGCCGGGCCGGCGTAGTAGACCGCGTGGTCACGCAGGTACTGCGGCATCGGCTCACCGGCGTCCAGCCGCTCGGCGATCTTGGCGTGGGCGATGTCCCGGGCGACGACGAGCGGCCCGGAGAGGGAGAGGCGCGTCTTCACCGGGTACTTCGACAGTTCCGCGCGGATCTCGTCCATCGGCCGGTTCAGGTCGACCCGGACCACCAGCTCGGCGTCGAGCGAATCGTCGGTGACGTCGGGCAGGAACCGCGCCGGGTCGGTTTCGAGCCGCTCCAGCCACACGCCCGACGGGGTGATCTTGGCGACGGCCTGGCGGTCCGCCGAGCAGGAGACGGCGATAGCCACCGGGCAGGACGCACCGTGCCGGGGCAACCGGACCACCCGTACGTCGTGGCAGAAGTACCGCCCACCGAACTGGGCGCCGATGCCGAAGTTGCGGGTCAGCTCCAGGACCTCCGCCTCCAGCTCCAGGTCGCGGAAGCCGTGCGCGCTCATCGAACCCGTTGTGGGCAGCGCGTCAAGATACTTGGCGCTGGCGTACTTCGCGGTCTTCAGCGCGTACTCGGCGGAGGTGCCGCCGATGACGACGGCCAGGTGGTACGGCGGACAGGCGGCGGTGCCGATCAGCCGCAGCTTCTCCTCCAGGAACTGCATCATCCGCGTTGGATTGAGCAGCGCTTTCGTCTCCTGGTAGAGGTACGACTTGTTGGCCGAGCCACCGCCCTTGGCCATGAACAGGAACTTGTACGCGTCGGGGTGCCCGTCCGGGTCCTCGGCGTACAGGTCTACCTGGGCGGGCAGGTTGCTGCCGGTGTTCCGCTCGTCCCACATGGTCAGGGGAGCGAGTTGGGAGTAGCGCAGATTGAGCTTGGTGTACGCCTGGTAGACGCCCCGGGAGATGGCCTCCGCGTCGGCACCGTCGGTCAGCACGTGCCGACCGCGTTTGCCCATCACGATGGCGGTGCCGGTGTCCTGGCACATCGGCAGGACACCGCCGGCGGCGATGTTGGCGTTGCGCAGCAGGTCCAGCGCGACGAACCGGTCGTTCGGCGAGGCGGCCGGGTCGTCGATGATCGCCCGGAGCTGCGCCAGGTGTGCGGGGCGCAGGAAGTGCGCGATGTCGTGCATCGCCTCGGCGGTCAGCGCGGTGAGCGCGGCCGGCTCCACGGTGAGGAACCGACGGCCCCCCGGGCCGTGTACGACGTCCACGCCCTCGTCGGTGACCAGGCGATAGTCCGTCTGGTCCGGGCCGGTTGGCAGCAGAGGGGCGTACGAGAATGCGGCGGCACTGCTCATGAGCGGCAAGCCTAGGGCAGACCGGTCGATCACTCCCACCCGCCGGGCGGGTCCTGGGACGCCGCTCTCATCCACCGGGCGCGCCGGGCCCGGCCGCCATCCCGATCTTCGGACGAACCGCCCGCTCAGCCGTCCTTGCCGCCGCCCGGGTCGGGGCAGAGTTCCCCCTTCGGCCCGCAGTCGCCGTCGTTCGGCCCGCCGGGGCCGGGGCCGCCCGGCCCGGGATTCCCACCGTTGCCGGGCGGTCGGGTGGGCGAGCTTCCGGACGCGCCGAAACGGACGTACCCGATCTCCCGCCCCTCACCGATGATCATCCCCTGTGACCCGACGGCGAGGGCGTTCGCCGAGGTGCGCAGGGCGGCCAACTCCCGGCCGGTGCGTGGGTCCAGTGCCGCCAGCCGGGACGGCTTCTCGTCGGCCACCACCGCCGCGTACGGGGTGAGCGCGGCCCCGGCCTTGCCGCTGGCCTGCCGCGTCCAGAGCACCTTCTCGGTGCCCAACTCGCGGGCGATGACCGAACGTTTGTCGGCGGCCCGGAACACCGCCGAACGGTCGTCCACCGCGATCAGCTTGGTGCCCGGCTCACCGACCCAGAGCAGCCGGCCGTCGTACCCGTCGATGACCGCCTCGCGGCCGTCCGGGGCGACGCCGATCAGCACGTTCCGCGCACCCTGCGGGTCCTCGCGTTGCACGCAGCCGGCGGAGTCGGCGGTGCGCAGGTTGATCCCGGCCCGCTGCCAGGCTTCCTGCCCGGTGGCCGAGTCGCGGGCGGAGATGGCGAAGTAACAGGTGCCGTCCTGGGAGCGGGCGGCGATCCGCAGCAGCCGGCCGCCCACCACGGAGAGCCGCTCCTCCCGGCCGGGCTCGACGTTCTGCAGCACCCGGCCGGTGGCGGTGTCGACCACGTGGACCCGACCGTCGACCGGGAAGCCGAGCAGCGGTGGCGCGGCCTCCGCCCCGGCCACGCCGTCGTCGATCCGGGTGGCGGTGAGCCGACGGGTGCCGCGCAAACCCGGGTTGTCGGCGAGCAGGCCGCTGTGCACCCCGGGCAGGAAGGCCGTCCAGAGCGGCGCCGTGCCACGCGGGTCCCAGGCGCTCAGGGTGCAGTCGGTGGCGTCCGTGCACCTGGCGTCGAGGAGCAGGTTGCGGTACGTCCAGACGGCCACCGCGTCATCGTCACGCCGCCGGGTCACCCCCGTCGTCGGGTCGAGCAGCTCGTACCCCTTGACCAGGAGCTTGCCCACGGCCACTACCGGGTCCCGGTCGCCGCCGGCGACCGCCGCCCAGTCCGCCTTGCGCTCCCAGAGTTGGGCGCCGGTGGCCAGGCTGCGAGCCTCGACCCGGGTGCGCTGCTCGACCACGACGGCGTCGCCGGCGATTGTCACGCTGCGCGGAGTGCCACCGACCCGTTGCTGCCAGACCACGTCGGGCTCGGAGATGGGTTCGCTGCGGTCCACCCAGTCCCACAGGCCGGGGAACGGGTTCCACACGCCTGTCGCGGCGAGCGCGACGACCACGGCGAGGCCAAGCAGCAGCCCACCGCGCACGCTCCCCTTCGCCACCCGCACACCGTAGCCACGATCACGGATCTTCCGTACGCCCGCGCCGCCGTGTCGCCGCGCTTTCTGCGCTCGGAGGTGTTACAGCGTCCTTCCCTCGGACCGAACAGCACTGCGCACCAGCGGAAGCGTGCGGTAGGGGATCTGCTCGGCCAGCGCGATGATCGTCGAGGCGCGGGTGATGCCGACGGACGACACGATCTGGTCGATGACCCGTTGCAGGTCGGTGTTGGAGCGGGCCACGATCCGGCAGAGCAGGTCGCTGGAGCCGGTGATGGTGTGCGCCTCCAACACCTCGGGGATGGCGGCGAGGTGAGCGGTGACCGGGTCGTGGCCGTGCCGCTGACTGATCTCCAGGGTGACGAAGCTGGTCACCCCGAACCCGATCGCGGCCGGCGCGATCTCGGGGCCGAAGCCCTCGATGACCCGCCGCTCGACAAGCTTGTCCAGCCTCGCCTGCACGGTGCCCCGGGCCACCCCGAGCCGCCGGGAGCACTCCAGCACCCCGATCCGCGGCTCCTCGGCGAGCAGTTCGATCAAGCGCACATCGAGCGAGTCGAGCTGTACATTCTGCTCACCATTCATGAGTGAGCACCATACCGAATGCGCAACCTGACCAGCATTTCCGCCAACAGTTGCCCACTCGATGCCGGGCCAGCGATCCTCGCCACAAGAACCGACCACGGCGGCCCACAAGGCCGGCCGGTACGCGAGGGAGCCCACCATGACCCAGGCGATCGACCGACCCCAGTCGACCGAGGACGTCGACGTCGACCGGCTCGTCGGCGCTGTCGACCACGACATCAGCCACGACCCGTTCCCGGTCCGGGGCCTCGACCACGTGCACTTCCTGGTCGGCAACGCCAAGCAGGCCGCCCACTACTACTCCACCGCCTTCGGCATGACCTGCGTGGCGTACCGCGGCCCCGAGCAGGGCTACCGGGACCACGCCCAGTACGTGCTGACCAGCGGCTCGGCCCGGTTCGTGCTGACCGGCGCGGTGCGCCCGGACGCCGAGGGCGCCGAGCACGTGGCCCGGCACAGCGACGGGATCAGCGACATCGCGCTGGAGGTCCCGAACGTGGACGCCGCGTACGCGCACGCCATCGCGCAGGGCGCCGCCAGCGTCGTCGAGCCGCACGAGGTGACCGACGAGCACGGCACGGTCCGGATGGCCTCCATCGCCGCGTACGGCGACACCCGGCACACGCTCGTCGACCGGTCCCGCTACAGCGGCCCGTTCCTGCCCGGCTTCGTGGCCCGGGGCCCGATCGTGGACCGGCAGCCGATGATCGACGCCGGCATCCAGCCGAAGCGCTTCTTCCAGGCCGTCGACCACGTGGTCGGCAACGTGGAGCTGGGCCGGATGGACGAGTGGGTCGAGTTCTACAAGCGGGTGATGGGCTTCTCCAACATGGCGGAGTTCGTCGGCGACGACATCGCCACCGACTACTCGGCGCTGATGAGCAAGGTCGTGGCGAACGGCACCCGCAAGGTGAAGTTCCCGCTCAACGAGCCGGCGATCGCCCGCAAGAAGTCCCAGATCGACGAGTACCTGGAGTTCTACCAGGGCCCGGGCGCGCAGCACATCGCCGTCGCCACCAACGACATCCTGGCCAGCGTCGACGCGATGCGCGCGGCGGGCCTGGAGTTCCTGGACACCCCGGACTCGTACTACGACGACCCGGAGCTGCGCGAGCGGATCGGCAAGGTGCGGGTGCCGATCGAGGAGCTGAAGGCCCGCAAGATCCTGGTCGACCGGGACGAGGACGGCTACCTGCTCCAGATCTTCACCAAGCCGGTGCAGGACCGTCCCACAGTCTTCTTCGAGCTGATCGAGCGGCACGGCTCGCTGGGCTTCGGCAAGGGCAACTTCAAGGCGCTCTTCCAGGCGATCGAGCGGGAGCAGGAAGCCCGCGGCAACCTGTAACACTTGCGAGCGTGACGCAACCTCCGTCGTACCCGACGCCGCCGGCCGGTGGGCCCCGACCCACCGCCGGCGGCTTCGCGCCGCAGCCCGGCCCACACCCCCACGGGTACGCCGCGCCGCCGCAGTACGCCCCACCCGGGTACGCCCCGCCGCAGTTCTACGGCGGACCACACCGACCGGTGGCCCCGCCCCCGACGCTGACCCCGGGCGGACAGCCGCTGGCCAGCTTCAGCGATCGACTGCTGGCCATGTTGCTCGACGCCGCGGTCTTCATGGTGGTCGGCCTGGTGCTCGCGGTGCCCGCGGCGATCATCTTCCTCGTTGTCGTTGCGCCCGATCTCGCCCTGTTCGCGTCGGACGGCTCGATCCGCGAGCCCGACTATCTCCGTGAACTCCTGCTGCCCCTGCTGTGGCTGGACCTCGGGATCATCGCGATCTCGCTCGTGCTCGCGTACGTCTACTACGTCGAGATGATGTTCAAGACCGGCCAGACCTTCGGCAAGAAGATGATGAAGCTGCGGATCGTGCCGCTGGACCCGACGCGCTCCCTCGACCGCCGGGCCGCCGCGAAGCGGTTCCTGGTGCAGCAGTTCTCTGGCTTCGTCCCGGGGCTGAGCTACCTGGACGGGTTGTGGCAGCTCTGGGACAAGCCGTGGCAGCAGTGCCTCCACGACAAGTTCGCTCAGACGGTCGTCGTTAAGGTGTCCCAGTGAGCGAGCGCAGCGAGCGAACCAGCAGGCTCAGTAGGGTGGCGCCTCGCGCCGTCGCGAAGCGAAGCGGAGCGATGGCGTGAGCGTTCAACCTGGTTGGTACGTCGACCCCGCCGACACCGAGACCCGGCGTTACTGGGACGGCGAGGGTTGGCTCGGTGCGCCCATTCCCGTCGACGCGACCCCGCCGGACGGTCCGCCGCCGGCCGAGCCGCCGCCCGCACCGGTCACCCCGGCCGCGCCCGGGGCGTCGACGACCCCCGACTCGGCGACCGGCGCGCCGGGCTGGTCGCCCCAGCAGGGCCCACCCCCTGGGTACGGCCCGCAACCGGGGCACGGCCCGCAACCGGGGCACGGCCCTGGCTGGGGACCCCAGGCTGGCCCTCCCGGTTGGGGTCCGCAGGGCGGTCCGCCGGGCTGGACCCCGCCGGGCGCCCCTCCTGGCTGGGCGCCGCCGGCCGGTCACCCCGGCTGGCCCGGACGACCGCCAGAGCCGCGACCGCACGGCCTCAGGCTGGCCGGCTACGGCCGTCGGCTGGTCGCCCGGCTGATCGACTTCGGCCTCGTCTTCGCGCTGAACGTGGTTGTCAACGGCTGGTTCGTCTGGCGCTGGGCCCAGGAGTGGGCGCCGTACTGGCAGGAGGTCTTCCAGCGCGCGTCGCGCGGCGACACCTCCGCCGACGGCCTGCCGATCCCCAGTGAGCAGGCCAACTCTCTGCTGGTGGCGATCCTGCTGATCGCCACCGCGCTCTGGCTGGCGTACGAGGTGCCGACAATGGCCTCCGGCGGGCAGACAGTCGGCAAGCGGGTGATGCGGATCCGGGCGGTGCCAGTGGCCGCCGACCAGCCGCTGGGCGTCCGCCGGGCGCTGAGCCGCTGGAGCACGCTGGGCCTGCCGACTCTGCTCTGGTACTGCGCCGGGCTCGGCCTGGTGCTGCAACTGGTCGACGCCCTCTCCCCCCTCTTCGACCATCCCCTGCGCCAGGCGCTGCACGACAAGCGCGCGCAGACGGTGGTCGTCGAAGTCCCCCCGCACACCGATACCGCCCCCTCGAACGACCGTAACCAGCCCTCGGGAGACACCCCATGACCGACTCCGGACGTCACCAGCCGGCGCTGCGGCTGACCCGCGTCGACCTGGACGCGCTGCCCAGCTACGTGCCGGGGCGCAGCCCCGCCGACCTGGCCCGGGAGTTGGGCCTGCCGGAGGCCATCAAGCTGGCCAGTAACGAGGTGCCATACGGGCCACTGCCCGGCGTGGTGGAGGCGGTCACCGAGGCGATCACCACGTCGCACCGCTACCCGGACATGGGTGTGGTCGCGCTGCGGGACGCGCTGGCCCAGCGGTACGGGGTGGACGCCGACCGGATCGCCACCGGCTGCGGTTCGGTGGCGCTGGCCGAGCACTTGGTGCGCGCCACCTGCCTGCCCGGCGACGAGGTGCTCTACTCGTGGCGGTCCTTCGAGGCGTACCCGATCATCGTGGCGACCAGCGGCGCGACCAGCGTGCGGGTGCCCAACGACGCCGGGCACGGGCACGACCTGACGGCGATGGCCGCGGCGGTGACCGACCGGACCCGGGTGATCTTCGTCTGCAACCCGAACAACCCCACGGGTACGGCGCTTCGCCGGGCCGAGCTGGACCGGTTCCTCGACGCCGTGCCGGACGACGTGCTGGTGGTCATCGACGAGGCGTACCGGGAGTTCGTCACGGACGCGGAGGTGCCGGACGGTCTCGACTACCTGGACCGGCCGAACGTGGCGGTGTTGCGCACCCTGTCGAAGGCGTGGGGGCTCGCCGGGCTGCGAATGGGCTGGCTGGTTGCCCAGCCGGTGGTGGCGGCCGCCATCCGCAAGGTGGCGACCCCGTTCTCCAGCAGCACGGCGGCCCAGGCCGGGGCGCTCGCGGCGCTGACCCAGGTGGTGGAGATGGAGCGCCGCTGCGCTCTGGTCGTCGCCGAACGGGACCGGGTCACCGAGGCGCTGCGCAAGTTCGTGCCCGACGTGCCGACGAGTCAGGCCAACTTCGTCTGGCTGCCGTTGGGCGAGCGGGCCGTGGCGTTCGGCAAGGCGTGCGAGGCGCGCGGGGTGATCGTGCGGCCGTTCGCCGGGGACGGGGTCCGGGTCACGATCGGCACCCCGGCCGAGAACGACGCGTTCCTGGCGGCTGCGGAGGCGGCGCTGACCTGAGCACCGAACGACCTACTGTGACCAAGTGATGACACATGGGTTGTTTGTCCGTTTTAGCATCTCGTTGCCCCTATCTTCCGAAGTAGCCAGACGTGCCGAGGATCGCGTCCGGCTCACTTCGAGAACGGGGTAAACCACAGTGCGTACTGCCAAGATCTGTCTTGCCGGGGCGGCCGCCGCGGCGATGGTGGGCTTCCTCGCCACGCCGGCCGCCGCCGCGCCCACCGACACCACCACCGTCACCTTCGAGGTACTCGCCGGCACCCTCGACATCGACGCGCCGGCCGCCGCCGACCTCGGTGACGGTGCCCCCGGTGGGGTCATCACCGGCCAGCTCGGCGTGGTGACGGTCACCGACTCACGAGGCGCCGCCGACGCCTCCTGGGTCGCCTCGGTGACCGCGAGCGTCTTCCAGACCGGCGGCGGCTCACCGCCCGAGACGGTCCTCCCTGAGGAGATCGACTACTGGTCCGGCCCGGCGACGGCCACCACCGGCACGGGCACCTTCACGCCGGGGCAGGCCACCGCCGGCGACGCCCAGCCGCTCTCCAGCGTCACCCCGCTCACCGCGTTCACCCACAGCGGCGGCACCGGCGGCAACACCGCCAGCTGGAACCCCACACTGGACGTCAACGTCCCGCTGGACAGCATCGCGGGCGTGTACACCGGCACGGTGACACATTCGGTGGCGTAGCCGCCGGGGGCGGTCGACCATCGCGGTCGCCCTCGCCCTGTTCTGCCTCGCCGGTCCGGGTCTGTCGACCCGGGCCGGCGCGGTCGAACCGGAAGCGGGATCGGACGACGGCACCATCGGGATCCGGTTGCTGGAAGCCCCGACCGAGCGCCGCAACGACCCTCGGGCGCTGCGCTACATCGTCGACCACCTACCGCCGGGCACCACCATCAAGCGGCAACTGCTGATCGTCAACCGCACCGACCAGACCCGTCGGGTCGACGTGTATCCGGCGGCCGCGACCCTGGAGGACGCGGCGTTCCGCTTCGGCGAGGGTCGCGCCGAGAACGAGCTGACCTCCTGGGTCACCCTCGACGAGCGCTCGGTCGAGCTGGGACCGTGGGAAGAGACCCGGGTCCGAGCGAGCGTCACCGTGCCGCCGGCCGCCTCCCGGGGCGAGCGGTACGGGGTGGTCTGGGCATCCACCGCCTCAGCGCCCCGGGCCGGCGGCGAGATCATGCAGGTCCACCGGGTCGGAGTCCGGATGTACCTCGACATCGGGCCCGGAGGCGAACCCGCCTCCGACTTCTCGATCGGCGAGGTACGCCCGGCCCGCAGCCCCGAGGGCGAACCGTCGATGACCGTCCAGGTCACCAACACCGGAGGCCGTGCCATCGACCTGACCGGCGCTGTCACCCTGAGCGACGGCCCGGCCGGCAGTCGGGCCGGCCCGTTTCCGGTCGGGCAGGGCGTCACGCTGGCGCCGGGCGCCTCCGGGCAGGTCATCGCCCGACTCCCGACCACGTTGCCGAACGGCCCCTGGAAGGCGGAGGTGAACCTGGAGAGCGGCCTGGTGAAGCGAAGCATCACCGCGCGGGTCACGTTTCCCGACGCTGGTCAGGTCGGCAAACGGGGCAGTGTCGTCTCCCGGATCCTCTCCGGGTGGACAGCGGCGGCGGCAGTCGTGGGCCTACTGCTGATCGTCGGCCTCGCCATGCTGGCCCGCCGTTCCCGCCGGTCCGGTCGGCCTCCCACCAGCCGCCCCAGGGAGCGCACCCCGGCCAACCGCTGACTGCGCAGTGCAGCCCGACCACCGGCTGCGGCCGGCCTGTCAGCTCGGCCGGCTGCGGCGGGGTTTGTCAGCTCGGCCGACTGCGGCGGGCGGCGAACCACCCGGCGACGAGCAGGGCTGCGCCCAGCACGGCGAGGAGCAGCACCGACCCGCCCGACCCTGTGACCGGCAACTCACCATGACTCGGTGTGGGCTGGGGCGGTGCCGTCGGTGTGGACGTGGGTGGCGGCTGGGTCGGGGGCGGGGTCGGCGACGCCGGCAGGATCTCGAAGGTGACGCCGGTGTCCGCCGAGGGCTCGGCCCGGACAGCGCCGAACCCCCGCGCCGAGGCGGGGTCGGCGGCCAGCACCGGCGACACCGCCAACGCCAGGCTCGCGGTGGCGGCGAGCGCGCCACCCACGAGGTAGTTGGCTGTTGTCCTGGCCATGCGCCGACCCCTTCCACCGGAAACCTGAACCGTGAAAAACGTACCCTTTCACGACAAAGGGAATGGAATGGTTGGGTGTTTCCGAGTCCCAAGACGCCACGATCAGGTGGCGGCCAGAATCACCGTCTCGCCTGTGTAGTAGTAGCGCCGGTCGTCGCCGGTGGGGTCGACAGGCCTTCGGAGCCGCTCGATCGCCACGAACCCGTCCTCGGCCGTCACCGCCCCGGGTGCCCAGCCGGTCCCGTCCGAGCCGACGTTGAGAACGAAGCGGGACAACTGCCTACCGGTCACCGGATCCAGCGTCACCAGATCGTTCGCCTCGGTCAACAGGTGCACCCGGCCAGGTTGCCCAGCCAGCACCCGGGCCGTGCCCAGGCCCGGGGACCGCCACAGCTCCGTGCCCGTACGCGCGGATCGACCCACCACTACCCCGTCGAGCACGGCGACGGACTGCTCACCGACCAGCGCGGCGTCGGCCGGGTCCAACGCGGGGGCGGCGACCGGCGACCCGGCAGCCAACAGCCAACCCCGACCGCCCTCGTCACCCGGCCCGGCGGTCCGCAACCCCAGACAGTCCGACCCGCCGGTACGACAGCCGAGCGGCGTCACCACGAACCCGTCCGGGCCGCCCGGCGGGCGCCAACGCTCACGTACCTCGCCCGTCGCCGCGTCCCGGAACTCGACAGTGGCCGCCCCGGCGCAGGTGTCCAGACCGATCAGCAGCCCGGTGGCGCTGGTGCCGACGTCGCTACGACACCTGCCCGGCAGGTCGACCCGCCACAGCTCCCGGCCGCCGCTCAGCTCGATCCCACGCGCCTGGGTATCCCCGGTCACCACCAGCACGACCCGCCCGTCGGGAAGGTCGGTGAGCTGGAGCCCGGGCGCATCCCAGACCGCCGCCGCCCAGGTACGACGCGCCGGCGCCGTGCTCCCGACGGGCTCCGGGCCGTCGGCTCGCCAGAGCACCCCGCCGGTCCGGGCGTCCAGTGCGACGAGGTGCCCGTCGGACCAACGACTGACCACGGTGCTGCCGCTGGCCACCACCCCGGTCAGCTCCGCTGGCCACCGCCGGTACGACCAGTACGGGCTGGTCCGGTACCGCCCGTCCACCGGCCGGTCAGCGTAGACCTGGCGGTGTGCGGCGTACACCCGCAGTCTCCCGTCGACGATCAACGGGGCGACCGGCAACCGACCGATCACGCCGGCAGCAGGTCGGGCCGGGGCCGGATAGTCGGCCCGCGCCACAGTGCTCACCTCTGCCGGTGCGAGGACCCGGTGGACGATGACCACGACGGCCGCCGTCGCGAGCAGCGCCGCGACCGCGATCGCGAGCCGTCGCCGGCCTCTCGGGAACCTCATGCCGCACCTCCGCCCGGCACCCTACCCAGCGGAGGGGGCCGGACCCCGTTCAGGTCATGGCGAGGGCTGAGCGCCTGGCGCTCAGGCGGCTTCGACGGAGCCGGTGGCACCGGCCGCGACGGCAAGGTCGGCGAGATCACGCCAGAGCGCCGCCTCGACCGCGCGTACGGCCAGCCCGCCGAGCAGCAGCGCCACCACCCGACCGTACGGAGCTGTCGGCACCGCCTCGTGGGTGACGGTGACCGCTGTGCAGCCCCGACGGCGGCGGCGGACCGGCCGCAGGCTCCAGGTGATGCGGTAGTCCGCGCCGGTGCCGGAGGAGCAGAGCACCAGTCGCTGCGGCGCGAGCGCCTCGACCACCAGGAACTCCTCGGTCAGCGTGCCGCCACCCGGCTGGATGCGTTCCTCGCGCCAGGAGGTGCCCGGCCCGAACGAACCCGGGGTGAGCACCTCGATCGGGCCGGCGGCGGTCAATCGGGCCGCGCGGCCGGGCAGGTCGGTCAGCAGACGCCAGACGTCGACAGCGTGCGCCTCGATGATTCCGGTAATCGCCACCGTCGACATGACACCCTCCCGTGTCCTCGACGGTACGCGGAGTGAGGGCGGGACGGGGCCCCCGGAGCGGAATTTTCACCACCCGGGGGCCACGCTGTCCGATTGGGCGGTCGCCTCGGCACCGGTCGTCGTCGACCGGCGCCGAAGCGCCGGTCAGCGCTCGAAGCGACCGGCCCGAATCGCGCCGATGAACGCTGTCCACCCCGGCGGGCTGACCGCAAGTGTGGGACCGGCCTGGTCCTTGGAGTCGCGGACTCCGACCAGACCATGGACGTCGACCAGGTTGTCCGCCACTTCCACGCAGAGCCCCTGGTCGTTTGAGCGGCTGCTGGTACGCCAGACCGCGCCCGCAAGATCGTGCATCGTCGTTACCTCCGTGTGCGTCGGGATTGCCCCACCGCTGGCGGCCGAGCGGAGCCCGGCTCGGATTGCGCGGTGTAGCAACGGAATCCGGACGATCAACGGATCAACCAGGGCCGGTGATCGCACAGCCGGTGCGATCACGGGTCCCGTGCACGAGACGGATGGCGGTTGCCCGCTCAGCGGGCCGGGCGAACCGTGCCGGATACCTCACCGAGGGCGATGGTGGTGCCGTCCGGGCCGGGGGCGGTGGCCGTGATGGTCACCGTGTCGCCGTCGTCCAGGAAGGTACGGCTCTCGCCGCCCACAGTGACCGGCTCGGCGCCGCCCCAGGTCAGTTCCAGGAAGGAGCCGACCTGCCCTCGGTCCGGGCCGGAGACGGTCCCGGAGGCGTACAGGTCACCGGTGCGCAGCGAAGCCCCGTTGACGGTGAGGTGCGCCAACTGCTGGGCGGGGGTCCAGTACATGGTGGCGAACGGGGGTTCGCTGACCTGGTCGCCGTTCCACTCGACCGCCAGGCGCAGGTCCAGGCCCAGGTGCGGCACGTCCCGCAGGTAGTCCACCACCGGCGGGTCCTGGTCGGGGGCCGGCACGAAGGCGTCGGCGAGGGCGTCCAGCGGCGTCACCCAGGCCGAGACCGAGGTGGCGAACGACTTGCCGAGGAACGGGCCGAGCGGCTGGTACTCCCAAGCCTGGATGTCCCGGGCCGACCAGTCGTTGACCAGCACCACCCCGAAGACGTGCTCGGCGAAGTCGTCCACGGAGACCCGATCGCCCAACGCGCTGGGTACGCCCACCACGAAGCCCACCTCGGCCTCGATGTCGAGGCGTACCGATGGGCCGGTGAGCGGGCCCTCGGCGGAGGCCCGCTGCCCGGTCGGCCGGGTCACCGGCGTGCCGGAGACGACCACGGTGCCGGCCCGCCCGTGGTAGCCGATCGGCAGGTGCTTCCAGTTGGGCAGCAGCGGCGGCTGGCCGGGGCGGAAGATCTGCCCGACGTTCGACGCGTGGTGCTCGGAGGAGTAGAAGTCGACGTAGTCGGCCACCTCGATGGGGAGCAGCAGCTCCACGTCGTCGAGGGCCACCAGCAGTGGCTCCACCGCGTCCCGGTGCGCCGGGTCGGTGAGCAGCTCGGTGATCCGCTGCCGTACCGCCGTCCACTGCGGACGACCCAGGGCCATGAAGTCGTTGAGCACGGGCCGGCACAGAGTGCCGGCGGCCAGCACCAGCTCGGCGGCCTCGGCCGCCGCGAGGTCGAGGACCCAGGACCCGATCCGTACGCCGATCCGCGACGAACCCCCGTTCTGCCGGAACACCCCGTACGGCAGGTTCGTCACCCCGTACGGCGAGCCGTCGGCGCCGGTCACCCAGGTCATGCGTCGTAGCCCCCGTTCACCAGCCCAAGCCGGATCAGATCGGTCAGTGGTTCCAGAATGCTGCACGAGCCGAAGCCCACCCACAGGGGGCGAGGCCCGCCCAGCCGTGCCGTCGCGCGCTCCACCAGGGGGCGCGGGTCGACAACGGTCAGCAGCTCGGCGACCGAACGCACACCGTCACCGTCGGCGGCTGCCAGGGTCGCGGCCAGCACGTTCGCGTAGCCGTGATGGGTGAACCCGGTCTCCGGGTCCAGGTGTCGGATCGCCTGGTGCAGCCCGGCGGTGAGCTTGAACGGCAGGCCCCGGTCCCGGCAGGCGCAGATCACAGTGGCCAGCTCGGTCGGGGTGGGGAAGAGTTCGGCGGCCAGGCCGCCGGTGCGGAACTTGGCCGCGATCGGCACCCCGTCGGCCCGCGCGGCGACGAGCGCGTCCAGTGCGCCCATCAGCCCGAAGGTCAACGGCAGTTCGGCGTAGACGGCCTCCACACCCGGTAGCGCGTCGGTCAGCCGCAGCAACTCGGCGATGCCGGGCAATGGGTCCTCGCCGCGCTTGGCGACCGCCACCTCGACCTGACGCGCGGTGACGCCATCGGGGGCGAGAAACGACAACGCGAACGGCAGGTTCCCGATCCCGGTGTCACCGATCACGCCGACCACCAGGCCCTCGCCCGGGTCGACGAGACCGCTCAGCTCACCGGCGGCCACGTCCGACGCGGGGATCAGCAGCGGGCCGACCAGGTCGGCGTACCAGGCGGCGCGGTGTTGGCGGTGGGCAGCCAGGGCGTCGTGCAGCGCGGCGCTGCCCGGTGGGAAGACGGCGGCGTCGTCCACCAGGCCGTGGAGGAGTGCTGGCACCTGCGTTGACACGGAATAAGAATGTACGGGACGCTACGAGGAACGGACAACAGCGTCCGATTATCGGACGCCTTCGGCCGGTGAACGGGAAATATCGGGAGGCGAGATGCCGTACTACCGCAGCGTCGGCGAGGTGCCGCGCAAGCGCCACACCCAGTTCCGGCAGCCCGACGGCAGCCTCTACGCCGAGGAGCTGATGGGCCAGGAGGGCTTCTCCTCCGACTCGTCCCTGCTCTACCACCGGCTCGCGCCCACCGCGATCCTGGCCGCCGACGAGTTCACCCCGCCCGCGTTCACCCGGGCACCGAACCTGCCGCTCAAGCCCCGCCACCTGCGCACCCACAAACTGGGCACCGGCGGCTCCGACCCCATCCTCGGCCGGCAGTACCTGCTCGCCAACGACGACGTACGGATCGGTTACGTCCTCGCCGACCGACCCTCACCACTGTTCCGCGATGCCACCGGCGACCACTGCCTCTACGTCGAGTCGGGCACCCTGCGGGTCGAGTCCCCGTTCGGGGTGCTGGACGCCGTCGCCGGCGACTACGTCGTCATCCCCACCTCGACCATTCACCGGCTGGTGCCCACCGGCGACCAGCCCGTCCGGCTGCTCGCCGTCGAGGCGTCCGGGCACATCGGCCCACCCAAGCGCTATCTCTCCGTACGCGGCCAGTTCCTGGAGCACTCGCCGTACTGCGAGCGAGACGTCCGCGGCCCCGACGACCCGCTGCTCGTCGACGGCGAGGAGGTCGAGGTGCTGGTCCGGCACCGGCGCGGCTGGACCCGCTACGTCTACGCCCACCACCCGTTCGACGTGGTCGGCTGGGACGGGCACCTCTACCCGTGGGCGTTCTCCATCCACGACTTCGAGCCGATCACCGGCCGCATCCACCAGCCCCCGCCGGTGCACCAGACCTTCCAGGGCCCCAACTTCGTCATCTGCTCGTTCGTACCGCGCAAGGTCGACTACCACCCGCAGTCGATCCCCGTGCCGTACAACCACCACAACGTCGACTCCGACGAGATGCTCTTCTACACCGGGGGCAACTACGAGGCGCGTCGCGGCTCCGGCATCGAGCAGGGCTCGATCTCCCTGCACCCGTCCGGTTTCACCCACGGCCCCCAGCCGGGTGCCGCCGAGCGTTCCATCGGCGCTGACTACTTCGACGAACTGGCCGTCATGGTCGACACCTTCCGCCCGCTGGATCTCTGCGACGCCGCCAGCTCCTGCGAAGACGAGGGGTACGCCTGGACGTGGGCGCGTTCTGTGTAGTCGGCCTTTGGGGTTTCGCCGGAGCCCACCCGCTCTGGGCGGTCAGGCTTGATCCCGACGCGGGCGGGCTCCGGCGAAACCCCTGATCTGGTCGAGCTACGCGACGCTGGTGATCTTTTGGGTTACGCCGGGGGTTGGGGTTGGGGCTGGGTTAGCGGATGGCGGTTCTGGTGAATACGGCGAACTCGGCTACCGCCGTGACGGCGATGGCCAGCACCAGGGGCCACGGGGAGCCGACCATGGCGTACACCAGCAGCAGCAGCGGCGCGGCGGCCACGGCGTAGACGGCCAGCGCCATCGCCCGGTCCGAGTGCAGCAGAGCGGGCAGGACGGTCCGGGTCAGCCCGGGCAGCCGGGCTGCGAGCTGCCAGACGATGATCCCGCCGGTGAGCGCGGCGAGCACCGCCAGGACGCGGGACAACCCGTCGCCCGCCGACGCCGCGAACGCGACAAGCACCGCCGCCACCAGCGACCAGCCCGCGCCGTAGAGCACCAGGCGGTGCAGCCCGTACGCGAGCGTTCGTGGCGAGTCGATCCGGCTCGGGCTGACCGTCACCGCCTCGGCGACGTGCTCCAACGCCGCCGACCAGCGGCGCTGCTCCAGCCGCATGACACCCACGTCGTGGCCGGCCTCGCCGAGCCGCGGGTCCAGCCGCAGCGCCTCGCGGTAGGCCCGCTCGGCCAGGTCGAACAGGTTCAGGCGGGCGGCGACCAGGCTGAGCACCAGGTGCGCCTGCGGCTCCTGCGGGGCCAACTCGACACCGCGCCACGCCGCGTTCAGCGCCGGCTGACCGTTGCGGGTGCCGGCCAGGATCGCCGCCGCGCTCCGCTGGGCGTACGCGTCGGCCGGGCCGAGGGTGAGGATTTGATCGGCGGTGGCCGCCGACTCGCTGTAGCGCTCCAGGTCGGCCAGGGCCATGCCCCTGGCGACCAGCGGCGGCAGGGCCTCCGGCGCGGCGGCCACTGCCGTGTCGGCGGCGGTGAGCGCCTCGGCCGGGCGGCCGGCGGCCAGGTGCACCCGGGCCAGCATGGTGAGCGCGTCGACGTCAGCCGGCTGGAGGGCCAACCCGAAGGCCAACTCCCCGGCCGCCTCGTCGTAGCGGCCGAGTTCGCCGAGGAGTTGGGCCCGCTGGACGTAGCCGTCGGCGGCGGACTGGTCGGGGGCGGGGTCGCTGGACATCGCGGCGAGCTTAGGCGGCCGGCGCGTCGTACACCAGGGCCACAGCGACCCCGGCCAAGCCTTCCTCACGGCCGGCGAAGCCGAGCCCGTCGGTGGTCGCCGCCGAGACGGTGACCGGGGCGCCGACAGCGGCGGAGAGGACCTCCTGCGCCTCCGCGCGGCGGCGGCCGATCTTGGGGCGGTTGCCGATGACCTGCACGGACACGTTGCCGATCTCCAGGCCGGCGGCGCGCACCCGACGGGCCGTCTCGGTCAGCAGAGCCACCCCGGACGCGCCAGCCCACTCCGGCTGACCCACCCCGAAGGCGGAACCGAGATCACCGAGACCAGCGGCGGAGAGCAGCGCGTTGCAGGCGGCGTGCGCGGCCACGTCCGCGTCGGAGTGCCCGGCGAGGCCGTCCTGGTCGGGCCAGAGCAGCCCGGCCACCCAGCAGGGCCGACCCGGCTCGAACGCGTGCACGTCGGTGCCGATGGCCACCCGGGGAACGATCATGATCAGAGGGTACGCGTCAACCGGCTGCGGCAAGCAGATGCTCGGCCAGAGCCAGGTCGAACGGTCGGGTGATCTTCAGTGCGTACTCCGAGCCGGGCACGCAGCTCACCGCGACGCCCTGCTTTTCGACCAGCCCGGCGTCGTCGGTGAGGGAGTCACCGGCGGCGGCGTGGGCGGCGCTGAGCACGGCCCGACGGAAACCCTGCGGGGTCTGCACCGCACGTAGGGCGGAACGGTCGACGGTGCCGAGCACCACCTCGTCGGCGTCGACTTCCTTGATCGTGTCGACGACCGGCAGGACCGGGATCACCGCGTCACGCCCGCCACGCACCGCCGCCGCGACGGATTCGACCAGCTCGGGTGGGGTGAGCGCCCGGGCGGCATCGTGCACCAGGACGATCGTCGGGCCGGCGGGCACCGCGGCCAGCGCGGCGGCCACCGACGCCTGCCGTTCGGCACCGCCGGGCACCACGATCACCGGGGCGACCGGGGCCAACAGCTCGCGGACGGCCTGCACCTCGGCGGCCGGCGCAGCCACGACGATGGTGTGCACCGACGGCGCGGCGGCCAGTCGACGCACGGCGTGCACCAACAGCGGCTCACCGGCGAGCAGGCGCAGCGCCTTGGGTCGGCCGGGGCCGAGCCGTACGCCGGCACCCGCCGCAGGCACGAGGACCGCGACGTCACCGCGCGGATTGAGCTGCGCGGTCACGTCGCGGTCCTCGGTGGTTTCTTCACTACGAAGTGGGTACGACGATGCTGTGCGGACTAGGCCTCGGTGAGGACCTTGTCGAGCAGCGTCTCCGCCTCATCCTTGGTGCTCTTCTCGGCCAGCGCGACCTCGCCGACGAGAATGTCGCGGGCCTTGGCGAGCATCCGCTTCTCGCCCGCAGAGAGGCCCCGCTCCCGCTCCCGGCGCCACAGGTCACGCACGACCTCGGCGACCTTCAGCGGGTTGCCGGAAGCCAGCTTTTCCAGATTGGCCTTGTAACGCCGCGACCAGTTGGTCGGCTCCTCGGTGTGCGGAGCCCGCAGAACGTCGAAGACCTTCCCGAGGCCCTCTTCGCCGACCACCTCGCGGACGCCCACGATCTCGGCGTTCTCGGCCGGCACCCGGACCGTCAGGTCACCCTGCGCGACCCTCAGGACGAGGTATTGCTTAGGCTCGCCCTTGATGACCCGAGTCTCGATTGCCTCGATGAGTGCGGCCCCGTGGTGGGGGTAAACAACGGTCTCGCCGACACTGAAAACCATAGGTTCGAAACCCCTTTCGCTGTGTCTAGGGTAACACGCTCAGGCACCGATGTCTCACCGATGTCCTGACCGTTGGCGCAGCTCAGGGGCCCTGTGAGAGGTCTTGCTTCAGCTTGACAGGCGGTCAAACCGATGGTTCGAACACGCTCCGTAACGCGGGAATGACTGCCCGGTACGGGTGAACAGAACGTCGAGATCAAGGGCTATGCGCTTCTCCCATGGTAGCCCGGTCAGCAGGACCGCGCCCAGATGTAGCGGGAGGAGCCCCTGGTGCGCGACCCTGGAGACCGAGCCGCACTCAGCTCTCGAGACGCTTCCAGGAGGTCCGATGGGCAAGCCGGACGCAGAGGGTCACGGGCCAGCCGACGGCCTGCCTGGCCTACCGCCCGAATGGGGCCGCGTGGTGGTCCCCGACGACGCCTCCGCGCTGGCCGCCGAGGCCGCTCAGGTCCGCCGTGAGCTGCGCGGGGCCAGTGGCCTCCCGGGCGGTTACCGGGCCCTGGGCCTGCCGCTGGTGGTCCTGCTGGTGGCGGTCCTCACCACGCTGGCCGGCCTGCTGGCGGTCACCTGGCCCCGGGCCAACCGCGGCGCCGACCGGCCGACTCCGGCCCCCTACTCACCACCCGCGACCCTCGTCGGTCGGGCGCTGCCCGCACTGGACCTGGTCGACGCGGACGACGCACCAGTGCCACTGCGCGGCCTGCTACCCGCCGTGATCATTCTGTTGGACGGCTGCCCCTGCCCGGACCGGGTCACCGACGCCCTGGCGGCCGCGCCCGCCGGCGTCTCCGTGGTCACCGTCAGCGCAGGGCGGACGGCCCCAACCAGGCCCACCATCGAGCGGCAGGCTCGCGCCCTGGCCGACCCCGCCGGAGGCCTGCGTTCGTTACTGGGCCAGCCGGCCCGCCCCGGCGCCGCGACCGCCCTGCTGGTCGACCGGGCCGGCACAGTGACCCGAGTGCTGCCCGACCTGGGCACTGTCGAGTCCTACCGGAGCGACTTGAACGCCCTCACCGCCTGAGCGGCCCTACTGGTGAGGGGGCAGGGCGACGAGCTGCGCCTCAATGTCGATGGGCCGGTCGACGGCCGACAGCGACACCTGGAACGGCCCGCCGCCGGGCAGCACCTCGGCGTTGGCGATCGTGCCGTCGCAGTCGATGCGCACCGGACCGTTGATCTTGGCTTCGTCACTCGTCACCGCCATCGTGCCGGGGCGGGTGCACCGGTACTGGAGCAGGTAGCGGGCGCCGTGGTTGCCGGCCTGCCGGGTCACTTCCTGGCCGGGGGCGAGGTCCCGCTGCTCCCGCCAGATCGTCTCCTGGAACAGGGGCAGGTCACCCGCCGAAAAGAGCGCCCGGGGATCACCCTCGATGTCGCTGATCGAGCCCGTCGCCGGGTCGATCACCAGTCGCGGGCCGCTTCGCACCCGGAGGACCTCGCCGGTGTCGGGGTCCATCCGCACCGTCAGCCGCTCATCGGGCTGCGCAGCCGCGAGGAGACGTTCCATCCGGGTGCTGACGCTCGGCCCGACCGATGGCAGCGCCGCCGCCGAAGGGATGCCCGTCCCGGCCGTCGACGCGGGCGCGGCGGCACGCCACCACCAGCCGCCGACAACCAGGACGGCCGCCGCCGCGCCAAACAGCACCACCGAGCGCAGCCGGTCGTCCGCCGTCGCATCCACCCCCCGAGCGTACCGGCCGGAGGCTCAGTCCTGTCGATCCAGCAGGGCTGCGTACAGGGTGAGGCCGGGGCCGAAGGCCAGCATGACGATGCGCCGAGCCGCAGGTGTCGCCCGACCCAACCGGTCCAGGATCAACAGCACGGTCGGCGACGAGCAGTTGCCGTGCTCGTCGAGCGTCGCCCGGGACGCCGCCAGCCCCAGCGGGGGCAGCGCCAGCTCCCGCTCCACCACGTTGAGGATCCGTGGCCCGCCCGGGTGCACCGCCCAACCGTCCACCTCGGAGCTGGTGACGCCGTGCCGGGCCAACAGATCGTCGACCAGCCCCCGGACGTGCCTCGACAGCACCTGAGGCACCTTCGGCGACAACCCCATCCGGAACCCGGCGTCGGTGACGTCCCAGGTCATGTGGTCGGCGGTCGAGGTGTCGGTGACCGCGGTGACCTCGCGCACCGCGTACCCCGAGCCGCCCGGCACGACCACGGCGGCGACCGCGGCGTCCGAGAAGAGCGCGTGGGAGACGATCTGCTGGGTGTCCACCCGGGCGCTGGACGGCTGGATGTGCAGGCTGGTCAACTCCGCGCAGAGCAGCAGTGCCGGTCGCCCCCGGGCGGTGACGAAGTCACTCGCCGCGCCGAGCCCCGGCAACGCCGCGTAACAACCCATGTGGCCGATGAACATCCGCTGGGTGTCCGCTGCCATGCCCAGGTCCCGGGCGAGCAGGATGTCCAGCCCCGGGGTGGCGTACCCGGTGCAGGAACAGACGATGAACAGCCCGATGTCGCCGGCGCTCAGCCCGGCCGCGGTCAACGCCCGACCCACCGCCTCCTTGCCCAGCGGCAGCGCCTCCACCTGGTAGCGGCGCATCCGGCGCTCGGTCGGCCAGTCCGAGACGTCCTCCAGCAGCGGATTGACCGCAGCCTGCCGACGGGTCACCCCCGAGTTGGCGAAGATTCGCTGGGCCAACGACCGGGTGGTGCCGGAGAAGTGCCGGGAGAAGAAGCCCTCCCACAACTCGGCCTGCGAAGCGGACGGCGGCTGCGCTGTCCCGAGCCCCGCGATCACTGGTACGAACACGATCCCCACCTCTCGTCAGATGCTGTCCTCCCCCTGGCCGTCCCACCAGCCACCTCGGCCGGTCGTTCCTCCGTGCGAGCCCCGCGCGGCGGGCTCACCAACGCGGTGCCGACCCGTCACGATCCGGGTCACCGCCCAGGGCGGCGATGCCGAGCCAGTCGGCGCAGACATCCGACGTGGCCGGGTGCAGCGAGCCGCAGCGGGCGTCGCGGTACAGCCGCTCCAGCGGATGTCCACGGCGGGTCGCCGACGTGCCCGCCGCCTCCAGCACCGACGCCGCCACCTCGGCGGCGGTGGTCCCGGCGAGCAGCTTCGCCCGCCACACCCAACGGTTGGTCTCCTCGTCACCGGGCGCCTCGTCCACCCGGCGGGCCGCCTCGGCCACCACCAACTGCGCGGCGGCCGTCGCCGCGTCCGCCCGACCCAGCCGGGCCCGCACCGCCGGCAGACCGGCCAGGTTGCGGGCGTTGAGGTGCTCGGCCGCCGCGTCGATCGCCGCACGGGCGACCCCCACGTAGACGGCCGCGTAGCTGGCCACCAACCAGTGCGGCATCAGCTGGGCCACCACCAGCGCGAGCCCCTCCACCCCACCGAGCAGCCGGTCGGCGGGCACTGTGACGTCCAGGTGCAGGTCGTGGGAAGAGGTGGCGCGCATGCCGAGCGAGTCCCAGGTCGGCTCCACCGTCAGCCCGTCGCCGGCCGGCACCAGGAACTGTGAGACCACCGACTGGTCGACCGCGCTGCGCGCCGCCACCAGGTAGCCGTCCGCGTGCCCGGCGCCGGAGCAGAAGGTCTTGCTGCCCTTGAGGTGCCAGCCCCCGTCGGTCGACTCGTACGCCGTGGTCAGCTGGGACAGCCGCGCGCCCGCGCCACGCTCGCTCATGGCGACCGCGTACCAGGAACCCTGAGCCGCCGCGCTGAGCAGCCGGTCGCGAGCGGCCAGCGCCTCGTCCGGTACGCCCAGCGCCTCGGCCAACTCCTCGGTGACAGCGCCCAGAGCGCCGGTCACCGAAGCGTGCATGTTGAACACCAGGGCCGTCGCGCCGTTGCCCCGGGCAAGCTCAGTGGCCACCGCGGCGTACTCGGCGAAGGTGGCGCCCAGACCGCCGAGCGCCCGGGGGACCATCAGCCCGAACAGGCCGGCCTCGCGCAGGTCGGCGAAGTCGTCCACGGGGAAGGAACCGTCCCGGTCGTGCTCGGCCGCCCGCGCGGCGAACCGCGGCGCCAACCGGCGTGCTGCCTCAAGCGCGTGCACCGTCATCTCGTTCCTCCTCGGCGTTCCATACCCCGCCACGGCCTGACTATCCTTTGCGGACCCCCCGGCCCTGATAGAGCACGGCGGTGGAGCGGGTCGGCACGATGCGCGGCGCGCGGCCGGTGGGCACCGCCCCAGCCGTTCGGCTCGCGCGAACGCGGCGCAGCAGCCAGGCGAGCATGCCGCCGACCTGCGGACGGATGCCCCGCAGGCGCAGGTCGACACCGTGTCGGGCGCACTCGGCCACCAGCGCCCGGGAGTCCACGAACAACTGTGGGTCGTGGATGCCACGGGGCACTGTCGGCAGCCGCTCGGCGATCCGGACCGCGACGAGCCGGGCCAACGCCGTGTCGTTCAGGGTGTCCAGCACCAGCACGCCACCGGGGCGCAGCAGCCGACACGCCTCGGCCACCGCGCGCGGCCAGGCCGGCACGTGCTCCAGCAACTCACCGGCCGAGACGACGTCGGCGCAGCCGTCGGGCAGCGGGACCGCCGTGGCATCACCCTGGACCACCAGCACCCCGTGCTCGGCCGCCTGGACGAGCGCCGAGCGGGTCAGATCCACCCCGACGTGGCGGTAGCCCTTGCCGGCCAGGTGTGGCGCGAGCAGGCCGGCGCCGCAGCCCAGATCGACAAGCAACGCGTCCGGACGGGTGGCCGGCGGCACCAGCGCGGCACGGGCCTCGGCCAGCCAGTGCAGCATCGCGAAGGCGCCATCCGGCCGCCACCACTCACCGGCCAGATCGTCGTACTGACGCGGATCGTTTCGCGGGAGCACCCTCGGACCGGTGGGCGCCCCGGCCGCAGCCACGTCTCGCATGGAACCGAGCGTGGCACGACTGCTCGGTAACGACCAGACTTCCCTTATGTCGTCGAGGGTGTTAGGGCTGGTCAGAGCGAGCCATCCGGAACCGGCCGCGGCGGTGACCACGGTGGCCGGTCTGCTGGCCTGGGGAGTGGGCCACCGGCCGGCCGGAATCGTCTCGGTGGTGCTCGCCGTGCTGGCCAGCCAACTCGCCGTCGGCTGGACCAACGACGCGCTCGACGCCGAGCGGGACGCCACTGTGGGGCGTACCGACAAACCGGTCGCCAGTGGCGCGGTCGGTCGGCGCGTCACGGCCTGGGCCGCCGCGGCGGCCGCGGTGGCCTGCCCGCTGTTGGCGCTGACAACGAACCCGGTGGCGGCGTTCTGGCTGACGCTCGCCCTGGTCTCCGCCCTGCTCTACGACTGGCCGCTCAAGGCCACCGCGTTCTCGGTGCTGCCCTACGCCGTGTCGTTCGGCGCGCTGCCCGCCTTCGTGGTGCTGGCGCTGCCCGGTCAGCCGGCCCCGCCGGTCTGGCTGGTGACGGCGGCGGCCTGCCTGGGCGCCGGCGCGCACTTCGCCAACGTGCTGCCCGACCTGGCCGACGACGCCCGCACCGGCGTGCGCGGCCTGCCCCACCGGCTGGGCGCCGCCGGCAGCCGGGTGGCCGCGGCGGGTCTCCTCCTCGCGGCGACCGCGACACTGGTCCTCGGACCACCCGGGCCGCCGTCGACGATCGGCTGGGCGGCCGTCGGCACGGCCGCCGTGGTGCCGCCGCTGAGCTGGTACGCCGGGCGCTCGGCGATCCGGGCCGGCCGGCGGCCGGTGGCGGCCTTCCGGGCGGTGATGCTGGTGGCCCTCATCGACGTGGTTCTGCTGGTGGCGAGCGGTCGGGTGATGTGAACGCCACCCGGGCAGGTGGCATTGCCGGGTCCGCGTGCGGGCCTCGATCAGTCCCAACTACCCTGGAGCGCGGTCTGCGCGGGTATGGCCACCGTGCCCGGCGTACGGCCCGGGTGGGGATTGTGACGAGGAGGACCGACGTGACGCGCTCGATCAGGGGATCCCGGCGGGCGGCCCTGTTGCTGTCCGGGATTACGGCGGCCAGTCTGCTGGCTTCCGGATGCGGCACCGGTCAGATCGCCGAGACCGCGTTGAAGGAGCCGTCGGTCCAGGGCGTCAACCTCACGACCAACAACGGCTCCTTCTCGGTGCGGGGCCTGCTCGTGGACTACCCGAGCCCCGAGGGCTACAAGGCCGGGCAGGACGCGGGGCTCGGCGCCGTGATCTACAACGACTCCAAGGAGACGGTGACTGTCACCGTCACCACGGAGAGCGCCCGTGAGGTGGTGATCAGCGGCGGCTCGGCGAGCCCGTCGCCGTCCGCCTCGGAGTCCGCCTCCATGAGCCCGTCGCCGTCCGGTTCGGCCAGCCCGTCGAACTCGACGTCCGGTTCGCCGAGCCCGTCGGCGACGCCCTCCGAGACCGGATCGTCCTCGGCCACCCCGTCCGCCCCGGAGTCGGCGCGGGCGTCCGGTTCGGCAAGCCCCTCCGCCCCGGGTCAGCCGGCCCGGATCGAGCTGGCGCCGCTGAGCTACATCCAGTTCAACTCCGAGTCCACCACGCAGCTTCGGCTGATCGGCCTGACCGAGGCGCTGCGCTCCGGCCAGAACGTCGTCGTGACCTTCGACTTCGGCAACGGCAACACTGTCACCGGGCAGGCGCCGGTCGCGGTGCCGCTCACCCCGGCAGCCCCTCCGTCGCCGATCATCGAGCGCGAGGGTGGCTACGAGGGCAACGAGGGTGGCACCACCCACGAGTGACCCGACCCGCACATCGACAAACGCCCCGGCGTGGTGACCACCACGCCGGGGTGTTTTCGTCGTACGCGAGGGCTAGCGTCCTGATGTGACCACCTCCCGATCGACCCCTCCGCGTGGCGGCACGGCCGGTGCCGCCCGTGGTCGGTCCGCCGCCCGCGATCCGCGGCCGGCCTACCAGTGCGACGCCTGCGGTCACCAGCCGCCCAAGTGGGTGGGGCGCTGCCCGGAGTGCGGCGAGTGGGGGGCGGTGGTCGAGCACACGGTGACCGGCCCGACCGTCTCCGGTCGGGTGGTCAGCTCCCGGATGCCGTCCGAGCCGGCCCGACCGATCGCCAGCATCAGCGCCGCTCCGGCCCGCGCCGTGCCCACCGGGGTGAGCGAGCTCGACCGGGTGCTCGGCGGTGGCCTGGTCCCCGGTGCCGTGGTGTTGCTCGCCGGCGAGCCCGGCGTGGGCAAGTCGACCCTCCTTCTCGATGTGGCGCAGCATTGGGCGGTCGGTGCCGGCAGCCCTTCGCTGGTGGTCAGCGGCGAAGAGTCGGTCAGTCAGGTGCGCCTGCGCGCCGAGCGGATGGGCACCCTGCACGAGCGGCTCTACCTCGCCGCGGAGAGCGACCTCGCCTCGGTGCTCGGTCACCTCGACGCGGTCAAGCCGGGCCTTCTGGTGCTCGACTCGGTGCAGACCATCTCGACCACCGGCACCGAGGGGGTGCCCGGTGGGGTGACCCAGGTCCGCGCGGTCACCGCCGCGCTGGTCTCGGTCGCCAAGGAGCGGGGCATCGCCACAGTGCTGGTCGGGCACGTCACCAAGGACGGCCAGGTGGCCGGGCCCCGGGTGCTGGAGCACCTGGTCGACGTGGTGCTGCACTTCGAAGGCGACAAGCACTCGTCGCTGCGCCTGGTGCGCGGCGTGAAGAACAGGTTCGGGGCGGCCGACGAGGTCGGCTGCTTCGAGATGCACGAGGGCGGCATCAGCAGCCTGGCCGACCCGTCCGGGCTGTTCCTGACCCGCTACGCGGAACCGGTCCCGGGCACCTGCGTGACGGTGGCCATGGAGGGGCGGCGGGCCCTGGTCACCGAGGTGCAGGCACTGATCGGCGCGACGGTTGCGGGTTCTCCCCGACGCACCGTCTCCGGCCTCGACTCGGCGCGACTGGCGATGGTGCTCGCGGTGCTGCAACGGCGCACCGAACGGCTGACCCTGCACGACCGGGAGGTCTTCGCCGCCACGGTGGGCGGGATCCGGGTGGTGGAACCGGCCGCCGACCTGGCGGTGGCTCTGGCGGTCGCCTCCGGCGGGCTCAACCTGGCGATCGCGCCGCACCTGGTGGCGATCGGTGAGGTGGGGCTGACCGGCGAGGTGCGCCGGGTCGGGGCGGTGTCGCGCCGGCTGGCCGAGGCCGCCCGGCTGGGGTTCAAGGTGGCCCTGGTGCCGCCCGGCTGCGGCCCGGCCAGCACCGGCGCGGGCCCCGAGCAGATGCGCGTGACCGAGGTCACCGACGTCCGTGCGGCCCTGCACCATGCGGCCCGCGCGTCCGCCGAGTGACCCACCGTGCCGACGAGGGCGGCCAAACCGGACAGCACGTCGCAAGCGGGAAACGTTGGAAAGGGCGGCATCGTGACACATCACAGTAACCACGACAGCACCCACCGCACGGCAGTCCGTAGACTGTGCCCGTGCCGATCGACCGCGATACCACCAAGCCAGCCGGCGCGCCGCCCCAGGCCCGCACCGGCGCCGTGGGCTCGCCCGCCCGCCCGATCAGCGTGAGCGTGACTGCGGGAGCCGCCGGGAGCGCCGGAGATCCGCTACGCGCCAATCTCGCCCTGATGGCCCCGGGCACCGCCCTGCGCGACGGTCTGGAGCGCATCCTGCGGGGTCGCACGGGCGCGCTCATCGTGCTCGGCTACGACAAGGTGGTCGAGGGCCTCTGCACCGGCGGCTTCCCGCTGGACGTGGAGTTCTCCGCGACCCGCGTGCGCGAGCTGTGCAAGATGGACGGCGCTGTCGTGCTCTCCAGCGACGGCACCAGGATCGTCCGGGCGGCAGTGCACCTGATGCCCGACCCGTCCATCCCGACGGAAGAGTCCGGCACCCGGCACCGCACCGCCGAGCGGGTGGCCCGCCAGACCGGCTATCCGGTCATCTCGGTCAGCCAGTCCATGCGGATCATCAGCCTCTACGTCAACGGCCAACGGCACGTGCTCGACGACTCGGCGGCCATCCTCTCCCGCGCCAACCAGGCGCTCGCCACCCTGGAGCGCTACAAGCTCCGGCTGGACGAGGTCTCCGGCACGCTCTCCGCCCTGGAGATCGAGGATCTGGTCACCGTGCGGGACGCGGTGGCAGTGGTGCAGCGACTGGAGATGGTTCGCCGGATCGCCGACGAGATCGCCGGCTACGTGGTGGAGCTTGGCACCGACGGCCGCCTGCTCGCCCTCCAACTCGACGAGCTGATGGCCGGCGTGGACGCCGACCGGACGCTGGTCATCCGGGACTACCTCCCCGTCGGCCGCAAGTCGCGCACGCTGGACGAGGCTCTCGTCGAGCTGGACCTGCTCGGTGCCACCGAGCTGATCGACCTGGTGTCGGTGGCCAAGGCGATCGGCTACCCGGCCGCGTCCGACGCGCTCGACGCCGCGGTCAGCCCGCGCGGCTTCCGACTGCTGGCCAAGGTCCCCCGGCTGCCGGTGGCGGTGGTCGATCGCCTGGTGCTGCACTTCGGCAGCCTCCAGCGTCTGCTCGGCGCGACAGTGGAGGACCTGCAGGCCGTCGAAGGGGTCGGCGACGCTCGGGCCCGTGGCGTCCGTGAGGGGCTGTCCCGGCTTGCCGAGGCATCCATCCTGGAACGCTACGTCTGACCCGGCTCAGCCGGTGACGGTGAGCTTCACCGGGTCGCTGAGCTTCGTGCCGACCCGAGCGAACACCTGGTACGACCCGGCCGGCGGGAACGGCCCGTTGGCGAGCGCGCCGTCACAGCGGCTGGTGTCCCGCCCGTTCCACGGCACCTGGTAGGAGCGCTCGAAATTCGGCGTGAAGGACTGCACGTCCGAGCCCTCGACCTTGCCGCAGGTGTCCGACGACCAGACCTTCTCGGCCCCGGACTTGATGAAGATCTCCTGGAGGTCGGCGCCGACGTTGCGGCTGCACGTCCGGTCCGACGTGTTCTTGATCCGCAGTTGCAGCTCGACCACAGCGCCCCGCTGAACAGAGGTCGGGCTCGCCGACGAGACCACGCTGATCTCCTCGTCGGTGCAGGCGCCGTCGTCCTCCGAACCGGCCGCCGCGCCCAGCGGCGGTGTGTTGCTGGTGATCGCCGGGCTCGGACTCGTCGCACCCGAATCAGCGGACGCGGACGACGAAGGACCGCCGGTCTGCGGTGTCAGCACCGGCCCAGCGGGACCTGATGTCGCGGCCGATGTCGCCGACGGCGAACCTCCCGCCTTCGGCTCCTTGTCGCCGGAACGACCCGAACCGGTACAGGAGTAGAGCAGGACAATCAGGAACAGGAACCCCGCTCCGAGTACGACGGCGCGACGCCGCCAGTACACGGCGGGTGGCAGGGGGCCGACCGTCAGACGCATGATGCCCTCCACCGTAGCCGCGCCGTACCCGGCAGTGCGGCGCGACGCGCCGGAGCCACTCCGAGGCGCCCGCGCCACCCTCCATTGAGGACGGCCCGGCACCCGATCACAGGTAGACCTTGCGCTGATAGACCGCGTGCGCACCGGCCACCCGGTCCAGGAAGAGTAGCCCCGCGCAGTGGTCGATCTCGTGCTGCAACGCCCGAGCCTCGAAGCCGTCGGTCACCAGCCGGACCGGCACGCCGCTGCCCGGCAGGTCACCCTCCACCACCAGCCGGCTGGCCCGCTTCACGTCCCCGGTCAGGTCCGGCACCGACATGCAGCCCTCCCGGCCCGGCTTCCACCGCGTCGCCTCGACCACGCGCGCATTGCACAACACGAAGGTGCCGTGCACCGTCACCGCCTTCGGGTGCCCGGTCACGTCGACGGCGAAGACCCGAGCGCCCACCCCGACCTGCGGCGCGGCCAGCCCGACGCAGCCCGGCGAGACCTTCATCGTGGCTATCAGGTCGGCGGCGAGTTGGACAGTCTCCTTCGCCGTGGGGTCGACCTCGTCGGCGGCCCGACTCAGCACCGGATGCGGGGCCGACACCACCGCCCGCACCTCACCCGGCACGTCCAGCGACTCCGGTGTCCACTCCCCCAGGCCGACCTCCGGCCCACGCTCCTCGCCGTTCACAACAGGTCCGGGTCCGCCGGCCGGAGAGTGACCTCCACGCCCAGCTCGGCAGCCGTCCGGTGCAGCCGGTCGAGCACAGTGTCCGCCACACCGGCCGGCAACTCGACCTCCGCCAGGACCACATAGAGCGCACCGGTCAACCGGGTACTCAGGTCGGTGACATTCCCCCCGGCATCCACCAGCACCCGCGTCATCGCCGCGACGATCCCCATCCGGTCCGAACCGTGCACCGCCATCACGTACGGCTCACCCACCGGAGGAACATCGCCGTCCGGGGTGACCGCGCGTACCGTCGCCAGCAGCTGACCCTCGGCGGCCAGCGACGCCAGTGCGGCCTCGACCTCGGCGGCGGCCGGGCCGGTACAGATGAGGGTCATCGCGAAATGCCCCCGCAGCCGCGTCATCGTGCTGTCGGTGAGGTTCGCGCCCAGTCGGGCCAGCACCTCCGCGACGTCGGCAACGATGCCCGGCCGGTCCCGACCGATGACGGTGATCGCGAGCTCGTTCATCCGCGCATTCTCCCCCGTCCGCCGAACGAGGACGTGGCACCCCGCCCGAGCCGCCCACCCAACGGGAACGCCGGGCGTGACATCATCGACGACGCCATGACTCAACCCGACTTCGCCACCGTGGTCAGCCGGTGGTTCCAGCAGCACGCCCGTGACCTGCCGTGGCGCGAGCCCGGCGTCACCCCGTGGGCCATCCTGGTCAGTGAGGTCATGCTCCAGCAGACACCCGTGGTCCGGGTGGTGCCGGCCTGGCAGGCGTGGCTGGCCCGCTGGCCGGAGCCAGCCGCGTTGGCAGCGGACACGCCAGCCGAGGCCATCCGAATGTGGGGACGCCTCGGCTACCCCCGTCGGGCGGTCCGCCTACGCGAATGCGCTGTCGCGATCGTGGACCGGCACGGCGGCCAGGTGCCGGACCGGCTGGAGCAACTGCTCGCACTGCCCGGCGTCGGCACGTACACAGCGCGGGCGGTCGCCGCCTTCGCATACGGACAGCGGCACCCCGTCGTCGACACCAACGTACGCAGAGTCGTATGCCGGGCGGTGGCCGGCGAACCGGACGCCGGGCCTGTCACCCGACCGGCGGACCTCGTCGCCACCGAAGAACTACTCCCGACTGAGCCGGCCGCAGCGGCCTTGGCCAGCGCCGCGTTCATGGAACTGGGCGCGGTGATCTGCACAGCCCGGTCACCGCGCTGCACCGCCTGCCCCGTCGAGTCGGTCTGCGCCTGGCGGGCGTCCGGCCAGGAGGCGCCGGCCGGGCCGACCCGCCGACCCCAGCGGTACGCGGGCACCGACCGACAGGTCCGCGGTCTACTGCTCGGAGTGCTCCGGGAGAGCACCGGCCCGGTCCCACACCAGCGGTTGGACCAGGTCTGGACCGACGACGTGCAACGCGCCCGCGCCCTCGCCGGGCTGGTGCAGGACGGGCTGGTCGAAGCCGCCGGCACCGACTCCTTCCGCCTGGTCGGTGACGGCCCGTCCCTGCCAACCGCGGACCTCACCACCTGACCCCCGCGCATCCTGCGCGCCGACCCACGGCCGCACGCCCACACGCCGACCCACGGCCGCACGCCCACACGCCGCCCCACGCCCGAGGCCCGACGGGCCACGCGCCACGCGCCACGCGCGAAGGCCGGCCGATCGGCGCCCTTCCACACCAAGATCGCGCTCGATCCTGGATGTAGTGGTGTCGGGCGCATCGGATGCCACTACATCAAGGATGTAGCGCGATCTTGAGGGCCGAGGCCTCCACGGGAGCGAGGCCGCCGGCAAGCTCGCCCTTCCCCACCAATACGCGCCGCAACATCAGGGAAAGTGCTGCCTCCGGACGACGCGAGGCAGCACTTTCCCTGATGTTGCGGGGATCTTGCCGGGCGCGGCAGCGTGAGAGCGCCGCAAGCGGGCGGGCGGGGTGCGGGCGGGGCGGGGTGCGGGCGCGGTGCGGGCGCGGTGCGGGCGCGGTGCGGGCGGGGTGCGTCGGGGCGGGGTCCGGGCGCGGTGCGGGCGGGGCGGGGTGCGGGCGGGGTGCGGGCGGGGTGCGACGCCGAGGCTGGCCGGGAGAGCAGGAGCAGGGGCCGGCGAGGTGATTGGGGCGCAACAAAGGCGGGGCCCCGGTGGCTTGCGCCACCGGGGCCCCGCCCCTTGCTGGTTGTGCTACTCGTCCACTCCCGCGGCGGCGGTGCCAGCGGCAGTGCCACCGAGATCGGCCGGGACGGCGTCCGGAACTTCGACCGGCTTGTCCGAGCCCCGGAAGACGAGCTTGGAATTGTCGATGTCGTCCGGGTCGCCCTCGCAGTCCACCACGACGATCTGACCCGGGGTCAGCTCGTTGAACAGGATCCGCTCGGAGAGGTTGTCCTCGATGTCGCGCTGAATCGTGCGACGAAGCGGACGGGCACCGAGCACCGGGTCGAAGCCCTTCGCGGCCAGGTACTTCTTGGCGTTGTCGGTCAGCTCCAGACCCATGTCCTTGTTCCGCAGCTGGCCCTCGATCCGCTGGATCATGATGTCCACGATCGAGAGGATCTCGGTCTGGCGCAGCTGGTGGAAGACGATGGTGTCGTCGATCCGGTTGAGGAACTCAGGCCGGAAGTGCTGCTTGAGCTCGTCGTTGACCTTCTGCTTCATCCGGTCGTAGTTGGACTCGGAGTCCTCCGACTGCTGGAAGCCCAGCGACACCGCCTTGGCGACGTCACGGGTGCCCAGGTTGGTGGTCAGGATGATGACCGTGTTCTTGAAGTCCACGATCCGACCCTGACCGTCGGTGAGCCGACCGTCTTCGAGGATCTGCAGGAGCGTGTTGAACACGTCCGGGTGGGCCTTCTCGATCTCGTCGAAGAGGACCACCGAGAACGGCCGACGCCGCACCTTCTCGGTCAGCTGCCCGCCCTCGTCGTAGCCGACGTAGCCGGGAGGGGCACCCACGAGCCGGGAGACCGTGTAACGGTCGTGGAACTCGGACATGTCCAGCTGGATGAGGGAGTCCTCGCTGCCGAAGAGGAACTCGGCGAGCGCCTTGGACAGCTCGGTCTTACCGACACCGGACGGGCCGGCGAAGATGAACGAGCCCGACGGGCGCTTCGGGTCCTTCAGGCCGGCCCGGGTACGCCGGATCGCCTTCGAGACCGCCTTGACCGCGTCCTCCTGGCCGATGACGCGCTTGTGCAGCTCGTCCTCCATGCGCAGCAGGCGCGAGGTCTCCTCCTCGGTCAGCTTGTAGACCGGGATGCCAGTCCAGTTGCCGAGCACCTCGGCGATCTGCTCGTCGTCAACCTCGCTGACGACGTCCAGGTCACCGGCCTTCCACTCCTTCTCCCGCTGAGCCTTCTGCCCGAGGAGCTGCTTCTCCTTGTCGCGCAACTGGGCGGCGCGCTCGAAGTCCTGCGCGTCGATCGCGGACTCCTTGTCGCGACGCACCTGGGCGATGCGCTCGTCGAAGTCACGCAGGTCTGGCGGCGCGGTCATCCGACGGATCCGCATCCGGGCACCGGCCTCGTCGATCAGGTCGATCGCCTTGTCCGGGAGGAAGCGGTCGGAGATGTACCGGTCGGCCAGGGTCGCGGCAGCCACGAGAGCGGCATCCGTGATCGAGACGCGGTGGTGAGCCTCGTAGCGGTCCCGCAGGCCCTTGAGGATCTCGATGGTGTGGGCCAGCGACGGCTCACCCACCTGGATCGGCTGGAAGCGGCGCTCGAGAGCGGCGTCCTTCTCCAGGTGCTTGCGGTACTCGTCGAGCGTGGTGGCACCGATGGTCTGCAGCTCACCACGGGCCAACATCGGCTTGAGGATGCTCGCGGCGTCGATCGCGCCCTCGGCGGCACCCGCACCCACCAGGGTGTGGATCTCGTCGATGAACAGGATGATGTCGCCGCGGGTGCGGATCTCCTTGAGCACCTTCTTGAGGCGCTCCTCGAAGTCACCGCGGTAGCGGGAACCAGCGACGAGCGCGCCCAGGTCGAGCGTGTAGAGCTGCTTGTCCTTGAGGGTCTCGGGCACCTCGCCCTTGATGATCTTCTGGGACAGGCCCTCCACCACGGCGGTCTTGCCGACGCCGGGCTCACCGATCAGGACCGGGTTGTTCTTGGTACGGCGGGAGAGCACCTGCATGACCCGCTCGATTTCCTTCTCGCGCCCGATGACCGGGTCGAGCTTGCCCTCGCGGGCGGCCTGAGTCAGGTTGCGGCCGAACTGGTCCAGCACCAGGCTGGTCGACGGCGCGGCCTCACCCGGCGCGGCGCCCGCCGCGGCAGGCTCCTTGCCCTGGTAGCCGGAGAGCAGCTGGATCACCTGCTGGCGGACCCGGTTGAGGTCGGCGCCGAGCTTGACCAGCACCTGGGCGGCGACGCCCTCGCCCTCACGGATCAGCCCGAGCAGGATGTGCTCAGTGCCGATGTAGTTGTGGCCGAGCTGCAGCGCCTCGCGCAGCGACAGCTCCAGCACCTTCTTGGCCCGCGGCGTGAACGGGATGTGCCCGCTCGGCGCCTGCTGGCCCTGGCCGATGATCTCCTCGACCTGCTGGCGGACGCCCTCCAGGGAGATGCCGAGGCTCTCCAGGGCCTTTGCCGCGACGCCTTCACCTTCGTGGATCAGGCCCAGCAGGATGTGTTCCGTACCGATGTAGTTGTGGTTGAGCATCCGGGCCTCTTCTTGGGCCAGGACGACAACCCGTCGCGCTCGGTCGGTGAACCGCTCGAACATGCCCTCGTGCTCCTCACGTGCCGTGCGCCTTGATGGTCAAGATCTTGGCGGGGCCGGTGCACGAACGTCCAGGACGGGCGTCCGTGCCTCCTTACTCTATCGTCGCCGACCGACTCAGCTGAGGTCGTGTGTCTCTGCTCTGGGTCGGTTCCACGTCGTTTTGAACAACCGTCCGCGCTCAGGAGGTGTTCCGGTAGCCCTGTCGCTACGCGCAGAGCGAAATCCGACTGGGTCGACGGAAGCCCGATCGGGGGTCCGGAAGCGCTCCGGAAGGCCCTGGAGGGCGAACCGGCGGTCGCGACGAGTGCCGCGCCGGGCCCCTGGGGAAGGTTGTCCACAGGCTGTGGATGGCTGTTCCACTGGTTGTGGACAACGTCGGTTGGCGCGGAATGCTTCCCGGCCCCGGACCGGCACGAGACGCCGCCCCGAACGGGCACGACGACCGCGCCCGGATACGGCGACGCCGGCCCGGAGGACTCCTCCGGCCCGGCGTCGGTGTCGCCTGCGGTGGCGGCTGGCCACCAAGCTGCTGACGGATCAGCGCTTCGCGTGGAACTCGTCCACGATCTCCTGCGGGATACGACCCCGGTCCGAGATGTCCTTGCCGGCCTTCTTGGCCCACTCCCGGATCGCCTTGTTCTGTTCCCGATCGGCGGTCGCGCCACCCCGACCGCGGGCAGCCCGCCCACCGATCACGACACCACCCCGGCCGACCTTGGTGCCAGCGCCCACGTACGACGCAAATGCATCGCGCAATTTCGCGGCGTTGGCGCTCGACAGGTCGATCTCGTACTGAACGCCGTCGAGGGCGAACTTGACGGTCTCGTCCGCGTCCCCGCCGTCCAGGTCATCGACCAGCTTGTGAATGATCTGCTTGGCCACGTCCCACATTCCTTTCGAGCAGGGTGCTCCTGCTAACGAGAGCACAATAACCCGCGCGCCGCTCGTCGCGTCAATAGGATCCGGTTACGGCTCGGCGTACGCCCGGACGGGACTACTCCTGGCGGACCAACGGGAAGAGGATCGTTTCCCGAATTCCGAGGCCGGTCAGGGCCATCAAGAGCCTGTCGATTCCCATTCCCATACCGCCGGCCGGCGGCATTCCATACTCCATCGCCCGAAGAAAGTCCTCGTCGAGCCGCATCGCCTCGTCGTCGCCACGGGCGGCCAACTGGGCCTGGGCGACCAGTCGCTCGCGCTGCACGATCGGGTCGACCAGCTCGGAGTACCCGGTGCCCAGCTCGAAGCCGAGCACGTACAGGTCCCACTTCTCGGCCAGCCCCGGCTCGCTGCGGTGCGCCCGGGTCAGCGGGCTGGTCTCCTCCGGGTAGTCCCGCACGAAGGTGGGCGCCTGCAGGCCGGGGACGACCAGTTCCTCGAACAGTTCCTCGGCCAGCTTGCCCGAGCCCCACTTCGGGTCCACGGCCAATCCCACCTTGTCCGCGTACTCCACCAGACGGGACCGTTCGGTACGGACGGTGACCTCCTCGCCCAGCGCTTCGGAAAGCACACCGAACAACGTCACGGACCGCCACTCGCCACCCAGGTCGAACTCCCGCCCGTCGGCATGGGTCACCACCGTCGAGCCGCTGACCGCGATCGCCGCCTGTTGCACGAGATTACGGGTCAGCTCGCCGATCGTGTCGTAGTCGCCGTACGCCTGGTACGTCTCCAGCATCGCGAACTCCGGCGAGTGCGAAGAGTCGACACCCTCATTACGGAAGTTGCGGTTGATCTCGAAGACGCGGTCGACGCCGCCGACCACAGCGCGCTTGAGAAACAGTTCCGGAGCGATTCGCAGATACAGATCGGTGTTCAACGCATTGCTGTGGGTCACGAACGGTCGGGCCGTCGCTCCGCCATGCAGCAGTTGCAACATCGGCGTTTCCACCTCGATGAAGCCCTGCCCGTGCAGTGAATCGCGCAGACTGCGTACCGCGGCGGCCCGGGTGCGCACCATCTCCCGTGCCTGCGGCCGGACGATCAGGTCGACGTAACGCTGCCGGACGCGCGCCTCCTCGGAGAGGGGCTTGTGGGCCACCGGCAACGGTCGCAGCGCCTTGGCGGTCATTTCCCACTGCTGGGCCAGCACCGACAGCTCACCCCGACGGCTGGTGATCACCTCGCCGGTGACGCCGACGTGGTCGCCGAGGTCGACGAGGCGCTTCCACGCCTCCAGCCGCTCCGGCCCGACCCGGTCCAGGGAGAGCATCGCCTGCAACTCGGTGCCGTCGCCGTCCCGGAGGGTGGCGAAGCAGAGCTTGCCCGTGTTGCGGACGAAGATCACCCGGCCGGTGACGGCGACCTGGTCGCCGGTGGCGGTGTCGGTGGGCAGGTCGGCGTAGGCCGACCGGACCTGCGCCAGGGTGGTGGTGCGGGGAAAGCCGACCGGGTAGGGCTCAACGCCCTCGGCGAGCATCCGGTCCCGCTTCTCCCGGCGGACCTTCATCTGCTCGGGAAGGTCGTCGGCGGGGTCCACTGGCACGGGGTTCTGCTCGGTCACGGCACGCTTCCTCGTCACGGAGATACAGGGGGTCAGGCCCGAGCGTACTCAAGCGGCCCGGAGGCCGTTACGGGATAACCTGCCCGTCATGGTCGATCACACTCACGCCCTGTCGTTCGGTGCCGCCGCGAGTGATTACGACCGGTTTCGGCCACGTTATCCCGAGGCTGCGGTCCGGTGGGCACTCGACGGGCTGAGCGAAGCCCGGGTGGTCGACCTCGCCGCGGGCACCGGCATCCTGACCCGCGCTGTGCTGGCAGTGGGTCACGAAGTCGTACCGGTCGAGCCCGATCCGGGGATGCGGGCGCAGCTCGCTGCCAGCACCCCGGGCACGACGGCCCTGGCGGGCAGCGCCGAGGCCATGCCGCTGCCCGACTCGACGGCGGACGCGGTGCTGGTCGGGACGGCGTACCACTGGTTCGACCGGGAGCCCGCGCACGCCGAGATCGCCCGGGTGCTCCGCCCCGGCGGCACCTTCGCCCCCATCTGGAACATCCGGGACGGCAGCGTCGACTGGGTGGCGGAGCTGGGTCGCATCGCCCACTTCGGGGACAAGTCGACCAGCCAGCTCTTCGGCGAGCACCCCGACTTCGGCCCCGCGTTCGACGCCGTCGACAAGCGCGAGTTCACGCACCGCACCACGCTCACGCGGGACGAGGTGCTCGGCATGGTCCGCACCCGCTCGTACTGGCTCACCGCCTCCACCGACGATCAGCGGCGGGTCGAGCGGGAACTGACCGAACTCCTGGACACCCACCCCGCCCTGGCTGGCCGGGACGCCATCGAGCTGCCGTACCGGACGTTGGTGCTGCGCGCCCGGCGACGCTGACGCCCGCACGAGGCCGGCGCCCGACGGCGGCCGGGGTCACAGGTTGCGGTCGTAGACCATCCGCAGACCGATCAAGGTGATCATCGGCTCGTGGTGGGTGATGCTGCGACACTCGTTGATCACCAGGGAGGCGAGGCCGCCGGTGGCGATCACCGCCCGCACCTCGCCCAACTCCTCGGTCATCCGCTCGACGATCCGGTCCACCTGTCCGGCGAAGCCGAAGTACAGGCCGGCCTGGAGGCACTCCACGGTGTTCTTGCCGATCACCGAACGGGGCTTGGTGGCCTCGACCTTGCGCAGCTGCGCGGCCCGGGCCGCCAGCGCGTCGAAGGAGATCTCGATGCCCGGGGCGAACGCGCCGCCGAGGAACTCACCGCGCTCGCTGATCACGTCGAAGTTGGTGGTGGTGCCGAAGTCCACCACGATCGACGGACCGCCGTAGAGGGTGTACGCGGCCAGGGTGTTCACCACCCGGTCGGCGCCGACCTCCTTCGGGTTGTCGATCGCCAACTGCACCCCGGTCCGCACCCCCGGCTCGACCACGACGCTGGGCAGGTCGGCGTAGTAACGACTGAGCATGGTGCGCAGCGACCGCAGCGCGGCCGGCACCGTGGAACAGGCGGCCACACCGGTGATCTCAACGTTGTCCCCGGCGAGCAGACCCCGGAACATCAGGCCCAGCTCGTCCGCCGTCGAGCGGGCATCGGTCTTGATCCGCCAGGAGTGCACCAGCTTGTCGCCGTCGAAGGTCGCCAGCACGGTGTTGGTGTTTCCGATGTCGATGCAGAGCAGCACGCACGCAGCCTAGACAACTACTCCGTGCGCAGGTCCAGCGCGATGTCCAGGATCGGCGACGAGTGCGTCAGCGCCCCCACCGAGAGGAAGTCCACGCCGGTGGCCGCGTACCGGCCGGCCACCTCCAGGGTCAGCCCGCCGGTCGCCTCCAACTCCGCCCGGTCACCCACAGCGGCCACCGCCCCGGCCAGCACCTCCGGCGTCATGTTGTCGCAGAGCAGAAAGTTCGCACCGGCCTCCACCGCCTCCACCGCTTCGTCGACAGTGGTCACCTCGACCTGCACCGGCACCTCCGGGAACGCCTCCCGGACCCGCCGGTAGGCCGCAGTGATGCCGCCGGCCGCCAGCTTGTGGTTGTCCTTGATCATGGCCACGTCGTAGAGGCCCATCCGCTTGTTGGTGCCGCCGCCGGCCCGCACCGCGTACTTCTCCAGCGCCCGCAGGCCCGGCGTCGTCTTGCGGGTGTCCAGCACCATCGCCTTCGAGCCGGCCAGCGCGTCCGCCCAGGCGCGGGTGTGGGTGGCCACCCCGGACATCCGGCAGAGCAGGTTGAGCGCCGTCCGCTCGGCCGTCAGCAGCAGCCGGGTCGGGCCGGTCACCGTCGCCAGCACGTCGCCGCGGGCCACCCGCTCGCCGTCGCGGGCCAGCACCGACACCTCGACGGTACGACCGAAGCCAGTCACCTCGCCCACCAGCTCGAACACGGCGGCGGCCACCGCCATCCCGGCCAACACCCCATCCGCTCGGGCCACCAGGTCGGCGGTGTCGGTCTGTTCCGCCGGGATGGTGGCCACGCTTGTGACGTCCAGGAAATCCGGGCCCAGATCCTCGACCAGCGCGCCCTCGATCACCTGCCGGACGTGCGCCGGATCCAGCCCGGCCGCCCGCAACGCCGTCTCCGTCGACTCGATCATTGCCATCTCCGTTCGCGACTGCGGGGCTCGCAAGACCGGCTCGCTCCTCGCGCTCACTGTGAATTTCCCTCCCACTGTTGCGTCACCCGGCCCTGCGCCCCGACCGCCCCGACCAGATGGCCCAGCCACCGTTCGTCGGCCGTCGGGAAGTCCTCCCGCCAGTGGCAGCCCCGGGTCTCACCACGGGCGTACGCGGCGGCAACCAGCGTCGACGCCACGGTGAGCAGGTTCGTCGCCTCCCAGTCGGCGGTCCGCGGCCGGCCCCGGGCAACGCCCAGCTCGGTCAACGTCCCGGCCGTCTCGGCCAGCGTCGCCGCGGATCGGAGCACCCCGGCCCCCCGGGTCATCGCCCGTTGCAGGGTCGGCGTCACCTCCGCGGGCAGCACCCAGCCCGTCCCGCCACGCCACGCGCCGGTCTCCGCCGGCTGGGCCTGCTCGGGCAGGCCGGCAGCGATGTCCTCGGCGATCCGCCGGGAGAAGACCAGACCCTCCAGCAGCGAGTTGCTGGCCAGCCGGTTCGCGCCGTGCACGCCGGTGCAGGCGACCTCGCCACAGGCGTACAGGCCCGGGATGGAGGTACGGCCGCGCAGATCGGTGCGGACCCCGCCGGAGGCGTAGTGGGCAGCCGGTGCCACCGGGATCAGATCGGTCGCCGGGTCCACGCCGATCGCCAGGCAGGACGCCACGATGGTGGGGAACCGACCGGCCAGGAAGTCACCGCCCAGATGCCGTGCGTCGAGGAAGACGTGGTCCGCGCCGGTGGCCAGCAGCACCCGGTGGATGCCCTTGGCCACCACGTCCCGGGGTGCCAGCTCAGCCAACTCGTGCTGGCCCACCATGAACCTCTTGCCGTCCGCGTCCACCAGGTACGCGCCCTCGCCGCGCAACGCCTCCGAGACCAGTGGCTGCTGCGCGTGCCCCGCCCCGGGCACGCCCGCGCCGGACGGGGTGATCAGGGCGGTCGGATGGAACTGGACGAACTCCACGTCGGTCACCGCCGCACCGGCCCGCAGCGCCAGCGCCACCCCGTCCCCGGTCGAGACCGCCGGGTTGGTGGTGGCCGAGAAGATCTGCCCCATGCCGCCGGTGGCGAGCACCACGGCACGGGCCAGCAGCGCGCCGACGCCGTCCTCGCTGCCCTCACCCAACACGTGCAGGGTGATCCCGCAGGCCGGGCCCAGCCCGTCCGGGCCGTCGCCGGGCGCCCGCAGGAGATCCAGCACGAGGGCGTGCTCGACCAGCCGGATCCACGGGTCGCGCTGCACAGCGGCGTGCAGGGCCCGCTGCACCTCCGCGCCGGTGGCGTCGCCGCCGGCGTGCACGATCCGGTCCGCCCGGTGCCCGCCCTCACGGGTCAGCATCAGCGAGCCGTCCGGGTGACGATCGAACTCGGCGCCGATCCGCATCAGCTCACGGAGCCGGGTCGGGCCCTCCTCGACCAGCACCCGGACCGCCGCCGGGTCGCACAGCCCGACCCCGGCGACCTCGGTGTCCCGGGCATGCGCCGCCGGGGTGTCGGCCGGGTCGAGCACGGCGGCGATGCCGCCCTGCGCCCACCGCGTCGAGCCGTCGTCAATGTTGACCTTGGTGACCACAGTGACGTGCAGACCGGCCTCACGCAGGTGCAGCGCCGCGGTCAACCCGGCCACGCCGGAGCCCACCACGATCACGTCGGTGGTCTCCACCCAGCCGGGCGCGGGCGCGGCCAGCAGCGCGGGCAGGGCAGGCAGGTCGACGGTCGGGAGGTCCATCCCCCCAGTCAACCCGAACCATCCTCGCCCGGGGCGGCGGGGGCGGGACGAGTGTTTTGGGCGACCCCGTCCGGCGCGCGCCGCGCCGCGCCGACCGTCAGGCAGTGGTCACTTCGTCCGGACCGGCAGACCAGCCGGGCCGGCGCCCTTCAGCGAGGCGGTCACCGTACGGTCGCTGAGCCACAAATAGCAGCGGACGCCCCGATCACCGACCTTCCAGCGCCCCGCTCCCGGAGGACGGACCACCACACCGCTGCGGAAGCGCAGCTTGGCGTCGTCCGGTACGCCCGCGTACCGGGCCAGGACGGTGCGACAACCCGTGTAGAGCGGCAGCCAGTCGGCGTCCCGGGTCGGGTACGCCAGGTCCGGTGCGCGCCACACCCCGACGAACTCGGCGTCGTGCTGTTTGCCGCACTCCACCGGGGTCAGCGTCTGCACACCCCGGCCGGCGCCACCGCGGGTCTGCTGGCAACCGAGGCGCAACCCGCTGGGGCCCTTCAACGCGTCCCGCAGACTGCCCGACCGGACCACCACTGTGGCCGCCGCCTCGACAGTGGTCAGCTCAGTGAGGTCGCAGCGGAACCACCGGGAACCCGCCGCCCACCCCGGCCCGTTGGGCAGCGCCACTGACAGCCGCAGCCGGCCGGACCGCCAGTCGTCACCCACATAGCCGGTCGCCCGGGTGTCGCACTCGGCGAACGCACCCCGCAGCTCGGCCGAACCACCCGCCGGAGCGACCGTCCGCTCGGCCGGGAAAGCCCCCACGTGCACGGTCTCCAGACGGTGCGGCCCGGCGCAGTCCACCGGCTCATAGCTGGCCAGGCTGACCAGATCGGTGAAATCGGCGGCGTGACACACACCGGCGGCCGGGGTGAACGCCGACGGTGCCGGCAACGCCGCCCAGTCATCGGTCAGATCACCGTCCAGGCCGCCGGACCCGGCACAGCCCACCAGCAGCGCCGCCGCGACAACAGCGGCGAACAGGGTCGTTCTGGCACGGCGCATCGCGGCCTCCCCCAGCCACCGACCGGCTTCCGCCAGCGTGCCCAGGGTAACCGGAAATGACCTTCTGGTGACAGACCGGAATCGCGGTACGCGGGATCAGACTCCGGACACGGCCAGCGGGCTGGGCACCGGGTTCCCGGCCGTGCCGGGCGCCGCCGCAGCCGGGTCGGCACCCAACTCGATGACCCGGTTGTCGGCGTCGACGTGCACGACCCGTGGCCGGTAGGACCGGGCCTCGGCGTCGTCCATCTGCCCGTACGAGATCAGGATGACCAGGTCGCCGGGGTGCACCAGGTGCGCGGCGGCGCCGTTGATGCCGATCACGCCACTGCCCCGCTCGCCCGGGATCACGTACGTCTCCAGCCGGGCGCCATTGGTGATGTCCACGATCGCCACCTGCTCGCCGGGGAGCAGGTCGGCGGCGTCGAGCAGATCCTCGTCCACAGTCACCGATCCGACGTAGTGCAGGTCGGCCTGGGTCACAGTGGCTCGGTGGATCTTCGACTTGAGCATGGTCCGCAACATCGAAGTGGCCTTTCGCGGTATCGGTGGGGGTGGTACGGCCGGGTCAGGGACGCGGGGCGAGGTGGATCGCCGCGTTGTCGATCAACCGGGTGGCGCCCACCCAGGCGGCGATCACCAGCCGGGCCGGCCCGGCCACCGGCCCCGGTTCCAACTCGGGATCGGTGAGCACCAGGTAGTCGAGGCGGGCACCGGGCGTACCGGCACCGAACGCGGCGTGCGCGGCGGTCAGCACCGCGCCCGCGTCCAGGCCGTCGTCGGCGGCTTGCGCCCCGGCCCGCAGCGCGGCGGACAGACTCAGCGCGGCGGCCCGCTCCGGCTCGCTCAGGTAACGGTTGCGGCTGGAGAGAGCCAGCCCATCCGGCTCCCGGACCGTCGGCACGCCGACCACCTCGACCGGCACGTCCAGGTCGCGGGTCATCCGCCGGACCAGGGTGAGCTGCTGGTAGTCCTTCTCGCCGAAGAAGGTCAGGTCCGGCCGGGTGAGCTGGAGCAGCTTCAGCACCACAGTGAGCACCCCGTGGAAGAAGCCGGGGCGGCTCGCCCCCTCCAACTCGGCGCCGAGCGGGCCCGGATCGAGGCGTACGCGGGGCTGACCGTCCGGGTACATGTCCGCCACCGACGGGGCGAAGACCAGGTCGGCGCCCGCCCGCCGGCACACCTCAAGGTCGGCGTCGAGGGTGCGCGGGTAGCGGTCGAAGTCCTCGTTCGGCCCGAACTGCAACGGGTTCACGAAGACCGTAACCAGCACGTGGTCGGCCTGTTCCCGGGCCGCGCGCAGCAACGTCTCGTGCCCGGAGTGCAGCGCGCCCATTGTCATCACCACCCCGACAGTGCCCTTCAGCCCGGCCCGGGCCTCGGCCAACTCGGCGCGCGTGTGCACCACCCGTGTCACAGCGACACCTCGGTTCGCGACTGCGGGGCTCGCAAGATCGGCTCACTCCTCACGCTCACGCAGCCACCTCCCGACCGCTGTCGGCCAGCACGCCGAGCAGCGACTGTGCGTCCACCGGCCGCAGCCGACCGGCGGCGATCGCCCGGTCGGCGGTACGACGGGCCAACGCCAGGTACGCGGGGACGGACTCCGGTGCGGTGGCCGCCAACCGGGCCAGGTGCCGCTGCACGGTGCCCGCGTCGCCGCGGGAGACCGGGCCGGTCAACGCGTCGTCGCCGAGCCGCAGCGCGTTCTCCAGGGCGGCCCGCAGCAGCGGGGCGAGCACCTTCTCCGGCCGGGACACCCCGGCGTCGCGCAACCGGTCGGTCGCCTCGTTGACCAGGGTCACCAGGTGGTTAGCGCCGTGGGCCAGCGCGGCGTGGTAGAGCGGGCGGTCCGACTCGGCCACCCACTCGGGCACGCCACCGAGGTCGGCGACCAGCCGGGCAGCCAGCGGGCGCAACTCGGCCGGGGCGGTCACCCCGTACGAGATGCCGTCCAGCCGGGCCAGGTCGTCCGGCGTACCGGTGAAGGTCATCGCGGGGTGCAGGGCGAGCGGCCGGGCGCCGGCCGCGACGGCCGGCGCCAGCACGGCCAGGCCGTGCGCTCCCGAGGTGTGCGCGATGATCTGGCCCGGATGCAGCGCGCCCCGCTCGGCGAGGTCGGTCACCACAGCGGCCAGTTTGTCGTCCGGCACCGCGATCAGCAGCAGGTCGGCGGCGGCGTGGGCCACGGCGGTGACCGGGCGGCGAGGGACGTCGGGCAACAGCAGGGCGAGGCGGGCGCGGCTGGCTCCGGAGTTGCCGGAGACGGCGACCACAGGGTGCCCGGCGGCGGCGAGCGCGGCGCCCAGCACCGCGCCGACCCGACCGGCGCCAACGACACCGACGGTGAGCAGACGGGAGGTGGCGCGGGCGCCGGGAACGGCGCTATCCCACGAGGCGGCGGGCCCGTGCGGGCCGGCCGGACGCGGGCGCAACGGTGCGCTCATGACGACGATCCAGTCCTCGAGAAGGGGTACCGGTCGATCGCAAGTATGCGCCCGGCCTACCGAACCCGGACAAGCATGTGTGAAAACCTTCACCACCGCCGGAAGGCCCTCGTCAACGCCTTCCCGGAGCGGACGTGATCGCGCGGAGCTCCGTGGCCACCTCATCGATCAGGTCGGCGAGCGAGGCGTCGCCGTCGGGCGCGACCCAGCGGGCGTACGCCACGCGGAAGACCGTGCCACCCGACTCGGTGGCCAGCGTGGCCGTGGTCTCGTCGAGGCCCTTGGCGCGGAGGGCTGCGCTGACGGCGGCCAGCAGTGCGCCCGTCTTGCGCAGTTCGCGCTCCTGCAGCTCCGGGCTGCTCTCAATGATCGAATGGCGCATCCGGACCAGCTCACGGCGGTCGGCGAAGATGTCCACCGCCATCTGACGGAAGGCGGCGATGACCGCCTCGAAGGGGGCGGCGTCCGTTTCGGCCACCACCTTGACGAGGGCCTCCTCCACGCGCTCGCTGCCGCTGAAGAGAGCCTCACGCTTGTCGCCGAAGAGCCGGTAGAAGGTGCGTTTGTCGAGGCCGGCATGGGCGGCGATGTCGGCGACAGTGGTCTGCTCGAAGCCGCGCTCGCGGAACAACTCGAAAGCAGCCGCTTCCAAGCGGCCGCGCGCGTCTGGTTGCCAGCGAGCCATGGGGCGATGGTATCCGATGTCACGCTGCGACATTATTTTCCCCGAGCCATGTCACATAGCGACATCGCGAGGTACGGTCATGTCGCAAGGTGACATTGCCCCTACCCGCGAAGGAACCACAATGCGCGTATTCGTCACAGGCGCCTCCGGCCATCTCGGCTCCGCAGTCGTGCCGGCACTGCTCTCCGCCGGACATGAGGTCGTCGGTCTGGCCCGCTCCGAAACGTCCGCCGCCGCGATCGAGAAGCTCGGCGCTGAGGCCCGCCGCGGCGACCTGTCCGACCTCGACCTGCTTCGCGACGAGGCGGCCGCCTCCGACGGGGTCATCCACCTGGCGTTCCGCCACGACCTCATGCTCAACGGCGACCTGGCCGGCGCAGCCGAGGCCGACCTGGACGCCCTCACGGCACTCGCCGACGGGTTGGGCGGCTCCGGCAAACCCCTGGTCGGCACGAGCGGGACGGCCATGCTCGCGATGGGCGGCATCGTCGGCCGCCCCGGGACCGAACGCGACGCCTTCCCAAGCGGCTACCGGATCGACGCGGAGAATTTCGTAGTCGACCTTGCCTCTCGCGGTGTGCGCTCCTCCATCGTCCGGCTCGCGCCCACGGTGCACAGCTCGCTCGACCGCTACGGCTTCATCACCGCCATCATCGCCACCGCCCGGCAGAACGGGTACGCCGCATACGTCGGCGACGGCGCCAACCGGTGGCCTGCCGTGCACACGCTCGACGCGGCAGAGCTCTACCGTCTGGCCCTCGAAAAGGCCCCGGCCGGCACGCGCCTGCACGCAGCAGCCGACGAAGGAGTCCCCTTCCAGCAGATCGCCACCGCCATCGGCCGCAGCCTCGACATCCCGGTCCGGAGCATCGGCCCCGACGAGGCAGACGACTACTTCGGCTTCCTCGGAGCGTTCGCCCAGATGGACAATCCGACGTCGTCCGCGATCACACGCGAACTGCTGGGCTGGGCCCCTGCCCGCCCCGGCCTGATCGCCGACCTGGACGAGGGGCACTACTTCCAGGCGTGAACCAACGAACGGCGGCCCTGACCGTAGGGTCGGCACTGTGACCCACGCTCAACTCGGAGTGGACTGATGCCGATCCTGTGGCGAGACGCGATGAGTCGGGCGCTCTACGGCCCGGGCGGCTTCTTCGTTAGCGGTACCGGGCCGGCCGACCACTTCCGCACCAGCGTGCACGCGTCCCCCGCCTTCGCCACCGCCCTGCTGCGCCTGATCACAGAGGTGGACGCTGCCCTCGGTCACCCTGACCGGCTCGACGTGGTCGACGTCGGGGCTGGGCGTGGGGAACTGCTGCAAAGCCTGCTCGGGCTCGTCGCGTCTGGGGACGCCATCGTGGTTGCGGTGGGGGTTTCCGGGGAGCCCACCCGCCCCGGGCGGTCAGGCTTGATCCCTCCGCGGGCGGGCTCCCCGGAAACCCTGACTCCCACGGCCTCCGTCCGTCGGTCGCCCGACGAGCCGTCGTCGGTCGCCGCCCGCCCGCCGCTCGCGGACCGCGTGCGCTTCACAGCCGTCGAGTACGCGGACCGCCCCGAGAACCTGCCCGAAGAGATCACCTGGACAGCCGAGATCCCCGCCGGAATCACCGGAGTGCTGCTGGCCACCGAGTGGCTGGACAACGTCCCGCTGGACGTGGCGGTACACACCGAGGACGGCTGGCGATACCTGCTCGTCGACCCCGACAACGGTGCCGAATCAGTTGGTGAGCCGGTCAGCCCGGCTGATCATGATTGGCTGACGAAGTGGTGGCCCAGCCCCGAGACCGCACCCAGCACGGACCGTGCCCCAAACCCGGGGATGAGCTGGGCCGACGTGACCAGCGGTAGCGAGTCGGGTTTCTGGGCAGCCCGGTCGGCGCAGGGATCAAGCCTGACCGCCCGGAGCCGGCCGGGCTGCCCCGAAACCCCCAGCAGTGACTACCGACGAGCCGAGATCGGCCGCTCGAGAGACGAAGCCTGGGCGCAGGCGTTAACAAAGATCGAGCGAGGGCTGGCGGTCGCGGTCGACTACGGGCACCTGCGGGAGAGCAGACCGGTCGACGGGACGTTGACCGGGTACCGGGGTGGGCGGCAGGTGCCCCCCGTGCCCGACGGGTCGAGTGATGTCACAGCACACGTGGCAATGGACTCGGTGGCCTCCGCTGGTGCGGCGGTCGCCCGGTGCGCGTACTCCCTGGTCTTGCAGCGTGAGGCGCTGCGGGCGCTCGGGGCCGACGGCGGGCGACCGCCGCTCAGCCTGGCCGGCACCGACCCGGTCGGGTACGTGCGGGCGCTGGCCACCGCGTCGGCGGTGGCCGAGCTGACCGACCCGGCCGGCCTCGGCGGGCACTGGTGGTTGCGCCAGCCGGTCGGCATCCCGCTCGGGCCGGCCGTGGCACGATGACGGGCATGACCACCGACGCCGGGGACCTTCGTGAACTGACCGTCGGCACCGGGGCCGGGCTGATCGCCGGCACCGGCGATCAGCAGCTCGGCACCGACATGGTGCTGAACATCGGGCCGCAGCACCCCTCCACCCATGGTGTGCTGCGGTTGAAGCTGGTGCTCGACGGCGAGCGAGTGGTCGCCTGCGAACCGATCGTCGGTTACATGCACCGGGGCGCGGAGAAGCTCTTCGAGGTGCGTGACTACCGGCAGATCATCGTGCTGGCCAACCGGCACGACTGGCTCTCGGCGTTCTCCAACGAGCTGGGTGTGGTGCTCGCTGTGGAACGCCTGATGGGCATGGAGGTGCCGGAGCGGGCCACCTGGCTGCGGATGGCCCTCGCGGAGCTGAACCGGGTGCTGAACCACCTGATGTTCCTCGGCTCGTACCCGTTGGAGATCGGGGCGATCACGCCGATCTTCTACGCCTTCCGGGAACGCGAGACCATCCAGGCGGTGATGGAGGAGGTCTCCGGCGGCCGGATCCACTACATGTTCAACCGGGTGGGTGGCCTCAAGGAAGAGGTGCCCTACGGGTGGACCGGGCGGGCCCGGGCGGCGATCGGCGAGGTACGCCGGCGGTTACCCGACCTGGACCACCTGATCCGGCGTAACGAGATCTTCCTGGCCCGTACCGTCGGCGTGGGCGTGCTGTCCGCCGCGGACGCCGCTGCGTTCGGCGCGTCCGGCCCGGTGGCCCGGGCCTCGGGGCTCGACCTGGACCTGCGCCGCGACGACCCCTACCTGGCCTACGACGAGCTGGACGTTCCGGTGGTCACCAAGACCGCCGGGGACTGCCACGCCCGTTTCGAGGTGCTGCTCGACCAGGTGTACGCGTCACTGGACCTTGCCGAGCAGTGCCTCGACCGGGTGGACCGGCTGACCGGGCCGATCAACACGCGGCTACCGAAGGTACTCAAGGCGCCGGAGGGGCACACGTACGCCTGGACGGAGAACCCGCTCGGCATCAACGGCTACTACCTTGTGTCGCGGGGTGAGAAGACGCCGTGGCGGTTGAAGCTGCGTACCGCCTCGTACGCGAACGTGCAGGCGTTGGCCACTCTGCTCCCCGGCTGCCTGGTCCCGGATCTGATCGCGATCCTCGGCTCGATGTTCTTCGTGGTCGGCGACATCGACAAGTGACCCGGGTCGCCTGACCGGTCACCGCCAGCGGTCGGCGGGTGGCGCACCGCCGGCACGCGGTACGTCGTCCTGCGGCGGGTAGCCGTAGCGCTCGTCGACCCGTCGCCGGCCGGTCCGTTCCGGCTCGGGTTCCGCCTGGTGGCCGCGTTGGCGTGGCGGGCGCCACTCGTCCGGCACCGGCACACCGCCCACCGGCAGCGCGGGCCGTCCCGGCTCGGCCCGCCGACCATCGTCGTGGCGGCGCGGCTCGTCATACCGGCCGGCGTCCTCGTAGCGGCGCGGCTCCTCGTGGCGGCGCGGCTCCTCGTGACGGCGCGGCTCCTCGTGGCGGCGCGGCTCCTCGTGACGGACGGCGGCCCAGCGGTCGGCCACTCGGTACTCGGTGCCGGTGGCGTCGGCGTGCACCTCGGCCCGACGCTCGCCGACCCGCACCTCGCGACCGTTCTCGTCGTCGCGGACGGCAGCCCACCGGTCACCGCCCCGCAACTGCGACCAGTACTCGCCGGTGTCGTCGGCCCGCAGCGGCGGCCCGGCCTGCGCTGCCGGGGCGCCCGCCCGGTCACGCTGCTCCGACCAGCCCCGATCGTCAGGACTGTCCCAGGATTCCGCCGCCGGCCTCTCCGGGGTGCGGTGTGACCGGGCGGTTGGGGCCGGCTCGTCGGGCTGGGCGTACGCGTCGCGCCGATCCGTCCACTCCGGTTCGTCGCGGCGGCCCGTCCAGCCCGGCTCGTCGCCGTACCCGGCCCTGGGGTGCTGCTCCGGCTCGCTCCTCGCCCTCCCGGACGGGCGAGAGGGCTGATCGACGTCGCCGCCCCGGTTCCACTCCTGCGCGGGTGGGGTCCACTGACCGGCGTACCCGCCGCCGTAGCGCCCGGCCGGCTCGGCCGGGCCGCCGTCCACCACTGTGTGCCGGGTGGTGACGTGCACGGTCTCGGTGTGTCGGACCACGCCGCCCGGCCGATGCGCAGCCTCGGGGCGGTCGTGTTCCCGGGGGCGAGCTGAGCCGTACGCGGTGGGGGCCGGCCGCTCCCCGCCGTACGTCCCGGCGGGGGCCGGCGGCTCGGGGGCCTCCCGGGCGTACGCCGGCTCGTCGTCGTCCGGGTGCTCGGGGCGCCCCCAACGGGACGCGTCGTCGGGGCTGGACACCCGGACGCGGCCGGCCGACGCGTCGCCCCGGGAACGGACCACGGGCGTGTCGTCCACCGGCGGCTCGACGGCGGACACCCGCGCCCGCCCGGCGCCCGCCGGTTCGACGGCGGGGGCGGCACCGGCGAGGGCGGCACCGCTGGCGTCGAGACGGCGGCGCACCGCGGCGATCCCCTCGTAGGCCCGTTGCGCCTGGTCGAGCGCCTGGTTACCGCGCTGGGCGGCGGCCACGATCTCGCCGCGCAACTCCCGACGCAGTTCCTCGATCTCGTCAAACAACTCGTCGGTCCGCGCCGAGGCGTCCTCACCGTCGGGCCGCAACGCGATGGAGAGGCCGATCAGCACCACGGCGAGGATGGCGAGCACCGCGGCGAAACGCAGCGGGCCATTGCCGTCGGCCACCAGCAGGATCAGCGCCGCCACCGGCGCGAGAGCGACGCCCGCCCAGAAGAGCATGGTCAGCAGCGGTGGTTGACGCCGGGCGTCAGAGGTGGCCGGGGCTGGCATGGATGTGCAGCCTACCCACGATATCCACCGGAGGGAACGGGGTCCCCGGGACGCGCGGACGCCCCCGCCCGGTCGGGGGCGGGGGCGTCCTCAGCACGTGCGGAACGGGCTCAGCTGGTGGCGAAGGCGCCATCCGAGGAGAAGATCAGACCCACGCTGATCGAGCCGTCACGCAGCCCGCTCTTGGTCAGCGGCCCGCCCTGGTCCAGGGAGGAGAACTTGCCGACCGACAGCCCGTAGGTCTTCTCCAGGCCCGGCTTGCAGAACGGACGCTGCTCGCACTCCGGCGGGCCACCCAGCACCGTCGCGCTGCCGGAGCACTTCGCGGCCAGCTCGGAGAGGGTCCGCACGCCGTACTTGTCGGCGAAGGCCTGGGTCACCGCGAAGGCGTTCTGGTCCTGTGCGGCGGCCGGGGTGCCGAAGGTGAGGCCGGCCTTGTCGCCCTCGGCCTTCAGCGCGGTCACCGTCGTGTTGACGTCCGGCGAGGAGATCGGCTGGGCGTTCTGGCCGTTGGCCTTGGTGTTGAGGAACTCGGCCATTGTCGCCGCATACTCCGGGACGACCTGGATCTCGCCCTTCTCCAGAGCCGGCGCGTAGAGCTCCCGGTTGCCGATCTGCTGCACCTTGACCTGGTAGCCGGCGGCGCTGAGCGCGATCCGGTACAGCTCCCCCAGGATCTGGCTCTCGGCGAAGTTACCGGCGCCCACAGTGATGTCGCCGCCCGTGCCCTTGGCGATGCCCGCGGTGAGGTTGTTCGCGCTGGCGAACTCCTCGGCCGCCACCTTGGGAGTCTTGCGGTCCTCGTTGACAGCCTTGTTGAGCTGGATCAGCTTCGGGGTGTCGAGCGCGGCGGAGACCTTGTCCAGTGCGGCGATCAGCTGCGGATTGGCCGCCTTGCTGTTGACAGCGGGAATGACGTTGTCGGAGTTCTGGAGCTTCTTGTCGTCCTGCAGAGCGATGAGCTGCTGGCCAGCGACCGGGGCGCACCCGGCGCCGGAGGCGCTCGTCTGGGGTGCGTCGGTGCCGGACGAGCCGGCGTCACCGCAGCCGGTGAGGAGTGCTGCCCCGGCGATGGCGCTGACCGCCCCGATCGCCAGACGTGTACGTGCGCGCATGTGCCCGCCTTCCGTGTCCCGGCGCGGCCCGTTCCGGGCCGGCCGCGTGTCCGACGGGCGATCCTGACTGTCGGCCGCCCGCGAATGTCCACCCAACATGGTCCGGAACCGACCGACAACTTGGGATGGACTTCGTCACCCCATCGTCACCGATTTGACGGGCGTGGGTTGCCAGCGCGACGCGGGCTCACCCGGACGGGTCAGGCGCTTCCGGTGGCGTCGGCGGCTCGGGGCCGCCCGAGGCGCTGCCGCCCGCGCCGCAGCGGCTTGGGGGTGACCAGCCGTTCGACGCCGCCGAGGACCACCTCGGCCAGCAGCGCGAGCCCGGCCACCAGCACGCCGCCGGCGACGATCTGCCCGCCGCCGGCCGCGATACCGATGCCGAAGCCGGTCCGGATGATCTGGCCCAGGCCGCCGCCGTTGACGAAGGAGGCCAGCGCCGCTGTCGCGATCACCTGGACCGCCGCAGTGCGGAAGCCGGCCGCCAGGTAGGGCACCGCGAGCGGCAACTCCACCCGGCGCAGCAACTGCCCGCCGGACAGGCCCATCCCCCGGGCCGCGTCGCGGGCCTCGGGGTCCACCTGCCGCACCCCGGTGTACGCGTTGGCCAGCAGCGGTGGCACGGCGAAGACAGCCAGTGCCACCACTACCGGTGTCTTCCCGAAGCCGCTGGCGAAGACGACCGGGAGGATGGTCAGCAGCGCCAGGGTGGGGATGGCCAGGGTGGCGTTGGAGACCAGCACCACGAGGCCGCCACCTCGACCGAGGTGCCCCAACCAGAGCCCGAGCGGCCAGGCCACCAGGCAGCCGAGCGCCACCGCCAGGGCGGAGATCGTCAGGTGCTCGCCGAGCCGGTCCAGCATGCCGCCGGGGTTGGTCCAGTTCAGTGGGTCGTTGATCCAGGTGATGGCCTGCCCGATCGGGTTTTCCGCGACGGTCACCGTGCCCTCCGAGTGGACCAGGGAGTCACCAGTCGGGCGACCAGGATGAGCAACAGGTCGAGCACGACAGCGAGCGCCACGCAGAGCAGGGCGGCCGTCATGATCTCGGCCTTGTAGAGGTTGTTCTGGAAGCCCGCGAAGATCAACTGCCCGAGCCCGCCGTGCCCCACCAGTACCCCGACCGTGACCAACGCCACAGTCGAGACGGTCGCCAGCCGCACGCCGGTGACGATGCCCGGCAACGCCAGCGGCAGGTCGATCCGGAACAGACGCCTCCACCGTCCGTAACCCATGCCCTCGGCGGCCTCGCGAACCTCCGGAGGCACCTGGTTGAGACCGGCCACCACGTTGCGCACGATCAGCAGCAGCGCGTAGAGGACCAGCCCGACCAGCACCGTGGTCGCCCCGGTGCCCAGGTAGGGGGCGATGAACGCGAAGAGCGCCAACGACGGGATGGTGTAGACCACCCCACTGACAGCGAGGATCGGACCGGCGAGCGGACGGACCCAGTACGCCAGCACCGACAACGGCAGGGCGATCAGCACCGCGATCAACACCGCTCGCCCGGTGAGGGAGGCGTGTTCGCGCACCGCGGCGAGGATCGTGTCAGAGTTGTCCCGCACGTACTGCCAGGAGAACCAGGGGTTACCCGGGTCGGCCCGGTAGCTCAGGCGGAAGGACATACGTGGACGTTACCCCGGAGGCTGCCGGCGTGGCCCAATCCCCTCGCGCGGCGTCGATCTCCCTGGAGGGCATCCAGAAGCGCTACCCGAACGGCACCGAAGCCGTCCGGGACCTCAGCCTGGAGGTCCGGGCCGGCGAGCTGGTGGTGCTGATCGGCCCGTCCGGTTGCGGCAAGTCGACGGTGCTGCGGATGATCAATCGCCTGATCGAACCGACCGCCGGTCGCATCACGCTCGGCGACGAGGACGTCACGAACGTCGACCCGGTGCGACTGCGCCGTCGAATCGGATACGTGATTCAGAACGTCGGCCTCTTTCCACACCAAACCGTGCGGGCCAACGTGGCCACTGTGCCGGGCCTGCTCCGCTGGCCCAAGGGCCAGACCCGAGCGCGGGTCGACGAGCTGCTCGACCTGGTCGGGCTGGACCCGGCGGAGTTCGGCGGTCGCTACCCGCACGAGCTGTCGGGTGGCCAGCGGCAGCGGGTCGGGGTGGCCCGCGCACTCGCCGCCGACCCGGTGGTGCTGTTGATGGACGAGCCGTTCTCGGCCGTCGACCCGATCGTCCGGGCCCACCTCCAGGAGGAGTTCCTGCGCCTCCAGGCCGAGGTGCGCAAGACGATCGTGCTGGTCACCCATGACCTCGACGAGGCCGTCCGACTCGGTGACCGGATCGCGGTCCTCTCCGAGGGCGGGCACCTGGAGCAGTACGACACCCCTGCCGCGCTGCTCGGCGCACCCGCCACCGCGTTCGTACGCGAGTTCGTCGGCGCCGACCGGGGCATCCGTCGATTGGCGGTCACCCCGCTCGACCGGGAGGCGCTGGAGCCGGTGCCCGAGGACGCCGCACCGGACCTGCCCACCGTCGCCGTGGACGGCTCGGCCTACGACGCGTTGGCGGTCCTGCTCACCTCGGGCCGGGACCGGCTCCTCGTGACCGACGCCGGCCGGCCGGTGGGCGCGCTCAGCCGACAGCGCCTCCTCGACCTCGGCCGCCCGACCAACTGACCCGCTGGCCGAGGCAGGCACGACCGCCGCGCCCACCCTCGCCTCGGTCGGGTCAGGCGCGACCGCCGAGGCTGGCGATGCCGATGATCCACCCGGTGAGGAAGCCGTAACCAGCACCGGTGCTGGCGTCCTGCAGGGCCCCCAGCAGTGACGGTGCCGGGCCGAGCAGCGCCGCCAACACGGCAGCCAGCCCGCCAGCCAGCACGTACGCGGCCCAGCCGGAGAAGAACTGGCTGACCGGGCCGGGCACCCGGGCGACCTGGGCGGCGGGTAACAGGTAGAGCAGCGCCACCGCGAGGACCACCAGCAGCACGGCTCGCAGGTCGGCGGCGAACAACCCGCCGGCCTGCCCGTCCGCGTCGAGCCGCCAGGCCGGCCAGGCGAGCAGGCGCGCGTAGAACGCCCCGGCCGACTCCGGGTCGGTCAGGGTGACGGCCCAGCCGGTGTACGCCGGACTGCCGCAGATGCCAACCAGCAGCAACACGGCGAGCGCGCCGGTGCCGGCGGCCGTGCCGTAGCGGCTGACCGGGCCGGAACGGTGCATGAGAGACGCGATCCGCCCAGGCCCCGAACCGGTGGCTCGAGCGGACCTGGGCTGCCCCGAGCGGCTCAGTGCTTCATCAGGTAGTCGATGAAGGCGGCCCGCAGCAGCGGCGCCGACTCCTCGTAGCCGTGACCGGTCAGCTCCCGCCACAGCGCGTTGGCCTCGTCGATCGTCGGGCCGATCGAGTTCGGGGCGCCGTCCAGCACCGTGGCCTCGTCCGCGTTCGGAAGGTGGCGCAGCACCGACCAGAAGAAGGACACGTCCCGACGCTCCCGGGCCCGGGCGAACGCCCGCTCCCGCAGCTCCTCGGTGGACAGCGCGTCAAGCTCCTCGAACGAGGTTCCGCCCGGGGTGGCGGCAGGTGAGTCGGTCATGTCGCCGAGCCTAACGGTCGAGATCAGCTCCGGCTCGGCGGACGCGACGCGGCTCACCGCTCGTCGGTGTCCCACCGTCGTGGGCCGTCCTCCCACCGCGGATCCCGCCACGGGTCGATCGGTTGCGGCGCGGCCTGGGTCGGCAGCGTGGGAGGCCAGTTGTCGACGGACTGCGGCTGCGGCGTGGTCCAGCCCGAGCTGATCGTGCCGTCGCTGACCGGCTCGGGCCGGTCGGGGCCGCCCGGTCGGGGCCGCCCGAGCGTCTCGACCAGCCGGGTGACCAGCAACCCGACGCCGAGTGCTGCCCCGCCGATCATCCAGTTGCTCAGCGTCCAGCCGCGCTCCGGCGCGTACACCTGGAAGACCGTGACGAGGCCGACCGCCAGCAGCGTGCCGAACACACCGCCCCGGCGGCCGTACGCGCTGGTGCCGGCGAGCAGGGCTACGCCCATGGCCAGCACCGTCCAGTCCAGCCCCGAGGTGGGCGCCACCGGCCCGGGGTCGTTGGCGGCGAGCAGGATGCCGGCCAGGGCCGCCAGCACCGTGGAGACGACCAACGCGACGGCGGTCACCACGGCGGCCACCGTGCCCCGCCGACGGGCCGGGTCGGCGATCGGTCGGTACCGGCCGGCGAGCCGGCGGACCGCCCGGATCGCGCCGAACAGCCCACCCAGGACGGCCACCGCGGCGAAGCCGGCGAAGAGGTAACCGGCGCTGCGGGTGGGGTCGTAGTCGCCCTGCACCAGCACGGGCGCCGATCGGCGTTCGATGTACACCACAACGGCGGCGGCGCCGGCCAGGCTGGCGGCCCAGCCCGGTACGTGCAGCACCACCACCGCCAGCGCCAGCGCCAGCCCGCCCACCGCGGCGACCGCCACGGCCGGGCCGAGCGACGCCGGAAGGCCCCGGTCACCCTGCTCCGCGTAGTGCAGGGCGGCCGCTACCGCGATCGGGCCGACAGCCAGGTTCGGCGCGGCAGTGCGCAGGCTCAGCCCGGCGGCCAGGGCGAGCAACCCCAGCCCGACCGCGTTGATCAGCAGCGTGCGCAGGTTGCCGTCGCGTACCGCGGCCGGATCCTCCCGCCAGAGCAGCCAGCTCACCGCGGCCAGCCCGGCCAGCAGCAGCAGCTCCCACCCCAGGTGTACGCCGATCCGATCCCGGCCGGGCTCACCGTGGGTGGGATCGTCGAAGACGTTGTCCAGGACGGCGGCCGGCACCCCCGACGAGGGTTCGGCCGACCGGTCCCGGCCCGCTTCTTCGTACCCCATGACGCCGCCTCCCCAGTGGCCGGCCGTCCCCAGTCCGGCGCACGGACGGAACCTGGGTGGCCCTTGCTCTCCGATCGCAGGCACCGTACCCGCGCCCACAGCCGGGCGTAACCCCCTGCTCAGCGCTGGCCGGGGCGGCTCTCCCGAGGGTCCTGCTCGCTCTCGTCGTCCGGGCGTTCCGGCACCCGGCAGGAGTGCTCCAACCAGAGCGCGGCGCCGACCAGTGCCAGCGAGGCGAGCAGGCCTCCGCCGGCGGCCGGTCGATCGTCCAGGGCTGCGCGGGTGGTCTCCACGAAGAGCCAGCCGGTGAGCCCCGCGTAGAAGCCCGCGAAGATCGCGGCGGCCAGTGCCGACGCCTTGGCCAGCACCACGAAGCGGGCGACCAACAGCGGATTGACCGGCTCCCGACCCGGCTTGCGCTCGATCCGGCCCCGGGTGTTGATCGCGGCGTACGCCTCCAGCACGGCGAGCCCCGCCAGCGTCACCACCGGCAGCCAGGGCAGCCGGGGAATGCCGCTGTAGTAGAGGGTGCTGATCAGCAGCCAGGCCACCGCCGCCGCAGCCAGGCCGGCCACGACCAGTGTCGAGATCCGGGTGGGGCCCATCCGCGACCCGTCCGGGCCCGACCCGCGGGGTGGGGGCTTCGCCTGCGTCATGCCGGCCGGTTCCGCTCGGTCATGCCGTCGACTCTAACGCCAACTCCGGCCGGGGACGCAGTTCCAACGCCTCGTCCGCAGCGGGGCCGGTGGTCAGCAGGTCGGTCAGCCAGCCGTGACCGGGCAGCCGACCGTACGGCTGGATGTCGATCCACGGACGCAGCACGAAGGCGCGCAGGTGCGCCCGGGGGTGCGGCAGGGTCAGCTCCTCCTCGTCGCTGAGCACCGGCTCGTCGTCGTCGCCCCAGACCGCGATCACGTCCACGTCGAGGGTGCGCGGCCCGAACCGCCGCTGCGGGTCACGGGCCCGTCCGGCCGCGCGCTCCGCGTCGCGGGCCCGTTCCAGCCAGTCGCGCGGGGTCGCGCTCTCGTCCTGCACGAGCACCACCGCATTGAGGTACGCGGGCTGATCGGTGTCGCCCCACGGTGGAGTCTCGTACACCCCGGAGAGCACGAGCACCGCGTCGCCGAGGGTGGCGACGGCCGTCCGCAGGTGCTCCAGGCGGTCGCCCAGGTTGCTGCCGAGCGAGAGAACCGCCCGGGTCATCGGGTACGCGTCCGGGTCATGGTGACGGCCACGTCGGTGAAGGTGTGCGGTACCGGAGCCTGCGGCTTGTGCACCGTGATCGTCGCGGCGTCGACCCGCTCGTCGGCCAGGCAGACCGCGAGGAGCCGGTCCGCCAGGGTCTCGATCAGGTTGACCGGCTCGCCGGTCACCACAGCGACCAGGCGTTCGGCCAGCTCACCGTAGTGCACTGTGGCGGTGACGTCGTCGCTGGCGGCGGCCGGGCCGAGGTCCAGCTCCAGGACGGCGTCGACCACGAAGTCCTGCCCCTGGACGCGCTCGAAGTCGTACACGCCGTGCCGGCCGCGCGCCCGCAGGCCGGTCAGGTGGATCCGGTCCGTCGTCATCGCCGTACCCCATGCTCGTGATCGTCGTGCGTTCGCTTCCTGTCGTGCGGCGGCACGGCCAGGCGAGGGCTGCCGGTCGCCGCCCAGACGGCGAGCGCGTCGGCGGTGGCCCGGACGTCGTGCACGCGTACACCCCAGGCGCCCGCGGCGACCGCGAGCACGCTGGTGGCCACTGTGGCCGCCTCCCGCTGGGCGGTCGGTCGCGGCGTGCCGTCCGCGGCGGCGAGCAACCCACCGAGGTACGACTTGCGGCTTGCCCCGAAGAGCAGCGGGTAGCCGAGATCCAGCAACTCCGGCAGGCGGGCGCTGAGCTCCCAGTTGTGTGCGGCCGTCTTGGCGAAGCCGAGCCCGGGGTCGACGATGAGGCGGTCGGCGGCCACCCCGGCGGCCAGCGCCGTGTCGATCCGTTGGGCCAACTCGGCCCGGACGTCGGCCACCACGTCGGTGTAGGTGGCCAGCTCGCGCATGCCTCGGGAGTGTCCACGCCAGTGCATCAGCACCCAGGGGCAGTGCGCGTCGCGGACCACCCGGGCCATGTCCGGATCGGCCAGGCCACCGGAGACGTCGTTGACCACCGCCGCTCCGGCGACCAGAGCGGCCTCCGCCACCCGCGCGCGGGTGGTGTCGACGCTGACCGCCACACCGGCGGCGGTCAGCTCGCGGATGACCGGCAACACCCGCTCGGTCTCGGTCGCGGCGTCGATCCGCTCGGCGCCCGGACGGGTCGACTCGCCACCGATGTCGACCAGGTGCGCACCGGCGTCGCGTAGACGGACGCCGTGTCCGACGGCGGCGTCCAGGTCGGCGTACCGTCCGCCGTCGGAGAAGGAGTCCGGTGTGACGTTGAGGACGCCCATCACCACCGGGCCCGAAGCCCGCACCAGATCGGTCACGACTAGACGGTACCGGTCGCGGCAGCGGCGCCCAGCGACCCGGGTAGGCCCCGCACCACTGCCCCTGACGTGCCGATTAGAACAGGTGTACGATCGGTCATCTGGGCAGTATCGGACAGCCCCTTCGCGGCTTGTCGCAATCCGGGGCGGCCCGTACGCTTTGGAATTGGCCAGCATCGAGATGGCGAAGCTTGGAGGGAGGGCCGAAGCGGGGGAAAACCGCCCAAACCTCGCCACCCTCCGTGGTGAGTAACGAACACAGGGTCAAGAACGCCATGCCCTGTGGAGCACTTTTCCCGCCAGGCTTGCCTATTGCACCGCCGCGGCACCGCCGGCCGCGCTATGGGGAGGTTCCAGTGATCGCCTTCGAGCTCATGGAGACGGCGTCGTCCGGCGTCGCCCACGCGCTCTCCACCCTGGCGTCGGCTCCACTCGCGGAGCCGGCACCGAAGGGGATCGACACCAACAGTGTCGTCACCTTCTTCGCCAGCAAGATCGCGCCGATCCTGCTCGCCGTCCTGGGCGTCATCTTCATCGGCCGTGCCAGCCGAGGTGAGATCTCCAAGGTGCTGACCAGCTCCGCGATCGCCATCGTCGGGCTCGCCTTCATCGCGGGCGCGGCAACACTCTTCTTCGTCGGCGATTACCTGATCGACCTGATCTTCGAATAGGCGCGTTCACCAGATGCGGCTGCGCACCGACGACGACATCTACCGGGCCCGCCTGGTCTACCTCGGGCCGCCCGGTTACACCCTTCCGGTCCACCTGCCCTACGCCCAGTACGGGCTCTTCATGCTGCTGGTCCCCCTCTACATGTTCATCCACTGGCTGTTCACGTTGACGGTCGAGCTCTTCCCCGCCTGGGAGATCGCGCTCGCCATCGTGACCACGTCGTTCATCTTCCGGCACGTCGACCCCGATCGGCCGGCGCGGGTGGTCATCCGCACCGCGCTGACCGACTGGCGACGCACCCGGGAGCCGGCGGTCGAGCAGCGCGATCCGCGCCTGGTCGGCAGCCGGATCAGGATTCGGGAGGAGCTGGCATGACCGGACGTACGTCGAACGGTCCGTCGCAGGACGCGGGCATGGGTCTGCCGACAGTCGCCGAGGCGATCGCATGAGCCGCTCCTCCACGCCGGGCTCCCCGGCCGGCCGCCCAGGCGCACCGGTTGGTCACCGTGCGCACTCATTCGACTACACCGAGGACGAGGACGAGGTTGCCCTCGACCCCGCGCTGGTGACGTCACCCGGCCACGGCGCCGTCGGCGTGTTCCAGGCACCCCGGCCGATTCCCCGCCGGACGCCACAGGCCGAGCCCACCGCCGTGTCGGCCGGCGAGAACGCCGACATCGACTCCCCTTTCCTGGACCTCTTCGGCGGCGGGGGGCGACCCGCCTCGCCACGAGCCGTCACCGCCGGCCCGAGCACCCGCGAACAGCAGGCGATCCCGCATCAGCCGCCACCCACCGCCAGCCCGGGACCAGCCCGGGCGGTTCCTGAGCTCGAACCACCCTGGACGCCGGCCGACCCGCCCGGCAATGGTGGCCGACCCGTCGAGCCACGACACGGCGGCGGCCACCCGGCCAGCGAGTCCCGGGTGCCGCATCAGGCCGGCGATCGACGGCCGATGCTGCGTCCGCCGGACGAGCCCGGCCCGCCCACCGACGGCGGGTCAGCGTCGGCGACCACCGGCCCCGTCCGCCAACCCGCCAGCACCGCGCAGGGCGGCCGCCCCGCAGCGACGGCCCGACCGGCGGCTCAATTGTCCCGGCCGACGGCCGCCGCCAGCCGGTCCACCGCGCCGCCGGATCAGTCGGCCATGATCACCGCTGCGGATCGCCCAGCTCTCGAAAGCACGGCACGCCGGGTCACCGACTCGGATCGACCTCGGAGCACCGGCACCGCGGCCACCGGCAAGGAGGTCGCCGCACCGCGACAGCGCACGGCGAGCCGACCGGACCGACCGATCAAGCCGACCCGGGTTCGCGCTCCGAAGATCAAATTTGGGGATCGGGATCCATCTGTCGAGCTGGCCATCACCGAGATCGCCGGTCACCTGACCTTCACGCCCAACACCGTCACCGCGTGGTACTGGCTGCCCGAGGTCCGCTGGGCGTTCCGGCCGGACGCCGAACGCGAGGCGCTGCTGTCGGCGATCTCCGAGCAGTACGCCGGCCTGGCCGGCTTCCGACTGCACCTGCGCCGCACCACCCGGCCGTTCCCCGCCGACGAGTGGGCGCGCACGATCGACACGCACACCTCCGCGCCGCTGCCCGACGTCCCCGGCACCACCGGCTGGGCCGACCACCTGGTCGCCGCCCAACGCCACCTGATGGCTGTCAACCACGCCGAGGGCCAGACCTACCTGGGTGTCACCTTCGCCCGGCGTTCCCTCGGCGACTCGCTCACCGAGCGGCTGCTGCGCACCTTCGGCAGGGGCACCGCCGATGGGGAACGCCGCAAGCTGGGCCGCACAGTGGAACAGTTCGACGAGGTGCTCGGGGCATTCGGCATGCGCGGCCGGCGGGTCACCGCCCAGGAGCTGGAATGGCTGCTCTACCGCTCGGTGGCGCTGTGCATGTCCCCGCCGAGCACCCTGTCCCCCGTCACCGACGGGCGCTGGGAGCGCGGCGACCTGCTCGCCATGACCGAGCAGGTCGAGCGCTACCGCACCCCGTACGGCTCGACGGTCAAGCTGGTCAACCGGATGACCGGCGAGGAGCGGCACGTGGCAGTGCTCGCTGTCGGCCGGATGGAGCCGCTGGAGATCCCGGAACGACACGAGCCCTGGCTGCACTTCCACGAGCGGCTGCCCTGGCCGATGGAGATCTCCACCCGCGTCGACATCCTCGGCTCCGGCGACTCCTTCCGTAATCTGGAACACCGGCTGCGGATGATCCGCTCGCAACAGCTCGACTACGCCGAACACGGCATCGACGCGCCCCCGGAGCTGGAGCGACTGGCCAAGCGCGCCCTGGTGATCGGCGACGAGATGACCACCGGCCTGCCGGTCGACTCGGCCCGTGCGCACGGCTGGCACCGGATCGCGGTCGGCGGCCGGACCAGGGAGGAATGCCTGGAACGGGCCCGCCGGCTCATTCAGCTCTACTCCCGGGAGCTGCGCATCTCCCTGCAGCACCCGAAGAACCAGGACTGGCTGGCCCGCGAGTTCATCCCCGGTGAGCCGATCGCCAACACCGGCTACGTGCGCCGCATGCCGGTGCCGTTGCTCGCCGCCGCGCTCCCCCAGGCCGCCTCCAACGTGGGCGACCGGCGGGGCGACCTGATCGGCCGAACCGCCGGCACCTGCCGCCGCCCCGTCTTCCTCGACCTGCACTTCCCCATGGAGGTCCGGGAACGCTCCGGGCTCGCGGTCTTCGTCGCCGAACCGGGCGGTGGCAAGTCCACACTGCTCGGCGCCCTGGGCTACCTGGCCGCCCGCCGAGGTGTCCAGGTGACCCTGCTCGACCCGTCCGGCCCGCTGGCCCGCCTCTGCGCGATGCCCGAGCTGCGGCCGTACTCCCGGGTGTTGAACCTGACCGGCTCGGAGCACGGCACCCTGGCGCCCTACTCGCTCATCCCGACGCCGCTGCGCTCCGAGTTCGGCATCGGGGCCGCCGGTGACCGGGAGTTCGAGATCGCGGTCTCCAACGCTCGGGCCGAACGGCGGATGCTGGTCCAGGACATCTGCATGATGCTCGTCCCGCCGCAGGTGGCCAGGGAGGCGTCGACGGCAACCCTCTTCCGGCACGCCGTCCGCCAGGTCCCCGCCGAGGAGACCTCCACCCTTGACGACGTGGTGAGCTGCCTCGGGCGGCTCGACGACGACGCCGGCAAGGAACTGGCCAACCTCCTGCTGGACACCGCCGAGATGCCACTGGCCATGCTCTTCTTCGGCCGACCGCCGGAAGGGCTGCTCGGTGCCGACGCGGCACTCACCGTGATCACCATGGCCGGGCTACGGCTGCCCGACCTCAAGATCGAACGCGAGTACTGGTCAGCCGAGGAAGCGCTGGCCCTGCCAATGCTGCACACCGCGCACCGGCTCGCCGTCCGGCGCTGCTACGGCGGCTCGATGTCGTCCCGCAAACTCGTCGGCCTCGACGAGGCGCACTTCATGGAAGGTTGGCGGTCCGGGCGCTCCTTCCTGGTCCGGCTCGCCCGCGACTCCCGCAAGTGGAACCTGGCCGCGCTGGTCGCCTCCCAGAACCCCAAAGACATCCTCGGCCTCGACGTGCAGAACCTCGTCTCCACAGTCTTCGTCGGCCGCATCGCCGAGGACGCCGAGATCGCCTCCGAGGCGCTACGGCTGCTGCGGGTGCCGGTCAACGACGGGTACGAGGCCACCCTGGCCTCGCTCTCCGCCGCCGACACAAGCTCGTCCAGCCGGCTCGGCTTCCGCGAGTTCGTGATGCGCGACGTCGACGGCCGGGTGCAGAAGGTCCGAGTGGACGTCTCGTACGTCGAAGGGCTGCTGGACCACCTCGACACGACGCCCGCCGCGATCGCCGCGGCGGCCGGAGTCCTGCCGAGCATCCCCCTGCCGGATCTGGAGGCGTGACATGGCTAGGGCCTGGGCAAGGACTGCGTCGTTCCTGCTCGCCCTTGGCGTGCTGGCCGGGGCCACCCTCACCTGGCCGCTGATCGGCGCGGAGGCCGCAGCCGCCGCACCGCCCGCCGCCCAGGCCCGCGCCGACCTCTGCACGACCGCCGAATGGCAGGCCGACTTCCGCGCCTGCGTAGCGAAGCTGAAGCAGGTCAGCAAGGCCGAAATCGATTGCCTCAAGCCACCTGTGCCTTCCGCTCCGGATTCGGGCCTGGCTGGCTGGTTCGCCTCCCGTCCGGACTCGTCCAAGCTGCCCGGGCCAAAGGGCATCTACAGCGACTACGGCTACGGCGGTTACAGCTTCAACACCTACAACGTGGAGGGCGGATGCGCATCCACCGTCCTCCATCCGGACTACAAGTTCACTACCACCGTCGCCAACGGTGAGCTCATGATCGCCACGGCGGTCGTGGGTGCCTCGAACGCCCTTCGGGAGCGAGCCTGGGATCCCCGCTCGATGTGGAGTTGGGCCGACCCACTGGTGGAGAAAGCCACCAAAGGCGTATACGAGAAAGTATTCAGCGTCTTCGGAATCGTCACGCTCTGCGTGGTGGGTCTCTACCTGCTCTGGCGCTCCCGCCAGTCGGACATGAGCAATGCGATGACGACGGCAGGCTGGGCCCTACTGGTGATGGTGGCAGTCACCGCGCTGGCAGCCTGGCCGGTCAAGTCGGCGAACATCGCCGACGGCACTCTGATCACCTCACTCGGCGTCGTACACGACGCTCTAGGTCCGGCTTCAAAAGACATCCCGGCCGACAAGTGTGTGCTTCCCAATCCGGAAGCTTGCATCGACAAGCGGCCACCGGCTGTCCGGGCCAGCGACACCGCTACCGAGTCGATGCTCTACCGCAACTGGCTACGCGGCGTGCTTGGCTCAGCGGACAGCGAGACCGCCAAAAAGTACGGCCGGGCACTCTACGACGCCAAATCGCTCAGCTGGGGTGAGGCGGAATCAGTCCGCTCCAATCCCACCACTCGTGATGTAGTGATCGGGGCCAAGCAGCAGCAGTGGATGACGGTTGCCGGGCAAATCAAGGCCGAGGACCCGGAGGCATATGAGTTCCTGACCGGCACCCGCGACATGGATCGGATTGGCTCTGGATTCATCGCGGTGCTCGCGGCCGTGCTCTTCGCAATGTTCGACCTCACCGCGTCGGTGCTCGTGCTGCTCGGCTTCCTGATCTTCCGCTGGGCGGTGATCGCTGCCCCGATTCTCGGCACGATTGGTCTACTGCGACCGGCCAGCGCCGGACTACGCCGACTGGCTAATGCGGTCGTTGCCGCGGTGTTCAACATCGCCATCTTCGGCACTGGCGCCGCGATCTACCTTTTCGCGGTCGATTTGATCATGAGCACACCCACGCTGCCGGGTTGGCTTCAGGTGGTGCTGGTCTGGCTCTGCGGGGTGGTCGGATGGCTGCTGCTGCGGCCGTACCGGCGGATCACGCAACTCGGTGGCAAGGACAGCAGCGAAGCGGTCGGTTCGGCCGGGTCCTGGCACCGCCGGTTCTTCCGCGACATGCGGACCGCCGCTCGCCTGGACGTAGCCGAGCCGGGCGGGACCGCCGAGCCGGTGGGCGGACGTCGACTCTCGCCCGATGCAACCCAGACCCGGCTACGTCCCGAGGCGCGGCGGGAGGACCCGGCCCCGGTGCCGAACGCAGTGGCCGACGGCCGGCGCGCGGACGCAGTACGCCCCGACGGTCGAGAGCGGCCGGAAGAGGCCCCGGCGGAGGAGGGCAGGGGTCGGAGCCGCAAGACCGCCCCGCAGCCCCGACGCCGACAGCCAGCGACCTGGACCGAGCCGGACGTTCCGGCTGAGAATCCGTCGTTCGTTGTCTACCGCCCGGGCTCCACCGAGCGTGTACCGGATCGCACCGGACCTCGGGTGCGCTCAGAGGCGAGGTGACGGTCATGCGACGGGCGTTGGAATTCCTCTTCACCCGGGCGCTGCGATCCCGACTGGGCGTTGCGCTCGTGATCGGGGTGGTGGTCGTCGGTGTGCTCGGGGCGGCCAGGCTGATCTCCAACCCGGGCGACTCAGCCGATGGGTTGAGTAGCCGTCCGGATGGGCCGATCATCACCGTGGACCCGACGGCTGGCGACGACGGTCTGCTCAACAGCGCGGCTCCGCCGTCACCAGTGACGTCGCCCGGCGCCCGCACGCCCGAACAGACCGCCGACCGCTTCGCCAAGGCCTGGCTGGGCCGTCCCGGGATGACCACCGAAGAGTGGCAGGCTGGTCTGCGGCCACTCTCCACACCGGGGTTGAGGGAGAAGTTGACCGGTGCCGAGCCCGAGAGCGTGCCGGCCGAGAAGGTCACTGGTCCTCCAACCATGCGGGAGCGGACCGAAACGTTCGTCGAGTTGCTGCTCCCCCTTGATGCCGGCGGGCTCCGGTTGGAGCTGGTCACCTCCGACGATGGTTGGCTGGTCGACGTTCTGGACTGGGAGCGGCCATGAGCGACGTTGGTAGCGCCAAAATCCGCCGCGGTCCCCTCCGGCTCGGTGTGGTCACCGCGGTGCTCACCGGGATGTTGCTTCTGCTCTGCTGCACCGGCGGCACCGCGGCGTTCTTCCTCACCGGCCTCGGAGGCGACGACGCCGAGAACGGCGACACCATGGCGGGCATGGAGTGCGGGCCGGGCCGAGCGGTCAACATCGCGGGCAAGCTGCCGCGATTCGCCCAGTACGGCGACAGCCAGGTCCGCAATGCCGCGATCATCATCAAGGTCGGCCAGGACATGGGCGTGCCTTCGCGAGGTTGGGTGGTCGCCCTCGCCACAGCTATGCAGGAGTCCGCCCTACGCAACCTGGCGAACAGCGGCGTAGCCGAGTCCCTGGCTCTGCCGCACGAGGGCGTTGGCGCGGACCACGACTCCCTGGGCCTGTTCCAGCAGCGGCCGGGTTGGGGCAGTGTCGCCGAGCGGTTGAACCCCGCGTACGCGGCCCGCAAGTTCTACGAGAAGCTCGTGAAGGTGGGGAGCTGGCAACAACGACCGCTGACCGTGGTCGCGCAGCGAGTCCAGGTCAGCGCATACCCGGACGCGTACGCCAAGCACGAAGAAATAGCCAGCCGGATCGTGGACGCGCTGGCCGGCGGCGCGGCTCGCACAGTCGAGATCAACGGCAAGGCGGTGTGCAACGCGGCCGAGCGCGGCCAGATCGCTGCCTCCGGTTGGACCGCACCGATCCCTGGCGGAGTCGGCTCCGGTTTCCGCACCGCCAGCCGGCCCAGCCACAACGGAGTCGACATCGGCGCGGCAAAGGGCACCGAGATCCGCGCGGCAGCGACCGGTCGAGTGTTGGTTTCGACCTGCGACGAGGACCGCCGCCTCCGGCAGGACTGCAACGTGGACGGCTTCCCCGGCAAGGGAGGCTGCGGCTGGTTCGTCGACCTGCTGCACGCCGGTGGCTACATCACCCGGTACTGCCACATGGTGGTTCAGCCCTTCGTCAAGAAGAATCAGATCGTGACGGCCGGTCAGGTGATCGGCAAGGTCGGCAGCAGTGGTAACTCCTCCGGCCCGCACCTGCATTTCGAGGTTCACCTGCAGAACAACCGCAACGCCTCCGGCGCGGTGAACCCGGTCCCGTTCATGCGCGAGCGGGGTGCCCCGCTGCGCGCCGCTGAGTGAGGCCACCACGGGTATGACCGGACCGTTACCCGACCCGTTCGCCGACCAGCCGGACTGGGCACCGCAACCGCCGAGACCGCTGGCGATCGTCCCCGCGACCGAGCGGGTCGAGCTACGCGGTCGACGGGTGCTGGTCGGGCTACCCGGGATGGGTTGGCGCGGGGACCTGCGCGCGGACGACCGGGTGGTGCAGAGCGCCCGGACCTACGTTCCGGTGATCCCCGAGCACGAGTGGTACCGGGCCGAAGCCGACCAGGTCGAGGTGTTCGCGCCGCTGGTGCCGGTGGAGCGGGTCTGGGTGGAAACCGTCGGCAGCCGTCCGGAAGTTGACGACGCCCGGGACAACGGCATCCGGTTGGTTTCGCTGGACGGACCGGCACACCGGACCCCCACACCGGTCTTCGAAGCGGACGCGGTCACCGGTCGGCGGGTGGTGCACGTCGAGGGCGGCCTGGAGCACCGCGACCTTCGAGCGGTCACCGAAACCTACTCGGGTGCCGAAGGCGACATCTGCGTGCGAGTCACACCCGAGGTGGAGTGGTACCGCTGGGCCTGGCGCGGCCAGTCACCCACCACGCTGGAGGTCCCGGTTCACCTCCTGTGGATCGAGTGAGCCTACTCAAGATTGTTCGGCATTACATACCCGCCAGCCGTCTTCGAGCCGCGTCTCAAATCGCCACCGCTGACGATCGCTCTGCGAGATCCCGTCCACGAAGACGGAAAGGATGATGTCAACCTCAACTTTGGCCGAATCGCCCTGCCGCTGAATAGAGAAGCTCTCCCAACTTGCCGAGATCTTTGCGTTGAAGCGAAGTTCACGCGCTACCAGATCTTCCCGAAGAAGCCGCAGAGCATCGATATTCGCACCGTCCTCACAGACGAATTCGCTTGCTCTCGCGTCGTTCCGGTCAGCAAGAAATGACTGAATATAATTGGCCACCACCACGTCTGGCGTGCTGCGGTCGGGTGTTGAGGCGCGGTTGTACCAAACCAGGGCGGTGGCGACCCCGCCGAGGCAGAGCAGGGCGAGCACACCAGCGACGACGGTGAGCACCGTTCGCATCCGACGGCGTGGCGGCTGCGGTGCCGGCGTTACCGGGGCGGGTGGCAGCTGCTCGGAGGGTGTCCGCTGGGCCGGTACGCGGGAGACCTGGGAACCGGCGGGGGGCTGCACTGATTCCACCTCCTGAAGTTATCGGCTGGACGCTCCGGAGCCAATGCCTCAGATCCAGCGGATCGTGACGGACCCCTCCCCACCGGTGAGATCCACGACAACACCGGCGCAGCGCCGAGCCACCTCCCGGAGGAGGGCCGTCGGCTGGGATACCGTCTCTGCTTGGGGAGGGGTTGCCAACCTCGGGTAGAGGGGGTGGACGCGGTGGCCGGTCCGAAGGCTCGCACGAACCGCGCCGCAGCCCTGCACCGTCGGGCGGCGGCCGTCGCGACCGCGGCTGCCGGGATCCTGGACGAGACGCGGCCGGCTCCGGCCGATCAGCGCCGCCAGTACGAGGTGGCCGACCGGTTACGGACGGCCGCGGCTGTGCTGGCGCCGGGTTGGTCGGGCGCGGCACTGGACTCGCTCACAGTGGACTCGCCGGCGGGTGATGGTCCGCCGCCGTTCGTTCGGGTCGGTACCGCGGCACCGTTGGACGACGCTCGTTTCCCCGCTCTGGTGCCACTTGTCGGCACCGGTCACCTCAGCGTGGACGCTGACGCGAGGGAGCCGCGGGTGGCGGGGTTGCTCCGGGCCGTACTTTTGCGGTTGTTGGGTGCGGCACCGGCGGGTGCCCTGCTGATTCGCGCGGTGGATGCCACCGGAGCTGTGCTGACGCCGTTCGGGGCGCTCGCGGATGCCGGCCTGTTGCCGCCGCCGGCGGTGGACGTGGCGGGTCTGCGCGCGGTGCTGACCGAGGCGGAGCAGTGGGTGACGCCGGGGGCGAGTGGGAGGCGCCGTCACGATCGGACGCTGTTGCTGGTGGTGGCGGCGCTACCGGAGTCGACCGGCCCGTCCGATCTGGCGCGCATCGAGACGTTGGCCGAGCAGGGGCCGGCCGCTGGGCTGCACCTGGTGGTGGCGGGTTGGCCGCCCGCCGGCCCGTACTCGGCCCGGGCGCCCCTGCCGCACACCACTTCGCTGGCGTTGCGGAACGCGTACGCGCTGCTCGGCGATCCGCCGGGGGCGTCGTTCGCCGGGCCGGGCGCTGATCCACCGGGCGGTTTGAACTCACCGGTCTTCGTCGAGTCGGACCCGCCGGCCGAGTTGGTCGACGCGGTCTGTCGGCGGCTCGCCGAGCAGGTGGAGGCGGGTTCCCGGTTGGCGTTGGGTGCTCTGCTGCCGCCGACGGGTGAGCGACTGTGGGAATCGGATTCGGCCGACGGGCTGACCACTACCGTCGGCGATGCCGGGGGCCGGTCGGTGCCGCTGGGCTTCACCGAGTTGACCCCGCACTGGCTGGTGAGTGGCCGGTCCGCTGCGGGCCGGGCGGCGTTCCTGACCACCGCACTGCTCGGCCTGGCCGCCCGGTACGGCCCTGATGACCTGGCGTTCTACCTGGCGGATCTCGGCGACGGCGAGTCCTTCGTGGAGTTCTTGCAGACCGAGCGGGACCGGTCGTGGGTTCCGCAGGTGCGCGCGGCAGCGATGGCCGCCGACCGGGAGTACGTCCGGGATCTGTTGGACGAGTTGACGGCCGAGGTCCAGCGCCGCACGGAGGCGGGCGCTCGGGCCGGGGGGCAACGCTTCGCGGAGCTGCGTCAGCACCAGCCGCTGCCCCGGATCGTCTGTGTGGTGGACAATGTGCCGCTACTCTTCGCTGAGCGGGATCGGCTGGCCGCCGAGGTGGCCGCCCAGTTGGACGGGCTGGCCCGGGCGGGTCGGGCGTACGGCGTGCACCTGGTGTTGGCGGGTGCGGGCGAGTTGGGGTTGAGTGCGCGCGCGGATGCTGGTCATCGGGATTCGGTGCTTGGGCAGTTTCCGGTACGGGTGGCGCTGCCGGGCGGCAGTCCGGTGTTGGAGCCGACGAACGACTCGGCGGCCGGTCTACCGGTGGGCAGCGCGGTGGTGAACACTGCCGGCGGGCTCGGCGGCCCACGGGGTGCGATCCGGGGTCACGAACGGTTGATCCGTCACCCGGATCCGCAGGATCATCCGGAGGTCGTGGAAGAGCTGCGCCACGAGTTGTGGGCGGCGCGTCCGGTCGGGTCGGTGCCGCCGGTGGTCTTCGCGGGTTACGCCCGGCCGCTGCTGGGCAACGATCCGCGGCACCGGGCGGCCATGGCGGGGCAGGCACACGGACCGGCCGCCCTGTTGGGCCGGGCGGTGGACGTGGCCCGCTCGACGGTCGCTGTGCCGCTGGGTCCGGCGGCCGGGCGCAACCTCGCGGTGCTGGGGTCGGGCGCCGCGGCGGGCGGGCTGTTGGCGACGGCGGCGCGCAGCACGTCGGCTCACCACGCACCGGGCAGTGCCCGCTTCCTGGTGGCGGTGCCGGATCCGGGCGCGCGGGCTTTGGCGGAGGCGTTGACGGCGGATTTGGCGACCCGGCATGCGGCCGAGTTGGTGGATCTGCCGACGCTGCTCGCGGACGCGGCCGACGACCTACCGACGTATCTGGTGGTCTTCGGGCTGGACCGGCCGGGGCCTCGGGAGCTACCGGTGGACCGGCTGCGGTCGCTCCTACGGGACGGGCCGCCGGCGGGCCGGCATCTGCTGGGCTGGTGGCGTGCGGTGCCGCCGTTCGCCGCGTTGTTCGAGCCGGCGGGCGAGGTCGACAAGCTCGCGGCGGTGGCCGTGCTGGACGTGCCGGTCGCGCAGCTCACAGCGGTCTTCGGTCGGCCGGTCGAGTGGCAGGTGCGCCCCGACCGGGCGGTGCTCTGGGACGGTCCGGACGAGCGGGGCACCGTTTTGGTGCCGTTCGCCGACGAGGCCGGCTGATCGGGTGGCGCACGTGGAGGGTGTCGAGGTGGATCCGATCGCGACGGTGACCGGGCCGGGGCGGCAGCGGGCAGCTGCGACGACCGGGGACGCCACGCCGCGGGCGGTCGAGCCCAGCACGGCCTGGACGGATTATCTTGCGGCCGCCCGCCAGTTGGACGGGGTACGCCGGGGCGCGGCTGCCGCTGCCGGTGAGCAGGCCCGGTCGGCGGAGGCCGCCCGGGAGGAGTTGACCGTGGTCCGTACCGGGCTGGCGAGTCAGCAGGAACGGCTTCGCGAGTTGGGCGTACCGGCGATCTCCCTGGTGCCGTCGCCGCCGGAGCTGACCGAGGCGGCCCGGTCGATGGCGGGTGGCCCGGCGGCCGTTTTGGCGGCGCTGCGGACGGCGCGTGGTCGGGCCGAGGCGGCGGACGCGGCGCTGGCGGCGCGCCGCCGATTTCGGCCGGGGTCCTGGCCGGCGCGGGCCCGCAACCTCCTGGTGTACGGGCCGTTCGCGCTGCTGGTGCCGCTGATCCAGGTCGTGGTTCTCGCTACGACGGGGGTGGGACCGGCCACCGTGGCGGCGTTGATCTGCGGACTGCCGATGCCGGCGGTCGCGTTCGTCGCCGGTTGGATCGGCATTGGCCGGTTGTTCCGGGTCAGCCCCAGCGAGCGGCTGGACCGTACGGTGCGTTTCGGCGCGTTGGTGTGCCTGGTGCCGGCGGTGCTGGCCACGGCCGGCCTGCTGTTGGCGCTGCTCGCTGGCTGACCTACCGGGCCGGAAGGCCGCCCGGCCGGGAGCAACGCCGGGCGGGTGGGGAAACGCAACGGCCGGCCGTCCCGGGTGGGTGTCGGCCGGCCGTGGTGCGGCGGGTTGTCAGCGCGGGATGATCAGCGCCATCGCTTCGGCCCGCGACTTGGAGTCCGACTGCAGGATGCCGCGTACGGCCGACGTGATGGTCTTGGCACCGGATTTCTGGATGCCGCGCATCGCCATGCACATGTGTTCACATTCGAGCACGACGACGACGCCGCGTGGTGCGAGTTTGCTCATCAGCAGGTCGGCGACCTGCGAGGTGAGCCGTTCCTGCACCTGCGGCCGACGGGCGAAGACCTCGACGAGGCGGGCCAGCTTGGACAGGCCGGTGATCCGCCCATCGGGGCCGGGGATGTAGCCGATGTGCGCGCTGCCCCGGAAGGGCAGCAGGTGGTGCTCACAGAGGCTCATCACGTCGATGTCCCGGACGATGACCAGCTCTTCGTGGTTGGCCTCGAAGGTGGTGCTGAGCACCTGGGCCGGGTCGACCCGCAGGCCGGCGAAGAGTTCGGCGTACGCCCGGGCGACCCGGGCCGGGGTCTGCTGGAGGCCGTCGCGGTCCGGGTCCTCGCCGACCGCGATCAGGATCTCGCGGACGGCCTTCTCGATCCGGCCGAGGTCGACAGCGTCCTCGACGGGGCGGCCGGTCAGTTTGCCGCTGATCAGCCGCGCGGCCACGTAGTCCAGCTCGTCGTCGCCGTCGGGTTCGGTCGCGGAGACGGCCAGCTCCCGGTGTGGGGAGCTGGCCGTCGGGTCGTTGCTCAGTGCGTGCCGTCCGAGTTGTTGGACGGCGCGACGCCGCCGACCGACGCCTGCGCGCCGTCGGCTTGGGCCTGCGCCTTGAGCTTGTCCTTCTCCGAAGGGGTGAGCACGGGCGGCTCGGTGGACGGCTGACGCTTGCCGAAGCCGTTGTACGGCGCCAGCGGCGGGCGCTTGACCACCCGGGAGCAGATCCGCGCCATGTCGGCAGTGGAGAGGGTTTCCTTCTCCATCAGCTCGAGCACGATGTTGTCCAGGACGTCCCGGTATTCCACCAGGATCTCCCAGGCCTCGTCGTGCGCCAGCTCGACCAGTGCCCGCATCTCGCCGTCGATCTCGGCGGCCACCGAGTCCGAGTAGTCCCGCTCGTGGCCCATGTTGCGACCGAGGAACGGCTCGTCCCCGCTGGTGCCGTACTTGATCGCGCCGAGCTTGGAGCTCATGCCGTACTGGGTGATCATCGCGCGGGCCAGTTGGGTGGCCTTCTCGATGTCGTTGCCGGCGCCGGTGGTCGGCTCGTGGAAGACCAGTTCCTCGGCGGCGCGACCACCCAGCGCGTACGCCAGGGTGTCGATCATTTCGGCGCGGGTCTGGGTGTACTTGTCTTCGGTGGGGAGCACCAGGGTGTGGCCCAGCGAGCGACCACGGGACAGGATCGTCACCTTGTGCACCGGCGCGGCGTGCGGCAGCGCCCAGGCGACCAGCGCGTGACCACCCTCGTGGTACGCGGTGATCTTCTTTTCGTTGTCGCTCATCACCCGGGTCCGCCGCTGCGGACCGGCGACCACCCGGTCGATCGACTCTTCCAGCGAGTCGTTGGAGATCGCCCGCTGCTCCTTACGAGCGGTGAGCAGGGCCGACTCGTTGATCACGTTGGCCAGGTCGGCGCCGCTGAAGCCAGGCGTGCGACGGGCCACCGCGTCGAGATCGACGTCGGGCGTGAACGGCTTGCCCTTGGCGTGCACCCGGAGGATGGCCTTGCGGCCCTCCATGTCGGGGGCGTCCACCGGGATCTGCCTGTCGAACCGGCCCGGGCGCAGCAGCGCCGGGTCGAGGATGTCCGGCCGGTTGGTGGCCGCGATCAGGATGACCCCGCCCTTGGTGTCGAAGCCGTCCATCTCGACGAGCAGCTGGTTGAGCGTCTGCTCCCGCTCGTCGTGGCCGCCGCCCATGCCGGCGCCACGGTGCCGGCCGACGGCGTCGATCTCGTCGACGAAGACGATCGCCGGGGCGTTCGTCTTGGCCTGCTCGAACAGGTCACGGACCCGGCTGGCGCCGACGCCGACGAACATCTCCACGAAGTCCGAGCCGGAGATGGAGTAGAAGGGCACCCCGGCCTCGCCGGCGACCGCGCGGGCCAGCAGCGTCTTGCCGGTGCCGGGCGGGCCGAACAGCAGCACGCCCTTCGGGATCTTGGCGCCCAGGGCCTGGTACTTGGCCGGGTTCTGCAGGAAGTCCTTGATCTCGTACAGCTCTTCGACGGCCTCCTCGGCACCCGCGACGTCCGCGAAGGTCGTCTTCGGAGTGTCCTTGGTGATCATCTTGGCCTTGGACTTGCCGAAGTTGAGCACCCGGGAGCCGCCGCCCTGCATCTGCGACATGAAGAACAGCAGCAGGAGCACGAGCAGCGCGATCGGCAGCAGGTTGACCAGCAGGCTCACCCAGATGCTGTCCGACGAGACCTTGGCGTCGGCCGGGCCGGTGACCCGGTTGTTCGCCTTGGCGTCCAGCACCTCGTTCCAGATCTCGTCGCCGACCTGGTACGGGAACTGGGCCTCGATCTTGTTGGTCTCGGTCTTGCCGAACTTGGTCTTCTGAGCCAGGTCCAGCTGGAGCGTCTGCTCCTTGTCCTGGAAGACCACCTTGTTGATCTTGGCGGTGTGCAGTTGATCGAGCGCAACGGAAGTGTCCACGCGGTGGTAGCTGGGACCACTGGTGAACAGCTGACTGAGCACAACGGCGCCGAGGATGACCAGGATGATCCAGACCACCGGTCGGCGGAAGAAACGCGTACGTTCCATACTGTTGTCGAGCGCCGGGGCGCCCGCATCCTCCTGATCGACGTCCTGACCGTCTGATGGTGTCGCCGCGTTGAGCGGCGGCCGGAGCCGCCGTGCGGGCCGGCCTCGACCCCGAGGCGCGAAAACTACCGCGCCGCGGTCATTCGACGGTACACCGTGTACGCGAGGAGTGAGCTTGCGAGCCCCGCAGTCGTGCACCATCAAAAGACCGTGTACGCCAGCAGCGAACCTGCGAGCCTCCGCACTCTGCGCGCCTTCGACATCGACGACACACACCGTGGGCAGGCCCACCAGCCCCGCAGCCAACGTACGGCGAGTCCGGGTGGAAGCCGGCGTGGCGGGGAGTCCGGCTCGGCCACCCGAGCGCCCGGTCACGCGATCGAGAGGGTCGAGCGCGGAGAAACCTCCGAGCCACCGTGCTACACGGTAACCGCATCAGCTGAGAGCGCGCTGAACGTCGGCTTGATGGATGCCGATGCAAGTAGGGCTCATGTCGACCGGTAGGCCGCCGCGACAGGTCGGCGGGCCGTCGCGACGGGTCGGGCCCGGCGTCAGGAGCGGGCGTAGACCTCGGGCTTGAGCACCCCGACGTACGGCAGCTCCCGGTAGCGCTCAGCGAAGTCGAGGCCGTACCCGACCACGAACTCGGTGGGGATGTCGAAGCCGACGTACTTCACCGGAACCGGCACCTTCACCGCGTCCGGCTTGCGGAACAGGGCGACCACCTCGACGCTCGCCGCCGAGCGCGACTCGAGGTAGCGCAGCAGCCAGGAGAGCGTGAGCCCGGAGTCGACGATGTCCTCGACGACGATCACGTGCCGACCGGCGATGTCCCGGTCCAGATCCTTGAGGATGCGGACCACCCCGGAGGAGGTGGTGCCCTGGCCGTAGGACGAGATGGCCATGAAGTCGAGCTCCGCAGGCGGGCCGTTGCGGCCCAGCGCCCGGGCGAAGTCCGCCATGAACATCACCGCGCCCTTGAGGACGCACACCAGCAGCAGCCCGTCACCCACGTGGGAGTAGTCGGCGGAAACCTGCTTGGCCAGCTCCGCCGTCTTCTCGCGGATCTGCGCCTCGGAGATGATCACGTGGTCGATGTCGGCGTCGTACCAGGAGCCGTCAGCCATGACTCCTAGCCTGCCGTACGTCGGATGGCCTCCGTCGGCGGGGCCGCACCTTTGGCGCGGTCCCGCCGAGGATTTTCCGGGCAAATAGCGCTAATAACATCAGTTGGTGCGTGACCGCCAGCGGCGGCCATCGTCGCTCGGCTTCCAGTCGGCCGAATCGTGGCTGTCGACGGTGAGGCCGGCCGCCGAGGCGGCGGCGAGGAGGACGAGGAACAGGAGGATGAACAGGAACTCCATGGCGGCGCTCGCTTTCGCATGATTGCTGTCGGTTTCGCCGCCGGTGCGCACCGGACTGAGACCAGTCTGCGACGTCACGAAGCGACCGGACAGTGGCAGGAATGCCATTGGTCATCGATTTACTGCCACCTGTCGGGTTACCCTCGTCACATGCTGCGGTCCGTTGCCGTCCTCGCCCTCGACCAGGTCGCTCCCTTCGAGCTCGGCGTGCTCGCCGAGGTGTTCGGCACCGACCGGACAGCCGACGGTTTCCCCGCCTACCGCTTCCAGGTGTGCAGCCCGGACGGCGCTCCCGTGCGTACCTCGTCCGGCTTCCACCTCACCCCCCACGCCGACCTCGGCCCTGTCGACGAGGCCGACCTGGTGGCCATCCCCGCGCACAGCCAGGGCACCACGGTCCCCGGCCCGGTGCTCGACGCGCTCCGCCGGGCCGACGCCCGCGGAGCGCACCTGTTCAGCGTCTGCTCCGGCGCCTTCCTGCTCGGCGAGGCCGGGCTGCTCGACGACCGCGAGTGCACCACCCACTGGCGGTACGTGGACGAGTTGCAACGGCGACACCCGCGCGCCCGGGTGCGGTGCAACTCGCTCTACGTCCAGGACGGTCGGTTGCTCACCAGCGCAGGCACGGCGGCCGGCATCGACGCGTGCCTGCACCTGATCCGCCAGGAGCACGGCTCGGCCACCGCGACCCGACTGGCCCGGCGGATGGTGGTCCCGCCGCACCGCGACGGCGGCCAGTCCCAGTACGTCGAGGCGCCCATCCCGAAGGCGCCCGAGGCACCCACCCTCGAACCGGTGCTGGAGTGGCTGATGGGTCACCTGGACCGGACGATCACCGTGGAGGAGTTGGCCGCCCGCGCCGGCATGGCGCCCCGCACGTTCGCCCGCCGGTTCCGCGCCGAGACCGGCACCACCCCGCACGACTGGCTCACCAACCAGCGGGTGCTGCTCGCCCGGCGGTTGCTGGAGGAGACCCCGTTGAGCGTGGAGGCGGTCGCCGACCAGTCCGGCTTCGGCGACGCGGCAGCGTTGCGCCACCACTTCAGTCGCCGGGTCGGCGCCACCCCGCACAGCTACCGGACCACCTTCCGCGACCGGGCGCACAGCGGCTGAGACCGGCAGGTCAGATCAGGTGGGGCGCACCGATGCCAGCCGGCCGTCGCGGCGGAGCACCCGAACGCCGCCGGGCAGGTCGGCCGGGCCCTGACCGTGCCAATCGGTGACCAGGGCGTCCAGGGCGGCGACGTGCCGATGCGACAGGGCACCGGGCAGCGCGCCCACCTCGCGGGCCCAGGAGTGCAGCACCCGGCCGCGTACGGCGGGCACCAGGCCGAGCAGCGCCGGCACTGACAGCCCTCCGTCGGGGCACCGGGCCGCCGCAAGCGCCGTCCCCGCCAACTCGTCGAGCGCGGCGTTGTCGGCGGCCACCAGCCGGGCGGTACGCGCCAGGTTGTCCACCACGCCCGGCCCGAGCGCCCGCACCAGCGCCGGCAGCAGGTCGCCCCGCACCCTCGACCGGGCGTACGACGGGTCGCTGTTGTGCGGGTCCTGCCAGGGGCTCAGCCCGAGGACGGCGCAGGCGGCGCGCGTCTGCTCCCGACCGATCTCCAACAGCGGGCGCACCAGTGGCACCCCGCCCAGATCGCGCCGGGCGGGCATCCCGGCCAGCCCTCGTGGGCCGGCGCCCCGGGCCAGCGCGAGCAGCACCGTCTCCGCCTGGTCGTCACGAGTGTGCCCGGTGAGCACCGCGACGGCGTTCTGCTGCCGGGCCGCTTCGGTCAGCGCCTCGTAGCGGGCCTCGCGGGCGGCCGCCTCCGGCCCGCCGGGACGCCCGGCCACCTCCACCCGGGCCACCGTCACCGACGCGAACCCGACAGCCCGCCCCCAGGTGGCCACCGCCTCGGCGCGCTCCGCGGAGCCGTCCTGCAGGCCGTGGTCGACGGTGACGAGCGCCGCGGCGCGGCCCAGCCGCGGTGCCACGAAGACGGTGGCCGCCGCGAGCGCGAGCGAGTCGGCACCACCGGAGCACGCGACCAGCACCGGACCACCGAATGGCAGACCGGTCAGGGCGCGGCGGACCGCCACCCGGATCGCGGCCACCGGCGGAGCGAGCGCGGCCACCGGCGGGTGGTCAGCCAGCGGCCGGGATGGGGCCGGCCGGGCCGTGCACCCGGGCGACCCAGGCGTCCGGGTCACCCAGCTCCGACAGTCGGGGCAGGGTCAGCGGCGAGTTGAAGATCGAGTTGAACCCGTCCATGCCGACGCGTTCCACCACCCCGTGCACGAACTTGCGCCCCTCGGCGTACTGGCGCATCTTGACGTCCACCCCGAGTAGCCGGCGGATCGCCTTCTCCAGCGGGTTGCCCGCCTCCCGGCGTCGGTTGAACGACGCCCGGATCCGCTCCACGCTCGGGATCACCTGCGGGCCGACGCCGTCCATCACGAACTCGGCGTGCCCCTCCAACAGGGTCATCAACGCGGTGAGCCGGTCCAGTACGGCCCGCTGGGCCGGGGTCTGCACGATGTCCAGCACGCTGGTGCGGCTCGCCGAATCACGAACCGCGTCGGACAACGTGGCCACCCCGCGCCGCAACCGTTCGACCAGGTGCTCACTTCCGCTGGACGAGGCGTCGACGAACGCCTGCACCTCGCTGAGGAAATAGGCCCGCATCCACGGCACGGCAGTGAACTGGGTGCGGTGGGTGACCTCGTGCAGACACACCCAGAGCCGGAAGTCCCGAGGGTCGGCGCCGAGCTTGCGCTCCACCTCGACGATGTTCGGTGCGACCAGGAGCAGCTGGCCCGGGTCAGCCGAGAAGACCTCGTACTGGCCGAGCACCCGGCCGGAGAGGTAGGCCAGCACCGTCCCGGCCTGCACCCCGGTGAGCCGGGACCCGATCGCCTCGGTCAACGCGCCCGGTTGCTTGTCGCCGGAGAGCCGACTCACCAGCGGTGTGATCACCTCGCGGAGACCGGCGATGTTCGTCGCGGCCCAGTCGCGGCGATCGACCACCCGGACCGGCGGGTGCGACACCTGCGCCCGCAATCCCGTGTAGTCGGCCACGTGCCCGGCCGCCTCGTCGGTCAGCCGACGCAGGTCGCCGACCACGTCGGTGGCTTCCGCGTACGACACGCGGGGGCCAGACTTGCTCAACGCCCCCGCCGTGGCGGCGGCCAGATCCCAGTCCACGAACTGCGCCATGAACCCACCGTACCCGCGCCGCGACACCCCGGCCCGGGCTCGCGCCCTCGATCGACACCGATGGCGACCGCGTCGCCCCCCGACCGGCGACTGTCAGCCGCAGCCGCAACCGGCCAGCGCTGCGGCGATCCGGTCCAGTGCCGGCTGGGCGGTCTCCCGGTCACCCGGCACCTTGTCGGTGAGCACCGCGAAGGTCAACAGGCGACCATCGGCGGTGGTGACCAGGCCCGCGACGGAGTGCACGCCGGTCAGGGTGCCGGTCTTGGCCCGGACGCTGCCCGCGCCCGCGGCAGTGCCAGCGGCGTTGCGGTAGCGCTCGTTCAGCGTCCCGGACCAACCGCCCACCGGCAGACCACCGAAGACGCCGGCCAGCTCCGGATGGTCCGGACTGGCGGCCAGGCGGATCAGATCGGTCAGCAGCGACGGGCTGATCCGGTTGAGCCGGGACAGGCCGCTGCCGTCGGAGACGCTGATCTCGTCGGCGGGCAGGCCCAGCTCCGCCACCTCGGCGTCCATGGCGGCGGCGCCACCGTCGAACGAGGCGGGCTGTCCGCGGGCCAACGCGACCTGCCGGGCGAGCGCCTCGGCCACCAGGTTGTCGCTCTCGCTGATCATGACGTCGACGAGCCGGATCAGCGGCGGGGACTGCACCACGCCCAGTTCGGTACCCGGTGCCGGGCTGGCGCCGGTCGCCGCCTGAGGCGGGGCAGCGCCCCGCTTCACGGCGGAGGTCGGCACCCCGAGCAACCGGGCGAACGCCTTGCCGGCGGCCAGGTCCGGCTCGGCGAACCGCTGGGCGGACCCGTGCTCGACGCCCGGGTCGGTACGCGCGCCGTCGGTCATCAACGCGGTCATCGCGCCGCCCGAACCGCCGGTGGGGATGTCGTCGTCCCAGCCGGGGCCGTAGACCGGGCCGGAGTAGACCGAACCGTCGACCGTGACACTGGTCGGGGAGGTGCCGCCGAGCGCGGTACGCACCTGGGCGGCCAGGTCGTCGAGGCGCGCCGCACCCGGGTAGTAGCCCTTCTTGTTGATCGCGAGGGTCGGGTCGCCGCCCCCGACGATCACCACCTCGCCGGCCTTCGCGCCGGCCACGGCACGGGTGGGGATCCGGTAGCCGGGGCCCCGGGCCGCCAGCACTGTCACAGCGGTCGCCAGCTTCGTTACCGAGGCGGGCACCGTGCCGTCGTCCGCCCCCTTGGCGAACAGCGTCTGACCGGTGATCACGTCGGCGACCGAGACGTTCACCCGGTCACCCAGGGCGGCGACGCCGACCAGTGGATCGAGCACGGCCCGAACCCCGTCCGGGGTGGGCACCGGGGCGTTCGAATCCGGGCCACCGAGCACGTCCGACGGGGCGGGCTCCGGAGTCGCGCCGACCGCGTTCGTCCCGGGCCCGGCGTCGTCGCCCAGCCACCCGGCGACCGGGCCGGGACGGGTGATCACGACCGCGACGCTGGCGAGCACCAGCAGGAGCACGGCGGCCAGCAGCACCGGCAGCCGCCTCCGGCGGCGCGTCGCGGCGGCTGCCGGTGCGGGCGTGGCGCCGGCGGGCGCCGGCAACGCGGAGATCGGTGGGCCCACCGGGGGGACTCCGCCAGTGCCGTGGGCGGTCGGCGCGGGACCGAACGACGGGCTGACCGGCGCAGGACTGACCGGGACCGTGGCACTGCCGCGTGGCGGGCCGCTCACCGGTTGCTCACCGCCGGCTACCGGGAAGTGACCCGCGTTCGGAGCGGGCGACGCCGGCCCGGCCGGCGGGCGCCAGGGCAGCGGCGGGGGCCGCTCGGGCACCGTTTCCGGTGCCGGGGTCGGAGCTTCGGGAGCTCGTGGGAGGTGCGCCTCCGGCACCGGGACCCGTCCCTTGGCACTGCCGGAGCCGGATCGTCCGGTACCGTGCGCGGAGCCCCCGTCCGGGCGGTAGTGTGAATCTTCCCTCCCCACGACCCCCTCCTCCCCCAGCGAAAATCGGCTTGGGTGACACTACTTCGGTCCGAAGACTATGCGGCGGCCGGAGTCGGCGGGTGGGCATTCACCTGTCCGGAGGGCCGCCAGTGGTTCCGTTAGCCAGCGTGGGCAGACGAGGGAGCGTGCAGATGGATTTCGACGTGACGGTTGAGATCCCCAAAGGTCACCGGAACAAGTACGAGGTGGACCACAAGACCGGCCGGATCCGGTTGGACCGCACCCTCTTCACCTCCACCCAGTACCCGGCCGACTACGGGTTCATCGAGGGCACCCTCGGCGAGGACGGCGACCCACTGGACGCGCTGGTGCTGGTCCCCGAGCCGACCTTCCCGGGCTGCCTGATCCGCTGCCGCACCATCGGCATGTTCCGGATGACCGACGAGAAGGGCGGGGACGACAAGGTCCTCTGCGTGCCCTACGAGGATCCTCGCCAGGAGCACCTGCGCGACATCCACCACCTCGGCGAGTTCGACCGGCTGGAGATCCAGCACTTCTTCGAGGTGTACAAGGACCTGGAGCCCGGCAAGTCGGTGGAGGGCGCGACCTGGGTCGGCCGCACCGAGGCCGAGGCCGAGATCCACGCCTCCTACAAGCGAGCCAGGGACGCCGAGGCGCGCGGCGAATCCATGCACTGACGACCGCTGACGCACCGGGCCCGGGGGCCGCTCAACCGAGCAGCCCTCGGGCCCGGTCGTACAGGTCGAGCACCGCGCAGGCGATCGGCACCACGGCGACCACCAGGGCCGTGTCGGTGAGGTCCGCGATCCTCCCGAGGTACGGCGAGACCGGCCGGCGGGCGTACCCGGTGCCGCTGGCGACCGCCACCAGGGCCAGCGCCGCCCCGCCCAGGATCAGCACCAACCGCCCGGTCTCGTCGGCCCGGCCGACCAGCACGGCACCCAGCGCCGCGTAGCCGGCCAGCCCGGCGAGCACCGTCGGCACCCGGTGTCGCAGCGCCACGAACAGCCGCGACCGCAGCAGCAGCACCGCCGAGGTGACCGCCACCAGCACCCGACCGGCAGTGCCACCGGCGACCACGAGGACCACAGCGGTGGCCACCACCAGCAGGGCGTGGCCGATCAGCATCCCGGTGAGCATCTCCTCGGTGCGGATCACCGCGGCGTGCACCCGGCCCCGGTCCGGCAGGTCCCGTACCCGCTCCGGCTCCTCCGCCGAGGTGGTGGCCGGCAGGGTGATCGGCGGCAGGGGCAGCTTGCCCAGCCGGATGGCCAACAGCGGAATCACGCCGACGGCGAAGACCAGTGCGCCGAGCAGCACCGCCGCCGTACCGGCCGTGGTCATCAGCAGCCCACCGAGCGCGGCCGCCGCACCGATCAGGCCGACAGTGACACCGGCCACGAAGACCCGCAGCCGACTGGCCACCCCGAGGAGACCGATCAACGCCGCCAGCAGCAGCGCGACCGAGCCGGCCAGCAGTTCGGGGGCGCCCACCCAGCGGGCCGGCCCGATCGGGCCGACCGGGTCGCCGGAGCCGACGGCCAGGGCACCGGCGGTGAACGCGTAGGGCAGCGCGTAGCCGCCGAGCGTCGCCCCGGCGGCGCCGTCGCCGTTGGCACGGGAGGCGACAGCGCCGGCCACGGTGAGCACCAGCGCCACCGCGACGGCCGCCAGCCAACCGACCCGGTGCGTCGGGCCACCGGCGAGCAGCGCGAGCAGTCCAACCCCGAGGGGTACGGCGGCACCTGCCATACCCGCTGCCCGGGTGGCGGTGGGCGACCAGGCGCCGCCACGGCGGCGGGCACCGTCGACGATCGCCTCGATGACGTCGTCGTACTCCAACTCGGGCCAGTGCGCGCGGGCCGGCACGAGGTGCAGCACCTCACCGTCGCGGACCCCCTGCGGCAGCAGCGCCTGTGCGGTCACCAGCAACGCCCCGTCGGTGCGGCGGAGCACCCAACCGCCGTGCTGCTCGCCGTCGTCGGCGAGCCCGACACCGGCGTGCCGGAGCACGTCGGGCAGCAGCTCAGCCAGGGGCACCTGCTCCGGCAGGGCGACGTCCACCCGTCGTTGCGGCGCGCTGATGGTGACGCGTGCCAGCCCGGTAGTCATCGACTGGTCTCCATATCGACTGGGATCGGAGGCTGCGCGGACGACAGGACTTTACCTACCATGAGCCAGGCTCGGGTTACCCAGCGCTGTCAGGAGGCCGAGTGTCCACCGTCGTCATCAAGCGTCCACCGCGCCGACCAGCGCCGGAGATTCCCGCCGGTGAGCTGTCGGTCGACGCGCCGCCGGAGATTCCCGTGGTGACCGGCGGGCGATGGCAGCAGCTGCTCATGCTGCTGCCCATGCTCGGCGGCACTGTCGCGATGGCGATGATGTTCGGCAGGGGCGGTGGGGCCTACTCGTACGTGGTGGGCGGCATGTTCGGGCTCTCCTCGTTGGCGATGCTGGTGACGTCCTGGGGCAGCGCCTCCGGCACCCCGAAGAAGTCCGAGATGATGGCCGCCCGCAGGGAGTACCTGCGTCACCTGGCCACGCTGCGGCGGCGGGTCCGGCGGACCGCGGGCCAGCAACGGGCCGGGCTCTTCTACAGGCATCCGGATCCGGGCCGGCTCTGGTCGACGGTGGACAGCCACCGGGTCTGGGAGCGGCGCCCCGCCGACCCCGATTTCGCTGTGGTGCGGGTCGCCGTCGGGCCGCAGACACTGGCCACCCCACTGGTCCCACCGGTCACCCGGCCGCTGGAGGAGCTCGAGCCGATGACCGCCGGCGCGCTACGCCGCTTCCTGGACGCGTACTCGGTGGTGCCGGACCTACCGGTGGCGCTGTCGCTGCGCAGCTTCGCCCGGGTGCACGTACGATCCGCCGGCCGCGCCCGGGCGACCACCCCGACCACCGGCGGGCCACCCACCGGCGACCCGGCGGCGCAGGCGCTGGTCCGGGCCGTGCTGACCCAGCTGGCGGTCTTCCACGCCCCCGACGAGCTGCTCGTCGCGGTCTGCGCCGGGCCGGAGCGCCGCGCCTGCTGGGAGTGGGTGAAGTGGCTCCCGCACGCCCACCATCCCGGCCTCACCGACGCGCTCGGCCCGGTACGCCTGGTCACCAGCTCGGCCGCCGAGTTGGAGTCGTTGCTGGCCGACGTGCTGGCCACCCGGTCCCGGTTCAGCCCGGCCGGCCCGGCCACCGACGGCCCGCACGTGGTGGTGGTCCTCGACGGCGGCGACCTGACCGGTGCCAGTGACCTGACCGGCGACGGCGGCATCGACGCGGTAACAGTGCTGGACCTGGACACCCCGCCGCCCCGACTGCTGGACCGGTACGCGCTGCTGCTGGAGTTGCACGGCCGGCGGCTGCACTCGCGGTCGTCCGACGGGCACGCCGAGGTGGGCACCGCCGACCAGTTGGACCTGGCCGACGCCGAGGCGGTCGCCCGACGGCTGGCACCGCTGCGGCTGGCCGGCGCGGCCCGCGGGCCGGACGCTCCGCTCCAGGCCGACCTGGGCCTACCCGAGTTGCTCGGCCTCGGTGACCCGGAGAGCTTCACTGCGGAACAGGGCTGGTTGCCGCGTTCGGCACGAGACCGGTTGCGGGTGCCGATCGGGGTGGGCACGGACGGCGGCGCCATCGAGCTGGACCTCAAGGAGTCCGCCCAGGACGGCATGGGCCCGCACGGCCTGCTCATCGGGGCGACCGGCTCCGGCAAGTCCGAGCTGCTCCGCACGCTGGTGCTGGGGCTCGCCGCCACGCACAGCTCCGAGCAGCTCAACTTCGTGCTCGTCGACTTCAAGGGTGGCGCCACCTTCACCTCGTTCGACCGGCTGCCGCACACCGCGGCCGTGATCACCAACCTGGCCGACGCGTTGCCCCTGGTCGATCGCATGGTGGATGCGATCAACGGGGAGTTGGTCCGCCGCCAGGAGTTGCTGCGGCGGGCCGGCAACTTCGCCAGCGTGCGCGACTACGAGCGGGCCAGGGCGGCCGGCAGCCCTCTCGCCCCGCTGCCGTCGTTGCTGCTGATCTGCGACGAATTCTCGGAGCTGCTCTCCGCCAAGCCCGACTTCATCGACCTGTTCGTGCAGATCGGCCGGCTGGGCCGGTCGCTCGGCGTGCACCTGCTGCTCGCCAGCCAGCGCCTGGAGGAGGGCCGGCTCCGCGGGTTGGACACCCACCTCTCGTACCGGATCGGGTTGCGCACCTTCTCGGCACTGGAGTCCCGGACGGTGCTCGGCGTGGCGGACGCGCACGAGCTGCCCCGCTCACCGGGCCACGGCTACCTGCGTGCCGGCACCGACCCGCTGGCCCGCTTCAAGGCCGCGTACGTCTCCGGTGCCGTCCGCCGTCGGGCCGCTCCGGGTGGCGTCGCCGCCGAGGGGGGCGCGCGGCTGCTCACCTTCACCACCCACGTCGTACCGGTGCCCGAGCCGGCGGTCCCGGTCGTGCCCGTCGTGGCGGAGGAGGAGGGCACCAGGACGCTGCTCGACCTGCTGGTGGACCGGCTCGTCGGGCAGGGCCCGCCGGCGCACCAGGTATGGCTCCCGCCGCTCGGCCAGCCACCGGCCCTGGACGAGCTGCTCGGTCCGGTCGAGGTGCACGCGAAACGCGGGCTGACAGTGGGCAACCCGGAGCTGCACGGGGCACTCGGCGTGCCGATGGCGGTGGTGGACAAACCGTTGGAGCAGCGCCGGGACCTGCTCTGGCTGGCGCTGGACGGCGCCGCCGGGCACGTCGCGGTGGTCGGTGCGCCGCAGAGCGGCAAGTCCACAGCCCTGCGCACGCTGATCTGCGCGCTGGCGCTCACCCACACACCGGCCGAGGTGCAGGTCTACTGCCTCGACTTCGGTGGCGGCGGGTTGGCCGCGCTGCGCGACCTTCCGCACGTCGGCGGCGTGACCGGCCGCGCCGACCCGACCGCCGTACGACGCACCGTCGGCGAGATGACCACCCTGCTGGTCGACCGGGAACGCCGCTTCGCCGAGCTGGGCGTGGAGTCGATGGCCGCGTACCGGCAGCGTCGAGCGGCAGCGGGGACGGCCGGCCAGCCGGGCGCCGACCCGTACGGCGACGTGTTCCTGGTGATCGACGGGTGGACCACCATCCGCGGCGAGTACGACGACCTGGAGCCGCTCGTCACCGACCTGGCCACCCGGGGTCTGTCGTACGGGCTGCACGTGGTCGCCACCGGGCTGCGCTGGCTGGATTTCCGCCCGGCGATCCGGGACCTGTTCGGCTCCCGGCTGGAGTTGCGCCTCGGTGACCCGGCCGACTCGTTGGTGGCCCGGCGTGCGGCCGCCAACGTGCCGGAGCGCTCCGGCCGAGGGGTGACCGCCGAGGGCCTGCACTTCCTCACCGCGCTGCCCCAGCTCGGTACCGCCGGCGGAGACACCGCCGATCTGGTCAAGAGGGCCGCCGACGGGTGGGCGGGTTCCCCGGCGCCCCGGGTGCGGCTGCTCCCGCCGGTGCTGCCGTACGCCGATCTGGATCTCGCCTCGACGACCGGGCTGCGGCTGCCGATCGGGATCGCGGAGGCGGACCTGCGCCCGGTGTCGCTCGACTTCGCCACCGAGCCGCACTTCGTGGTCTTCGGGGACTCGGAGTGCGGCAAGTCGTCGTTCCTGCGCGCGCTGGCCACGTCGATCATCACCCGGTTCACTCCCGAGCAGGCCCGGGTGATCCTCGTCGACTACCGGCGCAGCCTGCTCGGTGCCATCGAGACGCCACACCTGATCGGGTACGGCACCGCGGCGGCACACACCGCCGACCTGGTCGAGTCGGCCGCCGGTTACCTGGAGCGGCGGGCTCCCGGGCCGGAGGTCACCCCGCAGCAGCTGCGGGACCGGTCCTGGTGGTCCGGTCCGGAGCTGTTCGTGCTGGTGGACGACTACGACCTGGTGGCGGCGGGGCCGGCGAACCCGTTGCGCGCACTGGAGGAGCACCTGCCGCACGCCCGGGACATCGGGCTGCACCTGGTGCTGGCCCGACGGTCCGGTGGAGCGAGCCGGGCCCAGTACGAGCCAATCGTGCAGCGCCTGCGGGAGCTGTCCACGGCCGGCCTGGTGATGGCGGGCAGCCCCGAGGAGGGCGCACTCGTCGGGCCGGTGCGCCCCGGACCACTGCCGCCGGGGCGTGGTCGGTTGGTCACCCGGCGGGAGGGCGTACGCCTCGTTCAGCTGGCACAGCTGCCGCCACAATGACCTGTCTCGCCGGTTCTTCCCGTGACGGGTGGGGAAACCGGTAATCTCCGATCGTCATGGTTCCGTCGGGATGAATGGCTGGGTATGTGACTGGGGTGCGGTACAGCGGTCCGTCGACGGCCCGACGAGCGACCGGCCGGGCGCTGCTCGGCGTGGCCGCGGCGCTTGCCGTCGTGGCCCCGACCGCGGCAGCCGTGCCGGTCGCCGCGCCCACAAACGGTGGACAGCTCGCCGGCGCGCCGATGGCGTTCGCCCCCGGTGACGCCATCGCCCGCACCGATCAGGTCCGCGACGAGCAGTGGCAGCTCGACGAGTTGCAGGCCGAGACGGCGTGGCGCAGTTCGACCGGCCGGGGCGTGACAGTGGCGGTGGTCGACTCCGGAGTGGACGGCAACCACCCCGACCTGGTTGGCCAGGTGCTGCCCGGCAAGGATCTGGTCGGCCCCGGTGGTGCGCCGGGCCCGGATCCGGTGGGTCACGGCACCACCGTCGCCGGCCTGATCGCCGGGCGCAACGACGACAAGCGGGGCGTGGTCGGCCTCGCACCGGACGCCAGGATCCTGCCGGTCCGCGTGCTGGACGAGGAGAACCGTTACGACGACGCGCTGATCGTCGCCCAGGGGGTCCGCTGGGCGGTGGACAACGGGGCCCGCGTGATCAACCTGTCGCTGGGCGGCAGCGGCGACAGCCCGGCCCTGGCCGCCGCCCTGGACTACGCGTTCGTCCGGGACGTGGTCGTGATCGCCTGCACCGGCAACCTGGCCACCTCGACCAGCACCAAGGTCTGGTACCCGGCTCGGGAGCCGGGTGTGGTCGCGGTGTCCGGTCTCGAACGCAGCAGCGACAACATGTGGTCCGGCTCGATCACCGGCCGGGCGACGGTGATCACCGCTCCCGCCAGCGGGCTGGTCGGCGCCAAGCCTCCCGGCGGGTACTGGCGGGTGCAGGGCACCAGCTTCGCCGCGCCACTGGTGGCGGCGACCGCCGCGCTGGTCCGGTCCCGCTATCCGCAGATGCCCGCGGGTGAGGTGGTCAACCGGTTGTTGGCCACCGCCCGGGACCTGGGCCCGACCGGGCGGGACGACCGCTTCGGGTACGGGGTGGTCGACCCGGTAGCCGCGTTGACCGCTCAGGTGCCGCCGGTTACCGCCAACCCGTTGGACGACCAGACGTCGCCGGGCGTGACCGGTTTCGGTCCGGCGCCCGGCTCGGTCGACGACGATCCGGTGGCCGGGGCCGGTGCCGATCCACTCGGTCTCGCCGCGTCCGGTCAGCAGAGCCGCTGGACGGCTCGGGCGGCGGGCGGTCAGGACACCTCCGCCCCACGGCAACTGTGGACCACTGTCGTGTTCCTCGTCGCTCTGGTCGGCGGTGCGGCACTGGTGGTGCGCCGGCTGCGTCAGCGGACTCGTTGATCGAGGCCGACCGGCAGGCCTGACCGGCTGCCCGGCCGGGTAGAAACGGACCCATGAGTACGCACCGGCCGCCCACCCTCGCCCCTACCGCCCGGCCGTCCTGGCGCCACCGCCGATTCGACAGGGACCACGCGCTGGGTCTGCGGCTCACTCTCGCCGCCACTGCGGCGTTCCTGGTGCTGGTGCCGTTCGCGCTGCTCACACTGCTGGTGCTCGGCGTCTGGGCACCGCTGCACCGGCTGGACACGGCGGTCACCGACGCGTTGCACGGCTACGCCCAGGATCATCCGGCCTGGGTCTTGCTGATGCGGGTCTGGACCGAGGTGTTCGCACCGATGCCACTGCGCGCCGTCGCCCTGCTCCTGGTGATCTGGCTGCTGCGCCGGGGAGCCCGCCGGCTGGCCCTCTGGGCGGCCACCACCATGGTCGTCGGCGGCTTGGTCGGTCCGCTGCTCAAGTTGCTGGTCGGCCGGGACCGGCCGGAGTTGTTGGACCCGGTGGCCCGGGCCGCCGGCTACTCGTTCCCCTCCGGGCACGCGCTGAACGCCACCCTGGCCGCCGGGGTGCTGCTGCTGGTGCTCCTGCCGTACGTCGGGCGGGGGGCGGCGCGGGCCGCGCTGTGGGTGGCGGCGGTCCTGCTCACAGTGGTGACCGGGCTGAGCAGGGTGACGCTGGGCGTGCACTTCACCAGCGACGTGGTGGGTGGATGGTTGCTGGGTGTGGCAGTGGTCGCGGCTACCACCGCCGCGTTCACCAGTTGGCGGGCACACACCGGTCTGCGGCCGGTCCGGCCGACCCGCGACGGCGTCGCTCCCGAGGTCGAGCGGCACCCGGGAGCGGCCTGAGGAGTGACGAAGAGGTCGGCCGGGTACTGGCCGACCCATGTCCGAGACCGTGGTCCAGATCGTCCGGCGGGTGCTGCTGCCGGTGTCCCTCCTGCTCGGGCTCATGGTGCTGCTCGGGGTGCTGGTCACCCGGGTGTTCGCCAGCACCTGGCCGTTCACCGTGGAGGACGCGGTGAACCGCGAGCTGGCCGCTGACCGCACCGGCGACTGGAACAACGTCTCGCTGGTGTTCAGCACGCTGGCCAGCACCCAGATGATCGTCGTGGTCACCGTGCTGGTGGCGTTGGCGCTGCGGCTCTGGCTGAAGCGCTGGCGTGAGCCGCTGTTCCTGTGCGCGGCGGTGACCGCCCAGGCGCTGGTGTTCCTGCTGACCACACTGGCGATCGACCGACAGCGGCCAGCGGTGGAGCACATGGACGTCTCACCACCCACGTCGAGCTTTCCGTCCGGGCACACCTCGGCTTCGGTGGCGCTCTACGTCGGCATCGCCGTGCTGCTGGCGCTGCGGGCCCGGAGCACCGGCGCGAAGGTCGCCTGGTGGACGCTGCTGCTGACGGTGCCGCTGGGCGTGGCGCTGACCCGGATGTACCGGGGAATGCACCACCCGAGCGACGTGGTGGCGTCCTTCCTCAACGGCGGCACGTGCGTCGCCATCATGGCCCGCGCGGTGCTGGACCGGGGGCTGCGGTGGGGGCGGGCGAAGCTACCGACCGTCGGGCGTCGCGCCCTGCCGGCTCAGGGCTGAGCCGGCCCCGCAGCGCCGCTCAGGTGCACTCACCGGTGGCGACCTGCCGGTTGCGTTCGGCACCGGCCAACGCCACCGGGCGGGCCTCGGCCGCCGTCACGGCGAAGCCGGTGTTCGGGTCGTCGGACGCCGCCGCGAAGATCACGCCGAGCACCAGACCGTTGGCGGAGAGCAGCGGACCGCCCGAGTTCCCGCTGCGCACCAGCGCCCGGATCGTGTAGATCTCCCGGGTCACCTCGGTGGACGAGTAGATGTCCGGTCCCTTGATCCGGTCGACGTCGCGGACCCGCGCCGACTGCGCGTTGTACGGGCCGTCGAGCGGGAAGCCCAGCACGATGGCGTCGGAGCCGCTGCCCGCGTTGCCGGCGGCGAACCGCAGGGACGGCCCGGGCAGCCCGGGCACGAGCAGCACCGCGAGATCCCGGTTCGGGTCGTAGACCACCACCTTGCCGTCGTACCGCTCACCGCCCAGCTCCACGGCGACCGAGCGGGTGCCGGCCACCACGTGCGCGTTGGTCATCACCCGGTCGTCCGCGTACACGAAGCCGGAACCCTCGATCCGGCGTGAGCAGCTGGGCGCGGAGCCGAGCACCTTCACGACCGACTGCTGACCGCTGACCACGATCTGCGAGCCGGCCAACGCCGGGTCCGGCGGGTCGACCTGCCGGGCCCGGGTGGGCGCGAGGTCACCGAAGACGTCCGGGAACCCGTCGGTGTCGACGGTGTCCTCCAGTGCCGTGGACAGCTGGTGGGCCTGCTCCGGCAGAACCTGGTTGACCACCGTGATCAACGCGCTGTTGCGGACCGAGGCGGCGAGCCAGGGCACCGAGGACGAGCCAAGCGGCACGGCGACCAGCCAGGCGAGCAGGAGCACCGCGAACAGCGAGACGAGCGCCCCACCGACGTCGTCGGCCCGTTTGCCCACGTCGCTGGTGATGGTCTTACGCAGGTGCGAGCCGAGCCAACCGGCGAGTGCCTGCCCGACCACCGCCAGCCCGAAGATGGCCACCAGCGAGATCAGCACACGGGTGCCGGCGTCCACGAACTGTCTGGCGAACAGCGGCCCGAGCTGGAGACCCAGCAGCAGGCCCAGGAAGAAGCCGGACAACGACGTGACGCCGATGACGAAACCCTGGCGGTATCCGCTGATCGCGAACACGAGCATGAGCAGCAGCAGGACGAGATCCACGACGGACACGGGTCAAGCGTACGGGCAGTGTGCCCACTGGATGACCATCGCTTGCGGATGGTGACCGTGCGGTCAGCGCAGGGCGTTCTCGTCTGCCTCGTCGGTGCCGGCGGACGGTGCCGGTGTCGCCCCGGTCGGCGGAAGCTCCACCACCCGGCCGCGCGGCCATGGACGGGCCCAGCCGCCCATCTCGAGCAGTGTGGCGAGCACCCCGGCGGTGAAGCCCCAGACGAGCATCCCGCGCGCCGAGAACGCCGGCCCGATCCAGCCGCTCGGGTGCCGGACGCGCAGTCGGTTGGCCGGATCGACCAACTCGCTGACCGGCAGGCGGGCGACGTGCGCCACCTCGGCCGGCTCCCGTGGGTGCACCGGGTGCGGGTCGTGCCACCAGGCGAGCACCGGCGTGACCACGAAGTCGCTGACCGGGATCCACAGTTTCGGCAGCTCGGCCAGCACTGTCACGCTGGCCGGGTCGAGGCCCACCTCCTCGTTCGCCTCGCGGAGGGCGGTGGCGCGGACGTCGGCGTCCTCCGGGTCGGCCGCACCCCCGGGAAAGGCGGGCTGGCCGGCGTGGTTGCGCAGGGTGGCGGCGCGTTGCAGGACCAGCACGTCGGGACCCGCGCCGGGCTGCTCGCCGAGCAGCACCAGAACGGCGCTCTCCCGACCGCCCTCGGCCGGCGTGGTCAGCCGGGTGAAGTCCTCGGCGCGGGCGGTGCCCAGCCGGGTCAGCAACGGCTGGGTCCAGTCGGGGGGCCGACGGGTCACGCCGGCACCGCCAGGCCCAGGTGCTGACGGACCAGCGTGGCGAGCTTGGTGTCGTCGAGAGCGCCGCTGGCGTCGACGTGCCGGACCTGACCGTCGGCGTCGACGAAGAGGGTCAGCGGAATGGCGTTGCGCTTCAGCTCGCGCTGTAGCGCCTCGCCCTGGTCCACCAGGATCGGGAACCGGACGCCGAAGTCCTCACCGATGGACTGCGCGCCGCCCCGGCTGTCCCGACTGTTGACCCCCACCACCTGGAGCTGACCGGCGGCCCGCTCGCTGAGGCGCTGGAAGGCGGGCAGCTCCTTGCGGCACGGCGGGCACCAGGAAGCCCACACGTTGATCACCGCCGGCCCGGCCACCTCCCGCAGCACGACCGGGGCACCGCCGGTGAAGCAGGAGAGCGTCAGCTCCGGCAGCGCCGACCCACCGGCGGCGCGAGCCGTCGAGCCGGACGTTCCGGAGGCCGTCGGGCCCGAGCCGGGCGACGCCGGAGTCGCCGTTGCGGGGGTCGCCGTGCCGGCGCCGGGCGACGTTGCCGTGGGCGCCGTGCTCAGCGTGGCGCAGTCCCGGAACGGGGATGGTCGCTCGGCGGCGGCCGGGCGGGGGGCCGGCTCGTCGTCGGCGGTGCCGCTGGTGCAACCGGTGACCGCCAGCAGCAGCGGCAGGACGGCGAGGGCGAGGCGGTGGCGGTGGCGGTGGCGGTTCATGGCACCTCCGCCGTGATCGCCTGCGCCGGCACCAACTCCGGGTCGACTCCGGCAGCCACCGCGAGGTCGCGCGCCCGAGGGCCCTTGAGCAGCTTGGCTGCGGCCGCCGGCTCGGTCGGGCCGGTGCCGTACGAAGGGCAGAGCTTGGCGAGCGTGCAGGCGCCGCAGGCCGGCTTGCGGGCGTGGCAGACCCGTCGCCCGTGGAAGATGATCCGGTGCGACAGCATGGTCCAGTCGCGCTTGTCGTACAGCGCGCCGATCGCGTGCTCGATCTTGACCGGGTCGGTCTCGGTGGTCAGCCGCCACCGGTGGACCAGTCGCTGGAAGTGCGTGTCGACTGTGATGCCCGGGACGTCGAAGGCGTTACCCAGGATCACGTTGGCGGTCTTGCGGCCGATGCCGGGGAGCGTCACCAGGTCGACGAGCCGGCCCGGGACCGTGCCGTCGTACCGGTCGAGGAGGGCCTGACCGAGCTTGAGCAGTGAGTCGGTCTTGTTGCGGTAGAAGCCGGTGGGCCGGATCAGCTCCTCCATCTCGCCGCGGTCGGCGCCGGCGTACGCGGCAGCGCTCGGGTAGCGGGCGAAGAGCTTCGGGGTGACCTCGTTGACCTTCTTGTCCGTGCACTGCGCGGACAGGATCGTGGCGACGGCCAACTCCAGAGCGTTGGAGTGGTCCAGCTCACAATGCGCGTCGGGATGCGTCTCGGCCAGCACCCGGCCGATCTTGCGGGCACGGCGTTTGCGCCCGAGATCGGTCTCGCTGGCACCGGGAGGGCTACTGGTCACGACGGTCAGCCTACGTCGCACCCCGGACGCTCCTCGTCGGGTCAGCCGGCGGTCGGCGCCGAGATCTTCCCCTGCCCGTCGAGGCGAGCGCCGCCCTTCAGGAAGTCGGCGCGGCTCAACTCGGTGACCAGGCCCAGGCCCCGGTCGTCCGGGTCCATGGTCGGCTTGCCGGCGGAGTTCATGTACGTGGAGGTGAACGAGCCGGCGGCCCAGCTGCCGTCCGGCTTGAGCGACACCTTCAGGACCCCGCCCCAGCCGAGCCGGCCGTCGTTGCTCAGCGAGTTGCCGCCGCCGGCGAAGTTGCCCAGGCTGTACGCGATCAGGCGCCCCTTGTAGAACTCCATCCCACGCAACACGTGCGGGCCGTGCCCGACGATCAGGTCGGCGCCAGCGTCGATCATCGCGTGCGAGAACTTCACCGGGTCGCCCCGGTTCTCGCCCAGGAACATCTCGGTGCCCGGCTTCACCCGGGTCTTGTCGACGCCCTCGCCACCCATGTGCACCTGCACCACTACCAGGTCGGCCATGGTGGCGGCCTTGGCGACCACCGCCTTGGCCTTGTCGATGTCGACGAGGCTGTTGGACCAGACGTACGACGAGAAACCGGCGACGGCGACCTTGACGCCCTTGACGTCGACCACTGTGATCTCGTTCGGTGCGCCGGTGTGCTCCAGGTCGTACTTCTTCAGGGCCTTCTGGGTGTTCTCGTAGCCCTTGGGCCCATAGTCGTAGCCATGGTTGTTGGCCTGGTTGAGCAGGTCGAAGCCGGCGTCGCGCAGGTGGGCTGCGTACTCCGGCGGGGCGCGGAACTGGAAGCAGCGGGTGGAGTTCGCCCCGCACTTGCCGGTGCCGGTGTCGACGGTCAGCGGCTCTTCCAGGTTGCCCATCACCAGGTCGGCCTTGAGCGCCTCGGTGACCGAGTTGAAGAAGCCCTTACCGCCGGCTGCGGGCAGCCGACTGGGCGCGTTTCCCATGATGATGTCGCCGGTGGCGGAGAGCGAGATCGCGCCACCCTGACCGGACGATGCGGGCCCGGTGGCCTTCGGGCCGGCCGTGGAGACCGGCGCGCCGGTGCCACCACCTCCCGCGCCGGGCTGCCACACGGGTGCCTCACCACCGGAGTCGGCACAGCCGGCCACGAGGAGGGCGGCCAGCAGCGCGGCGAGGCCGAGGGCGACGCGGCGACGCGGGCGGGACGCGAGGGGGGCGGGAGCGTACATCGCCCGCGACCCTACCGGTCGTTAAACGCGCCGACGACAGCCGATCGGTTGGACTTTGCGCCCCTGGGCTGGTCGGACCACGGCACGACCGGCCGCGAACCACCGGCGAGCACCGCCGCGTGCACCGCTCGGGCGAGCGGGGCGCCCCAGGTGGAGCGCGGCCCGCCGTACGCGGCCTCCGGCCCGTCCACCGGGCAGAGCACTGTGACCGCGTCGGTGGGCGTGCCGGTCCCCGGAACCCCCAGCTCGGTGATCGCCTGGGTCTTCGCCTCGGTCGCGGTGGCCACCGCGTTGACCAGTGCCGAGTCGGCGAGCCGGGCCGGCACGTACACCACGATGTTGACGGTGCCGACGCGTTCGGTGAGCACGGCCGGCGTCGGAGCGGCCGCGGGCACCGGCGTGCCGAGCCCGACCGTCGCCCAGGCCCGCACCCCGGCGTCGGTTCGCGCCACCACCTCTGTCACATCGACGCCGGTCAGCAGACCGACCCCGGGCCCGTCGAGGGCCATCTCGGCGGCGAGCGAGGCCAGGTGGGCCGCGGGGTCCTCCCGGTCGTACGACATCGGTACGGTCGCGTTCAACACCCACCGCCGGAGCCCGATGCCACCGCCCAGCGGAGCACTGCTGATCGCCCGCAGAGGCACGTCCGCGCGCCAGACGAGCAGCGGGACGTGTAGCCCGTCCTCGGCGCGGCTGGTCAGAGTCGGCTCGCTCAGCACGTCGGGCAGGTTACGCCCACCGATCAAGATTCCAGGGGCGACCTCTGATTCATGCTCACGTGCGCCTAGACTTGGCGGCGCGCGAGGGGATCAGCGGACGGCGGCCCCGGCCGACGGACGGCACGCGCAACCGGAGGTGCGCAATGGACGAGGTACTGGCCCGCAGCGGGATCTTCCAGGGTGTTGACCCGGAAGCTGCCGAGGCGCTTGCCAAGGAGATGGAGACGATCGAGGTCCGCAAGGGCGAGATCGTTTTCAATGAGGGCGAGCCCGGTGACAGCCTCTACATCCTGCTGTCCGGGAAGATCAAGGTTGGTCGCCGCGCAGCGGACGGCCGACAGAACCTGATCGCGGTGATGGGGCCGTCGGACATGGTCGGTGAGCTGTCGCTCTTCGACCCGGGTCCGCGTACGGCGACCGCCACCGCGGTGACCGACACCCGGCTGGTGCGGCTGCGCAAGCAGGCGCTGCGGCCGTGGCTCAACAACCGCCCGGAGATCGCCGAGCAGTTGCTCCGGGTGCTCGCTCGGCGGCTGCGTCGGACCAACGACTCGCTCGCCGACCTGATCTTCACGGACGTGCCGGGCCGGGTCGCCAAGAACCTGCTCCAGATGGCGGGCCGCTTCGGCACCCGCGACGGCGGCGTACTGCGGGTGACCCACGACCTCACCCAGGAGGAGATCGCCCAGCTCGTCGGCGCGTCTCGGGAGACCGTCAACAAGGCGCTGGCCGACTTCGCCTCGCGTGGCTGGCTGCGGTTGGACGGCAAGAGCATCATCATTCTGGACCCGGAGCGCCTGGCCCGTCGCGCCCGCGTCTGAGCAGCACCCGACGTCCCCGCCCGCCGTCACCGACGGTGGGCGGGGACGTTTGCCGTCTGCCTGACGCAGAATCGCTGGCCTGGAGGCGGGGCCCCCGGTGAGGGTGGGGCGCATGGTGAACCGAGTAGCGGTGCTCTCCGACATCCATGGTGTCCTGCCGGCGCTGGAGGCCGTACTGGCCGAGCCGGACGTCGCCACCGCCGATCTGATCGTGCTCACCGGTGACATCGCCGCGGGCCCGCAACCGGTCGAGGTGCTGGACGTGCTCGCCGGCCTGGGCGACCGGGTGTGCTGGGTCGGCGGCAATGCCGACCGCGAGCTGGTCGAGGCCCGGTCCGGCCGCCCTGCGTCGATCGAGGTGTCGAACTGGGCCGCCGGGCAGTTGCGCGACGACCAGGTGGCCCGGCTCGCCGGGCTGCCGGCGACGGCGACGCTGGAGATCGACGGCCTCGGGCCGACGCTGTTCTGTCACGCCACGCCCCGCGACGACGAGGAGGTGGTGCTCGTCGACTCCCGGACGGCGCGCTGGGTGGAGGTGTTCGACGGTCTCCCCGCCGAGGTCTCCACGGTGGTCTGCGGCCACACGCACATGCCGTTCACCCGGCTGGTCGACCGGCGTCTGGTGGTCAACCCGGGCAGCATCGGCATGCCGTACGGGGGCGCGGGCGCGTGGTGGGCGCTGCTCGGGCCAGGCGTCCAACTGCGCCGCACCGCCTTCGACGTGGACGCGGCCTGCGCCCGGGTGGCGGCCGAGTCGACCTTCCCCGACGCCGCCGCCTGGGCCGACGAGTACCTGCGCTCCCAGCACAGCGACGTCGACGCGCTGACCGCGTTCGGCCCCCGCGACGGCCGCTGAGCAGGCACTGAGCCGGGCGGCGGACGGACGGGCGGGCGGCCGACGGACGGGCGACGGACGGGCGGCGGAATGCCACTCTGAGAGCCTTTGGAGCTGAATCGTTTGCGGCATCAGCCGTAGGTGATCGGCAGGCCGATGCTCGAACGAGGTCGACGGGCACGATCGACGGGCGATTCGTTTGTGACATCAGCTCCATAGCGCGACCAGCCACCCATGCCGACCTCCCGCCCCGCCCCACCGCGAGCCCACCGGAGCGTCACCAGCTCGGAAAAAGTCAGTCTTGACTGTTTGTTTCGTAGGCAGCAGGCTGTCTCCGTGCCCACCTCATCGACGCGTGTCCCTCAGCAGGAACGCAGCCGCGCCACCCAGGCCCGGCTGCTGGAGGCGACAGTCGACTGCCTGATCGAGCACGGTTGGTCCGGCACCACGACCACAGTCGTCGCGGCGCGGGCCGGTGTTTCGCGCGGGGCACAGCTGCATCACTACCCGACGAAGGCAGCGCTGGTGACGGCCGCCGTGGCCCATCTGGCCGAGCGCCGGGCCGACGAGTTGCGCACCGAGGCCGAGGCGTTGCCGGCCGGCCCGCAGCGGTTGGACCGGGTCGTCGACCTGCTCGCCGTGGCGTTCACCGGGCCGCTGTTCGTGGCAGCGCTGGAGCTCTGGGTCGCCGCCCGCACCGATCGGGAGCTGCGGGACGCCCTGGTGCCGCTGGAGGCGACTGTCGGGCGGGAGATGCACCGGCTCACCGTCGCCCTGCTCGGTGTCGACGAGCGTCGACCCGGTGTCCGCGAAGCGGTGCAGGCCACGCTCGATCTGCTCCGTGGGCTCGGGGTGGCCAACCTGCTCAGCGACGACTCCGCCCGCCGGGCCGCCCTGTTGACCACCTGGAAGCGCCAGCTCGCCACCCTGCTCACGCCCTGACCGCCGGCCGCACCGGCCACCACCGACCGGAGGCACCATGGTCGACCTCAGCGACCTGCTCACGGACCTGGCCGACGAGTCCGCCCAATTGGACGCCCTGGTAGCGCCCCTGCCGGTGGCCGACTGGGCGAGGCCGACCCCCGCGCCGGGCTGGAGCGTCGGGCATCAGATCGCCCACCTCGCCTGGACCGACCACGTAGCGCTGTTGGCCGCGACCGACCCCGAGGCGTTCTACGCGACTGTCACCGCCGCGCCAGACGTGACCCGGCTCGTCGACGTCGGCGCCGAGGAGTTCCTCGCCCCGCCGGCCGAGCTGCTTGCCCGTTGGCGGGCCGGGCGCACCGCGCTCGTCGACGCACTGGCCGCCGTTCCGGCCGGTGGCAAACTGCCGTGGTACGGCACCCGGATGTCGGCCACCTCGATGGCCACCGCCCGGATCATGGAGACCTGGGCGCACGGCGCGGACGTGGCCGACGCCCTCGACGTGGTCCGCCCCGACAGCGACCGACTCCAGCACGTGGCGCACCTGGGCGTGCGTACCCTCGGGCACGGCTTCGCCGCGCACGGCCGGGAGGCACCGACGGCGCCGGTGCGGGTCGAGCTGGTCGGGCCCGACGGGGAGGCCTGGAGCTGGGGTCCGGCGGACGCCGCCGACCGGGTCAGTGGCCCGGCTCGGGACTTCTGCCTGCTGGTCACCCAGCGCCGACACCGCGCGGACCTCGCTCTGGTCGCCACCGGACCGGTAGCCGACGAGTGGCTCGACGTGGCGCAGGCCTTCGCCGGGCCGCCGGGTGACGGCCGGCAGCCGGCCGGCGGGATCGGGGTACGGGCATGATCCGCATCGGCAACGCCTCCGGCTTCTACGGCGACCGGTTCACCGCCTGGCGGGAGATGCTCGACGGCGGTGAGCTGGACGTACTGACCGGCGACTACCTCGCCGAGTTGACCATGCTGATCCTCGCACGGGATCGCCTGCGCGACCCCGACCTGGGCTACGCGAAGACGTTCCTGCGGCAACTGGAGACCTGCCTCGGCACCGCCCTCGACCGAGGGGTGCGGATCGTGACGAACGCCGGCGGGCTCAACCCGGCCGGCCTGGCCGCCTCGATCGAGAAGCTCGCCAACCGGCTCGGCCTGCCGACCCAGGTCGGGTACGTCGAGGGCGACACGATCCAGCGACCGGACGCGTTGAGCGCCAACGCCTACCTCGGCGCGTTCGGGATCGCCGCCTGCCTCGACGCCGGCGCGGACGTGGTGGTCACCGGCCGGGTCACCGACGCGTCGCTGGTGGTCGGCCCGGCCATCTCCCGGTACGGGTGGGGCCGCGATGACCTCGACGAGCTGGCCGGGGCCACCGTCGCGGGGCACCTCGTCGAGTGCGGCGCGCAGGTCACCGGCGGCAACTTCAGCTTCTTCACCGAGCTGCCCGACGGCGGTCATCGGCCCGGGTTCCCGATCGTCGAGGTGCACCCCGACGGCTCCTCGGTGGTCACCAAGCATCCGGGCACCGGCGGCGCGGTCACGGTGGAGACTGTCACCGCCCAACTGCTCTACGAGATCGGCGGGCCCGCGTACCTCGGGCCGGACGTGGTCACCCGACTGGACACTGTGACGCTGCACCCCGACGGGGCGGACCGGGTCCGGGTCGCAGGCGTACGGGGCACACCGCCACCGCCCACGCTCAAGGTGGGCGTCAACAACCTCGGTGGCTTCCGCAACTCGATGACGTTCGTTCTCTGCGGGCTGGACATCGAGGCGAAGGCGGCACTGGTCCGGGGGCAGGTCGAGGAGGCGGTGGGCAAGGACGGGCTGGAGTTCACGCTGGCCCGGACGGACCACCCGGACGCCGCCGACACCGAGGCGGCCAGCGCCCTGCTGCACGTACACCTGCGCGACGGCGACAAGGCGCGGGCCGGGCGGGCGTTCTCGGCCGCCGCTGTGGAGTTGGCCCTGGCCTCGTACCCGGGCTGCACGCTGACCACAGTGCCCGGTGACGCGACACCGTACGGCGTCTTCACCGCCGACGCGGTGCCGCAGGGCGCGGTGGCGCACGTGGCGGTGCTACCCGGTGGCGAGCGGGTGCCGATCGCCCCGCCGATCCGCACCGCCCCCACCTCGCCGGACGAGTCGGCCCCAAGTGGTGACCCGGCGGTCGACGGCCCTACCCGGCGCGGGGCGCTCGGCGAGGTGGTCGGCGCACGATCCGGGGACAAGGGCGGGGACGCCAACCTCGGTGTCTGGGCGCGTTCCGACGCCGGGTACGCGTGGCTGCGGACCTGGTTGACAGTCGAACGGCTGGCCGAGCTGGTGCCCGAGACCGCTCCGCTGTCGGTGCGGCGCTACGAGTTGTCCAACCTGCGCGCCGTCAACTTCGTGATCGAGGGCCTACTCGGCGCCGGGGTGGCCGCGTCCACCCGGTTCGACCCGCAGGCCAAGGCACTCGGCGAGCTGCTGCGCGCCCGGATCGTCGACCTGCCGGCCGACCTTGCGACGGGGGTATCCCGATGAGCATCGTGGACACTCCGGAGCGCCGGCAACTACGCGAGCTGACCCGGGCGTTCGTGACCCGGGAGGTGTTGCCGCACCTGAACGACTGGGAGCGGGCCGGCGAAGTGCCTCGGGCGCTGCACGCGACCGCCGCGAAGCTCGGTCTGCTCGGCATCGGCTTCCCGGAGTCCGTCGGTGGCAGCGGCGGTGACCTGCTCGACTCGATCATCGTGACCGAGGAGCTGATCCGCTCCGGTGGCTCGTCCGGGCTGGTGGCGGCCCTGTTCACGCACGGGATCGCGTTGCCGCACATGGTCGCGGCGGCCGGTGCCCGCACCGGTGGCTCGCTGGGCGGCCGGCTCGGTGGCGTCTCGTCCCCGGCCGACGACAGCCTGATCGAGCGGTACGTGCGGCCCACGCTGGCCGGCACGATGATCGGCGCGCTGGCCATCACCGAGCCGGACGGCGGTTCGGACGTGGCCGGCATCCGCACGACCGCCCGCCGTGACGGCGACCACTACGTGGTGAACGGGTCGAAGACGTACATCACCAGCGGGCACCGGGCCGACTTCGTGACCACCGCGGTGTGCACCGACTTCCCCGGCAGCGGTGAACTCACCCTGCTGGTCATCGACAAGGGGTCGCCCGGGTTCACGGTGGGACGCCGGTTGGAGAAGCTGGGCTGGCACTGCTCGGACACCGCCGAGCTGTCCTTCGCGGACGTGCGGGTGCCGGTCGCCAACCGGATCGGCGCGGAGAACACCGGCTTCCTGGCGATCATGCAGCACTTCGCGGCGGAACGGCTGTCGCTGGCTACCCAGGCGTACGCGACAGCGCAGCGCTGCGTCGAGTTGGCGGTGCGCTGGTGCCGGGACCGGGAGACGTTCGGGCGTCCGCTGGCCAGCCGGCAGCTCATCCGGCACCGGTTGGCCGAGATGCACACCCGGGCCGAGGCGGCCCGGTCGTACGTGCACGGGGTCGCGGGTCGGGTGGCGGCTGGCGAGCCGGTGGTGACCGAGGTGGCGATGGCGAAGAACGTGGCGGTGGCCGCCTGCGACCACGTCGTCGACCAGGCGTTGCAGTTGCACGGCGGGTTCGGCTACCTGCGCGACGCCGAGGTGGAGCGGCACTACCGCGACGCGCGGATCCTCGGCATCGGTGGCGGCACCACCGAGATCATGAACGAGATCATCGCGAAAGGCATGGGCCTGTGAGCGCGAGGAGTGAGCCGGGTCTGCGAGCCCCGCAGTCGCGAACGAAGGAGGCACGGTGACCACACTGGACAGCGCAGTCGACCCGTCCGCGCCCTCGTACCTGGCGAACCGAGCGGCGTTGCTGGAGCGGTTGACCGAGTTGGACGCCGCGCTGGACCAGGCGCGGGCGGGTGGTGGCGACAAGTACGTGACCCGACACCACGCGCGCGGCAAGCTGCTCCCCCGGGAGCGGATCGAGCTGCTGGTGGACGCCGACAGCCCCTTCCTGGAGTTGTCGCCGGTCGCCGCGTACGGCTCGGACTTCCCGGTCGGGGCCAGCGTGGTCACCGGCATCGGGGTGGTCGAGGGCGTGGAGTGCCTGATCGTCGCCAACGACCCGACGGTACGCGGCGGCGCTGTCAACCCGTGGTCCCTCGCCAAGACCCGGCGGGCTGGCGAGATCGCCCTGGCCAACCGGCTGCCCATGGTCAATCTGGTGGAGTCGGCCGGGGCGGACCTGCCCACCCAGGCGGAGATCTTCATCCCCGGTGGTCGGGTGTTCCGTGACCTCACCCGGCTCTCGGCGGCCGGCATCCCCACTGTCAGCGTGGTCTTCGGCAACGCCACGGCCGGTGGCGCGTACGTGCCGGGGATGTCCGACCACGTGATCATGATTCGGGACCGGTCACAGGTCTACCTGGCCGGTCCGCCGCTGGTGAAGATGGCGACCGGCGAGGTCACCGACGACGAGTCGCTGGGTGGCGCGGCGATGCACGCCGGCACGTCCGGGCTCGCCGACTACCTGGCCGCCGACGAGCGGGACGGCATCCGGCTGGCCCGGCAGTGCGTCCGCCGACTGAACTGGCGCAAGCAGGGCCCGTCGCCGCGGACGGCGGCGCCGCAGCCACCGAAGTACGACCCGGAGGAGTTGCTCGGCATCACCAGCGCCGACCTGAAGGTGCCGTTCGACCCGCGGGAGGTGCTGGCCCGGATCCTGGACGGCAGCGACTTCGACGAGTTCAAGCCGGCGTACGGGGACGCGCTGGTCACCGGTTGGGGTGAGCTGCACGGTTACCCGGTGGGGGTGCTGGCGAACGCCCGAGGGGTGCTGTTCAGCGCTGAGGCGCAGAAGGCGGCCCAGTTCATCCAGCTCGCCAACGCCTCGAACACCCCGTTGATCTTCTTGCAGAACACCACCGGCTACATGGTGGGCACCGAGTACGAGCAGCGCGGCATCATCAAGCACGGCGCCCTGATGATCAACGCGGTGTCGAACTCGACGGTGCCGCACCTGACGGTGAACCTGGGCGCCTCCTACGGGGCGGGCAACTACGGCATGTGCGGCCGGGCGTACGAGCCGAGGTTCCTGTTCACCTGGCCGAACGCGAAGTCGGCGGTGATGGGCCCGGCGCAGCTCGCCGGGGTGCTGTCGATCGTGGCCCGGCAGGCGGCTGCCGCACGGGGGCGCGACTACGACGAGGATTCCGACGCGGCGATGCGTTTGATGGTCGAGCAGCAGATCGAGTCGCAGTCCGGCGCGCTCTTCCTCTCCGGGCGGCTCTACGACGACGGGGTGATCGACCCCCGGGACACTCGGACCGTCCTCGGGCTCTGCCTCTCGGCGATCCACAGCGGACCGGTGAAGGGCGCCGACGGTTTCGGCGTCTTCCGGATGTAGACCGTGAGCGCGAGGAACGCAGCGAAGCGGAGTCCCGCAGTCGCGAACAAAAGGCAGGCACCGTGAGCGCGAGGAACGCAGCGAAGCGGAGTCCCGCAGTCGCGAACAAAAGGCAGGCACCGTGAGCGCGAGGAACGCAGCGAAGCGGAGTCCCGCAGTCGCGAACGAAAGGCAGGCTCAGGGAACCATGATCAACAGACTGCTCGTGGCGAACCGGGGCGAGATCGCCCGTCGGGTCTTCGCCACCTGCCGGGCGATGGGCGTGGAGACGGTCGCCGTGCACTCGGACGCGGACGCCGACGCGCCGTTCGTGGCCGAGGCCGACCAGGCCGTACGCCTGCCGGGGAGTTCGCCGGCCGAGACGTACCTGCGGGTCGACCTGATCCTGGACGCGGCCCGCCGCAGCGGCGCGGATGCCGTCCATCCCGGCTACGGGTTCCTCGCCGAGAACGCCGAGTTCGCGGCGGCGGTGACCGACGCCGGTCTGACCTGGGTCGGGCCACCGGCCAAGGTGATCGCCGCCATGGGCGACAAGTTGGCGGCGAAGGCGTTGCTCGCCGAGGCGGGCGTGCCGATGCTGCCGAGTTGGACCGACACCGACGAGATCGTGGGTTTCCCGGTGCTGGTGAAGGCGTCCGCCGGCGGTGGTGGCCGGGGCATGCGGATCGTCCGGACCGTCGACGAACTGGCCGAGGCCGTCGCCTCCGCGCGCCGCGAGGCGGCTGCCGCGTTCGGCGACGGCACTGTCTTCATCGAGCGGTACGTCGAACGCGGCCGGCACGTCGAGGTGCAGATCTTCGGTGACGCCCATGGTCGAGTGGTGGCCCTGGGTGACCGGGAGTGCTCGATCCAGCGCCGGCACCAGAAGATCGTCGAGGAGGCGCCGGCGGTCGTTCCGGACCGGGTGCGGGCGGCGTTGCACGAGGCCGCGGTGGCCGCCGGACGTGCTGTCGACTACCTGGGCGCGGGCACTGTGGAGTTTCTGCTCGCCCCGGGTGGTGAGTTCTTCTTCCTGGAGATGAACACCCGACTCCAGGTGGAGCATCCGGTCACCGAGTTGTGCACCGGGCTGGACCTGGTGGGGTTGCAACTGCTCGTCGCCGAGGGTGAGCCGCTGCCGGCGGTTCTGCCGGCGAGCACCGGGCACGCGGTCGAGGTACGCCTCTGCGCCGAGGACGTGGCTGCGGGTTGGCGGCCGGCCATCGGGACCCTGCACCGATTCGGCGTCGGCACGGTGGCGGCCGAGTTCGGTGGGCTGGCCGGGCCGGGTCTGCGGCTCGACTCGGGTGTGGTGGCGGGCTCGGTGGTCGGGGTGCACTACGACTCGATGCTCGCGAAGCTGATCGCCTGGGGTCGTACCCGCGCGGAGGCGACCCGGCTGTTGGCCGGCGCGCTGGCCCGGGCCGAGGTGCACGGGGTGACCACCAACCGGGATCTGCTGGTCCGGGTGCTGCGCAGCCCCGCGTTCGCCGCCGTGGAGATCGACACAGGTTTCCTGGACCGGCACCCGGAGGTCTTCGCCCCGATCCTCGCCGCCGACCGGCTGCCGATCACCGCCCTCGCCGCCGCGCTGGCGGGCGCCGCGCACCGGCGGGCGACCGCACCGGTGCTTCCCGGGCTTCCCTCCGGCTGGCGCAACGTGCCCGCCGTTCCCCAGACCACAGCCTTCGTCGGGCCGGACGGCGACGAGATCGAGATCCGCTACCGGTTGGACCGGGCCGGCCGGCTCGCCGACTGGTCCAGCACGTCGGCGGCCGAGGAGTCCGCCGAGCGGTCGACGGCACCCACAGTGGTGCTGGTCGAGGCCACCCCGGATCGGGTGGTGCTCGACGTCGACGGGGTTCGGCGCGCGTACCGCGTACACCGGGTGGGGTCCGCTGTCTTCGTGGACGGCCCGGACGGGGCGGCGAGCCTGGCCGAGTTGCCGCGTCTCCCGCTGCCCACAGCGGCGGTGGCGGCCGGGTCGCTGCTCGCGCCGCTGCCCGGCGTGGTGACCCGGGTACACGTTCAGGTCGGCCAGCGGGTCGCGGCCGGCGATCCGCTGCTCACGCTGGAAGCGATGAAGCTGGAACATCCCGTGCTCGCCCCGATCGACGGCGTGGTCGCCGAACTGCCGGTGCCGACCGGCGGTCAGGTGCAGACGGGCGCCGTGTTGGCCGTTGTCGACGAAAAGGACCCCCGATGACCTTCGACCTCACCCCCGAGCAGGACCAGTTGCGCGACGCCGTTCGGGCGTTGGGCCGCCGCTACGGTCACTCCTACTTCGTCGAGAAGGCGAGGGCCGGCGAACACACCACGGAACTGTGGGCGGAGGCCGGACGGCTCGGCTACCTGGGGGTCAACATCCCCACCGAGTACGGCGGCGGAGGCGGCGGCATCACCGAGCTGGCCATCGTCTGCGAGGAGTTGGCGGCGGCGGGTTGCCCACTGCTGCTGCTGGTGGTCTCCCCCGCCATCGCGGCTACGGTGCTCAGTCGGCACGGCAACGAGGAGCAGCGTAAGCGGCACCTGCCGGGCCTCGCCGATGGCTCCCAGAAGATCGTTTTCGCGATCACCGAGCCGGAGGCCGGTTCCAACTTCCACCGGCTCGGCACTGTGGCTCGCCGCGACGGCGACGGCTGGCTGCTCAACGGCCGCAAGTGCTACATCTCCGGCGTCGACGAGGCCGGTCACGTGCTGGTGGTGGCCCGTGTCGCCGTCGATGACGGCCCAGCCGGTTCAGCGGATGCGTCTCCGCAGAAGCTCAAGCCGGCGCTGTTCCTGGTGCCTACCGACGCGGCCGGGCTGACCCGGTCCAAGCTGGACATGGAGATCGTGTCCCCGGAGAACCAGTTCCTGCTCTACCTGGACGACGTGCGGGTGCCCGCCGACGCGCTGCTCGGTGAGTCGCTGGACGCCGGGCTGCCGGCGCTCTTCGCCGGGCTCAACCCGGAGCGGATCACGGTGGCCGCGATGGGTGCCGGCACCGGCCGGTACGCCATCGAGCGGGCCAGTGAGTACACCGCCACCCGCAAGGTCTGGGGTGGTCGGAGCATCGGCTCCCACCAGGGGGTGTCTCATCCGCTGGCACACGCGGCGGTGCAGGTGGAGCTGGCCCGCCTCATGATTCAGAAGGCTGCCACCCTGTACGACGCCGGCCGCGACCTGGAGGCCGGGGTCGCCGGCAACATGGCCAAGTACGCGGCCGGGGAGGCCGCCGCGCTCGCCGTGGACACCGCTGTGCAGGTGCTCGGCGGGGCCGGCATGACCACCGAGTACGGGGTGGCGACCCTGCTCGGCGCCGTCCGGGCCGGCCGGATCGCCCCGGTCAGCCGCGAGATGATCCTCAACTTCGTTGCCCAACACGTCCTCGGCCAGGACAAGTCGTACTGACGCCCGCCGACGGGCGGGCCGAGCCACCCCGCCCGTCCGTTGATCGACTCGGCTTCCTGGATTCCGGGGTGTCCGAGAGCCAGTGACACCCCGATTTTCAGGAAGCCGAGTCGATCAGCCGCTCGGCCGCGTGACGCGCGGCCTCCTCACGCGCCCTGTGTGCCCGAGCGCTCCCGCTGGTGCAGGATCGCCACGGCCACCGCGAAGAGCAGCGCGGGCGCCAGCACCAGGGTCAGCCACTGCGCCAGGGTGAGCGCATCGAGGACACCGTCGTGGGTGGAACGCTCCAGGAACGTCCCCGTGGTGCCGAGCCCCACGCGGGTGAGCACCAACGTGACGCCCACCGGAACCACAAGCGCGAGCAGGCGTCGCCGCAACACCGCCAGCGTCGACAGGATGACAAGGGCGAAGAGCAGGTATCCCGCAGTCAGCAGAATTGCCTCGATCCGGCCGACACCGACGGTGAAGATCCACGTGCCGTAGATGGGAGCCGTCGCGTCATCAGCACCAGTCACCTGGGCGATGCTCGGAGCAGCGACGCTGATTAGCGTCGCCGCCGCCAGCGTGCCGAGTCGCCAGCGCGCGAGGGAAGCCGTGGCGGAACGGGGAGCACGGACGGCGAGCACCAGCGGAACCATCGCGGCGAGCACGGCGGGCCAGAGATTGCGCACCGTGGAATATTGCCCGTAATCCTCGGCGACCCGCACCACCTCGAACGCCGCGCAACAGACGGCGATCGCGGCTGCTGCCCGGCCCCACCCGAACACGGCCGACACCGCCACGGTGAGCCACAGCAGCGCCACGAAACCGACCGGCCAGAGGACGAACGGTTCTCCCAACCCCTCGGGATAGCCGTCCGCGAACATGGCGAGGTGCAGCACCGGAACGCGCGCATCCCGCACGAACAACATCAACGCGGCGATCAGGCCGAGCGCCTGCGCCGCCTCCCGCCACGCATCGCCCGAGAATCGCGCACCAGCCTGGCGGACATGCGCGTGCAACGCCCCGCCGAGCAGGGCGAGCACGTCCCGCGCCGCCGGCCTGCGCTGGCCCGGTGACGCGTCGTCCAGCAGCACGCCGATCATCTCGTCCTCGTACTGCCGGCGGTAGGCGCGGGGATAACAGGCCATCAGCAGTCGGTAAGTGCGGTCCAACGTCATGCCGCACCGCCGTCGAAGATGAGACCGGCACGGCGCAGTCGCACGCTCGCCGCGTCGGCGTTGCTGCGCAGACGCGCGGATTCCTCAGCCAGGCGACGCGCCCCCGGCGCGGTGAGTCGGTAGTACCTGCGCAACCTGGACTGCACCTGCTCCTCACGCTCGATGTCGACGAGACCGTCGGTCCGCAGCCGGTCCAGGGCTGCGTAGAGGGTGCCGGCGCGCAGGTCGACGCGCCCGTCGGAGATTCGGCGGACCTCGTCGAGGAGCGCGTACCCGTGCCGTGGGGCCTCGACGAGCGCGGTGAGGATCAGGTAGGTGGACTCGCGCATGGAAGCCTTCGCCATCGCCGCAGCATATACCGTCCGACTGTATATACGGCAGCAGATGCCGCCGCGATTCGCGTCGTGTTTACCGGCCCGCCCCGCCGGAGATGGAGAGCGGCATGGATCTGCTGCGGACCCGTCGCCCGCCGGCGCCACTGTTCGCCGGGCTCGGCCTCGTTGTCGTCGTCGGCTTCGCCATCGTCGCCTGGACGGTGTGGAGCAACGACCAGGCGCTGCAGGAGCGCGGGGTGGAGGCCACCGCCCAGGTCGTCAAGGTCAACAAAGGCCGCATCCACGTCGAGTTCGAGACCGCGGACGGGCGGCGGGCGCAGACGCTTGTCGGTCAGGGCGACGAGCCACCCGGTGCCGCTCCGGCGGTGGGCGACGAGATCCGGATCGTCTACGACCCGCAGGACCCGGAGGCGGAGGTGGCCGACCGCCGCGCCCCCCACAACCACCGCATCGCCTATCTGCTCGCCGGCGTCGCGGCCTTCGGCGCGGTCAGCGTGCCACTGGCCACCGTCGCACTCGTGCGGGCCAACCGTCGGGCACGGTAGGCGCTGCTCTTGTCAGTTGGGCGTCAGGCCGGGGTACGGCAGGCGGCGTCGATGCGGTGGACCGGGCGGACCCGACGGCCCATGCCCTCCAACAGCGAATCCTCGACGTGGAAGTCGTGAATGCGCAGTTGGTGGCGGGGCAGTTCTTCCTCGCTCGGGCACAGCACCTGGGCGCGGACCAGGCCGACCGGGACGTACCGGACGCCACCCCGTTCCTGAAGGATCACCATGTTGACGTCGTCGGTGGTGACCACGTGCCCGCGGACGTCCTCGGTGGGCCCACTCTCCGGGCCCACAGTGGTGACGGTCAGCGGCAATACCGGCGTGGTGATCACCGGCACGGCTGCCCAGATCAGGGTGGCGAGCACCGCCACCTCGGTCACCGACGCCAGCGGCCGGATCACCATGCCCGGCAGCGGCCCCGCGACGAAGAGCGCCAGCAGCGGGGGCACCACGATGAGCGCCAGCACCAGCCACTCGTCGCCCTGCCGCATCGCGTCGCGCATCGTGGGCAGCATCAGCCAGCCGTACCCGGCGAGCAGCGCGCCGATCAGCAGCAGCCGAGGCACCACCCGCTCGTGCAGCCGCCCCGGGCGGAGTTGGAACGCGGCCACGAACGCCGGCAACAGCAACGGCAGATAGAGCAACGGCCAGGTGATCACGGCGAGCAGGAAGCTGGCCAGCACCACCCAGGCCGGGGTGATGTCGGCCCAGCGGGCGAAGAGCGGGCGGCGACGGGTGCCCGGCGGAAGTCGATCCGCGCTGACGGCCAGCACGGCGCCGAGCGCGAAGACGGCCACCAGCCCGGTGGAGAGCAGCCGGGCCGCCGTGGTCAGAAACCCGGCGAGCAGGTTGACCGGCCCGACGTTGGCCACCAGCAGCAGCGTGGTCTGGAGCTCCCCGCCGGCCTCCACGCCGAGGCGGAGCACCGAGAAGATCGCCGGTACGCCCACCACTGCCGTCCAGAAAGACTGGCTGGCGCGGGCGCGCCGCTCCGCCGGATCCCAGCGGACCCGTCCCGGCTCAACGTCGGCGACGATCGGCTCGGCCGGTTCGGCGACCGGCACTCCGGCCGGCCAGGCAACGTCACCTCCTGCGCCAGCCGCTGGACGATCGACCGCCGCCGGTACTGCGGCCGTACCGTCGATTGCCGGCGCGGCGACGCCGTGGGGCACTGACGTGCGGGGCGGCGGGACCGGCCCGTCGCCGCTGGTGGCGGTCGGCGCCGCGCTCACTTCGCGGGCGCCTTGTCGTCGAAGTCGACGAGCTTCGGCACCTCCAAGGGCTGCGGCTGGCGCTTCTCGGCCTTCAGCCAGGGGCCCAGGGTCCGGTTGTACGCGGTCTGCCAGGGGCTGGCATCTCCGTCGCGGCCCTGCACGTAGCTCTTCTGCAGGAAGAACGCGACCAGATCGCGCAACGCGGGATCACCGATCGGCACGCCGATGCCCAGCAACTCGCTGGTGCCGAACGGCATGTCCACGATCTCGAACTCCTTGGGAAAGCTGGCCAGGAAGCCGGCGAGGATCGACTCGTCGGAGCTGACCGCGTCGTACCGGCCCTTCCGGATGCCATCGACGCAGTCGCCGACGTCCTTGACCACGAACGTCTTGACCTGGTGCTTCTCCAACTCGGCCTCGGTGGTGGAGCCGCCGCTGGTGCAGACCTTGTACGCCGGGTCGCGCAGATCCTCAATGGTGCGGATCTCGTCCTTGAGTCGAACCGGCACCATCACCTCCTGCGTGGTGACGAAGTACGGCCCGGCGAAGCTGACCAGCTGCTTACGGTCTTCCGTCATGGAGAAGCTGGAGACCACCAGGTCGACGGTGCCGCCCTGCAGCGACGGGATGCGATCCTCGGTGGCGACCGACACGAACTCCAGCCGCTGTTCCCCCTCGTAGCCGAGGGAGGCCGCGACGTACCGGGCGATCTCGACGTCGAACCCGACGTGCTGGCCGTTTCGCAACTCACCCATCAGCGGCTCGTTGGTGGCGACACCGATCCGCAGCTTCGACTGACCGAAGATGTGCGTCTCGCGCATCTTCTCCTGCACCGAGGGCAGCTCCGGTTCCTTCCGACTGTCGCAACCGGCCGCGGCGGCGAGCACGAGGGTGAGAGCGACCGCCAGCGTCGACGCGATCGAGCGGAGCCGGGACTGCGAACTGCCTGAGTTCATGGGCGACCTCGCTACCGGAAGGGCCTGCGGAATACCGAGAGTAGCCGTTCTTGTCCAATCCGTGTGGGTGCCGTGGACCCTGTCGAGTCGGCGCCTCGGATCGATGCCGATCGGCGCGGCGGTCGGCTCTGCGGTTGACAGCCGGCCTAGTCGCGACATGCTGGACGGGTGAGCCGATTGTCCAGACCCGATGCGCGCACGGTGGCGGTGCTCGCGGCGCTGGGAGCCCTAGCGCCGCTGGTCATGCTGGTCGTATGGCGCCGACAGGACCTCCTCGGCGTGGTTCTCGCGCTGCTCTGCGTGCTGATGACCATGGTCACCGGGGTCGCGGTCTCCGCCGCCCGTCAGGTCGACGATCCGGAGCCGGCGGACCGGTCGGCAGTCGTCGGGCCGCCCGAACTGATGCCGTACGGGATCGACGCGGACACCCTCGACGCCCTGGACCCCCGTGACGCATTGCGTGCGGTGCGTGACCGTCGGCGCGGGTCGAACGGGCTCAGCGGCCGGTGAGCGTGGGCGCGGAGAGCCCGTCCACGCCGCGCCCCGCCAGACACCGGTAGGTCCGGTCGATGCTGCCGTCGACCGGCGGTAGCACCTCCAGGTGCCAGCCGGTCGCCTCGGCGATCCCGGTGGTCAACCGGAACGTCGTTGCGCTGCACACCTGCCGCACCGGCTCAGCGGCGGCCACCTCGTCGTAGTCGGCGCCGACCAGCGACACCGGCAGGATGCCCTCGGCGTACGTCTCCCAGGTGTGTCGGCCGGCGCAGGACAGCCGAGCCGCCTCGGCGCGGCTGCCGCGTATCCGCATCGGGCCGAAGCACTCCAACTCGGGCAGGCACCGGGCACCCTCGGGCAGGGCGGTGGGCGCACCGGTGCCGGTCGCGCAGCCGGGCAACGGGCCGGTCGCCGGTGCGGCGATCTGGGTGGCCGACGGGTACGGGACGGGTGGTGGCGCCCGGTCGGCGACCCAGGCCCCGGCGGTCGCGGAGGCGGCGAGCGCGAGCACACCGGCGCCGCCGAAGATCCAGCGCCGCCATCGTCGACCGGCGGGGTCGGCTCGCTGAGTGTCCTCGATGGGCGATCGGGGCACCGGCTGGCTGGCCGCGTACGGGCCGGAGAGCGTCGCGGCACCGCTGACCGGAGCGCCGCTGACCGGTGCCGCCGGTGAGCCGAGTGGCAGGTTGCTGAGCAGGTCGTGCAACTCCAGGGCGGAGGGACGCTCGCCCGGATCGTTGGCCATGCCGACGCGCAGCACGTCGATCAGCTCGTCCGGCACCCCGGGCAGGGCGGGGAGCGGCTGGTTGAACATCTCCAGCACTGTGACAAGGCTCGGGTTGCGCTCGGACTGCCAGCGCGGCGGCCTGCCGTGCATCACCGCGTAGAGGGTGGCGCAGAGCGCGTACACGTCGACGGCCGGCGACGGCGGGCTGTGGCTGAACATCTCCGGCGGCGCGTACGCCGGGGTGAGCACCTCCAGGGTGACCGAGGCGTCCCGGTGCTCGGCGAGAACGGCAAGCCCGAAGTCGGCGAGCACCGCCGAGTTGAAGTGCGAGTAGAGGATGTTCGCCGGCTTCACGTCCCGGTGCAGCACCCCGGCGGCGTGCGAGTGGGCCAGCGCGTCCGCGATCTTGATGCCGAGGTCGCGGGCCTCCACCGGCGCGAGTGGCGAGGTGCGCATCCGTTCGGCGTACGAGCCGTCGCAGAGCTCCATGATCAGGTAGGGGTGCTGATCGACTGTGACCCCCACGTCGAAGAGGTCCACCACGTGCGGGTGGGACGACATCCGGCCGGCCGCCCGCGCCTCACGCAGGAAGCGGGCCTGATCGCGCTCGCTGTCCAGCGTTCGGTTCTCCACTTTGACGGCGACCTCGCGACCCACTGAGATCTGGGTGGCCTGGTAGACGGTCGCGTACCCGCCCCGGGCAAAGACCCGCAAATCAGTCAGGCCGGGCACGATCGGCACTGGCAGGCCGCCGGTCGGGGTGTCGGTCACCGCTCGAAAATACCCAACCCGACCGATGGCTCAGCGCACCGCGTCCGCCGGAGCCGCACCGGCGGGACCGGTACCCTCCTCGGCGACCGCAGTCGTCCCGGCACCCTCGGACGATCCGATCCCGCCAGCCGGGATGCCCCGCCGGGCGTCCAGGCGCAGACCGATGGCGGTGGCCACGGCACCCAGCCCCTCCCACGCCGCCACCCCGAAAAACCGGTCGGGAGCGATGTCGGCCAGCACCGCGATCGTGAACACGGTGAACGTGACCAGCCGGAAGACCACTGTGAACCGGTAGAACGCCCGCCACTCGGTCACCGTGGCGAGCAGGTAGTAGACGCCCATGTTGAAGGCCGCCATCGAGGACGCCAGCAGGAACGTCCCGGTGTGATCACCGACGGCCCGCGTCGCCGGCACCTCGAACCCGAGCATGCGCAGCTGCGCCTCCGGCCAGAGCAGCCCGACCGCGCCCATCACCAGCGCCAACACGCCGAAGACCGCGATGGTCCAGCCCGCGATGGATCGCGGCAGCTTCATGAACGGCCTCCCCAGGCACGGCGACGGTCACCACTGTGGACCCGTACGCGGTGGTGACACGCTAGCCGCTCCCCCCGACCACCACATCCCCAGAACCGGCAAAACCCTGCACCCACCCTCCGGGTCGCGTTGATCATGAAGTTATTGCCCTGCGCACCGGCGTGTCGGCGCAATAACTTCATGATCAACGGCGAGGTGGAGGGGGTGGGGTTAGACCAGGGCGGCCAGGCGGGTGTGGAGGGCGTCGGCTGCGGCTCGTTCGCTGCGCTGCTCGGTGGCGTACGCCAGGCGGACCGCCTCCTGCGCACAGGACAGCGCCTCCGCCGGACGACCACAGGCGGCCAGCGCCTCGGCCAGCACACTCGCCGCGATCACCTGGCTGCGCACGTCCTCGGCCGGTGCGGTGACCGCTCGGCGGGCCCAGTCCAACGCCTGCTCCCGCTGACCGTGAGCGAGCAACGCCGCAGCGTACTGGGCCATCGTCTGACGGCGGGAGAAGAGCAGCGACGGTGCGTTCGCGGCGGCCGTGGCCACCGGGGCGAGCAGCCCGACCGCTGTCGCCGAGTCGCCGGCCGCGAGACGGGCAGTCGCCAGCAGCACCCGGGGCGCCACCTGCGCCGGCGCCTGCGGGTTGTGCGGCTCCACTGCGGTCAGCACCGAGCGGGCCACCCGCTCGGCCGTCTCGCAGTCGCCCATGTCCAACGCGACGAAGCCGCGCAGTGTGCCGGCCATCCCGGTGAGCAGCGGATGCGAGGTGCGCTCCGCGTACGCCAGGGCGTCGGTGAGCAGGTCCGCCGCGTGCTCCGGCTCGCCCAACCCGCGCGCCACCACCGCCCGGACCACCAGGGCGAACCCCCGCCCCCAGTCGTCGGACGCGGCGGCGAACTCCCGGTACGCCCGCCGGGCCTCCCGGTCGGCCTCAGCCAGGTCACCCAGTTCGGCAGTGGCGAACGCCGCCACCGCCCGCAACGTGCCCACCGCCCACGCCTCGCCGACCCGCTCGCCGAACGGCAGGAACACCTGCGCCATCCGACACGCCTCGCGCAGTCGACCGGCGAGCAGCCGGGCGAACGCAGTGGTGCCGCGCAGCCAGGCCCGCCCGTACGGGTCCTTCAGCTCGGCGAAGAGCCGGGCGGCCCGGCCGAGCACCGCGTCGGTCCCGGCGAAGTCACCCCGGGTGGTGGTCACCCAGGCCAGGTTCTGTAGGGACCACGCCTGCCCGCGTCGGTCCTGCGCACCGAGGCTGACCTGGTACGCGGCCGCCAACCGGCTACTCGCCTGACTCAGCCGCCCCGCCACGAAGTCGGCCATGCCGAGCCGGCGCATCGCCGTGGCACGCTGCGTGGGCAGCCGACCCTCGGTGGCCACCTGCAACGCCTCCTGCCAGGCGGTCACCGCCCGACCCTGATCGCCGAGGGTCTCCTGCGCCTGCCCCGCCAACAGCAGGGCGCTGACCCGGGTGACCTCGTCCCCCGCGTTCGCGGCGATCTTCTCGGCGTACGCCAACGCGTCGGTAACCCGGCCGACCTGGAGCAACGCTCGGGCGTGCACCACCCGATCGGCTGCCGGCACCCCGTCGCGGGCCAGCTCGGTGGCGCGCTCGGCGTACTCGACGGCCATTGCCGGCTCACCGGCGGAGAGCGACCGGCGGGCGGCCCGGCCCAGCGCGGCGACGCCGAGCGGGACCACAGCTCGGGCCGGCGCGTCCGGGCGGAGCTTCACCGCGTCGGCGAGCGTGGCGGCCCGCTCGACGTGCGTCGCCACGAAGTCGTCCCGGGCCTCGTCGGTGAACCCGCCCACACTGCTGGCAGTGGTCTCGTCCGCTGGCGCCGCCCAGCGGGCCAGCGCCGCGTGCCGCTCGGCCAGCTCGGCCTTGCTCACGCCTGCGTACGCGGCCTCCCGCATGAGCGGTGTGGCGAACGAGTAGCCGGCACGCGAGCGGTGCAGCATGCGGCGTTGCAGCAACTCCTCGACCGCCCGGTCGAGCTCGACCGCGACCACTGCCGACGGCCGACCGTCTCGACCGCCGCGCTGCTCCCGCATCGCCTCCAGCGCGCCGGTCGGCACCGTGTCACCGGTGACCGCCGCGTCGCGCAGCACCGAACGGGCGTCCGGCGGCAACGCGTCGATCCGGGCCGCGAGCACGGCGGCGAGGTCCCGGGAGAGCAGCCGGCTGCCCAGCGAGCCCGGTACCAGCCGCCAGCCGGTCGACCCGCCCTGCTCCCGCTCGCCGGAGCCGACCCGATCCACCGCGGCACCCCGCGTCGAGGCGGTGCCGCGCACTGATTCGGTGGTGAGCGCCCCTCGTTCGATAAGCAGGGTGACAAGCTCAGCCAGGTAGAACGGATTGCCCTGCGCGGTGGCGAGCAGACGGTCGGTGTCGGCCTGCGGCAGCTTGCCGCCGCCAAGGTAAGTGGTGAGCAGCCGGGCCGCGTCGGCACCGCGCAGCGGCGGCAGCGAGTGCACCTCGGCGTCCGCGACCCGGGTCAGCGCGCCGGCGGTGCGCACCAGCTCGGGGCGGCCGAGCAGCAGCACCAGCACCGGGCCGGTGAGCCTGGACAGGGTCAATCCGAGGGCACTGATCGTCTCGGCGGTGGCGTCGTGCAGGTCGTCCACCACGATCACCAGCGGCGCCTCCGAGGCGAGCCCACTGAGCAGGTCGGCGACAGCGTTCGGCACCACCTCGGCGTCCGCCGCCGGAGTGCCCGACCCACCCCACTCGCCGCTGTCGTTGCCACCGTGTGCCGGAAGTTCGGCGTAGCCGAGCAGGGCCAGCAGTTGCTCCGTGGCGATCGGCGGTGTCTCCGCACCGGAGCGGGCGAGCCGCTGCCCGAGTCGGCGCAGCCGCTCCTCGACCGCCGGGCGGGTCAGCGCTGTGGACGCGTCGCTGGGCAGACCGACGGCGGCCCGCACCAGATCGGCCAGGGGCGCAAGGCGTCGCCGCTCCCCGAACGCGGCACAGCGCACCGAGAGCACCCGGGCACCGGTGTGCGCCGCGTAGCGGCCAGCACCGACGTCGTACCCGGCGGCGAGGCGCTCCACCTCGGCGGCGAAACGGGACTTCCCGATGCCCGCCTCGGCGGTCATCAGCAGCACCCGAGGATCGCCCTGGTCGATCACCTCGGCGAGTCGGCCGGCGACCCGACCGATCTCCGTCTCCCGGCCGACGTACGGCGCCTCGTCGCCGAGCCCCGAGCGGGTGCCCGGCGCGTCCAGCAGACCCAGCAGCTCGTACGCCTCGACCGGCTCACGCTTGCCCTTGAGCCGCAGCGGGCGCAGCGCCCGCCAGGAGGAGACGTGCCTGGTCGCGGCGGCGGTACGACCACCGGCGTAGACGGCTCCGACGGCGGCGGCGTCGGCGAGCCGGGCCGCGGTGTTCACAGTGTCGCCGATGACCGTGTATTCGATGGCGGCCTGGATGCCCGCGATGACGTCGCCGGTGTTCAGCCCGACCCGCAGCCCGAGCGGCGCGCCGCCTCCCCGCTCGTCGTCGAGCACCCGGCGGACGGCCCGTTGCATGGACAGTGCGGCTCGGACGGCGCGTTCGGCGTCGTCCTCGTGCGCCACCGGGGCGCCGAAGACCGCCATGATGCCGTCACCGGTCAGCTTGTCGACGTGCCCGCCGAACGTCTTCACCGCGCCGGCGAGGGCGGCGAGCACCCGGTCGGTGACCGCGCCGACGCGTTCCGGGTCGAGATCCTCCGACCAGGAGGTGAACTCGGAGAGGTCACCGAAGAGCACGGTGACCACCCGGCGCTCGGCCGCCGGCAACGTGGCGGCGGCCGGCAGCGCGGCGCCACAGTTGTGGCAGAACCGCGCGCCGGGAACGGCAACGGTTCCACACACGGGGCAGGTCACATGTGCTCCAACCCACTGACCCCGGGCGCGGATTCCCCGGTGTCGACGCCCAGATACTCCAGTTGGGCCCGGACCGACCATTCGGCCGCCCACCAGAGTGAGCGGTCCACGTCCGCGTAGACCGTCGCCACCACGTCGGCGGGGGTGTGGGCGCCGGCGGCGACCGCCGCCCGGACCTGGTCGAGCCGGGCCCGGCGATGGGCGAGGTAGAAGTCGGCGGCGGCGGCGCAGTCGGCCAGTGCCGGGCCGTGTCCAGGCAGCGCCGGGATCCCCCGGTACGTGGACAGCAGCTCCAGGCTGCTCAGGTAGTCACCGAGGTGACCGTCGGGATGGGCGACCACGGTGGTGCCCCGGCCGAGGATGGTGTCACCGGTGAGCACCACCCGCTCGTCGCCGTGCTCGACCAGGAAGCAGACCGAGTCGGCGGTGTGCCCTGGCGTCTGCAGAAGACTGATGCGCAGACCGAAGCCGCCGAAGTGCTCGCCCGGCTCGGTCAGCGGCTCACCACCGATGGTGTGCGCCGGGTCGGCGGCGAGCACGTGCACGCCGCCGAGCAGCTCACTCAGCCGGGCCGCGCCCTCCGTGTGGTCGGGGTGGCCGTGGGTGATCAGGATCAGCCCGACCGGGCCGTGCTCGGCGATCCCTGTCAGGTGCCCCTCGTCCGCCGGCCCCGGGTCGACCACGATGCCGGACTCGGCCGCCGGGGCGCGCAGCACCCAGGTGTTGGTGCCGTCGAGGGTCATCGGCCCCGGGTTCGGCGCACGCAGCAGTGAAACCCAGCGGGGCAACTCGTCGGCAAGCGCCGCTACCGCCCCCGTCACGTGCCCGCTCATGGCTGCGATCGTACGACCCCGCCCGCCACACCCCACGATCTTGCACTCGCGGCCCCTGGTTCATCCCGATTGGGGGCTTTCGTCCAAGCAGAAAGTGCAAGATCGCGGGGCAATGGTGACGGGTCAGGCGACCTCGACGATCAGCTCGATCTCCACCGGGGCGTCCAGCGGCAACTCGGCCACACCTACGGCACTGCGCGCGTGGCGGCCGGCCTCCCCGAAGACGGTGCCGAAGAGATCCGAGGCACCGTTGATCACGGCGGGCTGACCGGTGAAGCCGGGCGCGGAGGCCACGAACCCGGTCACCTTGACCACCTTCACCACGTTCTCCAGGCCGACCAGCGAGTCGACAGCGGCCAGCGCGTTGAGCGCGCACCGCTGGGCCAGATCCTTCGCCTGCTCGGCGGAGATCCCGGCGCCGACCTTGCCGGTCGCCAGCAACTTGCCCTCGGCCATCGGCAACTGGCCGGAAACGTACACGTGCTGCCCGGACTGCACGGCCGGGACGTAACTGGCCACCGGCGGCACGACCTCGGGCAGGTCGAGACCCAGCTCGGCGAGCTTCGCGTGCGGACCGTTGCTCACGCCTTGGGCCGCTTCAGGTAGGCGACCAGCTGGTCCGGATTCGGGCCGGGGACCACGGCGACGAGCTCCCACCCGTCCTCGCCCCAGTTGTCGAGGATCTGCTTGGTCGCGTGGACCAGCAGCGGGACCGTGGAGTATTCCCACTTCTGCATCGCTGAAGGGCTCCCTCTCGGTGCGGAATTGTTCGAGGGACAGCCTACGGTCCGCTGGCCGGACGAGGTACGGGACGCTGCTCCGGCGCGGCCGGCAGCTCCCCGCAGCGCCCTTCGTGCTCGTACCCCTGGGGGCAGCGGGACCGGTCGGGCAGCAGCAGGTCGCAGAAGACCCGGTGCCGGTTGTTCTGATCGTCGGCGTTGGAGACTGTGGTCTCGCCGGCGTCCAGCTCGGGCAGGAAGCCCAGGGACACAGCGACCCGGCCGGCCAGCACGGTCGCCGCGGCCAGATTCGGCACCCGGATCGGCAGGTGGATGACGAAGCCCGGCTCGTCGTCCTCGCGGGTCCGCTCGGCGAGCTGGCTGGGCACCTGGGCCGGCTCCGCCTGCTCCGGCATCCGGCGGTACGACCGTTCGTTGATCGGCTGGTTGGTGACCTGCCCGCCGGCCTCGACCACGGACCCGAGCCGGCGGGGCCGGTCGTTCGTCGGGAACTGGGTGCGAGGGATGTTGTCCGCGTCGCGCATGCACTGCCTCCGGTCGTACCTCTCGGACCATGCTTCCGGCCCGGACCCATTCGTCCGTTCCGGCCCCCGCACCGGGACGAAGGTAGGTCTGTGGCTGCGGTCCCGCCAACAGGACGCGCACAAGAGGTCACCAACAGTCACATATGCGACACACCGCAGGTCGGGGGCCCGACACCGAAACCGAGGCGGGTACCGCTCACCGGATCGCTGGGCCGCTCGGCGGGCAGGGGCGACACCGATCCGGTCATCGACCGCTACCCTTCCGGTCGGACGGTCGCGCAGCGCCCGGCCGCCCGCTCGATCACGCTCGGCGCCAGGGGTGGCGGCGGGCGCCGCACCCCTGGGGGAACGACATGACCCACCCGCCCAGCGGCGACCAGGCCGGCACACCCGCTCACCCGCCGGCCCACCCGGATCCCGCCGGCCAGCCCGGCGCGCCGACCATCCCCAGCCAGCCGGCCCCCGCTCCGCCGCCCGGGCAGCTCGCCCTCCCCGCCTCCCCCGCCCAGCCGGCACTTCCCGCCGCCCCCACCTCACCGGCCTTTCCCGGGCAGCCCAGCGGCATCAGTCAGCCGGCCTTCCCGGGGCAGCCTGCCGGCGCTGGGCAACCGGCCTTCCCGGGGCAGCCTGCCGGCGCTGGGCAACCGGCCTTCCCGGGGCAGCCTGCCGGCGCTGGGCAACCGGAAGCGCCTGGCGGCCCCACCTCGGCCGCCGCGTCGACGCAGCCGGGTGCCCCGAACTCCTCGTCGATTCCGCCGGCCCCGCCGGCCTATCCGCCCTACCCGGGTACGGCCGCGCCGAAGAAGAAGCGCGGTCTGCTGATCGCGGCGATCGCCCTGGTCGTGATCATGGTGCTCTGCGTGGGAGGTGGCGTGGTGGCCTTCCTGACCCTGCGCGACGCCGAGACCGGCGAGGGCGCCAAGGAGCCGGCGGTCGCCGTCGACGAGTTCCTCACCGCTGTCTACAAGGATCGCGACGCGACGAAGGCGGCGGATCACGTCTGCGCCGCTTCCCGTGACGACGACAAGATCGCCGCGAAGGTTGCCGAGGTGGAGAAGTACGCCTCCACCTACCAGAACCCGCGCTTCCGGTGGACCACCCCAAAGGTGGACAACCAGACCGGGGAACGGGCCACCGTCTCCACCCGGCTCACCATGACCACAGCCGACGAGAAGGTGGCCGACCAGGAATTGCGCTTCACTGTGGTGCAGAAGACGGGTTGGTGGGTCTGCGAGGTCGCCTGACCGCACAGCCTGGATAGGCTCGACGGGTGTGTGCAGCTGAGCGTCCGATCGACCCGGCCGGTACCGGATGGCCCGCCCGTCTCCACGTGGTGACCGGCAAGGGCGGCACCGGTAAGACCAGCGTGGCGGCGGCGCTGGCCCTCGCGCTCGCCGCCGGCGGCCGGCGCACCCTGCTGGTCGAGGTCGAGGGGCGGCAGGGCATCGCCCAACTGTTCGGCATCGAGCCGCTGCCTTACGAGGAGCGGCACCTCGCCGACGCGCCGGACGGCGGTGAGGTGCGTGCGCTCGCTGTGGACGCCGAGGAGGCGCTGCTCGAGTACCTGGACATGTTCTACAAATTGGGCGCGGCAGGCCGGGCACTGCGCAAGCTCGGCGCCATCGACTTCGCCACCACCATCGCGCCCGGCCTGCGGGACGTCCTCCTCACCGGCAAGGTGAAGGAGGCCACCACCCGCACCACGGGGCAGCGGCGCGCGTACGACGCGGTGGTGCTGGACGCCCCGCCGACCGGGCGGATCGGCCGGTTCCTCAACGTGACGGCGGAGACCGCCCGGCTGGCCAAGGTGGGCCCGATCAAGACCCAGAGCGAGGGGGTCGCGGCGTTGCTGCGGTCCCCGATGACCGCTGTGCACGTGGTCACGCTGCTGGAGGAGATGCCGATCCAGGAGACTGTCGACGCGATCGCCGACCTGACCACTCTCGGCTTCGGTGTCGGGAAGGTGCTCGTCAACGGGGTCCGACCGCCGCTGCCCGCCGGAGCGGCGGTCACCGCCGCCGAGTTGAAACGCGGGCTGGTCGCCGCCGGGCTGCCGGCCGATCAGGACATCGTGGCCGGGTTGCACGATGAGGCGCGCGACCAGCTCATCCGGCGCGAACTGGAAGATTCGCTCCGCGCCGACCTGGTGGAGTTGGGGCTGCCGATGATCGAGCTGCCGTTGCTGCCCGACGGGGTTGATCGGGCAGGGCTCGCGACGCTGGCCCAGGCCCTCGTCCGCGCCGAATGACTCACACCTGAGCGCAGCACGGGCGCGCGGCCCCACCGGCCCGATACGCTCGATTGGTGCCTTCCGAAGACGCGGCGCCGCAGCTGGACGTCGACCAGATCCTCGCCGACCCCGGCGTGCGGATCGTCGTGTGCTGCGGTGCCGGCGGAGTGGGAAAGACGACCACGGCCGCGGCGCTGGCGCTGCGGGCCGCCGAGCACCACGGCCGGCGCACCGTGGTGCTCACCATCGACCCGGCCCGCCGGTTGGCCCAGTCGCTGGGCCTGACCGAGCTGGACAACACCCCTCGCCAGGTCAAGGGGATCGACGTCGAGAGCAGCGGCGGCGAGTTGCACGCCATGATGCTCGACATGAAGCGCACCTTCGACGACGTGGTGTTGCAACACACCGACCCGACGAAGGCCGCGGAGATCTTCGCGAACCCGTTCTATCAGGCGATGAGCTCGACCTTCGCCGGCACCCAGGAATACATGGCGATGGAGAAGCTGGGCCAGTTGCACGCCCGGGGCGAGTGGGACCTGATCGTGGTGGACACTCCGCCGTCCCGCTCGGCACTGGACTTCCTGGATGCGCCGGCTCGGCTCTCCCGCTTCCTCGACGGCCGGATGCTGCGACTGCTGCTGGCCCCGGCGCGCAGCGGCGGTCGGAGCATGTTCAGCCTGGTCACGGCCTCGTTCGGGATGTTCTCGAAGGTGGTGCAGAAGGTGCTCGGCGCGCAACTGCTCACCGACCTGTCCGGCTTCGTGGCGGCACTCGATTCGATGTTCGGTGGTTTCCGGCAGCGCGCCGAGCAGACGTACCGCATCCTGCAGGCACGGGAGACGGCCTTCCTGCTGGTCGCGACGCCGGAGCCGGACGCGGTCCGGGAGGCCGCCTACTTCGCGGGTCGGCTGCGGGACGAGCGGATGCCGCTGGCCGGCCTGGTGCTCAACCGGGTGCACCGCCCGGCGGTTCCGGAGCTGGATGCCGAGCGGAGCCGGGTCGCCGCCGAGCGGCTGACCGAGCTGGGTGGGCATGAGGCCACCGCCGACGTGCTGCGGGCGCACGCGGCGTTGGCTCGCCAGGCGGTACGCGAGCAGCAGGTCGCCGCGCGCTTCACCGAGGCGTTCCCTGCCGTGCCGGCGGTTTCGGTCACGGCGCAGCCCGCCGACGTGCACGACGTCGACGGGCTACGGACGATCGGCGCGGCGATCAGCCGGCCGTGACCGGCGTCAGTTGGCCGCGCTGACGAGAATCTTGTCCTTGCCGGCCTTGTCCTTGCTGTTCTTCTTCATCGCGGCCTCGAACATCTTGCGCCAGCTCGTCACCTGCGGGTGTCGACGCAGGAGCGCCCGTCGTTCGCGTTCGGTCATGCCGCCCCACACACCGAACTCGATCCGGTTGTCCAGCGCGTCGGCCAGGCACTCGTACCGAACTGGGCAGCTCCGGCAGATCCGCTTCGCCACGTTCTGTTCGGCGCCCTGTACGAACAACGCGTCCGGGTCCCCGTTCTGACACGCCGCCAGCGACGGCCAGTCAGTGATCATGCCCATGTGTACACGTCCCCCCTTGCAGTACCTACCGACCTCGTCGATACACGCCAGCCGGCAATTCCCCCCGATCGCCCGCTCGCCTTCCCCAAGGCGGCACGGACGACATGTGGCGCTGTCGCCGCCCCCATCATGCTCTGTAGTCGACTGATTACGCAACGTTGTCGACGAAATCCATCATTCCGGACACTCCCGGCTTCCCGGGCCTTCGACCGCCGGTTACCCCGCCGAGGTCGGCGATAACGCTGCGCCGCCTCACCGAATCGGAGGAGACTCACGCCGGGTCACACGCAACCAAGCACCGGGGGTCGTGCGTTTAGCACAACGAGGGCAGCGCGCGCAGGAAATGGGGCAACAACGCCCAGGCGCCCCTCGTTCCCTACTCGCGTACCATGCCGAGGTGACCTGGATGCGGAAACGTGACCACAATGTGCTGACCAATGCCGCATCGCTGCTCGTGTGCGGCCTGCTGGCCGGCGTGGTGGTCGCTGCGGCGGCCTTCCCCGCGGTGGCGATGTCCGGCCTGGCCGCGAAGGCCGGCGCCGAGACGTTCGGCGCCCTGCCCACGGAACTGACGGTGGCCCGCGCGCCACAGATCAGCTATCTGTTGGCGTCGGACGGCAAGACACCGCTCGCGACCATGTACGACGAGAACCGACGAGACGTGAAGCTCGCCGACATCTCGCCGTTCATGCAGAAGGCCATCATCGCGGCCGAGGACCACGACTTCTACAAGCACAACGGCGTCGACATCAACGGTGTCGCCCGCGCGTTCGTCAACAACCAGAGCGAGGGCTCCGGCCGCCAGGGCGCGTCGACGCTGACCATGCAGTACGTCCGGCTGGCCATCGCCTACTCGGCCACCCACCCGGCCGACGTCGTCGCGGCCACCGAGGACACCAGCGCCCGCAAGCTTCGCGAGATGCGGCTGGCCCTCCAGGTCGACAAGGAATTCTCCAAGGACGAGATCCTCACCCGCTACCTCAACCTCGCCTCGTTCGGCAACGGCGCGTACGGCATCTACGCCGCCAGCCAGGTCTACTTCGGTAAGCCGCCGAGCAAGCTCAAGATCGAGGAGGCGGCGCTGCTGGCAGGCATGGTCAAGGCGCCGACGACGAACGACCCGACCACCGAGGCGGGTTACCCGCTCGCCAAGGACCGTCGCGACTACGTCATCCAGAACATGGCCGACATCAAGGCCATCACCCAGCAGGAGGCCGACGCCGCCAAGGCGATCAAGCTGGTCGTCAAGGACAAGCGCACCCCGAACGGCTGCGTCGCCGCCAACGTCAACGAGTGGGGCTTCTTCTGCGACTACTTCTACCGCTGGTGGATGGATCAGGAGACGTTCGGCTCGACCAGGTACGACCGGGAGCGCCGGCTGAAGAGCGGCGGCTACAACGTCGTCACCTCTATCGACATCAAGGCGCAACGCGCCGCGGACAAGGCGGTCCGTAAGGCCAAGAGCGTGAACAGCAAGGAAGCGGCAATGGTCGCCGTGATCGAGCCGGGCACCGGCCGGGTCCGGGCGCTCGCGGTCAACAGGCAGTTCAAGCTCGACGACCCGAAGAACCCGAAGAACAAGATCTCCAGCGATCCCGCGAAGAGCAAGAAGAAGATTCGGGGCAACTACCCGGCGACGGTCAACCCGCTGCTCACCGGCGGTGACGGCATCACCGGCTACCAGGCCGGGTCGACGTTCAAGATGTTCACCATCGTCGCGGCGCTGGAAAAGGGCATCCCGCTCGGCCACACCATCAACGCGCCCAAGCAGTTCCGGTCGGAATACATCATCCAGCCCGGCCCAGCCGCCTGCCCGGGGACCAACCTCTACTGCCCCACCAACTCGACCGAGAGCATGGCCGGCGTACACAACATGTGGAGCGCGTTCGGCCGCTCGGTGAACACCTACTTCGTGCCGCTCCAACAGCAGGTCGGCGCCGAGAACGTGGTCAAGGCCGCCAAGCGGCTGGGCATCAACTTCCGGGCCCAGGAAGACCTGGATCTGGAGAAGGGCGCGCACCAGTGGGGCGCCTTCACCCTGGGCGTCTCGCAGACCACTCCGCTGGATCTGGCCAACGCCTACGCCACCCTCGCCGCGGACGGCAAGTACTGCGAACCGATCCCGGTGCAGGAGATCCGCGACCCGGAGGGCAACAAGCTGGACATCGCCAACCCGCGCTGCGAGAAGCGGTTCAGCACCGAGGTGGCCCGCGCCGCTGTGGACGCGGCCCGGTGCCCGGTCGGTGACAAGTCGTCGTCCTCCCGGTGCACGGGGGCGACCGCCGGAAACGTCCGTGGCGACGTCGGTTACCCGGTGGCCGGCAAGTCCGGCACCACCGACTCGGAGAAGACCGCCGCACTGGTCGCGATGACCAAGCAGTACTCCGTCGCCGGCATCATGGCCGACCCGGACTGGCCGCAGACCAACGTGAAGATGAAGCACAAGGAGCAGGACGGCATCAACCCGCCGGTCTGGGAGACGCTGCGGGACGCCATGAAGGGCAAGCCGAAGATCGACTTTGAGGCGCCGGGTCAGAAGATCTCCCTTGGTGACCAGCGCAGCATCCCCGACGTGAAGTGTGTCTCGGTGGACACCGCGAAGTCCCGGCTCAAGGGTGCCGGCTTCGAGCCGGTCGTCTCCAGCACGAAGGTGCCGTCCTCCTGCAAGGCGGGCGACGCGGCCGGCACCAGCCCGGACGGACGCACGATCAAGGGTGGCGTGGTCACCATCGAGGTCAGCAGCGGCGGCGGCACGCCGGGCAACACCAACGGGACTCCGGGCGGTCAGCCCGGGGGCCGACCCGGAGGTCGCCCCGGCGGCTGAGCCGACGAGTAGGACACAACGGGCGGGCACCCTCCTTGGGTGCCCGCCCGTTTCGTCTGTCCGGACCGGCGGGCGGCTACGACAACCGTCGTGCCACCCCGCTGACCTGCCGGGTCAGAGACCGAGCTGTCGGCGTACCTCAGCGGCCACCCGGCCACCCTCGGCCTGGCCCGCCACTGCGGCCTGGGCCGCCTTCATCGCCGGGCCCATCTGGGCCTTGCCGGTGAAGCCGCCCGCGGCGAGCGCCCCCGACACCAGCTCGGTCAGGTCGGCGTCCGAGAGCTGCCTGGGCAAGTAGCGGTCCAACACCTCACCCTCGGCGCTCTCCTTCGCTGCCTGCTCGGCGCGCCCGGCGTCGGCGAAGGCGGTGGCCGCCTCCCGACGCTTCTTGGCTTCCTTGGTCAGCACCGCGAGCACCTCGTCATCGGTGAGCTCGCGCTTGGCCTTGCCGGCGACCTCGGCGGTGCCGACGGCGGCCAGGGCCATCCGCAGGGTGGAGGTGGTCAGCTCGTCGCGCGCCTTGAGCGCGGAACGCATGTCGGCAGTGAGGCGGTCCTTCAGCGTGCTCATGGACGGTCAAACTACCCTGAACGCCATGCGAAAGCGCACACTATTCCGGCTCGCCGCCGGAACCGCCACGATCGGCGCGGCCACCCTCGCGTACGCGTCGCTCGTCGAGCGCAACATGTTCACCCTGCGGCGGTACGACGTGCCGGTGCTCCCGGCCGACGCGGAGCCGCTGCGCGTGCTGCACCTGTCGGACCTGCACATGATGCCCGACCAGGCGCGCAAGCAGCGCTGGGTGGCGTCGCTGGCCGCCCTCGACCCCGACCTGGTGGTGGTCACCGGCGACAACATGGCGCACCCGGGCGCGGTGCCCGGGGTGCTGCGGGCCCTGCAACCGCTGCTGGACTACCCCGGCGCGTTCGTGTTCGGGTCCAACGACTACACCGGGCCGGTGTTGAAGAACCCGTTCACCTACTTCCTGCCCGACCGGGAGTACACCGAGGGCGTCGAACTGCCCTACGAGGAGTTGCGTCAGGTCTTCATCGGCTCCGGCTGGGCGGACCTCAACAACGCCCGGACGATGCTGAAGGCTGGCGGTCGACAGCTCGACCTCGTCGGCGTCGACGACCCGCACATCGACCGGGACGACTACCCCTCCGTGGCCGGCGCGGTGTCGTCCTCGGCGGACCTGTCCATCGCGCTGACACACTCACCCGAGCCACGGGTGCTCGACCAGATGGCGGCGGACGGCTTCGGGCTGCTGCTGGCCGGGCACACCCACGGTGGTCAGGTCTGCGTACCGGGCTTCGGGGCGCTGGTGACCAACTGCGGCCTGCCCCGCTCAATGGCGCGCGGTCTGCACCGGTGGCCGGGCTCGGACTCCTGGCTGCACGTCTCCGCCGGCCTCGGCACCCACCCGACCGCCCCGATCCGCTTCGCCTGCCCCCCGGAAGCCAGCATCCTGACCCTCATCCCCCGCTGACCACTGCGCCGTCCGCTGGCCGGGGCGACGGGGGTACCGAGTTTGACCATCGGGGCGGGTGGGCTACTATTTGTCGGCACGCCTCGGGGTGTGGCGCAGCTTGGTAGCGCGCTTCGTTCGGGACGAAGAGGTCGTCGGTTCGAATCCGGCCACCCCGACCAGAGGTAAGAGGGCACATCCGATTCATGGATGTGCCCTCTAGTGCTTCCTGGGTGACCAATTGAGTGACTAGGACCATTCGACGGTTTGCACCGACAGCGAACGGCCCCCTGCGGTAACAGAGGGCCGTTCTGTCCGAGGTGCGCGCCTCACTCTCATGGCTCACATCTCGCTCCCGTCAACGAGACTGGACCTACTCTCGTGAGTAGCGCAAAGCAAGTTACTCGGAAGTAACCATGGATTGAGTAAAGTAGCGATCCACGTAGGTCGATAGATTATCGGCATTTATGCAGCTCAGGCCCCCTTCCTGCCGCTAGGCAATGAGTCCCATCGACGGGACCCGTGGAACCGCGCATGAGGCCGATATCCGGCGCTACGCCCTTGCCTACTCAATCGACGTGACAACCTCTCAAACACCGTGACGCCGCCCCACTGTCGATCGTTTCCCCGAGAAGAGCGCCCCACGTCGCGCGTCTCGCTGGCGGTAACCGGCAGACGCTCAAACGCGACGTGGGGCGACATGTCCGAGGTAGCACATGGGACGCCACGCCCGAAGTAAGTCGTCAGCCATCACACACTCTCAAGGAGACACACGTGTCCAACAGCACCGCCAGAAGTAACCGCGACCTCAATGCCAGCCAGGAGCGCTCGGCCGTGGTGCCTCAGCCACGGAGTTCACAGGATCCGATCGGTGGTGAACACCGACTAGCGCTCGACCAGCACCGCTACCTCTTGACCGAACGCCACTTGTTGATCCTCGTGATCGCCTTCGTGGTCGGACTCCTGGCCGGTGTGGCCGCCGGGGTTAGCGTCGCTGTGCAGGCACAGGCGTCACTGGGCACGGGACCATGCGTCTTGCTAGGCATCGCCAGTGGTCTAGTAACTATGACCATGGCCAGCTTGGCCGTAGCGAAAACCCTCCACAAGCTCCTGCGGTAGGACACGGGTGCAAGGTGTCCTGCCCTGTGGGGCAGGGCAGGACACCTTTCCTACGTTCTGTCGGATCCGGGGATGATCCGGTCCATGGCCAGCGGTCGACGCCCTGGGCGCGAAGCTCGCGCAGCTTCCGAGCGCCCAACGCCGGGATGATGTGGGTACGACACAGGATCTCGCACTTAGTCTTGGTGCGGTCTGATCGGCCGTTGAGTCCATAGGTCAGCCAGTCAGTGACGGCTTCGGTGACGGTGTAGTGGTGCTCGGTGATGGCTAGCCCGTCTTCGTAGTCGCGGATCTGCTCCCGCAGTTTGGCGCGGGCTTCGTGGAGGACGGCCAGGTGACCGTCCTGGCTGCTCCCACTGTGGGCGGCGACTGGATCGGTGAGGTGTCGATCGCCCCCGATCAGCCACGGTCCGACGGCGTGCTTGGCACCGGCACCTCCTTCACCACGACGGCCGACCCCACCGATCCCGCCGGCGTGCTGGCCGTGCCCATCGGCGTTGAAACCGGCGGTAGCGAGGGTCAGCAGCTCCTGCTCGTGGTGACGCCGGCAGCCGCCACCGCGGTGCGTGTCCTGCGCGACGGGCAGGAGGTGGCGCGGAGCGCCGTCAGCGGCTCCGGGGCGGCCATGCGGGTGCCCCGCCCCACCGCGGGCCTTGTCGTGGAGGCGCTGGACGCGTCCGGCGCGACGATTGCCAGCGGTCAGGTGTCCAAGCAGGGCTCCCAGCGGACAATCCAGACCGACACCTGGAACCAGGAGTGAGACGGCCACCTGCACGGTGACGCCTATCGGACACCGCACCGACGGCCTTCAGCTGCGGGTATAGGTGTTTCTACCGATCCCCCGAGGGGCTACCGCCCCTAACGTCAGTGGCACACCACACCGTCCGAGGGGGACCACCGATGACCATCGCACCCGATCTCACCGCCGTGAAGGCACGCCAGCAGGTGACGTGGGCCAGCGGTGACTACGGCGCGGTCGCCGCGCTCATCCACCCGATCTCCGAGCTTCTGGTGACCGCTGCCGACCTTTCCGCCGGCGCCCGCGTACTCGACGTGGCTACGGGGTCCGGCAACGCCGCCATCGCCGCCGCCCGCTGCGGCTGCGTCGTGACCGGCGTCGACTACGTACCCGAACTGTTGGAACGCGGCCAGGCCCGCGCCGCTGCGGAACGACTCCCGGTCACGTTCGTGACCGGCGACGCGGAGCGACTGGCGTACGCCGACGGGTCCTTCGACGCGGTCCTCTCCGTCGTCGGGGTGATGTTCGCGCCGGACCAGGAGCGGGCGGCGGCCGAGCTGGTCCGGGTCTGCCGGCCCGGCGGCACTGTGGCGCTGGCGTCGTGGACGCCGCAGGGCTTCATCGGCGACCTGTTCCGCACGGTGGGGCGGCATGTGCCACCACCGGCAGGGCTGCGCCCGCCGGTCGAGTGGGGCGACGAGGGCCGGGTCCGCGAACTGCTCGGCGCGGCCGTGGGTGAACTGCGGGCGGTACGCCGAGAGTTCGTCTTCCGCTTCGGCACCCCGGAGGAGTTCGCCGACTTCTTCCGGGTCAACTACGGGCCGACGTTGAAGGCGTTCGAGGCACTGCCCGAAGAGCGACGCCCGGGCCTGCACGCCGATCTGGTGGAGCTGGCCCGCACCCACAACCGCGCCACCGACGCCACCGTCCGCATCCCGGCGGAGTACCTGGAGGTCGTGGCGCAGCTGACCCCCGACCGGGCCTGACACCCGTCCGCGCCACCCCGTTCGAGGTGGCGCGGACCGGTCAGTCCTGCCGCTCCGTGCGCGCGACCTCAGTCCTGCCGTTCGGTGCGCTCGATCTCCGCGAACGCGGCGGCCAGGTAGTCGTCCAACGGCACGCTGGTCGCCGCCAACAGGTCTGCCACCAGCAGCGGAGCGTGTCGCGCCAGCGTCGACGCGTCCGGCGGTGACTCGTCGCTCTCGGGGTCGTACACGCCCAACGCGCCGGCCAGCAGGACGAGCACGACGTGCGGGTCGACATCCGTTCGCCACCGCGTCGACTCCTGCACGCAACGGGTCAACACCTGGCGGATGTCGTCGCCGGTCAACCCGTCCGGATGGCTCTCCTCCAGCAGCAATCGGACCACCGCGCCGAGCACCAGGCCGGAACGCTCGTCCGCGGCGAGACCGCCGACCGCCTCGTCGTACGCCTCACCGTCGCGTGCCTGGGCGGCGGCGACGGCCGTCGTTGCGGTCAACGCGATGGCGCGGGCGGTAGCGGGCAGATGTCGCCAGGTGCCGGTCATCGCGCCAGCATCGCAGACCCGGCGGACACCAACCGGCCACGATCACGGCGAGTGGATCAACGTGGGATTGGTCACCCGCCGGTCCCGGTGACCGCGAGGCGTGGTCAAAACGGTTCGCGCGGCGTCAGACCCACCGAACAGAATGCCGGCATGCTGCGTCGTGCCCTGCCCCGCCGTTCGGAAGCTCGCCGGATCCTCCTCGGCACACTGCTGTCGGCGGTCGGGCGGGGTCTGACCCTGCCGTTCCTCTTCATCTACCTGACCGACGTACGCGGGCTCACCGACACCCGTGCCGGGCTCGTCATCGGCTGGTACGGCGTGGTCACCCTGGCCCTGTCGCCGCTGGGCGGGACTCTGATCGACCGGATCGGCGCCCGCCGGGTGGTGGTGCCCTGTCTGCTGATCGAGGCGATCGGCACCGGGTCGTTGGCGCTGGTCCACTCCACCGGCTCGGCCCTGCTGGTGATGACGGTGATCGCCATCGGCAGTTCGGCGATCTGGTCCGGGCAGAACACCATCCTCGCGTCGCTGACCGACGACGATGAGCGGCAACGCGTCTTCGGGTTGAACTTCGCCCTGCTCAACCTCGGCATCGGCATCGGCGGCATGACCTCCGGCGCGATCGTCGACACCGCCCGGCCCGGCACCTTCCAGGCGATCTACCTGCTGGACGCGGTGACCTACCTGATGCCGGCGCTGATCCTGCTCACCCTGCCGGGGGTGGGCCACCGACTCGGCAAACGTCGAGGCGTCGACGAGCCGTCGGCCGGTGGCTACCTGACGGTGCTCCGCGACCGCCCGTTCCGACGGCTGGTGATCTTCGGGCTGATCCTCACCACCTGCGGCTACGCGCAGGTGGAGGTGGGCTTCGCCGCGTACGCGGTGCGGGTGGCCGAGGTGAATCCCCGGGTCGTGGCCTGGGCACTCGCGGCCAACACCGTGATGATCGTGCTCGCGCAACTGCTGGTGATCCGCCGGATCGAGGGGCGCAGCCGCACCCGGGCGTTGGCAGTGGTGGGAGCGGTATTCGCCGCCGCCTGGCTGGTCCTCGGCGCGGCCGGCCTGGTCAGTGCTGAGAACGCCCTGCTGGCCGCCCTGTGCGTGGTGCTCTGCTCGGCCATCTTCGGTTTCGGCGAGACGATGCTGTCACCGGTGATGCCCGCACTGACCAACGCGCTGGCCACCGACGAACTGCGCGGCCGGTACAACGCCATGAGTTCGATGATCTTCGGAATCAGCGGTGTGATCGGCCCGGTGACCGCCGGCCCGCTCATCGGCGCCGCCAACGGCATGGTCTGGGTGGCGACGGTGGTCGGCGGCTGCCTGGTCGCGTCGCTGGTCGCGCTCTCCCTGCGCCGATTGCTCACCACGGATCAGGACGGCCTCACGACGACCACCCCGGCATCCCCCACGCCCACGCCCGCCCCCGCCTGACCTCGAACACCCCCTCCGCACCCCGCACCCCGCACCCCGCACCCCGCACCCCGCACCCCGCACCCCGCACCCCGCACCAAGATCGCGCTCAATCCTGGATGTAGTGGCATCCCCGCGCACCAATGCCACTACATCCATGTTCGAGCGCGATCTTGCCCGGATAGGCGCGCGGGTGGCGCGAGCGCGGGCGGCACGGGCAGGCAGGCACGGGCGGCCAGGCGCGGGCGCGGGCAGCCACAGGCACGGGCAGGCGGGCGGGCGGGGTCTGCGACGGGTCGGGCCCCGGAGCTGGCGCTCCGGGGCCCGATGTCGCAGAGGTCGGCCGTCAGGCGGCGGGGACCTCGGCGGTGGTGCGGATCCGGTCCAGCGTCGGCGCGGAGACCGGCGACTGGGCGGTCAGGTACGCCACGAAGGCGTCCAGGTCGATCTGGCCGGTGACCAGGTTCGTGCCGCCGGTGAGGGCACTGAAGCCGTCGCCTCCGCCGGCCAGGAAGTTGTTCACAGTCACCCGGTAGGTGGCGGCGGTGTCGACGGTGGTGCCGCCGAGGGTGAGGCTGCCCCGGACCACGCGGGTGCCGGCGCACGGGTCGGCGACCGTGCCGGTGGTGCCGTTCGGGTCGACCACGTAGCCCACTGTGGCCGACGGGTACAGGGTCCGATTGGTGATGAACTGCTGCTCCAGGACGCAGTAGAGCTGCGCGCCGGTCAGGTCCAGCGTCACCAGGTTGTTGGCGAACGGCTGGACAGTGAACGCCTCTTCGTAGGTGACCGGGCCGGCGTCGAGGTCGGCCCGGACCCCGCCGGGGTTCATGAAGGCGGCGACGGCGTTCTGTTCGTCGTCGGTGGCGGCGAGCTGCGCGTCGGCGATCAGGTTACCCAGTGGCGATTCGCCCAGACTCGTACCGAAGAGGGTTTCCTGGCTCCGCGTGATCGCCTCGTTGGTCACGCCGACCTGGCGTCCGGCGACCGGGCCGAGCACTGTCTTGTACCGGTTGATCAGCGCGGTCTGCCTCGGGTCCTTGGCGACGTCGCGGGTGACGACGACGTTGTTCGCGGCGGCCGACATGACGTCCCCGCTCCGGCGATCGATCTTCAGGTCGATGTCGGTGACCACGCGACCGAACGAGCTGGCGGAGGTGACCAGCTTGCCGTTGATGTCGCAGTTGTACGCCTGGTGGGTGTGCCCGCTGACCACCACGTCGATCGACGGGTCCATCCGGTTGGTGATGTCCACGATGGGGCCGGTCATGCCGACGCAGTCGTTGATCCCGCCGGTCGCGGCCTGGGTGCCACCCTCGTGCAGCAGCACGACGATCGCCTGTACGCCCTTGCGGCGCAGCTCGCGCGCGTACCGGTTGGCGGTGTCCGCCTCGTCGGCGAAGGTGAGGCCGGCGACGCCCTGCTGGCTGACGATCTGCGGGGTGCCTTCGAGGGTCATGCCGATGAAGCCGACCTTGACGCCCTGCACCTTGTGGATCGCGTACGGCGCCATCAGCGGCTTGCCGGTGGCGGTCTTGAAGGCGTTCGCGGACAGGTACTGGAAGCCGGCCCCCCGGTACGGGGTGCCGTCGATGCAGCCGTCCACCGGGTGGCAGCCGCCGTTCTGGATTCGCAGCAGCTCGGCGGCGCCTTCGTCGAACTCGTGGTTGCCGACGCTGGCGTAGTCCAGGCCGGCCATGCTCAGCGCCTCGATTGTCGGCTCGTCGTGGAACGCGGCCGAGAGCAGCGGGGACGCACCGATCAGATCACCGGCGGCGACGGTGATGGTGTTCTTCTTCTTGGCTGCGGCGCGCAGCTCGGCAAGGTGGGTGGCCAGGAACTCGACGCCACCCGCGGTCTGCCCGGCGATGGTGCCGCTGGACCCGCTCGGCGGTTCGAGGTTGCCGTGGAAGTCGTTGAGGGCGAGCAGGGTGACGTCGACCGGCTTCGGCCCGGCGTCGGCCTGCTCAGGGTTGGTGGCGACCGCGCCGAAAGCGGCCACCGCGAGCGCGGTCAGGCCGACAGCGGCCCGACGCATCCCGGGTATGAACATGGATCTCCTCGTGAGAATCGGCGCGTACGGTGCCCGGCCTCTGGGTCGACCGGGGCCGCCGACGGACGCCGTCGAAAGGGTCGCGGATGACGGTGGTTGCGCATGGCCCCCGCCCCGACAGCCTCTCATCCGAACGCCCACCGGTCGACCCGGGCAGCGCGTCGGAGCAGCGCGTACGCCGAGGCCGCTATCGATCATCGTTTAACGCGGTCTGCCGGACAACGTCGGACCCAGGGTCTAGAAAGGACGGGACAGCCTACGAGGAATGGGGGCGGCATCGTGAGCGGAACGACACCCGTGGCGGAGCAGGTGCGATCGGTCGACGGCACGCCCATCGCGTTCGAGCGGTCCGGTGCCGGGCCGGCGGTCGTCCTCGTCGGCGGCGCGTTCAGCGATCGCAACGCGACCCGCGACCTGGGTGCGGCACTGGCGCCGGATTTCACCACCTTCAGCTATGACCGTCGCGGTCGGGGCTACAGCGGCGACACCGCACCGTACGAGGTCGGCCGCGAGATCGACGACCTGGCTGCCCTGATCGCGGCGGCGGGTGGTTCCGCCGCCGTCTACGGCATCTCCTCCGGGGCCGTCCTGGCCGCCCTCGCCACCGCACAGGGCCTGCCGGTGACCAGGATGGTCATGTTCGAGCCACCGTTCCAGGTCGGCCCGCACGTGGGCGTCCGCAAGGACATCACCCCGCAGCTCATCGAGCTGATCGCCGCCGACGACCGGGACGGCGCGGTGGAGACCTTCCTCAGCGCGTCGGTGGGGCTGCCGGCCGAGCAGATCACCGGGATGCGGTCGCAGCCGATGTGGGGTGGGCTGACGGCGGTCGCGCACACCCTGGTGTACGACGCGATCGTCACCGCCGGGGGGCGATTCCCCGCCGAGCGGCTGGCGGCCATCACCGCGCCCACCCTCGGGGTGGACAGCACCGGCAGTCCACAGTGGTTGCGGGACGCGAGTCGGGCGGCGGCCGAGGCCGTTCCGGGCGGCCGGTCCGTGAGCCTCGACGGCGGTTACCACGACGTGCCGCCGGCGACGCTGGCCCCCGCGCTGCGCGAGTTCCTGCTCGGTTGACAGCACCAGCGGCCGACGAGGCGCATGCCGGCCGGTCAGTCGTCGGTCAGCGCCTTGTCGACCAGGTCCGCGACGGCGTCCGGTGGCCAGGCGCCCGCCACGCCGGGCCGGGCCGCCAGGTAGGCGGCGATCCGCTCGGCGGGCCAGCCGTGCGACTCGCGCAGCCCTCGGGCGATCATGCCGAGGTAGATCGGCGCTGGAGGTCGGCAGGGCACGGCTGACGCCCCCTCGGGGGCGGTGAAGGTGAGCATCGGAACACCGTCGCGGCTGCCCGGGCAGATCAGCGTCTCGTACCGCCCGGGGCCGAGCGTGGCCCGTCCGTTGGCGACGGCGGCGTCGATGGCCGCGCCGGTCGCCGGGATCAGCTCGGTCGTGTCGCCCGGCGGGCGGTACATCTCCTGGGCCGCGATGTCGGTGAACTGCTCCAGGGTGACCAGGTAGGCGCGGGCCGCGGCCTCGCCCGGCAGGTGCGGGTCGTAGAAGGCCATGCCGCCGGTCCAGGCACCGGACTCGCCGGCGAAGTAGATGCCGCCGGGCAGCGACACGGGCGTCGACCGGCTGGGTGGACGCCGGTCACGGCAGCCCGGGTACGTCCGCTTTCCGCCGGGTGGGCAGCCACCACCGATGTACCAGCCCAGCCGGGCGGCGTGCATGTTCGAGCCGTACGAGACGTACCAGGCCAGCATGACCACCCCTCAGAAGCCGCAGGTCTGCCCGGCGGAGTGGCTCACCTGCACGGTGTGGGTCACGCAGCCGCCTGCCTCGACCGAGTGCAGCAGGAAGGCGGTGGGCTCGTTGACCCAACCGATCTGCTCGTCGGCGCTCATGGTGAGCGTGCTCTGCTTCCACGTGCTGGGCGCCACTGTGAGGACAGTGCCCGCGTACGCGGTGGTGACCGGGCGGTGCAGGTGACCGGCGGCGACCCGCACCACGTGCCGGTGCCGGCCGATCACCTCGGCGAGCGCGTCGCCGTCGGCCAGTCGGATGGAGTCCGCCACGGGGATGCCGACGGCGACCGGCGGGTGGTGCAGAAAGATCACGGCGGGCACCTCGGGCCGCCCGGCCAGCACCCCGTCGAGCCAGCCGAGTTGTTCCTCGCCGAGTTGGCCGCCGTCGCTGCCGGGGACGAGCGAGTCGAGCACCACGACGGACGCCGCCTCGTGGTCGACGTGGTAGTAGGCCGAGAAGCCGCCGCCGAGCCACGGTGTGCCGCCGAACGCGTCGAGCAGGGACTCTCGGTCGTCGTGGTTGCCGGTGGTCAGGTGCACCGGCAGCGGGAAGTGGCCGATCACCTCGCGCAGCGCCGCGTACTCGTCGGGCTGGCCGTGGTCGGCCAGATCGCCGGTGATTACCACGCAGTCGGGTCGGGGTCGCAACGCCAGCACCCGGCCGAGCGCTCGGTGCAACCCGGCGGCCGGTTCGGCGGCGAGCAGGCCGGTGGTCAGGTGCGGGTCACTGAGCTGGGCGATGAGCATGGGCTCGCCTCCTCGGCGCGGGGATGCTCCACGCTATCGCCGGTCGCGGCATCCCGGGGACATCCGTCCACAGGCTGCGTCCACAGCCTGTGGATAGCACGTGTGTACGAAGCCCGGCCGGTCCCAGCCACCGTGAGTACGCTTGATCGAGCGGTTCGGCGTCGGCCGGGCCCCTCCCCTACCTGGAACGACGTGCGAGTGGATCATCAGCGAGTCATCCGTGACGTCACCGTCCGCCTGCCGATGGCGTCGAGCACGCCGGAGGCGTGTCGGTGGACGGTCACCGCGCTGTCCCGCCACACCCCGGCGACCATCTCCGTGCTGCTCGCGGTCCACGACCGCCTGCGCTGCGTCGCCGCGACCGGGGCCTGGCAGGTCTTCGCCACAGTGCCGGCGCGGACCGGCATCGTCGGCCGGGTGTACGCCACCGGCGCTCCCGCCGTCGTCCCGGACGTCACCGTCGACCCGGACTACCTGCCGGTGCGCCCGGATGTGACAGCCGAGCTGTGCGTACCGGTGCTGGACCCGACGGGCCGGGCGATCGGCGTACTCGACCTGCAGTGGAGTGAGCCGACCGACCTGGAGCCGTGGCGGGAGACCGCGCAGCGGCTGGCCGACGGGCTCGGTGCGCGGATCGCCGCCCTCGGTGGCCCGCCGGCGGAGAGCCGCAGCGAGAAGCTGCTCCGGCACGCGGCCGCGCTCTCCTCCGCGCCGACCGAGGGAGAGGTGATGGGGGCAGCCGCCCGCGCCGCCCGGGAGGTCTCCACCCTCTCCACCGCACTACTGCTGATCGGCGGCCAGCTCGGCCCGTCCCCTGCGACACCGAGCGATTTGGAGACCCGGATCCGCGCCGAACTGGCCGCCGCCGGTCCGGCCGCCCTGGACCGGATGGTCGAGCGGGCGCACCGGTACGGCGCCGGGTACACGCTGGGCGAGGCCGGGCATCCCCCGACCGAGGACTACCGCCCGTTGACCCGGGCTGGGGTACGCACGCTGGTCGCCGTGCCCGTCGGCCCCACGGACGCCGCGGGGGTGCTGCTGGTCGCCGACGAACGCGCGCTGCGCCCCGACCCGACCACTGTCAGCCTGATGGAGTTGCTCGCCGGGCAGGCCTGGACGAGCGTGGACCGGCTGCGCACGCTGGCCCGGCTGCGGGAGCAGGCCAGCTCCGACCCGCTGACCGGGTTGCGGCACACCGGCCCGTTCGGGCAGCGGATCGCTGCGGCCACCCCCGGGCGTACGGCTCTGCTGGCGATCGACGTGGACGGCTTCAAGACCGTCAACGACACGTACGGCCACCAGGCCGGCGACCGGGTGTTGGTCGGGTTGGCCCGGGCGCTGGAGGGGGCGCTTCGGCACGGCGACGAGTTGTACCGGATCGGCGGCGACGAGTTCGTCGCCGTAATCGAGGTGAGCCGCCCGGAGGAGGCGGTTCGGATCGCCGAACGGCTCACCGAGGCGGCCCGACGCATCGGCCGCACGATCAGCGTGGGCGTGGCGCTACCGCGCCCCGGCGAAACCCCCGACCGCACCCTCAAGAGAGCTGACCAGGCCCTGTACGCGGTAAAACGCCAAGGCCGAGACGGCGTCCTGCTCTCCGCCGCGTAACCCCACCCCGCACCCCACGCCCCCACGCCCCACGCCACACGCCCCGCGCCCCAGGCCCCACGCCCCGCCGATCTTGCACTTACGGTTGTCGTTTTGTCGCTCTAGTCCCTTATGTCGCCACAGAAACTGCAAGATCGCCGGCAGCCCGGGGGCGGGGCCGGGGGCGGGGGCGGGGCCGGGGGCGGGGGCGGGGGCGGGGGCGGGGGCGGGGCCGGGGCCGGGGGCGGGGGGTCCGGGGGCGGGGGTTAGGTGGTGCGGAGTTCTTTGGCTAGGAGTTCGGCGATCTGGGCGGTGTTGAGGGCCGCGCCCTTGCGGAGGTTGTCGCCGGTGACGAAGAAGTCGAGGGCGCGGGGGTCGTCCAGGGCGCGGCGAATCCGGCCGACCCAGGACGGGTCGGTGCCGACGGCGTCGATCGGCATCGGGAACTCCCCGGCCGCGGGGTCGTCGACCAGGATCACCCCTGGTGCGTTGCGCAGTGCCTCGCGGGCGCCCTCGGCGTCGACCTCGGTGGCGAAGACCGCGTGCACGGCGACCGAGTGGGCGGTGACCACCGGCACCCGGACGCAGGTGGCGGAGACTTTGAGGTCGGGGAGGCCGAGGATCTTCCGCGACTCGTTGCGGATCTTCATCTCTTCCGATGACCAGCCGCTGTCCGCCGGGGAACCCGCCCAGGGGACCACGTTGAGTGCCATGGGTGCCGGGAACGGCCCCAGGTCGTCGCCGACAGCCTGGCGTACGTCGCCGGTGCGCGAGCCGAGCGCCCGATCGCCGGCGACCTTGGTGAGCTGATCGTGCAGGATGTCGACGCCGGCCTGGCCGGCGCCGGAGACCGCCTGGTAGGAGGCGAGCACCAACTCTCGTAGGCCGTACTCGCGGTGCAGCGGCGCGACGGCGACGATCATCGCGAGGGTGGTGCAGTTGGCGTTGGCGATGATGCCCCGGGGCCGGTTGCGCACCTGCTCGGGGTTGATCTCCGGAACGACCAGCGGGACGTCGCGGTCCATCCGGAACGCGCCGGAGTTGTCGACGGCGATCGCGCCCCGGGCGACGGCGATCGGCGCCCACTCGGCGGAGACCTCGTCGGGCACGTCGAACATGGCCACCTGGACCCCGTCGAACGCCTCGGGGGTCAGCGCCTGGACGACGACTTCCTCGCCCCGGCAGCGCACCCGGCGCCCGACGGAGCGCTCGGAGGCGAGCAGCCGGATCTCACCCCAGACGTTGCGTCGCCCGGTGAGCAGCTCACACATCACGGTGCCGACGGCACCTGTCGCTCCTACCACGGCGAGGGTGGGCAGCGCCGTCATCGGCGCTACCTACCCGTCCCCGCGTAGACCACGGCTTCGGTGTCGCCGCCCAGCTCGAACGCGTCGTGGATGGCGCGGACGGCGGCGTCGAGGTCGGTGTCCCGGCAGACCACGGAGACCCGGATCTCGGAGGTGGAGATCATCTCGATGTTGACCCCGGCGGCGCCGAGCGCGGCGAAGAAGCCGGCAGCCACCCCGGGGTGCGAGCGCATGCCCGCGCCGATCAGTGAGACCTTGCCGACGTGGTCGTCGTAGAGCAGGCCCTTGAACTTGACCGGCTCCTGGATCTTGCTGAGCGCCGCCATCGCGGTGGGACCGTCGGCCTTGGGCAGGGTGAACGAGATGTCCGTCCGGCCGGTGCCCTCGGTGGAGACGTTCTGCACGATCATGTCGATGTTGATCTCGGCGCCGGCGACGGTGTCGAAGATCCGCGCGGCGGCACCCGGCTCGTCGGGCACCCCGACGATCGTGATCTTGGCCTCGCTGCGGTCGTGCGCGACCCCGGTGATCAGTGCCTGCTCCACGGAAAGGTCCTCCATCGATCCGGTGACCATCGTGCCGGTGTTGGTCGAGTATGACGAACGGACGTGGATCGGCAACCCCGCCCGCCGGGCGTACTCCACGCTACGCAGGTGCAGCACCTTCGCGCCGCAGGCGGCCAGCTCCAACATCTCCTCGTAGGTGATGTGCTGGATGTGACGGGCGTTGGGCACGATCCGCGGGTCGGCGGTGAAGATGCCGTCCACGTCGGTGTAGATCTCGCAGACGTCCGCGTGCAGGGCTGCGGCGAGCGCCACGGCGGTGGTGTCCGAACCACCGCGGCCCAGCGTGGTGACGTCCTTGGTGTCCTGCGAGACGCCCTGGAAGCCGGCCACGATGACCACCGAGCCCTCGTCGAGCGCGCCCTTGAGCCGCCCGGGGGTGACGTCGATGATTCGGGCGCGGCCGTGCACGGAGGTGGTGATCACGCCAGCCTGCGAGCCGGTGAACGAGCGGGCTTCGTACCCCAGGTTGTGGATGGCCATGGCCAGGAGGGCCATGGAGATCCGCTCCCCGGCGGTGAGCAGCATGTCCAGCTCGCGGCCCGGCGGCAGCGGGCTGACCTGGTTGGCCAGGTCGAGTAGCTCGTCGGTGGTGTCGCCCATCGCGGAGACCACCACCACCACGTCGTCGCCGGCCTTGCGGGCGGCGACGATGCGCTCGGCCACCCGCTTGATCCGCTCGGCGTTGGCGACGGAGGACCCGCCGTACTTCTGCACCACGAGTGCCACGACGGTGCACTCCCTCCCAGCGACCCTGAGCGTGCCGACGCCGCCGGAACCGGGGCCGGCGGCGCGTGTCAGACCTCATGAGGGTATCCGGCGGATAACGAAGCCGGGTCAGGTGATCCCACCATCCGGCCCGGCCGGGACCGGCGAGACCGGTCCCACCAGGTCGAACGGGGTACGCCGGGACACCCCACCCGACACGCCGGGACGAGCCCGGTACGCGCCGGCACCCGCCAACCGCCCGCACCCACCAGAATGGGCCGGTGCCCGTCCTCATCCGCTCGGCCGGCCGTGTGCTCGGGCCGCTCGTCCTCGCCCTGCCAGCCCTCCTGGTCGCCTGCACCAGTGAGCAGCCCCCGACTCCGCCGCCCGCCGACCCGGGGCCGGTCGAGGTGGACGCCGCACGGGATGAGCTGGCGGCGCTGGCCGCGGCGGCTCAGGACCGTCACCTGGTGGCCCAATATGTCTACGGCCAGGCGGGCCAACCGGATCGCACCATCGTGTTCACCAGCGCGAATGACGGGAGCTGGCGGGTGGACGTGCCGGGGGGCGCCCTGGGTGGCACCGCCGATGTCTCGATGGCCAGCACCGCCGACGGGTTGTTCCAGTGCGCCCTGCCGTCGGCCGGTCACACCGAGTCGGCGAGTTGCGTACGCCTGGGTGATCGCGACGACGCGATCCCGCGCCGGTCCGACCCCCGGGTCCAGCACCTGCTCACCGACTGGCTGGACGTCCTCACCGACCGACGCGCGCCGTTGGCGGTCGCTCCGGCCAACGCGCCCGAGGGCCTCACCGGCACCTGCTACTCGGTGGATTCCACCTCGGCGTCGCTCAACGCCCCGCTGGATGTGGGCATCTACTGCTACGACAAGGACGGCACGCCGACCGGCGTCCGGACCGGGGCCGGGACGCTCCGGCTGGCCGCCGCACCCGGCCCGGCGCCGGCCACCGTGCAGCTGGCCGGTCCGGTGGTGATCGACCGGGAGCCGCTCGACATCGCGGCGCCGCCGACCCCGGACCCGTCGGAGAGCCCGGGCGCGGGAACGCCCTGATCTTCGTCCCGTTACGGGTGCTCTTGCCCACATTCGGCCACCCCATCCTGAGGGGCGAATCACCCATACAGGACGATCCGGTGTATGGCCGACCTCACCCCGCTGCTCGCCTACCGCTGGAGCCCGCGAGCCTTCGACCCGAGCGCCGAGCTGACCCCGGAGGAGTCCGCCTCGCTGCTCGAGGCCGCGCGCTGGGCCCCGTCGGCGGAGAACGGGCAGCCCTGGCGGTTCGCCCTCGGCCACCGCGACGACGAGACCTGGAAACGGATCCTGATCAGCCTCCCGGTCGACGACCAGATCTGGATCCGGCACGCCGCGACACTGGTGGTCGGCGCCCACACCGGCCTCGACACCGAGCGGGCCGCGTACGACCTGGGGCAGGCGATCGCTCACCTGACAGTGCAGGCCACAGCGCTCGGCCTGCACGTGCACCAGCTCACCCGGTTCGACCGGGCCGGACTCACCACCGAACTCGACCTGCCCGGAGGCGTCCGCCCGTTGGTGGTCGCCGCCGTCGGCCGGCTCGGGGACCCGTTCGCCCTCCCCGCCGACCTGCACGCCCGGGAGACCGGCCTGCGGCACCGCCGCCCGGTCGCCGAGCTGCTGCTGCGCTGATCGAGCGCCGGGGTCACCCGCCCCGGCTGGCCCGGAGGAGGACCGCCGCCGCATCGGTGTTGCGGTAGCGGACGTGCCGACCCTCGCGGGACCGCGACACCAGGCCGGCGCCGTGCAGCGCGGCCAGGTGCTGGGACACGTTTCCGGCGGACATCCCGGTGAGTCGGGCCAGGTCGGTGGTGGTCAGCGCAGTCTCGAGCAGATGCAGCAGCGCGGTCCGGCCCGGCCCGATCACCCGTGCCAGTGGGTCGCCGGGGGGCGGTGTGGTCGCCTCCCAGAGCGTCCCGACGGCACGGACCGGGTACGCGCCGACCGGCAGCGAATCCTCCAGCAGGTTCCACAGCACGTGCTGCTCGGTGAACACAGTGGGGTTCAGCGCCAGTCCACGACCGCGGAGGTCGAAGTCCCGCTCGAACGTGTCGTCGCTGATCACCCGGTCGCTGTGCCAGCGCAGGCTCGGGTGGAGCTGCTCGAAGAACTGCCCGGCGCCGCTCTCGGCGAGCTGGGCGGCCCGGTACGCCACGTCGGCGTCGAGCAGCGCCCGCATCCGCTGCCAGTCCGGGGCGATCGCCTCGTCGTGCCAGACCCGCACCGCGTCGACGACCTGCGGCAGCAGCCCGCCGGGGTCGGCGAGCAGCGCCCGCCCGAACGGGCTCAACGGTTTTTGCCAGGTGGTCGCCAGCAGGTCCTGGACCACGACGGCCGGCGGTGTCGCGGCGATCTGGTCGAGCTGCTCGGCCATCTCCACGTTCGGTCGGGCCGCCGGGGTCAGGAAGTCGGGCAGCCAGCGACCCGGCACGACCAACCCCACCAGAGGTCGAACCCGGTCGGCCACCTCGGGACGACGCAACGTCACCCGGGCCCGGTCGATCCAGGGCAGGTGCACCGCGTAGCGCACCGGGTTGGCCAGCGCCCACATGCTCATGACCGTCTCGTTGGCCGGTGACACGGCGAGACGCACTCCCGCCACGTCGGCCAGGCTGAACCGCAACTCGGACACACGCCCCCCTGGAGCAGGATTCGATCCAGCCTAAAAGACTCGACCGGGGTCATGGGGAACCGATTCACTCCCCGAACATGGGGACCAGAGAAACCATCCGCACCGCCGTTCGAGACGTCGTACCGCCGGCCGGGCTGACCCGCGCCCTGGCCGTGCAGGCCATGGTCTACGCCGTCGGCAGCGGCCTGTTCCACGCCGGCAGCGCCGTCTTCTTCACCCGGGCGCTCGGGCTCAGCGCCGCGCAGGTCGGGTTGGGGCTGTCCGTCGCGGCAGGGGTGTCGCTGCTGGGCACGGTGCCGCTGGGTGGGCTCACCGACCGGTACGGGCCGCAGCGGGTCTGGGTGGTGGGGCTGGTGCTGAACGCGGCGCTGTTCGCGACCTACCCGTTCGTTGGTGGCTTCGCGGGGTTCCTCGCCGTCGTGGTGGCGCTGGCCGCAGTGGACGCCGCTGTCGGCGTGGCCCGGCAGGTCTACTCGATCAACGCGCTTCCGCCTGCCGAACGGGTCACGGCGATGGCGTACCAGCGCTCGTCGCTGAACGTCGGCTTCGGGCTCGGCGCGGTGATCAGCGGCCTGGTGCTGGCGGTGGACACGATCACGGCGTACCGGGGGATGGTCTGGTTCATCTCGACGGTCTTCCTCGTGACGGCCCTCTTCGTGCGGCGACTGCCCCGGCTGCCGCAGGTGGCCCGACCGGCGGAGCCGATGAGTCGGCTCGCCGTGCTCCGGGACCGGCCGTTCATGGCGGTGTCAGTGCTGTCCGGGTTGCTCACCGCGCACGGGGTGCTCTACCTGACGGTCCTGCCGCTGTGGATCCTCACCCACACCGACGCCCCGAAGACGGTGATCGCCGGGCTGGTGCTGCTCAACACGATCCTGATCGTGCTGCTCCAGGTACGTGTCAGCCGGGGCGCGGACACCGCGGCGGGAGCGGCCCGGGCCTCCCGTCGGGGTGGACTGCTGATCGCCCTGTTCTGTCTGGTCCTGCCGATTTCCGGCGTCACTCGGGGCGCGCTCACAGTGGTGGTGCTGGTAGCCGCCGCGTTGCTGCTGATCCTGGCCGAGCTGATCGAGTCGGCGGGCAGTTGGGGGCTCACCGCCACCCTCCCGCCGGCCGACCAGCGCGGTGCGTACGTGGGGGCGCTTGGACTCGGCGTGCAGGTCCAGTACCTGATCGCGCCGGCGGGGCTGACCGCGCTCGGGGTGACCACCGGGGGGTGGGGTTGGTTACCGACGGCAGCGATCTTCGTGCTGGTAGCGGTGGCGATCGTGCCCGCTGTGGCCTGGGCGCAACGGACGCCGAGGCTGGGTGCCGAGGCCGCGAAGCCGGCCATGACCCCGGTCCCATAGTCCGGACCTGTCTTTCCACCCCCGGTTCCATCACGTAGGGTGACCTGGTCATGTGGCAGGCGCTGCTCCTCCTTAGCCGCCGCGACGAGGCCTGACCGGCCGGCACCTCGTCGCGGAGTCGCATCGCGCCGTCCAGCACATCCGAGTTTCTTCTCGGCACCGCCGCGCACCGTCGCCCGGCATCTCGCCGACACCTTCCGATCTGCTGACGCCACATGTTCCAGGGAGCACTCTGAGATGGCTCAACCTGTCACCGACGCCGAAACCGATCCGATCGCCCGGCAACGCCCGAGCCGGATGCCGTACCACCGCTACCAGCCGTACCGGGAGCAGTTCCGGGTCGAACTGCCCGACCGCACCTGGCCCACCCGCACCGTCGAGGCCGCCCCCCGCTGGTGTGCCGTGGATCTCCGCGACGGCAACCAGGCCCTGATCGACCCGATGTCGCCCGAGCGCAAGCGCCGGATGTTCCAGCTGCTGGTCCAGATGGGCTACAAGGAGATCGAGGTCGGCTTCCCGTCGGCCAGCCAGACCGACTTCGACTTCGTCCGGCAGCTCATCGACGACGACATGATCCCGGACGACGTCACCATCCAGGTGCTCACGCAGTGCCGGGAGCACCTGATCGACCGGACGTTCGAGTCGCTGCGCGGCGCGAAGCGGGCCATCGTGCACTTCTACAACTCGACCTCCACCCTCCAGCGGCGGGTGGTCTTCGGCCTGGATCGGGACGGCATCGCCGACATCGCCACCACCGGGGCGCGGCTCTGCCAGAAGTACGCCGAGATCCACACCCCGGACACGGAGATCTTCTACGAGTACTCGCCGGAGTCGTACACGGGCACCGAGCTGGAGTACGCGCTGGAGGTCTGCTCCCGGGTGATCGACGTGATCGACCCGACCCCGGACCGTCCGCTGATCATCAACCTGCCGGCCACCGTCGAGATGGCCACCCCCAACGTGTACGCCGACTCGATCGAGTGGATGCACAGGCACCTGCCGCGCCGGGACAGCGTGGTGCTGAGCCTGCACCCGCACAACGACCGGGGCACCGGCGTGGCCGCCGCCGAGCTGGGCCTGCTCGCCGGCGCGGACCGCATCGAGGGCTGCCTGTTCGGCAATGGCGAGCGCACCGGCAACGTCGACCTGGTGACCCTGGGGCTCAACATCTTCTCCCAGGGCATCGACCCGATGATCGACTTCTCGAACATCGACGAGATCCGGCGAGCCGTCGAGTACTGCAACCAGCTGCCTGTGCACGAGCGCCACCCGTACGCGGGCGACCTGGTCTACACCGCCTTCTCCGGCTCCCACCAGGACGCGATCAAGAAGGGCTTCGACGCCCTCGCCGCCGACGCGAAGGCGGCCGGCGTACCGATGGACGAGCACACCTGGGCGGTGCCGTACCTGCCGATCGACCCGAAGGACCTGGGCCGCACCTACGAGGCGGTCATCCGGGTCAACTCGCAGTCCGGCAAGGGCGGCGTCGCGTACATCATGAAGAGCGAGCACCAACTGGACCTGCCGCGCCGGCTCCAGATCGAGTTCTCCGGTGTGGTGCAGCAGGTCACCGATCACGACGGCGGCGAAGTCGACCCGGCCGCCATGTGGGAGATCTTCGCGACGCACTACCTGCTCGACCACCAGCCCGACCCGACGGTCCGGCTGGCCGGCTACACGATCGGCACTGTGGACGGCAAGGTCGAGATCGAGGCCCAGGTCGGTGTGGGCGGCGAGCAGCGCTCGCTCGCCGCGGTCGGCAACGGCCCGATCGACGCGTACGTCAACGCGCTCCAGTCGGTCGGGGTGGGCGTACGGGTGCTCGACTACCACGAGCACGCGCTCTCCTCCGGTGGTGACGCGCAGGCCGCCGCGTACGTGGAGTGTGAGGTGGACGGCAGGACGGTCTGGGGTGTCGGCACCGACGCCAACATCGTCACCGCGTCGATCAAGGCGGTCACCAGCGCCGTCAACCGCGCCCGCCGCTGACCTGGGCGCGACACCCCCGAGGTGGCTTCCTACTTCGGGGGTGTCGCGGCGGGCAGTGAGTGGCAGGGCTGGGACGGCGGGGCTTCCCGGGGCGGTCGGTGGACCAGCACGAGGGCCAGCAGCGCGCCGGCGACGAGTAGCCCGGCACACCACTCCATCGCGCCCCGGAACGCCTCGGTCAGCTCGGCCTTCTGCTCGTACCCGCCGCCGGAGAGCCCGACCAGCAGCGGCAGCGCCGCCACCGCGAGCAGGCCGCCGGCCCGGGACGCGGCGTTGTTGAACCCGCTGGCCACCCCGGAGAACCGGTCCTGCACGGCGGCCAGCACCGACGCGGTCAGCGGTGCCACCACCAGGGTCAACCCGATGCCGAAGAGCAGCACCCCGGGCAGCACGTCCCGCCAGTACGACGCGCCCGGTCCCACGCCACGCAGCAGCAGCAGGCCGACCGCGGCGACCACCGGTCCGATGGCCAGCGGCAGCCGTGGGCCGATCCGGGCGGACAGCGCACCGGCGCGCGCGGAGCCGACCAACAGCAGCAGGGTCATCGGCAGCAACGCGATGCCCGTGCGGAAGGCCGACCAGCCGACCACGTTCTGCAGGTAGACGGCGAAGAAGAAGGTGAAGCCGCCGAGCGCCGCGTAGACGACGACTGTGAAGATGTTCAGCACCGAGAAGAGTCGGCTGCTGAACAGCCCGGTGGGCAGCATCGCGGCGTCACCACGCCGTCGTTCCAGCAGGACGAAGGCCACCGCGGAGAGCACCCCGACCACTGCGGCGATCAGCACCTCGGCGGAGTCGAACCCGCGGGCCGGCGCGTCGATCAGGGCGTAGGTGACGCCGGCGAGCGCGAGCGCTCCGAGCAGGGCTCCGGCGACGTCGAACCGCCGTCGGGCCAGACCCCGTCCCTCGGTGCGGGAGGCGCTCTCGTCCCGGCTCTCCGGCACCCAGCGCAGGGCGGCCAGCAGCACCAGCACGGCGATCGGCAGGTTGAGGAAGAAGATCCAGCGCCAGGAGAGCGCGTCGATCAGCCAGCCTCCGATGAACGGCCCCAGCGCTGTGGACACCCCGGACAGCCCGGCCCAGGCACCGATCGCCCGGCCCCGGTCGTCGGGATGGAAGCTCGCCTGGAGCACCGACAGCGACCCGGGCGTGAGCAGCGCGCCACCGGCGCCCTGGAGGAACCGGGCCGCGATCAGCATGCCGGTGTCCTGGGCCAGCCCGCAGAGCACGGAGGCGGCGGTGAACCAGACCACGCCGATGAGGAAGATGCGACGCCGGCCGAAGCGGTCGCCGAGCGCGCCGCCGAGCAGCACGAACGCCGCCAGCATCAGCAGATAGCCGTTGATGGTCCACTGGAGATCGGCCACGTTCGCGCCGAGATCCTGCCCGAGCTTCGGCAGCGCCACGTTGACGACGGTGCTGTCGAGGAAGACCATTCCAGAGGCGAGTACGGCGGCGAGCAGCGTGCCCCGGCCGGCGGTGGTGCCCATTCGGAGGGCGGTCGCCGGTACAGGTGCGGTCATCCCACCAATCTGCCTTGCATCATGTGGGAGACGCCACGAAACGCCGAAACCGTGCCCGGGTACTGTGCGCAATCGCCGGGAGCCCCCAAGCTGGAGAGGTGTCGTCTGTGCGTACCAGATCAGGACCGCGAGCGGCGGTGGCCGCGCTCACCGCGGCGCTGGCGCTCGGCGTGGCCGGTTGCGTCCCGCAGGATGAGCCGACCACACCGCCGTCGAGCGACGGCGGCAACGCCGCGGAGCAGTTGAGCCAGCTCACCGTCGCCACCGCCGGCTCGATGAAGGGCTACAGCCGGGAGCGTTTCCCGCACTGGCGGGACACCGGCAAGAACTGCGATGTCCGGGACAGCATCCTCCAGCGCGACGGCAAGGACGTGAAGCTCTCCGGCTGCAACGTGGTCGGTGGGCGCTGGGAGAGCGTGTACGACGGTCGCAGCTTCTCGGATCCCTCCGACGTGGACATCGACCACATGGTGCCGTTGGCGAACGCGTGGCGCTCGGGTGCCGACGAGTGGGACAACGCGAAGCGCGGCGATTTCGCGAACGACACCACCCGTCCGCAGCTTTTCGCGGTTTCCGCCTCGTCGAACCGGGCAAAGGGTGACCAGGACCCGTCCCAGTGGAAACCGGCAAGCCGGTCCTACTGGTGCAAATACGCCCAGGACTGGGTGACTGTCAAGCACTACTGGAAGCTGACGGTGACCAGCGCCGAGAAGGCCGCCCTGACCGACATGCTGGAGGGCTGTTCAGTGGGGAGCGATTCGTGACCGCCGCCGGGGAGAGCGGCCCGTCCGCCGCCGGCATGACCGCGGACGGCACCGCCGAGACTCCCGCCGCCGTGCCGGGTGCCGGCATGGTCGCGGATTCGGGCGGGGCGGCCGGCCCGCAGGCCCGCACCACCGACATCGTGCCCGGCCCCGGCGGCGTCATGACCGACGAGGTCGGCGTCGTCACCGGAGACCTGACGCTGCGCACCGAGTACGCGGACGGCACTGTCACGGTGCGGGTGCAGTACAAGGACGCCGACGAGTGGTACGTGGTGACCGGCACGTCGGTCACGCTGGCCGACCCGGCCGGGCTGGACGCGGTGCACGGCGTCGCCGTGGGGCTGCTGAACCGCCCCGAGGGCTGACGAGCGCCGGCACCGCGTCCAGTCTCAGACGTACGAGCCCGGCTCGGTGGGCGCGGAGACGACGCCCGGCGCGTCCCCCTCACCCTCGGGTCGGACGATCTGCGCGCTGACCCCGTGCGGGCGCAGTTCGCCGCTGGCGATCTGTTCGGCCCAGTGGCAGGCCACCCGGCTGGCGCCGATGTCGCGCAGCACCGGTCGCTCGTCGGCGCAGCGGGTGGGCTGCGCCCACGGGCAGCGGGTGTGGAAGCGGCAGCCGGACGGCGGGTTGGCCGGCGACGGCAGGTCACCGGCGAGCAGGATCCGCTCCCGGCGGTCCTCCACGTCCGGGTCCGGCACCGGCACCGCCGACATCAGCGCCCGGGTGTACGGGTGCAGCGGCTCGGTGTAGAGCCGGTCGCTCGGCGCCTCCTCGACCAGCGCGCCCAGGTACATGACGCCGACAGTGTCGGAGATGTGCCGGACCACAGCGAGGTCGTGCGCGATCACCAGGTAGGTCAGCCCCAGGCTGTCCTGGAGTTCGTCCAGCAGGTTGACCACCTGGGCCTGGATCGACACGTCGAGCGCCGAGACCGGCTCGTCGGCGACGATCAGCTCCGGCCCGAGCACCAGCGCGCGGGCGATGCCGATGCGCTGCCGCTGCCCGCCGGAGAACTCGTGCGGGTAGCGGGACAGCGCCCAGCGCGGCAGCCCGACCGCGTCCAGGGTCTCGCCGATGATCCGTCGACGGTCGGTGCGGTCGGCGCCGATGCCGTGGGTCTGGAGGCCCTCGGTCAGGATCGACTCGACGTTCTGCCGGGGGTCGAGGCTGGACATCGGGTCCTGGAAGATCATCTGCATCCGGCGACGCATGCTGCGCAGCTTGCCGGACGGCAGCGTCGTCAGCTCGACACCGTCGAAGCTGACCTCACCGGCGGTCGGCGGGGTGAGTTGGAGCAGCGCCCGGCCCAACGTGGACTTGCCGCAGCCGGACTCACCCACCAGGCCGTACGTCTTGCCGCGCGCGATGCTCAGGTCGACCCCGTCGACGGCCTTCACCTGGCCGACCACTCGGTCGAAGAGCACCCCCCGTTTGATCGGGAAGTGCACCTTCAGGTCACGCACCTCGACGAGGATGTCGTTCTCACTCACGCTGGTTCCTCCTCGCGCGGGGCGGGCACCATGCCCGGCAGCGGCTCCGGGTTGACGCACCGGTAGCTCCGTCCGTCGTGCGCGTGCACCAGCTCCGGCGGCTCGCCCACACACTCGTCGATCCGGCGGGCGCAGCGCGGGGCGAAGGCGCATCCGTCCGGCCAGGGCAGCAGGTCGCGGACCGAACCGGGAATCGGGTTGAGCTTCTCGCCCCGCCCGGCGTCCAGGCGCGGCACCGAGCCGAGCAGACCCACCGTGTACGGGTGACGCGGCTGGCGGAACAGCGGACGACGGCGGGCCGTCTCCACCACCCGGCCGCCGTAGAGCACGTTGACGGTGTCGCACATGCCGGCCACCACGCCCAGATCGTGCGTGATCATCAACAGTGCGGTGCCGGAGTCCCGGACCAGTTCCTTGAGCAGCTCGAGGATCTGGGCCTGGATGGTGACGTCCAGCGCTGTGGTCGGCTCGTCGGCGATCAGCAGCCGAGGCTGGCAGGCCACCGCCATCGCGATGAGCGCACGCTGGCGCATCCCACCGGAGAGCTGGTGCGGGTACTCCTTGAGCCGCCGCTTCGGGTCGGGGATGCCGACCCGGTCCAGCAGCGCCGCCGCCTCCTTCGCCGCGGCCTCGCCCTTCATCCCCCGGTGCCGGGTGAGCACCTCGGTCACCTGCAAGCCGATCGGAATCACCGGGTTCAACGAGGAGAGCGGGTCCTGGAAGATCATCGCGATGTCCCGGCCCCGGATGTCCCGCCGCGACCTGTCGTCGAGCTGGAGCAGGTCGGTGCCGTCGAAGACGGCCTTGCCGCCGACCCGCAGGCCGGGCTGCTTGGGCAACAGGCCCATGATCGCCAGCGAGGTGACGCTCTTGCCACAGCCGGACTCACCGACCAGGCCGACCACCTCACCGGCGTCGACCGAGAAGGACACCCCGTCGACAGCGTGCACGGCCCGTTGACCGCGGCGGGCGAACGTGACGGAGAGATCTTCAACTTCGAGCAGTGCCATTACTGGCCCTCCGTTCGCGCCTGCGGGGCTCGCAAGCTCACTCCTCGCGCTTCACACATGCCGGGCCTACTTCCGCAGCTTCGGGTCGAGGGCCTCACGCATCGCCTCACCCAGCAGGGTGAAGCCGAGCGCGGTGATGATGATCGCGACGGCCGGGTAGATCGCCAGTGACGGCCGGATGCCGAGGTACTGCTGCGCGTCGGCGAGCATGACCCCCCACTCCGGTACGGCGGTGTCCGGGTTGCCGAGGCCGAGGAAGGAGAGCGCCGCGGCCTCGATGATCGCGGTGGCCAGGGTCAGGGTGGCCTGCACGATCACCGGGGCGAGGGAGTTCGGCACCACGTGGGTCAGCGCGATCTTCGACTTCTTGACGCCGAGCGAGGTCGCCGCCAGCACGTAGTCGCTGTTGGCCTGGGAGATCATCGAGCCGCGCAGCAGCCGGGCGAACACCGGCACCGAGACCACGCCGACCGCGATCATCACAGTGGTCAGGCTGGCCCCGAGCAGAGCGGCGATGCTCACCGCCAGCAGCAGGCTCGGCATCGCCAGCAGCATGTCGATGAAGCGCATCAGGGTGGTGTCGATCCACCGCCCCCACCGGCCACCGAGGCCGGCCGCAGCACCGGAGACGCCACCGATCAGCGCGCCGACCGCCAGACCGATCAGGGTGGAGACCACGCCGACCAGCAGGGTCTGGCGGGCGCCCACGATCATCCGGCTGAACTCGTCGCGGCCCTGGTGGTCGTAACCGAACCAGTGCTCGCTGGTCGGGCCGGGAATGACACCCGGCTTGATCAGCCCCTCCCGGATGCCGATCGTGTCCGTCGCCGCGTACGGCACGAGGAACGGGCCGACCACAGCGACCAGCACGAAGAGCGCCAGGATGACCGCGCCGACGATCGCGGCGGGGTTACCGCGCAGCCGGCGGAACGTCTCCTGCCAGAGGCTGACGCCCCGCTCGTCGTCACGGGCCGCCAACTCGGAGAGCCTGTCGATCTTTTCGCGCTTCTTGCCTGGGCTGAGTGTCATCGCACCCTCACCCTCGGGTCGATGAAGCTGTAGGAGAGATCGACCAGGAGGTTCACCAGCACGTACACCACCGCGATGATCAGGATGAAGCCCATCAGCACCGGATAGTCGCGTTGGCCGATGGCCTCGGCGACGAACGCTCCGATGCCGCTGAAGGCGAAGACGGTCTCGGTCAGCACCGCGCCGGAAAGCAGACCGCCCGCGAGCAGACCGATCGAGGTGGCGACCGGCAGCATGGCGTTGCGCAGGACGTGCCGACGACGAACCGTCTGCTCGGTCAGGCCCTTCGCCTCGGCGGTCCGTACGAAGTCCTCGTTCAGCACCTCCAGCACGCTCGCCCGGGTGATCCGGACGATGATCGCCAGCGGGATGCTGGCCAACGCGATGCTGGGCAACACCAGATGCCAGAGGGCGTCGGCGGCGGCGTCCCACTCACGGGTCATCAACCCGTCGAGGACGAAGAAGTTGGTGACCCGGGTCGCCCCGAGTGTCGGGTCCTGCCGGCCGCTGGACGGGAACCAGTGCAGGTTCTCCGAGAAGATCGCTTTGAGCACGTAGCCCAGGAAGAAGACCGGGATGCAGATGCCGATCAGCGAGCCGCCCACTGACGCGTGGTCCAGGAAACGGCCGCGACGACGGGCGGCCAGGTAGCCCAGCGGGATGCCGACGCCGATCGCGATGATCATCGCGGTGACGGTCAGCTCGACGGTGCCGGGGAAGCGCTCGATGAACTCCGTGGTGACCGCCCGCTTGGTGGAGGTCGAGGTGCCCAGGTCGAGCTTGATCATCCGCCGTACGAAACGGCCGTACTGCACCAGGATGGGCTCGTCGAGCCCCATGTTGCGGCGGATCGCGGCCCGCATCTCGGGGGTGCCGCGCTCGCCGAGGATGGCGGTCTCGGGGCCGCCGGGGAGTCGGCGGAGCCAGATGAAGAGCAGGAGGGAGAGCCCGAACAGCGTGGGTATCAGCTGAAGCAGGCGCCTGACGATGAACCGGAACACGGCGGCCTCGAAGGGGTGCGGAGGGTTGCGGGCGGGCGCTGTGCGACAGCGCCCGCCCGCGTTCCTTGCTGCGTCAGATCAGGACTTACTTGAACTCGGCGGTCGCGTACCGCTCGTCGGTGAGCGGGCTCGCCTTGACGCCGGTCACGTCCTTGCCGAACACGATCGCCGGCGGCGAGTGCGAGATCGGCACACCGGGCAGGAACTCCATCACGGACTTGTTCAGGGCCTTGTACTTCTCGGTCCGGGCCGCGATGTCGGCGGTGCCGTCCGCGTCCTTGAACTGGTCGAACAGGGCCTTGTTGTTGAAGCCCCACTCGTCCTTCGGCCGGTCGAAGAAGGTACCGATGAAGTTGTAGGCGTCGCCGTAGTCGCCGGTCCAGCCCAGGAAGTGGATGTCGTGCTTGCTACCCGAGGTGGTGGCGTTCAGGTAGTCCGGGCTCCACTTCAGCGGGATCGCCTCGACGGTGATGCCAACGGCCTTCAGGTCCGCCGAGAGCAACTCGAAGATGTCCTTCGGGTTCGGCATGTACGGCCGGGTGACCTCGGTCGGGTAGTGGAACTTCAGCGTCAGGTTCGACGCGCCGGCCTCGGCCAGCAGCGCCTTCGCCTTGGCCGGGTCGTAGGTGTACTTGGTGACGTCACCGTTCCAGCCCTCGACGGTGTCCGGCATGAAGTTGTCGGCGACCTTGGCACCCGGCGGCAGCTTGGAGGTGACCAGCTGCTGACGGTTCAGGGCGTACGCGATGGCCTGCCGGACGCGGATGTCGGCGAGCTTCGGGTTGCCCTTCTGGTTCATCGCCAGGTAGAGCACGTTGAACGCCGGGCGCGTGAGCATGTTGAAGCCCTCGCTCTTCAGCGGCTCGACGTCGGCCGGGCCAACCAGGTCGTAGCCCTGGATGTCGCCGGAGCGCAGCGCCTGCTTGCGGGCGTTCTCATCCGAGATCGTCTTGAAGATGAGGGTCTTCAGCTTGGCCTTGGCGCCCGAGTAGTCCTCGTTGCGCTCCAGGGTCAGCGTCTTGTTCGCCACGTCCCAGGTCTTGAACTTGAACGGGCCGGTGCCGGTCGGGTGCTCCGTCGCGTACGACGGGTACTTGATGTCCTCGGCGGTGCCCGCGACGTTGCTCGCGTCGAACTCCTGCAGCGCCTTCGGGCTGTGGATGGAGAACGAGGGGAGCATCAGCGCGGCCGGGACCTTGCTGGAGACCCGGGTGAAGGCCAGGTCCACAGTGGTGGCGTCCTTGGCGGTGCAGGACTTGAAGAGACTCGGCGGGAGATCCGCGTTCTCGTTCTTGGCGAAGCCGCCCATGACGTCCTGCCAGTACGCGGTCACGTCCGGGCTCTGCATGAGGCCCTTGGCGTTGTACCAGCGGTTGAAGTTGACGCAGACGGCCTCGGCGTTGAAGTCGGTGCCGTCGTGGAACTTCACGCCCGAGCGGAGCTTGAAGGTCCAGGTGGTGCCGGCGGCGTCCGGGGTCCAGGACTCGGCCAGGCCGGGGGTGACCTTCGTGCCACCCTCCTCCGGTCGGACCAGGGTCTCGAAGACCTGACGCGCCACGCGCAGCGACTCACCGTCGCTGGCGAAGCTCGGGTCGAGCACCTTCGGGTCTCCGGCGACGCCGAAGACGAGGGTGTCCTTCTTGCTACCGCCGGATTTGTCGTCGCGGTTGCTCTCGGCGCAGCCTGCTACCGCGAGGGCCGCGACCGCGATGGCCGCGATCGCGGCCTTCGGCCTGGGTGCACGCATGTGTGCTTCACCTCGTCCTTGGGGGTACGGACAACGTGGTGACAGGGGTCACCGATGGCGGTGACCATAGCTCCCGATGCGTCCACCCGGAAACCGCTGAGTGGACGGTTGGTATCGGATCGTGCCTCAACCGCCGCTTGACATTCGATTCTTAGGCAAACAGCGGGAAAAACCGATCAATCAGCACCCGCGATGCCAAACTGTTACGTCGAACAGCCCCGATGAGGGCACAGGTGTCAGATCATTTCCGGGCAGAGACGCAGCGGTGGCCGGCACCCACACGGGTGCCGGCCACCGGCCGTACGTCAGGGGATCAGACCGCGCGGCGCCCCTCGAAGGCCCGACCAAGAGTGATCTCGTCGGCGTACTCCAGATCGCCGCCGACCGGCAGCCCGCTGGCCAGCCGGGTCACCGAGATGCCCATCGGCTTCACCATCAACGCCAGGTAGGTGGCGGTCGCCTCGCCCTCGGTGTTCGGATCCGTGGCGAGGATCAACTCCCGCACCCCGCCGCCACCGAGCCGGATCATCAGCTCCCGGATGCGGAGATTGTCCGGACCGATCCCCTCCAGCGGATTGATCGCGCCACCCAGCACGTGGTAGCGACCGCGGAACTCACCCGTCCGCTCGACGGCCACCACGTCCTTGGGCTCCTCGACCACGCACAGCACCTCGTCGGTGCGACGCTGGTCGCGGCAGATCCGGCACTGCTCGGACTCGGCCACGTTGTAGCAGGTAGTGCAGAACCGCACCAGCTCCTTGACCTTGCGCAGCGCGCCGGCCAGCCGGTTGACGTCGGCCGGATCCGCCGAGAGGACGTGGAACGCGATCCGCTGAGCGCTCTTCGGACCCACGCCCGGCAGCCGACCCAGCTCGTCGATCAGATCCTGGATGGCACCTTCGTACATCTGCCGGCTCAGAAACCGGGCAGGCCGAGGCCGCCCATGCCGCCGGCGACCGGGCCCATCTTGCGCTCGGTCAGCTCCCGGGCCGCCTCGGCGGCGTTGTGCACTGCCGCGACGACCAGATCCTCCAGCGTCTCCACGTCGTCCGGGTCGACGGCCTTCGGGTCGATCTTGATGGCCTTGAGCTCACCGGAACCGGAGACGGTAGCGGTGACCAGCCCGCCGCCGGCGGTGCCGGTCAGCTCGGCCTCGGCCAGCTCGGCCTGGGCGGCGGCGATCTGCTGCTGCATCTTCTGCGCCTGCTTCAGCATCTGCTGCATGTTCGGCTGTCCACCTGGGCGCACGGGATGGCTCCTTCTCGCACTCGTCTGCTCGACCGCCGCTCAGCCTATCCGCTGGGACCGACCTCGCCCCGCCCGGTGCGTCCGCCCACGCCGAGCCTTCGGGTACGGCCACCCCTACCCCGAACCGGCCATCTGCTGGTAGTGCGCCCATAGCCGTCAAACTGGTCTGCTCGTGGCATGAACCTCAACCGCACCAGCCGGGTCGGCGCACTGTGCTGGCTCGCGGCCTCGCCCATCTTCCTCGTCGCCAGCCTGATCACCGGGCTGCGGTGGCGTGAGCCGGCCTACAGTTGGGCCACCCACAACATCAGCGACCTCGGCAACGCCCACTGCGGCGTCTGGGACACCACCCGCCCCCGCTACGTCTGCTCACCGTGGCACCCACTGATGAACACCGCGACACTGACCACCGCGGTCCTGCTCGCCGCCGGGCTCCTGCTGACCTGGCGAATCCTCGGCCGCGGCCCGGTGGTGCGCACCGCCCAGACACTCCTGCTTCTGGCCACCGGCGGTTACGCCCTCGCGGCCCTCTACCCGGCCGACATCGACGAGAACCTGCACGTCCTCGGCGCAGTCCTGATCATGGGGATGGGCAACATCGGCCTGCTCCTGGCCGGCTTCGCCCCACGCACCACGACGCTCGGCCGGTGGCGACGACTCACCCTCACGGCCGGGCTGATCGCGCTGGCCGGAACGACACTGTTCGCCGCCCAACAGGGCCTCGCCATCGGGGTGGGCGGCATGGAACGAGTAGCAGTCCTACCGTTCCCCCTCTGGGCCTGCGCCCTGGCTGTCCTCCTAGCCGAGACCCCACCCCTGCGCGATCTTGCACTTCCTGCTGCGACATAAGGGGCATTTGGCGCAAGACGACGACCGAAACTGCAAGATCGCCGGGCCGGAGGGCTTGTTAGCGGGCGTCGACCTCGTTGATCTTCTCGGCGCCGAAGGTTTCCCGGAGCAGCCGTACCGCCTGCTCCTCGCTGGACTCCCGTGCGGTCTTCTCGTCGATGATCTCGTCCAACGGCTCGTCGCCCGGGTCGAACCCCTCAAGGGCCGGGGCCGGCGCCGCGCCGCCGGGTCGGCCGGCCCGCGCCGGGCCGTCGAAGTCCGGGTCGTAGGGCGGCTCACCCGCCCATTCGGCGTCCGCGACGGGCCGGGCTGCCGCTCCGGTACGCGCACCGCGCCCCGCCGCCGCCGCGCGAGCCGCGGCGATGGCGCTGCTCACCGGCGCACCACCGGCTGCCGCCGGCTGCCGGGCCGCCGGTGTCGGGTTACCCCGCCCGCCTGGCTTACCGCCACCGGCCGCTGACCCGGGACCTCCCGAACCCCCTGGCCCGGTGCCGTTCGCGCCACCACCGTTGGTGCCGCTGCCGTTGGTGCCGCTGCCGTTGGTGCCGCTGCCGTTCCCGGCGTTCCCGTTCCCGGTGCCGCCGTTCGGGCCTGTCGACGCCGGGGTGGAGTAAGGGCTCGACTCGTTTCCGGCCGACGCGCCGCCAGGTCGGGCGGCCTCCGGCCAGTCCTCGTCATCCGTAGCCTCGGCGGCGAGGGCGCCGCCGCCGGGGCGGGCCGCCTCCGGCCAGTCGCCGTCGTCGTCCGCCGCTGGGGCGGACGGCGCTGCGCCCTGCCCACCAGCACCGTGACCAGCGGAAACCGCACCGGCACCGCCGCGCAAAGCCGAGCCGGCAGCGCCGCTCAGGTTCCCGGCGGTCGGCGAGGCGTTCGTCGGACCGGCGGCGGCCGGGGCGTTGGGTCCCATAGTCCCCGGCCCGGCGGAGTTCGCACGTGGCGCAGCGTTCGAGCCAGGCGCGTTCGAACCGGGCGCACCGTTCGAGCCCTGCGCGGGGTTGGAGCCAGGCCCGCCGTTCGGCCCCTGGGCGGGGTTCGAGCCAGCCGCGGGGTTCGTGCCAGACGCCGAGTTCGAGCCGGGCGCGAGGTTCGAGCCAGGCGCAGCGTTCGAGCCAGGCGCGGCGTTCGAGCCAGGCGCACCGTTCGAACCAGGCTCGGGGTTCGAGCCAGGCGCGGCGTTCGGGCCAGCCGCCGCGTTCGAGCCAGGCGCGGCATTCGAGCCAGGCGCGGCGTTCGAGCCAGACGCGGCGTTCGAGCCAGGCGCGGCGCTCGAACCAGACACGGCGCTCGAGCCAGACACGGCGCTCGAGCCAGACACGGGGTTCGTGCTTGGCCCGGCTGGCGGTGCGGTCGTCGGGGCGGCGGCAGTCGGGGTCGCGGCGTTCGTCGCGGCGGCGGGCGTGTCCGACGTGACTGGCGGGGCGGCGGGTCGGGCCGGTGCGGTCTGCTGCGCGCGCGGTGCGCCGGACAGCGACACGCCACCGCGTTCGCCGGCCACCTCGCACCGGATCTGCCAGCGCCCGCCCAACTCCTCGTAGAGCGCGTCGGTGAGCACGGCCGCATGGTCGGCCATCATCTTGGCCAGCACCGTGGACTTCACAGTCAGCACCAGCATGTCGCCGTCGAGTTCGCGGACGACCGCGTCGCGCATCAGGGCGGCGATCCGCTTGTTGGTCCGGTTGACCTTGCCGATCACGTCGGGCCAGACGCGGCGGACCGCCACCGCGTCCAGTGCGGCGGCCGGTGCTCCGGGTCGGGGCGGCGCGGGCGTGGCCGGGTCGGGAAGCACCGCCGACGGTGGCACCACGCGACGGGGGGCCGGCCCGGCGGGCGAGACGGGTACGGCCTGGTCAGCGGTTGCCGACCCGGTCGACGCGCCGGGGGAGGCCGGGATCGGCGAGTCGGCCGCCGAGGCGTACGAGGCTGGCGCACCGGAGGTCGGAGCGGGTGCCCCGGTGACCGAAGCAGCCGGGGCGGGAGCGCCCTGGGCCGGGGACGCCGCCGGGTCGACAGCCCACGGCGGTGCGGAGGTCGGGGCGTTCACTGGTGTCGGGGTGGCGGCAGCCGGGACCGGGGTGGCTTGCTGTGGGCGTACCCCTTGGTGGTTGGTTGGCGCGGAGCCGGCGGCGGCCGACGGCGCGTCGGTGCCGCCCACTGTGAGCCGGCGTTCCATCCGCTCCAGGCGCTGGAGCAGGCCGCCGGTGGAGTCGTCCACGCCGGGCAGCAGCATCCGGGCGCAGATCAGCTCCAGCAGCAGGCGGGGCGCTGTGGTGCCGCGCATCTCCACCAGGCCGTCGTGCACGATGTCGGCGCAGCGGGACAGCGTTGCCGAGCCGAGCTGCGAAGCCTGGGCTGCCATCCGCTCGATCTGGTCGGCCGGGGCGTCGATCAGGCCCTTCGCGGCGGCGTCCGGCACCTGCTGGATGACGATCAGGTCGCGTAGCCGTTCCAGCAGGTCGGAGGCGAACCGGCGCATGTCGTGCCCGGCCTCGGCGACCCGGTCGACGGTGGCGTACGCGGCCGCGCCGTCACCGGCGGCGAGCGCGTCGCACATTTCGTCGATCAGCGCCGAGTCGGTGACCCCGAGCAGCGCGACGGCCCGCGCGTAGCTGACCCCTTCCGCGCCGGCGCCGGCGATGAGCTGGTCGAGCACCGAGAGGCTGTCCCGCATGCTGCCGCCACCGGCGCGGACCACCAGCGGAAAGACCGCCGGCTCGACGGCGACGCCCTCGGCCTGGGTGAGCTGCTCCAGGTACGGGCGGACCACCTTTGGCGGGAACAGCCGGAACGGGTAGTGGTGGGTCCGCGAGCGGATCGTGCCGAGGACCTTTTCCGGCTCGGTGGTGGCGAAGATGAACTTGACGTACTCCGGAGGCTCCTCGACCAGCTTGAGCAGGGCGTTGAAGCCCTGGGTCGAGACCATGTGCGCCTCGTCGATGATGTAGATCTTGAAGCGGCTGCTGGCCGGCGCGAAGAAGGCGCGCTCGCGCAGCTCGCGGGCGTCGTCGACACCGCCGTGGCTGGCCGCGTCGATCTCGATCACGTCGATCGAGCCGGCGCCGTCGGCGGCCAGCGAGCGGCAGGAGTCACACTTGCCGCACGGCTCGGGAGTGGGGCCCTGCTCACAGTTGAGCGAGCGGGCCATGATCCGGGCGCTGGTGGTCTTGCCGCAGCCACGGGGGCCGGAGAAGAGGTAGGCGTGGTTGAGCCGTCCGCTGCGCAGCGCCTGCGACAGCGGTTCGGTCACGTGCTCCTGGCCGATGACCTCAGCGAAGGTACGCGGCCGGTACTTGCGGTAGAGCGCCAGCGTCACTCGTCCCGCCTCCTCTCGACCGAGCCATTCTGCGCCGGTCGGGCGCGGGTGACCACCCACCACCCCGGGCACCGCGGATGCCGTGCTTGATCCACCGCGCCGCCAGGCTTGATCGACTCGGCTTCCTGGAAACCGCGGTGTCCGCATGACCGGGACACCGCGACATCAGGGATGCCGAGTGGATCAACCGGCCCACAGACAAAAAGGCCTCCCGTGCACCCGGCAGAGCTCGCTTATCCTTGCTGCCTTCCGGCCCTGGGGAGGTTCACGAGATACCGCCGCACGGGAGGTGCCGCCCAGCCTACCCGACCGCCGGTCGATCTTCAGGGGGTGGTGGGGTGGCCCGGCCGGGACGGGCCTGTATCCTGGCTCGCGGAGGATTCGCCTAGAGGCCTAGGGCGCACGCTTGGAAAGCGTGTTGGGTTTACACCCTCACGAGTTCGAATCTCGTATCCTCCGCTCACCTGAGCAGCACCAACGACAGGGCCGGCCCCACGGGGACCGGCCCTGAGTCGTCTGTACGGCGGCGTCAGCCCACCACCTGGACGTGCTGCAACTCGGCGTTGGTCAGGTTGGCCCCCCTCGAATCGAGGCTGGTCAGGCGCGGACGCGGGCCCAGGAGAGGAAGCGGTCGGTCAGCCGGGCCGGGTCGACGTCGGTGAGGTGCTCGCCGGCCTCTGTTTGCAGCGTCGCCAGGTAGACGGTCAACGCGAGCCGGTCGTGCCGGTATTCGCCGAGCAGCCGCAGCTTCGCCGCCGAGCAGGGCCAGGCGATGCCGCACGCGGCGCAGCGCCAGGTCGGTCGGGTCGGCAGGTGGTTCCGGTAGCGGCGGCGGGGCATGGGCGGATCTCCTTCGCGGTGGGCGGGGGCCGCCCCGCCTCCCCGTCGGGGGCGACCCCGGACTGACGCCGACCGCCGGGCTCCTGCGCCTCCACCGGCCACGCCGTCTCCTGTGGACCACCCTCGGGAGAGTTACGAGACAGATACACCGCGTAGCTATATGGTTCTCAGATATCTAGGACATCCGATGGAGGAGCCGTGAACGACGCGCTTCCGGGTGGCGCTCAGCGACACCGGGCACACGACCGAATCCCTCGCCGAGACCGTCGGCGTCGACCCGAAGACCGTGGGGCGCTGGTTGACGGAGGACCGCATCCCGCATCCGCGCCACCGGCTGGCGGCAGCGGAGGCGCTACACAAGGACGTGTCGGACATCTGGCCGGACACTTCAAGACGTCGTGACCCCATTTGGTTTCGTCCGTGGCAGGAGATCGAGCGCGAGGCGGTGTCGCTTCGCTGGTTCGAGTCGACAGTTCTGCCGGGGTTGCTCCAGACCGAGGCGTACGCCCGCGCGGTGCTGGGCGACGCGGGCCTGATCCCCCGGGGTGAGATCGAGCGGCATCTCACGGTCCGACTCGGCCGGCAGGGCATCCTCAAGCGGGACGACCCACCGCAGTTCACGGCGGTCGTGGACGAGGCGGTCATCCGCCGTCCGGTGGGCGGCCGGTCGACGATGCGCGAGCAACTGCTGGCCGTGGCGGCGGCGTGCGTCGAGCCGCACATCCGGGTGCACGTCGTGCCCAGCGCGGTCGGCGCCTATGCCGGCCTCAACGGACCTTTCGTGATCGCGCACAGCCACGACCACCGGGTCGCCGGCTACCTCGACAACCAACTTCAGGGACAAGTGGCTAGCGACCCCGAGGACATCGCGGCCATGATGGCGGCATGGGAGAACGTGCGCGGCGAGGCGTTGTCCCACTGGCAGTCGGTCGCACTCATCCAGGAAGTGGCGGAGTCATGGAGCTGAACGGCGCCCGGTGGCGCAAGAGCAGCCGCAGCAGCGGCAACGGTGGCGCCTGCGTCGAGGTCGCCGACAACCTGCCCGGCGTCATCGGCGTACGGGATTCAAAGGACCCGACCGGCCCGGCGCTCGCCTTCGCGCCCACGGCCTGGCGCGCGTTCGTCACCCAGCTCTCCCGGCGCACCTGACCGGCGCCCGGTCACACCGGCAGGTCAGGAGCCGTCGCGGAGATCGCCCAGACGTTCCGCCCGGAACGTGATCTCGTCGAACGTCACACCGCACCCCGCACCGGTCGGGGACTGGCCCGCGAAGCCGATCCGGTCGCGAGACGTGTCGGGGTCGAGGAGGAAGACGCGGATCAACTGCCAGGTCTCACCGTCGACCGAGGCGTGGTAGGCGTAGACCCCGTCGACCCGTGAGACCCGCAACCACACCGACCGGTCGGGTACGACGAAGGCGTTCGCGTCGTCGGCGACACCTCGGCAGATGACCGACACGATCATCGGGTCGCCTGCCGGGGAGAACTCGAAGCACAGCTTGGCCCAGCGCCGCTCGTCGAGCCACAGCAGGAGCACCCCGGCGTCGAAGGTGGCGGCGAAGCCCACCGTGACCCGGGCGCTGAACTGGAAGTCCCCCGTCGGCAGGTCCCCGAGCAGCGTCGCCGCGTTGAGCGTCGACCCGGCACTGACAGTGGTGGTCCCGGCCGCCTCGGCGGAGCCGGTGCTGGGGTCGATGAAGATGTCAGTGTGCGGCTGCGCCTCGACCACCACGGTGCCGGCCGCCTCGTCGACCCGCCACAGCTCGGCGGACGAGGGCGCGAGCGGGAACGGCACACCGGGAACGCTCAGTTGATTGGCCATGGCCAGGACCGTACAACCGTCGCCCCGCCCGCCGATGCCCACTCATCGAGCAGGGCCCGGCACGTCCACCCGTCGGCCGGTACCGTCGCAGGCACGAAAGGCGGGGAATCCGTCGTACACATGTTCTATCCACAGGCTGTGGACGGCGGAGGGCTCGATGGCTTACCAGCTCAGCGCGGTGGTCGCGGACGTCGAACTGCTCCGCGAGCAGACCGCCGAGCTGGATCACGCGGTCCTCGGCGAGCTGCGCCAGGACTTCGCCTTGCTGCCGGTCACCCCGCAGTTGGTGATCGAGCTGACCGGGTCGTTGCCGGATTTCGCCACTGACGACCGGAGTGCCGCGCGCCCGTTCGGCCTGGTGTTGTCGACGGCGCTGGTCGAGGTGCTGACCCGCTGGTCACAGTCGGGGCCGGTGGCCTATGTGGAGGCGGAGTTCGGTGGTGGCGTCGGCCACCAGTCGGCAGCGGTGTGGTTGGGCGGGGCGCTGTCCTGGGGGCCGTGCTTCGACGACGAGTTCGACGCGCCGCGCGAGCAGTGGCCGATCAACTGTGCGCTGAGTCAGCTCGGCGTGGAGCCCGGCACCTGGATCGACAGGTTCGCCGAAGTGGGGTTGCACCTGGAGCGGAACACCGAGGGTTGGCTGGCGCACGGCCGGCGTCGACTCAGCGCCGACTACTGGGACGAGCTGGTCGAACAGTGGGAAAACCAGTAATCCGGCGTGCGGCAGCAACCTGAACGCTCCCGTTCCGTTGGGGACTGGGGGATTCCATGAAATTGCGACAATTTGCGTTTATCGCCACGCTGATGACGGCTGCCTCGATCGCGGGCAGCGGCGTACCGCCTACCGGGTCGATTCCGAACGGCCGGCCCGCCGGCAACGTGGAGATCATCGACCTGAACGGCCTGCGCAACATCGAGTTCGGTGCCACCGAGGACGAGCTGACCCGACGCGGCATCCTGCGTACCAGCCTGGACGCCTGCGGGCCGATGCTCGCCGGCCACGACACGGTCAGCCCGGTCTTCGTGGAGGACAAACTCGTGCTGCTCTGGGTAGGCGACCCGATGCGGACACCTGAGGGCATAACGGCGGGCTCGCCCGTCGGCGAGGTCTGGGACCGCTACCCGGAGGTCAGCCGGCTACGGGCTCCACAGGGGACACACCGGCTCGACGGGTTGCTCGCCCGCAGCGGCGACCGCGCGTACCTGTTCCTGCACGACGGGCGCACTGTCCGAAAAACCATCGCCGGGTACGCGGACTGGGCCCGCCGCCTCTTCGACGAGGGTGCGGGCCCGTGCTGACCCGACAACGTACCGACTGACCTGTCGGGCCCGGTTCGCTCCACGATGGATCGGCCCGGCCCGACGGGTCAGTCGTCGTTCAGCGGCGAAGCGACAGCCAGAAGTCGTACGAGTGGGCCACCGCGAAGTCCGTCCTGCCCGATCCGCCGCCACCGGCGAACATCCGCACGTACGGAGCCTCAGGGCGCAGTCGAGGCCAGCCCGCCCGACCCGTCCGGGCGAAGTCGCTCCACGCGCTGACCATCTCGTCGGAGAGCCGCCGCTGGGTCGGCGTGAGCGCCTCGGCGTAGTCGACAGCGAACAGGTACGGCAGCTCGGCGCAGTGGTACGCGCCGATGGCGAACGTCGGTTCGGGTCCCTCGGTGAAGAACGGCGCGTCCTCGTCGGCGAACTCGTACGCGAACGTCGGCACCCGCCGCGCGAATGCCAACGCGGCGGAGTAGATCGGCTCGGCGTAGTCGTGATCGGTCAGCACGGCGCCCAACGTCGCGCTGGCGGGTTGTGCGGGGTCGCGCGGATAGCGGGCCAGCACCTCCCCCGCGTGGTCACCGAACATGGCGCGCACCTGATCGCGGTACTGGTCGTCGGTGAGCGGGCACGACTCCGGCTCCTGGTCCGGCTTCGGCGGCTCCGGGCAGTTGAGTCCCAACCGTTCCATCCCCCACACCACGAGCCGGGACTCGTCCCGGTTCATTCCGGTCAACACCGGCACCGGATGCAGCCTCCCGGTGGTCAGCGCGTCCGCCGGGTCCACCGGTAGCGTGCGGCCGTCGACGACCGGGCCCAGGTCGACACCCGCGCCGGGATAGCCGACCGTCTCGACCAGCCGGGCGGGGGAACGTCCGCGCAGGCAGGCGGCGACCACAGCCGGGTCGGCGCAGCCGATCCTCCGCGCGAACTCCTGGGCCGCCCCGACCGCCTCGGCCCGGGTCTGGACCGGGTTGGCGCACGAGTTGCTCTGCATGATCGCCCGGTGGAACAGACCAGCGGAGCCCGGCGCGGCGAGCTGCGCGCAGACGCTGGTCGCCCCGGCGGACTGGCCGAACACCGTGACGTTGCCCGGGTCGCCGCCGAAGGCCGCCGCGTTGCGCCGCACCCAGCGCAGTGCGGCCTGCTGGTCCCGCAACCCGAAGTTGCCGATGCTCCCGTCCCGACCGGCCAGCGCCGGATGCGCCAGGAAGCCGAGCGCGCCGAGCCGGTAGTTCACAGTGACGACGACGACGTCACCTCCGGCGGCCAGCCGCTGCCCGCCGTACCCGTCGCCGCTGCCGAACCGGAAGTCCCCGCCGTGCAACCAGACCATCACCGGTCGAGGCGTCCGTGCGGCCGAACGCGGGGTGGTGACATTCAGGTAGAGGCAGTCCTCGGACTCGGAGGGTGTGTCCATCGGCAGCCCTTGCAGTTGCGCGCAGGCGGCACCGGGCCGGCTCGCGTCGCGTACTCCGGTCCAGGTCGGACCGGGCTGCGGCGGGGCCCAGCGCAGCGCGCCCAGCGGCGGGCTCGCGTACGGAATGCCCTGGAACGAGCGGTGGTCTGCCGCGACGGTCCCCCGCACCGCACCCTGGTCGGTCCGGACGACGGCCGCGCTCCGGCGCTCGTCGTTGGCCGCGGCCGGACCGACGGCCATCGCCGGGCCGACGAGGACGACAGCGCCCACCATGACGGCCCATCGGGGGTACGAAACTCGTCTCATGCTCTCCCCATTCAGTCGACGCCGGTACGGCGTACGCACCGGGCTGCGCCGAGCATGTCGAGCTGGCGACCGTCGGGGCCAGGGAGCTCTAGTACGGCAGTGGCACAAGGACGGGGACGCCTGCCGGTGCTCTAGTGCGCTACGGTCACCGCGAGGCCGGCGGGAGGCGACCGTGACGGAGTTCGACGAGACCGCTCCCCCTTATCTGCGCATCGTCGGGGAGTTGCGACGGCGCATCGCGGCAGGCGAGTTGGGCCCCGGCGACCGGGTGCCGTCGACCCGGCAGATCGTCCGGGAGTGGGGCGTCGCCATGGCCACCGCCAGCCGGGCGCTCACCGCGCTTCGCCAGGAGAACCTGGTCCGGGCGGTGCCGGGCGTGGGCATGGTGGTGACCGGCGCGGCGCCGACCACGCCGAGCCGGGGTGCCCCGTCCGCAGGTCGGCGGCTGCCCGTCCAGGGGTTGACCCGCGACCAGGTGGTGCGGACCGCGATGACGATCGCCGACGCCGAGGGGTTACCGGCGCTGAGCATGCGGCGCATCGCGACGGAGTTGGACGTCCCCACCATGTCGCTGTACCGGCAGGTTCGGGGCAAGGAGCAGCTTCTCGTGCTGATGGCGGACGCGGCCTTCGCCGCGAATCGGCTGCCGCGCACGTTCCCGCCCGGTTGGCGAGCCCAACTGGAGTTGCTCAGCCGACTTCAGTGGTCGATCTACCGGCGGCATCCCTGGCTGGCCCAGGTCGTCTCGCTGACCCGCCCGCTGATGGCACCGAACGCCGTCGCGCACACCGAGTGGGCGCTGCGCGCCCTCGCCCGACAGGGCCTGGACCAGCACACCCAGCTCCATCTGGTGGCCGCACTGGCCAACCACGTTCGAGGCACCGCCATCAACCTGGAGCGAGGAGTTGAAGCGGAGCAGGACACCGGCCTGACCGACGACGAGTGGATGGAGGCCCAGGCCGACGTGTTCGGTGGATTGCTCGCGGCGGGCGAGTTTCCCCATCTGGCCCGACTCAGCCGGACAGCGGTCGACCTCGACGCCGAGAGCCTCTTCGACTTCGGCCTGCAACGACTGCTCGACGGGATGGCGGTACTGCTCGAACGGTGACCGCTCAGACCGGCTCGGTGGCCTGCTCGGGCAGGCGCGCCCCGGACGCGGCCACGAAACCGGCGAGCGCGATCTCCGCGGCCTGTCGCAGGTCTTCCCGGCTGACTCCGGCGGCGGCATGCACCGCCTGCCCCTCAGTAACGATCATGACGAAGCGGGCGAGCGCTACCGGATCGGCGTGCGCGGGTAGGTCGCCTTCGGCGACGGCACTGGCGAGCCGGTCGGCGAGGGCACCCTCACCGCCCAGGCGGCTGGTGGCGAGGAACCCGGCGATGGACGCGTTCTCGGTGGAGCAACTGGTGCCGCCCTGGATCGACAGGCAACCGGCCGGTCGGTCGGCGCGGGTCACGGCGATCGTGTTCTCGCGCAGCAGGGTGGCGACCACCTCGTACGCGGTGGGTTGGGCGAAGGCGTCCCTTGCGTACTCCATGTCCTTTTCGGCGTAGCGGGCCACGGCCTTGCGGAACAACTCCTCCTTGCCGCCGAAGGCGGCGTAGAGGCTGGGCTTGTTGATCCCCATGGCCTCGGCGAGGTCGTTCACCGAGGCGCCTTCGTACCCCTGACGCCAGAACACCTCCACAGCGCGCTCCAGCGCCTCGTCGGCGTCGAAGCCCCGTGGTCGACCTCGCTGCGGCACAGCCCATCACCCCTTCTCCGCCCATCCTACCGACAGCGAAAACCGATCGGTACAGAAATTTGCGGACCCGACCGGCGGTTGCTACGGTCGGATACGTACCGCTCGGTACAGAACCTGCTTGAGGCCCGGCCGGCCGCACACGACCACCCCGACAGAGGAGATCCATCGTGGGACAGCTCGACGGCAAGACCGCCCTCGTCACCGGGGGCACCACGGGCATCGGCCTGGCCGCCGCCCGCCGCTTCGCCGCCGAAGGCGCGTACGTCTTCGTCACCGGCCGCCGCAAGGGCCCGGTGGACGAGGCCGTCGCCAGCATCGGCGCGAACGTCACAGGCATCGCCAGCGATGTCAGCAAGCTCGACGACCTGGACCGGGTGATGCGGGCGATCGAGGAGCGGGGCGCTGGGCTGGACGTGGTGTTCGCCAACGCCGGCGGTGGCGAGTTCCGTTCGCTCGACTCGATCACGGTCGAGCACGTGGCCAACACCTTCGACACCAACATCTACGGCACCATCTTCACAGTGCAGAAGGCCCTGCCCCTGCTCAACGAGGGCGCGTCGATCGTGCTCACCGGCTCGACAGCCGCCAGCAACGGCACCCCGGCGTTCAGCGTCTACGCCGCGTCCAAGGCCGCCATCCGCTCGTTCGGCCGCACCTGGGCCGCCGAGCTGATCGGCCGGAAGATCCGGGTCAACACCCTGGTCCCCGGCTCGACCGAGACCCCCGGGCTCGCCGGCCTCGCGCCCAGCGCCGCCGAAGCACCCGGGTTGCTGAAGACCATCGCCTCGGGCGTGCCCATGCAGCGCATGGCACACCCGGACGAGATCGCCAACGCCGCGCTCTTCCTCGCCTCCGACCAGAGCAGCTTCATGACCGGCGGCGAGTTGTTCGTCGACGGCGGCGAGCAGCAGCTCTGACGCTAAAACGCCCGGTCGATCCTCGCGGATCGACCGGGCGTTTCTGCATTTCATGAGCGGTGGCGGAGGGATTTGAACCCTCGGAGGGCGTTAACCCTCACACGCTTTCGAGGCGTGCTCCTTAGGCCGCTCGGACACGCCACCGCCGACGAGGGTACAGGACCGCCGGTTCCGACGCCGAACCGGTATCGCCCGGGCCGGCCTGGCAGGATCTTTGCCATGAGTACGCACATCGGCGCGAAGCCGGGCGAGATCGCCGAGCGGGTCCTGATGCCGGGTGACCCCCTGCGGGCCAAGTGGATCGCGGAGACCTACCTCGAGGGCGCCACCTGCTACTCGACGGTTCGGGGCATGCTGGGCTTCACCGGCCGCTGGAACGGCGTCGAGGTTTCCGTCCAGGGCTCCGGCATGGGCATGCCGTCGGCCTCCATCTACGCCCACGAGTTGATCAACGAGTACGGCGTGAAGACGCTGATTCGGGTCGGCTCCTGTGGCGCCCTCAGCACCGACCTGCAACTGCGGGACGTGGTGGCCGCGATCGGGTCGTCCACCGACTCGAACATGAACCGGATGCGTTTCGACGGGCTGATCGACTACGCCCCGGTGGCCGACTTCGGGCTGCTGCGTACGTCGGTCGAGGTGGCCGAGCGACGCGGCATCACCATGCACGTCGGGCCGATCCTGGCGGCGGACGCCTTCTACACCGACCGGCCGGACCTGTACGACACCCTCGCCGACTATGGCGTGCTGGCGGTGGAGATGGAGTCGGCGGCGCTCTACACGATCGCCGCCCGGTTCAAGGCCCGCGCGCTGACCGTGTTGACAGTCAGCGACCACATCAAGACCGGTGAGAAGACCACCTCGGAGGAGCGCGAGCAGACCTTCAGCCAGATGGTCGAGATCGCCCTCGACACGATCATCGCCTGACCCGTCCGGGCGGCGTCACCGCGACGAGCGTGATGACTGTGAGACATCAATATGCCGCACAGTCATCACGCTCTTTCGCATCACGCCGTCCCCAACCGAGCCACGCCAACCCAACCGAGCCGCGCCAACCCAACCGGGCCACGCCGACCGGCCCCCCGCGCCACGCCGGTCACACGGCGGCCAGTGCCTCCGTCGGCGCGAGTCGGGCGGCGCGCACCGCCGGGTAGAGGCCGGCGAAGCCGCCGATGACCAGCGTCGCGCCCACCCCGCCGAGCATCGCCCAGGCCGGCACCACTGTCGGCCAGTCCTGCGACAGCGCGTAGCCCGCTGTGACCAGGATTCCCAACACCACCCCACCGATCCCGCCGAGCGCGGAGAGCAGCAGCGACTCGGTGAGGAACTGGGCCCGTACCTGACCGCGGGTGGCGCCAAGCGAACGGCGCAGACCGATCTCGGCTCGGCGTTCCAGCACCGAGATCACCATGGTGTTCGCCACGCCGACACCACCGACCAGCAGGGCGACCGCGCCCAGGCCCAGCAACAGCCCGGTGAAGGCGTCGTCGGTGGCCTCGGCGGCGGCCAGCGCGTCCGAGGGCCGGGACACCTCGACCTCGTTCGGCGCCTCCGGGTTGGTGGTCGCGCCCAACACCGACCGGACCGCCTCGACCTGCGACTCCTGTGCCCGGGTGTAGACGGTGGTCGGGTGACCGTCGAAGCCCAGGTATTCGGCCGCCGCCACCCAACCGACAAGCGCCGACGTGTCCAACTCCGGGGCGAGCGGTGCCGCGGCGAGGGTGCCGACCACGGTGAACGGCCGCCCACCCAACCACACCTGCACCTGCGGGTTCGCCGAGGTGATCCCGAGCCGCTGCGCGGCGGTGGCGCCGAGCACGACCGCCGGGTAGCGAGCGGTCGCCTCGTTGAGCCAGGTGCCGGTGGCCACCTCCGCCCCCACGGTGCCGAGCAGGTCCAGCCGGGCCGCCCGAGTGGCGATGCCACCGGTCTCCGCCGCCGGGATCCGGTCCGAGCGGTACACCTTGGCGTCGGAGACCTGCCCGGTCGCGGACACCTCGGTCACCGGGCCGATCCGCCCGATCATCGCGATCGACTCCTCGGGCAGTTGCGCGTCCGCACCGAACAGGGTGCTGCCCGGCGCGACGGTGAGCAGGTTGGTGCCGAGCGCGTCGAGCGCCCGGTCCAGCTCGGCCCGGGACGACGACGAGATGCCGACCACCGCGATCATCGCGGCGATGCCGATCGCGATGCCCAACGCGGAGAGGAACGCCCGCAGCGGACGGGTCCGCAGCCCCACCCCACCGACGCGTACGACGTCCGCCGGCCGCAGTCGGGCCGGGGTCAGCGTCGCCATCAGCCGACCCCGCCCGACGCGAGGGCCGAGTCGTGCCGCACCGCGCCGTCGCGCATCCGCACCTGCCGGGGCAGGCTTCCCGCGATCTCCCGGTCATGGGTGATCACCACGACGGTGGTTCCGGCCCGGTGCAGATCGTGCAGCAACTCCAACACCCCGGCACCGGAGTGCGAGTCCAGGTTGCCGGTCGGCTCGTCGGCGAGCAGCACCGCCGGCTCGCCGACCACCGCGCGGGCCACGGCCACCCGCTGCCGTTCCCCGCCGGACAGCTCGTGCGGCCGGTGCCCCAACCGGTGGCCCAGGCCGACCCGGACCAACGCGGCCTCCGCCCGTTCGCGTCGCCGCCGCAGCGGTACGCCGGAGTAGAGCAAGCCGTCGGCCACGTTGTCCACTACCGGGACGCCCGGAGCGAGGTGGAACTGCTGGAAGACGAAACCGATCCGGGTGGCCCGCAGCGCGGACAGCTCCCGGTCGGTCAGCTTCGCCGCGTCGTACCCGTCGATGAGCACGCTGCCCGACGACGGCCGGTCCAGGGTGCCGATCAGGTGCAGCATCGTCGACTTACCCGATCCGGACGGGCCGACGATAGCGACCAACTCGCCGTGACCGATCCGCAGCGACACGTCGTCCAACGCGACGACGCCGCCGGCGTACCGCTTGCTGACCCGGTCGAGCACGATCACCTCGCCGCTCACGTCGGCACCACCACCGTCGTGCCCTCGGTGAGGCCCGTACCGGTGACCTCCACCCGACCGTCGGCGAACAACCCGGTGGTCACCGCGAGGACTCGGCTCGCGTCGCCCTCGGCGACCTGGACGCCGTAGCCGCCCTCGGCCAGCGCCAACAGGGCCGCCACCGGCACGGTGAGCACGTCGCGGCGCTCCGAGACGGTGAACGTGACGTCCGCGCTGGCCTTGTCGAAGCCGGTCAGGGCCTTCGGGTCGGTCACCGCGACTGTCACCTCGATCTTCGTCTCGGCGTCGCCGGCCTGCCCGTTGGCTCCGGTCGCACCGGCCTGGACGACAGTCTCGACAGCGCTGATCGTGCCCGCCACCGACCGGCCGTCCGGCAACCGCACGGTGACCTTCGCGTCGCGCTTGGCCAACCGCTGGTCGTCCACGTCCAACTCGACGGTGACGACCCGGCTGGTGCCGGTGTACGTCAGCACGGCCTGCCCAGGCTGCGTGAGATCGCCGACGTCGACCTGGTGGCCCTCCACCCGGACCTCCCGGTCGGCGTACACGACCCGCCCCGGCTCGACCCGACCGGTCTCGGTCAGGCCCAGGTCCTCCTGCCAGTCCCGCACGGCGTCCGCTGTCGCGCCGGTGTACTCGTCGTCGACAGTGAAGCCGGTGTAGCCCAGCGCCTCGAGGTTCCGCTCGAACTGCGCGACGTCCGGCCCCTCCACCCCGGGGGCGAGGGTCCGGTACGCGGGCAACCCGCCGTAGAGCAGCACCACCTCCTCGTTGTCGACCAGGTAGAGCGCCTTGCCCCGCCGTACCGTCGAACCGGTGGCCGTCAGCGCGGTGACGGTGCCGTTGAGCTTCGCCGTGGCGGTACGCGTCGCGCCGTACCCCAGCTCGCCGTCCGCGGTCTCCGAGTCGGCGAGGGTCTGCCGGGTGACAGTGGCGGTGGCGGGTGGTGCGCTGCCGGCCTGGGCGCGGCCCCCGTCGGCGCCGCCGCCGAAGCCCACAGCGGCGACCACGCCCACGGCGGCGACAAGCAGGACGACGCCGCCGGTGACGGCGGCGCGCAGCCGCGAGCGTCGGATGGTGCCGGTCACCGGCCAGCCCCGAACTGCGGCGCGTGCTGCCGGCACTTCTCCAGCGCGGCCTTCATGGCCGGGTCGCCGATGTTGATCGCGTTGCCGCCCGTCCCGATCCGGACCCGCCCGTCGGCGTCCGGGTCCGGGAAGTCCGGCACCCCGTTCTCCCGCATGCACTTGGCCAGCGTGCGCATCTGCTCGGCCTGCTCGGGGTCGAGCTGCGGTCCCTGCCCGCCGTTGGGCAGCTTGTCCTGGCACTTCTCCATGGCCGCCTGGACCTTCTGCTGATCCACGTCCGCACCGAACCGGAAGCCGGGACGGCCACCCGGCTCCGGGTCGGGCATGTCCACCCCGTTCTCCCGCATGCACCGGGCGAAGGCGAGTTGCCGCTCCGAGTCGCTGACCGGCGTGCCGCTCGCCGTGGCCTCGGCCTTCGCCCCACCGGCGGTCGCGACCCCGCCGCCGTCGTCGCCTCCCGCGCCGCACCCGGACAGCGCCAGGGCGAGCAGGACGGGGATCGCAAGCATCTGTCGTCGCATGGTGTCCGCTTCCGCTCAGGTCCGGCGCGGTTCGCCGAACGTGACACCCAGTGCACGGCAGCGGACGTATCCCCGGCGTTACCGTCGGCGGTTATGCCGGCGTTACCGCACCCCGAGCACCATGGAGGGGTGAGAGTGCTGGTGGTCGAGGACGAGAACGTGCTGGCGGACGCCATCGCCGAGTGGCTGCGCCGGGAGTCGTTCGCCGTCGACGTGGCGTACGACGGGGACGCCGCGTTGGAACGGCTCGGCGTCAACGAGTACGCGGTGGTGGTCCTGGACCGGGACCTGCCGGTGGTGCACGGCGACGACGTGTGCCGGGCGATCGTGGACGCGGGCGGGGAGACCCGGGTGCTGATGTTGACAGCGTCGGCGGCGGTCCGGGAGCGGGTGGCGGGGTTGGCGCTCGGCGCCGACGACTACCTGACCAAGCCGTTCGCGCTGGTCGAGCTGTCGGCCCGGGTGCACGCGCTGACCCGCCGGTCCCGTCCGGCGGCGCCTCCGACGCTGCGTCGCGCCGGCATCCAGCTCGACCCGGCCCGACACGAGGTACGCCGGGACGACCGGCACGTGGCGCTGTCCCGCAAGGAGTTCGCGGTGCTGGCCGAGCTGTTGCGCGCCGACGGCGCTGTGGTCTCCGCCGAGGACCTGCTGGAACGCGCCTGGGACGAGCACATCGACCCGTTCACCAACGTGGTCCGGGTGACGGTCATGAAGCTGCGCCGCAAACTCGGCGACCCACCGGTGATCGAGACGGTCCCCGGTGCGGGGTACCAGATCCGATGAAACGCCTCACGATCCGCGCCCGGCTCACCCTCATCTACGGTGGGCTCTTCCTGTTGGCCGGCGTGGTCCTGCTCGCCGTCACGTACGTGCTGGTGGATCAGCGGATGGCGCAGCCGTTCGGGGTGAAACTACGCGACCTGCCGAAGACCGCTCCCACGACGCCCAGCGGGCAGAACGTCGACAACCTGCGCGCCCTGTTGCAGGAGGTGCAGGACGAGGCGAAGCGCAACGCGTTGGAGTCGCTGCTCACCCAGGGCGGCATCGCGTTGATCGTGGTGTCGACGGTGGCGATCGCGTTCGGCTGGTTGCTCGCCGGTCGGGCGTTGCAGCCACTGCTCCAGATCACCGGCACGGCCCGCCGGATCGCCGGCGCGGACACCGCCGGTCGTGGTCTGCACGAGCGGATCGCGCTCACCGGCCCTCCCGACGAGGTACGCGAACTCGCCGACACCTTCGACGAGATGCTGGAACGGCTGGACCGTTCCTTCGACGGGCAGCGCCGGTTCGTGGCGAACGCCTCGCACGAGCTGCGTACGCCGCTGGCGCTCAACCGCGCCCTGGTGGAGCTGGCGATCACCCGCCCGGACGCTTCGGAGGAGACCCGGCGACTGGGCGAGTCGCTTCTGGCGGTGAACGAACGCCACGAGCGGCTGATCGACGGTCTGCTGACCCTGGCCGACTCGGAGAACGAGCTGACCGAGCGTACGCCTGTCGACCTGGCCGAAGTCTGCGCGCACACGACCGACCAGGCCGGGAAGCAGGCGCCCGACGTGCGGGTTCGGCGGGCCCTGGCTCCGGCGCCGACCAGCGGCGACCCGGTGCTGTTGGAGCGGCTCACGTTCAACCTGGTGGAGAACGCGTTGCGCCACAACCTGCCCGCCGACGGTTGGGTGGAGGTGCGCACCGGGCTGGTCGACGGCCGGCCCACCCTCACCGTGACAAACACCGGCCCGGTCATCCCCGGCTACGACGTCGAGACGATGTTCCAGCCCTTCCGACGGCTGTCGCGGGAGCGGGTCGTCGGCGCGCGGGGCTTCGGGCTGGGGTTGTCCATCGTCCGCGCGGTGGCCCGGGCCCACGGCGGCACCGCCGAGGCGCAGCCCCGCCCGGACGGCGGTCTGATCGTCACCGTCACAGTGCCGCCGGCCTGACCGGCCGCCCGGTCTCAGCGGAAGAACGCGCGCAGGACGGTGGCGGTCTCGGCCTCCAGCACCCCGCCGTAGACCTCGGGGCGGTGGTTGAGCCGACGGTCCCGCAGCACGTCCCAGAGCGATCCGGCCGCGCCGGTCTTGGGCTCCCACGCGCCGAACACGACTGTGGAGACCCGGGCCAGCACCAGCGCCCCGGCGCACATCGTGCACGGTTCGAGGGTGACCACCAGGGTGCAGCCGTCCAGTCGCCACCGGCCGGTGCGCTCGGCACCTCGGCGCAGGGCCAGCACCTCGGCGTGGGCGGTGGGGTCGCCGGTCAGCTCCCGCTCGTTGCGTCCGGTGGCCAACTCGGTGCCGTCCGGCCCGTAGAGCACCGCACCCACCGGCACGTCGTCGACATCGGTGCTGACCGCGTCGTCGACGGACGGGCCGGTGACGGCAACCTCCAGGGCGCGGCGCATCCACAGCTCGTGCCGCTGTCGTCGGCCGACCTCGCCCAGGTCGGCCAGGCCCTCGTGGGCGCCGGGCCCGGCGCGGCCCACAGCTCCGGGGGTCGGCTGGCCTGGTCGGATCGACTCCAGCGACGGATCGGTGGCGTCGGCCGGCTCAGACCTCACGCAGCTCCTCGACCTCGTCGGCGCAGCCGAGCACCTGGCAGATCTCGACTGTGACGTCCGCCGGCATCATCCCCTCGTGGGTGCAGAGGGTCAGCAGCTTCTGCGCGGAGATGCCCAGGTTGGCCAGCAGGTCGGCGTCACCGACCGGGTCTGCCTCCGGGTCGACGACGGGCTGCTCGCTCTCCTCGTCGCCGGTGCTCACCGGGCGTGGCTCGTCGTCACCGTCGAGCCCGGTGACCGAGGTCTTCAGGTCACCGACCAGCAGCGACCCGAGCTGCGACTCCTCGGCGTACGCGGAGTCCGAACCGAACACCCGCAGGTCCTCGCCCTCGTCGAGGCGCAGGATCACCAGGTACGCGTCATCGGCCTCGACGAAGAGCAGCGACACGTCGGCCTCCTGGTCGACGTCACGCAGCCGGTCGGCAACCTCGTCGATGTCGGTGGCGCCACGCAGGCTGACCTCGGCGGCGGTCCAGCCACTGTCGTCGCGCACCACGGCCGCAGCGAAGTACGACACGGTCCCCCCAATAGCCCTCGACACAGCGTCGACTCGTTACGCGTGCACGTTAGCCGGTCGGGTCGGCAGGCGACCCGTCAACGCCCCGAAGGGCGGGTCATTCCTGACAAAGTCGGATCAGCCGACGACTCGACGGCGGGTGGCGATGAGCTGGCGTAGACGCTCGGTGCGCTGCCGCTGCGGTCGGCTGCGCTGGCGGACCGCCCGGGCGCCCGCCAACTCGGCCAGCAACTGCAGTCGACGGCGATTGCGATCGGGATCCTGCCGGGGAGTGGTCCAGGCCATGGTCCCGAGCGTGCCGAGTCTCGGCGGCCACGTCAAGACGACGTTCGCTACGCAGCCAACCGGGCACACGGTGCAGTCACCGAGCGCCGTTTCGGGGCCCGTCCGTGCCGGTCACCACAGCGGCCAGTCACCACTGGTGGCCCAGCGGACCGCCACCACGGCGGCGGCGATGCTCCACCCACCCGCCGTGACGATGGCGACCCCGGTGGCCACCCCTCGGTCGCCAAAGCGGACCAGCACCAGGGCGGTGGCCCAGGCCAGCAGGCCGGCGAACACCGTCCACCGCGCGTAGCTGGCCACGTCGGTGCCGAGCAGGCCGAACAGCAGCAGCCAACCGGCCGCCGCGCCGCCACCGGTGGCGACACCACCGCCGGTGACCGGGTGCGGCTCGCGGTAGGTGGGCCGCGTCGGCGGCCCGGAGGGGAAGAGACCCGACGGGGTACGCGGCATCGGGCGGACGGCACCGAAATCCGGGCCACTGTCGGGTCGGGCAATGGTCACCGTCGCTGCCCTCCTTCACGCGTGCCGCTCGTGCCCACGGTACCGGCTCTGCCAGGATGACCGGATGTCCTCGCCGACGATCAGCCGCCGCGCTCGTCCGGTGTACCCGATCCTGCTGCTGCTCGCCCCGGTGCTGGCCGCCGGCTGTGCGACCACCCGGCCGGGGGTGCCCGACGGCGCCGCGCCGACGCCACCGTCGGTCTGGGCGACCGCCGACCAGCCGGCGTCGCAGCCTCCCACTCCGACGGCGACCGACCCGAGCCCTCCGGCGCCGTCGTCGGCCAGGCCGTCGGCGACGGCACCCCGCACCGGGCTGAAGCACGTCTTTCCGGTACGCGCCGACAACGTCGACTACCACCCGACGCACGGGGCGTACCCGGGGACGGATCTTTTCGCCGACTGCGGCGAGCCGTTCGTGGCGGTCACCGACGGGACGGTGTTGGAGGTGAGCCGCGTGGACCGGTACCGCAAGCGTGGACCGCAGGGCCCGAACAACGGCGGCCTGTCGGTAGCACTGCTCGGCGACGACGGGGTGCGCTACTACGGCTCGCACCTGAGTGTGGTGACCAGCGGAGTCGACGTCGGGGTGCGGGTCCGCGCCGGGCAGCAGCTCGGCAAGGTGGGCCGCACCGGCAACGCGAACAACGTGTGTCATGTGCACTTCGGCATTTCGCCGGCGTGCGCGGGCAAGGACGGCTGGTGGATCCGGCGTGGGGTGATCTGGCCGGCGCGTTACCTGGACTCCTGGCGGCGCGGCGGCAACCGGGAGCCAGCCGCCGAGGTCACCGCGTGGCAACGCAGGCACGGCTGCCCGAAGGCGCCCTGACATGACTCACGCGAGAGATCCCATCGCCGACCTACGCCGGATCGCGTTCCTGTTGGAACGGGCGAACGAGGCCACCTACCGGGTGCGCGCGTTCCGGTCGGCGGCGAAGGCGCTGGCCGGCCTGCCTGCGGCCGAGCTGGCCGAACGGGCCGGCAACGGCACGCTCACCGAACTCGCCGGTGTCGGTGACGTCACGGCCCGCTGCGTGGCGGAGTCCCTCGCCGGTGAGGAACCGGTCTACCTCCGCCGGCTGGTGGCGACCGAGGGCAGCGACCTGGATGCCGAGGCCACGGCGCTCCGCGCCGCCCTGCGCGGCGACTGTCACACCCACTCGGACTGGTCCGACGGCGGCTCACCCATCGAGGAGATGGCGCTGGCCGCTGTGGAGTTGGGCCACGAGTACCTGGTGCTGACCGACCACTCGCCTCGGCTGACGGTGGCCCGAGGGCTGACCGCGGAGCGGCTGCGCCGGCAGCTCGACCACGTGGCGCAGGTCAACGCGGCGCTGCCCGAGGGTTTCCGAATCCTCACCGGGATCGAGGTGGACATCCTCGCCGACGGTTCCCTGGACCAGGACGACGACCTGTTGGCGCGGCTCGACGTGGTGGTCGGGTCGGTGCACAGCGGCCTGAAGGACGAGCGGTCGAAGATGACCCGGCGCATGCTGAAGGCGGTCGCCAACCCGCACCTGGACATCCTCGGTCACGTCACCGGCCGGATGGTGTCGTCCCGCCCGGCCGGGGTGACCGGTCCGGGCGATCGGGGGCACCGCGCGCGTACCCGGGCGGAGAGCGACTTCGACGCGGACGCCGTCTTCGCCGCCTGCGCCGAGCACGACACCGCCGTCGAGATCAACTCTCGGCCGGAGCGGCAGGACCCGCCGAAGCGCCTGATCCGCCGCGCCCTGGAGGCTGGCTGCCGTTTCGCGATCAACACCGACGCGCACGCGCCCGGCCAGCTCGACTGGCAACGATTCGGCTGTGAACGCGCCGCCCTCTGCGGCGTCCCCGCCGACCGCGTGATCAACACCTGGTCGGCAGAGCAACTGGTGGCCTGGACGCACAACCGCACGTGACCAGCCCGGCGCTGATCGAGCGGCGATCTGTCAGCGGCGGGCGAGTTCGGCGGCGAGTGTGGCCGAAGCGCCGACACCGACGACCGGGCTGCTCCGGCGGCGACCGAACATCCCCTGCGAGACCGCGACCCCGAGCAACACGATCAGCGCGCCGACCGGTTGGTGCCAGTTGAGGCGTTCGTCGAGCGCCAGAGCACCGATCAGCACCGCGAAGATCGGAATCACGTACGTGACCGTGGACGCGGTGCTCGCGCCGGCCAGCCGGATGTTGCGCATGTTGATCACGAACGCGAGCCCGGTGCCGAGCGCGCCGAGGGCCAGCACACTTGCCACTACCCCCGCCGACAGTTCGCTGGGCAGCGGCGGCAGGCCGGCGACGAAGGGGGAGACGATGGCCAGCTGCGCGGCGGCGAGCAGCAGTTGCGCTGTGGAGAGCGACAGACCCGAGTACGCGCTGCCGGCGACGAACCGCTTCTGGTACGGAATGGACACGCCGTAGCAGGCCGCCGCACCGAAGCACATGAGCTGCCCGATGAAGTGCGCCCCGCCGATGCCCTCCCAGACTCCGAGCACCACCAGCACCCCGACGAAGCCCAGCCCGAGCCCGACCGCGCGGCGCACTGTGAGCCGCTCGGTGCGGAAGACCAGCACCGCCAGCGGCAGCACGACCAACGGCGTGGTGGCGTTCCAGATGCCGGCCAGCATCGACTCGACCCGCTGCTCGCCGTAGCCGAAGAGGGTGAACGGCACTGCCACACCGAAGGCGGCGACGACCGTCAGGTGCGCCCAGACCCGGGGCTCGCGGGGCAGCCGGTCGCGCAGCACGGCAAGAACCACCAGAAGTGTCAACGCGCCGGCGACGACCCGGTAGAGGGTGAGTTGGACCGGGTGCAGCTCGGCCACCCCGACCTTGATGAAGAGGAAGCTGGAACCCCAGATCGCGGCGAGGGCGACAAAGCCGGGCAGCCAGGCGCGGACCGGTGCTTTGTCAGGAGTGGTATCGGTGGTCACCCCTGACACTCTGCCGCAACCGTGCGACAAAGTCGCGCGCCTTTCGGCCGTCACGCCGCACCCGAAACCGCAGCTCCAACACGACAAACGTCGGCGACACGGGGGTGGGGTGGTCACGTAGGGTCGCAGCGTGGGACGAATTGATGAACTCGCCAACCGCTACGTGGCCGAGTGGGCGCCGTTGAGCCCCACCGGCGCCACCTTCGTCGGCATCGCCGGCCATGACGACCAGCTCGACGACCTCTCGCCCGACGGCTACGGGGCGCGCGCGGACCTCACCCGCCGGACCCTCGCCGAACTGGAGGTGACGGAGCCGGAGACCGAATCGGAACGGACCGCCAAGGAGGCCATGCAGGAACGACTCGGCTTGGACCTCGCCCGGTACGACGCCGGCGAGGTGACCAGCGAGGTCAGCGTGATCACCAGCGGGCTGCACGAGATCCGCATGGTGTTCGACCTGATGCCCACCGCCACCAGCGACGACCAGGCCAACATCGCCGCCCGGCTCAACGGCTTCGGCGCCGCCCTGGAGGGCTACAAGACCACGCTGCGTGAGGCGCTCGCCGCCGGTGAGGTCAGCTCGAAGGTGCAACTGGTCGAGGTGGCCAAGCAGTGCGACATCTGGGTCGACCCGACCGGTGACAACTTCTTCCACGGGCTGGTCGAGCGGCTCGGGGCGGATGGCACGCTCGGCTCGGAACTGCGTAGGGGTGCGGCGGCGGCGACCGCGGCGACCGCCGAGTTCGGCCAGTTCCTGCGTACCGAGCTGGCCCCGCACGGGCGGGACAAGCAGGCCGCCGGCCGGGAGCGCTACGAACTCGCCTCGCAGTACTTCCTCGGTGCCAAGGTCGACCTGGACGAGACGTACGCCTGGGGCTTCGCGGAGCTGGCCCGCCTGGAGGAGGAGATGCGGGTCGTGGCGGGGCGCATCGCCGGCTCCGGTGCCACAGTCGACGAGGCCGTGACCAAGCTGGACGCCGACCCGGCCCGGACCATCCAGGGCAAGGAGGCATTCCGGGACTGGATGCAGGCGCTGGCCGACAAGGCGATCACCGAGCTGCACGGCACCCACTTCGACATCCCGGAGCAGGTCCGCCGTATCGAGTGCTGCCTCGCGCCGACCAGCGACGGGGCCATCTATTACACCGGCCCGAGTGAGGATTTCTCCCGCCCTGGTCGCATGTGGTGGGCGGTGCCGCAGGGCATCAGCGACTTCTCCACCTGGCGAGAGGTGACAACGGTCTACCACGAGGGCGTGCCGGGTCACCATCTCCAGGTGGCGCAGACCGCCGTCCGGGCCGACCTGCTCAACCGTTGGCAGCGGCTGCTCTGCTGGGTCTCCGGGCACGGTGAGGGCTGGGCGCTCTACTCGGAGCGGCTGATGGACGAGCTGGGCTACCTGGAGGATCCGGGCGACAAGCTGGGCATGCTCGACGGCCAGGCGATGCGCGCGGCCCGGGTGATCGTGGACATCGGCATGCACCTGGAGCTGGAGATCCCGAAGGACAATCCGTTCGGTTTCCACCCGGGCGAACGGTGGACGCCCGAACTGGGCTGGGAGTTCATGCGGGCGCACTGCCGGGTCCCGGACGAGAACCTGCGCTTCGAGCTGAACCGCTACCTGGGTTGGCCGGGGCAGGCGCCGTCGTACAAGGTGGGTGAGCGGATCTGGCTGCAGGCCCGCGAGGACGCGAAGGCCCGCAAGGGCGCCGATTTCGACCTGCGGGAGTTCCACAGGCAGGCGTTGGACCTGGGTGCGCTGGGTCTCGACCCGCTGCGCCGGGCGCTGGCCCGACTCTGACCGCGCGGTGGCTGCGCGCGCCGACGGTACGACGAGTCCGTCGCCGCGCGCGGCCACGCCCGCGCCGAGGCTGCTCGCGCCACGAACGCCGCACCCCGAGGCCGCTCTGCGGCTGTGCGCTCAGCCGAGGGTGAGTGCCAACGCCGGGCGGGCGGTCAGCGTGTCGCTGGTGACGTACGCCAGGTCGATGGCGGGGTCGGTGAACGTGATCGGGATGGGCGAGGTGATCGGAAGGCCGTCCGGTAGCGGCAGATCCGGGGTCAGCGTGATCTTGATGCCGAGCAGTCGGCCGACGAACCGGGTCGCGTAGAAGGCCACGTCTCCCCGCACTGTCAACTGGCTGGTCGCGTACCTCTGGTTGCGCCCTGCGGGGCCGTCGGCCCGCAGCAGGAAGTCGGCGGTCACCGCCTCCCGCATGCTGAACTTCAGCACCTTGAGGTCGCCCTTCACGGTGTGCAGGTCCGTGACCCCGTCGAACCGCAGCCCGGTCATCCGCACCGACGACCCGCTGAGCTTCGACGGCGTCTGGGCCACCGTCGGCAGGCCCGGATCGGCGGCGATCCGCGGCAGGAGCCTGCCCGGCTGCACCGTGTCCGGCCTCCCGGGTGCCGGTGTGCCGGGTTTACCCGGGGTCGGCTTGCCCGGGGGCTGCGACGGGCAGTCGGTGGGGCCGGGGCGGGGCGTCGCCGTGCTGGTCGGCCGGGCTGTCGGCGTGGCGGTGGGACGTACCGAGGGCGCGGGGTCCGCTCGGTCTCCAATGCCGAGCAGATCGCCGATCCCGTCCAGGATGTCGGTGATCACGTTGCCGCCCCGCGCCGGGCTCGGGGTGGGCGTCGGCATCGGCGCGCTGCGACTGGGCGACGGGGTGACGGCCCGGGGCGGGGTGGGGCAGCCGGTCGAGGCCGGTCGGTTCGGTGCTGCCTGCACCGCTCGGGGCTGGCTGCCCAGGCCGACGGCCGCCAGGCCGAGGACCACGAGAGCGATGGCGAAGGCTCGCGGATCAGCGGAACGTCCCGGCCACTCGGGCGGCGCACCCTCGTCGGACGCTCCGCCCCCCGGATGATCGGCCCGCACGGCACCGTCCTGCTCGGCGCCGCCACTGTCGGATCCGTCGGCGTCACCATCAGCCAGGCCGACGCCGGCCAGGCCGGCGCCGCCCTGGTCGTCGCCGTTCTGCTCGATCTCGGCCTGTTGCGGGGTGGGTGGTGTGGGGTGGATCGGGGTCCAGGCGAAGGCGAGCGCGCTGCCGACGATGCCGAGCAGCAGACCGACGAAGAAGCCGCCCAGGTTGAGCCCGATCAGCGAGTACACGGCGGTGACCGCCGCGACGACCGAGTAGAACAGCCGCTGCGCCGGGGTGATCCAGAGCAGCAGGCCACAGGTCACCAGGATGATCGGGATGAGCAGCGAGAGCAGACCGGTCGCGCCGCTGTGGAAGCTGAGACCGTTGAGGGTCATCCGGGTGGAGGCGAACATCTCCAGCCCGGCCAGGGCGATGAGCAGTCCGCCCCAGAACGGCCGGCTGCGCTGCCAGCGGCGGAAGAGCCGCCACGCCTGAGCCGGACCACCGGGCCGGGCGTGGGACGGGTTCGCGGTTGTCACGTACTCCTCCTGGCCGAGCGGGGACGGGACCGAGCGGGGATGGGGGCCTGGGCCCGGCCCGCGGTGCTGACCACCGCGGGCCTGGGCTCAGCTCAGAAGCACTCCTTGCCCTTGGCGTCGTCACCCACGTTGACCTTGAGTCGGAGGCCGACCAGGTTGAACGTGGCCGCCGTGGTGTAGCGGGACACCTGTTGCAGGTTGGTGATGGTGACGTGCTCGGAGTTCTGGCCGAACGAGCCGGCCTGGGCAGTCGGGTTCAGGTCGGTGGCATCCCGACCGATCCTGATGTTGGTGAAGGTCGCGTTGCCGTTCAAGGAGTCCATCGCGATCAGCAGGTCCTTGGCGCGGGCGGGTTCCTTGCCCTCGCCGGCGTTGATGGTGAGCACCACCGGCAGGCCCGGCAGGTCGGCGCGGACGGACTGGCAGAGGCTGTACAACTCGGCGCTGCTGATCTCGGAGAGGGCGATCGGGTGGACCTGACCGGACTTCCCGTCCTTGCCCTTCTCGCGGACGATGCCCCCGTACTGCTTGAAGCCGTCGCCCTCCAGGCGGTCGGCGCCGATCTTGAACGTCTGCCCGGAGACCGTGATGTCGGACGCGATCGCGCCTGTCGACATTCCGAAGAGGATGGCGCCGGCAGCCGCCGTGGCGGGCACCATCATGGCGGCGAAGCGCCACCATCGGGTACGACCCTGACTGTCCAACCGATCCTGCACGGGCTCCTCCTCGGGTCGATGCGCGCGAGTGGCCGGTGTTGAGCGGGCGGTCGGCACTGGGAGCCCGCGTTCTGTTACCGGCTGGTAACCATCGGGCTTGATGGTGCACCCGTTGCGGCGCAGGTCACAACCCCCTGATTACCGGGCGGTAACAGTCGGGCGACCACGCGGAGGCAAGGCATCACGAAAAGTGAACGAATTCGTCCCGGCAATCCCCATCTATGTCCACAAGCCGGGCGCACGGCGGTGGTTTGATCAACACAACGTGACTCCACATTGACTAATTACAATCGAATAACAAATGTAAAGTACGCAGGTCGTACGGGTTGCCACATGACCGAGGGGCGGACCGCGTCGCGGCCCACCCCTCGGTCGTACGTCCGGTCGTACGCGCGTCAGCGCTGCTCCACCTCGCCCGGAGCCGGCCGCTGGGTCGGCACGGTCGGGTCCTCCGACTTCCAGTTGGTCGAAGCCGGCGGAATCTCGTCGGACAGTGGCCCGCCGACCGGCTGCGGCCTGGGCTGCTCGACGGTGTCCGTGTCGCGCACCGGCTCCTGGTCCACCCGGGTCGGCGTCGGGTCGTCGACCGCCGGCTCGGCGCGGTGCCGGGCCGTCCCGCCCTCGGGTCGGGTCACCAGCCACACACCGAAGACGACAGCGATCAGACCGAGGACACCAGCGACGATCGGGCCCCAGAAACTGATCAGGCCGATCTTGAAGCGGTTTTCCTTCACCGTCTCGACACTGCGGCTGACAGTGTCGTCGGTGTAGTTGAAGTCCGCGTCCAACAGCACAGTGGGGGTGCCGGTGTTGGGGCGCAACTCCTTGTGCTGCTGCTCCCGCACGTTCACGTAGGAGCCGGTGACCGGGTCCACCCAGAGCGTACGGATGTTGCTGTAGACGACCTGGCCGCTGGTGGCGCCCGGTGCGAACTTGCCGACCAGCGTCTGGAGGCTGCTCTCCGGGGTGGCCAGCACCTCGTTCTCGATCCGCTGCTCGAAGCGGTACGCCTCGATGCCCTTGATCTTCTCGGTGCCGACGAACTTGGCCGGGACGGCCCGCTTCAGGTCACGGTCGAAGACCTGGTAGTCGCGCTTGGCGGTGCCGAACGGGAACTTGTAGATCTGGCCGGTGTACTTCACGTTGCCGACCGGAGTCCCGTCCGCCCCGGTCTCGTTGAGCCACTGGTCCTTCCACGAGGCGGCCGCACCGGAGATCCGGTAGAGAGCGAGTTCGGTGCTGTACTGGCTGACCACGTCCTGGTTGTCGGTGCGCCGGACCGTCTGGTAGACGTCCCAGATCACCGCGTCGCCCTTGAGGTCCTCGGGCAGGCGATCCTTGGTGTCGTCGGGCTGTGGGATGACCTCCACGTTGGACACCAGATCGCCCTGCGGAACCTCGATGCTCACCGAGCTGCCGGTGGCCGTGATCTTCAGGAACCTGGCGTTCTTCGCCTCGGCGACGGACGTCGTTGGCTCAAGATCGTAGGGGAGCTTGGTCACGGCGGGGGCCACATAAAACGGCAGCCCGGCCGCGAAGACCAGCAATAAGACGCCAAGCCCGAAGAGCGCGGCGCCCACGCGAAGCTTCACTCATCCTCCTGTAACCTGCCGCCCTACGACCTGTTGTCCGGGGCACCCGATCCTTAACATGGCGGGAGGTTACTCCCCGGTCACCTTCAAAGCGACCCCCTGGATGTCCAGATGTCCACAGCCGCCGCGCCAACAGTTTCGGAGCCTTCGGTAACCGGCCGACTTCCCGCCCTCGACGCGCTGCGAGCAATCGGCGCGGTGGCGGTCGTCGGTCACCACGTCGGGTTCCAGACCGCCGTCACCATGAACACCACCTGGGGCGGCTGGCTGGCTCGACTGGACGTCGGCGTCGCCATCTTCTTCGTACTGTCCGGGTTCCTGCTGTTCAGGCCGTGGGCGCTCAACGCCGCGACGGGCCGGGCTCGACCCCGCGCCAAGCGCTACCTGTGGCGGCGGGCCCTGCGCATCCTGCCCGCCTACTGGTTGGCGGTCGCGGTCTGCCTGGTCGTCCTGCCGCAGAACGGGCAGGCGTCCGTCGGCGACTGGATCCGGCACCTCACCTTCAGCCAGATCTACCAACCCGGGCAGTTGCGCGCCGGGCTCAGCCAGACCTGGAGTCTCGCCACCGAGGTCGTGTTCTACCTGATCCTGCCGTTGGTCGCCGTGCTCGCCGTCGGCCGGTCCTGGCGTCCGGTCCGGACCATCCTGATCGTCAGCGGAAGCGCGCTGCTGACAGCGGGATGGCTCACCCTGATGGGGCTCGGCTGGCTCGACGCCGCCCTGCACACCATGTGGTTCCCCTCGTACGCCGCCTGGTTCGGCACCGGCATGGCACTGGCGGCGGCGCACGTCGCCCTACGCACCGGGACCGCGCCCGCGGCCTTCCGGGTCCTGGACGACCTGGCCTCGGCGCCGGTCACCTGCTGGGCCGCCGCCGTCGGCCTGATGGCGATCGCGACGACACCCGTCGCCGGTCCCCGCGACCTCACCGAGCCGACGGCCGCCGAGTTCGGCGTCAAGCTGGCCCTCTACCTCGTGATCGCGGCGCTGATCCTGATCCCGGTGGCCTTCGGCGGGCCGAGCCGGGCCAAGGAGATCTTCGGCAGCTCGTCCGCCCGGTGGCTCGGCACGGTCTCGTACGGGCTGTTCCTGTGGCACCCCATGGTCATCGAACTCATCTATCTGGTCGACGACCGACAGCTGTTCACCGGCGGGCTGCTCAACACCTTCGCCCTCACCATGGCCTTCGGTCTGGTGTACGCCGCGGTCAGCTACTACGGCGTCGAGCGGCCCCTGCAACTGCTCGGGTCGCAGGGTCGGCGCCGACCCACCGGGCGTGGGCGGACGTCCGGGCCCCCCGCCACCGACGTGGCCGTACCGGCCACCACGCCGCCGACCGTCGCGGCCGGCACTCCGGTGCCAACGGTCGGCGGGTAGCGCCCAGCGCTGGCCCATCGGGGCATTGCCGGCCGGCACACCAGCCCCTAATGTGACGCGGGTCGCTAAATTACTTGAGAGTAGGGTTCGCGTGGAGCGTCGCTTCGGCATGCCCGGACACGTGTTGTTCCTCAACTGGCGAGACACCCGCAACCCCGAGGGCGGCGGTTCCGAGGTCTACGTCGAACGGATCGCCGCCGAGCTGGTGGCGCGCGGATTCCGCGCCACTCTCTTCTGCGCCGCCCACAGTCAGGCACCCGCCGACGAGGTCAACGAAGCCGGCGTACGGCTGGTGCGGCGCGGCGGCCGGCACAGCGTCTACCTCTGGGCGGCACTCTGTTACGTCGTCGGCGCGCTGGGCATCGGCCCACTGGCGGCCCGCCGCGGCGGCCGGCCCGACGTCCTGGTCGACGTCTGCAACGGGTTGCCGTTCCTCGCCCCGCTGTGGTCACGACGCCCGGTGGTCAAGCTGATCCACCACGTGCACCGCGAGCAGTGGCCGGTGGTGCTTCCGAAGTGGGCTGCCCGGTTCGGCTGGTGGATCGAGTCGTCGCTCGCCATACGCGTCTACCAGCGGTGCCGGTACGTCACCGTCTCCGAGGCGACCCGCCGAGAGCTGTCTGTGCTGGGCGTGCCGACGGAGCAGGTCTCCGTGGTGCACAACGGCACCCCGACGCTGCCCCACACCGACGCCGAACGGGCGACGTTCCCGCTGCTCGTGACGCTGAACCGGCTGGTGCCCCACAAGCGGGTGGAGGTGGCGCTGCGAGCCGTCGCGGCCCTCGCCGACGAGCTGCCCCAACTACGTCTGGTCGTCGCCGGCCAGGGCTGGTGGGAGTCGCATCTGCGTGAACTCGCCGCGGAGCTGGACATCACCGAGCGGGTGGACTTCCGGGGCTTCGTGACCGAGGAGGAGAAGGCCGCCCTGCTCGCCTCGGCCTGGGTGGCCCTGACCCCGTCCCTCAAGGAGGGCTGGGGGCTCACGATCGTGGAGGCGGGGTCGGCGGGCACCCCGACTGTGGCGTTCCGGGGAGCGGGCGGAGTCGCCGAAGCGGTAGTCGACGGGCGTACCGGCCTGCTGGCCGACGACATCGACGACTACCTGATGAAGGTGCGCACGCTTCTGCGCCGGGATGAGCTGCGGCGGGAGATGGGCGCCCAGGCCCGGGAGCACGCGGCGAGTTTCACCTGGCAGGCCGCGGGTGGGCGCTTCGAGGCGATCCTCAAGGGTGTGGAGTCGCCCCGCCCAGTGCAGCAGCGGGGCGAGCCGTCCTACCTGTCGCCGTAAACCGCTGGGGCGTACGGGTCTTTCTTACCGGCGCGCTTGGCCGCCTCCGAGACGAGCTTGGCCTCACTCGCGGCCTCCTCGTCGGTGGCGGTCGCGGCGGCCGAGATCCCGCCGAGAGCCAGGATCCCCAGCAACGCCGCCACCAGGCCAGACACGACCAGGGTCAGAGCTCTACGCATGCCAATCCTCCAATGGCGAGACGTGCGAGCGGACGTTACCACGCGGTAGCTCGCCGGTGTAGTGCCGAAACGGCGGCAGCGATGACCACCAGAAGGGCAGCGCTGAGGGCCGCTACCACCGCCAGTCGGGCGGGCCCGGACCCGCCCGATTCCCGCACTGTGGCCGGGTTGCGGTACAGCGTCAGGAACGGTCCGTCGTGGACGCGTTCCAGGCCGCCGAGCACCTGAGAGTCGACCTCGCCGGAGACCTCGCGCTGCACCAGGACCCAGCGCACCCCGGTGGTCCAGACCGGCCGCCCCTCGGCCAGCGCCCGGCGCATCTCACGGACGCGCGGGTTCTCGCCAGCCACGGCGACGTCGCCGACCCGGAGCGTGTCATCGGTCAGGACCGTCCCCGGCAGATAGCGGGGTGCCGGGTCCAGGACGACCCGACCAGGGTTCCACTGGTACGCCCGGTAGGCGCTCAGCGGCAACGCGAGGATCTCCCCCGGCTCCTCCTCGATGTGCTCGGCCACCCGCTGCCACTCCGTCGGATAGCTCACCGGCCGAAGCCGACCGGCACCGCCGAACGCGAGGTCCGGCAGGACCGCCACCGGCAGGAACAGCAGCCCGACCAGGACCACCCCGGCCACCTCCCGGTCGATCCGGGCCACCAGCCGCTCGGCGCCCAACGCCGCGCACACCACCAGCAGCAGGGCGTACGGCGCCAGGAACTTCTGCCCATCTCGCAGCAGCCCCGCGCCGGGCAGGTGCACCACCGCCCAGCGCAGCGCGGCATCCCCGCCGGGGAGCAGCCCGAAGGCGGCGAGCAGAAATCCGGTCCCGGCGAGCACCGCCAGTCTCGCCGCCCCACCCGGGGGCAGCCGGCGTCGCAGCAGGCCCGCACCGACACCGGCCAGGATCAGCAGCACGAGGGCCGCCACCGGCACCAGTGGTGCCGCGCGACTGGAGGGGGTGGCCTGCGCGCTCCAGATGCCACCGGTACCGGCCAGCGCCACCAGTGGGCCGGCCCAGTTCTCCGAACGCGCCGCGAACGCCGCCACCCCCGCCGGGTCCGAGGAACCCCCGGCACCGGTGACCAGCGCCGCGACCACCCAGGGGGCGTTGAGCACTCCGACCGCGGCCAACGCTTGCCGGGACCGGTGCGGATGCATCCGCTGCGACACCAGCAGCGACCGGGGCGCGAGCATCCGGTCCGACGTCAGCACCAGCACGGTGCCCAGCGCGATCAGACCGCCGGTCGGAGTGATGGCGGCGGGAGCGGCGGCGAGCACCACCCGGGCGAGCGCGCCGTCTCGCCCGGCCCGCAGGTCCAGCGCCGCCCGCACCAGCCAGGGCAGCGCGGCGTACGCGAGCAGCAGCCCCCACTGCCCGATCAGCAACCGCTCGGCGAGGTACGGCGTCCACGCGTACGCCACTGCGGCGAACAGCCGGACCGCCCGCCGTTCGGTCGGCACCAACCGGCCGGCGCCGACCGCCGCGAGGAAGACCGCCCCGGCGAGCGCGAGCCGCTGCACCACCCAGCCCGGCACGAGCTGGGTGACCAGCGAGACCAGCGCGTCCATCGGCACCGCCCGGGGCAGACTCTGCGCCGGGGCGACGAGATCCCAGGTCAACGGCTGCCGGGGTACGAACACCATGTCGTACAGCAACGCGTAGCCGGGTGCCGCCAGCGGGGCCAGCACCACAACGGTGACCGCCGCCGCTACCGCGTACAGCGACAGTGTGTCCCGCGCCCGCCGAACCGGTGCGGCCTCGACGCCGTCGGTCGGCTCAACCATTCACGACGCCGGCACCGCCCGGCCGACGGTGATCAACTCGGTGCACACTCCGACCCCTGGCGTCCGCACGGTGACCTCGACGGCGTCCCCCGCACCTTCCAGCAGGAAGAACAGGTCGTTCAACCCGCGTCGCAGGGTGATCTCACGTGTGGCGTCCCCGAGCCGGAACAGCGCTGTCGAGTCACCCGAGCTGAGGTAGCCGAAGTGCACCACGTACGGCCACTCCACCAGGTACCCGTCCAACGGGATCCGAGTGGGTTGCCCGCCCTGGGCCAGGTGCCCGCAACCGTCCACCGGGCCGGGCACGATCTTCCGTCCCTGAACCACTACCGGGCGGATCCGGCCGAGATCATCGAACGTCGACGGTCGCGCGGCCTCCGTCACGAAGGTGGGTCGACGCTCGGCCGGGCGGAAGAAGTGCGACTGGAGATTGTCAGGCCAGAAGTAACCGGCGATCACCCGGTCCGGGACGGCGGTGTCGAAGAAGACGGTGCCCGGCGGCGCCGCGGCGAGCTCGGCCTGCGTCGTCGCGAGATAGTCCCGCCCGTACTTCGTACTCCAGTTGTCCCCGAAACGGGCAGTGCTCCACAGGGTGCCCACGCCGATGGTCGCCAGGACGACGATCATCGAGACCAGGCCGACAGCGAACGCGCCCGGCTCCCGCAGGACCGTCGGCACCGGCCACGCCGACACCTCGTCCTCGTCGGTGTCCTTGATCCCCAGCAGGGCCGCGCCCACACAGATCGCCGCGACCAGCACCACGTCGGCGACGTACCGGGGGACGACGCCGACCAGTGGGCCGAGCGGCCCACCCAGCCGGGTGATGGCGAAGAGCGCGGCGACCAGGCCGAGGTAGGAGGTGAGCAGCAACCAGGCCCGGCCGGCCGACGGACGCCGTCGGACGGTGACCACTACCAGCGTCGCCAGCGCCGCCCACGACAACCACTTGGCGATGTCGTACGGATCGACGAGCGGGGGACCGTCACCGGCGTAGCTCCAGCGCCAGGGACCTCCGAGCAGACCCGGCACCACTGTCTCGCCGACCAGGTCACCGAGGAAGTTGAGGATCGGGCCGACGGACGAGGGCTCGTCCAGCTCGCGGGCGGCGGGCCGGGTCAGGTAGAACGCCAGGTATCCCCCCGACAGCGCGCTGAGCATCAGCCAGGCCGGCCAGTGCCGGCGGATCGCCGCCGCGAGGCTGCGCCATACGCCACCGGAGGTGAAGAGGAAGACCGTCAGCAGGAACAGCAGCGGCACGATCAGCAGGGACTTGGTGTCGAAGAGCAGGCCGAACACCAGCCAGAGCGCGACCGCCACGAGGTGCCGCAGGCGACCGGTCCGCACGTACCGGACCTGGGCTGCCACCGCCATGACCAGTGCCAACTGCATCGGCAACACGAGCAGCCCGACCAACCACAGCGAGGAGACCTCAAGCGTCAGCGGGCTGAACACGAACAGGCACAACGGAATGAGCAGGCCCCAGCTTGGCCGGAGCAGATCCCGCAACAGCCGGTAGACGGCGATCCCGGTCGCCGCCTGGCCAACCGCCAGCAGCAACACCCACGGCCAGGTGGCGAAGCCCGCCGCCCGCACCATCGCCCACGCCACCAACAGGCCGCCGGGCATGAGGTGGTTGTTGAACGTACGTAGGAGATAGTCCGCGTCCAGTCCGGTGTCGAGAACCTGGGCGGCGATGACGAACTCGTCCTGCGAGAACCAGCCACGGGTGGCGAGGCCGGCGCGCCAGGCGACGGACACCGCGATGAGGGCGATCGCCACGGCGCGGACGGGGTCGGCGCGGAGCCATCGGCCGATCGGCCCGGGCCCGTCGCCGTCGGACGCGACGCGTTCCGGATGCGTCTCGGCCTCAGCTTCTGGCATTGACATGGTCGGCAGCCTGCCACACGCTTACACGCCGTGGGGACGGCCGTTCTCCCGATAACGCCACCGCAGCGCCCCTGGTCGCCCGTCCGTGCCCGGTCCGGATAACGTCGCGCGACAGTCGTCGGCTGCAGGTGCGCGTCCGGCCGGTGAAGACAGGAGCCGAAATGCGTGCAGAGGTGGCCAGTGGCGCCGCTCCGGGGTCCAGCCGGAGCCGGCACACGGCCCGACGGTTCCGGCACCTGGTCATCTGCATCGCTCTCACCGCCCTCGCCTTCCAGCAGGCCCCGGGCCAGGTCGTCCCGGACACCAAGGTCGACCTGAACGTCAACCCGGCCGGGTGGCTGCTCCGCTCACTGCACCTGTGGGACCCCACCGGCACGTTCGGTCAACTACAGAACCAGGCGTACGGCTATCTCTGGCCGATGGGCCCGTTCTTCCTGCTCGGGTCGGAGTCCGGCCTCGCGCCGTGGGTGGTGCAGCGGCTGTGGTGGGCGCTGCTCTTCTGTGTCGCCTACCTGGGGGCCGTACGCCTGGCGGGTCGGCTCACCATCGGAACGCCCGCCGGGCGCATGATCGCCGGCGTCGCCTTCGCGCTGTCACCGCGCATCCTCACCCAGCTCGGCTGGTCCTCGGTGGAAGCCTGGCCCAGCGCCGTCGCCCCCTGGGTGCTCATTCCACTGGTCGGTCTCGCCGCGGGCACGCGACTGCGACGTGCCGTCGCCGCGTCGGCCATCGCCGTCGCCTGCGCCGGTGGGGTCAACGCCACCGCCGTGTTCGCCGTGGTGCCACTGGCAGTGCTCTGGCTCGCCACCGTCCAGCCCGTACGCCGGCGGGTCACCGCCATCGCCGCCTGGTGTGGCGCGGTGGCCCTGGCCACCGCGTGGTGGTTGGTTCCGCTGCTGGTCCTCGGGCGATACAGCCCACCCTTCCTGGACTACATCGAGACCGCCCGAAACACCACCAGCGTCACCGACGGGGTGACCACACTGCGCGGCGCCTCCTACTGGGTCGCCTACCTGGCCTCCCCGTTCGGACCGACCATCCCGTCCGGTGCGCGACTCGCCAACGAGGCGGTGCTGGTCGCCGCCACCCTGGCGGTCGCCGCCCTCGGTGTCCTCGGGCTGTCCCGACGGGGGATGCCGCACCGCCGGTTCCTCATCACCGGTCTGGTGCTCGGCGTCGCGCTCGTCGGTCTCGGGCACGTCGGCGACCTGCCGAACATCCTCGCCGGGCCGCAACGGGAGTTCCTCGACGGTGTCGGCGCACCCCTGCGCAACGTGCACAAGTTCGACGTCCTGCTCCGCCTGCCCCTGTGCCTGGGCATGGCGCACCTGATCGGGCTGGCCGTCCGGGCTGCGCGCACCGCGCCCGCGCGGCACCGTCCGCGAACCGTCGCACGCGCCTGGCTGACCGCCGGTGCCGCGATCGTCGCCGTCACGGCGGTCGCCACGCCCGCCCTCGCAGGTGGTCTCGCCACCCCGGGCGCCGTCAAGGAGGTGCCCGGCTACTGGCACGACGCCACCGACTGGCTCGACGCGAACACGGGACGCGGGCGGGTGCTCGTCGTACCCGGAGCGCGTTTCCCGTCGTACGACTGGGGCAACACCACGGACGAGATCACTCAGCCGCTGCTCAACAGCCGGTGGGCAGTACGCAACGCCATTCCCTTCACCCCACCGACCACGATCCGACTGCTGGACGTGATCGAGTCGACGCTCGCCACCGGCGCCGGGTCGACCGGCCTGGCGGATCTGCTGGCCCGATCCGGAATCAGTCACGTCCTGTTCCGCGCCGACCTCGACCATGGCCGCTCCGACACGGCGCGCCCAGCGGTGGTCCGGCAGGCGCTGGAGCGCTCACCCGGCTTGACCCGCGTCACGTCCTTCGGCCCCCTGCGCGGCGGGCCCTCGTCCCCCGACGAGTTCCGCGACCACGGGCTCGACGTGCCCGTCCGGGCGCTGGAGGTCTACCGGGTCGACCGGCCCGTCGAGCCGGTCGTCGCCTACGACAGGTCCGACGTGACCACAGTGGTCGGTGGCCCGGAATCACTGCTCGACCTCGCCGCGGCGGGGCAACTCGGCTCGGCGCCCACCGTCCTGGCCGGCGACGCGTCGACAGCCGACGTCGCCGGACCGGTGGCGATCACCGATGGTCTGCGCAGGCGGGACGTGTCGTTCGGCGGGCTGCGTGACAACACCTCCCAGACGTTGACCGCCGACGACACCTTCGAGGTCACCGCGCCCGCCCACGACTACCTGCCCGAGTGGGGCGCGGAGCACTCCACCGTCGCCCGCTTCGAGGGCATCGACGCGATCCGCACCTCCACCGCCCGTTCGCAGGTGGGCTCCCCCGGCGGTGCCCGCCCCGAGCACCAGCCGTACGCGGCGATGGACGGCAACCCGGCGACCTCCTGGCAGTCCGCGCCGTACTCGCCCAGCGACCAACAGTGGATCGAGGTGAGCCTCGCCGACCCGACGACTGTCACCCGGGTCGAGGTGTGGTTCGACCTGAAGGCCGATGCCCTGCCCACGACGGTGACCGTCAGCGCCGGGTACGAGAGCAGCACCGTCGAACAGTTCAGCGACCACATGGTGTTCGAACTGCCCGGCGTCCACGCCACCCGCGAGGTCCGGGTCTCGGTAGACAGCGCGTACGACCTGCGCCCGTTCGGAAACGGCTCGGTCGGTGTCGCCGAGATCAAGATCCCGGGCATCCAGACCAGCCGCACCCTGGTCCTGCCCACCGCACCGGTCACCGACCGGCCGGCGGCCGTCGTCGTGTCCGCGGCACCCACGACACCGGCCTGCTTCTCCGTCGACGGCTACCCGCGCTGCTCCACCGACGCCATCCGTGGTTCCGAGGACGGGTCCACCATCGACCGGACAGTGACCCTGCCGGCGGCCGGCGCGTACGACGCCAAGCTGTGGGCACGACCCACAGCCGGCCCTGACCTGGACAACGCCCTCGACAAGCTGGTGACCGACGCGCAGCCGTTGCGCCTCGCGGCGCAGATCAGCGCCTCCTCGACGGCGGTGCCCGACCCGACCGGCCGGGCCGGGGCGGCACTCGACGGAGACCCGGCCACCAGCTGGTCACCGGCGATCGACGACGAGGCACCGATCCTGCGACTCAAGTGGCTCAAGCCGCAGACCATCACCGGTCTCCGCTTCTCGGTCGACGACAAGACACCCGCCACCCGTCTCGGCAGTGTGCGGGTGGTCGGCGACGACGGCTTCCGCAGCAGCCTGCTCGGCGACGACGGGCTGCTCCGCCTGGACCCGCCGATGCGGACCGACGAGATCACCATCCAGTTCCTCGACAAGCCGTCCGCCACCAGCACCGACCCGTACAAGCTGCGGTTGCCGGAGCGGTTGCCCGTCGCGGTCGGCGAGGTGACGGTGCTACCCGGAGCGCCCACCGTCGGACCGCGCCCCGACGCACCCCTGACGCTGGCCTGCGGATCGGGGCCGACGCTCCAGATCGGCGCGGCACGGGTCACCACCACGCTGCGCGGCACGCTCCGCGACCTGCTGGAGATGCGCGAGATGCCGGTGACGCCGTGCGGCCGGGACACGCCCCGGCAGCTTGACCTGGGCCGCGGGGAGCACCGCATCGTCACCACCCCGGGCAAGCTGGCCTGGCCCACGAGGGTCGCCCTGGTACCGAAGACGACCACTCCCGCCCCGGCGACCGCCAACGCCAGCGCCAGCGTCACCGAGATCGAGTCCTGGGCGGCCACCGAGCGACGGGTACGGGTGGCCAGTCACCCCGTCGACCGGGTGCTCGCCGTACGGGAGAACACCAACACCGGCTGGCAGGCCACCCTCGGCGGGCGGACGCTGAAACCACTGGTGGTGGACGGTTGGCAGCAGGGCTGGATCCTTCCCGCCGGCACCTCCGGAGAGGTGCTGTTGCGTTTCGCACCGGACACGCCGTACCGGGCGGGGCTTCTCCTCGGCGGCATCCTGCTCGCGGTGGTGATCCTGCTCGCTGTGGTGCCCGCCCGACAGCCCACCGGGCGAACCCCGGCGACCGTCCCACCGCGCGGCCGACGTCGGGTCACCCGCTCGCTGCCGCTGCTGGCCGTCGGGGCCGCCGCGCTGGTGCTGTGGAGTGGCCTCATCGGCGGCCTGCTGGTCGCGGCGGGATTCATGCTGGCGGTACCCGGCTCACGCCGCCTGCCCTGGCCGGCCGACCCACGCCGGGCCAGGACGATCAGCCGGGCCGTCGAGACCTGGCTGCCCGGCGCGCTCGTCCTGCTCGCCGGGTTGCTCTACCTCGACTCGACGCGGCGGAACACCGACGCGCTCGTGCAACTCACCATCGTCGTCGCCCTGGGCGCCCTCTGGCTCTCCACCGCCGCCCGACGGCGGCCCGTACGCCGGGCCAGGCCGACCGCCGCGACCGCAGCCGTTGCGGCGGTCATGGCGGGACCGACGCGGGAGACGACCGAGCCCGACGCCACCGCGCCTGTTGTGGCTGAGCAGGACACCAGCGAGCCGGACGCGGCCGATCACGACCCGGCCGATCACGACCCGACCGAGCCGGCGAGACCCGGCCCGGCGGCCGGGCCGGCCGACGGGCAGCTTCCGACCTTCTCCGAGATCACGTGAGCCCCCGACGACCCGTCCGTCGGCAGAAGACGGCCCAGACGGAGCTGGCACGCGGATGGAGCACGGGCCTCGGCGCTGCCGGACTCAGCGTCACACTGGCCGGGGTCCTGGTCAACGGCCTGGCCTACCTGGTGCCGGTCCTGGCCGCCCGGCGGCTCGACCCGGCCGACCTCAGCGCGCTCGCCACCGCCCTGGGTCTGGTGGCGATCGTCGGTGTGCCAGGGCTCGGCCTGCAACTGGCCGTCGCCGTGCACCGCGCCCGGCACGGCGCCTCCGACACTCGGCGGCTCACCGCCGTCACCGCCGCAGTGTGCGCGGTAACCCTCGTCGCGGCGACACCACTGCTGGTCACCGCCCTGGATCTCCCGGTCGAGATGCCCGCGCTGCTCGCGGTCACCACCGCGGCGATAGTGCTCTCCTCCCGATCGCTCGGAGAGTTGCAGGGTGGCCAACGCTTCGTACGACTCGCCATCGGGATGGCGCTGCTCGCCGCCGGCCGCTACGGCGGCGTGATCGCCGGGTTGCTGCTCGACGCGGGACCGACCGGCGCGCTGGCGGTCGGCGCGTTGACCGCCGCCCTCACCCCAGCGGTGCTGGCCCGACTCGCCCGCGAGCCCCGACGGTCGTCCACCGCCCCACGGTTGACCGTCGCTCAGGTCGTTGCCGGCGGCGGCGCGACCCTGGCGATGCTCGTCGTCTCCTACGCCGACCTGCTGCTGTCCCGGCAACTGCTGTCCCCGTCGGATTCCGGGGCGTACTCGGTCGGCACCGTCCTGAGCAAGGGCGCGCTCTGGGCACCGCAGGTCGCCGCCGTCCTCGCCCTACCGCGGCTGGCCCGCGGCGACCGGCGCAGCCGAACGGTTGCGCTCGCTGTGACAGGCGGGTGTGGCGTGATTCTGGTCCTCGCCTCGACGCTCGCCGGAGGACTCGCGTTCCGCCTCGCCGGTGGGCCCGACTACGACCACCTGGGCCGGTACGCACCAGTCTTCGCGGCGGTCGGTGCGCTCTACGCGGTGACGTTCGTGCTGCTCAACGACCGCCTCGCGGCCGGCGCACGCTGGGCGGCGGCACCACTGTGGGTGGGGGTGGCCGGCCTGGTGGCCGTCACCGCGACCCTTCGGCCGCACACCGTCCCCGGTCTCCTCCTCGCGGCACTGGGCACTGCCATCGTCACCACAGCGCTGATGGCGGTGACAGCCCGTCGGCCCGCGCCGGTTCCGGCGACCGAGCCGACTAGTCCTCTTCAAGCCAGTCCGTCAGCAGTCGGTGGTCGATCGAGTCCACCCGACCGAGCGGACGACCCGAGGCCACCCGGTCCCGCAGCTCCGCCCGGGTGAACCAGCGCGCCTCCAACAACTCCTCGCCGTCCACGCGTACCTCGTCGGAGGTGGCGGTGGCCCGGAAGCCCACCATCAGGCCGGCGGGGAACGGCCATGCCTGTGACCCCTGGTAGGTCACGTCGGTGACTGTCACGCCCGCCTCCTCGCCCATCTCACGACGGACCGCGTCCTCCAGGCTCTCGCCGATCTCGACGAAGCCGGCCAGCGTCGAGTACGCGTCCTCGGCCGCACCCGCGTGCCGGGCCAGCAGACAGCGCCCCGGCCGACCGGGTGCCTCGACCAACACGATGATGGCCGGCTCGATCCGGGGGAACAGCAGACGTCCGCATTCGGTGCCGGCACACGTCCGCAGGTGCCCGCCGCCGCCGGCGACCGCCGGCGCGCCGCACGTCCCGCAGAATCGCTGCTGCCGGTGCCAGTGCAACAAACCCCTGGCGTACGCCAGGACTGACGCGTCCCCGGGCTCGATCCGCCCGACCAGTGCCCGCACGTCGACGGACCGCACCGCACCGGCCATCTCGACGGCGGACCGCTCGGGGAGCGCGGAGAGGTCAGCCGCGAACACGGCGGCTTCCCCGTCGAGCCCCAGGAAGACTGTCTCGCCGACGGCGGACCGGACCAGCGCCGCGCGCTCCGCGCTGAGCCGGATCGGCCCGTGTCCGTCGACGAGACAACGGTCACGCCACAGCGGCAACAGCACTGTGGTCGACTCGGTGAGCAGCGCATCCAACCGCGTCGGATCGGTGCGCAACGGTCCCGCCCGGTCCAGCGATCCGCCCCCGTACGCCAACACCCGCTCCGCAGTGTCCACCCGGTCACCGTGCCACGTCGGCGGTGGGTCGTCGGCACCGCCCCCGGACCGGTGCGACACGCCGAACGACACGCGGTAGCAGCGCCTGGTGGGCGTAGCCAACGAGGAGGGCCGGGCATTCGTTACCGTAGGTGCCTCCGGGAGGGAGGACCTCCCGCGGCACCCTGGCGATCGAGGTTGCAGTGACGCTGTACGGCGAAAACAGTCCACCCGCCGACGACCGGCCCACAGTGCAGGTCACCGCGGTCACCTGGCCGGACGACGGACCTGAGCCGGTCAGCACAGCCACTCCCGGCGAGCCGGACGGCGGCCCGCGCCGGCCGCGTCGGGTGCGCATGATGCTCGCCGCCGGCATCACCGGTGGCGTCCTCGCCGCCGTGGCGGGCGCCGGTGCCTGGGCGTACGCCGGTGACGTCCCCCGTGGCACCAGCGTGCTCGGCACCGAACTGGGCGGCCGGAGCCGCGCGGACGCCGACCGGGAACTGCGGGCAGAGCTGGACCGGCGGGCGGCAACTCTCGCCACGCCGCTGAAGGTCACCGTCGACGGGCGCACCGCCGAGATCAACCCCGCCGACGTGGGGCTGACCGTCGACGTGCCGGCGACCGTCGCCGCAGCAGCCGAGGCCGACGCGCACCCGGTCAGCCGGTTGGTCGGCTCCCGCACCGTCGAGCCCGTGGTGACAGTCGACGCGGCCCGGTTGGACGACGCGCTCCGTAAGGTGCTCGGCGACCAGGCCCAGGGCATGACGATGCCGGCGATCACCTATAAGGGCACCACGCCGAAGGTCGTACAACCCAAGCCCGGGCTGGCTCTGAACCCGGAGCGTTCCGCCGAGGTGGTCCGCACCGGCTGGTTGGCCGGCGCCCCGGTCACCGTGCCCCTGGTGGAGACCCACCCGGCGACCACTCCGGAGGAGTTGGACCGGATGGTCAGTGAGCTGGCGAAGCCGGCGGTCGCCGCACCGGTCACCCTGCGCACCAACAAGGGCCAGGTGTCGATCCCGCCCGCCGCCATCGCGAAGAGCCTCCGGTTCAGCACCGACAAGACCGGCAAGCTCACCCCCTCGGTGGACGTCAAGCGGCTGCGGGCGGCGCTCGGCGACAAACTGGCCGCCATCGAGGTGCCGCCGAAGGACGCCACGATGACGATTTCCGGTGGCCGACCCACAGCCATGGAGGGGCGATCCGGGCAGCAGCTGGACACGGCAGCCCTCAGTCGAGACCTGCTGGCCGTCCTACCCAGGGCGGAGGGCCGCGAGGTGACCGGCGAGTTGAAGCCGACACCGCCGCAGCTGACCGCGGAGAAGCTCGCCGGCCTGGGCATCAAGGAGCGGGTGTCGACCTTCACCACCCGGTTCACCGGTGGCATGGCCTCATCGCGCAGCCAGAACATCGCGACCATCGCGCGGAAGGTGGACGGCACCGTCGTCCTACCTGGAAAGACGTTCTCGCTCAACGGGCACACCGGCGAGCGCGGCTACGCCCAGGGCTACCGGGACGCACCTGTCATCCTCGACGGCAAGCTGGTGCCGGGCGTCGGCGGCGGCACCTCGCAGTTCACCACCACGCTGTTCAACGCGACGTACTACGCCGGCTTGGAGGACGTCGAGCACAAGCCGCACTCGTACTGGTTCGACAGGTACCCGGCCGTCATCGAGTCCACGATCTTCTGGCCGAACCTGGACTTCAAGTTCCGCAACAACACCGAGTACGGCGTACTCATCGACACGTCGTACACGTCCAGCACGATCACCGTGTCGATCTGGAGCACGAAGATCTACGACAGCGTGAAGACCGAGTACGGGCCGCGCCGCAACATCACGACGCCGAAGCAGATCCACCTGTCTCCCGGCCCCTCGTGCATCGAGACCAACGGCATCAACGGCTTCACCCAGGACGCCTTCCGGGTCATCAAGAAGGGCGGCACCGTGGTCAAGCGGGAGAAGTTCACCTGGCGCTACGACGCGGAACCCCGCTACGTCTGCGGGCCCAAACCGTCCTAAGGGCTCACCCGGTGCGGGTCGATCCCGCCGTGAGGTCCGCCCTGCTCCGGGTCCAGCCCTGCTCCGGGTCCAGCTCAGGTCGGGGGTCAGCCCTGCTCCGGGTCCAGCCCTGCTCCGGGTCCAGCTCAGGTCCGGGGTCAGCTCAGGTCGGGGGTCGGGTCGCCGGCGTTGCCGCCGTGGCCATCGCGCTTGCCGCCCTGCGGTGGCATCGGGACCGTACGACTCTCCTGCACCCGGATCTCGGCCCGGAACCGGTGCGCCGCGGGGTGCCACATCTCCTCGAACGGACCCATTACCTCACCACCGATACCGCGACGACGCACCCGGGACGCGAGCCACCAGAGGGTACCCAGGACCGCGGCCACGCAGCCCGTGAACACCACAAACACCAGGACCTCATCCACGGGCCGAGCCTAACCCTGGGCGCCAGACCCAGCCCTGAACCGCCGCGATCTTGCACTTTCTGTCGTCGTAACGCGAAGTCTGAGGCGATTTGTCGCCGCACAAACTGCAAGATCGCGGGGGAGAGTGGGCGCGGGGGAGATCCCAGACCTGCTGAGCTGCTGAGCTGCTGAGCTGCTGAGCTGCTGAGCTGCTGAGCTGCTGAGCTGCTGACAGCAGGCTCGCTGACCGTCGCCTGGCCCGGTCGTCGCCGGTCCGCCGGCCGCAAGATCGTGCAACATCCTGGATGTAGTGGTGTCCCAACGCAGCTGAGGCCACGACAACCAGGATCGAGCGTGACCTTGCCTGCCTCAGGGCAGCTCGGACCCCAGACCCGGCCCCACCGGTCATCCGATAGCCCGCGGAGACCGGGGAGACCCGGCCGATCAACCACACGAGGAAACGCGGGAAAGGGGAAACGCAGATAAGGCCACCCCGTTAGGGGTGGCCTTAT